>NZ_WQEG01000009.1 GCF_013033515.1 Ruegeria sp. HKCCA6707 | reverse complement strand
CCCTTGTTCCCCCTTCTCGGCCAAAGTAGTGGCCCAATTTTAGGGGGCAAAGACACGAGGGCATCGGTTTCAAAGCGCTTAAGACGTAATAAATCACGGATTGCGTAGAAAAAAGAACAGGCGCGCAAGCCCGGAATCCGAACCAAGCCAATCAGCGCGAGCCCCTGTTTATCGTGCGCGGACTTACGCTCCGCTTGCATCACGAATAACGAGATTGTCCAACTGACCACGAAAAGCTTGGTTCTGACGGTACCATGTCCCAAGTTTGATTGTGTCAATGCCATCGCTGATGACCACAGGCACAAAGTCGACGTTTCCAATGGACACGTTGTCCAGCAGGACATCAGTTTGGTTCGCGGTCTGATCAGCTATGATGCGGACTTGGCGCCACTGTTCCAGCGCACCATCAAGGGTGACGGCAATGTGGGCCTTTTCACCCTCCGCGCCCTCGAAACTCACTCTGAATTCCGGCTGAGCGTGCACCGCTACATCGGCTGGCAGGTGCCGAAGCTTTCCGTTACTCCGCCCGGAAACAACAACCATTGTCTGCACAGCTGCACTTGTTTCGTTTGGATTGGTCCAATCTTCGAGACGGAAATCGAACGCAATCTCAACAACGTCGACCAGATTGCCCAGCTCTGCGGTTTCGATGACCAACGCGCCACCGTCACCTTGTGCAAAAAAAGATCGCCCCGTTGGACCAGGCCCGAAGGCCGAAGTTCCGTCTTGCATCGAGACATCGACCGACACCGGTGCGAGGTTCTGTAGATCACCTTCAAAGGCAAATTGAACAAATGCGCGCGGGTCAACGGTGGGTTGGTAAGTGGGTTGAGTTCCCCTCAAAAACCAGAGCGCCGTAGCGGCCACCAGTATAATCGCGAACCCAATCCCGGCGCGGGTCATGATCAATCTCCGTGAATGTCCAAATACATCCTAAACTGTCATCGCGCAGAAGAACCTCAAATAGCTTTGTTTTTGAGGCGAGACATTGGTGACTCCAAGGCAATCTTGGGTCGGGGGAAAGGTCTGAAACCTCATCTCAAAGCTTCTGATCTCGGGTATCTACAACAGATCCCTGTATTGTTTTCCAAGATCTGTCTGGTGTGGGAAATCCCCTTTTGCCAGGTACTCGAGTTCAGCTTCGGTTGATTGGCGACCCAGAACCTCGTTCCGGTGTGGATGACGACCAAAAGCTGCCACGACCGCGCGGTGTAGTTTCGGTTGTTGCGGCGCCCTTTCATACAGTTCTTTCAAGTGCGCAGGAGCTTCGTCTGCAAGGGCCTCTGCAATCGCCACCGCACGATCCAAATTGGAAAGATGATCAGGACATTCGCAATGCTCGAGCGGGATTTTATACGCGGTTTTGTACCACACATTTTCAAGCGCATCGAAATGTCCGTTTTCGAATCCTTCAAGGCAGAGTTTCAAGGCTTTCGGGTCCTGAGAGAATGCTTCGGCGGTACCAGCCCAAACGGTTCGTGGAAACTGGTCCAAGATGATAATCAACGCAAATCGGCCTTCCGGAGTCTCAGCCCAAAAATCAAGTTCTCCGTCCGCAGCCAACTGCGTGATTTCCGAGTATTTCTCCAAAACTTCAGCATTGGCGCCACCGCGCATCCGCCACACCCAAAACTCCAAATGCGCCTTCGGATCGGGCGCGGAGCCTTCGGGAAACCAGAACTTAATGATCTCCTCAGGCGTGATTGCTGAACTGTTCATAAGACTGGCCTTTTGAATCGGCTGCAGGGCGACGTGCCAAACGGATAAATTGTTCGGCGCTGTAGTGCGCTTATCATATTTGGTCGGCGAGCTGGAGGCCTTTTTCGAACGCTCGACCTCTCTCATCCTGACTGCATTGGATGCTTTGAGAGAATTCAGCATCTGAGGTTGAACTTAGAACTCGACCCTCCGCAATGGCCCATTCCTGCCATTCACCAACCGCTCAGAATGCTGCGGTCGCATCCCGAATAGCTGTCATTCGCTGCAAGCGCTCGATCGTTGAGGTGACCACGACTGAGTCGCGGGACAGAGCGGCCATTCGATTCCATTTTGCGAATGGCCGCAAATTCAAATAAACCAATTTCTTACGTAGCCGGTGGAGAAGCTTTTGCTCGATTGCTGAAAACTATCTCCGTCAATCATGAATTGTTTGTTTTGGCGCGCGAGCCATTTCGTCATGCTGTTGAATAGCGGGTTGGGCGCCTAGCTTGGATGGGAGGTTTTGACGACGTAGCTTGTCGCTATGGGCAAGCTTGTGCAGCTGTTGCCGCAGACTGTGCCCTGGCAAACACAATTCTACGTCACGCTAACGAACGCGACGTCGGATCGAGCAAAGCTGGTGTTCGACTGGCTGTGAGAGATGGCGCGGTAAACAAAGAGCTTAACTATGCATCACTCTACTTAAAACGAAAACAGTTCTGTCTCGATTTGATGCCGCTCCATGGCGACGCAATATACTGAAACTCATGCATCCGCTTAGTACCGGTCAATCAGCTGAATAGCGGAAGTTATTGAAGAAATCTGGCCATCACCTCGGGCTTTTGACGCTATTGACCTCTAAATTTGCGATATCGCCCTGCATTGCGCCCGACAGGAACCGATCAATGCCAGTGTGAGAGGATGTGCGGAAGTGTTGACTCATGTCTGAAAAGCAGCAAGCCTCAAGGCGCTGCACATATGCGGCGTGGGAGATTTTGATGATTGAGAAAGTAGTAAAAAGTTCCGCACAAATCATCTGCGTTTCTTCGTTCAACTTGCTGAGCCTTTTTTTGCTGAGCGCCGCGACGTTGTTAATGACAGTAGGGCCCGCCGAAGCATACATCGGTCCCGGAGTTGGAGCTGGTGCGATCATCGCTGTCTTTGCGACGATTATCGGTTTGGTGCTATTGTTTGTCGGGGTGTTGTGGTTTCCCATCCGCCGCAAATTAAGGGCGCGTCGAGAAAAAAACCGCGAGATCGATCCCGAGAGCGCAAAGTAAGTTATTGTGGCAGCTTGGTCTTTACTCACTTCACTATTGGCGGTGATTGCATTCGGCGTAGCTATTATTCGCCTGAAGGTGTTTAATTTGTTTTCATCTTTGACATCCGAGACCTATTCGGGGGTCTCAGCGATGTTCGACCCATCGTTGGAAGAAGAGGAAAAAGAAAAACGCGTCCGACGCGCGGGGCTGCGCCTACTGGGCGGTGCAGCTCAGATCATCCTCGCTTTTGGACTTGCCCTGGCGCTATCTTATCTTCCGCTTCTGCTGGCAGACTGGGCGAACCTGTCGACCATTGAAGAAAGCCTTGCGGTTTTGTTCCGGCTCGATTTTCTAGCTGCAATTACCGTAGCTGCCCTGCTTGCCGCATGGTTGTTCCGTTCCAGTAAAAATTCGGTTAATGATGATGCCAACGCGCACCAAAGCTCGAACGATCAGAGCATTAACGACAAAACGCTTCACACACTGGCCTTTTCAGGCGCTAGCGTGCTGCGTGTAGCAGGCAAACTGGACGATCACTTTGCTGCTCGCAAGATTGCCAATGTCGACATGGCCCCTCCGATATTTGTGACATCGCTCGCGCGCGCAGGTACAACGGCTGTCCTGAATGCGTTATGTGATCTGCCCGGGTCTGCCACTCATCTATATCGCGATATGCCCTTTGTCACGGCACCCGTAATATGGTCGCGCCTAAGCGCAAAGCGTGCAGTCACACGGCGCGAGCGGGCGCACGGCGATGGCCTTGAGATTGATCTAGATACCCCAGAGGCCTTTGAAGAAGTTCTGTGGAAGCTTCACTGGCCGGAAAAATACCTAGAGGATGGTATCGAATGCTGGGGTCCAAAAAGTGCGTCTGCGGCGGCAACCGAAGATATCCAGCGCCATTTCAAGAAAATCATCTACCTCAGGCAGTCACAGTCAGAAAGTGGTGACTGGCGCTATGTCTCAAAGAACAATGCGAATATCGCACGTCTGGGTCTACTTCCAAAGATGTTCCCAAGCTGTAAGATCGTTGTTCCTATTCGTCATCCGGCCGCGCATTGTGCATCACTGATGCGTCAGCACGAAAATTTCAAATTCCTTCACCAAAGGGACCCGTTTGTCAAAAAGTACATGCATGACATCGGGCATTTTGAGTTCGGCGAATTGCACCGCCCCCTGTTATTTGAAGGTGTCGATCAACTCGAGAGAAATCTATCGAGTGCGGACTACTGGCTGTCCTATTGGCTTTGCGCGTTTCAAAGCATCGCGCGTCATGCTGACGACGTTATTTTCGTCACTCAAGATGATCTGCGCACCGCGCCCAAGTCGACGATGGACGCGTTAGTGAACCGAGTCGGTTACGCAGATCGACATGACCTGTCAGGCTTCTTTCGAAATGTTCCCGACGAAAGACCCGATACCTTGTTTTCGAAGCCATTGCTCAAACGCGCGACAGATCAATACGAAGCGCTTTCCGCCCTTGCCATAAGATGAATTTAGTCCTGAAATTAAGCGCCAACCAAAAGATAACACCATCATGCTCAGGAGGTTCGTAGATGGAGAAGCTTCTATTTAAGAAAATCGAGGCTTGGGTATTGGTCCTAGTTTTCCTTGGATTTGGTCTCGTGTTGATCGGTTTTGGAACCGTCCTCCGAAACCACATGAATGGGCACGATAAGTATGGCGCGCTTGGCGAACTCGCATTTGGAATCGCGAATCTTCCGTCCAATGCCCGAGATGTCTTCCAGAGTATCAACCACGATCGTATGTCGACGATTTGGGGCGAGGCACCCAGATTTCATGGTCAGGACGGATGGGTTGTACGCGATGAGAACTTGGTTTCTGATCTCACCGGATACATATTGCTAAGCCGCTACGACGGCGTCTCACGCCACCATCGCGTAGAATTGGTAGCGCTTCCAGAATTCGAAATAGTTCACGAGTGGCCCATCGATGCTGAGCTTGTTTTCGCAGATCAGGAGGTTCATCCATTTCACGATCAGTCAGAGGCAATCGACAATGAGATTTTTCGTTCCATTCACCCGCTGGTACTGCCCAATGGAGCCTTGATCGTAAAAGACCACTACACCTCCCTTTTACAAATTGACCAATGTGGTCAACGAACCGCCTTCACAACCGGCGGCTTCCACCATTCTACCGAATTAGGCCCCAAAGGCCTAGTCTGGGTTCCCGGAACACGCCTGCCCACCGAAATAGCCAGGGTTCGATCGGATTTCCGCGATGACACGATTGTCGCCCTGAACCAGGAAGGTGAAGTCGTACTTGAAAGATCGGTTCCAAATATCTTGCTGAAGAATGGGCTGGGGCATCTTCTGTTTTCCATGAGCGGCTCCTATGACCCGGATCCACTTCACCTGAACGATATCCAACCAGTCTATGAAAGCGGACCTCATTGGAAAGAAGGTGATCTATTCTTGAGTATGCGGCACAAATCATTGGTTCTGCTTTATCGGCCTTCGACGGATGAAGTGCTTTGGTATAAAACTGGTCCGTGGCGATTTCAGCACGATGTCGACATACTCGATGAAAATAGAATAGCTATCTATGATAACAGCACGATCAATATACGTGCTTTGCCACAAGTGGATGGCGCTAATAGCATTATGATTTTCGATTTTGAAAAGGGTGTCGTCGAGGATTTATTGCGTAAAGACTTTGAGCGCGCCGAAATTCGTACAATCTCTGAAGGCTTGTTCGACCGAATGGATGACGGCTCTTGGATGGTAGAGGAAGAAAATTTTGGCCGGCTCGTTATCTTGAGCCCTACAGGTGAGATTGCCGCCGAGTACTTTAATGGTGATGGCGGATTGAACACTTACAGAATGGGTTGGAGCCGGTATGTTTCCGAAAGTGACGGTGTAAGAATTGTTATCGAACTGGCAAAAAAAGACTGTTTGCAGCATTAGGCGTGGATGTGTTGCAAACCTTTGGCAATTAACGAGCATGCTTGTTCTTAGGTTTGTGCTAGTCGAATAGTTTTCAAACCGGTTGTAACGCAGTTCCCTGATCCGTGCCGTTTGAGTGCATAATCCATTCGTGGCTTTTTCTCGCGATTAGGTTGCAGTCAATGCCTGCTGAGCGGAGCCCTTGCGAAGATTGACCTGATCCCGTGAAATTTGCTCGATTTGGGTAGCCTGTTCTCCAACTCAGGAGACAGACGATGAAGAGACGCCGTCTCAGTGAAGGACAGATCATTGGCATTCTAAAGGAGCACCAAGCTGATCTGGGCGCAAAGAACTTGTGCCGCAAGTTCGAGATTAACGATGCGACCTTCCACAAGTGGCTATGCGAGTACACCGGAGTGTAGGTGTCTGATGCGCGCCGGTCAAAGGCACTTGAAAGTACGAACACAATATTGAAGAAGATGCTAACCAAAGGGCAGTGAGTTGGAGTACATCTAAGTCAATTGCTATTCTGAAAAGCTGAACTTGGTGTAGAGTGCGGCATCGGTCGAAATAGGCTCAAAGCAGACAACACTGTTCTAACTGCAAGTTCACCCAATCCTTCTACCCAAACTGCTGAAAGTGACGCACCAGGATGGGTTCCAGTTCCTCTTGATCTCGCATGCCGTGTAGGGTTTCGCGCAATGTGCCCTCACCGTCAAACAACAGCAACGTGACATGCGGGACGCCGTAGCGGTTGGCAAAACCTGCACCGTCTTGCTGGCTGATATCGGCAACCAGATAGAGCATTTCATCCTCGGTGAACTGCTTCATTGCCTTGCGCGCTTCGCGTTGCAACGCATTGCAAGTCGGGCATTGCGGGTCATGAACCTGCACGACCACCGGCGTACCCTGCCCGACACGCGACAGGTCTTGTTCAGCCTGCATGGCGCGAACCGAGCGCATCATGAAAAAGCTGCCGCCACCCACGACGGCAGCTGCAATTGCGCCGTTTCGAGCCAGCCTTAGAACGTCGCGACGCGATGCGCCTTGCGCGTTCACCTCTTTTGCTTTTTGCAATTGAGCCTTTTTACGTTTCGAAACCTTAGCCATCGTCCGACCTGTTCATTTTCCCAGGCCAGAATTGTATTCGCTTACGCTGTTGGGCGCATTCACAATCGCGGCATGTGGCGGACGCGATCTGGTTGCAAAAGATGTCGCTTTTTGCGTTGCCGATGACCGCGAGGCGCGTCAAACAGACTTCAACAGCATTGAACAAGGACGCCGGATATGGACCGCAAACTGCTGCTGATCATCCTTGACGGAGTGCCTTACCGTAACTTCCGCCGTTTGTTTGGCAATCTTGAGGGCTGGGTCGACAGCGGCGCGGCCCGCAGTTGGAAACTGCGCTCGGTTCTGCCTTCAACTTCGGCCAGTTGCTATGCCTCGATCCATACGGGTGTGACACCGCAGGAGCATGGCTGTACCGGGAACGGAAATGTCTTTCGGTTGGGTCACAAAGATATCTTCAGCCAGGTGCGCGCGGCAGGTGGCATTACAGGTGCCGTGACCCACAGCTTCTGGTCCGGGTTTTTCAATCGCCACCCGTTCGACTATGTGCGCGACGTGGAATATGATGAGCCCGAAAGCTCGACCATCAATCATGGTCGGTTCCATTCGATGACCGGCTATGGCAAAGCCAATCAGATGACACCGTCAGATGTCGATCTTTTTGGCACGCTCACCAATCTGTGCCTGCGCTTTGGCCTTAACTACGGCATCCTGCACAGCTGCACTCTGGACAGTATGGGCCACCGGTTCTTCCATGATTGCGCTGAAATGGATCACGCCTGTTTCGTCATGGACGAGATGCTGGCCCCTTTCATCCCGCGCTGGCGGCAACTGGGGTACGAGGTGATCGTGACCGCCGACCACGGGCAAGACGCGCGCGGGCATCATGGCGGGCGCGACCCGCTGCAACAGGAGACGGCGCTTTACTACTTTGGTGACGCGGACGGGCCAGAGGCCGATACGGTGATCGACCAGCTGCAATTGGCGCCCACGATCCTGAACCGCCTTGGCGCACCGGTTGCAGATACGATGAAAGCTGAACCGTTTCTCATCGAGGCCCACTAGTCATATGGCCAGATCCCCTGCCCCAAAGCCTCAATAGCGACCGAGATCCGCTCGAAACTGTCCGCCGCCCTTTTCACAGTCATACGCGCCCGAAGGTATCCGTGGACAAGACCGGGTTCGTTGATCCAATGGGCATGGCCACCTGCTACCGTGATCCGATCACAGTATTCGGGACCGTCATCGCGGATCGGGTCGCAATCAGCAGTTACAACCACGGTTGGTGGCAGGTGCGAAAAATCAGTGTCATGCAGGGGCGCGTATGTTGGATCACCGTCCGGGGTGCCGTCTGCACAGCGGACAGTTTCGTAGAATTTTATGTCATCCAGCGTCAAAAGCGGTGCATGGGCGTGTTCGACATACGACCCCTTGGTTCGATCTCCGCCCAAACCTGGATAGATCAGCACTTGCCCCAGTATCTCAAGGCCCTGCCCGCGCGCGTGATGCGCTGTCGCAGCAGCCAGGTTGCCACCCGCGCTGTCACCGGCCAGGACCAACGGATCACCAAATTCAGCAGCAGCCCAGCGTGTCGCAGCCCATGCGTCCTGAAACTGCGCCGGGTGGACATGTTCCGGGCACAACCGATAGTCGACCGACACGACGCGATACCCCGTTTGCGCACAAATCTCGGCGCAGACATCATCGTGGCTGTCCAACCCGCCCACGACAAAACCTCCGCCGTGGAAATAGACAACGGTGCGTGTGGGGTGGCCTGCAGTATAGACACGTACGGAAACACCGTCTGCCGAAAGGTCTTGTGTCGCAACCCCAGCGGGACGCGGTTGTCTAAAGTCAGCGCACATTGCGTCATAGACGCGCCGCTGATCGGCAACAGTCATATCGACCGCATCGTCGGGATAGCTTTCAGCCGTGCGACGAATGAACGCCCAGGTCTCTTCGTCGATCAGGCGTTCATAGTCCATTGTCCCTCCGGGTTTAGCTTGACCACTCCCACGGCCGGGTAAAGGCGCCCAGCACTTTGGCAACATCGTCTTCCGAAGTTCCGTTCGCGTCAAGTTGCGCGACCAGTCCGCGCTTTTTGTCGTCGATGACCGAGACCACCCGTGCGGCGGCGCCCGCCTCATCGAGCGCGGTGTTATAGACGCGTGTGATCGCCTGCTTGCGCAGGTCAGGCTTGAACACCTTGCCAACGGCAGTTTTCGGCAGCTCGTCCAAAATGGTCATATGCTTGGGCTGTGCGGCCCGTTCGTGAACATGCACCTTACAGTATTCCATCAATTCCTGTTCGGTCGCCGAGGCCCCATCGACCAGTTCGACAAAGGCGCAAGGCACCTCGCCCGCATGGGCATCCGGCTGACCAATGGCTCCGGCAAAGGCGACGGCCTCGTGCCCCAGCAACGCCTCTTCGATCTCTGCCGGGTCGATATTGTGCCCACCCCGGATGATCAGATCCTTGGCGCGGCCCGTGATCCAAAGGTAGCCATCCTCGTCAAACCGCCCCAGATCGCCGGTACGCAGATATTTGTCGAAGTGATACAGCCCCACGTTCTTGTCGGCTTCGGTATAGGTATTGCCCGGATAGACGCCAGGGTTCGAGATGCAGATCTCACCGATCTGATCGGTGCCGCATTCTGTCGGACCATCGGTCCCATCCTGCAGGATCTTGACGTCTGTATAGGGGAACGGGATACCGATCGAGCCGATTTTCTTTTCACCATCAACCGGGTTGCACGACACCAGACATGTCGCTTCGGTCAGGCCATAGCCTTCGACAATGGTGACACCCGTCGCCTCTTCGAAACGCCGAAACAACTCGACCGGCAGCGGAGCAGAGCCCGAGAAGGCCGTTTTCACACTCGAGATATCTGCATCGACCGGGCGCTGCATCTTGGCCGATATAGCCGTTGGTACTGTAATAATGAACGAGACTTTCCAGCGTTCGATCAGTTTCCAGAAGTTGTCGAAAACCCCGTCCCCGCGATAGCCTGCAGGCGTGGGGAAGATGACATGCGCACCCGAAGACACGGCCGCCATCACGATCACATGGACGGCGAAGACGTGGAACATCGGCAATGGGCACATGATGACGTCATTTTCGTCGAAAAGCAGCGTATTGCCCAACCAGCCGTTGTAGATAAGGCCGGAATACTTGTGCTGTGCAACCTTTGGCATGCCTGTTGTTCCACCAGTATGGAAGTAACAGGCAACGCGGTCCTCGGATCCGTCGGCGAATGTCAGCGTTGTCGGCTGTTTGTTCAGTTCCGCATTGAAATTCTTGTAATCCGCATGGGCCAGGTTTTCTTTGTCGCCCATCTTTGGGCGCAGGAAAGGAACAAGCCAAGACTTTGGTGGCGTGAGATAACGGTTCAGGTCAATTTCCAGAATGGTATTCACAGCGGGCGCATGACGCACGGCCTCCGCGACCTTTTGGGCCACGTCTGTCTTGGGGAAAGACTTCAACGTCACCACAACCTTGGCCCCAGTTTCACGCAGGATGGCAGCGATCTGTTCGGGCTCGAGAAGTGGGTTGATCGGGTTCACGATCCCCGCAACGGCACCCCCCATCATGGTCACCAACGTCTCGTTGCAGTTGGGCAGCACATAGGCCACCACATCCTTTTCCCCTACACCCAATGACCGGAACAGGTTGGCTGCCTGATTGACCTTGCCCAGCAATTGCGACCAGGTCAGGGTCTCGGCCTTGTCGGTCGGGCCGGACAAAAGCTGAAAGCTGATGGCATTGTGGTCGGGGAACTTTTGCGCCGTGCGTGACAAAAGCTGATGGAATGTGACCGGCAGGTCCCTATCTTCCCACGGCATTTCCTGTTCAATGCGCGCTTTGTCTTCCTTACCTACAAAGGCCATGTGTTTCCTCCCATTCTCTCCCGCTGTGCGCAGGGGATCATTGCCCTATCAAAGATGGGAGCAAATCAAACCGCGCGCAAGCAACGGCTTAGCCCTGAAGCGCAAGAAAGAGTAGAATAACGCTACGGCCAACCGCAAATGCCCGTGCGTCAACTTAGGCGGCGACGACACCATCCGTGAATTGCAGGCGCGCCAGACGGGCATACAGACCATCCTGAGCAACCAGATCGTCATGGGTACCCTGAGCCACGATCCGGCCGTCTTCCAGCACCACGATCCGGTCGGCCTTTTTCACCGTCGCCAACCGGTGCGCAACGATCAGTGTTGTTCGCCCGGCGCGCATTTGGTCGAAGGCGCCCTGCACGGCGCGTTCGCTTTCGGCATCCAGCGCCGAGGTCGCCTCATCCAGAAGCAAAACCGGGGCGTCCCGCAATATGGCGCGCGCAATGGCGATGCGTTGCTTTTGTCCGCCTGACAGCATCACGCCGCGTTCACCGACAAAACTGTCATAGCCTTCTGGCAGCGCCGCGATGAAATCATGCGCGGCGGCGGCGCGGGCAGCGGCCTCTACCTCGGCATCTGAGGCATGCAGCCGGCCAAACCGGATATTATCGCGCGCCGAGGCGGCGAAGATCACTGGGTCTTGTGGCACCAGGGCAATGTGTTGGCGGAAATCCGAACGGCGCAGCTCCCGTAGATCGACCCCGTCCAAGGTGACCTGCCCCTGCTCGGGATCGTAAAAGCGTTGAATAAGCTGAATGACAGTGGTTTTCCCCGCGCCCGAAGGGCCCACAAACGCAACCGTCTCACCCGGCTGAACTGTCAGTGTCAGATCATTCAGCGCAGCGGTTTCGGGGCGCGAAGGGTAATGGAAGGTCACATCATGAAACCCGATTTCACCACGCACCGGCGTCGGCAACATTTGCGCCGTTGCAACATCGGCTACCGTGTCACTGGCATTCAGCAATTCGACCAGCCGTTCAGTCGCGCCTGCGGCGCGCTGCAATTCGCTCCAGATTTCCGACAGCGCGGCGACCGATCCCGCCATGATGATCGAGTAGATCACGAACTGGATCAGAACGCCTTCGGTCATCACCCCGTTGCGCACATCATTGGCCCCCATCCACAACACGCCGACGACACCGGAAAACACCAAAAAGATCACGATGACCGTCAGGACCGCGCGCGCCTGAATACGCCGTAGCGAGACGCGGTACGAGGTTTCTGTCATCTCGGAAAACTGGCTGCGGCTTTCTTGTTCATGAGTAAAGGCCTGCACGGTCTGAACCGCGCCCAACGCCTCGCCCGCATTGCCCGACGAGGCAGCAATCCAGTCCTGGTTTTCGCGGCTGATCGCACGCAAACGGCGACCCAGCAGCAGGATCGGGACAATGACAATGGGGATCAGCAGCAAAACCAGCAAAGTCAGTTTGGCCGAGGTCAGCAACATCAGCACAAGCCCGCCAAAGAACATCAACATATTGCGCAAAGCAATGGACACAGAGGATCCCAGAACCGATTGGATCAGCGTGGTGTCCGTGGTGATACGGCTCAGGACCTCTCCGGTCATGATACGTTCGTAGAATTCCGGGCTCATACCGATCACGCGGTCAAAGACCGCTTTGCGAATATCGGCCACAACCCGTTCGCCCAGACGCGTCACCAGCGCATAGCGAATGCCGGTACCAACCGCGAGAACGGCAGCGATGCCCAGCGCGGCCAGAAAATACCAATCCAGCAGCTCGCCATCTTCGATACGGAAATGATCGACCACACGCCGCACCGCCACTGGCAGTGTCAGCGTCATCCCAGCCGTCACGATCAAGGCCAGCGTCGCCCCGATCATCAGCACCTTGTAAGGACGCATGAAAGGCCATAACGAGGCCAGCACGCCGAACTTCCTGGAACCTTCACGCTCTTGGTCTGCACCCGGAGCGGGCATGTTGGCTCGATTTGCGGAAGGTGGTCTTGCCATGTTTGGCCCTTGTTCGATTATCTGTCACACGGGTTCACACGTGTTGATCAGCTTCTTGGCTGCGCCGACGCGCAGCGTCAAGCTTATGGTGGAAATTCGGTGTTGGGCTAAGGCCATTTGACGCAACGCGTCGCCCGCGCTCGATCCAAATACTCACCGAAAGGTCGAAACCGCAAAAGCGCGGAACGTGTTTGTCAAACAATGGATCAAGCTGAGTGTTTTGGAGCGGGCGGCGGGAATCGAACCCGCTTCATCAGCTTGGAAGGCTGAGGTAATAGCCAGTATACGACGCCCGCTCAGCCTGCGCGGGTTTATGTCATACCCAAGACGAGGTCAAGTGGATCCTCGTCGGAGTTTCGCGCAATTTCAGCCAGACCTGTTTCATTGGGATGCTCCCGAAAATCAGCGTCGATCCGACGTCAGATTTCAAACTAAAAAAGCCGCGCTAATGGGTTTCCCGCAATAGGATCTCGGGCATGACAGTCACGGTTTTGGCAGGCCTTTCCGGCGCGGTAATACGCCTTTGGATCAGATCCAGGATCGTTTCGACCATCAAATCAATCGGATTTTGGACCGTCGTCAACGCGAACATGGGCCACCGCGCCATCTCGGCGTCATCGAATCCGATCACAGACATCTGGCTTGGGACATCTATGTTGCAAGACCGAAGCGCCCCCAACGCGCCGATGGCCGACGCATCATTGGCACAAATCAGCGCGTCGATGGTCTCACCTGAAGCGATCATTGCCTGCGCCGCTGCAAATCCCCCGTCGACCGTAAAATCGCCGGGATGCTCAAAGCTCAGGCTCAGTCCAGCCTGATCCAATGTCTCGATCAGACCACGCCGCCGCTGATCGGACGAGAAAAAGCCTTGGGGCCCGCTTATGAACCCAAATTTTTTTCGACCTTTGGCCAAAAGCAGTTCGGTGGCTTTGCGCGTTCCAGCTGCGTTTTCGCAACAGACAGCGTCAGCTTTTGCGTTCTCGATGCTACGGCCATAACAGATCATTGGTATGTTTAGTTTGCCGCAGCGATCGACCAAAGCCTCGGTCATGCTGCCGCCACGAACGACAATCGCATCCAAGGGAAACCGCAGCGCGTCTTCGACGGTGATTCCCGAAGCGGTCTGCGTTCCGGTGATGACCAAGGGCCAAAACCCCTGCCGGTTCAGACCTTCACACAGTCTGAAGACAAAGTTGCTATCATGCAAATTTCGAATATCTCCCGCAACAACCGCAACCAGGCGCGATGCACCGCCTTGCAAAGTGGCTGCAAGCGCGTTGGGCTGATACCCAAGCTCGGCTGCGGCTTTGACGATTTGCTCTCGTTTCTGGGCGTCAACATAGCCGCCGCCGTTCAGCGCACGCGAGACCGCTGATCGCGACACTCCGGCCAGATCCGCTACCATCTGCGCTGTGACACGCTTTGGCCGCACTGGGCTGTCAGAGTTTCCCGCCATGTTCAATCTGCTCCTTCGGGCGACGCAAATGTAACAAACACGAATCCAAAACGTCGCAGTTCCGTTACAAAACGAGTCTATGTGAACACGTGTGCACATTCGTGCATTCGGGGGCAAGTTCTTTTCCCTTTCCACAATTCAATCGGTCGCCGGACGCTTGGAAAAAACCAAGGTTCGCGCCCGATATCGCCCCGTTTTGCGGGCAAACTACATGGAGTAGCTAAATGAAACTTCTCAAACTCGGCGCTGCAAGCCTCGCCCTGTCATTTGCAGGCCAGGCAGCTTTCGCGGAAACGGAAATCACCTTCTGGCACGCGATGGGCGGCCAATTGGGTGAAACGGTGAATCAGCTGGCCGAAGATTTCAACGCCAGCCAGGACGACTATAAGATCACCCCGGTCTTCAAAGGCTCGTACGAAGAGACGCTGACCGCTGGTATCGCGGCTTTCCGTGCCGGTGAACAACCCAACATAATGCAGGTGTTTGATGCCGGTGCTGCCACTGTGATCGGCGCAAAGGGCGCGACAATCCCGGTTCAGGATCTGCTGGCCGACAATGGTGTTGATTTCGACATCAACGACTATATTGCCGGTGTCCGTTATTTCTATGCCGACAGCGACGGCAAAATGATCGGGATGCCGTTCAACTCGTCAACTCCGATCCTCTATTACAATGTTGACGCGCTGGAAAAGGCCGGCGTCACCCCGCCCAAGACCTGGGAAGAGTTCCAAGAGGTCACAGCGCCAGCCCTCAAGGATGCCGGTTACATCGCGCTGAGCCAGTCGCACCTGCCCTGGATCTTCACCGAGAACTTCTTTTCGCGCCACAACCTGCAATTTGCGTCGAACAACAACGGCTATGATGGCACCGACACCGAGATCATGATTGATCATCCGGCCATCAAAGCTCATTTCACCGCCCTGACCGATTGGCAGGACAAAGAGTTCTTTGAATGGTATGGCACCGGCTGGGGCGACAACGCCAAGCCGTTTGAAGATGGTGAAGTTGCCATGTGGTTGGGCTCGTCAGGTTCCTTTGGCGGTCTGGTTGCCAAAGATCTGGGCTTTGAGTTCTCGGCCACGATGCTGCCTTACTGGGAAGCAGTAGCCGCCGAGCCCACCCAAACCTTTATCGGTGGCGCCGCTCTGTTCGCGATGGCGGGCAAGTCTGACGAAGAAAACAAGGCCACTGCGGAATTCTTCCGCTTCCTGACCGCAGCCGACACCCAGTATTTCTGGCATGAGGCAACCGGTTATGTGCCGATCACGAATGCGGCCTATGCGCTGGCCAAAGAAGACGGCCACTACGAAAAGTTCCCGGCCGCCGAGGTTGGCATCGAACAGCTCAGCCTGCCTGCTGGTGAGTTTACCCGCGGCTATCGTATGGGCTTTTACGTCCAGATCCGTGACGTGATGAACCGCGAATACGGCCGCATCCTGACGGGTGAGACCACCGTGGACGAAGCGTTCGCGACCATCCAGGAAGAAGCCAACCAGCTGCTCGAGCGCTTTGCGCGTACGCAAGGCTAGTCGCCTTCTCCAAAACCTTGTCAATGGCCGCACCTGTGTCGGCCATTGACCTTTGACTGCAAGGGGCTCGACGTGAAACGCGCCGGATTTACAAATGTTTGGCTACCGGTGGCACTGTTGCTGCCTCAGCTGACGATCATCGCGATCTTTTTCTATTGGCCTGCGGGCTGGGCGATCCAGTCGTCCTTTTACCTGCAAGACCCGTTCGGCTTCGGCTCGACCTTTGTGGGTGCCGAGAACTATACCGATCTTGCCAAAAGCTCCGAATATCTGCGCACCACCTGGTTCACGCTGATCTTTACGGCTTTGGTGACGTTTTTCTCGCTTGCCATCGCTTTGCTTTTGGCGGTGAAGGCAGACAAAGTTATCCGCGGAGCCCGAACCTATCGCACCTTGCTGATGTGGGTCTATGCCATCGCACCACCTGTGGCGGGTTTCATGGGCATCTTGCTGTTTCACCAACACAATGGGCCGCTGACGGATTTCTTCCAGGCCCTGGGCTGGGATTTCCGCATTCTGGTCGACAATACCTCGACCGCGACGGCCTATGTGATCATCGCCGTATGGAAGCAGGTGCCGGTCAATTTCATCTTTTTCCTGTCGGGGCTGCAATCCATCCCCCGCTCGGTCCGCGAAGCGGCCATGATCGACAACCGATCAGGTACGCGGCGTTTTTGGGATATCACCTTCCCGCTGCTGGCACCCACCGGTTTTTTCCTGTTGATCATCAATATCACCTACGCCCTTTTCGACACGTTCGGCATCATCGACACGCTTGTCAAAGGTGAGCCTGGCAACAACCCCATGACCCTTGTCTACAAGGTCTATATGGACGGTTTCCGCGGCAACGATCTGGGCGGGTCCTCGGCGCAATCGGTTGTGCTGATGGTTGTTGTCCTTGTTTTGACGGTCTTTCAGTTCCGGCTGATCGAACGCCGTATTCACTATAGTTAAGAGGTGCCCCATGGCGATCGCTGAAAGCACTGACATCACCACCCCCGCCCCGCGCCGCCCGATCCGGTGGGAGCCGATCTTTGACCACACGATCCTGATCCTGGGCGCCCTGTTCATGCTGGTTCCTGTGGCGCTGATCTTCATCACTTCGACCCACAGCGCGGTGGATATTGCGCGCAACGGGATCCAATTCCTGCCCGGCGACCACTTTGCCGAGAACTATGGCAAGGCCATGTTTGAAAAAGGCGGGTTTACCGCGACCGTCGACGGGATGGTGATGCTCAAGAACTCGATGATCCTGGGCTTTGGCTTTGCCATCGGCAAGATCATCATCTCGATGCTGGCCGCCTATGCGCTGGTCTATTTCCGGCTGCGCTTTGCCACCTTTGCCTTCTGGATCATCTTCACCACGCTGCTATTGCCGCTGGAAGTGCGGATCCTGCCCTCGTTCGAGGCAATCCAGCGTCTGGGGTTGGCTAACACCTATTCCGGCCTGATCATCCCGCTGATTGCTTCGGCGACGGGGACGTTCTTTTTCCGCCAATTCTTCCGCTCGGTCCCTGAAGAGCTGGCTGAAGCCGCGCGCATTGACGGAGCCGGGCCGGTGAAGTTCTTCATCGATATTCTGGTGCCCCTGTCCCAGACAATGATTGCGGCGATCTTCATCATCATGTTCGTGTTCGGCTGGAACCAGTATCTGTGGCCCACACTGATCACCACCGATGAGGGGCTATTCACCCTGGTGCGCGGCATCAAGCAGATCTACCAGTCGATGATCGATGCAAACTCGATCCCCGAATACGGCCAGGCGCTGGCGCTTGCCATCATCGCGATGCTGCCACCGGTTCTGATCGTGCTCTTCTTTCAGAACTGGTTCGTCAAGGGCCTGACCGAGTCCGACAAATAGGCCCCGTGCTTCAGACATAACTCGCCCACAGGCCGCTTGGCACGCGGGCACAAAAGGAAACCGAAATGGCAAATGTTACTCTGGCCCAGGTCGGCAAGACCTATCCAAACGGGTTTGAAGCCGTCAAACCGGCAAATATCCAGATCAAAGATGGCGAATTCGTTGTGCTTGTTGGGCCCTCGGGCTGTGGCAAATCCACCCTATTGCGGATGATCGCCGGGCTGGAAGAGATCACCACAGGTGATCTCAAGATCGGTGAGACACGTGTGAATGACGTTGACCCGGCCAACCGCGATATCGCGATGGTGTTCCAGAACTATGCGCTCTACCCGCATAAGACCGTGCGCAAGAATATCGGCTATGGCCTCAAGAACCGCGGCACCTCGGCACCCGATATAGAGGCCAAGGTTCAGGAAGCGGCCAAGATGCTGAACCTGACCGAGTTGCTGGATCGCAAACCCTCGCAGCTATCGGGCGGTCAACGGCAGCGAGTGGCCATGGGGCGCGCAGTAGTGCGCGACCCTGCGCTGTTTTTGTTTGACGAGCCGCTCTCGAACCTTGATGCCAAGCTTCGCAACCAGATGCGGATTGAAATCAAGGCGTTGCAGCGCCGTTTGGGCGTGACTTCGATCTATGTGACCCATGATCAGGTCGAAGCCATGACCATGGCTGACCGGATCATTGTTCTGAACGGCGGGGAGATCGAACAGATCGGCACCCCGGCCGAGATCTATCACAACCCCGCCTCGACCTTTGTGGCCTCGTTCATGGGCGCACCGCCGATGAATCTGCTGGACGCGCGCGTCGAAGCCGGTGAAATCCGTGTCAATGGCAGCACCGTGCTGGGCACCGCGCAGACAAGCGCACAAGGCCCGGTGCAGTTGGGCGTGCGCCCCGAGGATGTGGTGCTGTCCGAGCAGGGACAAACGCCATTTGCGGTTTCGATCGTTGAGGAGCTTGGCGCACACCGCCTGTTGCATGGCGAGCTTGGCGGCCAGCCCTTTACCGTCCATGTGGGCAAGGATGTCGAGGCCGCGCCCGGTGTGACCAACATAACCCTGAGACCAGAGACGTTGCATCTGTTTGATACGCAAACGGGGAAATCCTTGTGATCACCAACATTCTTTCAGACCTGCCGACAATCTCAGAGGCAGTGCGCACCCGCATTTTGACGTCACCGCGTACTGCGGATGCTCACAAATCTTTGTTGGCAAATATCCCCGCTATGAATGCCGTACAGCTGGGCGGCACCGCGTCTGCCGACACGTTGCCCGCTGAACTGACAATTGTGGCCTGGAATGTGGAACGCTGCCTCTTCCCCGAGGCCTCTGCACAGCACCTTTCGCCCCTGAAGCCGGATGTGATCCTGTTGTCAGAGGTCGATCACGGCATGGCGCGCACGGCACAGCGCCACACCACGGCAGAGTTCGCCGCAGAAATGGGCATGGCCTATGCGTTTGCCGTCGAGTTTCATGAGCTTGATCTCGGTGGCCCCACGGAACGTGCTTTGTGCATCGACAGTTTCAACACCAAGGGGTGGCACGGCAACGCGATCTTATCCTCGGTACCGTTCTCGCGCACCGCGATGGTGCGTCTGGATGAAGCGGGCCACTGGTTTGCAGTCGAGTCGGGTGCATCTGACCCCGAACAGCCACGCGTGGGTGGTCGCATGGCGATTTTGGCCGAATTGCCGACCGAAAAAGGGCCGCTGACCGTGGTGTCGACCCATTTGGAAAGCAACGCAGACAGCTGTTTTCGCCTGCGCCAATTCGAGATTTTGCTGGACGCGATCGAGGATTTCTCGCCCACCGGACCTGTTGTGATTGGCGGTGACCTGAATACCGGCAACCATGTGCCACCCGATTTTGACTGGCGCGGAGAAAAGCTGTTTCAGGCGGCAGAAGCGCGGGGCTATAGCTGGGACTTTACCGCCGAAGGGCATACCACGCGGCCAAGCCTGATTACGCCGCACCCGGACCGCGTGATGAAGCTGGATTGGATTGCTGGCCGGGGTGTTTCGCCGGTCGAAGTTGGCAAGGTGGCTTCGCTTGACGCAACCAACAGGCCCCTGTCGGATCACGATGCGGTCTGGTCACGTATCTCGCTGTCTGCCTCTGAAGACATGTCCTGAGGCCGACAAGCGGTTGAAATTCATATGCGGCTTGAAACAGCGCCAAGCCATTGGCATTTGGTCATCAGGCTAGATCAAAAGCGAAGCTTCAGCATTTCGCAGAAACGGGCGCGCGGGTATCGGCGCGCCCTTTTTTGTCGCCAGTTCCGGAAAAATTTCGATCAATTCATCATAGACGGCGCGGTTGGCGTGCAAGATATGCTCACCTGCGAAAAAGCTTTCAAGCCGTGCCCCTTCGCACTCCACAATCTCGTGCCGGTCGAACATGATATGTACATAGTTGACAGTTTCACACGGCGCTTGTCGGATCGTCTCACCATCACATAAGTGCTTTGCCGCGCACAACATTTCGTCGCTGTGAAAGAACAGTTCACACCGCCAGCCCGACACCAGAACACGGTGCTGTGGCGAAACGCACAACGCACGTCGGTTGCCGATCGAACCGGGTTCAAAGCGGATCGGAGCATGTTTACCTTGGCCGTCGACCGAGCGCTTTCCAATCCATCGGACAGGCTGCGCACCATTGTCCAACGTTTCTACAAGATCACCGACCTCAAGCTCTTCGATCGGGCGTTCGCCTTCGGGTGTTCGGATCAGGGTTCCAGCCGTGAAACATGCAATTTCAACATTCTCGATGTTTACATAAGTGAATGTCCGCCCGTTCGGCAGCGTGGCCGTCCCGCCACTGGCACCTGGTGAAAACGGCGCAAAGGTCGATCCGGCTGGTAGGATAAGTGTGTCGTTTCCGCTCCCGCCGGTCACGAAAGTCGTATTCAATCCAGCGTGAATGGTATCGGCCCCAGATCCGCCATCCAGGTTCCCACTGCCATCCTCGGCAAAAAGCGTATCGCTTCCAGCACCACCGCTGAGGATATTATTGCCAGACCCACCGCGCAGGATGTCATCGCCTGCATTTCCGAAAATATTGTTGTTTCCAGACCCGCCTTGAAGGGTATCATTGCCCTGGCCACCCCGGATACTTCCGCCGAGTGAGCCCGTATCGGTCAGGGTATCGTCACCCGCACCACCGCTGTACCCACCCGCATTCAGACCAACAGAACCACTTATGTTGTCGTCGTTGGCATTGCCTGTATATTCAACAAATTGGCTAAACGACCCCCCGGCCAGATCGGCGTCTGTGTAGGTCGTAACAGTACCCGTTCTGGTATCCGTGAACGTAATTGAGTTCCCGGTCATGGTGACCTGGATGCTTCGGCTCAACCCGGATGCATCAATAGTGCTGTCAGGACCAATATCCTGCGCAGCCCAGAACGCGGGATCTGTCGTGTCAGCATCGGTAAGAGTAATAAAAACTGGCATTGTTTCATCCACCTTTCGACGCTGGCGAGGCCGTATACACTACCGTTTGAGTTGCATCGTAGCTCAATAGGCCATCTATTCCAATCTATAGGCGGATGTTTCAATACATTGACGAAACGCTGCGCAATAATAGTGACCGCTTGGTGAAATCCTGCTCAGTTTAGCCACCACTTGGCGATGATCACCGTGCGTAGCAACCTTGTTCCGCTCCGTAAATTTCTACGCTCTCATCGGGTTACAAAGACCCAAGCATTCCGGTTTCTTTGACTGCTTCCATCGCAACAAAGGTGGATGTGCTGGCCACATGCGGAAGGCCCGAGATCTTTTCCGCCAATACAGCCCGATAGTCCGACATCGACCTTGTGCGGACCTTGAGAAGGTAGTCAAAGTTTGACGCGATCATATGGGCCTGCTCAATCTCGGGGATTTTGCGAACCGCCGCGTTGAACTCGCTCAGCGCTTTTTCGCGCGTGTCCGAGAGGCGGACTTCGACAAAAGCCACGTGATCAAGGCCCAGCCGGATGGGATCCAGGATCGCGCGATACCCAGTGATGTAGCCTTCGGCCTCAAGCCGTTTCAACCGGGCCTGGGTCGGGGATTTCGACAGGCCAATACGCCGAGCGATATCGGCAACGGGAAGCCGTCCGTCTTCCGCCAGAATCGTCAGGAGTGACTGATCAAATCGATCAAGCCCCGGAAAGTCTTTTTGCATCGATCAGCTCATGAAATTCAGTTCAACAACCCACACAATAGCAAAGAACAGGCGATTGTCCCGCTAAATCGCGGATATACTCCTCAAAAGCCCGGAGGACCCATGTCTCATTCGCTACGCAGCCAGATAGATGCCCTGACCTATGCTGACCAAGACGAAGTGTTGGCGCAGCTTGTTGAAGATGCAAAGCTCAGCCACGCGGATCGCAAGGCGATCTGTGTCGTTGCTGCCCGGTTGGTACAAGATATCCGCTCGGCCAGTTCGCCCGGTCTGATGGAGGAGTTTCTGGGAGAATACGGCTTGTCGACCGATGAAGGCGTGGCGCTTATGTGTCTGGCAGAGGCGCTGTTGCGCGTGCCTGATGTCGATACGATTGACGCGCTGATCGAAGACAAAATCGCACCGTCGGACTGGGGTAAGCATCTGGGCCAATCCTCCTCTTCGCTGGTGAATGCATCAACCTGGGCGCTGATGCTGACGGGCCGCGTGTTGGACGAAGACAAAACCTCACCCGTCAGCGCATTGCGCAGCGCGATAAAGCGCCTGGGCGAGCCGGTGATCCGCACCGCTGTCAGCCGCGCGATGAAAGAGATGGGTCGCCAATTCGTCTTGGGGGAAAACATAAAATCAGCCATGACCCGTGCTCGGGGTATGGAGGGCAAGGGCTATACCTATTCCTATGACATGCTGGGGGAGGCCGCCCGGACCGAAGCCGATGCGGCGCGCTACCACCTGTCCTATTCGCGCGCGATTGCTGCGATTGCCGAGGCCTGCACGCAGGATGACATCCGGGCAAACCCCGGCATCTCGGTCAAGCTTTCCGCCCTGCACCCGCGCTATGAACTGGCGCAAGAGAAGCGTGTGATGGATGAGTTGGTCCCTCGCCTGCGGGCCTTGGCGTTGCTCGCCAAAGCGGCAGGCATGGGGTTGAACGTGGACGCGGAAGAAGCCGACCGCCTGTCTCTGTCGTTGCAAATCATCGAAACCGTGCTGGCCGATCCCGCTTTGGCGGGGTGGGACGGGTTCGGCATCGTGGTTCAGGCCTACGGTCCGCGCGCGGGGCTGGTGATTGATACGCTTTACGAGATGGCCAACCGGCATGACCGCAAGATTATGGTGCGGCTGGTCAAAGGGGCCTATTGGGACACCGAGATCAAAAGGGCGCAGGTCGAAGGTATTGACGGGTTTCCGGTCTTTACGAAAAAGGCCGCAACGGATGTGTCCTATATCTCGAACGCGCGCAAACTGCTGGGGATGACGGATCGAATCTATCCTCAGTTTGCCACTCATAATGCGCATACGGTCAGCGCAATCCTACATATGGCCGAGGGCCAACCCTTTGAATTCCAGCGCCTACACGGGATGGGCGAAGCCTTGCACCAATTGGTTTTGGACGCGCATAAAACCCGCTGCCGTATCTACGCACCAGTGGGCGCGCATCGTGATCTTCTGGCCTATCTCGTCCGTCGTTTGCTGGAAAACGGCGCGAACTCGTCCTTTGTGAACCAGATTGTTGATGAGGATGTCTCGCCCCAAGAGGTTGCCGCTGACCCGTTTGAGTTACTGCAAGCTGGTGGCCCTGATCTGCCCAAGGGGCCAGAGTTGTTTGCGCCGGAACGCCCGAATTCGCGCGGCATCGATCTGCATCATACTCCAACGCTTGATCTAATCGATGCAGCGAGGATGCCGTTTCAGGACCGCACCTGGCAAGCTGGACCACTGGTGTCGGTCCAATCACAGCCCGGGCCTAAACACCCGGTGGTCAACCCGGCCTTGCCACAAGATCAGCCTGGCACCGTCGCTGCGGCACGCGCGGAAGATATCGAACTGGCCTTAGCCTCGGCCAGCCCCTGGCGCGCACCGGCTGCAGATCGGGCGAAAGTGCTGAACACCGCCGCAGATCTGTATGAGGCGCATTTTGGCGAATTCTTTGCCCTGCTGGCACGCGAAGCGGGGAAAACGCTGCCCGACGCGGTGGCCGAACTACGCGAAGCGGTCGACTTTCTGCGTTACTACGCGGCACGCATCCCGGACGCGGACCCGGCTGGTGTCTTTACCTGTATCAGCCCGTGGAACTTCCCTCTGGCGATTTTCACCGGTCAGATTTCAGCGGCATTGGCCACCGGCAACGCGGTCCTGGCCAAACCCGCCCCGCAAACCCCTCTGATCGCCCACCGTGCGGTGCAATTGCTGCACGAGGCCGGCGTGCCCGCTGATGCGCTGCAACTTTTGCCCGGCGGGCCTGAGGTTGGCGCTGCGCTGACATCCGACCCACGGGTTGGTGGCGTCGCCTTTACCGGCTCGACCGCAACGGCCCAGAAAATCCGAGCCGCGATGGCAGAAAATCTGCGCCCGGGGACACCGTTGATTGCAGAGACAGGCGGCTTGAACGCCATGATCGTCGACAGCACCGCTCTGCCGGAACAGGCCGTGCAGTCGATCATAGAAAGCGCCTTTCAATCCGCGGGGCAGCGCTGCTCGGCCTTGCGGTGCCTTTATGTGCAAGAGGATGTCGCCGATGGCGTTTTGACCATGCTGCAAGGCGCGATGGACGCGTTGACACTTGGCGATCCCTGGCAGATTTCAACCGATTGCGGACCAGTGATTGATGATCAAGCGCGCCAAACGATCACTGAGCATATCAGCAAAGCCCGCGCAGAAGGGCGCGTTCTGAAAGAGCTGCCCGTACCGCAAGACGGCGTATTTGTTGCCCCGACCTTGATCGAGATCGCCAGCATCGCGGATTTGGAACAAGAGGTGTTTGGCCCCGTCCTGCATGTGGTCCGTTTCAAGGCGCAGCAGATCGATCAGGTCATCGCAGACATCAACGCCAACGGATACGGATTGACCTTCGGTCTGCACACCCGGATCGACGACCGGGTGCAGCATGTGACGGATGCGATCCATGCGGGCAATATCTATGTGAACCGCAACCAGATCGGCGCCATTGTCGGATCACAGCCTTTCGGTGGTGAAGGCTTGTCTGGGACCGGACCCAAAGCGGGTGGGCCAAACTACATGGCACGGTTTTGCGCTCCGGATCGGCAAAGTGTCTCGGGTCAGTGGTCAGACGCGATGACATCGCTGCCGCTGCCCGAGGGCACTCCGGCACCGATGCAGACGCACACCCTGCCCGGACCCACAGGGGAATCGAACCGCCTGAGCGAGTTTGCCCGCCCGCCCTTGCTGTGCATGGGCCCCGGCGTTGCTGCCGCACAGGCGCAGGCGGATGCGGTCAAGGCATTGGGCGGAACGGCCATTCGGGCCACGGGGACGCTCGACCCCAAGGTGCTTGAAACACTGGATGGCTTTTCAGGTGTGCTCTGGTGGGGCGACGAGACAACCGCCCGCCAGATTGAAACGCACCTGTCCCGGAGATCAGGCCCGATCCTGCCGTTGATCCCGGGCCTGCCAGATCGTGCCCGTGTTCTGGCCGAGCGTCATGTTTGCGTGGATACAACAGCAGCTGGCGGAAATGCGGCCCTGCTAGGCGGTGCGGCATAACCGGACCTTGACGCTGGGCCGTGAAAAGCCCAGCGTCCAGCCATGTTTCCAATACGCGATCACAACCCCTCGGGGCGTACCCCCTTCGTTGTCTATGCCCTGATGGCGGCAAATATCCTGATCTTCCTCAGCTATCTGGGGATTATGGACAGTGCCGCCCTGCTCAACCGGTTTTACGCCACCTACGCCATCATCCCGGCCCGCATCACCAGTGGTTCAGGATTTGAGACGTTGGTGACCTCGATGTTCCTGCATGGCGGATGGATGCATCTGGCGGGTAACATGCTGTTTCTGTGGATTTTCGGGGATAATCTGGAAGATGAAATGGGTCACCTGCCCTTTTTGCTGTTCTATCTTGTTGCAGGCGTAGGGGCCGGTCTGATCCATGTTGCGACCGGCCCGGATTCGGCAGTGCCCACAATCGGTGCCTCAGGCGCAATCGCGGGCGTGATGGGGGGCTACCTGCTGCTGTTCCCCCGCGCCAAGGTCGATATCCTGCTGATCCTGATCATCTACTTCCGCGTCTTCACAATCCCGGCCTTCATCATGCTGGGGTTGTGGCTGGCCTTCCAGTTCTTCGGCAGCCTCACCAGCGATCCAGATCAGGGCGGCGTTGCCTATTGGGCCCATACCGGAGGCTTCGTTGTCGGCTTGATCCTGTGCATCCCGCTTTGGCTAAAGCTGGGCGGTACGCGGTATTGGCGCCGCACCCATGGCCACCCGCCGCATCCCGAGCACAGCTATAAGCTGACCCAGTCCAGGATACCGCGCATTCCACGCAGATAGCTTGCCTCGGCACGTCAGAAAAAACGCGCCCGGTCGGGGCGCGTTGCTGTTGCGGATATCCCAAAGGATCTAGTTTCGGATGACTTTCGCGAAAGTATTGAAAATCGGCTCGTTCGCGCAGATCAACTGACCATCGGACAGCACCTCGCCTTCAGGGTCAATGGCTTCAACCAGACCCCCCGCCTCTTTGACAATGATGATCCCGGCCGCGACGTCCCAGGAATTCAGGCCACGCTCCCAGAACCCTTCATAGCGGCCAGCGGCCACATAAGCCATGTCTAGCGCAGCAGCGCCCCAACGGCGAATACCGGCGCAAGCCGGGGCCAGACGTGCCATGTCTTGCAGCGCGGCTGGCAAGTCGGGACGTCCGCCAAACGGAACACCGGTGGAAAAGATCGACTCGATCATGCGGTGACGGCCAGACACACGGATACGCATATCGTTCATCCACGCACCTTCACCTTTTTCGGCAAAGAACATCTCATCCTTGGCAGCGTCATAGATCACACCGGCCACGATTTTGCCCTTGTGCTCCAACGCGATCGAGATGGCCCAATGCGGCAACCCGTGCAGAAAATTGGTGGTACCGTCCAGCGGGTCAACGATCCAGCGGCGTGTCGGGTCTTCTCCGTCCTGGCCACCACCTTCTTCGCCCAACCAGCCATAGGTCGGGCGAGCACCTAGCAATTCTTCCTTCAGGATCGCCTCGGCGGCAATATCGGCCTTGGAGACAAAGTCGCCCGCACCTTTTGACGAAACTTGCAGGTTTTCGACTTCGCGAAAATCCTTGACCAATGAGCGCCCCGCTTTGCGCGCGGCTTTGATCATGATGTTGAGGTTAGCACTGCCTACCATTGTCAAAAGGCTCCTGTCCGGTCAAACCGCGCGTATACTGATGCATCGCGCCGTTGCCAAGAGGAATGATGCGCATAGCAGACCCGCGTTTTGCGACTATTGCGCTTGCAGCTTCCGAGCCTCGGTTCGGGCCAGTTTTACCAGCTCTTGCACAAAAGGCTTTTCAAGATCCTCGCTGCGCACTGCAGCATAAAGCCTGCGGGTAATGCCGTCGGCGGTCAGCGGGCGCGTGACATAATCCGAATTGTATTTGACCTCACGCACAACCCAGTCGGGCAGAACCGAAATCCCGCGATTTGAGGCCACCAGCAGAAGGATCACCGCGGTCAATTCGACCTGCCGGATCGAGGCAGGTTCCACCCGCGCAGGTATCAACAACTGGCTGAACACATCCAGACGCGTACGTTCCACCGGATAGGTGATCAGGGTTTGGCCGCGAAAATCCTCGGCTTCGATATAGGGTTTCTCAGCCAGCGGATGCGATGATGCGGCAACAAAGACCGCATTATAGTCAAACAGCTCGACAAATTCGACGCCCGGCAAGTCTTCGGGGTCGGATGAGACAACAAGATCGACATCTTCTTTCTGCAGCGCAGGCAAGGCGTCAAAAGCAAGGCCCGGCCGAATATCGACGTCTACGTCGGGCCAGGATTTGCGGAACCCCTCAAGCACCGGAAACAACCATTCGAAACAGGCGTGGCATTCGATGGCGATATGCATCCGGCCCGTGCGCCCGTCGCGCAGAGACGAAAACTCATGTTGCGTGGCTTCGACCTGCGGCAGGATCTGCTCCGCCAATCGCAAAAGGCGCAGCCCCGCGGCCGACAGCTTCATCGGCTTTGACCGGCGCAGAAACAGCTCGACCCCGGCTTGATCCTCTAAGCCTTTGATTTGATGGCTCAAAGCGGATTGCGTGATATTCAACTGATCCGCCGCGCGCGCGAGCCCGCCACATTCGTGAATGGCCTTGATGGTTCTAAGGTGACGGAACTCGATATGCATATTGCACGTAACTCATGTTATTCTTGAGGAATATGAGTTTGTCTCACAGAGAAACGCGTGGCACAAGAGGCATGTTCCGTTGTCTGCGAGGCCATTATGTCCAAACCCGAGATTTCCTTTGAGTTCTTTCCGCCCCAGTCCCTGGAGGCGTCGTTTCGGCTTTGGGATACAGTCCAGACGCTGGCCCCGCTGGGTCCCCGGTTTGTTTCGGTTACCTATGGCGCAGGCGGGACAACGCGAGAGTTGACACGGGACGCGGTGGCCACATTGCACAAATCCTCTGGATTGAAGGTAGCAGCGCATCTGACTTGTGTTGACGCATCGCGTCAGGAAACGCTGGAGATCGCTGACGGGTTTGCTCGCGCCGGGGTTCAGGACATCGTGGCGCTCAGAGGTGACCCGCCGAAAGGACAGGACAAGTTCGAGCCACACCCTGACGGGTTCGCCAATTCGGTGGAACTGATCTCTGCGCTGGCGGAGACCGAGATGTTTTCGATCCGCGTTGGCGCCTATCCCGACATTCACCCCGAAGCGCGCGATGCGCAGGCTGATGTGGATTGGCTGAAGGCTAAACTGGATGCGGGCGCCGACGAGGCTTTGACGCAATTCTTCTTCGAAGCCGAGACCTATTTCCGGTTCCGCGATGCGTGCGAGAAAGCCGGGATCGACAAGCCCATCGTGCCGGGCATCCTGCCCATCGAGAACTGGAAAGGTGCACGGCGCTTTGCCCAGCGCTGCGGCACCAACATCCCGGTTTGGGTCGAACAGGCATTTGAGAAGGCTGTGCGCGACGACCGCGAAGACCTTTTGGCCACAGCTCTGTGCACCGAACTGTGTTCGGATCTGATCGACGGCGGTGTCGATAAGCTGCATTTCTATACACTGAACCGCCCCGAACTGACGCGGGATGTGTGCTTTGCGCTTGGCATCACACCGCAAACTGAATTGCAAAACGTCGCCTGAAAATCCACCACCTCACAAACCCCGGTCGCACCCGCTATGCGGGTGCGATCTGGCGTTGCAGGCACCAAAATCCACAAAAAGGTAGACAATGGGCGGCAGCGATTGCCATTGTCAGGAATTTAGGGCCAATCCTTTGTAAAATTTGACAAAAACGTGACCAGTGTAAAAGTAGGCTCAGTGTAATGAGTACGAGTTTTTTTGAGTATGGAGCCAATGACGACAATAAAGGCTCGGTCCGATGCTCTGTTAGAGCTGGGCCTATCAGCAAACGCAACCGCGCGGGATATTCGTGAAGCATGGCGTAATGTCGCGTTTCACGAACATCCTGACCACGCGGGCGGCGACTATTCCGAGTTTTCAAGGGCCAAAGCTGCGTATGATTTCTTGCGCGAACAAGGATTAACCACAGCTTCCCGACCCCAAACAAAGAAACCGCGCCGCCCACAACTGCGTAAGCGTGTGGTTGAATTGACAGCAGAAGAAAAAGAGACCTGCGATACTCTGTTGCGCAATGAGCGCGCGCTTTCTTCAGACAGGCTCAACTCAGCCGATAATGGGATTTGCGCATCGTGTGACCATCTGCCTGACGCCATAGGCTGCCACGGGCGCGACTTGACTTATTTCGTGCCGACCCCGGTGCGCGAAGGCCAGAACCGTGTGGCCCTGCCCATTTCTGTCCTGTCCGGCGCGCGGAATGCTGACCCTCAGATCGTGACCTTCAAGGCCAAGAGTGCAGGACAAGGGGAAATTGTTGTTCCCGACAATATCCGCGAGCGAAAGTTCCCTGGTGCGCGCAGTGTCCGCATCAGGTTCAACGCGGACGAACAGATGCGCGACTCGTTCTGGCTTGCCAGCTAGACACCACTCGCGTCGAATGAAAAAAGCCCGGCCTAATAAGCCGGGCTTTTCTGTGAGCGGTGGATGATCAGTTGGCGATTGGGCCTTCAGATGTCCATTTCGGAATAACGCTGGTTGAAGCTGCGTCGCCTTCAAGGCCAGGCCAGTTGCCTTCAGCCAGATTGATGTTGCCGGGAACATCCTCTTCCCAGAAGCCCACAACAACATCAGTGATATTCAGGTAGAGTTTGTCGTCGACAATCCGCCACAAGTTCGGATTGGCAGGTACTTTGCCACCTTTCGAAACCCCATAAGCGCAGTGGCCGTCATATTGGGGGGCATAGTAGGCAGGATTCTCCAGAAACTTGTCGCGGTTCTCGGCGCTTGCGAAAGCCCAAGTCGCGCCGTTGTACTCGGCAGTGTAGTTCGAGTTTCCGCGCACTGGTGCTGGCTGCGAATGGCCTACAGGAACCTGGTCGAGGGAGCGATAAGCCACAACATCATAGCCCGACACGGCAAAACCTGTACCGTCGATATACTGTTCACCAGCGAAAGCCGGCAGGGCAAAGGCCACCGCTGCGGCAAAGCTCAGGGCAAAACGTTTCATGTGATATTCCTCTTGTCCTTTGGATTACGGGGCACCCGGGGGTCGGGCTTGGTAACAGAATAGGCGATTCTGCGATCCAGCGTAGTAGTCCTCGCGCCGCTGTGACATCGGACGAGTAAATGTGAGCGCAGCAGCGGCCTTTGTTACAAAATAAGGATGAATTGCGGGGTTGGACTCGGGCATTTGCAATATTAGCTGTGATGGCAACGGCATTTTGTCTGCGAACGCGCGAGAAAGGCACGAGATGAGCGACGATACCACCTATACCCCTCCGAAGGTTTGGACCTGGGACAGCGAGAGCGGAGGGCGTTTCGCCAATATCAACCGGCCGATCGCCGGGGCGACACATGACAAGGACCTGCCGGTGGGCAAGCACCCCCTGCAGTTGTATTCTCTGGCAACGCCAAACGGCGTCAAAGTGACGATCATGCTGGAAGAGCTGTTGGCGCTTGGACATACTGATGCGGAATACAATGCCTGGCTGATCAATATCGGTGAAGGTGATCAGTTCGGATCAGGTTTTGTCGAAGCCAATCCGAACTCGAAAATTCCCGCGCTGTGGGATCGTTCGGGGGACAGCCCTGTTCGGGTCTTTGAAAGCGCTTCAATCCTGTTCCATTTGGCCGAGAAATTTGATGCGTTTTTGCCTGCCTCAGGCCCTGAACGCACCGAAGTTATGAACTGGGTTTTCTGGCAGATGGGCAGCGCGCCCTACTTGGGTGGTGGTTTTGGTCATTTCTACGCCTATGCGCCCGAGAAATGGCAATACCCGATTGACCGCTTTGCGATGGAAGCCAAACGGCAGCTTGATGTGCTGGACCGTGAATTGGCCGACAAGACTTATATCGCTGGTGAAGACTATACCATTGCCGATATGGCGATCTGGCCCTGGTATGGGCAATTGGTGCTGGGCCGCCTCTATGACGCGGCAGAGTTTCTTGACGTCACATCCTACAAAAACGTTATGCGTTGGGCTAAAGCCATCGACGCGCGACCGGCTGTCCAACGTGGACGCATGGTGAACCGCGCCTTCGGAGAGCCGCATACCCAGCTGCACGAGCGTCACGACGCCAGCGATTTTGAGACCCGGACTCAGGACAAGCTGGAACCGACGGAATAGCTTATCGCAGGATCGGGGGCCGCTGCGGATCACTACCCGGAGCGGCCCGTTCCAACTGCGCAGCCTGTGGTTGTGGCAGGTCGAACCGCAACCCAACCTTGGCCAATGCAGCGGTTTGCGGCGCGTCGGGCTCGAAAAAGCCAACATCCAGCACACCCGCTTCGATCCCTGAGAACGTCAGCACCTCGGACACGGCTTGCGTCAGCGCCGGTTTGGCCTGTTCCACGGCAGCAACAAAACCCAGCAGATGGCCCTGCCCTCCGTTTTCCGTTTTTGTACCCACTAAATAGGCTGTTGCAGCCAAACCCGCTGCGGTCGCAAGCTTGGTATCCAACGCGGTCAGCAGCGCTTCGGGCAAACCGGCCGGTGGTAGAAATTCTACAACCGTCTGTTGAAGCTCTTCAGGAACGTTCTGAAGTGTCGCCGACAACCACGATAACGCTTCGGAGGGGATCAGCATCGAAGAAGGCGCGGTATCCAGATTAAGCCCCAATCCGATCCCCTGCCCCTCAAGCATCTGCGCCAATACGCGCCCAGACAGCGCGATATAGGGCACCGGGTGCCCCGCGAACTGAGCCAACCTGTCCTCGCGGTCGAACACGAGTACGAACCGACCGTCCGCGACATCAAAGAGTTCGGGAGAAACGTTCTCGCCCTTCGCTTCTTCGGTCAGCATCAGGAACAATTCGCTGTCGGCCAAACGTTCGAAAAACCGCAATCTGGCGGCATCATCGTCGGGATTGTCTTGCATCTTGCTATGCGCAAGATCCAGTGCAGTTGTCTCAGCCATCAAGAACCTCTTTGACACGGGCCCGCAGTACCGGCAGCAGATCCGCCTCGAACCAAGGGTTTTTCTTTAGCCACCCCGTATTGCGCCAAGAGGGATGAGGCAAGGCAAAGACGCGCGGCGCATGAGCGCGCCAATTGCGCACCGTCTCGGTCACAGCCGTTTTTGCACCCAGATGATATTTGTGCGCATGGCCACCCACCAGAACCGTCAAAGGCACGTTGCCCAGCTCGGACATGACGCGGTCATGCCATGTGGTCTTGCACAGCGGTGGTGGTGGCAGGTCGGCACCTCTGTCGTTGTAACCCGGAAAACAAAAGGCCATGGGCACAATCGACACGCGAGACCGGTCATAGAACACCTGCTGGTCGATCCCCAACCAATCGCGCAACCGATCACCAGACGGATCGGTGAAGGGCCGGCCTGACTCGTGCACCCGCGCACCAGGTGCCTGCCCCGCGATAAGCAAACGTGCCCGGGGCTGGAACCAAACGACAGGGCGCGGCTCATGGGCTGTTTCGGTCTTTGCGAACCGGTCAGCGCATAAGCGACACGCCGATATTTCGTCCGTCAGTTTGGTCATATATTTCCGCGCTGGTCTGGAACAGTTCACATCGACATAGGCGTCAGATCATCGAAATCAAAGCTTTAACACAAGGCAAGCTGATCACACCTGGTGTGAACTTGCCCTTGGCGCATTGATCATTTGTTTCATAATTCGGCATACTGTCGCCAAAGTCGATCGGTGGCGTGCATGCCAACAATCCGGTGCGGCGCAGAAAAATGAGCAGTTCGCAAATGCTGGAATTTGAAAATGTCAGCAAGTCTTTCTGGACCGGGACACGCCGCAAGGTGATCCTGGATCAGGTGTCTTTTCGGGTCGAGCTTGGTCGTTCGATCGGCATACTCGCGCCCAATGGAACCGGCAAAACCACTCTGATCAACATGATGGCAGGACTGGAAAAACCTGATGAGGGCGTGATCCGCCGTGACTGTCGTGTATCCTTTCCGATGGGATTTACCGGTGGCGTCGCCAAAAAGCTTTCGGCGCTGGAAAACGCGCGATACATCGCCAAAATCTATGGCATGGACCCAGATTATATCGAAGCCTATTGTCGTTGGCTGTGTAACCTGGGTGAATATTTCGACCAACCCTTGGGCACCTATTCGACCGGTATGCGCGGGCGTTTTACCTTTGCGTTGATGCTGGCGCTGGATTTCGACATGTATCTGATCGATGAAGGCATGCCCGCGTCGACCGATGTGGAGTTCAACAAAAAAGCAGGTGACATTCTGCGCGAACGTTTGCGTACCACCACGATGGTGATTGTCTCGCACAATCCTGAGGTGCTTGAAAAATTTGCGCAGCAAGCTGCGGTTCTGCTGGACGGGCAGCTTTACGTGTTTGAAACCCTGGAAGAGGCAAGACAGTTATATGACTACCAAACCCAAGGTTAACAAATACAGCGCCAAGCGAACGCCGCAAGGATCTGGCACGGCCGAGGCCCGCTCGAAAGCCATGGCCAAAATTCGCCAGGCGACACAAGACCAGGCAAAGGGCGACCCGTCTTCCGACATAGAAAAAATCAAGAACGAAGGACTAACCGGTCGCCAACTACGCGTTGCAAGACGGCTGGCACAGAAACACGGGCTGGACGCGCAATCCGATTTTGAAGCGGTCAAATTGCTACGAGAAATGGGAATTGATCCCTTTCAGCGTGCCAACTTGTTGGATCTGGCGGCAAATGACCAAACGGGCCCAAGTTCGACAGCTCAAGAGAATACCAAAATTCAGCTACCGCAAACCTTTGACGAAAAATCGAAGTCCGTGACCGGGCTGGAACTCAGCCCAGCTCAGCGACGTGAATATGAGATTGGTCAGATACAGAAAGATGTTGCGCGGCGGCGACGGCGCAAGCTTGTCGCGCTGTTCATGCGTCTCGCGGTGTTCGTGTTTATCCCGACCTTTGTGGTGGGGTACTACTTTTACCGTGTGGCGACGCCGATGTATGCCAGTTCGTCGGTCTACCAGATCGAAACGGCCGAAGGCGCAGGCGCTGTTGGCGGGTTTCTGACCGGCACACAATATGCAACCGCGCAGGATACGGTTGCCAGTCAGGAATTTCTGGAATCCAAGGACGCTTTGGTACGTCTTAACCGAGACATTGGGTTCAGCGAAGTTTTCAAACAGGACTGGATTGATCCCGTTCAACGCTTGTCACCCGATGCTACGCTTGAGGAAGAGCACAAGCTTTACCGGAAAGTGGTCACCATCGGTTATGATCCGGCAGACGGGATCGTGCGGATGGAAGTTGCAACGCCAGATCCTGAGTATTCAGTCAAAGTGTCACATCGGTTGATTGAATATGCGGAAGAAACGCTCAACAATCTATCAGAATTGAAACGCAATGATCAGATGCGCGATGCTCTCAAGAGTTTTGAGGATGCCGAGGAAGCGCGCAGGCGCGCACAAGAGGATCTGATCGAGCTGCAATTGCAAGGGGCCATCCTGGACCCGCAAAGCGTAATTGCCAGCCTGCGCGCCCGTAGCGACCAGGTGGAAATTCAATTGCAGGACAAGGAATTGGAGCTGGCCGCCCTGTTGGACAACACCCGCCCGAACCAAGCAAAAGTCGATGGTGTCAGCCGCGACATCGCCCGGCTTGAGGCTGTTCTGGCGGAGCTCAACGCCGAAATGCTGGACATGTCGGCAGGCGAAAACTCGCTGGCGCGATTGAGTGTGCGGATTCAGATGGCTCAGGCCGATCTGGCCGCGCGCGACATGATGCTGCAATCGGCCATGCAGCAAGTGGAAACAACCCGGACCGAGGCCAACCGGAAAGTGCGGTATCTGACCGTATCGGTGAACCCCGTGGCCAGCCAGGAACCCACATATCCGCGTAAATTCGAAAATACGATTTTGGCATTCCTTCTCTTTGCTGGTATCTACCTGATGATCTCGCTTACTGCGTCGGTCCTTCGTGAACAGGTATCCTCGTAAGACACATGAAACATGTAAAAATCGCTGACCTTACGGTTGGCAACGATCTTCCGCTGACGATCATCGCGGGCCCCTGCCAGCTGGAAACGGCTGACCATGCCCAAATGATTGCTGGTACAATGAAAGAAGCCTGCGCCGCTGCGGGCGCGCAATATGTGTTCAAAGCCTCATATGACAAGGCCAACCGCACATCCCTTTCGGGCAAACGCGGCATGGGCATCGATGCGGGCCTCAAGGTGCTGGACGACATTAGTCGCACCATGGGCATCCCGGTGCTGACCGATGTTCATACCGAGGCGCAATGCGCCGTTGCCGCTGAGGCGGTCGATGTTCTGCAAATCCCGGCTTTCCTGTGCCGCCAGACAGATATGCTGCTGGCAGCAGGCAACACCGGCGCCGTGATTAACGTCAAGAAAGGGCAGTTCCTGGCGCCTTGGGAAATGCCCAACATCGTGGCCAAGATCGAAAGCACCGGAAACCGGAATATTCTACTGACCGAACGCGGAAGCTCATTTGGATATAACACATTGGTGGCGGACATGCGCTCGTTGCCGCAGATGGCCCAGACCGGTTATCCTGTGGTGATGGACGCCACGCATTCGGTGCAACAACCGGGTGGGAAAGGCGGATCTTCGGGTGGACAGCGTGAATTCGCACCTGTCATGGCGCGCGCTGCAGTGGCGATTGGCACGGCGGCTGTGTTTATCGAAACCCACCAAGATCCCGACAATGCCCCCAGCGACGGACCAAACATGATCTACTTGGACCAGATGCCTCAACTTGTTGACACATTGATGCAGTTTGATGCGCTGGCCAAAGCGAATCCAATTCAAATTTAACGATTGAGAAGAGTTATGATGAAACCCATCCCCGAGGTGACCCCCAACACCTGGAGCTTTCTGCGCGACCCGATGATCAAACCCACCGGGTTTCGCGAATACGATGCGCGCTGGAAATACCCTGATGAGATCAACCTGCCGGGCATGACAGCGCTTGGCCTTGGTCTGGGCACCCAGATGCACAAACGCGGCATCGCTCCGGTGATTGCAGTGGGCAATGACTATCGCGACTATTCCCTGTCGATCAAAAATGCACTGATCGTGGGCCTGATGCAGGCGGGTATTCAGGTCAAGGATATCGGCCCGGCGCTCAGCCCGATGGCATATTTTTCCCAGTTCCATTTGGATGTGCCCGCAGTGGCCATGGTGACCGCCAGCCATAACCCCAACGGTTGGACCGGGGTCAAGATGGGTTTTGATCGTCCCCTGACTCACGGCCCGGATGAAATGTCGGAACTACGTGACATTGTCCTGAATGACGAAGGTGTTGCCCGTGACGGCGGATCTTATGAGTTCGTGGATGGCGTGAAAGAGGCCTATATCGACGATCTGGTTGGGGATTTCAAAATGTCCCGCCCACTCAAGGTGGTTTGCGCCACGGGCAACGGCACCGCCTCGGCCTTTGCGCCCGAGATCTTTGAGCGCATGGGCGTTGAAGTTGTGCCCAGCCATAATGAGCTGGACTATACCTTCCCCAACTACAATCCAAACCCCGAGGCCATGGAAATGCTCCATGACATGTCGGACACACTGAAAGCCAGCGGCGCGGATCTGGCGCTTGGCTTTGACGGTGACGGCGATCGCTGCGGCGTTGTCGATGATGAGGGCGAAGAGATTTTTGCCGACAAGGTTGGTGTCATCATGGCGCGCGATCTGGCAAAGCTGCATCCCGGTTCGACCTTTGTGGCGGATGTGAAGTCAACCGGCCTGTTTGCCAGTGACCCGGAACTTCAGGCTCTTGGCGTCAAAGCGGATTACTGGAAAACCGGCCACAGCCATATGAAGCGCCGGGTCAAGGAAATCGGCGCGCTGGCCGGGTTCGAGAAATCGGGCCACTACTTTTTGGCCGAGCCCATCGGGCGCGGATATGATTGCGGGATGCGAGTAGCGGTTGAGATCTGCAAATTGATGGACCGCAACCCAGACAAAAGCATGTCGGACCTTCGCAAGGCGCTGCCGAAAACATGGTCGACCCCCACCATGTCGCCCTATGCCGCTGATACTGAGAAATACGACATCCTTGCCCGGCTGGTCGAAAAGCTGGTGGCCAAAGCGGATGCGGGCGACAGCTTTGCGGGGCGTGCTATCAAAGAGGTGGTCACCGTCAACGGGGCGCGTGTCATTCTGGACAATGGCAGCTGGGGCCTGGTGCGTGCATCCTCGAACACGCCCAATCTGGTTGTGGTCTGTGAAAGCAGCGACAGCGAAGACGAAATGCGCGCCATCTTTGCCGAGCTTGATGCGGTGATCCGTACTGAACCCGGCGTTGGCGACTACGACCAAACCATCTGATTCAACGATCGCGGCAGGGCAAAACCCTGCCGCGCTCAATCCCCGCCAAAGAGCTTCAGCAGACCCTTTTTGGCCTCGTCCTCCAGCTTGTTTTTGAGGGCATCACCGATCTGATCCGTATCGGTAACTTCGGTATCCAACTCTTTACCAACTTTCTTGAGAACTTGGTTCTTGGCGTCGTTTTCAAGATCTTTCAGCTCGGCCTCGGCCGCAGCTTCGATCACTTTGGTCAGATCGGGTTTGATCGAAGGACTCTCCCATGGGCCTTCGATCCGTACTGGAACAGAAATGCCCTTGCCGGAATTGGCCCGTAAGGCAACCGGCGTAAACAGATAGTCGATGTCACGTTGTGCCAGCCCAACGCGCCCCGATCCATCGGCACGGAAATTATCCAGTTGCATCAGCAGGTCGTCATTTCTCAGGTTGCCGTTCTTCATCGTAAAGCTTGCGGTCAAACTGTTGAATACGGTCGTGCCGCCTGTCCCTTCTCCGCGGCCCATCAGCCGATCCAGATCAAAGCCCGAAATCACACCGCTGCCTACGTTGATATTCCCCTCACCACTCAACGAACGCATGATCTGGTTTTCGTTCTGACCGACGCCCAGGAATTTCAGTCTGCCGGATGCCGTGCCTGACAGGCGTTCAATCCCGCCCAGAGCAGACAGCGCTTCTTGCAGATTGATGCCGGTCGCCGTCAGGTCGCCACCAACCGAAAGGCCGTTTCGGTTATTTGCCACGACCTGACCATTCAACGTCCCAGAGAACAAAGTTGCGGGCTGCATCTTCAGAACCGCACGCGAATTGCTGAGGTTCAGCCTCAGATCGCTGGGCCCTAACGTCAGGTCCGGCACAGCAATCGAGTTCGCCTTGAGGCGAACAGATCCATTTGCCAACGCCAATGCCGACGCATCAATCGGTGCTCTAGACCATCCCGTGCTCGCGCTCGCCCCACCGCCGCCATTTCTGCCACTGCTGCCAGTACTTTCAGAGGCAAGTGCTTTAGTCAGGTCCAGATCGCCTGAATTGATCTGCGCGGTCACTTTGGGCGGCGACGAGATTTCTATGTCGGCCTCACCGGTCATTTGATTATTGTCCAGCACTGCTACCATATCCCGCAGCGCAATGCGTCCGTCTCGCGTATAGGTCATGTGCGCCGAGATTTCGGCCTTTCGACCAAGCCCGTTCGGAATGGAAACCCCTTTTTGACCAAACGCGGCCAACATCCTTTTTGTGTTGCGCGAGACCACCTGGGTTTCGCCATCCATCTCTCCGGCCAGGTTCACCCGTCCATCAAAACTGATCTCGCCGCCCGGAGCTTTCAGCGCGATTGTTAACGGGGTCACCACACCGCTGGAAAACGCTGGCAGATCCGGGATTGTGAGGTTTACGTCCACCGACCCTCCGGGAGCGGCCATGCTGGCTGACATCGCCATGGGGGCAGTGACATCCGGCCAGCTCGCCGACAGATCGACCCCCGAGAAGTCCATTTGAACCACACCATTGTCCACGTAAACCAGTCGCGCATTGGTCAGTTCAAGCTGATCGAGCGTGACCGCAGAAGGGTTCGCAGAGGGTGATCCACCACCGCTGCTGCTCCCTGTACTCTCTGCGGAAGAAACCGCTGGCGTATTCAGCTCCCAATTGCCGCGCCCATCCGACAGCTCAAGACGCAGCACTGGATTGTCGGCAAAGACGCGTTTGATCCGCAATTGGCCATTGATCAAGGCGGCGGCATCTAAGCCAATATCAAGACTTTCGGCGCTTAGCATCGGCTGCGGTCCGGCCCAGGGTGCGTTGCTGAAGGTAACCGCCCCAGCTGAGATACCCAGAATTGGCCAGAAGGTTATTCCCACGTCACCAGATATCGTCAGGTCGCGCCCGGTCTGGGCTTTGACTTGCTCGGTCAAAATGGCGCTCAACTTGTCCTTGGGCATCAATAGCAATGCGCCGATGACCAGGCCAAAAGCCGCGATAACAAAGAAAAGAATTCTTATCAGCCATTTCATGTTGTGCCACCTGCCTGCTCGGTCAGATTGTTTTGCCTTAGTCATCCTTGTGCGCGGAGCAATTGCAAGGGAAAGCTTTCCCTACTATACGCCGCAGCATGAGCTCGAACCCACCCAATCTCCGCCCCGACCTGGCCCCTGCGGCCCAGATCACCGACACGCCGCGTCGTGGTAAGCCGACCCTTGGCATGGTGTCGCTTGGCTGCCCGAAGGCCTTGGTCGACAGCGAACGCATTTTGACGCGCCTGCGTGCGGAAGGGTACGGCATTTCACCCGATTATTCAGGGGCCGATGCCGTGATCGTGAATACCTGCGGGTTTTTGGACAGCGCCAAAGCGGAATCCTTAGACGCGATTGGCGAGGCTTTGGCCGAAAACGGCAAGGTAATTGTCACAGGTTGTCTGGGGGCAGAGCCGGATTACATCCGCGAGCATCACCCCAAAATTCTCGCCGTTACTGGGCCACATCAGTATGAACAGGTTCTAGATGCGGTGCATTCGGCCGTTCCGCCCGATCCTGATCCCTTTATCGACCTGATGCCGTCTTCTGGCGTCAAGCTAACACCGCGCCATTACAGCTATCTGAAAATCTCGGAAGGCTGCAATCACAAGTGCAAGTTCTGCATCATCCCCGATATGCGCGGGAAACTGGCCAGTCGACCGGCCCATGCGATCCTGCGTGAGGCCGAAAAGCTGGTCGATAACGGTGTGCGCGAGTTGCTGGTGATTTCGCAAGACACCTCGGCCTACGGTTTGGACCGTAAATACGATGTGAACCCGTGGAAAGATCGCGAGGTGCGCAGCCATATTACCGATCTGGCGCGCGAGCTGGGTCAGTTCGACGCCTGGGTCCGTCTGCACTATGTCTACCCCTACCCGCATGTGCGAGACCTTATCCCTCTGATGGCCGATGCCAGATGCAACCTGCTGCCCTATCTGGACATTCCATTTCAGCATGCGCACCCGGATGTACTGAAACGCATGGCCCGCCCTGCGGCTGCGGCCAAAACTCTAGACGAGATCGCCGCGTGGCGGGCGATCTGCCCTGACATCACTCTGCGCTCGACTTTTATCGTTGGATATCCTGGTGAGACAGAAGCCGAGTTTCAGACCCTTCTGGATTGGATGGACGAGGCGCAGCTGGATCGTGTCGGCTGTTTTCAATACGAAAATGTCGCGGGCGCGCGGTCAAATGACCTGCCTGATCATGTTCCCGATGAGGTCAAACAGGACCGCTGGAACCGGTTCATGGAAAAGGCGCAGTCCATCTCCGAGGCTAAATTGGCGGCCAAGGTGGGTCAGACGTTACAGGTGATCGTGGATGAGGTCGACGACGAGGCCGCAACCTGCCGGGCAAAAGCTGACGCCCCCGAGATCGATGGCAATCTGTTCGTGGATGAAGGTTTCGAAGATTTGAAGCCCGGCGACATGCTCACTGTCGAGGTGGACGAGGCCGGCGAATACGACCTTTGGGGACGCATCGCGAACGATACCTGAATAGTATCGTCACAAGAGGCCAACCACCGCTACGATCCAGGCGACCCCTGCAGCAATCGCTGTCAAAGCGACCGCAGCACTTGCCGCGTCCTTCGCCTGACCCGCAAGCGGATGATGATCCAGAGAGGTGTGATCAACGGCGCGTTCGATGGCAGTGTTGAACAGTTCGGCGACAAGAACCAGGATACCCAAGACAAGGATCAACGCACGCAGGGATGGGCTGACGGGAAGCACCAAGACAAGAATTACCGAAACGAGATTCAACCAAATCCACGACCTGAAAGAGTGTTCATCGGCATAGGTTTTCACCAGCCCTTGCCAGCTCCATCTGGTTCTATCCCTTAGCCGTGAAAAAAAAGTCTGCATGCGCTCATCCCCTCAAATGTGTGGGCATTATGCGCAGTGAACCCCAAAAGACCACTCCGTTGGGGAACGAAGAATTGCGTGAGGTCGCGGGCGACCCATAGTCGAGTCGCCCGTCTTTGAGGTTACTGGGTAACCGGGTTACATACTGTTTGGCCAGCCTGGGTTGTGGCCAGATCGTAACCTGCTGGGCAACTGGCTGTCCCGGCTTTGTCAAAAGTTGGTTGAACATACACGGGAGCGGGCTCTTCTTGCTGAGCACAAGCAGCCAGAACTAATGCAGTGGCACAAATTGCAGCGAATTTGGGTTTCATGTCCGTCGATCCTTATTACTTTCCTGATATTGCCCGGTTTTTCAGGGCTGATTTCAGGATACGTCTGGGATTCCGCGCTGGCAACTATAACAATCACGAATTCGTGAATATGGCGAATACGCGCTAATTCTCGACGCATCGGATTGTGCTACCCAATTGCATTCTCTGCACTAAACTGTGGAAAAGACATCAGCCAGTGAACGGAGAAGCCAAATGTCAGACACACCGCATATTGCCCAGAAAGCCCCGCTTCCTATCGAAGTGACCGAGGGAAAAACCTATTTCTGGTGTTCGTGCGGCAAATCTCCGAACCAGCCCTTTTGCGATGGCTCGCACAAAGGAAGCGGGTTCGAACCGCTAAAATATACGGCTGAGGCAGACAAGAAGGTGTTCTTTTGCGGATGCAAACACAGCAAGACACAGCCGCTTTGTGACGGATCGCACAAAGATCTTTAGCGAAGCCGCTGATGGAATTTGCCTGTTCTAGCCCGTTAGCCGTTCCAGCAAATCTTTGTTCCGGCAATAGTCCGGGGTATGAAACGCCGATGAAGTTTCTGCCAGAAACGATTGGCAGTGACCGGGGTTGGGGCACTGCGTGCATCTGAGTACCGCATCCGCGATGTCACCGAATTCCAACTCCCCGCGCAATGTCGCCTCTTCCAGGTCAACACCCAGCGTGCTGGCCATGTCATCTACCAGTTCAGCATGGCGTTTCAGTGTCTGTCGGTCGGTCATTGCGGTTCCCCTTGTCTGTTCGCACCGATAGCTACAGCCTAGCGGGCCGGGACTTGCACGCTTTGATTCAGGTCAAGTCAGCTTTTGAGGTTATCCAGGTAGGCCCGCGTCGCGTCCTGTACCCGCCGAAACCGGTCTCCACCAAGCTTTTTGCCACCGTACCATCGGGTTACAACGATCACATGGTTTGACAGATCTTCGCGCTGCATCATACGCAGGATGACCATCGCCGCACCTGCCTCACCATCATCGGCCTTGAGCGCCCCAGTGGGTAGCATGGCGGCCCAGGTGTTATGAGTGGCTTTGGCATAGGCCTTGTCACCTTTCGATTCAGCAAGCAAGGCATCGACATCCTCGCGGCTGGACACAGGCCCGCCACTGACCGCGTATTTCGATCCCCGATCGCTAAGAACAACACCCAGCTGGGTTACTGTGCTCATCGGACCAAGCCCAGTGAGCGGGCGGCTTTCAAAACCGCCTCTTCGCGTTCGGCATTGGGGGGATGCGAGGCCAAAAATTGATCGCCGGGGTCTGGGATGCGCTGAAAGAACGCCATTCCGATCAGGGGATTGTAGCCGGCGGCATAGGTAATGTTCACTCCCATCCGATCAGCTTCAAGCTCGAACTGCTGCGCATAGCTTTGCGCCCCGACATTTGCGCCAATTTCCTGCGCACGTTCTATCCCTGCGGCGTTCTCACCCTGATCACGTGCAATATCGCCAAAGATTCTGGCACTTTCCTGCACGTTCTGCCGCTGCCTGTCGATATGGTCCAGAATATGATGCGCAGCCTCATGCCCCATCACAAAGGCCATTTCCTGATCGTTCTGCGTGGCTTCCAGCATCGCTCGGGTAAAAATGATGATCGGCCGACCCATCTTGTCGCGCGTCTGAAAGGCATTAGCCTGCGCCCGTGGGTTCGGATCGACAAAAACGGCAAAGTCACAGTTTTCATCCGATGAAGCGCGCAAACACTCGCGCCTGGCCGCTCCTCCAACCGCACGGCTTACCTCGGCAAATTCACGCGCTTTGACCTGAAGCTCGGGTGAACTTGGCCGCCATTCCGCAGCCGGTATCAGTACAAGAGTGGATGTGTCACAGGCCGCAAGCACAAAAGCCAGCAACAAAGCCAGACGACGCATTCCGTTTCCTTTCGCTCGACCCATTCGGCAGATCAACATAGCGCGGCCAATTCGGGGCGGCCACTCCATATTCTGTAATCCCGGGTTGCATTGCCGAAATTCGAGCGGCACTGTGCCCATATGTTTTCGATTGAGCATGAATTCGACTCGACGGTCGTCACGCTGGTGGATGAAGGCCCAAAACCCTTGCAAGAGGATGTGGTCATCAACAGCTTTGCCGAATGCGTCACGATCGAGCAATTGGACCCGCGCACAGATACGATGCAAAAGATCACCCTGTCCGTCGAACAGGTCAGGGACCTGGCCGCTGCGCTGGACCTGCCAGAGGGTGTGTATCAGATACGGGAAACTGACGCGCAGGGCGGCTAAGACCGCGTGCAAAACGATAGACAAGCTTGCGTTTTCGCATCTTTGCAACCTCTTTACCCTTGAAACCCTGCATAGCCCGGCCAACATATGTGCGGGCCATGTAAAGAAAGTTAACATATGTCATTGAAGAACCCTGCCGCACTGGAATTTCTGCAGATGCGCCGGTCTCGTCCTGCCAAAACACTGGTCGCCCCCGCGCCCACCCGGGAAGAGCTGTTGCCATTGCTAACCGCAGCTGCGCGCAGCCCCGATCATGGCAAGCTTGAACCTTGGCGGTTTATCGTTCTCGAAAAAGGCGCAATGCCACGATTGGCACAATTGACCGAAGAACGCGCGATTGCTTTGGGCAAGACCGAAGAAGAGATTACCAAAGCCCGCAGCCAGTTCGATCTGGGACAGCTAGCGGTTGCTGTGATCGAGGTGCAGAAGCCTTCAGAAAAGATCCCTACCCTGGAACAGACCTATTCCGCCGGCGCGGTGTGTCTGGCCCTGCTGAACGCAGCATTAGCTGCAGGTTGGGGCGCGAACTGGCTGTCGGGCTGGCAATCCCATGACCGCACATTCTGTCAGCAGGCATTGGGGTTGGCAGAAAACGAACGCGTTGCAGGCTTCATCCATATCGCCACAGAAAGCGTCGCCCCACCCGAACGCCCACGCCCAGACATAGCAGCTCTGACACAGTGGGTTTCCGAATGACCATCCTAAACGCGTTTTTCGCGGCCTTGGGTCAGATTGGCGATCCCAGATTTCGCTCGGTTCTGCTGCGGGGTGTAGGACTGACCATCCTACTGCTCGTTCTGTCCTGTGCGGCCGCGATCTGGGTGATCAATAAATTGGCCGGGAATGAGATTTCCCTCCCCTGGATTGGTGCGGTGCCTTGGTTGAACGACCTGCTGAACTATTCAGGCATCGTCTTTGTGCTGATCCTGCCTATCTTTTTGATGGTGCCCGTAGCCTCGGCGATTACGTCGATGTTTCTCGACGAGGTCGCTCAGGCCGTCGAAGACCAGCACTATCCGTCCTTGCCAAAGGTTCCCGGTGTCTCTTTCGGGGACGCGCTGTCTGACAGCTTGGGCTTTTTGGGCGTGTTGATCCTGGCCAACCTTTTGGCCCTGGTGCTTTACGTGGTTTTCACACCGCTGGCACCGTTCATCTTCTGGGCCATGAACGGGTTCTTGCTGGGTCGCGAATACTTCACCCTCGCCGCGATGCGTCGGATCGGGCGGGTCGAAGCCCGAAAGCTCAGATCAAAACACGCCACGACGATTTGGGTTGCCGGAACCTTGATGGCGATCCCGTTGTCGATCCCGTTTGTAAACCTGGTCATTCCGATCATGGGCGCGGCCACATTCACCCATATCTACCACACCCTCTCGCAACGCTAGTCGCGGGGCTCCAACTGATTGAGCCAGTCGAAATCCCGCACCGAGATCACACCTGAGATGATGATCCCGGCGATGATGGCCCACAAAACAATAGTGATACCGGTTGTGATCCACAGCTTTTTGCGCATGTGATGGATTTCGGGCGCCCCCGCATGGGTGCCCGGAACGATGTCGCCTAGATCGCCTTGGGTCTTGATCCGAACCGGCAGCACGACCAGAAGCGTCAGGAACCAGATGACGGCAAACAAAACCAATGCGGCGGTGATCGTCATAGGCTCAGACCTCTTCCAACTCGACCAGACAGCCGTTGAAATCCTTTGGATGCAGGAACAGCACGGGCTTGCCATGCGCACCGATCTTGGGCTCTCCGGTCCCCAGAACGCGTGCCCCGCTGGCTTTCAGTTGGTCACGGGCTGAGATGATGTCTTCGACTTCGTAACAGACGTGGTGAATGCCGCCTGACGGGTTCTTTTCGAGGAAACCGTTGATCGGGCTGTTTTCGCCCAATGGATAGAGCAGTTCGATCTTGGTGTTGGGCAATTCGATGAACACAACGGTCACACCGTGATCGGGTTCATCCTGCGGTGCGCCAACCTTTGCACCCAACGCATCGCGATACTGCGCCGAAGCCGCCTCGAGGTCTGGGACAGCAATGGCAACATGGTTCAAGCGACCGATCATGAGTAGTCCTCCGTACTGCGTTACAGCGGTTATGGGGGCAGTCAGACCAAAGGACAAGTGCGCCAAATCGCCCGTTAACCTCGTATCAGCCAGGATTTCCTAGCGTAAGGCATCTGCTGATTAGGAGTTCTGCCATGGTCGATTCGGACCCTCTCGCCACCCCTGCTGCCACAGCGCTGCGGCCCTTGCTGGGCCAGACCATTCTGGTGGTCGAAGACAGCCGCTATGCCTGCGACGCGATCCGCCTGATGTGCCTGCACAGCGGCGCGCGCATCCGAAGGGCCGATTGTTTGCGCTCTGCACGGCGTCATTTGCAGATCTACCGCCCCTCTGTGGTCATCGTTGATATCGGCCTGCCAGACGGGTCTGGGACCGACCTGATTGCCGAACTGACCCACGCCGTACCCCGTGTCAGCGCCATTCTGGGCCTGTCCGGTGACGACGGCGCAAGTGAGGCGGCGCGACGGGCCGGGGCCGACGGGTTTCTATCCAAACCCCTGACATCACTGGCCTATTTCCAAAAGACGATCCTGGAACTTTTGCCAGAAGATCGCCGCCCAAGCGGGTTGCACAATGTCCGAGACGAGCCCATCCGCCCGGATTGGCTGGCCTATCAGGATGATATGGCCCACATCTCGGACATTCTTGCGGGTCCCACGGTTTCACGCGCGCTGGACTACGCGGTGCAGTTTCTTCAGGGCGTCGCCCGCGACGCCGAAGATCAGATTTTGGCCGAGGCAGCAGAACAACTCGCCGCATCGCGGGCCAAAGGGGCTCCGGTCACGGCGATGGCGGCGCGCGTCGCTGGGCTGGTCCAGAACCGCCTAGAGCGGCAGGAGGCGATCTGAGGTGATCACTGCCTATTTCATTACCGCCAGCTTGCTTAGTCTTTGGGCGTATAGTCGCACCCGGTCGTCAGCAAGTAGCATTCGGGACAATCGGAAATCTGTGGACATTGAAATACGCTGACTCGGGCCGGGGGCCAGCGTATTCCGTATTTCGCGAAACGGTCCGCTTTTCGAGCGTCAACCGATGCCTAGTCCTGCGGAATAACGCGCAGCCCCAGCTCCATCAATTGATCCGAGGTCGGGTTTGAGGGCGCATCCATCATCAGGTCTTCGGCACGCTGGTTCATCGGGAACATCATGACTTCGCGGATGTTCGCCTCATCCGCCAGCAGCATTACGATACGGTCGATCCCCGCAGCGCAGCCGCCGTGCGGCGGCGCACCATAATGAAAGGCATTGAACAGCGCACCAAAGCGGGATTTCACCTCATCCGCGCCGTAGCCCGCCAGTTCAAAGGCTTTCAACATGATCTCTGGCTTGTGGTTCCGGATTGCACCTGACACCAGCTCGTACCCGTTACAGGCCAGGTCATACTGATAGCCACGAACGTCCAGAGGATCACCGTTCAGCGCCTCCATCCCGCCTTGAGGCATCGAGAACGGGTTGTGTTCGAAATCGATCGCACCGGTTTCTTCGTCCTTCTCATAGATCGGGAAATCCACGATCCAGGCAAAAGCGAACCGGTCTTTCTCGGTCAGACCTAGCTCCTCACCGATCACATCACGGGCCTTGCCCGCCACCTTTTCAAAGGCTTTCGGTTTGCCACCCAGGAAAAACGCTGCATCACCAACACCCAGACCCAGCTGTTGCCGGATCGCTTCGGTCCGCTCTGGGCCAATGTTCTTGGCCAATGGACCGGCGGCCTCCATCCCGTCGCCCTGATCGCGCCAGAAGATATAACCCATTCCGGGCAGGCCTTCTTGCTGCGCAAACTTGTTCATCCGGTCACAGAACTTGCGGCTGCCGCCACCCGGCGCAGGGATGGCGCGGATCTCGGTGCCGTCCTGCTCCAACAGCTTCGCGAAGATCGCGAAGCCAGACCCGCGGAAGTGGTCGGAGACCACTTGCATTTTAATAGGGTTCCGCAGGTCGGGCTTGTCACTGCCGTACCACAGCGCCGCGTCCTTGTAGGAAATCTGCGGCCAGTCCTGATCCACCTTGCGGCCACCGCCAAACTCTTCGAACACGCCGGTCAAAACCGGCTGGATGGTGTCAAACACGTCCTGCTGCTCGACAAACGACATCTCAAGGTCAAGCTGATAGAAATCGGTGGGCGAGCGGTCGGCGCGCGGGTCTTCATCGCGGAAGCAGGGCGCAATCTGGAAATATTTGTCAAAGCCCGACACCATAATCAGTTGTTTGAACTGTTGTGGTGCCTGCGGCAGCGCATAGAACTTGCCGGGATGCAGGCGCGAAGGCACCAGAAAATCGCGCGCGCCTTCGGGCGAGGATGCCGTGATGATCGGCGTCTGATACTCGCGGAACCCTTGATCCCACATGCGTTTGCGCATCGAGGCTACGACGTCAGACCGCAGGGTCATATTGCGTTGCATCGCCTCGCGGCGCAGGTCCAAATAGCGATATCGCAGGCGGGTTTCCTCGGGGTATTCCTGATCGCCGAAGACCATCAGCGGCAGTTCATCCGCCGCGCCCAATACTTCAAGCTCACGCACATAGACCTCGATCTCACCCGTGGGCAGTTTCGGGTTCACAAGCTCAGGATCACGCGCCTTGACGGTGCCATCGATGCGGATACACCATTCCGAGCGAACCTTTTCCAACTCGGCAAAGGCTGCGCTGTCGCCGTCACACAGAACCTGCGTCACACCAAAATGGTCGCGCAGGTCGATGAACAGCACGCCGCCATGATCTCGGACCCGATGCACCCAGCCAGACAGGCGAACGGTTTCGCCGACATTGGCGGCGGTCAGAGCGGCGCAGGTGTGGCTGCGATAGGCGTGCATGGATCATATCCCTTCGGGCGCAGAATTCGTCGCGCCGATACACCCTGTCAGGCTTGGAAAGTCAAGGCGGGTCGCGGGATCAAAACGGCCTTTGCACGTTGCCGGAATAGAAATAGATGCCCAGACCAACGGCAAAGATGATATTCCCCGCGATCGCGTGCAGCAAAACCGCGTAAAAGAATGAGCCGCGTTTGCGATAGGCCCAACTGAACAGCAGCCCGCCCGCAAAAGTCATCAGCGCCACGATCCAGCTCCAATACATCAGGTGCGCAAAGGAAAAGACCGCCGCATTCAGCAGATCGGCTTTGCGCCCCTTGGGCAGAATGGCGTGGTAGCGCCGGAAAAAGAGCGGCCGGAACAGCAGCTCTTGCGGCAATGCGGACAAAAGCGGGTAGCCGACCCAGATAAAGGCCAGCATTTCGGGCCGGTGTTTGAGCAGGAAAAATGCAGCATCGGGCCGGGTGAGATAGATCAGCACTGTACAGAAAGCAGCAATAACAAGGGCGAACACCCCCAACTCTGCAACCGACCAGTTGGCCCAGCCATAGCGCAGCTCGGCCCAGGCAAAACCCGGCGTGGCGTGCAGCAGAACGATTCCCAGGCCTGTGAAGGCAAAGAGCGCCGGAAACATCCAATCAGGTGGAAAGAACACCGCAATTACCAGGGGTACCGCGATGAAGAACAGACCAAACTCGAACCGCAGCCGCGTCATCGTGGCCAAGGGCTCTGCCATAGTGTCGTTTTTGCTCACAGGTTCACCATCTCTACCGGGATCAGGCCGCGCAAAGCGTTCCCCATGAATACGGCTCGGGCCTGTTTCAGATCAGTCAAAGTCAAAACCGCCTCGGCCCATTCGTCGTTTTCCAGCAGTTCTTCCCGCAGAATACCTGGCAGCACGCCACTGCTTAGGGACGGAGTCAAACGGGTTCCATTGGGCATTTCAAGAAACAGGTTGGTGATCGTGCCTTCGCAAAGTTCACCACGTTCGTTCAGAAACAAAACCTCATCAATGCCCTTCGGCAGCGTCGCGCGCACCTTGTCATAGAGAGATCGCCGCGTGGTTTTGTGGCGCAGCCACGGGTCCTCTGACTGCAAGCGTGTTTGCGCAAGAGCCAGCCGCCATATGGAGGCAGTATCTGCAAGGGCAGCGGTAGTGAGCTCGAAATGGCCTGAAACATCCATGGTTAAACGGCACCGCAATGGCGCCTCGCCTGCGATCCGATCCAGCATCGCCTGCGCAGCATCCAGGTCAAAGGTTAAGGACAGAACCTTCGCCGTGCGCGCCATCCGCGCGAGGTGCATGTTGCCTCTGATCACCCCCTGCCTAGGACGAAACGCAAAGGTTTCGATCAGGCGGAAATCAGGCTCAGTTGGCGCGCGAAGCGGGCTTTCCATAGCGCCTCCTCATATTCTGATGTGGCTGTGCTGTCCCAGACCAGACCGCCGCCGACGTTCAGCGTTGCCTGGCCCTTTTCAACCATCAATGTGCGGATCGCCACGTTGAACTCCGACCGCCCATCCGGCGCGGCCCAGCCGATGGTGCCGCAATAGATATCGCGGGGCCAGGGTTCCAGATCAGACAGGATCTCCATCGCGCGGATTTTGGGCGCGCCGGTGATCGACCCGCAGGGGAATAGTGCTGTTAAGATGTCCGACAGCCCTATGCCGCGACGCAATTGTGCCTGCACAAGCGACACCATCTGATGAACGGTCGCGTAACTTTCCACCTTGAACAGCTCGGGCACAGTAACAGATCCGGCCAGCGCAATACGGCTGATATCATTGCGCAACAGGTCAACGATCATCAGGTTCTCGGCCCGGTTCTTTTCGTCGCGCCCCAAAAAGGCGCGGCGGCGCTCATCTTCAACCGGATCGTCACTGCGCGGTTGCGTGCCCTTCATCGGGCGCGTTTCGATCCGCCCTTCGGCATCTGCGCGGAAAAACAACTCGGGTGAGCGGCAAAGAAGGTCAGGCAATCCGTCTTGTTCGATCAGCACGCCATGACCCACCGGCTGGGACTGGACAAGCGCCGTATAGAGGTCGGCGCTGTGGCCTTTGACCTCAAGGTCAATCGGGAAGGTCAGGTTCGCCTGATAGATATCGCCCGCGCCAATGGCATCGTGGACCTGACGAAAGGCTTTGCTGTACCCTTGCTGATCCCAACGCGGCTTGAACCCGTTGATCTCGCCGAAGTCACCCGAAAGGTCAACGCGGTCCGGCGTATCGAACACACCGAAACACAGCAGCGGCAAGCGGCGTTTTCGGGGTAAGCGCTCGGCGAGCCGTGGCTCCAACACATAACCCAGCTCATAACTGGCATAACCGGCCAACCACGCCCCATCCGCACGCGCCTGATCCAGCGCCGCCAGGGCCTGGGGCACCTCTTGGGCAGAATCCGCACAGATGATCCGTATGGGCTGCGCAAACCGGGTTCCTCGGCCGGCTGGTCCCTGATCGAAACGAATGCGCAATTGCTTCTCCATTTGCCGTGCTGCGCGATATAGAGAAACGCGACGCGAGAAAAGACAGAAAAGCGGCAATTTCACATCTGTTTCCGATCCCCCTTGCACCTTTTCGCCCGGTCCCTATAACGCAGGACAATTTGGGCGCTGGGGCGGCGCCCTGACTCGCAGACATCAAAGGAACAAGGCCATGCCGAGAAGAACCGACATCCAGTCGATCATGATCATCGGGGCAGGCCCCATTGTCATCGGTCAGGCCTGCGAGTTCGACTATTCCGGTGCTCAGGCGTGTAAGGCGCTGCGCGAGGAAGGGTATCGGGTCATTCTGGTAAACTCGAACCCCGCGACGATCATGACGGACCCGGAACTGGCCGACGCAACCTATATTGAGCCGATCACGCCCGAAGTTGTGGCCAAGATCATCGAAAAGGAACGCCCCGACGCACTGCTGCCCACCATGGGCGGGCAAACCGGCCTGAACACTTCGCTCGCGCTTGAAGAAATGGGCGTGCTCGAAGAGTTTGGGGTCGAGATGATCGGCGCCAAGCGCGACGCCATCGAAATGGCCGAAGACCGCAAGCTGTTCCGCGAGGCGATGGACCGGCTGGGTCTGGAAAATCCCAAAGCCACGATTGTGACGGCTCCTAAGAAAGAAGACGGCAGCGCCGATCTGGATGCGGGCGTGCAAATTGCGCTGGATGAGCTGGAAGAGATCGGCCTGCCCGCGATCATTCGCCCGGCCTTTACGCTGGGCGGCACCGGCGGTGGCGTGGCCTATAACCGCGAGGATTATATCCATTTCTGCCGCTCGGGCATGGATGCGTCGCCGGTGAACCAGATCCTTGTGGATGAAAGCCTGTTGGGATGGAAAGAATACGAGATGGAAGTTGTGCGTGACACCGCCGACAACGCCATCATCGTCTGTTCCATCGAAAACGTTGACCCGATGGGCGTTCATACTGGTGACTCGATCACCGTGGCCCCGGCGCTGACGCTGACTGACAAGGAATATCAGATCATGCGCAACGGCTCGATCGCCGTTCTGCGCGAGATCGGGGTTGAGACCGGTGGCTCGAACGTACAGTGGGCGATCAACCCGGAAGATGGCCGCATGGTTGTGATCGAGATGAACCCGCGCGTGTCGCGCTCCTCGGCGCTGGCATCCAAGGCGACCGGTTTCCCGATTGCAAAGATCGCTGCAAAACTGGCTGTGGGCTATACGCTGGATGAGTTGGACAATGACATCACCAAGGTCACGCCAGCGTCGTTTGAGCCGACCATTGACTATGTGGTCACCAAGATCCCGAAATTCGCCTTCGAGAAATTCCCCGGGTCCGAACCGTACCTGACCACCGCGATGAAATCGGTGGGTGAGGCTATGTCCATCGGTCGTACGATCCACGAATCCATGCAAAAGGCGCTGGCTTCGATGGAATCGGGGCTGACCGGCTTTGATGAGATCGAAATCCCGGGCCTGAACGTCGGTGTTTGGGAAGAGGCCGATGATAAAGCTGCGGTAATCAAAGCGATCAGCCAGCAAACGCCCGACCGTCTGCGTACCATCGCGCAAGCCATGCGCCATGGTTTGACAGATGATGAGATTTTTGGCGTCACCAAGTTCGACCCCTGGTTCTTGGCCCGCATCCGCGAGATCATCGAGGCCGAGCGTCAAGTCCGCAAAGACGGTCTGCCGATGACCGAAGATGGTATTCGCAAGCTGAAAATGCTGGGCTTCACCGATGCGCGTCTGGGCAACCTGACCGGTCGGGATGAGGCGAATGTGCGCCGCGCCCGGCGCAATCTGGGTGTGACGGCCGTGTTCAAGCGCATCGATACATGCGCAGCCGAGTTCGAGGCGCAGACACCTTATATGTATTCCACCTATGAGGCCCCGATGATGGGCGAGGTCGAATGCGAAGCGCGGCCCAGTGACCGCAAAAAGGTTGTCATTCTGGGCGGCGGCCCCAACCGGATCGGTCAGGGGATCGAGTTCGATTATTGCTGCTGCCACGCCTGTTTTGCGCTGACCGATGCGGGCTATGAGACGATCATGGTCAACTGCAACCCCGAGACCGTTTCGACCGACTATGACACCTCGGACCGGCTGTATTTTGAACCGCTGACCTTTGAGCACGTGATGGAAATCCTGACCAAAGAGCAGGAGAACGGCACCCTGCACGGTGTGATCGTTCAGTTCGGCGGTCAGACGCCGTTGAAACTGGCCAACGCGCTTGAGGCCGAGGGCATCCCGATCCTGGGCACGACACCGGACGCCATCGACCTGGCCGAAGACCGTGAACGGTTCCAGGCGCTGGTCAATGAATTGGGGCTGAAACAGCCCAAGAACGGCATCGCCTCGACCGACGAACAAGCGCTGGAGATCGCCGAAAAGATCGGCTTCCCGCTGGTGATCCGCCCTTCTTACGTTCTGGGCGGTCGCGCGATGGAGATTGTGCGCGATATGGATCAACTGCGGCGTTACATTAACGAGGCCGTGGTGGTTTCGGGCGACAGCCCGGTCCTGCTCGACAGCTATCTGGCTGGAGCGGTTGAGCTGGATGTGGACGCGCTTTGTGATGGGGCTGACGTGCATGTCGCCGGCATCATGCAGCATATCGAAGAGGCGGGCGTGCATTCGGGCGACAGCGCTTGTTCTTTGCCACCCTATTCGCTGTCCAAAGAGATCATTGATCAGATCAAGGATCAAACGTTCAAACTGGCCAAAGCGCTGAACGTGGTCGGGCTGATGAATGTGCAGTTTGCGATCAAGGATGACGAGATCTTTCTGATCGAAGTGAACCCCCGCGCCAGCCGCACCGTGCCCTTTGTGGCCAAAGCCACCGACAGCGCCATCGCCTCAATCGCCGCACGCGTCATGGCCGGAGAGAAACTGTCCGGCTTCCCGATGCGCCCGGCCTATAAAACGGTTGATGATACCAAGATTGCGGATCAAATGACTTTGGCCGACCCGGATATGCCTTGGTTCTCGGTCAAAGAGGCAGTGCTGCCTTTTGCCCGTTTCCCGGGTGTTGACACAATTCTGGGCCCCGAGATGCGCTCGACCGGTGAAGTCATGGGTTGGGATCGCAGCTTCCCCCGCGCCTTCCTGAAGGCGCAGATGGGGGCTGGCATGGTCCTGCCGTCGTCGGGCACCGCCTTTATCTCGATCAAGGACGCTGACAAAGGCGCAGACATGCTGGAAGCCGCCCGCGTTCTGGTGGATCAGGGCTTTAAGCTGGTCGCAACACGCGGCACACAAAGCTGGCTTGACGCTGAAGGCGTGCCCTGCGGTGTGGTCAACAAAGTCTATGAAGGCCGCCCGGATGTCACAGACCTGATGAAAGATGGCGGGGTTCAGCTGGTCATGAACTCAACCGAAGGTGCGCAGGCGGTCGAAGATAGCCGCTCGATCCGCTCTATCGCGCTTTATGACAAGATCCCTTATTACACCACCGCTGCGGCCAGCTATGCCGCTGCTTTGGCCATCAAGGCGCAGGCCGAAGGGGATGTTGAGGTTCGATCCTTGCAAGGCTGATCGATCAACTCAAGAACCACTTAAGACCCCGGCCCGGTGCCGGGGTTTTGCGTTTCAAACACATCGTGCTCGAGCTCCGTGGCAAGAATCGACGCCGAAAGTGACCGGAAACCCCTATTCCCTTGGGTCAACATCTCTTGATCAAAACGGTCTGTGACTGCATTTTGAGCAAATCTGAAAAATTCAGGACCCGCTATGTATACGCCAGCCATCACTGGAACCGGTGTTTTCACACCTCAGAGCAGTATTTCCAATGCCGAGCTTGTTGTTGCGTTCAACGCCTATGCCGACCGCAAGAACGCCGAAAACGCGCAAGCCATCGCTGCGGGTGAAATCGAGCCGATGCAACACTCGTCAGAGGAATTCATCGTCAAGGCATCGGGCATCGAGAACCGATATGTGATGGACAAATCCGGCGTGCTGGACCCTGAAATCATGCATCCAAGCCTACGGCAGCGCGACGATAACGACCCAGGCATCATGACAGAGATGGCGGTCGATGCCTGCAACAAGGCACTGGCGCAGGCGGGGCGTCGCGCGGAAGATGTCGATCTGGTGATCTGCGCGGCCTCGAACCACGAACGCGCCTATCCCGCGATCGCTATCGAAATCCAGCAGGCGCTCGGCATTGACGGGTTTGGGTTCGACATGAATGTCGCCTGTTCGTCTGCGACCTTCGGTATCCAGGCCGCTGCTGACATGATCCGGTCCGGCTCGGTCCGCGCAGCACTGGTTGTGAACCCCGAGATCTGCTCGGGCCATCTGGAATGGCGAGACCGCGATTGTCATTTCATCTTTGGCGACGTGGCAACGGCCACTCTGATCGAACGCATCGAAGACGCTCAAGGCCCACATTTCGAGATCCTGTCGACGCGATGCGCCACCCAGTTTTCCAACAATATCCGTAACAACAACGGCTTCCTGCGCAGGTCACGCCCAGATGGTCTGGTTGACCGGCGCGATATGCAGTTCATGCAAAACGGTCGCAAAGTGTTCAAAGAAGTGCTGCCGATGGTCAGCAAGCATATCTCAGATCACATGGAGTCCGAGGGGATTGCCAGTGGCGACCTCAAGCGTTTGTGGCTGCATCAGGCGAACAAGACCATGAACGACTTTATCGGCAAAAAGGTTCTCGGCCGAGAACCCGAGGCCGATGAACAGCCCAACATCCTGCAAGATTACGCGAATACCTCATCCGCCGGATCGATCATCGCGTTTTCGAAATACTCGGATGATCTTGAGGATGGCGACCACGGTCTGATCTGCTCGTTTGGCGCCGGATATTCAGTGGGTTCGGTGATCGTGAAACGGTGCGAGTGAGGTGAAGACGCGCCGGTCTCCGCCGCCAAGCCAGAACTCAAATCTCGATATCAATATAGCAATGCCTTACCCGGACTTAGGAGAGTCGAAATCGGCGCTTCGTCGGAAGTATGGTTTTCCTAGCTGTCTAATGCCGAAAGCAAACGGATGACCCATACAAACTGACTGGTTAGAAAATTCCGCAAGCTCAGCTCACGCTTTCTTCTTCCAGGTGCAGCTTCATCTCGATCAGAACCTGCTGCAACATGCTGGTTTCTTTCAACAAGCGCTTTGCTTCGTTGACGGTGATGATCCCGTCTTCGATTGCCGCCTGGTATTCGGTCATCAGCATCGCGAAACGCTGGCTCAGCGCGATGACGTCCGAGTTTACACCACCGGTGCGTGGCTCGCTGCTGTTGCGACCGTCGTAAGACAAAGTGATGTTCTTAAGATCAGCCAAGGCAGATGTGACATGCGGATAATTGGCTGCGTTTTCAAGCTTGGCCACCGAATCCACTGGCATGAACCTGTCGGCGTGCTCGGCATTGTCCGAATAATACCGACCCAAAGTTGCCTTGGATTTTCCGGTTATCTCACATGCGGCCTCAATGCCAACGTCCTTAACAAGTGCTTCTGTATGCTTCTTCAGATAGGCCCCGATATCCGCCATTTTTTAACCTTTACTGCCTGCGTCCCGTCCCCGGCCTGTCCGTGCAGGGGAATGGGCAGGGAAATTTCCCATATTTATTTAGTAATTGAAATGCCATCTTTTGGCTATCCCTCAGAGATGCAGGGATTTTGTGAGTGAGTGGCGGTTTTTTTCGAACCGGTAAAGAGTTTGCATGGAACAATTTTCAGTTTCATGCCGGTATGGCCAATTCTTGGTCACGGGCGCCGTCGTTGCAGGAACCGGGTATCCATCCCCAAAGAGCTTTTGCTCAGCCCGGATCCCAGCAGCGGCGTCGTCGATTCTGGTAAACGAGATGTCTTGCCGACCGGGATGAGGCCAATTAGACCACCATCATGGCCAAGCTCTACTTCAATTATTCCACCATGAATGCGGGCAAATCGACCGTGTTGCTGCAGGCGTCACACAATTATCGCGAACGCGGTATGGACACCTATCTGATGACTGCGGCGATTGACGGGCGCGCGGGCACCGGACGCATCGCATCGAGGATCGGGATATCCGAACAGGCTGACACGTTTACACCAACCGACGATATTTTCGGCATGATCAACACGCGCCTGTCGCAAGGTCAGGTTGCCTGCGTTTTCGTCGATGAAGCTCAGTTTCTGACCGAAGAACAGGTTTGGCAGTTGGCTCTGGCGGTTGATGAGCTGAACGTTCCGGTTCTTGCATATGGTCTAAGGGTCGATTTTCAGGGCAAACTTTTCCCCGGATCAGCAACATTGCTGGCTTTGGCTGATGAAATGCGAGAGGTCCGCACAATCTGCAAATGCGGGCGCAAGGCGACCATGGTGATCCGTCAGGACGAAGCCGGTAAGGCAATCACCGAAGGCGCGCAGGTTCAGATCGGCGGGAACGAGACCTATGTCTCGCTGTGCCGTAAACACTGGCGCGAAGCGATGGATGGTCAGACCGGATTGGGTAAGGGCTGACCCGCGATAAAGGCCGCGACATTGTCGAGCACCATATGTCCCATGCCCGAGCGCACCTCTTCGGTCGCGGTACCCAGATGCGGCAACAGCGTTACCGTCTCAAGATCGCTCAGCGCTGTTGGGACACGCGGCTCGAACTCATAGACATCAAGGCCAGCCCCCGCGATTTGGCGCGATTGCAACGCCTCAATCAGCGCGGCCTCATCGACCACTTCGCCCCGTGCGATGTTAATCAGAATGCCCGACGGTTTCATCGCCGCCAAAATATCGGCATCAATCAGGTGTTCGGTCTCGGCGCCACCGGGCACAGCCAAGACCAAAAAGTCTGAACTTGACGCGAGGGAACGCAAATCGCTTAAAAACTCAGCAGGAAAGTCCAGCTCTTTGGCGCTGCGTGAGAAATACCCGACCGACATGCCAAACCCATAATGGCAACGACGGGCTATCGCCTGCCCGATTCGCCCCATCCCGACAATGCCCACCCGTTTTCCCGTCACATGATGGCCCAGCATTTGAGTCGGATGCCAACCCTGCCAGTTTCCGCTGCGCACAAGGCGTTCACCTTCGCCCGCGCGCCGTGCGGTTGTCAAAAGCAGCGTCATGGCAATGTCTGCCGTGGCATCCGTCACCGCGCCGGGCGTGTTTGTAACCTCAATACCCGAAGCCCGCGCAGCCACCACATCGATATGATTGAAACCCACACCAAAATTGGCCAGCAGCCGGCATCGAGGTTGATCTGCCTTCGCGAAAATCTGGGCCGAGAACTGATCTCCCAAAGTGGGCACCACCACGTCAAATTCGTGCAGCGCTTGCAGCATTTCCTGCTCGGTCAAAGGCTGAGTGTTTTCGCGAAACTCGACGTCAAACTCTGTACGCGCACGAGCTTCGACGGCTGCTGTCATAGGCCGGGCGATGAACAGTTTCATCAATGCATCCGCCCGCCGACCGGAACCTCTCCATCTGGGCCGATCAGAACGATTTCGCCCGTCTCATCCGGCAAGCCCAGCACCAGAACCTCGGACATGAACTTACCGATCTGGCGCGGCGGAAAATTGACAACTGCCATCACTTGCTTTCCGACTAATGCCTGCGGATCGTAGTGCGCCGTGATCTGGGCCGAGGTCTTGCGCTCACCGATCTCATCCCCGAAATCGATCCACATCTTGATCGCCGGTTTGCGGGCTTCGGGAAAGGGTTCGGCGCGGATGACCTGACCCACACGGATATCGACTTTCAGAAAGTCATCAAAACTGATCTCACTCACGCGAAAGCTCCTTGGATCGGTCTGTGGCGGCTTTGACCGCCCGGTGCAACAGGTTCGGGAATCCATCCTCCGAGTGCATAAGCACTTCAAGCGCGGCCTGTGTCGTGCCATTGGGCGATGTCACGTTGACCCGCAGTTGCGACGGGTCTTCTTCAGCCGCCACCGCCAACGCCCCTGCCCCGGCAACAGTCGCTTTGGCCAATCGCATTGCCAAGTCTGAGGGCAGCCCTTGGGCCTCACCTGCCGCGGCCAGAGTTTCGATCAGGTGAAAGACATAGGCCGGGCCAGAACCGCTGAGCCCTGTAACCGCGTCCATCTGTGCTTCGCTGTCCAAACGGACGGTCTCACCAACGGCTGATAGCAGGTTTTCCGCAAGCGCGATATCGGCATCGGACGCGGTCGCATTCCCAATCAAGGCGGTGATGCCCTGCCGGATCGCAGCTGGTGTGTTCGGCATGGCGCGCACAATCGGGGTGCCACCGCCCAGGACAGATTCGAAACTGGCAATCGAGGTGCCGGCTGCGACCGAGACGAACAGGCTGCGACCACCGCCCAGCGCTTTGATGGCAGGCAAGGCCTCGCCCATCATTTGGGGTTTCACGGCGACCAGCACCACTGCAGGCGCTTCGGGCAAGGGTGTGTTGATATTGACACCCTGCGCTTTCAGCCAGTCTGATGGAAAAGGATCGATCACCCAGACCGATGACGCAGGAAGGCCATGATCTAGCCAACCGGCGAGCATGGCCGACCCCATCTTGCCGCATCCCAGAAGCACCAGCCCCTGTTCGGCGACGCGTGACATGTCCATGATTGCCCCTCTCCTCAGTTGGTTCGGGGCAAAGCTTTACGCGCGGCCATAGGCCTCTGCAATGGCGACTTGCATCGCGTCTTCAGCAGACCGGTTCCCCCAGGTTACCAGTTGGATCGCGGGGTAATAGCGCTCGGCGCTCAGAACGGCGGCGTTGATCATCGTGTCTATCTGATCGGGGCTGGCCATCTGACCACCGGCCAGCACCAGACCATAGCGATAGACCATCAGTTTCTGGTTGGCCCAATAGGTGAACGCCCCCGCCCAGCATTGATCGTTCATGCGGTTCAGCAATTCATAAAGCTGGGGCTCGCGTTCGGTCGGCGGCTCCATCTCGAACGAGCATACCATGCGCAGTGTTTCGTCATAGTTCGACCACGCCAGGGTAATCGAATAAGTGCGCCACTGACCTTCCACCGCCATGGCGATCTGATCATCCCCGATCCGGTCAAAATCCCAGTCGTGATGTTCAGCAAGATGTTCAACAATATCGATCGGATGAAGGTCTTCTTCGAGAAACTGCTCGGAAAGGGCCATAATGCAACCTCACTAGTCTCTAGCATTCTGGGGTCGGCAGCGCCCCAGCGCTAGTTGCCTGCTCAACAAGCCGGGCTTCCCCCGTTGGCTTGTACTAGATATGGTGCGCCGGGTTGCTTTGCCTGACAACCCCATTTCTTGGGGATAACATCAATAAGTTGTGGACAGCCGGACACGGCGTCCAAAATATTGGCGCCGCAGGAAGCTTTGACTTGATTAAATCCTGGGATGCGTCAAACTACACCTCACCGCTCAACCGCATGTGCGATTGCGCGACAGAAGCGTTGTCCAAAAACTTGAAATACCCGAAGGCGAAGGTGCTATTTGTCCAGCTTCGCTTCCAGCGCGGCGATGCGGGCCTCAAGTGCCGCGTTTTCTTCGCGCGCCCTCTGCGCCATGGCACGCACAGCATCGAACTCTTCCCGCGTGACGAAATCACGATCCGCCAACCAGCGGTCGATCATCGACTTCATCGCGTTTTCGGCCTCTTCCCGCGCGCCCTGCGCCACGCCCATGGCGTTGGTCATCAGTTGGGAAACATCGTCCAAAATCTTGTTGCGGGTCTGCATGGTGTCACTCCGAAATCTGGGCTGCTCTCTATATGGGGAAAGAAAGCGCCGGGCTCAAGGTTGACTTGCCCCACAAAGCCCGGGCAATGAGACGCATATGCAGGCTGTGTTAAATTTCCCCGATCTATCGCCCGAAGTTTTCTCGATCGCTCTGTTCGGGATGCAGTTTTCGCTGCGGTGGTATGCGTTGGCTTACATTGTCGGCATTCTGATCGCCTGGCGAATGGCGATCATCGCGCTGCGGCGACCGAACTTATGGCCCGACAAAACACCCCCGATGCAGCCCGGTCAGGTCGAAGATCTGATCACCTGGATCATTCTGGGCGTCATCCTGGGTGGGCGGCTGGGATTCGTTCTGTTTTACGAGCCCACCTATTACCTCTCCCACCCGCTTGAAATTTTGAAAGTCTGGCAAGGCGGGATGTCCTTTCACGGCGGCCTTCTGGGCGTCATTGTTGTGGCCTTTGTCTATGCCAAGCGCCACAATATCCCGCCCCTTTCGATGGGGGATCTGGTCGCCCACACCGTGCCGCCCGGGCTGTTTTTGGGCAGGTTGGCCAATTTCAACAATACCGAACTTTGGGGCCGCCCATCGGAACTGCCCTGGGCTGTTGTTTTCCCCGGCGCGGCGGCACAGGACTGTCCAGGTGTTGTCGCGGGGCTATGCGCGCGGCACCCTTCGCAGCTTTATGAGGCTTTGCTTGAAGGCCTGCTGCTGGGCGCCCTACTGGTCTGGCTCGCCTATCGGCGTGGTGCATTTCACAAGCCAGGCCTTGTCATGGGCGCGTTTCTGGCGGGATATGGCCTCTCGCGCTTTATCGTCGAATTTTTCCGCCAACCAGACGCCCAATTCGTGTCACCAGGAAACCCGCTGGGGTTGGCTTTTCATGTCGGCGGTTATGGCCTGACGATGGGGCAGTTGCTTTCGCTGCCCATGATTGCCATCGGGCTTTGGTTTGCTCTCAGGGCGCGCACCCGCGCATGAGCTTGCTCGATCACCTTATAGAACGTATCGCGCAAGACGGCCCTATGACCGTTGCCGAATATATGAGTACCTGTTTGATGCACCCCAAGTTCGGTTATTACGCCACACGCGACCCGCTTGGGCAGAAGGGGGATTTCACCACTGCCCCTGAGATCAGCCAAATGTTTGGCGAATTGATCGGTCTGTCGTTGGCACAATGCTGGCTGGATCAGGGGCAGCCGAAAGACTGCGTGTTGCTGGAGCTTGGACCCGGACGCGGTACACTGATGGCCGACATATTGCGTGCCACCCGAGGTGTTCCCGGCTTTCACGCAGCCTTGCAGGTGACGCTGTTCGAAGCCTCGCCTGTTTTGCGTGCCGCTCAGGCCAAAACACTGAAAGGCTATGACCCGGACTGGATCGATACGCTTGACGCCTTGCCCGACGGGCCTGTCTTTATGGTGGCCAATGAATTTTTTGACGCCCTGCCGATCCGACAATTCGTGAAAGATGGCGACAGCTGGCGCGAACGTCTGATTGGATCAAACGGGACGACCCTGAGCTTTGGCTTGGGGGCAACCGCGCCGCAACCAGCTTTGCAAGCACGTCTGGACAACACCGAAGACGGAGACCTGGTTGAGCTTTGCACCCCCGCGCGACCCGTCATCGAAACCTTGTCAAACCGTATCGCTTCGCATGGGGGTGCGGGGTTGATCATCGACTATGGCGACTGGCATTCGCTTGGCGATACGTTTCAGGCCCTGCGCGCCCACACGCGTGCGGACCCGCTGGAACGCCCGGGTCAAGCCGACCTGACCGCACATGTGGATTTCGAACCCTTGGCGGCCACCATTCGCGCGCATGGGTGCTGCCATACGCGCCTGACACCGCAAGGTGTGTTCTTGGAACGGCTGGGCATAACTACGCGCGCGCAAGCGCTGGCGTCCAATTTGGCGGGTGAGGCACTTGATGGTCTGATTGCAGCACATCGACGGTTGACGCATCCCGATGAAATGGGAAACCTGTTCAAAGTACTGGGTCTCTACCCCCAGCACGCATCGCCACCACCGGGATTGGAACCATGACCTTGGAAATTCTGACTTCGGATATGCTGTCACCCGTCCGTCACGGGTTCTTCAGCCGCCGCGGCGGCGCGTCTTCGGGGATTTTTTCGGGTTTGAACTGCGGGCTTGGGTCCTCGGATCAGACTGAAGCTGTCGCGCTGAACCGTCGACGCGTGGCGGAAGCCATGGAGGTTGATCCGCAGGCCTTGGTTGGCGTGCATCAGGTCCACTCGCCCACCGTAGTGACTATTGATTCCCCCCTGAACGGTGACAAACCCAAAGCGGATGCAGTTGTCACTGCCACCCCAGGGCTTGTGCTAACCATTCTGACCGCCGATTGCCAGCCTGTTCTGTTTGCTGATCCTGACGCAAATGTGATCGGCGCTGCACATGCGGGATGGCGCGGCGCGTTGGATGGCGTGTTGGAGGCTACTCTTGATGCCATGGAGGCTCTGGGGGCTCGCCGCGAAAACACCTGCGCGGTGATTGGACCGTCAATCTCACAACGCGCCTATGAGGTCGGACCGGAACTCATGGACAGCTTCATGATGGAGACGCCTGAGAATGCCCGTTTCTTTGCAGGCGGGACCGGAGATCGCCTGCAATTCGACCTGCCGGGATATGGTTTGAACAAACTGCGTGAGGCCGGTGTCAAATCCGCCGAATGGACCCGCCATTGCACCTATTCCGACCCTGACAGATTCTATTCATATCGGCGCTCGACTCATGCCAAAGAAGCCGACTATGGCCGCCTGATTTCAGCGATCAGGTTATAGAGTTAGACGCAATTAAGGCAGCTTTGCCAACTTTCCGCCACATTTATTGTGTTTATTTTTCGCAGAATCGTATGAGTTTTTTCCGGTCCTCAAGTGGTTGTAACGCCACGCTTTCAGGGGCACTGGATTTGTTAGTGAATGAGGTGCCGCAGACCTTCAATTTGTCCTCAATTCATCCTGAAACAGCCTTATCTGTGCCGCAAAGCCCGGTCACAAAGGAGTTACAAAGGATGCCAGGGCTTCTTGCCCCAAAGACAAGAGCAGGACAGAAAATGAAGACAAGATCCCGTTTTCTTCGCGCTGTGATCGCAAGCGCTCAGATCCTGCAACCAGAAATGCCTTGGAAACGAGTTTCCAGCGGCTCTGTCAGGGTAGCACGTCGATTGGCTGAGCGTCGCTGACACAAGAAATAAGTCGGGAATATCTGTCACTTCCCGAACTAGATGAGAATACCGCATCAGGCTTGGCTCTGACCTGATGCCGGAAGCTGCCAAGAGCCAAAAGGCGCAGACCAGTTTTGTCTGCTTAGTAAGAGTATGTCTGGGGGTCGGTAGAGTGAACAGTTTGTTATGGTTTTCTGAGAAGACGGTGCGCTGCACAGGCGACGTAGTGAACAGCTTACGCAGCCCGGGCAGAGACGACACTGGTTGGGCAATGTTGTTCGGGGGTTCAACGGCTTGGCCTGCACAATGCGAGGGGACGGAATAAAGATGAACATTCCAAACACACTGTCTCGTGCAGCTCGGAACGCGGTCGAAACATCGGCCATGTTGCGTGAAGCGCCAAGACAGGGAACAAAACAAAAAGCGCAGCTGCGGCGCTATGAGGTGAGCACACTTCTGAGCAATGGCGAGGTAACACAGACCCGCCACATTGCCCCGGCCTTACCGATGTTCGAAGATGCTTTCTGCGCCTTTACCCGAGGATCGATTGTGGAAACCACTCAAGGTCCGATGGCTATCGAAGATCTGCTGCCCGGTGACGAAGTGCAGACACAAGATGGCGGTTCGCAGCCAGTTGTTTGGAAAGGGTCCGTAACGCTTGTTCCCGGGCGCGAAGATTCACGCGGCCGCATGCGCCCATTGACGCGCATCATGGCCGACACTTTCGGCATGCAAAAACCGATGTCTGGAGTGATCACAGGTCCTGCGGCCCGGCTTCTCGGTGTGCCAGCACATTTGCGGCATCTAAGCGGCGGCCAACCTATGTTATGTCCCGTCAGCGAGTTCCAGGATGGGATGAACGTCATCGAAACGCTACCGCCCACACCGGTCGAGCTGTTTCACATTTGCGTACCGCGACATTCCGTTATTCAAGTCGATGGGCTGCAGTTCGAAACCTATCACCCTGGTACGAACGCAGTGCGAATGATCAGTCAATCCTTGCGCGCGGTCTATCTGAACCTGTTCGCGCATATTGACACATTAAGCGATTTCGGACCGCTGCTGATGCCGCGCGCCGGAGATGGAGAGGTGGACGCAATTACAGCGTGAGCCACAGAATTGAAACTGCAAGTCGTGGGGGCATTATGCAGATATTATTAGGCTGGGTTTTTTCCTTGGCGGTGGTCGCTTGGCTGCCGCCTCGAATCCCCGAAGCGGAACATCTGGGTGTTAGGCCGTTCGGTTCATACGGTCTTCCAGGACATCGAATGGCACGCCTGGCTCGTCTTTGGCACCGCGAATAACAAGTGACGTTTTAACACTTGCCACATTGGGTGTTGTCAGCAGTTCCCCGGTCAGGAACTGCTGAAAACTGCTTAGATCAGGGGCGACACATTTCAGCATGAAGTCGACTTCACCGTTCAGCATGTGACATTCGCGAATCAAGGGCCATTCCTGACACCGCGCCTCAAACGCGCTGAGTTCAGATTCGGCCTGGCTCTCCAATCCGACCATTGCAAATACCTGAACTTCGAACCCAAGCTCGCGTGCGTTGACCTCGGCGTGATACCCGCGGATAAAACCCGATTCTTCCAGTGTCCTGACACGCCGCAAACAGGGCGGCGCGGAAATTCCAACGCGTTTCGCCAGTTCCACATTGGTCATACGCCCATCGGCCTGCAATTCCGCCAGTATCTTGCGGTCTATTTCGTCCAGCCGGGTGGTGACCATTATTTGCTCCTCAAATTTTTGGTTGTTATATCAGCACCCCCAAAAGGCGCAATATTCTTTCGCATCAGAGCAATAATCTTTGCTCCATCCTGTAAGAACCAGATGTTGCGCGTTCGATTTTTCATCAATTTGACCCCGACTGAAGGGGGTTTAAGCCCGGCGCGGGCATCGCTATATCCAACCGCATTGGGGCGTTGCGCCCGCACGGCAGATCAATTGGGGGAACCATGGCCGAGACACGACATACCAAAGTTCTGATCATCGGCTCGGGCCCGGCCGGATATACCGCCGGCGTTTATGCCAGTCGTGCGATGTTGCAGCCCATTCTGGTTCAAGGGATCGAACCCGGTGGTCAGCTGACAACAACAACCGAGGTCGAGAACTGGCCAGGCGACACCGAAGTACAGGGCCCCGATCTGATGGTGCGCATGCAAGATCATGCCAAGGCCATGGGCTGTGAGGTCATTGGCGACATCATCAACGATCTGGACCTAAGCCAGCGCCCGTTCACCGCCAAAGGCGACAGCGGAACCGTCTATACCGCCGATGCGGTCATTCTGGCCACCGGCGCCCGGGCCAAGTGGTTAGGACTGCCGTCAGAAGAGAAATTCAAGGGCTTTGGCGTTTCAGCCTGCGCAACCTGTGACGGCTTCTTCTATCGCGGGCAGGAAATTGTTGTGATCGGCGGCGGGAACACAGCGGTCGAAGAAGCGCTGTTTCTGACCAACTTCGCCAGCAAAGTGACCCTTATTCACCGCCGCGATGAGTTGCGGGCCGAAAAGATCCTGCAAAACCGCCTGCTCAAGCACGAAAAGATCGAACCGCTCTGGTTTCACGAACTGGATGAGGTGATCGGGACGGACGCCCCGCTGGGCGTCGAAGGCGTCCGCGTGAAACACGTCAAAACCGGTGAGGTGACCGAAATCCCCTGTAAAGGCGTCTTTGTCGCCATCGGTCACGCTCCGGCCAATGAGTTGGTCAAGGATGCGCTTGAAACCCATATGGGCGGGTATGTGGTGACCAAGCCCGGCTCGACCGAAACATCGATTCCCGGAGTTTTTGCCGCCGGTGACCTAACCGACCATATCTATCGCCAAGCCGTCACGAGTGCCGGGATGGGATGTATGGCCGCGCTGGATGCCGAACGGTTTCTGGCCGAACAGGACTGACCTGCACAAGTCGGGTTCTGCAAGACCCATCACGATCAAGATCAGGAGGGGTCTATTGACCCCTGCCCCTTGGCATCCCAAAATCCTGATAGACAAAACGACGACAGGTGAGATCGGTGGCGAGCATTCTATGGCGCGGCGGATGGGCGAGCCGGCTTAGGATCGCTAGCGGCCTTGTGCTGTTTGTCTTTGCGTTTTTCCACTTCTTGAATATCGGTATGGGACTGTTCCACACCGACCTGCTGCATGACATGCAGGACGGGCGGAAATTCGTCACGCGCCATAACATCATGAGTGCGATACTCTATGTGGCGCTTGTGACCCATGCGGGTTTGGCCCTTATCTCGATCGCCCAACGCCGCACTTTGCGCATGCCGTTTTCGCTGGCATTGCAGGCAGTTCTGGGGCTGTTGATCCCGTTACAATTGATCACCCATATCGTTCAGACCCGCTATGCCCATGAGGTTTTCGACGTCAACGATGAGATGGGTTATATCATCATCCTGATGTGGCCCAGCACTGCGATCTGGACCCAAAGCCTGCTATTGCTGATCGTCTGGATCCATGGCTGCATCGGGCTGCACATGTGGCTGCGCCTGACCAGGTGGTGGGGGTCGCTTGTTCCTTATCTGATCGGATTTGCGGTTTTTGTTCCCGCTTTCGCCCTGTCCGGTGTTTTGACCGAAGGACGCCGTCTCTGGTCTGATTTCGCCGATCCTTTTCTACGTGAGCAGTATATCGAGCACTATAACTGGCCGACACAGGACGAATTTGCAGCGCTGTTTGCGGTCGGCGACACCTCTAAGAAAGTGTTCTGGGGGCTGCTTGCCTTGACCGCGTTGACCTATTTCGGTCGCAAGCTGTGGCGGCGGCGGCATTCGGTCCATGTGCGCTATGTCAATGGCCCCGATGTCACTTCTGAAAAGGGCATGACATTGCTTGAGATGTCTCAGTCAAATGGGGTTCCCCATACCGCGCTGTGCGGGGGCAAAGGCCGTTGTACGACCTGCCGGGTGATCGTCGAGGACGGCGCGGGCAAACTGCCACCACCCAGTGAGGCCGAAGCGCGCAGCCTTGCTGCTGTCGGTGCTGCTGAAGGCACGCGGCTGGCCTGCCAGTTGCGCCCGACAGAGCCGCTGACCGTGTTTCGGGTATTTCGCCCCGAAGGCGGGCGCGACCGCGCGCACGCAAGCCAGGGGCAGGAACGGCAACTGGCCGTGCTGTTTCTGGACATGCGTGGGTTTACCGCGCGCACCACAGGTCAGTTACCCTATGATATCGTATTCCTGCTGAACCGGTTTTTTGACGCCATTGTCCCATCAATCACCGCCCATGGTGGAACCGTCGACAAATACATGGGTGACGGGTTGCTTGCGATGTTCGAGACCCCCGATGCCGAAAGCTCGGCCCGGGCCAGTCTTGCGGCTGCGGCGGATATCGGCCGTGCTTTGGCGCGGTTCAACCAACAGCTTGAAGCCGAAGGCAGCCCCGCCATTCGCATCGGCATGGGTTTGCACTTGGGCGATTTGGTACTTGGTGAAATCGGTGCGGCCAAACACGCGCCCCGGACCATCATTGGTGACGCGGTCAACGTCGCCAGCCGTCTGGAAGGTGAGACCAAGGCGCTGAGTGTCGAGCTTTTGGCTTCGGCAAAAGTTCTTCAAGCGGCCGGCATAGAACCAGACCGCTCTCAACTGCGAGAATTCCGGCTGCGGGGTGTGGCAGACCCGGTTCCTGCACTTCCCCTGAAACACGCAGTAGATCTTGATGCTCTGACCGCCCCGGAAGAACAGATCGCCTAGACGCCGACCGGCCATCAAAATACTGCCGACAATCTGTCACCTATTGGCTGGAATCTGGAATACTCTGTCCAAAACCGGCAAAATAAGCGCATTTCGTCCTTTGTTCGCCGACATCTCTGGACATTGCGCTCAGACCGGGGCAAATGCGCGACGAAACTATCCGCAACGCCGCCACGGCACATGTCCCTAAGAGTATTACGATGACGATGTTAAACAATTTGGCCCCGATCCCAGAACTCTATGTTTCTTACGAATCTGCACAAAAGCTGAAGGTCGAAGCGGCTGACCTTACCAGCTGGGATTTGACACCACGCCAAATCTGCGACCTCGAACTGTTGATGAATGGCGGCTTCAATCCGCTCAAGGGATTTCTGAGCGAAGCAGACTATGACAGCGTTGTCGACACCATGCGCTTGGCCGATGGCACGCTATGGCCGATGCCGATCACGCTGGATGTAAACGAAGAGTTTGCCGACAGCATCGAACTGGGCCAGGATATCGCGTTGCGCGACCAAGAAGGCGTGATCCTGGGCACGATGACTGTGACCGACCGTTGGACGCCCAACAAAGCGCGCGAAGCCGAAATGGTCTTTGGTGCCGATGACGATGCGCATCCGGCTGTGAATTATCTGCACAATGTTGCGGGCAAGGTTTATTTGGGTGGCCCTGTGACCGGGATCCAGCAGCCGATCCACTACGATTTTCGCGCCCGCCGCGACACACCGAACGAGCTGCGGGCCTATTTCCGCAAGCTGGGCTGGCGTCGCATCGTTGCGTTCCAGACCCGCAACCCGCTGCACCGCGCGCACCAGGAACTGACTTTCCGCGCAGCCAAAGAAGCGCAGGCCAACCTGCTGATCCACCCGGTTGTCGGCATGACCAAACCGGGCGATGTCGACCATTTCACCCGCGTGCGCTGCTATGAGGCGGTGCTGGACAAATACCCGGCCTCGACGACCTCGATGTCGCTGCTGAACCTGGCGATGCGTATGGCTGGCCCGCGCGAGGCCGTTTGGCATGGGCTGATCCGTGCGAACCATGGCTGCACTCATTTCATCGTGGGCCGCGACCACGCCGGCCCCGGCAAGAACAGCCAGGGCGAAGATTTCTACGGCCCCTATGACGCGCAGGACCTGTTCCGCAAATTCCAGGATGAGATCGGCATCGAAATGGTCGATTTCAAACACATGGTCTATGTGCAGGAGCGCGCGCAATACGAGCCGAATGACGAGATCGAAGATCGCGACAATGTCACGATCCTGAACATCTCAGGCACCGAGCTGCGTCGCCGTCTGGCAGAAGGTCTGGAAATCCCTGAATGGTTCAGCTTCCCCGAGGTTGTGGCCGAGTTGCGCAAGACCAAGCCGCCGCGCAGCCAGCAGGGCTTTACTGTGTTCTTCACCGGCTTCTCGGGGTCGGGCAAATCCACCATCGCCAATGCCTTGATGGTCAAACTGATGGAGATGGGTGGCCGTCCTGTCACCCTGCTCGATGGGGACATCGTGCGTAAGAACCTGTCGTCGGAGCTGGGTTTCTCGAAAGAGCACCGCGATCTGAACATCCGTCGCATTGGTTATGTGGCCTCTGAGATCACCAAGAACGGTGGCATCGCGATCTGCGCCCCGATCGCGCCTTACGCCACCACCCGCCGCGCGGTCCGGGAAGAGATCGAAGCCTTTGGTGCATTCTGCGAGGTTCATGTCGCCACCAGCATCGAGGAATGCGAACGCCGTGACCGTAAGGGTCTCTACAAACTGGCGCGCGAAGGCAAGATCAAAGAGTTCACCGGCATCTCAGACCCCTATGATGTGCCTGAAAACCCCGAGCTCAGCGTCGAGACAGAAAATGTCGATGTCGACAACTGCGCCCACCAGGTATTGCTGAAGCTGGAAAGCATGGGCTTGATCGCCGCGTCCTGAGGGCCGACAAAATGATTTCAAAAGCCTCCGGTTTCCGGGGGCTTTTTTTGTGGCGATTGACAAACCTGGTCGCGGTCGATGCAATTGTCAGGCCATGCAAGCGAACCGCATATGAATACTGCCCTGCCCACTATCGCCGGTTTCTGGTACGGATCAGACCTGAGCTGGCTGGAGGCGCTATGCATTCGCTCTTATCTGGATCGCGGCCACCGGTTCGTTCTGTATACATCTCATCCTGTCGCAGGCCTCCCAGACGGGACCGAGATGCGTCCTGCCGCGGATATACTTTGGCCCCCACCGTTTGCAATGGATCACACGGACAGGCTGAAGGTCGCAGTTTTCTCGGATCTTTTTCGACTTCGACTGTCTCATTTGACAGATTTCATCTGGGTCGATTTGGATGCCTATTGCGTCAAACCTTTCGCATTCTCATCGGTTTATGTTTTCGGTCGGTCGCAAACGGGTGAGTTTCCCAATGGCGTCCTGCGCCTGCCCCCAACCTCGCGGGCTCTCGAGCTCATGCTGGCATTTCTGACCTCGCCGAACCCGACACAGCCCTGGCGCGGACCTCGGATGCAGCGCAGAAACATACAACGTGTTCGACAAGGCGAGAGCTGGGGGATCGAGTCGTTGCCCTGGGGCAGTTCCGGCCCTAAAGCGTTGCAACACTTTCTGACGCAGACCGACGAAGACCGATATGCAATGGAAGCGGATGTGTTTTATCCGCTGGCTAAGGCCGATTTCCTCCACTTGCACGACCCGGCTGTTCGGACCAGCCAGATCGAACGACCAAACGTCCATTCGGTTCACGTTTATGGCCATCAAAAGAAGCTTCTTTCGCAGACGGCAAATGGTTTGCCATTTGTCGGGTCATATCTGCATCGCTTGTGTCAGAGGCACGGGATCGAACCAGAGGCCAATCCGATCCGACCGGTGGGGTGGCTGGCACCATCTGCCACCGAGCATTAGTCTGCCTTCACTTGTTCCAACAGGGTACGTGCGGCGCGGGATTCGAAATCGCCATAATCGGCTGCCACTGGTTGTATCGCCTGCAAGCGCGGCAAACGCGTCGCATAGTCCTGCGGCGATGTCGACTGAATGGCGCGCTGAATTTCCGCCTCGGACTCGCACAGGATCATGCCTGAAGTGTCAAAGAAATCATCAATATTCGGGCAGCCCCAATAGATGGGTACCGTGCCGCACAGGATCGCGTCGGTGAGTTTTTCGGAAAAGTAATTCCGCTCACGCACGTTTTCGATCACCACGGAATACCGATACGGGGCCAGACCGTCGGATTTATATTCGAACGGTGTATAGCCGCGCCCCATGATATCGATATCGGCGCCAGTTTCGCGCGCCCAGTCAATCACCTTGTGGCGCAGTTGATGGCCTTCCAGATCACGCTTGGCAGACGCGATCAGAGAACAGTTTCTTGTTTTCTCTGCCGATAACTCTTGCCAATCCGGCACCATCGTCACGCCATAGGGCAGAAACACCGCATTGGGCAGCGACTTGAGCAGTACATCGTGAAACGTCATCACCCGAAAGAACCGCCGCCAAGTATAGCGCAGCATCCGGTCGTGCTTGCCGTGGATCGCCGAGGGCTCACCCATCATCAACGAGATTTGCGCCCGCGTGCCGCGACGCAGTTTGAGATGCACGCTTGAGTTCGGGAACATGATCAGATGATCGCTACGCTCAAGATCCCCAACCGTTTTGCCACGCAAACGATCCGGGCAGCCAAGTGGCCAGATCAGCTCGGCCAACGGTAGCTTGGCCAGAGAGGGGCCAAGCCGGTGACCATAGGGCAAAATTGCGATTGTGGGTTCGGTCACAGACCGGCCTCAGGCAGATCGACCTGGCCCCGCATCAAAATATGACCACGCCCCGCCACCTTGATACCGGTCATCGCCTCGGGCGGCCCGACACGAGTGACAGTAGCCTGACCGGGGCGGCCCATATCGTGGCCTTGCTCGGCGGTAAAACTGTCTTTGTTCATCAGCCCGTATTTCCACAGATAAGCCGCCATTGCACCGGTGGCTGATCCGGTAAACGGGTCCTCAGCCGGGTTTGGCGGGGCCATCAACAGGCGCGAGAACGTGACGCCTGCGTCTGTCGCGCCCTGAAGTGTGACCAGAAAAGGCTCGGCCATATCCGAACCGGAATGCCCCGCAGATTTGGCAACCTCGCGCAACGGCTCCTCGACCAGACGCGCGGCGCGCAATGCTGCATGATCGCGCAGAACGGTGATGCAAAACGGCAGACCGGTTGAGACAAATTGAGGCGGAGAGATGATCGCATCCACCGGCAGATCAACCGTCGCGGCCACCAGTTCAGCAGGCACATGGGCACCGAACTGGGGTGCCACCTGCGTCATCTCTATCTGATCCCCGTTCAGCTGGATGGCTACAATCCCGGCCCCCGTCTCGAGCGTCAGATGATCCCCTTGCACCAGCCCGCGCGACCGCATGGCCGCGACGGTGGCGATGGTTGGATGTCCGGCAAAAGGGATCTCGCGGCTGGCCAGAAAATACCGCACGCGAAGGTCGGCAATGTCGGAAGGCCCGGTAAACGTGCATTCGACCAGAGAAGTCTCACGGACATAGGCCTTGCAAACATCCTCGGGCAGCGCGGCCCCGCCATGCACAACAGCACATCCATTGCCACCAAAGGCGCGGTCGGTGAATGCATCTACCCAGTCAAAGTCGTACCAGCCCATGCCCTGCGCCCCTTTCCTTTGCAAAACCCATCAGGTTCCGCATATCTCGCCTTTGGGGCGGCAGATGTCACGTGGAAATCACAAGGGGCCGCTTCAGTGAACGGCCACCGGTGACAGGTCGTGCTGACGAGCCAGCACAAAGGCCAGCTTGCGATCGGCGACAAGCGCCAGTTGCTGGCCGTCTGAGTCGTGAACGGCGTAAAGCTGATCCAGATCGCCCGCCTGATCGCGCAGGTCGCTGGGCAAATCAGCGACATCAATTGTCTTTACATAGACGATGCGATCGCCTTCGGCGTTGATTTCAATCGGTGTATTCATTGCTCTTACCCCTTTCTTATGTTGATCGTTTGCACCACGGTTTCAGGCACGGCGCGGGTCAGGTCCACATGCAACAGACCGTTTTCCATGATCGCCTCGCCCACTTCCACGCCATCGGCCAGCACGAACATGCGCTGAAACTGTCGCGCCGCGATCCCGCGGTGCAGGAAAATGCGCCCTTCGCTGTCGTCGCGTTGACGGCCCCGGATCACCAATTGACGGTCTTCGATGGTGATCGACAGGTCCTCTTCGGCGAACCCGGCCACAGCCAGCGTGATCCGGTAGGAAAAATCCGATGTTTGTTCGATATTGTAGGGCGGGTACCCTTCATTGCCAGCCTTTGCAGACCGTTCCAGAAGGCGTTCCAGCTGCTCGAACCCCAAAAGATGCGGGTATGAGCCAAGAGTAAGTTTCGACACGTTTTTCGTCCTTTTTTGTCAAAGCGACGTCGGTTGAGGCCCCGTTCTGGCGACCATCTGATGTAGAATATGGGAAGAATACAGGATGTCCACAAGGTCTGGCGTGATAACGTCTGACACACTATCTTGTTTGCAACGCACCAGAACAAACCACGAGTCGCCAATGAACGCGCCCACAGACCTTTCCATGAAAACAGATGAAGTTCTGCGGGTCGAGCTTGAAGTTTTTCGCCGCCAGCACAGGGATTTGGATGAGGCGATTGAAGCGTTGCATGACCGTGGAACAGCTGATCAACTGACCTTGCGGCGTCTCAAGAAAGAGAAACTGCGGCTGAAAGACATCATTCGCATTATCGAAGATCGCCTGACACCAGATATCATCGCCTGAAGACCCTCTCGCTCATTGCCAGCCTTAGGGATTTGGCTATAGTGCGCGCTCTTTCTGAGCGCGGAGACAAAAGCGGATGAGCGATGTGAAAGTGGGGATCATCATGGGCAGCCAGTCGGATTGGCCCACGATGAAGGACGCTGCTGATATTCTGGACGAGTTGGGTGTCGCTTACGAGGCGCGCATCGTTTCGGCCCACCGCACGCCTGATCGGCTTTGGGACTATGGAAAGACCGCCGTGTCGCGCGGGTTGCAGGTTATCATCGCCGGTGCCGGAGGGGCCGCGCATTTGCCGGGTATGATGGCATCGAAAACTCGGGTGCCTGTCATCGGTGTGCCGGTTCAGACCCGCGCATTGTCGGGCGTCGATTCGCTCTATTCCATTGTGCAGATGCCCAAGGGCTTCCCTGTGGCAACCATGGCCATTGGATCGGCTGGGGCTATCAATGCAGGCCTGATGGCTGCCGGTATTCTCGCCTTGCAGGATGACGTGCTGGCGGGGCGGCTGGATGCCTGGCGCGCCGCCCTGTCAGATTCGATCCCGCAGGAACCGCAGGGATGAGCCGCATCGGGTTTATCGGAACCGGCCATATCGCCGCGCCGATGGCCCGCCTCTTGGCTGCCAGAGGGCATAAGGTTTCCGTCACTCGGCGCAATGTCGACGCATCGACTGAACTACAGCGCGAGATAGGCGCGCAGGTCGCGGACCCGCAGGGGGTAATAGACGCCTCGGACATCGTCTTTTTATGTCTGCGCCCGCAGGTCGCGTCCGACGTCTTGGCCCCGCTAAGCTTCCGCGCAGATCAGCGGATCGTTTCGGTGATGGCCTCTGTCTCAGCCCAGCAATTGGCGCAGCTATGCGCACCCGCGTCAAATTTCGTTCAGACCATCCCCTTGGGGTTTCTGGAAAACGGTGGCTGCCCGTTGGCAGCTTACGGCAATGACAGCGTTCTGGCCGAGTTGTTCGAGCCAGAAAACCCTGTTGTCAAAGTCGCGGATGAAGCCGCGTTGAACGCCCATTTTGCAATCTGCGCCATGGTTCCCGGCCTGCTCGATCTGATGGCCAGCGGCGCGGCCTGGTTGGGTCGCACAACCGGAGATGACGCCGGGGCCGAATTCTATACCACGCAGTTAATGGCAGGCTTTTTGGCGAATATGGACAAAGGTTCCGCCGGGCGCCTTGCACAGGAGCGGGATGATCTTGCGACAGATGGCACGCTCAGCCTGCAGATGACAGAGACATTGCGCGGCCACGGGGCGCATGACGCGCTGCGCGTGGCACTTGATGCAATCGGCAAACGTTTGGAGACTTGAACATGGCAGAGATGCTGGCCCCCGGCGCAGTGATCGGAATTTTGGGCGGTGGCCAATTGGGCCGGATGTTGTCGGTGGCCGCAGCCCGGCTGGGCTTTGTCAGCCACATTTTTGAACCCGGCACCAATCCGCCTGCCGGTCAGGTGGCGGATCGGGTGACAACGGCGGCCTATGACGATGTCGAGGCGCTCAAGCGTTTTGCCGACAGCGTTGATGTCATCACTTATGAGTTTGAGAACATCCCGACCGAGGCGCTGGATATTTTGGAAGCGCACAGGCCCATTCGTCCCGGGCGCGAGGCGTTGCGGGTGAGCCAGGACAGGCTGACAGAGAAAACCTATCTTCGGGATCTGGGGCTGCAAACGGCCCCTTTTGCCGACATCAGCGATCTGGCCAGCCTTGAGGCGGCCATCGACCAGATCGGAACCCCTGCGATCCTGAAAACCCGACGGTTTGGCTATGATGGCAAGGGGCAGGCCCGGCTGCGTACCCCTGAGGATGCCGCGACTGCGGTGGCCGACATGGCCGGAGCGCCGGCGATTCTGGAGGGGTTCATCGAATTTTCGCACGAGGTTTCAATCATTGCCGCACGCGGGCTTGACGGTGCGGTGGCCTGTTTCGATCCCGGTGAAAACGTGCATCGCGACGGTATCTTGCATACTACAACGATCCCGGCCCGGCTTTCGGCAACTCAGCGGACAGATGCTGTTCTGTTAGCAGCCAATATCCTGAACGCTTTGGAGTATGTTGGCGTCATGGGGGTCGAGCTGTTTGTCACACCGCAGGGTTTGATCGTGAACGAGATCGCACCGCGTGTGCATAACTCGGGCCATTGGACGCAGAACGGTTGCGCCGTTGATCAGTTTGAACAACATATCCGCGCAATTGCTGGCTGGCCGCTGGGCGATGGGCAACGTCATTCGGACGTGGTGATGGAAAACCTGATCGGCGACGATATGGACCGCGTCCCCCAACTGGCGCAGGAACGTGACGTGGCGCTGCATCTTTATGGCAAGGCCGAGGTCAAGGCAGGCCGCAAGATGGGCCATTTCAATCGGATCGTCCGCAAGTCGTAATCGCGCTTATACGCGATGCCTTCGGCGGGGATGTTTTCGGCCGGATGAAGCGCGGATCAGCGCAGAAAGCGGGCCGCGATATCTCCGGCCATATAGCTGACCCGCCCGGCTGATAATGTGGCTGAAACGCGGTGGGTGTCTGCGTCCAGTATGACCAGATCGGCGCGTTTTCCGGGGCTGAGCTCTCCGCGATCTGACAGGCCCAGCACGCGTGCCGGACCGGACGAAACCAACGCCCACGCACCTGCCAGATCAACCAGTCCGGATTTGGCCAGCATCAGGGCAGCGCGGCGCGGGCTGGGATAGTGATAGTCGGAGGCAATGGCGTCACATAGCCCCATGGCGATCAGGTCCAACGCGCTGACATTGCCTTTGTGCGACCCGCCACGCACCACATTGGGGGATCCAAGAATAACGTGATCTCCGGCCTGCTGCGCCGCTTCGGCGGCTTCAAGCGTCTCGGGAAACTCCGATATTTGCGCACCCCGCGCGCGCCAGGTTGCCCGATCCTCGGATGTTGAATCGTCATGGCTGCCCAGGCGCACGCCCTGCTCTCTGAGTTCGGCACAAAGAAGGTCAAGCGCAGCAGGCACCTCTCCGCGCCGCGCATGCATGTCCAACAGCATTTGGAAATGCGCCTCTGGGTCGCGCCCTGCTTTCAACGCCTGCCCGGTCAAACGCGGGGGTTTGCGCCCCTCGGCCAAACGGTCATGCGGCAGATGATCGTTGAACACAACATAGGGTATTTTCCAAGCGGCGACACGATCTGGCAGTTCCGCGTAGTGATCCAGCATATGAGTTTCGAACCGCAACTGAGGGATCAGATCAGTCACGGTCGCTGGACCCACGGCCGCGATGGCGTCAAAGACCTGTGCTGCAAAGTCGGGCCCGCGCACACCGCCTTCCCAGCTGTAGAACTGGGCCAAAACCGCTGTCGTGATCCCGTTTGCGGCAAGCTCGGCCTCGACGGCCAGAATGCCTTCGGTCATCTGCTTCATCGCTCCCCGGCGCGGCGCGATATGGCGTTCGAAACCATCGCCATGCAGATCGATGATACCGGGCAGAACCCAATAGCCAGACAGATCCACTTGGCGAGCAGACGCGGTCGTACAAATGACACCATCAGCCAAAGACAGATCCGTGGCGATCAGCCCCCGATCAGGCGTCAGAACCTGAGCACCTGTCAGCGTTAGCGATAATGAACTCATTCCGACCGCTCGGAATCAGGTTCGGAGCAATCCAGACCGATGCAGATCTCGTCAATAATATCCGTAACCCCGTCCAGCCAGGTGATCTCCGGATCAAAATGACCAAATTCGATGAAATGCAGCGCCTGCGCCATGACCCAAGGGTTGTTCATCATGAATGTGTGCGTCACCGGCAGAACAATATGGTCCTTCATCCCGTCGACTTTGGTGGTCTCAATCGAAACCTTGCCATCATCCGGGCCGTCGATCAGCGAGGAAAACAGCAGGTTCAACGATTTTTCACCCGCGATCACCCCAAGCTCGAACGTGACCGGGGGCAGTTGTCGCGGGATACCTTCGGGGCCCGTCCCTAGCGCCAGACCTGCCGGTCCGTTTAACATGCCGAACACCTCGTAAGCGCCCAACTCGTCGACCAGTTGGCTGCCTTGGTTGGGTGGCCCAAGCATGACCGTTCTGCCCAGATTTTGCGGGTGATTGTCCTGCAGCCAGTACCGCAGAAGAATGCCCCCCATCGAATGGGCCACAACGTTCACCGTATCCTCGCCGCAGGCTGCAAACGCTTCGGGCAACGTTTGATCAGCCAATTCCGGAATCGTCAGGTCGGTCGAAGGATAGCCCGGGCGGACAACGTGATAATCATGCGCCTTGAACAGTTGCTCCATCACCGTAAACGACGCCTCTGTACGGGCCAGACCGTGCAACAACACCACGCATTTGGCATGGAGCAGTCCGGGGGCCAGACACAGAACAAGGGCAAACAGAAACTTCATAGCCGCCAAATACGCCCAAACTTGGGGTGATAAAACCCCTAGCGCGGCGTCAGGCGCAAGACGGCCAACGCGATACCACCCAAAACAAGCGCAGCACCCAGGATCAGGCGCAGGCTTGCGGCCTCGCCCAGCAAGACCACGCCCGCCACAATGGCGATGATCGGAACGCTGAGTTGCACGACCGCTGCCGTTGTAGCGGCCAGTTGCGGCAAGACCCGATACCAAAGCGCATAACCCAAGCCCGAGGTAACCCCGCCGGACAGCGCTGCCAGAGCGTATCCAGCAGCGCTCATGTCCCAATTGCCGCCAAGAGGGATCAATGCCAGCGCTGTCACCGGCAAAGCTACAATGAAATTGGCTGCGCTTCCGGCCAACGCGTCGGGTTCGGATCGACCCACCAGCGAATAGATTGCCCAACCGACGCCTGCGGAAAGCATCAGCATCGCTCCGATTGGATCGACCCGCACATCCCCTGACGGCCAAAGCACAAAGGCAAGCCCCAACAGCGCAATCGCCGCGCCTGAAACTTGCCGCATCGTCGGTGCCGCACCAGTGACCGATGTCACCGCAAACATGGTAATTTGCACCACCCCGAACAGGATCAAAGCGCCCAACCCTGCATCCAGGGTCAGATAGGCCAGCGAGAACCCTATCATGTAAAGCGACAAGGATCCCGCCCCCGCGATCCGCCGCCTGTTTCTCAGCGTTAAATGCCCGGACCTCAGCACCACCAGGGCTGCCAGCACCAACGCCCCTGACAAAACCCGGATCACGGCAAAACCCGCTGGATCGCTCGCACCGCTTTCAACGGCCAGCCGATTCAGAATCGAGTTTGACGCAAAGGCGCACATGGTCAGGGCAGTCAGAAGAAACAATTGCATCCAAACCGCATAGCGGTTTCGAATAGCTTTGCACACTCCCTTTCACGCAGACGCGCCACCCCGCTTCTTCTGTTCAAAAATACCTCCGCCGGAGGCATGGCCGCACCAGCGGCCATTCAAAACAAAACGGGGCCGCCCCAAGGCGACCCCATCTCAATTCGCTACAGAGTAAGCGGTAAGCTTACATCATGCCGCCCATGCCGCCCATGTCGGGCATGCCACCGGCCGGTGCCGCGCCTTCTTTGGCAGGCTTGTCGGCGACCATGGCTTCGGTGGTGACCAGAAGGCCTGCAACCGATGCCGCGTCTTCCAGAGCAGTCCGGACAACTTTGGCCGGGTCGATGACACCGAACGAGAACATGTCGCCATATTCTTCGGTCTGAGCGTTGAAGCCAAAGGACGCATCCGAGGATTCACGAACTTTGCCCGCAACAACCGCACCGTCGACGCCTGCGTTCTCAGCGATCTGGCGCAGAGGCGCTTCGATGGCCTTGCGTACGATGTTGATACCCGCGTCCTGATCGGCGTTTGCACCTTTCAGGGCTTCCAAAGCTTTACCGGCCTGAACCAGAGCAACACCGCCGCCCACAACAACGCCTTCCTGTACAGCAGCGCGGGTTGCGTTCAGAGCATCGTCCACACGGTCTTTACGCTCTTTCACTTCAACTTCGGTCATGCCGCCGACACGGATAACAGCAACACCGCCTGCCAGTTTGGCAACGCGCTCTTGCAGTTTCTCACGGTCGTAGTCGCTGGTGGTTTCTTCGATTTGAGTGCGGATCTGACCAACACGCGCTTCGATCTCGGCTTTTTCGCCTGCACCGTCAACGATAGTGGTTTCGTCTTTGGTGATCTCGATCTTTTTGGCAGTGCCCAGCATGTCCATGGTGACGGACTCGAGCTTCATGCCCAGATCTTCGCTGATGACCTGACCGCCGGTCAGGATTGCGATGTCTTGCAGCATGGCTTTGCGGCGATCGCCGAAGCCCGGTGCTTTGACAGCAGCAATTTTCAGGCCGCCGCGCAGTTTGTTGACAACCAGAGTCGCCAGCGCTTCGCCCTCAACATCCTCGGCAATGATCAGCAGCGGCTTTTGCGACTGGATCACTTGCTCCAGCAGCGGAACCATCGGCTGCAGCGAAGACAGTTTCTTTTCGTGCAGCAGGATCATGCAGTCGTCGAGCTCTGCGATCATCTTATCTGCGTTGGTCACGAAGTAAGGCGACAGGTAGCCTCGGTCGAACTGCATACCTTCGACAACATCGGTCTCGGTTTCCAGACCTTTGTTTTCTTCAACGGTGATGACGCCTTCGTTGCCAACTTTTTGCATCGCGTCTGCGATCTGCTGGCCGATTTCGGCTTCGCCGTTGGCAGAGATTGTACCAACCTGAGCAACTTCTGCCGAGTCTTTGACTTCGCGCGAAGCCGACTTGATGCCTTCAACAACCTTGGCGGTCGCCAGGTCGATACCGCGCTTCAGGTCCATCGGGTTCAGGCCCGCTGCAACCTGCTTCAGACCTTCGCGCACGATGGCTTGGGCCAGAACAGTAGCAGTGGTGGTGCCGTCACCGGCTTCGTCATTGGTGCGGCTGGCGACTTCTTTCACCATTTGCGCGCCCATGTTTTCGAACTTGTCTTCCAGTTCGATTTCCTTGGCAACCGATACACCGTCTTTGGTGATGCGCGGTGCGCCGAAGGATTTGTCCAGTACCACGTTGCGGCCTTTGGGGCCCAGTGTCACTTTAACAGCATCAGCCAGAACATTTACGCCGGCCAGCATGCGGTTACGGGCATCGGTGTCAAATTTGACGTCCTTTGCAGACATGTCGTTTCTCCTTGAGAAATATGTTGAGACGGAAGATCAGAGAAAGCGCCGGGGCTTACTCGATGATCCCCATGATGTCGCTTTCTTTCATCATCAGCAGCTCTTCGCCGTCGACCTGAACCTCGGTGCCCGACCATTTGCCGAACAGGATCTTGTCGCCAGCTTTTACAGCCATTGCGATCAGCTCGCCGCTGTCCTTGCGCGCGCCTTCACCGGTCGCAACAACTTCGCCTTCGCTGGGCTTTTCTTTTGCGCTGTCAGGAATGATCAGGCCGCCTGCGGTTTTCTCTTCGCTTTCAACGCGACGAACCAGCACACGGTCATGAAGCGGTTTCAATGCCATCTTTGCAGCTCCTTGGGCTCAAAGTTATCTATCCTCCCCTCGCGGAAACGCGAGGCGTTAGCACTCACACCTACCGAGTGATAACGACGCATAGCTAGGCAGTCGCCGCGCCCGAGTCAACAAGTTGCGAGGGATTTTTCCAAAATTCAGGATCTGATGGAATAAGGTCAGATTATTCGCTCTGTTCCCAGCTATAAGCCCAGTGTTTCAATCCGTCCTGCCCGGCCTTGGAAAGTGCATAGACACCTTTGTCTACTTTGTCGAACCAGCCATAGTGGTTTTCGCGCATCAAACGCGTCGCTGCATCAACACAGGTCGCCTTTGCAACATCCGACCCTTTGGTTGCGCCATGTTCCGCCAGATGCGCCGCGCATTTCAGAGCGTCCTGTCGGTAGGCCGTCACAATCCCATAACGTGTCGCGCCGCCTGCATTGGGGTCGCCCTGTAACCGGTCAAACTCACGCAACAACCGCGCCGCTTTGGCCTTGTCCTTGCGCGGCGCATAGGGCCCGGGGTCGCAATGAACCTCAACCCGGCCGTCTGGGCGCACAGTGATCAACCCCAACCCGAGCCTGCGGCACAGGTTCAGATTGTCCTTGAGCGCGCGCCGCGCTGTCCGCCCTTTGGGCTTGCACACGGCGACATAGACCTGATCCGTGATCCGCAACCGCGTGATCGCCTGATGGAACAGCGCAAGCGCAAAACGCAGTTTCAATTCGACAATAACAGGGGCTTCGTCCCCGCGCACGGCGACAATGTCGGCGGCCCCAACCTCGCCTTTCACGGTGTACCCCTGACGCTCTAACAAAGCCTTGATGGGGGGATAAAGATCCTGCTCGCGGTCCATGGCGCAATGCTAGGCAAATTGCGGGTAAATACCAGCCGATTAACGTGCTTGCACCTACCGGCTCTGCGCGGCAGTGTTCCGGCACCACTGATTTGCAAGGGTAAATTCCAATGCGCATATTTCTGCTCTTACTCTCGATGCTGCTGCCTGTATCTGCTTACGCCGCTTGCGAGGGTCGCGATCTGATGCAGGATTTGTCGCCCGCCTCAAAAGCTGAATTCGATGCCACATTGGCCACCCTACCGTTCCCGGAAGGGAACCACTGGATTGCGACCAAAGATCAGACGACACTGCATATCATAGGCACCCTGCACCTCAATTTTCCCCAGATGGACGCAATCGTCGACCGTCTGGCCCCGACCCTCAAACACGCTGACGCTTTCTATTTCGAAGTCACAAAAGACGAACTTGATGCCTGGGAAAAACGCCTGGCTGCGGATCCAAGCCCGGTGCTGATCACCTCGGGGCCCACACTGGTTGACCTGTTGCCAGAAGAGGACTGGGCCGATCTGTCCGCCATATTGGCTGAACGGGGCATCCCCTCCTGGATGGCGGCAAAGATGCGCCCGTGGTTTCTGGGCATGATGCTGGCACTTCCGACCTGCATCTTGCAAACTCCGCAACCGGAATTCGGCCTCGACACCCGGCTGACCGCGCTGGCCAAAGAACATGGGATTGCGCAACATTCACTCGAAAGCATCGATGACCTGATGCGCTTGTTTAACCGGTACCCTTTGGAAGATCAGGCGAAATCCCTGGCCCGCATGACAGCCACTTTTCAGCAAGGTGAAGATCAGATCACCACGATGGCAAACTCCTATTTCAACGAAAGACACGCCGAGGTGCTTCTGTTCGGCCGCCTATTCGGGCGAGAGCTTGCGGGCCTGCCCGAGGACGAGTTTGAAGAAGAATGGGTCAAGATCGAACAAAGCCTGCTGGTCGAGCGGAACAACAGCTGGATGCAACGCATTCTGGCCATCGAGGACCAAAGCGCCGTCATCGCCGTGGGTGCCGCTCATTTGGGTGATACCTATGGCCTGCTGAACCAGTTGCAGACTGCAGGCTACACCCTCACGCGCGCTCCGTTCTAGGCCCTGGTCAAGCAAACCCAGACCAACCGTCGCATTCGGCACAGGACGGAGTGACAAGCGTGAAGCACCACCCTATAAGGCGCGCAAATATACAATCCTCAGGACGCTGACATGACAACCCTTGTATTTGGTCACAAATCCCCCGACACAGATTCCACCGGCTCTCCGATCCTGTGGGCCTGGTACCTGAACGAAGTGAAAGGCGAGAGCGCCGAGCCCGTTCTGCTTGGTGAGCCCAACACCGAAGCAGCTTTCATGCTGCAGCGCTGGGACCTGCCAAAACCGCGCATCATCGGCGATGTCGAAGCGGATGCTCCGGTCATCATCGTAGACACCAACAACCCCGCCGAACTGCCCGCCAGCGTCAACGGTGCTGATATCCGCGCCATCATCGATCACCACAAACTGGTCGGTGGGCTGGAAACCAAAGGCCCGATCGACATCACTGTGCGCCCTCTGGCCTGCACCGCCACAATCATGCTTGACCTGATCGGGGACGACGCAGCTCGTATGCCCGACGCGGTGAAAGGCGCCGCGCTCACTTGCATCCTCTCCGACACGCTGGAGTTCCGCTCGCCCACCACCACCCCGCATGACCGTGCCGTGGCCGAGAAACTGGCAGCCGATCTGGGCCTGGACGTATCGGCCTATGCGGCTGAAATGTTTTCGGCAAAGTCGGATGTCTCGTCCTTCTCGGACGCCGAACTGATCCGCATGGACAGCAAGGAATACGAGGTCGACGGCACCAAATTCCGCGTCTCGGTACTGGAAACAACCGCGCCGGGCGTTGTTCTGGACCGCAAAGACAGCCTCGCCGCTTCGATGATTGACGTCGCCAGCGAGGACGGAGTGGACCAGGTATTGCTGTTTGTGGTCGATATCCTGAATGAAGAGGCCACGTTGCTGGTGCCAAACGACCTGGTAAAAACCGTTGCCGAAAAAAGCTTTGATGCGCAGGTCGATGGGGATGCCGTGGTTCTGCCTGGCATCATGAGCCGCAAAAAGCAGATAATTCCAAATCTCAAGGTCTGATCACCGACCTGAAGGCGCCCCAATCGGGCGCCTTTTTGTTTTATTGCGAGGCTCTGCCTCGCGCTCCGAGGCATTTGGAAACAGAAGAAGCAGAGGATCCATTCTTCTTCTGTTTGAAAGTACCTCGGGGGAGTCGCGGCCTGCCGCGGCGGGGGCAGAGCCCCCTCTGGCCAAACCGACCTGCCTCTGCCATAGGCTGAACCACCCTGTCATTCGCCCGGAAAGTAAGCTCCATGACCCAAATCGTCTCATCGCTGGCTGAAATTTCTGACCAATACAAAGCCCTGTTCGTCGATCTTTGGGGCTGTGTTCACAATGGCATCACCGCTTATCCTGAAGCTGTGGCCGCACTTCAAGCCTATCGCCAGCGGGGCGGTGTTGTTGTGTTGGTCACGAACTCTCCCAAACCGCGCGCTGGCGTGAGAGAACAATTGGTGCAATTTAACGTACCGATTGATGCCTATGACACCATCGCCACCAGCGGGGATTCGGCACGTTCCGCGATGTTCCGGGGCGCAGTGGGTGAGAAGGTCTATTTCATGGGAGAATGGCAGCGGGATGCGGGCTTTTTTGAACCGCTTAAACTGCTGCACCATCCGATCCATATCGAACGCGTTCCGTTGGACGAGGCGGAAGGGATTGTCTGCTGCGGCCCGTTTGATCCAATGGCAGACCCTGACGTTAATCGGCCCGACTTTCTCTATGCCAAGCAAAAGGGCCTCAAGCTGCTCTGCGCCAATCCCGATATCGTAGTGGACCGTGGTGAAGTGCGCGAATGGTGTGCAGGCGCCTTGGCGAAGCTTTACACCGAAATGGGTGGCGAGAGCCTTTATTTCGGCAAGCCCCACCCTCCGATCTACGATCTGGCGCGACGCCGGTTGCAGGAGTTGGGGCATGACATCCCCGACAGCGACATTCTGGTCATCGGCGATGGACCGCATACCGACATTCTGGGTGGGATGGGCGAAGGGATTGATTCCCTATTCATTTCAGGTGGATTGGCCGCAGCTGAAACAAAAACCGAGCACCATCCGCACCACGAATCCCTAACCGATTATATTGCAAGGGAAAACATCAACCCGACCTATACGATTGGTCGGTTGCGTTAGTCAGAAAAAGCTTGATTTTCTGCAGTTGCGAAGTAATAAAGTTGCCAAACTTGGGCATCTACAGAATTTTTGTTGCCCGCCAAACTCGCATGAGGGTGACATGTTGGACAATCTTCCACGCGGTACGATCTGTATCGAAGACATCGAAATGGGCATGAGCCGGCATCTGCGCAAAGTGGTGACGGACGAGGATATCGAAATGTTTGCCCAGGTCTCGACCGACCGGAACCCGGTGCATCTGGACGATGACTATGCCCGGGATACGATCTTTGAAGGCCGGATCGCCCATGGCATGCTGACTGCCGGTCTGATCTCGGCCGTGATTGGTGAGCAGCTTCCAGGTCACGGCACAGTCTATATGGGGCAGTCGCTGAAGTTTCTTGCCCCCGTGCGCCCGGGCGACATGGTTTATGCCGGGGTCAAGGTGATCGACATCGATTTTGCCAAGCGCCGGGTCAAGCTGGATTGTCATTGCGCGGTAGACGGCAAAAAGGTTCTGGTCGGTGAGGCAATGGTTTTGGCACCGTCTCGTAAATTCGACTGATCACGCCTTGCCCCGAACTGCTGCTTGAACCCGCTTGGAACTCCCGCTAGGCAAGCGTCATGCAGATCATTCGGGATTTCCAATTCGTTGAACCTGAAAACCGGGGCGCCAGCGTAGCCATCGGGAATTTTGATGGCGTCCATCTGGGTCACCAATCGGTTATTGAACTGGCCCGGTCTGCGGCCCCTGACCATGCGTTGGGCGTTCTGACATTTGAGCCTCATCCACGCGAGTACTTTGCACCGGACGCCGCTGCGTTTCGGTTGATGCGCAGTGCGACGCGCGCGCATCGGTTGGAAAAGCTGGGCGTTGAAAAGCTCTATGAGCTGCCCTTCAACGCGGCGCTGGCCGGACTGACGCCGGAAGAATTTGCACGGAATGTGATCCACAAGGGCTTGGGCCTGTCCCATGTGGTTGTAGGTGCGGATTTCTGCTTCGGCAAAGGTCGGTCAGGCAAAGCCAGTGACATGCAGCGCTTTGGGCAAGAGATGGGCTTTGGCGTCACCATTGCACCGTTGATGGAAAAGTCAGAACATGTGGTGTCCTCGACTGCTATACGCACCGCGCTGAGCGACGGACGTCCCCGAGATGCGGCCGAGATGCTGGGGCATTGGCATCGGATCGAAGGTGAAGTGATCGGCGGCGAACAGCGGGGGCGCGAACTGGGCTATCCCACCGCCAATATGTCAATCGAAGGGCTGCATCCTCCTAAATTCGGGGTCTATGCCACTTTGGTTGATGTTCTGGATGGTCCGCACAAAGGCAGCTATTGCGGCGCCTCGTCGATTGGGACCCGCCCTATGTTCGATGGTGAACTGCCAAATATCGAAACCTTCCTTTTTGATTTCTCGGGTGACTTATACGGCGCGACCCTGTCCGTAGGACTTGTCCAATACCTGCGGCCGGAACTGACCTTTGATGGTCTTGACGGGCTGATCGCTCAGATGGACGCGGATTGCGCGAAAGCGCGCGAGATTTTGGCGGCTGTATGAGCGTCGATCCGATTGATCGCTCCGGGCTGTCGCCAAAGTTTTGGGAGCGCAAGCCACTTCAGAAAATGAACCAGCACGAGTGGGAAGCGCTGTGTGATGGATGCGGCAAATGCTGTTTGAACAAGCTGGAAGACGAGGACACGGGCGAAGTTGCGTTGACCTGCGTGGCCTGTCGCCTGCTGGATGACGAGAGCTGCCGCTGCACCCAATATGACATTCGGCATCAATTTGTGCCGGAATGTATCGTCATGACACCGCAGAATATTGACCAGCATGCCTATTGGCTGCCGCAGACCTGTGCCTATCGCCTGTTGTGGGAAGAAAAACCTCTTTACGACTGGCATCCGTTGATATCCGGTACACCGGACAGCGTGCATGCCGCAGGTGTCTCGGTGCAAGGGCGCACGGTGTCAGAGTTTGAAACCCCCATGGAAGAGTGGGAAGAACACATCATCGAGGAGCCATTGTAATGCATTTCGCCTCTGACAATTCCGGGCCGGTTCATCCCGAAGTTCTTGCCGTTTTGGCCGAGGCCAATGAGGGCTATCAGATGGCCTATGGGGCCGACACGTTGATGGACGAGGTGCGTGACCGCATCCGTGACATCTTTGAAGCCCCCGAAGCCGCCGTTTATCTGGTGGCAACGGGCACTGCGGCGAATGCCCTGGCACTGGCGACACTGTCGCAACCGTGGGAGACGATCTTTTGCGCGCCGATGGCCCATATCCAGGAAGATGAGTGCAACGCGCCCGAGTTCTACAGCGGGGCCAAGCTGACCCTGGTCCCCGGTGGCGACAAGATGGCCCCCGAAGCGCTGCGCCAGGCGATCGAGAATGAAGAAACCCGAGGCGTGCATGGCCCGCAGCGTGGTCCGGTGTCGATCACACAGGTGACCGAGCGGGGTTCGGTCTATTCCTTGCAAGAGCTGCAAGCCTTGTGCGCGGTCGCCAAAGAATTTGATCTGCCTGTCCACCTGGACGGTGCACGGTTTACCAATGCGCTGGTTGCTTTGAACTGTTCACCCGCGGAAATGACTTGGAAGGCAGGCGTTGATGTGGTCAGCTTTGGCGGCACCAAAAACGGGTTGATGGGGGTCGAGGCGGTGATCCTGTTCGATGCCCAGAAAGCCCTGGAGTTCGAGCTGCGTCGCAAGCGCGGGGCACATCTGTTTTCCAAGCACCGGTACTTGTCGGCGCAGATGGCGGCCTATTTGCGCGACGATCTGTGGTTGCGCTCGGCCCGGCAAGCCAACGACAATTGCGCGCGCTTGGCTGATGGGTTGCGGGCCGCGGGCGCCAGTTTTGCTCATGAACCACAGGCCAATATGATCTTTGCCAACCTGCCGCGCAGGCAGCACAGGCGTCTGCACGATGCTGGCGTTGCCTATCACCTGTGGGGGTCCAACCTGGAAGGATCCGATGAGGATGAACTTTTGACCTGTCGGCTGGTCTGCGACTGGTCGATCAAACCCAAAGAGATCGACCGGTTTCTGGCCCTTCTGTAAAGGGCCAGATAGGGGCGAACCCCTATTTCAAAGTCGCCAGATGGCGGTCCAGATCCTCAAGCCGGTCCTGTCCCCAGAACCGTTGATCGTCGGGTGTGATATAGAACGGTGCTCCGAACACACCGCGCTCAACGGCTTCTTCGAGATTGGCGGCATAGGTCTCGGCCCCGGTCAGCAGCCCGCTATCGGCCAGGCTTGGATCGAACCCTGCTTTCTCGAGGCAATCACGCACAACCTCGTCTTCGGCAATGTCCTTTTCCTCGGCCCAAACGGCGCGCAAAAACGAATGGCACAGTTGACCAACATTCCCTGACCCGTCCTGAGCAGCCGCAATGATTGCATAAGAGGACGGGGCCGCATTGGTCGGCCAATGGGCAGGTTTCAAGTTGAAGTCCATCCCAAGTTTGCTGGACTGACGCAGCAATTCCTGCGCCCGGTATTCAACGCGCGAGATGTGGCGATCCTTGGGTGGCGTCCCCCCGGTCCGCGCGAACAGGCCCATGATATCCAGAGGCTTGTAATTTATCGTCGCCCCGTGTTTTGCCGCCACATCCTCAAGCCGTGTCCCAGCCAGATAGGCATAGGGCGAGAGTGTCGCAAAAAAGTAGTCGATCTGGGTCATATTCACTTTCTCCGCTGCGTTACCTTTGCGCGACGGTAAGGCCATGCTAAGCGGTGTCAACATCACGAATCTGTCACATTGCTCTTGCTGTCCGGGGAAAATCAGCCGATGCCGACACTCAACGAACCCAAGCTTATCGCTGGGAACGCAAACCTTCCGCTTGCCAAAACCATTGCCCGCCGTATGAGCCTGTATCGCGGTGTGGATCAGGGCCTGGTCGATGCCCGGGTCGAGCGGTTCAATGACGGTGAGATCTTTGTCGAAGTGTTCGAGAACGTGCGGGGTGAGGATATGTTCATCATCCAGCCCACATCGAACCCGGCCAATGACAATCTTATGGAATTGCTGATCATCGCTGATGCTCTGCGCCGATCATCCGCGCAGCGTATCACGGCCGTGATCCCCTATTTCGGCTACGCCCGTCAGGACCGCCGCACCAAGGCCCGAACACCCATCAGCGCCAAGCTTGTCGCCAATATGCTGGTTGGTGCAGGGATCGAGAGGGTCCTGACAATGGACCTGCATGCCGCACAGATTCAGGGCTTTTTTGATATCCCCGTGGACAACCTCTATGCCTCGCCCATCTTTGCGCTGGATGTGAAAACCCAGTTCAAGGATCAACTGGACGAGATCATGGTGGTGTCACCCGATGTGGGCGGCGTCGCCCGCGCGCGCGAATTGGCCAAGCGCATCAACGCCCCTCTGTCGATTGTCGACAAGCGCCGTGAGAAAGCCGGTGAAGTGGCCGAGATGACGGTGATCGGTGAGGTACAGGATAAGATCTGCCTGATCGTGGACGATATGTGCGACACCGCTGGAACACTGTGCAAAGCGGCCCAGGTTCTGATGGATAACGGCGCTAGAGAAGTACATTCCTATATAACCCACGGTGTCATGAGCGGCCCTGCGGTCGAGCGCGTGACCAATTCGGTGATGAAATCTCTGGTGCTGACGGATTCGATCCAGCCCACGAAAGAGGTCGCAGCTGCGAAAAATATCCGCATTGTTCCGACTGCCCCGATCTTTACACAGGCGATCCTGAATATATGGAACGGCACCTCTGTATCCTCACTCTTTGAGGATAAGACCCTGACGCCGATTTACGAGTCCATGTACCATATGGACTGATCAGAACGGGCGACCTTCGGTCGTCCTTTTTTGTGATACCAACAAGGCAGGAGCTTTCCGTGACCGCCCCCAAACGCATTGTTCTTTCCAGCGACCACGCCGCCATCGATTTGCGCCAGGCCGTCGCCGACCATATCTTGGCCCAAGGCTGGGAGGTCGTGGATATCGGCCCCAAAACACCAGAAAGCACCCATTACCCGATCCACGGCAAGGCCGCTGCTGAGGCAGTCGCCTCTGGGGACTGCACTTTGGGGATCATCCTCTGCGGCACCGGGCAAGGGATCATGATGGCCGCGAACAAAGTGCCCGGCATCCGCTGCGGAGTCTGTTCTGATACCTTCTCGGCTCGGATGATCCGTCAGCACAACAATGCCAACATGCTTGCGATTGGTGCGAGGGTGGTGGGCGAAGGAACCGCCCTGGACATTGTCGATGCGTTTCTGGGGGCCGAGTTCGAAGGTGGCCGACATGCGACCCGAGTGGACATGATCGAGGTTCAAGACGCCTGATCTTCCGTCTCAAACTACTTTGACCGGAATCAGGAAATCTGCCAATCATCCGCGTGCGCAACCTCGCCCATGGCGATCCAGGCCACGCGGATACGGGCAATGCGGGTATCGGACCATGTACGGAACACGGCGGCAAAGCCGTCACAGGTAATATCCGACGTCGTCACCTCGGCGCGCAGGGCAGATGAATTGTCAACATCCCACAGGGAAATACCAAGCTGAACAACTGGTGGCGATCGGAACCGTTCGGCAAATTGGATCTCGGTGCGCCGCTCTCGGGGGCCTTCACCGGTCCACATCTCGCCACCGTTTCCAAATTCGGAAAACAGCACCTCTTCGCCCTGATCAATGCCGATGGGGTGAGTTAGAAATTTCTTCATACTTCCATCTGTTTTGTTGAATATGTGCTACTTACTCTGGCTTTTGGGCAAAAGCACGACAAAAAACGGCCCCGCTGCAGAGCGAGGCCGTCCAAATCTCGGAATGTAGACCGTTCTACAGGCTCATATGGGTGCCAAGGGCTTCCATATCCGCCAGCAGCTTGGCCGCCTCATCCACGATTGTCTGATCATCGCCGTCCTTGGCGGCCTCGTGCGAGGCACGGGCTTCTGCAATCAGGTCATCCAGATGCGCGCGGGTCACTTCGGCCACCGGAATGGCCTTTTCAGCCAGAACCGACATGCTGTCGCCGTTGATCTGAGCAAACCCGCCGGTAACCAGATATTCGCTGGCGCCTGCGGGGGCCTCGACCTTCAGCAGACCCGGACGCAGCGTGGTGATGGTGGGGGCATGATCGGGCATCGCCGTCATGTCCCCGTCCGCGCCGGGTATTTGGACCGCAGTGGCCTCAAGCGAAGCAAGGCTCCGCTCGGGGCTGACCAGGTCAAATTGCATTGTGTTTGCCATCAGGGATACTCCTTAGGCAGCTTCTGCGGCCATCTTTTCCGCTTTGGCGATCACTTCGTCGATGCCGCCAACCATCAGGAAGGCCGCCTCGGGCAGGTGATCGTATTCGCCAGCCACAACAGCTTTGAACGATGCGATGGTCACGTCCAGAGGCACCTGAACGCCCGGCGAACCGGTAAAGACTTCGGCCACGTCGAACGGCTGAGACAGGAAGCGTTCGATCTTACGCGCGCGGGCAACGGTCAGTTTGTCTTCTTCCGACAGTTCGTCCATGCCGAGGATGGCGATGATGTCCTGCAGCGACTTGTAGCGCTGGAGGATCTGCTGAACGTCAGTCGCAACCGCGTAATGCTCTTCACCAACGATGGCCGGGTCCAGCAGACGCGACGACGAGTCGAGCGGGTCAACAGCCGGGTAGATACCCTTTTCCGAGATCGCACGGTTCAGAACGGTGGTTGCATCCAAGTGCGCGAACGATGTTGCCGGCGCGGGGTCGGTCAAGTCGTCCGCAGGAACATAGATCGCTTGCACCGAAGTGATCGAGCCCGATTTGGTCGAGGTGATGCGTTCCTGCAGGGCGCCCATGTCGGTTGCCAGTGTCGGCTGATAGCCCACCGCCGAAGGAATACGACCCAGCAGAGCCGAAACCTCGGAACCCGCCTGTGTAAAGCGGAAGATGTTGTCGACGAAGAACAGAACGTCGGTACCGGACTGGTCGCGGAACTGCTCGGCCAGTGTCAGACCGGTCAAAGCAACACGCGCGCGCGCTCCCGGAGGTTCGTTCATCTGACCGTAAACTAGGGCAACCTGCGATTCTTCCAGATTGTCCGGCTTGATCACGTTCGATTCGATCATCTCGTGATACAAGTCGTTGCCTTCACGGGTCCGTTCGCCAACACCCGCAAACACCGAGAAACCCGAGTGCACTTTTGCGATGTTGTTGATCAGTTCCATGATCAGAACGGTTTTGCCAACGCCTGCACCGCCAAAGAGGCCAATCTTACCGCCTTTGGCGTAGGGGGCCAGCAGGTCCACAACCTTGATGCCGGTCACCAGGATTTCCGACTCGGTCGACTGCTCGTCGAACTCGGGCGCGGGCTGGTGAATGGCGCGGGTTTCCGACGACTTCACGTCGCCTTTTTCGTCAATCGGCTCGCCGACAACGTTAAGGATGCGACCAAGGGTGGCGTTGCCAACCGGAACCGAGATCGGTGCTCCAGTGTCGGTGACCGCTTCGCCACGGACCAGACCTTCGGTCGCATCCATCGCAATGGTACGGACGGTGTTTTCGCCCAGGTGCTGCGCAACTTCCAACACAAGGCGCTTGCCGTTGTTGGTGGTTTCCAGCGCGTTCAGAATTTCAGGCAGCTGATCTTCGAACTGCACGTCAACGACGGCCCCGATGATCTGAGTGACTTTGCCTTTTGCATTCGCCATGTTTCGTCTCCGGTATGTCTCTACAGCGCTTCGGCGCCGGAAATAATTTCAATCAGCTCGTTGGTGATCACGGCCTGACGCGAGCGGTTGAACTGGATCGTCAGCTTGTCGATCATCTCACCCGCATTGCGTGTCGCGTTGTCCATTGCGGACATCCGTGCACCCTGTTCAGACGCTCCGTTTTCAAGCAGAGCCGAGAAGATCGCAGTGGCAACCCCCTTGGGCAGCAGGTCGGCCAAGATGGCCTCTTCGCTGGGTTCATAATCGAAAATGGCACCGCTGTCGTCACCCGCCGCATCGTCCTCGAACGAGGCAGGGATGATTTGCTGCGCCGTGGGGATCTGGGTCACAACGTTGACGAACTTCGAATAGAAGATCGTGGCAACGTCAAACTCAGCCCCGTCAAAGCGAGACAGGATGTCTTTGGCGATGTCCTGCGCATTGGCATAGCCGATACGCTTGACCTCGCTCAGGTCGATATGTCCAACGAACAGATCGGCAAAGTCACGCTTGAGCGCGTCCCGGCCTTTCTTGCCGACGGTCAGAACCTTGACCGTCTTGCCCGCAGCTTTCAGCTCTTCGGCCTTGGCGCGGGCCAGTTTGGCGATGTTCGCATTAAAGCCGCCGCAAAGGCCGCGTTCAGCTGTCATGACAACCAGCAGATGCACATCTTCGCTGCCGGTACCCCGGAGCAGCTTGGGAGCGCTGTCGCTGCCCCCGACCGATGCCGCCAACCCTGCCATCACGGCATTGAACCGTTCGGCATAAGGGCGTGAGGCTTCGGCAGATTCCTGGGCGCGGCGCAGTTTTGCGGCCGCGACCATCTGCATGGCCTTGGTGATCTTGCGGGTCGATTTGACCGACTCGATCCTGTTTTTAAGGTCCTTCAGACTAGGCATCGGAACCCCCTATCAAGCGAAGGTCGCGGCAAATTCGTCGATCGCTGCCTTGATCTTGTCGGACGCGTCCCCTTTGATCTTGGGATCTTCGTCGGTGATCCACTTCAGCAGGTCGGCGTGCTTGCCACGCAGATGCGCCAGCAGACCGGCCTCGTACCGGCCAACGTCCGACACGTCGATCTTGTCGAGGTAGCCGTTGGTGCCCGCGAAGATAACGCAGACGATCTCGGCGTTGGTCAGCGGCGAGTACTGAGGCTGTTTCATCAGCTCGGTCAGACGCGCACCGCGGTTCAGCAACTGCTGAGTAGCGGCATCAAGGTCGGAACCAAACTGCGCAAAGGCCGCCATTTCGCGGTACTGCGCCAGTTCCAGCTTAACCGGACCAGCAACCGATTTCATCGCATCGGTCTGAGCAGAAGAGCCCACACGCGAAACCGACAGACCGGTATTCACAGCAGGACGGATGCCCTGATAGAACAGCTCGGTTTCCAGGAAGATCTGACCGTCGGTGATCGAGATAACGTTGGTCGGAATAAAGGCCGAAACGTCGCCACCTTGGGTTTCGATAACCGGCAAAGCGGTCAGCGAGCCTGCACCAAAGTCTTCGTTCAGCTTCGCCGAACGCTCCAGCAGACGGGAGTGGAGGTAGAAAACGTCACCCGGATAAGCTTCGCGTCCGGGCGGACGGCGCAGCAGCAGCGACATCTGACGATAGGACACAGCTTGTTTCGACAAGTCATCATAGATGATCAGCGCGTGGCGGCCATTGTCACGGAAGTACTCGGCCATCGCGGTCGCGGCATAGGGTGCCAGGAACTGCATCGGCGCCGGGTCGGACGCGGTTGCGGCCACAACGATCGAATATTCAATCGCACCCGATTCTTCCAGTTTCTTCACCAGCTGAGCAACGGTCGAACGCTTTTGTCCAACAGCCACGTAAACGCAGTAGAGTTTTTTCGACTCGTCGTCGCCAGCGGCCTCGTTATAGACCTTCTGGTTCAGGATGGTGTCCAGCGCCACGGCGGTTTTACCGGTCTGACGGTCACCAATGATCAGTTCCCGCTGACCACGGCCGATTGGGATCATCGCGTCGACCGATTTCAGGCCGGTCGCCATCGGCTCGTGTACCGATTTACGCGGAATGATGCCCGGTGCCTTAACGTCCGCAACACCACGCTTGGTGGCGTTGATCGGGCCTTTGCCGTCCAGCGGGTTGCCCAGGCCGTCAACAACGCGGCCCAGCAGCTCGTCACCGATCGGAACGTCCACGATCGAGTTGGTACGCTTTACGGTGTCACCTTCTTTGATGTCACGGTCGGAGCCGAAGATAACGACACCCACGTTGTCGCTTTCCAGGTTCAGCGCCATGCCCATGATGCCGCCGGGGAATTCGACCATCTCACCCGCTTGCACATTGTCCAGGCCGTATACACGGGCAATCCCGTCACCGACGCTTAGCACGCGGCCGATCTCGGCCACTTCGGCTTCCTGACCAAAATTCTTGATCTGGTCCTTCAGGATTGCAGAAATCTCTGCAGCTTGGATTCCCATTTATCCGACCTCTTTCATTGCATTCTGTAGGGAGTTGAGCTTCGAGCGGATCGAACTGTCGATCATCTTCGAGCCCACTTTAACGACAAGACCGCCGATGAGGCTTTCATCCACGGTCGCATTGATTGTCACGGTCTTGCCCACACGCTCGGACAGCGTTTTGGACAGTTTTTCCATTTGTGTCTTGGTCAGCGCCTTGGCCGAGGCGACATCAGCGGTCACTTCGCCGCGCTCATCTGCCAGCATGTTGCGCAGAACCTGCACCAGCTGCGGGACCACGAACAGACGGCGTTTTTGCGCCATCAGACCCAGCGTGTTGCGCAGAATGGCATGCAGTCCCATCTTGTCGGCAATAGCGGTTATCGCGCCCTCTTGTTCGGCACGGGAGACCAGAGGCGAGGCGATCAGGTCGCGCAACTCGGCGCTTTCACCCAGTGCGGTTGCCAGATCGTTGATGCCGGTTTCCAGACCTGGAAGGTCATTATTCTCTTTGGCGATCTCAAAGATCGCAGTGGCATAGCGCTCGGCGATGCCTGTGGAAATCGAAGCTGGTTCGGACACGTCCACCCTTCCGATACTTTGGGCCCCGAATTCGCGTGTGGCAGCTAATCGGGGGCGTGAAGAAACCCCGTCCTGACAGGCCGGAGATCAAAATCACCGGGGATGTAGCAGAGCCGAACCAAGCTCGCAATATATTATCACGGGTTGTGCCTTATCCACAAAATGTTTGATTTCAGCTACTTAACAAAAGTGCGACCCTTTTGACCGGGTGAACCTGGAGAAAAATGTTACCAAACCGTAGTTTTTTGCGATTCCTGAGGCATTTTTTCCGCGATTTTTGCCTAAATCTGAGGCTTCTGCGGTCAGGCGGGTTTCAACAACCCGTCCAGCGCCTTGATCGGGCGTTTGGCCGAATCCTTGGTCACACTGCCGCCTGCCGGACGGATCTGTTTGGTGACCTCGACCATCAGCACGCCTCCTGCCATCACAGTTGGAATGCGCTGGCCGGTCTTTTCGATCAGGCTGCCAGACTTGAGCCAGAACCGGCGAAAGGACGGAGGTCTGTAAAGGGCCGAACAATGGCTTTCCGGGACAAAATGATGCGCGCGCAGCTGGCTTTCCAATTGCGAGGTCGAATAAGGACGGCCAAACCCGAACGGTGTACGATCCGAACGCGACCAAAGCCCGGTACGATTGGGTACAATGAACAAGGCTCGCCCCCCCGGGCCCAGCACCCGCCAACATTCGTCGAGCAGTTGTTTCGGGCGCTCGGATGTCTCAAGCCCGTGCATGACGATCAGCTTGTCGACATGACCTGTCTCGATAGGCCACATTGTCTCTTCGGTCAGAACCGAGACATTTGGCATCCCCGCAGGCCAGGGCATGACCCCTTGCGGGCCGGGCATCAATCCGATCACGCGGCGCGACTGGGCCAGATAAGGCCGCAGCAACGGCACAGCAAATCCGAACCCTGCAACGGTTTGCCCCTTGGCCTCGGGCCACAGGTCGGTCACGCGCCCCCTGATCGCCGCTTGCGCCGCACGGCCCAGCGTGCTGCGATAGTAAAAGTTTCTGAGGTCTTGCACATCAAGATGCATTGCGGGCACTCGGTCAATCGGCTTAGCTGCGCGTAGTCTAGCAATGAAAGGGCAAAAGACCATGCCTCTTGAAATCGTTACAATCCCCTGTCTCAGCGACAATTACGCGTTTATTGCCCATGACGCTGTCACCGGAGATACAGCTTTGATCGATGCGCCCGAGGCCGCGCCCATTCTGGCCGAGTTGAACCGCCGCGGATGGACGCTGAGCCACGTGTTGCTGACTCATCACCATTGGGATCACGTTGACGGGCTGCAAGCCATTTTGGCAGAGCACCCTGCAAAGGTGGTCGGCGCTGCGGCAGACGCCCATCGCCTACCACCTTTGGACGTGCAGGTTGCCGAAGGTGATCGGTTCGACGTTGGCAGAGAGCCGGTCGAAGTGTTCGACGTATCCGGCCACACGGTTGGTCACGTGGCTTATTATATGCCGCAAAGCTCTGCCATGTTCACAGCCGATAGCCTTATGGCATTGGGCTGCGGTCGATTGTTTGAAGGAACACCCGCGCAGATGTGGGACTCTCTCAGCAAGTTGGCCACGCTACCGGATGAAACAATCGTGTGTTCTGGGCACGAATATGCGCAGTCCAACGCAAAATTCGCAGCGACCATCGACCCGGACAACGCAGATCTTCGGGACCGTATCGCGCAAATTGAGGCCGCGCGCGCCGCAGGGCAACCCACGGTTCCTTCAAAACTTGGGCTGGAAAAGGCGACAAACCCGTTTCTTCGGGCCACCGACCCAGCGATTCTTAAGCACTTGGGGATGGAAAAAAGCGACCCGACGTCAGTCTTCGCCGAAATTCGCGCCCGAAAGGACCGGTTTTAAGGGAAAAAATCAGGCAATACACGCCACGGTCACGACAAATGTGACTGTCAAGTGAAAGAAAACCCTTGAAGCTCGGCTCCGATCAACCAAACTCTAATAGTATGAGGACATGGTTGGGATGGGGATCCGGCCTGAAGCCGCCCCTTCCGACCCAAGGTAGAGGAGCACACACGTGCCTTCATTCTCGAGCACACTCGAACAAGCCATTCACGCGGCCCTGGCGGCTGCGAATGAACGGCGTCACGAATTCGCTACGCTGGAACATCTGCTCCTAGCGCTGTTGGAAGAGCCCGACGCGGTACGCGTCATGAAAGCCTGCAGCGTCGATTTGGATGAGTTGCGTAGCACATTGGTCGAATTCATTGACGAGGATCTGTCAAACCTCGTCACCGATATTGATGGATCCGAGGCTGTACCCACAGCCGCCTTCCAGCGCGTCATTCAGCGTGCGGCCATCCATGTTCAAAGCTCTGGTCGGACCGAAGTGACAGGCGCCAACGTGTTGGTCGCGATCTTCGCCGAACGGGAGAGCAACGCGGCCTATTTCCTGCAGGATCAGGATATGACGCGGTATGATGCGGTGAATTTCATTGCCCATGGCGTCGCCAAAGATCCAGCATTTGGGGAAAACCGCCCTGTTACCGGCGCCGATGAGGTTGAAGAAGAAGCTCAAGCGTCAGGTGGTGGCGAAGGCGAGCAAAAAGAAAGTGCTCTGGGCAAGTATTGCGTCGATCTGAATGCAAAGTCGCGCGCCGGTGATGTCGATCCGTTGATCGGTCGCGCCGATGAGGTTGAGCGCTGCATTCAGGTGCTGTGCCGCCGCCGAAAGAACAACCCGCTGCTGGTGGGTGATCCGGGTGTCGGTAAAACCGCCATCGCGGAAGGACTTGCCCATAAGATCGTCGCAGGTGAAGCGCCTGATGTGCTGTCGAACACCACAATCTACTCACTAGATATGGGCGCTCTCTTGGCAGGCACCCGCTATCGCGGTGATTTTGAGGAACGCCTCAAAGCTGTTGTGACCGAGTTGGAAGATCACCCCGATGCGGTGCTTTTCATCGACGAGATTCACACAGTGATTGGCGCAGGTGCGACCTCTGGCGGTGCCATGGACGCCTCAAACCTGCTGAAACCTGCTTTGCAGGGCGGCAAGCTGCGCACCATGGGCTCGACGACCTATAAGGAATTCCGTCAGCACTTTGAAAAAGACCGCGCGCTGAGCCGCCGGTTCCAGAAGATCGACGTGAATGAGCCTTCGGTCGAAGACAGCGTCAAAATCCTGCGCGGTCTGAAGCCCTATTTCGAGGAACATCACGCCATCAAATACACGGCGGATGCGATCAAAACCGCAGTTGAATTGGCAGCGCGCTATATCAATGACCGCAAATTGCCCGACAAGGCGATTGATGTGATTGACGAGGCGGGTGCTGCGCAGCATCTGCTGGCCGAAAGCAAACGTCGCAAGACCATCGGAGTGAAAGAGATCGAGGCCGTGGTGGCCAAAATCGCGCGCATTCCGCCGAAAAACGTCACTAAGGACGATGCCGAGGTTCTGAAAGATCTGGAAACTTCGCTGAAGCGGGTGGTGTTTGGTCAGGACGAAGCCATCGAGGCGCTGTCGAGCGCCATCAAACTGGCACGTGCCGGTCTGCGCGAGCCTGAAAAACCCATCGGCAACTATCTGTTCGCGGGCCCAACCGGTGTCGGCAAGACCGAAGTGGCCAAACAGTTGGCGGATACGCTGGGTGTGGAACTGCTGCGCTTTGACATGTCGGAATACATGGAGAAGCACGCGGTCAGCCGCTTGATCGGCGCACCTCCGGGTTATGTCGGGTTTGATCAGGGCGGGCTTCTGACTGACGGCGTCGACCAGCATCCGCATTGCGTGTTGCTACTGGATGAGATCGAGAAAGCGCACCCGGATGTGTTCAACATTCTGCTACAGGTGATGGACCACGGAGAGCTGACCGATCACAATGGGCGCACGGTGAATTTCCGTAACGTGGTGCTGATCATGACCTCTAACGCGGGCGCGCAGGAACAGGCCAAGGCCGCCATCGGCTTTGCGCGTGACCGTCGCGAAGGCGAAGACACTGCCGCAATCGAACGCATGTTCACCCCGGAATTCCGCAACCGTCTGGACGCCGTGATCTCATTCGCACCGCTGCCAAAGTCGGTCATCCTGCAAGTGGTCGAGAAATTCGTCCTGCAGCTTGAAGCGCAATTGCTGGACCGCAACGTGACCATCGATCTGACACCCAAAGCCGCCGAATGGTTGGCGGATAAAGGGTATGACGACAAGATGGGTGCGCGCCCCTTGGGCCGCGTGATCCAGGAGCATATCAAGAAACCGCTGGCCGAAGAGCTTTTGTTCGGCAAATTGGCCAAAGGCGGCGTGGTGCGTGTTTCCGTTAAGAAAGGCGAGTTGCATCTGGAGATTCTTGGCCCGGATCAACCGCGTTTGTCCGGCAACAAGCCTCCGCTGCTTACCGCGGACTAGACCGAAACGCGATAAACAAACTCAACGCCCGTCAACCCTAGTTGGCGGGCGTTTTGATTTGGTCTCGCAAAAAAGGAGGACAGACATGCGCAGGATCGGCGCTTTGATTTTTCCGGGGTTTGAGTTGCTAGACCTTTACGGCCCGATGGAGATGTTCGGCCTGCTTCCCAACGCGTTCTCGTTGGATATTATTGCCGAACGAGCCGGCCCTGTCGAAAGCAATCAAAAGCTGAAAGGCTTTGCGGAAACGCCCCTGAACGAGGCCCCGCATTACGATGTGCTGTTTGTGCCCGGCGGCGCTGGTACACGGCGCGAGATTGCAAATTCGCGTTTGCTGGACTGGATTGCTGCACGTTCGGAACGCGCAGAATTTACGCTTAGTGTCTGTACCGGCAGCGCCTTGCTCGCCAAGGCCGGTGTACTGGATCGGCGGCGCGCGACGACCAACAAAGCCACCTTTTCCTGGGTCAAGGAACAAGGCCCGCATGTCGATTGGGTCGCGCAGGCAAGATGGGTCGAGGATGGGACGTTTCTCACCTCGTCCGGCGTGTCGGCAGGCATGGACATGGCCCTGGGTGCGATTGCTCTGATGTGTGGGCAGGCCGCAGCCGAAGATGTGGCCAAATGGTGCGAATACAGCTGGCACTCAGACAAGTCTCACGACCCCTTCGCGCAAATCCACGGGTTGACCTGACGACCTCGGTTACCGCTCGGTCAGCTTCAACTCGATCCGACGGTTTTGCGCACGCGCCTCGGGGGTATCATCGGTGTTGACGGGTTGGAACTCGCCAAATCCGTTGGCGGCCAGCCGTTCAGGTGGGATGCCCAGAGCGTCAACCATATAGCGCACGACAGACAGGGCCCGGCCCTGGCTTAACTCCCAATTGTCGCGGTAGCGGCCTGTGCTGACCAGCGGGATATTGTCTGTATGGCCATCCACCCGGATCACCCAGTTCAGACCATCAGGGATTTCGGCGGCCACGCTGCGCAGGATATTGGCTACCTTGGCAACCTCGCGCCGGCCTTCGATGGACAGTTCTGCAGATCCGATATCGAACAGAACCTCGGATGAGAACACGAACCGGTCGCCTTCGATCCGCACACCTTCCTGATCGCCCAGAACATCCCGCAATCGGCCAAAGAACTCTGACCGGTACCGCTGCAGATCTTCGGTCTGCTCTGCCAGGTTCTGGTTCTGCCCCGCCAAAGCTTCGGCCTCGGCCTCAAGCCGCTTGCGTTCGGCCTCTTCCAAAAGACGGCGGCGGCGTTCTTCTGACGCCGCGCGGGCAAGGGCTGCGTTCAGGTCTTGTCCCAAGGTCTGGATCTGAATATCGGCGGCTGAATTGCGTTCCTCATAGTCATCCAGAAGCGCCTGCAACGACCCCAACTGGTTGCGCAAAGCAGACATTTGCTGGTTCAAAAGCGCGGCCTGCCGCTGCGCCTCGGTCGAAATCTCTTGTTCCTCCGAAAGTGTGTCGCGTGCGATGTCCAAAAGCGCAGCACGCTCTTCTGCCAGCGTGCGTTGACTGTCTGCCTCGGCTTGCGCCGCGATTTGAGCATCCAGTGCTGCCTGCAGTTGAGCTCTCAGCCCTTCGGCGTTCAGTTCGCCAAACTGTCGTTCCAACTCAGCCCGCGCGGCTTGTGCTGCGGCCAGCAATGTCAGGGTCTCTTCGGCTTCCTTGCGCTGCGCCTCGAGTGCAAGCGTCATCGCCGTCAACTCGGTATCTGCGTTCAACAACCGTTCGCGCAAAGCTTCAGCCGCTGCCGCTTCGGCCAGACGAGCGGAATCCTCGTCAGACAGTTGCCTTTCCAAATCCGATATCTGAGCCGCCTGATCCGCACCGCTTGTTTCAAGATCGGACACCAACGCTTCAAGCGCCTCTCGCCGGGCCGCAGCCAAGCGCGCCGCTTCGGCCTGAGCGTCGATCTCTTGCCGGCTTTGGGCGAGCGCTAGGTTCAGCGCATCCTGCTCTGACAGTAGTTCGTCTTGTTGGGACAGAAGGTCATCCCGCAACGCTTGCAATGAAGCGATCTCTCCCTGGGCGCGGTCCTGATCCGCCAGCAAAGCTGCTACCTGGGTTTCGAAATCCGTAATACGCCCTTGTGCTGCAGCAAGGCTGTCCTCGGTCTCTGCCAGAGTCGCATTCAATGCGCCCAGCCGGGCTTCCAATCTGCTGTTTTCACGCTCTTCCAGACCCAACGCCCCGACAAGAGCCGCAACTTCGTCCGACAAAGCCGTCAGTTCATCTTCCTGCCCGGAAATCGTTTCACGCAGAACAAATTGCACAACCATGAAAATGGTCAGCACAAATGTCAGAACCATCAAAAGGCCGGTGATCGCATCCACGAAACCGGGCCAGACCGAGCCCTGAAACCGTTGACCTGTGCGACGGGACAGGGCCATGGGTTATTCTCCTGCGGGCGGCGTCCGGACGGCCCCGCGCGGCAAGGTCAAAGCTTTGACAAGCAGTTCGAAATCCTTGCGCAACTCATTCATGCTGTCCTGGCGACCGGCCGAGATCTCTTCGAGAATACGCAGCAATTGTACGTCCATCGACCGCAGGCGCATCCGGCTTTCAGCATCCAGCCCCTCGCCTGCCCCGTGTTCGCGCATGTGATCCAGCAGGGCATCCTGCCCTAAAGCCACCCGTTCCAGCGCGGCAGATACGCCTTCGGACTGGCTTTGGCGGCGGTTCATGTCACCAATCTCGATGATCAACTGGCTCAGCTTGTCCGAGACGTCACTGCGCTCTTCCTCTTGCGCGGTGAACATGGCTTGCAGCGCGTCCATCTGTTCGGCCATGGTGTCCAGAACCGGTGTCAGAACGGCCAGTTCCGCCCCTCCTTCTTCCGAGCCACCAAAGCCCACGCGGGTGATGGTCGACAGCCATTCTTCCAGTTCGCGGTAGAACCGGTTCTGCCCGTGGCCAGCAAACAGTTCCAACAGACCGACAATCAGCGACCCTGCCAATCCCAGCAGCGAGGATCCAAAGGCGACGCCCATCCCCTGCAACTGAGCTTCCAAACCGGTCATCAGGCGATTGAACACCGCCAGGCCTTCTTCGCCTTCCTGCGGGTTCAGACTGCGGATCGTGTCCACGATCGCAGGCACGGTGGTCGCCAAACCAAAGAATGTACCCAAAAGGCCGAGGTAAATCAGCACGTTGGTGATATAGCGCGTGATCTCGCGTTCTTCTTCGATCCGTTCGGCCACCGAGTCCAGGATCGACCGGCTCGAACTGGAACCGATATGCGAGCGTGCGCCACGCGACCGCAACAACGACGCCAACGGCGCCAAAAGTTGTGGCGGACGTGTGTCCGGGCGCTCGAACCCTCCGATAAAGGCTTCGATCCAACGGACCGAACCGATGAGCTGTGTAACCTGCAAGAAACACGCCAGAACACCGATTGCGAAAACCATAAGGATGAACCCGTTCAGATACGGGTTCGCCTCGAATACCGGCAGGACATAGGGCAAAGCCAAAAAGACACCGAGCCCGGATAAACCCAGTGCAATCAGCATCATAAGGATCTGACGGATCGGTTGCGAGAAATGGGGTTTCACGCCTTGCTGTGCCTGCGCCATGCGCGTTCTTTCCGCTTTAGCCTGCTCTGGGCCGAATCTATCGAAATTCCACCGATGACGCCAAGGGTTTATGCGCTGATTGTGCGCACCCGTTGCGACAACCACTCAAGATCAGGGTCTTTCAGCCCGATCTCGGCCAGATGTTGGGCCGTATTGAAAAGGTATTCCGTGTTTGGCCCGCGCCCGCCAACGGCATGGGCGATGATGCGGGCCTGCTCTTCCAGAGGCATACCGCCGCAATATTGCACGTGGTCGGGATCGATCACGTAGGTGACGGCATTCACCACATCGCCTGTGTCCAGATGCACGTCGAGCATACGTTCCAGATACGCCGACGAGATCAACTCGCGTTCACGCAGCTCTTCCAGGGTTCGGTCTTCGTGGCCCGGCTCGACCAGCAGGGCCAGACCTGTGCAGGCTGAACCTGATTGTTCATCCAGCGCAAGCACCAGCCCCGGCTCATCCTCGGTGCCGCGATGGTGGATCGAGCTCATGCAGAAAGACCGGGCATAGCCGTGCAGCGTGGCTTTCTCGGTGCGTGCCACCGGAAAGCCCGGGTTCCACAACAGTGATCCATATCCGAAAACCCACATCGTCATTGCTCTGGTCCTTGCCCGTTTGCGTCTATAAACATCAATTCCAACGCAGGAAAAAGGGCCATTTGCGATGCGAAGTCTGATCCGCATATTCATTTTGGTTGCCGTTGCATGGAGTGGCTATTGGTTCATCGCCGGGCTTGGCTTGCGCAATGCGCTGACCGCGTGGTTCGACAATCAGCAGGAACTGGGCTGGCAGGCAGATTACTCGAACGTATCGACCGCTGGCTATCCAACCCACCACATGACCCGGCTCGACAATCCGGCGCTGGCCGATCCGGTCAACGGCACGGCCTGGAGCGCGGATTGGATTGAATTCCAAAGCCCCGCGATCTGGCCCGGCCGGCAAATGCTGCGTTTCGCCAATACTGCACAGCGATTGTCCTATTTCGATCAGACCGCGACCATTCTTGCCCAGGACCTACAGGCCGAGCTTCATCTGAAACCCGGTGTCGCTTTGGTGCTTGAGAAGATGTCTCTGACCTCTGACGCCTGGACCATTTCCGAGAATGGCAGTGATGTCGTCGGCGGGGATACTCTGGGGCTGACCATGGAACAGACCACCACCCCCGAGACCTATACAATCACCGCAAAGGTTGACGGGTTCACACCGGGCGTCGATTTGCGCAACCTGATGCGTTCGGCAACCTCTCTGCCTCAGACTTTTGAAACGTTGGAACTGGACCTCGAAGCCACATTCGACAAAGCGTGGGATCGGTCTGCCATTGAACAAGGCCGACCTCAACCGGTCTTGCTGGATCTGCGCCTGGCCGAAGCGCAATGGGGCGCGCTGCGTCTGTTCGCAACCGGAACGCTTGAAGTTGACCCGCAAGGTATCCCTATCGGAGAGATCGCGATCAAGGCCGAGAATTGGCGCGATATGATTGCCATGGCGAACGCCGCCGGGGCGATACCCGATCAGGCTGTGGATCCGGTGAACCGCGCATTGCGGTTCATGGCCGGGCTTGGCGGAAACCCCAATGCATTGGATCTGCAGTTGAACTTCAGGGACGGCCTGGTCGCGCTTGGGCCCTTGCCTCTTGGCCCTGCTCCGCGCTTGATCCTGCGCTAGCGGCAGTAGGGTCCCCGCCGGTACCGCGCCGTATCCAGATGGAAATGGTCGCGGTGAAAACGATCTGAATTTGGCCCCAAAACTGTGCCAAAGGGTCCGCAAGCGCCGCGCCAGATCTTGATCAATTGCGATTGAGACGGGTTCTTTCGCCAGCCCTTCAGTACCGTGACCACCTCGCCATCCGCCATTTTGAAACCTGAAATATCGATGGCCCGCCCCTTGCCATGCTCGGATATCCGTGCGCCCTTACGGTTGTTGCGCGTTCGGCACGCATAATGGGCCGCTACTTGCAGCTCGACCACTGGCCCGCGCCGTTTGAATGTGGGTTTGACAGTCTCTTCGACCCATTCGTTCAAAGCAATCGCTGTGCCACATTCCATAACAGACGGTCGGCTGAGGGCCACGCCCGCGACCGAGGTGATCTCGACCGCGTCCTTAACCCCACACGCTTTGACTTTGCTGGAAACATTGCCGACGGGCTTGCCTTGGATATTGATATCTCCACAGACAGACCCTTTGCGCAGTTTGCGTTTTTTGAACAGGATTGGCTCTGCGCGCGTATAGGGCTCAATCTGCGGCCATAGCTTGTCTGGGGTGGTGATAGGGCGCGCGGCGGCGGCTGTCACTTGCGGTGCAGAAAGCAGATTGGTTTCCTTGGCAGCAGCAGCCGTGGCAAGAACACTGGACGCAGCGATCAGAACAACTCGAAGCCACATCCTGCTAAACCTTTGTGCCGCGGCCGAAATCAGGTGCATCCGTATCCTGCCCGGCGTCGATAATGCCACGCCGTATTTCACGGGTGCGGGTGAAATAGTCGAATAACTGCTCGCCGTCTCCGGTTCGAATGGCACGCTGAAGGGCAAAAAGCTCTTCTGTAAAACGGCCCAGAATCTCCAGCGTGGCGTCCTTATTCGTCAGGAACACATCGCGCCACATGGTCGGGTCCGAAGCAGCAATCCGCGTAAAGTCGCGAAACCCGGCGGCCGAGTATTTGATCACTTCACTGTCGGTCACCCGGCGCAGATCGTCTGCCACCCCAACCATGGTATAGGCGATCAGGTGTGGGGCATGAGATGTAACAGCCAGCACCAGATCATGGTGGTCGGCGTCCATCTCATCGACGAAAGAGCCCAGCCCCTCCCACAAGGATCGCAGCCGCGCAACGGCTTCTTGATCCGACCCTTCAGGTGGGACAATCAGACACCACCGGTTGTCGAAAAGTTCGGCAAAGCCGGATTCCGGCCCCGAATGCTCGGTTCCGGCCAAGGGGTGAGCGGGCACAAAATGAACGCTTTCAGGGATATGCGGCCCAACGGCCTGAATGACGTGGCGCTTGACCGAGCCCACATCCGTGACTGTGGCCCCCGGTTTCAACACCGATGCGATATCTTGGGCAACACTGCCCATCGCGCCAACCGGCACGCAGAGTACGACCAGATCGGCACCCTCAACTGCGTCTTGCGCAGTGTCGCAAACCCGGTCGCACAGCCCGATGCGGCGCGCGGTGTCGCGGGTTTCAGAGGACCGGGCAAAGCCGGTCACTTCGCCCGCCAAGCCCGCACGCTTGATGGCCCAGAACATCGAGGACGCAATAAGCCCCAGCCCTATCAGAGCAACGCGGTCATAGATCTGGCTCATGCTGCGCCCTCTTTGAATTCGGCGATGGCCTTGACCACGCGCCGGCAGGCCTCTTCGTCGCCGACAGTAATCCGCAGCGCATTGGGCAGGTTGTACCCGGCGACGCGACGCACGATGATGCCTTGGGTTTTCAGATAATCGTCGCAGGCTTCAGCCTCGGCCTGATCTGCGAACCGGGCCAGGATAAAGTTGGTGCAGGACGGGTCCGAATGCACTCCGACCTTGGCCAGTTCTTCAGCCAACCAAACCCGCAAGCGTGCGTTTTCGCTCTGGCAGAAGGTCAGAAACTCTTGATCCTCAAGCGCTGCTTCGGCTGCAGCCAATGCGGTCAGAGACAGGTTGAAAGGCTGGCGCACTCGGTTCAACACATCGATGATGTCCTGGGACGCATAGCCCCAACCGGCGCGCATGCCGCCAAGTCCGTAGATCTTGGAAAAGGTCCGGGTCATGATCACGTTGGGGTAGCGATCGACCAGCGCCGAACCACCATCGAACCCATCCACAAACTCGGCATAGGCCCCGTCCAGCACCAGAAGGCAGTGATCGGGCAGTTGATCTGCCAGCCGCTCTAACTCGGGCTCCGAAATCATGGTCGAGGTTGGATTACCCGGATTGGTCACAAAAACAATTTTGGTCTGCGCAGTAACCGCAGCCAAAATGGCATCGACATCAACCTTCCGTTCCCGCTCGGCCACCATCACCGGGGTCGCCCCGGCCATGCGCGCGATGATCGGGTACATAGAAAACCCGTGCTCGGTGTAAATCACCTCATCCCCCGGCCCAGCATAGGCCTGCGCCACAAATTGCAGCACCTCGTCGCTGCCGACACCGCAGATGATCCGAGCCGGATCCAACCCGTGACGTGCCCCGATGGCCTCACGCAAGCTGGCGTGATCAGTATTGGGATAACGATGCAGATTGGCCGCGCTATCGCGCACCGCCGCAATCGCCTTGGGGCCCGGACCAAATGGGTTCTCATTCGAGCTGAGCTTGATGACATGCGCAACCCCGGACAGTTTCGACTGGCCGCCCTGGTACAGGGCGATGTCCATAATGCCGGGCTGCGGGGTGATCTTGGTCATGACGGGCTCCGTTAACTGGGGCCCCTCATACCCGTCTCAACGCGTTGAGAAAAGCGGCAATTCCCTCAGGCTGCTTTGAAGCGCGCTGTTGCCGGATCCACGGCGTAACAATGCGCAAACTCTTCGACCCGGCGTGACAGGTCGTTCACACTTTCGATGATGAACTGCGCGGTCTCATCGCTCATGAGATACGAGAAGTTAAGCCGTACCCAACCTGGTTTTTGCAATTCTTCACCTGCGGATAGCTGCGAGAACAAAACCTCGGACATCGCCTGATCGATCCCCAACAAGCGATGCGCATAGGGCCCGGCACAGGCGCAGCCGCCGCGGGCCTGAATCCCGTATATATCGCTGAGCATTCGGGTAAACAGCTGCTGATGCACAGGTTGACCTGACCTGTCGCGCACAAGAAACGAGAAGATCGGCAACCGATGCGCGTTTTCACCCGCCAGCAAGTTCAGATGCGGATTACCCTTCCACCCATCGCGCGCCATCTGGTTGAAACGCGCCTCGCGCCGCGCGATCTGATCCGTGCCAACGGCATCCTTGATAATGAAGGCCAGTGCGGCGCGGATATCCCCGATCACATTGGGAGTGCCAGCCTCCTCTCGCGCCGCCAAATCGTCGCTGTACTCATGCCGCCAGGGTGAGACAAAGCTGACCGTACCGCCACCGGGCCAGCTTGGCGCCTGACTCCGCACCGCGTGTTTGTTCAGTATCAAGACCCCTGACGCCCCTGGCCCGCCAGGGAATTTGTGCGGCGAGACGACAACCGCATCTTTTTTTGTGTCGCCCGAACTCATGTCGATGGGCAGGTACGGCCCACCCCCGGCATAGTCCCAAACCGCCAACGCGCCATGCTGTTTCAAAAGCCGCGTCACCGGGTCTGGATCGGTGATTATGCCTGTCACATTGGACGCCGCAGAGAAAGAACCGATCAGCGGGTCTGATCCGGCATGGGCGCGCAGCGCGGCCTCGAGCGCGTTCAGATCGGGCCCTCCTGCGGGCCCTTCAGGGATTTCAACCACCTGCGCCTTGCTCTCGCGCCAGGGCAGGATGTTCGAGTGATGCTCATACGGCCCGATCAGAACAACCGGCTGGTCGGCCTCTTCAACTCCCAATAGGCTGACCAACCGGTTGAGACCCGCTGTGGCGCCCGATCCGGCGAAGATCACCGCATCGTCTTCCTTGGCGCCAACACAGCGAGCGATCTGAGCACGCGCTTCACGCCGCAGTCGGGTCATATACGATCCGCAGTAGGAGGCCTCGGTATGGCTATTTGCGTAGAACGGCAAAACCTTCTGGGACACGAAATCCTCAACCTGCTGCATCGCACGACCCGAGGCGACATAATCGGCATAAACCAACGGCACATCCCCGTTCAGACCCGGGATCATGACACCGTCGCCGATAACGCCCTGGCCTAGCGTTCCTGCTTGGGCAGCTGTTTGGATCTGGGTACGGAAGTCAGTCAGCGTCATAAGGTTTCTCCTGTGGATTGAACCAAATATGACCCCTGTGACTTCCAATAACTTCCTCGTTTTCCGTTTATTTTCCTTTGTTTTTGTGTCATTTGATTGAAAATGAGTGAAATCTTAGATCAAATAGACACAAAACTCCTCAGAGAGCTTCAAAAGGATGCAACGCTGTCCCAGCGCGAGTTGGCAGATCGAGTCGGTCTGTCGCAGAACGCATGCTGGCGACGACTTAAGGCACTGAACGACACAGGCGTCCTAAAAGGGTCAACCGCCCGGATCGCGCGTGAAAAACTAGGTTTGAACCTTGTGGTTTTCGTCATGCTGCGCACCCGCCACCATTCCACCGAATGGCTGCACGCCTTTCGCAGCCATGTCTTGACCATTCCCGAGGTGGTCGATTTCCATCGTATCGGAGGAGACTATGACTACCAGTTGAAGGTGGTAACGCAGGACATGGCGTCGTTCGACGAGGTATACCAACGCCTGATCAGCAAAGTCGAGTTGGATAGCGTGACCTCGTATTTCGCGATGGAGGCCATTGCCGAAGGGCGGCCTTTGCCGATCTGATCCACCCTTTGCCTGGACCTAAAGATCCCTGTGGGGATAGCGGCTTGCCGCGTTGGGGCAGGGAACCCCAACAAGAAAGACCGCGCAAATGCGCGGCCTTTGGAATTTCGGTGTCGGCGAAGAATTAGTTCTTCGCGTAGAATTCGACGACCAGGTTCGGCTCCATCATCACCGGGTAAGGCACATCGCTCAGACCCGGGGCGCGCACGAAGGTGGCAGTCATTTTCGAGTGATCCGCGTCGATGTAGTCAGGCACATCACGCTCGGCCAGCCCAACGGCTTCCAGAACAACAGCCAGTTGCTTGGATTTGTCGCGCACTTCAATCACGTCGCCTTCTTTGACGCGATAGCTGGGGATGTTGACCCGCTTGCCGTTCACCTTGACGTGGCCATGGTTCACGAACTGACGCGCAGCAAAGACAGTCGGTACAAATTTGGCGCGGTAAACCACTGCGTCCAGGCGACGCTCCAGCAGACCGATCAAGTTTTCACCGGTGTCGCCTTTGACACGCTCGGCTTCGGCATAGATGCGACGGAACTGCTTCTCGGTCAGGTCGCCGTAATAGCCTTTCAGCTTCTGCTTGGCGCGCAGCTGCAGACCGAAGTCCGACAGTTTGCCCTTGCGGCGCTGGCCGTGCTGACCGGGGCCGTATTCGCGGCGGTTGACCGGGGATTTCGGACGACCCCAGATGTTTTCGCCCATCCGGCGGTCAATTTTATACTTGGCAGACGTGCGTTTGGTCACGGCTGTTCTCCTTCGTTTGTTCGATGCCCTGATGGGCAACTATGAAGGGCGTTGTCCTCTTGTGGTTTCCCACATGACAGGCATCCCCTTGCAGGGGCCACCAACACCAATGAAGCCGCGCTTATATTCGCCGAAACACCAGAGTCAACAGGTTTGTCGATGGACATAAGGCTTTTCTTGGCCCGTAACGGCGAAGAAAACCTATGCTATTCGGCTGCGACCGCTGCAGGCACCCGAGGCTCTGCCTCTTTCGAATGACCGCGATCGGGAAAAGAAATGATGTTGTCGAATTCCGAAACCAAACCGCTCACGTCGGATTCAACTTCAAGCGCGCTGATCCAAAATTCCTGATCACGCAGCGGGGTACCATTTTCGAATACCATAACCGGCATTTCATCTGACGATATTTGTATCAAAACCGCTTGGAAACGCTGAGCACCGTTTGACAATTCGATGCGTAAACTCGGGCGCGCAAACGGCTGGTGTTCGCCCATGACTTCCGATGTATCTTGCGACAAGACAGCGTTCGCATGATGGATATTGGCACGGCTCGCTTCACCAAGCGATGCCAGCTTGGCGCCGACACCGCGCCAAGACCAAACAGCGCCCAAGGTCAAATCCTCTAAAGGAGCCGCCTCAAGACCGTTTATTTCTGTTTGTTTCCACAGAATTACCGCTTGACCGATTGTTCCGGTTCTCATTTTCCCGCCCGCACTGATCAGCAATTACACCACCGACACCTCATGTCTATCAACCAAAAAATTGACCGAAAAGAGACAGAATTGCAGCGAAGTTGGAATTGTTGCTTCCACGCACTTCCAATCGCGCCATGGCCAACGCGTCAGGACGTTACGTCCGCGTCAAGCCAAGCAATTTCCATTGCTGTTTCATTCGTGTGGAGACCAGCCAATTACCGAGGCGGCGCGTTTCGACGATTGGCCAGGTGTCAAACACCACCAATTTGCGGCAAGCGCATTTGCGCTTCTCATACCTGGAGCACTTTTCGGGCTGGCTGCATGGGGACCTGAACAGAGGTACGCTGACCTTATTCGAAGACCAGAACCGGTTCTGTGCGTTTTATCTCGAACGCCCTCTCACCGGTTTTAAACTTTACGTCCGCACGCAACACGTTCGTCGAAGGGAAATGAGAGAAAAACGGGAACTGCATGGTGGTTAATGCATCAACGGCATCGCAACGAAAATGATACTCTGCCCGGATCTCGAGGTGATCAGGTTCAACAGTCAGGCCTTTCCCAAAAGCATCCCCGTTCAAGACAACATTTGCGGCCCAAGCTGTGCACCCTGCATCGTAAGGGATGGCCAATACGGTCTCGGGTTTCGAAAGCTCGGAAACAGCGTCGGCTACCTGCGCCCGCTCTTCGTCGCTACGTGCCGGGTGATCAAATCCCACAATCGCATCGCCGGGTGCTTTCAAGGTTACCAAGAAATCGGAACCTGAAAACTCTATGGCTAGATGTCCGACACCCGGGGTCCAGATTTCTGATCCGGGAGCAGACTGTGCCAACGACTCCGCTGTGGGAAAACAGATCAGCGCAAACCAAATTCTTTTCATTCCCACATCACTCGAACGCAAACTCAAAATCTATTCTTATTCCTTCGCCCAAAGCAGCCCAAGCACAAACTCACCATAAATGGGGGGATCGGCCTTCATTAATCTGACTAAAAAACTCAGGTTGACTTAACTTAGTATTTCACTAAGAAATCTGACGCGGCTGCTTCGGATCTGTTTCGACGCACGCGCACAAGACTTTTTGAAGGAAAGAAACCTCTCATGATTCGACTTTTGACTGCTACAAGCGCATTGGGCTTGTGCTTTGTCGGGGCGGCTCTCGCCCAAGCTCCGACCAAAGCTGATGTATTGAACACATATGCCAATATTGCCGAGGCAAAATTCGAGGACAGCCTGATCGCGGCTCAGAAATTGCAAACTGCGGTGAATGCGCTGATTGCGACCCCTTCTGACGCGACCTTGGCCGCCGCGCGCACGGCGTGGATCGCTGCTCGGGTTCCCTATCAACAGACCGAGGTTTTCCGGTTCGGCAACCCCATCGTTGACGACTGGGAAGGCAAAGTGAATGCGTGGCCGCTGGATGAGGGTCTGATCGACTATGTCGACGCCACCTATGGCGGGGCAACGGATGAAAACGAATTAGCCGTGCTGAATGTCATCGCCAACCCAAGCTTCACACTGTCAGGGCAAACGATTGATGCCACCCAGATCACGCCCGCGCTGTTGTCCGACACCTTGCACGAGGCGGATGGCATCGAGGCCAACGTTGCAACCGGTTATCACGCCATCGAGTTTCTTCTGTGGGGTCAGGATCTGAACGGTCATGGTCCGGGCGCCGGGGATCGCCCGTGGACAGATTTTGCACAAGACGAAAGCTGCACCCATGGCAATTGCGACCGGCGTGTTCAGTATCTAACGGCCGCCACCGATCTGCTGGTCAGTGATCTGCATTGGATGGTTGCCCAGTGGGCCGAAGACGGTGACGCCCGTGCCGCGCTGAACGCAGATGAAACGGTAGGCATCAGTGCTATCCTGACAGGGATGGGATCGCTGTCTTATGGCGAACAAGCCGGCGAACGGATGCGCCTTGGTCTGATGTTGAACGACCCCGAGGAAGAGCATTCCTGTTTCGCAGACAACACGCATAACGACCATTACTATGACGGATTGGGCATTCAGAACGTCTATCTCGGTCACTATACCCGTATCGATGGCAGCTCGGTTTCGGGCCCATCGCTGTCGGATCTGGTTGCAGCGTCAGACCCTGCGCTGGACACAGAGATGAAGACCAAGCTGGCCAATACCATGCAGGCTTTGGGCCGTATCAAATCGACCGCCGAAGCCGGGTTTGCCTATGACCAGATGCTGGAACGCGGCAATGCAGCGGGTGAAGCCTTGGTTATGGGTGGGGTGAACGGCCTTGTTGATCAGACCAAAAGCATCGAGCGGATTGTGACAGCGCTCGACCTTGAGCAGCTGGCGTTCGAAGGCTCGGACAGCCTGGATAATCCAAACGCTGTTTTTCAGTGATCTCAGTGGTTGAGCGTATCGCGCATACGCTCACCTTGCACAGCTTTGGCGGCATAAACCATGTGGAACCTGACCTTTCTCGAGCCGAGGACACCCTGCGTTGCCCTCGTGTTCTCGCTGGCTGCCCTGACGGCCACCATGGCCATAGCGGATGAGGCTAACTGGCCCGCGCTGCAAGACCATCACCTCAACACCCAACCCAGAACCGCAGCCGAGCAGGCGCGGATCAGATCCGCCACCGCGACGCCCCAGGATTACAGCGCCCCACAACCGTTCGAAGCCTTGCCAGCGGGGGCCGCCACGGTGCGCCTGCGGGCAGATGCCGATGCGTTTTCGCAACCTTCCGCCAATCTCAGCTTCGAGCAAGAGCTGGATTTCAAGGTGGGCAACGGGCTGTTCAAAAAGATATGGGTGTCGTCACCGTCCTCGACCCTGGCCTCCGATGGGCTGGGGCCGCTTTACAATGCGCGGTCCTGCCAGCGCTGCCATATCAAAGACGGGCGCGGGCATACGCCCAACGGGTCCGAGGACAGTGCCGTGTCGATGTTCCTGCGCATCTCGATCCCCGGCTTGCCCACCGATGGGCCGTCCGAGATCGCAGATTACATCGCCACCCTGCCCGACCCCACCTATGGCGGGCAGCTTCAGGATTTCGCTCTGCCCGGGCATCCTGCCGAATACCGGCTGGACGTGACTTACGAAGACCTCACCGTCCAGCTGTCAGATGGCGAGGTCGTAACACTGCGCAATCCGACCTATCGCGCCGCTGATCTTGGCTATGGCCCGCTGCACCCCGATGCGATGCTGAGCCCACGCGTGGCCCCGCAGATGATCGGCCTTGGTCTGCTTGAGGCGATCCCGGTGCAGGATCTGCTGGCAAAGGCCGACCCAGATGACAAAGATGGCGATGGTATTTCGGGCCGCCCCAACATCGTCTGGTCCACCGAGTTCGACACCCCCATGTTGGGCCGGTTTGGCCACAAGGCTGGGATGCCAACGGTGATGGAACAATCTGCGGGCGCCTTCGCTGGCGACATCGGCATCTCAAGCCCGCTTTTCTCCGCAGCTTATGGCGATTGCACAACGGCTCAGGCCAACTGCACCAGCGCCCCGCATGGCGACGGGGACGCGCGCGGGTTCGAGATCGATCAGACCGGGCTGGACCTTGTCACGTTCTACAGTCGAAATCTTGGCGTACCGGCCCGGCGCGACGTTGATGACCCTGAAGTTCTGCGCGGCAAAGAGGTCTTTCACGCCTCAGGCTGCGCTGCCTGCCACACCCCGGCTCATGTGACCCATCGCATGCCGGACCGGGCTGAACACAGTTTCCAACTGATCTGGCCTTATACCGACCTGTTGCTGCACGATATGGGCGACGGTCTGGCGGATGACCGCCCCGAAGCCCGTGCCACCGGGCGCGAATGGCGCACGCCGCCTTTGTGGGGTGTTGGCTTGACCGCGCAAGTCTCGGGCCATACCCAGTTTCTGCATGACGGCCGCGCACAGTCGCTGCTGGAGGCCGTCCTCTGGCACGGCGGTGAGGCGCAAGCGGCGCGCGATGCTGTTGTGTCACTGGCCAAGCCCGACCGTGACGCTCTTATCCAGTTTCTGGAAAGCCTTTGATCCATGCGCCTTGCCACCCTGACCGCTTCGCTTTTGCTGCCCGCAACTCTTTTCGCACAGGATCTAGAACAGGTAACACGCACGCATATCCTGCCCCGTTTCGCTCAGCTGGCTACGGCAAGTGATGCGTTGGCCGATACAGCCCGCGCGGAGTGTGATCCTCAAGCCCCCCAGCTGCGCCAAGCCTACCACGCGGCGTTTGATGCCTGGATATCGGCCAGTCACCTGCGCTTTGGCCCGTCCGCAGTTGAAGACCGCGCCTTTGCGCTGGCCTTCTGGCCCGACACCAAGGGTTTTACCAGCAAAGCCCTGTCGCAACTGATCGCCACTGCCGATCCGGTCATCTACACGCCCGAGGATTTTGCCGAAACCTCAGTCGCCGGACGGGGTTTCTTTGCGCTGGAACGGCTGCTCTATGATGCAGATCCGGCCATGCAAGGTGAGGCCGAATACCGCTGCAGCCTGATCCGCGCCATATCCGTCGACATCGACCGAAACGCCGATGCCATCAACGCGGATTGGCAGAGCTATGCTTTGCTGCTGGAACAGCCCGGCGAAAACAGCCCCTATCGCAATACCGATGAGGCCACCCAAGAGATTTACAAAGCTCTGATCACAGGGCTGGAGTTTACCGGAAATACGCGTTTGGGCCGCCCATTGGGCAGTTTTGACCGCCCCCGCCCCAACCGGGCCGAGGCACGTCGGTCCGAGCGATCCGCGCGTCATGTTGTGCTGTCCCTGATCGCGCTGCGAGATCTCGCGGCGCATCTTGCATTGGATCATCCCGATGTGGCCACCGCGCTTGAGGCCGGTTTCGCGGATGCGATCGAGCGGGCACAGGCGTTGGATGACCCCGCCTTGGCCGGGGTCGCCGATCCTGCCGCACGGTTTCGGATCGAGGCGTTGCAACAGGCGGTTTTGGATATCCACGCCACAGTCTCAGGCGCGCTTGGCCCGAAACTGGGTATCAGCGCGGGGTTCAATTCTCTGGACGGAGACTAGGCCATGCCAACACGCCGCGCCTTTCTGACCGGCCTGGCAGCCGCCACTGTGGCGCCCACGCAAGGGTGGTCGTCAGTCGGCTCGCCCGAATTTCTGGCCGCAGCGCTATTTCCTGACGACAGCTATCGGCTTGCTGGTCTGAACGGCGATGGCGCGATCCTGTTCGCGTTGCTGCTTCCCGACCGCGGACATGCGGCGACGGCCCATCCAACCAAGGCGCAGGCCATCGGTTTTGCGCGCCGTCCCGGAACCTTTGCCCTGGTGATCAACTGCGCCCGGGGCGTGATCGAACAACATCTGCACGCACCACAAGGACGCCATTTCTATGGTCATGGCGTGTTTTCCCAAGATGGTAGCACGTTTTTCACAACCGAGAATGATTTCGACGCCGGTGAAGGCGTGATCGGCGTCTGGGATGCCGAAAGCTATGTGCGGCTTGCAGAGTTCCCCTCCGGGGGGATCGGACCGCATGATATGCTGCTGATGCCCGATGGTCAGACACTGGTGGTCGCCAATGGCGGGATCGAAACCCATCCCGACAGTGGTCGGACAAAGCTGAACCTGCCCACGATGCGTCCCAATCTGACTTATATGGATCTGAACGGTCAGATCCTGGAACAGGTTCACTTGGCGCCGGAATTGCATAAGAACTCGATCCGGCATCTGGCGGTGCGACAGGACGGTCTGGTTGGTTTTGCGCTGCAATGGCAAGGCGATCAGGCAGCACATCCGCCACTTCTGGGGCTGCATGCCCGTGGACGCACAGCGCAGCTGATCAGCGCCCCAGATCACTTGCAACACGACCTACAAGGTTACGCTGGCAGTATCGCCTTTAGCGCCAAGGGTGACATCGTTGCCATCACCTGCCCGCGCGGCAACGCACTGCATCGTTTTGATGTGTCCACAGCCGCCTTTCTGGATGCGTTTACGCTGGAAGATGTCTGCGGCCTGGGCACTGGTCCTCAGGGTCTGGTCTTTACCACCGGCACTGGCGCTTTTGGAACGCTGTCCGCTCAGCCTGAATTAAGCGCACAAGCTAATTGCCAATGGGACAACCACCTGATCCCGATCCGAGCCAATGGATAACGCAGATCAATCGGCTGCGGTTTCGTTCAGCTCCATATGGCCTTCGCCCTTGTTCAGGACGCGGCGCAGCATCGGCTCAAAGAACTCCAGAGGTTTGGTCGCGTAATCCGGGTCAAACGCCTTCTGATCATATTCGTGGCAAAAATACCGGCAGTCTTCCCAATACGGGCTGTCGCGGTACTTGTCGCGGGCGTTCCTGTCACCACCCAGATGGTGGTTATAGTAATAGCCCTGAAACACGCAGTGATGTTTGAGGATCCAATAGGTCTTTTCGCTGACATAGGGCTTCATCATCGCAGCCGACAATTCGCCATGATTATAGGGGGACAGGATGTCACCGGTGTCATGGATCAGCGCGGCAACCACCAGCTCTTCCTCGGCCCCGTCTTCATAAGCGCGCGTAGCGGCCTGCAAACTGTGCTGATAGCGGTTTACCGGATACGGCGTCCACTCTTCGTCGAGCGACCGAATGGCATCAAGTATGCGGTCGGGCAAGGCGGCATTATAGGCCTCTTCATAGGCCATGACCGCATCCCAATCGGCTTTGGTCGCCTGTTCAAAACTGGTCCAGGCGGGTTTGTGGTTTTTGTCCAGCATCCTGCAGTCCTCGGTTATGGGCTGAAATTTACGCTAGACCAATGCGCGCTGTTGGAAAAACAAAATGAACGTGCCGGCCCAAAAAATTGCAGCCTAACCGGTGGTCGGCACCGGTTCCGGACGTGTGCGAGATCGCAAAAGGGGTCGACCCGCAATAAAAAGGAACAGGCTTGAGATCATGATGCCCAGACCCGCAGGGGTATATAGCAGAGCCCAGGTAGCGGGATCTTTGACCACAATCGGCGCAACAAATCCACGGATCCCTTCAAGGAATACAAGCAGCGTGAAGGCCACAAATATCTGCGGCCACAGGCCAAAGCGTGAGAAACTGCCCAACATCAATGTCGCATGTCCGACCAGTGCGACAGCGATGCAAATTGCAATCCACGAGAAGCGCTGATGCAGTTCCTCCACGATCTCACCTCGGGTATGGCCCTCGGCTGCGGCCACATCCGCCTGATGATACAAAAGCTCGCGCGTGGGGATCGCTTCGAGGCTTCGCTGCTCAAGATCCGCTTGATTGGTCAACTCGGAAATGTCGTAGGATGCATCTTCGAACAAGGTCGATGACAGGGTCCTGCCGTCGCGCGTGTACCTGAGCGCGACGCCTTCCAGCATAACCAGATTGATGCCATCCCCATCATTGACCAGATAGGCGGTTTTGCTGGAATAACTCGTGGGGTTTTGACGGTCACGACGGTCCGAGACAAAGACCTCGTGCAATGTACCATCCAGATCAACCCGTCCGATATACACGGTCACACCTGGCGCGGGGTGCAGAAACTCACCTTCGTTCAGCAATTGTGCCGTGACATCGCCAGCAACCTCGGCTTGGCGCCGCTCAAGCTGGTCAACAGAAGCTGGGCGCAGAAACACGCTGATGACCGCCATCATCAACCCGGTGAATACCCCAAACAGCAAGACAGCCCGCGCCAAGCGCCAGGGGCTGGAGCCGGTGGCCAGCATGACCGTCAACTCGCTTTCGCGGCTGAGCCGGTTGGTCGTGTAGACAGCAGCAGCAAAGACCGACATTGGCATTACCGTTCGGATCAATGTCGGCAACGTAAGCGCGGTGAATTCCAGAAACACAATAGCCGATTGCCCGCCGCTGATCACACGATCAAACAGGCTGACGGAACGGGTAATCCAAAAGACGCCCACAAGCACCAAGGTGAAAAAGCCGAAAATCACCAGCAACTGCCGCAGGAAATACCCATCAAATCGCGACATGTGACCTCTTTCCGGCTGGTGGTATCGTGGCGCGACATTAGGGGATTTGCAGACCCGAGGAAACCGCGATTAATCCGCCACAACCAATATGCGATAGGTCCAGAGCCAATGCACCAGACGCTCGGCCAGATCGGGCGGCAGGGTCTTACGGAACCGCCCACGAAGGTCGTCCGCACCGGTCGGACTCTGACAGGAAGCGATCAGAGGTGGCAGGGCGATGCCGTCCAGATTGGCAACGGGTCGTGGCAGATTTGGGTGGCTTAGAACTTGCCCGGGCTCGATCAGGGTTTCGGTTTGAACCCCCGCCTCATGCAGATGCGCCTTGGTCGACAAAATCAGTTTGGCCTGTGTCGGAACGGGTGCGGTTTCCAGTTCGATTGCCCCTGTTTGCAGCCATTCGGGTGCTTGGGACCGGTTCTGCCAGAACGGATCGGATGAGATTTGCAACTGACGCGCATAGTATTCCGCAGCCAACTGTGCGTGCACCTGCACCCGCTCTTGCTGACGGTCCGCATAGAAATCCAGCGCCTGCGCCGCGTGATCGGGGCGCGTTAGCACGGTATTCACAACTGCCGCCGCCTGAAGCGCCTGCCCCATCGCCAGTTGCACCCCTTGCGAAGACAGCGGATCGACACAAAAACTGGCCTCACCCACGCGCAGAAAATCTGCTGTGGGCGGCGTCATTTCAATCTGACTGGTCGCGTCGGCTTGGCGAACCGGACCCATCCGGCGCTGTTCAAGGCAGGGGGACAACAGGGGCGACTGCGCCAAGAGGTTTAGATACAGATCGCGGCGGTCCGCCGGTGTAAGACCCGTGCAACGTGCCGGATCGACAAAGACCATCGCATTGACCAACCCGTTGGGCAGCAACGCCGCCCAAACCCAATGCGCTTCGCCCGCCTCGGCCCGAGCTTGCGCCCCAAACCCGGGTGGGGCCTGCCAATAGGCATAAAGCGCCAGCAAGGGTGGCGCGCTTTGCCGATACCGCCGTCCAAACCCGGCCTGGCGCCCTGCTGCGTCGATCAAAACATTTGCCCGTAACTGACGCGGGCCTTGTTCGGATCGCAAAGGAATACACCACCCATCGGCACTATGATCTGGTCGATAGGCGCGCGTTTGGGTCAGCACCTGTGCACCTTTGCGTTGAGCCGCTTCCAATAGTATCGAGTCGAACTGGCCACGATCTACTAGAAGCCCCGGTTGCCCCGCTGTCGGGCCACGACGTTCGAACTGACCACCCCAATTCAACACCGACCCAGTGGTGCGCAGAAAGCCCGCTGCTTCGACTTCAGGGGCAACGCCCAGCAGATTCAGGATAGGCCAGACAGACGCAGGCAGAGACTCACCGATATGCGGGCGCGGCACGGCCTGCCGTTCGACCAAGCAGACATCTCGCCCGAACTGCGTCAACCGCGTGGCCAAGGTGGCCCCGGCAGGTCCAGCACCAATGATACAGATTTCGGTCTCGATGTCGCTGGACATGCCTTGTCGTCAGGCCTGCACAGCTTGCGGTGGCAAACCAAAATAGTCCGGGCGCGCCTCGGACAACCTCACATAAGCCCCCAGGCAATAGTCCAGCCAGCCACGGATATAGTCACAGGCGGGCCGCCCCCGGTGAATAACCTCGTGATGACATCCGCCGCCACACAAGTACCGGGCCCAACATGTGTTGCAAGGCGATTGCGTGTGGACATGGCGATCTTTCAACCAGCCGTCCCGACGCAAATCAGGCCCATCATAAACGCTGCCCATCGCGCCGGTATCATCTTCGACAAAGCGATGGCAGGCAAACAAACCGCCATCCGCAGACACCCCGAAATACCCCGCTCCGGCCCCGCAGGCATAGGGACGGTGCGTTCCACGATGGATTTCCTGCATCGCTGCTGACATGTTTGAAAACGGATAGCGGCGACCTGCCAGCACGGCCTCTTCAAACTTTTGTCCGCAGGCGATCATCTGATCCAGCATCTCTTGCAGGTGATCCTGATCCAGCTCGTGCTGCCCGTTCGGAGAGGCCAGCATCGGCGAAAAGCCAATCGAGTGGAATCCCATGTTCACGAACTGATCCAGCGTCTCGGGCAGGTTCATGTTCTGCGGCGTAACGGTCACCCGCGCACCGACCTGCATCCGGTTCTGTGCGGCCAACAAGGGTTCAACCCGTTTCAGGATCATGTCGAAACTGCCCCGCCCGCCCCGTTGCGGCCGCAGCTTGTCATGCGTCGCGCCGACGCCATCCAGACTGATGGTCACTGCAAATCCGTGCTGTTCAAAGAACGCGGCATCCTCGGCCCGCAGCAAGGTTCCGTTTGTGGTGATCGAAAACCCCACGCGCAATCCGTTCGCGTTTGCCTGCTCGACCGCATACTCGGTGGCCCGCTGGATCAGGGGTCGATTGATCAGAGGCTCGCCGCCCAGAAAGGCCAGATTGATTTTTACACCCGGCTCGGCTTCGGCCACCAGCCTGTCGACCGAAGCCTTGGCGACCTCCCATGCCATATTGCGCGCAGGCGCTCCGAAATCGCCGCCAGAGGCATAGCAATAGGTGCAGGCCAGATTGCATTTCTGCGCTACCGCCAGAGACAGCGACCGTACCGGCATATCCTGAGGCGGTGCGTCGTCGATCATAGGCACCCCGTCCAGGCCCATCGACGCCAGGAAAGCCGCCTGACCGTCAGCCTTCAGCGTGGAAAAACGCTCTGCCGTCCCAGCAGGCATGTCAAACACACGCGAGCCATCGACGGCCAGCATATGATGGCCATGGCCCGTTTCAAAGAAATGCACCTGCGCCCAGGGCGGGGTCACTTTTTCTCCTCCGGCCAGAAAGGGATCCCGATGCCTTTGGCCGCCAGTTCCTCGCCCTTGACACGCAAGGTTTTCATCGTCTCGCGTACCTGATCGATATGCTCTTGCGACGCTTCATACTGTTTCTGGGATTCCAAAAGATACGCCTCATGCAGACCCTTTTTGAGCTGCTCGAACAGTTCAAGCGCGGCTTTGGCATTGGTCTTGTTACCCGGCTCGACAGGGCGCAGATAAGCCGGTGACTGTCCTTCGATATCGTATTGCGCCAACACCTCTTTCATCTGTTTGAAACGCAGGAAGTGTTCGTCGCCATCCGTGTCAATCCGCACGGCCAGCGCATAAAGCCTGCGGTCAACGGTTTTGTCCTGCTCAAGCGTGGCCACACATTGCGCATAGGCCCGGTCGATATACCCTCCGGGACGTTCGATTTCGATGAAATCATCAATTGCTTCAGGTGTCAGCGGGCGCAGCGCGCGGTGATGTTCCAGAACCCGTTGCGCGCCAAAGCGTAGCGTTTTGGCCGGTGTCAAAACGGGTTTGTAGGCCTCGCCCTCAAGCTCCCACAACAATTGGTTCGCCCAGCGCATATGCGTCATCTCACCAATCGCGACCTCGACCAAAGACCGACGGGAAAAGATCAGATCGTCTTTCAATGTAGGCCAGCGTTTGTGATCCACGGTCTCAGGGTCGGCCAGCGAGAAATAAGCATAGAGATACTGAAGACTCAGCGTCATCTCCATCGGAGCAAGACGTGTCTTCAGATCATCCACCATTTCCTTGATCGAGCCATAGGGTTCGACATCGTGCAATTCCGGGTCGACCTCATAGGTTTCACCGGTTTCGCGTCCTTCAACCACGATGGGCAGCTCGCTCCAAATCCGGTTCACTTGATAATGGTCGATCTGATAGGGGCGGTTCTGTTCCACCGTGTTCAGAGCCGCCACGTTCCCGGACGGAGATTTGTCCGAGCGCAGCCAATCCAGATAGGTTTCGGCCGCAAGCGGGTTATCTGACTGCCCCGTCGGCAGAGCCGCGTCATGGTCTACCTCGGCCATAACCACATCAGGGTGGTTTGACGGCCAATAGTGACAGCCGCAATCCCGGAAATCATGAGACCACGGGTTACACAAGCTTTGTGTCAGCTCGCCAGGGTCATAGGCGTCGCTGAAAACACCGTCTTCTGTTCGGTATTGCCGGCGATAGCCGTGCAGCACAACCGGTTCGGTATCCACGACGCCTTCGTGGTTGCGCCGCTCCAGCGCGATGGTCACCGGCTTATCGTCACCGCATTCCAGGCTGCGAATAAAGCGCCAGATTTTCAGCCCATCATAGGGCGTTCCGTCTTCTTCCTTGAAGGTGATCTTCTTGCCGCTCTGTTCGACCCAGGACAGGAACCACCGGCCTTGGCTGAGTTTGGTCCCGACAGCGCCGCTATAGTCGGTCAGCAGCTTTTGCACCCATGCCTCAGGGCTGTTGTCGGGCAGCATCGGATCATAGAAATAGTCAACAAAGACCAGATGAAAGCCTTCGGAATGCTTGGGCGCTTCGGGGAACGGATCCAAAGGCACGCGCACCGCGTTGAAAACCAGACCCGGAAAGAACCGGCGATCCAGATCCCGGACATCCATTTCAAGCCCCGGAAAACAGTTGCCGACCGATCCATCAAGGCGCGTGTTATCCGGGTTGCCCGGGACTTTGAACGCCGCCCGCGCGGTCAGGTTGCGGGGTTTGAGATGGCTCGGATCCGGCGCTTTTGGCGCGGGGGGCGCTTCGGGCGCGTGTTCAACCAGACAGTCGATGAATGAGAGGATCAGGTGATACTGCCGCCGCGACAGAGACAGCGGGAAATAGTTGGAATCCCGCATATAGGGCGGCATCCGGGCGTCGTGCATCATGTCGCGCACGATCCGGGGATCGCGGAAGTTCGGGTTCGGCGTCTGATCAGGGCTTGGATCAGTTTCCAGCTCGGACAGGATACCAAAGGGCGGGCGCAACAGGTTTTTGACAAAATCCGGTCGACGCCGCAGGAAATCCAGCAGGTTTTCTTCGTCAATCAGCTGTTCATGTACAAATTTCGTGGCCACCGTATAGGGCAGCCTTTCGTTTGGAACCGAGTTTGAGAAGACCGAGACCGGTTGCGGGCGGATCAGGTCCGGTATCTTGTCCGGCGGCATCTGATCTTCTTCGGTCATCGAGGCCGCATCGGTGGACGGCATTTCCGGGAAAGCGGGCATTTTGGTTTGGGCTTGCAGCGTTGCGTTGTCCTTAAGCCCCTGCGCCCGGATGTCGTCCAGATTAACTAGGCTGTTGGTCTCAAACGCGCGGCGGAAGATGTCGACCACCTCGTCCTTGGCCTCGACATAGTTGTCTTTGGTCACGGACATCAAAGACAAATCACGATCCAGCAAATCGTCTTCGATGCTATAGAACGGGCGTGCGTCGGGCGCGAAATCTGGGGGGCCGGTAAAGATGCGGGCCCGCGCGGTCAGCCGTTCCCCGCGCACGTTCAGCGTGGCTTCGATCGTGCCGTCGCTGGTGTCGTCGGCCACACCCCAGGATTGGTTGTTGCCCACCCGCGCACCGTCATAGCTGTCATGCGGTTCGGGGTCGTCTGACATGCCGGACATCATGATCCAGCGTGACCACGGTGTATCGGGGTTCAGGATGCGATTCTGTTCGGGAACGATCTCATGAATGCGACCATATTCCGACTTTGGCGGATCGTTCTGATAGGCCGGTACCGCCAGCGTGGCCGGGCCAAAGGCCGCGTCAGGTGGGCCATAAACCTCGCCCTTGGGTGGGGTAAAGCGCAGGCGCAGAATGCTGCGGTCAACCGGTTGACCTTCGACCGGCTCATCCTGCCCGCGCACCGGGTGCATGGCACGGATGGTGCCCAGAGGAATCGGGCTGTGCTCATATACCATCGGCTGTTGTTCCGAGGTGTGCGGGCTGAAGGCCAAAAGCGGCTTGGGCGAAAAATCCTGACCCGTTATCTCGACCCGAGCGCGGAAACCGCAGGCCGCGTCGCCCGTACGACGTTCGGCCTTTTGGTTGCCGACAGTGACCGAGTAGCGGACGTTTTGCAAAGACAGCCCCTGCCCGTCCAACAGGTCAAGCGTAACCGGCGTTTCATAATCTTCACCGGTTTCAGCATCATGCATCTTGGCCCAGAGCTCAAAGAACGGCGCGACGGGACGCAAGGCCCCGCCTTCGTCGCGGAACAGTATGGTTTTAGGGTCGGGCAAATAAGCGCGCACGCTGCCGTCCTCGACCTCTCGCAACGTCACGTTCGAGCGGATGACCGTCTTATTGTTGCCATGGGCGTCCATGTCCTGCTGCCACTCATAACTTTCAAGCGGCGTCTCACCAGGCCCAAGCCGGGCCACGGCCATAGGTGGAAGAAAGAAGATTTCCTGGATCGTATCCATGCTGGTTGCTTCCCTGTTTTTCGGCCGCAGCCACCCTGCTGATCAGGGCTTTGAATAGAATTGGTAGGTGATCGTCTTGTCGCTGAAGAACGACTTGGACCTATCCCGAATGATGTCGCGCGGGGCGTCTTTCGGTACGGGCGAAATACTCTGCTGATAGTGAAAGAAATTATGCGGATCGAATTTGTTTTTCACAAAGAGCAACGAGTTGAAGTTATCGCCCCAATAGAGCCAGCGGTAATTCAATTGCGAACGACGCGGGTAGTTCTGATAACACCGGTCGATAAAGAACCCCTGTTCTGTCATCAGGTTCATGAACCCGTCCAGCCACGGAACTACGGTTTCCTTTTCCTCTTGCGACAGCCAGAACACATCGACGTAGAAGTTCAGTGACACGTTGCGGTGGATAAAGGCGTTGCCCTTTTTGCCCACCGGCACCTTGTTGATCGCACCGCCATAGGGCTCAATCGCTACCGCGCCATATTCATTGGGCGTGCTGTCCAGATAATCGACCACCATCTGCCATTCGCTTTGGCTGAGCTGGCGTTCGATATAGCCACCCTGCTTATCTTCACGCGCCTGATCAGGCACCACCGGGATGTCGTATTTCTCGTCGTAAAGCCACGAGTTGATTTGCTGGTAGGTGCCGGATTTGTCGTTTTCGAGATGCCCGCCAATCGGCTTGTCCAAAAGCGGTTGGATCAGCTTCATGCCTTCTTTCTTGGGCCCGTGATACATCCCCGAAACCAACAGGACCTTTTCCTTGCCCTGATAGGCGATGAAAATATAAGCGCCGAATTTGTCGCTTAACCCGTCTTTCATGTAATGGGCTTGCAGGTACTCCAGCGCCTTGGCAGCTTTCTTGAGCGGCCATTTGATGTGGAAACCCCACACTTTGTAGAGCTTTTGCAGCTTGTAGCGCACCTCAAGCAGAACGCCGAAATTGTTGCCGGTGCCGCCGCGGATCGCCCAAAATAGATCAGGGTTCGTGTCTGCGTCAGCGATGACAATGCTGCCATCCCACAGCATCACGGTGACGCCCAGAACGTTGTCGCAGGCCATACCGAACATGCGCGAGGTAAAACCATACCCGCCGCCCATCATGAAGCCCGCAACGCACACATCCTGACAGGCTCCGCCCGGGACATGCAGGTGATAGGAATTCAAAACCGAATTCAGCTTTCTGAACGGTGTGCCGGGCCCGACATAGGCCATGGGCACGTCTGGATCGACCGTGACGTAATCCAGCTTGCTGGTGTCCAGCACCATGGCGTTGTTGACCGAATAGCCCGCAGTGCTGTGTCGACCCGAGCGGCTGACAACCCAAAGGTTGTGCTTGCGCGCGAAGGCCAGGCTGGCGCGAACATCTTGGATCGTTTCGCAATAGACGATGATTTCAGGGTAATCCTGAAACGCCGGGTTCCAGACCTGGCGATCGTTGTTATAGTTCGGATCCGTCGGCAGTACGACCGAGCCGATCAGGCTTTGCTCAAACGCGCGTATCTGCTTGGGGGTGATCGGATGAAACCGCTGCAACAAAAGGTCTGTGCGGCTTTGAATAAGGCTGTCTTTTGCCAGAAGGGATTTGCTGAGCTTGCGCATTGGCGCTCCTTGAAACATGCAGGATCACAGCGCGAAACCACCAGATTTCGCACGCATATTTTAGATTTTAGGTATCAACCCCAATCTGCCCGCAGACAAGCTGGCAGCAATTGACCCCATCGGTCAAGTCATCGTTGCAAACAAAGCGCGCGCGTTTTTCAGATCGTGCAAAGAAGTATCCGGATCGAACCGTTCCAAAACCTGCTCCAACGCCTTGCCGACAGGTTTTCCGCTGATCTGGCGCGCTTTTACCAGATCGACCGCCGCACGCAATTCGTATAGGTGTGCGCCTTGCTTTTGGGCGATCTCAATGGCCCTTAGCAGCAAAGGTTCGGGATCCTGACCCGTTTCCGCGGCCAGCTGTGCCTGAATGCGCAATTGGTCTGCCATACCCCATTTTTCATCTGACCGGGCCAGAGCATGATCAGCCTGCAACAAGGCCGCATGGGCGGCGTCATGTGCTCCAATCTGTGTGTGGGCTTCGGCAATTATCGATGGGAAAAAGCTTTTGTAATTGCCCGCTCCGGCCGACCACCAATCCCGGGCTGCTTGCTCCAGCTGCGCTACGGTTTCTGGGCTGGGATGGGTGAGCGCATCGCACCACGCGGCCCAAAACCGCGCGACGGTTGCCATAAACACCAATGAATGCTCTTCGGTCAATGCACGCAGAGGCTGCAACGCTTCCTGAAACGCCGGGATATCTCTGATCAGCAGGTGGGATTTGCAAATGTAGACCAGAACCTGAGCGATGCTGTGGGCATGGTTCAACTCTTTGACCCAGCTAAGAGCCTTGTTTTGCACATCGCGCGCCGCGTCGGGACGCCCCATAAGGCAATAACACATACCCAGGAAACCTGCGGTTATCGCCGCATGGTCGGTTCCATAGACGTAAGCCAGCTTGCCATGTTGTTCAAAATCATAAAGCTCGAAAGCCCGTTCAAGATGGCGACACGCCTCGTTCAAATTCCCCAGATGCAACTGCACAGCCCCCATGGCCCGATGGCCAACCATGCTGTGTTCAGTCTGCTTGGTCTCAGCGGCCAACTCAAGGATCTGTGCCGCAACGACCTCGGCCTTGCGGTACTCGGCGCGCACAAGATGAAAGGCGTAAAGGCCATTCAGAACCGGGAACAAACGCTCAGTCTCTTCCACGCGGTTGCACAGATCGCGTAGTCGGCCATAGGCGTCGCCCGTCGCATCACCTGCAATACCTTCGGTCGACCGCAACACCCCCGCGCGCAACACCTGCAAGTCGATCTCTTGCACATCACGATCCCTGCTCTTGGGAAGTGTCGCAAGCTGTTCCAAACCGGTCGACAGATGTGCCAACGCCTCTGCCAACGCCGAACGTTCGATGGCCCGCCTCCCCGCAATCTGCCAATGTTGCACCGCATCGGTCTTGCGATTGGCCAGACTAAAGTGCTGTGCCAGAACCTCTGGCTGGGTCTGAACCATTTGCGGGCGAAGCTCGATCAGCGCGTCTGCTGCGCGGTCATGCAACATCTGACGTTCGGTGCGCAGCAGGCTGTCATAAGCCATGTCGCGGATCAGCGCGTGACGAAATATGAACTCGTCCTCGTCACCCTCTGGCACCTGCATAACGATTCCGGCCGAGGCCAGCTGCGCCAGCCCCGCCTGCAGCACTGACGGTGACAGGATCGAAACCGATGTCAGCAAAGCGATCGAGAACTGACGCCCAAAAACAGCGCCGGTCTGCGCCACCTCTTTCGCGGTTCCAAGGCGATCAAGCCGCTCCATGAGCGAATCCTTGAGCGTGCTGGGAACCGAAAGCGACGGCAAGGGGCCGCGCAGCGCATAGCCCTGATCCGTCAAGCGCAACTGACCCGATTCCAAAAGGCCGCGTGTGACTTCTTGAACATAAAGCGGAATGCCATCCGTTTTCGCGGCGATCAGATCGCACACTGCATCGGGAACCGATGTTCCACCTGCCACATCCGTTACGATATCCGCCACATCGCGATTGGTCAGACGTTTAAGCGGTATATGAAGCGTGTTGTGGTGATGTCCCCAACCTGGATCGAATCCGGGCCGCGCCGTGACAACGATGAGAACAGGCAAATCCCGGATACGCTCGATCACCCGGTCGGTCAGCGACAGTGTCGTAGGGTCGACCCAATGCGCGTCTTCGAACAGCAGTAGAACAGGCCTTTCATGCGCCATCGTCACAAGTTGCTCGACAACAGCCTCAAGCGTCATTTCAAGCTTGGCCTGTGGCGGCAGGTCCAGCGGTCCCAGAATGTCGTCCGCATCTACGCTTAGCAAGTCAGCGATCAGGCGCAGATGCTCGGGCGATTGATTGCGCAGAAGCTGCGACAGCTTTTCAAGCTTTTCCGCATCGCTGTCCGCAGTCGTAAACCCTGCCGCCCGTTCAAGATGCTGAATAATGGGGTAAAGGGCACTGTTGGCGTGAAACGGTGAGCACTGGAAGTTTAGCCGCAGAACTTCCTTATCCGTTATCTGCTGGCCCAACCCTTCGATCAGGCGGGATTTGCCGATCCCCGCCTCGCCCGAGATCAGGACCGACTGACCAGCCTTTTCCCTGGCTTGCTCCCATCTCGACATTAGCTTTCGAAACTCTGCCTTCCGCCCAACCAACCTGCTTGCGCCTGCTTCAGATGTGACATCGAAACGCCGCTCCAATTTGGCCTGGCCAATGACGGACCAGGTTTGAACGGTCTCCGAAAACCCTTTGAGAGCAAAGCTGCCCAGGTCTTGAAGCTCGAACGCATTCCCAATCAGTCGACGGGTCGACGGACTAATGACCAGGGTATTGGGTTCAGCTAGTGTTTGCAGCCGTGCCGCCAGGTTCGGAGTGCGCCCCATGACCACATCATGTTCCCGCAGCCCTTCGCCATGAATGGTGCCAACCACAACCAACCCGGTCGAAATACCGATGCGGGCCCGATACGGGGTCTCACCCTCGATGCGGCCCAGCCCCTCCAGAATCTCGAGACCCGCATGAACAGCGCGCGACGCCGCATCTTCCAGCGCGTGGGGATAGCCGAAATAGATCATCGCCCCATCACCCATGAAACTGGCCACATGACCACCAAAACGAGCCACCGAGGTCGTACAAGTCTCTTTGAACCTACGCAGCAACTCGCCCAGATCTTCGGGGTCCAACTGTTCGGATAAGGCGGTCGACCCGACCAGATCAACAAACATCACAGTCAATTGACGGCGCTCCGCGACGATTTTGCCACTGCCTTGCACCGGCGCTGCTGGCATAGCAAAGCCCGAATGTCCCAACGCAGCCATCAAGCGGCGCCGCGGGCCCAGCGGCAGCCCCATATCGATCAGATCGTGCTCGGACAGATAGGTCAGGTCGGAAAGCTCAATCTCATTGGACGCAAAGACCGGAGCAAATTTGCCCAGCCCATTGTCGTTCAGAAATGAGATGATGTCTGTCATTTCTCCCCAAGTCCCCTTTGACGCCGATCGCAGATCGACCGATCGGGTTTTCCGCAAGCTTTGTGCCTTATCAGAAAACCACGCGCCATAGTCTGTTGTCCAAACAGACTTTTTACTCTTTACCTGCACGTCAAGCAAAATACCATCTGCACTGCATCACGGTTTCTTGCGTAGAAGGAACAATTTCATTGAAATGGCAGGGGCAGCAGGGTTCGAACCCGCGACCTACGGTTTTGGAGACCGTCGCTCTACCAACTGAGCTATACCCCTGTGGTGCGCCCTCAGATATGCCAGCGGCGCAGCGGACTCAAGAGCCTTTTTCACATTCTATCAAAGACAAACGGTTTGCACTTGGCCCCGTGTGTATTATGAGCGGCTTTGCCTGACGTAAGGAGCCCGTTTTGAGCCTGCGCAAGAAGATCGCCGACAGTGAAGCCGTCCTGAACTGGGTCGCACGGCGTATTGCGTGGTATATCCGGCTGGTCCATCGCAACACGCGCTGGCAACGCATCGGCTATGAAGAGTTGGATCAGTTGGCCGCACAGGGGGAACCTGTGATCGTTGTCCTTTGGCACCAACGGCTGGCACAGTCGCCCTATTTCTTTCCGCTGGACAAAGGGCGCATTTGTTCGATCACCTCGGCCGCGCGCGCCGGTAGCATGGTTGGTCGTGTGCAAGAGCTTTTCGGCATGGATACGATCGCCATGTCCAGCCACAAGCGCCACGTCGCGCTGTCGCGCGAAGTTTTGGGAAAGATGAAACAGGGGATCTCCATCGGGATTGCCGCCGACGGACCGCGCGGACCTGAACGGATTGCTTCGACCGTGCCTCTGATCTGGGCGCGCACCTCAGGTAAACGGGTGTTCGGTATTACCTATTCCGCGCGCCATGGCCGCGAAGCGGGCACATGGGACCATCTTTTGATGCCGCGTCCTTGGAGGAACGAAGGCGTATTTCTTTGTCGCGAATGGACAGAAACGGTTCCACGTAAAGCGACCGAAGAGCAGATCGAGGCCCTGCGTCTGAGCCTCGAACAGCATATGAACGATATTACAGCTGAGGCCGACAGGATGGTAGATCGCCAACCCTGGAGCGGCGGGGCCTCGTAGACACAAGACCGCCACCCAAGGATCACTCTGAGTCTGGAGTGTACCAGATGGGCGAGGAATACGCGCGTTCTTGATGGGTCAGTTGCGCCTCGGGAGGCAGCTCAATACCAAACCGCAGCTTATCGTACACAACCCAGCGCGGTGTGGGTATTTCGAGCACGCGAACATAGTAGAAAGCCCGTTCTGAAGGATCGAAGTCAGGATCGCTCCACACAGTGACGAACTCGGACGCGCCGATACTGTTAGTCCAGCTTGCGCTCTCAATGTCCACGGTATTGCCAACCTCGGGAATTTTTCCGTCACCATCAGGCTCGCGACCGTCAGACCATGCGACGTCATAGACCTTTTCCTGCAGAGTTCCGTCAGCGTCCAACCAGCCCTTCACCACTTGAACGCGGTCGAGGTTTGCCCCAATTGGATCGCGCAGCGCCGCTATCAGGAAATTGGGCGCGCCATCGCCCTCCCGCTTGCGCAAATCGCTGCCCATTGGAACGCCTTTGACATATCCAACATCGGCGACGGCCCGTGTTTGCAGGTCATTTTCGTCAAAGTCCCAGCCACCAAAGAAACGCAACCATATCCTCGGGCCGGTTGTGGCATAGGTCTCGCGGCGCTTGAACGCGTCGAAAATGGCTGATCGGGTATTGTCGGTAGCCCAGACAGCGGTGTAGCCGGAAGCAACCAGAGTGTGCCCTTCAAAGGCGCCAAGATCGCTGCTTACGAATGGATGCAGGACACGGGTTGCTGACGGCTCTGCACTGACACTCTTGCCGAAATAATTGTCTTCTTCTGCAGTTGCCAAAGACGTATGGCTGTCCGTTGCGCCCCCCATGCCGAATTTATAAGGGTTCACACCAAATTTCTCTTCCAGCATCAAACCGCGCTTAAGCGCCTCGCGAGCGTATTCACCCGCCAGCATCTGATCTGTTTTCAACTCGGTGATGTCCAGGTTGCCAACGTCCCAATTTTCGTAATCTGCAAATTCGTCATCCGGGCTCAGGAATGGATGCGCCTCACCATCGCCCTTGATTTGGGTAACTTCGTAGTGCGGCTCCCACTTTGCCCGGTTCAACACATAATCTTCGTCGACTTTGCCACCGTGATAGGTGTCTTCCGTTGGAAACATCCAGCCATTCGAGAGGTTGCCGTTATGGGCAAAAGCGATTGCACGCCCACCGGTTTCCTCTTGATAGCGCTCGAGCCACGCATAGAGGCTTTTCGGATCTGTATCTCCAAAAGGAGGTTGAGTGACGGGTGGCACAAATTTCAACGCACGGATCGGTCCATCGCGCAACATCACGTTGCGATGCAGGTTGAAGCCCTTGGGCACCGAAGTCCATTCAAATCCTATGAATGCGGTGAAACGGCCAGGTTCGTTGTGACGTTCCGCCGCCATCACGATATGTTCCCACGTGAACGCAAAAGCATCCGCACCGGGGCTGTAGGAATTCAGCAGAATTTCGGGCAAGGTTCCCTGGGAAAAATTGCCGATGATGTCAAAGGCCGCCCGCCCAGCGGCGTCGCCTCCAGCCTTGTAGCCTTCATACCATTCAAGCCCTTTGGGATCAGACAACACACCCGGCTTGCCCGCCTGAAGATCCGGAGCAAACCCCATAAGGTCGGTGTGATCGGTCAAAACCATCCAATCCAGGGGCCGCGCCAGCCGGACCGGTTGCCCTGTCGAGGATATCACCTGTTCCCCTTTGGCAAAGCGCCAGGCTTCGTCAGGAAGCAAAGTGTTCCCAAAAGCACCAGCATCCAGCGACAACCCGGTATGAAGATGCGTATCCCCCCAAAGCGGTCGTTCTGGAATCGTCCGGTTCGCATAAGGAGAAAACGGTTTTTCAGGAAAGGTCCCTTCCGCAGCCTCTGGGCTGGGCACGCCATCTGCAGATGCAGACAAAGCAAAGACAAGACTCAACGCGGATGAGACGAGTAACCGGATCATGTGTTCCTCCCAATAACAGACAGCTTTTTTGGCCTGCAGCTTTTCTAGGAACCTCAATATTCGCTTCGTTTATATTTTTTGTTTTGAATATAATGAGATATCTTTTCGATTCTGCCAAGTCCAGGGTTCACCAGAACCATTGGCCTTTGAGGGCAGACGTCGAGCCGAGAGATAACGTGCTTGCGCGGCGGCAGTGGGGACAGGCAAAAGGAGAGGCGAAATTCCTAGGCCTTTAGGGCTCTCCACAGATGCATTTTTCCTAGATAAGCCTCAAGCTGGGTTCCATCCGATTTGCAGGAAATCCCGTATTGCTTTCAACAATCGATGTCATGCATTTCCAAACATCGGCGTCACTCCATCTACCACCTAGCGAAACTAGCTTTCCGAAATTGGTCTCAACTGCCTTATTGCAAAGTTCTTCGAAACTTCCTTCAAATTGCCAGACCCAACCGTCGGAATTCGCTGCAAAACGCCAAAGGGTATGCGTTAGGCCAAAAATTAGAATGACTGCCAGAACGGCATTGAACCCAGAAAACAAAAACAGTGCCACGGTCCAGGAAACAAATTGCAAGGCAGCTAATGCAAGCACCCAGGCACTAGGCCGCGTTAAAAAATCTAACTTCAAATCGCTCACGCTTTCGAGCTGTTTTTGGAACTCCTTGGGAGTTAGATCTATTGGGGCTACGAAAGAGGTCTTTGGGGGAGTCTTACCAGTTTCGCGTATAGCGCGGTTCAATCTGTAGTAGGCCATCGCCCCAAGACACTTAGTCTGCATAGCGCGATCAACCGTTAGTTTGGAACAAATAAGTCTTTTTACATCTCCGAGATTCAGGAGGCTCTCTGCATCTTGCCCAGAGAAAGTAATCTGAAAGGCGGCTTCGAAGTCTTCGAGTAAGTCTATTTCATCCCCGTCGCCGACAAGTCCAACGAACTTTGGCTGCCAACTCTTCGACTTCAAAAACATTGTAAATCCCGCCGAAATCTAGGCTTTCTCAAGCGATTAGCAGGATAAGAATGACACAAAAAGTGCTTATTCTCAACACTGTAAGAAAAGGCCGCCCCGGTTTGGGACGGCCTTCGTTAGTTCAACGATGCGTCGGGCTGAAGCCCGGCCTACCGTGATTACTCGATGATTTTCGACACGACGCCGGCGCCGACGGTGCGGCCGCCTTCGCGG
>NZ_WQEG01000008.1 GCF_013033515.1 Ruegeria sp. HKCCA6707 | reverse complement strand
TTCTCACCCGCAGAGAAGTTCCAAGAGTGTGTTGCGGCGATCAGTTGAATCGGCACCGCAATGCAGACCTTTGCTCTCCAATTTGAACAAGTGGTTTTCTGGTAGATTTAATATGTTAGCAAAATCAAATGTTATGAGGTAGAGAATCCAATAGCTTCAATTCGTCACCATCGCCGGATTTGAGCATGTTACAATCTTGCCCCCTTACCGGAATCTACCTTTATTGCCGGGCTTTGTTCCGTGGCGGCGGCCGGTGGCAAAACCGAAGGATCGTGTTCACGCTACCTGACGTCTAAGCACGGCGGTAAACCAGGTCAAAAATAGTAGTGCCGGTAATAATACCCCTCAGGCGGCAGCTCGTCGAAATAGCCAGAAGCGCTCAGGTCGCGAGCCACCTTGAGGTTTTCCTCTAGTCTCTTGCGCCTTTTCTCAGCTTTCAGTGCCTGCTGTGCTTTGCGTTCTTCGGCAGGCCCGACAAGCCAGCTGAAGAATTGTCCCGGGGTTCGGTGTTCGGCAAAAGCCATCTCAGACTCCTCTCATATTCAGACCTTGTTCAGGAAAGAACATCAGAGCTTTCGATGAGGTCTTCCCCACCGAAAGGTTAAAGTTTCTTCAGCGAGTTCCAGAGACGTAATCGCGGGTATCAGTTGATCGGTACAAACTCGATCCGGCGGTTGCGGCGTTTGCCTTCAACCGTGTCATTCGAGACAACCGGGCGGCTCTCGCCATAGCCGACGGTTACAAGGCGTTCCGGTGCGATACCTTGATTGACCAGATAAGTATTGACCGCTTGTGCCCGACGTTCGCTGAGCGCGCGATTGGCGGCGTCCGAACCATCGCTGTCTGTGTGGCCCCCGATTTCGATCGTCAGATCTGGGCATCGGCTTACGATATCATGAAGATTGGTCAACAGCGGGATCGAAGCATCCGACAACCGCGCACTGCCTGAGTTGAAATAGATATTGCCGGTGCGCGACAGGATCTCCATCCGACCTTCGCAAGCTTCGCGATCCAGATCTCCTTTGGTCTCAAGCGCGGCAGCTCCGGGCGTGGCCGAAACCAGCTCTAGCTGCGGTGGGGTGCCGGGTTGGGCGCGGTCGAAGACAAACCCGAAGCTGATGAACCCAAAGGGCAGAATGTCGACGCCTGCCGCCTCTTCGAGCTTGGCACGGCCTTCTTCAAGGTTGAAATCCGTCAAGGCGATCGCGATCGGGGTGGTGTTGGCCACTGCGACCCGGTCATTGTCGACCAATGTGATCGCAACCTGTGCGGTGCTTTCCTTGGTCACACCGTGCAACGAAAGCTGATACGGCAAGTCGATGATCTTGTGCCGCGTCTGATGCAGATCGATCAGCTTTTCCGGGGGCAGCTGTGCCGTGATCACGGCCTCGGGGAAATTGAAGGTTTCAAAGAACAAGAACCGCATACGCACATTGCGCAAGTCAATCTTGGTGTCCACGCTATCCATCTGCACACGGATCTCTGCTGCGCCTTCTGGGCTGATCACACCAGATAGGGTTGCAAAACCGCTATTTTCGGCAATCGAGTTCTTTTTGACCGACAAAAACTGCAGTTCGGAAGACCTAGCATCCAGTTCCCATCCATATTCAAAAGGATCAATGCTCTGTGCCCATGTGGAATTGGCCGCAAAAATCGTCAAAATGGTAAAAACTAATCGCACCAAGCCTGAATGTGACATGTGTGAACTATTTCCTATCTTTTTTGCCCCCAAATTGAATAAGACAGGAACGAGCCACAACAAAGTCAAAAAAGCTGGCTAGTCAGATCCGACTCAGCTTGGTGCGCCCATGTCACGGGCTGAATGGAAAAAGGGATTCAAGGGACCGAACGTGCGTCACGTAGTCAAAATTTTGGTTTCGCTGGTAAGCCTTTGCTGGGCCCTGCAGGCTTGGGCCGAACCGCGCATCGCGTTGGTTATCGGCAATTCGGCATATGGATCTGTTTCGGCCCTGGACAATCCTGTGAATGACGCTGCGCTGATCGCCGAGAAACTGACCGGCCTTGGATTCGAGGTTCGACATCTATCCGACAGCCACCAAGTGGATATGAAACGCGCCATCGCACAATTCGGGCGCGATCTGCGCAATGGTGGAGAAGACGCCGTCGGACTGTTCTATTATGCAGGGCATGGCGTGCAGTCTTTCGGCTCGAACTATCTTCTGCCGATCGACGTGTCTCTGAACGACCCGGCCGACCTCGATCTGATGGCGGTCGAAGCGCGCTCAGTTCTGCATCAGATGGCTTCGGCAAAAAACAAGACAAATATTGTGATTCTCGACGCCTGCCGGAACAATCCGTTCGAAGATCTTGTGGACATGGACGACAACGGCCTGGCCGAAATGAAGGCTCCAACCGGAACATTCCTGGCCTACGCGACCGACCCGGGCGGGGTGGCGCTGGACGGGGAAACCGGAAACAGCCCCTTTACCCTAAGCCTTGCCAAACACATCGATACGCCCGGTATGGCGATCGAACAGTTGTTCAAGAAGGTCCGAGTGGATGTTTTGGAAGAAACCCGTGGCCTGCAAACACCTTGGGATACTTCATCGCTGACCTTGGACTTTACCTTCTCGACCGAAACACAAACGCAAATCACACAGCACGAAAGTGAAGAGGATCTGTGGCAAGCAGCCAATAGCTCTCGCGACCCCGTACAGATCATGCTGTTTATGAGAGCCTATCCCAACAGCGTTCACTCAACTGACGCGGCGGACCTACTGCAATCTGTCATGGCCGAGTCTTTCGGCACACCAATTAGGCCCGCCGCGACAGACTCAGACCCAGAACAACTCAAGGCCGAGGCAACTGAAACAGATCGACTGATGTATGAGTTGGCGCTCACAGACGACACAATTCATTCATACGAGGTTTATCTTCACAGCTTCCCGGACGGTGTTTTCGCCGATGATGCCGTCGAACGCATGGCAGCCCTACGATTGGGTGAAGAAACGGTAACGCGCAAAGCCGAGCCCAATGTCGAGGCGCCTGACGCAGAAAACAAAGGGGCGATTTCTGCCGACATCGTTCTAACGCTCGACTCTCCACTGACATTTGGAAACTCGTATGTGCTTGGGCAATCGATCAATCAATTGGTGGCGGGCTCGCCTCAATTCCCTCCGATCGACGGGCTCCCCGAGGAGCTGTGGAAAGATCAAAGCTGCTCCAATTGCCATCAATGGACCGCTGAAGCCTTATGCGATCAGGCGCAAACCTATGTCGAACGCCCGGCGGCAGGAAATGTCGCGAAACAACACCCCTATGGCGGCGGTCTGAAAGTCAATTTGCGTCGCTGGGCATTGGATGGATGCCAAGTGTAGCTTAAGGTAGCATTGTCCAGTTTCAGACTAGCTGAACGCGACATTGCAACCGCCAACCTGCTGGACAGACAAGGGACACGGATTTACCTTGGCACGACACCAACAAAAGGATCGTGCCCATGTCCAAGACGCTTACCCTTGCCGCGACAAGCCTTGCACTTTTGTCTACTGCCGCCTTTGCAGATGGGCATTGTGCTGCGGGCAAAACGCTGACCGACGGCAAATTCACCATCGCGACCGGTAATCCGGCCTATTACCCTTGGGTTCTGGATGACGCACCGGAAAACGGGCAAGGGTTTGAAGCTGCTGTGGCCTATGCTGTGGCCGAAGAAATGGGCTTCGCCGCCGAGGACGTGGTCTGGGTGCGATCTTCGTTTGATGAGGCGATTCAACCGGGTGCGAAAGAGTTTGATGTGAACATGCAGCAATATTCGATCACACCGGAACGGGATCAAGTGGTCGATTTCTCGGCACCCTACTACACCGCGCCCATGGCTGTGCTGGTTGGCCCCAACGCCACTGAAACCGAACCAAGCATTGAAGCTCTGAAAGGGCTGCAATGGGGGGCTGTGGGCACAACCACTGCCGTACCGAAACTGGCAAGTGTGATCCAACCCGACAACGATCCACTGCTCTATGGTGACAATGCGGATGTGAACGCGGCCATCTCGGCCAATCAGATTGACGCGGCCCTGTTCGACCTGCCGACCGCTCTGTTCCTGAGCGCGGTGATGATCGAGGGTTCGAAGGTGATCGGTCAATTCCCAGCTGATGCCAGCGACAATCCCGATCAGTTCGGCATGTTGATGGAGGATGGCAACCCGCTCAAGGCTTGCGTGGATGAGGCCATCGCGGCGCTGGACAGCAACGGCAAGCTTGCAGAGATCGAGGCAAAATGGCTTCAGGACACCACCGGTGTTCCGCTGATCAAGTAACATGACCAAATCACAGGCGGCGGGGCAGACCCGCCGCGAACGCTATGAGGCGCAGCAGCGGCGCAGGTCTTTGATCATCGCCGCAAGCAGCACTGTTTTTGTGTTGGCAGCTTTAGTTCTTCTGGTGCCCTTGGCACCGGGCTGGCAGAAGGTGCAGCTGAGCTTTTTCAACGGTGAGGTTTTGCTGAAGACCTTTCCCAAACTGCTCGAGGCGTTTCGGATCAACGTGATGATCTTTGCCTGGTCTGCTCCGGCCATTGCCGTTTTGGGCCTGCTTATTGCCCTGGCACGAGACGCAAAATCCCCGGCGCTGTTTCCGCTGCGCATATTCGGTGCTGCGTTCACAGATATCTTTCGCGGCGTACCGGTTATTCTGACCGTATATCTGATCGGTTTCGGCATCCCGGGTCTGGGCCTGCCGCGCCCGTGGAACTCACCCTATATCTGGGGCTCGCTGGCGCTGATCCTGACCTATTCCGCCTATGTGGCCGAGATTTTCCGGTCGGGCATCGACAGCGTACATCACAGCCAACGCGCGGCGGCGCTGTCTTTGGGTTTGTCCGAACGGCAGGTGATGCGCGATGTGGTGCTGCCTCAGGCGGTGCGCAATGTGGTGCCATCGCAGATGAACATGCTGATCGCGCTGCAAAAAGACGTCTCGCTGCTCAGTTTTATCGGCCCGGTTGAGATCTTTCGCCAGGCCGGTGTTTTCAAGTCGCTACTGGCGAATTTCACTCCTTATGTTGGAGCCGCGATCATCTTTTTGATCGTGACCATTCCGGCCACGCGCTATGCCGATCACCTGATGGCGCGCCAGATGCGAGAGAGACGGTAATGGCAAAACTGGAACTGCGCGGCGTTGTCAAACGGTTTGGCGACAGAACCGTGTGCGACGGTATCGATCTGGATGTTGAAGAAGGGCAGATGGTCTGCCTGATCGGCGCCTCAGGCGCGGGCAAGTCCACGCTTTTGCGCTGCATCAACCTGCTTGAGCCCATCGAAGACGGTGAGATTTTCTTTGACGGAGAAGATATTGCCGTCCCCGGCTTGGATCCGCAATCGGTGCGGGCGCGGATAGGGATCGTGTTTCAAAGCTTCAACCTCTTTCCGCATATGACAGCCATTGAAAACGTGATGCTTGCCCCGCGTCGCGTGCGCGGCAAATCGCGGGCCGAATTGCTGCCCGAGGTTGAGGAGTTATTTGCACGATTTGGTCTGGCCGACCGAATGCACAACTATCCCGATCAACTGTCGGGCGGTCAGCAACAGCGCGTCGCGATTGTCCGCGCCCTGGCCATGCAGCCCGAGGTGATGCTGTTTGACGAAATCACCTCGGCGCTTGATCCGCAATTGGTGGGTGAAGTTCTGGACGTGCTTTTGATGCTGAAAAAGCAGGGGATGACGATGGTCATGGCAACACATGAGATGGGCTTTGCGCGCGAGGCCGCCGACAAGGTCTGTTTCCTGCAAGACGGTCGTATCGTAGAAGAGGGTAGCCCCGAGGAACTGTTTGGAAACCCGAAAAAGGCAGCCACTCAGGCGTTTTTGGCGCGGGCACTGAAATAGCCCACTATACGCGTGATCAGGTCACGCGCGCCGGTCCCAGCGATGCGCGCTCGATGATGTGCGTTTCAAGTTGTTTCGACGTGCCCGAAAAGCTGCCCTCAACCATTGCAATCAGCATATCCGCCGCTCTGCGCCCCATCTTTCGATGCGGGACATGCACAGTTGTCAGAGCTGGGCTGACCACGCGCGCCAGTTCGATATCGTCGAACCCGGTGATGGAAACGTCATTTGGCACGTGCAGTCCCATTTCGGTAGCTCGCTTTATGGCACCAGCGGCCAGAACGTCATTGCCGCACAAGACCGCGCTTGGTCGCGGCGTCGATGTTATCAATTTGGAGAAGGCTGCAGCCCCGCTTTCGATATCATAGCTGCTTTCGATGATCGGCAAGGCTTGCGGATCAAGCCCATTCGCCGTTGCCGCCGCTTGAAATCCTTCGATTCGTTCACGCGCTCGGTCATTCCCCGAACTGATGCCCGAGATCATCGCGATACTCTTATGGCCGTGGTCCAGCACCTTGCAGGTCAGATCAAACATGGCCGCGCGATTGTCAAACCCGATTGATGGTAGCGGCGCGTCAGAACGATAAGACCAAGCGACCAAAGCGGGCACGTTCTGCCGCGCAAGATAGTCATGTATCGCCGGATCCCGTTCATGCCCGATCAACAGAATCCCGTCCGCACCGCGGGCCACAAGGGTTCTGATCTGTTCCTTCTCGATCTTCGGATCATAGGCCGAGCTTGAAACCAAAAGGGTATAGCCGCGACTGTGCAGTTCTTCCTGAAACGCCTGCAAACCACGAGCGAAAATGGCGTTCTCCATTGTTGGAATGATCGCACCAATGGTCAGGCTGCGCTTGGCGGCCATTACCTGGGCGGCGAAATTCGGGGTATAGCCCAGGGCCTCGACCGCCGACATCACCCGTTCACGGGTCGCCTCGACCACACGTTTGGGATCGTTGAGGCAGCGGGAAACGGTGGCTGTGGACACTCCTGCTTTTTTAGCGACATCCCCAAGGGTCGGAGCCGCATTTAGTTTCGACATTTCTGAACTCTTGATTTGCCAATACCAAAGAAGGTAGCGGTTTTCGAATTTGGGGAAAAGCCCAAATGCAAGCGCTTGCATTTTGCGTGTAAGCGCTTACATTGCACGTCCACGCCTCTGCGCGAGGGCGGCACATTTGTTGAGGGATCTTTGAACCATGCCACGTGACTATCTGAAAAAGGCAACGCTAACCTCTCAGTCTCATGCAGGCGAAGTGCATGAAACAGTCAAAACTATCCTCGCGGATATCGAGACCGGAAGAGATGCCAAGGCGCTGGAATATGCAGCCAAGTTCGACAAGTTCGATGGCAATGTCTTACTGACACAGGCCGATATTGACGCTGCAATCGCGCAAGTGCCGGAGAAGCTGAAAGCCGACATCCGTTTTGCGCATGACAATGTGCGCCGGTTTGCCGAGACACAGAAAGCCACCGTATCGGACGTGCAGATGGAGATCGTGCCAGGCTTTGTCGCCGGGCAAAAGGCGATCCCGGTGGATGCGGCAGGGTGTTATGTGCCGGGCGGGCGATACAGCCATATCGCCAGTGCGATCATGACAGTGACCACCGCTAAGGTGGCCGGGTGCCGCCATATCACCGCCTGTTCTCCGCCGCGCCCCGGCGAAGGAGTCGCGCCAGCAATCGTCTATGCCGCGCATATCTGCGGGGCCGACAGCATTCTGGCCATGGGCGGGGTGCAGGGCGTGGCAGCGATGACCTATGGGCTGTTCGGTTTGCCCAAAGCGAATATTCTGGTGGGTCCAGGCAACCAGTTCGTTGCCGAAGCCAAACGCATTCTCTACGGCAAGGTCGGCATCGACATGATCGCGGGGCCAACCGACAGCTTGGTTCTGGCAGACGGTCAGGCCGATGCCCATGTGGTGGCGACCGATTTGGTCAGTCAGGCGGAACATGGCTATAACTCACCCGTCTGGCTGGTGACCGATGATCGCGCGCTTGCTGAACAGGTGATGGAGCAGGTGCCCGTTCTGATCGAAGCTCTGCCCGAGTTGAATCGTGAGAACGCGTTTGCGGCCTGGCGCGACTATGCTGAGGTGATCCTGTGTTCGGACAGGGAAGAAATGGCGGCCTGTTCCGATGAATATGCGCCGGAACACCTGACAGTTCAGGCCGCAGATTTGGATTGGTGGTTGGATCGGTTGACCTGTTACGGATCCCTGTTTCTGGGTGAAGAAACCACCGTGTCCTATGGCGACAAGGCCACCGGCACAAACCACGTGCTGCCAACCTCGGGCGCGGCCAGCTATACGGGTGGTCTGAGTGTGCATAAGTACATGAAAATCGTCACCTGGCAGCGGGCAACGCGTGAGGGGTCGAAATCGATTGCCGAAGCCACCGCGCGCATTTCGCGCCTGGAGGGGATGGAAGGGCACGCCCGTGCCGCAGATGTCCGCCTGGCCAAATATTTCCCGGATGAGCAGTTCGACCTGACCGCAGATGGATGATCCGCGCCGCCTGTTCGATCTGACGGGGCGGGTGGCTTGCGTCACGGGGGCCAGCTCGGGCCTTGGCCGCCAGGCCGCGCAGACCCTGGCAGCTGCCGGTGCGCGGGTGGTGGCTGTAGCGCGCCGTCGCGAAGCGTTGGCGCGTTTGCAGGATGAAATAGGCCCCTCCGCCGCGGCGATTGCAGTAGATGTGGCGGATCGGGATCAGGTTCAAGCCTTGGCTCGGCAGATATCCGACCCGTTCGGCGCGCCGGACATTGTGGTGCATGCCGCAGGCGTCAACACGCGCGAAGCGGCGGATGACGTCACTGTCGATGGATGGGATCAAACCTTGGCGCTGAACCTGAGCGCTCCGTTCTTTCTGAGCCAAGCCTTAGTGCCCGCCATGAAAACGCGCGGATGGGGGCGGATCGTCACCTTTGCATCACTGCAAACAACGCGTGCCTTTCCGGGGGGCATCGCCTATGGTGCCAGCAAGGCAGGGATCGGCCAGCTGACCCGCGCGATGGCCGAGGCTTGGTCACCTTTCGGTATCACTGCCAACGCCATAGGGCCGGGGTTTTTCCCGACCGAACTGACCCAGGCCGTGTTTGATGACGACGAGCGATCCGCACGCAATGCCGCCCAAACCTGTATCGGGCGCAATGGTCGGATGGACGATATCGACGGACCAATCCTGTTTCTCTGCTCGCAGGCGTCCGACTATGTGACGGGGCAGGTTCTGATGGTCGACGGGGGGTTTACGGCGAAATGAAAGCTTTGGTCTATGAAGGCGTTGAACAGGTCGTGCATAGGGATGTCCCGGATGCGGTCCCCGGACCAGACGAACAGCTGATCCGCGTTGACGCCGTTGGCATTTGCGGGTCTGACATGCACGCCTATCTGGGGCATGATGCACGGCGGCCCGCGCCTTTGATCCTGGGCCATGAGGCCGCAGGTGTCATCGTTGGCGGCCCGCAGGATGGGGCACGGGTTACAATCAACCCGCTGGTGTCTTGTCGGGCTTGTACCTATTGCACCTCGGGCCGCGAAAACCTGTGCCCGTCCCGGCAGATCATCTCGATGCCGCCGCGCGAAGGGGCCTTTGCGCAATACGTGGCCATGCCCGCGCGCAATCTGGTTGAGGTGCCGGACCACGTTTCTTTGGCCAAAGCCTCTCTGGCTGAGCCATTGGCCGTCAGTTGGCACGCGGCGCGTCTGGGCCTTGAGGCTTTGCACCCGGCGATGGAGCGCCGTGCACTGGTCATTGGGGGTGGCGCCATTGGGGTGGCGGCGGCCTTGGCGCTAAAGGCGATGAACGTTGGCGACGTCACAATAGTCGAGCCAAACGACCTGCGCCGTGCCTATCTGGACGAGATTGATGATCTGAAGACCACCCAATCAGCCAATGGGGAATACCCGCTGGTCATCGACGCCGTAGGCTATGCCGCAACGCGCGAGACCGCCTCAGCGCTGGCGGCACCCGGAGGTGTGATCGCGCATGTGGGTCTGGGTGACGGCGCGGGCGGTCTTGATGTGCGGCGGATGACTTTGCAGGAGATTACTTTCATCGGCACTTACACCTATACAGATCAGGATTTTCGCGACACGGCGCAGACAATCTATGACGGCCGGCTAGGCGCGCTGAGCTGGATAGAAGAACGGCCGCTCTCTGATGGGGCTGCAGCCTTCCGGGAGTTGCGGGCAGGCGAGGTGCCTGCACCCAAAATCATCCTGAGACCCTGGGACTAGGCATCCAACCGCTCTGACCAAGGGTCAGTTGCGTGTGTGTCCGGCAAAACAGGTCGAGACAAACTCGCCAAAGATCTTGTTCTTCTGGCCCGCCCGCGATTCAGGTGAGAACAGAAACCAGATCGGGGCCTCGGCCTCCCACAACGAACCCGGCGCAACTTCGATCAAGCGGCCCTCTTCCAGTTCAGTCTGGATAGCGAGGCGGGATTTGATTGCCAGCCCAAGCCCCTGAACCGCCGCGTCGGTGAGCATGTCGGAATTGGAAACCAGAACGTTCGATTTCACTGTGGCATCCCGCCTGCGGCCTTTGGCATCGCATAGGGACAACCGGGTCTGCCACGGCAGGCAAACCCAAGGGTGTTGCAACAGATCGGTTGCCGATTGTGTCAGATTATGACGGGCCAGAAATTCAGGCGCCGCGCAGATCACCCGGTGATTGTCGCTGAGCTTGCGCGCCACCATGGCGCTGTCGGCGAGTTTGCCCACACGGATGGCGCAGTCCTGCCCCTCGGCCGACAGAGACACAAACCGATCCACGGCGAGGAATTCGAAGGTCAGGTTGGGATGTTGCGCCCGAAATTTCGGCAGCCCCGGCAAGATGAAACGCGACAGAACCCAAGGTGACATTGTGACCCGCAGATGTCCCGTCAGCTGTGCCAACCCGCTTCCGGCGTCCCGTTCGGCTTGCGTCAAGTCGGCCAAAATGATCCGTGTGCGATCAAAGAATATCTGCCCCTCATCGGTCAGCCGCAACATGCGGCTATTGCGATGGAACAGCGTCAGTTTCAGCGCCATTTCCAGCTTGTTCAGACGGTGGCTTGCGGTGGCCGGTGAAATGCCCACCCGCTTTGCGCCTGCCGTGACACCCTGTGCGTCAGCGATGGCTACAAACGTCTTTAGGTCGTCGATGCTATACATTCGGTCAGATCATTCGATTATTTCGAACACAGGTTTCCATATTGAGCCTATTTATCCAAGTTATTCAATTGATCTATCCCTTCGCCAAGTAAACGGAGGAGACTGCCTTGAAGAAACTGTTGTTTGCCGCTGGGTTGAGCGTGGCGCTGACCGGGATCAGCCATGCCGAAGGTTTGGAAACCTATCTGGATTTTCCAAAAGATATGCCTCCGGGTAATTTGGCCATTGGGCCTGATGGCCGGATGTTCATGTCTGTGCATGAATTCTATGGCCCAGAACTGCGGGTGGTTGAGGTGATGCCCGACGGCACAACCAAGCCCTATCCGACCGAGGAATGGGCTCGCGCACCTGTCGAGGACGGCGACGGTTTGCGCGGTGTTTTGGGTCTGCGGGCCGACCGTGAGGGCATCTTGTGGATGCTCGACGGGCAGGGCGAAGGGCAAACCGGTCGTGTTGTCGGCTGGGACACCAAGGCCGAAAAGCTGCACGCCATTTTTTATGTCGGACAGCCCGCTGCGCGCGCAACATCGTTCCTGAACGATCTGGCCATCGACCGCGAACACGGCGCGATCTACATCTCGGATACCGGTGACGGGCAGAACTCAGCCATTATCGTCATCGACATGGACACCGGCCGTGCCCGACGGGTTCTGGAGGGCAGCCAGTTCACCATTCCCGAAGACACGCCAATGATCATTGACGGGCGCGAGATCCTATTGGGTGGCAATCCCGCCAAGATCGGGATCAACCCGATCACCATCGATCCGACCAACACCTGGGTCTATTTCGCGCCAATGACGGCCAGCGCGATGTACCGTGTCCGCACCACCGATCTGCTGGATGAAAGCCTGAGCGATGCGGATCTGGCCGCCAAGGTCGAACGCTATGGCGACAAGGTCATCTCGGATGGATCAACTGTTGATGCGGATGGCAATGTCTATATCACCGCGATGACCGACAATGCTCTGGGTGTCACCAAACCCGACGGCACCTATGAGGTGTTGTATCAGTCGGATGAGGGGCTGCCCTGGCCGGACGGTTTTGCGATGGGCGTTGATGGATATGTCTATGCCACGATCAACGAACTTCACCGTTCACCGGTGCTGAACGGGGGCGAAGACGCGTCAATCGGGACCTACAAGATTGTCCGGTTCCCGGCCCTGGGTACGGGGATCAGCGGCCGATAAAATGATTGGACCGCCGTCACCGGCGGTCCAACTTGTTCAGCGGGCGCCGTACTCCTGCCGCAGCAGGTTTTTCTGCACTTTCCCCATCGTGTTTCTGGGCAGTTCTGTCAGAATCTCATACCGACCGGGATGTTTGAACCGCGCGAGTTTTTCTTTCACAACCGCAGCGATCTGATCGATGGAGAGCGCCACCCCGGGTTCGGCGACAAGGGCAGCCACAATCGCTTCGCCAAAATCCGCATCCGGCACGCCAAAAACGGCAGATTCCAGCACCCCATCGATGTCATTCAAAACATCTTCGACCTCTTTGGGGTAAACATTGTAGCCGCCGGTAATGATCATATCCTTGGACCGGCCCACAATCGTCAGATAGCCATCTGCACTGAATTGCCCAAGATCACCGGTGATAAAGAATCCTGTGTCCCGCAGCTCTTCGGCGGTCTTTTCCGGCATCTGCCAATAGCCCTGGAACACGTTGGCACCGCGCACCTCGATCATCCCAACCTCGCCCTGGGGCAGGGGGGCACCGGTTTCAGGGTCGGTCACGATCACGTCTGTGCCGGGCAGGGGCATGCCAACGGTGCCCGCGCGACGTTCGCCGTCATAAGGGTTTGACGTGTTCATATTGGTCTCGGTCATCCCATACCGCTCCAGAATACGGTGCCCGGTTCTGGCGGTGAAAGCCTCGTGGGTTTCGGCCAAAAGCGGTGCACTGCCCGAGATAAAAAGGCGCATATTTGCGGCCGCCTCTTTGGTCAGGCGCGGGTCATTCAGAAGCCTTGTATAGAAGGTGGGAACACCCATCAGCATGGTTGCATCAGGCAGAGCGTTGAGGATCGCATCAGCGTCAAAGCCGGGCATGAACACGACCTGTGATCCGGCATAAAGCGCGGTATTCAGCGCGACAAACAGACCGTGGGTGTGAAAGATCGGCAAAGCATGGATCAGACGGTCTTTGGCGGTGATCTGCCAGTGATCCGTCAGCACCTGGGTGTTGGACAGCAGATTCTCATGGCTCAGCATCGCGCCTTTCGAACGGCCCGTGGTGCCTGACGTGTAAAGCAGCGCCGCCAAGTCGCCGGGCGTTCGGGGTACGGTTTCGAACCGCGAGGGTTGGCCTTTCGCCGCATCGCTCAGGCTTCCATGCCCATCCGCATCAAGGGTTAGAAGCCGGGCACCGGCTTGCGCGGCGATGTCCCCCAACGCTTCAGACGTTGACGGGTCACAGACCAGCAGCTTAGGGGCCGCGTCAGAGACGAAATAGGCGACCTCATCGCGTTTATAGGCGGTATTCAAAGGCAGAAACACAGCCCCGGCCTGAAGCGTCGCCGCATAAAGCAATACCATCTCGACCGTTTTATGCGCCTGCACAACCACACGATCCCCCGGATGCACACCGGCTGCTTGCAGGGCGTGCGCAAACTGAGCGGCGCGTGCAACTAATTCAGCATAGCTGAGATCAGCTATGCCCGCGCGGATTATGAAACAGGAGGGATTGGTCGCGTGGGGTGCGAAGAGTGCGTCATAAAGAAGGTTGGACATTCGAGATGTTACTTTCGTCTGGTAAGGCACGGGGCTGTTTACGATCCATGTGAGGCCCAGTTCAATTGGTCAGTCGGGGTGCCCGCCTAACCATCGCGCCCAGGCTCATTTGGGTTGCTTGAAAACAGCGCAATCTTGTTGCCCTGCGGATCCCGCAGATAGCTGACATAGAATTGTGGCCCATAGTTGGGGCGAAAACCTGGTTGACCCTCATCTGTACCGCCTGCGTCCAGGGCGGCGGCATGAAGTCGACGCACTTGCTGCTGGTTGCCTGCCTCGAAAGCCACCATCGCCCCGTTACCGGTCGAGGCCGCCGCACCGTCAAACGGGGGTTTCACATAGAAGTCTGGATAAACAGGTCGCTGACCGGGCGCGACTGGCAGCGCAAAGCTGAGCCCCTCGGGCCCTTCGTCCAACGTATAGCCCAACGCAAGCAAGAACGCAGAATAGAACCGTTTTGCTTTGGCAAGATCGTCAGCGCCGACAGTAACATAGGCAATCATCGGGATGGGTCCTCTGGTCTGCTAACCTAGCGAAGGTGGTGTTACACAAAAGGTGCGATGTGAGCGCTACTTCGGTGTTCTCGGTAGGGGCCCGGCACACTTTCCAGGCACAAAACGACCCAACCCCAAAAAAACGCGATATGTGCGAACAATTTTCCGAATACCAAGTAGACTGTTGCGCAAATAGATCCGTAAGAAAAAATAATCTCGCTTTATAGATATGAGTTTGGCGATGATTGTATTGCACTTTTTTTCAACACCGTCCAAGGGCTGTGGCAGGTAACGTGTAGCGTTAGTGACAACGCATTTATCCATTGTTAAGAGTTCGAGTAGTTTAAGAAGGGTACTGATTGATGCAAGTAGAAGAGACCGCTCTGCCGGGGGTTGTCGTTCTAACACCCAAGCGGTTCTCCGACGAGCGCGGTTTTTTCAGCGAAAGCTGGAACAAAAACACGCTGGCCACCCATGGGATAGAGTTTGATTTCGTACAAGACAATCACTCTCTGTCGATTGAAACGGGTACGTTGCGCGGGTTGCATTTTCAAGCCCCACCGCATGCACAGGACAAACTGGTGCGCTGCGGTCGTGGGGCGCTTTTGGATGTGGCGATCGATATCCGCAAAGGCTCGCCCACCTTCGGCAAATGGATCTCGGTTGAGCTGTCGGCCGAGAACGGTCGCCAATTGCTGGTCCCAAAGGGGTTTTTGCACGGCTTTCTTACGCTGAAGCCTAACACCGAGATTTGTTATAAATGCACCGATTTCTACGCACCCGACTGTGACGGTGTAGTTCACTGGGACAGCTGCGGGGTTGATTGGGGGTTGAGCAAGCCCGCGATCCTGTCTGAAAAAGACACACAGGCCGCAAGGTTTGACAACTTTGACAGCCCCTTCATATGGGAGGGCACGGCATGAAGATCATCGTGACCGGAGGCGCCGGCTTCATTGGGTCGGCGGTCGTGCGCCAGGCCATCGGGCAGGGGCATCACGTGGTCAATCTGGACGCGCTGACCTATGCGGCGTGCCTGGACAATGTGGCAAGTGTGGCAGGAGCCCCCGGCTACAGTTTCGTGCAGGCCGACATTCGTGACCGTGCCGCAATGGACCGGGTTTTTGCCGAACATCAACCAGATGCAGTGATGCATCTGGCCGCCGAATCCCATGTCGACCGCTCAATCGACGGACCCGGCACCTTTATCGAGACCAATATCACCGGCACCTACACGCTGCTTGAAGCCGCCCGCGCCTATTGGCATGGCAAAGGTCAGCCCGACGGGTTTCGGTTTCACCATATCTCGACCGATGAGGTCTTTGGTTCGCTGGGCGACACCGGTGAGTTTACCGAAGACACCGCGTATGATCCCCGCTCGCCCTATTCGGCGTCAAAGGCGGCCAGCGACCACCTCGTGCGCGCCTGGCATGAGACCTATGGGCTGCCGGTTGTCCTGTCGAATTGTTCGAACAACTACGGGCCGTATCATTTCCCCGAAAAGCTGATCCCTGTGGTTATCCTGAATGCTCTGGCGGGCAAACCGATCCCGGTTTACGGCAAGGGAGAGAATATCCGCGATTGGCTCTATGTCGAAGATCATGCCGACGCGCTGCTGACCATCCTGCAAAAGGGACAGAACGGTCGCTCTTATAATGTGGGCGGTGAGAACGAGGCCAAGAATATCGATCTGGTCCGAATGATCTGCGCCATTCTGGATGAAAAACGCCCCACCGGCGGGTCATACGCAGACCAGATCACCTTTGTGGCCGACCGCCCCGGTCATGACCTTAGATATGCCATTGACCCGACCCGGATAAGAACCGAGCTGGGATGGCGCCCCTCTGTCACGCTTGAACAGGGGTTGGAGCTTACGGTGCAATGGTATCTGGACAACGAGGAGTGGTGGCGCGAACTACAAAACCGGCAGGGTGTGGGCGAGCGTTTGGGAGTAAAAGCGTGATCCTCGTGTTTGGCAAGACGGGGCAGGTGGCGCAGGAACTGGCCGCCTATTCCAACGTGTCTTGCCTGGATCGAGCCGCTGCAGACCTTTCTGATCCGGAAAGCTGCGCGCAGGCGATACGCAATACCAAACCCGCGGCGGTAATCAACGCGGCAGCCTACACGGCGGTTGACCGGGCGGAAGACGAAGAAACGGCTGCGCGCATTATTAATGGTGACGCGCCGGGGGCCATGGCAAGGGCCTGTGCCGATCTGGGCATCCCGCTGGTTCATATCTCAACCGATTATGTGTTTGACGGGTCCGGCACCGCGCCTTGGACACCTCAGGATGCGACCGCGCCACTGGGTGCCTATGGTCGCACCAAACTGGCCGGAGAGCAGGCGATCATGGCTGCCGGGGCCTATCATTGTATCTTGCGTACCTCCTGGGTGGTGTCTGCACATGGCAGTAATTTCATCAAGACCATGCTGCGGCTTGGACGCGACCGTGATGATCTGACCGTCGTAAGCGACCAAATCGGCGCCCCGACCTCGGCGCGCGCAATCGCTGCGGCCTGTATCATTATGGCCGAGGGCTTGATGTCCGATCCGAACAAATCCGGCATCTATCACTTTTCGGGTAGGCCTGAAACGAGTTGGTCCGATTTCGCGCGCGAGATATTCAGCCGCACGCAGATCACCTGTTCGGTCACGGATATCCTCACCCGGGACTACCCGACCCCTGCAACGCGGCCGTTGAATTCGCGCTTGGATTGCAGCGCAACCGAAAAGGTTTTTGGCCTTACGCGACCCGACTGGCGTCAAGAGCTGACACAGATATTGGAAGACTTAGGAGAAACCGGATGACGGATCGCAAAGGGATCATCCTGGCCGGGGGCAGCGGCACGCGGCTCTACCCGATTACGATGGGGCTGTCGAAGCAATTGCTGCCGATCTACGACAAGCCCATGATCTATTATCCGCTCAGCGTGCTGATGCTGGCCGGTATCCGCGATATATTGATCATCACCACCCCGCAGGATCAGTATCAGTTCCAGCAAACTCTGGGCGACGGGTCGCAATGGGGTATTTCGCTCAGCTATCAGGTTCAGCCCAGCCCGGATGGTCTGGCGCAAGCCTATATCCTGGCCGAAGCGTTTCTGGACGGCGCGCCGTCGGCGATGATCCTGGGCGACAACATTTTTTTCGGCCACGGCCTACCGGTTCTGATGGCCGCAGCGGATCAGAAACCTTCTGGTGGCACCGTGTTTGGCTATCACGTGGCCGATCCCGAACGCTATGGCGTGGTCGCCTTTGACGAAGCCGGGCGCGCCCGTGAAATCATCGAGAAGCCCGAGGTTCCGCCCTCACGCTATGCTGTGACGGGGCTTTACTTTCTAGATGCCACAGCACCCGAACGGGCGCGTGCTGTCAAACCCTCGGACAGGGGCGAATTGGAGATCACCGAGCTTCTGCAAAGCTATTTGGAAGAGGGCGCATTGCAAGTCGAAACCATGGGGCGCGGATATGCCTGGCTGGATACGGGGACGCATTCATCGCTGCTGGACGCTGGAAACTTTGTGCGCACGCTCGAGGAGCGGCAAGGGTTGCAAACCGGCTGTCCCGAAGAGATTGCCTATCAACAGCAATGGATCAGCCGCGAGGCCCTGGAACAGCAAGCCAAACGGTTTTCGAAGAACGGCTATGGCGCCTACCTGGCCGGGCTTCTGGACTAGCACAAAGCCAACTGACAAGCTGAATACAACGCAGACAGCATATGCTGCTGCGGTTGCGAAGCTATGGATTTGTGTCATAGTGGCTTGACAATATTGAGTTCTATTCCACGCTCTGAACCCGTTCCGATGATCACGGATATGACTTGAAGGCGGTTTAGGCTGTATCAGTTTGGTAATGGTGACTAGTGAAACTCGATGCATCAGAAACTGAACCAATAATCAAAAGACCTTCTTCAGCGGAGAAAAATTTCTACCGTCTGGCGATTGACAAGCTGCGGGCGAAAATCCTGCAAGTTGGCGGGCTGAGCGCAATCGTCAACTTTTTGATCCTGACAGGCCCGCTTTACATGATCGTTGTATACGATCAAGTCTTGCCCTCTGGGTCGCTGGATCTTCTGGGTAAACTCTTTTCGCTCGTGATCATCCTGTTTGTTCTATTTGGCGTCTTCGAGTGGTGGCGAACACGGATCTTGTCTCGAGCCAGTTACCAACTGGATGCCGAAACACGCGATACGGTATGCGAAAAATGGCTGGTAGAAGCTATCGAACAGCCAGGCTCTCAGCATGATCCCCTTCGCGATCTCGAGATCATGCGGAACTTCATAAGCAGCCCCGTCGTATTGGCGTTGTTCGACCTGCCCTGGATACCACTTTTTCTAGGGGTGGTCTTCTGGATCCACCCCTGGCTGGGTTTTTTAACCATCTCTGGTGCTGCAATTGTTATCGTTGCAGCGTTGCTGAACAGAAAACTCACTCAGGTGCCCGTCTCGCAAGCGACTCGAGCTGACAATCACGAGCGCAGTTTTATTCGCCACGCTCACCGCGACGCCGAAACGATATTCGGATTAGGGATCAAAGATAATGTCATCGCGCATTGGGAACGCTTACACCAGCAAAGCATGTCGCACTTTTTCAAAGGTTCAGACACTTCTGATTATTTTGCAGCGTTCTCAAAAGGCTTTCGACTCTTCTTACAATCAGCACTGCTAACAACCGGCGCTGTTCTAGCGATTCAACACCAGATCTCTTTGGGTGCGATCATTGCGGTATCGGTTCTTGCCGGTCGCGTTTTGGCCCCTCTGGATCACGTTATCACCCAGTGGCGCATTTTCGGTCGTGTGTTGTCTGCTCATCGCAGGCTTTCGGCGTTGCAAGCTGTGCCAGCAGAACCGGTAACGGTGGACCCGTCCGCAAACCTGATCACCCAATTGCGCGTCGATGCGATAAGTAAGTCCGCTCCAACCGGGGCACAAATGACGCGGCCTTACATCCTGAGCCAGGTAACACTGTCCCTGCAGCCCGGAGACGGGTTGGTGGTGATAGGCAACAGCGGGGCAGGCAAGTCCAGCCTGGCCAAATTGCTTGTGGGCATCTGGACACCTGACACCGGACAGGTCTTGCTGGGTGGCGTCCGGGTGGTAACACAGCGCAATAGTTCGAGCAGGCCGTCCGTCGGCTATTTGCCACAGCGCGTAGACCTATTGCCCGGTACCATCGCCCAGAACATATCTGGCTTTGAAGAGCAAACCGACGAACAAGACATTGTTCAGACCGCACAGATCGCTGGCATCCACGATATGGTCCAGAATATGCCCGATGGGTATAGGACACGCATCGGTCTGGGTGGCTACCCTTTGTCAGGTGGTCAGGTTCAGCAGCTGGGTTTGGCCAGAGCCATCTTCAAACAGCCTCGATTGATTGTGTTGGACGAACCAAACTCAAATCTGGACAAGAGTGGTAACGCCGCCTTGGTCAAAGCGATTCAAGACCTGCGCAACCGCGGCAGTATCGTCGTAACCATGGCACATCGTCCAAGTATCGTTGAAGCCGGAAACAAAGTGATGATCCTGCACGAGGGGCGTGTATTGAAGCAAGGTGATCGAGAAGAGGTTTTCACAACGCCGCCGGTAGAAAAGCAAAAGATGAAAATCGCACCTCTGCCCCCCAGACAGCGCAGAGTAACCTCGGCTGGAAAAAGACGTCAAAGCTGACCACAGAGTGGCATACAGTCGCAAACATACTGATTCTCGAATGCGACTCGGATGAGCAAGCGAAATGTGTGGATTCCACGATTTTGCCTTATTTCAGCGGCAAAACTTCGCCGATTGCTCACGGAACTACCCCTAATTACCTCCATTTTTCAGCAACTAGCCACCGATCATCCATAGTATCGGCTCCTTTCTGCCGTAATCGAAGGGATAATTAACAAAATAGATGCAGTTTGTTTCCACCCCGCATAACCGTTGATTGGGGAATGGAAATCCGAGCAGGAGAAAACTACGGATGACAATCTATAACGTAACCAACGCAGCAGAGCTCACGGCTGCGTTGTCCAGCGCAAGCGGTGGGGATGAGATCCGCTTGTCTGGGGGCGATTACGGCGCTTTGAACATCAGCAAATCGTTCAATTCTGAAGTCCGCATCGTCTCTGACGATCCAAGCAATCCCGCCAGTTTCTCGACTATGAATATCAATGGCGCGTCGAATATTACTATCGACGGCGTCGAATTTGACTACAGCTTCAGCGCTGGTGACAAGATTTGGTACGAACCGTTTCAGATCAACAACAGCTCTAATATCGCGATCCAGAATTCCACTTTCGATGGGGATGTCGCAAGTGGTTTGACCGCAGAAGATAATGGATACGGCGCCGGGAAAGGCCTGGCCGTTGATGGGTCGGACGGCATCACCTTCACCGGAAATGTCATGTATGATTTCTGGAAAGCTGCGGTATTTACAGACAGCACAAACCTGAACGTTTCTAACAACGAGATCCACTCGATCCGCTCGGATGGCCTGAACTTTGTACAGGTGCAAGGTGTCCTTATCGAAGGAAACTATATCCACGACTTTGAAGCATCGCCAACGTCGGGCGACCACCGGGATATGATCCAGTTCTGGACGAACAAAACAACCGAAGCGACGACGGACGTAGTCATCCGAAACAACACCTTTGACATCGGTCAGGGAAGTTGGACGCAAACGATCTTCATGCGCAATCTGGCGGCTGAACAAGGCAACACGTCCTTGTTTTATCAGAACATCACGATCGAGAATAACGTCATCTACAATCAGCAGTATCACGGGATCACGGTCGGTGAAACCAATGGTCTTGTGGTCAGCAATAACACGATCGTACAGGCTTTCGGCGATCCCAATATGCCGACGACAGGTGGTTCATTGGCACCACCACAGATCAATATCGCCTCCAGATCGACAAATGTAACTATCGAGCAAAACGCGGTCGCAAAAATTGACGGGTATAGTGGTCAGTCAAACTGGAATGTTCAAGACAACGCACTGATCCAAAACAGTAATCCAAACGGCGCAGGTTTTTATGGGGACGTTTTCACGGCCCAGTCACTTAACGATAGCACGCCTTACCACAATTACGATGTGATCCCAGGCAGCATTGTCGATCTTCTGAACGCGGGGGCGATCCTCGCACATCCTGAAGAAAGTCAGTCGTCAGTTTCGACCCCGACGACCTCGACACCGACAACCTCGACACCGACCACAACCACTCCTGTCATTACTGACCCGGTTGACACGGCTGTCACTGATCCTGTTCAGACCACAGACCCGACAACAGTCACGGTTGACCCTGATCCTGTGGATACCAGCGGGAGTTCTTCATCCAACTTTGATGTCAGCTCCTTTGCGATAGACGCCTACATATTGGACTTGGATGATATCGAAGGCACATCTGCACTGAAAGGCGATGCCAAAGTCATAACGACAGCGTCCGGTGAAAAAGCGCTTTATCTGGATGGTGTGAAAGACAAGGCCGACTTGGGTCGTCTGAAGCCGCTAGAAGACTCTGATCAGATTTCGTTTAGCATTGACTTCAAACGTGACACTGCTGATGGAAAAACAGAAGCCTTGGTCTGGAACCACAAAAAGATTGGTGTTTCGCTGGTTGGTGACGGGCTGGAAATTCAGGTTGCGAACAATGACTCCAAATTCTCAGACGGGTTTATCCTGAAAGACCTTGGTCTGAACGATACCGATGAGCATCAGCTGACGGTCATCGTTGATGCAGTAACCGACCGAATCCAGGTGATCGTGGATGGTGAACTTGTTCTCGACGAACAAAGCTATGATCTCGATTTTGTCGGTGCTGGTGGCAAAGAGTGGGGTTGGACCCTGGGGCCCAAATGGGGCAACGGGTTTGATGGCGAAATCTACGACTTCCGCATCGACGACCAAGCAAACTTCTTTGACACAACAAATGTCATCGACGACTCGATGGCTGTGTTTGGGTGATAGTATTCGGGGCGCGGGGAAACTCGCGCTCCTTTCTTGTTCGGTCTGGCAAAAACGATACCAGCCAAACTTGCCTGATTAAAACCAATCCGGCGATAATTCTTGCTGTTTTTGACGACTTCGCGCGAGGACGCGGGAAATCCTTACAAACTATCCTAAAATATGTAATGAGGGGGCAGGGCCGTTACCCCTTTTTTTGGTTCCAAATTTGAATGAGTAAAGCAGTGACCCAAATCGACCCAAGTGACACCCCGCGGGTGTCAATAATCGTGGTGAGCTACAACACCAAAGACATGACGCTAGAGTGCCTGCGCTCGGTTCAGGAGCAGACCCAAGTTCCTTATGAATTGATCGTCGTCGACAATGCTTCGACCGATGGTTCGCCCGAGGCGATTGCGACCGAATTCCCCGACATCGAATTGATGGCAGAAAAAGACAACCACGGGTTTGCTCTGGCCAATAACATTGCGGCCCTAAGAGCACGTGGCGAATACCTGTTGCTGCTAAACCCCGATACGGTTGTCTTGGATCACGCCATCAATCATCTTATTGAATTTGCGGATAAAAACCCACAAGCGCGGATTTGGGGTGGCAAGACCTACTATGGTGACATGTCGCTGAACCCGACAAATGCGTGGAACCAGATGACCCTGTGGGGCGTGATCAGTCAAGCGCTTGGGTTCTCGAGCGTGTTTCGAAAAAGCGATTTGTTCAACCCAGAAGCCATTCCAGGTTGGGACCGTGACAGCGAGTACGAAGTTGATATCGTGACAGGCTGTTTCTTCCTGATCAAACGCGATTTTTGGCAAGAACTGGACGGTTTTGACAAAGCCTTTTTCATGTATGGAGAAGAAGCAGATTTATGCTTGCGCGCGCGCGCGAAAGGCGCGCGTCCACGCATCACACCAACGGCTCAGATCATCCACTATGCGGGTGCTTCTGAAAAAGTACGCTCGGACAAAATGGTGCGGTTGCTAAGGGCAAAGATGACGTTAATCCAGCATCACTTCCCCAAATGGCAACGAGGGATCGGACAATCTATGTTTCGGCTGTGGCCCTGGTCGCGTATGGTGGGGCTGAAACTCTTGCGCCGGCAGGAGGCTGCGACGGTCTGGGGTGAGATCTGGCATCGGCGCAAGGAATGGCAAGACGGGTATTGACGCCGGGAAAGTGATTTTTGGTTAGATGGCTGTAACACACCCAGAAGAAACATACACGCGCGCGCAAACACGCGACACCGGGGCAAAACTCAATATCCTGGTGGTCTTTTTTCTGTTCAGTCTTTTGGTGCCTCTCACGATCGAACTGGCTGGAATAAAGCTGCTCGCGTATCGTGCGGTCGCTCTGCTTTTGTTTTTTCCCGCGTTTATCGCATGGTGTCGAGGGCAAGCCGGGCCGCGAAATTTCGCAGACTATGCGATGATCGGATTAAGCGCCTGGTTCATCATCGCGATGGTCGCAAATCATGGATTGGGTGTTTGGCAAACTGTTGGCGTGCATACCGCCGAATTGCTCGGCTGCTACTTACTCGGACGCGCGTTCGTTAGGACGCCAGAGCAATTTTTCAAAGTTGCCAAACTGCTTGTTGTCTGCTTCTCACTATTGTTGCCATTCGCTCTGATCGAAGCTCTAACCGCACAAAACGTTCTGCTCCAATTGTGGAGCTATGTTGGTAGTGCATTTCCTGATGTCGACCACGAGCAGAGGCTCGGCTTCGATCGCGTCCAAGGTCCTTTCGAACACCCGATCCACTTCGGGGTCTACGGCGGCGCTTTGATCGGACTTGCGTGTTATGTTTACGGCTATGGTCGTGATGTGTGGGGCCGAATTTGGCGCACAGGTCTCGTTGCACTTACAGCGTTCTTCTCCTTGTCTTCAGGGCCCCTCGCGGCAATGACTGCTCAGTTCGGTTTGATCGCCTGGGACGTTGTTTTGCGTGACGTAAAGAGCCGTTGGTGGATACTCGCAGGGCTGGTGGCAATATGGTACGTAGCCGTCGATATTCTGTCCAACAGGACACCGATTGAAGTTATGATCAGCTATTTCGCGCTGAACGCTCAAACGGGTTATGGGCGAATTCTGATTTTTGACTACGGCATGCAGAATGCCCTGGCTAATCCGCTTTTCGGAATTGGGTTTGATGACTGGGTTCGTCCAGCTTGGTTGACAGACAGCGTCGATATGTTCTGGATTTACTATGCAATGATTGCTGGGTTGCCGGCAGGCTTCCTAGTCTTGGCTGCGTATTTCGGCATGATGATTTCTATAATCAAACGACCACTGACTGATCCTAAAATGCGTCAATACCGAATGGGATGGATAGTTACGATGGTCGGTCTTTTTATGGCGGGCTGGATGGTACATTTCTGGAAGGTACCGTTTGTTTTGTATAGTTTCCTACTTGGCACCGGTGGCTGGTTTCTGAGTTATCAACCGAAAGAAGATCAAAACGGTTCCAAAGAAACTGAAAGCAAAAGAAAAATCAACTACACGCGGTTTCCGGTTCGGCAGGGCCGTCAATCATAGTTACTGAGATCTGTCTGTTCACCAACCATAGACCGTAAACGGTGATTGCTGTCAGAATAACGACCAGAGAAGTGACCTTTTACAAAAGACGTAACTGGTTTTTTTCGACCCAAGAGCTTTTTAGCCAATGGGCGCTTTAGCAAATATCCGGCGCCACGATACAAACCGTTTGGTGTATGCCCCAAGTGAAGAAACGGATTGGGGTTTAGAACCGAGCTTTGCACCTGATTAATTCTGCGCAGGACCGGTACAGCATATTCGGGGTAACTTGGCGTATGCGCTGCGCGAGCGTCGGGGTGTATGCTTTCAAACCGCTTGTTATCACAGAACTTGGCCAGACGTTCTGCTGCTTCGTCCATATCCTGCCTTAGGCTCTCCTGCGTCAACACATAGACATGCTCGACACCGAAAAGAGACTGGTAAAGTCCGATCAACCGGTCATATTCGAAATGCACAGCAGAAAACGAGAAAAAACCAAGGTCATTTTCTTCTCGAAAAAACCGGTCATAGGGCATCGTGCCACCGCGCAACAGATATTGCATATAGACTGATGGCAAGATGCGCATTTGATTTCTGATAGACACAAGGATACGAGCGTCTGGGAAGATTTTCTTCAGGCGGCGCGCATAAAGGTCACTTTCGCGACCACCGAAGAAGGGATGGCCGCTTAGAATCTCTGACGAGATCACCGGAACTTCGCCAGGTTTCAGTGTTTGCCAGGCCTCTTCAATATGGGCCTGCATCGGCTTGGGCGTAAACGTCAGCCCATGTGGAGTTACGACTTTTTCAAAAATCGTCTGGTGCCCGGCCAGTTGGCGAAACCCGTGACGCGGAACGAACAGTTGGTTCTGCATCCATGTCGTTGCGGTCTTGTGATACCCAATATGAAGTAACGGCAGGGGATTGGTCAAAGTTCACTCCACATATTGCGTGAACACACGCTGGCTTACATAGCGTCGAAGGTTCTTCATCACAAAAAGGGCAACCGCCATTAAGGTCGCGGTTACGACCGTAGTCAAAAGAAGGTCTAAGCCTGAGAACCAGATTTGTTTTGTCATTGCCAAAGCCAGCAAAACAAAAGCGATCAGAACCGGAATACCCATTGGGCCAAGCGAAAGATTTACGCGCGTCTGAACAAGGCGCAGTGACGCAATGAACCCCAAAAGCTCTCCTGTAGATGCTATGAGAATAATGACAAACAGACCGTATCCGTGAACGGCCGCATACCATGAAACGGGTAGTGACATGACCCGAAACATGTTTGCGATCATAGCGTTGCTCGTCCGGCCTTTGGCCAGGGCAACGACCGCGCTTCCTGTTTTGAAGACTCGCAAGGCATGCAACAAAGCCAAGGGGATGAGGTAAGGGACAAGTGCTGCGTACTTGTCGCCGAGAACAAAATGAACAAAAACCGCGCCAAACACCACGATGCCCGCCATCAGAAACAGACCGTTTGTCAGGCTCGTCTGCATGGTTGCATAGGCTAACTGCTCAAAACGCTCTTGATCGCCTTTGGCTGCAGAAAGCTGCGGCAGAAAAAAGCTTTGCGTGCTTTTGGCCACGATCAATGTTGGCGTGAGCGTCAAGGTGAAGCCCATAGCAAAGATCGCCAGTTCAGCCATGCCCAGTTCGCGACCGACAACCAGCTTTTCACCCTGCAGGACAAGAATAAGCAAGATGTTGTTAATCAAAAGCGGCCAACCGAAATGAAAGGCTCGTCCCACCAACTGGCGATCAAGGCGCAAAGAATAAGGACGGATCGACACCAGATGAGAAAAGAGTACCGTCGCGACACCTTGCGCAATCACCGCATACAGCATCACACGGTAATCGCCAAAATACTGAAACAGAGGCCAGGTTAGAACCACCGAAAGAAACGCAGGCAGGCTGGTGCTGAGGATCAGCGGGCCGAATTTCTGTTGCCGTTGCAAGCGATAGACATCGAAATGGATAAATCCGTTCAAGAGCGGGACAATAGCCAGAACCTGATAGGCCCAGGCGACTTCCGGTATTCCAAGGAAATTTGCGATCGGATGGGCCAGGAAGAAAAGCAGGGCTGCCGAAAACACGGCGCGTACGGCGTGAAAGCCTTGTAAGCCAGATTGAAGCTTTGTGTCGTTTCCGTCTTTGTCCTGCACGATCAGTTGTTGCAATCCAAAGCTAGAGGTGAGCTCGACGATTGCCATGCTGATGGCGAAAGTCGCCGCGATGCCATAGTCTTCAACACTGACCAACCGGGCAACAAGGAGGTTGCGCAGAAAGGTCATCGCAGACCCGAACGCGTTCCCGGACAGGATCAGCAGTGCAGATCGAAACATTGTCCGGCCTTCCCAGAGACTTGGTTACACAAACAAGAAAACTAATGAATCAACGCCATCCGGCAAACAGAACAATAGATGATCAGCTCAACAGTCGCGAGAAAAAACAGGAAACCATTTCTTTTGGAAAGAAATCGTTTCCTGTTACTACACGATCAATCCGTTCAGCGTTGAACGACGAAAAACCTGTCCAATGAAAAAAAGATTTCGTTGGATTTGGCTGACCCAACACCTTCTTCGAAACGGTGCCGGTATTCATAACCTGCAGACAGGTTCCAATCGGCGTTCAAGGCGCGGATGTAAGTTGCTCGGAAAGTAGTATTGTCGGTATCGGTCACGCTACCATTGCCGGCGTCGTCCACTTGTCCGTATCCAACACGAAAATCCAGGCTGGACACCGGATTGATGTCAGTTAGGTAACTCAACGTTGCGCGTGTCGATCGAATGTCATTACCCTGAACGTCGTTCCGGAAGTCTCGCACAAATGCGGCACCGATCGACCCGTTCGCCAAGGTATAGTTGTATCCGATCTGTCCAATCGGATCTATATCGCCCGACGGCCCACGCGTGACACCCAGCGTTGCATCAAAGGAACCACCCTTTAACAAAAACGATCGTGTAACGTCGAAATTCGTCCGACGGCCAGTGATCGCCACACCGGTGTCAATTCCAATTGCCGCAAAGCCATTGGTCAGGCTTCGTGTAACGGTCAGCCCACCAGTAAGACCATCTTCTTCAGTGGTGAATGGCGTAATATCTGTCTCTTCGATATCAGCGTAGCCAACCCGTACGGAAACGTCGGTGATCGGATTGACCGCATAGGTCAAATCAAACAACAACTCTTGTGTTTCGCGTTCTTCCTGAAGCGTGTCATCGGCCTCATAATCGATCCGCGAATAGCTGAGGCGCCCGGTTGCGGTCGATGTGAAGCGGAACGTGCCAAATACCTCAGAGCGCAATTCGTCGTTATCGAAAAGGCCGGGATCCGTTGTATCCTCAAAACTTTCATCTAAGTATTGCAGGTCGAACCCATAGCCGACCGCGTCGTTGATCCCATTTTCCCAAGCGAAATTCAGCCTCGATGTGGTCCGCGTTCCGTCATCAATGATCAGGCTGTTCGAATTCAACTGGTCTTGAACGCGCAGCGGGTCGTCGAAATTCAGATCGACCCGACGAATCCGTGCATCTGTCGCCAGACGACTATTGGCGCCATCGCGCGTATAGGCAAAGAACGCATTGGGATCGTCGACATCGACATTCTGGGATTGTCCCGGAACCTCACCCAGCCGCACGATGCCGCTCAGATCGAATTGCAAAGTGTCAATCTGGGTTTCTTTCAACAACCCGTAGGACAATGTGGTGTCCAGAATGGTTGTCGTCTCCTGCGAACTTCCGACATCAAGTCCGAAATTATCGTTAATACGCAATGAAGAACTGATCCCATACGTGTAAGTCAGCCCCCCCGGGGCTGACTGAGCGCTTGGTACTGCTTGGCCTGCAGCTGTGTTGGCTGAACATATGGCGGTCGTTGCCGCGAGTGCCAACGTCAAACTTTTGTTGTTTTTCACCTGGGCCCCCTGCTCCTGGGCGATGGTTATTCAAATAGCTTCCTCTGTGGGATCACAATAACGTCACCAGCCTGAAGCGCAACATTGCCGGTGTTGTCATAGTAATTGTAGCTGTAAACGTTGCTTCCCCGACGCAGTTGGATGCGTTTTCCGGCTGCGAAACGGGTCAAACCACCAGCTTCCGCGATAACTTGCAGAATTGTGGCGTTGTTTATGATCGGGACACGGCCTGGGATCGTGATCTCTCCGGTAATGAATACATCGTTGCCGGTTGCAGCAGTTGCAGCCACGGTTGGCGCGGCAAGTGCACCAACTGAAACAAAGACGGTAGGTGTCGTGGCAAAGTTCGGCGCCAAACGACTTGTCAAAGTGCCACGAAGCTGGCCAACGGATGAACCCGCTGCCTGAACAGAGCCAACGATCGGAAAGTTGATAGATCCGTCTGGCAGCACAAGTGCTTGGCGGTTAAGGCTGGCATCTTCCAGCACTTCAATTTGCAAGATATCGCCTGGTTGAATGCGATATCCAGCTTGTGCCGATGCCTTGGTTGCAGTCAGACCCGTGGCCATCAAAGCAATGGCGAAAAGGCTGCAAAGGAGTTTATACATCTGGTCTCCCCCGGTTGTGAAGTTGTTGTCAAATTTAACCCTTAGTCGGGCCGTACGAAGATTATTTTCGAGCCGGAGAAAAACCTGAGACAAATTTGCTTCAGCCTCTTCTAAATTTTACCAACTCAGCATTCCAAAAGCTCTCTCTTTTTTCACAGCGAAACCAAATACTTGCGCAATGGCGCTATGAAACTCCCTGTTCAGTGGCCTGTGCAGCGCAACACGGCGCCGACAGTTTTGAACAAGATCATCAGGTCATTTTTGAAAGAGAGGGTTTTCCCATATGTAGTGTCGAATCGCGCGCGATCCGCAAAAGTCGATTCGTTGCGATCCGAAACTTGCCACAAGCCTGTAATTCCTGGGCGCAACTCATAATAGGTACGCCCTGGGTACAAGGCCTTTTGGCTCACCATCATCGGTCGCGGACCAATCAACGACATGTCGCCACGAAGAACGTTAAGCAGCTGCGGTAACTCGTCCAAAGAAGAACGGCGCATGAACGTACCGATTGCAGTGATGCGCGGGTCTTTTTTAAGCTTTTGCGTGCTGTCCCATTCGATCCGTGCACCCGGATTTTCGGTCAGATGTTTTTCAAGACGGGCATCTGCGTCGCTCACCATAGTGCGGATTTTATACATGGTGAAAACGACACCATTACGACCGACCCTGGCTTGGGTATAGAAAGGTGAGGCTCCATCGCGGGATGCAACCAACGCAAGAATGGCGACAAGAGGCAGAGCGATCGGCGAAACCAATAGGATGAAAGAAATATCCAAAGCGCGCTTCAAGTAGTCACGATAAAGCCGTGTGGCCGGTCGCCCGAGCGCACGCGCACTTCTTACAGATCCGTCCGGGGAAACTTTTTCCACGGCATCGAAATTATGCATCTGTGTTACCATTACAAACTTCACTCCAAAACCGGACGCTAACACACACGCCCTGGCATTACTCACTACTCGACGAACAACGCATCTTTATGAAAATTTTCCAAATGCTGTCACCCTGTTTTCTCAGGTTTTGACCAGCTTTGTCGCCATAATTTTTACTCGTTCTGGCAAAAAATTTTAATTTTCGCGTTAAGCCTTTGATAACCTGTACATTACTATCAGCATCACTGTACATCTTCAAGGCCGAATTGTTTCCGTTGCTTACGCAATACTGGCTAAGATATATCATTGATGCACAATATGTCGGCGCAACTGTTGTACAAGGCACAGTTCTGACAGAATCTTTCCCACTTTGCCCTACCGTATTCCAGGCACTCGACGTCATTGGCTAAAGGCGATTCTACCTATAAGATATCCAGCTATCGCAAGTACTACCGGCAGCGCCCGACCGCATACCCTTTTTGTCTAGAATTCTGATCCACAAGATACTTGAGCCGCGAGCAGGTGATTCACTGTTATGCTGTACCGCAGAAAAATCTCTCGCTTCGGGCGCGATGCTGGCATAGGCAGTGGCCTAGTATTGTTTCCAGAAAGGATTATATTTGACGCATCCAGAAGAGATTGAGTGGTAATCGTGTATCAGCCGCTGGACAATTTGCATCCAGCAAATGAATCATTCAGAAAGTTGAGTAAGATGTTGTGCTACGGCTCGTGTATCCCTGACTGTCGTGGATGCGTGCTATGTGTTGGTAAAGATCGTCGTGGTTTCGGAGAAAGTCGGTAAAACGAGATGAGTTCGGGAGAGTTGTATACTGGCTTTTTTGGTCTGAATGAGCGCCCCTTCACGCTTATTCCGGACCCAAGCTTTTTGTACTGGTCGACCCAACACCAACGCGCTTTCTCTGTCCTCGAATTCGGCATTATGTCCCGCGCTCCGATTACTCTGGTCACAGGTGAAATCGGTGCTGGCAAAACAACACTGGTTCAAAAGCTGCTGTCCAAGGTGGACGACGGACAGGTCTCGATCGGCCTGATCTCGAACGCTCAGGGTGGGCGCGGTGAATTGCTCCAATGGGTTCTCAACGCGCTTTCCGTGCCTTTCGTGCAAGGCGAAAGCTATGTCTCGATGTTTCAGCGTTTTCAGGAATTCATGATCAGCGAATATGCTGCCGGGCGACGCGTCGTCCTGATCATCGACGAGGCGCAGAACCTGTCTTCAGAAGGGCTGGAAGAACTTCGGATGTTGACCAACATCAACAGTAATAAAGACGAGTTGATCCAGCTCATCTTGGTTGGTCAACCAGAGCTGCGCGATATGGTGCGTTCACCCAGCATGCGCCAACTTGCACAGCGTGTGGCGGCCAGTTTCCACCTTGACAAGATGGATCAGAAAACGGTCACCAAATATATTTCACACCGCATGGAAACCGCTGGTGGTACCGGCAAAGAGTTCACCTCAGGTGCCTGCAAAGCGATTTTTCAAGCCACTCAGGGTGTTCCCCGACTGGTAAACCAACTGTGTGAATTTGCGTTGATGTACGCCTGGAGCGACGAGACAAATGTTGTGTCGTTGAGGGTGGTGAAGTCTGTGTTGAAAGACGGCGTGTTCTTCGGTGGCTTCGCGCTTGAGAGCGACGAGGACGAAATTAAAGACGACGAGAAGAGCACCGCAGAAAAAGAAAAAGACAATAGCGAGTTGCTTTTCCTTCGGTCATCCGACCGCATCATTCCGGAAGGTCAGACAGGATAATGCCACAATTGGGTGGTAGAGGCATCTAGGGTAAAAGGTTCTTAGGCTAGTGTTGGACGTACGTTACTATTTCTCATTGTTCATGCGGCGGTTTCCTCTGCTGCTGATTATCGCCGTTGCGATTTCGGCGGTCGCGATCACTGTTGCTCAAACGTTGCCCCCTTCTTACGTGTCGGCGGCCAAGCTGGCAGTTGAACGTCCAAAGATCGATGACCCGTCAGGACAACTTGCCCCGGAGCTAGCGCAGCTGCAGATAGCGCAGGGCAAGTTGATGACCCGGGCCAACCTTCTGGCAATCGCCGACTTAGTACAGCCGGTGCCGGATCAAGCAAATAAAAGCCCAGATGAAATTGAAAGTTGGATGCGCAGCAAGACCTATATTTGGGCGCGTGCACGGCGCGGTGAAGCCACATTCATGGATATCAGCTTTGAGGCACAACAAGCCGAGCATGCGGCGTGGGTTCTTGAAGAATACCTGAAAATCATCAATCAGATCAGTATTGATGAAGGCGTTGAAAACGCAGCACAAAAACTTGGTTTCTTCGAACGTCTTGAGACCGAGTTGCGCGAAAAGCTGGCCGACCAGAACGCCCGCATCCTGGCATTCAAAAGCGAGAACATTAACGCTTTGCCCGAAACGCTGGACACTCGGCTGGGTCAGCAAAGCACTCTTTTGGACCGGATCGCACAGTACGAGCGTGATCGCTCGGTCCTGCAAGATCAGCGTGTGCGTCTGATCCAGATATTCGAGTCGACGGGACAAGTTAGCGGTGCTGCCGTGACACAGAACCTGACGCCAGAACAACAACAGTTGAGAGTTCTTCAAGCGCAGCTGAATGATGAACTGGCGGTTAAGTCGTCAGAACACCCTCAGGTCAAAGTGTTGATCGCGAAGGTAAGGCAGTTGGAACAAGTGGTAAGCCTGCAACCCGCTCCGCAAGCACAGCCGGGAACAACCGGCAACCCGCTGCTGGATAGCCAACTGGCCGATATCGATTCGCGCATTGCGGATATCGAAGCACAAAAAACAGACGCGTTGCTGCAGCTGGAAAGGATCGAAGCCACGATCGACCAGACACCAATCAACGCAATTCAACTGGAAGAACTTACGCTGGAGCGCGACAATATCCAGCGACAGTACACTGATGTTCGCGCAAAACTGGCGGACGCCGCTGCCAGCAAAGAGATTGTCGAAGGCAATCAAGGGCAACGCGTCGTCGTTTTGGAGCCACCGTCGATCCCTGATGCGCCCAGCAAGCCCAATCGGTTGCTCATTGCAGTGGGCGGCAGTTTCTTCGGCATCATGACGGGCGCTGCTTTGATTATCTTGCTGATGCTGCTGGACCAATCGGTGCATCGCCCGCAAGACTTGGTTTCCCGGCTGAATGTAACGCCACTGGCGACGATTCCCTACATTGAAACAGCTGCTGACCGTTTACGTGCACGGTTGCGCGTCGCCGCCTGGCTGATCGCGATCGTGGTTGGAGTGCCCGCGCTGCTCTATGCGGTTCATGTTTATTATCAACCACTTGATGCAATTGTAACACCTATTGTCGACAGTCTGGGGGCGGCTTGATGACGGTGTATTTGGTATTGGGGCGAAAGGACTAAGAAATGGAAAAGCTTCAGGCCGCGATTGAAAAAGCGCGGGTCCAGCGCCAGGAATCCCAGACGATCAATGGACACCCGGTTCAAAAACCGGAAGTGGTCAACGAACCCGTCAAAACGCCGGAAGAGGCCGTAAATTCGGCCTGGGCGTCATTGGCACAGGCGGAGCTGAACCCGCGAATTTTGCGAAAGAACCGGATGGTCGCCTATTCCGGAGGCGAACATGCAGCCCCATACGATATGCTGCGGACGCGCATCTTGCAGCTGGCGCAGCTGAATGACTGGAAACGTATAGCGATTGTGTCGCCGCACAGCGGATGCGGAAAGTCCACGACGGTATCCAACCTTGTTTTCAGCTTCGAGCGACAGGCCGACCTGCGCACAATGGTTTTAGACTGCGATCTACGCCGCACGAACCTCGCGCGATTGCTCGGATTGCAGCCCAAATCGAACATGAAGTCTGTTTTCGAGGGCAAGGTCGACTTTGCCGAACACGGTATTCGCATCGGTGAGAACGTCATACTTGGTGCGAATGATGCACCGGTCGGAAGCTCGGCTGAGGTTCTGCAATCGCAATCGACTGGACGCGTGCTGAACACAATTGAAGCAGCGTACAAGCCAGACATCATGCTATTTGACATGCCACCTTTGCTGGTCAGCGACGATAATTTTGCTTTCCTCAAGAATGTCGACTGCGCGTTGCTTATGGTCGAAGCCGACAAGACATCGGTCAAACAAGTTGATATCGCAGAACGTCACTTGGCTGAGCTGACAAATGTGATGGGTGTCATTTTGAACAAATGTCACTACAGCGATACGGCTTATGGCTATTAATGACACTCAAATAAGCGCTTCGATCATTATCCCGCACTACAATGACGTGGTCCGCCTTGATCGCTGCTTGGCCTCGCTTATGGCCAACGACCTATCGGAGGTCGAGATTGTTGTTGTAGACAACGGATCTGACCAGTCGTTGGACGAAATTCGCGCCAAATATGAGAACGTGCGCTTTGTTGCCGAAGGCGAAAAAGGAGCAGCCGCAGCGCGCAATCGCGGTGTGGCTGAAACTTCAGGGGCGTATCTGTATTTCATCGACGCCGATTGTGTTGCTGCCGACGATTGGGTTGAAACAGCGCGGCGGGTCCGAACTGATGCAGACATGATCGGTGGGCGCGTCGATGTGTTCGACGAAACTCCTCCTCCTCGTAGCGGTGCGGAAGGTTTTGAGACGGTGTTTGCGTTTAACTGTCAGTCCTACATAGAGCAAAAGGGATTTTCGGTTACCGCAAACCTGATCACACGCCGAGATGTTTTCGAAGCCGTCGGCCCGTTCAAGGCAGGTGTTTCCGAGGACAATGACTGGTGCTGGCGCGCCCGTGACAAAGGCTATTCCCTGATCTATGTGGATGCGCTTGCGGTGTCACATCCCAGCCGTTCGGATTGGGACGCACTGCGCCGTAAATGGCAGCGCCTCACCAATGAAAGTTATCTATTGTTCCAAAAGAACCGGCCCGGTGTATTGGGCCGCGCAAGCTGGATCGGACGGGCCTGTTTAATGCCGCTCAGCGCGGTCGTACACATCCCAAAGGTCCTGCGATCACCACGCCTACAAGGGGCCAGAGAGTATTGTGCCACGGTTGCAACGCTGTTTCGACTCAGGCTTCTACGGATGTTCTGGATGTTGAGACAAGCATTGGGTTTACCAGTTTAGAGGCCGCTATGCGGAGAAGAGTATGAGTAAGATGCCACATGTCATGGCAATTTCATCTACAGGCGGGCATTGGGTGCAGTTGATGCGCCTGCGCAAGGCCTGGGACGGAATGAAAGTGACCTATGTAACCACCGATCCCGGCTCGGGCGAGCTACTGAGACAACAGGCGCAAGAGGCGGGCGAAGCTGCGCCCAACTTCGCAACGGTGACCGAAGCGAACCGCTGGCAAAAAATTCGCCTGATCAAGCAGTTACTTCAGATCACCTGGGTTTTAATCCGCTATCGCCCGGATGTGGTTGTCAGCACCGGAGCAGCTCCGGGCTATTTCGCCATTCGCTTGGGCGGATTGTTGGGCGCACGCACCATCTGGATCGACAGCATGGCCAACGCCGAAGAGCTTTCGCTCTCGGGTCAGAAAATCGGCAAACATGTTGATCTGTGGCTGACTCAATGGGAGCATCTGGCCAAGCCCGAGGGCCCCCACTATTTGGGGGCGGTGCTGTGATCTTTCTGACGATTGGGACGCACGAGCCGTTTGAACGGCTGATCCGCGCGATCGATGAATGGTGCGGGACGACGCCCAACCCCCCCAAAGTGTTCGGTCAGATCACCGATGAAGGCATGGCCCATCACCGCCCAAAGAATTTCGAGGCGGTCGCGCGCATGACGCCAAAGGATTACAATCTGAAATTCCAGCAGTCGGATCTGATCATCTCCCATGCCGGTATGGGGTCGATCCTGACAGCGTTAAGCCGCGGTAAACCCATTGTTGTGATGCCCCGCAGGGGTCACTTGCGCGAAACCCGCAACGACCATCAGTTCACCACCGCCAAACACTTGGGGGATCGGCCCAACATCTTTGTGGCGAAGGATGAAACCGAACTGCCCGCTTTGCTGGACCGCACCCTTGAAACGCTGGGTCAGCACAAACAGGCACCCGTGTCTCAGGACGCACCCCCGCAGTTCACCGCTGCTCTTCGCGAGTATCTCATGACCAACACATTTGCACCGAATGGGATCGCCCACGGTCAAAACGGGAAAAAATCTTTTGAAACATGATCGCTTTCAGGACCTCTGGGACAAGCTAAAAAACAAAAGCGCCCAGGTCGGCATAATTGGGCTTGGCTATGTCGGGCTGCCGCTTGCGGTGACGGCGGCCAAAAAGGGTATGCCTGTCACCGGGTTCGATATCGACCCGTCCAAGATTGACGCTCTGCACAAATCCGACAGCTATATCGAAGCTGTGGCCAGCGAAGACCTCAAATCGCTGCTGGATGCGGGAACCGTGGCCTGGACCGCTGACTTTTCGCAATTGTCAGCCATGGATGTCATCGTCATCTGCGTGCCGACACCGTTGACAGAACACCGTGATCCCGATTTGTCATTCGTGACCGAGACCACAGAGGTTATCGCCAAGCACATCAAAGCCGGTGCGATGGTTGTGTTGGAATCAACCACTTATCCCGGCACCACGGCCGAGGTTCTGACACCAATCCTGGCGAAGTCCGGCCATGTCCCGGGGGAAGAGATCTTTGTTGGCTTCTCACCAGAACGCGAGGATCCGGGCAACAAGCATTTTCGCACCGCCACCATTCCCAAAATCGTTGCCGGCGACGGCGAAGCCGCTGGCAAGCTGGTCACGCGGTTTTATGAGAATGTTGTGGACGCGGTGGTACCTGTCTCGACCACCCAAACCGCCGAGGCGGTCAAGATCACCGAGAACATCTTTCGGGCTGTGAATATTGCTCTGGTCAATGAGTTGAAGGTGATCTTTGACGCGATGGGCATCGACGTATGGGAGGTAATCGACGGCGCAGGGACCAAACCATTCGGGTTCATGCCCTTCTATCCCGGTCCCGGCCTTGGCGGGCACTGTATCCCAATCGACCCGTTCTATCTGACGTGGAAAGCGCGCGAATTTGAACTGTCGACGCGCTTTATCGAGCTGGCGGGCGAGATCAATTCGAACATGCCGAACTATGTTGTCGCACGTCTTCGCGAGACGCTGGATCGCGAACTTGGCATCGGCCTGTCGCGCGCGCGGGTTCTGATCATCGGAATAGCCTATAAGAAAAATGTCTCGGACATGCGCGAAAGCCCTTCGGTCCGGTTGATGTCATTGCTGAACCAGGCCGGATCAAAAGTGGCCTTTCACGATCCGCATGTACCGGCGATCCCGAAAATGCGCGAATATCCCGAGTTTCTGGGCTGGCAATCACTGCCGTTTGACGACATTCGCGCCGAGGATTTTGACGCCATCCTGATTTCGACCGACCATGACGAGGTTGACTATGAAGCGTTGGTTAACCTCGGGATTCCGGTGATCGACACTCGCAACGCGATTGCGCGGCGACAGCTTTCAGAAAAGAACGTCACCAAGGCGTAAGACATTTTGGGGGGCTCTTTGCCCCCCCAGTTTAACCGGAAAACGTTCAACCCAAGCGGCACTAAAACACCGATCCTGTGGATAACTTCGCCACTCAATGCCTGTTTTTTCTAAAAAAATATTAAGAATTTCCTGCTCGGTGAACTGAAATTTTTGCAAGATTCCACGGTGCTCTTTCAGGTTAATGCCTGAAATGGAAACAATATCTTAAGAACACCTCATAATGTTGAAAATAGCGTTTGAAACACATAAATATTGACGGCTATTGGCTCGCTGGATGCGATTTCACTACGATTCGCGGCTGATGCGGGCTAGAGTTTAAGTCCAGGTTGATGCGGGATTCTTTTTGTGGACGTCGCGCGACGTCAGCACCCCCAGTTCCCCGAATCCATACAACCTGAAGCCGAGTAAGGTGTGTTTTGAGTGTAGGTTTATTGAGTTCTCAGTTTCATGAATAGACAGATCTTCCCCGAAGTAGCCGAAAGCCAACCTTTGTCTGGGACAGTAGAGGATTTGCCGGTGTCGGGGCATAGCGACGTTGTTCAAAGGTTTCGCCAAATCGCGAATGAACTGAGCAAACGCACTGCCGTGCGGTTTGGCGATGAAGCTATGGATTATGCCACTTTGGATCGCCGTTCTGATGCGCTGGCTCTTTGGCTGATCGATCAAGGGGTGCGGCCCGGTGATCTTGTTGGGATCTCGTCGCAAAGATCTCTGGCATTGCCCCTCGCAATTCTGGCGGTTTTGAAAGCTGGGGCAGGATACGTACCCTTTGACGTGACATTGCCTGCTGAGCGTCTGAAGTTTATGGCCCAGGACACCGGCATCTCGGTCTTGTTGGGTCATTGCGCGACGCTCGACGATCCGGGCCTAACCATACTAGCCGCCGAAGCTTTCCCAGGGGAAACAGACGTAAGACCCGACGCGCAGATCACCGGTGAAAGCATCGCCTATGTGATGTATACCTCAGGCACTACGGGCACGCCAAAAGGTGTAATGGTTCCCCATAGATCTGTCATGCGACTGCTTTGCGATGCCGACTGGCTTGCGCTTGATCGCGATACCGTGACGCTGCATTCATCGGCCTTTGCCTTTGACACCTCGATCATAGATTTCTTTGCACCACTGCTGAACGGCGGCACAGTTGTCATCCCGCAAGACGGGCGGCTTTCGATCTCGGATCTGGTGGACGCGATTCATAGTAACGGCGTCAACACGCTGTGGCTGACATCCGGCTTGTTTCACGCCATTGCTGACCTGCAACCGGAGTGTTTTGAAAAGGTAAAGCAGCTTGTTGTTGGTGGCGACGTGGTGTCGCCCAATCATGTGGCCAAGGTTCAGGCGCTTTGCCCGGATTTGAGGGTCATAAACGGCTATGGGCCAACCGAAAGTAACGTGGTCAGCGCGCATCTGATTACTCCTGATGATCTTGAGACAGGGCAGGCGATCCCGATAGGCAAAGCGGTCAAGGGCACGGACCTGTTCGTTCTGGACAAGGATCTGAACCAGTGCATGTCGGGCCAAAAGGGTGAGCTGTATATCGGCGGCGCCGGGCTTGCCCTGGGCTATTGGAACCGCCCCAATCTGACACAGGAGAAATTCATTCCCGCCCCTTGGGACGCAGATCAGCTTCTTTATCGCTCGGGCGATTTGGTCGAAATGGACGACGCAGGGGTCGTTCGGTTCTTTGGGCGTATCGACACTCAGGTCAAGATCCGGGGTTTCCGGGTGGAACTGGACGAGGTCGAGATTGCGCTTGAGGCGCATCCCTCAATTGCCCGCGCGGCTGTGGTTGCCCGTGCTGGTGCGGATCAAGCTGACAAGTCCTTGATCGGTTTCTGCGTTGTTCAAAAGAATACGGGTTTTGACGCTAAAGCCGTTAAATCCCATCTGCGGGATACGCTGCCTGAATATGCCTGCCCCGCACGGCTTGAGGTCGTTGAAACACTGCCATTGAACCATAACGGCAAGGTGGATCGACGGGCATTGTTGGCCAGCTTGGACAAGCCGAAATCTGCTGCCCCAAGTGCCAAAGCCCCCAATGTAGGGGCTGACATCGCAACGCTCATCTCGGGCTTCCTGAAAGATATCCTTGAGTGTGAAACAGTCGATCCAAATGTGAATTTCTTCGATCTGGGCGCCTCGTCCCTTCAGCTTGCGCGGTTGCATAACCAACTTGAAACTGCACTGAATCGGCGTTTTCCAATCACGCTCTTGTTCGACAAATCCAGCGTGCGGTCTTTGGCAGCAGGGTTAAGTCATCACACGGAAAGCCGCGACAGCGGCGAGACCACCGTAACCAAGCCCGCCGGATCAGGAATGATTGCGATTGTGGGCATGGCCGGGCGGTTCCCCGGTGCCAGGGACATCGACGCGTTCTGGCAAAAACTGCTGGCCGGGGAAGAGCTGATCTCGCACTTCTCAGCTGACGAGCTTGAGGTCGATCCGGCGAACGACGACCCGCAGGGCACCTATGTGGCCGCACGGGGCATTATGGAAGATGCCGATCTGTTTGACGCGCGCCATTTCAACATCCCGCCGCAAGAAGCGAAGGCTCTGGACCCGCAGCACCGGATCATGCTGGAGCTTGCACAGACGGCTTTGGACAATGCGGGCCATGACCCCGAGAGGTTCGCTGGGCGCATCGGGATCTTCGCCGGATCGGCACAGAATTCATACCTGCTGAACAACGTGCTGTCCGCACCTGGTGCTGCGCGCAATTTCGCGGCAAGCTATCCGGTCAAAGATTTCTCGGCCCTGTTTGGAAATGACAAGGATTTTCTGGCCACACGCGTTGCCTATAAGCTGGGTCTGACCGGGCCTGCGGTAAATGTTCAGTCAGCCTGTTCGACATCGCTGCTGGCCGTGGCGCAAGCTTGTGACAGCCTGCGCATGGGGCGTGCTGATATGGTCCTGGCGGGAGGTGTTGCGGTGACATTCCCGACCAAACGGCCCTATGCGTATTTGCCCGATGGCATGGCCTCGGCCGATGGCCATTGCCGCACTTTCGATGCGGACGCGACAGGGACGGTCTTTGGAGATGGCGCCGGGCTGGTTGTACTGCGCCGTCTGGAAGATGCCGAGGCCGATGGCGACAATATCATCGCCGTGATCCGGGGCCATGGGGTCAACAATGACGGGGCGCAAAAGGCAGGCTATGCCGCGCCGTCGATCGCCGCTCAGGCCGAGGCCATTCGCATGGCCCAAGCTGCAGCCGGGGTCGCGCCGAAAGACATCGGGTATGTCGAGGCCCATGGCACCGCCACCCCTCTGGGGGACCCGATCGAATTTACCGCCCTGTGCCAGGCTTTTGGCAACACCGGGCAAACCGGGCGTTGCGCAATCGGCTCGGTCAAAACCAATGTGGGTCATCTGGATGCCGCTGCGGGCGTGACCGGTTTGATCAAAACCGCACTTTGCCTGAAACACGGCAAAATCCCACCGCTGCTGCACTACACAAAACCAAACCCACGTATCGATTTCGAGAACTCCAGCTTCCGGCCCGTGGCCGAACTGACGGAGTGGCCCGCGGGTGAGGAACCGCGCTATGCCGGGGTTTCGTCCTTTGGCGTGGGCGGCACGAATGTGCATGTGGTCCTTGGCGAAGGCACGGCACAAGTGGCCAAGCCGAAACCCAAAACGCGCAAACCCCGTCTGTTCCCTGTTTCAGCCTCAAGCCCCGAAGCGTTGGGTTTGGCGATGCAAGACCTTGGCGCATGGGCTTTGGCCAATCCCGATGCGGACCCTGATGGTGTAGCCACAACATTGCGCGAACACCGCCATGCCTTCCAAACCCGCGCGGTGCTTGCCGCCCTTGATATGGCTGAACTCGCCAAGGCAACCCAAGATCACAAGGGGCAGGGGCAAAAGGCCGGAACACGCGAAAAACTGGTCTTCATGTTTGCCGGGCAGGGGTCTCAGCACGTGGGCATTGCCCGTGACCTTTACGACAACGAACCAGTGTTCCGCGACGCGTTGGATCAATGCCTGGCCCCGCTGGAGCAGGCGATGGGCCTGGATCTGCGGGCTGTGCTTTATGCCGAAGGCGATCAGATTGCAGAGGCGCGCGAAAAGCTGAAAAGCACCGATTTCGCCCAACCAGCCATATTCGCCTGTAGCTATGCTTTGGCCAAGCTGTGGGAAAGCTGGGGTATTCGCCCCGACGTGATGGTCGGGCATTCCATCGGTGAATTTGTGGCCGCTACGCTGGCCGGTGTTTTCTCGCTAAAGGACGCGCTGAACCTGATCGTTCTGCGCGGTCGTTTGATGGCAGATCTTCCGCGCGGCAAGATGCTGTCGGTCCGCGCGTCCGAGGAAGACTTGCAACCGTACCTTGGGGATACGGTCGATCTGGCCGCTGTGAACGGTGCCAAAGCCTGCGTGCTGGCTGGGTCGGATGAAGCCATTGCGGCTTTGATCCCCGTGCTTGAGGAAGCGGGCATCGCCACTTCGGAACTACATACCAGCCACGCGTTCCATTCCAGAATGATGGACCCGGCGCTTGAGCCATTCCGAGCTGAGCTTGCTAAACTGTCTCTGGCGGCGCCAACTCGTCCGATCCTGTCCACCGTCACCGGCGACTGGATGTCCGAGGATGAAGCAACCGATCCCGACTATTGGGCGCAGCATATGCGCCGCCCTGTCCGGTTCTTTGATGCGATGCAGGTGCTGTGGGCAGATGGGGAGTATATCTTCCTGGAATCAGGACCTGGCAGAACATTGTCGGTTCTGGCCGCCCAGAACCCTGATCGCGCAACGGCCTCTCCGGCATTGTCATCCTTACCGCACGCACATGAAGAGCAGGCAAATGCGCAACTGACAATGTACCGCGCCTTTGGTGAGCTGTGGGCCTGTGGCTATCCGTTGGATTGGTCCGGTATCGGCGTCGATACCGAGACACCGCGCCAGCACGGGATGCCCAGCTATCCCTTTGTCAGAAAGCGGTTCTGGATCGAACCTGCTGCCTTTACCTCTGACCCTGAAACAGCCGATGTGCCGGATACGGCTCCCACCGAGGTGATTGCAAAACCCGATGCGCTTAGCGCGGTGCAAGCCTTGCTCTCGGATCTCAGCGGTTTGGACGCTGAAGAGATCATTCCAACCGCAGGCTTTATGGAACTTGGCTTTGACTCTTTGCTGCTGACACAGGCCACACGTGAGTTGAGAGATCAGTTCGGCGTTGCGGTTTCGCTGCGCGAACTGATTGACGGTTTCCCGAATGTTGGCGCTTTGGCTGAACATATCGAAAAACACGGTGAGATCGGTACCGAAGGCCCGTCTGATCAGGAGTTCACCCCAGCCCCTGCCGCGCCCGAGGCTGCCAAAGCGGATCCGCAGATTTCCGCGCCCGTTACCCAAATCTCGACCACGGATGAGGCGCTGACACCGCGCCAACAGGCACATATCGACAAGCTGGTGGCCCGGTTCAACGCGAAGACGCCGCAGTCGAAAGCGCTGACACAAAAGCACCGCCCAAGACATGCCGATCCGCGCACAGCATCGGGCTTTAACCGGCTGTGGAAAGACCTTGTCTATCAGATCGTATCGGTCAAATCCAAAGGCTCGCGCCTTCTGGACGTGGATGGCAACGAATATGTCGACATCCTGAATGGCTTTGGTCCGGGCTTTCTGGGTCATTCCCCGGACAGTGTTGTAAAGGCTCTGCACACACAGCTGGATGACGGATTCGAAGTTGGGCCGCAAAGCCTGTTGGCAATGGAAGCGGCCGAGCTGTTCTGTGACGTCACCGGCAATGACCGGGCCAGCTTTGTCTGCACGGGGTCCGAGGCTGTGTATGCTGCGATGCGTCTTGCACGCACCGTGACCGGGCGCGACACGATTGTTCTGTTTGCGCGGGATTATCACGGCAACTTCGACGAAGTTCTGGTGCGCGGGGTTGAAGGCAAGGACGGGTTGCGCAGCCTGCCTATCGCACCCGGTGTGCCACGTGATGCGGTCAAGAATGTGGTCGTGTTGCCCTATGGCTCGCCGCAGGCTCTGGATTACATCCGTCGCAATGCGGGCAAACTGGCGGCTGTCATGGTCGAGCCGGTGCAAAGCCGTCGGCCCGAATTCCGCCCGCACGAATTCATTCGCGAAGTGCGCCACATAACCCAGAAACACGGTGCGCTATTCATCTTTGATGAGGTCGTCACCGGATTCCGTTTCGGGCCACGCGGCGCGCAGGGTTATTACAACATCGAAGCTGATCTTGTGACCTATGGCAAAATCGCCGGGGGCGGGATGCCGCTTGGTGTTGTTGCCGGTAAAGCCCAATACATGGACACCTTTGATGGGGGTCAGTGGGATTACGGGGATGACAGCTTCCCCGAAGCTCCGGTGACGTTCTTTGCGGGCACCTTCGTGCGCCATCCTCTGGTGATGGCTGCCACCGTCCAGATGATGCGGTTCTTCAAATCACAGCCCGCGTTTTTCTGGAAAACCATCGATGCCAAAGGCGACAAGGTCGCGGGCACGGTCGATCGTTGGTTCAAAGAAAACGACATGCCGTTCGAGATGCCGAACTGCGGTTCGCTGATGTACTTGCGGATCGACAAGAATGCGCGGTTTGGCGGCCTTTTGGGTCCGCATCTGCGCGACCGGGGCGTGTTCCTTCTGGAAGGTTTCCCCTCTTACATGACCGCCGCCCATGATGATGAGGATATCGATCACATCATCAACGCCATCAAGGACAGCGCTGCGGAAATGCGCGCTGATGGGCTGATCGACGGACGGGCCGACAGCCGCGACTATGACCCACAGATAACCGCGGCTCCGCCTCGGCTGAGTTTGCCGGGTGGCGAAGCCCGCATCGCGCAAGATATGGCCGCCCCTCTGGCACCGCTGGCCTGCCCGACTCTGGAAGCGCAGCGCGAGATCTTTGCCGCCCAGGTGGTCACGCCCGAAGTCGCTGCCGCATATAATGAAAGCGTTACGCTGAAAATCCGGGGTGCGGTGAATACCGATGCGCTGCTTGAGGCCATTCAGGCCTGTTACGCGCGTCACGACGCGTTGCGCGCAACCTTCTCCGAGGATGGGCTGACTATGTTCATCCAACCCGAGATGCACCACAAAATCGGGCAGATGGATCTGAGCACACTTGGCCAGCAGGACCGCCGGCAGAAACTGCAAGAGCTGTTGGACAAGCATGTCTCGGAACCCTTCGATATGCAGAACGGCCCGTTCCTGCGCACCGATCTTGTGGATATGGGCGAAGAAGATGGTCAGGCGCTGCATCATCTGGTGGTGACAGCCCATCACATCATCTGTGACGGCTGGTCGATCGATGTGATCATGCGCGACATCGCGCGCCTCTACCGGATGATCATCGACGGCAAGCCGGCAATTCTGGACGCGCCGCACAGCATCATCGACTATGCACGCCACGAGCAGGATTGGGCACAATCCGAGGGTGCGCAGCGCGATAAAGCCTATTGGCTTCAGCGGTTTGAGACGCAAGTTCCCGTGCTGGACTTGCCCTTGGATCACCCCCGGCCTGCCATCCGCAGCGTCCGTGGGGCCCGGCTTGACGCGGCATTGGATGCCGAGCTTGTGGCCGGTTTGCGCAAAACGGCCGAGCGTCAGAACAGCAGTTTCGTAACCCTGCTTTTGGCAGCGTTCAAAACCTATGTCGCGCGGATTTCGGGCAATCAGGATCTGGTTGTTGGCGTGCCCTCAGCAGGGCAGGCGGCCAATGTTATGGAGTCGATGGTGGGTCATTGCGTCAACCTGATGCCGATCCGCACTCAGCCCTCAGGCGACAAATCCTTTGGCGACTATCTCAAAGAGGTCAAAACCGCCCTGCTGGACGGCGCGGATCATCAGAGCTTTACCTATGGGGCCCTCACACGCGCGCTCAAGCAGAAACGCGATCCGTCGCGGCCCGGCTTGATCTCGGTTGTGTTCAATGTGGACAACGGTATCGACCTGTCGGCACTGGCCGTGGGGTCTCCTGCAGATACGTTCACCTCAAACCCGCGCGCGTTTGAGAATTTTGAGCTCTATCTCAATGTCACCGAGATTGACGGCGGCGTCACAACCGAGTGGAGCTATAACCGTGATCTCTTTGATGCCGAGACCATCGCGCGGCACATCACCGGGTTTTCCGAGCTGCTGACCAGCATAGTTGACAGGCCGGACGCCCCACTTGGGCAGCTGATGCAGGTTCAAGGTGACCCAACTGCGCCGCAGCAATCACCGCAAACAAGCCCTGCAGACTATGACGGAGGCATCACGCGTGCCTTCAAAACACCGGCTTCGACGCATCAAAACCGGCAAGCGGTCGGTTGCAATGGGAAGACTTTGACCTATGCCGAACTCGACCGATGGTCGGATCGGATTGCGGCGCATTTGTTGGGCAAAGGAGTAACCAAAGGGGAAAAAATCGGTCTCAGCTATGGGTCTTCGCTGGAACAGATCGCAGCGTTGCTTGGCATTCTGAAGGCCGGTGGCGCCTACGTCCCGCTGGATCTATCGCTGCCGCCAGAACGGATCGAGTTCATCGTCAAAGATACCGGTCTAAGCCTGGTACTTGGACCTGATGCGGGTTTGCCCAGGATCCAGACACTCGATGTCTCGGTTCTACCCGAGGTCGACCCAATGCCAGATTTGCCCGAGCTGGGTGGCGAGGACCTTGCCTATGTGATGTACACGTCCGGCTCGACCGGCAGACCCAAAGGTGTAATGGTTCCGCATCGTGGTGTTTTGCGTCTGGTCAAAGGTCAGGATTTTGCCGATCTCGGGCCCGATCAGCGCATCCTGCAGAACTCGCCCATCGCCTTTGATGCCGCCACCTTCGAGATTTGGGGCGCGTTGTTGAATGGTGGTGCGCTGGTGCTGCGCGATACACAAACGCCCGCGTCGCTGGACGGTTTGGGCGACATCATAGCGCGTGAGAACATTACCACCCTTTGGCTGACCGCTGGATTGTTCCACGCGATGGCGGATGAGACGCCCGTGGCCTTCCGCCCCTTGCAGCAGCTTTTGACAGGCGGGGACGTAGTTTCTCCGGTCAAGGCTGCACAGGTTCTGACGGCTTGCCCGGATTTGACCTTGATCAATGGCTATGGCCCGACCGAAAACACCACGTTCACTTGCTGCCACAGGATCACTTTGACGCAGGCGCAAAGCGGGCAGGCGCTGCCGATTGGTCATGCGATAAACGGCACTCAGATCCATGTGCTGGATGCTGATCTCAACCCATTGCCGGATGGCGAAATGGGTGAGCTTTGTGTATCGGGCGACGGGTTGGCCCTGGGCTATCTGGGCCGCGCGGACCTGACCGCTGACAAGTTCGTGGCCGCGCCCTGGGATGAAAACCTGCGGCTCTATCGCACCGGAGATCTGGTGCGCCGCGCGGCCGATGGTGTGGTGCAGTTTTACGGTCGCGCCGACCTTCAGGTCAAAATCCGCGGTTTCCGTATCGAACTGGGCGAAATAGAAACCGCGCTCGTCAAACACCCTGGAATTCGCCAGGCGGTGGTCGAGGCGCGCATACCTCAGGGTCAAAGCGACAAGGTTCTTGTGGCCTATTATGTACCGCAGGATCAGGCCCTGAGCCGCGCCGAGTTGGACGACCATATGCGCGACACGCTGCCAGCCTATGCGCGACCCACGCTGTTTGTAGCACTGGACAGCCTGCCCCTGAGTCACAATGGTAAGGTTGATCGCAAAAGGCTGCCGGCCCCTGTCAGAGGTGTTCAAACCGAAGACCCGGTTGCCGCTGAATCTCCTGAAGAAACTCGACTGCTGGCAATCTGGGCCGAGGTTCTGGGGACCACCCAACTAAATGTCGATGATGACTTTTTTGAATTGGGCGGACACTCTCTTCTCGCCGTGCGTCTGTTTGCTCGTATCCACGAAGAGTTTGGATCAAAACTGCCCATATCGACATTGTTCCAGCATTCCACGGTGCGTGAACTGGCGCGCCTGTTGCGGGTTCAGGATGCTGATGGCGAATTTGATCCTGATGCCGATTGGGATCCAAGTTCGGTCATTCACCCCGGACCAGAAGATGGGGGTACACCTTTGTTCGTGGTCGGCGGCGCCGGTGGCAACGTCAACAACCTTCTGGATTTTGGCGCGATTATGGGAAGCCATCGCGCGGTCATCGGTCTGCAGACGCGGGGCATTCTGGGCCACAGGATGCACACCACCATCGAGGCGATGGCCAAGGACAACATCCGATACCTGCGCCAACACCAGCCCAAAGGTCCTTATCTACTGGCCGGATACTCCGGCGGAGCGATCACCGCTTTTGAGATGGCCCGCCAACTCGAAGCCGCAGGTGAAAAGGTTCGTCGACTGTTCATTCTGGACACCTATGCGCCGGGGTTTGCGGAAAATTTCCGATCCCCTGTTCATCTTGGGCCGCGTGAATGGGTTCAGAACGAGATCGAGCTGATGCGCGCGCGGGGCCTTAGCTATTTCAAGGAGCGTCTGGATGCGCGTTGGCGCCACGGTCTGGGCAACAAGCTGCTGAAACGGCTACGTCCCGATAGCCCCGAACTGGCGCTGCTTCAGCAAGTAGAACAAGGATGGTTTCAGGCTGCGCAAAGCTATGACGGGGGCATTTTCGGCGGCAAGACCAGCCTGATCTTTGTCGAGCCCGCCTGTCTGAAAGAACGCAAAGCCTTTGACATCGAACCCTCACTAGGATGGAGTCGCTTTCTGCTGGATGGGCAGTATCGTTCGAGCTTCCTCAGCGGGTCTCACCTTGGGATGGTTGTCGGGGATGAGGCGCGCGTCTTGGTCGGCACGATGGAAGCACATCTTCAAAATCCGAACGAGACTTAGCCATGGCGTTAGTGGACCAAATATCCACTACACTGACCGGGTTGGACATTTGGTCCGCCTCATTGGACGATGATGCCACAATAGATTTGGACATTGCGCTGCGGTCGCTCAATCTGGTCGAGCGAAGTCGGGCTGACCGTTTTGTCTATGATCGAGACCGCCATCGCTTTGTGCGGGGCCGGGGGTTTTTGCGGCAGGTATTGGCCGGGTATCTCGACTGTCCCGCAAAGGATGTGGCCTTCACCGAAATCGGTAACGGTAAACCGGCGCTGGCGTCTGGCCCTTATTTCAATCTCAGCCACAGTCGTGACCGCGCGGTTCTGGCTGTTTCGACAGATAGACCGGTGGGCATTGACCTTGAATTCAATGACCGCCGTCTGGCGAGCCAAGGGATTGCGCAAAGTTGCTTTACCGAGTCCGAATGCGCTGTTCTAAACATCGTCTCGGGCGTAGCTTGGAACCAAAGGTTCTTTGCGTTCTGGACCGCCAAAGAGGCGCGCATGAAACTGACCGGTGAAGGCCTGTCACTGGCGCCAAAATCAATTGAACTTGAACTGGAAGACGGTTGGCCCATCGGGATCAAGCACCCAAGCCAGCCCAAATGCGAAGTACGTTTCTTGGACATATCACCTGAGGTCACCTGCTGCATCGTCAGCTAGACCGGAAAGGGTATTCTATGAATAGACTACGAAAGAAGTTGCGCATCGCTCTGGGAACAACACTGGAATACGCCATGCCTTTGAGCGAAGACAGAGGCGGTGCCTTTAGTCGCAAGGCGCGGGAATTGATCACATGGGCTCGGGTCGAGCGGGCGTCGAGACGTGGCAACGAAGAGGAACTGCAAACGGCCTTTGCAAACCTCTGGCAGGATGGCATCAATACGCAATATTATGATCGCTACTCTGACCGCTTTCAGATGTGGTTCCGCAGCACACATAAGGATTTTTTCAAAGACCTGGTGACGTTTTCGCGAGCACGGCAATTCGAGAATATGGTCGAAATCGGCTGCGGTGACGGGCGCGTCCTTGACTATTGTGCCCAGAATATGCCGCAGGGCATGACGTTTACCGGTATCGATATCAACAAATCGATCATCGATCGCAACAAACGCGCCTTTTCAAACAAGCACAGGTTGGAGTTTACCTGTTTCGGTGCTCAGCGATGGCTCAGACAAAACTTAAAGCGCGATCTGCTGGTACTCGCCTATGGCGGTGTTCTGGAATATTTCTCGGAAAAGAAGCTCCGAGATGTCTACGGTCTGCTGGCGTCGAAACCCGGGACCGCCATGGCTTTGGTCGAACCGGTGGCCCAGGCGCATGCTATGGACCGCACAACCGAAAGCTTCAGCCACGGAGAGGAGCATTCCTTTTCGCATAACCATCGCTATTTATTGGAGCAGGCAGGCTTTGACGTGATCTTGAACAGGACATCTGTCAGCGGGCCCATCAACTGGACCGAAATTATTGCCATGAACAGGGCATAGCAGCTTCAGGAAATTTGGTACGATGGACGGCGCGCGTCTTCTTGTTTTCGCCCTTGCGGGGCTTGTGGTACTGGCAATCGCTGTCATGGCAGGGGTGCTGTATTGGTCGAAATACAAGATCTACCGGTTTTCAGCCGAACCTGCCCGTGCCGAAGCGTTTGAAGGCGTCGAACGTGTGGTGTTTCAGGCAAGCGACGGCACCGAGTTGCGGGCCTTTGCGGTGCCCGGCCTGCCGGATGCGCCCGTCCTGATCAGCTTTTATGGCAACTTCACTGGCCTTATGCCCTCGTTCCGTCGCCTTCAGCCGATCATCGATCAGGGCATCGGAGTGGTGATGCTGGAATATCGCGGCTCAGGGGACGCGCCGGGCATTCCGTCCGAGGCAAATTTCACCGCTGATGCAATGGCGCTGTACGACCATCTGGACACTTTGATTGGGCGGTCGACGTCACCCGAACAACGTTTTGTTCACGGATACAGCCTTGGCGTCAGCCCGGCCACAGCCTTAGCGGCACAGCGCCCGGTGGGTGGTTTGATCATCGAAGCAGGCTATGACAGCCTGTGCCGCTTTCAGCAAAAACGGTTGCGCGGTTTTCCCATGTGTCGGCTGATGTGGGCCGAGCGCCATGATGTCATCGCCCATGCCCCAGACCTGAGCGCGCCGATCTTGCTGGCGCATGGGCAAAAAGATCGCGACATTCCGGTGGTTTGGGCAAACCTGCTTTATGACGCGTTGCCCGAACCCAAGCGGCAGATGATCTATCCTGACGGCACCCACACCAACCTGATGACGCAGGGGCTGGCCGAAGATATTGTAACCTTTATCGTCGGTCCCGACACCTAACCGTCAGGCCACGCTGCCCATCTCATCCGCTTCGGGCTCAAGGCCAAGCAACCGCTGGTTCAACTCACGACCGATCAGGGCGATGGCGGGTTCGGCCATCATGGTGAAATGGTCACAGTCGAATTCACGCGTGGTGATCTGCCCCTGGACATATTCGCCCCAACCCAGATCGTCCCCTGCCGCAATGAACAGCGCGCTGGCGCGACGTGCTTTGAACAGGTGGATATCCACGTCCAGTTTGGGTGTGTCGTAAAGGTTTTGCGCCTGCACAAAACAATGGGTCATGCGCGGACCGATCAGCTCATCCGGCAGCGGTTTTCCCGACTCCAGAATGGCTTTGATCTCGGACAGCTTGTCTCGATTCTCCTGGCCCGAACGCCGTCGGTTCATCCAATCCAGCGCATAGGCCAGATCCCATTTTCGCGCCGCCCACAGCTTTTGGCCCAGGCTCAGCGGGCGCTGCGACATATGTGGGGCGATCGTGTCAAAGAAAGTCAGGCTGTCGACGTCTTCACCATCTGCACGCAATTGCCGGACCATCTCAAAGGCCACAACGCCACCGCCCGAATATCCAGCCAGACGGTAAGGGCCTTTGCCATAACGTTCGCGGATCGCTGTGATATAGCGCGCTGCCATCTCCTCGATCGTGGCATCGACTTCGGCACCGCCATCCGAGCCGAGGGCCCGCAGCCCAAAGAACGGGATGGACGGATCAAGGAACCCGGCCAACGGACGGAAGTTCAGGATGTTGCCCCCTGCGCCGTGAATACAGAACAACGGGCGGCTTTTCTCGTCGCCTTTGGTGATTTGAACCAGAGGGCTCCATGAGGTGGCAAGGCTGGGCGTGGGCACATCCTCGTCCTCGCTCAAGCCTGCGGTTTGCAGCACCAAAGCTGTCAGCGCCCCAAGGGTCGGCGTTTCAAAAAGCGTGGCCAGCGGCAGCCCCACGTCAAATTCCTGCCGGATCCGCGTGAAAAGGCGAACCGCGTTCAAGGAATGGCCGCCGAGGTCAAAGAAGTCATCTTCGGGCTGCAAATCGGGCGCACCCAGAATGTCCTCCCAGATCTCGGCCATCTTGGCGCTGTGAGGTCCCAATTTGGATTTTGAAGCGTTGTCTGATTTGGCGCGCGCTTTGGGTTTTGGGCGCGCCTCGACCATCATCAGTTTAACCAGATCCAGCGAGACCGGCGAGATGATCTGATGGCGGCTGGGATGGCTAAAGATCTGTGTGAACAGCGCGTCAGCCTCACTGTCCCGGATACCGGTCGCCAGCAGTTGGTTGCCCAATTGCGCGGGGGCCGGGGCGGTGGACAGCGCCTCTTGCGACAGTGCGCGCAGGGCGAGATGTTCAAAGATCATCAGCACAGCACCCGCGCTGTCGCGGATCACCACGTCAAAGGCTGCGAACTGACCTCTGGTTTCCGCCACTTTCACCGATTGCGCGGTGATCGCTTGGGACAGCGGTGCAAAGACCCGGATGCGGGCCACCGACATCGGAGCGTATAGCGGGGCTGTGGCGTCGCGTTGCAGCCCGTTCAGACCAACGGTGGCGGCCATATCCAGAAGGCCGGGATGCAGCGGATGGGTGCTCAGATCGGCCAGATAGGCCTCGGGCAGGGTGAACTGACCCTCACACCAATTGCCCGCACGCCGGGCCGGGCCAACCGTGTCCCAACGTGGACCAAACCCGATCACGTCATCTTGTTTGACCAGATCCGCATCCGCGATAGGCGACATCGCCGGGATGGCATCAAACCCGTGTGGCAAGGCTTTGTCTGCCTTGCGCTTTGTCAGGATTTGCATCTGCACATGGTCCTCGGCAGGATCAGAGGTGCTGAGCATACTGCTGATTTTCAGCTCGAACCCGTCTTGGATCGGCGTCAGTGTAACCCGCATCAGGCGCGGCAGGTTCTCTGCAAATACCATCGGCTGGTTGAAAGACAGGGCGGAGATTTCAAATGGTGACGATTGCAGAACCTCTTTGGCGGCACTTTGCCCTAGCTCGATAAAGGCCGTACCGGGCAGGACGGGCAGGCCCGCTACCACATGATCTGCGATCTCCCAATCCTCTTCGGGATGCATCAGCCGTTCAAAGATGACCTCACCGCTGTCTTCGCTGCGGCGATGACGCAATAGCGGATGTCTATCCGTTTCCGCTTCAAAACCAGCATGGCCAAAGACCCGCGCGGCCATGCCGCTGTCGCGCCAGGCACCCCAGGCCAAAGACAGCCCATCACTGCGCCGCGCCGCCAGTGCCTCAAGCGCTGCATTGGCACCGACATAGCCCACCTGTCCGGCGGGTCCGGTCTCGACCGAGGTCGAAGAGACAACGGCAAACGCGTCAAGGCTGCCATCGGGCAGCAATTCGTCCAGGATCTGCGCGCCTTTGACTTTCGGCGCAATGACTGCGTGCAACTCGTCCAGAGATTTGACGGACAAGGGGCCGTCATCCAGGACGCCCGCTGCATGCAAGACGCCACGCACCGGCCCAAAGCTGCTTTGCAGATAGGCGATTGCGGCAGCCATGGCGTCTTTGTCCGTCACATCCGTTTTCAGGAACATGACATCACCGCCCGCCGCGCGGATCTGGCGGGCCAGCGCCTCATCCTCATGGGCAGAGCGGGACAGTAGCCCGATCTTAGCCTGATAGGTTTCACCCAGCCAACGGCCAAACTGACGCCCGATGCCACCGGTGCCGCCGGTGATCAACCAGGTGCCACCGGGTTGGATGCGGGACTCCACCGTCTGAGTGGGCATGGGGCTGGAAACGCGTTTGCGCGTCAGCCTGACGTCGCCGCGCCAAGCGACCTGATCTTCCGGACTTGTGGACAGCGCCTCGTCCAATATCCGGCGCGCATCCGTAGCGATTGCAGCAGGTTCCGAGGCCTGCGCGTCCAGATCAACCAGCACGGCTTCCAACTCGGGCACTTCGCGCGGGGCAGATCGGATGACGCCCGCCAAAAGCGCCAGTTCGGGATCGCGCGTATCCGGGCCAGTGGCCCCCCGTGCGGCAACAACCAATCGGGTTGCGCCCGTATCAGCCTGTTGCAACAGGCGCGCCAGCAGAACGGTGCTGTCAAACGCTGTTGTGCTTGTGTCGGCCAAAGGCCACAACATCAAGATCCGCGCTGGCAAAGCCTGACCGATTTCAGCCAGCAATGCATCAAATTCTTCAACCGCGTTCGGGCGCAGCTGATAGCCGTCCTCGGTTTTGGCAAATGCAGACCCGACAGTGATTACGGTGGTTTCTGCACCGGCGCGCGACAGGTCTTTGACCACCGCACGCGACAGGGTGTCAGACCCGGCAAAAACCAACCATGGTGATCCGTCAATTGTGGTCGCACCCAACGAGGCCACAGGCGTGGGTGCCCATTCGATGGTTTCGAACCAGTCATCCATCTGCGCGATGCGAGGCAGGGTCAACGGGCCCTGATCATCAGCATCAGCTTTGCCACGGCCCGGTTCGATCCAGTGTCGTGTCTTGTCAAACGCATAGGTTGGCAACGAGATCCGGCGACCGCCCTTGGGCACCGCCTTGTCCCATTCAACGTCGCAGCCATTGGCCCAGAGCGCGCCAAATGCTGTCAGCATTACCCCAAACTCGTCGCGTGGCTCGCGCACGGAGGGTGCGGAATAGACCATTGCGCGTGGTTTGTGAGGCAGCTCCATCGCCTCGACCAACGGACCTAAGGTCTGGCCAGGGCCCACTTCGATCACGATCCGACCCGGCGCGGAAAGCGCCTCTTTCGTGGCATCGGTAAAGCGGACCGTGTGCCGCAAATGCTGCACCCAATAGTCAGCCGAGGCCAGATCACTGGATTGCGCGGGGGCACCGCGCAACGACGACATCACCGGGATCTTAGGCTCAGCAAAGGTCACGCCCTCAAATCCGGCACGGAAGCGATCCAGCTGACCGTCCAATTGGCGCGAATGTGCGGCCACGGCGATGTGGATCCGTCGCACCTCGTGATCTTGTTTAGCAAGCTCGTCCTCAAGCCGTTCGATGGCTTGCAACGGGCCGGATACCACTGTGCGGTCCGGCAGGTTGAGCGCGGCGATATCCAACTCGGCCCCGGTCCTCTGTATAAATTCGGCAGTGTCGGCTTCGTTGAAGGGCACGGTGGTCATCGCACCTTCGGGTGCAGCTTCCATCACCTGACCGCGCAGGGTGACAATTTTCAGCGCATCCCCCAACTGCATCGTGCCAGCGATGACGGCAGCCGCGTATTCGCCCACGCTGTGGGCAAAGATCACGTCGGGCTTGACGCCCCAACTGTCCCACAGCCGCGCATAGGCATATTCAAGAATGAACAAAGCCGGTATCGCATAATCCGAGCGCGACAGCTTGGCCGAAGCTTCAGCATCCGAGCGATCCCGCGCGAACATCATTTCTTCGAGGTCTGCAGGCGCGTCTGCGGGCAACGCGTTCAGGCATTCATGCACGGCGGCGTCAAACACAACCGATGATGTGCGCATCTCGGCGCCTGCACCGGGATATTGCGCGCCTCCACCGGGGAAGAGGAACACGATCTCGGGCGTCGTATCGCCCTCGGTGCTTTTGCCCGTTGCACCAAGCGGATGCGCCTTGGCTTGCAAGACCGACCGCAGCTCTGACGGATTGCGCGCGGCGACCACAAACCGTTCGGCAAAGGCGCGGCGGCCATCGCGCAGCGTGGTTGCGATGTCGGGGCTGGCCGGAGAATGGTCGGACAGGTAATCAACCCATTTCTCGCGCAGCGCGGACAATGCGCCATCTTTGCGGGCTGAGAACGGGAACAACCGCCACTGGTTGTCTTCCTGTGTCTGTTGTTGGGCGGGGGCCTCTTCAACAACCACATGCGCGTTGGTACCGCCCACTCCCAACGAGTTCACAGCGGCGCGGCGGACCCGTTGTCCACGCGGCCAATCGCGCCCGCGCGCCTCAACCTGGAACGGGCTGCGGACGAAATCGAACCGGCTGTTGGGTGTGTTGAAATTCAGGCTCGCAGGCAAGCGTTCATGGGTCAGGCTTTCGACCACCTTGATCAAACTGGCCGCCCCTGCGGCGGTATCTGTGTGCCCGATATTGGTTTTCACCGACCCGATACCAATCGACCCAGCCTGCACACCGCTATAGACATCTTGCAATGCGGTCAGCTCAATCGGGTCGCCGATTGGCGTACCCGTACCGTGGGCTTCAATATAATCGACATCGCCCGGCTCAAGCCCGGCCAGGGCCAGGGCTTCGGCGGCAGCTTCGGCTTGTCCGTCAACCGAGGGTGCAAGATAGCTGGCCTTGCCGACCCCATCATTGTTGATCGCTGTGCCCAGAATGACGGCTTTGATGTCGTCACCATCCCTAACCGCATCCTCATAGCGGCGTAGGGCCAGAACAGCAGCGCCCGACCCGAAGACAGTGCCCTGACTGTCATCGTCAAAGGCGCGACAGACGCCATCAGGCGACAGGATCTCACCCGGGGAAAAGCCATATCCGACGCGGTGCGGAAGCTCGATCGTGACACCCCCAGCCAGAGCCATGTCACATTCGATGTTCATCAGTGCCCCGCAAGCCAGATGGACGGCCACAAGCGAGGTGGAACAGGCGGTTTGCACCGCAACAGAAGGTCCGGTGAGGTTCAACAGATAAGACAGCCGAGTGGTCAGGAAATCCTTATCATTGCCCGTATGGCGCAGCAGGAACATCCCGATCTCTTCGACCAGATCAGGGTTACTGAGAAGATTGAAGGGCAGATAGCTTTGCATGCCAGAACCGGCATACACACCGATACGCCCGTCAAAGCTTTCAGGCATCCAGCCCGCGTCTTCCAGCACTTCCCAGCCGCATTGCAGGAAATGGCGGTGCTGCGGGTCAAGAATGGAGGCCTCACGCGGGGAAAATCCGAAAAAGCCCGCGTCAAAGTTTTCCATATCCGGCAGGATATGCGCGACTTTGACATAGTTCGGGTCGGCCAATTCTTTGCGTGTTACACCGCGCGCCAAAAGATCTGCGTCAGACAAACGCGCCGCACCTGTACGACCCTCGGACAGCAGTTTCCAAAAGGCATCAATGTCAGGCGCACCCGAAAACCGGCCTGCGCGGCCGATGATGGCGATGCGGTTGTCAAAACTGCCTGTTGCGTCGTTACTCAATTGCTCGTTCTCCAGACGGTATACCAGCCTGCGCCTCAGCGTCGTTTCGTGTAGGCCAGACGGGCCCGCGCGCGCGCAGCCCCTCGGCTTGCAGCTTTGCTGGGTTGGTTGCCTGTGTCCGTCCCAGATTGCCCCAAATGCTCAGCCAGCCCTCGTACAGTTGGAAAGCGGAAAATATCGGTCACAGCAACATCCAGGCCCAATTTGTCTTTCAACCTGCGTCGCAATTGCACCACCAACAACGAGTGCCCACCCAGATCAAAGAAGTTCACCGTGACCGGGACGCTTGGCACATCCAGTGCTTCGGCCCAGATTTCTGCAATTCCCGCCTCAAATTCGGTGGCGGCGGATGCGCCGTCCTCAACCTGTTCCAGTACCGGTTTGGGCAACGCTTTGCGGTCGATCTTTCCATTTGGGGTCAGCGGGAAATCCGCCATGACCATGAATTGGCTGGGCACCATGAAATCGGGCAGCTCCTGTGCCAAGGCTGTGCCCAAGGCCGCTGGGTCAGGTGCCGGTCCGCTGGCGGTGACATAGCCCACAAGCCGGATATCGCCCGGTCCGAACTCAACCGCTTTGACCACGGCCTGCCGCACACCAGCAACAGCACCAAGCGCGCCTTCGATCTCACCCAGCTCCATCCGATAGCCACGGATTTTGACCTGATTGTCCTTGCGGCCCAGGAATTCCAACTGACCGGACGCACCCCGCCGCACCAGGTCTCCGGTGCGATAGAATTTCTGACCAGCGGCTGAGACAAAGCGTTCGGCTGTCAGGTCGGGGCGCTTCCAATAGCCGTTAGCAACGCCTTCACCGCCAATCCAAAGCTCACCCTCGACCAGATCGGGCAGTTCGCGCCCGGTGTCCGAACGGATCGAAAGTGTCGTGTTGCGGATCGGGTCGCCCAGCGGGATCAGCGCTTGCGGGTCATCCAGCCGCGCGACTGACGACCAGATCGTCGCCTCGGTGGGGCCATACATGTTCAGCAACAGCCCGTCCTTAGCCATAGCGTCGCGGATGCCGCGCGCCAGATCGGGTGGAAAGGCTTCTCCGCCAACCATCATCACATCCAGCTGCCCCAAAGCCTGCCGTCCGACACCATCAGCGGCCAACAACGAGGCCATGGGAGGCGTGCATTGCAGGTGGGTGATTTCCTTGGCGATGATCTCTTCGGCCACGGTGGCCTTGCGATCGACGCCGCCCTGTTGCGTAAGGTTGTCCATCAACGCTTTGATATGGGGCAGGTTTTCCATGACCACATCGGTGTCGATCCCGAAGTCGATCAGGCAGGCGATTTCATCCACACCGACCTGCGCCAGCTGACGCACCATGTCACCAGCGCTGTCGGGCGTGCCGAACAGGCCCGAGCTGTGGTAATACCGCTCGAACGCATGATCCAGCAGCGCGTCCAGCTCATCCTCGCTGAGTTCCTGCTTTTCGAACATCTCTTGCGGGTTCATGCCCGACTCGCGCGACCGTTCCGCCATCAGGGGCGAGGTCCATGCGGCCTTCTTCAGCAGATCCACGGAAGAGCGCAGATATTGCTTCATCGGCTCGCGGGCTTGGGTGCGCACTTTCTCGTCGTCGTCTGAAACAAAAGTGTGCAGCATCAACACAACATGTCCGTTTCCGGGATGCCCGGCAGCGCGCCAGGCGAGCCGATAGGCACGGATCTTTTCCGCCACCTCGTCAAAGCTTTGCCCCAGAAGGTGGGTCAGAACCCCGCACCCAGCTTGGGCCGCTGCAGCAAAGGTTTCGGGATTGCCCGCAGCGGTCAGCCAAAGCGGTATGTCCCCACGCACCGGGCGCGGGTGAATTTCCAGCGAAACCGGTTTGTCGTCATGTCCCGGAAAGCTGCGCTCTTCGCCTTTCCAGAGGGCGCGCAGCGTATCGATGCCTTCGATCATCACCTCTTTGCGCCTGGCAAAGGCTGATGGGTTCAAAACAAAGTCATTGGGCTGCCAACCTGACGCCAAAGCAATGCCCGCGCGCCCGTTCGACAGGTTATCAACCAGCGCCCAATCTTCGGCCACTTGCACGGGATGGTGCAGGGGCAACACGGCAGAGCCTGCGCGCAATTCAATATTGCTGGTGATACCCGCCAAGGTGGCCGCAGCAATAGCCGGGTTAGGATAGAGCCCGCCAAAGGCGTGGAAATGCCGTTCCGGTGTCCAGACCGCCTTGAACCCGTTCTGATCAGCAAATTTGGCCCCTTCGATCAACAGGCGATAGGCGTGATGGCCGGTTCCCGAGGCCTCGGACGCGAAGTAAAACAATGAGAAATCGGGAAGGACGGTTTCGCTAGCCCCATCGGTTTGCAACACCAACGTGGCGCCGCGCGACAGGATCCAGAAAATCTCGAGCACAGAGATGTCGAAGGATACCGAGGTTACACCGAACAAACGGGATCCGGCGCGCAGTGGCACTTCGTCATCCATACCGGCCATGAAATTCAGAACAGAGCGATGCGGGATCATCACCCCTTTGGGCCGACCTGTGGATCCTGACGTATAGATCAGGTTCATCAGATCGTTTTCGGCTCCAAGATCAGGAAGCGGCGCGCCGCTTTGATCACGTTCCGACGCCATAACGGTGATCTGAGGGGGCAGGGCAAGGCGCGCCGCCGCAGAAGGGCTTGAGACGATCAGCCCAGCCGCGCTGTCTTCGATCATATAGGTGATACGGTCTTCGGGGTAAGACGGATCCAGCGGCAGATAGGCGGCACCGGTCTTGAGGATGGCCAGCATCGCAACCACCAGATCGGCGCTGCGCTCCAGACACAGGCCGACAATCTGCCCCGGCTGCGCCCCGCGCGCTTGCAAGACGCGAGCCAAAGCATCCGAGTCTGCATCAAGCTGGCGATAAGTGAACCGGCGGTCTTCGACCTCAAGGGCAGTGGCATCCGGGGTGTCCACGACCTGACGTCTGAAAGCGGCATGGACGCTGGCCACGCCATCTGATGCCTCATCCGAGCGCGCGGCGATAGTGGGCGTGCCCAGTGGCAAATCGCCCAGAGCGGCCTCGGGCCTGTCCAGCATCGATTGCAAGAACGCCGCGAAATCACGCGCGATGGCCTGCACCACCGCATCAGTCATCAGGGCAGGGGATACACTCAGCTTGGCGGGTAGATCTCCTTCGGCGGGGATCAGCACAAAGTCCTGTGTGGTCGTCGCTGGACTGGTGCGCAGATCGACAGCGACGGACAGGGCATTCAACGCCTGATCGCGCTGCGCACCCATCCGCAAGGGAAGGTCGACCGCCATGGGGCTGGCTTGGGTCACACGCTCCCATTCGGCCCTGGCCTGCGCCAGAAACTGCTCCACTTGCTGCTCGGGATCGATGTCCAGTCCCATCGGGCGGTCGCCCGCAAACAGCGCCGAACCCGGCGTGGACAGGACAGAGATCGAAGCGTTTTGCGCACCGTTCAAGCCCGCATTCCACGCAAGCCAAGCTGCTGTAAGCTGCATCGCATCGGCTTTGGCGGGAATGTCCACCAAAATCCGCTGCTGTACCGCATCGTTGCGCATCGTGTTGCGCGGATAGGGCGGAATAGCGGGTTTTGCAGACAGTAGAGCCGCGGCCCAGTTGCCCTCTTGCTTGGCGCTGCCTTCTGACAGGCCGATATCAACATTCAGAGGAGGAGGCAGGATATGCCCCTGCTCAAGCCCTTTGGGCGCGTTCCCGTTTGCGTCTTGCAGGCCGTGCAAAACCAGATCGCTATCCTGGCAGGACACGGTGATTGTGTCGCCTGTGACCTCGATCAACTGACCGGGAACACCACTCGCTGCACCGGACAACTTGGCAGAACGGATCATCAAAACCTGCTGTCCGGTCCAAAGCTTGGGCAAAGCCATCGGGTTCTTGTAAGACCCATGGTCCAGAGCACGGATCTGGCGCATCAGGTCCGACGCGGACAGTTGCAGATCAAGCTGCCCGTCATGGGCCGGGCGCTTCGTATGATTATAGCGTTGACCCGTACCTGCTAAAATGATCGCGGGCTCCGGGGTCTGCTCTAACAGAGTCAAAAGCTGCGGAAAGGTCTCAAGCGCTATTTCATAACAGCGCGCATTTAGGCTGAAGGCGGTATCTTCCGGGGCAATGTCGAACTCGCGGATCAGATAGGCACGCGTCGGCGCCAAACCCGGCTGCATCGCATGCCAGGTGATTGCGTGGGCCGTCTGCCCTTCATAGATCGACCAGACCGGAACGTTGACACCAATTCTGGCAGGCAGGGGTCCATCATGCAGGTTGATCGCAGCAAGCCGAGGCAATTCAATCAGATCTGCGGACAGTATCTGTGTATTGGCAATGCTGAACAGAAAATCACATTGCGCCGCGGATTGGACCGCCTCTTGGTCGCTTGCAAAGACCGGCAAATCCCGTTCAACCGCCCAAGACACAACCCTTGGATCCCGCGATAGAACACCCGAAATTTCGCCGCCGCGATCCAGAAAAACCTGCGCAGATTGTAGCAGCAGCGCTTCATTGCCACAGAAAATGGCCTTCACCGAACTCTCTCCCTTCAACTCACTAACCACCGAAGAATCTTCACCCCACCGGAATGCCCCGAAACATGCGGGACAAATTTGTCAACAATAGGGAGTCGCCCCCACAAACTGGGCCTTTCAGGTGGATAATGATATGTTCGCAACACTGGAATGAAAATAGCTGAGGGTTTAAATAAGATATTAAGTTTTGATCATACGGGCTCAGATGGGCCGTTCAACCCAAAAGCGTCTTCAAGATCGCTGTTCTCTCAGATTTTCGATGATTTCAAAATAGGCCGTCAGGGCAACGTCTTCTCGCCAGTTTTCATCAAATCCCCGAAGCGCTTTCTGCCCCAATTTGGCTGACAGGGCGGGATCATCCGCAAATTGCCGCAGGATTTTCGCAAGCTCATCGGTTGATCGAAACAGAGCCCCACCCCCGGTGTGATGAACAATCTCCGGATAGGGACCAAGATCGCGGGCGATGATCGGCGTGCCGTCGCGAAACGCCTCAAGCACAACCAGCGGGAAGACCTCATAGCAACGCGAAGGTGTAATAGCGGCCAGTGCGTCGCGATAGTATCGCCGCAGATCTTCGGGCGGTAGTCTACCCAGGAAATGCACGTTGGATTTCCCTTCGGCCAGACGGCGCAGTTCAGGTTCATATTCGCCATCGCCTGCAATCAGCAGATCGGCATTCAATCGGTCGTCAAAGGCGGGGATGACGTCCTGCAAACCTTTGATCACCTCCAATCGACCGGCGAAAAAGAAAAACGGGCGCGGGTGGATCGAGGGTTGCTCGGGCAGTTCGGGCGCGTCAGGCAAGAACGAGGGGATCACTTGCGCAGGCGCTGTGAACCCAAAGCGGCGATGGTTGTCCAGGCAAGACTGGCTGAGCATCAAAAACGCGTCCACATGGCGCGCCTCGCGCGCCACAAGGTCGGTCGCGCGCCACAGCTGCGGCGGTCGCTTGTGGCGCAGCACGCAACGCAGGCAACGCCTTTCGTCACAGATCTCACGGTTGTCGCGCCACAATATATGCGAGGGGCAAACCATCCAGTGCTCATGTGCGGTATGCAGCTTGATCCCGGTGCCAATCTTCCAGATCCCAGGCCCGCCGATCAGCGAGATGTTATGGTAGTGGATGACGTCAAACCGGTCCGTCAAAAGCTCTTGCAAGGCGCGTCTATGCGACAGTGGCTGGCCGGTCTGCTGCACAGCCAAAGCGCCAAGCATCGGAAAGCGCGAGCCCAGACGGTGCACAATCACCCCATCCTCTGATGGCAGATCGGGGGTGCGGCCTGACAGCTGGCGGAACCCGTCAGTGTCGTGAATAACCTCGACATGATGCCCCCGCGCGGCCAGCGCACGGGCCAAACGCTGCACATAAATCCCGTCACCGCCGAAATTGAAGGGCGGGTAAAACGTTGTGACCATGGCAATTCGCAAAGGTTTCATGGCAGTTACCGACGCACAGACATAAGGTAATTGCGCAGCAGGCAATACAGCAGAGTGGCCCCATACGGGCGGATCAGCTTGAGAATGCTAAAACTGGACTCCCCGCCATCCCTCTGCCGCCAATCGTTGGGGACAACCGAATAGTTCCAACCGCCCAGAACAGCCTTAAGAGACATTTCGATCGTGATGTTGAACTGACCGGCCACCAGCGGCTGCATGTCGTCGATTACTGCACGACGATAGCATTTGAACCCGTTGGTGAAATCCCGGTAGGGCGCGCGAACCATCCAGCCGATCAGCGTATTTGTAACCCGGTTGATTATGCGTTTGACGGGTGGATAGCCCACCACGGTGCTATCCGGCCCAAACCGTGCGCCAAAGGCGCAATCGGCCCCATCCGCGATGCATTTGAAATAGGCCGCCACATCTTGCGGCGCATCGGCCCCGTCCGAGGTGACAACAACCGCAGCATCGCCCTTATACACCTCAAGCCCCTTGCGGATCGCAAATCCGTACCCGTTCGGGCCTGCATTGTGGATATTGCGCAGGTTCGGATAATCCCAAACCAGCTTCTTCAGAATTTCGGCGGTGGCATCCGAACTGGCATCATCGACGACGATCAACTCATAGTGGAACTCGGTCGTGTTCAGATGCTCACACAGATCGCGGATCGTATCTTCGATCACGTCCTCTTCGTTATAGGCAGGCATGATGATGGAAAAGAGCAATTGATTAGTCATCTTTTTGCTCCATCAAAACGTAAGGCCCTGACTGGTCGAACAATTCGAAGTCCTCTACCAGATCCACCCCCAAAGCCTGTTGCCACATGCGAAACTCGATTTGGTTTTCCAGTTTTGATTGTGAGGCGACGTCGCCGATAATCCAAGGCAAAAGCCCTGATTTGGCGACCTGTGTCTTGGGCTCTGTCCCGGTCTCTGCTGTCAAGTCCGCTAGGTCATCTGCGCGAGCGACAATAATTGTGCCCTCTGCACGGGCGGTCTGGGACAGCGGGTTAAACGGGTCGGTATATAGGATGTCATAAAACGAAAATCCTGCCGGGCAAGTGCCTGTTTCGGCCGCCATTTTCCAAAGATTGCCATAGAAGATCACAGGCCGCCCAGCCAAATCCGGCGCGGCGAGGCGGGCGGCCATATCAACACGCGCTGGTTGCGCCTTGGTGCGGAACGCCTGTGTCGATGGTCCGCGCGCCTCAATCGCGCCTGCGGTGTCGCGGCCTGTCACCTCATGGAACAGCCCCCGCAGGTTGCTGAACAGAACCCAGCGGCCCAGAGGCGCATGACCCGCCAATTGCGCGCAGGCCGCCAATGCAATCATCGCAACCCCAAACCGTCTGAGCGGCAGGGATACGCGAAACAAAGCGGTCTGTTGGCCCGCAAGCCAGACCAGGATCAAAGGCACAAACGGCACGGCGAGGTGTAGAAAATCGGCCCGTTGCAGCGCAATCTTGAGCGTGATCACAGCAAATACGCCCGAACCCATCAACATCAGATCCCCTTCGGTTGCGTGCGTGCCCGCCAGTCGCCGCACGCCCGACCCCGCCGCCACACAGGCCGCCGCCAGAAGGCCGAACAAGGCGAGGCTATGTAGGCTCCACCCAAAGGAAAACTGACCCAGACCCTCGGCGCTGGCACGAGACATCACCTGCAAGGTTTGGGTGAAATAGGGTGCAAGAGTGCCGCCAAGCGCCCAGGACACAATCAGCAACCAAATGACAATTGTCAGGGCGGTCAGCCCCAATACCCGCAGAGCCAAAGCGCGCGGCTGGTCCCAGCCATCGAGCACCAGAATGGCAATGGCAGCAACCAGACCTGCTATCGCATATTCATGCGAATACCCGGCACCGATCCCCAGAAGAACCGCAACAAGCGCCAGCATTGCCGGTTTTCTGGGCGCATGTGCAACAAGGACAATGGCCAGAATGGCGGGCAGATAACGCCACGCGATCCAGTTCAGCCCAAGCAAGACATCGACCCAGAAGGGCAGCAGCAAGACAAATGCCAGCCAGCGCTTGCCGGTCTGCGGAATCAGCCGCTGAAGCACCGCCATGACGATGATCAGCAACGCCGCCTGTAGACCCAGATAAATCCAGTAATAGCCAAGCGGTGAGAAATCGTCGCCTATCAGCATCGCGGCCGGGATCAGCATCAAAGGGCCATAGAGGAACTCGAAATCCTGATAAGGGAGTTGCCCGCAGGATATCCGGTGCAACGCGGCGATGAAGTAACTGTCTTCGATATGCGGGCCAAAACGCGCAATGGCCGAAGGCCAATAGAAAACGAGAAGGGGCAGGGTAACCACCAGACGCTCTACCCAAGCCTGCACAAGCGAAACGGGCCTTTGCGTGGCTTGGGCCTCAACCGCATGGGTCCGGGCGGGCAGGCTGGTTAGCAAGATCACCAAAACCGCCCAGACAAAGATCAATATCCAGGCCAGTCCAATATTATACCCCTGCATCGCAGCAACATTTGGCAGCGTTGGATCCGGGGGGAGCAATCTGGGGCCCACAGCCAACATCCCGATCAGGATTGCCAGAGAACCAAGCGCCAAAATCAATTGCATCGCAGCGCGCATCAATAAAGCCCCTCGGTATCTGGGTTTGCGGACTGGTTTCTGAAAATAAGCCGGCTGCAAATCAAATAGCTGAAGACAAAAGACAGGCCTGCGGCGATGCCCAATCGGATGGTGGGGTGCAGATAGGCCTGCATCCCGTAGGCCTCCATCGCCCACAAAAGCCCAATGCGGAACACCAGCACCACGCCGACACCCACTGCAAAACGAAGGAAATGACCGAATGAGGCCCGTTTGTTCTGATCTTTGAAGGTCCAGCTGAGGTGAACGAAGTAATTAAAGACCATGCCGCAGCCAAGGCCAACAAACGCGGCGACAGGGTCGCTGAAGGCCCAGATCAGGATCATCGAGCTGGCGACCGCCAGATCCAGAACCAACCCGCCGGCTGCGGTGGTCAGGAACCGGGCCATCTGACCGATTTCCGAGGGTTTGATCATGCCACGCCACCCCGCTCGATGAACCCGGTATGGGCGTTTTGGGCCAGCCCACCGTCGCTTTGCAGACGCTCGAACAGGTCATAAATATTGTCGATCTTGCCCCCCATGACCATCATCAGACCCGGATGGCGCGTGTCTCGGTCCAGCAGGATCGGACGCCCGTCATCGCGTTCATTACGCAGCAGAACCGTCTTTGTTTCATACAAAGACTTGCGCCATGTGGCCCCTGTCAGAGAGGGCAGGTAACGGCTGGCGTCGCGCAACATATGCATCCAGTGGCTTTTGCACGCCGCCGCTTGAGGCGCCTGCCCGGCCAACCAGGCGCGATGCGGGGTATAGCGCACATGGGTCAGGGAATAGGCATCCTCGGCCGGAAAGGGCATGGTGGAAAAGAACGGACCATCCATCATGGTGACGCCCACGCCCTTCAGCGCCGCAGGCGGGTCGATCAGGGCAACCTCCGCCAGTTCGTATTTGAAGCCCAGCCTGTTGCCGCTGTCGCTTTGGCCTGCCAGATGACCATAGGTGGCATCAATGACGATTGGCGCGCGGATCTCTCCATGGCCGTCCACAGCAACGCGGATCGGCGCATCAGGGCCGTCCGGGGTGACCGCGACAACCTTGGCCCCGATCGCCACCGAGACACCCTGTTGTGCCAGACGGTGTTCCAGATCCTTGCGCAAAGCCGCTGCGTTGAACGCATATTCCTGACAGCGCCAGACCTGCGCGACCTCAGCGGGATTGAACAGCGCGACCTCTGTCGGATTGGCCCGCTCAATCGGTGCGCCCAGATCGGTAAACATCTTCTCAAATCGCTGCGGCGTCACGCGTGAACCATGCCGCGCGACGGCATAGAGCATGGTGAAATCGCCAAATACGGCTGACGGAAAATCCGCAATGAACCGCTGATACAAAGACAGCGACCGGCGCGCGGTCTTGAAGTTTCTGGGATAGTGGAACCCGGTGTGAATGCGCGCCTGATTGACGTAAGAGGCGCGCTCCAGCAGACCTCCGCGTTCCTCAAGCACCACGATATTTTCAGCGACGGAGCGATAGAACAAGGCCAGACAAGCCCCATAGAACCCGCCACCAATGATGATGACATCCGCCGACTGAGGCAGTTGCGTCATGCCATAGCCTCATCCAGTTCCCAGCGCAGGAACGCCAGGTTTTCCAGCAAAGGCGTCAGGCTGTCTGTTTTACGCATCTCAAGCGTGACATAACCAGCATAACCTGCAGTTTTCAGGCCGCTCAGAACCTGACGCAGAAAGGCGGCATGCTCTGCAATCGGGGCCAGTTGCGGGGCGCTGAAATGGACGTGCTGAACCAACGGCAGGACCGGTTCAACGGCAGTTACGTCTTCACCGGCCATCAGCATATTACCAGTGTCCAGAACCATCCGCATGTTGGGATGATCAACGCGCCGCACCATCTCGGCGGCCTCTGATAGTTGCGTCATGAAATCACAGCCATATCCTGTGGCGTTGGCTTCAAGACAGAAATACGTGCCTGTTTCAGCGGCGATCTCTGCAACTCTGCGCAGCACCGGTAGCGCTGCGTCATAGGCTTGATCCAGGCTCAGCCCCCCACGCTTGCGATTGCCCGGAGAGCCAAAGACCAGCGGGCCACAGCCCAACTCGCCAGCGCGTGCCATGACATGCGCCAGATAATCTACAAAAGCGTCCTGATCCCGGGCGGTACCGAACAAGCGCAGGTCGGGCTGCCCAAACAAAAGTGCCTGCATGGACACGATCGGCAGGCCCTCTGCGGCCCAGTCCGCCTTAACCGCAAGCGCATCCTCAGAAGTGGCCGCGGCAACATCGGCAAACACCCGCGACGGCGCGACTTCTAGCGCATCCACCCCTGCATCCCGCAGATGCTGGGCGATCACGGCATCCTCTTCTGCCGTCCAAGCGATGTTCGAAACCGCAAGTTTCATGGGTGTTCGCGCCGCCACTCATCCGCAAATGCGGCGATATCGGCCAGACAATCTTTAGCCGAGACCAGATATGGCTCGTCTTGGCCCCAGATACCCCCGTGGCACGTGCGCATGTCATATTCCACTGGCGGGCGCGACAGCTCCAGCGTGTGGGATTGCCCGTTGATGCTGTGAATGACGTCTTTCACTGACACCGGCTCGGTCGCCAAATTCAGCTTGTGAATACCCGTCTCGCACAGGCGGTCGATATCGGATTGAAGCCGTTTCAGGTGATAGAACTGAAACTCGGATCTTGCGTCAAAGCCGGACAGGTCCCGCGCCATCAGCGTGTCAAAGATCAGGTTCTTTTTCAGACCTGCGCCGTAAAGACCGGGCAGGCGGATAATACGACAATCGTCGAACAGGGCGTTCAGGCGGTCTTCGACCTGCAAACGATGCAGCCCGTAAGGATGGTGCCCGTCCACGGGCGTGGGGCTGTTTTCGTCAACGCCCACTGGTGTCTGATAGACATCCACCGAAGAGATCAGGATCATACGGCGCGTCTTGACCGTGCCCAACAAGTCCAAAAGCGGCGCTATGCCGTCCCAATCGGCTTGAGGGTTCTGGTTTGCCCACCATTTCTGCGCCTGCACCCCGGCGCAGGTCACTGTGTCAAAGCTCTGGCCTTCCATGTCTCGGAAATTCTTGGAGTTGAAACCAACGTCATAGCGGCCTGTGCCCCAAAGCGTGCCGCCGACAAAACCGGTATGACCGATCAAAGCATGTGTCATTTGCTCTCGTCCGATCCTTCTACGTTCAACGCGGCGCTGACGTGATAGAGGTCACCGCCACTGATTTCCGAAACCAAATCCCTTTCGCGCCGACGTCGGCCCTGTCTCAGCAATTGCAGCAGTCCAAGGCAGATCGCAGACAACACGCCAAAATTCGCGGCAAACAAGGCCGAGAACAGCACCGCAAGCGAGGCCCAGCCGGGGGCCACATCTTGCAAAACCAAGCGCGTGATGATCGCCCCGAGCGTGGCCAGAATGCTGAGCAGCGACAGGCACAGGCAGACCAGCGCAAAGCTGCGTACCAGCCGTTCAGAGGACAGCGAGACCAGCTCGGCGCTCAGCCGCGCCTTGTCGCTGAACCCTGCCAGAAAACGGCGGCGGGGCGGGCGCGAGACAAAGACCCGTTTCTGCGACAGATGCGCAGACAGATCCAGGATGCGGAAAAACTTGAGGATATCACCCATCTGTTCCAACCGCGACATGGCGGTGCGGGTCAGCACAAAAGCGCGGGCTTGAAAGGATTCGATCTGTTGGCCGGTAACTAACCGCATGACCCCTGCCATCACACTGGCAGTCACACGGTCGCGCCGCCGGATCTGTGCGGGGTCAAAGACAGCTTTGACCACATCAAACTCACCCCCGGCGATATGGTCGAGCAGTTGGTCCAACTCGGCCTCGGAAGCAGCGTCCGGGGCCATGCACAGGATGTAATCGCCGATGGCGTGGTGCATGGCGTGAATGACCATGTCTTCATAGTCGCTTTGACGGTCAACGCTCAGCACACGCAGATGTTCGATTTCCTGACCGATCTGCCGCAACCGATTGTCCCAATCCGGCGCACGGTCCGAGGCGATAATGATCAGCTCATGATAGTCGAAGCGCGCATTGGCAAAGCGCGATATCGATCGCAACCCATGTTCGTCGACGGCAGTGTCGCCTTCGCCCACCAAGATCAGCGAAACAAGATTGTCTCGGCAAAGCTGTTCGTAAGCCGGTTTTCGTGCAGCCGTGTCCGGACCGGTTTGGCCAATCTGGGTCATGTCTTGTCCCGCGTACTCAATCCAAAAAATCTTAACTGCAATCGCAATCCGGTTATGCACAAAGCTTAGAAACTTCCGAAGAGCTTTGCCAATGCCACAGCAACCTGCCGCGAAATTGTCTCTTGTTGTGCAACAATTATGTATCTGAGCCGGATTTGAGGCTCAAGAATGCCGAAAAGATACCCGGAGTCGGGGAAGGGAATTGCATGAAATGGGTTTTTTCGTGCAAAAACATGTTAAGATAACAAGGATGCCATCGCTGTTCATTTAGATGGTGCGGCGTTTGGTTGATTCGATTTCGAGTGCATTGAAAGGTGAAAGTGTTATGGGGTACCACGATCTGCGTTTTGATCAGGGCGAAGGCCTGAACCGGTCGGGAATGCAGCAAAAGGTCCTGGATGGCGAAGTATACGTTTTCCGTCAGGCCCTGCAGGCATTTGGTCTCTATGACATGTGGCACGAAGCGACGATCCGCGGGATAACTGCTTCTGTCGGCAAAGAAGCCGCAGACCGCGCCGAACGCGACGGGTTTCACCGCATTCACGAATGGGTCTCGCCGATTGATATCCCCAAGGTGACCGACGCGGTCTATGCCGAGATCGAGCCGTTGACCCATGATTTTCTTGATCGTTTCATGAAGGGCACTTTTCCGGATGTGGAAACCTTCTTTTACGAACGCGCACCCAATGTACGGTTCCATATTCCTTATGACATTGCCCGCAGCCACAAGGACGAGTTCAACAAATTCGCCAAAACCTATGGTCAGGGCAAAATCGCGGCACATGGTCCGCACCGCGACAGCTGGCTGGATTGCCCATCGAACGGGATGAACCTTTGGTTTGCAATGGGCCGCATCCGACCCGGCAACGGGTTGACCATCTATCCCGACGACTATGTTGGCGAATACAAGTTCGAAACCTCCGGCAATATCTCTGATGGTGAGAAGCTGCACAAAACCTGGACCTTTGACCTGCATCCCGGCGATGTGGTCATTTTCCACACCGATCACGTGCATGGATCCGAGCTGAACCGCACGAATGAAACGCGCTTTGCCATTTCCTGCCGCCTGTCTGTCGACCGTCCGGTCTTTCCGCAGCTGCACCACCACAATTACGTCTATTCCGGCTGGAGCGGCTCTGGCGCGCTGAACCCGTTGGCAGAGTGGCCGGCAAAGCTGCAATCCAGCTATGTCACCAGCCTTGCGCTGCGGGCGCGCAACAAGTTGATCCCCTCAATGGCGCCCGAAAACCCCGAGCCAAATCCAGCCGAAGCCATCGGAACAAAGACCGACCGCGGTATTGAGGTTCCCCTGTCCGAGGTGCCACCGGGAACGGTACGTGGCGCATCTGCTGCGCTTTGCGTGGCTCATCTGTCCGAAGGCAACGTTGTTGCGCTGACACGGCGCTGCCCCCATGCGGGTGGTGATCTAGCCAATGGCTGGGTCGATGGCGACAGTGTGGTGTGCCCCTGGCACAACCTGCCCTTCAAGGCAAAGACAGGTAAATCCGCCTGCGAAACTTTGCCAAAGCTGAAACGCGTCGCCTGCCATATCGACGGCGACACCATCATCATTGACCCAAAATCTGAAATCAAAACAAACGAGGATAGTGAGATCGAACAGTTTACGGAGGCGGCAGCCACCTCATAATTTAGCATAAAAAAACAAAAAAGACGGCACGAGACGCTGCCTGCTGCTTCCACTCATTGAGAGGATTGCAGATGAAAATTTTTTTGGCCGACCTAGGACATAACCTGGTCACCGAAACTTCGGATACTTACCCATTGGGGGTTGGTAACCTGGCGACATATGTAACGGCTTACGCAAAAAGCCGAACACCGGTAACGGTCGAGATCTTCCGCAACCCGTCGGAGTTCAAGGATGCTCTTGATCGTGGAATACCGGATATCGTGGGCTTTTCCAGCTATTCCTGGAACCACCGTCTGGCCGAGGAATTTGCGCATTACGTCAAAGCCCGCGCGCCAGAGACACTTACGCTGATGGGCGGACCAAACTTTCCGCTGACCCATGATGAACAGGATGACTGGATCCGCACCATGCCGCAGATCGACATCCATGTGCGCGGGCCCACCTATGAAGGCGAGCGCGCCTTCCTCAATACCGTTCAGCGCTATATCGATTGTGATCAAGACCTGAAGGCGGCGCAGGCAGAACCCATCGACGGCGCGCTTTGGTATGATCGTGCAACAGGCGCTGTGGTACGCGGCGCCGAGGTGCCCCGCATTCGCGATCTCGATGAGATCCCGTCGCCTTATCTGGCAGGCTATATGGACAAGTTCTTTGACACCGGGCTTTTTGCCCTGATGCAGCTTGCCCGAGGATGCCCGTTCACCTGCACCTTCTGCAACTCGGCCGTCAAATCCAACTCGAAAGTGTTCCGTCATTCGTTTGAACGTACCAAGGCGGATCTGGACTATCTGGTCAGCCGTATCGACCGGTCCAGCCCGCTGTGTTTTGCCGATGACAATTTCGGAATGTATGTGCAGGATGAAGAGGTTGCCGATTATCTCGGCGGTCTGATGGATGAATATGACTGGCCCAAATACATCCGCACCACCACCGGGAAAAACCGCGGGGATCGCATCCTTAAGGTGATGAACAAGGCCCGTGGGCGCTTGCCGATGACGTCATCGGTTCAATCTCTGAACCCAACCGTGCTGAAGAACATCAAACGCGACAATATCAAGCTGGAGACCTACGCCGAAATTCAACAGGACCTGCATGCAAAAGGGATGCAATCCTATGGAGAACTGATCCTGTGTATGCCCGGCGAAACCAAGGCCAGCTTCATGGATGCGGTGGACCAGTTGATAGAAACCGGTGTCAGCCGCGTTGCGGCGCATCAGTTGATGCTGCTGCATGGCGCGCCTCTGTCCAATCCGGATTCGCGCGAAAAGTTCGGCTTCAAGACCCGGCACCGCGTGGTGGCCCGCTGCCTGGGCCGTTATACCGGCAATACAGTGGTCGAAACCGAAGAGATGGTTGTCGAAAGCGAAAGCTTCTCGTTCCAGGATTATCTGGACACCCGCGTGTTCCACCTGCTTCTGACGATTTTCTATTACGAAGGAAATTTCGAAGAGGCGTTCCGGTTCTGCCGCGCGCAGGGCATTCGCCCCTATCTGGTGGTCCGAAAAATGCAGGAGCTTTTGGATCAGGCGCCTGAAGGGTTCCAGAAAGCGATCGACGATTACCTTACCGAAAATCAGTCAGAGCTGTTCGAAACCCGCGACGAATGTGTGGAGTGGGCCAAAGAGAACTATGATGCTCTGATCTCGGGCGATCTGGGTGGTAACCTTCTGTCGAAATACGCCATGATCGGCCGTTTCATCATCGTGGAAGAGGCGCTCGACTTCCTGCATCGTGCGATTGCCGAACTGCTTCCGACTGACGATAGTGATGCGCTGACGCAGCTCTACAGCATTATCAGCTATTACCGCTCGACCATGCTGAGTGTGCCTTTTGCAGAAAGCCTTGAGGATACACCGATCTGGTCTACCTGGTACGATATTGAGGCTTGGCAGAACAGTGATTTCGACACGCCGCTGGATGCGTTCCGGTTCGATCAGGAAATGGGCTTTGACACCCAGGTCGACCCGCGCATCAAATCGGTGCTTCTGTCGCGCCTTGAAACTTTTGGTGAGCACCCGACAGGTCTGGGGCGGTTCACGCGGACCATGTTCGCGCGGGATTTCCGTCGGATGGTGATCACGCCCGAAGCCGCGAGCAGTGGGGTTTCAGACAGGGTTCACTGACGCGATCCGGCCTGGCGTCAGCGGCCAGTAAAGAATCAGCAGGCAGTGGAGCTGAAGGCTTGCCAAAGCCTTCGGTCTACGTTTCGGTATTGCTCTGAAGTGCTGATTTCCTTGCCTTTTCTACCTGCGTTTCGCACAACAAACTCCGATCCGCATAGCTATTGTCAAAAATTTTGATCCAATTTCACCGACAGGTCAGCTCGTCATTTCCTCATATCCGACGTTGGGTTAAGGTGCCGCCATTACGTGACGGCTCTAGCCGGGTTAAAGTGTTAAAAAGTAAGAGAGGGTTTTCATGAAATGCGTCATTCTAGCCGGTGGCCTTGGCACTCGCCTTGCCGAGGAAACCGTGCGCATTCCCAAACCCATGGTCGAAATCGGTGGCCGTCCCATCCTGTGGCACATCATGAAGATCTATGCCGCGCATGGCATCACTGATTTCATCGTTTGCCTTGGTTACAAAGGCTATGTGATCAAAGAGTATTTCGCCAATTACGTCCTGCACATGTCCGACGTCTCCGTCGATCTGTCGACGGGTGAGATAGAGCTTAGCCACAGCGCATCCGAACCTTGGCGGGTCACAATGATAGACACCGGCGCCAATAGCATGACCGGGGGCCGTCTGCGCCGTGTTCTGCCCTTGCTCAAGGACGAGGAAGCCTTCTGCCTGACCTATGGGGACGGTGTTGGTGACGTAGACATCTCAAGCCTAATTGCGTTTCACAAAGCCCATGGCAAACGCGCGACCGTGACGGCCGTTCCGCCACCGCGCCGCTTTGGACAATTGATCACCCAAGGTGACAAAGTCATGGATTTCTCGGAAAAACCGCTTGGCGATGGCGGATTGATCAATGGTGGGTTCTTCGTGCTGTCGCCCGAAGTGGGTGCATATCTCGACGGGGATCGCACGATCTGGGAGCAGGGGCCGTTGCAAAAACTGGCCGAAGATGACCATTTGCGTGCTTATGCCCATCCCGGGTTTTGGCAACCGATGGATACGATCCGAGAACGCGAAGAACTTGAAGAACTGTGGGATTCCGGCAAGGCACCCTGGAAGATCTGGGACTGACGATGCAACCCCGCGACGTGAACCCGAATTTCTGGACAGGCAAACGCGTGCTGGTGACCGGACATACCGGTTTCAAAGGCGCATGGCTGACACTTTGGTTAAATCAAATGGGGGCTGAGGTCACCGGCGTAAGCCTTCTGCCTGACAGCACACCCAACCTGTGGGATTTGAGCGGTCAGAGCGATGTTGAACACCACCAGATCGATATCCGCGACAGATCCGCTTTGATCAATGTGGTGCAGGGCACCAAGCCGGATATCGTCTTGCATCTGGCCGCTCAGTCCCTTGTGCGTCGGTCTTATCAGGACCCAGCCGGAACCTTTGCCACCAATGTCATGGGCACTGTGCATTTGCTTGAGGCCATCGCAGCGGCAAAGACTGTGCAGGCCTGCGTCATCGTAAGTTCGGACAAATGTTATGAGAACCGCGAGGACGGTCGCAGTTTTGTCGAAACCGACCCGATGGGGGGCCTCGACCCCTATTCAGGGTCAAAAGGTTGTACCGAATTGGCCACGCAAGCGATGCGCCACAGTTTCTTTGCTCCCTACGCGCAAGGTGGCCATCCCTGTCGGATCGCCTCGGCCCGTGCGGGTAACGTGATTGGCGGGGGGGATTGGTCGGAAGATCGCTTGGTCCCCGATATCATTCGGGGGTGTCTGGGCGATGAAGGCCGTGTCGAGATCCGCTCGCCCAACGCCGTGCGCCCATGGCAGCACGTGTTGGAGCCGCTGCGCGGTTATCTGATGCTGGCCGAAGGGCTTTATGCCCAGCATGACGGGCATGACAGCGGGTGGAATTTCGGCCCGGATCAATCGGATGAGCGACCAGTCATCGATGTGGCGCAGGCTTTGACAAGTGCCTTGGGGCAAGGGCGGATCGAGATCGATATGCCCGAGGATGCGCCTTACGAATCCACCACGCTCCGGCTGGATAGCAGCCGCGCCCGTCAGATCGGCTGGGCGCCCAAATTGAATTTTGAAGAAACGATACGCATGGTTGCGGATTGGTACGCGGGTTGGTCGCGGGGCGATGACGTCACTGCGCTCTGCCTGTCGCAGATTAACGATTACCAGAACAGAGGTTCGAAAGTATAATGCAAACGTCCCCGACTTGCCGCCATTGCCACGCGCCGTTGACCCGTACTCTGGTCGATCTGGGGATGTCTCCGCTGGCAAACTCGTATGTCAAACCCGAAAATGCAGGGGTCAAATGCCCTGAATACGAATTGCATGTCCGCGTTTGTGATAAGTGCTTTCTGGTTCAGGTCGAAGATGCGGTTCCGGCGGGGGATATCTTTTCCGAAGATTATGCCTATTTCTCCAGCTTCTCGGAAAGCTGGCTGGCCCATTGCCGCAATTACGTGGATACTATCACCAATCAGCTGAAGCTGGACAGCGATGATCTGGTCATCGAAATCGCGTCGAATGATGGCTATTTGCTGCAATATTTTGTGGAACGTGGCATTCCCGTGCTGGGGATCGAACCCGCAGCTGGGGTCGCTAACGCCGCCATCGAAAAGGGCGTGCCAACGCGGATCGAATATTTCGACAGCGCCTTGGCCAAGCAACTGGTGGCCGAAGGGTTGCGCCCGTCATTGGTGGCCTCGGCAAACGTGCTGGCGCATGTGCCTGACATCAACGATTTTGTTGGTGGTATCGCCACTTTGCTGGACGACAACGCCGTTTGGACGGTTGAATTTCCGCATCTGTTGAACCTGATCGAAAAGGTCCAGTTCGATACCATCTATCACGAGCACTACACATATCTGTCCCTGCTTACGCTTGAGACTATCTTTGCTGCCGCCGGGCTGCGGGTCTTCGACCTTGAGACTTTGCCCACCCATGGCGGATCACTGCGTTTGTATATCTGCCAGCAAGAGGCCGACCGCACCGAACGGCCCATCGTGGAAGGGATGCGCAAAAAAGAGCGTCAGGCCAATCTGGACAATCCCAAAGGCTATGACGGGTTCGATGACAAGGTCCGCGAGATCCGGCAGAACCTGTTGACCTTCATGCGTGCGGCCAAACAGGGCAAGCGCAGCATTGCCGCCTATGGCGCAGCCGCCAAGGGCAACACCTTGCTGAACTATTGCGGCATCACCTCAGACGACATCCTCTATTGTGTCGATCGCAACCCAGCCAAGCAGAACAAACTGCTGCCGGGCTCTCATATCCCGGTCAGCCCGGTTGAGCGCCTGCGCGAAGAGCGGCCCGATTTCGTGCTGATCCTGCCCTGGAACCTGCGCGATGAAATTGCTGAGCAACTGAGTGATCTGGCCGAACAGGGCACGCAGTTTGTGGTGCCGATCCCATCACTGGAAATCTTCTCGCGATGAAACCCCGCGTCCTGATGACGGGGGCAGGGGGGTTGATCGGCCCCCATGCGCATCGGGCTCTGGAGCAGCGCGGCTTTCAGACTGTCACCTTGGGACGCGGTGCGGGAAACGATATTCAGGCTGATCTGTTGGATGAGGCGCAGCGCCGGGATGCAATCCGCGCGGCAGAGGCCTCGTATCTGATGCATCTGGCCTGGCACGACGACCCCAAAGACCGCTGGCACGCGCCTGAAAACCTGGATTGGGCGGCAGCCACGATTGATCTGGTGCGCCAGTTCGCAGCATCGGGGGGCCAACGCGTGCTGTGTGCGGGCAGCTGTGCCGAATATGACTGGTCGCCAGAGGCATTGGGCGACACGGGTGTTTTGCGCGAGGACAGCGCATTGGCTCCGGCCAGCCTTTACGGCAAAGCCAAAGCCCATACCGGAGAACTGCTGACTGCGGCGCAAAAAGACCTTGGCCTCACCCTCAGCTGGGCACGGATCTTCTTTTGTTACGGCCCGAATGAGGCCCCTGGCCGCTTGCTGAGCGATATCACCCAAGGTATTGTAAACGCAGAACCCGTTGACTGTACCGATGGCCTACAGCGACGTGATTTTCTCTATGCAAGTGATCTTGGCGAAGCTCTGGCCACAGTGCTGGACAGTCAGCTTGGCGGTGCGGTCAATATCGGCTCGGGCACTGCTAAGCCAGTGAAAGACCTGATCATAGGAACCGCTACGCTGCTTGGCCGTCCCGATCTGATCCGGCTCGGCGCACGGTCTCGGCCCGTCTTGGACCCGGAGGTGATTTGCGCAGATACGACAAAGCTTAACAGCATCGGGTGGAGCCCGCGATATTCTCTGCGCGACGGTCTGAAGGACTGTCTGCAACGTCAAAATCTGCTGCCGAAGGATGTCAAAGATGCGCAGTGACTCGCGCAGGTTTATTCATTTCGTGTTGGTCGGGTTGCTGAACACTCTGGTCGGTTACCTGATCTACGCCGCTTTGGTGTTTCTGGGCCTGCCACCGCAACCCGCACTGGCGCTGGCGTTCTTCTTGGGTGTGTTGTGGAACTTTTTCACCCACGCCAAACTGGTTTTTTCCGAAACCGCGCAAGGATTCAAAAGGTTCCCCGCCTATGCGCTATGTTACGGCGTGATCTACCTGTTCAACGCGTTTGGCTTGCAGCTTGCCCTGGGCACCGGCCTGTCGCCCTATCTGGCACAAGCGATTATGGCGCCCGCAGCGGCAGTGCTGTCCTTTTTGCTGATTGGCAAAGTTCTGACCGGGCGGTTCCCGTTCACCAAAAGCTAGCTGACGTCGTCATCCAAATTGATCCGCTCGCGTTCCACCACGATGGGCCCGCGACGGACCTGGTTGTGGATCGAGGTCACGTATTCGCCAAGCATCCCGATAAAGAACATCTGTATGCCCGACAGGAAAAACAGCGCCGTGATGATCGTGGTTACCCCGCGGGGGGCAAGTTCGGGGTTCAGAAGGAACAAGATCACGTTCAGAAGCGCGAAGGCGATACAGAAGATCGAGATGAACAGGCCCACGATGGTGCAAAACCGCATGGGCGCGCGGGTGAACGAAAAAATGCCGTTCAGCGCCTGATCTACAAGCATCGGCAGATTGTGTTTGGACAGGCCGCGTTTACGCTCTTTCCAGACATATGGCACAATGATGCGCTTGAACCCAAGCGAAGCGATCATGCCACGAATATAGGGATATTGATCCTCATGCGCCATCAGCGCATCCATCACCTTGCGATCCAGCAACTGGAACTCGCCCACATTCTGCGTGATCTCAAAATCCGACAAACGATTGACGATCCAGTAAAACGCCTTGCGAACCGAGCGCATGGCAAAGCTTTCTTCGCGCACCGTGCGCGCGCCTGCTACAACCTCATATCCGTTTTCCCAAAGCTTGACGAATTCGGGCAATAACTCGGGCGGATCTTGCAGATCAACCGGCAGCATGACCAGAACCGCATCGCCTTTGGCGTATTTTAAACCGTTGAAAACCGACCGGAACACACCAAAGTTTCGCGCATTGACCACTACTTTGACGGCCGGGTCCTTGGCTGCAAGCCCCCGCAGGATTTCAACCGTTTCATCCTCGGACGCGTTGTCGACAAAGATATGCTCGCGCTTATAACCGGGCAATTCGGCCTCGAACAGATCACGCACTACGCTGTAGCAGCGTTCTACATTCTCTTCTTCATTATAGGCGGGGGAGACTATCGAAATCGTCTTCATGTCAATGAACTTACTCGTCAAATCGGGCCCAGAAACTGCGTGCAGCATAAACAGGTTTCGCAAGGTGCGCCAAGCTTGGAGGGTATTCGTCGCGGCGGTGAAACAAATAGGGCACGCATTCGCGGATTGATCAGAAAATCAACGCAATGCGCGCGAAGCTCTGGGTTGGGCGTGCAAGCTGAGGTATGAATTGGGTGTCAACATGTTCGGCGATTTGAACAAGTTCTTATAGGTAAGATGTCAGCGCAGCCCAAATCCCCACAGCCCGGCCCATTCCAGATTCTATTGCTTTTGGCGATGCTATCACTGTTGCCTCTGGTGGGCGCGTTGTTTGGTCACGGAAATCAGGTCGAGCAACTGCCGATCATCGCCCGACTGCTTGATCCCTCGGCCATGGCCGGGGATTTCTATACCGATCATGCCACCGCGTTTGGCCCGCGGATCTATTACGCAAAAGCGATGGCGGCATTGGTCAGCCTGATGCCTTTGCCCATCGTCGTACACAGCCTGATGTGTCTGTTCGCCTTTGTGCTAGGAGCGGTCACTTATCTAGGAGCGCGCAATCTGGTGGGGGCCAGCAGCACCGGAGCACTATTTGCCGCAGCTTTGGCGATCACGAATGGCAGCTTCTCACTGGGGCTGGCCGGCTTTTTGCGCTTTGACAGTTTTCAGCCCGCGAATGTCGCCATCGCGCTGGCGTTGGGTGGGATGGTTTTGCTGTTCACAGGACGGGTTTGGCTTTCAGTTGTCGCCTTTGTACCGGCCGCTCTGATGCATCCTTTGATCGGGACCGAGATTGCCATGATGGCTTTTCTGGCCGCCGTTATCGTGGGTCTGTTGACGCCTGAAACCCAGCCCCGTCTGCGCACCGTCGCACCCATTGTTGGTGCTGGGGTTTTGTTTGTTGTGCTGATGGTGGTGTTCTGGGCACTGCCCGGGGGTGGGCATGAGAGCGCAAAGCTGACGGATGCAGAGTTCTTTGACATCCTGATCAGCTTCCGCGCGCCGCATCACTATCTGGGTACTGAATTCTTTCGCCGCTCGTGGATCGAGGCCGGGCTGTTCGTCGCCCTGACAACTTGCATTTTCCTCTGGTTCGCCGCGCGCCGAGCCCTGCCGGGCAAGCAAAGCCTGATGTTGGCGCTCGTCTGTCTGATGGTGCTGGTCGGATGTGCGGCAAGCCTGTGGTTTACAGATGTCCAGCACAGCCGCCTCTGGGCCACGGCGCAAGTGTTTCGAATGCTCATGGTGGTGAAATGGGCCGGGTTTCTGTTGCTAGGCCGCCTGATCGGAGATCTTTATACCCGAGAACAAGCAACGGCGCTGATCTGCGCGCTGATCCTGCTGCTGGCCAGCGCGGACGCGCAGCCCTATGCGGTGACGCTGGTTTTGTTGGTTTGTCTTGCGGTCTGGATAGTGCGCAAGCTTTTGAAAACCCGCGCTGAGATCGTAATTTGGCTAGGGTTGGGCTTCAGCGTTCTGATCGCAGCGGCATTGGCCTGGCGTTATGGCGTGCCAATGCAAACATTGCGTGGTGTTGCGGCGTTTGCCCTTTTGGCGCTGGTTCTATTGCGACCTTTTAGGGGTAGTGTGATGCTGGCCGTGATCCTCAGCATTGGCCTGCCTCTTGCCCTCGCCATGGTGGCCAAATCATCAACAAGCGGGCCGTTGGCAAAAACGGCCTTTAGCTGGTCCGATCACCGCGATGCCGAAGCGGATATTGCCCGTCAGGCCCGCACAATCAGCCCCGAGGGCGCGATCTGGGTTGTGCCACCTGATCAGGAACGGTTCAGGCTGTTGGCCAATCGCGGCGTTCTGGTCAGCTTTACCGCAATCCCTTTTGACGACGCGGGGCTGATGAACTGGCGCAACCGGCTAGAGGCGCTCTATGGACCCTTTACCAAACGCGGCTTTGGTGCCTTGCGGGAAATGCGTAGGGCCCATCGGGAAAACACCGATTGGATACCGGCTGCCACTCAGTTGGGTGCAAGTTTCGCTGTTCTTTACGCAGATACGCCATGGGACGGGACGGTCCTATACGAAAACGACCAGTTCAAAGCAGTCGCTTTGGACGGGTCTTGAGCGTCAGGGCGCGGGATAAATCGTCACTACAGAATTGGCCGGCACCGATAACGTAGCTTGCGCCCCCTCAACAGTCAGCGGTGGGAGTTCGCCTGTCACCACGCCCGCGCCAGAATAGCTGACACCATAACGCCCGTTGGGCAGGCCGTTTACAGCTACCTCACCCGCACGCTGGCTGCGAATGACCACAACCGCTCCGGGGTAAAGCGCATAATCGGGGTTTACAAAGGCCAGGCCCAGGAAATCCCCGTTATCTGTGACAGCACCAATCCGTTCGGCCCCCCGGCGGACATAGCGGAAATACTGCGCCAAACTGCGCCCCTGATGCGAGAGTCCGATCTTGCCATCCTCCGGCGCACCATAGAACAATACGCTGCGCGCCACCTCGGATGATGCGGGCGGATGCCGCGCGATGATCGAATAAAGCTGCCAGGCGCTGGCTTGCGCAACTGTCATATCCTGGATCAGATCCGCTACCTTGCCATTGGTGTATTCCAGCATCTCCACCCGGATCCCCCGCCGCGCCGCCGCATTGCGGATATCGCCCATAACCGAAGCCCGACGCCCGGCATAGCGGTGATAGGTGATCGCACCCGTGCGCGGGGCCACGCCCGGAACACTGATCGCAGCCTCGAAATAACGCACCGCATTGCGCGCATTTACAACCGAGGGCAACAACAACTCGGGCGCCATTTGATGCTGGTTCAGACGATCAGACGCCGCTGCTCCGGCACGTCCGATATGAAAACCGCGCCAGCCATTCGTATTCTCTGGCTCCAACATGACCTCAAGCGCGTCTGGCACAATCCCATGAGTATTCTTCAGATGCAGCATCGCTTGCGTGACAAGCTCTGCGTATTCCTGCGGGTTACTGGCCAGGTTGAAATTGCTCTGCTCTTCGCCGCCCCATTTGAAATCCACCACGCAGAGGTTGATATAAAGCGTTTCTCCCCGTGCTTGCAGCCGTTCTTGCATCGGTTTGATGATGTTTTCGATCTGAAAGTCGAGATATGAGAAATGGAACCCATCTGCTCGCGCCTTAAAGGGATCGCCATTGTCGTTAACTTTATGATAAAAATGGCTTTTCACCTTCTCATAGCCAATTTCACCACGTTCAAACAAAGCCCAATAGTCAATCGGGTTTTCCATTCCGGACCGGATCTCGATCCGAACGCGGTTGATACCGGCTTGCTCGACCAGAGCGTCCATGATGCGGTCATGCAGCGCCTTGTCCTGATACCAGCTGCCATCAAACCGATCCGCGGCCTTGTCGTATTCCCATCCACGGGCCAGAACCTCCCAGCCGTTGATCGTCTGGAATTTCTGATCGGGGTAAAGCTGGATCGTGGCGTCCTGCGCCTGGGCCGCTTGTCCCGTAGCCGCAACACAGAAAACAAATAAACAAACGCGTTTGAAAAAACCGAACATGAATGCCCTCACATCACTGAGTCACCAAATACTCACCCACCTTAGACCGCACCCGCGTGTTCGAATAGTCGGAAACAATTGACGCTTGCGTGACATACTGGCCGCAAGCTGGGCACGTCCAATGACGATGCTGGCTTTGGACCAAGATTTCCGTTAGTCCAATGCAGGATAGTGTTTGCTATTTTGGTACCATGAACCGGTTTCGTTCCTCAGATCAGCCTCTGGCCCCTGCGATTTCGCGCAATGAATATCTGATCCTTGGGGGGATCCTGTTGGTTGGGCTGGCCTTGCGTCTGGCGCGGTTGGATGCCGCGCTTTGGTATGATGAGGTCAACACGCTGGTCGATTACGTCCGCCTGCCGCTGGCGCAATTGTTCACGCAATATGACAGCCTGAACAACCACGTCTTCTTCACACTACAAGGCAAAGCTTCAATCGGACTGTTCGGGGAAAGCGCCTGGGCCCTCAGGCTGCCCGCGGTTTTGTGGGGCGTAGCCAGCCTTTGGGCGCTTTGGCTGCTGGCACGCCGCGTTGTACCCGTGCCCGAGGCTTTGATGGCCACAGCATTGATGGCCGTGTCTTACCACCATGTCTGGTTCTCACAAAACGCGCGCGGCTATACCGGGCTTTTGTTTCTAGGGCTCATTGCTTTGGTGCTTGTGCTGGAAGGGATGCGCAGGCCCAGCTGGCGCATCTGGTTGGGCTTTGGCTTTGTCTTCGCCTGCGCCATGTATACCCACCTGTCGGCGGCGTTTTACTTTGCAGCGCTGGGGCTGACCTGGATTTTGGTCTTGGCGCTGATGCGGATGCGCGGGCAAGAGATCCCGCGCGGATCGATCCTGATGCCTTTGGTCGGTGCGCTTTTCGGTCTTGCCCTGACAGCCGCAATCTACCTGCCCATGATCGACTCGATGATCACCACATTCACTGCCGTACAATCCGGGCCCGAAGATGCCGTACGGGCCGAGTCCATCGCCCAATGGAAAAACCCGCTTTGGACTCTGGCCGAGATCGTGCGCGGGCTTGGCCCGATCCTTGGGCCCGCTTTACCGGTGGCTCTTGCGGTCATGAGCATTGCCATGGTCCGGCTGTACCGAACCGCGCCCGTCTTGCCGCTGGTGCTTGTCCTGCACATTGCGTTGACCATTGCTTTGCTGGTCGCTTTGTCGTTCCGGGTCTGGCCGAGGTATTTTCTGGGTGATCTTGGTTTGATCTGTCTGTTCCTTATCCATGGCGCCACCGGGCTGGGGGATTGGTTGGCCACCAGGCTGAGGCTTTCGATCGCCAATCCGGGACAGTGGCTGGCCCTGTTGGGAATAGTGTCGACGCTGGTTCTGTTGCCCAAGAACTATCTCTATCCCAAACAGGATTTCACCGGCGCGCGTGATTATGTCGAAACCCACCGCGCCGCAGATGCTCAGGTCATTGCCCTGGGCCTGACCGTGCCGCCATACCGGGATTATTTTGCGCCGCATTGGGCCGGGGCGGACAGTCTGGCCGAGTTTCAGTCGCTTCACGATCCCGAACAGGAAACCTGGATCGTGTATACCTTTCCATCTGTAACCCGACGGAGGCACGCAGATATCCTGAGCACCATTGAGGAGAGTTTCTCCGAAGCCGACTATTTCCACGGCACCTTGGCGGGCGGCGGTATCGTCGTGTTGAAATCAAATGCCCCCGAGTGATCAACCGACGAGTTGGCTGGGCAAGTTCTTCTCGCAATCGGGCCCCAAATTTCTGCGCGATCTGTTGTCGTTGGCCGGAGGGCAGGCGCTGAGCATGGTCGTCGGGTTCATCACCTTCGCCTATCTCGCACGGCAGCTGAGCCCCGAAGATTACGGAACGATCGAGCTGGCTATTTCGATTGCTGCCTTTGCGGCCATCGTCATCGAATGCGGTGTCGGGCCTATCGGGGTCAAGGCACTGGCTGTAAAGCCCGCAGACGCCGGCGTTCTGGCCAGCCAGATCCCGGTTGCGCGGTTTATCATGGCCCTGTTCGTCATTCCCGCGGCCTTTTTGCTGTCACTGCTTGCCAATCTGACACCAACGGGCCAGACGCTCTTGTGGATCTATATCGCCAGCCTGATTTTTGCGCCCTTGAAACAGGAATGGCTGTTTCAGGGGCTCGAACATATGAATCTGGCGGCTCTGGCGCGCCCGATCCGTTCGCTTGGCTTTGCCGCAGGCGTGTTTCTGTTGGTGCATCCGGGCACCTCGATTGCAACAGTGGGCTGGATCGAATGCGCCACGTTGCTGCTGGTTTCGGTCTATTACATTGCCGGTCAGTATTATCTGGGCCTGCCGTTTCGAACCGGTTGGCCGATCCGCGAGTCGCTGACTTTCCTCAAAACCGGAGCGGCGGTTGGTCTGTCGAACATGCTTTGGGCCTTCATGCTTTATGCGCCGATGATGCTGCTGTCGGTTCTGGCCGAGCCCGAACAATCGGCCTGGCTTGGTGCGGCTCAGCGGTTGGTGATCTCGCTGCTGGTGCTCAGCTTTATCTATCACTTCAACCTATACCCGGCGATCACCCGCAGCCTGCACAATGACCTTGCCGGATGGGAACGGATGATGCAGTCCTCAATCCATGTGATAGCCTGGGGAGGTATTTTTGTAGCACTCAGCCTGACGCTGTTTGCCACGCCGATCATGACTCTTGTGTTTGGCGAGGCCTTCGCCACGGCCGCCCCCGTCTTGATCTGCCTGTCCTGGGTGTTTCCCTTGCGGTTGCTTAGCGGCCATGCGCGGTGGTCCCTGATTGCCAAGAGCAAACAAAGGCTTCTGCTGCGCGCCGAGATCGTAGGCGCACTGGCCCTGATCACCGTAGCCCTAATAAGCATTCCTCATCTGGGCGCAGTCGGTGCCGCCCTAAGCTTTTTCGCCGCAGTTTTCGCCAGCGCTTGTATTACGCAGTTTGCTGTGAACCGTCAGATCGGAGCGATGTCCCTGATCCGTCCGAGCGTAATACCGGGCCTTGCGGCGCTGGCGGCGCTGACTGTGTGGTTCGCGCTTGGTACGGGGGTTCAGGCCGGATTTGCCGGTTTGGTGGTATTTGTTCTGTGCGGATTGGTACGTAGAAAATCCCTGTTTTCCGACCTCGTGCGCGTTGCTTATGCCAAGCCACCCGAGCGCGCCTCAGACTAAGTTCAAAGCACATATGCCGCAGGGTCGCGGCATAGACTCAACGCGGATTGGGCATATACTAACCCGAGCGCCGAGCTGCGTTTATCAGGACCTATTATGAGCAACCGCAAGTCTTTTCGTTCTTTTTTGTTTTGGCTGCATACATGGTTTGGTCTGAATATCGTTCTGTATCTGACACTCATTTTCCTCTCGGGCACCGTTCTGGTTCTGGCACCTGAAATCGAAGCGTTGGTTGATAGTACACGCCGCGCGGATGCGCCGCGCGCACCACTGCCCGTAGCTGCAATTTATGACAATATCCGAACCGAGTGGCCGCAAGCCAGAATCGAGAGGATTGAGCGTGAGGCTTCGGGCTTCGTAGCGGATAACACCACAATTCTGACCCCTTGGGGAGAAAAGGCGCTGGTGTGGACCAACCCGCAAACCGGTGAAATTCAAGGCATTACGGGTAAGCTTGACTTCAAAGAAATCCTCCGATCGTTCCACGACAGCCTATTGACTCGGCACGTGGTCGGAACTCTTGTTGTGACATTGGCCGCACCGATAATGATCATTCTGATTATCACCGGTCTAATAAGCTACCGCAGGTTTTGGCGCGGCTTTTTCCGCTGGCCGAAACGGGAGATGAATGCGCGATCCTATTGGGGAGGTATGCATCGACTAACAGCGCTGTGGTCACTTCCTTTTCTTGTCGTCGTGGCGCTGACCAGTTTGTACTATTTTGCTGGGGTGCTCAGCTTGACACCATATCATTATCCTGCAGCTGAAACGATCGAAAAGCGCCAGCAACCACTGCCTTCAAGCTTTGATGGGGCTGATGTGCTACGAGCCGTCAGCGTAGCGCAGGATGAGATCCCAACCTTGGAACCTGAGCTGGTGATCTTACCGTCATTCCCAGGGCAAAGCATCGTTGTGCAAGGTCAGGCTGACGCGTGGTTGGTACGCGGGCGGGCCAACAAGGTGACATTGGATCCATCGAATACGGCAGTACTCGGTGCGTTCACAGCGCAAGAGCTGGGCCCCATGACCCGCCTGCGAGAAGCAGCAGATAGCCTGCATTTCGGCATATGGGGCGGTATGGCAACGCGCATCTTGTGGTTTGCTTTTGGTGTGATGCTGACCGGGCTGGCCATCTTCGGAATGCTTGTCTATGCGCGGCGGATCACAACTGCGCTGGATGGTCCCACCCCCAATGCACCGACGCTTGTGTGGCACGGCATGGTCCGCCTGAAATGGTTGTTGCTCTTGGGCATCGTTCTGGGACTGGGAGCCGGTATCTATGGGTTTGCCTTCAAACCAGATCGCTGGGCGCGCGTCCCCGCCTATGATGCACCCCTGCAACTGGATGGATCGGCCCGACTGTTCGCCAAAGGCAAACTGCGCGCGGGTGAACCGCTGGATCTGCGGTTGCGATTGGCCGATTATGAAGGGGCTGAGGCACAAATTCTGCTGAACGGTCAAGCTGCGAAGACAGTGCAGCTTGAATCCGTTCCCGACTGGCAGCAGGCCCGGTTCCAGATGATCGCAGGAGACAGCGACAATCTGGTCACGGTACGACTACCTGATGGCACTAGCTTAACCTGGAACCTTGGGCGTCCGGTCTTTTGACCGGACACTTTACTTGATCGCCAGGAAGCCTTCGAAACAGATATATTTCTGAATGCTCATGATGTCCTTGAACCCGGCGCGGCCCAACAGGTCCAGATTGCCTTGGGTGGAAAACGGCTCCATCACGCCTTTCAACGAGCGCGACTTTTCAATGATCTCTTCCGGTGAGAACCCGTTCTTGAGCTTGAAGTCGTTGTAAAGCTGCGTGACGATGTCCTGAAACCGCGCATCCGGTCCACGCACTTTTTCGAACATGATGAAGGCGCCGCCCCAATTGAGCGTTTCATAGATCTTGTCAAAGACCGCTTGCCGGTCGCGCGGTGAGATGAACTGCATCGTATAATAGCTGACAATCAGATCCGCCTTTTCCAGCTCCATCAAACGGATGTCTTCGTTCAGGATCTCGATCTGGGGGATATCGGCGCAGTGTTTGCGCGCGGCTGCAATCATCGCCTCTTCGACGTCCAGACCGATCCAGCGCAGATCAGGCTTATGGCTGTTATGTTCGGCCAGTTTGCGCAGCAATTCTCCGGTCGAGGTGCCGATCTCATAGGCGACACCCTGCTTTTTCACGAAATAATCAGATAGCTGACAGACCAGATCATGGCCGCTTTCATATAGCGGGACCGAAACCTTGATGTGGTCCACAAACGTGTCGGGCACGTCGTTGCCAAATGTCCAATCTGCATTGCCCGCAGTTATATTCTGTCCAACGCTCATAACATGTCTCCTCTAAACAATACCCTCGGCGCTTTGCTTCATATCCTTGTGCTCCGGTGATGCGTTCAGTTGCTGAACCACCGCATCCAGGCCGTCTTGCAGCCAATCTGCCTGCACTTGATCCATGATCCGAACCCGCGCGCTCAGATCATTATCCGTGAACAGTTGTTCGACCTTACCGCCCTGACCTGGGTAGTAATCGATCCCGAAAGTGGGGATCTGTTGCGACAGGCAGAAGATACAACCATGGAAGCGCATTGCGATGGCCGCGTCCAGTCGGCGGAGCAGATACAGCACTCCATCCACGTCCGGGTCAGCTTCAAGCACCCGGAAATCAATCTGATCTTCTACGATCTGATGCAGGATAAAGGCCGATTCCAGATCCGATGCGCCCAGCTGGATCGGGTTCATCGGGAAAAACACAAACGTCACCGGCTGGGTGCTGGTTTGCGCCAGTTGGATCATCGCCTTGCTGCATTCCTCATAGCACCGCTTTTCGGCCTCGCGTGAAAATGCCTCACCACGGTCAGACCAATCATGCCGAATGGGCCGTATATTGACGCCGATTAGCGTCCGCCCTTTGGTGCCGTCCAGCAGCTGATCCACCGATTGCTGTTCGGGCGCCGTCAGCTTGCCCAGGTCAGCAGGTCGGCTGTTGAGATAATCAAAGGCCGGATCATGGCCGATCTTGACGTCGATCCCCTTAAGCTCGGGCGCTTTTGCGGCCTTGCTGGTGCGTACTGTGAACACAGCCGCATGCATGGCAATCTGCCGCGCAATCCAGCGAGAGAGTTTGCGTTTGAACGGTCCAACGCCCACATTGCGCACCACAAATGGAACCTGATGGATTGCTGCAAGGCGAGCAGCTTTCAGATGCATCACCAACATGCGCGGCAGATCCATCAGCGGGCCACCGGCAAAGACAAGCCCATCGCTGGCCGCGATTTCCTTGCCAATTTCACGATGCCCATAGGGCACTACGGTCACCTCAACCGGAGTATCCAGCGCTGAGGCCAAGCGCCGCGTGTGTTCGGGGCGTTTGCTCATGATCGTAGCGTGGACAGTGCCGTAGTCATGATGCAGGCCCAGCAAAACGCCGCCCAGAATGGCCGCATCTCCGACATGTTCGCCCCCATAGGCTCCAATCAGAACCACCGATGGCATGGTCTTTCGCTCGGGTACCGGGCCGGGGCCCAGCGTCAAAAACGCCATTGTGCCATGGCACAACAAAGCCATTGCATCCGACAGCATCGAAGACGGGTTCGCCTCTCCTGGAGGGGCTGATTTCAGGAAGAAATGTTTGAAGTCGTGGACAAATTCCTCTTCCCGCGCGTTCAACCCTTCCGAAGGCATCAAGGACGGCTTCAGCCCTTTGTCGACCAACAGCCGCCAGATGCCTTCGATGTGGAACACCGTCTCAGGCGTGACAGGCAGCTTAACGGTCCGGCCGGGCTCGGCCTGATCAAACAGCTGGCCCAGAACGGTTGTGTCACCGCCAAGATAGTCATGTGCACCGCGCATCTGCTCGGGCGTCAGGATGATCTCTGTCATGCGCCCTCCTTTTGCAATCGTGCGGTTACGATGACTTCGAAATCCTCATCTCGGTGGTCCAGTTGAGCGGGCAAAAGTTCCTCAGCGGCCAGGCCCTGAAGGAAGGCACATGCGGTCATTACATTTCCATAACTGTGAATGGTGATCCCGTCTTCGGCCCAGAATTCTAGGGCCATTGCGTTTAGGGATTGAGCGGTGAAGTGCCAGTATTCGCCCCAATCGTCGCGACCAAGGCGGCGTCCGATCTTGGCGATTCCTGCTGATGTTATCAAAGCCACGCCACCCGGTTTCAGAATCCGGTACAGAGTCTGAAATGCGGCGCGCGGCTCATAGATCATCTGAATGGTTTGCGTGAAGATGATGCAGTCAAAACTGTTGTCGGGAATATGCGGCGCGTTGGTCAGATCGCCCACAATGGTGGCCTGCGGGTTGCCTTCGACATAATGCAACACATCCGCTTGCGAGACATTCTGGCCATATTTCTCGATATAGGCCGGGTCACCCAGCTCCAGGCAGCGGCCCGTGATGTCGGCGCGGTTCTGGCGCAGAAACGCCTCGATGTAATAGCGGTCAATGGCTTGACCGCGATCAAAGCCAAAGATGTTGGACACCGGGGCCAGCCGATCGAAATCACCAAAATCGATGGATCCCGCGCGCGGCCATTGCAGGCGGTGCTTCTGACGCTGAACGGTGATCCAGCGGCGCGTGCTTTCTGGCAGCACTTTGCGGGCGATGGATTGCAAAGCGCTCATGTTGTCCGCTCCCAGGGTTTGGAACTCAGGTCTCGCACTGCGCGCAACCCACGCCGCAACCCCAGATAACTGCGCCCGCGTCCACGCAGATGCGCGCGCAGGCGGTTGGGGTCGCGGTAATAGAACATCTCAAGCCGGGGCAGATCATGCAGGTCGCCGGATGCTGCCGCACAACCCAGTCGCGTGCCGACCGAGGTATCATAATGCTGCGCGATCCGGGCTCGCACGCGCGCCTGTGCCCGCCCGTAAGGAGGGGCGAAATGGCGGATTTGGCGGCCAAGCTTGTCTTCAAGCGTCGCTTTGGATTGAACCAGCTCTTGTTCCAGCTGTGCCTCATCCAACCCATCCAGATCGGGATGCGCCACCGTATGGCTGCCAAACTGCACGCCGTCACTGGCCAGATCACGCACCGTGTCCCAGTTCATCAATGGGCGGGGTGGCGTATTGGAGCCGCGCCAGTTCTCGGCACCGCCCATACATCCGGTCGGCAGATAAACAATGGCAGGAACGCCGAGCTTGGCCATGGTTGGCCAGGCGGTTTTGGCGAAATCTTCGAACCCGTCATCGAAAGTCACAATGCAAGACCGCGCAGGCAGCTTTGCATGATCCGCCAGATCATCCAGCGTGATCAGCGCAACGCCGGAATCGGCCACAACCTGCATCTGCGCCGCAAAGATATCCGGCGCAATCGACGTCGGCCCGCCTGCGTCGGAAATCGAATGATACATCAGAATATCGATCACCGGGTTTGCCAAGCGTCTAATCCTCCACCACGTGATGCGAGAATTTTTCGCGGTATTGCGTCCACTTCGCCTGATCAAAGGACCCATCGGCCCCCAGACAATCGGCGATGCCAAAGGACATGGCAAAGGCGTGGTGCGTATTGTCATGGGCAAAAAGGCCCTGACGGCCAAAATTGACCAACCCATCCAGCGATTCCAGCCAGTCATCGACCACCGCGAAGTGATCGGCATAGTCCACATCATAGACCGGATAAGCATGCGACAAACGCCGCGTGATCACTTTGCGCACTGGCACATTCACCGGAAGATCGACGCTGCCCAGCCATTGCTGGAAATGCGCGCCCAGCTCATCATCAGACATCTCCCACCAGGGATCGGTTGGGTCGCAGGGCAGCTCGGCGCACAAAACGGTCAGGCCTTCGGGGGCGGTCACGTTGTTGTAGTTCTTGGTCTCTGACATCCGACTGATCGGGATCGAGATCTCGGGGAAATAATGTGCGTCATATTCCGTGAACTGGCCGGTTTCGAGCACCATGTAGATTAGGATCATGCTGCGGAACCGGATCGCCTCGGCGGCCGCGACGATCTCGGGCGGTGGCGCCGGATGCATGGCTTTCAGAAGCGCGGTCAGCGGAATGGTTGACAGTACCTGGCTGCTTTCATGCCGCGTCTCAACCCCGGCCTTGTCTTTGGTGATCACAGCGGTGACGGTGTTGCCGTCACGCTCGACCCGTTCGATGCCTTCCTCCAGACGGATTTCAGCCCCGTTTTGGCGCGCGCTTTCTACCATCGACTCGCAGATCTGGCCAAACCCTTTGCGGGGGTAGAAAAACCGCCCCGTGGTCTCGCCGCGCAACCCGGGCAGCATACGCACCATCTTCATTACGATCTTTGACACGGATGAACCCGACACGCGTCGTTCAGCCAATTTGACCGCCAGCGCACTGGGATCGAGCCCCCACAGCTTGCGCACATAAGGGAAGTAGAAATTTTCCGAGATCGTAGGTCCCAGACCTTTCAGCAATACGCTGGAAAAGGTCGCCGGACCCTCGGGCGCGCGGCGCAGCGGGCCGGTGACCATGTCGCGGACCAAGGATGTGGCGAAAGGCAGGGGGAGTGATTTCAACGCATTCCCCAGTTTGAGCGGAAAGTGAATCCAACGTCCCCCCAACCGGATCCGGCCATGGCGCGGGCGCAGCAAAAGGTCATCGCCCAAGAGCGATTTGACCTCATTCATCACATGGGGGTCCGCCGCCGGGTGAAACCGGTGCGAGCCATAGTCGGTGATAATGCCTTCGATCTTAAAAGATCCGGCATTGCCGCCCAGCTTCGGCGCGCGGTCGATCAAGGCGATCTCGGCCTCGGTGTCGCGCGCCAGCAGATGTGCCGTCGCAAGCCCTGCGGGGCCGCCGCCCAGAATGGTGTATTTGGGTTTTTGTTCCACCGGTTTATTCACTGCTGATAATATCCTCTTTGCGACCAAAGCTCAGGCCCTGGCCGGTCGAAACCAATATCATTGCGCCCAAGGCGCCGGCGGCAAACAACACCGCTTGCCAGATCAGGCCCGCGGCCACCACCGCAGGTGCATGGGCCCCGAAGGGCAAAAGAAAGCCGGCCAGCGTGGCCTCACGCAGGCCCAGACCGTTCAGTGACACCGGCAGAACGGCCACCAGTTTCGCCAAAGGCCAGGCAAACAGCCAGGGCCAGAAGGCCACACCAGCGCCAGCGGCAACAGCCAGCCACCAGGCGATCGAGACCAAAACGATCTGCACGACGCTTGAGGCGAGAAACACGCTGACCAGCAGGGCTGGACGTGCCGCCAACAGGCGGAAACTGTCGGCCAGCCGTTCGCCAAAGCCGCGCCCGGGCAAAGCGGGGATCACCCTCCAGATCATCGGCAAGAGCCGGGGCAGGGCCAGAAACCCGGCGATCACCAGAGCAAGCACAACCAGCGTTTGCAAGATGATGGCCAAGCCGGTCTCATGCCCGCGCGCCAGCAACAGTCCAAGTGCCGACAGCATCAGCAAGGCGACCATGTCGATCACCCGGTCGATCATCGCCACAGCTACAACCCGAGGCCCATCGCGCAGCTGCGCCTGTGCCATCGCAGCACGCACGGCGTCGCCACCAACGGCGCCCGGCAAGCACAGATTTGCGGCCAGCCCGGCAAAATGCGCGCGAAAAGTGGTACCGATGGGCATATCCGGGCCAAGAAGCATCCGCCATTTCAAAGCCGCCCCCAGATGAGCCAGGACGAAGATCGCCAGAACCGCCGCAAAGACCCACAAAGGTGTGGCCTGAAACCCGGCCCTGATCGCATCCCAGGGCAACAGCCAAAACAGCACCGCCAGCAACAGGCCGGAACCTGCGGCACGGATCAACCATTTGCGGCTGAAACGAGGGCTATGCGGGGCTTGCGTCACGTCACGGCCTCAGATGCAGGCGCGAGATCATGTCGGCGATCAACCCAAGCGACCAGATCATTATCGCGGCCAGGAAGGCAAAGATCGCACTCTCCGACAGGTTGCCGACAAAGATGTCATAGATCAGCTTGATCAGACCCAGCCCCATGAACACCAGCCCCAGCGGGATGAACACACGCAATGGGTTGAACAGGGTTGAGATGCGCAGAATCAGAATGATGAAATTGATGAAATCAATCGGTTTGATCTTCGATTTGCCAACCCTCTTGCCGTATTCGATGGGCGTATAGACCATGCGCTTGCCGTTTGACGTCATGCAAAGGGTGATCGTTGTGGTAAACGAAAAGTTCTGCGGCAGCAGTGGCAGGAAAGGGATCAGTTCGGACCGTCGGAACACGCGCAGGCCCGAGTTCAGATCATTGATCTTGCGCTCGGCCAGGAATGAAGCGAAGGCAAAGAGGAATTTCTTGGCCGGGCGCCGCAACAGCGGGACGTTTTTCATCGCCGCACCGCGATCTCCGACCACCATATCCTGATGGCGGCACATCTCCAGCATCTCGGGCAGATACCGCGCGGGATAGGTGCCATCGGCATCCAGAATGGCGACATACTCGTATTTCGACCGGCGCACACCGCGCTTCAGCGAGGCCCCGTAGCCAGAATTGACCTGATTGCATTCGACAATCGCGCCGCTGGCCTCGGCTTCGGCGCGGGTATTGTCTTCGGACCCATCATCCACAACGATGATCTCATAGTCGATCCCCAAGGGGGCCAGATGTTCGCGCACATCTTCCACCGTCGCGCGGACGGCATTTTCCTCATTATAGGCGGGGATCACAACGCTGAGCGTTTGCGGTGCGGCGTCCTGTCCTTCTACCTCGGTCGGGGTGGTCTGTGTGGTCATGTTCGGAACTGCTCCTGCCATCGCGTGCTATTCGGCAACTGCATTATCTTGTGCCTTGAACCAGTCGATCAGCTGGGCCAAGCCTGTTTCAAATTCTGTTTGGGCCTCAAACCCCAATATCTCGCGCGCCTTGTCGGGACACCCGCATGAGGCGTGGATCTCTCCGGGGCGGGCAGGGGCAAAGTCATAGCTCAGCGCGCGGCCTGTGATGCGGCCGATGCCATCGGCCAGATCACGCACGGAAACCGAAGTGCCCGCGCAGATGTTGAACACATCGCTATGTCCGGCCTGAGCATGGGTCATGGCCCGCATCAGCGCCTGCACCACATCGCCCACATAGATGAAGTCACGGGTCTGGGTGCCGTCACCATAGATCACCACCGAATCCCCGCTCAGCCAGCGGTCCAGAAAGATGGTGATCACCCCGGTATAAGCTGATTGACGCGATTGGCCGGGGCCATAGATATTGAAGAACCGCAGCCCCACCGCATTCAAACCCGCCGCCTCGGCCATGGCGCGGGCGTGGTATTCGCCCGACAGCTTATCCGCCCCATAGCCCGAGATCGGGTTGGGTTGGCTGTCTTCGCGGATCGGTAGATCGGTTGCAGCACCGTAAATGGCCGCCGAACTGGCATAGACAACCGGTACATTCGCGCCCGCCGCAGCCGAGAAAACCGAAAGCGTGCCCCCCAGATTGACCCGTGCCGAGCCAGTCCAATCGCTCAGATAGGTCTGCACCGAGGACACTGCAGCCAGATGATACACTCCGTCGATCTCTTGCAGCACATCGCGCAGCAGTTGGGTATTGTTGATGTCGCTTTCATGAAACCGAACCCCCGGCGCCAGGTTGGCGCGGCGACCGGTCGAGAGATTATCAAGAATATCAACCTCATGCCCGGCGCCCGTCAGGGCGTGGGACAGATGCATGCCGACAAATCCGGCACCGCCGGTGATCAGGAATCGAGCCATCGAGGATTCCTTTCACACCAAAACAAGCTGCGGAAATCAGGGCACATGCAAACGATTCCTTCGGCCAAGAACATGATACTCAAACAGACACCAAACAAAGGCGCTTGCGGAATATACGTAGTAAAACTGATGATAAAGCAGCGCCTTGATGGCAAATGTTGGGCCACCTGCCTGCCACATAAAGCGGAAAAGCTGGCTGTTGACGGCGAAAACGGCCACCAAAAGCAGGATCAGAACCGGCCACAGCGAGGGCTGCGCGATCGTGGCCAAAAACGACAAAAACAGAAGACCCGCCAGACCGGCCCGCACACGCTCCATGATCCCGGTATTGAGATCATCTGTCAGACCTTCGCGATTGATGATCAGCCGCGACCAAGGCAGCGCACGACAGAAGATATCGGTATGGACCGAATTGCGCACCGACCAGATCTTGAGATGTTTGCCCTGAAGCTCGGGATCCACCACGATGTCACCACCAGCTGCATGTATGCGATAACCCAGCTCGATATCCTCGATGGAAGGAATGCGATAGGTTTCGACATCAAACCCACCGACACGCTTGAACATATCCGCCGAGATCGCACCGCACCCCGCCCACCATGTGCGGGCCTGACGGCGCGCTGTCTGATGATAGAACCGGTGCATCAGGTTCTTGTAGCGTGAAAACCAGGGGCCTTCGGGGCTTTCATCATAAGACCCAAATGCCGCCGCCACATCACCCTTGCCAAAAATCTCCTGCAAGCGCTGGGCCCCGTTGTCCTTGGCAATCACGTCCGAGTCGACAAACCACAATACATTCCCGGTGGCCTTGGTCGCAGCGAAATTGCGGGCCGCACCCGGGCCTCCGTTCTTGTCCATGACATAGACATCCGCACCCATCTTGCGCGCAAGATCAGCGGTGTTGTCGGGTGAGACATCGTCGATCACGATCACCTCGGCTACCTCGCCCCGGTCGCGCATCGACAACAGCGGTGGCAACACGCGCGGCAACAGATGCGCGGCTTTGAAGGCAGGCATGATCACGCTGATCTTTACGTCGCTCATTGAGGTTGCCCCATTGTTCCAGATCTCAAAACCTGCGCCCGCGAGACGCCAAGCAAAATCACGGCCATAAGCGGTAGCAACCAGATCACCCGCGCGCCATAGCGCGCCGCTGGTTGCGAAAGTCCTCCGCACACAAAGGCGTTGATCAAAATGCCCAGTACAAGCATGGCCGCCACAGCCTTCATCCGCCCGGAGACGGGCGAAGGTTTGATCAACAGCGCAAGAATAACCACCAGCGACACCGCATAAAGCGCGGTCTGAAACACATAGACCGGATTGTTCCAGCCCTGGTCACGCCTTAATCGCCCATCGATAAAGGTGTCGTCCGGGATCTTGGCGCTTTCCAAAACATTACGCCGCGCATTGTCATTGGGGATCGTCTGATAGACTCCAAAATGGCTGGCTTGTTCCAGCGTATTGCCCAGTAGCGCGCCAATCGTATGCACAGGTCGGTTTATCAAGACCGAAAAGAAGAACCGGTATTGCTCATCCCCGATGGCTTTCTGGGCCTGGTCATCCAGATGACGCAGCGAACCCAGCTGCTCAGTTTTCTCAAAAATAATATGGCTCGCCGTCAGGCGCATCGGATCGTCCGAGTTCTGCAACGCCTCATACAATGCGCAGGTGGCGATGGCGGCATCCGGGCAATGATCGGCCAAATATGCATAGGCAGGTCCGTCCTGGATCAACCGCGCGGTGATATAGGGGTTATAAACCACAGCCGAACCGGTGCGTTCGGTCACTTGCGATTTGAAAACCTGTCGTTCGGCAACCGCACCCAGCACCAACACTCCGATCAGAGCCGGAGCAATCCAGAAGCTGCGACGCTGAACAAAGGCTGCAATTACGGCGACCACCGGAATACTAAGGCCCGCAATCGCAAGATGAGAGGGGTGCGATAGAACGGCAGCAAAGCCCAGCACTAGCGCCAGAGCCAACTCCCACACGTTCATGCGATTTGCGTACCCAGCCAAAAGCGCGATAACCAGAATAAGCACCGGTGCCAGAATGTCGGGCATCACATAGGCCAGATAAAAGGGCAGGGCACCAAAACAGGCCACGAAGACCGACGCCCCGGCAACCGCGATCGGAGACAGAGCAACCTGATCGGCGCGCTGAACCACGCGCAGCAACAACCAAACCGACGCAAAGATCGTCGCAAAGCCCAAAACCATGATCAGTTCTAGTCGGGCAAAGCTGGTAAGACCGGCCACGATCAAACCATAAAACAGTGACCGCGATCCGTTGACCGTGTTACCCGTATCGACCTGAGCTCCACCGCCGCCACCGCCTTCACCCGCCGCAGCTTGCGCAGGCAACAGGTTCAGAATCTCAAGAGTATTCAGCCCCTGAATCATGTATCCGGCCGTATCGAAATAATACAGCAGACCGCCGTTCAACACATAGACCGACAGGCTCATGACCAATGCGGCCAAAAGCCAAAGCCCACCATATCGGAATGGTCCTGATACCTTGTCACTCATACCATTTTTCCCGGTGTCCAAACACTGGGCAACCAACTAGGTCCATGTCAGGCCGCGCTGGCCGACTCACCCCGTTCATAAGGTTTTGTCTGAAACTCCTCATGATAGGAACGTTCGACATTCACGTTCCACACGTCGTAGTCGGCACCCAGCATGTTACGCGCCGCATAAATCGACGACAGCATGGAATGGTCTTGGTTATTGTAACGATGCAAACCATTGCGTCCGGCGGTTTCAAAGTTTTCCAGCTGTTGTAGCCAGGTCTGGATCACCTCAAGCGCCTCCATATACTCGGCGTCATAGACAGGATAAGCTTTTGGCTGGCGAATAATCGCCCCGTCGATCACCGATTTTGCAGGTGCAAGACCCACACGCTCCAACTCGCGTGCAGCCATCGCCACCAGCTCTTTGTCGTCGGTGTGCCACATCTCTTCATCGTCGTTGAGGAAATACTCCATCCCGATCGACGCTTTGGTCTTGTCGGCCATCATGTCCTGAGACCATGCGCGGAAATTCTGAATCCGTCCCACACGTACTTCGGGTTCGTGGACATAGATCCAGTTGTCCGGGAAGGGGTCGGCATGATCGAGCACCAGCGTCACGATCATGAAATCGCGGTATTTAAGCCGATCTGCTGCTGCGACCACTTCGGCCGGGGGTGGAGGATCCATCGAATGAATCAAATCGCGCAACCCCATCGAATTGAAGAAGGTATCACCCTCTTCGATATAAGTGCGCGTTTCTCCGGTCTCGGGGTCTTGTGCCACCACTTCGACACCTGTGATTCGCATCCCGTCCCGGATTACCCGTTTGACATAGGATTGCATCCGCACTTCGCCGCCCTTGTTTTCCACATGCTCGGCCATCAGTTCCCACATCTGGCCGGGGCCAAGGCGCGGGTACTGGAATTCTTCGATCAGGCTGGACGAATCATTGGCGCCCGAGATCGCGTTCCACACGACCTTGGTCAGCGACAGGTCCTTAATGCGCTGAGCGGCCCAGTCGGCGCGGATCTCGGAACAGGGCACGCCCCAAACCTTTTCCGTGTAGGACCGGAAGAAGTGGTCAAACAAGCGCTTGCCGAACCGGTTTGTCACCCATTGGTCAAAAGTATCTTCCTGTTTGCTCGGGAAAACACGCCATTTTGCAAAGCTGGCCATGACACTCAGGGATTCGAAAATACCCAGATTATACAGCGCATTGGTCAGTTTCAGGGGGTAGTCGTAGAACTTACCCTGATAAAAGATCCGGCTCTGCCGCGGGACGGTGATGAATTCCTTGCCGCAGATCTCATGCCAGATGTCGTCGATCTCTTTGATCTTGGTGAAAAATCTGTGACCACCGATGTCAAAGCGAAAACCTTTGTAGCTTTCGGTACGGGCGATTCCACCAACCAGCTTGTCGCCTTCCAAGACAACAGGTTTGCAGGTGGGCTCAAGGCGCAAAAGCTCATACGCGTTGGTCAACCCGGCGGGGCCACCGCCAATAATGATGGCCTTTCTTGTATTTGAATCCGTCATATTTTGTTCAAACCCTGATCACTAAAAAACATGCCCTTACATGGAACGTTGCCCGAACTCAGCAAGGCGTGGCGACACTTGTCAGCTAAAATCACTCATTTTTGCGGCAATATCACCCCTTTTTACCATTTTCGCCCGAAAGATCACCAGCCAGGAAACAATCTTGAAAACTATACCGATTTTGTCTCAGGTATGAGACGTATTATCGAGTATACCGCAAAAATCGCTCGCCTTACTCGGGCAAAGATGATTTTTTGCGACTGTCAGTTGTTTAATGGGTAGAACAAAGTTTTAAGGTCGTGACTCAGATTATTCAGGAAAAACTCACTCCAAAACGTGTTTTGGTGACCGGCGGCGCGGGCTTTTTGGGGTCTCATCTGTGTCGAAAGATCTTGGACGGTGGCGACGAGGTCATTTGCGTCGACAATTTCTCGACCGGGCGCAGGCGACATATTGTCCCGCTGATGGACAACCCCGCATTTGAACTCGTGCGCCATGACGTGTCTTTTCCGCTCTATCTTGAAGTGGATGAGATCTATAACATGGCGTGTCCTGCCAGCCCGATCCACTATCAGAACGACCCGGTCCAAACGATTAAAACGACCGTAAACGGAGCCATGAATATCCTGGGTTTGGCCAAGCGCACAAACGCCAAGGTTTTGCAGGCGTCGACATCAGAAATCTATGGTGACCCGCTGGTTCATCCGCAGCCCGAAGACTATCGCGGCAATGTCAATCCGATCGGCTTGCGTGGTTGTTATGACGAAGGCAAACGCTGTGCCGAAACCTTGTTTTTCGACTATCACCGACAACACCAGGTCCGCATAAAAATCGCCCGTATTTTCAATACTTACGGGCCCCATATGCATCCCGATGACGGACGCGTGGTATCGAATTTCATCGTGCAAGCCCTCAAAGGCGAAGAGATCACGATTTATGGCGATGGCAACCAGACCAGGTGCTTCTGCTTTGTCACCGACCTGATCGACGGGCTCAGCCGCCTGATGGCCACCGGAGACGATGTGACCGGCCCCATCAACTTGGGCAACCCGGTCGAGATTTCGATGACCGAACTGGCCGAAACCATCCTGTCGCTGACCGGCTCCAAATCCAAGCTGACCTACCTCTCGTTGCCCCCTGATGACCCAACCCAGCGGCGCCCAGTTATTGAGCGCGCGAACGATGTTTTGGGCTGGAAGCCAAAGGTCGACCTGAAAAGCGGGCTGGAAGCCACGATTTCATATTTTGATTCTCTGTTATGACGGCTTAGAAACAATATAGCTTAGGCAAGTTTGCGTTTTTGAACAAACATTACAGAAAGCTATGAAACGTTGCGAAGACCAAAAATGTAGAGGACCCGTTGTGACTGAGGCCACTGACAGCCATGGTCTTTAATAGTTACCTTTTCATCTGCTTTGCAGTCGTACTGTTCTCGATCTATTTTTTGAATCTTGGTTGGCGGATCAAGAAGCTGATCCTGCTACTGATGAGCTATTTGTTCTATGCTTCTTGGAACGCCCCATATCTGTTGTTGATCTTGTTATCGACCGTCCTCGACTTTGTCAGTGGCTACAGAATTTCAAAAGCACTTACCCAAAGACAAAAGCGGTTTTGGCTGATTATCAGCCTTGTCGGAAATCTTGGCGTACTCAGCTATTTCAAATACGGCAGCTTCTTGTTGGAAGGGTTCGTGCAGTTTGTCGCTGCCTTTGGTATCACCTATGAGCCGGCACCATGGAATATCCTGCTACCCGTAGGGATCTCCTTCTATACGTTTCAAACTCTTAGCTATACGATTGACATCTATCGCGGCCGAACCAAGCCGACTCGATCGTTCTTGGATTTTGCGCTGTTTGTGACCTTCTTTCCCCAGTTGGTTGCCGGTCCGATTGTTCGTGCACGTTTCTTTCTACCGCAACTCCTTAGGCCACCTGTCGTCACGCGCGAGCGTTTCGGCTGGGGGGGAACGCTTGTGCTTATCGGCTTCTTCGAGAAGATTGCCATCGCAGACGGGCTGATGGCTCCTGTCGTTGACAGCGTCTTTGCACAGTCCGGGACGCTGCCCAGCGAAACGGTGCTTTTGTCAGCTATGGCGTTTGGGGTTCAGATATTCTGTGATTTTGCGGGGTATTCGCTTATTGCCATCGGTGTGGCAATGATGATGGGCTTTAGTCTGCCTGAAAACTTTCGCGCTCCATTTTCAGCAATTGGCATGCAGGATTTCTGGCAACGCTGGCATATCTCGATGTCCAGTTGGTTCAGAGATTACCTTTACGCACCGCTTCGCGGTAAAAACTCATCTTTTGGTTACAAGCTTTTCGCCCAACTCATGACGATGACAGTGATCGGCCTGTGGCACGGAGCAGGAGTTACCTTTGTTCTTTGGGGTTTCCTGAATGGCCTTGTCATTGTGATCGAGATATTGCTGCAAAGATCGATAGGGTCCTGGAAAATCTGGAAAACACGTTTCGCGACGATCTTGTTCTCGGGCATGACTCTGATGACCATGATGTTGCTGGTCATCATTTTTCGGTCACGCAGCTTCCAGCAGGTCATGGACATGTATGCGAGCTTTTTCACCTCGCATCCCGAAACGGCGTTTTATCTACCGACAACTGAAAAGCTCCTCGTACTGATTTGCTCAATTTCCCTGGCCAGCATTCACTGGACAATGCGTGGTCGACGATTCGAGGATATAGTGAGGGCGATACCGAACTGGTGTCGCGTATGCGTCGGCGCGTTCATGGTGGCAATGATTGGTCTGATGGGAGGGGAAGCGTATGACACTTTCATCTATTTTCAGTTCTAAGCGCTGGACTCCTCTCGGCACCCTCATCTTATCTGCTGCCCTTGGTTTTGGTCTCATTCTTTCTATCGAGTATTGGATCCGATCACTTGGTGCAGTGCCCAGCGTCGAGAATACGATCGCACGGTGGGCGCTTGTTCGATCTCAGGTTGAAAAAGATACCTCGTCTCAAGCCGTGGTACTGTTGGGCGCGTCACGCGCGCAAAGCGGCCTGTCACATGACGTTTTGCGCAAAGCCATGCCTGGCGCAAACATTTACAACCTCGCCTATGTTGGAAAGGCGCCATACGAAGCTCTTGCAGATATTGCAGATAATACCGACTTCAGCGGTCTCGTCATTGTTTCATTTCTTTCCACGTGGCTATTGCCTGATCAGGGGCGTCACGATCAGGTGGAAATGGTTCAATATTATCATAGCCACTGGAATCTCGCCCGTGCCGCTGAGACCAAAATGGGCAATGCCGTCGCAAGCCATATGGTGCTGCGGAACAACAACCATTCGTTCTCGACGATGGTTAGGAATATCGCTCAGACCGGGCGACCCATTCGGACGGACAACAGAACAAACATAATAATTACCGGTGATGATAGGCAGCAATACCTTACTGTAATCGACGTAGATCGGGCGCAACAGCGGGCCACGGACTGGGCAGCGAAAGTCGTCGCCGAGGGAAATTCGGTCCCACAAGATTTCGATTGGGACGCAGCCTATGCAGATCTGTCTGAAAAAATAGGTAAAATACAAGCACGCGGCGGCAGCGTCATTCTCGTTCGGATGCCATCGGCCGATATCGTGTACGAAACCGAAAGCCAGTTTTTTCCAAGAGCTCAATATTGGGACAAAATGATAGAGGCCATTCCTGCGAAGGGTATTCATTTCGAGGACGTTCCAGGCGTTGAAACAATCGACATACCTGACTTTTCTCACGTCCCAGCTTCTGAACGTGATGCTTTTTCGGAACTCATGGTCGAAGCGATAGTGGACACGCTTCGGGCAGAAGGAAGCACGAGATTTGATTTCCAAGTCGGCAACAATAGTGACTAAATAACTGATTTGAAGCTGATTTCCGCGCACCTGTTCAAAAATTTCTGTAAGCCGTAGACTGAGCTACCCGGATTTACTAACACATCTTCAATACGGAACGTTTTGTTTCGTTGCTTGAAGGTGTTCTTGTCAAAGGTTTCCCATGCCGTTTTTCCGAACCGGGACTCAGCTCGTATACTATGCGCATGTACCAAAATGCGGCGGTTCCACAGTCGCGGACTATATAAACAAACGTTTTGGTGGGCTCGCCTTCTCAGACAATCGATATTACATGATTGACGAAAAAGAACGTTGGTCCAAGACATCGCCCCAACATATTAACCTGTCGGCGCTGGACCGGCTTTTTCCAGAAAACTTCTTTGACCGTTCATTCGCAATTGTACGCCATCCAGTTGCACGTGTCGTCAGCGCGTTTCACTTCCAGAAAGAAGTCGAAGGTAAGATCAATGACATTTCGTTTGGCGATTGGTTGGAAACACTGCCCGACAACCCTCGCTATGCATTTGATAACCACCTTCTTTCGATGGATGAGATCGTACCTCCTGAGGCTGAAATCTTTCACCTCGAACATGGGCTCGACGCACTGATCCCATGGTTTGACCGAATAACCGGAGAAAAGTCAGGACCTCGCGTTCTTCCACACGTGAACAAGCGCGGTGACTATCGGTCGGTTTCAACAGAAAAGGTAAAACCGTCACAGGCCGAGATACGTTTGATCACCGAGCTTTATCACATCGATTTCGATCGTTTTGGGTATGACCCCGACTTGTCGCAGCCACTGGCCGCCGCGCCAGAGCTTAGTGATGAGTACCTGGCGGATCGCGAGCAGGCGTTGGCCGAGCAAGCGCGCCCGAAGAATCGTCTGATGAGCAATTTGCGTCAGACCAAACGAATGATCAGCACTCGAATCGCTCGTGAATTCGACGGAAAGTCCTGATCGGCATAGCTTTGCTGCTTACTCTTTTTTGGATACGGAATGAGCTCTGGGCACAAATTTGCCCGGGGTTCAGATGCATTCTGGCGCTGGAATTTATAGTTTAAGCTTCTGTAATTGCTGGTCTAATCCCTGTTTGTGATAGCCATAGATTAGTGAGAAGTGGTAGGTCGCGAACCGCGGCAGACCACTTGCCAAGGCCAAATCTCACCACTTTCCCTTAATAAATTAGTCAGCTGTTAACACTTGGCTGCCACACTTTAGCCAGAAACTCTGTAAATCATAATCGCAAAGGTTGTGCACTCAGCGACTGGTTTCGCTGAAAAACTCACTGGCACAGCTTGGGATGGAGATGGAATACATGCTGATTGTAGTGTTGGGATTGGGGGTAGTCACGGGCCTTACGACCTTTATCACAGCATTGATCATGGGGCATGGCATACTGATAGCGTTCAGCCTCTACATGGCTTCTGGCTTCCTAGCGACACTGATTGGAGGCTTGGCGCTTTACGCCAAGTGCTCCTTTCAAAGAACGCCCGAAACCCAACCAAGTTTCTGAGACCCCAAACACCGGCGCGTCCGTCGCGGGTGAATAAGGCTGTTCATCATTACTTTTTCAAAGCGCCGCAACCGTTGGCAGAGCGGTCGCTTCGCGACCGATGTACTTTGAAAAAGAATACGCCCGATCCAAAGACCGGGCGTTCGGAAGCGTTGGGAATGAACTTACAGACCCCACTTTTCCTTGTTCTGTTCAAAGAACCCTTGCGCTTCTTTGACCTCGATCCAGTTGTTCACATAATTGATCCAGACCTGATCACTTTGTGGCAGGATCATCGCGATGGGTGACGGCGCGCGCGGCCCGGCATTCTTGACCCGAACAACCGGGAACTTTTCTTCAAGGGTCGAACCTTCGATATTCGAAGTGATAAACACATCCGCCCGACCGGCAATCACTTCCTGAAATCCACGCGCCGGGGCCTCGACAACCTTGATCTCAGCCTCGGGGAACCACTCACGCACACGTTTTTCGAACGTGGTGCCCAAGGTTGTGGCCACCGTTACACCGGGCTTGTTGATCGAGTCATAGCCATCAAACTTATCCGCTTTGTCTTCGGTGGTATAGGGAAACAGCTCGACCGAAATGTAGCTGTCGGAAAAGCCCGCAACCTTCATCCTTGGCGGTGAAATCGAGGCCGAGCCGGTCAGGTGGTATTTCCCGGCCACGACGCCGTTCACCAGAGTTTTCCAATCGGTGGGCACAAATTCGACCTCAACCCCCAAATCGGAGGCGAGTTCGTTCATGATGTCGATATCATAGCCCTTATAGCTGTTGGTCGCCGGATCGCGCAGGGTCATTGGGTTCCAGTCGCCCGTTGTCCCTACTTTCAAGACGCCGCTATCCAGTATCTCGTTTAGCGCGGATTGAGCATGCACAGCGCCTGACAATACCAATCCAAGTGCCGCTGCTGCGGCAGCTTTCAAAAAAGTGTTCATCTGTTTCTCCCGTTGGGGCGGATCGCCTTGCTGCCCTAATGTTCATTGATTTAAGCCTAAAGAGAAAGATAACCTCAAGATAATATTATCAATAGCAAAAGCAGGGGCAGATCCTCATATGCCAGACGCCGCGATCGAGCTTGTGGGCGTAAACAAGTGGTTTGACACGTTCCATGTGCTCAAAGACATCAACCTGACGGTCAAGAGCGGCGAAAAGGTGGTGATCTGTGGCCCATCCGGGTCGGGCAAGTCCACTGTTGTGCGCTGCATAAACCAGCTGGAAAAGCACCAGAAAGGCACCATCCGTGTGGATGGGGTGGAGCTGACCGATGATGCCAAATCTATCGCTGCGATCAGCTCTGAGGTTGGCATGGTGTTTCAACAGTTCAATCTGTTTCCGCACCTGACCGTTCTGGAAAACCTGACGCTTGGCCCGATCAAGGCCCGTGGCCTTTCACGGCATGACGCGGAAGAGAGGGCGCGTCACTATTTGGATCGAGTGCATATCCCCGATCAGGCCCATAAACGCCCGCTTCAGCTGTCTGGTGGGCAACAACAGCGCGTGGCGATTGCTCGGTCGCTATGTATGGAGCCGCGCGTGCTGCTGTTTGACGAACCAACCTCGGCGCTGGATCCCGAGATGATCTCGGAAGTTCTGGATGTGATGGTCGAGCTTGCAAATGACGGCATGACCATGGTGGTCGTCACCCATGAGATGGGATTTGCGCGCAAGGTGGCTGACAAGATGATCTTTATGGACGCCGGAGAGATTGTCGAAGAAGGAAAGCCCGAACATTTTTTCACCAATCCCAAGTCCGAGCGGTGTCGCAAATTCCTCAGCCAGATCTTGCAGCACTAAGGGGCGATGATGAGAAACTTTCTTCTGTTCGCAGTTTTCGCTCTTCTGGCAGGGTGTTCGTCCTCCCAAACCTGGGGCTGGTATGTGATCAACCCGACAACGGATGCGGGCTGGACCAACGTCAAGTTTCTGATCTCGGGAATGGGCGCAACCATTCTGATTTCTCTGATCGCAGCGGCTCTGTCGATTGTGATTGGCTTGCTGGTGGCACTGCCCGGCCTTTCCGAAAAACACGGCTGGCGCCTGGTCAATCGGGTCTATGTCGAATTTATCCGCGCCATCCCCTTGCTGCCTATGCTGTTCTGGGTGTTTTACGGGCTGCCGATTGTTTTCAAGTCCGTGGCGTTGAACATCCCCATCGATCCGTTCTGGGGGGCGATCATCACGCTGGCCATTTCCGACAGCGCCTTCACCGCCGAGATCTATCGCGCTGGCATACAGTCCATCGCGCGCGGTCAACGCGAGGCGGCGCAGACAGTTGGGCTGAATTATGTGCAGACCATGCGCTATGTGATCCTGCCGCAGGCGATCCGACGCATCCTGCCGCCTCTGGCCAATCAGTTCATCTACATCGTCAAGATGAGCGCTTTTGCCAGTGTCATCGGTATGCAGGAATTGACACGCCGCGCGAATGAGCTGGTGGTGACGGAATACCGCCCGCTCGAGATCTATACACTGCTGATTTTCGAATATCTGATCCTAGTGCTGATCATCAGCGCCGGAGTACGTTGGTTGGAACGCCGCATGGGCGCGGATGAGCGTGGATAAGGGGGGACCTGATGGACTGGAAAGAGTTTATGGCCGAGACCGAGGCCAACCTGGGCAGCTTAACCAAAGAGGTGCCGGATACCGCTCGCGGGTTCGGCATCATGGGCAAAGCCGCCAAGACTAATGGCGCGCTGAGCGAAAAGACCAAAGAGTTCATGGCCCTGGGCATCGCCATCGCCACGCGCTGTGACAGCTGCATTGGCTTTCACGTCAAATCACTGATCCGCTTGGGCGCGACCCGCGAGGAACTGTGCGAGGCACTGGCCATGGCCACCTATATGGGTGGCGGACCATCCTACGCCTATAGCGCCAAGGCGCTCAAGGCGTATGACGTGTTCTCAGTCGATTAACCAAGCTCGACCGGCTGACCGCTTTCAAGTGCCGCACTGGCCGCGTCGGCCAGTATCTGCGCCTGCAACCCGTCCTGAATACCGGGAGTGACCGATGTTCCTTCGGTCACCGCAGAGACGAAGGACGCCATCTCGGCTTCAAAGGCCTGACCGTAGCGTTCAAGGAAGAAATGCTGCGCGGGTGCACGGCGGAACCCGTCCGAGGTTGCGTATTCCACCGTCGTCTCCAACTGGTTTTCGGCCCGCAACATGCCGTTCTGACCATGCACCTCGATCCGCTGGTCATAGCCATAAGCCGCACGGCGCGAGTTTGATATCTGGCATATCTTGCCGCTGGCCGTGGTCAGGATCACGGCGGCTGTGTCCACATCTCCGGCCTGACCAATGGCCGGGTCCACTAAATTTGACCCGGCCGCGTGAAGGCGCACAAATTCTTCCCCCATCAGGAAACGCGCCATGTCGAAATCGTGGATCATCATGTCCCGGAACAATCCGCCTGACCGTTCGATATAAGAAACAGGCGGTGGCGCAGGGTCGCGAGAGGTGATGCTCACCAGTTCAACCGCGCCGATATCCCCTGCGGCGATGCGGGCGCGCAGATGGCCGAAATTCGGATCAAACCGCCGGTTGAACCCGGTCATAAAGGTCACGCCTGCCTCTTCGACCGCTTTCATGCAGGTGCGGATATTGTCCACCGACATATCGATCGGCTTTTCGCAGAAAATCGCCTTGCCTGCGGCTGCGGTCTTGTGGATCAGGTCGAAATGCGTGTCGGTGGGAGTGCCGATGACCACTGCATCTACATCCGCCGCTGCGATGATCTCATCTGCAGTAGAGACCCGTGCACTTGCGGTCGCTGCCAATGCGTCTGCCGCCTTTGGGACGGCATCCGCCACGGCCACGACCTGTGCATTGTTCAGCGCTTTGATGCTGCGTACATGCACCTGACCGATGCGACCGCAGCCCAGAATCCCGATCTTTACCATCTCTCACCCTTTGAGCGTTTGCAGAACGGTCCGCGCAGCCGCGACAACCGGATCATGTGTTTCTTTTAAGATCGTCACGCGATCAAAGCGGTCGGGATCTGCGTTCACAGCTGTTCGCAGCGCTTGACCAAAGGCCATCCGCAGCTCGGTTCCGATGTTGAACTTGCAGATATTTGTGTTCTTTGCCAGCGCTTTACGCTGCGCCACAGGCACGCCCGAACCACCGTGAATGACCAAAGGCACCGGTGTCAGCGCTTGAATTGCGGCGATCCGGGGTTCGTCCAAGCCGCCTTCTTTATCCTGTTGCAGATGCACATTGCCGACCGAAATGGCCATTGCGTCGATACCGGTCTCGCTTGCAAACGTTGCCGCCTCGCTGGGGTCGGTCCCGGCCGAGGCCTCGCCGCCGGAATAGCCGACAAACCCGATTTCGCCCTCGCAGGAAATCCCCGCCTGATGCGCCAGGTCGGCGATCTTGCGAGTCTCGGCTATGTTCTCGGCCAGCGGCTTGCGCGAGCCGTCAAACATCAGCGACGTAAAACCCGAATCCAGCGCCTCGGAACACTCATCATAGGTGTATCCGTGATCCAGATGGGCCACCACGGGCACACTGGCCTTATCTGCCAGATGCCGGAACATCTTTCCAAGTATCGGCAAGGGCGTATGTTCCCGGCAACTTGGCCCGGCTTGCAGGATCACGGGGCAATTTTCAGCCTCGGCAGCGGCCACATAGGCGCGCATATCCTCCCAGCCCAGACAAACCAGCCCGCCAACCGCATAGCCTTGCTGCAACGCGGGCTGTAGGACGTCTTTCAGTGTGACAAGGGTCATTTGAACTTCGCGATCATGTCCTTGATGCCTGGAATCGTCTCGATCTGATAGGCATGGGACGGCTGGAAGAACTGAACCAGGCTGCGCTGCGACAGGCCGCCAAGAATGGTGAAGTAATACATCTGATATCCCGGCAACACCGCGCAAGGATGATAGCCGCTGTCCAGACAGATCGTCGATCCGTCGACGATGTGATAGGCATCGCCAGGTTTACCATCCTCGCGCTGCAACATCTGCACACCAGAACCATGGTTCGGCTTGAAGCGGAAATTATAGGTCTCGTCATGGCGAGTTTCGTCGGGCAGACGATCCGTATCATGCTTGTGCGACGGAAAGCCCGACCAGCCGCCTTCACCCACTGTAAACAGCTCGGACACCAACAAGCGCCCGACCTTGTCGTGGTATTTGGTGCCCAGGATATGCTTGATCTTCCGGTGCGTTTTGGTCTCGTCCGAGCCGTATTGCACCAAATCCAGCTCATCCTTGCGCACGTCAAACGCGTCAAGAACTTTGTCATAGCGCGCGCCACAGACAAAGATCTCGGCCTCATCCGACATACAGACCATCTCGGCCTTGGCGGCGGTGGGCACGTAAACGCCTTCCGGCTCGCCATCCCAAACGTCTTCGACACGCTCGCCCAAGCCTTGCGATTTGAACCCTTCGATATCCACATCGATGGTGCCCGTGGCCGGGACAATGCAAGTCTCGTACCCCGGCACCGCGTATTCAAACGCCTCGCCCTTTTTCAACTTGACGATGTTGAAATAGTTCAGCGGAACACAGGGATCATCCACATCGACGATGGGTTTGTTCTGGTTGTCAAACGGTGGAATATGCATCTGGGGTCCTCTCAGGCGTCAGTCGGGCCGGGATGTTCGGCCATGAATTTCGTAAGTGTCGGAGTGTCGGCCATCGCGGGCGCGCAGCCGGGGCGCGAAACGGTGACCGAGGCGCAGGCCGACCCGCGCAGGATCGCGGCACGCAAGTCCTGGCCTTCAGCCAGACCGGTCACCAGGCCTGCCATAAAGCTGTCGCCAGCGCCGGTGGGCTTCAGCGCCTCAACCGGCCAAATCCCGGTATGGATTTCGGTACCGTCGGCAAAGGTAACGGCACCTTTTTCGCCCATCTTATAGATCACGATGGTCGCGGTGCTTTCGGCCAGCGCCCGCGCCTTGTCCAAGCCCTTGTCGATCCCACCTGCCATAAAGCCAAACTCTTCATCATTGCCGACGATCATGTCAGAGGCTGCCGCCGCGCGGCTCAGTACCTCTTCGGCCACCTGAGGTGAGGGCCACGAATAAGGGCGGTAATCCACGTCGAAGATAATCGGCAGCCCTGCGGCTTTCGCGCGGTCAAACGCCTCAAACGTTGCGCTGCGCGAGGGTTCGGCGGCAAAAACCGTACCGGCGGTGATCAAAGCCCCGAACTTGGCATAATCCACAGCGGCCACGTCATCGGAATTCATTTGAAAATCCGCAGCCCCGTTGCGATAGATCACATTCCGGTGGCCTTCGACGCGGCTTTCGTAAAACGCCAGCGAGTTGCGGTATTCGCCGCCCACCGGTGTGACATACTCTGTGCCTACACCATAACGTTTCAGCTGCCCGATGCAGTAGCTGCCAACACTGTCATCCGACACGCGCGTGACCAGCGAGGCCTGACCGCCCAGTTTGCAGATACCTGCCGCGATATTGGCCGAAGACCCGCCCAGCCCTACGGTGACCGTCTCGGCATCCTCAGCCGCAACACCGGGATCGGTGAAAAAGTCGATCCCCGCGCGGCCAACCACAACAAAGTTGTTCTTTTTGATGCCGTCCAACAAAGCTGACATCAAACGCCCTTTCTTTGCTTGGGACGCGTGGATTCCCAATCCACATGCGCTGCGCGCACTTTGTCTGATGCGGTGACATGGGGGGTGCCCACCTCCCACCAGGCATGGCCTTCGGTGGTCCAACCTTCGTACGCATCAACCTTCATGCTGATCACATAGGTCCGGTCGGCGGCCTTGGCGCGCTTGAACGCCTCTTCCAACTCGGACGGAGAGCTGACGGTTTCCGCCTCGGCCCCCATGGCGCGGGCATGCGCTTCGAAGTCCACTCCAACCTGATGGGTGGCCGTTGGCGTATCGGCGATCAGGTTGTTGAAGCTTTCATTGCCTGTGTTGTTCTGCAATTTGTTGATGACCGCAAAGCCGCCATTGTCCAGCACAAGAATGATCAGCTTTTTGTCGGTCAGAACCGACGAATAGATATCCGAATTCATTAGCAGGTATGAGCCGTCGCCGGTGAACACGATCGTATCCTGGTCGGGCTCCATCTGCGATTGCGCGATCCGCGCGCCCCAGCCGCCTGCGATCTCATAACCCATGCAGGAAAAGCCAAACTCAACATCCACCGTTCCGATATCCAGCGTTTTCCAGTTTGCGGTGACTTCGGCAGGCAGACCACCTGCTGCCGCAACCACACGGTCGCGCGCATCGCACAGGCGGTTCACCTCACCAATGGCTTGCGCGTAAGAGGCCGGTCCATTTCCGACGCGAGTGTTTTCGGCGACATATTCGTCCCACTTGGCCCGCTCGGCCTTGGCTTTGGCGGTCCAATCTGCGGGCGCTGCATAGCCTGCGATTGCATCCGCCAAGGTGGGCAGGGCCAGTTTGGCGTCACCCACAACCGTGGTCGACATGTGCTTGGCCGCATCATGGCGCCCGACATTCAGGCCAATGATCTTTGCGTCATGGGCAAAGGCGGTCCAGGACCCGGTGGTAAAGTCCTGCAAACGCGTACCAACCGCCAGGATCACATCCGCCTCTTCCGCAATCGTATTGGCCGAATCCGAGCCGGTCACCCCAATCGGGCCAATGTTCAGCCCGTGATCATGCACAAGGTTGGCCCGTCCCGCGATGGTTTCAACAACCGGGATACCTGTGCTGTCGGCAAAGGCGGTCAATTCAGCCACCGCGCCGGAATATTGCACACCGCCGCCCGCGATGATCATCGGGCGTTTGGCCGATTTCAACAGCGCAGCCGCGTCGGCCACTTCAAGCGCATCCGGGGCCTGCCGGCGGATCCGGTGCACCCGTTTTTCAAAGAAACTGACGGGATAGTCATAGGTCCAGCCCTGCACATCCTGAGGCAAGCCGATAAAGGCCGGGCCACAATCTGCGGGATCGAGCATTGTCGCCAACGCTGCGGGCAGGGACTGGATCACCTGTGCGGGATGGGTGATGCGGTCCCAATACCGGCTCACCGCCTTGAACGCATCATTGGTTCCAAAGGTGGGGTTTCCGAAATGCTCCAGCTGTTGCAAAACCGGGTCGGGCAAACGTGTCAGGAAGGCGTCACCACACAGCATCAGCATCGGCAGCCGGTTGGCATGGGCCAGCGCGGCAGAGGTCAACAGGTTTGCTGTACCGGGCCCCGCCGATGCGGTGCAGAACATGAACCGACGGCGCAGCCAAGCCTTGGCATAGGCCGCTGCGGCAAATCCCATACCTTGTTCATTCTGACCCCGGTACAAAGGAAGTTCGTCTTGATGCCCATACAGCGCCTCACCCAGACACGTCACGTTGCCATGCCCGAAAATACCGAACCCACCACCGCAGATTCGTGTCTCGACGCTATCGATTTCGATCCATTGGTTGGCCAAATACCGAACAATGGCCTGCGCTGTGGTCAGCGTCACGGTCTGCGCCGCGTGCCCCATGGATTTCCTCCCTTTTGATAGTGCAAATTCTGCGCTGGTCACGATTGTATGTTGACCTTGGTGGTAGAGTAAGGATATCCGTTTTGCAACCGGTTGCAAGAAAATTTTAGGGAGGGCGCTGGGATGTCAGAAATCGGGATAGGCATCATCGGTGGCGGCTATATGGGCAAGGCACATGCTGCCGCCTATAGCGCGGTCGCCACATTGTTTGACACCGAACTTCGGCCACGGCTCGAAGTTGTGTGCGCGACCTCCAAAGCCTCGGCGGAACGCTATCGGCACGCCTATGGCTTTGCACGGGGCACCGACAACTGGCGTGATCTGGTTGATGACCCCAAGGTCGAGGCTGTCGTCATAGCCTCACCGCAAGGCACGCATCGCGAGATCGCATTGGCAGCCTTTGCCAAGGGCAAACCGGTGTTCTGCGAGAAACCTCTGGGCGAGAACCTGGCCGATTCGATTGCGATGAACGATGCAGCCGTGGCCAGCGGACAGATCAATATGGTCGGGTTCAACTATATCCGCACGCCCGCGTCGCAATATGCACGGCAGCTGGTTGCCGAAGGCCGGATCGGGGAAGTCACCTATTTCCGCGGCGAACATACCGAAGATTTTCTGGCCGATGCGGACCTGCCCGGCAATTGGCGGACCGAAGGCATGGCCAACGGATGTATGGGGGATCTTTCACCCCACATGATCAATGGTGCCCGGGCGCTGATCGGCCCGATCACATCTCTTTGCGCGCAGGTCGAGACGGTCCATGCCACACGCGGTGGTGTTGCGGTGACCAATGATGATCAGGCGCAGTTCATGTGCCGGTTCGAAAACGGCGCGCTGGGTCATCTGTTCTTCAGCCGTGTCGCGACGGGCCGCAAGATGGGCTATGCCTATGAAATCCAAGGCACAAAAGGGCAGATCCGGTTCGATCAAGAAGATCAGAACGCCCTGCATCTCTATACGATGGAAGGCCCCGAGGCCGAGCGCGGTTTTCGCAAGATCCTGGCAGGGCCTGCCCATCCCGACTACGAGCCCTTCTGTCAGGGCCCCGGGCATGGGACCGGCTATCAGGACCAGATCATTATCGAAGCCAAGGATTTCCTGACAGCCATCGCAACAGGAAAAAACATCTGGCCGACCTTTGCGGAAGGCCTGGAAGTCAATCGCGTCGTCAAGGCAGCGCTTGATTCAAGCGACAAGAACGCTTGGGTCAACGTGGCCGACTATTAGAAAGTACAAAGACATGATCAAGATCGGCAACGCACCCTGTTCCTGGGGTATCGAATTTGCATCCGACCCGGCCTATCCGACCTGGCAATCGGTGCTCAGCCAATGTGCGCAAGCGGGCTATAAGGGGATCGAACTTGGCCCCATCGGTTATATGCCCGAAGATCCGGCCGTCCTGCGGGATGAATTGGACAAGAATGACCTGTCCATCATCGGTGGCGTTGTCTTTCGTCCCTTCCATGATCCCGACAAATGGGATGAGGTCATGGATGCCTCGTTGCGGACCTGCAAGGCGCTTGTGGCCCACGGCGCCCAGCACCTGGTGTTGATCGACAGCATCTCACCCCGCCGCGCGCCCACTGCCGGACGGGCGGATGAGGCCGAACAAATGGACAAGGCCGAATGGACCGCGTTCCGGGACAAGATCGAAACCATCGCAAAAATGGGGAGCGAAGAATACAGCCTGACCGTTGGTATTCACGCCCATGCCGGTGGGTTCATGGATTTCGAGCCCGAGTTGGAGCGACTGCTATCCGAAGTAGACGAAAGCATCCTCAAAATCTGCTTTGACACCGGCCATCATTCTTATGCGGGATTCGACCCGGTCGCGTTCATGAAGCGGAATGTCGACCGCATCAGCTATATGCATTTCAAGGATATCGATCCTGCGGTGAAAACCGATGTCGTTGCCAACCGCACCGATTTCTACAAGGCCTGTGGGCAGGGTATTTTCTGCAATCTGGGACAGGGCGATGTGGACTTCCCCGCCGTCCGTCAGGTTCTGCTGGATGCCGGGTTCGAGGGCTGGTGCACCGTTGAACAAGACTGTGATCCGTCACTGCCCGGCACCCCGCTGGAAGACGCGGAAAGCAACCGCAAATATCTGGAATCCATTGGCTTCTAAGGCCAGAAAAGGGAAAGACCTCCTTATGAAAAGACTGCAATGGGGCATGATCGGCGGCGGTGAAGGCAGCCAGATCGGACCGGCGCACCGGATGGGTGCGCAGGCGGATGGCAACTTTGTTCTGGCGGCTGGCGCGCTGGATCATGACGCGGAACGCGGCAAGGACTATGCCCAACGGCTGGGCGTCGCGGCAGATCGCGCCTATGGCAACTGGCAAGAGATGCTGGAAGGTGAAAAAGCCCGCGAAGATCGGGTCGATCTGGTTACTGTGGCCACGCCGAACTCGACCCATTTCGAGATCACAAAAGCCTTCCTTGAGGCGGGGTTTAACGTGCTTTGCGAAAAGCCGATGACCATGACCGTGGAAGAGGCGGAAGAGGTCGTGAAGATCGCCGAAAAGACTGGGCAGATCTGCGCGGTCAACTACTGCTATTCGGCCTATCCGATGGTGCGCGAGATGCGCAACATGGTCGCAAAGGGCGAGATCGGCCAAGTACGCCTGATCGTGACCAATTTCAGCCACGGACACCACGGCGACGCAGCGGATGCCGATAATCCGCGCGTCCGTTGGCGTTATGATCCGGAGATGGCCGGGGTCTCGGGCCAGTTTGCCGATTGCGGCATCCACGCAATGCATATGGCCAGCTTTATCGCAGGTGACGAGGTGCGCTCTTTGTCCGCGGATTTTGCCTCGACCATTGGCAGCCGAGAGCTGGAAGACGACGCGATGGTCAATTTCCGAATGGAAAGCGGTACGGTCGGGCGGCTTTGGACCTCATCGGTGGCGGTTGGCCGTCAGCATGGGTTCGAGATTCAGGTATTTGGCGAAACCGGTGGTATGAAATGGTTTGCCGAACAGCCCAACCAGATCATGTATACGCCCTTGGGTGGTCGCACCCAGATCATCGAGAAAGGTGAGAGCGGTCTGTCCGACGAGGCGGCACGCCTCAGCCGTGTTGCCATCGCCCACCCCGAAGGGTTTCCGATGGCAGTGGCCAATATCTATGTGGATCTGGCCGCAGCGATCCGGGGCGAAGCCCATGGCGCGTTCCCGTCTGCCACGGATGGGCTGCGCTCGATTGCGGCGGTGCATCAGGCTGTCGCTTCGGCCAAGGCTGACGGCGCGTGGCTGGATGCGCGTCCACCAATGTTTCGCTGAACAACGTTAGAGCAGGGGGCGCAATGTGCCCCTTTCCACAATCGTACATGCAAAAAGCCGCGCCTCAGGCAGCCGGTTTTCGTCTTTCAAACAGGCCTCGATCAGCTCGATAGACGAATTGATAATCTGCCCGATCGGGTTGCCGATGGTGGTAAGGTTGATGTTCTGCCAGCCGGCCATTTCCATGTCGTTCAGACCAATGATCCCGATGTCCTCTGGTACGCTCAGTCCGGCCGTTTGAATGGCGGACAGAGCCCCGATGGACAGCACGTCGTCCCCGCAGAAATAGGCTTCGGCGGGTTCGCTTTGCAGCAGGTTCAGCATTTCCGCACGGCCTGCATCGAAAGAGTAATTGCTGGCAAAGCTGACCGACCACTGCATCGATGGATGCGCATCTAAAACCTCGGCAAAACCTTTCAATCGGTCTTGTGTCGAGGTGGCGCTTTCGGGGCCACCCAGAAACGCCACGCGGGTATATCCCCGAGCAATCAGGGTACCGGCGGCCAGTCGACCAGCCTCGATATTGTCGATCCCCAAAACGTTGACCTTGGGGCTGGGCGAGTGGCGGCCAAAGGAATGTACAACCGGGATGCCAACATCCTTGAACGCCTCGGCAAAGGTTGCAGGCAATGTTGATGAGGCCACGATGACCCCATCCACGGAATAGGCCTGCAGCATGCGCAAGGACGCAGTGGGCTCGGTCTCATCCGTCAGGTTTACCAGCAAGGGGCGCAATCCGCGCTGCTGTAGTCCTTTGGTGAATTGGTCGAACACCCGCAGGAAAATGGGGTTGTGAAAGTTGTTTGACACCAACCCGATCAGCTTTGTGCGCCCCGTGGTCAGGGATGACGCCAAAGCGTTGGGGCTGTAACCCAAAGCAGCAGCGGCCTTTTCCACCTTTGCGCGGGTCTTTGGGCTGACAGAGGCGCCTTCGGTGTAGGTGCGCGAGACAGCAGATCGGGACACGCCCGCACGTTCTGCAACCTCTTTCAATGTCACCGGCACCAAGAACGCTCCTTTGCCTATTCCTTATCTTCGGCTTCAGCTGCCGCCCGGACCGCATCCCAATCCGCGATATACAGCTTCCAACCGGCGATGCCACCGAGCCCCAGGAAGATCAAGCCCCAAGCAAGCGCGCCGGTTGAAAACTCGAATATCGCCCAAAGAACAGGCACAATCACAACCAGAACGCGCCGCCATACGGGCAGAAAGAAAGGTATGTCGAAATCGAGTAACCTTGCTTGCTTCTTAGGCGGCACCTTCGTACTCGGCTCCTGTCTTGGCGCCCGTGATATAAGCCACGATGTCCTGACCGTCGGTGTCTTCTTTTTTGAGGTTCGCAACGATCCGCCCGCGACGGAAAACGATGATCCGGTCGACCAGATCCATCACCTGACGCATGTTGTGGCTGATCAGGATCAAAGGCTCACCTTGTTCCTTCAGCGTGCGGATGATATTTTCGACCTGAGCTGTTTCCTGCACGCCCAGGGCCGCAGTAGGCTCATCCATGATCGTCAGCTTCGAATGGAACGAGGCCGTGCGCGCGATGGCAACACATTGGCGCTGACCCCCTGACATGTTCTGGATCGTGTTGCGAATATTGGGGATCTTGACGCCGGTCTTTTCCAAAGCGGCTAGCGTGTCGTTCCGCATAGCCTTGTAATCCAGGAACCGGAACGGACCCAACCAATCGAATTTGGTCTTTTCGCGCCCCAGAAACAGGTTGTCAGGCACGTCCAGCGCATCGGCGAGGGCCAGGGTTTGGAACACGGTTTCGATCCCGGCTTCGCGGGCATCAAGAGGGCCCGAGAAATGAACCTCTTGACCATCAAAGATCACCGTGCCGCTGGTGCGTTGTTCCACGCCGGTGATTTGACGCACGAAGGTCGATTTTCCGGCCCCGTTATCACCCATGATTGCCACGTGTTCGCCCTTGTGCAGAACAAAATTGGCGTCGTTCAAGGCATGCACACCACCGTAGTGTTTTGTGAGGCCCTTGGTTTCAAGAATGATTTCACTCATGTCTGCCTCCTTAACTGCGCGCTGCCGCACGTTCTTGTCGCATCTTATCCAGCACCACAGCGGCGATAATGATCCCACCCATGGCCATGAGCTGATAGAAGGCATCAAGTTTCACATAGGTAAACCCGGACTGGATCACGCCAAAGACCATCGCACCCAACACTGTTCCTGGGATCGATCCTCTCCCGCCGGTCAGACTGACGCCGCCGATAACGGCCATGGCAATGGCGTAGAGTTCATAGAAAATACCCATGCCCGATTGTGCCGTCAGGTTCTTCGAGCTCAGCACGATGGCCGCAAAAGCCGCCAGCATCGAGGCGATCATGTAAACGCGCACCTTGTGCCGTTTGACATTGATCCCTGACATCCGCGCAGCATCCTCGTTCGACCCAATCGCGTAAGTATGTTTGCCGTGCAGAGTATATCGCATGACGATATGCATCAGGATGGCAAGCCCAACGAACCAGAAGACCGGCATCATACCCTTGCCCAAGGCAGCAAAGCTTTCGGTCGGGAACGAAACCGGCTGACCGCGTGTCCAGGCCTGGGCGATGCCACGGCAGATCAGGAACATGCCCAGAGTGGCGATGAAAGGTGGAATGCGGGTATAGGCAATCAGCGCCCCGTTGATCGAGCCTATAATGGCCCCGAAAGTCAGCCCGACCAACACCGGTATGATCACCGGCAAGTCAAAGGCCCATGGTCCAAAAACCGCTTTGGGGTTGGGGTTGCCGTTGACCAGCTCGGTCTGGGCAAAGGACATCACGATCATTGCTGTCGCGCCCACCAAGGGCCCCGAGGACAGATCGATCCCGCCCGAGATGATCACCTGCGTCACCCCAAGCGCGATGATCCCGATGATCGAAACCTGAAGGATGATGATGCGCAACCGCGCCTCATTGAAAATGGTGTCAAAGCGGTCCTGCGTATCAAACAGGAAGCTTTGTCCGTTCATATAGGGCAGGACCTGACCCAGAATCTCGAAGATAACCACAATTATGATCATCGCGAGGAAGATGTTCAGCTCTCCCGGCAGTGATCGTTTCTTTTTGTCGTAGGTTAACCCGCCAATTCCGTGCGACGTATCGGCCATCGGTCAGTCCCTCCCTCTATACTACTCGTGTCTCGCCCGGATCGGGAGAGGGGGCAGCACCGCAGGCGCTGCCCTCTGTTCTTGCGTACTGTCTTTACTGGAATTCAGCGGCGTTTTCGGGTGTCACCAGAATGAAGGGGATGAACACGGTCTTGTCGACATCTTCCCCAGCTGCCAGTTTCAGCGCCGTATCGATCGAACCCGCGCCCTGACCGGCCAGATCCTGGAACACAGTGACGTCAAGGTCACCAGCTGCCATCGCCACCAGAGCATCCGGGGTCGCGTCTACGCCGCCAACCTGCACGTCTGCCATGTCGATGCCACCGGCCTTCATCGCCTGAATCGCGCCAATCGCCATCTCGTCATTGTTGGCGATTACAAAGTCAAACGGCTCGCCCGAAGACATCCAGTTGGTCATAAGGTCTTGTGCTTCATCACGCGACCAGTTTGCGGTCTGCTCGTCGATCAACTCCATAAAGTTGCACATATCCATACCTATCACGTCATGCACGTCTTTCGAGCGCTGCACCGCAGCCTGGTTCGAAAGCTGACCGTTCATCAGATAACCGCGCGCACCGCCCGATTTGCCTTCTGCGCGCAAGTTGCGGCAGATCTGGAACGCTTCCAGTGTACCGGATTCGATCTCGTTCGAGGCCACAAAGGCCTGGCCATCAGGCAATGTGTCCATGTTGACCGGCTGGCGGTTGACATAAACCAGAGGGACACCCGCAGCAGCGGCCGCGTTCGACATCGCTTCGGTTGCATTGGTATCCACAGCATTCACGATGATTGCGTCAACGCCGGATGCGATGAAGTTGTTGATCTGGTCCAACTGGCGGGCAACGTCGTCCTGCGCATCTTCCATCTGAAGGTTCACACCATCCAGTGTTTCGATATGCGCGGTCATGCCGTTGCGCATGATGGTCAAGCCGTTGTCGTCAAAACGCGCGATGGATGCGCCGATATTCTGCGCCATCGCAGAGCCGCCCATCATAAGCGCGGACAGGCCAGCGGCCAAAAAGATCTTTTTCATGGTTCTCTCCCGGTTTTCGTGCAAGCGCACGTCTTTGTCACGTCTGGCCAAGACCACACCGGACATTCGACTCTACCAGTATCGAACACCCGGCACTGCCCGATCCAAGATCATTCTTAGAATCTGGGCCATCCTTCGCCGAGCATCAGTGTTGTCTATTTTGCAACCGGTTGCAATATTTATTTGTGGCGACATTGCATATCTTTTGCCTGGGCCGTTTTAGGGGACCATGAAAACGAACGCATTGGTTGCGGGGTCTGAAAGCTAACGAGTGGCTCTTATTCGCTTCCGCTTCACTTCTAGAAAAGCCGTGGGCCTTTTTCTAGATTGGCCAAACAAACCTTTGGCGCAAAACACCGCAAACCTTGGGAAAAACCTCAAGGACGAATACTGCATGATGCCTGAATGGCCGTTATTCGATCCCTGCGCCAAGCCGTTTGGCCATGATTGCAATCAGGACCACGGAAAGAACAAGAAATACCGCACCGACGATCCAAGCCGTAGGAGTAGAGTAGAGCTCGGCAATCGCTCCCGCCAAAATCAGGCCCAAAGCTGCACCAAGCTGTTGTATCAGCGACCGTAAGGACAACATCGTGGATCTTTGGTGATCTTCCACACAATTATGCAAAACACTACTGGCAGGCGTTTCAGAAACACCAAGGGCAACAGAATATACAATGAAGACCAAAGCAAACCCGACGATATTTGCCTGCAGAGCCAATGCGATCTGAACAACCGCCATGCAAGCAAAAGCTGCAGCAAGTGTCATTGCGTGTTGTCGTTTGAAAAACCGACTGATGTGCGGCGACAACCACGCGCCAAAGGCGATTGAAAAGAAGTAGGTTGCAGTCAGGACACCGATGATTGTGTTGGCATAGCCTTCCTGCAGCATGGGCTTTGCATGGGTCGGCCAGATCACCTCGACGGGGTTGGTCGCCATCAGGTAGAACGCCAGTGCAGCCAGAAGTAGCGACAATGCCGGATGCTTCAGGGCAAGAAGACCTGCGTCTTTGATCACCAATGGAACAGTGGTGAACCCTTGTTTCAAGGCTTGGGGATTCAACTGGCGCGGTTTTTCCTCGATGAAATACAGAGTATAGACGAACACCCCAAGCATCACCGCCAAACTTGCTGCGTAAGACGCATCGTAGATACTGACGCCCAACCCAACCGCCACTGGACCCAAAAGATCGGGCAACACGCCCCCTAACACTGCGCCAATCGCCAGACCCATTGCATTGGCCCAATGTGCTTTTGCGAGGGCGGGCTGAACATCAACATTTGGCGCAGCGGCTTTGAAGGTTTCAACAAACCACGCGTCGAGCGTACCCGACCTTAGAGCCCGCCCAAACCCGATGAAGGCAAATGACAACGCGAGAACATAGAAATCGCTTGTCGAAAGAAAGAGTGCGAGCGAGATCACGCTCGCGACGACCGCTGCCAGAAAAACCGGCTTGCGTCCGATATTGTCCGCCAATCCGCCAAATGGCAGTTCCATCGCCATGGTCGTGAGTGAATAGACCCCAAAAAGCAGCGAAATCTGGAAGATATCCATGCCGCGATCGGTCAAGGCCAGTGCAACAACCGCTACCGTCAAGCCCATCGCGAAACGATCGAGAAATTGGTGAACCTGAAACACCCGGATATGCCGTCTCGCTGGACCGCTCAGCGCTGCGATGGAAAACTCAAGTTCGGTTGCCATGGTCGCACCTTCGGCTTTGCTGGCAACTTGTGCAAGACCTCAGAAAGTGTTTGCCAGAAGGCGAAATTCCCGCGTGTCTCGTTAATGTCGCGACCGTACGTCTTCAAATCATGATCCGCAATCGCTGCAACCTCAAGGTTCTGCGGTGGACTACTTCGAGCTTGACGATTTATTCGACGCTAATCATTTGCGGGGGACGATGCGGGGCCGCAAAACAAATCAGCGGCCAGATCTCAGCCGTTAGATGTGGCAATGCGACGACCATGTTCCAAAGCTTCGGACGCTTGATGGATTTGTACTGTATGGGCCGATATATTCTTGTCTGGATATCAATCACAGGCCCGAGCTCATCCTCATACCTTTTGAAGAACCCATCACGGGTCCAGAAAACGCGCTTCATTTCTAGACGTTAGGTTGGATTGGCGCCCGATCTCACGACAACCGTAGAACCCGCTGATTTAGCAGGTTTGACATATGCTGCGTGTTTTGAAACATTTCTGCCATTCGCAGAGGAGATTCTAACAATGGACCAGCAAACTCTCTGATACAGCCGCGCACTGACCCGGAATGTCAGAATGCGCAATGTAACGCTCCTGCGGAGGACTCTGACAATGGACATACGACGCTAACCCCTCGTGGGTGTTTTCGGTCGTGCATCTGCACGATTTCAGCTTCTTTTTGTCATGAGGTGCAACATGCCCTTCAAACCACCAAAAACCACCTTCGGGCGGACCCTTCCTGCCGGGGAGGAGTCCCCAAAATCCGCCAAAAGTTTCAAAGCCAAATCTAAACCACCGCGCGACATGCGAATAAAGCCCCAACCGCGCGCGGCCAAACGAATGGATATCCCTAGCAAGGCAAGGGGGCGTTAAAAACAGCAGCGGGGCGTGTCATGCGCCCCGCATATGCGATAGGGACGGTCAACTGACAAGCACATGTGCGCGAGAAAGCGGCGGCGACATGTTTGTTTTGCGGATACAAATGAAGTCGCGCGTAATGAAGATTATGGTAAATGCTCAGAAACCCTTCATCTGTATTTCGAAGGCGACTGTAATCTGGTCGTACTGACCCGCAAATTACCAATCTTCTCTTTCAAAATAGCTGTCGGAACAGCCGCAAGGAACCGTGTCACCACCCCCATCTCTTGCCTGTCGACCAGAAAAACCGGTTTCAATCGAGTGGTCGGTTGGGGTGCAACATTGGGTGAAAGCAAGGGAACCACGACACGTGTGTTCGGGTCGGTCAGCAAGTCGGTCTGGGTACCCAGAAGCATCCCTTCACCCGAAAGAATGGTTGATATACGTAACTGAGAAGTTATAGCGCACGCCCCTTACCCGAATTCAATACCTAGGAAACATGCGCATGACATATGAAGGTCACCACTCAAAACAGTGCGCTGTCAGGCGTCGCGCTCCATGATCCACTCGACCTCGGGGGCCGGAACAAAGCGCCATTTGCGCAGGGGCCCGGCCATGACATTCAGGTAATACATCTCAAACCCGTAAGGCGCGCCGCAGGGGTGGTGCCCGCGCGGAACCAGCACAACATCTCCGTCCGAAACCGCCATGGTCTCATCCAGCTGCCGATCATCGGTATAGACGCGCTGAATGCCAAACCCATCTGCCGGGCTCAGACGATGGTAATAGGTTTCCTCAAGATAGGTGATCCGGGGGAAATCATCCTCATCATGGCGATGGCTGGGATAGGACGACCAATGGCCCGCAGGCGTGAACACCTCGGTCACCAGCAGGCTGTCACAAAGGTCGGCATCCTCCATCGCGATATTGTTGATATAGCGCGTGTTGTTGCCCTTACCGCGTTCGGTCAGGGTGATGCCCTCGGGGCCGATCCGGCGCGGCCCATGCCCGCCCTTGCCCGGAGCGGCACAGACGGCGATGACGCAATCGGTCACCGCCTCGGCGCGCCAATCGCAACCGTTGGGTAGATAGAGACAATGGGGCGCGGTCTTTTCGAACACATCCATACGATCGCCCAGCTCACCCCAGTCCTGCCCGGCCCCGGTCAGCCGCGCCTTGCCTTCAACCATGACCAGGATCACTTCGGTTTCGCCCGCCACTTCGGTGGCAATGTCTCCGGCCTTTAGGTGATAGAGACCAAACCCGACATAGCGCCACCCGGCAGAGCTGGGTGTGATATCATGCACCTTGCCGCGTTTTCCAAACGGTTTTCTTAACAGATCTGCCATATCGCCCCCAAGCTCTTGCGCCTCAGCTGCCGCCTTTCAGCCCTTGCGCCGCCTTGCCCGCAGCGCGCATAGATCCGGCAAAAACAGTGACATCGATATTGGTGGCCATAACCGTGGCTCCGGCCGCAATACAAGACGCCTGCATCCCGGGGTCCAGTGTCAAAATACCCGCAGCCTTACCGGCAGCGACGGATTTACGCATCACATCCAGAATGGCCGCGTTGACCTCGGGCGCATCAGGGCGACCGGAAAAGCCCATATCCGCTGCCAGATCCGCCGGGCCCACAAAAACGCCATCCACACCGTCCACTTTCAAGATCTCGTCCAGAGCCTCCAGCCCCTTGCGGTTTTCGACCTGCACCAACAGGCAAATCTCGTCCCGCGCGGTCGAAATGTAATCGGGTATGCCGCCAAATTGCGAGGCACGTCCAAGCGAGGCCCCGACCCCGCGAATGCCTTCGGGCGGGTAGGTCACCGCCCGCACCAACTCGCGCGCCTGCTCGGCGCTTTCGACCATCGGAATCAGCAGGGTCTGCACCCCGATATCCAGCATCTGCTTGATGATCCAGGCCTCTCCGATCGGCGGGCGCACAACCGGATGGCAGGCATGGGCCGCCAGCACCTGCAATTGCGCCACGGTTGATCGCAGGTCATTCGGCGAATGTTCATTATCGACCACAACCCAGTCAAACCCCGCCGAGGCGCTGATTTCCGCGATATAGGGATCGGCCAGGCCCAACCAGCAGCCGACCTGCAATTCGCCCCGCATCAGCGCGGCTTTGAACGGATTATGTGGGGCGGGCATTTGTACCTCATTCAAACGTGATACCGATTTGGCCAAACGGGCCGAAATCGGCGTGGATCTCTGTGCCCGGCGGGCATTCGACAGGGCGGATGAAGCTGCCCGACAGGATAACCTGCCCCGGTGCGATGCTCTGCCCGTATTGAGTCATACGTTGCGCCAGCCAAACGACACTTTCAACCGGATCGTTCAAAACCCCTGCCCCCAGTCCGGTCTCTTCGATCTGCCCATTGCGGAAGGTCATCGCCCCGACCCAGCGCAAATCATGGGCATCCACCGCGTGGCGCTGTGGGCCCAGCACGATCCCGGCATTGGCCGCATTGTCGCTGATCGTGTCAAAGGCCGAGCGCGTCTGGCCAGATTCCGGGTCACGGCGCAGGATACGTGTGTCGAGGATCTCTAGCGCAGGCGCGACATAATCGGTTGCGGCCAGCACCTGATCGCGGGTCACATCCACACCGCTCAGCGGCGCTTTCATGACAAAGGCGATCTCGGCCTCGATCCTTGGCTGAATGAACCGGCCTTTGGGCACCTGTGCGCCAGATTCAAACAGCATATCGTCAAACAAGATCCCACTATCGGGGATGTCGATATTCAACGCATATTGCATTGCTTTCGAGGTCAACCCGATCTTCCACCCGATCACGCGGCGCCCCTGCGCCAGCTTGGCATGATAAAGCGCGTTCTGAATCGCATAGGCATCATCCATGCCCATCTCGGGATGGCGCAGGCTAAGCAATCCGATCTGCTGCCCGCTCCGTTCGGCCTGCAACAGATCTTCGGCTGCACGGGCGTGGTCTTCGGGCGTCATGGTGCCTCATCCTCGACCGTATTGCGCAACGTGCCGATCCCCTCGACCGACACCTCGACCACATCGCCGGGGGTCAGAAAGCGGGGCGGATCAAACCGCGCGCCCGCGCCGGTGGGCGTGCCGGTGACGATGATATCGCCCGGCTGCAAGGTCATGAACGTCGAGATATATTCGATTTGCCGCCGGATCGGAAAGATCATGCGGTTCAGGCTGTCGTCCTGTCGCAGCTCTCCATTCACGCGGGTCTGGATTCGCGCCTCATCCAGCTGCGCCGCATCGGTGAACGGCACCAGCCAGGGCCCCATCGCGCCCGAGCGATCCCAGTTCTTGCCCTGGGTGACGTTGAACTTGGCATGACGCACCCAGTCGCGGATCGTGCCTTCGTTGCACAAGGTCAGTGCCGCGATATGGTCATAGGCCTGCGCCTGAGGAATCCTGCGCCCCCCCTCGCCGATCACGATGGCCACTTCGCCCTCATAATCCAGCTTATGGCTTTCCGGCGGACGGATCAGCGGCCTGTCATGGCCGGTAAACCCGCTGGCAAAACGCGGGAACAAGGACATGTTGTCCGGCTGCGCGGTGCCGTCCTTGTATTCGGCATTCCGGTCCGGGAAATTGACCCCGACACATAGAATGCGCGAGGCATTGGGCAAGACCATCTCATAGGTGAAGTCAGTATGCGAAACCAGCCGCTCCTCAGCCGCCTTGGTAAGTGCAGGCAACCCCCCTGCCCTGACCGAATCCAGCAGCGTCGGCCAGTGCGGGCACACCGGATCCAGCGCAATCATCCCCTGATCAGTGACGGCCCCATAATGGGTCTGATCGCCCACGGAATAGGTGGCGAATTTCATGTCAACGACCTCCAGACGTCTGCGATCACCTTGGGCGCCATCATCACCTGTTCGCGCGTCGTGTCGAACTGCCCGACCGAGAACCGGATCACCTTGCGCCCCTCGAACATGCCTTGGGTCAGATAGATCCGCCCGTCGTCATTCAGCGCATCCACCAGTTCTTGTTGCATCGCATCGTCTCCGGGGCAGCGGAAGGAAAACAGGCTCAGGATCGGTTCGGTGACAATTTCGAACCCGTCCAGAGCGCGGATCGCCTCACAGGCCTCGCCAGCCCAAGTAATGTGATTGCGAATACGGGCGCGCAAGCCTTCCAGCCCATAAGCGCGGATCAGGAACCAGATCTTCAGTGCACGAAACCGGCGACCCAGCGGAATGGTCCATTCCGAATAATTGGTCACCTCGGACCCGCTTGTCTTCAGATATTCCGGCTCGATCTTGAGCGTGTTCAGCTGCGGCTGCGGATCGCGCAGGAACTGGACCGAGCAATCAAACTGCGCGCCCAGCCATTTGTGCGGGTTAAAGACAATACTGTCATAGCCTTCGACGCCATCCCAGAAATCCTGGCGAAACTCGGGGCAGATCATCGCGGATCCCGCCCAAGCCGCATCCAGATGGGTATAAAGGTCTTCGTGTTGTGCAACGACCAGCACGTCGCCCAAACGGTCACTGGCCCCAACCCCGGTGCCGCCGGTGGCCGCGATGATCCCGGCAGGGATATGACCTGCGTCGTGATCCTTGGTGATCGCCGCCTGCAACGCACCAACATCCATCCCGTGACGCGGCCCCTGTGTTGGGATCTTGATCAGGTTTTCCTGCCCGATCCCGGCCACCCAACAGGCTCGATCAATCGATGAATGCACCTGATCCGAGCAATAGATGCGCAACGCGCCCTTGCCGTTCAGCCCGTCGCGATTGCCGGTAAAGCCGGTGGCCCGCTCGCGCATGGTCAGAACCGCAGACAAAGTGGCCGAGGACGCGCTGTCCTGGATCACACCGGTATACCCCTCGGTCAGGTCCAGCGCTTGCCGCAACCAGTCGATCATCACCTGCTCCATCTCGGTCGCAGCCGGAGAGGTCTGCCACAACATGCATTGCGCTGCGATCGTGGTCACCAGCATCTCGGCCAGCATTGATGGTGGGGCTGCATTGGCCGGGAAATAGGCAAAGAACCTGGGGTGCTGCCAATGGGTTATAGCGGGCATGACGATCCGCTCGAAATCACCCATGATCTGCTCCATTTCTTCGGCGACCTCGGGCGGGTGGCCCGGCAATTGCGCTGCAATCTCACCCGGCGCGGTCTGCGCCCGCACGGGACGGTCGGGCAGAGATTTGTGATACTCCGCCGCCCAATCCGCGATCTTCTTGCCCCAGTCGCTGAAATCCTCCCAGTCCATAGACCCCCCTTATGGTGCGATGATCGGTGTAGCGTTGAGATCAGGCTCTCGCACATCCGTGCCCACAAATCTTGTGCCATGTTCGAACCAGCTGCGCGGCGCAGGCGCCCCCCACAAGGTCTGACGCTGCGGGTCCTTCAGATCCCATTTCAACGGTTCATGATCGGGATCGACCGTCTGGTAATCCGAGCTGTAGATTTCAATCCGATGCCCGTCCGGGTCAAGGATATAGAGGAAAAACGCGTTCGAAATGCCATGCCGCCCCGGCCCGCGCTCGATATTGCTGACATAGCCAGTGGTCGACATCACATCGAGCAAGTCGATGATGTGCAACGGGTTGGCCACCCAAAAGGCCACATGGTGCATCCGAGGGCCCGTCCCGTTGGTGAAGGCCATATCATGCACCCCACCTTTGCGATGCAGCCACGCGGCCCAAAGCCGCTTACTCTCCTCGTCTTCGGTATATTCGGTGACCCGGAACCCCATCTCACTGTAAAAGGCGACGCTGTCATCCACGTTGGGGCTGAAACAGTTGAAATGATCGATCCGCAACGGGCGCACCCCGTGATAGCGGGCATAATCCTGATGGATCGGCGTCAGGCGGTCCATCTTGTGGTAAAACTCCAGCGGAATGCCAAACAGGTCCGAGGTCAGCAGCGTCCGCCCCTGATGCGGGCGCTCGATCCACTCTGTAGGGCGCCCCTTTGCCTGAAACCACGCCTCAGCTCTGTCCAGATCCTGTTCATCAAAGACCTTGAACCCCATCACCTCGACCGTGCCGGGCTGATCGGATTTCTGAAGGATCACGCTGTGATGCCCACGCTCTTCCAACGCGCGCAGATAGATATGGCTGTCGCTTTCTTCAGACACCTGCAAGCCAAACAGATCGACGTAAAAAGCGCGCGATGCGGCCAGATCGCTGACATTCAGGCACACATGGCTCAGACGGATGGTGTTGAAATCCGGGTATTGATTCGGAGCGGGTACGGGCATGTCAAACTCCTGAGCTGACAATCGGCATGAGGTCTAAACCCCCAGCCGGGTGATCTTGTGTTGACCGGTGGCAAAGCCGATATGTTTCTGTTCCATGTAAAACTCGAACGACCAATCCCCGCCATCGCGCCCGATGCCGCTGGATTTGACGCCACCAAACGGGGTTGGCAAATGGCGCACATTCTCCGAGTTCACCCAGATCATCCCGGCCTCAAGCCGGTCGGTAAAGCGCAGCGCGCGGGTCAGGTCATTGGTCCAGACATAGCCGGTCAGGCCGTAAGGCGTGTCATTGGCCAGTTGCAACGCTTCGTCCTCGGTCGAAAACGGGATCGCGGTCAGCACCGGGCCAAAGATCTCTTCCCGGGCAATGCGCATGTCATTGGTCGCGTTGGTGAACAAGGTGGGCCGCACGAAAAACCCTTCATCGCCAACGGTCTCGCCCCCGGCGGCAATGGTTGCGCCATCCTGTTTCGCAATGTCGAAATAGGCGGTGACCTTGTTGAAATGCTCTTCAGAGATCAAAGGCCCAATTTCCGTCTTCGGGTCCAGCGGATGGCCGACGCGGATGGCGTTGACCCTCTCGATTAACCTGGCCTCAAACTCGGCCCGGATCGAGTCTTGTACGAGCAGCCGGGATGAAGACGTGCAGCGCTCGCCATTGATCGAATAGATCATGAAGATCACCGCATCCAGCGCCCGGTCCAGATCAGCATCGTCAAACACAATGACCGGGTTCTTGCCCCCCAACTCCAGATGATTGCGCTTGAGCGTGTCCGCCCCCTGTTTGGTGATCAGGCTGCCTGTGCGGCTTTCACCGACAAAGGCGATGGCGCGGATTTTGGGATGTTCGCACAGCGCTTTGCCTGCCTCTTCACCAAACCCGTTTACCGTGTTCAGCACGCCCTTGGGCAACCCGGCCTCTTCGGCGATTTCGACCAGAAGTCGCGCGGTCAATGGGCTGGCCTCAGCCGGTTTGTGAACCACGGTACAACCCGCCGCCAGCGCAGGCGCGATTTTCCAGGTGGACAGCATAAAGGGCGTGTTCCAAGGCGTGATCACCCCAACCGGTCCGATGGGGACGCGGGTGGTGATGTTCATCAAGGTGGGTGATTTCAGATGCTGCCCATCGCGGGCCTGCACAACCTGATCGGCGAAATACCGGAAATTCTCGGCCCCGCGCAGCGCCGCCTTGGACATGAACTTGAACGCCTGCCCGGTGTCCCAGCATTCGCACAAGGCAATCTCTTCCGCGCGGGCCTCAATCGCCTCGGCCACGCGGATCAGGATGGCGCGGCGTTCTTTGGCGGGCATGTCGCGCCACCCTGCAAACGCGTCCGCTGCTGCCAGCGCCGCGGCGTCAATATCCTCAGGCCCTCCTCGCGCTGCCTTACAGATAAGGCTTTTGTCCACCGGCGAAATCGTGTCGAACACACCGCCCGATCCGGGCCGATCTTCACCCGCAATGCGGTTCTGAATCCCGCCCTCACGAAACCGCGCCAGCAACACTTCAAGCTTTTTGATATTCTCGTCGCGTGTGGTCATGTGCCTACTCCAGATGATCCCGGATCGTGCCGCATTTCGGCGAATACCGGGCATCAATGTCGCGCAGTTCAGCAGACAAGGCCACCGGGCGTTTGGCCATCACCGGGCCCAGAAAATCCTGTGCCGCCTCAAAGATCTGGGTCACCACGTCCTGCTTGACCGCATTCGGGCGCCCTTCGCGGATACGCACACTGATATCGACAAACCCATGCTTTGGATCCCCATCCGCAATGGCATAGTGATCAACCCGCACAGCCCGCACCCGAAGACCAGGCATCGGCAACGCCTCGATCTGCACAGCCCGCTGCCGGATCGCCTCGCACAGGGCCGACATGTCAACGATCCTTTCAAGGTTCCCTGAATACTCGATCTGAATATGCGGCATGGCGTTCAGCTTTTATTTTACATGTTAACTAATGACAGTCATACCCAAACTTGCAGAGTCGAGTCAATCGATTTATTTAACATGTGATGTAATCACGGTGCCTCATGACCAAACCCGCCCCCTCTCATCAACGCACTTCCCTGCCCCCGTCCCGCAAGTCTTTGCCCGTGTCGCTGATCCTGGCGCGCGAGGCGGTCATGGCTCCTATCCGCAAAATGCTGCTCAAGGCTGGCATCACCGAGCAGCAATGGCGGGTTCTGCGGGTGCTCAGCGAAAGCGGGCCGATGGATGCGGGCAATCTTGCCAAACGCGCAGGTCTGATGTCGCCCAGCCTGACGCGGATCGTTCAATCCATGCAAAGCAGTGGCTACGTCCAGCGCGAAACCGACGCCGATGACCGGCGACGCCACCATATCGCGATCACCTCGCAGGGTCAGGCAATCATCGACACGCATCTCAGCGAAGCGATTGAGATCGCAGAGCACTATCGCACGCTCTTGGGTGACAAAGATCACGACAAGCTGCTGACCCTGCTGCAAAAACTGGCCGACAAGCTACAGGATCAGGTCAGGCCCTAGATCCGGTTGTCACCGATCGTGTCGATCAGCGGTTGCAGATGCGTCTCATAGCGCCGCCACTTCTCTTTTGAGCTGCGATACAAAGGCTGGCGCACCTGTTGCACGCTGGCTGTGCGCACGCGACGTTTGCCGGAATGAAAGCTCAGACAATCGTCGGCCCAGTCCAGCCCGCAATACTCCAACATCCCGCGCGTGACGGTTTCAATGTCATCCACCAGCTCTTCGTAGCGGATAGAATAGAACGCGTCACTTGGCAGAACATCCTGCCAATGGGACATGATCCGCGCGTAGTTGTTGTAGTACCGCCCCAGCTCGACCAGGTCATAACTGTGCTGTTGGCTGCGTTCGAACAGACGGGTGTAACAGGACAGGCAGATGTCCAGCGGATCGCGGCTGATATGAATGATCTTCGCATTTGGTATCAGCGCATGGATCAGCCCGATCATCTGGAAATTGGCAGGCATCTTGTCGACAACACGGGGCGCGTCGCCACCCACAGCGGTCAAAACATCCACAAAATCCTCGGCCCGGCGCGTCAATTGATCCGCAGACATGGTGCGGATTGCAGCGGCCACATTTGCCTGACCCGCGCCAACCGAGCCAAACAGCGCCTGTAGATCGTTCAACTCACCCGCGCCAAACACGTCGGGATGCGAATCCAGAATAGACTCGGTCAGAGTGGTGCCCGACCGTGGCATTCCCACCACAAAGATCGGTTTGGCGCTGGCAATGGCGTTCTGCCGCAACTGCGCAATCCGGTCGGCGTCGAAGGTTGAAATCAGATCGTCAAACATCCGATCCGTCGCATCCGCATCATAAGACACCAGGCCCCGCTTGATCCGGGCGCCCTGCTGGAACTGTGCAAAAGCGTCGTCATAGTGCCCCAGCTTGTCATAGCATTCGCCCAAGGCGTAGTGGAATGCAGCCGCCTTGGGGCGTACCATCTTGTCAACATCGGGCAGTGCCGCCTGAAGCGCCTGAAAAGACGGGCTATCTTCGGTGATTTTGCCCAACCGAACCAAGGCAATATGCGCGCTCAGCGCATCGTCAGGGGATTGAGCCGCCGTTTCGAAATAGTCGCGCGCTGTGTCGAAATCTCCCTGCTCGACGGCCAGATGACCCAGCGCCAGACGGCTTGCCATCAGCTTGGGCTTTTGCGCAATCGCCTTGTTGTAAAGGGCCGTGGCGGCCTCGACATCGCCCAGATGCGCCTTGACCAGCCCTGCCTGATGACAGGCCGCAGCGTAGTCGGGCTCAAGCCGCAGGGCTTGCTCTGCTTCGATCAGCGCCAGCTTGGGGTGGTTCTTCTCAAACAGGACCTGAGACAAGCCGACATAGGTTTCCGGCTTACGATCATCCAAAACAAGCGCGTGTCGAAACGCCTGTTCGGCACGATCCAGATCATTCTCCATCACGCAAATCCGGCCCAGATTGCGCTGAAATTCGGCATCCTTAGCAAAGCGCGCACCCTGCCCTTCTGCAAAGCTTCGCGCCTCTGTAATCCGCTCGGCCTCGATCAGAACCGAAATCAGGTTGTTGGAGGTCTCGGCCGAGCCCGGATTGACCCGCAGCGCTGCGCGGTACTGCGTGATTGCCGTGTCGCGATCCCCTTGATCCCGCGCAATACTGCCCAGATTGTTCAGCGCCCGGTCGAAATCGGGCGACACGGCAATCGCACGCTCTTGCGCGGTTTTGGCCTGATCAAGAAGCTCCAGATCGTAGTAGACGAGCCCCAAATTGGACTGCGCCGCCGCGTTCCCCGGCTCCAGATGTACCGCGCGCTCACCAACCGCCCGAGCCTGGTCCAACCGACCGGCCTGGCGCAGCACTTCAGTGAAATTGGCCAGGAAATGCGCATTATCTGGCTGTATTTTCACAGCTGTTTCCAATTGCGAAACAGCTGGATCAACCTGCCCGGCTTGAAACGCCACGAGCCCCAAAAGATGGTGTGCCTGCGCATGTTTCGGCACAAGTTTGACAATCTCGGAAAACAACGCCGCCGCCTGCTGCAAACGGCCAGCCTGATAGTGCGAGACCCCAAGCTCAAACGCCTGTTGAATCGAAAGCTGTTTTTGTTGCGTCATCGCCCTGCCTCTGGATCGCCGACGTTATTCAAGGATCTAGGCCAGCCCGCTCTCGTAGCCCAAACACCAAAGCGCGTCCATCCTTTGCCACTCCGATAGGTGCGATCTAACCCCAGCATATGTGTGTTCTTTATGCCATACTACAAAATCTTCGAAAGTTTTACGCAAAGGCCATATTTGCGCCCACCTTGAGCACTACGCTAACGGATCAGTAAACGTATAAGTGAATTTCGGGGTTAATCTTGATATGAAGGGTTGCGCAGCTACAAACACGCCGTCGCGTGGTGGGCGAGTGGTGAAGTGGAAGGGGCAGATCGCAAGCGTCGCACCTTCAGTGTTCCTGGCAAGCGTATCGGTTGCGGCATTGTCGGCTGGTATCGCAGCGGCCCAGGTAATCTCGGCTCCGCAGACCACACAGGAAGTGGTTGTTGTCGACAACGACATCACGATCACGCCGACCGGAGCAATCAACCTGACCACAACAAGCGGTCCGTCGCTTTTTGTCGTTCCCGATTATGGCAGCACCCTCACAAACAATGGCACGATTTCCGGCCCATCGGCCGGGGGTAGTGTTGGGGTGGGTGCGTTCTTTGACGGGCAAATCCTGACCAGCGGCCAGATCATTAACAATGGCACCATTGACATCAACGCAATGGGCTCCGGCGTTTCTGCGGGCGGTTTGGTGTTCGACGACGGTGTCGAAGGCGCGGTAACCAATACCGGCACGATCACGGCTATTGCCGACAGCGCCGGTGGTGGCGCGAACGCCGCAGGCCTTTTCTTTGATGACGGCGCCGAATCCACCGCCACGATCCGAAATGACGGCATCATCACCGCCCAGGCCGACAGCGACGGCTCCAGCTTTGCAGGTGCGTTCGGGTTTTCGTTCTTTGATGACGTCGATACATCCGTTGTCAACACCGGCACCATCACCACGCTTGCTCGCGATGCCAGCTCGGTCACGGCCATGGGCCTGTTTTTTGCCACGGATGTGAATGGCAACCTCAGCAATAGCGGATCCATCACGGCAACCGCCAACCAAGGCACCAGCGCCCAAGCCATAGGTGTACGCGTCAACAATGATATTAACGGCAACCTGACCAACAGCGGCACCATCAGCGCAACCGGCAACGGTTTCAGCAGCGCAACAGGCTGGGGCTATCACATCATCGGTGATCTGAACGGCAACCTGACCAACAGCGGAACGCTCCAGGGCATCGCCAACTCCACTGGCGCCTCAGCCGACGGTGCAGGCGTCTATATCCAGGGCGACACGACGGGCAATATCACCAACACCGGAACCGTGATCGGCAATGCCCAGGGCAGCACATCCGCAACGGCGGCAGGCCTCTACCTGTCCGGCGATTTGAATGGCAGCTTCAACAACTCGGGCACAATCTCCACTTCGGCAAACGCGACCGACGGGGACGCTGAGGCAAACGGCCTTTTCGTGTCTGGCGCGACAACCGGAAACGTTACAAACAGCGGCTCGATCTCTGTGAGCGCAAAGGGAGACGCTTCGGCGACCGGATACGGGATCGATCTGTCGGGTGGTCTGACCGGAAACCTCAACAACTCGGGCACAATCTCTGTTTTTGCGGATTCAGTGGCAGAAGAAGCCGAGGCATACGGCCTTTCCGTCTCAGGCGGTACGACCGGCAGCGTGAAAAACTCGGGTGATATCACCGCAATCGCACGCGGTGAGACCGAAGCGACTGCTGCCGGTCTTTACCTCCTTGGCGGCGTCGGTGGAAATATTTCGAACTCGGGCTCAATAACTGTCGAATCTGTCGATATGACGAGTTCAGCCGAAGCCTTTGGCATCTACAGCAGCGGTGGCGGCACGACCGCAGGCGACGTGACCAACTCTGGCACGATCAGCGTCACTGCGCGCAGCCCATCTTCGGCAAGCGTCGAAGCGCAGGGTATTGCGATCAAGAACATCCTGAGTGGATCCCTGTCGAATACCGGCTCAATCACGGCGATCGGTACCTCAGCCGGCAATAGGGCCGTGGTGCAGGGCATCTACCTCGATGAAGACACAAGCGCGGCAATCCGCAACAGCGGCTCGATTGTTGCGCGGGCCAATGCCAGCACGAATGGCTCGGCGCAGGGCATCCAGCTTGAAAGCGCCTATGGAGGTACACTGAGAAACTCGGGCTCGATCACGGCCTCGGCCGTATCCGCCGGAAATGGGCCGTCAGATAAGGTCAGCGCCGCGGGCATCTGGGTCGAGGATATGCAGGGCAGTTTTGCCAATACCGGCGTTATCTCGGCCAGCGCTTCGGGTGCCGAAACCTCGCAAGCCTTTGGTTTGTATTTCGAAAACTTCGACGGGGTGATCACCCGGATGGGCCAGATCTCGGCCAGTTCGGACACCGGAGATGCCTATGCCATCTTCTTAGGCACAGGTACCGGCACGCTGAACATTGTCACCACCGATCAGGTCAATGGGCTGATCCGGGTGCAGGATCACAACGTCAATCTGGATGCAGTCAGCGGTGGCGCAGTGTTCCGCTTTGAAGACGCAGCCCCGAGCAGTGGCGCCTTTGTGACCACTGTCTCGGACGACCGGTTCGCCTGGTTCATCGAAGATGAAGGTGGCACTGATCCGATCTATGCCAGCGTCGATGCGGTTGACCTGCTGGCCCAGGCCAACCTGACAGCCTATTATGGTGAGTTGATCGGCCGTTCGGCAGATACGCTCAGCTTTGAGCCCGAGGCGCAAGTGACTCGCAACGCTGCGGGCGGTATCTCACGCTTTTCGATCGGTGGGTTCCGTCCCTTTGCCCTGATCGAAGGGGAATCGCGCGAGTTCGAGAATGTTCCGGGCAGCGACACAGATGTTACCGTCTTCAACGGCAGCGCCGGGTATTCCGGCCATCTGGAAAACGGTTTGGCCCTTTCGGCCGGGATCGGCGTTTTCCGCTCTGACGGGGATACCAGCAATATCGATTTCGACACGGACGGATTTTACGTCAACGCTGCTGTCGGGCGTCAGTTCGGCGCCTATCAGGTCGAGGCGGGCCTTGGATACGCGTGGCTGTCCACCGACCGCACGCGTCAGATCAGCGGCAGCAGCGATGCCCAGGCCGATTTCGACAGCACCTTGTGGACCGTCCATCTGGGCGCTCAGCGTGCCTTTGACGTCAGTGACAATTTTGGTCTGCTAGGCTTTGGAGAGGTGCGCTATAGCAACCAGGACGATGACAGCTATACCGAAACCGATTCACTGGCCAACGTCACGGTTGGCGACAGTACGACCGAGGTTGTCGAAGCACGGTTGGGTATCGAGATCGACAAGGTTCTCAACAGCGGTGGCACAATCTATGGCCAGCTGAGCGGAGTGGTGCGCGAAAACCTTGATGACACCAGCGCAGCGGTGACACTCTTCTCGACGACCCAGACCCTGTCTTTTGCCGCAAATGACTTTAGCGGTGGCAGCATCGAAATCGGCTATGAGCACGAGTTCTTCGACAATATGCGGTTCGAGGCCAATGCCGAACAAGAGTTTGGATCTGATGCACAAGGACCGAACTTTCTTGCCGGGCTGCGCTGGTCTTTCTAACCCTTTCAAGCCTTGAGTCCTTCGATCCGGGCCAGAGCAATCCGTGTTCTGGTCCGATCAGAACCCACAGCTAGGACCACCAGCCGAGCTTTGTTCACTGCCCCCAACTGAAGATCCGGCGCTTGGCACTCGGCCTGCCGCAGGTTCTACACCGGTTTAAGGGTGCTCAGTTTTTCATACGCGCGGTCCAAGACAGGTCACGCCGCACGGCTCTAATTGCAAGTACGCCATTTCAAGTTTCCGGCCCTTGGCAATCGAAGTAATATCTCGCGTTTTACTTCCATAGTTAAACACATAACTCAGTTGCCCGTTATCGCGGATTCGCAGGTCCTCGGGCAGATCGATCCATTTGATCTTTGCCAGATCAAGCGCTCGACGCACTTGTTTGTCTTGCATTTTTTCGTCCCCGCGCCCGGCGACATAAATCACTTTGCCTTTCTGCAAAACAGCCGGCCCACCTGTTTCCAGCCGTTCTATCACGTCAACACTTTCTCCTGGCACAATGTCCTCATGCCAACCGGCAAAGGCCTCCCGGAAGGCAAGCTCGAACAGATCAGCTCCAGCGAGATCAAGGGCTGCCGTTGTCATGTTCCGACACCGTCCCCTTCCTCTCGCAGGAGCCGCCGAATGGCGGCCTCCGGTTCCCGGTTCCGACGCGCTGCGGCGATCAGCTACCACAGATCCTGGCGATGCGGAATGATGGCACGATGGAGGTTGTCGACATCGCGCCGATCATCATCCGTCCAGATGACGCCGCCGCGCTTGGCCGATTTCGCGAGCTGATTGAGGTTGGTGTGGCTCCCCTGAACCTGGCGCAGATGCTGCTGCTAGAGATCCACATGGGCCGGGTCGGGACCGAGATATCCGATCAGCCGATAGACCAGTCGCTGGATAATTTGGTTGCGGCTCATGGCCCCGAGCGCACCCAAAGCCGCCTCCAAACGCTCCAGCGCATCCACGGCAGACGTACGGAAAAGACAATGGTATCGGTGGGCTTACGCAATGCATACCTTAGATTGTATTTTAGGCTTGAAACACAACTAGCTTATCCTGTCATCCACTCCAAGAGGAAACCGGGGTTGATTTTAGAAATCCGCATTTTTTCAAATTGCCCTCGGAACCGTTTTGCTCTTGGAGGCAATCTCCACGCCGGGAAAAGTATCCCGCCCCTTTTTTTCCTGCCAGCAGGCATGGGTGCCGGTCGACCGGCGCAGGGCAATCATGCTCGGATCTGGTGCAAACTTTTAACTGTTGACGCTCTTAGGTGCTTCGAGTGATTGAATATCGAAATATGGAAGTTGAACGTTTGTTTTTATGATC
>NZ_WQEG01000007.1 GCF_013033515.1 Ruegeria sp. HKCCA6707 | reverse complement strand
GACAAGTATTTGCCAGGAGCATGAAGTGACGTCGCCAATGTCCGAATAGTCCGCAACTCTGCCGCTGAGCCGATTTCAGCGAACGTCCGCAGCTGTCCGATGCAGACCTTCAGGCGAAATTTCTCGGAATGACCACCGACAATGACCGCTATCCGTTCCTAAGCCGTCATCTGACTGAAAGACTCAGATGACGGCCTTGAGCCCAATGTTGCCGCTCGCGCCACTAAGCTCTCTAGTCCAAGTAGAACCCACAGAGCTATTCGTGTGTAAGCGTATCCAAACAAACACAAGTGGCCAGGCTTTTGGGCATTCATTCGCTTGACTTAAGCGAATGCTGTCTCCGCCAGTGTCCGGGTGTCTGCCCGGTCCAGCGCGTGAATGCCCGCACAAATCCGGGTGGATCGGGATAACCTACCGCCGAACCGATCGTTCGGATATCGTCGCGAGTTGTGAGTAGAAGCTTCTTGGCTCGGATCGATCTCAATTCATCCCTCTGCTGCGCGTAGGTCGTGCCATGCTCGGCCAGCGTCCTCTTCATTCGACTAGCGCTCAACCCGGTGAGCTCAGCCAACCGTTCGAGCGTTAGCCCAGGTTGGTCGAGGTGACGTTCCAACAGTGTGCGGAGCCCGCTGATAAACGCGCTGTTTTCCTTGGGAATTGCGTGAAGTCTTTGGCCCACTCCTCCATCTGTTCTTTGGAGGAGCCAAACGGCCGGGAACGCGAATTGCGGTCCCGACAAAACGGTATCCAGCGCGACATGGCCAGGACGGTCGTTCAGAGGGATTGCCTCCGGATCTGCCAAAGAGACCGCAGGTTCTTCAGGGTCCCATAATGGGCCAGTGCATTGGCGCAGGATACGAAGCATGAAACCGGCAAAGTAGCCGTCCACCTGAGCTGGCGGTCGGGCCGGCGTGAAGTTGCGCTGCGTCACCAAACGTGCCGTCACGCCATCATTCACAATCTGGTAGGTTGCGAGCGTGGTGATCCGCCGCGCGTCGATCACAAGAGCGTTTAGCAGTTCTCCAAGGGTCGCATGGGGGAGCCTCAGGATTTGCAAGTTGGGAAGGCTGTCTAACGCTTCTTCAGACCCTATGGTGAACCCAAGGTGTGGATCACTGCACCGCCGGGCCGCAGTGTTGGCCAAATCATACCACGCTTGTCCAGGGATGAAGCGATCCGGATCGTCGAGGTTCGCATCAGCCAATCCGATGCGGGCCAGCAAAGGCACAGTGTCCTTGCCAGCTCTTTCGACTGCCGCAATGAAGGGACGCACCATTGCGGCAGATACGACTGGTATTGGCGAAGGAGAAGCCACTCAAAGAACCCTCCGAATTGCTTTTAAGGCCCCAAAAAAATTCAACTGACCCGAAAAGACAATAAACAAACCTGTGATCGGCTGTAAACTGACGTCAGAAAACCCGACGTGAGGTGACTTGCGCACGGCTTGAGAACAATTCCTCGATTGGAGAAAACACATGCGCAAACTCGCCCTGATCCTCCCTTTCTCGCTTCTCGCCGGAGCTGCCGCCGCTCAAGACTGCGATGTGGCGATCCTGAATGGCAGGGTCATGGACCCGGAGACCAACTTTGACGCCGTCCGGAATGTCTGCGTACAGGGCGACAGGATTATGTCGATCACGGAGGACAGTATTTCCGGCGCTCAGGAGATCGACGTTTCGGGGCATGTTGTGGCCCCCGGTTTCATCAATACTCACTCGCACTCCTTTGCCCCGTTCGAGCAAGCGATGATGGCTCGGGATGGAACGACGACGCACTTGGACATCGAACTAGGCGCATCGAACATTCCATTTTTCTATGACCGCTACAAAGACAACTCGCTGCTCAATTACGGCATTGGCGTCAGCCACGAAGAAGTGCGTCGGGTTGTGTTGGATGGCATGAGCATTGAGGCAACATCCGATCCAACTTACGTTTTGCAATCGAGGGCAGATGCCGAGACCTTGGCCGCGGAACAAGGAAGACCCTCAAACTGGGCTGTCCAAGTCCCGACAGCGGAGCAACACAAAGAAATCTTACGCATGTATGAACAAGGCATGCGTGACGGCGCGATCTCGGTCAACACCACGGTGGGGTATATGGGATTTGGGACCCCAACCTATGAGCTATTTGATCTTCAAAAGCTGGCCAAGAAATACGACCGGATTTTCGGCGCACATACGCGTTTCGGACCAACCGAAAGTCTGCCTACCGACTACAGTATCGGCGTGCGAGAAGTCTTGGCGAACATGGTGGCATTGGACGGTGCGGCGGTCATGTCTCATATGCAGAACTCGGGTTGGGAAGAAACATATGAAATGTGCCGCCGGCTTCAGGAAAAGAACTATACGATTTTTTGCGAGTACTATCCGTCGGTCTTTGGAAACCCAAATATCGCAACGCCTCAGCTGATGTCAGAGGAGTTGCGCGCGGCCAACAACATGGACCCCACGTCAACGATCTTCAATCCTCAGACTGGTGAGCCGTTCGCGTCAGAGGATGAGTTCCTGGCCATGCAGGCATCCGATCCAGGCATGGGCATTTTTGTTCTCGTGCGGGAAGAAGAATGGCTGGAACAGTGGCCCTACATGAAAGATGTCGCACTCGCCAACGATGTGGTCACGTATTTCGATGAGAATGGCGAAGTATTACCGGAAGATGCCGATCAACGGCTCTACAACGGTCATCCACGGAATGCACGGACTTACAGCTACACGTTCCGGCTCGCGCGTGAGCTTGGCATCCCGCTTATGGATATAGTCTACAACGCGTCGTACACCCCGGCGAAGTACCTGTCGCGTCTCGGCCTCAAAGCAATGCAAGAACGTGGGAGGCTACAGGAGGGCATGATCGCTGACATTACGATCTTCCATCCTGAGGACATTCACGACAACTCCGATATGCTGCTCGGCAACCGTGCCACGCCACCCTCCGGCATTCCACACGTTCTGGTATCTGGCCAGTTCGTCGTGCGAGATGGCGAAAGTGTTTTTGGAGTGCGATCAGGCCAACCGATCCGGTATGAACCGATCACTGATGGGGAAATTGTTCTCGACTACGGCGACAAAAAATATCAGTGGCACGCTGACCTGCCTGACTACGTGGACGAAAGACGCGACTGATGGAGCACATTTTTTCTACGGGTGGGTCGTTAAACCCCACGATCCGCGCATTTAAGACCGGTCTGACCTTTGCACTGGCGTTGACAGTGTCCCTTACACTCAATGACGAGGCTATGGCCGATGCGGACCCGATTGAGTGGCGAGACCTCGTGGATGTCTCTGCCCAGACCTACGAAGACCCCTTTAGGGAATTATCATTAACGCAACTAGAAGAGGCTAGGACATATGTTCGAACCACTCAACAACTCGCGTCCGAAAAACTTAACGCAGAAAGGCGTAAAGCGCTCGAAACGCGACTGAGTGAAGTTAGCCGCTCGCTAAAAGAAGAAGGGGTCGACATCGATTGGCTAATCTCACAACGCTGGATCGTCGCACAGCGCAGGGGAAAGGCAATGTCCGCGGGAAACCCCGATCTCGATGGCACTGAGGTGTCGCTTGCGGGCTTTGCCATACCGGTGCCACCGGCGGAGGACGGAACCCGCATTGCATATCTCGTGCCGGAGCGCGGCATGTGTAGCCATGTGCCACCACCGCCCCCGAACCAACTGGTGCGTCTAAGGCTCAGCGATGAATGGACACCTTCGATGATGCATGAGCCAGTTGTTGTGTCCGGAGTGATTTCGATTTCACCCAGTGAACGACGAACGATGGTCGTGGATGGTCTCCAGACCCTCAATGCAACTTTCGCGATGGAGGTTGTCGAGGTTCGGACTTTTGCTCAGCTGCGCGCGGCCTCCCAATCCGGACCAGTTGCGCAATACTGGGACAAGGCGCGGATGGGCGTAAACCTTGATCGGCGCAAAACCGGTGGTGTGCGCCAGTGAGAGCAACCCATCGATTGATAAAGAAGATTGGTGACAGTGCCGCAATCACCTCGCTTTTGATCTTTTTCAGCGGCTCAGTTTGGGCCGAAGGGCAACACAGCCGATACTATCTCGGCATTGGTGAAACTACGCCGGATGTTTGGCAGGACTTGATCGACAATCCCACCGATCAGGAGGAGACGATGGGCGCTGCGCCTTCCGCCATGGGCGGTGAAATAATCAGCTACTTTTGGGTGCTCGCAGATGGCAAGAATTACATCACCATCCGATTGCCTGACGACCCAGAAATCGTCCAAACAAGGTATCTATCGCGCCTTAGCCAAGGGGTTCTGAAAAGTTACACATTCACCGAACTGATGACGAGCGCCGATATGGTCGATGCCTTGAAGCGCATACCAGACTTCATGACGCCGGTCGAATGACGCTGATTGGTACGAATATTGATGGCCGCCGTGCGATTTGTGCCCAAATTTCAGGTTTGCTGCGCACCGGCCGTAGCTGCGCATTGGCGACGTGGCACGATGGGCTTGGAGCGGTTGCGCTTACCGTGGTGTTTGCCCTGTCAATTGCGCCTGAGGTAGTTGCGCAAGAGACCGCCCATTCCCCGCGAGAACGGCTCGAAGCCACCGCGAGGGCTTCGATCGGCGGACCCGGCTCTGCACCGGCACAACTCGAAGAAGATCGGCTCAGGCGATTGGAAGACAGCCGCTCAACTAAATTAGACCGTTGGTTTGATCCATTCGAGGCTGCGCGTGAACGCCTCAGAGAACGCACAGGGTTGAACCTCAGCTTTGATTATCAAGCTCTTTATCAGAAATCCTCGGACAGCCTGAGCGGCAACGACGAAGCCGCGTCAGGCCAATTCCGCATTTTGGGGAACTGGGATCTCCTGAACCGTGGCGGCGACAACACTGGTAGTTTGGTCTTCATCCTGGAGAACCGTCACCGCCTTGGGCAGCCCTTTGCGCCATCTGGCCTTGCAGGCGAAATTGGTTACGTCGGCGCGACCGGTCTTACCTTCTCAGATACAGACACCACGCTCTCCGTTGCCTATTGGGCGCAGGCTCTGGCTGGCGGACGCGCTGGCTTTGTTGCCGGTCGCATTGATCCCGGCGACTACAGCGACATCCTCGGCTATGTGAACCCGCGTACAACGTTTTCCAACTATTCGATCCTATTCAGCCCGGTCCTTCCAATTCCTGACCCAGGGTTCGGTATCGCAGGCGGCGGCTTTCTGACGGATCAGGTTTATGCGCTTGGTCTCGTCAGCGATGCCAATGGATCGCTGACGGAGATAGATTGGTTCCCGGGCGGCTCAGAGTTCTTCACCTACGGCGAAATCGGATGGACGCCCAAGCCCTCGAAGCGATACCTGACCAACGTGCATCTAGGCCTCTATCACGTCGATGAGCGCACCGATGCAGGCGTTCCCTCTGCCAAGGGCGCGATGCTGTCGGCCAACCATACGTTTGAGAATGACCTGATGGTTTTCGGGCGATTGGGCTGGTCGGACGGCGCTGCACCCATCGCTAACCGCGCTGTCAATGCAGGTTTGCTATGGCGACCCGGTTTTTATGATGACCTCATTGGCTTTGGTATCACGGTTGCCGATCCGAGCGACAGCGCGTTGGACAGTCAAACGACAGTCGAGGCATTCTACCGCTTCGACGTGTCCGACAACATTGCCATCACAGGTGACCTACAGCACATCAACAATCCCGGCTTTAGCGACGATGATCCTTGGATCCTCGGGCTGCGGGTGCGGATTAACTTGTAGCTTTGTAGTCTTGCTGTCAGGCAAAATACTCGAACTGCGTCGAAAGTACGTTTTCTCGGCCGTCAGTTGATTTCGGAGGGCCGCTTGGTCCGCGACTTGCTCATTGATGTATTAGGTCTCGCCGCGCTCAGCGTGAATGGCTGGTTTTCACGCCGCGCAGCGGCGCTGAGAATGATGCGGACGCGGCGATTTTCGTGCTGCGAGCGCGCGCAGCGAGAAATTGCAATGGCGGTCATGGGCTCAACTCGGTCATTCGCTGCAATCTGTGTGAGTGTCCGTTATATTACGTCTTACCGGTCGTTGTATCATGCTCGAACCTGAGGCTTTGAAACGCCAGATTCTATGTTCAGTGTGGTATATTTAGTGGTATGTGTATTATGGCTAATTTTTTTATTAAAATTAAACAAATAATTACAAAAAATATATAGTTGCTCCTCGGTCCGCCACTTTCCTTTGATTGCATTGGAAGAAATGGCGGTTGTCGCGAGCTAACGGGAAAATCGTGCTCTGCAGACAGTGATATGGTCTTGGTTCATTCTCATTTGGTACCTCATTCGCATGTAGGTCTTGTGATCTGCGACGAGTTTGACCTGAAATCCTCAGACCTTTTCAATTAGGCGCGCGTTTCTGCGGTGGTAGCCCGAGCGCGCGACTAATTGTGAGGTTTGGAACGTCGTAAGATCAGGCTGGCCGCTATCGGTGCGCCGATGATTATCAGTACAATTCTGGTAAGATGGTGCATGATCACAAAGCCAAGATCGGCACCTGAAACGATTGCCAGAACGGTCATTTCGGCCTGGCCACCAGGGGCGAAGGCCAGAAAGGCCTCGACCGGCTGACCAAATCCCAATGTCGTAATAGCAGCAGTGAAACCGGCGGCCAGTGCTGCGAGAACAATGACATAGGCAACGCCTGCTGCCACGATTCTGCGCAATTCGACCCAGGTAATACCCAAAAACTGTACACCGATCCCGCAGCCAACGAAAAACTGCGCTATCAAAATCGCTTCTCGGGGTGGTCGGGTGTGTATCAAGTCGCCGAGTGAGAGTGCAGCGGTCACGATCATGGGGCCAAGGATGGACGCACCGAACAATCCGATCCGTTCTCCGCCTTTCCAGCCAACAAAAGCCGCCAAAACCATTAGACCCAACTCGTGAATCGGCAGATCAAGCGCGGGTTCCCCGATTGGATTTGTGAGCTTCGCGTCGTAAAAAACCGTCAGAAACAGCGGGGCAAGCGTAACAATTATCAGCACACGCGTTCCGTGGATCAGGGACAAAGTGCGCGGATTGGCCCCGGCCTCAGAGCCAAAGATGATCATGTCCTGCAACCCGCCGGGCATGGCTGCGTAAAACGCGGTGGTCGTATCAAAGCCCCAAACCTTGCGAAAGAATGGCACCCCGACCAACGCAATAAGCAAAATGAAGAATGGAACAAGGGCAACGGATGCTGCCATTTTTGGTAATTCGACGAATAGTGACGGGGTGATCGACGCGCCAACCGCCACCCCGAGGATGGTGCGAGCGGCAATGGAAACTTGCCCAAAACCCTCCATTGGGGCGTGGGCCAGAGCCGCAATCAGACACGCGCTCATCGGACCAAATAGGAATGGCAGCGGCAAGCCCAGCACCCAGAAAACCCCCGTCCCCAAAAGCGCCAGACCCAAAGTGACGGCGCGTTTAACTGCCAGAGAATGTTCGTTGGTTCGGAAGGGCAAAACGAGCGTTCCAGAGTTATTGACCTAGATTGTATTCAATTGTATGCAACAGGACACACGTGCGCAAGAGGCCTTAAGATGACGTTTCAAGACGACCCAATTCAGAACGGCCCGCAGGGGAATTCGGTCTATCAACGCCTGCTGGACGAAATCCGAAGTGGCAGCCTTTCGCCGGGTGAACGTCTTCGCGAGATAGAGCTTTCAGAGAGACTGGGTGTCAGTCGTACACCGATACGCGAGGCAATCCGTCAACTGGAGGCTGACGGGTTGGTTTCGCATGTTCCCAGGCAGGGCGCGACGGTGCGTTTTCTGGATTATGCCGAGGTCATGGAGCTCGATGAGATGCGCGCGGTTTTGGAAGGAACCTCAGCGCGGTTGGCTGCGCGGGCGGCGTCAGATGTTGAACTGGACGAGCTCGAAACCCTAAACGAACACCTGGCCGACGTGGGTACTGGCCCCGAGGCAATTCGGATTAATCGTATTTTCCACGCTACACTACTGGACGCGGCGAAGAACCGGTTTCTGGCTAAATCCATGTTGTCTTTGCAAAAAGCGCTGCTGATCATTGGGCCATCACAGTTGTTGGACAGCGAAAGATCAGAGGCCGCTGTCGCAGAACACCAACGTATCATGGCAGCGTTGAAGAAACGAAACGGTGCAGCAGCTGAAACGGAAATGCGAGCTCATATTGAAGCGGCTCAAAGAATGCGTATTCGCGCGTTGCAACAACGTGACCGTTCGTCGGATGAGAACCACCAAGCGTAAGCGCGGTGGCCGCTCGGACCGAAGAGTACGACCTCAGACTAATTGGTGTTGGCAACGCTCACAGATCCGCAGCGATAACCACCGCTGATACCAAAGCACGCGTTTTGATCGCGGAAACAACGCCTAAGCCGTATTGGATTCGTGGCTCGCGCCGTTGGAATCGTGTTCGCCTGCCGAGAGTGCGCAGCATGATCTTCGGTCTCGAACTCTATTGGATCGAAGCAGAACCAATAGCGGTAAATTCAGCGATCGCTGCGCGGCACCCACGCCCCCAGATGAGGGTCAACCAGTGCGCAAACGCTTTGGCAAAGCCTTGCTGCTGGGTCATGTCGCCAAAGTTTTGCGTTTTCCTGATCCAGAGTTCAGGGTTGGCTTTCGCGGCCCGAGCGGTCTGATGTAGGTCTTTCCATTGAGGGTCATTGGCTTCGATTTCCGAGCCGTTTTCACGAACCCCTGCACACATCCGACACCAGAATGCTTCGGCCAGTGCCAAGCCTGACAAGGAAGATCCAGCCGCAATTGCGTCGTTCAAAGACGGATGCAAGAACCCCGGATGCCGTGATGAGCCGTCAAAGGCCACGCGGCGGGTGGTGTCATGGATTGCGGTGTTTGCAAATCGCCGTTCGACCAAGCTTAGGTATTCCTGCGCTGTTGTTCCCGGGACCGCTTGGACATGGGGCAGAATTTCTTCTGTCTGAACCTTCCTGAAAAACGCAACGATATCGGGATCCTGCATGCAGTCGGCAATTGTGGGAACATTCAGAACTTCACCCACATTCGCAAGCAATTGATGTCCACCGTTCAGAATACGCAGCTTCATTGTCTCATAGCTGTGCACATCGCGGGTCAGCGTTACACCAACCCGTTCAAAAGGGGGGCGCCCCGCGCAGAAATCGTCTTCTACCACCCATTGACGAAAGTTTTCGTGGGAAACGGGTGCCTGATCATCAAGGCCAAGCGCATGGCATTGAGATACCACCTGGTCCGTTGTCGCCGGGACGATGCAATCGACCATCGAATTTGGAAACGCGCCGTTCTGGTCAATCCAGCGGGCCAGATCAGGGTTGGACATTTGCGCCAATCCGACAACGCAGCTTCGCAGGATCGAACCATTGCCCTGAAGGTTATCGCAGCTGAGCGCCGTGAACGGTTGAGCACCATTCAGGCGACGTTGATCAAGCGCTGCCACCAGAGCGCCAAAGACCGTGCGGGGTTGGTCGGGGTAGGTGGCATCATGCTTTAGATCGGGGTGGTCGGTGTCAAAGGCACCGGTATTTGCATCCAGGAAATAGCCACCTTCCGTCACGGTCAGAGACACAATGCGGATGGCTGGGTCGGCCATCTTTTGGATCAAGGCTGCATTATTTCGCTCGATCGGTAGATAGTCGATCATTGGGCCGATCACCTCGGCAGAAATCCCCTTTGGGTCAAGCTCTATCAATGTTGTCAAGCAGTCCTGTGCAATAAGCGTCTTGCGCATCGCGGCGTCGTAATCTCTTACCCCGGCACCTATGATGGCCCAGTCATGGGCCAGCCCGTTTTGCATCATTTGGTGAATGTACCAAGCTTGATGAGCGCGGTGAAAATTCCCCACGCCGATATGAACGATGCCGGGTGTCAGATCTGATCTGCGATAGGTCGGAGCGCTCACACCAACCGGCAAAGCGGCAAACCGGTCGCGGTGCAGTTTTGTCAGGGGGATTGCAGTCGCCTCGGGATCCATCAGCTCATCCAGTTTCCACCGTCAACATTGTAGGTTTGAGCCACGATGTACTTGGCCTCGTCCGACGCCAGAAACACCGCCATGCCCGTCAGGTCCTCGGCGCGTCCCATGCGGCCGTAGGGAACGGCGGCTGCAACCTCTCGTTTCTTTTGGCCGGGAGGTTTGCCTTCGTGTTTCGCAAAGAACGCATCGACCCCGTCCCAGTGTTCGCCGTCCACGACTCCGGGAGCAATCGCGTTGACGTTGATCCCGTGTGAGATCAGGTTGAGGCCCGCAGATTGGGTCAGAGAGATGATCGCCGCCTTGCTCGCGCAATAGACGGCCACAAGCGGTTCGCCCCGGCGTCCGGCTTGGGACGCCATGTTTATGATCCGGCCCTTGGTGCCATGTTCGATCATGTGGCGCGCCACGGCCTGCGTTGTGAACAGCGCACCCGCTACGTTGATGGCGAACACGCGGTCATAATCGTCGCGCTCAATCTCGGTGATCGGTGCGGCGGTGAAGATGGCCGCGTTGTTGATCAGGATGTCTATGGGGCCGAAGTGTTCTATGGTCCTGTCGACGGCGTTGTCGATGCTTGATTGGCGTGTCACGTCCATTTCGACAGCCAATGCGGCCGCGCCAATCTCTTCGGCAGCTTCCTTTGCGCGTTGGACGTCAATGTCAGCGATGGCAACACGCGCGCCTTCGGCCACATATGCTTTGGCAAAGGCCAGCCCGATGCCCCGTGCGGCCCCGGTGATCAGGGCGGTTTTTCCGGCCAGACGTGTCATTCGATCCGCAGGCCCTTGGCGTCAAATTTGTGGATCACATCTGCGCGCGGGGTCAGGTGGATCCGATCCCCGTGGCGAAAACCGACCTCGCCATCGGCACGCACAGTTATCGTCTCGGCCAGCCCGGTCTCGTGGACGTGGAAGAACGTGTCTGACCCCAGATGTTCGGAAACACTGACAACCCCCGACCAGTCCCCTTGGCTTTCTGACACAGCGATGTGTTCGGGCCGAATGCCGATTGTGTGGGCGCCATGTTTTGCGGCCTCTTCCCCTTCGATGAAGTTCATCTTGGGTGAGCCGATAAAGCCTGCCACAAACAGGTTGCGCGGCGTGCGATATAGATCCAGCGGGCTGCCGACCTGTTCGATCACACCAGCTTGCAGGACGACGATCTTGTCGGCCATTGTCATGGCCTCGACCTGGTCATGTGTTACATAGATCATCGTGGTTGCCAGACGTTCGTGCAGCTCGCTGATCTCAAGTCGCATCCCTACGCGCAAGGCAGCGTCGAGGTTGGACAGTGGTTCATCAAACAGGAACGCGGCAGGCTCTCGCACGATCGCGCGACCAATGGCAACACGTTGACGTTGACCGCCAGACAATTGCCCGGGGCGGCGGTCCAGATAGTCGGTCAGGTTCAACACGCTTGCCGCCCCTTCGACACGTTTGTCGATCTCGGCCTGATCCAGCTTGGCCATGCGCAGCGGAAAAGCGATGTTCTTGCGCACAGTCATATGCGGGTAGAGCGCATAGGACTGGAACACCATCGCCAACCCGCGTTTGGCGGGCGGTACGTCGGTGGCATCCGCGCCATCGATGTCGATGGAGCCCGAGGTGATATCCTCCAACCCCGCGATCAGGCGCAGAAGGGTGGATTTACCGCAGCCCGAGGGGCCGACGAATACGGTGAACTCGCCATCTTCGATGGTCAGATCCAGCGGCGGAATGACCTGCACGTCGCCGAAGCTTTTGGTCACAGACTTGAGTTGGATACGTCCCATACGTCGTGTTCCTTATTTCACTGCGCCGAAGGTCAGGCCGCGGACAAGTTGTTTCTGGCTGAACCAGCCCAGGATCAGGATCGGTGCAATCGCCATGGTCGAGGCCGCGCTGAGCTTGGCAAAGAACAGGCCTTCCGGGCTGGAATAGCTGGCGATAAAGGCGGTCAGCGGTGCCGCGTCAACGGCGGTGAGGTTCAAGGTCCAGAATGCTTCGTTCCAGGCCAGGATGAAGTTCAGCAATACGGTCGAGGCGATGCCGGGCACGGCCATCGGCGTCAGGACATAGAGGATTTCCTCTTTCAACGTTGCACCGTCCATCCGGGCGGCTTCGAGGATTTCGCCGGGAATTTCGCGGAAATAGGTGTAAAGCATCCATACGATGATTGGCAGGTTGATCAGCATCAGCACCACAACCAGCCCGCCGCGCGTGTCCAGCAGACCCAGTTGGATGAACAGCAGGTAGATCGGGTACAGAACCCCCACCGCAGGCAGCATCTTGGTGGACAGCATCCACAGCAAGATATCCTTGGTGCGCTTGGATGGTACAAAGGCCATGGCCCAGGCCGCAGGCACCGCGATGATCACACCCAGGATGGTCGAGCCACCCGCGATGATGACCGAATTCCACAGGAACCGCATATAATCCGAGCGCTCCTGTACGATGGCATAGTTTTCAAGCGTCCAGTCGAAATTCAGGAACAGAGGCGGGCTGGCAATCGCCTGTGCCTCGGTCTTGAAGCTGGTCAAGATGGTCCAGAGGATCGGGAAAAAGATCAGCAGTCCAACGGCCCAGGCAAGGGCGGTGTTCAGTGTTTTGCGGCGGGATGTGACAGCGCGGGCCATAGTCTTACCTCCTCACGCGTCCAGGTTTTTGCCGACGATGCGCATCAGGAAGATGGCAACGATGTTGGCAAGGATGATGGCATAGACCCCTCCGGCCGACCCAAGACCGACATTCTGGCTTTCCAGCACGCGCTGGAAGATCAGATAGGTGAGGGTGCGGGTGCCGAACGCGCCGCCGGTGGTCACAAAGATCTCGGCGAAGATCGATAGAAGAAAGATCGTCTGGATCAGGATCACGATTGTGATCGCGCGGCTGAGATGCGGCAGGATGATGTGGAAAAAGCGTTTCAATGGCGGTGCACCATCCATCTCGGCGGCTTCCAACTGTTCGCTGTCCAGCGATTGGATCGCGGTCAACAGGATCAGCGTAGCAAAGGGCAGCCACTGCCATGAGACGATCATGATGATCGAGGTCATCGACGCCTCGGACAGCCACGAGACCGGCTCGGCCCCAAAAAAGCGCCACAGATGCGCCAGCAGGCCATTGACGGGATCCATGAACATGTTCTTCCAGACCAGAGCGGATACCGTTGGCATCACAAAGAAGGGTGCGATCACCAGAATGCGGACGACGCCTTGGCCCCACATCGGTTGATCCAACAGCATCGCCAGCAAGACACCGAGGATGACCGTGATGATCAGAACTCCGCCGACAATTGTCAGGGTCGCCTGGACCGCAGGCCAGAAGGAACTGGATGAAACGAAACGGATGTAGTTGTCGAACCCGACCCAACCCAGATCCCCTCCGCGCAGCGGCAGGTATTTCTTGAAGGAGAAGTACAGCGTCATCGTCAGCGGTACGAGCATCCAGCCAAGCAGCAGGACCACAGCGGGTGCCATCATCAGCCGGGCGACGGATCGGGAGTGTTGAGTAGCCATAACGCAAACCCTCTCTATTCAGGCGGTAGCTCCAGCCTGCGAGAAAAACGCGAGTTGGGGAAGGGTGGTGCGGGGGGCAAGACACTGCCCGCCCGCTGGGAGTGTGCCGTCAGTAGCCTGCGGCTTCCATTTCTTCCTCGGTGAAGGCCTGCGCCTTGGCCAGGGCTTCATCCACTGTTTGCTGTCCGGCATAAACCGCCGAGAATTCCTGGCTCACCTGGGTGGCGATACCTGCGAACTCGGGGATCGCGGCGAACTGGATACCAACATATGGCACCGGCTTGACCGTCGGATTGTTCGGATCAGCCGACAAGATCGAATCCAGCGTCATCTGCGCGAACGGAACCTTCTGATATTCGGGGTTCTCATACAGCGAGGTGCGCGCGCCCGGAGGCACATTGGCCCAGCCTTCGTTCTCGGCCACCAGCTCAATGTAATCCTTGGACGTGGCCCATTCGATGAACTGCTTTGCAGCGTCTTCTTGCTGGGTTCCTGCGGGAACAGCCAATGCCCAGGCCCAGAGCCAGTTTGAGCGTTTGCCCAGACCGGTGTCAGGCGCCAGAGCGAAACCGACCTGATCCGCTACGGTCGAGTCAGTTGGGTTGGTCACAAAAGAGGCCGCAACCGTTGCGTCGATCCACATGCCGCATTTGCCTTGCTGGAACAGCGACAGGTTCTCGTTGAACCCGTTGGTGGCGTACCCGGCTGGGCCGGACTCGGTCATCATTTCCACGTAGAAGTTTAGCGTGTCTTTCCATTCCGGCTGATCGAACTGGGGTTTCCAGTCTTCGTCGAACCAGCGTGCACCAAACGAATTGGACATGGCCGTAATGAAGGCACCACCTTCGCCCCAGCCAGCCTTGCCGCGCAGACAAATACCGTTGATGTCGGCATCACGGTCGGTCATGGCCGCCGCAGCTTCTTTGATGAACTGCCAGCTTGGCGCGTCGGGCATCTCCATGCCCGCTTTTTCCATCAGGTCAGTGCGGTACATGATCATTGAGCTTTCGCCGTAGAACGGAGCCGCATAAAGCGTGCCGTCATGGCTAAGGCCGCCGGACATTGCAGGCAGAATGTCACCTACATCATATTCCTCGGACATGCCGTCCAGCGGAACCAGCCAGCCATTCGCACCCCAGATGGGTGTCTCGTACATACCGATGGTCATGATGTCGAACTGACCACCTTTGGTGGTGATGTCTGTGGTCACGCGTTGACGCAGTACGTTCTCTTCCAGCGTTACCCATTCGACATCAATGCCGGTCGCTTCGGTAAAGTTGTCGGTATAGCCCTGCATCCGGATCATGTCGCCGTTGTTCACGGTGGCGATTGTGATCGTCTGTGCCTGAGCCGCGGCGGTGGCGACGAAAGTCAGCGCAGTCGCCGCACGAAGTGCGTTCTTTAGATACATCCCTGTCCTCCCTGAGCTTGGATGTCGTGCAGGGAGGGTAGATCGTAAATTGTCGCGCCGTCAATAAAAACTTTACGCGCGTTAAGAAAATAGCTTACGCGGAGTCCCTTAATACAAGTCGTGTCGGGAAAAGCGTCTCGGTTCGATTCTCGAATTTCCCACCGTTTTCAATGAGTTCAAACAAGGTTTCCACGGCCCGCGTGGCCACGTTGTCATAGTCGTGGGCCGCTGTGGTAAGAGACGGGCAGGTGAACTTTGCGAAGGGATGATCATCGTTCGACGCCAAGCGCAATGTGCAATCCTCTTTGCGACCGACCCGAATCCCCTGTTCGAAACATGCTGCCAAAAATCCGATGGCAAGCCGGTCATTGCTGCACAGAACGGAATCCGTTTTTAACCCACGCTCTTCCAAAACTTTCAGCGCGCCCTTATGCCCAATTTCTTCAAACGCCCAGCCTTTGCCATCAACTTTGATGATATGAGGTTCGAACCCCAGACCTTCCATCACTTCAACATAGGCTTTTCTGCGCTTGTTGGCGTTGGGGTTGGCAGGGGTGCGCATTTCAAAGAACGAGGGTGGCTCACCGGTGCGGGTCATATATTCCACGGTCTGCGATACAAAGCTGTGATTGTCAGATCCGATAAACGCAGCGCCCAGGCCGTCGAGGTTGCTGTCGAACAGAACAGTCGGCACATTGGCGCAAAATTTCTCGATCGCGGATCTGTCAGAGATCCGACCCAACGGGGCCAACAGAACTCCGGCAGGTTTCATGGATTGAAGCCCGTCCAGAATTTCGTTCTCCAATTTTTGCTCACCATGCGCACTGAAAAGAGATGGGCGATACCCTGCGGCAATACAGCTTTGCTCTAGATAGCGGGCTATCTCTGCAAAGAAGGGATCGGCCAGATAAGGTACAACAATACCGATATTCTTGGTCAGTTTCCTGTTCTGATTCACCGCATACATATTCGGGCGATAGTCGAACCGTTCCAGAGCGTCTTCGATGCGTGCCCGGGTCGTTGCACGAACACTGTCAGGATCTTGGAAGTATTTAGAAACTGTGGGTCGCGAGATGCCGCTCAGGGTCGCGAACTCTTCCATGTTTTTTATTTTTGTCATGCCATTCAGCCTGCGGGTCCTGGCCGCCTTAGTCTTATCATAACTTTACATATTCTTTGCGCGCGCCAAAAAAAGCAATAGCTGGGCTGGTACACGCGTGACAACGATTTGTTGATGTGATCGGGCTTAAGAGGGGGCTAATGCGAGACGCAGATCCTCTTGATGGGTTTACGGTAGCCCATGCTGTGTAAGCTACGCATATCAAGGACCTACGGTTCAGTTCAGCTTTGCATCGTTTGTTTGCCGTTCTGGGATTTGACCAAAAAAATACGGGCGCGTGTTAACGGTCTCTGGGCGTAAGTCTCTGCTTTTCAAAATAAAATATGCGAAAGCACCAGCTGTACGAGTTCGCAGGTCAGGGACGCCCTTTTCACGCTGCTTAGTCGAACTGGTCAGCTGCCGGTTTTAGGCGAGGGTCAAAGCCTTCGTCGGTCGCCTACCACTCTGTTACATGATCAACACATGGAGCAGCGTTAGCTGTATATATTTGTTTTATACATATTACATCAAGTGTATGTTTAAGGCATGTCGAGATTACATACCTCACTTATCGGGCTTTTTTGCGCGTTGGTGCTGTCAACATCAGCCTCGGCGCTTCCGGCGACGTCTTCGGCAAGGGCAGAGCTATTTGCTATCTGTTCTGGCAGGCTAGAAGCTTTGGCGACCCGACAGCGCGCCCTGGAAAGCAAGGATCTGGACAGTACGATCGCAATGCAAGAGCAGTTTGACCTGCTGCTGGAGACGGTCTTGCCCTCGGCGCTTATGGAAGGCGTAGATACACAAGAGCCAAAACGGTGGCGCGTGCGCGGTTGGGTTGAGATCGCCTATTTATTGGCAGACGTGGATTACAGTTTTGATGCGCGGATCACTCAGGTCGCCAATCGGCAACTCGGCCATCGCATTGCCGAATGCCGGAAGGTTGTGCTCTAGACCTCAGCTGGTTTGATGGGAAAACGCGGCTGGCCCTATGGCCAAGGGGTCTGAATGGCTCTAGGTTGTCCGGAAAGAACAGCGCCGGACCCCGCAGCCGATGAACAAGCCCAACGACAACCCCGCAGATCCATTCAAGAAAGCCTTGGCCGAAGCGACCAAGGTTATGGCGGATGATCCCGAGTTGAACGTGACCTATACGGTGGATCCGTCGGGCATGACGGGTGAGTCCATGCGACTGCCGCAGGTGTCGCGCCGGATGACCCGAGAAGAGGTTCTTCTGGCGCGGGGAACTGCGGATGCCTTGGCGCTGCAGCGAAAGTATCACGACGATTCCACCCATGCGCGCTATGCGCCTCCGGGGGATATGGCGCGGGATCTCTATGAGGCGATGGAAGTCGCGCGATGCGAGGCAATGGGCGCGCGCGATATGCCTGGTACCGCAAGCAATATCGACGTCAAGATCGGGCATGAGGCAATCCGGCGTGGCTACGATCAATGCAAGCAACCTGCCGATGCGCCCCTGTCGGTCGCAGCGGGCTATCTGATCCGGCATCTGGCCACCGGACGCGATCTGCCGCCTGCCGCAGACAATATCATGAACCTATGGCGCGGTTTTATCGAAGAACAGGCCGGTGGCCTGCTTGAAAATCTTGACGATGTGATCTCGGATCAGGCGGAGTTTGCCAAATTCGCCCGTCAGATGATCAAGGATCTGGGCTATGGAGACCAGCTGGGTGACGACCCGGATGAGCTGGACGAAGAACAGGAAGATCAGGCCGAAGAAGACGCCGAAGAACAGCCCGATCCCGACAGCACGGGTCAGGACGATCAAGACGAACAGGACGCCGACGCCAACCCCGAACAGTCTCAGGAAGAGCAGCAGGACCAATCCCAGGCCCAGGTCTCGATGGATGAGATGGCCGAAGAGGAGATGGGCGATGAGGCGGAGATGCCCGAGGGCGAGGCTCCGCTGGAACCGCCTGCGCCGCCGCCCGCATCCGAGGCAGACCCCGACTACAAGGTCTATCTGGACACTCACGACGAGGAAATCGCCGCCGAAGATTTGGCCGAACCGGCCGAGCTTGAACGGCTGCGCGCCTATCTGGACCAACAACTGGAACCGTTGAAAGGTGCCGTGAGCCGATTGGCCAACAAGCTGCAACGCCGCTTGCAGGCGCAGCAGAACCGGTCGTGGGAATTTGACCGCGAAGAAGGCATTCTGGATGCCGGTCGACTGGCGCGTGTTGTCGCCAACCCGACAACGCCGCTCAGCTTCAAGGTCGAAAAAGACACCGAGTTCCGCGACACGGTTGTAACTCTGCTGCTGGACAATTCAGGGTCGATGCGCGGTCGTCCGATCTCTATTGCCGCGATCTGTGCGGATGTTTTGGCGCGGACGCTGGAACGTTGCAACGTGAAGGTCGAAATCCTGGGCTTTACCACGCGCGCCTGGAAAGGCGGTCAAGCGCGTGAGGCCTGGTTGAACGATGGCCGCCCGCAGCAACCGGGCCGTCTGAACGACCTGCGCCATATCATCTATAAAGGCGCTGATGCCCCATGGCGACGCGCGCGGCCCAATCTGGGCCTGATGATGAAAGAGGGTCTGCTGAAAGAAAACATCGACGGCGAGGCGCTGGAATGGGCCCATCGTCGCATGTTGGCCCGGCGCGAACAGCGCAAGATCCTGATGGTCATCTCCGACGGGGCGCCGGTTGATGATTCAACTCTCAGCGTGAATCCAGCCAATTATCTGGAAAAACACCTGCGTGACGTGATTGCGATGGTCGAAAAACGCAAAATGGTCGAGTTGCTGGCGATCGGGATTGGTCACGATGTGACCCGCTATTACGACCGCGCGGTGACGATCACCGATGTCGAGCAGCTTGCCGGTGCCATGACCGAACAACTTGCCGCCCTGTTCGACAGCGACCCCCGCGCACGGGCAAGGGTCATGGGGATGAAACGGGCCAGCTAGACGTGTCCTGCCTTCGTTTAGTTGGTTTTGAGAAGCTGTTGATCGCGAGCATTGCGCGTCGGCGCGACTATTTCATGCTCCGTTGAAAGTGCTCAGGGGAACTGCTTCTGGACATTTGGGGGTTTGCCCATCAGGTTCTCGTGAACCGCTGAAAACGAGGCCTGCCATGTTCCAATCATTCGAAGTGACCGCGCGACCAGAGCAGGGGCCGCCCCGGCTTGCGGCTTTGCGCGGAGAATTGGAACGCGATGGGTTGGATGGGTTTCTGATCCCGCGTTCGGACGCGCATCAGGGCGAATATGTGGCTCCGCGTGATGAGCGTCTGGCCTGGTTGACCGGCTTCACGGGATCGGCTGGGTTCTGTGTCGCACTGCGAAATATCGCAGGGGTATTTGTCGATGGGCGATATCGCACACAGGTGAAGGCTCAGGTGGCGGCAGACTACACGCCTGTTCCTTGGCCGGATGTCAGCCTGAGCGCCTGGTTGAAAGAGCAATTGCCAAACGGAGGTAAGGTGGGCTTTGACCCTTGGCTGCATTCGTTGGGTCAAATCACCGAGACGCAGGCGCAGTTGAAAGGGACCGGGATCGAGCTGGTGCGCAGCGAAAACCTCGTGGATCGCATCTGGGAGGATCAGCCGGAACCGCCCATGAACCCGGTGAAACCCCATCCGATCGAATTTGCAGGCGAAGAGGCCGCAAGCAAAATCAAGCGTTTGGCGCAGGTTTTGGACAAAGACGGGCACGCGGCGGCGGTGATCACTTTGCCGGATTCCATTATGTGGCTGCTGAACATCAGGGGCTCGGACATAGACTATAATCCCGTGGCCCACGGCTTTGCCATTCTTCACTGTGACGGGCGGGTGGATCTGTTCATGTCCGCGGTCAAGCTTGCGGGGCTGGACGAGCATTTGGGCCCGCAGGTCACGCAGCACGAGCCGGCCGCGTTTCTGTCTGCGCTTGAGGGCCTTCAAGGCAAGATCCAAGTGGATCCTGGAACCGTACCTCAAATCGTCGCCGACCGATTGGGCGACAATTTGGTGAAAGGCAGCGACCCCTGTGCCTTGCCCAAGGCCTGCAAGAACGCGGCCGAGATTGAGGGCAGCGCGCAGGCCCATTTGCGCGATGCAGCTGCCGTGATCGAACTGCTCTGTTGGCTGGATGCGCAGACCCCGGGCAGCGTGACTGAGACACAAGTGGTGACCCGTCTCGAAGAAAGCCGGCGCCGCGACAACGCTTTGCAGGACATCTCTTTCGACACGATCTCGGGAACGGGGCCCAACGGCGCTATCATTCATTACCGCGTCAGCGAAGAGACGGATTCTGTGCTGGAAAACGGCGATCTTCTAGTGCTCGACAGTGGCGGGCAGTATTTGGACGGAACAACCGACATCACCCGGACCATCGCGATCGGAGAGGTGGGTGATGAAGAGAAAGCCTGTTTCACGCGCGTCTTGAAAGGTATGATCGCGATGTCGATGCTGCGCTGGCCGGTTGGTCTGGCCGGGCGCGATATCGAGTGTGTAGCCAGGGTGCCGCTTTGGCAGGCAGGGCAGGACTTTAACCATGGTTTGGGTCATGGAGTTGGGGCGTATCTTAGCGTCCATGAAGGGCCCCAACGGCTATCGCGGGTCAGCCATGTCCCGCTCGAGCCGGGAATGATCCTGTCGAACGAGCCGGGATACTACCGCGAGGGTGCCTTTGGTATTCGGATTGAAAACCTTGTGGTCGTCGAAAACGCACCCAATTTGCCCCAAGGCGATGCCGAAAGGGCCATGCTGCGCTGGCGGACCCTGACCTATGTCCCTATTGACCGGCGCTTGATCAACGTCGATATGCTGACCGGGGCCGAACGTGAATGGTTGAACGCCTATCACCTTGAAGTCGCGCAAAAGACGCGCCATCGGGTGGGTGAGGCTGCGCAACTGTGGTTGGATGCCGCAACTGCCCCGATTTGACACCAAGTTGTTACATCTGGCAGGCACAGGAACAGCGCTGAAATACAAAGGACAACGGAATATGACCGATAAGATCACAATACGCAAAGCCACCGGTAAGTGGAGTGTTCGCTCGGGCGGCGCTATCTTGGGGGAAACGCTGCACGCGCTGGAATTGCTTGAAGGTGATCACGACCCGGTAATCTATTTCCCACGCGTTGATATCGCGATGGCCTTTTTGGACCAGACCGACAAGACAAGCCAGTGCTCGACCAAGGGGACGGCGACACATTATTCGATTGTCAACAAATCCTCGGTGACCGAAAACGCTGCGTGGAGCTATGAAGACCCTTCAGATGCGGTATCGGAAATCAAAGGGTACCTCGCTTTCTATCCGTCCGACTCGGTCAAAGTCGAACAGTTGTAAGCGAATTCGCCAACTGCTTTCTGGGCCGGCCTCTGGTCGGCGCTACCCTCAGCCTTTTTGGAACTCTGCGAAATATTCGTCCAGGACCTGGCGCGTGAATCTGCCTATGCTCGCATAGTCATGTTCCGTCAGGTTCGCCAGCGACACACGCGCCGAGGGGTCCAAGACCTCAAATCCTTTGCCCGGTAACAGCACCACCCCCGTTTCCTTGGCCAGACGGAACAGAAAATCAGTCGCCTTGTCGTTGTCTTCGAACCACTTGGAAAACCCATCGCCATAAAGGTTTGAAGCAAGCTTTTTCAGGTCGATTAGGGAATAATAGGCGATATCGTTTTCCGTGCGGACCAGCGAAATACCCATATGGGCATAAAGCGTATCAAACCGATGCCGGACCAGTCGTTTTGCCGCCGCCTTGTAATCGCCGTTGATATCCATCAGCCCGTTCAGCGCAAACAAGGTCATCTGCAACTGCTGCGGCAGTGACAGTCCAGAGGTGTGGTTCAACGCAACGGCGCGGCTGTCTGCCACCAGACGGTCGATGAACCTGATCGCGCGTGGCTCGGTGGTCAGAGATGAATAACGGCGATCGAGTATTTGTTTGGTTTCTTCTGGCAGCGCCGCCAGCGCGTCGTCCAGCGCATTGTCTTCGTGCAGCCCGATGACACCCAATCGCCATCCCGTTGCACCAAAATACTTCGAGAAGGAATAGACGCACAGCGTATTGCGCGGGCAGCTTGCAAAGAGCGAGACAAAATCATCCGCGAAAGTGCCGTAGACGTCATCGGTGACGATGATCAGGTCTTTGCGTTCGGTATCGACCAGCTTCGCGATTTTCGCAAGTGATGCGTCAGACAGTTTGGCCGAGGGCGGGTTGCTGGGATTAACCACACAGAAAACCTTGATCAACGGGTCTTTGAGCTTGTCGATCTCGCTTTGAGGAAGCTGCCAGTCGTCTTCCTCATCCATACGGATATCGACCACTTCAAGGTCCAGCCCAGGAAGCGGTGGGATTTCCAGATAAGGCGAGAAGATGGGGGTTGCCAACGCAACCTTGTCCCCCGGCTTGACCAATGCATTCACGCTGAGCGTCTGGAAAATATAGGTCATCGCCGCGGTACCGCCCTCGGTCGCAAACAGCGAAAAGTCACCGCGCCGCGGCATCTTTCCAAACATTTCCTGGGCAATATAGGCTTTGGTTATCTCTTCGGCATGGCGCAGCATGCGCGGTGGCACTGGATAGTTTGAACCCAAGAACGCCCCCACGGCCTCAGACAGAAACGCGGCCCGGTCCAATCCCAACTGGTCTTTGACATAAGCTATGGCCGCCCGAATGAAGCCAATGCCCTTGTCATCGTTATGCGTGTTTGCAAAGGCTTCGAACCGACCGACGATGCCGTCAGTTTCCGGCAATCCCCCAAAGCCACTGTTCAGATAGGAGTAAGACCTTTCAGCCTCCTGTAACGCGAACTCTCCCATCTTGAGAAAGGCATGACGGGGTAGCGTGGCCAGAAAATTCGGGTTGCCACGACCCGCATTCAACATCATCCGTTCCGCGTCGGAGCTGGCAATCTCGATCAGCTTGTCCTTCAGCTCGAACGGGCTGAGCGCGGCTAACTTGGCAGTATCGATATCACTCATGGATTGTCTCCGAGTTATGGTGTCGGGTTCGTTGTGACGACGCCGATAATGATCGGCCCCCAAAGTGTCAGAAAGACGTTTGCAACCGCATAGGTCACCGTGAAGGACACAACAGGTGTAGCGTTTCCGGCTTTGGACAGAAGCGCCGCAAAACCCGGGTTTGCGCTGCGTCCACCGACAAGGCAGCCCAAAGCTTCAATCGGGTTCTGGATGCGCAAGACGTAATAGGAAAAGAAAAAGACCACGATCTGCGGCACGATTGTAACGAAGACGCCCAGAAAGAACAGCGTCAGCCCCGACTCTTTGAGCGTGGTCAGGGCTTGCGGTCCAGCTGAAATTCCAACGACGCCGACAAAGACAGCCAGCCCGAAATCCCTCAGGAAATTCGAAGCCCCAACGGGCAAAGCCGCAAAGCGTTTATGCGTGCTGTGTAGCCAGCCAAAGAACAGGCCGGACAGCAGGCAGCCGCCGCCGGTTCCGATGCTGACGGGCACGCCACCTATCTTGAATTCGATCAAACCCAGCAAAAAGCCGATCACCAGCCCCAGGCCGAAAAACACAAAATCGGTCACGGCAGCAGCCGAAATCTTGTACCCGACCAGTTTTTCGATCCGGTCGAGATCCTTGGGCGCACCCGTGAAATGCAACTCGTCGCCGCGCCGTAGTTCCAGTTTCGGCGCGATATGAAGATCGTGACCCAGTCGTTTCGCGCTGGTCAGAAACACGCCATGACGGATGTCTGCCCCGATTTCGTCGTGCAACTGGCGCAGCTCTTTGCCGACCAAAGCGCGATTGGACAAAACGATCTCTCGGCCTTCCTGAACCAGTTCGAAACCCGCAGGTGCAATCACCTCTTCGCCAATCGACGGAGCACTTTTCTGAACCAAAGCCGTAGGGCCCGAAACCGCAATGACATCTCCTGCGGCGATCTCAAGCGCATCTGTCAGATCTAAAGCTTTTCCATCTCGAATGATTGCCTCAATCGCAGCATCACCGATCATTCCATCGGCGTCAGACCTCGACTTACCAACGACCGAGGCTGAAGAGCTGACCTCGAAGAACCGTGTCACTACGTCCCGGACCGCATTGAACTGTCCGGGTCCCAAAACCGTGCGCCCTCCGGACATCTGCTCCGCCAGCTTGATAGCCTCGGCGCGAATATCCCATTTCATAATCATGGGTATGAACCATGTTGCGATCAGAATTGGGCCAAGCGAGCCGAAGATATACGTCACCGCATATCCAACCGCGACATTGGTCTCCATCTCGCGCATCAGATCGGCCGAGACATCCAGTTTCGAAATGGCGCCCCCCGCCGTTCCGATGATCGCTGACTGCGTTAGACCTCCTGCTGCCAGCCCCGCAGCGGTTCCCCGGTCAAGATTGAAGACCAAAGCGGCAATGATCACACAGGCCAGACCCGCAACACACATGACAAATGCCGAAGCAAGCTGGTTCAACGACCGCAAGTTCAACGCATGGGCGAATTGAGGCCCGCCCTGATATCCAACCGCATAGATAAACAGGGCAAAGAAAACGGTTTTGACGCTGGCATCCAGTTCGACGCCAAACTGCCCTATGACAACACCGACCAACAAAGTGCCTGCGATCCCACCCAGGACAAAGCGGCCAATTGTTAGCTTTCCAACCAAGAACCCTAAGGCGATCGTCACAAAAAGGGCGGCAAACGGTGCAACTGTGAAAAGATGTTCAACAGCATCAATCATGGGCAACCCTATCAAATACAAATTCAACTATTGGGTTATTACAGCCACTTTCAGGTGACAAAACAAGCCCATCTTTGGGTCGTCTCGGCTTATATGCGCAGCGCGCAAGCACAACGTGACGCGCGCGCCAGCGATTTTGATTGTACTTCGGATGGGCAAAAACCAAGTCTATGCGACTTGCCTGGTAAATTGTTCAAACCCAGGGAAGGTTTGCCAACCATTCTTTGACGGCAACAACCGATCTGCGCGAAGACTGATCGATATGAGACAACAGCCAAACTTCACGCGTCGGAAGGTTTGTCAGTTTGTCACCGGAAAGGCGTTTCAATCTTGGGTCATGCGCAGCGACCGCGTCCGGAAGAAGTGATGTGCCCAGACCATTGGCCACAGCTTCTAGCGCCGTTTCCGCATCCGCAACCCTCAGGTTCGATCGCTTCCTTTCTAGACCCCGGACAAAGTCTTCGAGCCAGCGCGCCTGTGGGAGTTCGGCATGAACATCATCATAGGTGATCCAGCATTGTGTATCGGCATGCTCAGCGGGGTACGAACTTGCCGCATAGACCCCAAATGTCAGCGCACCCAATTTCTGAGCCTTTGTGCGCAACCCCCCGCTTGAAGGACGCCTAAGGCGGACCGCAAGATCGGCTTCGCGCTTTGAGAGATCAAGGTTCTCTGACGTCGGAACCAGTTCGACCGTCAAGAGGGGATGGGTTTGCAAGAACGGCCGAAGCTTGGGCACCAGAAAACGATTGACGATCAAAGGCACCGAACTGACGCGTACTTGCCCAACGATCTGATGCGGCTTTTGTCCGATGCTTTCGCTCAAGGCCAAGTTTTCGCGCTCAATGGCCTCTGCCCGAGGCAGGATCGCCAGTGCGCTATCTGTGGGTTCATAGCGACCTTGTGGGCTGCGTAGAAAAAGAGAGGTACCCAGACTGAGTTCAAGCGCCTTGATCCTTCTGGATACGGTTGTTTCGCTTACGCCCAGCAATCGGCTCGCCTCTCTCAGTTTTCCCGTACGAAAGAGGGCCAGGGCGTATTTGAGATCGTTCCAATCATGAGGCTGCATAAATGCAGATTAGGTCGGCAAAATTTGCACCTCAATCTTCAAGTTTGCCGTGCGATGCATTGTGCGCACCAAACCAAGGAAATGAGCTATGAAATACTTCATACTTTTCGAGGATAACCCTGACTCTGACCCGAACATCCGCAAAACTCATATGTCCCGGCACCTGGCCTTTCTGGAACAGAACAAGGGCAAGGTCGAGGCAGCGGGACCATTGGCCGACCCCGAAAACAAAGGCCGCGACGGCCTGTGGATCTTGGAAGCCGATTCTCAAGCCGAGATCGAAAAGCTTGTGCATGAGGACCCGTTTTGGCCGACGGGTCTGCGTCAGTCCTACGCAATCATCCCGTGGACCCAAGTGTTCGCGGGCTGCGTAAGCCGGTTCAACGTAACATAGGGAACCATGGGCTCGGCGCACAAGCACCCTAATGCAGTGACCGCGCTTTGTGCCGAGTTTCACATGTTGATTTTTGCCTGCGAAAATCAGATACGATGCGCGTGCGGGTCGTACGATTCTGGGCCGCCTTTGGGTATTGGAGTACGTTGATGATGTGGCATCATCTTCTGAATGCTGGACAGATAGAGCCCGCCTAGAACCGCGCTATTCCTCTGTCGCGTCGAAACCTCTATCCTCACCTAAATACTGAAAAAGGTATGTTCCCATGTCTGCTGAACAGCCCGTTTCCGACTCTGTTTACGGTATCGACCGTTGGGGCAAAGATCTGCTGTCTGTACTGCCCAATGGGGATGTGGCGCTGAAGGACCCGGCGCACCCTCAGGCGGCGCCGATCAGTCTGCCCGGTATTCTGGACGACTTGCGACAGCGCGGCATTGCCAGCCCGATGGTTCTGCGGGTCAAAAGCTTTCTTGAGGCTGAAATCCGTCATCTGAACGAAAGCTTCGCCGCAGCAATCGCAAAGTCGAATTACAAGGCCCCGTATCGCGGCGTCTTCCCGATCAAGGTAAACCAGCAAGCACAGGTGGTTGACCGGATTGTCGCCTTCGGGCGGCAGTATGATTATGGGTTGGAAGCCGGGTCAAAACCCGAATTGGTGATCGCCTTGGCACACCGTTTGGCCAAGGACGCGCTGATCGTGTGCAACGGGGTGAAAGATGCCGAATTCGTGCGTTTGGCAGTCCTGTCGCGTCGGTTGGGGTTCAATACGGTCATCGTCCTGGAAAGCCCCAAAGAGGCCGAGATTGTGGTCGAAGTGGCGCAAGAGCTGAACATCGATCCGCTCTTGGGCGTTCGGGTCAAGCTGACCAACCAGATCAGCGGCAAGTGGCAAAGCAGTTCGGGGGATCGGTCTGCGTTCGGCATGAACACCGATCAACTGCTGCGCGTCGTCGACCGTCTGCGCGGTGCAAACCTGTTGCACTGCCTCAAGCTCCAGCATTCGCATCTGGGCAGCCAGGTTCCCGACGTCAACGATGTGCGCCGCGCGGTCACCGAGGCCTGCCGCTATTTCACCGAGCTGACCAGCGACGGTGTACCACTGACCCATCTGGACCTTGGGGGTGGTTTGGGTGTGGACTACACTGGTGAGCAACGCGCAACCGAGAATTCGATCAACTATTCGGTGGCTGAATACTGCGCCAATATCGTGGAAACCGTGGCTTACGCGATGGACGAGGCCGGGATCGATCACCCTGTTCTGGTCACCGAAAGCGGGCGGGCGGTCTCGGCGACCTCGTCGATGCTGATCTTCGACGTTCTGGAAAGCACGCTTTACGATGCGCCAGATGCACCTTCGGTCGAACCCGATGATCACCATCTGGTTTCGGACCTTGCTGCCGTATCGGGCTATCTGGTTGAAGATCGGGCGCAAGAATGCTGGAACGACGCCCGGTTTTATCGGGACGAGTTGCGCGCCCTGTTCCGGCGCGGCTATGTCGATATCCGTCAAATGGCCCGAGCCGAACGCATCTATCTGAACCTGATGGCCCGGATCAAGGATATCGCGCAGGGTAACCCGCAAAACGCCGAGCTGGACCGCGAACTGCAAAAAATCGCTGATGTCTACCACTGCAACTTTTCGGTCTTTCAGTCTCTCCCGGATGTCTGGGCCATCGATCAACTGCACCCGATTGTGCCGTTGCAGATGCTGAACCAAACGCCAGACAGGCGCGCGGTGCTGTCCGATATCACCTGTGACAGTGATGGAAAAATGGATCAGTTCATACTGGCCGGGGATATCGCGCCGTCTCTTCCGGTGCACTCACTGCCCGAAGATCAGCCCTATTACCTGGGCGTGTTCTTTGTGGGGGCCTATCAGGAAACCCTTGGTGATCTGCACAACCTGTTTGGCGACACGAATGTGGTGACAATCGACCTGCGCCCGGATGGCAAGTTCGACCTGCTGCACGAACAAGAGGGCGACACCATCGCTCAGGTCCTGTCCTATGTCGAATATGACCCAGCCGATTGCGTCGCCGCCTTCCGCAAAATCGTGGATGAAGCCATCTCGGCGGGTGCGATCCAGGCCAATGAACGGAAAACTCTGATCGGGGCGTATCGCGACTCGATGAATGGCTATACCTATTTTGAATGATCTCGGTAAGGAGAAGATTATGGGAAAGACACTTGTCGTAGGGGCCGGCGGCGTCAGCCACGCTGCCGTGCACAAGATGGCGATGAATTCGGACATCTTTACCGAAATCACCTTGACCAGCCGCACCAAATCGAAATGCGACGCGATTGCCAAATCGGTCAAGGAACGTGTCGGCGTCGATATCGCAACCGCTGAACTGGATGCCTATAAGGTCGAAGATACGGTGGCGCTGATCCGCAAAACCGGGGCCGAGATCCTTGTGAACCTGGCGCTGCCCTATCAGGATCTGGTGCTGATGGACGCCTGCCTTGAGGCCGGGTGTCACTATCTGGACACCGCGAACTACGAGCCCGAAGACGAGGCCAAGTTCGAATACCACTGGCAATGGGCTTATCAGGAAAAATTCGAAGAGCTTGGTCTGACGGCCATTTTGGGCTCCGGCTTTGATCCCGGGGTTACATCCGTCTTCGCCAAATGGCTCAAGAAACACAAGCTTGAGACAATCCGCCAGATCGATGTGCTGGACGCCAATGGCGGCTCGAACGATCAGGAATTTGCCACCAATTTCAACCCCGAGATCAACCTGCGCGAAGTGCTGGCCGAGGTGCGCCACTGGGAAGGGGGCAAATGGCACCACAGCCCGGCAATGACCCACAAGGTCGAATTCGACTTCCCCGCCATCGGTCCCAAGAACATGTACCTGATGTATCACGAGGAGTTGGAATCGCTTTCGACCCACTTCCCCGAGATCGAGCGCGCCCGGTTCTGGATGACATTCGGCGACGCCTACATCACCCATGCCAAGGTGCTGCAAAATGTCGGCATGACCCGGATCGACCCGGTCATGCATGACGGCAAGGAAATCATCCCGATCCAGTTTCTGAAAACCCTGCTGCCCGATCCCGGCGATCTGGGGGCCGAAACCAAAGGCAAAGCCTGCATAGGCGATATCGCCACGGGTCAGGCCAAGGACGGCTCGGGCGAAAAGACCTTCTATATCTACAATATCTGCGATCACGAAGAATGTTTTGCCGAAGTCGGCAGCCAGGCCGTCAGCTATACTACCGGTGTTCCCGCCATGATCGGCGCGGCGCAGGTGCTGAAAGGCAATTGGCGTGATCCCGGCGTGTGGAACATGGAACAGCTCGACCCTGATGATTTCATGGACATGCTCAACGCCCACGGTTTGCCCTGGCAGGTTCATGAGCTCGACGGTCCCGTCGATTTCTAACTCCGGAACTTCTTCTGTTCAAAAATACCTCGGGGGGTCCGGGGGGCAGCGCCCCCCCGGCTTCTCCAAGCAGCGGAGACGCCTGACATGTCCGACATGATGACCACCCAAGCCGGTGACGCCGGCGCCTTCCGCGAATTCGACCTTGCTCGCGTCCCATCCCCTTGTTTCGTGGTCGACGAAAAGGCGGTTGAGCATAATTTGATGACACTGGCCGATATCGGCAACCGTTCCGGCGCGCATGTCCTCAGCGCGCTCAAGGCGTTTTCCATGTTCGCGCTGGCCCCGCTGGTGCGTCAACACCTGGGCGGCACCTGTGCCAGCGGTATCTATGAGGCGCGTCTGGGCCGCGAGGAATATGGCGGCGAGGTCGCTACGTTTTGCGCGGGGTACAAAGACGGCGATATTGACGAAATCCTGTCGCTCTCTGACCACGTGATCTTCAACTCTCCAGCGCAAAAGGACCGTTTTCGGGCCAAAGCACAGGCCGCAAGTGTTCAGGTTGGGCTGCGCATCAACCCTGAACACTCCGAGGGTGAAATCCCAAAATACGACCCCTGTGCCCCGTGCTCGCGCTTGGGCACCCCGGTCAGCCAATTGACCCCGGAGATTCTGCAAGATGTGGATGGGCTGCATATGCACACGCTCTGCGAACAGGGCTTCACACCTTTGCAGCGCACATGGGAAGCGGTGGAACCCAAGCTCAAACCTTATCTGGGCCAGCTGGAATGGCTGAACTTTGGTGGCGGCCATCACATCACCCGCGATGATTATGATCGGGATGGGTTGGTCGCCTTTATCCTATCCATCCGAGAAACCTATGGTGTCGATGTCTATCTCGAACCCGGCGAAGCCGTGGCGCTGGACGCAGGTATTCTGGTGGGTGAAATCCTCGACCTGCCCCAGAATGGCATGAAACTCGCCATTACTGATATCTCGGCCACCTGTCATATGCCCGATGTGATCGAAGCACCTTACCGCCCTGCGCTGATGGATGAGGCCAAAGCAGGCCATACGTACCGTCTGGGAGGGCCGTCCTGTCTGGCGGGCGACGTGATCGGGGACTACACGTGGAACAGGCCGCTGGAAATCGGCCAACGCTTTGCTTTCCTTGATCAGGCGCATTATTCGATGGTCAAGACCAATACGTTCAACGGCGTACCATTGCCGACGATTGCGCTGTGGAACAGCGAAACGGATGAACTGAAAATCGTTAGGCAGTTCGGCTATGACGACTTCAAGGACCGGCTATCATGAGCATTTTTCTAGACAGCGAATTGTCTGAAAGCGAACGACAGCAAAGCGCTCGCTTTCACGTCATTCCAGTGCCGTTGGAGCGCACCGTGTCATATGGGTCTGGCACCCAGGCGGGGCCATCGGCCATCATTGAAGCGTCGAACGAACTGGAGCGTTTGTGCAAGGGGATTGAACCTTGTGCTGCGGGCATATTCACTCGTGACGCCGTCGCCTGCGACGGACCTTTGCCCGAGGTCATGGAGCGTATCGCGGCCAAAACCGAAGCCGTTGTTAGAGCCGGCCAAATCCCGGTGGCTTTGGGTGGTGAGCATTCGCTGAGCTATGGCGCCGTTTCAGGCGTCGCGCGGGCTTTGGATGAACCTATCGGCATCGTGCAGATAGACGCTCATGCAGACCTGCGGATTGCGTATCAGGGTGAGGTACATTCCCATGCCTCGGTCATGCACCTGCTCAGCCAGCAAGGCATACGCCTTGCACAATTCGGTGTCCGTGCGCTCTGCCCGCAAGAGGCGGAAAGCCGTATCGCGAACAACGTCTTTCACGTGGACGCCGAAGAGCTGGTGACCGGCAATATCCACTCGGTCATGCTGCCCAAGGATTTCCCGCAAAAGGTCTATGTCAGTTTTGATGTTGACGGTCTGGACCCCAGCCAGATGCCCGCAACCGGCACGCCTGTCCCCGGCGGATTGTCGTTCTATCAGGCGCTGCATTTGGTTGAGAACGCGTTGCAGGGGCGGCATTGTGTTGGGTTCGATGTGGTCGAACTGGCCCCGAATGGCGACGCCGCTTGGGATTTCACCGCTGCTCAGATCGTGTACCGGCTTATGGCAGCGTGCTGAATGGCCGGTCCCCTTGGTTTTGGGCGGTGCCCGAAAAATAGTCACGTCGCCCAAGGTAGCGACTTTCCTAAGATTGTCCCTCTTGCAAACCTCGGTGCGTTCGTCAAACTGACTCTATGAGTGAATATTTTGATGAGATGTTCACCGGCAAGGGGACGCTTCGGGGGCCCTACGAAGAAATCGGTCGGTGGTTCAATGCGGAAGATGCCTCGCGGCTGCGGGCGAAACAGCGCGAAGCGGAAGAGGTTTTCCGACTTACGGGTATTACCTTTAACGTTTATGGCAAGGCCGAAGCCGAAGAACGATTAATTCCCTTCGACATCGTTCCACGCGTGATCTCGGGCCGGGAATGGCAACGCCTGGAACGCGGTATCGAACAGCGGGTGCGGGCGATCAACGCCTTCCTCTATGACATCTATCATCGGCAAGAGATTGTGCGGGCAGGGCGTGTTCCGGCCGAAATGATTGCGTCCAACGAGGCGTTTCTACCTCAGATGCTGGGTGTTGCCCCTCCGGGTCAGGTCTACACGCATATCGTTGGGATCGATTTGGTGCGGACCGGGCCTGACGAGTTCTTCGTGCTGGAAGACAATGCGCGCACGCCCTCCGGTGTCAGCTATATGCTGGAAAACCGGGAAACCATGCTCAAGATGTTCCCCGAACTGTTCAGCGCGACCAATGTGCGGAACGTCTCGGATTACCCGCGCAACCTGCGGCGGTCGCTTGCGGCTTGCGCACCGGCGTGCGCCGAAGGTGAACCAACCGTGGCTGTATTGACGCCGGGCATATACAATTCGGCCTATTACGAACACGCGTTTCTTGCCGATCAGATGGCCGTTGAACTTGTTGAAGGTCATGACCTGCGCGTGGTGGATGGTCGCGTTTGTATGCGAACCACGCGGGGCTACAAACCGATTGACGTGCTCTATCGCCGGGTGGATGACGACTTCCTTGATCCGTTGAATTTTGATCCCAGCAGTGCGCTGGGTGTGCCCGGTATCATGGACGTCTATCGCGCCGGAGGCATCACGATAGCAAACGCGCCGGGGACGGGGATCGCCGATGACAAGGCTATCTATTCCTACATGCCTGAAATCGTGGAGTTCTATACCGGCGAAAAGCCATTGTTGCAGAACGTCCCGACCTGGCGCTGTAGCGATCCGGACTCTTTGGCTTACGTCTTGGACAACCTTTCTGACCTCGTGGTGAAAGAGGTGCACGGATCGGGCGGGTACGGGATGTTGATCGGACCCACCGCCAGCAAAAAGGAAATTGCGGCCTTCCGGGCCAAGCTGAAAGCGCGCCCGGGGAATTACATCGCACAGCCGACCTTGTCCCTGTCTACCGTTCCGATTTTCGCCCGTTCCGGGCTTGCCCCGCGCCACGTGGACTTGCGGCCCTTTGTGCTGGTGTCACCAGAAGGTGTAAAAATCACGCCGGGTGGCCTGACGCGTGTGGCGCTGAAGAAAGGCTCTCTGGTTGTGAATTCCAGCCAAGGTGGCGGAACCAAAGACACCTGGGTTCTGGAGGACTAGGCCATGTTGGGAAAAACCGCAGGCGGATTGTTCTGGATGGCGCGATATCTGGAACGCGCAGAAAACTCCGCAAGGCTGTTGGAAACTGGTCAGCGAATGGCTTTGACCCGAACCCATAACTCGGTCGAGGAATGGGCTTCGGTGTTGAAGACGACGGGCGTGCTGGACGGATATCTGAGCAAATATAATGAGGTCACCAAAGACAACGCCATCGATTGGGTGTTGCGGGACATGGAAAACACCTCGTCAATCCGGTCGGTGATCAAACAGGCGCGCGACAATGCGCGACTTGTACGGACAGCGCTGACCCATGATGTCTGGAGCGCGGTAAACGCCACCTGGATGCGGGTCGATGCCACCATGAAACGCCGTGTCAGTGAACGCGATTTGCCTGGCGTGCTGGAAATGATCCGCCATCAGGCGGCTTTGGTGCGCGGTGCGAACCTGGGCACCATGCTGCGCAATGACATGTTCGATTTCACCCGCATCGGCACCTTTGTCGAACGCGCGGACAATACGGGCCGGATCTTGGACGTAAAGTACTATGTCCTGCTGCCCACCGCGTTTTCGGTTGGCTCATCGTTGGACAATATCCAATGGGAGAGCATTCTGCGCTCGGTGGGCGCGGGTGGCGGTTACCGCATTACCCATGGACAAAAGACAACGCCCTCCGATATCGCGCAGTTTCTGATCCTCGATCAGCGTATGCCGCGAAGCCTGCATTTCTGTTGCCGCAAGATTCAGGAAAACCTGGCCTATCTGAAAAAGGACTATGGTTTCGCCGGGTCTTCTTGCGAAGCATCGAATACATTATTCGACACGTATCTCGACAGAAGCATCGCGAACATTTTTGAGGCTGGCTTGCATGAATATATCGAGGACTTTCTGAGGGATCTCAACCAGTTAAGTCGGCAGATCGAAATTGACTATCGGTTCTATGAGTAAGCCATGAAACTACGGATCAAACATGAAACCCGATATGATTTTGACGCGCCGGTGCCGTTTGGGCTGCAGCAGCTGAGAAAGACGCCGAAATCCTTTCGCAATCAGCAGATCATCAACTGGACCACCGAGATCGAAGGCGGTCGAAAAGAGCTGAGCTTTGAAGACTATCACCGCAACACGGTTGAATTGATCAGCTTTGAACCCAACACGCAGACTGTTGTGTTGATCTCGGAAGGCGTGGTCGAGGTCGAGGATACTCATGGTGTTCTGGGACGTCACGAAGGATCAACGCCCCTATGGCTGTTTCAACGCGGCACCACACAGACCAAGCCGGGTCGGGGCTGTATGGAACTGGTCCGCTCGCTGCCCAAGCTCGAACCCTTGGAGCAGATGCACGCGCTTTCCGAGGCAATCCGGCAGGCGGTGACCTACAAGATCGGCAGTTCGAGCCCGGACTGGAGCGCCGAGGACGCCATCGAAGCTGGGTGCGGCGTCTGCCAGGACCATACCCACATCTTCATCGCCTGTGCCCGTCACATGGGGCTGCCTGCACGCTATGTTTCGGGCTATCTGATGATGAACGAGACCGAGCTTCAGGATGCCACCCACGCCTGGGCCGAGGTTCATCTGGACGGGCTGGGCTGGGTCGGGTTCGACGTCTCGAACGGCATATCGCCCGACAATCGCTATGTGCGCGTTGCGACAGGGCTGGACTATATGCAGGCGGCCCCGGTAGTAGGCAGCAGGCTTGGGCATGCGGCCGAGCAACTGAGTGTTCAGTTGCAAGTTGCACAGCAGTGACGGAGACTTAGATGACCTACGCAGTGGGGATGCGTTTGAAGCGCGGATTGGTGTTCATGTCCGATACGCGCACGAATGCGGGGGTCGACAACGTCTCTACCTTCAACAAAATGTTCAATTGGACGGTCGAGGGCGAACGGGCGATCACCATTTTGACCGCAGGCAATCTGGCGACGACGCAAGCAACCATCAGCCTGCTGGAGGAGCGTACCAAAGCCCCGGCAGATCGGTCCCCTTCGATCCTTGAAGCGCCAACGATGTTCCAAGTCGCGCAAATTGTCGCCGAAACACTGAACGACGTCATCGAACAACACGGGCGGTCGGGCCAAGAGGCTGACAGCGCCTTCCATGCGACACTTATTCTGGGTGGTCAGATCAAAGGCGGGGAATCGCGTCTTTTCTTGATCTATCCCGAAGGAAACTTCATCGAAGCAGGCGACGATACACCGTTCTTTCAGATCGGCGAGACCAAATATGGCCGCCCCATACTGGTGCGCGCCTACGACCCTAATATGAGCTTTCCCGAAACGGTGAAACTGTTGCTGGTCAGTTTTGATTCGACGATCAAAGCCAATCTGTCGGTTGGTGCCCCGTTGGACTTGCTGCTTTACACCGAAGACAGTTTTGAAGCTGGTGAGAAATCCCGGTTTGAGGCCGACGACCCCTATTTCCGAACAATCTCGGACGGGTGGGGAGACGCTTTGAAATCGGCCCTATCCAAGTTGCCCGAATATGAAACTTGAATTTCACCACATAAACTTTGTGGCCGATGATGTGGACCGCTTGCACGACTTCTATACCAATGTGTTAGGTCTTGATAACATCCCACAGCAGAATTTCCCACGATCCGAGGCCAATGAAGATAAGGGCTATGACGGCAACATCCAGTTTGCCACCGATGGCCATATGCAGATGCACCTAGCCGAGCGCGATTTTGGTGTAGCCTTCAAGAACGGACACGTCATCAACCCCGTTGAACGCGGCCACATCGCCTTTCGCACCGATGATCTAAAAGGGTTCCTCAAGATGCTTGACGAAAAGGGCATCCCCTATTCCGACTACGGCACGACGTTTTCCAAGGAATGGCATCAGGTGTTCTTTCAAGACCCCGAAGGCAACATCATTGAGGTTCACCAACAGGTCTCGACAATGATGTGATGCGGGCTCTGCTTGTCGGTTTTCGACCCTGTTTTCGGTGCCACAAGGGTCAGATAAGATCATTCTGGAAAGCCAGCCAGACGCAAACCGTCTATGAGATGTTCCAGGTCACTCTTGTTTTTGTAAGGAAGCCGTTCAGAGATTTTCGTAAGTGAGTCTTCTGGTCTCAGTCTAAGATACTCTTGCGAATGCATACGAGCTGCGTCCAAAACATCTAGCTTCGCGTAGGTGGCTGATAATAGCTGGTGCAACCCGTCATGATCCGGATATTTTCCCAGTCCCTCTTCAAGCGCCGCGATAGCAGCGTCGTAGCTCTTGGTGAGGTATAGTGCCGTTCCCAACACTTCGTAATAGAAACCCATGGCAAATACCGGGTTATATCGCAAAGCGAGTTGCGCTTCTCTAACGGCTTCTTCGCTCGCGCCGGCCGCTATGAGATAGTAACCCAACGCAAAATGAGCGTCGGCGTTGCTGGGTTCCAATTCGACAGCTTTTCGCCCTTCTGCGACCGCAAGCGAGTGCCGTTTTGTCCAGCAATAAACATCCCCAAGAACCATATGAGCCTTGCCAAGGCTGACGTCTAACTGCACCGCACGTTTTGCATGCTTCAAAGCCAGATCAAGCGAGGCCTCGGGATCATACCCCCACCGTTGGTTGGCGTCGTGCACCAAGGCCCATGCGAGTCCTGCATGTGCTGGTGCGTATTCGGGATCCAGTTCGATGGCGCGGGAATAGTGTTCCATCGCTTTGGCGTTGTCGATCTTGGTGCTGCGCGCATGAAAAGCATTGCCTTGCAACACATAGTCGTAAGCCTTCAAGCTTTTGACCTCTTTCCGGAACGCACGATCTTGCTCTGCCTGAGTAAGAGTGACGGCCAAAGTGGCAACAATGCTTTCGGCGATACGATCTTGAAACTCAAAGACTTCCGCCAAATCGCCGTCAAAACGGTCAGCCCAAAGTTGGATTGAATTGTCTGTATCGATCAGACTGGCGTTCACACGCACGCGACCGCTTCCCCTACGAACAGTTCCTTGAAGAATGTAGCGAACGCCCAGTTCAACCGCTGCTTCCCCAACGGATTGGGATCGGTTTTTGTATTCTCGGGTCGCGTTACGGGCCACGACAAAGAGACCAGAAATTTTGGACAAGTCGGTAGCGATGTCATCCGCAACACCCTGGGAAAAGTATTCGTCATCCGGGTCACTCGACAGGTTCTCGAACGGTAAGATCGCGATAGATGGCTTATCCTGCTTTGCCTGTACCGCTCCTTTTTCAGGCCAGCGAAAAACCCGGATTGGGCGCTCCAGCCCCTTTATGTTGTGCTCACCGGCATCGACGAAAATCGCTTCGACCCTGTTTCCCACACTTTCGTGCACCAGCAACGATATGCAAATTCCGTCGGGCTCGGCCAAAGCTTCGAGACGGGCAGCTACGTTCACGCCGTCACCAAAAATGTCATCATCATCGATTATGATGTCACCAAGATTGACGCCGATCCGAAGTCGGATCTTACCATTCACCTCGATGTTTCGCCGTTGTATCTTGAGCGCCGCCTCGACGGCATCAACCACACTGGAAAACTCCAAGAGCGCACCGTCGCCCATTTTCTTTACGATCCGTCCCCTTCGCTCAGCGACGATCGGATCAAAAATTTCAGCCCAAAACTGCTGCAACGCTGCCAGAGTGCCGGTCTCATCCTCTCGCATCAGACGCGAATATTCGACCACGTCTGCCATTAGTATCGCTGCTAGCCGTCGCGCCATTTCTGCTCCTATACACAGTTGAAGCTAACGAAACGCTTGTCGGAAATCTATTGGCGAAACAATTGCGAGGAAACATCTGACGAGGAAACTCGAGCAATCTCTTCAGCGCGCAAAGGCCATTGGGCGCGATGTTTCTTTGAAACGTTTTGGGCAGGCTCGCACTCATCAATACATGTTGAAGGTGGGCCAGCTTGCGCAAGGCAGTGTCAAACAGATGATAGATGTCCAAACAAAAAAGGCCCGCCGATCACAGCGGGCCTGATCTCGTTTGATGATCGGCTTACTGAGGAATTTCGCCCTCAAGGCCTTCTACATAGAAGTTCATACCGGCCAGGGTGCCGTCATCCGCCACTTCGCCCTCGGCCAGCCAAACGCTTCCGTCCTGTTTGTTGATCGGTCCGGTAAAGGGATGGTATTCGCCCGCGGCCATGGCCGCTTTCATGGCCAGCGCCTCTTCTTTGACATCCGCAGGTACGCGGTCCGAGATCTCGCCGATTTCAACCATGCCTTCGCGGATACCGTCCCAGGTGTTCACCGTCTCCCACGATCCGTCCATGACGGCCTGCGTGCGGGCGATGTAGTAGGGTGCCCAGTTGTCAATGATCGAGGAGACGCGCGGGAAGGGTGCGTACTCGCTCATGTCCGAGGCTTGGCCAAAGGTCACAACATTGCCCGCCTCTTGCGCAGCAGCTTGCGGCGCGGTCGAATCGGTATGCTGCAGGATAACGTCCGCGCCCTGTTCGATCAGAACGGTGGCCGCATCCGCCTCTTTTGCCGGATCAAACCAAGTATAGGCCCAGACGATCTTGAATTCGACATCCGGGTTGACGGCCTTGGCGTGCAGATAGGCCGAGTTGATGCCACGGATCACTTCGGGGATCGGGTAAGAGCCGATATAGCCGATGATGTTGGACTCGGTCATCTTGCCCGCGATATGCCCTTGAACGGCGCGACCCTCATAGAAACGGGCGGAATAGACCGAAACGTTGTCGGCGGTCTTGTATCCGGTTGCGTGTTCGAATTTCACATTCGGGAACTTCTTGGCGACATTGATTGTCGGGTCCATATAACCGAACGACGTGGTAAAGATCAGATCCGCGCCGTCGAGCGCCATTTGGGTCATCACGCGTTCAGCGTCGGGCCCCTCGGGCACCGATTCAACAAACACGGTTTCGACCTTGTCGCCGAAATGCTCTTCAACGGCCAGACGGCCCTTGTCATGTTCATAGGTCCAGCCGCCGTCGCCCACGGGGCCGACATAGACAAAGCCGACCTTTGTTTTGTCTTCGGCCATGGCGCTTGTCGCCAGACCAAGCGCCATGGCGGCGCTTGCCAATAGAGTGGTGAATTTCATGTGTTACTCCCCAAGTTGGTTCATTTGGCCCCTAGTGTGAGGCATGGAAGGTTCGGCCCAGTGAGGCAGGTGCGCTGCTCTTGTCAGCCGAAAGGATCACAAGCACAAGGATTGTGATGATATAGGGCGACATTGCCAGATACTCGACCGGAATGGCAACGCCTGCGGCCTGCAGATTCAGTTGCAATACCGTGATCCCGCCAAACAAATAGGCACCCAGCAGGGCCCGCCAGGGTTTCCAGCTGGCAAACACGACCAGCGCCAGCGCGATCCAGCCCACACCGGCGGTCATGCCCTCGGTCCACTGAGGCACACGGATCAGGCTGATATAGGCCCCGCCCAGACCTGCACAGGCGCCGCCGAACAGGATCGCCAGGATGCGGATCTTGATGACTTTGTAGCCCAACGCATGCGCCGCATCGTGGTTTTCGCCCACAGCGCGCAGGATCAATCCGACGCGGGTGTATTTCAGCGTGGCCCAGACGGCGGCCGTCAGCGCGATGCCCAGATACAAGATCGGGTCGTGTTGAAACAGGATGGGGCCGATCACCGGGATATCACTGATCACCGGAATATGGATATCGGCCATATCGGGCGGTTTGATGCCCACATAGCCTTGCCCCATCAGCGCACTGAACCCCAGCCCGAACAGTGTCAGCGCCAGACCGCTCGCCACCTGATTGGCCAGCGCCACTTGCGTCAGCAGCACAAACAACAGCGACAGCACCGCACCACCAATTGCTGCGGCAATGAAGCCCAGCCAGGGCGAGCCGGTCTCGACCGAAATCGCAAAGCCGCTGATCGCGCCCACGATCATCATTCCCTCGACACCCAGGTTCAGAACGCCGGCTTTTTCGACGACCAACTCTCCGATGGCAGCCAGCAGCAGCGGTGTTGCCGCCACCATCAGCGAGGCGATCAATAGGACGGGATTGATTTCACCAAGATCCATATCACGCCACCTCGCTACGGGCCGCACGGATGCGGTAATTGGTCAAAAGGTCGAAGGCCAGCAGGAAGAACAACAACATCCCCTGAAACACCTGAATGGCGGCGGCGGGCAGGCCCAGCTGAGATTGCGCGATTTCGCCGCCGATATAGGTCAACGCCATCAGGCCACCCGCCAACAGGATGCCCACCGGATGCAAGCGGCCAAGGAAAGCCACGATAATGGCCGTGAAGCCATAGCCGACGTTAAAATCGATGCTGACCACGCCGGATGGCCCCGAAACCTCGAACATCCCCGCCAGCCCGGCCAAAGCACCCGACAGGCCCAGACAGAACAGGACCAGCCGCGCCGGATTTACACCCGCAAACCTTGCCGCCCTCGGGGCCTCGCCGGTTAAACGTATGTGAAAGCCCAGCATGTGACGGTTTAGCAGCACATAGGCAAAGATCACTGCAATCAGTGCCGTTACGACACCCCAATGCATCCCTGATCCCGCGATCAACTCAGCATTGTAAGCGCTTTCATACTGTTGCAGGTTGCGCGAGCCGGGAAAGCCGAACCCTTCGGGGTTCTTCAGCAAGCCCAGCGAAACCGAGGCCAGCATCTGCTCGGCCACATAGACCAGCATCAGCGAGACAAGGATTTCGTTGGTGCCAAACCGAACCTTCAAAACCGCTGGAATTGTCGCCCAAATCCAGCCGCCGAGCGCACCGGCCATGACCATGATCGGAAAGATGAACCACGCCTCAAGCGGATAAAAGGCCAGACCCGCCGCCGCGCCGAAAATCGCGCCCATGATATACTGGCCCTCGGCCCCGATATTCCAGATGCCAGCCCGAAACCCAAGTGACAGGCCAATTGCGATCAGTACCAAAGGCGCGCCTTTTACAAGCAATTGGGGGCGGTAATAGAAGGCGAACTCGCCAAACAGAGGCTCCCAGAAGATTGTACCAATCGCTTCAACCGGGTTCTTGCCCAGTAGGGCGAACAAAACGCCGCCGAACACCATCGTGGCAATGACCGCCACCAGCGGGGTCGCATAAGACCACATCTTGGACGGCTGTGGCCGTTTCTCCAACACAATCACCAGCTCACCCCCGCCACAGCTTCTTCTCGTTCCAAATACGGCCGCCGGAGGCGGTACAACGCGTCACACATGCGCCACCTCCATGCCATGGGCTCCGCCCATCATCAGGCCGATCTCATCCACAGTCAGCACCGCTGTCAGGCGCGGCGCGCTCAGTCGTCCTTCGTTGAGCGCTGCAAAACTGTCCGAGATTTCCATCAATTCATCGAGATCCTGAGAAATGCAGATCACCGCGGTCCCCTCAGCCGCCAGGTCCAGTATGGCCTGCCGGATCGCCGCAGCCGCCGCCGCATCCACACCCCAGGTAGGCTGGTTGACGACCAGCACATCGGGGTTTTGCAATACCTCGCGACCAATGACGAATTTCTGCAGGTTGCCACCTGAAAGCGACCGTGCCGCGTTTTCCGGCCCCGGAGTGCGCACGTCAAAGGCCTTGATGATCTTTTCTGCAAAGCGAGTGGCCTCGGACCATTTCAGAAACCCGCTGCGCACCAGGCCTTCGCGTACCGAGCCGGTGAGCAAGGCGTTTTCAGTCAGGCTCATATCCGGCGCTGCGGCATGGCCCAAACGCTCTTCCGGCGCGGTCAGAACACCCAGTTTGCGACGCGCGGTGGGCCCCAGCTTGCCAATAGGTTGACCGTTGAACTTGATCGCGTCTGCCGAGGTCAGGATTTCCCCCGACAGCACACCCAGCAATTCATCCTGTCCGTTCCCGGCCACACCCCCGATACCCAGAACCTCGCCTTTGCGCACCGTCATGTGGATGTTCTTCAACGCGGTTCCGAATTCCGAGGGAGAGTGCACTGACAGGCCGCTGACATCCAAAGCAACCTTACCAAACTCACGGCCCGACCGTTCGGGCGTTTGCAGAGTTGCGCCGACCATCATCTCGGCCATATCCCGGGCCGAGGTCTCGGATGGCACGCATTCACCCACATTCTTGCCCAACCGCAGGATCGTGGCGTGATCGCACAGCGTGCGGATTTCCTCCAGCTTGTGCGAGATATAGAGGATCGAAGTGCCTTCGGAGCGCAGTTTGTTCAGCGTCTCAAACAGAATTTCGACCTCTTGCGGCGTCAAGACGCTGGTGGGTTCATCCATGATCAGCAGCTTGGGGTCTTGCAGCAGACAGCGGATGATCTCGACCCGTTGCCGCTCCCCCGCCGACAGGTCGCCCACGGTGCGAAACGGGTCCAGAGGCAGGCCATAGGTTTCCGACACCTCGCGGATGCGTGCGGACAGATCACCCATCGGTGGTGGATTTTCCATACCCAGCGCGATGTTCTCGGCCACGTTCAGCGCGTCGAACAGCGAGAAATGCTGAAACACCATCGCAATCCCGTCAGCCCGCGCTGCGCGCGGTTCTGGTGGAGCAAAGACCTGACCGCGCAGTTTCATCGTGCCGCTGTCAGGCTTCACCAACCCATAGATCATCTTGACCAGCGTGGATTTGCCTGCGCCGTTTTCGCCCAGCAGCGCATGCACCTCGCCTTCGCCGATGTCGAAGGACACCTGATCATTGGCCACTACGCCGGGGTAGGCTTTGGTCAGGCCTTGCAGGCTTAGAAGTGGAGTGGTCACGCGCTCAGGTCCTTCTTCAACTCGTTTTGTCGGGCTGGGCGCAAAAGCTGCGCGGCGACGCCCACGGCGATCATCTGCGGGTGCTTGCCCAAACCGGGGTCGCCGATGGGGCAGGTGATCCGGCTGATCCGTTCAGGAGAGTGTCCCAAAGCCGCCAGCCGCGACCGGAATCGCGCCCATTTCGTAGCCGAGCCAATCAGCCCCGCAAAGCGGAAATCGTGCAAAAGCAGCCTGTTGCACAGTTCCAGGTCCAGATTGTGTGAATAAGTCAGCACAAGATGCTCTGCATCTTTCGGCGCATGACGTACCAGCCCGGCCGGATTGGCGGCGGGAATGTGGGTCACTGCGTGCGGGATAGTCTGGGGAAATCGCTCGGGCGCGGTATCGACCCAGGTGATCGCCAGGTCGGGCAGTGGATTCAGGACATCCACCAAGGCACGCCCCACATGGCCCGCCCCCCAAATCCAAAGCTTGCGGTTTGGTTTGTGCACCGGTTCAACCATCCAACCGTCAACCAGTTGGGATTCAGGCAGGATGCCCTGACCCCGGGCCTTGGCCAGCAGTCGTTTGACCGAAAGGGGCATGTCATCGTCCGACGGTGACCGTGCAATCACCGAGTCATCCAGAGCTTCAACACTCTTTTGGTCATAGACCTCGGTCAGCAGTGAAACTGCCCCGCCGCAGCATTGGCCCAGCTCGGGGCCAAGCGCGTGATGTGTCAGGCGGGATTGGGTTGTCTGTCCTCGTGCGGCCTCTGCGGCTTGATGTTCCAGCGTACCACCGCCAATCGTGCCAGACTGCCCGCCCGACCAGACCAGCATCGCCGCACCCACTTCGCGGGGGGACGAGCCCTTGATCGCAGCGATGACCACGCGTACCACGCGCCCGTGGGCGTTGACGGCATTGCGCAAAGCGTCAAGATCAAACCCCATCAGCCCCTCCCTTCACGCGCTGGATGCTATGCCAGATTTCCTCTGCCGTCGCAGGGGCGTTCAATGCGGGATAGGCATCGCCACAGGCCGCAACCGCGTTCGACAGAGCCAACCAGGCCGAGATGCCCAGCATGAACGGGGGCTCCCCCACGGCTTTGGAGCGATAGATTGTCTCTTCGCGGTTTTCGCCAACCCACAACGCCACGTTGAAGATGTCCGGTCGGTCAGAGCAGGCGGGGATCTTGTAGGTTGAGGGCGCATGCGTACGCAGATTGCCTTTGCCGTCCCAGACAAGTTCCTCGGTCGTCAACCAACCCGCGCCCTGCACATAGCCGCCTTCAACCTGGCCGATATCCAAGGCGGGGTTCAGCGACGCCCCGGCATCGTGCAGAATATCGGTGCGCAGGATGCGGTTTTCACCGGTCAGTGTATCCACCGCAACCTCGGTGACAGAAGCGCCATAGGCGAAGTAGAAAAACGGACGCCCCCGACCTGCAATCCGGTCCCATTCGATCTTTGGGGTCTTGTAGAACCCCGTGGCCGACAGGCTGTTACGGCCTTGATAGGCGAGCGCCGCAGCTTCGGCGAAGGTATAACGTTCCGCGCCCACCGAAACATGCCCGTGGGCGAAGGTCACCGCGCTGGGGTCCGCCTGATGCCGCTCGGCCAGATACTCGGCCATCCGGTCGCGGATCGTGTCGCAGGCGGCCTTGACCGCCATGCCGTTCAGGTCGCTGCCCGAGGACGCCGCAGTGGCCGAGGTGTTGGGTACTTTGGCCGTATCGGTGGCGGTGATCTTCACCATCTCCAGCGGGATACCAAAGCGTGACGCGGCCACTTGCGCCACTTTCTGAAACAGGCCCTGACCCATTTCGGTGCCGCCGTGGTTCAGATGGACTGACCCGTCCTGATATACATGAACCAGCGCCCCCGCCTGATTGAGGTGGGTCAGTGTAAAGGAAATCCCGAACTTGACCGGAGAGAAGGCGATACCCTTCTTGATCACGCTGTTCCGGGCATTCCATTCCGCTATGGCGGCCCTGCGTGCGGCGTAGTCGCTGGATTTCAGCAGAGCCTCGGTCATCCCGTGCAGTTCGAAGTCACTGACCTCCATCCCGTAGGGCGTGGTGTTGCCTCCTACGGGCAGAGGGCGAACCGGTGCGTCACCGGTCTCGACCGCGCCGCGACTGGTCAGGTCCTCATGCGGGTCGGGGTGACCCAAAGGCTTCTCGGACGGAGCGACCTCGGCTACCGCATGCGCCGGCTCATAGTAATTCCGGCGGCACAGCTCCACCGGGTCAAGGCCCAGCACATGCGCGGCGTGGTCCATCACCCGTTCTATGCCGACCATCCCCTGCGGGCCGCCAAAGCCGCGATAGGCGGTGGCAGATTGGGTATTAGTCTTTAGCCGATGGCTTTCAATCCGGGCATTGGGCAACAGATATGCGTTGTCGGAATGCAGCATCGCGCGGTCGGCCACCGGCAGCGACAGGTCCTGTGCCCAGCCGCAGATGGCGTAATGATGGAACGAGACGCCTTGAATATGGCCGTGCTCATCAAACCCGGCTTTGTATGCGATCCGAAACGCGTGTCGCTTGCCGGTGATGACCATGTCATCGTCGCGGTCATAGCGCATTTTGCAGGCTTTGCCTGTTGCCCGTGCCGCTATGGCGCAGGCGACGGCCAGCGCGTTGCCCTGACTTTCCTTGCCACCAAAACCACCGCCCATGCGGCGGGTTTCGACCCGGACCGCGTGCATCGGTACGCCCAGAGCGTCGGCTACCTTGTGCTGAATCTCGGTCGGGTGCTGGGTTGAACTGTGCACCAGCATGTCCCCGCCCTCATTGGGCAGGGCCAAAGCGGCCTGACCTTCGAGGTAGAAATGCTCCTGCCCGCCAATTTCAAACGTGTCTTCAATCACATAAGCCGCGCCAGCAATGGCTGCGTCGGCGTCACCCTTGGCATAGATGCGTGGGCCATCTTCAAAGCGGCTGTCGGCGGCCAGTGCCTCTTCGACCGTCAGGATCGGCGTTTCTGCGGCATAATCGATCTTGCCCAGTCGTGCTGCCTTACGAGCGGCGAGATGACTGGTGGCGACAACCAGAAACACCGGCTGGCCGATATAATGAACGGTTCCGTCAGACAGCAGAGGTTCATCGTGGATCGAGGGAGACACATCATTGGCAAAGGGCAGATCTTTGGCGGTCATCACCGCCACGACGCCTGTGGCGTTTTGCACTTCGGTCAGGTCCATCCCAGTGATCTTGCCCTTGGCAATCGAGCTGAGACCAAAGGCCAGATGGAGAGTGTCTTTGGGCGTGGGAATATCGTCCACATAACGCGCCGCGCCCGAGACATGCAGCGGTGCTGCGTCATGCGGCAGAGGTTTGGTCACGCTCATGCGGACACCTCCAACACATTTGTGATCTCGCCCTGATCTTCGCGGTAATAGCGTTCCAGCATCGCTTTGGCGGTTTGCAGGCGGTAAGTGGCGGAGGCGCGCATATCCGTGAGAGGGGCGAAGTCCTGTTCAAACGCAGGCAGCGCGGCGTGGATCGTGTCGAGTGTCCAGGATTTGCCGATCATGGCGGCTTCGACGTGGGTGGCGCGTTTCGGAATGCCCGCCATACCGCCAAAAGCGATACGTGCCCGGGTAACCGTGCCATTCGTTACGGTGATATTGAAACAGCCGCAGACAGCCGAAATATCCTGATCGAACCGTTTGCTGAGCTTATAGGTTTTCAGCCTGTCCGGCTGGCGCGGGACGGTGACGTGCTCGACGAATTCACCGGGTGCGCGATCCTGTTTGCCATAGTCGATGAAGAAGTCTTCAAGCGGGATCGACCGCCGCGCATTGCCTTTGCGCAGATGCAGGGTGGCGCCAAGCGCGATGAGGGCTGGCGGGTTGTCTCCGATAGGGGAGCCATTGGCGATGTTGCCGCCAACTGTGGCCGCATGGCGAATTTGCACACTGGCGTAGCGGCAGATCATTTCCGCATAAGACGGGTGCAGGTCGGTCAGGGCGTCACCCAGCCGGTTCATATCGACCATGGCGCCAATGTGGATCTCTTCTTCGGTGAGGGTGATCTGTTTCAGATCATCGCAGCGGTTGAGAAAGATGACCGGGCCCAGATCGCGCAACTGTTTGGTCACCCAAAGGCCCACATCGGTTGCCCCAGCGATCAGTGTTGCGTCGGGGTGTTGCACGTAGAGCTCTGCCAATTCATTGCTGTTTTCGGGCAGGTGGGAGGGGGGCTCTGCCCCCCGGCTTTCAGCCTCCCCCCGAGGTATTTGAGAACAGAAGAAGGATTGGTCGGATGTGATCCAGTCGGGAACATCCCGGGTTTCGGCTGCTTTGGCAGCGCGGATGATCGGGGCATAACCGGTGCAGCGGCAAAGGTTGCCCGCAAGTTGGGTGTCATGGTCGGTCGCGCCATTCGTGTGGCTGGCAACCATCGACATGATAAAGCCGGGCGTACAGAACCCGCATTGTGAGCCATGCAAATCGACCATGGCCTGTTGCACCGGGTGGGGCTCTTTATCTGGTCCGCTGGCACCTTCGACAGTGCGGATCGCCTTGCCGTGCAGTTGCGGCAGGAACAGGATGCAGGCATTCAGTGCCTTGGCGCTGTCCGCTTCCGTCACCATAACGGTGCAGGCCCCGCAATCGCCCTCGTTGCAGCCTTCTTTGGTGCCGGTCAGCCCGCGCTCTTCGCGCAGCCAATCCAACAGCGTTGTCGTCGGATTGACATTCGTCAGCTCCACTGTCTCTCCGTTCAGAAGAAACGTGATGTTCATTCGAGAAACCCGTCGCCTTACCCGGTTGCGCCCCTGTGGCCCTCCTTCGATGCGACGTAGAAAGAGTGGCGGGCGGTAGCTTGCCGTCAGATGTTAGAAACAGCGCGGCGGATCTGGCAAGAAAAACTGCCTGTTTTGTGCACAATTGTATGCGCCGCTCAACGATGGTTGCGCCGACGCAAGGTGTAAGGCTCTGGAAAGAAATAGATTTATGAGTGGGTCGCCAGAAGATCCCGAAGCACCTTCAGGAAATCCCGAATAATCAGCGATGAATTGATAGGCAGTTTTTCTTGTCGGTTCCTTCTTTTGCCCGGGCACGGGCTGGGTTAGCGTTGCGCTATGAGCAGTTCCCCTCGATTCATTCACCTACGTGTTCACACCGAATATTCGCTGCTGGAAGGCGCTGTGCGGCTGAAAAAGCTGCCTGCCTTGTGCGCGCAGATGGAGATGCCCGCCGTTGCGGTGACGGATACCAACTCTATGTTTTCGGCACTGGAGTTTTCGGTGTCGGCCAGTGGTGCAGGTATTCAGCCCATTATGGGGTGTCAGGTCGATCTGACCTATGTTCAGGCACAGCCGGGTGAAAAGCCGAAAACACCTGCACCATTGGTGCTACTGGCACAGTCTGAGACAGGGTATGAAAACCTGATGAAGCTCAGCTCGTGCCTCTATGTGGACAAGGGTGGGCAGTTGCCGCAGGTCACGCTGGAGGAATTGGCCGAGCGGTCAGCAGGCTTGATCTGCCTGACCGGAGGGCCGGATGGGCCGGTTGGCATGCTACTGCAGCAAGGTCAGCGCCCTGCGGCCGAGGCTCTGGTGGACCGGTTGGCGGGGATGTTCCCGGATCGTCTTTACATCGAATTGCAGCGCCATCCGGGCGAGGATGGACAGCCCGAGGCCGAAAAGCGGACCGAGCGGGGTCACGTTGAAATGGCTTATGCCAAGGATCTGCCGCTGGTTGCCACCAATAATGTGTATTTCCCGACCTCGGACATGTATGAGGCGCATGATGCGCTGATCTGTATTTCCGAAGGTGCTTATGTCGATCAGCAGGAAGATCGCCGCCGCCTGACGGCGCAGCATTATTTCAAGTCGCAACAGGAAATGGCCACCCTGTTTGCCGATCTGCCCGAGGCGATTGAAAACACAGTTGAGATTGCCAGGCGCTGTGCTTTCATGGCCTATCGCCGCGATCCGATCCTGCCGAAATTTGCCGACGACGAGGTGGCCGAACTGCGCCGCATTGCCAATGAAGGCTTGCAGAAGCGTCTGGCCGTGATCCCCCATGCGGTGACGCCTGAGGAATACCAGGAGCGGCTGGATTTTGAGCTGGGCATCATCGAAGGCATGGGCTTTCCCGGCTATTTCCTGATTGTTGCAGACTTTATCCAATGGGCCAAGGATCACGACATTCCGGTTGGTCCGGGGCGCGGCTCGGGTGCAGGGTCGCTGGTGGCTTATGCGCTGACGATCACCGACCTTGACCCGTTGCGCTATTCGCTGCTGTTCGAACGGTTTTTGAATCCCGAACGGGTGTCGATGCCCGACTTCGATATCGACTTCTGTATGGACCGCCGCGAAGAGGTGATCCGCTATGTGCAGAAGAAATACGGGCGCGACAAGGTGGGCCAGATCATCACCTTTGGCGCGTTGCTGTCCAAGGCTGCGGTGCGCGATATCGGGCGGGTGTTGCAGATGCCTTACGGGCAAGTGGACCGCCTGTCCAAGATGATCCCGGTTGAAGGGGTTAAACCCGTCGGCATCGAAAAAGCGTTGAAAGACGAGCCGCGCCTGAGGGAAGAGGCGCGCAGTGAAGAGGTTGTCGAACGGCTGCTCAACTACGGTCAACAGGTCGAAGGTCTGTTGCGCAATGCCTCGACTCATGCGGCGGGTGTGGTGATCGGGGATCGACCCTTGGACGCGCTGGTGCCGATCTATCAGGATCCGCGCTCGGATATGCCCGCGACCCAGTTCAATATGAAATGGGTTGAACAAGCGGGGCTGGTGAAGTTCGACTTTCTGGGTTTGAAAACACTGACCGTGATCCAGAACGCGATGGATTTGATTTTCAAGTCAGGCCGCCCGCTTCATATCGCCGCCGATGGCACAGAGCTTTATGAGCCTGCCGAAGGGGCCGAGAACCAGATCAACGCGATTCCGCTGGATGATGAGGCAACCTATAAGCTCTATTCCGCAGCCAAGACGGTGGCCGTGTTCCAGGTGGAATCCAGCGGCATGATGGATGCGCTCAAGCGGATGAAGCCGGACTGTATCGAGGATATTATTGCGCTTGTGGCGCTATACCGCCCGGGCCCGATGGAGAACATTCCAAAGTTCTGCGAGGTCAAGAACAAGCTGAGCGAACGGGACACGCTACATCCCTCCATCGATCATATTCTGGACGAAACCCAGGGCATCATCGTCTATCAGGAACAGGTGATGCAGATCGCGCAGGAAATGGCAGGCTATAGCCTGGGTGGGGCCGATCTGTTGCGGCGCGCGATGGGCAAGAAAATCCAGGAGGCGATGGATGCCGAGCGGCCCAAGTTCCTCAAGGGCGCGGCCGAGAATAATGTGGATGAGGCCAAGGCGACCGAGGTCTGGAACCTGTTGGATAAATTCGCCAACTATGGTTTCAACAAATCCCACGCGGCGGCCTATGCGGTGGTCAGCTATCAGACCGGCTGGCTGAAGGCGAACCATCCGGTGGAGTTCATGGCAGGTGTCATGAACTGCGATATCCATCTGACCGATAAGCTGGCGGTTTACTTTGAAGAGGTCCGCAAAGGGTTGGAACTGCCCTATGTGCCGCCCTGCGTGAACCGGTCTTTGGCGACCTTCGACGTGGCGGACGGCCATTTGGTTTATGCGCTGGGCGCGCTCAAGAATGTGGGTGTCGAGGCGATGAATCTTGTGGTCGAAGGGCGACGCTCTAGGCACGCTCAGGGCGACCAGAACGATAAACCCTTCGTCAACCTGTTTGATTTCGCCCGCCGGGTCGATTTGAAGAAGGTCGGCAAACGTCCGCTGGAAATGCTGGCGCGGGCGGGGGCCTTTGATGAGCTCGACAAGAACCGCCGCCGCGTGTTCGAAAGCCTTGATCCGCTGGTGCAATATTCGGCTGCGATTCATGAGCAGAAAAACTCGAACCAGGTGTCGTTGTTTGGTGAGGCAGGGGATGATCTGCCCGAGCCGCGCTTGTCGCCCTCGCCCGATTGGCTGCCTGCTGAACGGCTGAGCGAAGAGTTCAAGGCTATCGGCTTTTACCTGTCGGGCCATCCGCTGGACGACTATATGCCCGCGCTGAAGCGCAAGCAGGTTCTCACGCTGGACGAGGTGACAGAAAAGGCGCGTTCAGGCCCGTTGATCGCCAAAATGGCCGGGGTTGTGGCTGGGCGGCAGGAACGGAAGTCGGCGCGGGGTAACCGCTTTGCCTTTGCGCAGCTCTCTGACCCGACCGGGGCGTATGAGGTGACCTTGTTCTCGGACACGCTAGAGAAATGCCGTGAGTTTCTGGAAACCGGCGCTCAAGTGGTGCTGACCGCTGAGGCCACGATGGAGGCTGACCAACTAAAGCTGCTGGGCCGATCCGTTGGCCCGGTGGATTCGGTCGTCGCCGAGGCCGGGGCAACGGGCCTGCGCATTTTTGTTGACGAAGCGCAAGCATTGCCCACCGTGGCCAAGGTTCTGGAAGACGCGGCAACCGCTACCAAAGGGGCCGCGCGCGGGCCGATCCAATTGCTGTTGCTCGACCCGGGCCTGCCCGGCGATGTTGAAATGGATCTGGGTCAGGATTTCCCAATCACCCCACAGATCAAGGGGGCCATCAAATCTCTGGAAGGCGTGATGATGGTTGAGGAGATATAATACTGTCAACCAAGTCGCTGACACTCCGGTCGGAGGCGGGGGCCGTAAAAGTATATGTGGCTTGCACGCCTTTCTGAGAAAGACCTGGCGTGTACGGTTAGTAATGCGGCGGGCGTTCGTCGCCGAAGACAACACCGCCCGAACCTTCTTGCGACCGTTCGGCCTCGCGTTGCAGCAACATCTCGACCCGGCGCGTCAGGCGGTCGATTTCAGATTGCTGGCCGGTCACGACCGCATTCAACTCGTCCACGGTGCGGGTCAGGTGGGCGATCTGTTCTTCCAGATGCTGCATGGTGGTCTCCTTTGCGGGGGTCATACCGCCCCAACGGCACCAAGGCCAGCGAAAGCGCGCCTTGCCCCGATGCGGGCCATGGGATAGACCGCGCGCGGAACATGACCGCGAAGGACGCCCCCGATGGCCAAGCCCAAGAAACAGCCCCGCCCCAAGGCCGTAACGCCAAAAGGGTTCCGTGACTATTTCGGCGAGGAAGTCACGCAGCGCACCGAGATGCTGCGGACGATTGCGGGTGTCTATCATCGTTACGGCTTTGACGCCTTGGAGAGCAGCGCGGTCGAAACCGTCGAGGCGCTGGGCAAGTTCCTGCCCGACGTCGACCGCCCGAATGAGGGCGTCTTTGCCTGGCAGGAGTTTGACGAGGGCGGAAACGGTGACTGGATGGCCCTGCGCTATGACCTGACCGCGCCTTTGGCCCGTGTCTATGCGCAACACCGCAACGATCTGCCCACACCTTATCGCCGTTATGCGATGGGTCCGGTCTGGCGCAACGAAAAGCCAGGGCCGGGGCGGTATCGTCAGTTTTATCAATGCGATGCGGATACGGTGGGTACGGCCTCGATGGCCGCAGATGCCGAGATCTGTGCGATGCTGTCCGAAACGCTTGAAGACGTGGGTATTCCACGCGGCGATTATCTGGTGCGGGTCAACAACCGCAAGGTTCTGAATGGTGTTTTGGAGAGTGTATTTGGTGAAGTAGATTTTGTTGCGAATACGCTTCTGCCAGGAGCGGCTAGTGGTTCGGAAATGAAGGATGCCGTACTTCGAACGATTGATAAGTTTGACAAAGTCGGTGAAGCAGGTGTTCGCGAACTTCTGACTACGGGGCGCGAGGATGCTTCCGGCGCTTTTATTGACGGTGTGGGCTTGACTGAAATGCAAGCTGAGCCCGTTATTGCTTTTCTTACCTCCAGAAGCGGCGATACGGCAAAAACTCTACAAAATCTGCGGGCAGCGGTAGGAACCTCTATTGTTGGCAACCAAGGCATTCGAGAGTTGGAACAGATCGGCGACTTGCTGGCTGCAGGGGGCTATGGATCGGATCGGATCGAGATAGACCCCTCGGTCGTGCGCGGCTTGGGTTATTACACCGGACCGGTCTATGAGGCCGAACTGACCTTTGAGATCTTCGATGAAAAAGGCCGCAAGCGGCAGTTCGGCTCGGTCGCGGGCGGTGGTCGTTACGACGATCTGGTCAAACGGTTCACGGGGCAGGAAGTGCCCGCGACCGGTATCTCGATCGGTGTTGACCGCCTGCTGGCGGCGCTGCGCGAAAAGGGTCGGATCAGCGCGCAGGCCAAGGGCCCCGTGGTCATGACGGTGATGGACCGGGACCGGATGGCCGATTATCAGGCCATGGTGGCCGAGCTGCGCAATGCGGGGATCCGGGCCGAGGTTTATCTGGGCAACCCGAAAAATTTCGGCAATCAGCTGAAATACGCGGACAAGCGCAATTCGCCGGTCGCGGTGATCGAAGGCGGGGATGAAAAGGCCAAAGGGATCGTGCAGATCAAAGACCTGATCCTCGGTGCCAAGATCGCCGAAAGCGCCACGCTTGAGGAATGGAAGGAACGCCCCAGCCAGTTCGAAGTGCCGCGCGGTGATCTGGTCGCCAAGGTGCGCGAAATTCTGGACAATCAGGACTGAGCCATGGCCAACCGTTCTCAGATACAGGCCCGCGCCGCGATGATGCGCGTGAGGTTCGAGGCCGCAGGCGCGCAAATCGTTGATCCGCCGCTGCTGCAACCGGCGGACACTCTGCTGGACCTCTATGGCGAAGATATCCGCGCGCGCGCCTATGTAACATCGGATGCATTGCGCGGTGAGCAGATGCTGCGCCCGGATTTCACCTTGCCGGTGGTGCAGATGCACATGTCGGAAGGGGCAGAACCCGCGCGCTATACCTATTCCGGTGAGGTTTTTCGCCGACAGGAACACGACCCGGACCGGGCCAATGAATACATTCAGGTGGGGTATGAGGTCTTTGACCGCGTCGATCCCGCCGGTGCCGATGCCGAGGTGTTCTCCCTGATCGCATTACAGTTGCGAGGTCTGCCGCTGCGGGCGGCGACCGGTGACATCGGCATTCTGATAGCAGCGGTTGCAGGGCTTCAGACGACCGAGCGCCGCAAAGCCGCGTTGATGCGCCATCTTTGGCGTCCGCGCCGGTTCCGCCATTTGCTGGACCGTTTTGCGGGTCGTGCCGCCGGGCCTGAAACCCGCGACGCTCTGCTGAATGCGGCGGACCCGTTGGCCGTTGGCGCACCGATGATCGGCAAGCGCCGGGCCGCCGAGATCGAGGCGCGGATCGAAGCGCTGCGCGAAGATCGGGAGACAGCTCCGATTTCGGATTCCGAGCTGGCCGGGCTCGAAACCTTGCTGAATGTGCGCGAAACCATGCCTTTTGCGCTGGAACAGCTGCGCGACGTGGCGGTGGATCTGCCCCAGATCACCCCCGCCTTGGATCGGCTCGAGGCCCGTATTGCGGCGCTTCAGGCGCGTGGGGTGGATGTGGAGCGGCTGGATTTCGAGGCCTCTTATGGTCGCACCTCAATGGAATATTATGACGGTTTTGTCTTTGGCTTCTACGCCGAAGGCCGCCCCGATTTGCCGCCTGTGGCAACGGGCGGTCGGTACGACGCGCTGACCCGGCAACTTGGTGGCGGGGCCGAGATCCCGGCGGTTGGGGGCGTAATTCGCCCGGACCTTATGCTAAGCGTTGAGGAGGCCGGGCAATGAGTTTGAAACTTGGTGTGCCCTCGAAGGGCCGTCTGATGGACAAGACGTTTTCCTGGTTCGAAAAACGCGGCATCACCCTGTCGCGCAGCGGGTCGGATCGGGAATATGCCGGTAAGGTCGAAGGGATCGACGGGGTTTCGTTGATCCTGCTGTCCGCAGGGGAGATCCCGCGTGAGCTGGCGGCAGGGCGGATCAATCTGGGTGTCACCGGCATCGATCTTGTGCAGGAAAAACTGCCCCGTTGGGAGCAACAGGTGGAAGAGATCGCGCAGTTGGGCTTTGGCAAAGCTGATCTGATCATCGCGACCCCGGCTTGCTGGGTCGATGTGGATACGCTGGATGATCTGGATGCGGCTGCGGCGGCGTTTCGCAAAACACACGGGCACCGTCTGCGGATTGCCACCAAATACCACCGTCTGGTGCGGGAGTTTCTGGCCAATGCGGGCGTGGCCGATTACACGCTGGTCGACAGTCAGGGCGCGACCGAAGGGACGGTCATGAACGAAACCGCCGAGGCGATTGCCGATATCACATCGACGGGTGAAACGTTGCGGGCCAATCACCTCAAGATCCTTTCGGATGGGCTGATCCTGCAATCGCAGGCGACGCTTTGGCGCAGCCGGGTGGCCAAATGCAGCCCCGAAGACAAGGCTGTCCTGGCCGCGTTATTGGATCGTCTGAGCTGACTAAAGCACACCGATTTCGGCAAGCGCGCGGTTCAGATCATCGGGCAGGGCATCATCTTGTTCGCGGTTTTTGGGTAGGTCGGCGGGCGTGTCCTCGGGTTTGAGGTAACGCCAGCCCTGAAACGGGCGCTTAAGGGCGTTTTGGGTGCGATGCACCTGAGGGTCCAGCACGATGGCACAGCGCCGGATGCCATCCTCGCCGCGTACCTCGTCCAGTCGCAGGATCCGTTGGCGGCACTGGATCACGCCCTTGATCACCCAATAGATTGATCCGCCGTTCAGAATTTCGGTCTCGCGCTTGGGCCACATGCGAGTGACATGGCGTGGGCAGCCATCCTCATAGAGTGGCTTGCGGCTGTCCTGCCACGCGATCAGCGTGTCGACGCTTTCCGAGCCAACCGAGAGTTTGACGAGATTTACGTACTTATCCACAGCTTTCCCACAGAGTCGTCCCAAGAGCGGTCTCTATATTGTAGCTTGCAAAACGCAGCCATCAAGGTGTTGTGGTGATGGTGTGAATTGAGATAGTCTGGATACCTCTTTCTAGTCAGGGAATCACCAATGAGCCGCTTTGCCGCCCCCATCGCCGAGCAGATCTGGGACATGAAATACCGCTTTAAGGAAGCGGATGGCACACCCATTGACCAGACGGTCGAGGACAGTTGGCGCCGCATCGCGCGCGATCTGGCGCGGGTCGAAAAAGACCCTGAGCATTGGGCCGGGAAATTCTATGAGGCGCTGGAGGATTTCAAATACCTGCCAGCGGGCCGTATCACCGCGGGTGCTGGCACGGCGCGGCAAGTGACTCTGTTCAACTGTTTTGTCATGGGCACAGTGCCTGACAGCATGGGCGGTATCTTTGATATGCTCAAAGAGGCCGCGCTGACCATGCAGCAGGGCGGGGGGATCGGTTATGACTTCTCGACGATCCGCCCGCGCGGAGCGGATGTCAAAGGTGTGGCCGCCGATGCCTCGGGGCCGTTGAGTTTTATGGATGTCTGGGATGCCATGTGCCGGACCATTATGTCCGCCGGTTCTCGCCGGGGGGCGATGATGGCCACGATGCGCTGTGACCACCCCGATATCGAACAGTTCATCACTGCCAAATCCGACCCGGCGCGGTTGCGCATGTTCAACATGTCCGTGCTGGTCACCGACCCGTTCATGGAGGCCGTCAAGGCCGATGGCCCGTGGGAGCTGGTGTTTGACGGCAAGGTCTATCACACGGTTCAGGCGCGGGATCTGTGGAACAAGATCATGCAGGCCACCTATGACTATGCCGAGCCAGGCGTGATCTTTATCGACCGGATCAATCAGGCCAACAACCTGAGCTATGTCGAGACCATAGCCGCCACCAACCCCTGCGGAGAGCAGCCGCTCCCCCCTTATGGCGCGTGTTTGCTGGGGTCGATCAACCTGGCGCGTCTGGTGGCAGACCCGTTCGAAGAGGCCGCGCATCTGGACGAGGCCGCGCTGCAAGAGCTGGTCGCTACGGCCGTGCGGATGATGGACAATGTGGTAGATGCATCGAAATTTCCGCTGCCCGAGCAAGCCGCTGAGGCGCAAGCCAAACGGCGCATCGGATTGGGCGTGACCGGGCTGGCGGATGCACTGCTGATGCTGGGCCTGCGCTATGGGTCAGACGAGGCGGCGCGTCAAACCGAGCGCTGGTTGCACGCAATCGCCCGCGCCGCGTATCTGGCGTCGGTCGATCTGGCAAAGGAAAAAGGGGCGTTTCCTTTGTTCGATGCCGAGAAGTTTCTGGCCAGCGGCACGATGCAGCATATGGACGAGGATGTGCGTGCAGCGATCCGGGAACATGGCATCCGGAATGCGCTGCTGACATCGATCGCGCCAACGGGGACGATATCGCTTTATGCTGGCAATGTGTCCTCGGGGATCGAGCCGGTCTTTGCTTACGCCTACACCCGTAAGGTGCTGCAAAAGGATGGCTCACGCACTGAAGAAGAGGTTGTGGACTATGCGGTGCAGATGTGGCGCGATAAGTTCGGCGATACTGAATTGCCCGACTATTTCGTCAATGCGCAGACTCTCAGCCCGTCAGATCACGTCAAGATGCAGGCGGCGGCACAGAAATGGATCGACAGCTCGATTTCCAAGACGATCAACTGCCCGGAAGATATCAGCTTTGATGCGTTCAAAGACGTCTACATGCAGGCCTGGGATGAAGGCTGCAAAGGTTGCACGACCTACCGCCCGAATGATGTGACGGGCTCGGTCCTGACCGTATCTGAAAGCGACGACAAAGCGCCCGGTGAAAGCGCCAGTGCACCGCATGAGGTGGACGGCGGCGACGTGATCTATATGTCCGAGCCGCTGGATCGCCCGCAATCTCTGGAAGGATCGACCTATAAGCTGAAATGGCCTGACAGCGAACATGCGATCTATCTGACCATCAATGATATCGTGATCGGCCAACGCCGGCGACCTTTTGAAGTGTTTATCAACTCGAAGAACATGGAACACTATGCCTGGACTCTGGCCCTGACCCGCATGATTTCGGCTGTGTTCCGGCGTGGCGGGGATGTGTCTTTTGTGGTGGAAGAGCTGAAGGCCGTCTTTGACCCGCGTGGTGGGGCCTGGGTGCAGGGCAAGTATATTCCGTCAATCCTGGCCGCCATCGGTGGCGTGATCGAACAGCATATGGTTGCCATCGGGTTCCTGGAAGGCGAGGGGATGGGCCTGAAATCCGACCCTCAAGCGCAGGTTGTCAACATGGACGCCCCGCGCGGCAAAGCCTGCCCGTCCTGCGGGCAATATGACATGGTGATGATCGAAGGCTGCATGACCTGCCGCAGCTGCGGACATTCCAAATGTGGGTAACCAGAGCCTGAGGGTTTCCTGAGCCGCAAACTGTTGCTTTTGTCGGATGCCCATAGGTCATGCGGCCATTTTTGAAATGGTCGTCGGGCGTACGTGGCGCTGAGGGCCCGCAGCGACATATTGATGAAACATTCGAACGGTATCTGACGGGTGCCGGGCACAGCGCTGGTGTTTTCGGACAAGATGCTTCATCAGTCTGAACAGTTAGACGAATTGCGACAACGCGTATTCAGTGTCGGGCGTGAACGCGCCCCTGAATTCGGTTTGGGGAAATAGCCTCTCTTATGGATCACATCATCACCTTGAATGCGGGCTCTTCGTCCTTGAAATTTGGCCTGTTTGCTGCGTCGCAAAGCGATCCGGTGTTGATCTGTTCGGGGATCGTTGAAAATATCGGCAGCTCTTCGGCCCATATTCGTTTGCGTGAACGGGATGGAAAATCTCTGGAGGATGGTGTTTCGGACGCGTTGCGCGATCATGGAGCCGCTTTGGACAGCATTTTGAATCTGCTCCAGATCGAATTCCCACATGCGCGTATTGCGGCGGTCGGGCATCGCGTGGTGCATGGAGGTCCGAACAACGGAGGGCCCGTGGTTCTGACGCCGGACAGCCTTGAGAAGCTGAGACAGCTCGAACCGTTTGCACCGTTGCATCAGCCCGTCAATCTGGACGGGGCGCAAGATGCGATGAAGCGTTTCCCAGAAGCCAAGCAGGTTGCGTGTTTCGATACCGCATTTCACCGCAACCACCCCTGGGTCAACGACACCTTTGCGCTGCCGTCTGAGTTTTACGATATCGGCGTGCGGCGCTATGGCTTTCATGGGCTCAGTTATGAGTACGTCTCGGGCCATTTGAAAGAGACGGCACCGCTTATACATGGCGGGCGCGTGGTTGTTGCCCATCTGGGCAACGGGGCGTCGATGTGCGCGATGATTGATGGGCGGTCGGTGGGCTCCAGCATGGGGTTTTCGGCCATGGACGGCTTGCCCATGGGTACACGGTGCGGGCAGTTGGACCCGGGTGTTGTTCTGTATCTGATGGATCAGTGCAGCATGAGTGCAGACGAGATCTCGGATCTGCTGTACCGGAAATCCGGTCTGCTGGGCCTATCGGGCATGACCAGCGATATGCGGACGCTCGAAGCTTCGGACGCGCCAGGTGCACGCAATGCGATCAACTATTTCACCTTCCGAATTCGGCGCGAGTTGGGGGCGATGGCTGCTGTTCTGGGCGGGTTGGATGCGCTTGTGTTCACCGGAGGGATTGGCGAGAATTCAACCTATATCCGTGAACGTATCTGCACCGATATGGGCTGGCTGGGAATTGAGCTGGACCATGACGCCAATGCGGACAACCGCACCGTGATTTCGACCGATCTGTCGCGTGTGACGCTGATGGTTGTTCCTACCAACGAAGAATTGGTGATCGCACGGGCCGCGCTGCAACTGATGCAGGTGTAAGGCCGCTCGGTGGTAGGGTTTCGTTAAGAAAAAATTAACCACTACGGGAAACCCCCAATATCCCGATCTGTGTGGCTGGGGTATGACTGGTTTACCGCTTCAAGACCGTCCCCCCGCGGTCTTGTCACTTTCACAAAATTCCCCAATGAGGGGTCGGTATCAAACCCCCTCGACCGGCCCCTCTATTGGGGGTTTTGTGATTATCTCGATACAGTCTCTGGGTCCTGCTGCATAAGATCTTTTACAAGTTCGGGCAGATTCGAGCTGTGATTGTAGCTTGCGGAATGGGGCAGCTTTTCTATGGGCGATTTGCGATAGCCCTCGGTGAAGAGCAGGAACGGCACCCCGGCGCGTCGCCCGGTTTCGGCGTCCACCTCGCTGTCTCCGACAAAGATCAAGGGCCCCGATATGTCCATCGCATCATAGGTGGCAAGCAGGTGTTGCGGGTCCGGTTTGCGCGTTGGCAGCGTGTCACCCCCGGTGACCACGTCAAAGAAATGCGACAGATTCAACGCTTCTAACACATGACGTGCCGGGGCCTCGGGCTTGTTGGTGCAGACGGCCAAAACATGTCCCATGTCACGCAATTGGGTCAAAGCGCCAGTCACGCCCGGGTAGCATCTGGTGTGTTCGCAGGGGGTAGCGTTGTAATGCGCCAAGGTGCTTTGGGTAAGCTCAACATGTCGATCCATCGGTATGGCGCAATGGGTCATCGCCCGTTCGACAAGTGTTGGCAGCCCGTTGCCAACAAACCCCTTGATGGTTTCATCTGGCAATGGGTCCTGGCCGACATCTGCCAGCATTCGGTTCACCGATTGCGCCAAATCGGCGAGGCTGTCGATCAATGTGCCATCGAGGTCAAATACAACAGCTGCTTGCATGCGCTTTCCATCCTTTACCACGGTATTTCGGGCCTAGCGCCCCTTGGTCTGGGATACAATGCCAAGCCGGGATGCGATCGAGAAAAGACAGACCTTGACATATCCGACAAAAATTATCAGATTAACCCTATGCCGCGTAGCCAACCCAATTCTGGGTCAGCCAGATGACACAGTCCAAAACAGATACGGCTTGTTGCCCGACACCTTCTGGAGACGCCCTGATGAACGCTCAAAACCCGACCCCGACCCAAGGTTACCCGGTCTCATTGCTTCCGGCCCACAAGGCTGAAGACCTGACCAAAGGTGGTAATCTCGCTCACATCGAATTGGGTGACCAGCTATATACGCTACGCATTACCCGTGCCGGGAAATTGATCCTAACGAAATGAGCGTTAAGCCCTGAGTGGATGCCATCGAGAACAGTGCTCCTGAAAACCGCGGCTGCGAAGGCAGAATTGGCAAAGCATTTTGGTAAACCTGTCTTGGAGGCTCGTAAGACCCCCGTGCCGTGATTTGGTTCTCGCAACGCCCCGCTTGTGGCTCATTGATCGGCGCAGAAACCCCGGTTTCCACCGGGGTTTCTTTTAGCTGCAGCCGCACCCGGCTTGATGATGCGCGTGGCCGCAGGATGGGACAGGGACAGGGGCGAAGTCGCCTACTTCGCATAATACATCGCGCAAAGCCCAGAGGATCATGTCCACATCATCAGCTTCAATCGTCAGCGGTGGTCGGATCTTGAGCACGTTGTCTTTGGGCCCTTCGCTACCAATAAGAATACGATGATCACGCATTCGGTTTTTGACGTATCGACAGATCTCGGTGCCTTCTGAACCATCCGGATTGATCAATTCGACCCCCAGAAACAGCCCCATACCGCGCACATCGCCGACGCAGGCGAACTCGGCCTCGATCTCGCGCAGCCCGTCGATCAGACGCGCGCCCATCAGCTGGGCGTTTTCCTGCAAGCCTTCGTCATCAACAATATCCAAAACCTCTTTGCCGATCCGGCAAGACAGGGTTGAGCCGCCAAAGGTCGAAAAGAACTCGATCCCATTGTCAAAGCTTTCAGCGATGGCTTTGGTGGTCACAACTACCCCGATCGGGTGCCCGTTCCCGATGGGTTTGCCCAGAACAACGATATCCGGCAACGCGCCTTGTTGCTCAAAGCCAAAATAATGCGTTCCCAACCGTCCAAGCCCGGTCTGAACCTCATCTGCAATGCAGAGCCCTCCAGCCGCGCGGATCTTGTCGTAAACGGCGGGCAGGTACCCGTTGGGTGGAATAATCTGGCCCCCGACAGACGGGAAGGTTTCAGCGATAAACCCTGCCAATCCCTGACCCCGCTCTTGCAAGGCCTGGATGGCGGGGTCCACTAAATCGGCATATTTTTGCGCCCGCTGGTCATCATCGCGTTTGTATCTCCCGCGATAATCATCCGCGACCTCAACAAGCTCAACCCAATCGGCCTTGCCGACACCACCGGGCTTGTTGAACTTATAGGCCGAGATCGCCACCGCGGCGTTCGTGTTCCCATGATAGCCATGATCGGGCGTTACGATCCCTTTTGAGCCCGTATGCGCCCGCGCCAAACGAAGCGCCAGCTCATTGGCCTCGGTGCCCGAGTTGACAAAGAAGCAGACCTGAAGGTGATTGGGCAATTTCGACAGGAGTTTATCAGCAAATGCCGTTTGCGCGGGGTGGAGGTAGCGCGTGTTCGAGTTCACCCGCTTCAACTGATCCGCCGCCACGGCCTGAATGCGCGGTTGCGCGTGGCCGACATGGGGGACATTGTTATAGGCGTCAAGATAAGGCCTGCCCCACTCGTCAAACAGATGGTGCTTCCACCCGCGCACCAGCATCACTGGTACGTCATAGGTCAACGACAGGTTTCCAGCGAAATGGTCCTGACGATTCCGCAGCACCGCTTGCGCGTCGGTGGGTCGATAATAAACCTTCTCGTCTGGCAGGTTCAACAGCGCCGCTGGGTTCGGGCAAACAGCGTGCCACAGCTCCATCTCATCAGGGTCACCGACGCCGGGCCAGTCGGCCTCCATTCCGTCAGTGGTCAGCGCCAGTTGGAAATGCACATGCGGCGCCCATCCGCCATTCTGTCCAGGATCGCCCAGACGGGCAAACACGGCCCCGTGTTCTACCGGATCACCGGGTTTCAAACGGTCACAGCATTCAGGGTCCAGATGGCCGTAGAGTGTATAAAAGGGATCCCCCTTGGGCGTTTCATGTCGCAGGATGACCACACCGCCATAATCCAGGTGGTTGTCCCGGTTCTCGACCACTTCGACCCGCCCAGCCAATGGTGCGTACAGTTCGGTTCCCGCAGCTGCGAAGACGTCTACTGCCAGATGCACGGTGCGCCGATCCGACGCTTTCCACGGCCCCTTGCGGAACCCGGGCTCGGCATAGATCAAACGCGGTTCGTTGTAATAGCCCAGCCACAGGCCCTCACCAAACTCAGACCCCACGCGCGCGGCCTCGGATAAAGGCATATCAAACGGGTTTTGTGGCCAGGTCGAGTTCTCAACGGACAGCGATCCCAGAGGCAGGTCATTCAAATCCTGCCCGAACATGGGTGCGAACTGACCGCGTTGATCACGCAGAAAGGCCATCACGCGTTCGGCCTCATCGGCGACAGGCAAGCCACAGGCTGCCCGCAGTCGCGCGGCCATCAGCCCACCATTGACTGAAGGGTTCTCCAAAAACCGCCAGGCCGGAGCCTGCGAGATGGTCACGTAGGGGTCATCAGGGGTCTCTGCCGCCATAAGCGTTGAATTCACCACGGAAACCGCCAGGCGCATACGCAAAAGCGGCCAGATCAGATCCACTTCTTCCGTGCGCAACCGATTGGCCGCATTGTAGCCTTTGACCAGCGCTGTCAGCGCGCGTTCCGGCTTTGGGTGATCCAGCACCACATAAGCTCCGGCAATGGCCAGTTCACACACCCGTGGCGCGGCGCACATATCGCCAAGATCAATCAGACCAGAGATCCGGTGCTGCTCGCCCAATTCGCCTTCGACCAGAATGTTGTAGTCATTGGCATCGTTGTGAATGGCCTGTTTGGGCAAATCTGCCAAACGCTGTGACACCGCGTGAAAGCCCTCGCAAATTTCACGTAGCAAAATACGGCGTGCAGGGTCTGCGATCCGATCCAACTTGCTATCTATCCAGCCCGCCTGTGTCAGGTCCCACTTGAACGCATCGCGGTGCAGCCACTGATGATGAAACCCTTCCAGCGCCCGATCCATTGCGCCCAAAACACGCCCAAGTTTCAGGATCAGAGCCTCGGACTTTGGAGCTGATTTCGCATAGACCGCACCGGGCAGCCGTTCCAGCATCCAAACATGCCGCGTCTTGCCATCCGGGTCTGCGATCTCTGGCAACGCCCGGCCTTGCAGATCCGGGATTACCTTCGGTACCGGCAAGCCTGGCGCTGCGTTGGCAAGATGGGACAAGGCCTGGATTTGCAGATCCACAAGAGCGGGTGCGCATCCCGCTCGCATGACCTTGAGCACATAGTCCTGGCCATTGGTGGCCTGCACCAGATAGTTCAGATCATATTCACCATCCAGACGTGTCAGCCGTCCGTCTAACCCCCAGTGCTGACGCAGCGCATCTGACCAGAATGCTGAAATATCACTCATCTACACCTCTGCCATTCAACAGTCGGGCTCCGCCTCATCTGGTGGAAAAAAATCGCGCTTGTCGCAACGGGGGCAGACAGCCCCCCATTGTCTGCCTAGCCAAGCGCGCGCAGGCGCTTGATCAGGGACGAGGTGTCCCACCGCCCCCCGCCCAGTTTTTGGACGTCCTTATAGAACTGATCCACCAGAGCGGTCACAGGCAGGGATGCCCCTGTCTCATCGGCGGTGTCGAGGCAGATGCCCAGATCCTTGCGCATCCAGTCCACAGCAAACCCATGATCAAAGTGATCGTCCAGCATGGTTTCATAGCGGTTGGCCATCTGCCAACTGCCCGCCGCGCCCTGGCTAATCACCTCAACCACGGCACGCCCGTCCAGCCCGGCCTTCTCGGCAAAATGGAGCGCTTCGCTCAGGCCCTGAACCAGACCGGCAATCGCGATCTGGTTGCACATTTTGGTCATCTGTCCGGCACCGCTCTCGCCGATGCGGCGGCAAATCTTAGAATAGACCTGCATCACCGGTTCGGCCGCATCAAATACAGGCTGATCGCCACCGCACATGATCGACAGTACGGCATTTTCCGCCCCTGCCTGACCGCCAGAGATCGGCGCGTCAACAAAGCCCAGACCTTTTGCCTGCGCTGCTTCGTACAGCTCGCGCGTGACCTTGGCCGAAACGGTGGTGTGATCAACGAAAGTGGCTCCCGCTGTCATGCCATGAAACGCGCCGGACTCACCGGTGCAGACAGACCGCAGATCATCGTCATTGCCGACGCAGGCCATGACGAAATCCGCTCCTGTCGCGGCTTCTTTCGGTGTAGCGGCCATCGCGCCGCCATGCTGGTCCACCCAGGCCTCGGCCTTGCTTGCGGTGCGGTTATAGACGGTAACGTCATAACCTGCGGCCTGCAGGTGCCCAGCCATTGGATAGCCCATGACACCCAGGCCAAGGAACGCGACTTTTGCCATTTGTGAAATCCTCTCCACCTTCGTGGTCAGCAGCGCTCATAGGCGAGTGACCCGTGCTTTGAGCGAAGACAAAGCAAAGCTGGCCACAAAGGGCAACCCCGGCGTCAGCTTTTCCCACCCAGATCCTTCAGGATCGGGCAATCGGGGCGGGTGTCGCCTGCGCAGGCCTCGATCAAATGGCTGAGCGTGTCGCGCATCGCGCGCAGATCCGCAATCTTGGCCTCGATCTGAGACAGGTGATCACGGGCAATGCGTTTTACATCCGCACTGGCGCGGCTTTCATCTTCGTAAAGAGCAAGCAGGGCGCGGCAGTCTTCGATGGTGAACCCTAGCGTGCGTGCGCGGCCCAGAAAGGCCAGCTTGTGCACGTCCTGATCCCGAAACTGGCGATAGCCATTGGTGTCGCGCAGTGGTTTGATCAGATCGATCTCTTCGTAATAACGGATCGTCTTGGCTGGCAGGCCGGTCTTGTTGGCAACGTCTCCGATATTCATGCGTGAGCCTTCTGGCCCTGTGTTGCAGGGGATGTATCTGGCACGCTTGCCTGCACTCGGCGCAGACGCAGCGCGTTCGAGACGACAAAGACGCTGGACAAGGCCATGGCCCCCGCCGCCAGCGCCGGTGACAGCAGATGACCGCCAAAGGGATAGAGCGCCCCGGCGGCGACAGGGATCAGCAACACGTTGTAGCCAAAGGCCCAGCCCAGGTTCTGACGGATATTGCGAAGGGTGCGGCGGCTGATCTCGACCGCGTTGGCCACACCGCGCAGATCGCCTGACATCAACACCACGTCTGCGGTCTCGACCGCGACATCCGTACCCGTACCGATGGCAAGGCCAATATCTGCTGTGGCCAAGGCCGGGGCGTCGTTTATCCCGTCACCAACATAGGCCAGCGTGCCATGCTGGCGTTTCAGCGCTTCGACCGCCTCGACCTTGCCAGAAGGTAACACCTCGGCGGTTACGATTTCGATGCCCAGAGTATCGGCCAAAGACCGAGCAGTCCGGGTATTGTCTCCGGTGATCATGGCCACCGTGAGGCCCATCTGGCGCAACCGCACCAGAGCCTCGGATGTGCCCGGCTTGATCGGGTCAGCAACCGATAGCGCCGCAGCGGCGAGCCCGTCGATGGCCACATAGACCGGGGTCGCACCGCTATCGGCATAGCTTGCGGCGGTATCGGCCAGATCGGAAAGGTCGATAGCATTGTCATGCATCAGACGATCCGAGCCGATCAGAACTGTGTGGTCTTCGACCTTGGCGCTCAAACCGCGTCCCGTCAGGGACTGGAACTCAGACACTTTGGGCAGCCTAGCAGGACCGGCGCGCGTGATGGCCTGCGAAATAGGATGCTCGGACTGCGCTTCCGCTGCCGCCGCAAGACGCAGCACATCAATTTTCTGGACCCCATTGGCCAGTGTCATCTCGACCAATTCCGGACGTCCTTGGGTTAGCGTGCCAGTCTTATCGAAGGCGATGAGTTTCGCCTGCTGCAAATGTTGCAGCGCATCGCCTTTGCGGAACAACACACCCAGTTCTGCCGCGCGCCCGGTGCCCACCATGATCGAAGTGGGTGTCGCCAGCCCCATTGCACAGGGGCAGGCGATGATCAGAACCGACACACCGGCCACCAGTGCCAAGGGCAGGGCCGGGGTAGGTCCCACAGCCAGCCAGATCAGTACCGTTGCGCAGGCGACAGCAATGACGGCGGGCACAAACCATAAGGTAATCCTGTCAACCACGCCCTGTATCGGCAGTTTAGCGCCCTGAGCCTGTTGCACCATCCTGATGATCTGCGCCAGAACCGTATCCGCGCCAACTTTGGTCGCGCGTATCTGCAAGGCACCGGTGCCGTTCAGCGTACCACCGACAACCGCGTCGCCAGCCTTTTTGCCGATGGGAACGGGCTCGCCTGTGATCATGCTCTCGTCGACATAAGAGCGCCCATCCAGCACGTCGCCATCCACCGGAAGGCGCTCGCCCGGGCGGATCATCAGAACGTCCCCCACACCCACTTCGGTCAAAGGGAGTTCGACAAACGAGTCTCCGCGTTTGACTTGCACAGTATTGGGTCGCAATCCGATCAGCTTACGGATCGCGGCACCGGTACGGCCCTTGGCCCGAGCCTCAAGACTGCGCCCCAAAAGGATCAGCACCACAATCACTGCGGCCGCTTCGAAATAGACGTTTGCGGTGCCTTCGGGCAGCCAATGCGGCGCGAAACAGGCGACAACAGAGTAGAGATAGGCAGCACCAGTGCCCAAAGCGACCAAGGCGTTCATATCCGGCGTGCCCTTCAGCAGTGACGGAAGGCCCTTGGCATAAAAAATGCGGCCCGGGCCAATCAGCAGCACCGAGGTGAGCGCGAATTGGATCAATCGGCTGGTCTGCTCACCGATGGTGGCGTGGATCCAATGATGGAAGGCAGGCACCATATGCCCGCCCATTTCGAGCACAAAGACTGGCAAGGCCAGCAACGCAGCAAGAATGGTAACCCTTTTCAGTGATTGGTATTCGGCAGAATAGCTCTGGTCTGCCTCCTCGGTCGTCGGGGACACTGTACGCGCCGCATACCCTGTTTTTGTGACCCGCGCAGCCAGCGATGCAGGGTCGGTTGCGCCTTCCAGATAGGTTATCCGCGCTTGGCGTGTTGCCAGATTGACATTGGCCTCTGTCACCCCCGGCACTGCCAGCAAGGCGCGCTCAATCCGCCCGACGCATGATGCGCAACTCATGCCCTCGATTGACAGATCCGCTTGAAGGCGTGTGGCCGGGTAGCCAGCGTCTTTCAGCGCGGTTTCTACTGCGGGTATGTCACCTAAGTATTCGACCTTCGCCAAGTGGGTCGCAAAATTGACCGCAGCGTCGGTGACCCCCGGTACGGTACGCAAAGCAGCTTCTGCCCGGCGAACGCATGACGCGCAGCTGAGGCCGGAAACCTTGAACTCTATATGATGTTGCGCCGTCAAGAAAACTGTTCCGCTGTGCAATTTGGCCTGTATATGAGGGTTCCAGTCACGGGAAGGTCAAGGGCCGCAAGGCGAATTCTTCGCCCTAAAATACTGTTTCGTGCAAAATAGGCGGGTTGAGTCTATATCGCCTTCAGGGAAACGTGGCGTTTCGATATTCGCAAACGCTGCGTCACGCGGATTGGCGGGCGCCTATATGTCCGCTAGCTTTTGTCATGTTACGCATCACGGAGGCCGCCATGTCCCTTTTCACCAGTTCCGCCGCTTGGGTTACCGATGAACACAAGATGTTCGCCGAATTGGCGAGCCGGTTCATGGACGACGCCTTGGTGCCCAATGTCGAGACCTGGGTCGAAAACGGCGTCGTCGATCGTGATTTTTGGATGCAGGCGGGCGAAACAGGCCTCATGGCCGGATCGATTGACGAGGCCTATGGAGGCGTTGGTGGCGGCATGGGCTTTGACGCTGTTACGCTCTATGAACAGGCCGCGCGCGGGGACGCGGGATGGGGCTATGGCATCCAGTCGATCGTGATCCACTATCTGACGGCTTATGGCAGCGAAGATCAGAAGCAGAAATGGCTGCCCAAGCTGGCTTCGGGCGAAATGGTCGGTGCTCTGGCAATGACCGAGCCAGGCACCGGTTCGGACGTTCAGTCCGTGCGGACCACCGCCGAGAAAGACGGCAATTCCTATCGCATGAATGGATCAAAGATCTTCATCACCAATGGGCAGTCGGCAGATCTGGTGATTGTGGCCGCAAAGACCGATAAGTCACTCGGGGCCAAGGGCGTATCCCTTATTGCAGTTGAAACCGAAGGCACCGAAGGGTTTCGAAGGGGGCGGAACCTGAAAAAGCTGGGTATGAAGGGCAACGACACAGCAGAGCTCTTCTTTGAAGATGTCAAAGTTCCGATGACCAACCTGTTGGGGCCGGAAGAGGGGCAGGGCTTTTATCAATTGATGAAGCAACTCCCGTGGGAGCGGTTGTCGATTGGTATCATGGCGCTGGGTGCGATTGATTTTGCTATCACTGAAACGGTGAAGTATGTGCAAGAGCGTAAGGCATTTGGCCAGCGGGTTATGGATTTCCAGAACACCCGCTTCAAGCTGGCCGAATGTAAGACAAAAGCCGAGGTGTTGCGTAGCTTTGTGAATGATTGCATCGCCAAGCTCGAGGCCGGAGAGCTGGATGCCGCCACTGCTTCGATGGTAAAATACTGGGGCTCGGAAGTGCAGAATGAGATCATGCACGAATGCCTGCAATTGTTCGGTGGCTATGGTTTCATGATGGAATACCCGATCGCTCGGCTTTACGCGGATGCGCGGGTGCAGATGATTTATGGCGGCACCAATGAGGTCATGAAAGAACTGATTGCGCGTTCTCTGGATGTCTGAACCTCTGATCTCGTAAAGCTCCCGCCCGTCGTCGATGTTCCAGTCGGAACATCTCCTCCCGTTGGGCCGGGCCCGCGCGAGCAACGCTCGCGCGGGCCCGGCCCCCCCTGCCGTCCGCAGGACGCAAGGCCGAAGGCCGCGCAGTTTGCTCTTGCGCTTTGTCTCAATGAACTCAGCTGACTGGACGCGTTGAGCCTTCGAGCTGATCGGTCAACCAGGCGCGAAATGAACGCAGAGGTTCGGGGGTTGGGCGGCCCGTCGGCCAGACCAGATAGTAGTCCCCCAAGCTGACATCCGGACCGTTCCAGGCCGGTACAAGGTGTCCGGCTTGGATATCCTCCTGGATCAGATAGGACGGCAGAAGCGCGACGCCCAGTCCGTGAATAGTGGCCTGGATCATCGTTGCAAATTGATCAAACAGCATACCAGTCAGCCCGCTGGCGACGTGGTTTTGCGCGCTGAACCAATGTTCCCAGGCGTCCGGGCGTGTCTCCATATGCAGCAGGGGTGCATTGGCGAGGGTCGCCAGGCTGGAGAACCCGGACGGGGCCAGGCTTGGTGCGCAGACGGGCAGAATGGTTTCCTGCATAATCGGCAGGTACTCAACACCGCTCCAATCCCGCCGTCCGAAATGAATTGCCGCGTCAAAGCTTTGGGTTGCAAAGTCGAAGGGGCGCAGGCGTGTGCCCAGGTTGACTGTCACCTCGGGGTGCTTGCGTGCAAAATCCAGCAAACGGGGGGCCAGCCAATGCATGCCAAATGCTGGCAGGATAGACAGGTTCAGCGATCCGCCCACCGGGTTGGCCTTGAGGTTTAGTGCGGCCTGAGCAAGGTCCTGCAGGGCCGATCTTGCCGTCGCGACATAGGTTTGTGCGGCCGGCGTCAGGTGCAGGCGCATCTGGCTGCGTTCGATCAGGGTCACGCCCAGTTGATCCTCCATCGTTTTCAACTGACGGCTGATCGCGCTTTGCGTCAGCGACAACTCCTGTGCTGCGGCTGACGCACTGCCCAGACGGTCAACTGCCTCCAGCGCGAGCAGAGACGAAACAGAGGGCAGAAAGCGGCGGGGGGCAATCATATGACATATCCTCATACCTTTCCGACGCAATAACACTGGTTTTTCCTTTGCGCCAGCGCGATGAGTGTCTGGCCGTCGAGGCTTGCACTGACCGCGCAGGCTGATTCTAAGTTGAGCGGCAAACAGAATGTCGTCTCCGGCCTGCTCGGCCTGACGAAAAGAGGAAGGCCAATGGATCGCGCGCAGATCGTTCATGAGAATTTCCTGAAACGGGTCAGTGCCCGCGATCTGCCCGAAGGGCTGCCGCCGCGATCCGGTCTGTCCGATGCCGAGGCCGTATTGCTTTTTCGGTCGCAAGTGCTCAGCCGTGCGCTGGACCGGACCAGCCGGGCCATGCAGAAAGCGGGGCAGGGGTTCTATACCATTGGTTCCTCGGGGCATGAGGGGATGGCCGCCGTGGCCCATGCGTTGCGCCCGACGGATATCGCCTTTTTGCATTATCGCGATGCAGCCTTCCAGATCGCGCGGGCTGAACAGGTGCCTGGACAGCAGATCGCCTGGGATATGCTGCTGAGTTTTGCCTGCTCGAAAGAGGATCCAACCTCGGGCGGACGGCACAAGGTGCTGGGCTCCAAGGCATTGGCTATCCCGCCTCAGACGTCCACCATCGCCAGCCACCTGCCTAAGGCTGTGGGTGCAGCTTACAGCTTGGGCGCGGCGCGGCGACATGACCCAGAGCATCGCTGCCTGTCCGAAGACGGGATTGCGATGTGTTCTTTCGGCGATGCCTCGGCCAATCACTCAACCGCGCAAGGAGCGATCAATACTGCCGGGTGGACCAGCGTGCAATCGACCCCTCTGCCGCTGTTATTTGTCTGCGAGGACAACGGGATCGGGATTTCGGTCAAGACACCAAAAGGCTGGATCCAGGCGTCGATGGAGCATCGCCCCGGAATCCGCTATTTCCAGGCCAACGGTCTTGATCTTTATGAGACGTTTGCCGTGGCGCAAGAGGCGGCGGACTATGTCCGCACACGCCGGAAGCCTGCGTTTCTGCATCTGAAAACCGTGCGACTTTACGGTCATGCCGGTGCCGATGTGCCGACGACCTATATGTCGAAATCCGAGGTCGAGGCGGATGAGGCCAACGATCCTCTGTTGCATTCCGTGCGCCTGTTGGATCAAGCGGGCGCGCTGACACCGGAACAGGCGCTGCACATCTACACCGATACCTGCGCCCGCACAGACAGGGTGGCCGCAGAGGCCGCGCGCCGCCCGCATCTGGAAGATGCCGCGCAGGTCATGGCCAGCCTGATCCCCCCGAAACGCCCGTGCAAACCAACAAATGGCCCCAGCGCCGACGCGCGCGCGTCGGCCTTTGGCGGTGACATGCGCGCAATGGCAGAGCCGCAACCCATGAGTCGTCTGATCAACTGGGCACTCACCGACCTGATGCTGGAGCATGGTGAAGTGGTCTGCATGGGCGAGGATGTGGGTCGCAAGGGCGGCGTCTATGGCGTGACGCAAAAGCTGCAACAGCGCTTTGGTCCGGATCGCGTGATCGACACCTTGCTGGATGAACAGTCCATTCTGGGCCTCGCCATCGGGATGGCCCATAACGGTTTCGTTCCGATCCCCGAGATCCAGTTTCTGGCCTATCTGCACAATGCCGAGGATCAGATCCGGGGTGAGGCCGCGACCTTGCCGTTCTTTTCGAACGGCCAGTTCACCAATCCGATGGTGGTGCGGATTGCAGGGCTTGGATACCAAAAGGGCTTTGGTGGGCATTTCCATAACGACAATTCTCTGGCCGTTCTGCGCGACATCCCCGGCGTGATCATCGCCTGCCCCTCAACCGGAGCGGACGCCGCGCAGATGCTGCGGGAATGCGTGCGGCAGGCGCGGGAGGAGCAGCGGGTGGTGATCTTCCTTGAGCCCATCGCGCTTTATCCCATGCGTGATCTGCACGCAGCGCAGGATGGGGGCTGGATGACGACATATCCCGCACCGGATCAGCGCATCGCGCTGGGCGAGGTCGGGGTGCATGGCGACGGAGACGATCTGGCCATCGTGACTTATGGCAATGGGCACTATTTGTCGAAACAGGCGCAGCCGGAGCTTGAAGCAGCAGGGCTGAAGACGCGGATCATTGATATGCGCTGGTTGGCGCCTTTGCCCGCTGAGGCTCTGATCAGGGCCACCAAAGGGTGCAAACACATCCTGATCGTCGATGAATGCCGCCGCACCGGCAGCCAGTCCGAAGGGTTGATAACACTCTTTGCCGAAAAATGCGCCTCGATCCCAACTGCGCGCGTGGTGGCTGAGGACAGTTTCATCGCGACCGGCCCAGCCTACGCCGCGCCGCTCCCGTCGAAAGAGAGCATCGTGACCGCTGCTCTCGACCTGACCGGAGGCCGCGCATGACCCGAACCGCCGTTGTGATCTGCCCCGGCAGGGGCACCTATAACAAGCCGGAATTGGGCTATCTGCACCGGCATCACGCTGACCGGATGCGGATGTTCCAAAGCTTTGACGTCATTCGTGCCGAGAATGGCCAGCAGCCCGTGACCGCTCTGGACAGCGCGGATCGATATGCGGTTAGCACATATTCACGCGGCGATGTGGCCTCGCCCCTGATCTATGCGGCCTCTCTGGCCGATGCGCAGGCACTGGCGGACGATCTCGAAGTGGTCGCTGTCACCGGAAACTCTATGGGCTGGTATATCGCTCTGGCAGCGGCAGGTGCGGTGTCGCCCGAAGACGGGTTCCGTGTCGTCAATACGATGGGCAGTTTGATGCAAGATCATTTGATCGGCGGTCAATTGGTCTATCCCTTCACGGATGAAAGCTGGGCCGATAACCCCCTACGCAAGGCCGAGTTGCTGGCAGAGGTGGAACGAATCAACCAGATCGAAGGTCATGTTCTGGCGCTGTCCATCGACCTGGGTGGAATGCTGGTGCTTGCGGGTAACGCCGAGGGCCTTGCGGCGTTTGAGGCCTCTCAGCCTAAAGTGCAGGATCGGTTTCCCCTGCGGCTGGCGAACCATGCGGCGTTCCACACGACATTGCAGGCTCCGGTTGCGGCGGAAGGGCGCGCGCAGTTACCGGCGAGCATGTTCCATCAGCCAGATCGACCGCTGATCGACGGACGCGGCAAGATCTGGTGGCCGGGCGCTGTCGAGACACGGGCGCTTTGGGAATACACTCTGGGTCATCAGGTCACCGAAGCTTATGATTTCACGTGTGCAATCCAGACCGCCGCGCGCGAGTTTGCCCCTGATCTTTTCATCGTCACTGGCCCGGGTGCGACCCTGAGCGGGGCGGTGGCGCAGTCTCTGGTTCTGGCGAACTGGCGCGGTATGAGCGACAAGACGACGTTTCAGGCGCAACAACAGGCGAATCCGTTCCTGATCGCCATGGGTCGCGCGGACCAGCGCGCTCTTGCAACCGGCTGATCCTGCGTTTTACTGGGCCCGGACACCGCAAGGAGGCGTAAGTGAGCGACCACGAACAGTCCTTTTGGCAGCACACCTGCCGCGAAGATGTGGACACGCCGCCTCTGACCCGCGACCTGACCGTTGATCTGGCGATCATTGGCGCAGGCTATACCGGCTGTTCTGCCGCTTTGACAGCGGCGCAGGCGGGGGCATCGGTCTGTTTGCTTGAGGCGCAGGAGGTTGGCCATGGCGGCTCGGGCCGCAATGTCGGGCTGGCCAATGCGGGCCTTTGGGTGCCGCCGGACGAGATCCGCGCGCATTTGGGCGAGGATGCAGGAGACCGCCTGATCGACCTGCTGGCCGCCGCGCCAGCCGAGGTGTTTGACTTGATCGACACCCATGAGATCGATTGCGAGCCCGAGCGCAAGGGCACGCTGCATTGCGCGCACTCAGTGGCTGGTTTTCGTGATCTGCAGACGCGTCACGCGCAACTCAGCGCCACGGGCGCACCGGTTGAACTTCTGTTACCTGATCAGACCGCCCATCGCACCGGCAGCGCCGCATTCCACGGCGCGCTATTTGATCCGCGTGCGGGTACTATCCAGCCGCTCAGCTATGTGCGCGGACTGGCGCGGACGGCCAAAGCGGCAGGGGCGTATATCTTTGCGCACAGCCCGGTTCAATCCTTGGAACGAGACCGTGACAGCTGGGTTCTGAAAACGCCGCAGGGAGCAGTGCGCGCGAAGTCAATGATCCAGGCCACCAACGCCTATCATCAGGACCTGCACAAGACCGCGCCAGCCTATGTGCCGGTCTACTATTTCCAATACGCGACGGCGCCGTTGTCTGACAATTTGCGGGCCAGCATCTTGCCGGGCCAAGAGGGCTGTTGGGATACAGGCCTGATCATGACGTCCTTTCGAATGGATCAGGAAGGGCGTTTCATTCTGGGGGCTATGGGCGATTTGGGCCATGCAGGCAGCGCATCGCACAAGGCTTGGATCAGGCGCAAAATGGCTGACCTGTTCCCGCAACTGGCGGATCAGCCCTTTCAGCAAGGCTGGCACGGGCGCATTGCGATGACGTCCGATCATCTGCCCAAAATCACGCAGCTTGGGCCAAACGCCCTTGCGATCCACGGCTATTCCGGGCGCGGCATCGGGCCCGGGACTGTGTTTGGCCGTTTGGCGGCGCAGAGCCTTCTGCGCGATGACCCCGCGCTGTTGCCTGTACCTGCGGTGGCAAAGCATACCGAGCGCTGGGCCGGCCTGCGCCGCGCCTATTTCGAAACCGGCGCGGCGCTGACGCATTTAGTAAAAGCGCGGTTCTGAGCTCAGACCGAGCGGGTGATGCCGCCGTCGACCCGAATGTTTTGCCCGGTAATATACCCGCCGCCTTCGGAGGCCAGCATTGCGACGACCGACGCGATCTCGTCATAGCTGCGCCCATAGCGGCCCATCGGGATACGAGCGCGGAATTCTTCTTTCTCGGGCAGGCTGTCGATAAAACCTGGCAGCACGTTGTTCATGCGGATGTTGTCGGCGGCGTATTGATCGGAAAACAACTTGGTGAAGGCAGCAAGCCCTGCGCGAAACACGCCAGACGTTGGGAAAACCGGGTCAGGTTCAAATGCCGCAAAGGTCGAGATATTGATGATCGATCCGCCACCCTGGGCTCGCATGATTGGCGTCACCAGACGGGTCGGGCGGACTGCGTTCATGAAATAGACATCCGTACCGGTGTGCCAGTCTTCATCAGTCAGTTCCAGAACCGGGGCCCGGGGGCCGTGCCCGGCCGAGTTGACCAGTACATCCACCCGCCCCCAATGTGCCATTGCGGCGTCTACCAGACGCTGTAGATCGTCAGTGGACTGGTTGGACGCTGTAACACCCACACCGCCCAATTCGCGGGCCAGCGCCTCGCCTTTTCCTGACGAGGACAGAATGCCAATTTGGAAACCGTCGGCGGCCAGACGCCGGGCTGCATCCGCGCCCATTCCGCTTCCACCGGCTGTAACCAGGGCTATTTTGTCGGTCATTTCAAACTCCATGTCTTGCCTACCCTGAGTTTGGGAATGCAGCGCGCATTTGACCAATCAGTTCTTCTGCTCTAAGCCAGTAGAAAATCTACAGTGTGTGTTTATGCGAGCTTTGCCTCCTCTCAACGCGCTTCGCGCTTTTGAAGCTGCGGCCAGACATTTGAACTTTCGCCTTGCGGCGGAAGACCTAGGCGTCACTCAAGGCGCAGTTGCGCAGCAAGTACGCGGGCTTGAGGCGCGGCTGGGTGTGCCCCTGTTCGACCGGATGCCACGTGGTCTGCGTCTGACCGAGGACGGGCGCAGGTTTCATGCACCGCTTAAACGCGCGTTTCGGCTGATCGAAAGCGCCGTGGAAGAGATTTCGGACCAGCATGAGGTCACCATCTCGGTCACGCCCAGCTTTGCCTCGAAATGGTTGGTGCCCCGGTTGTCTGATTTTACGGCCAAACATCCCGATATACAGGTGAAGGTCGACGCCAAGGAAAAACTGGCTGTGTTTGACAGCGACGGCGTTGATATCGCCGTCCGCCACGGTCACCCACAAAAGGCACCAGGCCTGCGCGCCGATCCTTTGTTCTCAACTGATCTGATCGCCGTCTGTGCACCAGAATTGGCTAAGCAGGTATTACAGCCGTCTGATCTATTGCAGCATGTCCTGCTGAACGACGCGCATGGTTTGTGGCCATTGTACCTGGAGCGTGTGGGCGTTCAGGGTAAGTCGCGGATGATGAATTTCAATCAGACCAGCCTGGCCATTGACGCAGCGGTTGCAGGTCAGGGTGTGGCCCTTGCCAATGAAGCTCTGGTTGCCTCAGACCTGGCATCGGGACGGTTGGTCAAAGCGTTGGGGCAGGCGCTGATCAGTGATCCGGGCTTTTACATAGTGGCCCCGGAAAAGCCACGGCAACCCAAACTTGTGGATTTGATGCGACAGTGGCTGTTTGATCAAATCTGAACGGGTGTGATCCAAACGAAAGAGACGCGGACCGCGCCCAGAAACAGAGGGGTGAATTTTTGCCATTCCCCCCATGGACGGCGGGCGAGGCCTGAATTAACGTCCCCGCTGAACCCAGTTCTCCCTGATAAACAGGTACGAGGTAATTTCATGGATTATCACAGTCCCGCCAGTTTTGCCGAGGCTTCGGCGCTGGCTGCCAACGCGACGGGCACGACCCGGTTTTTAGCGGGTGGCACCGATGTGTTGGTGCAGCTGCGCTCGGACCTGGTGACGCCGGATACGCTGATCGACATCAAGAAAATCGAGGGTGTCAGCAACATCGAGCAGAATGCGGATGGCAGTTGGACCCTTGGCGTTGCTGTAACGGGCGCCGAGATGAGCGAACACACCACCTTGGGGCAGGACTGGCCCGGTGTGGTCGAGGCGATGGATCTGATCGGATCGACCCAGGTGCAAGGACGCGCGACGCTGACCGGCAATCTGTGTAACGGCTCGCCCGCTGCGGATTCGGTCCCGGCGATGGTTGCGGCAGGTGTGACGCTGACTGTGACCGGCCCGGATGGTGCGCGCACCGTGGCTGTCGAGGACATCCCCACCGGACCGGGCAAAACCAGCCTGGCCAAGGGTGAGGTGGTGTCCGCCGTGCATATCCCGGCGCGTGGCGAAAACGGAGGCGACGCCTATCTGCGGTTCATTCCTCGCACCGAAATGGACATTGCCGTTGTGGGTGTGGGCGTGAACCTGCGCCTTGACGGCGACACGATCACCGAAGCGCGGGTCTGTCTGGGGGCCGTGGCCCCAACCGTTCTTTTGGTGGAAGACTGCGCCAAGGCGATTATCGGCAGCACGCTCGATGACACCGCTCTGGAGGCGCTGGCAGAGGCGGCCTCGGCGGCCTGCAACCCGATTGACGACAAGCGCGGCACCATCGCGTTCCGCACCGAGGTCGCCGGAGTTTTGGCCAAACGCGCGGCGAAAATCGCCTATGCCCGCGCGAAGGGAGAAAAAGCATGAGCAAGTTTCACGTAACAACTCAGGTCAATGGCGACGAGGTCGAGTTCCTGTGTGATCCCCGCGAAACCCTGTTGGACTGCCTGCGCGACAAGCTGAACCTGACCGGCGCCAAAGAAGGCTGCGGCACGGGCGATTGCGGCGCGTGCTCGGTCACCGTTGATGGGCGTCTGGTGTGTTCATGCCTGATGCTGGGGGTCGAGGCTGAGGGCAAGCAGATCGAAACGGTCGAAGGCATTGCGGATGGTGATGTTTTGCACCCGTTGCAAAAGAAGATGATCGAATATGCCGCCCTGCAATGCGGTATCTGCACGCCGGGCATTCTGGTGGCAGCCAAGTCACTGCTGGAAAAGAACCCCAACCCGACCGAAGAAGAAACCCGGTATTGGCTGGCAGGCAATCTCTGCCGCTGCACCGGCTATGACAAGATCATTCGCGCCGTGATGGACACGGCAGCTGACCTGCGGGAGGCATCGTAATGGCACTTGACGATCGCAAATCTGGTTTCACCTTTGTTGGTACGCGCCCTGACCGCCCCGATGGTCTGGACAAAGTGACAGGCCGTGCCAAGTTCGGTGCTGATATGTCGGCCCCTGGTATGCTGCACGGCGCCATTCTGCGCTCGCCCCACGCACATGCGCGGATCGTCCGCATCGATACATCGAAGGCCGAGGCACATAAGTACGTCAAAGCTGTCGTCACCCGTGCCGATTTCGCCGAGGTTCCCTTCAAGCCCGGGCTGGAAGGCGAATTCTGGAACGTGCTGGAAAACGTCATGGCCGGGGAAAAGGCACTGTATGACGGGCACGCGGTTGCTGCCATTGCGGCCACGTCGGCTTTGGCTGCACGCGATGCGGTAAAGCTGATCGAGGTGGAATATGAGGTGCTGCCTCATGTCACTGATGTGGACAAAGCCATGGCCCCCGACGCGCCGGTGATCCGCGAAGGCGCCGCGGATTATTCGGTTCCAGAAGGGGTGCACCCAAACGTTGTGCGCTATCACGAAAGCGGGCACGGAGATGTCGAGGCCGGGTTTGCCGAGGCGGATCTGGTCATCGAAGACAGTTTTGTGACCGAGGCGACCCATCAGGGCTATATCGAGCCACACGCCTGTCTGGGGCAGTTGGGTGCGGATGGCAAAGGTGAGTTGTGGTGTACCACTCAGGGCCATTGGATCGCGCAAAAGACCTGTGCCGCGCTGTTGGGGATCGAGACTTCGCAACTTCGGGTGACCGCTTCGGAAATTGGCGGTGGGTTTGGTGGCAAGACAACCGTATTCATCGAACCTGTCGCTCTGGCGCTGAGCCGCAAGGCCAATCGTCCGGTCAAGATCGTGATGTCCCGGTCCGAAGTGTTCCGCGCTACGGGGCCAACGGCCTCGGCGTCGATGGACGTCAAGATCGGTATGAAAAAGGATGGTACAATCACAGCGGCAGAAGGCATTTTTCGTCTGCAAGGCGGTGCGTTCCCGGGCGCTCCGGGTGACATGACCGCCATGTGTGCTTTTGCACCTTATAACCTGACCAATGTGCGTCAGGTCGGCTATGACGTGATGGCCAACCGCCCGAAACAGGCGGCTTATCGCGCCCCGGGCGCGCCTATGGGGGCTTTTGCTGTTGAATCGGTGATCGACGAGCTGTGCAAGAAACTGGATCTTGATCCCATCGATGTCCGCCTGAAAAACGCAGCCCATGAGGGCACCAAGGCCAGCTATGGCCCGACCTATGAACAGATCGGTCTGGTTGAATCATTAGAGGCCGCGAAGGCGCATCAGCATTACTCGGCGCCGCTGAAGCCGGGGCAGGGACGCGGGATTTCTTGCGGGTTCTGGTTCAACCATGGCGGCGAAACCAGTGTGTCGCTGGCCTTGTCCGAGGATGGTTCGGCTCAGGTCATGGTGGGCACGCCCGATATCGGCGGATCACGCGCGTCGATGGCGCTGATGGCAGCCGAGGTTCTGGGCATCCCTTACGAGAATATCCGGGTGACCATCGCGGATACCGCCACGCTCGGATACAATGATGTCAGCCACGGCTCACGCGTGACTTACGCGTCGGGTCTGGCGACCATCAAGGCAGCAAAACATGCGGTCGAAAAACTGTGCGAACGGGCAGCGGCCAAGTGGGGCATCCCGGTAGATGCAGTCAAATGGGAAAACGGCTGCGCGGTTCCGTCGGGCCCCAATGCGGGCGATTTCGATCCTTTGCCACTGGCCGAGATCACGGCCAACATGGGTTCGACGGGCGGTCCAATCTCGGGCCATTTCGAGGCGACACCCGAGGGCGCAGGCGTATCCTTTGGCATTCATATCGTTGACGCCGAGGTTGACCCCGAGACCGGTAAAACCAGCGTGTCTCGCTATACCGTTATCCAGGATGCGGGCAAGGCGATCCACCCGGCTTATGTGGAAGGCCAGTATCAGGGGGGCGCTGCGCAAGGTATCGGCTGGGCGCTGAACGAAGAGTATATCTACGGCGACGATGGTCGCCTGCAGAACTCGATCTTCCTGGACTACCGCATCCCTGTCGCCAGTGACCTTCCGATGATCGATACGGTGATTGTCGAGGTCCCGAACCCTGGCCACCCTTACGGAGTGCGCGGTGTCGGAGAAACCGGGATCGTGCCACCCTTGGCGGCCATCGCCAACGCGGTATCGCACGCAGCGGGTGTACGGATGCGCCAGCTGCCCATGTCACCGCCGCGTATTCTGGCGGCGCTGAAGCAGGATGGTTGAAGTCAACCTTTGGTCAGGTCTCCGGTCATTGACCGGGGGCCAGCAGGTTGTCGAAGTCGACGCCACGACGACGGGCGAAATATTGCGCGAGCTTGTGCGTCGCTACCCCCAATTGCAGGCGCCTATAGATGCCGGCGTCTCAATCGCGATCAATGGCCGGATCATCGCCTCGGGACTGTCCGAGCCAGTGCCCGAAGGCGCTGAAGTTTACTTGATGCAGCGCCTAAGGGGGGGCTAAACCGACCTTTCTGGCTTCAGCGGTAGCGGTACTGGGGCGTAAAAAAGTGCTGATTGCGAAATCCCTTGTGATGCACCTTGCCATGATGCTTGGGTTTCTTCTTGATCACATGTCCGCTATGGCCGCGGAACTTGCGAGGCTGGTACGGATAATAGCCATAATGTTTGAACAGGAACTTCTTCCCAACTGATTTTTTCTTGAGTGTCTTGACCTTTACAACCGGCGCCGCCGGTTTGGCTTTCGCCGTTTGCGCAACATAAGCATAATGCTTGTGGACAGCTGGCGAAGAGAGCTGAGGCACATGAGCGTTACCTGCCTGAATGATCTTGTAGACCGCTCCTTGAGGATGGTGTGCGTCATTCGCGGTTGCCATATGCGGCCCGAAGCCGGCAACTAGCGCAACCAGGGCAGGAAGTAACTTGGAAATTGAACGTGTCATAACGTCTCCTTTCATCGGCCCAGTTTGGGGGCTTGATACAAAGGTGGGGATGACCCGCGCTGACGCCCAATAAACCCCGATCACGCTCTGGCGGGTTGTTGTGAGATCGGGTGGATCAAATTTTTGTGCCCTGTCGAATCCGGTTGACGCGTTTTGCGATCTCAGGCACTCAGATTGTGATGGTTCCTGCGGGTCCGCCCAAGGGATGAAAAGGGAACACGGTGCGGTGTACGAAGCCACCTAGTCCGTGACTGCCCCCGCAACTGTAAGCGGTGAGCAAAGCCAATCAGCCACTGATCCATCGGATCGGGAAGGACGGCCAAGCGATGACCCGCAAGTCAGGAGACCTGCCATCTTCGATTCAACCACACCGGGGCGGGGTGCCCTGGAAGGAGGTCAAGATGGCGCGTTCAGCGTGCAGCAATACGACTGATACCTTCCGTCCTCGTTTGGCAATAAGCGAGACGGCAAATGACTGCCAATCCTGATCACTTCATTCTGATCTGTTCGACCTGTGACGGTGGAGCTGCTGTCAGCGCAGAAATCGCTGCAGAGGTCAGCAGTTTGCCGAATGGATTTGCCATTCGGCACGTGTCTTGTATGGCTGGCTGTGAGCGGCCATGCACCGTCGGGTTTCAAGCCACAGACAAGGCGCAGTATCTCTTTGGTGATATCGAAAGCGATGGTGACATCGCCGCCCTGCTTACCTTTGCACGGCAATATCATATCAGCGCAGATGGCTGGACGAAGGCCACCGACAGGCCTAAGGCGCTGCTACACAAAACGCTCGCCCGCCTACCCCGGATCGGAGAGGGGGTGCTGCAATGACACAACCGGCCTTTCTGGTTGCCGAGAACCTGGAATACTACGCGTTGAACGGTGATGTTTTGCTGCAGGACGTGACTTTTGCGCTTGAGGAAGGTGCCATCCTTGCCATTGCCGGACCAAACGGCGCCGGCAAGACCACATTGTTGAACTTGCTGTGCGGTGCGGTGCCTTTGGCATTGGGCGATGTGCATGTGAGCGGGCGCAGCCTCAAATCCATGACTGCGATGGATAGGGCGCGCAGCATTGCGGTTGTCGGCCAGCAAGAGTTGCCAGACGGGCGCTTGATGCTGCGCGATTACATTGCGTTGGGTCAGATCCCCATCCGGGCGGATCGTTCTGCCGCAGAACATGCCGAAGACATCAACCGGATTCTGGACTTGACTGGGCTGGCAGGACAGGCGGAGAAACGCATGGCCATGCTGTCAGGCGGAGAACGTCAGCGAGCGCATATCGCGCGTGCCTTGGCGCAAAAGCCGTCGCTGCTGTTTCTGGATGAGCCCACCAACCATCTGGACCCAGACGCCAAGGGGCGCATGTTGTCTCTGGTGGCGCAGTTGGGCATCACGGTTGTCATGATCGTACATGACCTGGTGCTGATCCCGGAATTCGCCACTCATGTAGCACTGATGAAATCGACCCGCATGACCGGGTTTGGCCCTGTCGATCAGGTTCTGACCTCGGATCATGTTCAAGACACGTTTGGCGTGGATTACCTGAGTTTTCAGTACGAAGGCCGCGTGATCCCCGCGCTCGACATCCGTAAAACTACCATATCGAACAAAAGGACGAATTGATGAAACGAATGATCTGGTCGGCTTTTCTTGCAACCGGCATGGCCACCAGCGCGGTGGCGCAGGGTGTTACCGTCGACAATTGCGGTGAGCCGCTTGTCTTTGAGAAGCAACCCGAACGGCTGGTCGTGCATGACATGAACATGACCGATATGGCCTTTGCGCTTGGGTTGCAGGACAAGATCGTGGGTCTGACTGGCATTACCGGTTGGTACAAGACCAGCCCCGATTTTGACGCGCAGCGCGGAGACATCCCCGAGCTTGCGCCCAAATACCCCACTGTCGAAAACCTTGTTGCGGCCGAGCCAGATCTGTTTTTCGCCGGTTGGTACTATGGCATGCGACCGGGTGGAGAGGTGACGCCTGACACTTTGGCGCCTTTTGGCATCAAGACCATGATTCTGACCGAAAGCTGTGTGCATCTGCACGACGATCGCCCGCAGGCCAGCATGGATCTGCTGTTTGACGATGTGCTGCGGCTTGGGCAGGTCATGCATGTCGAGGACAAGGCCGAGGCGCTGGTTTCAGACTGGAAAGACCAACTGGCCACCATCGAGTCGCAGACCGCCGACTTGGAAAAACCCCGTGTTTTCCTTTTGGACGGTCCTGCAGACGCACCGTTCACCGCCGGTAAATTCGCCATTCCTGACGCGATGATCACTGCTGCGGGTGGTGAAAACGTGACCCATGATCTGGACACCAGCTGGGGTCGCACCTCGTGGGAGGCGGTTGCTGCTTCGAATCCTGAATTTCTTGTGCTGTTGGACTATCAAACCGGCAACGGCGCCGAGGATACGTTCAAGTTTTTGCAGGACCATCCGGTCATGTCGCAAACCGACGCGGTGAAAAACGCGCGCTGGATTGGCCTGCGTTATGAAGAGCTGACACCGGGACCGGCAAATATCGAGGCGATCTCGAAAATGGCGAAGGCCATGCACCCGAGCCTGAACTGACATGACCCGCACGGGCCTTGTCTTTGCTTTGGGGGTGGTCTTATTGGCCGCCCTTTTGATGGTGTCTACGGCCTATGGCACCACGCCCATTCCTGTTTCCGAGGTTTGGGCGGCAATCCGGCAAGGTGCGGGACTTTCTGATTCAGAGATGTCGCCGACGCACCGCATTGTCTTTGACCTGCGCTTACCCCGCGCTTTGTTTGCCGCGGTCATAGGTGCTGGGCTTGGCATCGTGGGGGTAGTCCTTCAGACAACCACGCGTAACGATCTGGCCGATCCATTTCTGTTTGGTCTGTCTTCGGGTGCTGCGGCCGGTGCGGTGTTTGTCATCACTGTCACGGGCGACATTCTGGGTATCTGGACACTGCCTCTGGCTGCGTTCTGCGGCGGGCTTGTGGCCTCGGGCATTGTGTTGGCACTGGTCCATGGCCTACGCACCAGCGCTCCGGAAAAGTTGATCCTGGCGGGTCTGGCGGTGTCGTTCCTGTTTTCGGCGATCACCAACTATCTGATCTTTTCCGGCGACAACCGCGCGGCGCATTCAGTGATTTTCTGGATGCTGGGCGGGCTGGGACTGGCCCGGTGGGAAACGTTTCCTTTGGTTTGCGCGGGGCTGGGTCTGATCCTGGCCTATTCCCTCTATCGCAGCCGCTGGCTGGATGCGCTGCTGACCGGAGATCTGACCGCCGCTACATTGGGCGTGCCGGTGCAAGGGGTTCGGTTCAAGATGTTCTTTGTTGCCGCTTTGGCGACGGCAATGTTCGTCTCCGTTGCAGGTGTCATCGGGTTTGTGGGTCTTATGGTGCCCCATATCGCGCGGGGCATAGTGGGCCCGCTGCATCGCCAATTGCTGCCGACAGCTGCTTTGGTCGGCGCCATGTTGCTGACCGTATCAGATATCCTCAGCCGCCTTATGTTGTCTCCACAGGAATTGCCGGTCGGCATTGTCACGACCTCATTGGGGTCGGTCTTTGTATTCCTGTTGCTGTTCAAAAGCCGAAACACCATGCGCTGAACGAAAAAAAAGCCGGGCGCTGGGCCCGGCTTTCTGACTTGGGTTTCAGTTGCTGCGTTAGCTGAACACACGCCCCAGCGCGCCATCGACGGCGTCGGTGATCTGGTCGATATCATCTGCTGTCGCGATCAGTGCAGGCGAGAAACACAGCGTGTTGTTGCGGCCCGGGATCGAGCGGTTGGTGACGCCGATGATCACACCTTGCGCCATGCAATCCGCCACAACCGCCTGCGCCAGCTTTTCGTCCACAGGCTCACGGGTCGAACGATCTGCCACCAACTCGGCACCTTGGAACAGGCCTTTACCGCGCACATCGCCGATCACCGCGTGCTTTTCCATCAGGCCCTGAAGATTGCTCATCAGGCGTTCGCCCATGACGGTGCAATTTTGCAGCAGGTTTTCATCTTCGATGATCTTCAGGTTCTCGATCGCAGCGGTTGGTCCGGCGGTGCATCCACCAAAGGTCGAGATGTCGCGGAAATAGTTCATCGGATCGTCCGCATTATCTTTGAACATGTCAAAGATCTCTTCGGTGGTCACCAGACACGCAATCGCGGCATAGCCCGAGGCGACACCCTTGGCCATGGTCACGAAATCGGGCTCGATGCCATAGTGCTGATAGCCGAACCAGGTGCCGGTACGACCTACACCGCAAACAACCTCGTCGATATGCAGCAAGATGTCATATTTCTTGCAGATCTCTTGCACACGCGGCCAATAGCCTTCGGGCGCTTCGATCACGCCACCGCCCGCTGTCACCGGCTCCAGGCACAGGGCACCCACGGTGTCGGGGCCTTCGCGCAGGATGACCTCTTCGATTTGATCTGCCGCCCATTCGCCGAAGTTCTCTTCGGGCGCGCCGTCCAGCTCATGCTTGCGGTATTCCATGCAATGCGGAACCCGGACAAAATCGGGTGCGAAGGGGCCATATTGCGCGTTGCGCTCGTTCTGCCCACCTGCTGACATCGTGGCCAGGGTAGAGCCATGATAGTCGCGGTCGCGGTACAGGATCTTGGTTTTCTTGCCACCGTATTTCTTGTGCGCGATCTGGCGCACCATTTTGAAGGCTTTCTCATTCGCCTCAGAACCCGAGTTCATATAATAAACACGGCTCATTCCCGGCATTTTACTGATCAGCCGTTCTGCAAAGATCGAACCCGGAACCGACCCGGCCGACTGCGCGAAATAGCACAGCTTCATCATCTGTTCGTAGACGGCCTTGCAGATCGACTCGCGGCCATAGCCGACGTTGACGGTCCAGACACCGCCCGAGACCGCATCAAGATGTTCTTTGCCTTTCTGGTCCCAAACGCGCATGCCCTTGCCTTCGACAATGATGCGCGGGTCGTTTGTTTCAAAGGGCTTGTGCTGGATCAGATGATGCCAGACATGGGCGCGGTCGGCTTCGACCACCCGCGAAATATCGTTTTCGTTGAACGTGCCGTCCATGACATGTCCTTTCTGGGTGTGGCGCGCGGGGAATCAACTGTTCCAAACGGGCGCGCGGTGACGTGATGACGCAGATCAACGCGAATGAGACTCGCGAAGTAGGGCCAGATTAATCCATAGAATATCGCCAGTGTAGCCAATTCACGTATTCCTACGCATTTCTTTTGGCGTAAGCTCTGTGCTCAATACGCAAGTCTGCCGCGTTTGGGAGGAATATCGGATGACCGCCACAAATATCTATGAACAGCATCTGGACAAAAGACCGGCAAATTACACCCCGCTTTCCCCGCTAAGCTATATCGAGAGGACAGCCGCAGTTTACCCCAACTATCCCTCTGTGGTTTACGGCGACCGCAGATACACATGGGCGCAAACCTATGACCGCTGCCGCCGCTTAGCTGGGGCACTTGCTGCACGTGGGATCGGTCGGGGCGATACGGTTTCGATCATCGCGGCCAACATCCCCGAACTCTATGAGGCGCATTTCGCAGTCCCCATGGCAGGGGCGGTGTTGAACGCGATCAACACAAGGCTCGATGCGGCGATCATTGCCTTTATCCTCAACCATGGCGAGGCCAAGGTTCTGCTGGTCGATCCGGAGTTCTCGTCTACCGTGAAAGCGGCTTTGACCCAGGTAGATCACGATATTCTGGTGATCGATATCGAAGACCCCAGCTTTGCGGGCGGCGAAACCCTCGGCGATCTGACCTATGAGGCGCTGCTGGCCGAAGGCGACCCCAAGTTCGACTGGTCGCTGCCGACAGATGAATGGGACGCGATCACGCTGAACTATACCTCGGGCACGACAGGCAATCCCAAAGGCGTGGTCTATCATCACCGGGGGGCGGCTCTCAACGCGACGTCAAACATTCTGACATGGGGGATGCCACAGCATTCGGTCTATCTTTGGACGCTGCCGATGTTTCATTGCAATGGCTGGTGCTTTCCCTGGACCATGGCGGCCAATGCAGGCACATCCGTGTGCCTGCGCGCGGTGCGTGACGAACCCATCTACCACGCTTTCCGCAACGAAAACGTCTCCCATTTCTGCGGCGCCCCCATTGTGCTGAACATGCTGGCCAATGCGCCAGACCACCTCAAAGACTTCAAGCAGCAGATCAAGGTGATGACTGCCGGCGCCCCGCCCCCGGCCAAGGTGATCGAGGCGATGGAGGCGATGGGCGTTGACGTCACCCATGTCTATGGCCTGACCGAAACCTATGGTCCTTCGGTTGTCTGCGCATGGAAAGACGAATGGAATGACAAAGACGCGCCGGAGCGCGCTGCGCTGAAAGTTCGTCAGGGGGTGAAGTATGTAGCGCTGTCGGGCCTGATGGTCGCCGACCCCGAGACCCTGAAGCCAGTGCCTGCGGATGGCGAAACCATGGGTGAGATCTTCATGCAGGGCAATATTGTCATGAAGGGTTACCTCAAAAACCCCGCAGCGACCGACAAAGCCTTTGACGGCGGCTGGTTCGCTTCGGGCGATCTGGGTGTGATGCATCCCGATGGCTATATCGCTTTGAAAGACCGATCCAAGGACATCATCATTTCGGGAGGTGAGAATATCTCATCTGTCGAGGTTGAGGATGCGCTTTATAAACACCCCGCCGTCATGGAGGCTGCCGTGGTCGCGCGTCCGGATGACAAATGGGGTGAAACGCCTTGCGCCTTTGTCGAGCTAAAGCCACAGGCACAGACCAACGAGGCCGACATTATCGCCTTCTGCCGCGATCGACTGGCCCATTTCAAAGCCCCCAAAACGGTTGTCTTTGGCCCGCTTCCCAAAACCTCCACCGGTAAGATCCAGAAATTCCTGCTCCGCGACAGGGCCAGAGACCTGGCTTAGAGCGCACCTGCCAAGCTTCTTCTGTTCAAAAATACCTCGGGGGAGGCGCAGCTTGCTGCGACGGGGGGCAGAGCCCCCAAATGGTCGTATATCCAAACGAAGCGCCCGCTTGATATGTGCTCTAATCGAAGATCGTAAGATCAAGCTCCAACATCTCTCCCATCCAGACCGAACGGTCGCGATGATCTGCGAGGTGGTCTCCGGTTTCAGGATGGGTGAAAACCGTCAGCCCTTTGCGGTTGAGGATAAGCCAGGGAAAGACCTGATCAAAGGCTTCGATCGGAAATCCCAGTTGACAACTCCAACGCGGATGAGGGCCAACATTGCGCGTATGCAGGCGACCCATCTGAACCGACGGAAACAGACGGGCGGCCTCTTCGCAGACCTGCTGTGCGGTTTCTTGTGTGTCAGCGTCGAAATAGACATGTGCGTGGTAGCCGGTGATCGTAGGCATATGCGCCCCCTTTCGTAACTCGGCTAGACAATAGCTTCGGAAGGTTTTGCGCAAAACATATGCTACCACACAGGGTATGTGCATGGTCTGCGTGTATGGGGCTGCGCGAATACATGCCAGAGCTTTGGCTGCAGGTTGCAATCGGTATTCATTCCCAGTGTGGACGCTATCGCAGAGGGTGTCGCGCACCCTGAGAAGCGGCCTCCAGCGCTTGTTTCAAAACCGTATTGTCTCCGACATGGTTGGCAAGCACCAGGATCAGCCGCGCATTCAACGCATCGCTTTCTTCTTTGCTCAGGCTTTCATGTGTTGCGACAAGCTCTGCATAAAAATCGTCAGGCTGCGGGATATTAGGTGTCAAAACTAGATCGGTCATGTCGCTACTCCTTCCCCGAAGCGCGGAGTATCGCTTGGCGGAACGCGTTTTCTTCATAGCTGTCTCGGCGGGCGGCAATATGCTGGTCCGGTCGGATCAGATAGACAGCGCTGGTGGCTTCGCCCAAGTATCGATGCTTCAACGCGAGCGATGGGTCATCTTTGACCGAGAGGGCCAGTCTTTTTACGGACACCCCGTCAACCTCAAGCTCATCAGGCGCATCGGCATCGATAGTCAACAAATTGAATCCCCGGTTCAGTTTCGAAAGCAGAAAGCCGTCGCCCACAGGCGCATCCGGGCAAGGGGCACCGGGACGGGTGTTACTTGGGCCGTTCAGTCCATCAGCTGAATTCAGCGGAGAGCCGTCATAGATGCAAGGCGTGCTCAAACGACCGGAATTGACCAGCGGGCGGGCAAACTCGAATTGCGCACTAAGATCCAGCACTGCATCTCGAAGCAAGCGCGACATATCGGATTTCGGCGTTATGAACTCAGTCGACCGGGTTGAGGCACTGATATTTTCATCCGCCGCTTGCGTTCTTTCACGATCATAGCTGTCCAGAATCGTTTCGGGGGCACGCCCGTCGATCACCATGCTGAGCTTCCAGCACAGGTTGTCGGTATCCTGAACACCCGAATTGGCGCCACGTGCACCAAATGGGCTGACCTGATGGGCGCTGTCGCCGGCAAAGATGACCCGGTCATGACGGAACCGCTCCATCCGGCGACACTGAAAGGTATAGATGCTGACCCAATCGATCTCAAAATCGATATCGTCGCCCAGCATCGCCTTTATGCGCGGTATAACATTCTCAGGCCGCTTCTCTTTGTCCTTGTCTATGTCCCAACCCAATTGCAGGTCGATGCGCCAAACGCCGTCGGGCTGTTTATGCAACAGGGCCGATTGGCCTCGATTGAAAGGGGGATCGAACCAGAACCAACGCTCGCTTGGAAGATCAGATTGCATCACCACATCAGCAATCAGGAAGTTGTCTTCGAAAACCCGACCATGGAAATCCTTGCCCAACATGGAACGCATTGAGGACCCGGCCCCGTCGCAGGCGATTACCCAATCGGCTTCAACGATATAAGGCCCTTCTGGCGTTTCCACTTCAAGCCGAACATGGTCGGGATGGGTTCCCACTGCCTCGACCTTGTTTCGCCCGCGGATTTCGATCGCAGCACCTTGTTGTTGCAGCCCCCGCACGCGGTCCACGAGGAACTGCTCGAAATAATATTGCTGCAGGTTGATAAAGGCTGGACGGCGTTGACCCTTTTCTGGCTGCAGGTCAAAGCCATAAACCTGACGAGTGTCGAAAAAGACCTTGCCCTCGTGCCACTGGATACCCTTGTCCACCATTGTCTGACCACATCCCAGTCGATCCATGATCTCAAGCGGTCGTTGCGCGAAGCAAATCGCGCGGCTTCCAAAACTGACCTTGTCATTGTCATCCAGCACCAGAACTTCGACCCCTTGCTGGGCCAGATCTATTGCAGCGGCCAACCCCACGGGACCTGCGCCGACAACAATGACCTGGTGCCGAACAGGCAAGGCTGAAGCCTGATCTGCGCTGCTTTCGTAGGCATAAAGCGGAACTTCAAAGATCTTGGTCATGGATGATCTCCTCTGTCGCCCCCGGGGTCAGGGTTCGGTTTCACTGCACCCAACGCAAGACGCGTTGGGATATTGACAGACTGATCAGTTCGACAGGGCGCCACCACGATCTGGATCAAATAGAGGCAGGAAAAGTTCTTGCGTTTTGGCTTTTGTTTCAGTTGGCGTCGCGAAGCGATTTAAGCCCCAGCAAAAGCGCTGCCAAAATCATGAACCCGCCCCCGATCCGGTCGAGCCAGAGCCGCGCCGGACCTTGTAGCCGCTGAGCCAGCCAACTGGCACTTGCGCCATAGACGGTCAGAAACAGCCCGTCGATCAAAAGATAGGTCGCGGACAAAATCGCAAATTGAGGCCAAAATGGCAGCGCACCATCTATGAACAATGGAAAAAGGGCCGCAAAAAACACAACGGCTTTGGGGTTCGCGGCAGAGGTCACAAAACCCTGCATCCACAGCGCCTTGGGGCTCGCCTTTGTTGCGCGATGTGTCGACGCGGCTTTTGCATTACGGACCTGTTTGACACCAAGAAAAACCAGATAGGCAACGCCCAAGCACTTAATCAAAGCCAGAGCGGTACCTGAACTGGCAATCACGGCAGCAATGCCAAGCCCTGCCGCCAGCATTTGAAGGAAATTGGCAGTCAAGTCCCCGGCAGCCGTGAAAACACCGCGTTTCAGACCGTTGGTTGCGCAGTTGGACAGCATCAGCAGTTGGCTTGGCCCGGGCGTACTCATCAACAAGAGAACTGTCGCCACATAGGTGATCCAGGTATCAACGCTCATTTCGCCCTCGTCCTGCTGCCTGAACACGGAGCATACACCGATCCCCTGCCAACACCGATAGTTTGTTTTGCGCAGCAACGGATTCGCGGCACCACAATTCTTGCGCTATTGAGCGGACGGGCAAGCCATGGCCTTCACCATGCAGCGTCGGTGAAGCAGAACCTATCAGCGCTTGACTTCCAATCCACTGTCGCGCGACGGAATAGCGGATTTGGCCAAGCGACATGGCCGATCCGGCACTGGACATTGGCGGGGCGCGTCCCCAGATGAACAGCACCGCCGACACAGGAACGTGATATGAGCATATCGGGATCAGTAGACACCAAAATTCACAGCCTGTCCGAATGGCTGGTTGCGCAAGGATTGGAAGGGGCGGGCAAGGAACAACTGCTCGACGGCTATTGTGACCGATTGATCGACATGGGTGTGCCTCTGATGCGGTTTCACGCAGCCCAATCCGCGCTGCATCCGGTTTACGGCGGCACCGGCTATAGCTGGTACAAGGACAAAGGTGGCGATTATCAAACCTTTGAATATAGCGAGATCCCGAGCGAAGCCTGGCGGCAGAGCCCTCTTTTCGCCCTGCTGGAAGAAGATGTCGACGAAATCCATGAACGCTTGGTCAACCAGAACGAAGCCAGCCGTTTTCCTTTTTTGAACGAACTGCGCGAAATCGGAGCAACCGATTATTACGCAACCGGTATTTCCTTTGACGTTCCGACACATAGCGCGCCCCGAGACGCTAAAAAACCGGTGGACGGGGTTCTTATGTCTTGGACAAGCAACGCGCTGAGAGGTTTTGCGGATGAAGATATGGCGGTGATCAAAGCGGTCATGCCACATCTGGGCCTGGCACTTAAATCTGCGTCGAACGCGCGGGTCTCGCATGATCTGATGCGGGTCTATCTGGGGCGTGATGCAGGCCAACGGGTGCTGTCGGGCGAAATTCGCCGAGGGTCATTGCAGAAAATCGACGCAGTGATCTGGAACTTCGACCTCGAAGGCTTCACCACCCTGTCCGAGGAGTTGCCGGGCCCGGACATCATAGACATGCTGAACGACTATTTGTCCGTCGCTGTGGACGTGGTCCACGACTGCGAGGGCAGCATCCTCAAGTTTATGGGAGATGGGGTGATGGCGATGTTCGATGTCGGGGATATCGATGCTGATGCCAAGGCGGCTTTGGCGGCTGCTGCGCAGTTGCACACGGGGATCACAGAGCTGAACGCGCAGCGTGTGCAGGCGGGCTTACCAGTGGTCAACTATACGCTCGCATTGCATGCAGGTGAGATCCTCTATGGCAATATCGGTGCCGATAGCCGCTTGGATTTCACTGTGGTTGGCCCTGCCGTCAACCAAACCGCCCGCATCGCTGGCATGCACCGTTCACTGGGGCAACGCATACTGGTGTCCGACAATGTGGCGAAGGCCGCGCAAGATACGTCGCACGAACTGGTCTCGGTCGGCCGCTACATGCTGCGCGGGGTGCCCGAGCCCAAGGAGTTGTTTACGGTTTTGTATCAAGCGGGTTGATTGGCCTTATTTGAACGAGGAAAAGAGCCGACTTAAGTCTATTTGTGCGCGGAGGTGTCCCACGCCGTTTGCCAGAACGAGATTTGGTACTCCGATAGCTCTTCGGGGTCCTCTGGAACGAAAAACTGGACCGTGCACGGCCTGTCTGGGAATTGCGCGCGCAATTTAGCATCCCACATCTCTTTGACGATGTTGCCCAGAAAAAGAAGTTTGTCGTGGGAGATGTCGTCTCGATCGTGGTTATGAAAATCGGCCAGGTGGAGATGGTTAAGCACACATTCCACACTTTTGGGTGTCGAGTTGGGCTGGTTTTCGAACTCCGTGATACTTTGTTTGTGGACCCATTCAACGAGGATGTATTGTCCGACTGCCTCGAACCTTGGCCACAACAGCGCGGCATACCCAACAGCCAACTTATAGTTGCCTTCATACCCAACCCAGCTTTCAAGAGACACTCCGGCACCATCATTCCAAGCACCAAGCTCACCTTGCATACTTGGAGGCGGGATATGGGCCAAACATCTAATCCTAAGGGTCTATGTTGCTGTCTGGGTGTTAGAGAAGGAGCTTTCCGGTCAATTCTTCCGTGGGGGCCGTCAAAAATCGATCTCAACACCCGGCAAGCTCAGCTCTTTCATCATGTCCCGCAATTCCTGGCGGGCGGCGATGTTCGAGATGTTGAGCTGTTTGACCCCGATATCCTTGAGGTCCAGCAGGGTCAGCCCGCGTGGGAACAGCTCGCGAAAGATCACGCGTTCGGAAAAGCCCGAGGCGACGCGGAAGCCGATGCGTTGGGACAGCATCTCGATCGCGCGTTGCATCTTTTCCTTGTTGACCATGCGCTGGGTGCCGACGCGATTGCGCACAACGACCCAGTCGATGGGCTTCAGACCTGCTTGGGCCCGCAATTGCCGCGCGTTCCAGACCATCTCGGAATAGACCGAGGGGCCAAGGATTTTCTCACCCTTGGAATCGATCCGCGCCAATAGGTCAAAGTCGATGAAACTGTCATTCAGCGGCGTCACCAGAGTGTCGGCCAGTGAATGGGCTACCTGGCTGAGACGCGTGTGCGAGCCGGGGCAGTCGATCAGAATAAAGTCGCTGTCACTTTCCAGCTCGGCCACGGCCGCAGACAAACGGTGGTCGTAAATATTTTCACCGGGTCTCAGCGTGCTGGGATCAATCTCGGGCAGGTCATGGTGGCGTGGGCTGGGCAGGTTCAATCCAGCGCTTTTCATGAAGTTTAAACGGTTCTCGAAATAGCGACCCAGGCTGCGTTGGCGCAAATCCAGATCCAGGGTGCTGACCTTGTGTCCCAGTCGCGCCAGCGCGGTGGCCACATGCATGGATACGGTTGATTTACCCGCGCCGCCCTTTTCATTCCCGACTACGATGATATGTGCCATGCCTGTATTCCCAGTGTCCCGCCGTGTTTATCCACACGTTGTTGCATGCCACTATATGTTGTGTGAGTGTCGAAGGGAAGGACTTCACACTGCGGTTTTGAGGTTCCGCGCGCGTTTTCCGGAAAATCCCGTGATGCGGGGGCGTTACAGGCCAAGGCTTGTCAAATTCCTGCCGCTCAACCACAGTCTGTGCAAGACATCAGCGCAAGAGGCTTTGGGTGGAGCACCTGTTTCTCAACGTTCTCAACGTGGTTTTGCCCGTGCTGATCTGCGCCGGAATCGGCTATGGGCTGGCCGTGACCAAAGCGCCTTTCGACAACAAGGTGATCGGCGGCATTGTCTCGCGGGTGGGATACCCGACACTGATCATCTCGCACCTGTCGGCTACGACCATTGCTGTCGGAACGTTCCTGGACGTCATGGCGGCCGCCGCGCTGGCGATCGCGGGCTTTGGTGTTCTGGGGTTTGTGGCGCTGCGGTTGATGCGCCTTCCGGTGCGCGCATTCCTGACGCCCTTGATGCACGGGAATGTCGGGAACATAGGTCTGCCGATCACGTTGCTGGCTCTGGGCAATGCGGGCATGGCCTATACGATGGGTTTTGTCGTCGTGGTCCTGATCAGCATATTTACCATCGGCATGTGGATCCCGGCTGGCGCGTTTTCCCCCAAGAAACTGGCGACGTCGCCGATCATCTATGCGGTTGCGCTGTCATTGGTGCTGATGGCGACGGGGACCAGCCTGCCGCAACCCATCGCCAAATCCTTTGACATACTGGGCGGGCTGTCGATCCCGCTGATGTTGCTGACACTGGGCCATACACTCGCGACGCTACAAATCCAAAGCCTTTGGCGCGCGGTACTACTGACCGGGCTGCACCTCGCCATGGCCGTTGTGATCGCCAGTGCTTTGGTCTGGCTGTTCGGCTTTACGGGTGCGGAGCGCGGCGCGGTGATCCTGTGCTGCCTGATGCCCTCATCCGTGGCAACCTATCTTTTCATCGATCAGCATGTGCCGGAATACGGGCCCGACGTGGCGGGCTTTATTCTGGTCTCGACCCTGGCCACAATCCTGGTTCTGCCTGTGGCGCTGTCGGTTTGGGTCTAAGCCTGCGGCGGTGGGCGCTAGACCATTGTCGACAACGAGGTCTGAGCCTCACCGCTATTTTCGATCAGCAATGACAGCGGAAAATCCGGAGTGAACGGTCCCCAAAGGGGCATCCCATCCACCAGATATTCATCCTGCGGGGGCAACTCTGTGTTTTGGTCGGCAGGGCCAGCGATAGCGGCTTGCGACAACAGGGCCACGGTTGCAGTGGCGGCGAGCAATTTGGTGGGCGATAGCATTGCACTCTCCTGGGGTAACGCTCTGGTCACCTTTAGATGTGCGCGCAACCTGCGGCCCGGATGGGCAAAAGATTACGATTTCTTAATCCACCGCTCAGCTGACCCAAACGAAAAAGGCCGCCCCAAACAGGCGGCCTTTCGCATTCGAAACAGGTTTGGCTTAGAAGCCCAGACCTTCGTATTTCTTCTTAAACTTCGACACACGACCGCCTGCGTCCATCAGACGGGTGCCGCCACCGGTCCACGCAGGGTGCGAGGAAGGGTCGATTTCCAAAGCCAGCTGGTCGCCCTCGGCGCCCCAGGTGGATTTCATCTGAACCACGGTGCCATCGGTCATTTTGACGTTGATGACGTGATAATCGGGATGGATGTCTTTTTTCATCTTTCCGCTCCTTACGCCTCGGCGCCAGCCTTGGGCTTGTAGTTGGTGACTTCTGCAATACGTGCGGATTTACCACGACGGGTGCGAAGATAGTACAGTTTGGCGCGACGAACGCGCCCACGGCGGACAACGGTGATGCTGTCGATATTGGTCGAAAAGAGCGGGAACACACGTTCCACACCTTCGCCAAAGGAAATCTTGCGAACGGTGAACGAACCGGCGATGCCTTCGCCGTTCTTGCGCGCAATGCAGACGCCTTCATAGTTCTGCACACGGGTGCGCGACCCTTCGGTCACCTTATAGCCGACACGGATGGTGTCACCGGCTTTGAAATCGGGGATGTCTTTCCCCAGGGCGGCAATTTGCTCCGCCTCAAGCTGTGCGATCAGGTCCATCGCAGGTACTCCTATCTGCTCGTGGTTGGTCCACGAAGTTTGAGCGCGCCCTCAGAGCTCTTGGTCTTCTACCGGGTCCTGCACCGCAGCCCGCCAGAGATCAGGTCGACTGTTCCTTTGGTCCGGTCTGCCATCAGCACGCCTTGGGCCGAAGAAAGCGGGGCGCCACGCCAGAAGACAAACCAAAAACACCGGAGTCGCGAACACGCGGCACCGGATTGCGGTCGTTTAAGGAAAATAGGGGAGGGGATCAAGCCTAAAGTTCTATTCCTGGGCTGACGGGTTTTTGCTGAAATAAGCTGTCACCTTCGGTATGTGGCCGAAAGATCATAATTGCACCGGTGATCCATGGTTTAATTACTGTTGTTCTCCTCGCTCAAATCCAGGGCTGCGAAGTTTGGCCGCTTCTTGCGCGGGCAGCGGCGAACCCTGAAGTTTTGATGGCGCATTGTGGATCAGGAATAAAAACCGCGTAGATAATGAAACGGATCGAAATGGCGTTTCGCCATTCGTCAATCTGACGATTGATGCTTCATAACAAGCAAAGTTCTGGTCTATGGTAACCTCGCTGCGGTGGTCGCCAAAAGTTTTGACCGGAAAGTGGCGCGGAAAAAACCAAGAGAAACAGTATGAAGACAATCCTGGCTTTCGTGATTTTGGTCCTGCTTTCCGGTTTTGCCATGGCGCATTCGAAAGTAGAAACGACGACCCCAACCGATGGTGCAACGATACCCAATCAACCGGGTGAAGTTGAGCTGAGATTTGACCAGGAAATCAGGTTAACGCGAGTTGGACTGGCCTTTGAACAGGAGAAGGCTGTCAAACTCGAACTGGGTGACCAAACGAATTTCGAACAGAACTTTTCGATACCGTTGCCGAGCAAGGGCAGCGGTACATATGTTATCGAGTGGCGAGGTTTGGGTGTGGACGGTCACACGATGCAAGGCGAGTTTTCTTTTACTGTGGAATAGACATGCTGGACGTTTGGGGTGTCGCCGCAATCCTTGCCAAGCTTGTACTTTACCTAAGCTTTATCGGTGCTACCGGGGTTGTGATCATCGGGTGCGTCTATTCTGGTTTGGTGGCGCGAATAAGCCCTGAGTTGAAGCGTCAGACCATCGTTCTGGCCTGTTTAGCGTTGGTCGCGGCGGTTATCGGTTTTTTGCTTCGCGGAGCTGCACTTAAAGGCGAGATCGATGGTATGGTCGACCCCGAGATGCTTGGTTTGCTGTGGCAGACATCCGTGGGATACCTGCTTGTATGCCAAGTACTAGCCGCCGTTTTGCTTCTTTTTGGATGCTTTGTCCCACGATTTGGCCGTTGGATTGCTCTTTGCGGAGGCCTCTTGGCGCTTTGGTCCTTTGCTCTGATCGGTCATGTGCCGGAACTTGGACGGTTTGGTTTTCAAGTTGTTCTTTTCCTACATCTGCTTTGCGCAGCGTTTTGGCTTGGCGTCTTTGCCCCACTTCGCAGAATGGCGCTTGAACCAGGGCAGCTTTTAGATGCGGCGGAGCTAGGGTACCGATTTGGCAAGGTGGGTGTACTTGTTGTGCCGCTCTTGGTCGCGGCGGGTCTGGTAATGGCTTGGGCGCTTGTCGGCAGCATTCAGGCACTCTTCGCAACCGGCTATGGTCGTGCGCTTTTGTTCAAAATCTTTCTTGTTGGCCTCTTGTTGATCTTCGCAGCATTCAACAAGCTTCAGTTTGTTCCGGCCCTGCGAAGTGGAGATGCAAGGGCCGGGCAGCGCCTGACCCGTTCGATCGAGCTTGAGTTTTTGACAATGGTGGTGGTTTTGGCAACAACTGCGACGTTGACGAGCGTCCTGACACCGCCGAGCTAAAGACGTAAGGAAATCAAGCTCTTTTTGTCGTGGCGCTGCGTCGTGTTGCCATCGCTGTAAGCCATGACCCCACGGGAATTTTGCCCGTTTCAGTTTTTCGGCAGTTTTCCACGCGACGGTTTTGCAATGCCGGTGGTTTCCCGAACTACAAGCTTTGCGGAAACTTCATGCGAAGAAACAGGCCGTTCCGGTTCTCGTATTCTTTCCAGCAAAACCTGAGCCAGCTGTTGACCAAGATTGTACGGCGAAACCGCCATCGTCGTTAATGGCGGTGCGGAAACTGCTGCATCCTGAATATCGTCAAAACCAATGACAGATACGTCCTTGCCAGGCTTGAGCCCCATGCGAACAAGAGCAAGACACGCACCAATCGCGATCATATCTCCGTTGCACACAACGCTTGTTACTTCTGGATGTGCCTCTTTGAGCCCGGCCATTGCTTTCATGCCAGAAAGCTTGTTGTCGGGGCATTCCCAGATCACCGGATGGTTCAAGCCATGTTCTTCCAGTGCCGATCTATACCCGGCAATGCGCTGGTTTCGGACTTCGACATCGGCGATACCGCCGAGAAACGCTATTTTCTTGTGTTCTAGAGCCAAAAGATGTCGAGTAGCTGTTTGTGTCGCCTCAAAATTTTTGATCCCTACGTGATCAAATTCAGAGGTGTCTCCGCGGCGCAAGAACGAAACGGTTGGCGTTCGATGGGTGCGTAGCAGTTCCAGAGTAGACAGCGGAGTATTTCTGGCAGGGACCCAAAGCAAACCTCCGCGTGAACCGCGTATGAAGGTTTCCAGCTGGTTCCTCTGGCGTTTGGGATCGTCTTGCGAGTCAAGCACCGAGACGAGGTAGCCTTCGGTCTCAAGCAAGTCGCTCACCCCACTGATAACCTCAGCGTTGAACGGGTTGGCAATCTGGTGAATCGTAAACCCGATCTCGCGGCTTTCGCCAGATCGCATCGACGCCGCGCGCCCATCTGGCACGTAGTTTAGAATGCGCGCGATTTCGAGCACCTTTGTCCTGGTTTTGTCCGATATTCGTCCTGTGCCGCGCATGACCTGGCTTGCCGTGGCAATGGAAACACCGGCCTTTTTCGCCACGGTTTCGAGCTTTGGTTTTTCAGCCATCGGTCTCACTTGGAAATACAACTGCGGCAGATTTTGAATTCAAGCAGGCGAGCTTGCAAGGCGTTCGGAGCGAGAACCTCGGCGAAGCAACCCTCCGGTCCATGGATTTGAGTTGACATCAGGTATAACGTTATATCAGATTGCCCGTAAACTCACCCGGATCTGTAAGAAATATGCGTCAGGTGACTATGATTGTGCTTGCGATCCGATTGCAACGCACAGAGCCACGAATTGTTGGGTCCTAATACCTGGTTTTGAGCTTTGTTTGGGAGTAGCAATGCGACTCGAGGATACACTGTCGATTAGGTCTTGTTTGCGCTTCGATCTCTCCCAGGGTTTTTCTAACGAACGCCCTGTGGGGTCTTGTGCTGATCACCTGCAAAGCAACATCAGCTTGAAACCTGAATGAGCCTTTGGTTAGGGACTTGCGGTGTGGCGAGTAACGTCTGCAGTTTCATTCCAAAGAGTAACGTGAAGAGTGGCTCGAGGAGTAAGGTCGCTGGAACATCAAAAAACAGGTGCTTTCGTTGGTTCGACACACAGTCGCAATTTGCCGTGGCCTGATCGCCGGAGACAAAAATGAATAACGTCCTTTATGACCAAGCTGTCGAGATCTTGGAGCGCAATGACTTGGGCCATTACACGGTACCGACCCATGGGCTCTATCCGTTCCAGTGGAATTGGGACAGCGCCCTGTCCGCGTTGGGTCAGTATTACATCAACGAATCCCGCGCCTGGACGGAGATAGAAACTCTTTTCGAGCATCAGTGGGAAGACGGGATGGTGCCGCATATCATCTTCCACAAAGAAGATGACGGATACTTCCCTGGCCCCGAGGTTTGGGCGACCAATCGCAAGGTTCCGTCCTCGGGCATCACACAGCCGCCCGTCACCGGGTTTGCCATTCGCCGCCTATACGATCGGGCGCATGACAAGGATATGGCGCAGCGGCGAGCCAAGGTTCTGTTGCCCAAGATCGCGGCTTGGCACAATTGGTTCTTTGCTAACCGTGACCCGGACGGCACGGGGCTGGTGGCGATTATTCACCCTTGGGAATCCGGGCGCGACAATTCGATCGATTGGGATGATGCCTTTTCGCGCGTTCCGACAGAGGGTGTCGGAGAGTTCACCCGTCGCGACACGATGCACGCGGATCCGGCACATCGGCCGACGAAAGAGCAGTATCAGCGCTATATCTGGCTTGTGCAGCATTTCCGCAGTCTTAGGTGGGATAACTCGCTTTTGCATGATGCATCACCCTTCACGGTGGTCGATCCTGGCTTTAACGCGATCCTGCTGAGGTCTTGCGCCGATCTCGCCGCTTTGGCGGAAGAGCTTGGCGATGATGTCCTGGCGACCGAGCAACGCCGTCTTGCAGAAAAAGGTCTTGCCGCGATGGAGACCCTGTGGAGCGACAAACATCAGCAGTACTTGTGTTTCGACCGCGCGGCCGAAGCTTTGATCGACAGCCCGTCCATCGGAGGACTCTTGCCCGTGTTCGCGCGGATCGAACAATCCCGCGCCGACGCTATTGCGGCACGCATTGATGACCTGGGGCGTCGGGTCAAGTATCTGATCCCCAGCCACGATCCCGATGTCGAAGGCTATGACGGTGCCCGCTATTGGCGCGGGCCGTCCTGGTTGATCGTGAATTACATGATCTCTGACGGGTTGCTACGGGATGGTCACAAAGATACCGCTGACCGTATCATCGCCGACAGCATGAAGCTGATCCATATCGGTGGCTTTGCCGAATATTTTGACCCGATGAATGGCGCCCCCTGCGGTGGTCCTCATTTCACATGGACGGCGGCGATGGTAATAGAGTTCCTGAAACTCACAGGAGAAGTCGCGTGAAGCGGTCCAGAATCAATGAAATCATGGCCGAAGCTGACGAGATGATCCGTCACTTTGGCTTTACCTTGCCCCCCTTTGCCTATTGGACACCCGATGAGTTCAAGGCAAAGCGCGCCGAGGCGCAGCATCTGATCGACGCGCGCTGCGGGTGGGACATTACCGACTATGGCGATGGGCGCTTTGATGAAATGGGACTGTTTCTGTTCACATTGCGAAATGGCCGTCTGGCTGATCTGCAGCAGGGTCGGGGCATGTGTTATGCCGAAAAGCTTTTGATCTCGCGTCAGGATCAGCTTTCGCCGATGCACACACATGTCATCAAGGCCGAAGACATCATCAACCGCGGTGGTGCCACGCTGGTAATCGAGCTTTTTGGCTCGAACGAGGATGGCTCTTTTGCGGCGGAGCAGGGGGGAACTGTTTGGTGTGACGGCATCCGACGCCCGTATGGGCCGGGCGAGAAGCTCAAACTGGCACCGGGCGAAAGCGTGACCTTGCAACCGGGTGACTGGCACGCGTTCTGGGGCGAAGGCGGCGATGTGTTGATCGGAGAGGTCTCAACCGTCAATGACGACGAGACTGACAACATCTTCCGCGAACCGATTGGTCGGTTCTCGAACGTCGAAGAAGACCAGGCGCCCACGCACTTGCTGGTCAGCGACTATGGCACCTGGCTTGAAGGCTGAGGCAAATTTCTAAGTCCAATACCCTGTCGCAACTGTGGGCAAATTGATAGAGTTTGATCATCTGAAGCTGCCGTTCGCTTGAAATGCTGGCTGGCGAGTGTAGTCACGAATCGCGCGACTGTCGTATCGATAGTTCGTTGAAACTTTGCGCCGTTTCCGGATGCAAACATCAAATCCAAAAGCGTTTGTTTGAACCGGAAACGTGAGTTTTTTCCTGGGTTGAGGTACGAACCTCAAAAATTCCTAGACTTGAGGTGCGTACCTCAAATAGCCTTGGACATATGCCGCGATTCGCACATCCTCGGTCGACGGCGCAAAAAGGGAGGAATGGATGACTTACACAAAACTGGCTTCGGCCAGCGCACTAGTCCTTGCCGCTACTACTCTTTCTACCAAGGCAAATGCTGACGATTTGACACTGTGTTGGGCGGCGTGGGATCCGGCCAACGCACTGGTTGAGCTTTCGAAGGAATTCGAATCCCAGTCTGGCCACACCATGAATTTCGAATTTGTGCCCTGGCCGAACTTTGCAGACCGGATGCTGAACGAGCTGAACTCGGGCGGCAAGCTTTGTGACTTGCTGATTGGTGACAGCCAATGGATCGGCGGCGGTGCCGAGAACGGGCATTACGTAAAGCTGAATGATTTCTTCGATGCTGAAGGGATCAGCATGGATGATTTCGCTCCGGCGACCGTCTACGCTTATTCGACTTGGCCAAAGGGTACGCCGAACTATTACGCCTTGCCTGCCATGGGTGATGCAAACGGGTGGTTCTATCGCAAAGACTGGTTTGCAGATCCTGAAATTCAGGCAGCCTACAAGGAAGCAACCGGCCAGGACCTGCGCGAACCGCAGTCTCAGAAAGAGCTGTTGCAGATTGCCCAGTTCTTCCAAGGTCGCGAGATTGACGGCAAAACCGTCTATGGTGCGGCTATCTTTACCGAGCGTGGATCCGAAGGGATCACCATGGGTGTGACCGGCGCGCTGTACCCTTGGGGCTTCAAGTATGAGAACACGCCGGGATCTTACGACATGGAAGGGGCGGTAAACTCGCCCGAGGCGGTGGAAGCTTTGGAATTCTACAAAGAATTCTACGAGACCGCGACACCTCCGGGCTATACCAACTCTTACATGGGTGAGAGCCTGGACGCCTTTAAGTCTGGTCAGGTCGCTATGGCGATGAACTGGTTTGCGTTCTTCCCGGGGCTTTATGCTGATCCGAACACCGGCGGTGACAAGATCGACTTCTTCGTGAACCCGCCGCAGAACCAGCCGGGCTCGACCCTGGGTGGGCAGGGCATTTCTGTTGTCAGCTATTCTGACAAGCAGGACGCAGCGCTTGAGTATATCAAGTGGTTTGCCCAACCCGAGGTTCAGGCCAAGTGGTGGGAGCTGGGTGGATATTCGGCGCATAATTCGGTGCTGGAAGATCCCGGTTTCGTCGACAGCCAGCCCTTTGCCGGCGACTTCCTAGAAGCGATGGCGGGCGTGCAGGACTTTTGGCAAGAGCCAGCCTATGCGGAACTGCTGCTGGCGATGCAAAAGCGCATTCACGACTATGTGGTTGCTGACCAAGGCACCGCTCAGGAAGCGCTTGATCTTCTGATCGAAGACTGGACCGAAGTCTTCGAAGACGAAGGCAAACTGTAGTCCTGAACAATGGTTCAGAGCGGGCCGTCGCCCGCTCTGCGACCCTCAGGTCCGAAACCGAAAAGAACTGGCCAAGACATGTCTGACAGGACCATAGACCGCGTTGCGCAGGCAACGCCCGTGAGAGTTGCGCGAAAAATCCGGGGGCTTTCGGACCGCGCGATCGCCTGGATATTCATTGCTCCGACGATCTTCCTGCTGCTTGCGATCAACATCTTTCCTTTGATCTGGACCATCCAACTGAGCTTTACCAATTACAAAGCCAACCGGATCGGACGCGAGATCAAGGATGTAGGGTTCAGGAATTACGAGAGGATCCTGACGGATTCTGACACCTGGCTGAATATGCAGGCAACGGCGCATTTCCTGTTCTGGACGATTTTCTTTCAGGTCCTGATCGGCTTCACCCTGGCTTGGCTGATCAACAAGAAATTCAAAGGCAACGATCTTTGGACAACAATCATCGTGCTGCCGATGATGCTGTCCCCTGCTGTGGTTGGGAATTTCTGGAAGTTTCTGTACCAGCCGCAAATCGGCTTATTCAATTACATCATCTCTTGGTTCACGGGCAAAGAACCCTCCAGTTTCGAGATGCTGGGATCGGTGAAACTGGCGCCGTGGTCCATCGTGATCGTCGACACCTGGATGTGGACACCGTTTGTGATGCTGATCTGCCTGGCCGGGCTGCGCAGTATCCCCGACTATATCTATGAGGCTGCCGAAATCGACCGTGCCAGTAAGCTGCGGCAGTTCTTCACGATCACCATTCCCATGGTACTGCCTTTCCTGATGCTGGCGGTTCTTTTCCGCGGGATCGAGAACTTCAAGATGTTCGATCTTGTGGTCCAATTGACCGGAGGTGGCCCAGGATCAACGACCGAGCTGACCTCGATCAATCTGAAACGTGAAGCGTTCGAGAAATGGCGAACGGGATATGCGTCTGCCTATGCAATTATCTTGTTCGTCACCGTGTTCGGCCTTGCGTCGATTTATGTCAAAGCCCTGAACAAGGTGAAACAGAGATGAGCGGCTTTTCTGTTACCGAACCGACCAACCGGTCGAAGTGGATCGCCGGTGTACTGGTCATCACCTATGCGCTGATCACCATGATCCCGCTGGTCTGGATCTTGCTGACCGGGTTCAAATCCCCCGCAGATGCAATCAGCTATCCGCCCAAGCTTGTCTTTGACCCGACGCTTGAGGGATATGTCAACCTGTTCACCACACGCACGCGGCAGACACAGGAGTTTCTGGAAGCGAACCCGCCACAGAACTGGGCGGATGAGATCGTGCGTCAATACGACATGGTCATCGTCGGACCCTCGAAATTTGGTGAACGGTTCATGAACTCGGTGATTATCGGGTTCGGATCGACCTTCCTGAGCATCTTTCTGGGCACTTTGGCTGCCTATGCGTTCAGCCGTTTCAAGGTGCCTTTGAAAGACGATCTGCTGTTTTTCATCCTGAGTACACGGATGATGCCACCGGTTGCGGTGGCGATCCCGATCTTTCTGATGTTCCGCAATCTGGGTCTCAGCGATACGCATTTGGGGATGATCTTGCTGTATACCGGGGTGAATATCTCGCTGGCAGTGTGGCTGCTAAAGGGCTTCATAGACGAAATCCCACGCGAGTATGAAGAAGCCGCCCTGATCGATGGCTACACGCGGTTCCAAGCCTTCTACAAGGTGGTACTGCCACAGGCCGCGACCGGTATTGCCTCAACCGCGATCTTCTGCCTGATCTTTGCCTGGAACGAATATGCGTTTGCAGTACTGCTGACTTCGGCCAATGCCCAAACAGCGCCACCCTTCATTCCCACAATCATCGGGATCGGTGGACTCGATTGGCCGGCCGTCGCTGCAGGGGCCACGATCTTCCTGATCCCGGTCATGATCTTCACCATCCTGATGCGCAAGCATCTGCTGCGCGGGATCACTTTCGGAGCGGTGCGCAAATGACCAAGTTTCTGAACGGATTGCTGCGGCTGCGCCGTGGACCCTGGGAAATGGTGGCGACCATCCTGATCGCTGTCGGGGTCTTGATGCTGATGCAGCCTTTTGTCCTGTGGGCCTTCACCTATTCCTTCATTGTCACGCTGATTGGAACCGTCATGTTCATCATCGTCAGCCATTTTCCGGAGGGCGAATAGATGTGGGAACAAGCTTGCCCAATCCTTCCGTCACGCGACTTTGACGCGACCCAGAACTTCTATGCCGATCTTGGTTTCGACACTTGGTACAAGGATGAAGGCTATCTGCTGATGAACAATGAAAAGGTAGAGCTTCACTTTTTCGCAAAGCCCGAAAATCGGCCCGAAACTTGCGACCATGGTGTCTATATTCGGCCGACCAATGTTGATGAGTTTTCAGATCGTGTCGCGCAGCTGGGGCTGCCGCAGACTGGGGCCTTTCCCAAGTTCATGCCCGCTGAAGACAAGACATGGGGCATGAGAGAGGCCGCGCTATGGGATCCTGATGGCAATCTCTTGCGTATTGGTGAGGTGATTGCGGATGGCTGAGATCGTCGTCAAAAACGTAAAGAAGATGTTTGGGGACTTCACGGCCGTCCGTGAAAGCTCTTTCACCATTGAGGACGGCGAGTTCTTCATGCTGCTTGGCCCCTCGGGCTGTGGCAAGACAACCACGTTGCGCATGATTGCTGGTCTCGAGCTGCCGACATCGGGTGAGATCTATCTGGACGGGGAAGAGATCAGTCAAAGCCCGCCGTCTGAGCGTGATATTGCCTTTGTGTTCCAGATGTTCGCGCTCTACCCGCATATGAATGTGCGTAAGAACATCAGCTATCCGTTGATCTCTCAGGGCATGCCGCGCGCAGCGGTCAAGGCGAAGGTCGAAGAGGTTGCGGGCATTCTGGGGATCACCGACATTCTGGACAGCCCGGTGGGTGGGTTGTCAGGTGGTGACCGGCAACGCGTGGCCCTTGGTCGCGCCATTGTGCGCGAGCCCAAGGCCTTCATGATGGACGAGCCGCTAGGGGCTTTGGACGCCGAGTTCCGCGAACACATGGCCGAAGAACTGCGCGCATTGCATGATCGTATGGGCGCAACAACAGTTTACGTCACCCATGATCAGCTTGAGGCTATGCAAATGGGCGACAAGATCGTGGTGATGAACAACGCGGTAATCGAACAGTTTGGAACACCGCAAGAGATCTATGACAAACCCGCGACCATGTTTGTGGCTGACTTCATCGGCTCACCTTCAATGAACTTCCTACCATTTCAGGGCAAGGTGGTGCCCGGTGCAGAATCCGTGCGGCTCAACGGTCATGATGAGGCGGTGCCCAAACTGCTGGAAGGAGCCGAAGGCGAGTTGGTCTTTGGTGTACGCCCGGAACATGTGTTCCTGTCCGATGCCAGTAACTACCGTGCCAAGGCCCTGGCGGCAGAATATTTGGGGACGACCCAGATCGTGACGCTTGAAAGCCCCAATGGTGAGTTGAAAGCCCGCATCGATGCGCGCGAAACGGTTACCCCCGGAGATCTCGTGGGTCTGGATTTCCGCTCTCCAACAGTCACGCTGTTCGAGAAATCATCGGGCCGGGCGTTGCGGTCAGTGCTGAACGATGAGGTGTTGGGCGATGGCTGAGGTTGTGTTGAAGAATATCTCGAAGTCGTTCGGGAATGTTGAAGCGGTCAAGGATATCTCGATGACCATCCCTGACGGTGCGTTTGTTGTGCTTTTGGGGCCGACCGGGGCTGGTAAGACCACAACACTGCGTCTGATTTCAGGGCTTGAGAAACTGGATGCAGGTTCGGTTCACATCGGTGGACGCGATGTTGGCCTGGACACGCCCGCTCAGCGCGACGTGGCAATGGTGTTTCAGCAATACTCGCTCTATCCGCATATGACGGTGCGCGATAACCTGTCCTTCCCACTGCGCTCGCCGATCCTGAAGACGCCCGAGGATGAAATCACGCGCAAGGTAAACGAGGTCGCGGAAATCCTGCAGATTCCCCATAAGTTGGACAACAAGGCCACAGAGCTGTCGGGCGGTGAAATGCAGCGCGTGTCCATCGGGCGCGCATTGGTGCGTGATCCGCAGATCTTTTTGATGGACGAGCCGCTAAGCTCTCTTGATGCCAAACTGCGCGCCGACCTGCGGGTAGAACTTAAGCGCATTCAGGCTGATCTGGGCTCGACCCTGCTTTATGTAACCCATGATCAGGTCGAGGCCATGACAATGGCGACCCATATCGGGGTGTTGGAAGACGGCCGCTTGGTTCAATACGGCACACCGCGCGACATTTACGAGAATCCCGGCAGCGTCTATGTCGCCAGCCGGTTGGGCCTGCCGCGGATCAACATTCTTCCGTCCGAGTTGTTCGGTGGCAGTCACAAAGGCCCGCAGATCGGCCTGCGCCCGGAAAACATCGTTGAAGGTGAAGGTGCGGATGCCCGCGTCATCCGTGCCGAGCACTTGGGTGATCAGACCAGGTTGCATCTGGATCTGAAGGGGCATCAGGTGGTGACCCTGATTGATGTCCATCAGGACTATCCTGCTGGAAAGATGATAAAAATCCGCCCACAGAACCCGTTATACTTTGACGCGTCCGGTGCGCGTGTGACTTAAGGAGCAAAAGCATGGCCCAGTTCCTCAACACCAAAGAAACCCTTGTGACCGATGCGATCGATGGCCTTTTGGCCGCGTCCGGCGGCGCGCTGACACGGTTGGACGGGTATCCGCATATCAAGGTTGTATACCGGTCGGACTGGGACAAGTCGAAAGTGGCGCTGGTTTCGGGTGGTGGGTCCGGGCACGAACCGGCCCATGCCGGGTTCGTCGGCGCGGGCATGTTGACCGCTGCCGTTTGCGGAGAGGTATTCGCTTCGCCATCGGTTGAGGCGGTACTCGCCGGGATACTTGCTGTCACGGGCGAGGCAGGCTGCCTGCTGATCGTCAAGAACTATACCGGCGATCGGTTGAACTTCGGGTTGGCAGCCGAAAGGGCGCGGGCGCTGGGGCGCAAGGTCGAGATGGTTGTGGTCGATGACGACATCGCCTTGCCGGACCTGCCGCAACCACGTGGTGTCGCGGGAACTTTGTTTGTCCATAAAATCGCGGGCGCGTTGGCAGAAGGCGGGGCTGACTTGGCCACTGTTACGACTGCAGCCAAAGCCGTGATCGACAAGGTCGTCAGCATTGGGATGAGCCTGGATACCTGTACCGTACCGGGATCGCCCAAAGAAGAGAGAATAGCGCCGGGCAAGGCCGAGCTTGGGTTGGGCATCCACGGTGAGCCGGGGGTGGAACAGGTCGATTTCTCGAACGCGGTCACGGCGATGTCTACTGTGGTCGAAAAGCTGAAACAGCGTGTGGGATCGGGCGACTGTGTGGCGCTGGTCAACAACCTGGGTTCGACCACGCCGCTTGAGATGTCGGTGCTGACCCATGCGCTGACCGCGACGGGTATCGCACAGCATATCATCGGACCTGCTCCGATGATGACGTCTTTGGATATGCATGGATTTTCCGTGTCGATCCTGCCAGTTGCCACCGATGATCTGGCGGCACTCCAGACCCCGGTTGATTTACCCGCATGGCCAGGTGTCAACGCCATCCAGCCCGTGCCGGTTGCACCGCTGCCCGACGGGTTGACCCCAATCGATCCGATCCCATCGAATAACCCGGCGACGCGCGAGACGATTTTGCGCCTGTCGGAACTGCTGATCAATGCGGAAAGCAGACTGAACGAGTTGGACGCCAAGTCCGGGGATGGGGACACCGGTAGCACATTGGCGACCGCAGCGCGCGCCTTGCAAGTCAGCATAGACCGGATGCCGCTGGCTGACCTTACGCAGCTTTTTCCGGCGCTGGGCAATGAGCTGAGCCAGACCATGGGCGGGTCATCCGGTGTTATTCTAGCAATCTTCTTCAACGCTGCAGGCGATGCCTGTGCCAGCGGTGCCTCGATTTCCAAGTCGCTGGTTGAAGGGTTGAACAGGGTCAGTCAGGTGGGCGGCGCACAGGTGGGTGACCGGACAATGGTTGACGCGCTCGCCCCGGCGCTTGCAGCGCTTCAATCGGGCATGACCGAGGCCGCCAAGGCAGCGCGTAAAGGAGCTGACTCAACGGCACAGATTCATCGTGCCAAAGCCGGTCGCGCCGCCTATGTTCCGGCCGAAAACCTGATCGGGCACAACGATCCCGGTGCCGAGGCCGTCGCCCTATTATTCGAAGGTCTGGCGCAGGAGCTTGAGGGCTGAACGTCACGTGGAAGACCAGAAACAAAAACTAGAATTGGTGAAAAAGCCAACGGTCAATGACATCGCGCGTGTGGCCGGTGTCAGCCTTGCGACGGTCGACAGGGTTCTGAACAGACGCCCCGGAGTGCGCTCTGTGACCGTCCAGAAAGTGCAAAAGGCGATCGATAAGCTGGGTTACGTCCGCGATACGGCAGCGGCCAATCTGGCGCGAAAGCGCGTGTACAGGTTTTTGTTCATTCTGCCCGACACGGACAATGAGTTCATCGAGGCGTTAACCGCGCAGATTACCGAGCAATCCCGTGACCAATTCATCGAGCGGACCCGCATCTCAATCAAGAAAGTCGCGCCCTTTGATCCGCAAGAAATCGTCAATCTTCTTGATGGGATCGATAGCGGGGAAACAGACGGTGTCGCAGTGTTCGGGCCAGAAACCCCATCGGTTCGGGATGCTGTGAAACGAACCCGAGACAAAGGCGTTCCGGTGGTCGCATTGGTGTCTGATTTGCCAAGTTCTGATCGGGATCATTTTGTCGGGATCGACAATGTCTCGGCCGGGCGAACTGCGGCACAGTTGATGGGGCGCTTTGTGCATCGCAAAGGGAAGGTTCTGGTTCTGACCGGATCGCGGCTTGCCCGTGATCACCTGGAACGTCGACAGGGTTTCGACCTGGTGGTTTCGGAAGATTTTCCGCATCTCGAAGTTGTGGCTTCGGTCGAAGGTCGCGACGACCCGAAACTGATCTACAAGTTGTTGCCCGAGATTTTTGAGACCTACCCTGATCTTGTCGGGATTTATTCGTCCGCTGCGGGTAATGCAGGTCTTGTTCAGTTTCTGTCAGATCACAGAATCGGCAAGGATCTGGTGATCATTGCTCATGAACTGACCCCGCTTAGCCGCGAAGCCTTGCGAAAAGGGATTTTTGACGCTCTAATTTCACAAGATTCTGGGCATATCATTCGCTCTGCGGTTCGCCTGTTGCGCGCGACTTCGGACAAGGTGCCTTTCAACAGGGCACAGGAACGTATCCGCACTGACATTTATCTGAAAGAAAATTTGCCCCGTTAGGGGTTTTGGGTTCTGGGAGGAAACACCATGAAAACAATCAAAGGCCCGGCTTTGTTTCTGGCACAGTTTGCCGGAGACGAGGCGCCCTTCAACTCGTGGGACGCGATCACCAAATGGGCGGCCGAATGCGGCTATAAGGGGGTGCAGGTACCCAGTTGGGACGACAGGCTGTTTGATCTTGAAACTGCGGCGACCAGCAAGGACTACTGCGACGCGTTCAAGGGGCAGGCGCAGGAGAACGGCGCCGAAGTCACCGAGCTTTCGACCCATCTTCAGGGGCAATTGGTTGCGGTGCATCCTGCCTATGACACCGCCTTTGACGGCTTTGCTGCCGAAAGCGTTCGGGGCAACCCCAAAGCCCGCCAGGAATGGGCGGTGGATCAGGTCAAAAAGGCGTTGTCGGCCTCGCGCAACCTGGGGATCAATGCGCATGCGACTTTTTCTGGCGCGCTGGCCTGGCCATATCTTTACCCCTGGCCACAACGTCCGGCGGGTTTGGTTGAAACCGCCTTTGATGAGCTTGCGCGCCGTTGGCTGCCGATCCTGAACCACGCCGAAGAGTGCGGCGTCGACGTCTGTTACGAGATCCATCCGGGCGAGGACCTGCATGATGGCATCACATATGAGATGTTCCTGGAAAGAACCGGTAACCATGCGCGGGCCTGCATGCTCTATGACCCGTCACATTACATCCTTCAGTGCCTCGATTATCTGGACAATATCGACATCTACAAAGACCGGATCAGAATGTTCCACGTCAAGGATGCCGAGTTCAATCCAACCGGTCGGCAAGGTGTCTATTCGGGCTATCAAAGCTGGGTCGACCGTGCAGGCCGGTTCCGGTCGCTGGGCGATGGGCAGGTGGATTTTGGGGCAGTGTTCTCGAAAATGGCCGCGAATGACTTCGATGGCTGGGCGGTTGTCGAATGGGAATGCTGCCTGAAGCACCCCGAGGACGGCGCGCGGGAAGGGGCGCAATTCGTCTCGGATCATATTATCCGCGTTACAGAAAAGGCGTTTGACGATTTCGCAGATGGCGGAACCGATGAGGCTGCAAACCGCAAGATGCTGGGGATCGACTGATGGTTACTGGACGTAACGAAAACCTCTCGGGCCGTATTCGCCTTGGTATGGTCGGTGGTGGCAACGACGCCTTTATCGGCGGCGTACATCGTATCGCCGCGCGACTGGACGACAAGTTCGAGCTTGTCGCTGGCGCATTGTCCTCGACGCCGGAAAAAGCACAGGCCAGCGGTGAGGCTTTGGGGCTTGCGCGGATCTATGATGACTTCAAGCAGATGGCGATCCGTGAGGCCCGGCTGAAATCAGGGATCGAAGCGGTATCAATCGTAACGCCCAACCATGTTCACTATGCGGCGGCGCGCGAGTTTCTGAAACGGGGCATTCATGTCATTTGTGACAAACCACTGACTTCGACTCTGAGCGACGCGAAAAAGCTGGTCAAAGCAGCAGAAAGCTCGGACGCTCTGTTCATCCTGACGCACAATTATACCGGCTATCCGATGGTGCGGCAGGCGCAAGAGATGGTAGCCAATGGCGACATCGGCACCATTCGTGTGTTGCAGGTGGAATACCCGCAGGACTGGTTGACCGAACAGCAGGACTTCAAACAGGCTGAATGGCGCACCGATCCCGAACGCTCGGGCGCGGGGGGATCAACCGGGGATATCGGAACGCACGCCTATAACCTGGCCTGCTTTGTCACGGGGCTGGAGGCTGAAAGCCTGGCCGCTGATTTGCAGGCCTTTGTGCCCGGGCGGCCTGTGGATGACAACGCCCATGTCATGTTGCGCTTCAAGGGCGGTGCGCGGGGGATGCTTTGGTGTTCGCAGGTGGCACCCGGCAATGAAAATGCTCTGCGCTTGCGGGTCTATGGTGACAAGGGGGGTCTGGAATGGGCGCAGGAGGATCCGAACTATCTGTGGTTCACTCCCTATGGCGAACCCAAGCGCCTGATCACCCGAAACGGGGCTGGGGCAGGGGATGCGGCAAACCGCATAAGCCGCGTGCCTCCGGGCCATCCCGAGGGTTATCTGGAAGGGTTTGCCAATATCTACAGCGAAGCGGCAGAGGCCATTCAAGCGCATCGAAACGGCAAGACGCCGGACGCGTCGGTTGTCTATCCAACAATTCAGGATGGGCTGAGCGGTGTGAAATTCGTAGGTGCCTGTGTCCAAAGCGCGGCGCGCAACTCTGCTTGGGTCAAGCTGGATTGACCGAGTTCTATTGCGGCCGGCATCGGCTGTCTTGAAAAGCGCGTGATCGGGAAGGATCAAACATGTTTCTAGGTCTGGATTTGGGCACTTCGGGCCTGCGAGGGCTGCTGGTCGATGACCAGATGCAGATCATCGCTGAGGCTGAGGCCGCAATAGAAACCTCGACCCCGTCGCCGGGGTGGTCGGAACAGGACCCTGCGGATTGGGTTGAGGCTTGTCAGCGCGTCATCGCAGGTCTGAAACAGGCGAACCCAAACGCTCTGGCTTCGGTCCGTGGCATCGGGCTGAGCGGCCACATGCACGGGGCGACTCTGCTCGATGAGGCGGGGCAGGTTCTGCGGCCGTGCATCTTATGGAATGACACCCGCTCAGCCAATGAGGCCTCTGCTTTGGATGGCCTGTCTGACATGCGCGCGATCACCGGGAATATCGTCTTTCCCGGCTTTACCGCGCCCAAACTTGCTTGGGTTCGGGCCCACGAGCCCAACATATTCGCCAAAACAGCCAAGGTCCTCCTGCCGAAAGACTATTTGCGCTATTGGCTGACGGGAGAGCTCTTCAGCGAGATGTCCGACAGCGCGGGAACCGCCTGGTTGGATGTCGGACAGCGCGCGTGGTCGGGCAAGGCGCTGGAGCTGAGCCATATGAACGCCAGCCAGATGCCCGATCTGGTGGAGGGCAATGCGCCAGGTGGTGAAGTGCGGGCCCAGTTGTTGCATGACTGGGGGATGTCCGGGCCGGTTATCGTTGCCGGTGGTGCCGGTGACAATGCCGCCGCCGCTTGTGGTATCGGGGCGATTGACGAAGGCACGGGCTTTTTGTCTCTGGGCACCTCTGGCGTGCTGCTGGTCGCCAAGAACGCTTATGCGCCCGACCCGGAAACAGCGGTACATTGTTTTTGCCACGCGGTGCCGGACAGGTGGATCCAGATGGGGGTTATCCTGTCGGCGACAAACAGCATGAACTGGTTGTCGCGCAATCTCGGCCAACCTGTCAGTGCCTTGGCTGGAGCGCTGCCTGATCAAGTGAACGGTCCTTCTGCGATTACGTTCCTGCCTTACCTGTCGGGGGAGCGCACGCCCCATAATGACAGCGCCATTCGAGGTGCCTTTCTTGGGATCGACGTGTCATCGGAACCGGCGGATTTGACTCAATCGGTGATGGAAGGTGTGAGTTTCGCAATGCGCGATTGCCTTGAAGCGCTCAAAGCTACGGGCACGGAGCCAAGCCGATTGCTGGCTGTGGGCGGGGGCGCGCGATCCCGGTTCTGGCTGGAAACCCTTGCAACTGTGCTTGATGTCCCGCTCGCCCTGCCCGAAGGCAGTGAGTTCGGGGCCGCGATGGGCGCTGCGCGATTGGCGGCTTGTGCGGTCACAGTTGCCACCCCAAGCGACGTAATGGTCGCACCATCGATTGCCGAACATATAGAGCCGCGCGCTGAGTTGTTGGATGCCTATGAAAACGCGTATCAGCGGTATAGGCAGTATTACAAAGCCGTGGCCCCTTTGGCCGCGCGTTAGACAAAGGCCTGGGGCAAAGCCGTGCAGATTGAACGCGTTACTCTCAGAGATCACGACATGTCGGCCTCGTTGCTGAACTATGGCGCGATCACGCAAAGCTGGGTTTTGGGTGAAACGCCGCTGATCCTTGGGTATGAAAACCCGCAGGATTACCTGTCAGACCCGTTCTATCTGGGTGCCATCGTGGGACGGGTCGCCAACCGGATCGGCGGGGCGCGGTTCCGACTGGAGGATGTTGAAAACCTGTTGGACGCAAATGAAGGTGCGAATAGCTTGCATGGCGGTTTCCACGCTCTGTCGCGCCAATATTGGCAAATTAAACAGTCCAACGCCAATCAGGCTGTGATGTATTACGCCTCGCCAGACGGGGAATGTGGTTTTCCCGGTTTGGTGGCATTTGAGGTTCGTGTGACGCTGAAATATCCGCGCCTGACGTACGAAATAACGGCCAAGCCGGATCGGCCAACTCCGATCAGCATCGCGCAGCACAATTATTATACTCTGGGTAATCTCGGCGGTATGACCGATGCACATCTCAGGATCATGTCGGACCGAATTTTAGACACCGACGCTCAGGGTGTTGCAAACGGGCCAATTCACCAGGTGAAGGGGTCAACGCGGGACTTCACTGCTGCGCGTCCGATTGGTGACTGCGCAGAGGGTCTGGACAGTTTTTTCGTTTTCAATGCTAAGCGATCCACCAACGAACCGGTTGCCGAGCTTGTTGCGGAATCCGGTCTGACCTTGCGGGTCTATTCCGACCAGCCTGGGGCACAGGTCTATTCGGCGGTACAGATGTCTTTTCCGTTTTGGGATAGCGCCGGATTGTGTATCGAGCCGTCGGGCTATCCTAATGCGGTCAACACACCGTCATTCCCTTCAGTATTGTACTCGCCTGAAAAGCCCTACTATCAAAAGCTGGTCTTGGAGATTGTGGAGGATCGGGTGTGAAACGTGGATTGGTCGGCGCAGTTTCTGGGCTGTGTTTGACGGGCTCGGTCGGAATGGCGCTGGACCTTGGCCCCAAGCCCGAATTTCCGCAGCTGGATCTGAATGCGGTCGAGCTTGGCCAGCTATTGTTCTACGATCCGATCCTGTCGGGCAATCGAAACATCAGCTGCGCCACATGTCATCACCCTGATCTTGGAACCTCGGACGGCCTGTCGCTTGGGGTCGGCGAGGGCGGGGTAGGGCTTGGGGATGGGCGGGTTCTTGACCCCGAAAACTTGCCGGAACAGAGAATACCCCGCAATTCTCCGGGTCTTTGGAACCTGGGTGCAACCGAGTTCAGGACCTTCTTTCACGATGGCCGGCTTGAGGCCGCGCCAGGTGAACCGGACGGGATCAGAACACCGCTCAGCACGCATATGAGATCGGGGTTCCAATCTGCGCTGGCGGCACAGGCCATGTTCCCGGTTTTGTCGCCTGACGAAATGGCCGGACACTATTCGGAGAACGAAATCAGTCAAGCTGTGCGGCTGGGCTTTCTGTCGCAAGAAGGTGGTGCGTGGGATTTGATCGCTGCGCGCGTTGCCGAGATCCCAGAATACCAGCAGCGGTTTCAGGACGTCTATCCAGGCGAAGAGATTTCATTCACCGGTATCGCCAACGTTATCGCCGACTTTATCGCGTTCGAGTGGCGCGCGGATAACAGTGCGTTTGATCGGGCAATGCGTGGTGAAGGCGACCTCTCGGACGCTCAACAGCGCGGCATGGATATATTTTATGGCGAAGCCGGGTGCAGCAGCTGCCATTCCGGCTGGTTCCAGACAGATCACGGGTTTCATTCCATTGCCATGCCGCAGATCGGGCCGGGCAAAGCTGCGCGATTTGAAAACCATGCCCGCGATGACGGGCGATTGCGCGTCACTGGTGATGCAGACGACGCCTTTGCATTCAGAACGCCGTCCCTGCGCAACGTTACGCTGACCGCGCCCTATGGGCACAGCGGAGCCTATGCCGAGTTGGAAGATGTCGTCCGCCATCATCTGGATCCGGTGCAGTCGCTGCGGGACTACGCCGTGGCGTCGGCGCATTTGCCCGAATTCCCCGGCGCTGAGGATGAAAAGCCGATGCTGGACGCGTCCCTTGTCGATGCAATAGCTGCGTCCAATGATCTGGAACCGATCCAACTGAGCGACGCCGAAATCGGCGATATTATGAGTTTTCTAGGTAGTCTTGAGGATCCGGCCCTGCGCCTGGGAGTCCCGAAACAGGTGCCCAGCGGTTTGCCGGTCGACCAATGATCAGCGTTGAATGCGGATGATCTGATTGGGCGCTACGTTCTGCCATGGGCCAACCGTGCCATCGGGCCAGATCACCCGTAACCGGGCCTCAACCGCGTCGCCTAAGCCGAAATGATGCTGGCCCGCGATGCCACCAGCATGGCCGCCGCCAATGGTGATTTCGCGCGTTTGCAGGCCCTGTTCGGTTTCGATTTCTATGAACCCTCCTACGGCTGCGCGGTTTGTCCCAGGTTGCTCGACCTCAACAAGCAGCCAGTTTCCCGGGCCGGTCTGGTTCTCATACATCTCCAGCGCAGAGCCGCGGTTCACGACTACCAGATCCAGATGTCCATCGTTGTTCAGATCCACAACCGCTCCGCCGCGCGACTTGGACATCGAGGCGACACCCGCATCCACCGAGGCTTCAACGAACTGCCCATCGGGTTGCTGTAAAAGCAGGTTGTTGGGGTCGCTCATCGCTGCGTCCGGCATCTGTTCGACATTGCCTTTGGCCACAAAGATATCGTCACGCCCATCATTATTGACGTCGGCAAACTGTGCGTGCCAGCCGGTCGAAGGCCGTCCATCCTCCCCTGCATGCGGTCGATGCGCAGTGGTCCCCTTGTCATAGGTCGCATCGCGCCATGTCGGGCCATCCGCGACCGGGTCGAACACCTGCAACTTCTGATCACCCATCGACGTCAAAAAAACCTCAGGGTATCCGTCGCCCGTCAAATCGCGCGAGGCGATGCCCATGCCCCAGATCGAATAGGGCAACCATCCCTCATCCGCAGAATAAAGCCGGGGCGTAGGTTCCATCGCCCACATCTGCTCTGCGCCGCCTCGGACGTAATAGTGCCGGTCATTGCTGACCCGTAAATCTGCTCGCCCGCTCCGCGCCCAGTCGGAAAACAGGATGGAAAGCGCACAATAGCCGGGTGTCAGATGCTGCGGTTCTGCATAGGTTGTACCTGCGGGGCGATAGAGCAGCGTTGGTCCGCAAGCTTCGAACGGCCCATCTGGGTTGAGCCGATCGACATAGGTGCCAAAGGCCAGAGTCGGTAGGGTTTGGCCCGCCTCCCAAGTGGCCGAGAACGCGGTTGTCCAATGGTCTGTGGATTGAAATCCTATGGCTTCGAAGGGCGCGAAGGCGCAGTCTGGTTTGCCTTGCAGCAGCAGATCCTCACCAACTCGCAAAATTGCCAGATCCATCAGGCCATCGCTGTCGATATCCAGCGGGTATGCCCCGGAGATTCCGGTTAAGGTCAAAGTGTCGGGAGTGGCGCTGCGAAATGAGACCCCATTCTGCGAGGTGTTCAGGAACAGTTGCGCCGGGTTGGATCCCCCGGCCACAAAAAGCTCTGGCAGGTCATCACCGTTGCAGTCAAACACCGCCACTCCCCCGCCGACGAAGTGTTCCCATCCGCCGTCATAGACATGCTCGGGAATTGCGATCTGTTCGAACGTTGGCAGCGCGACCTCGGCAGTTGCGGCTGTTGCAAAGATAAGAGTGAAAACCGGACTAAGACGCATGTTTGGCAAGCTCGTTCACTTTTAGGATCGAGACCTGCTCGATTCCGTATGCGGCGGCCCCTTTGGTCCAGATCTGGTCACCCCAATGGTGGATCTTGATCTCGGGCAGTGGGGCATCAACCTTCACCACGCCGCGTTCGATACGGTTCATGACCTCATCGGTGCACAGGTGGTCGATATTGGCTTGGGTTCCAGACAGAATGATACATTCGGGATCGAACAGGTTAATCAGATTGGAGACTCCAAGCCCAAACACCTGGCCTGCGCGTGCAAGCACGGACGCAGCGCGATCATCGCCGTCATGCGCGCGTTGGAAAATGTCAGAGACGGATTTCAACTGTTCACTGGCCCCAATTACGGTCATTTCCCGGATCAGAGCATAGTCGCCCACATAGGCTTCGAGGCAGCCGCGCTGACCACATTGGCACAATGCACCATCGAGCTGCACTTTGAGGTGACCGAACTCGGCCCCGCAACCGCGTTCCCCACGGAATAGTTTGCCATCAAGGACGATACCCAGCCCAACACCATGTTCAATCGTCACAACCAGAAAGTTCTTCAATCCCTTGCCCATACCGAAAAGCTGCTCACCCTTGGCCACAAGGTTTGCGTCATTTTCAATAAAGGCTGGGCAAGGCAAAGCGTCCGTCAGCAGTTTACTGAAATCGACATTGCGCTCGGTGATCGAAGAGGACCAATGGACGAAGTTTCGTTCTGCATCGAGAAGCCCGGCCACACCTATTGCAATACCAGCCACGGCATCGGCACTGACACCAAATTTGGCACAAGTTTCATCCAATGCGGCGCCGATGGTTTGAACGAACTCGGTGGGCGTCATTCTTGCCTTCTGCAGCGGGTATTCATGCGTGACGACTTCGTTGCCTTCAAAATCCACCAGAATGGCCGAGATAAACTGACGGGCCACTTTTATCCCTGCAACGAGATGGGCGCTTGCGTCTAACTGCAGCAAGACACGCGGTCGTCCGCGCTTTACCGCATTCGGGTTTGCATTGCCTTCAACTTCCCGGATCAAGCCTGCTGAAATCAAATCGGCTGTTGCAGCGGTGACCGTTGCCGGACTGGTATTCAAAGCAGATGCGATGTCGATCCGCGAAATCGATCCGCGCGTCCTGATGTGATCCAAAACGCGAAGCCGCGTTACATTTCTTTGGTCCAGTGTTTTTAGAGAAGCATTGCTTTTCAGCATCTTACCGTTCCGATTCCTGCAGCTTACCCATTTTTAGCCAAGTGGGAGGGTTTTGAACACTAAATATTTTACCGACTGAAATAAATATGCTATCCAAATTCGTGAGGGCCACGAATCAAGGACGTTGGCTCGACAATTGGGAGGAAATCATGAAACGAATTCTCGGTTTTTCGGCCGCTGCAGTTCTGCTTGGAACAGTTGCATTCGCCGAGCCAGTCGTCGGCGTAAGCTGGTCCAACTTTCAGGAAGAACGTTGGAAAACAGACGAGGCGGCGATCAAATCCGCGCTTGAAGCGGGGGGTGCCGAATATATCTCGGCTGATGCGCAATCGTCTTCTGCCAAACAATTGGCGGATATCGAAAGCCTGATTGCGCAGGGTGTCGACGCCCTGATCATTCTGGCGCAGGACGCACAGGCCATTGGCCCCGCCGTGCAGGCGGCTGCAGATGAAGGCATCCCGGTGATTGCCTATGACCGTCTGATCGAAGACGATCGCGCCTTTTATCTGACATTCGACAATGTCGAAGTTGGTCGCATGCAGGCACGCGCCGTTTTTGAAGCAATGCCCAAAGGCAACTATGTGATGATCAAGGGTTCGCCCACTGACCCGAACGCAGATTTCCTGCGCGGTGGCCAGCAAGAGATCATTGAGGCCGCAGTTGAAAGCGGTGACATCGTCATCGTCGGCGAAGCCTATACCGATGGCTGGCTTCCAGCCAACGCGCAGCGGAACATGGAACAGATCCTGACCGCCAATGAAAACAACGTTGACGCGGTTGTTGCCTCGAATGACGGCACGGCGGGTGGTGTTGTTGCGGCGCTGACCGCGCAAGGCATGGAAGGTATTCCGGTTTCGGGTCAGGATGGCGATCACGCGGCGCTGAACCGAGTTGCGCTGGGCACGCAAACTGTGTCCGTCTGGAAAGACGCGCGCGAGCTTGGCAAAGCGGCAGGTGAGATTGCTGTTGCCCTGAGTGGTGGTACAAGCCCGAGCGATGTTGATGGTGCGATCAGCTGGACCTCGCCGGGTGGCACGACAATGAACTCGGTCTTCCTGGCACCGGTTCCGATCACACAAGACAACCTGTCGGTTGTTGTAGATGCTGGCTGGATCCCTCTGGAGGATCTGTGCCAGGGCGTCGAGAACGGCCCAGCACCTTGTAACTAAACCTAAAAGTCCCTGGCCCGCGCTTTGGGCCAGGGACCCTTTGCTGAACATGAAAGATCGGAAATGACCGAAACTTCGTCTCAGCCGGTACCTCAAAAAGCAAAGCAGAACCTGTTCCAGCAGTTGGAACTGGATATGCGACTTTTGGGTATGATCGGCGCCTTTGTCATCCTTTGCATCGGGTTCAACATCGTCACTGACGGGCGTTTTCTGACACCCCGGAACCTGTTCAACCTGTCCATTCAGACCGTCTCGGTGGCCATCATGGCCTGTGGCATGGTCTTTATCATCGTGACGCGACATATCGATTTGTCGGTCGGTGCGCTTTTGGCGACCACCTCAGCCGTAATGGCAATGACGCAGACCGAGCTATTGCCGAACATCCTGGGCATGGGCCTGAACAATCCGCTGACATGGGCCATAACCGTTGTTGTTGGTCTGTTTGTCGGCACTCTGATCGGGGCGTTCCACGGATGGATGGTGGGTTATCTGACGATCCCTGCCTTCATTGTTACATTGGGCGGATTTCTGGTTTGGCGAAACGTGGCATGGTACATGACCAGCGGTCAGACCATTGGCCCGCTGGACAGCACGTTCCTCATGTTTGGTGGTACCAACGGTACGTTGGGCACGACCACAAGCTGGCTGTTTGGATTTGCCGCGACGGCGGTAGCGATCTGGGCCTTGTGGAGCGGCAGGCGTGCCAAGTCCGCGCATGGTTTCCCTGTCAAACCCGTTTGGGCCGAGGCAACTTTGGCGGCCATCATCGCGATCGCCATCCTAGGATATGTCTACATCGTCAACAGCTATGCGATCCCGACGCGCCGGCTAGAGCGCATGTTTGAGGCGCGGGGTGAGGTAATGCCCGAGGGGCTGGTCGTTGGATATGGTATCCCGATTTCGGTCCTTATTCTGATCATTGTCGCCGTCACACTGACCGTTGTGGCGCGCAAAACGCGGTTTGGCCGCTATATCTTTGCCACCGGAGGGAACCCGGACGCGGCAGAGCTTTCGGGGATCAATACGCGCCTGCTGACCGTAAAGATCTTTGCCTTGATGGGCTTTCTGTGTGCCGTGTCAGCCGTTGTCGCATCGGCGCGTCTGGCCAACCATTCGAACGATATAGGGACGCTGGACGAACTGCGGGTGATCGCGGCGGCCGTGATCGGAGGCACCGCATTGTCTGGTGGTCTTGGGACGATCTACGGCGCGATACTGGGCGCGTTGATCATGCAAGCGTTGCAATCGGGCATGGCCATGGTTGGTGTGGATGCTCCGTTTCAAAACATCGTTGTCGGCAGCGTTCTGGTGCTGGCCGTCTATATCGACATCGTCTACCGCAAGCGATTGGGGGCCAAGTGATGGAAACTCAGGACACTCAAAAACAGGTTTCAAGTTCTGGTCGTGGCTCCGGCCAACCGCCTCTGGTCGAGATGCGGGACATCTCGATCTCATTTGGCGGGATCAAGGCGGTGGATCATGTCTCTGTCGATCTTTATCCCGGTGAGGTTGTTGGCCTTCTGGGCCATAACGGGGCGGGGAAATCGACGCTGATCAAAGTGTTGTCGGGTGCTTACCAGATGGATCAGGGCGAGATCCTGATTGATGGCAAACCGGTCGAAATCGGCAACCCGCGCGATGCGCGTGCCAACAATATCGAGACGATCTATCAGACGCTTGCCCTGGCCGACAATCTGGATGCGACCTCGAACCTGTTTCTGGGGCGCGAGATGATCACGCCAATGGGTCTGGTCAATGATGCCGCGATGGAGGCCGAATGCCGCAAGATCATGGCGCAGCTCAATCCGAACTTTCAAAAGTTCAACGACCCGGTCTCGGCGCTTTCGGGTGGGCAAAGACAATCGGTTGCCATCGCACGGGCGGTCTATTTCAACGCACGTATTCTGATCATGGACGAGCCGACCGCAGCTTTGGGCCCTCATGAAACGCAGATGGTGGCGGATCTGATCCATCAGCTCAAGGCGCAGGGGATCGGAATATTCCTTATCGACCATGATGTACATGCGGTGATGGAACTGTGTGACCGCGCGTCGGTCATGAAAAACGGGAAACTGGTTGGAACGGTCGACATCGCCGACGTTACAGATGACGATTTGCTGTCCATGATTATTCTGGGCAAGCAACCAGGACAAAAAACAGAGTAGGTAAGACCATGACCAGCGGTTTTTTTGAGGGTATCGAAAAAGTTCGATACGAAGGATTGGACAGCAAGAACCCGCTGGCTTTCCGCCATTACAACCCAGACGAAATCGTGATGGGCAAGCGTATGGAAGATCACCTGCGTTTTGCTGTCGCATGGTGGCATTCCTTTGCATGGGAAGGCGGCGATCCGTTTGGCGGTCCGACCTTTGAGCGCCCTTGGTACCCGCAAGACGACATGTCCCGCGCCTGTCTGAAGGCGGACATCGCCTTTGAGATGTTTGACATTCTGGGGCAGCCTTACTTCTGCTGGCACGACGTTGATGTTCGGCCCGAGCAGGGCAATTTCGCTGACAATCTGCGCACTTTGAACGAGATCACCGACTATATCGGTGAGAAAATGCAGCAGGTTGGCACCAAGCTGCTTTGGGGCACGGCCAATATGTTCAGCCACCGCCGCTGGATGTCAGGCGCCAGTACAAACCCTGATCCAGACGTGTTTGCTTTTGCTGCGGCGACCGTAAAATCGTGCATCGATGCGACTCATAAACTGGGCGGTGAAAACTATGTACTTTGGGGCGGGCGTGAAGGGTATGAAACCCTGCTCAACACGGATCTGACGGCCGAGTTGGATCACATGGGCCGCTTTCTGAACATGGTTGTCGAATACAAGCACAAGATCGGCTTCAAAGGCACCATTCTGGTGGAGCCAAAACCGCAGGAACCGTCAAAACATCAATATGATTACGACGCCGCAACCTGCATCGGGTTCCTAAGAAAGTATGGGCTTGAGAATGAGGTGAAGCTGAATCTGGAACAGGGGCACGCCATTCTGGCTGGCCACAGTTTCGAACACGAGATTGCGGTGGCCACGGCAGAAGGGATGCTGGGGTCGATCGACATGAACCGCAACGATTACCAGTCGGGCTGGGATACCGATCAGTTCCCCAACAACACGCCCGAGGTGGCGCTGGCCTATTACCACATCCTCAAGGATGGAGGTTTCACCACCGGGGGCACCAACTTTGACGCCAAGATCCGCCGTCAGTCGATTGATGCCGAAGATCTGGTGGCTGCTCATGTCGGTGGGATGGACATCTGCGCCCGTGGTCTGAAAGCTGCTGCGGCGATGATCGAAGATGGTGGTCTGGAGGCGGCGCTGAGCGAACGCTATGCGGGTTGGTCCGACCCGGAAGCTGAGGCGATGTTGGACAGCGATCTGGACCAGATCACCGCGCGCGTCTTGGACCAGGGGATCAACCCGAATCCGCGCTCGGGTCGGCAAGAGAAACTGGAAAACTACGTCAATAGGTTCGTTTAACCGCTGATCGTCAGATCCCTGTATGAGGCCGGTGAGCCGCGCCATTGGTGCCGCCTTGTTGCAAAACACTTGCGCCGCGCGGTCGAATTTCGTTCAATTTTCCTGTTTCAGGAAAATTGATTGGATACGCTATGGCATTGATCTTTGCGGCCCCCAGCTTGCGTCGACGCGACAACACCGATCAGTCGTCTGACTGGGCTTTTGATCTGCAAACGGCGATTGGCAAGGCCAGGCCCGGCGATACGATTGAGCTTTTGCCGGGCCGTTATCCCACACCAACCGTGATCGCGATCTCGGGAACCAAAACACACCCCATCACAATTCGCGGGCCACGCCGGGGCCGCGCGGTGCTGGACGGTGGAAAAACACGCGATGACGGGCGGCATGGCGGGCTGGAGCCGCTGGATGGCGATTTTGCTTTTCTCAAACTGTTTGGTGCAGATCATATCGTGATCGAAAACCTGAGTTTTGAAAATTGCTGGCCCAATGCGATCTACCTCAGATCCTGCAGGGATGTGACGGTGCGGGGATGTAGCGGCACAGGTGGGCGGTATTTCCTGTATGCGCGACAGACAGATCAGAAACCCACCAAAGGTCTGGTTCTGGATGGCATCACATGGGTGCAGGACCCTGATCATGACATGTGGGATGGGCGCCATACCTGGCCCGAGGTGAAGGGAAAGCGCGACCATTTTGACGCCAGTTTTTTCAACGGCGCGATGTTGGGGGCTTTCGACATAGAAGGCCAGGTTGTGGTTCGAAACTGCAAGATCAGCCACGCGTTCAATGCCATCCGAATGGACATTCGCGAGAAGCGGATCGAGGGCACCAAGAAAGAACCGCGCATAACCCGGAACCGCAATGTGCGCATTCACGACAATAGCTTTGCCTTTATCCGTGATAACGCCGTCGAGCCAGAGCTGGGGGCCGAGGACTGGTGTATCTACAACAACCGGTTCTACAATTGCCACGCCGCGTTCTCGATCGATGGGGTCGCGATGCGAGACTTTATCGTTCTGGCCAACTGGGTTCTGAATGACCGCCGACCGGGTTTGATCGGGCAGGATAATCAGGGCGGCAAGGTTTTCAAATTCCTGGGGCCGCCGGACAAGACGGGCAATATGCCACCGCGGGCGCGCAAAGGGTTTTGGTCGATCTTCAACTCGGCCCAGACGCGGACGACCTATGCAAAAAAGGGGCGCACAAGCGAATGGAATGATCGCTATACGCTGTTGGGTCTCTACGATGCCGAGTATCCAGAAAATGCCGGCCCGCCGCGCGAGGCTTTTGATCGCTTTGAGTGGAATGATGACGTCGAGGTTCAAGACATGGTCTGCAACGATCCCCGTTTCCCAAAGCAGTATCGCTGCGAAGGCACAAAGTTGCCCGGTGCAGTAAAGGTCGTTCAGACATTCGATCTTTGCGACTTTGACTGCTGCGCCAATCATCCGCTTGGAGGATGGAATGGCGAACTGCCGCCGGGCGAAGAGGCGCGAGATCTGACCAGCAAAGCCTTCAAGATCAAGCGCGTCGACGGCTCGGAGCTACATTTCAAGTCGGGCTTGTCTTATGGCGCTCAGCCAGTGGCTGCCTTCGACCTGAAGGAATTGTAGCAGCGGGTGCTTTACTCGGATGGTACTATTCTGGCTTGCGGTATCACCGAAACAGCGGATGCCGCGCGCTCTTCCTTGGTGGACAGCGGAAGATCAACGTAGAACGTGCTGCCTTTGCCAAGTGTGCTTTCGTAATCAATCGTTCCGCCAAAGTGTTCGACAATCTGCTTGGAAATATTCATGCCAAGCCCAGTTCCACCCGCATGACGCTCGTCCGACGAGTCGATCTGTGAGAAACGATCAAACACCTTGTCGCGACTGCCTTGTGGTATTCCGATACCCTGATCCTTGACAAAGAAACGCACGCGGTCGCCGATCCGCTTGCATCCGACAGTGATTTCCCCGCCGTCAAAAGAAAATTTGGCCGCATTGGAAATCATGTTGGTCAAGACCTGCTGAAGACGAACGTCATCGCCTTGCACCAACAGTTCTTCCGTTTTCGGAATATCTTCTTTGATTTCGACGTTGTGGGCGCTGGCAAATCCAAGGTTCGACGAAATCGCCTCGCGGGTCAAAGCCTGAGCGCTGATCGTGATTTCGCGATAACTCATCTCACCGGATTCCATTTTCTGGATGTCCAGGATGTCGTTGATCAACGAGGCCAGCCGCTCACTGTTCTTTCCGGCCAACTGCACGAGGTTCAGCATCTTGTCGGGAACCTCACCCAAAGCACCGGAATTGATCAGGTCAATCGACCCCTTGATCGAAGTTAGGGGCGTGCGAAGCTCGTGGCTAATTGTCGATATGAACTGGGTTTTTGCGACATAGGCCGCTTTTGTTCTTTCATGTTCTTCTTTCAATCTCTCCAACTGTTCCAGATTTCTTCGATAGAGCTTGAGGAAAACAAGCGAACAGTCGATCAGAAAGTACATTACAAAGACAACTGTGAAGAAATGCAGCCAAAGCTCGGACGACAGCGGTGGCCTGACGACCCACAGGTCTTTGACGACAATGATCATGAACGAAATGCCGTACATGGCCAGTCGTACGATCATTGCCCAAACGAATTGATGGTTGTTCATCGCCGCGAACAAGGCAGCTGCGAAAAGGAAGAACAAAGGGGTGAAATGTCCACCGGATTCTTGCTTGAAGGCGACTGAGACGGCGTACAAGCATATGGCGATCGAACTGAGGATAGTGTTTAGCAGTATCCACATGACCATCATTGCGATGGCTTTGTGTTGTTCTGGCCTTAGCTTTGGCACGCGTTTGGCCAGGATAAGGTCCTGAGCTTCGCAAATCAGGATTGTGCCATAAAACAACAGCGCATTTATCGGATCAAAGAAGAACGCGGTCAGTATCGTCGTGGCAAGAAAAATCGCTTGCCGCTGCCACAAGAGCTCAAAGCTCATGGCCGTGTAGTCTTTGATATTCTGCAGTAGCCGGTCTTCCGGTTCGTTCTTTGACCGGGCCAGTTGAGCTGCTTCGATGGCTGTCATTGCAATAACTTCGTTATTCGAACGTTCGTTTCGGTCTTAGCTGAACAATGAGGACGTAGTTGGTCGGAATTGGGTTCACAGTTTGACAATAGTCATCAATCAAGCCCGGTGATTGTTCAGCGCAACCGTTTGGTTGAAACGGTCGAGCCCAAAGACTTCTTGTTGCTTAAGTGCCCGAGTTGAGGCGAAAATTTGGCGATAACGTTGCCAATCCGGAAAATATCTCCGTAAATGGGGCAGAGCGTTCTCGAATATCTTAAAGGAATTACGGTTTGACCGCTGCTGGCATGACGAAAATGAGGCAATTTGATGTCACCCCCGTTTCGGCAAGGCTTGCTGAGGAACCGGTGTCACTTTTGCAATTTGCAAGATCGGCCGGGCGAAACATGCTCGAAGTCATACCGGCAGAAACGTTGCGCGAGACGTATGTTCGCGGCCCTTTGAACATCCATTACATTTGTGATCCGGAAATGATCACGGAACTCCTTGTTGGACAGGGGCGCTCATTTCCAAAGGCGAAGTTCACCAAGGACATCATCGGATCTGCCGTCGGCAACGGTTTGATTTTGTCTGAGGGTGAAAAATGGCGCCAGCAGAGGCGCAGGTATTCGCCGCTTTTCGCGGCCAGAAATCTGCCGGTTCTTGCACGTCACTTTGCCGAAACTGGCATGGAGGTCGCCGACTCGCTGGCCGAAAACGAAGGCCCCGTGGACATGGCTCAAATTGCGCCCGCGTCTACACTGACCAATATCTCTCGGGTGATTTTCTCGGGAAATGAAGAGGTCAGCGCTGAACAGATCCGTGTTGGGCTCATCGCCTATTTTAACTATATTTCTGATCTTTCGCTCTTTGACCTGATGGGATTGCCCAAGTGGTTGCCGCGAAAGAAATGGGTCGTCAGCAAAGCACCCGTTACCAAGATGCGCGATCTGGCGCGACTGGTCATTGAACAACGTCGAGCGCAAAATCGGGAAGAGCCGCAAGACTTTCTGGATTTCATGATCGAAGCGTTGAAGACGGATTTCGAGGACAAGGAAACGACGGTCGATAACCTGCTGACATTTGTCGTGGCCGGCCATGAAACTTCGGCCAATGCTCTGGCGTGGGGTTACTATTTGCTGGCTTTGAACCCGGAAGTCCAAAACAGCATCCGAAACGAGATACTGTCGGTGCGCGCCAGTGGGCCGATTGAATTTGCCGATCTTGAAAAGATGCCATTGCTTCGCGCCCATATCAAAGAAACGCTGCGCCTTTATCCTTCGGCGGCATTCTTTGCGCGCGATGCGACGGCAGATGTTGAAATAAAAGGAATCAAGATCGCAAAGGGCGACGCGCTTTTCTATCCAGTTTATTCACTGCACAGGAATGAGCGACTGTGGGACGCGCCGGCCGAGTACCGACCTGAGCGGTTCATGAACGCCAATTTGCCCCGCGGGCAGTATATTCCGTTCGGAGACGGCCCAAGAATATGCATCGGCGCGCAATATGCAGAAACCGAGATCATGGTCTTGATGGCCTCGTTGCTGAGGCGGATCAATTTCTCGCTTTCTGATTTTGAATTACCCGAGCCGGTTCTAACATTCACAATGCGCACCAGTGGGCCGCTTGTCCTGAATGCCGAACGTGTCAGCTAGGTTTTATTTCCGGGCCAAATAGGAATTGTTCCCGTAAAGCTCTTGCATCACCGTTTCGAATAGACGCCCTGTGCCCTTTTTCTTTGTGTCCGACACATCCTTAGAAACGGGGCGCAACGGTACGATTGTGCCTTTGCGAAAGGCGTCCTCTCGTTCGCTGACCTGATCGAGGGCTTTGTTTAGGGCTGCCGAGACACCGGCCTTGGAAATCGAACGCATGGAAACCGCCGTGCTCATTACAGTTTTCAGATGGACCGAGGCGCATCGGTTGCTGAGGATCATTGCCAGCTTTTGGTTTAGGACCTCTTCTGAGGGTATCTGATCTGTACACTCGCGCCCGTGGGTCACAATTAGGAATACACCGCTGCCGCGATATGAGAAGATAGATTCGCTGTCGCGCGTTACGCCTTCGATACATTCTCCGATGTCAGAGATGGCGCGACGGAAGCCGCCATAGTCGCCCAGATCAAACCGATATTGAGCGTCCTGCAGTTTAACGGCGGTGACCCAGGTGTCTGAGCGGCGCGCGCGCGTCATCTGTTCGAGATAGTTGCTGAATTCAACGCAACGAAGGCAGCGTTTTAGCCCATCAAGAGTAAGCGGATCATCAAACCTGAACTGCTGACTGTGGTCCAATTCTTCGCGCAGGTTCCGGATCGAGGCTGTCGAAGTCTGCGTTTTGATCCGCTCCATCATCAACAGATGTGCTGCATTCATGCGGCTGCGCAACTCGAAGAAATCAAAGGGCTTGGTGATGTAATCGAAGGCACCTTCGAGGAACGCATCTTCGATATGTTTGCGATCGTCCATTGCCGTGAGCATAATTACAGGCGTGTTCTGGTTGCCGGGTACGCGTCGGATTTCGCGCAGCAACTCGATGCCGTTTTTTTCGGGCATCTGAATGTCCAAAAGCAAACAGTCGAAGGGCGTTTTGGCACTTCGAATTAATTCCAAGGCATCGTCGGCTGTTGTGGCGGTTGTGACTTGACAGTTTTCCAATTCAGGCAAGGCAGACTGGAGCATTTCAAGAATGCCGGGTTCATCGTCAACGGCCAACACACTGAGAGTGGCCTGCTTGAGTGCACGCATCTCAAGTTTGCTTTGGAACCGATCGCTGCTGAGATTGACCTGTTTCATACTTGTAACCGCTTCTGACTCGACTAGCCTAGGCACACTAGGAAGCAACTGAGACAAAACGGCGGCGAAATCCAAGAAAACGCACAAGAAATTGGGTAATTTCTTGACGTTATTGAGGCGCGCTTGGATCTTAGCTATCGCGAAAGGTCAAGGCGCGCCACGCGCACGCGAGCAGATTAGGTGCGGTTAGAATGCGGGCGATTGCAGCGCGGTAAGCTGACAAATCTCTTTCAGCTGGCGTAGCTCTCGATGTTGAACAAGACCGATTGGCTCCATGTCCCGTCAATTGAGAATTTTGCACCGATAGGTGATGCGCCAACACCCAGACGGCGTGACCAACGCGCCCAAACCGCAGGGACGATCCCCAAAATTCTTGTCGCACCACCGGCTCGGGCTGCGAGTGTCATTTGATGAAAAAGCTCTTGTTGGATCGCCAATCTGCGCGAAGACGAAACACTATCGCTGATGAAGAACCTAGACGCTTCCCAAACGTTGCTTTTTACAGGTGCGTCAATGAACAATATGTCTGTCGGAAGACCTTTCAAAATGCCGCGTTGCGCATCGCGCAGCATATAGCTGTAAATTCCGCATTGGGCGGTGGTCGGCATCAGCCTGACACCACCAAGAACCTCACCGAATTCATGTAGAACCACCCATTGGCATGCAGGGGTGTCGTATTGGTCGAATTCCATACCGTCTACCTCACCGACCTGCCAGTTCAGCCGGTCGATAAAGATATGCTTACGCATCTCAAGGTATTTTGCGAGCAAAGTGCCGTGCTCATGGATGTTGCGAAAGTTCATGACGGTCGCCTGAACCCCGCCGATTTCACCATGAGGTGTCGGCGACTTGCGCTTCAACGCATATAAATTGCGTTGCGCTCCAGCTGTTGGTGCGGCCCGAGTGTCATTGGCCGGTTGCAGGTCCGGAAAAGCGTCCGGCGCCGGATATTCCTGCGCATACCTGAGTGGTTGGTCCATATTTTTCCCATACATTCGCCACACTTATGACAAGATTCAGCAGGGATTGTCTACAACCTAGTGACGTAAATGGCAGAAATTCCTGATTGTGTGTCACTTTCACCTCCCTCAAGGCGTGTAGAGTGGCACTTGGGTCACAGAAAGCCCAGTTATTAACACTCCGGGCATGCTGGCCTTAGAGGCCCAAGCGCGAAAGGGGTCTGTTAAAATATTGAAAATAAACATAATAAGTTTTTCTTATTTCGATTCGTTTTACCTGCCTCGCAGTCTGATTGTGGCGGGTGGAGAAACGAAAAGATCGGGCCAAATCAGGTGCTGAGGTGGCTTGCATTCTGGATAAAACGCCTCGGCGTTCCCGTTTGACGTGTGTTCGCCCGCTGATCTGTACCGGAATGCCGAAAAGTTTTGGGCAGACATATGCGAGCCAATCTAACGTCACCCTTTTGCCGCTTTCTTTAGTCATACTGTTAAGACCCTATATGTTTCACGCGCCGGATTTCCGAACTATTCACGGTGATCAAAAGCCTTCGGTATGCCCGGTGCAAAGAGGTTGGTGAAAAGTTATGCGTATACTTGCTGTGGACGACGATCCAAGCATTCTGGAGCTTCTCGAAAGCGTGCTTGCCGCCTTTGGCTATGAAGACATTGTGACCGCTAGAAGTGGACAAGAGGCACTTGATATCTTGAATGACCCGAAAGAGGTGTTCGACTGCCTGCTTTTGGATGTTCAGATGCCGCAAATGAATGGCATCGCTCTGTGTGAGGAAGCCAGAAAGCTGCCGGGCTACACGTTTACGCCTATCATCATGGTCACCGCCATGGTGCAAAAGCAGTACATTGATGAAGCGTTTGAGGCAGGCGCGACAGATTATGTAACCAAACCGTTTGAGTTTTCGGATCTGAAGCAACGCCTCGGTGATGCATATCGCATGGCGGCTGAACGACGCGCGGCCATCGAAGTATTCGAAGCAGACGGGTATACGTGGCAAGAGCCCGAAGTATCGAGCGAAATGCGTCTTAGCGATCCGTTATTCTTTGGCGATCTACCGGGTTGTATGGGTCTTTCCGAGTTTGAAAACTATGTGATTCAACTGTCGACCATGCATTCGATGGTTTCGAAAATCGTCGCCATCAAGGTGGCTGATGTCGAGCGTATCTTCCAATCCAGCAGTGCTGCGGAATTCCGCAAAACCATGGGCGCTGCGGGTGCCGCACTGTTGATGGCGACCAAGAACGAACGCAATTTTGCGACCTATTGGGGGAACGGAGTGTTCCTGCTGCTGCTCGACTCTGAAATGGAACTCAGCCCTGGGCAATTGCGCGCACCACTGAGCGAAGTTGCCGACTCGAGCTCGACAGACACCACAATGGCGTTCCAGGTCGGAAAAGAAGTCGCTCTTAAGGCCTCTTCGAAAATGGAAGCGTTGTTCCTGATCGATAAGGCAGTTGAAATGGCCGAGATGATCGAGGACCAGGTTGCTCAATTCGGCTGATCGTTACGGTTTTCGAACGAAACCAAGCCCAAATAGAGAAGGAGAGCTCCCGCTCTCCTTTTTCTTTTCGACTATTCGCTTAGTATGATTTCGGACAGTGAGAGATGACCTGCGGCCAGCTTGGCCAATTGGTCGATATGAACATCAAGTGCATCGACGACGCGATAGCCTGGTGACTGGCCTTCAAAGGCAAGGTTGAGGTCTGTTCCGGCAAGAACAACAGCGTCCGCGCCCAATTCATTAACCATGCGTCGTCCGGCATCCAGAAAGAGGGATCGCTGATCGCCGCTACAGGTACCAGAGACCGCCATGTCCTGATAGGTTTGGGCGAGGGGCTCGAGCTCATCATCGAGCGTAACAGCTTGAGTATGCTGAAGCTGACCGTACAGACGGGTTTCCATCACGACGCGCGTTCCCAACAGGCCGACTTTGGAAAACCCCTGGGTCTGGAAATACGCATCAAGCGGCTTGACCGCCGAAACCAAGGGCAGCGATGATCTTGACACTGTCTCGTCAAAGCAGAAATGACCACCCAAAGACGTGATCGCTGCGCAATCCGCACCTGCGGCCTTCAGCCGGTCGATCAGTCTGGCATATACCTGCGCTTGCGCGTCACGTTGATCCGCCAGGTTGTTGCGGATCAATTCCTGAACGTCGGCATGAACAATGGTCAGTTCAAGCGCCTGTCCCTGCGCGGAAACTGCGGCTGTCAGGCGCTGGTAGTACGCCACCGTCGCAGCAACACCAATTCCCCCGATCAGCCCGATATGCAAAGCAGCTCTAGCCCAGACTTGCGCTTGCTGCGCTCTCAGGCAGTTCCTCGTCAAAGCAACGCTGGTAGAACTCAGCGACGGTCTGACGTTCCAGCTCGTCACATTTGTTCAGGAAGGACAGTCGGAAGGCATAGCCAACATTACGGAAGATCTCGGCGTTCTGCGCCCAGTTGATTACGGTCCGCGGGCTCATGACCGTAGACAGGTCGCCGTTCATGAAGGCGGTCCGGGTCAGGTCGGCCACGGTGACCATCTGGCTGACGGTTTTACGGCCCTCAGCGGTGTTGTAATGCGGCGCTTTTGAGAGAACGATCATCGTCTCGGCATCGTGGCTGAGATAGTTGAGCGTCGACACCAAAGACCAACGGTCCATCTGAGCCTGGTTGATCTGCTGGGTGCCGTGGTAGAGGCCGGTTGTGTCACCCAAGCCAACGGTGTTTGCCGTAGCAAACAAGCGGAAATTGGGGTTCGGCGTAATGATCTCGTTCTGGTCAAGCAAAGTCAGCTTGCCGTCATGTTCCAACACACGCTGGATCACGAACATCACATCCGCACGGCCCGCGTCGTATTCGTCAAACACAATCGCAACAGGATTGCGCAGGGCCCAGGGCAGGATACCCTCGTGGAATTCGGTCACCTGCTTCCCGTCGCGCAATTTGATGGCGTCTTTACCGATCAGGTCGATCCGGCTGATATGGCTGTCCAGGTTCACTCGGACTGCAGGCCAATTCAGGCGGGCAGCGACTTGTTCGATATGGGTGGACTTACCCGTTCCGTGATACCCTTGGATCATGACGCGGCGGTTATGGCTAAAGCCAGCCAGAATCGCCAGCGTGGTTTCAGGGTCGAACTTATAGGTCGGATCGATGGCTGGGACACGATCGGTGGCCTCGGCAAAGCCTTTGACATTCATGTCGCTGTCAATGCCGAACACGTCACGGACCGAGATTTCTTCGGTAGGTTTTGCGTTTACGTCAATCGATCCGTCAGCCATGCGCCTTGTCCTTATCCTGTGGCCCGTTCACCGGGTTTGAACCTGTGTGTGGTGCAACATATTCCGGGTGAGGGCAAGGGAAAGCCGCCCCCGGCGCAAGCTGAACGGATTATTCTTTCAAACTGGCCTTATTGATAGGCCCAGCCTAGTCGAGAAGGGCGTCGCGCACGCGTATCAGACTGCGTTCGTCCACAAAGCGCGGGGTCGATTGCATATAGTCCTGAAAGGCTCGGCCATAGCCATGCAGCAGCCACCGCTCTTCATTGAGGACAAACAAAAAGTAGATCACGAAGAGGATCGCCGCCAGCATCAGCGTTGTCCAGGATCCGCTGGTGATCCCTAACCCAACCGTGGACAGGACCGACGTCACATATTGAGGGTTGCGGGAATAGGCATACATGCCACCGGTCACCAGACCCTCGCTTTCGCAATAGGTGTTGTCGAGGCCCAGAAAACGATAACCCCAAAGCGTTATCCCAAAGGACAGCACCATGATGGGCAGGCCGATGGCATAGCGGATCCAATGGCCCCAACCATTCACCCAAACCTCGCTAAACGCAAAGACTACGGTTGCCCCGCAAAACAGCCGGAACAATCCAAAGGCGGTATGATGTCGCCAGCCGCTGGCGCTTGGCCAGAGCCCAAGTTGCGGGCGCCTCAAGTTCAAAGACAGATAACCGCAAAGCAGCAGGGCCGCGCCCAAGGCGCACCATAATGCCGTCGCGTGAACTGAGAAGATCAGGTTTTCCATATCTAAATCTCCTTTCGGACAAATCGGATATGGGCCTGAACACCGGCCCATACTCGGGGCGGTAACAGGCATTTGTAACAATGACAGGACGTCTAAGGAGGGGGCGTCAGGTTATGCGCTGGATCAGCGCACGTAAGCGGGCAACTCATCAGCCAGGGGCCAGTAGAAATCGGGTGGCAGCCCGGCTTCGGCCCGTTTTTCTTCGTTAAATGGCGGCTTCAGCCCGCCTTTGAAGTATTTTCTGACCAGTGCGTGGAACGCCTCTTTGGGGTCGCTATTGTCGCGCCCGCAGCCAAAGTTGAACCACTTGGCCCCATAGGCCACATGGCTGACCTCTTCGGCATAAATGACCTTTAGGCTTTCGACGGCGTCGGTTGCTCCGGCCTTCTGGAAGATATCGATCATGCCAGGGGTCACATCCAACCCGCGCGCTTCAAGCACCATGGGCACGATGGCCAGTCGGCCTTGCAGGTCTTCCATCGTATCGGTGGCCGCCCGCCACATGCCCGCATGGGCAGGCAGGGCGCCATAAAAACTGCCCATGTTTTTCAGGCAATCGCAGATCAGATTGAAATGCTTGGATTCCTCATCGGCCGCCTTGACCCAATCGTCGTAAAATCCCATGGGCATCGGCACATGGGAAAAGCGCGCGATGATGTCCCAGTGCAGATCCACAGCGTTCAACTCGATATGCGCCACCGCATGCAGCAACGCGATACGCCCTGCCGGGGATCCCGGCTTGCGCTTTGGCACATCGCGCGGGCTGAGCAGTTCGGGCTTTTCCGGGCGCGAGGGGTGATCGGGGGGCGTTGCAGCGCCAATCTCAATCAGTTCACCCCCAGCCCGAGCGGCCTGCCAGCGCGCAGCATAGTCTCGCGACTTCGCGGTTTTTTCACGGCCATCTGCCGTGGTCAGCACGTCGACGGCCATGGCTGTCAACGTCTGCGGCTGTTGCTTGGCCAAAGTCACTTAAAGTTCCGGCTGTCCTTGATTTGATCCCAGGCCCAGACGACTTCTTGCAGTTGTTCTTCCTGACTGCGGTCACCGCCATTCATGTCAGGGTGCAGAACCTTGATCAATTTCTTATAGGCCTTGCGCACTTCTGCCTTGGACCAGCTGTCATTGGCTTCGAGAATTTCGATCGCGCGTCGTTCGGTCGGGGGCAGGCGGCGACCACCGGTACCGGCTGTGCGGCCTTTGTTCTGCGTCCCGTTTGCACCCAGAACCTGATGCGGGTCTTCGATGCCCAGCCGCGCCCAGGCCCGCGCCTCGGGGTCGCCCATGGGCTTGGTTTCCCGCTCCCACACCTTGTCTTTCGAGCGTTGTGCGTTCAGCTCGGCCTCGGTCGTGCCGTCGAAAAAGTTCCATTTCTGGTTATATTCACGCACATGCTGCTGACAGAACCAGTAAAAGTCGTCCAACACATCAGGTGCCTTTGGGGCGCGAAACTTGCCCGGTTCTTCGCAATCGGGATGGTCACAGATGCGGACCGAAGTTTCGGACGCGCCCGACATGCCCCGACGTCCGCGCGGTTTCTTTTTCTTTGCGCTGGATACGGACATATCGAATCCGAACGGATCTGATTTCGTCATGGGCCTGCTCCTTCGAACGCGTCTTTTCGACTCGGAGGCAGCAGTTTAATCTAAGGCTCAGAAAGTAGAAGAGGGGAGCGGCAAGTTTTTTGCCGTCGAGCGGAAAAATGACTGTGACGGATGAAATTCGGGAATGCCTGCAGGCGGCCTTTGACCCCACTGAACTGGAGGTCGTGGACGACAGCGAAAGCCATCGCGGCCATGCAGGGTATCAAGAGGGTGGTGAAAGCCACTTCAATGTGCGGATTCGGGCGGCTGCATTTGACGGGCAGTCACGTGTCGCGCGTCATCGCGCTGTGCATAAGGCCTTGGGCGATATCGTGCCGCGTATTCATGCGCTTGCGTTGGATATTGATACCTGATGCAGGCTCAGCCCAAGTGCTTGAACATATAGGTTGTAGGCTCCAATCGATCGTCGAAGGGGTTACGGCAATAATCCGGGATTTCACCCGCGATTTGAAACCCAAGCTGTTGGTACAAGAGTTTCGACGGATCGGTACTGCGGGTGTCCAGCACAAGTACGGTTCTGTTTAGTTCGGCGGCACGGTCAAAAAGCGATTGCATAAGGCTGCGGCCTAACCCGCGCCGGCGCGCCTCTGGATGAACCAAAAGCTTTGCGACATCGGCGCGATGTGGTTGGTTGGGCATCCCTGCCGGGATCAACTGTGCTGTGCCAAGGATACGCCCGTCTTCGTAAGCTGCAAACAGGTCCACGGCCCCGGTCTGCACGCCCGGTCGCACGGTATCCTGCCAATAGCTTCGCGCGTGATCGCGCGGGAAAGGCAGGATGAACCCAATGCTGGCACCGGTATGAACACAGGCATGCAATATCTCGGTCAGGTCATCCACGGCGCTGTCGAAATAGGCATCGGTCAGGCGGGTAATCATATCAGCACCAAAAGATAGCGGGCCCCGCGTGCGGGGCCGGTTTCAAATCGCGTTGGCCCAGCCAGATGATAGCGTAGGCAATCCCCGGCATTGAGTGCGTGTGCCGTGCCGTCCACCGTAAGCGTCAACGCGCCATCCAGCAAAATCAGATGATGTTCCTGCCCCGGGCGCGGAGGGGTCTCGTAAGAGATGGTTGCGCCCGGTGGCAAATGCCCCTCAAGCACCTCTCCGCTCAACCCCGTCGCTGGCGGTGAGACCGACCGGCGCGTAAAGCCAGTTTCGGGGTCACGCCATTCGGGCTGGCGTTCAAAAGGGATCTTGGGATCGAAACTGTCTTCGACCATCATCAACAGACGCGACATCGGCAGGCCGTAAGCGGCGCAAAGGCGCCCCAGCGTTTCTGCTGTTGGACTGACATCGCCCCGTTCCATGCGGGACAGTGTTGCCCGGCTAACACCGCTGGCCTGCGACAGGTGGTCGAGCGACCAATCGCGAGACTGGCGTAGCTCATTCAATCTGGTAGCGAGGCGGTTTGACAGGTTATCTAGCATCGACCTAAAGTGAGAAGAAATCGCTAATATGAGAATATTGCGATAAAATTATAAGGTAATCAACAGAAAAAGGGGCGCGAAATTGCGCCCCCAGTAGATCGGTGAGTGGATTTTGGTTACTTCCAGCCGACTTCGTTGAAGATCTTCTGCGCTTCGGGGATGTTCTTGGCGACATCCGACAGATCAATCTCATCGGCCTTGAATTCGCCCAGAGCTTTGACCGAGTCCGCAAGTTCGACGTTGACCACAGCCGGGAACTCGTCATTGCCTGCCGAGAAGTATTCTTGGGCCTGATCGCTGGCCAGGTATTCCAGAAACAGGACCGCGTTGTCCTTGTTCGGCGCATTCGCGGCAACGCCAGCGCCCGACAGGTTCATATGAGCGCCATAGCCGTCCTGGTTGGGAAAGATCCACCCGATCATGTCACGTTCGGCGGAAACCCCTTTGACATCCGTGCGGATCGCGCGGGAAAAGTAGTAGGTGTTTGAAACGGCGATATCGCACTCACCCGAAACGATGCCCCGCAGCTGATCTGTATCGCCACCTTGTGGGTCGCGGGCCATGTTCTCGACAATTCCAGCGGCCCAATCTTTGGCGGCCTCGGTTCCTTCATGCGTGATGATCGATGCCAGCAGGGTCTGGTTATAAGTGTTGGTCGACGAGCGGATGCAGACCATGCCCTTGAACTCGGGCTTTGCCAGATCCGCATAGGTGGCTGGTGGAGTATCAACCGTCTCTTTGTTGAAAAAGATGATGCGTCCGCGCTGCGAGAAGCCAAACCACTGGTTATCGCTGTCTTGCAGGTTGGAAGGGATGCGATCTTCCAGCACTTCGCTGTCAATCGCTTGCAGAATCCCAGCGTTCTTGGCGCGTTCAAGACGCGACGTATCCACGGTGAGCAGAATGTCGGCAGGAGAGTTCGCACCCTCGGCTTCCATACGCGAGATCAACTCGTCAGCTTTGCCTTCAATGCGGTTGATCGTGATGCCGGTGGCCTCTTCGAAATCGGTGTATAGCCGTTCGTCCGTGTCATAGTGGCGCGAAGAGTATAGGTTCAGCTCACCTTCGGCGGCGGCTGAAGCTGCGATCAGAGCGGTCAGCGCCGCAGCAACGCAGGTGGAAGATTTCAACATATCGATTCCCAAGTTGAATTTCGTGGCGGGCTTCAACCCGACTGTTTCAGTCAATTATACCATTTTGCTGAGGATGCAAGTAAAACTGACAGAATTAGTAAACTTAAATCCGGGGGCAGTTTTCGCTTCGGCAATCTGCCAGTTTTCACAGGCTTGATGTCTCGTGTTCCGGTGAACGCGAAGCCGGCATCGCACAAGAAAAGTCGCGCAAACTGCGATTTCAAAGGTATTGGTTGTCGGGGGTGTTCGGGCTAGGGTTTGCGTGATTTTATTCGGTCACGACCGGAACGGTGCATCACATTGACGACGAGGGTTCTCATGGCGGAAACGCTTGCTGAAAAACTGGAAAAGTCGGATCTTGGCCATTGGTTGGCGCGGTTTGAAAGCTTCATGATCTTTGTCGGCGTCGCGGGCCCGTTCGCGACGGTGCCGCAGCTTATCAAGCTCTACTTCACCCATTCCCAACATGCCGAAGGCCAGTCGCTTATATCCTGGTCGCTTTATGCGCTGCTGTCCCTTTTGTGGTTCGTCTACGGTTTAGTGGTGGGCAAGTTGCCGATCTATCTGGGCAACGGGATTTCCATGGTCCTGAACCTGCTGATGGTGTTCGGAATCATGTTGCACGCCGGCTATACGTTCTAGTTGGCAATCGTTTGGACCAAAAACAAAAAAACCGCGCCCAAAAGCGCGGTTTTTTTGAATTCGATTTATGCTGTTCTCAGCCCTGACGTGCTTTGAACTTGCGCTGCGTCTTGTTGATCACGTAGACGCGGCCTTTGCGACGCACAATACGGCAATCGCGGTGCCGGTTCTTGAGCGAGCGGAGCGAGTTCTTGACCTTCATGGTCTGTCTCCAATCTGCGGCGCCTTCATCAAGGACGTGGCCAGCGCCTGGGTTACTCGGGTGTCCCGGAAGCCCGGAACAGTGAAATCATGGTGGGCGGTACAAGGATCGAACTTGTGACCCCTTCGATGTCAACGAAGTGCTCTACCGCTGAGCTAACCGCCCATGAACCTTTGCGTGACCTGCCCCATAACGAAATGGGGCGCGGAACCCCGCGCCGGTAGCGGGCTCTATAAAAGGAGTCGGAAAGGGGATCAAGGGGTTTGGAAGAACTATTTTCCAGTCTATGTTCGTATCCGACAAGGAGACCTTATGCACAGTTCAGCCTACGTTCTGGATATGCCCGAAACGCGCAGTTCATGCGTGGTGTTTGCTTCACCTCACAGCGGTCGGCGCTATCCTGACTCGCTTTTACGGCACTCGGTATTGGGGCAACATGCGATTCGGTCTTCGGAAGATGCCTTTGTAGATCAATTGTTTGCCTCGGCACCAGCACATGGAGCTCCGTTGATCGCAGCTGCGATGCCGCGGGCTTATCTGGATCTGAATCGCAGCGCGGAAGAGCTTGACCCCGCCTTGATCCAGGGCGCGCGGAGGCAGGGGCACAATCCGCGCGTCGCGTCAGGGCTGGGTGTGATTCCCCGCGTTGTTGCCAATGGGCGGGCCATCTACCGGGGCAAGCTGACAATGGATGAGGCGCGCTTGCGCATCGATACCTATTGGCGCCCCTATCATACGCGGCTCAAATCGCTTCTGCTGGAGTCTCACAAACAGTTCGGGCACGCGATTCTGGTGGATTGCCATTCGATGCCACATGAAGCTGTCGCGCTGAGCGGGCCCACCAACTCGAAGCATCCCGAGATTGTTCTGGGTGATCGGTTTGGTGCGTCTGCAGCACCTGAGATTGTCGATCATATCGAAAGCGCCTTTGTCGCGGCCGGTTTCAGGGTTGCACGGAATGCACCTTTTGCCGGGGCATATGTCACGCAGACGTATGGTCGCCCGATGCGGAATCAGCACGCGGTTCAGATCGAGATTGATCGGGCGCTTTATATGGACGAAGACCGGATCGAACCGAATGCCAATTTCCTGAACTTCCGGCAGGTTCTGCAAGACGTGATCTCAGACATTTGCCGTCTATGCCAGAACCAAACACCGCTGGCAGCCGAATAGCGCTCAGCGCAATGCGCGGCCTTTCAGGATCGCGTCCGAACCAAACCGCTTTCTGATTTCATCCGTCGCGCGTTCGGCCTGCGACCTTTGGGTCGCGCCGGGATCAAGAAGGTCGCCCGATATGTCGGCCTGATCTTCGCTGCAAAGATCCGACAGGCCGCAGCCCAGCAGCCGATAGGGACCCTCGTCACCAACCTGATCGAACAATGCGCGCGCGGTGCGATAGATGCGGTCTGCAATCTGCGTCGGATCGCGCAGCGACACGCGCCGGGTGATAATCTTGTGATTGGCTTTCTTCAGCTTCAGAGTGACCACGCGCCCCGCCAGACCTTTGGCTTTGGCCCGATCGGCCACTTTTTCAGACATACGCCAAATATGGCCATCCAGTATGATGGTGCTGGCAGTGTCTTCGAAGAATGTGGTCTCATTGCTGATAGACTTCATCGGTTCATGGGCCGAGACGCGGCGTTTGTCCTGGCCCCGTGCAAGATGCCACAGCCGATATCCTGTTGATCCAAACCTTGCGGTCAGCGCCTCTTGATCCCAGCGCAAGAGGTCCGAGAAGGTTCGAATACCAGCGCGCTCCAGCGACTCTTGCGCAGCAGGGCCGATCCCCCAGATCAAACGTACCGGTTTGTCATACAGGAAGGACGCTGTTTCCGCCTTTCCGATCACCGAGAACCCGCGCGGCTTGTCGAGGTCCGAGGCCACTTTGGCCAGGAATTTGTTGTGGCTCAGCCCGATCGAGCCGGTCAGGCCCAGCTCATCCTTCATGCGTTTGACCAGACGGGCCAGCATGACGGCGGGTGGGGCGCCATGCAGACGCTGCGTGCCGGACAGATCCATGAACGCTTCATCCAACGAAAGTGGTTCGACCACGGGTGTCAGCTCATCCATCATCTTGCGGATCTCGCGCGACACCTCGGCATAAACCGACATCCGCGGCCGGATCACAACGGCGTCGGGACAAAGCTGCAGGGCTTTGAACATCGGCATTGCCGAGCGTACACCGCGAATGCGCGCCACATAGCAAGCCGTGGAAACGACCCCGCGCTTTCCACCGCCGATGATCACAGGCTTATCCGCCAGCTCTGGGTTGTCGCGTTTCTCGACCGAGGCATAGAACGCATCGCAATCCATATGCGCAATGGTGAGGTCGAACAGTTCAGGATGCGATGTAATCCGTGGGCTGCCACAGCTGGGGCAGCGCCGTTGGTCATCAAGACATGTTAGGCAATCTCGGCACAGGCCGGGCATGTTATATTGATCCAGTATAATGCGCTTTGGCGCGAAGTGGGATATGCCCTAAAGGCTAATGTGTCGGGTGCAAAAGGGAAAGCCAGTGATGGAGTTCAACGGAGCGAAGGTGGCGTTGTTCTTGGGCGCCGATCTTTTGGTCATTCGACGCGACAGTCACAAACCCATACCGTTTCCGGGGCATCTGGATTTTCCGGGAGGCGGCCGAGAGGACGACGAGAGCCCACAGGATTGTGTGATACGCGAAACTCTTGAGGAACTAGGGTTGGGTTTGAAGCCTTCTGATATTGTCTGGTCACGGCAATACGATCAGAATTGGTTTTTTGTCGCCCAAAGACCGCCAACAGATCGAGATCAGATCGTGTTCGGGGACGAAGGGCAGGGATGGCAGATGATGACGCCCAAAGGATTCGAGGCGCACCCTTTGGCAGTTCCTCACCTGATAACACGGCTGCAGGACTACCTTGCGGATACCCAGCACTGAACCGAAACATCATCTGTTTGAAAGAAACCCCCCGCATTAAAGAGTGCGGGGGAAGGTGACGGACCTCAGGAAGACACGGCCCGCGGGGAGTATTCCCTGCTAGAATCGCCGAAAACACAGTTTTTCGATAGCGTGGAACCGCATGTGTGCAATCTACGGAATGTGTTGTGTGGTTTCGGGCACAGGGGCAAATTGGCGTAGAATCGGCAAAACTGACGTAAGGTCAACCTGTTGGACCGCGAAGCTGTAAGATTTTTGTGGCCAACCGCCGGTGCGTTCAATGCCGTGTCAAAGAATTTAACTCGTTCAGAACCGCCTGCGCGGCCGCTTTTGGATCATCCGCTTGATGGATCGGGCGACCGACAACGATGTGATCTGCGCCGTCACTGATGGCGCTGGCGGGTGTAGCCACGCGTTTCTGATCCCCCAACGCTGCCCCTGCCGGGCGCACACCGGGAGTGACGATCAGACGGCCATCGGCTTGGGGCAGGGCACGGATCAGGGCGGCCTCCTGCGGGCTGGCAATTACACCGTCGGCCCCGGCCTCCAGCGCCTTGGCCGCGCGCTCGACAACCAGATCCTGGACATCGCCAGCTTTGAGCAAACTGGCGTCCAGATCGTCTCGGTTAAGAGAAGTAAGAATTGTCACCGCCAGGATCTTCAGATCCTTCCCCGAAGCGCCTTCTTTTGCCGCACGCACCACATGTGGGTCGCCATGAACCGTCAGAAAATCCAGATCAAACTGCGCCAACCCCCGCACGGCGCTTTCGACCGTATTGCCAATGTCAAACAGCTTCATATCCAGAAAGATGCGTTTGCCATGGTCATGTTTCAGTTCATTGGCCAAAGCGAGCCCGCCACCGGTCAGCATACCAAGCCCGATCTTATAGAAAGACACGCTGTCGCCCAGCCGTTCGGCCAGTGCCAGCCCCTGCAGGGCGTTGGGAACATCAAGGGCAACGATCAGACGGTCATCAGACATTGGGGGGCTCCTTTTTGGCAAACGTCTGCGTCCTAGCGGGTTCGGGCGCTTGTGTCCATGCAAGTGGTGCGGTCTCGTGATAAACTGGGGTATTCTTTGAAAGGGACCGATATGAAAAAGCTGGTTTTGTTCTGTCTTGCCTTGGCTGCCTGTCAGCAAACACCTTCTGAAACCTCGGTTGATGCGGTTGTCCCTCCGAATGATGATCTGCGATTTGTCGGCGGCTATCGGTCCACAGATGATGAGTGTCAATTGACCGGTGAAACCGCGTTCACCGTGAATTTTCTGGATGACGCGGCTGATCTTGTCTCGTGCCCTTCCGGCAGCGATGTGGCGCGGTCTTTGGTCGAGATGTATGGCGCTCGCGAGGTTGCGATGACAGGGGGATACACTCTCTATTCAGTACCTCGCAGATAGGGTGGGAATTTGCGGATCAGCCTCTTGAACCGGCAGAGATATTTCCCAGATTGAATGTGAGGCCTCGACCGATGCGTGCCGCCAAGCGGGCGCAGAATACAAGAGGCGCTTTGAAAAGGAGAGAACGCATGGACTTGAACAAGTTCACCGAGCGGGCACGGGGATTCGTGCAGGCGGCGCAGACCATTGCACTGCGCGAAGGACACCAGAGGCTGGAGCCCACACACATACTCAAGGCATTGATGGATGACGATCAGGGGCTGGCCAGCAACCTGATCACACGCGCGGGCGGCGCGCCGGCCCGCGTGGTTGAAGCGCTGGACGCTGCGATGGGCAAGATCCCGAAGGTCAGCGGTGATGCAAGCCAGATCTATATGGACAGTCAGACCGCCAAGGTTCTGGACGAGGCCGAGAAGATCGCCGCTAAGGCGGGCGATAGTTTTGTGCCGGTCGAACGGGTTCTGATGGCGCTGTGCATGGTGAAGTCCAAAGCCAAAGAGGCCTTGGAGGCAGGAGCGGTATCGGCCCAGAAACTCAATGAGGCGATCAATGACATCCGTAAAGGGCGCACCGCCGACACCGCGTCGGCGGAAGAAGGCTATGACGCGCTCAAGAAATATGCGCGAGACCTGACCGAGGCGGCCGCCGAAGGCAAGATCGACCCGATTATTGGGCGCGACGAAGAGATACGCCGCTCGATGCAGGTTCTGTCTCGCCGTACCAAGAACAATCCGGTTCTGATCGGGGAACCCGGCGTTGGTAAAACCGCAATTGCCGAGGGCATGGCCCTGCGCATCATCAACGGTGACGTGCCGGAATCCCTGAAAGACAAGAAACTGCTCGCGCTCGACATGGGCGCGCTGATTGCCGGTGCGAAATACCGGGGCGAGTTCGAAGAACGCCTCAAGGCGGTTCTGACCGAGGTCACTGAAGCCGCTGGTGAGATCATATTGTTCATCGATGAGATGCATACGCTTGTCGGGGCCGGTAAATCCGATGGCGCGATGGATGCTGCCAACCTGATCAAGCCTGCGCTTGCCCGCGGTGAGCTGCATTGTATCGGTGCGACCACTCTGGATGAATATCGCAAATACGTTGAAAAAGACGCGGCCCTTGCCCGTCGCTTTCAGCCTGTGATGGTGCAGGAGCCGACGGTCGAGGACACGATCAGCATCCTGCGCGGGATCAAGGAGAAGTACGAACTGCACCACGGCGTGCGCATCTCGGATTCGGCGCTGGTGTCGGCTGCGACGCTCTCGCATCGCTATATCACCGACCGTTTCCTGCCCGACAAAGCCATCGACCTGGTCGATGAGGCGGCTTCGCGTTTGCGGATGGAGGTTGATAGTAAGCCCGAAGAGTTGGACCAGTTGGACCGTCAGATCTTGCAGATGCAGATCGAGGAAGAAGCGCTGAAGCTTGAGGATGATGCGGCGTCGAAGGATCGTCTGGAAACCTTGCAAAAGGATCTGGCAGACCTGCAGGAGCAATCTGCCGAGATGACCGCCCAGTGGCAGGCCGAGCGCGACAAGCTTGCCGGCGCGCGTGATCTTAAAGAGCAGCTCGACAAGGCACGGGCTGACCTTGAGATCGCCAAGCGCGAAGGCAATCTGGCGAAAGCGGGTGAGCTGTCCTATGGCATCATACCCGAGCTTGAGAAACAGCTGACCGAGGCCGAGAACGCCGAAAGCAACGCAATGATGGCCGAGGAAACCGTGCGGCCGGAACAGATCGCATCCGTGGTCGAGCGCTGGACAGGTATCCCGACCGCCAAAATGCTGGAAGGCGAGCGTGAGAAGCTGCTGCGGATGGAAGACGATCTGCACTCCCGCGTGATCGGTCAGGATGCGGCGGTCACCGCCGTGGCCAATGCGGTGCGCCGTGCGCGTGCGGGTCTGAACGACGAAGGGCGCCCGCTGGGCTCGTTCCTGTTCCTTGGACCCACTGGCGTGGGTAAAACCGAGCTGACCAAGGCCGTGGCGAATTTCCTGTTTGACGATGACAATGCGATGGTGCGCATCGATATGTCTGAGTTTATGGAGAAGCACGCGGTTGCTCGTCTGATCGGTGCCCCTCCGGGCTATGTCGGTTATGACGAAGGCGGTGTGCTGACCGAAGCGGTGCGGCGCAGGCCCTATCAGGTCGTGCTGTTTGACGAGGTCGAAAAGGCGCATCCGGATGTGTTCAACGTACTGTTGCAGGTTCTCGATGATGGTGTTCTGACCGATGGTCAGGGCCGCACCGTGGACTTCAAACAGACGCTGATCATCCTGACGTCGAACCTCGGGTCTCAGGCGCTCAGCCAATTGCCCGAGGGTGCAGATAGCGCACAGGCACGGCGGGATGTGATGGACGCGGTCCGGGCGCATTTCCGGCCCGAATTCCTGAACCGCCTGGACGAGACCATCATCTTTGACCGGCTCAAGCGGGCCGATATGGATGGCATCGTCGATATCCAGATGGCACGTTTGCAGAAACGTCTGGCTGCCCGCAAGATCGAGCTGGCTTTGGACGATAGCGCAAGGGAATGGCTGGCCAACGAAGGCTATGACCCGGTCTTTGGGGCACGTCCGCTCAAGCGTGTGATCCAGCGTGCGCTGCAGAACCCTCTGGCAGAGGCGCTGCTGGCTGGTGAGATCAAGGACGGCGAGACCATCCCTGTGACTGCCGGTTCGGATGGGCTGATCATCGGGGATCGCCTGGGCACTTCAGAACGCCCACGTCCCGACGATGCCGTCGTGCATTGATCTGTCCGAATAAATAAGACAAGCCCTGCCACCCTGGCAGGGCTTACCTATTTTGGTAATTTGCTAGCTATCGCGAAATTCACGACTTTTGCGCAAGGCGCGGAGATCTTCAGCTGACATACGCGGGCCCGAAGGTTGTGCGCCAAATGGAGCCGCGGCAAGCGGCTGATCCTTAGTCTCTGGCATTGGGACAAATGCACCGTCACCGCGTAGTTTCAAATAGGCTAGAACGCCACCCGCGCATTGTAGGCTGAGCGTCCAAATACCGATAATAAAGACCGCTACAACTATGACCCAATAGTGCTGAAACACCGCTATCATATTCGACCAGGAAGGATCGGCCTTGTACACAGGCGGATTGGCAAATGCGGGGTTTCCGTCGGCATATGCAGCAAACCCAATGCCTGCGGCGATAATCAGGATCACCATCAGCACGTAGCTTAGCGTTATCAGACTGAATAAAGGCAGAAAGGACTTCCCGATATTTCTAAACGGTGTGTAGGGCCGGTCATTGGGATCAAGGCCGAGTGCGGCCGCTGCCATCGGCACCATCAGAAGCGCGCGCACTGCCGAGAACCCCAAAATGACAATCAGCGCCACCACAGGGTTGTGCTCTGAAAGCACGGCGCTGAGTGGTTCGACAGGAGCGGGTTCGAAGCCGTTGCTCAATCCGGTTAGGGAGGTGGTCAATTGCAGCCCAATGATTGGGGCCAACAACAAGCCGCCCAGGATAGCCTCGGTTGCCCCGTACATAAGAGCGGGTGCCACGAGCTTTTTGTAACCGCCACGCGGGGTCATGTTTCTTGCCAGAAACCCAAGTCGGTTTCCTACCAGAATAGGGATCACAGCAGATGAAACACTGATGAAGAAGAAAACAATGAAATAGAGACCGGGTAGCAGCAGGTTTATCAACAAACCCACCAATCCGCCTGCCAGCCCATACAGGAATAGGGCAACAAGCATGACCGGAAAGACAAGAACAAACCGCCACAATATGGAAAATGACAGCGGGAAGGCTTTGAACACAAGCAATTCGACTATCCCAAAATAAACTTTGTTTGCGATGCAAGATATTCGATCGCAGGAATGCTTTCGACAGGAATGGCGGAAAGTTCGCAATCGTTTTGCGCAGAGTTGCTTTAGCGCCGCAGCAACGGACTTTGGGTTTTCATTACAGCTTAGTCTCTTAATCGTTACGCGTGTTTCCTTGGCTCTGTGCTAACAAACGCTATCTCGAACACCGAGCAAAGTTATAAGACGGAGACCGGAATGGCGCATCGCTGGACCAACACTTTGACACATGCTGACGTAACGCCGCGATCGGCGTTTCTGAACCGGCGGCAAATCATGGCTGGGCTGGCAGGTGTCGGGCTGACGGCGATGGCACGTCCAGCCGCCGCGCAAGAGGCGCTGGAGCCGAACACTTGGGAAGAAATCACAAGCTACAACAATTTCTACGAATTCGGGACGCGCAAAGACGACCCTGCGAAATACGCGCATACTCTGGTCACCGAACCATGGAGCGTCCAAATCGACGGCCTTGTCGATCGTCCCGGAGACTATGATTTCCAAGACATCATGTCCGAGATGACGGTTGAAGAGCGAATCTATCGCTTTCGCTGTGTCGAAGCCTGGTCGATGGTGATCCCGTGGAATGGGTTCGAACTGGCGGACCTGCTTAACATGGCAGGTGTGCAAGAAGGTGCCAAATACGTGGCCTTCGAAACGGCCTATCGCCCGGACGAGATGCCCGGCACGCGTTTTCCGGTTTTGGAATGGCCTTACCGTGAAGGATTGCGCCTGGATGAGGCGATGCACCCGCTGACGATCATGGCGACCGGTATCTATGATCGTCCGATCCCGAACCAGAACGGCGCGCCTCTGCGGTTGGTGGTTCCGTGGAAATACGGGTTCAAGTCTATCAAGTCGATTGTAAAGATCACCCTGACCGAAGACGAACCACCCACAAGCTGGAACATGTCAGCACCGCACGAATACGGATTCTACAGCAACGTAAACCCGAATGTGAACCACCCGCGCTGGTCGCAGGCCAGCGAGCGCCAGGTGGGCGGTGGCCTCTTTGCCAAGCGCATTCCGACGCTGATGTTCAATGGCTACGAAGCAGAAGTTGCTGGCCTCTATGAAGGCATGGACCTGAGGGAGAACTACTAAACCATGTCAGCAGTGAACCAGGCTCTTCGCAGAATCCCGGTTTGGGCGGTGTATCTTTTGGGGGCGATACCCGCTCCTTGGCTTCTCTATCGCGCGCTTACGGGTGGTCTGGGCGTCGAGCCGATCTCCGCGCTTGAACATAAGCTGGGCGAGTTGGCTCTGCAATTGTTGATCCTTGGCCTGGCAGTAACGCCCTTGCGCCAGTATCTGGGTTTGAACCTGCTGAAATTCCGCCGGGCCATTGGCGTTCTCGCCTTTTCCTATGTCACCCTGCACCTTTTGGTCTGGCTGTTTCTGGATGTTCAGGTGCTGGGTCAGATTTGGGCGGACATCGTTAAGCGTCCATACATCACCGTCGGCATGGCTGGATTTCTTTTGCTGGTTCCTTTGGCAGTAACGTCGAACAATTGTTCTGTTCGGCGTTTGGGTCCGCGATGGCGCAAACTGCATGTCCTCGTTTATCCGGCGGTTTTGTTAGGCGGGCTCCATTACGTGATGCTGGCCAAAGGGTTTCAACCAGAACCCTTGATTTACCTTTCGGTCATATCCGGCCTGCTGCTGCTCCGCTTGCCGCTTTCAAGCTTGATGACGCGCTCAAGACGGATCGATTCCGCCTGACAGGACCTGAGTCTGTGGGTAACCATGTGTATAAGCGTCGTGCCGCTCTGCTCTGGGGTGATGATCTTGCCTTCATCAACAGGTTTCGCTGGTGGATGGGCATTTAAGCTATTGATAAATAATATATTTGATAATTTTTTCGCTTTTTCTCGGATTTCATGTTTTTTCTTCTTGCGGAAGTTTTGAGTATTACTTAGAACGCCCTTCACCGGCGCAGCTGAGGTTGTGCGGACCCACTGGAGAGACGGTGTGACGG
>NZ_WQEG01000006.1 GCF_013033515.1 Ruegeria sp. HKCCA6707 | reverse complement strand
GGCTTCAATCGGTAATTGATTATTTCGAGAGGCTCGAATGACCGCCATGCGGACAGGGCAGCCATAATCCATGAGTATGGCGATCAACCGATTGAAGTCGTCAAGCTTGTTCAGAATGGTGAAACGGCGTCGGCGCTTCGTCCCAGGGATCTGAAGCAGAACCTCGTGGCGGGATTTGGCAATATCAATCGCCACTAAAACGGCTTCTGACTGTGTAATAATGGTGTCGGTCATAGTCGGTTTCCTCTTCGGTGTGGTTTGTCGCAAAACCACTGTAGAGACCTGAGAACCGGCTATGATCACCTGCTGCGCTATTTGAGGGCTGCGCAGGAAATCATAGCCTCTGCATTAACATCATTCCGAAGGTGTTACGGGACCGAACTGACCAGTAACGCGTTGCTCAAGTGGCAAGAGGAGCGCAAAGTCGATTGGCACTACATCGCACCAGGCAAACCCATGCAAAACGGTCTGGTCGAGAGCTTCAACGGCCGGATGCGCGAGGAATGCCTCAACGAACACCTGTTCCCGTCATTGCGCCATGCCTGCCGCACAATTGCGGCATGGCGAGCCGACTACAATCACCACCGCCCACACTCGAGCCTCGACGGGCTCACACCGTGGGAGTATCACCAACGGTCAAGAGAGGACCAAACACTGAACAGAGCTGACTAAGAAACGCGGACTCCAAGGGGAGCAGGTCAGTCTGGGTCCGATGCATCCGCCTGCCATCGACTGGATTATGGGGCAGGTCGAGTTTTTCAACGGCAACTATGAACCAGCGCTTAGTTTTCTAATGGGAGCAGCGCGGCTTAACTCGTTGGCCACTGCCTTTCTCGCCGCGACGCTATCGTCCGTCGCGTAAGGTCAACAAGACAGTAGACAACGCCAAGCGAGTTTGACTTAATACGTCTATAAAAAACAGTGTATTTACTGACACATCGCTAAATCCATCGGGGGAAACAATGAACAAATCTTTGCTTGTATCACTAATTGCCATTGCTGCATTGGCCGCACCCATGTCGCAGGCAGAAACACTGAGGTTGTTGACCTGGGGTGGTTACGCCCCGGAAGATGTTATCGCAAAATTTGAGGCTGAAACGGGCCATACCGTCGAAGTAACAACCTCAAATAACGAGGAAATGATTGCGAAGCTGCGCGCAACAAACGGTGGCGGCTTTGATCTGGCACAACCAAGTCAGGACCGGATATCCAGCGCACAGGAGGAGTTTGGGATTTACAAACCGATCGACATGTCGCGCGTGAATGCGGAGCTGTTCATTCCATCGATGCTCAGCGCGACCGCCGGGAATACCACATATGACGGCGAGGTTTACGGCCTGCCGCATGTATGGGGGACCAGCGGCCTGGTCGTGAACACGGCAGAGGCCGGCGATGTGAGGGATTACACCGATCTTTGCGATGCATCTGTCGCAGGCAAAGTCTCGTACCGCCTCAAGCGTCCGACGCTGATCGGATTTGCGTATTCGATGGGATTGGACCCGTTTGCAGCGTATGGCGACACCGAGGCGTATCAGGACATTCTTGATCAGGTTGAAGCCAAATTGACGGAATGCAAACCCAATGTGAAAACTTATTGGGGCGGAGGTGACGAGATCAAGAACCTTCTGCGTTCGGGTGAAGTTATTGCGTCGATGGCTTGGGATACGGGCGGCTGGCAGTTGAACGCTGACAATCCGGATATCACTTTCGTAGCGCCCGAAGCTGGCGCGCTCGGCTGGATCGATACATTCGTTCTGCCCGCCCGTGGGCGCGCTGACGATGCCGCATATGACTGGATCAACTTTGTGATGCAGCCTGAAATCGCTGCGATGATTACAAACACCGCCGGAAACTTCACCGCAGCGGTGGACGGTGACGCAGGCGTGAACGCAGATCTCAAGGCGCGCTATCAGGGCAGCTTTGATCAAGAAGCGATTGACAACATCAAATGGTATCCGCCGGTGCCCGCTGGTCTTGAAGCCATGGAAGGCTCGACATTGGACCGGATTAACGCCGCGAACTAAAGCCTCAACACTGTTCGAGCTGGGGCGCCTTTGGGTGCCCCTTTGCATCTTGCGAGGTTGCATTGTGATACCAACAAACCCCGATCTTGAGTGCCGCGATCTGATCAAGGATTTCGATACGTTTCGCGCCGTGGACCACATCAGATTTGACGTACCGAAAGGTTCTTTCTTTTCAATTCTTGGTCCTTCGGGATGTGGCAAAACTACGTTGCTTCGCATGATTGCCGGTTTTCAGACGCCATCATCTGGCGATCTGTTGATCAAGGGACGTTCCATGATCGGCGTCCCGCCAAACAAGCGACCGGTGTCAATGGTGTTTCAGCACCTTGCCCTGTTTCCCACGATGAACATCGGCGACAATGTTGGATTTGGATTGCGTCAGCGGGGGGTGTCACGGTCCGAGATCAAAACACGTGTTTCGAAAGTTCTTGAGCGCGTCGGCCTCCCCAATGTTGCCGAACGTCGAGTTGACCAACTTTCTGGTGGGCAAAAACAGCGAGTCGCCATTGCCCGATGCATGGTTCTGGAGCCAGATGTCCTTTTGCTGGACGAACCCCTTGGTGCGTTGGACTTGAAACTGCGTGAGCATATGAAAGTCGAGCTAAAGGCGCTTCAGGCGGCATTTGACACCACCTTTGTCTATATAACCCATGATCAGTCCGAAGCGCTGGTGATGAGCGACAATATCGCAGTGATGAACAACGGCAGGTTCGAACAGATCGGAACGCCACATGATGTCTATAACGCGCCGGAAACTGCCTTTGTCGCCGGCTTTGTTGGCGACGCGAACAAGATCACGGCGCGGGTAAGTTCGGCTAAGGATGGCGTCCTGACTCTCAGCGCCGATGGCGAAAGCGACATTCGCGTCGCCGCTCAGAATAGCGGTTTCCACGTCGGACAACTCTTACAGGTATACTTGCGACCAGAAGCGATCGAATTGTTGCCGAACGGGGCCGAGGCGGACAAAGCGTCGAATGTCAGCCATGGCATCGTAGATGCAGTATTGTTTAATGGCGCAAACAGCATGGTCACAGTTAAAGCCGAGGGTGGCGTCCTCTGGAAGGTTGCGTTGCCTCAGACTGGCGGTTTTTCCTCCTTGCAAAAGGGGGACGCAATACGCACGCGTTGGCATCCTGCACAAGCACGCTGTTACCAAGCGGCTGAGGGTTAGGACATGTCATCCGATACCTCACGGTTGGGACTCTATCTGCTGCTGGCACCGATCTTCCTGTGGCTGACGGTGTTGATCATCCTGCCTCATGTTGGCCTCTTCATTGTCTCGATCAGCGAAAAGGTTGGGCCGCGAGACTACGATACTGGATTTGCCAATTATGCCGCTTTCTTCACTGAGCCATTGTACTGGCGCACCTTCGCTCGCACCACGATCATGTCGGTTTTGGCGACCGTGCTCACGCTGATCCTTGGGTTCCCGATCGCCTATTACATTGCCAAACTCACCAAGGGTCGGGCTAAGACAACGCTGTTTCTGATGTGCATGATCCCGTTTTGGGTCTCGGAACTTGTACGAACCTTTGGCTGGATGATCCTTCTGCGCGAGACTGGGGTGTTCTCAAATCTACTGCAATATCTTGGATTGGTCACTGGACCGGTCGAAATGCTCTACAACGACGCGGCCATCATGGTCGGCCTCGTCTACACCTCGATCCTGTTTATGGTCGTACCGCTTGTCACGACCCTGGACAGTCTGGACGACAGCCTGATCGAAGCGGGCTATGACCTCGGGGGTACAAACACCTCTATTATGCGCGAGATCGTGATCCCGCACGCCATGCCGGGCATCGTGTCTGGCTGCATCGTCGTCTTCATGCTGTCGCTGGGCAACTATCTAACGCCAATCCTGTTGGGCGGCAAAGACAGCCTTTGGTTCACAGGTATGATATATACTCAGTTCATAACGCGCTTTAACTGGGAACTTGGGTCGGCCTTCGGCTTTCTTCTTTTGGCGCTTTCATCGCTTGTTGTCTTCCTTGGGCTAAAAGTGTCAGGCCAGTCTCTGTCCAATACGATGGGGCGCTCATGATACCCAGCATTCCCCAACCCGTTTTTACCCGGTTTTGCTATCGCGTCTACGTCGCCGTTTTTTTCATCTATCTGGCGCTACCATTGGCAGTGGTCTGTGTGTTTGCCTTCAACGACAGTGTGTTTCCATCGCTTCCCTGGGAAGGCTTCACGCTGGCTTGGTTCTTTGGCACCGACGCACCGTTCATCGGTGTTTTCAACGAGCGTTCGATCATGCGCTCGATCGGAACCTCTGCTTTCGTGGCGATCTGGGTTTCTGGCCTTTCCGTAGCTGTCGGCACCAGTAATGCATTTCTGTTCGCGCGTCATGAATTCCGAGGCAAGGCGTTGCTTTACATGCTGATGCTACTGCCCCTGATTATTCCTGGTGTGATCCTGGGCATCTCGATCCTTGTATTTTCCAGCTCGGTTGCGAATACACTGGAGGATGCGACCGGACTGTGGTTCGACGGTCTCAGGCCTGGCCTGATGCTGGTAATCCTGGGGCAGTTTTCCTTTATCACCACCTTTGCAACACTTGTAATCTCTGCGCGGCTGCAAAAGTTTGATCCCAGCCTAGAGGAAGCGGCGTTGAATCTGGGCGCCAGTAAATGGGGTGCAATCCGCCAGATCACCATACCGTTTTTGTTACCAGCGATTTTAGCATCCGCAGTGGTCGCTATGTTAATGAGCTTCGAGAACTTCAACACAACGCTCATGCTTGTTGGATCGGAGTCGCCGCTGACGATCACAATGTTCGACAAGCTAAAACAAGGTTCGACGCCTGTCCTAAACGCGGTCTCTTTGTTGTTGATGGCAGCGTCCGCCATTCTTGGCCTGTTATCGCTGCTTTTTCAAAACAAGAAATCCTAACGAGCGCTCCTTTTATAGCGCTCACAGAAAGACTCGAACCAAACTCAGCTAGGCCAGTACAACCTGCTGTTCAGAGCGGTCGTTCGCTGCAGCTTGCTTGAACGTCTACTTTGCGGATTTGCTGTCGTTCATCCCGATGGTCTTAAAGACCGCTTAGGTTCCTAGGCAGTCAGTTATCTTCGGCCGAGCGCGCCTTAAGCCACGTCACGACATTGATGACCGTCTCGCTGTTCTTGGCTGTTCGCGGCATGAGGACATAGAAATCACTTCCACCCGCGTCCAGCGCTGCGCCAACCTCGACCAAGCGTCCAGCCTCAAGGTCATGAGCCACCAGAAACCGGCTTACTAAGGCCAGACCTTGCCCGGCGATAGCGGCATCGACCGCAAGAGACGTTTGGCTCAGACGAAGGTGCCGAGGCGACTGTTCCTGTACACCCAAATGCGCGAGGTAGCTGGGCCATTGGTCGTGGGTGTCATGAATCTTCGGCATACTTGCAAGTTTATCTGGTTCAAGAGGAGTGTCACCCATGTCCCCAAACTGCGGCGCAGCGACCGCGATCAGCGATTGCCTGAACAAAAGCGTTACGTCCAGTGACGCGCCAAACGGCGGCGATCCCTGACGCACTGCAAGGTCAATCCTGTCGCTGTGGAAGCTGGAAACTCTTTCGGTCGCCATAATCCGCAAATCGATATCAGGATGGGCTACGGTGAAGTCCGGCAGATTGGGGATCAGCCATTTCGCAGCAAAGGTCGGTGTGACGCTGATGACGACTTTGTTTGGCTCCGGCTTCAATTCTGCCGTTGCGGATCGAAGGTCAGCGAAGATCCCCGCAATCCTGTTGTGATAGCTGCGCCCGACCGATGTGAATGCCAGACCCTTTGGAACACGCTCAAACAAGATCAGATCAAGATGCGCTTCTAGTTGGCGCACGTGCTGTGCAACAGCCCCTTGCGTAACGCCCAATTCATCAGCGGCAGAGCGGAAACTGAGGCGGCGGCCTGCAGCATCAAACGCACGCAAACTGTTGAGCGGGGGAAGTTCAGTCATTCTACAATAGTATTTCTACTGTCATGTGACATCAATTCTGAATCGAAATTTCTCAGATAATAGACAATTTGGGAATCAACCAGAAAGGATTCTCGATATGACGGTAGAAAAAGTAGCTTTAATTACGGCAGGCGGAAGCGGCATGGGTGCAGATGCAGCGCGCAAACTGGCAGAAGATGGCTTCAAAGTTGGCATCCTGTCCTCGTCCGGCAAAGGTGAGGCACTCGGTGGCGAACTTGGTGGCTTTGGCGTTACTGGCTCTAACCTTGATGGAGAAGCGCTGAACGCTTTGGTCGAAGGTGCGAAGGATCGCTGGGGTCGCGTCGATGTCTTGGTGAACTCTGCCGGCCACGGACCAAAAGGTCCGGTTCTCGAAATCAGCGACGACGACTGGCATCAAGGGATGGAAGTCTACCTGATGAACGCTATCCGTCCGACACGGCTTGTCACCCCCTTGATGCAGGCGCAGGGCGGCGGAGCAATCATCAATATCTCAACCTTCGCGGCATTCGAACCTGATCCTCTTTTCCCCACGTCGGGCGTCTTCCGGGCCGGGCTCGCCGCGTTCACAAAACTCTATTCCGACAAGTACGCGACAGAGAACATCCGCATGAACAATGTTCTTCCGGGTTTCATCGACAGCCTGCCCGAAACCGAGGACCGTAAAGCACGGATTCCTATGGGGCGGTATGGCAATGCCTCTGAGGTCTCGTCCTTGATTTCGTGGCTCGCCTCAGCGGAAGGCGGCTACATGACAGGGCAAAACCTGCGCATCGACGGTGGGTTAACCCGTGCCGTCTGACATCTTGGCCTTCGCGTCATCGCGCGAGCGCCTGGTTTTCGCGGTCAAGTGGGGCGCATCCGCCGTTCAAATCATGGGATACACCGCGACGGGGTTTGGCTGGACGCCTTGGAACCTCTACTTGTTTCTTGTGGGTATCGTGGGGTGGTTCGCAGTCGGCGCACTGTGGAATGACAAAGCGCTCATGCTTGTCCACCTTGTCGCCCTGGGCGCAATGATTACTGGAATGGCAAGCGGCTGATGAGCAAGAGCAGTCATTCGGGCGTTGCGTAGCATCTGGGAGGTTTGGGCTCGTTCCAGACCTCGAATGCGGCGCAGCATCCTGTGATATGTTGCCTCGGTCAACGTCGGGTTGTCGTTGTGGGAGGGCATGGCGGATCGGAGGATCAGTCATGGAAACACCAAACTTACCTGCCATTCGTGCGCTTCGTCCCGCCTGGAACAAAGGACGTATTGTTGGTCAAAAGCGCCCCCTGAAGCCAAAACACGTCTGGGCGATCCGGGTTAGGCTCGAACTCGCTGAGAACCATCGCGATCTGGCACTGTTCAATATGGCGATCGACAGCAAGCTCCGCGGTTGCGACCTGGTGAAGATGAAAGTCGTTGATGTTATGGCGACAGGTCAGATCTGGGCCACACGAAGATGGACAGTACGGTCCGATACCTCGGTGTCGAACTCGAGGATGCCTTGGCCATCGCTGAAGCCATTGAAATCTAGTGCAGTTGGGTCGCCTACGCGGGCGGCCCAAAGGAGACATCCAGTGCACCCCTCGGATGCTGCGGCTGCTGACCGCGTTCCTGCCGTTCGCTGCGCAAGCGAAATATGGGCTTTGGTGAACTCACGGTAAGCTGACTTTGCCGTCTTTCGATCTGGAGCCTTCGCTAAAGCAGCACTTGCTCGCGGTCGCGGCATACTTATTGTTGCGTCGCGGCAAGTGTCACCAATCAGGTCATTCGCAGCCGTTGTATTTGCGTTAACGGGAACCGTACCTTCGCCGCGGCTCGGTCGGACGAGCAAGACGCGGGATATGGCAAGTATTGAAACATTGGTTTTTGCTTCGTGTTTGAACTGATTAGAAACGAGACGCCAATTTTGTGTCTTCTTGCTGTTAAGCTTTTGACGAGCATAATCTTGTTTTTCCGATACGGGACTTTACGCTACTGCCGAACCCGATAGCCGGAAGCAATGATCCGGTTAATGAGAAAGGCGACGGCCTGGTGCATATCCTTTTCATCGTTATTGCCGACCGCTGTTTCGTGGGCAGCAGCTGCGTCACGCAGAACTCCCACAACCTCATGCTCGGGCAGGAGCTCACGATCTTTAATTGCAAGCAAAAGCGCTTCACAAATTGAGAGTGCGGCCATTCCTGAGTGGTCTTGCCGGTCAGCCATGGTAGACGTCCTTTTTTAACAGGCGTCCAAGCAAGGAAGCGCCACGATGAATTGTACCATACTGGCATAGATTGCTGTATACTTAACTGATCGAAAGCAGTCTTGGCGTCGGATAGTTTCGCGGGCTGCTCATCGATGAAGGAAGAACACTTGCGCGCTATCAAAAACAGTCCACTCACCCGAAAGCTCTCAAACTTCGTCGCTCTGACTGAAGTTGAACTTGCGGTATTGGCACGCCTGCACAAGCGTCGCAGAACCTTTGAAGCCGGACGTGACCTTGTGCATCAAGGGCAATCAAAGCAGGCTGCCTACGTTCTGGCCTCTGGCTGGGTTTGCTCCTACAAAACCCAGACGGACGGGTCGCGTCAGATAGTCGATTTCCAAATACCGGGTGACTTTCTGGGCTTGCGAAGCGTTCTGCTGCACACCTCGGATCACAGCATAGAACCAATCATGGAAATCCAAGCCATTGAGGTGGTAGTGGATGATCTCCTGGACGCATTTGCGCAAACGCCCCGGCTGGCGACAGCAGTTCTTTGGGCGGTCTCTCGAGATGAAGCGATGGTGGTTGAGCACTTGGTCAACATCGGACGGCGAGATGCGGGTGAGCGCATGGCGCATTTTCTTCTGGAACTTGGTGTGAGGCTGTCTCAGGTCGGGATGGCAACCAAGTTGGGATATGCCTGCCCACTGACACAATACCATCTTGCCGATGCGCTGGGACTGAGTGCTGTACATGTTAATCGTGTCCTAAGGCAACTGCGGGAGAAGGGGCTGGTTACTTTTCAATCCGGGCAAGTGGCATTTGATGATTATGACGGACTGGTGACGTTGGCCGGTTTTGACCCCGCTTATCTGAATCAGGTCGGGCCACTGTTGAAGCAATAGGTTCACCCCTTCGGCGATGCCGGGATTTTGACGATAGTTGCCTGGTTAGAGACGGAAGTCGCTTCGGCAGATTTGGGGTTTCACTGAAAAAGAAGCGCAAGATAAATGCAGTCCGACTATGGTACTGGATTTCCTGCGCTTCTTAATTACTCGTTAAGAACACGCCAGCAAATATCCCGCCAACACACATCACGTTGCCGGAATCCAAACATCGTTGCACTGACGCAGGTTAGTCAATTTTTGGCGGCACCTGATCCTCGGGCACCAAATGCATTTGAGATTCCAATAAAATCTCAGGTCATTGGCCACAGACTAACATCGATCAGCGCGCGTCTGCCATTTGCACATTATTCTAAATTACAACGCCGGTACTACCGTGGCGCTTACGAGCGTAATCCGCGGCAGATTGCGCGGGGAAGATCCAACAAACTATATGGAGGACTAAGGTGAGCACGAGATCGTCCAGTTCTTTGGTGACGTTTTCAAATCCGTTCTCTTTGTCCGGCTATCCAGATGAACTTCCTGCAGGCGAGTATGAAGTAGTTGTTGAAGAAGAACTACTACAGGGCCTGAGTTTCGAAGCATATCGAAGAACCGGAACCTACCTGACAGTTCAGGGCAAAGGCAGCAAGCCAGGCCGCACGGAAATGCGCCCAATTGACCCAGAAGATTTTGAACGGGCGCTCAAGCAAGACCAGACCTTGGCCACATCTAACAATGACAGCGATGCGGCGCTTTCCCCGCAGGAGGAATAGATTATGAACACGCCCGAATGGCTTAAACCCGGAATCTACGGCGCCCTGATCGGAGGGGTTTTCGTAGGCGTCGTTGGATTTTCTTGGGGTGGATGGATGACCGGCAGTAACGCGGACAAGATGGCCAACGCCATGTCCCGCGACAATGTAATCGCTGCCTTGGTTCCGATCTGCGTCGACATGGCGAGAACTGACGCCCAACGCGCCGAAAAAATAACAACGATCAAAGAAGCTTCTTCTTTCAAGCGAAAGGATGCCGTTATGGCAGCCGGCTGGGCAACGGTACCGGGATCCCAAACCCCCAATAAAGATCTGGCACAGGCCTGCATTGAGGGGCTGAACCTGGATGGATCGTAACTCAATCACTCAACATTCGGACAACGCCGGTTGCACCAGGACAAATCGAAAAAATCAGCACTGGTTTTACTCTCACTTTATGACGGCGCTGTTTGTTGGCGTTTTCAGCTGCTTGGCGGGCTCCTTTATCTCATCAAGTCCCGCATCGGCCGAAACAAATTCGATCCCGGATAATGCGCATCCCAAAAAATATGGCGACGGTTGGGAATGCGATTTGTCCTATCGGTTGGAAGGCGGAGAATGCGTGGCCGTTGTCGTGCCGGGAAATGCCTACCCCACAAACAGAACCTACGGCTCAGGGTGGGCATGTATGCACGGCTTTGTTGAAGTGGGCGGCACCTCATGCACTGAAGTGATTGTGCCTGAGGGTGGATATCTCGATCCGTCAGGTGAGAGGTGGCGGTGCCTGCGTGGATACACAAGAGTAGACGATAGCTGCCAGAAAATCGTGGTGCCGGAAAATGCTTACCTGACGAACAGCACTTATGGATCTGCATGGCGTTGCAACCGTGGCTACGAAATCGACGGAGAAGCATGCGTGGCAGTAGCGGTGCCGGAAAACGCTTTTCTGAACGCATCAACCAGCGGGCGTCCCTGGACGTGCGAGCGTGGGTATTTTGAGCGCGACGGACGGTGCGATGCCGTCTTTGTGCCTGAAAACGCTTTCTACGATGACGCGATCCATGGAGTTGGATGGAAATGCGAACGTGGCTACGAGGCGTCCGGTGATCGCTGCAATGCAATCGAGCTACCGGCAAATGCCCATATCGACCGATCCGGCAATGGGTGGCAATGCCACAAAAACTATCATCGATCAGAAGGGCTGTGTGTTCTGAACCAGTGAGAATTCAGACAGAAAGCCCACTTTCCCAAACTTCACAATTTTTGCCCGTCCTTACCAAGGACGCGCGTTTCACACTCTAAAAAGGAACAAATATGAAACCCGTACCCATTGCGTCGGATGCCAAGCAGTTCATTGCCAGCGATGCGCAAAAGCTGGCGCCTGAACAAGCAGTTTTCCAGAGCTTCACCGCAAGACACTCGTGACAGATACACCGACTGCAATTGTGTATTGCGAAGGAAACTTCGCAAAGATCGATGGCAAGACGGCTAATGGTCTCGTTCGACATTCACAGGCCTATCGCGTTCTTTCGGTGATCGACAGCACGTATGGCGGTTGTGACAGTGGCAAAGTGCTTGATAATATCGCAAATCAGGTTCCCATCTTCGATGATCTTGATGCCGCCGTCGCTAATGAAGCTACGATCCCCGACACGTTTATTTACGGAATGGCGCCGGCCAGCGGCAGAATGTCCCTTGAGGATCGCGAAGTTGTTTTGGATGCGATAACGCTCGGAATGAACATCGTCAGTGGGCTGCATGAATTTCTTAGCGATGACAAGGAGCTCGCCGGATTTGCCAAAATTCACGATGTCACGATACGCGACATTCGCAAGCCGCGGCCAAATCCCGACCTGCGCCTGTTAGATGGCAGTATTGGAGACGTCCAGGCGATCCGCATCGCGGTGTTCGGCACCGATTGTGCAATTGGAAAGCGTACAACCGCGACAATCCTGACAGGCGCACTTAACGCGCATGGGATCAAAACAGTTTTGGTCGGCACCGGCCAAACTGGCTTGATGCAGGGCGCCAAGTATGGTGTCGCGATGGATTCGGTGCCGCCGCAATTTTGTTGTGGCGAACTTGAGCGCGCTGTCGTTGCGGCATCCGAGGGCGAGCACCCGGATGTAATAGTGATCGAGGGCCAGGGCGCGCTAAGCCATCCGGCTTTTTGCACATCAGCCTTCATTCTGCGAGGCAGTCAGCCACATGCAGTTATTCTTCAACACGCGCCTAAACGAAAACGTCGATGTGATTTCCCCAACATGACTATGCCCGCCCCTTGCGATGAAATCACCCTGATCGAGGCATTTGCGAACACAGAGGTAATTGGCATGACGATCAACCATGAAGGAATGAATGATGTTGAGATTTCAAAGGCCATCACAGACTACAACTGCAAATTGTATCTCCCGGTCACTGACGCATTGAACCGTCCTCCAAAAACTTGGTGAATATGGTTCTATCTGCCTTTCCGCGCTTGCAACCCGTACGTGTTACGACGATTGAATGAGCAAGCTGCGTATCGACGTTGATCTGGACAAAATTCGGTACAACACACGGTTCCTGGTCGACCACCTTAGACCCCGCGGAATATCGGTGACAGGTGTGACAAAAGCCGTTTGCGGTCATCCTGAGATTGCGAATGCTATGCTTGAAGGTGGCGTGACAGGGCTGGCGGACGCGCGGATCAGCAATATCATGCGTATGCGCAATGCTGGAATCTCGCGCTCCATTTCCTTGATCCGAACACCCATGCTGAGCCAGGTCGCTCAAGTCGTTGATAACTGCGATGTCAGCTTCAACACAGAGATGGACATTATCGCCAGCCTGGCCATCAATGCGCTGGGAAAGAACATTACTCACAATATTATCCTGATGGTGGAAATGGGGGATATGCGGGAAGGCATCTTGCCTGAACACCTTGGAAGCACTGTGTCCCAAATTCTTAGAATGGAAGGTATTTCTCTGAAGGGGGTTGGCGCAAACTTTGCCTGTCTGGGTCATGTGGCACCCTCTGTAGGAGCAATGGAAATGCTTTCGTCGCTTGCCGCCGACACCGAACTTGCAAGTGGACCCGCTCTGGAAACAGTGTCAGGCGGCGGCTCTGCCAGTTTGCCATGGGCGCTTGGCAAGGGGGCGACCGGAAAGATCAACAACCTGCGTCTGGGTGAGGCCATCCTGCTGGGTACCGATCCCGTTTCGGGATACGCGATCGACGGGCTTTACACAGATGTTTTTACGCTTTGGGCGGAAGTGATCGAAACGAAGACCAAATCAAATCCAAATCCCTTGCAAATGAATTATCCTATACCTTCAATGCAGTGTGTGACTTTAGACAGTCCTTCGAATACTCGGTCGATCCTTGCGATCGGACTCCAGGACACTGATGCGGCGGGTCTAATATTCCCTGCTGGCGTCACGTTCGTCGGAGCCACCAGTGATCATATCGTTGTAGAAAACACCAATTGGCTGCTTCGCCCTGGTGGCGAGGTGAAGCTGAGAATGAAGTATAGCGCGCTCTCGCGCGGCATGGCTGCACCCGATGTAGCAAAAGTCTTCCATGGTGATAGCGCTTTGGTTGACTGCAACGCAGCGAACACTGATCGCCCATACTCGAATCGAAAATAGCGCGCCAAGGTGCCGCCGCCTCGGTTCTGCTTCAGCCATCCGTCTTATTCTACGGCTTTACGTAGTAAATGAGGCACCCAATCCCTATATTGGACGTAGCCGCATTCACTTTTCACACCCTATCTGGGCTCGTGGGTGTTGCGGACAATCAAAGGATCAAAATGATGTCTTTCAAAGACCTGACGACCAGAGCGGCTGCCGCACTGAAGGAAAACGATGCGGACGCGCCGAAAAAAGAAGTTACGTCTGAAGCGCCTGACGTCGTCCCCGAAAAACCAAAGCCTAAACCTCAAAACTGATAATACCCTGCCGGGAGTGGGTGGCTTGTTCTTGTCTGCATCTCCGAGCGAGCGGTATCAGCAAAGGAGAATTACCCAAATGAACCAGATAATCAGCAAGACAATCGCAGTCTTTTCCAGGCCGTTTACTTTCCCTGGCTTCGACGAATTACTCCCGGCAGGCGAGTACGACATAGAAACTGAGCTTTCCGCACCACCAGATTATTCGGACCCAGAAGCCTGGAAGGCCTCGGTGTTAATCTGTCTGCATCCACGGAAATCTTACCCCGGTCTGGCGCGTACCTTGACCGTTTCTCTTACTGATTTGGAGAGAGCCCGCGCAAAGGATAAATTGTCTTCAAAGCAGTTGTCGCAGTTCTTGCTCGACCAACTTTTGGCCGATCCCATGGTGCAATTGATTATGGAAGCGGATGGCGTTTCAGAGACTCAACTTCGGCACCTCTACTCGGAGTCGCTCATCTCTGAGGCAGACGACATATCATCAGATCAACGAGCCCTACCGCGAGGATGCGGAAACGGTTCTCGGTATACTTTCGCTGTCCAAGCTGCTGAGAACGAAGGAATGCCGGTTCGTCCTATTAAAACCCCTCGGATTACAGGCCGTCCCATTGGACAGACTGAAATGGGCAGCTCCTTCAATCTCAAGGCTTAGGGCTCGGAACTTTCTTTTCCAGTCGCTGTATAAACCAAAACAGAAATCGAGGCTAAGAACTGATGGAAGACTCCGACGACGAAGCAGATACGATCATGGCTCGCGCCCACAATGACGTGCCGCAAGAACGCCCGTGTCTTCGTTGCAGAACTCCATTCTGGAGCGAAGGGTTCGGAGAGCGGATTTGTCGACGCTGCAAGGGGTTGAACGCGTGGCGAAATGGCGTATCGGAAAGCCCTGGGTTTGCTCGGCGTCGCTGATGTACTGACATGTAGTGGTTCCGATGTGATCTGACAGTTGGCCGTTTTTCCTGTGGTGTATGCCAGATTAAGTTTGGTTCCGGATCTTTTGCTTCCTGATCTCTTTGCTCTCGATCATGGTCTGGAAGGGTATTCTTCTGCAACACATTTTGCCCTGATGAGTGTGCTCTTGGTTGTAGTGGTGCAGCCATTCTTCCAGATCGGCTTGCAGCGAAATCTGCGCCGCGAGCGCACGCAAAACGATTATGCTATGTCCGAGTTGGACTCGGAGTTGCCATGCGGTCGTGCGGCGAGATGCTCGGTTTCAGGCCATTCTGAACGTCCGCTCTCACTGTCCTGGCACCATCTCATCGCACTGGCGGCGAATGGCCGGATCCCGCCCATGAAGGATCGTATTGCGTGTGCGGCGGAGTTTTTCGCGGTTGCCGTGAATGTCCGGAGGATGGCCTAAGTCTCGAGTTCGTTTTGTTCAACAACCTGAGGAACCACTTCAACAACTTGTTGCCCAGGTTTGACGTATTCATAGCCTTGTGGAGCTTGCCTAGCATCCACGTGGACAGCGACCTGGGGTGTCTTCCCTTCACTCGCAAGAAACTCCGCCATTCGCGCCCTGATCGTCTCTGACTTGGCGTTGTGCATGAGATCAAGTGCCACTTCAATTGCGCGAGTCTTCGCCAAAGAGCGGAGCTGCTCAGCCTCCTGGATGTATGCGTGCTGGACCTCTTCCAAGTGTTCCTTAACAGCCGGCCGCTTCATCGCCTTGTAGTATCCGGCCGGAGATAGTCCCGCCTCGGCACAAGCCTTTTCAATCGTCAGCCCATTGCGAATGCGAAGCTCAATCGCCTTTCGAAGCTTGGATGAGATCCGGGGTTTGGCAGCAGGGACAGTAGTTAGCTTTGGCATGATGTTACAATAGGCCCCGATGTCTCACCGCGAATGCACTCAAAAAAAGCGCTCCATGGATACCAAACGGTCGCGATTAACCCCACTTTAGTGTTACGTTTTGAGTTTTAGTGCATGTCCGGCCAGACCTGCACTGACAATCTTACTTTTGCCAATGTAAGATCGTTCCCGCATAAGCTCCTTTCCCTGACAGGCTGGATGTCCCCAAAGCCATCGGAGACACCATCTCTGATGGCTTTACCTATTCCGGCCTCCTTTGTGAGTAGTCAAAAGTCCGCATTGAGCCGATTATGTTGAAAAACTCTTTGTTGATCTCGCCGCAAGTCGCTGATTCAATTTCTGGATTGGGCAGGAGATCGCAGCATGATGGGGCGGAGACAAGAAGCGCAAGCGGCGCTGTCTTATGAGTTCTCTCTGGAAGATCACGTACCTCGGGATCACCTGCTACGCGCAATTGACCCGTTTGTCGATCTGACCCGCATCCGGGCGCATCTTTCGGAGCACTAAAATCACACAGGCCGCCCATCTGTCGATCCTGAGTTGATGATCCGAATGCTGATCGTTGGCTATTGCTTTGGCATCCGATCTGAGCGGCGGCTGTGCGAGGAGGTGCATCTCAACCTCGCGTATCGCTGGTTTTGCCGTCTCGGATTGAACGACCGAGTGCCGGATCACTCCACTTTTTCCAAGAACCGCCACGGTCGTTTTCGCGACAGCGATCTTTTCCGCCACCTGTTTGAAGATGTGCTGGCGCGATGCATTGCCGAAGGACTTGTCGGGGGCCAAATCTTTGGCGCAGATGCATCGCTCATCAAGGCAGATGCCAGCCGTTACAGCAAAGTTGACTTCAATGAATGGTCAGCACCACGTACAGCGAGCCGGGCAACGCAGGAATATCTCGACACGCTCGATGACTGCGCATTTGGTTCCGCAACGCCGGTGAAGCCAAAGGCGATATCACCATCCGATCCCGCCTCGCGCTAATGGCGATAGGCCCTTCTTTGCTTACAGCACGAACTATCTGGTCGATCTGGAACATGCGATCATCGTCGATGTCGAGGCCACGGTGCCCATCCGCCAGGCCGAAGTGCGCTCCGTGCGCCAGATGCTGGACCGCACGCGGGTTCTCTTCAACTTGCATCCTGAAAGGCTTGCGGCAGACACAGCCTATGGCACAGCCGAGATGCTCGGCTGGCTCGTTGAGGAGCAGTGCATCGAACCTCATATTCCGGTCTTCGACAAATCCGCACGCAAGGACGGAGCGTTTTCGGCAACCGACTTCACCTACGATCCCGGCGAAGATGCCTAACCGATGCACAGCACAGACGCGATAAGGGATTGCACCCAACACTTATTTGGTTGTTTGAGATCAAGCGCGCGATTAACCATCTAAATAATAATATTTTTTTAGAGGCGCGCGAGTGTCGGAGTGGACACAGCATCTGATCGCGCGAATTTTTCTCCCACCCCCCCCCAATTGAATGACCCCCGGGGTGCTAAACACGAGGGGCCATTTATGCTCTAAACGCTGATCGCAAACTTGAACGATTGCCCTAACCGTTGACCAACTTGGGGCTGTCCATTGTGGCATTAGGCCAATCGATAGCCGCGTCGATCTGTTCGATCCTGTCGACAACGCCGTCGGTGGACCGGAGCAGCGCTTTCGCTATGCCATCAATCGCGGTTCTAGTTACGGGGTGCATGCCCTGCAGACCGCCGTTGTCATAAAACAGAGCGTTGTCTAACACGACCGCCAGACCACGCGCTTCCATAGCGAGGCCTAGTGTATCGTCACAGATTTCTTTGTGAGATTCTTTTGTCATCTTGCTTCCTTTCCAAATGGTTCTGAGAAACCAAGTGGCGGGAAAGATGGCGGGACAGTCAATCCGTTTTTCAAATTAATACTTTTAAATCAAAACCCTAAATCCTTGGGTTTGGTGGAGCCTAGGGGAGTCGAACCCCTGACCTCTTGCATGCCATGCAAGCGCTCTCCCAACTGAGCTAAGGCCCCATGCAGGTACCGCCGTTGCGGTGGACGGACGTTTAGGAGACGTCGCGGGCGAGTGCAAGAGTAAATCGCGAGATTGGCGAAAATCTTTCACTCGATCCTGCAAACAAAGAGGACGGGGCGAACAGGTCGCCCCTGACCGGATCAGGACTCGTCTTCTGACGACATATCGGTGATATCGTCCAACGAGACGTTGTCGTCCTCATCGTCTTCCAGCAGATCATCGTCCAGTTCGACATCGACGTTATCGTCGTCATCATCCAGCACAATATCGTCTTCCGACGACGCCTCACGCGCTTTGACCGAGGCTGCATCTTCCGCGTCAGCGGCAATCATGCGGCTTTTGCCGGTTTCCAGTTCGACGATCTCACCCGTGTAGGGGCTGACGATCGGGTCCTTGTTCAGGTCGTAAAAGCGTTTGCCAGTGGTCGGGCAAACACGCTTTACGCCCCATTCTTCCTTGGGCATATCAAATCCCCTTGATATCAGGTGAATCCTATAAATGATTCAGGTCACCTGCCATAAGAGGCGGGGACTGTCAAAGCCTTTACGCAAAGGGAAATCGACTATGGGGCATCATGCGCTGCCCGGAACACCTCCGGTGCCTCTGACATTGCGGAAATCGGCCCGCGCGCGGCGCATCTCGCTGCGGATTTCCCAGTTGGATGGGCGGGTTACACTGACCTACCCCCATGGTGTGGCCGAGACCGAAGCGCTGAGTTTCGCACAGCAGAAAGAAGGGTGGATCCGACAGCATCTGCAGGACCAGCCCGACCCTGCGCTGGTGCAAATCGGACAGTTGATCCCGGTCGAAGGGGTCGAGCGACGAATCGTGCGCGCAACCGGTCGCAGGGTCGCGCTGACTGCGCATGAAGTGGCCTTGCCAGAGGGCTCGGAAGGGCGGCGTCTGGCGCGGTTTCTAAAAGAACTGGCGCGGGATCGATTGTCCGAAGCCTGTGACGACTATGCCGCCATATTGGGTCGGCCTTACACGACACTGACACTGCGCGACACGCGGTCTCGCTGGGGATCGTGCAGTTCTGCGGGCGGGCTGATGTTCTCGTGGCGGCTGATCCTGGCGCCCTCCGACGTCCTGCATTATGTGGCCGCGCATGAGGTGGCGCATTTGGCTGAGATGAACCATTCCCCGGCGTTCTGGGCGCAGGTCGAAAATATCTTTGGGCCCTGCAAGGCGCAACGCCGCTGGCTGCGCGAAAACGGTGCGGCCCTTCATCGGTATCGCTTTGAGTGATCCGGCTGTTGACCCCCGAGAGTTTTGTGATCACATAGAGAAATGAACACCCCGCGTTCTTCAGACTCTCAGCCCGCAACCCATGACCGGGTGTATCGCGCATTGCGGTCGCGCATCATGCATGGCGAGATCGCGCCCGGACACGCCCTGACCCTGCGCGGGATCGGCAAAGAATTCGACGTGTCGATGACACCGGCCCGCGAAGCTGTGCGCCGACTGGCCGCCGAGGGCGCGTTGTCTTTGTCCACGTCGGGGCGTGTCTCGACGCCCGAGCTTAGCAATGACCGTATCGAAGAACTGGCCGCCTTGCGCGCGTTGCTTGAGGTTGAACTGGCCAGTCGCGCCCTGCCCCGCGCCCACATTGCGCTGATCGACCGGCTGCAAAGCATTAACCTGAACGTTGCTGAAATGGTCACCAAGCGCGACGCGGTTGGCTATATCCGCTCCAATCTGGAGTTTCACCGCACGTTGTACCTGCGTGCGCAAGCGCCTGCGATGCTGGCTATGGCCGAAACGGTTTGGCTGCAATTGGGGCCCACGATGCGCGCTCTATATGGACGCCTGCGAAGAACCGAACCCCCGCGCTATCACAAACTGATCATTGCGGCGCTAAAAGCGGGTGACGAACCGGGGCTGCGGCTTGCCGTGCGATCCGACGTGACCCAAGGCTTGCGTATGCTGGTCAGCTGAGCAGAGACCCGCCCATTACAAAAACCTGAACCTCAACAGCCGACAGGTTCTGGCTCGGATTCAAAGACTGCGCTAGTATATGGGCAATCATCAAAACAGAGCAGTCACCGAACATGATTAAACGACGGACATTTTCCATCGGGCTTGGGGCGTCTTTGGTCGCCGCCTGTACCGGAGGCACACCTTCGAACAGCCAGGCCCCATCGCGCATGCGTGCCGTTCCCAATCCGGGCTATGACGCGTGGGTCGCCAGTTTCAAGGGGCGCGCGGCGTCGCAAGGGATCTCGCAGGCCACAATAGACCGCGCTTTCCAAGGCGCCGGCTACCTGCCCGGAGTGATCGAGCGTGACCGTAATCAGGTTGAGTTCAAGCGCTCGCTTGAGGATTATTTGGCCATCGCAGCCTCGGATGAGCGTATCAGCACCGGTCAGGCGATGCTGCGAAAATACAATGGAACGCTCAGCCAGATTGAACAGCAATATGGCGTCGACAAAGAGGTTGTCGTGGCTGTTTGGGGGTTAGAGAGCCGATACGGTGCGCGGCGAGGTGACGTGCAGGTCGTTTCGGCACTGTCGACGCTTGCCTATGACGGCAGGCGCGGGCAATTTTTTGAAAGCCAGTTAATCGCCGCCATGAAGATCATTCAGAACGGCGACACCACGCCTGACAAGATGACCGGCAGTTGGGCCGGGGCGATGGGCCATACGCAGTTCATCCCGACCTCATACCTGGCCTATGCGGTGGATTTCACCGGCGACGGGCGGCGCGATATCTGGTCAGATGACCCTACAGATTCGCTGGCCTCAACCGCCGTCTATCTGTCGCGCGCGGGTTGGGTACGCGGGCAACCTTGGGGCGGCGAAGCTGGCACTGTGTCAGGCACTCCGGTCGCCGTATTGCAACCACAAACACCGGGCCCGCGCATCGCTGTGTTTCGCAACTTTCAGGTGATCAAACGCTATAACAACTCGGACAGCTATGCGATTGGTGTCGGCCATCTGTCCGATCGCATCGCAGGCGGCGCGCCGTTTCAGGCCTCATTCGGTCCCGATGCCACAGGGCTGACGCTGGATGACCGAAAAGCTCTGCAACGCCGCCTGACCGCAGCAGGCTATGACACGCAAGGCGCCGACGGTGTGATCGGGAACAATACGAAATCCGCAATCTCGGCCTATCAGCGTGCCAACGGGCTGCCCGTGACCGGAGAGCCCTCGGTTGCTTTATTGCGGCGATTGGGAGGCTAACGCTTAGGCCGCCAAGCCTTTTGAGCCGATATCCAGGAATTTTTGGCGGCGGTCGTTAATAAGGGCCGCCGCATCCTTGCCGTCCAGATCTTTCAGCATCGACGCGATGGCCTTGCGCACCGATGTCATCGCCGCCAGTGGGTCGCGATGCGCGCCACCCTTGGGCTCGTTGATGATGCGGTCGCACACACCCAGTTTGTACAAATCCTGCGCTGTCAGGCGCAGCGCTTCAGCCGCTTCGCGCATCTTTTCAGCGTCTTTCCAAAGAATCGAGGCGCAGCCCTCTGGTGAAATCACCGAATAGACCGAGTGCTCCAGCATCGCGACCCGATTGGCTGTTGCAAAGGCAACCGCGCCGCCTGATCCACCCTCACCGATGATGACCGAGACCAGCGGGACACCGATCTTCAGGCACATTTCGGTCGAGCGCGCGATGGCCTCGGATTGCCCACGCTCCTCAGCGCCTTTGCCCGGATAAGCCCCTGCAGTGTCGATCAGAGTGATCACCGGCAGACCAAACCGCCCCGCCATTTCCATCAGGCGTACAGCCTTGCGATACCCTTCCGGGCGCGCCATGCCGAAATTGCGTTCGATCCGCGATTTGGTGTCCGAACCCTTTTCATGGCCAATCACCATCACAGGCCGATCTTCGAACCGCGCCAAACCACCGATTACCGCCAGATCATCCGCAAAGTTCCGGTCGCCTGCCAGCGGTGTGAACTCGGTAAACAGCGCATCCACATAGTCATTACAATGGGGGCGCTCGGGGTGCCGCGCCACCTGACATTTCCGCCATGGGGTAAGGTCAGCATAAAGCTCATCCAGCAACTTGGCCGCCTTGGCATCCAGCGCCGCGGCCTCTTCGGCCACATCCATTTCCTCATTGGCACGGGCCAGCGCGCGCAGCTCTTCAGCTTTGCCTTCGATCTCGGCCAATGGTTTTTCGAAATCCAGATACTGGGTCATGACGCCTCTCAACGCGGAATTTCCCTGCTATATGACCTGACGTTGCGCAGGATGCAACTCAGCAAGATTTGTGGAGCGTGGTCATGCGATCCAGAACAGGCAAGGAACAGGAAGGATGCCAAATGGCAAACAGCTATGAGAAACGGGTGCTGCGTGTGTTGTCGTATATCTATGACAATCCTGCTGGTGATCTGTCGCTGGATGCCTTGGCCGACGTCGCCGCGATGTCGCGGTTTCACTGGCACCGGGTGTTTCGCGCGCTGACAGGCGAGACCTGTGCACAGGCTGTGCGCAGGATCCGTTTGCACCGCGCGGCCTGTTGGCTGGTTCAAACGAACACGGCGGTCGACAAGGTGGCGGCAGATATTGGCTATCCTAACCTGAAATCCTTTGCGCGGGCCTTTTCCGAGGCCTATGGCAGCAGCCCGGTTGCATTCCGCAAATCGGGACAACTTCTGCCTGCCAATCCACATTTCAGAACCGGAGAATACCCAATGCATCCTGTAGAAACACGGACCGAACCTTCCCGGCGCGTTGTCGCCTTGCCCCACAAAGGCAGCTACGCCGAGATCGGAAAGAAATTCGAGGCCTTCGGTGCCTTGTGCGAGGCGCGTCAGCTTTGGCCGCAAGTTGGCCCGGTGATCGGCCTATACCTCGACAGCCCTGACGCTGTACCCGAAGACCAACTGCGCAGTTATGCCGGGGCAGAGTTTCGCGGTGACGCCACACCTGAAGGGATGGAAAATCTTGAAATCCCAGGTGGAAAGACGGCCGTTCTGACCTTCAAAGGCCCCTATTCAGGGCTGCACGCGGCGTATCACAGCCTGTTTGGCAATTGGTTGCCGACATCAGGCGAAGAACCTGCCGATCAGCCGTGCTATGAGATCTATCTAAACGATCCGCGCGAGACCGCGCCCGAGGATTTGTTGACCGAGATCTGCCTGCCTTTGAAATAACTCAGGTCGGCCAAAGGACCGGATAGAGCGACGCGATCAGCAAAGCAGCCATGGTCCAATTGAAGATCACCAACCGGCGCGGGTTCGTAAGCACCCGCGCCATTTGCTGCCCCAGGATGGTCCAGGCACTGACCGAAGGCAGGTTGATCGCACCAAAGACCGAGGCCACAATCAACACGGCATAAAATGTCTGATCCGGCGTGTAAGCAGTTGTCGCAGTCAGCGCCATGGCCCAGGCCTTCGGGTTCACCCACTGAAAACTCGCAGCCTGCAGGAAAGTCATCGGTTTGCCCGCTGCGCCGCCCGACTGTACAGGTGCTGCATGGGCAATCTTCCAGGCCAGATACACAAGATACACGACCGAAGCGACCTTCAGCACTGTATAGCTGACCGGAAACCGGTCAAAGACCTGAACCAGCCCCGCCCCCACCAGAACCACCATCAGGGTAAAGCCGATGCCGATCCCCAGCATATGCGGCACGCTCAGCCGAAAGCCAAAATTCGCGCCCGAGGCCATCAGCATGAGGTTGTTGGGCCCCGGCGTGATCGACGAGACAAAGGCAAAGGTCATCAAGGCAAAGAGCAGATCATATGTCATGCGGTGCATAATCTCTTGGGTGCAGGCAAATGAAATTGCCTTTTCATGCACAGATCCCTAAATCTCACAATCAATGACCAAGTTTGACGATCTAAACCGCAGAATATTGCACGAGCTTTCGCGCGACGGGCGGATCAGCAATCAGGATCTCGCCCATCGCGTGGGCCTGTCGCCCTCTGCCTGCCTGCGCCGGGTGCAGGAGCTGGAGCGGGCAGGCGTGATCTCTGGCTATCGCGCGGTTCTGAACCCGGTGGCGCTTGGCGTCGGCTTTACCGCCTATATCGGCGTTGGGCTGGGCGAGCACACCAAAGCCGCGCAGGAAGGAACTGAACGCGCCTTGCAAAATGCGCCCGAGGTTGTCGAATGCCATAACATTACCGGCACAATCGAATACCTGCTGCGCGTTGAATGTGCGGATATGTCGGCCTACAAAACCTTCCATACCGATGTGTTGGGAACCCTGCCCCATGTCACCTCAATCACCACCTATGTGGTGATGGATTCACCCAAAGACCTGCGCGCGTAACGGAAAAACTGTGAATTTAATCATCTTGCGAGGTTAAAATTCACAGCTTAGTGTCATCTGAAAATAGCAGCCTTATCGTTGAAAAACACCAAAAGAGGCGCACAGTCAGGGAGACTAAAGATGAACTACGCACGGATGGGGGCAATCGCGACCTGCGTTGCCTTATTGGCCGGAGCGGCCTTTGCAGCACCGCTCAAGCTGCAACCCGCCAGCCCACAACCCTCGAACCCGAAGGCAGGTCTGGACGTCAAATATGCCTGGGAAGGCAACCCGCCACGCAAAATCCAGAATTTGGCCAAGGTAGAGCATCTGCTTAAGAAAGCTCAGCCTGGCCCTCCATTGAGAGGGCTGGACTACCGAGAAACCAATGATGGTGATCCAGTATTGACCTACGACAAGGCATACAATGTAGCTGCAGAAATCACCGGATATATCCGCTTTGACGCACCCGGTATTTACGAGCTGGAAACCTGGTCAAATGATGGCATTGATGCATGGATCGGTGGACAACAAGTTGGGTATCTCAACAATCGGCAGCCATGCGATCGCAACCAGCGGACGGAAGTGGAAGTTCCCCAAGCGGGTTGGTACCCACTGCATATCAAGTATTTTCAGAAGTACGTCGCGTCTTGTCTAATGATGAAATGGGGCAAGCAAGGCGAGCGGCTTACCTGGACGCCAAACGATGTCTTTGGCCGGTAGAATGGACAAAAGGCGCTCAACCGAGCGCCTTTTTGATCAGCTTCCGGCGGCAATCAATTCGGCCTGCGCCACGATCACCTCGGCCTGTTTGATTGAGGCGATATCGACAAGGCGACCTTTGTAGACGGTCGCGCCCTCCCCATTGGCTTTGGCCTGTTCCATCGCCGCCAAAATCTCGCGCGCCTCAGAAACCGCTGCGTCTGACGGGGTGAACACCTGATTGGCCAGAGCGATCTGTTTCGGATGAATCGCCCATTTTCCAACCATCCCTAGTGTCGCCGAACGTTTGGCCTGCGCGATATAACCTTCGTCATCCAAGAAATCGCCAAACGGGCCATCAACAGGCAGAACGCCATGGGTACGGCACGCGGCCACGATAGCAGCTTGCGCCCAATGCCACGGGTCCGACCAGTGTTTCTCGCCCTCGCGCAACATGTAATAGTTCACTTGCGTGCCACCGATCCCAGTCGTTTGCATGCCCATTGAGGCCGCAAAATCCGCGGCACCCAAGCTCATCGCTTGCAAACGGGGGGACGCGGCAGCGATCTCTTCAACATGGGCGATACCGGCCGCAGATTCGATGATGACTTCAAAGGAGATAGGCTTGGTGCGTCCCTTGGCGCGCTCGATTGCAGTGACAAGCGCATCAACTGCGTAGACATCCGCAGCGCATCCCACTTTGGGGATCATGATCTGATCCAGACGGTCACCCGCCTGTTCCAGCACGTCCACCACATCGCGGTACCAATAGTGTGTGTCCAACCCGTTGATCCGCACCGACATGTATTTCGAGCCCCAATCAACCGTATTGAGCGCCTCGATCACATTGGCGCGGGCCGCATCTTTGTCGGATGGCGCGACCGAGTCTTCCAGATCAAGGTTGATCACATCCGCTGCCGAGGCCGCCATTTTGGGAAAGAGTTTGGTGTTTGATCCCGGGCCAAACAGCTGGCAGCGATTAGGTCGCGCCGGAGCGCTGGGTTGGATACGGAAACTCATCTGGGCCTCGTGCAAGCAATGAAATTACGATTTCGTCACTCGATTGGGTATTAAATTACCAAGACATGCGCAACCACCATTGTGCGACTGCGGCAATGCGCCTGCAGCAAAAGTGGCGAACAGAGCCACTTGAGGGTGATGAAAGTTTGATCACTTTAAAAACTTCGAAGAATTTCGCGTTCTTTATCCAAAATGCAGGAAATTTTCCCACTCCTCCAGTCAAAGCCCGGGCAAATAGCGAAGCCTTCGTTGAACCGCTTCTTTACCTTGTCCCGGAATCAAAGGAGTGCAGCGCGATGATCGAGACACCGTATCTGTTGTTTTTGGGCGATGCGCCCGACATGTTGGCGGCCAAAGTGGCAATTGGCATTAGGGACTGGCGTCCGGAAAACGCTGTGGGTCAGTTGCGGATGGAAGGTTGCCAAGCCGATCTTGGCTTGACCGACATGACATTGGCCGAAGCCAAAGAGGCCGGAGCCAAAACTCTGGTCATCGGTGTGGCCAACCGTGGTGGCATCATCAGCGAAGCCTGGAAAGAGGTTTTGATCGCCGCGCTTGAGATGGGATATGATCTGGCCTCGGGCCTGCACAACCTGCTGCGCGACGAAGGCGATCTGGTGGCCGCAGCACAAACCCATGGTGGCACTTTGCATGATGTGCGGGTTCCGACCGTTGGTTATCCGATCGCCAATGGCAAAAAACGCAGCGGCAAACGCTGTCTGGCCGTAGGTACCGACTGTTCAGCGGGCAAGATGTACACCGCGATGTCGATGGATGCCGAAATGCGCAAGCGTGGAATGAAATCGACCTTCCGCGCCACAGGCCAGACAGGCATTCTGATCACTGGGCAAGGGGTGCCTCTGGACGCAGTGATCGCGGATTTCATGGCAGGCTCTGTCGAATATCTGACGCCTGAAAACGATGCGGATCACTGGGATCATATCGAGGGCCAGGGTTCGTTGTTTCACGTGTCCTATTCCGGCGTGACCATGGCGCTGATCCATGGCGGCCAGCCTGATGCGCTGATCCTGTGTCATGAACCTACGCGGACGCATATGCGCGGCCTGCCCGAATATTCGTTACCGACTCTGGCCCAGCTGCGCGACACGGCGCTGCCGCTGGCGCGCGTCGCAAACCCCGATTGCCAGGTTGCCGGTGTTTCAATCAACACACAGCATCTGAGCGAGGACGCGGCGAAAGACTATATCGCCAAGGTCGAGGCCGAGATGGGCCTGCCCGCGACAGACCCCTATCGCTTTGGCGCCGGTAAACTGGTGGACGCGCTGGCCGCGTTGTGATCTGAACGGCGCGCCGGTTAGTGGGTCTTGATCCGCCTCCGGCGGCCGTATTTGGAACGAGAAGAAGGACGGGGTGCGTGCAGGTAGAAGTCTCTCGCGATGTGTTTCAGCTGGCGCAGGTGTTCACCATCTCGCGCGGATCCCGGACCGAGGCAAAGGTGCTGACGGTTCGGATCTCGGACGGGGAACATCAGGGCTGGGGCGAATGCGTGCCCTATTCGCGCTATGCTGAGACGCTGGAGTCGGTCGAGGCCGAGATAGCCGCCCTTCCCGCAGAATTCACACGGCAGTCGTTGATCGACCTTCTGCCCGCTGGCGCGGCGCGGAATGCGGTGGATTGCGCCCTTTGGGATCTGGAATGCAAACGCGCGGGCAAGCGTGCTTGGGATCTGGCCGGGCTGCCGGTGCCGGGGCCCGAGATCACCGCCTATACCCTGTCTTTGGATACGCCTGATGCAATGCAGGCACAGGCCACGGCCAATGCCCATCGCCCTCTGTTGAAGATCAAGCTGGGCACCCCCGACGACATGCCGCGTCTTGAGGCGGTGCGCGCGGGTGCGCCCAAATCCACGATCATCGTCGACGCCAATGAAGGTTGGTCCGCCGATGTCTATACCGATCTGGCCCCGCATCTGGTGCGTCTGGGCGTGGCGCTTGTGGAACAGCCCCTGCCTGCCGGGGAAGATGACGCGCTGATCGGGATGGAGCGTCCGGTGCCTGTCTGTGCCGACGAATCCTGCCATGACCGCGCCAGCCTGCCCGCGCTGAAAGGCAAATATGACGTGGTGAATATCAAGCTGGACAAGACCGGTGGCTTGACCGAGGCTTTGGCCCTGCGTCAGGCGGCGCTGGCCGAGGGCTACAAGATCATGGTGGGCTGCATGGTCGGCAGCTCTTTGGCGATGGCGCCTGCAACACTGCTGGCACAGGGCGCGATGGTCACAGACCTTGACGGCCCGCTTCTGTTGGCCGAAGACCGCTCTACCCCGCTGAGATTTAATGAAGCAGGGGTCCACCCGCCTGCGGCCACACTTTGGGGCTGACCCAAGCCTTCGAGACGAAAAGGAACAAGCATGACCCGCACCGTTTACGTAAATGGCGAATACCTGCCCGAGACTGAGGCCAAGGTTTCGATCTTTGACCGCGGCTTCCTGATGGCGGACGCCGTCTATGAGGTGACGAGCGTTCTGGACGGCAAGCTGATCGACTTTGAAGGTCACGCGGTGCGCCTGAAACGCTCGCTCGACGAATTGCAGATGGCCGAGCCGTGCGGCAAGGACGAGTTGCTGGAGATTCACCGGAAGCTGGTGGACCTGAACGAGATCGACGAGGGGTTGGTGTACCTGCAAGTGTCGCGTGGCAGCGATGGCGACCGGGATTTTGTGTTTCCCTCTGCGGATACCAAGCCAACGCTGGTTCTGTTTACCCAAAACAAACCCGGCCTGGCCGACAGCCCGGCATCGAAGAAAGGCGCCAAGATCATATCGATCGACGACATCCGCTGGGGGCGTCGGGATATCAAGACCGTGCAATTGCTCTATCCATCGATGGGCAAGATGATGGCCAAGGCCGCGGGCTGCGATGACGCCTGGATGATCGAAGATGGCTATGTGACCGAAGGCACCAGCAACAACGCCTATTTCGTGAAAAACGGCAAGATCGTCACGCGCCCGCTGTCAACTGACATCCTGCATGGGATCACTCGCAAGGCCGTGCTGCGGATGGCGCAAGAAGCGCAGATGGAAATCGAAGAGCGCCTGTTCACCATCGACGAGGCGAAAGAGGCAGATGAAGCCTTTACCACCTCGGCCAGTGCCTTTGTCATGCCTGTAATCGAAATCGACGGCGTTGCGCTCGGGGATGGCACCCCGGGGCCGATTGCCAAGCGACTGCGTGAGATCTATCTGGACGAAAGCCGCAAGGCAGCGATCTAATTTAGAAGCCCGCCAAATTGGCGGGCTTTTTGTTGCAGCCGTTAGCTTTCTTTGCCGACATTCTCTTCGAAGGCCACTTTGAAGGCTGCCTGTTTGTCCGGGCTCGCCTCGGTCTGGTAATTGGCTTTCCAGTCATCCATGGTCATGCCGTAGAAAATCTGACGAGCTTCGTCCTTGCCCATCTCGATACCTTTTTCGTTCGCCGCTTCCTGATACCAGCGCGACAGGCAGTTGCGGCAGAACCCGGCCAGATTCATCATGTCGATGTTCTGGACGTCCGTGCGATCCTCCATCAGATGCTTTTGCAACCGCCGAAACGCGGCAGCCTGAAGTTCGATTTCCGTTTGCTTGTCCATGGTCCGGCTCCGATTGCGTGGCGTATTCTGTTGGAGGTAGCAACCAAAGGCCCACGTTTCAACTGACCTATAGTCCGCTGCGCCCAAGCGCGTCTTGCAGGATCACGGCCAATCGCTCAGCCCACTCCTGCTGGCCCGCGTGGTCTGCGATCAGATCGTTGCGCAGCTCGATCAGGACATTGGGAATGCCGTGTTTGGTGCAATGTCGATCTATGGCATCACCAGGCAGGACCCCTGCATAGGGTTCATTCACTCCGACACACAGGTCATCTTCTTGCTGCAACCGCGCAATCAAAGGGGCCGGGAACCTTTCGTCCGGTGTATGCAACACCCCAATATGCCAGGGGCGCGGTTCGCGCCCGCGCAATTGGCGGGTGAAAGAATGCATCGAGACCAGAACGGTGCCGGGCCGAGCCAATAACTGGCCCAAGGCCGTGTCATAGGGCCGATAACACAGGTTCAGACGACGCGCGCGCTCGGCCGTATCCGCATGTCTGTTTCCTGGAATGATCGAGCCGTCATAAAGCTTCATAAGCAGGGTCGGATCGTCTTCGCCCCGGTTGGGATCAATGACCAAGCGCGAGAAATTGGCGGCCACGACAGGCGCGTTCAACATTTCGCCCAGATGCTTTGAGACTTCATAGGCGCCGACGTCATAAGCAATGTGGCGTTCCATGTCTTCCCGCGGCAAGCCCAGATCGCCCTCGCAGATTTCGGGCGGGACGGTATTGGTGGCGTGATCGCAGCTTATCAACCAGCGCGACGGACGGTCAGCGCCGTGAACGAAGAACGGAGAATATGTCATGAGCCTGTTGTCTAGTTTGCCGCAGATGTAGGACAGTTGCTTCGGAAAGGGAATTGCGCAATAAGCAGCTGAAACACTGTTTGCGGTAACATTTGGGACATGAGGAGAGCAATACCTATGCGACGCCTGAGAAGTGTGAAAATCGTGGCGACGCTGGGACCGGCGTCGAATGATTACGATACCATTCGCGCCCTGCACGAGGCGGGTGCGGATGTCTTCCGCCTGAACATGAGCCACGGCAGCCATGACGAGATTCGCGAACGGCATCGCATCATTCGTCAGATCGAAAAGGATCTGGACAGTCCGATTGCAATTCTGGCCGACCTTCAAGGACCCAAGCTGCGGGTTGGCGTCTTTGCCAATGACGCGGAAGAGCTGGAGGAAGGTGCAAGCTTCCGTCTGGATCTTGATCCCGAACCCGGCGACGCATCGCGCGTTTGCCTGCCCCACCGCGAGATTTTCGTGGCGCTTGAACCTGGTGCCCGCCTTTTGGTCAATGACGGCAAGATTCGCCTGATCGTTCAGGAGTGCGGCGAAGATTTCGCAAATTGTACCATCGAAGTTGGCGGCACGATCTCGAACCGCAAGGGTGTCAACGTGCCTGACGTTGTTCTTCCCTTGGCGGCCCTGTCGGAAAAAGATCGGGACGACCTTGAATTCGTTTGCCAACTCGGCGTCGATTGGCTGGCTCTCAGCTTTGTGCAGCGCGCCAAGGACGTGTTCGAAGCGCGCGCATTGGCCGACGGGCGCGCGGCGATCCTGTCCAAGATTGAAAAGCCCGCAGCGGTCGAAGATTTTTCCGCTATCCTTGATGCCTCTGACGGGATCATGGTGGCCCGTGGCGATCTCGGTGTTGAATTGCCTGTTTCCGCCGTTCCACCGATCCAGAAACGCTTGGTGCGCCAGTGCCGGAGTGCGGCAAAACCGGTGATTGTGGCAACTCAGATGTTGGAGAGCATGATCGACAGCCCGATGCCCACGCGCGCCGAGGTTTCGGACGTCGCAACGGCGATTTATGAAGGTACAGACGCCATCATGCTCAGCGCTGAATCTGCTGCTGGGTCGTACCCGATCGAGGCGGTTCAGACGATGAACAAGGTCGCGATAGAGGTCGAGGCCGACCCTACGTATGAACAGATCATTGCCTCCTCTCGCTCCGCGAAGGGCACGACAATTGCTGATGGCATCGTAGCGGCGGCCCGTGAGATCGCTGAGAAAACCGACATCAAGGCAATCTGCTGTTTCACCCAAAGCGGCACAACAGCTTCGCTGACAGCGCGGGAAAGGCCCGGTGTTCCGATCATCGCCATGACATCTCAACGCACTACCGCCCGCAGATTGTGCCTCAGCTGGGGCTGTAACTGTGTGATGACACCGGTGCTGGAACGGTTCAAAGGTGCAGTGGTGAACGCAGCCCGCGCAGCGCGCGCCGGTGGGTTCGCCACCGAAACCGATCAGATCGTTGTCACTGCGGGTGTTCCATTCAATGTTCCCGGAACAACCAACATTCTACGCGTGGCACCTTGTGATGAACGCCTGATCTACAGCACTGACCCGGAATAGCCACAAGCCTTCTTTTCAGATCAGATCTTCCTGACGCAGGAAAAGCCCAAACTCGCCCTGTCCGAGTTTGGGTTTTTGCATTTGGTTCAAGCCGCTCAGTGCCTAAAAAATAAACACAATTTGACCGCCAAACACGAGTTTGGCACAATGCGACACATCTTCAGGTGGACAGTCTTGAAGGTATTTCTACGAGCAGTCTCAAATTAGTTCCAGAATCCGGCTGCTCGGCCGGGGGCACGGGCCCCGGAAAAACAAACAAAAAAGGAAGTCGAGATGACAACAAAAATTGTCATAGGGTTGGACGGGACACCATCCGGAGAACGCGCGATCGCCTTTGCCAAAGATCTGGCAGAGCGTATCGGAACTTGCGAGCTTCTGGTGGCCTACGTGATCGAATGGTCCCCATTTACATTTCAGACACCAGAGGAGAACGCACAGCGTCACAAACGGCGTGAAGAAGAGATTGAACTGGCCACTACGCGGGTGATTACACCAGCAGTAGACGCTTTGGGCGCCGCAGGTTTCACCGCCCGCGGCATCGTGCGCCACGGTGACGTTGCAGAAACGCTGAACAAAATCACTGTCGAAAACGGCGCATCTCAGATCGTTGTTGGTCGCGCATCCGCAGATGGGATCAAAAAACGCCTGTTTGGCAGTTCGACCCAGTATCTGGTGATGCACGCAGATGTTCCAGTAACAGTCGTCAATTGATGGGGGCGAATATGAACTTTATCAACAAAATCGGCGTCTTGCTGGCGATGATCTTCACGGCCAGCGCCGCCGCTGCGCAAGACGCACCAGGGCTGGACGAACGTATCAACCAGGCTTTTGCCGACTTCACCGGGCCATTTGTCAGCTTCATTTTCGCACCGTTCCCAGGGACAGGGTTCCCATGGATCGTGGGATGGCTGGTGATTGCGGCGACAGTGTTCACGCTGTATTTCGCGTTCGTGCAGCTGCGGTTCTTCAGCCATGCGATCAGCCTTGTGAAAGGCGACTACTCGGATCCCAATGACGCCGGTGAAGTCAGCCACTTTCAGGCGCTGGCCACTGCGCTTTCGGGTACAGTGGGTCTTGGCAACATCGCTGGTGTGGCAGTTGCTGTTGGTATCGGCGGGCCGGGGGCCACATTCTGGATGATCGTCGCAGGCCTTTTGGGCATGGCGTCGAAATTCACCGAATGTACGCTGGGCGTGAAATACCGCAATGAATACGAAGATGGCACCGTCTCGGGCGGCCCGATGTATTACATGTCCAAAGGGTTCAACGAGCTTGGTCTGCCGGGCGGCAAGATCCTGGCGGTCCTCTTCTCGATCTTCTGTATCCTGGGCGCTTTGGGCGGGGGCAACATGTTCCAGGCCAATCAGGCCCATGCTCAGATCGCAGGGATTACCGGGGATTACCCGGGCTGGATCACAGGCTTGGTCTTTGCGGGTATCGTCTTTGCGGTGATCGTCGGTGGCTTGAAATCCATCGCGCGCGTCACCGAGAAAGTCGTGCCGTTCATGGGCGTGATGTATGTGCTGGCCGCGCTGGTTATCATCATCATACATGCAGATCAGATCGGCTGGGCCTTTGGTCAGATATTCGCCGGGGCCTTCACCGGGCTGGGCGTTGCTGGCGGCATGGTTGGCGCGCTGATCCAGGGCTTCCGCCGGGCTGCATTCTCGAACGAGGCTGGCGTTGGCTCTGCGGCCATCGCGCACTCGGCTGTGCGGACCAAAGAACCGATCACCGAAGGCTTTGTCTCGCTGCTGGAACCGTTCATCGACACTGTGGTGATCTGTACCATGACTGCGCTGGTGATCATCATCACCCAACAGCTGATCATCGACCCAGAAACCGGCAAATACATGCTGAACGAAGCAGGTACCGCAATCGCGACTGTAGACGGCAATTCGGGCGTCAGCCTGACTTCGGCCGCCTTCGCAAGCGCCTTTAGCTGGTTCCCCTATGTTCTGGCCATCGCCGTGGTTCTGTTTGCCTTCTCGACCATGATCAGTTGGTCCTATTACGGCCTCAAGGCCTGGACCTATCTGTTCGGCGAAGGACAGACCACCGAGTTGGTCTTCAAGGTCATCTTCTGCGTCTTCGTGGTGATCGGTGCGGCGGCCAATCTTGGCCCGGTTATTGACTTCTCGGATGCGGCGATCTTTGCCATGGCGGTTGTGAACGTCTTTGCGCTCTACTTCCTGATGAAAGTGGTGCGGCAAGAGCTGGCCTCCTATGCTGAACGCCTGAAAAGCGGTGAGATCCGCAAGTTCGGCCACTAAGCCAAATCACCGGGGCGGCACTTGTCGCCCTGGTGCCAGGGCCACCCTGCGAAAAACGCAGATTCTGGTCGCTCCCCCCTTGCCAGCTTGATCAAACTTGCGTAAACGGCGCCTCTGATCGCGTGACCGGCCGAGATGGCATGCCGAGTCGCGTTTGGAACCGAACCCGGAAAAGGAGACGGAAATGCCTAAGATGAAGACGAAATCGAGCGCCAAGAAGCGCTTTAAGGTGACTGCGACCGGTAAGGTCATGTCGGCCCAGGCCGGCAAGCGTCACGGCATGATCAAGCGGACCAAGAAATTCATCCGCGACGCCCGTGGCACCACCACCCTGTCCGCCCCCGACGCCAAGATCGTCAAGGGCTACATGCCCTACGACCGCTAAGAGGAGATACCGATATGTCCCGCGTTAAAGGTGGAACCGTAACTCACGCCCGTCACAAGAAGATCATCAAAGCCGCTAAAGGCTATTATGGTCGCCGCAAGAACACGTTCAAAGTTGCGTCTCAGGCCGTCGACAAGGCGAACCAGTATGCAACCCGTGACCGCAAGAACCGTAAGCGCAACTTCCGCGCACTGTGGATCCAGCGGATCAACGCAGCTGTACGTTCGCATGACGAGGCTCTGACATATTCCCGCTTCATCAACGGCCTGAACCTGGCCGGTATCGAAGTGGACCGCAAAGTTCTGGCTGATCTGGCCGTGCACGAACCGGAAGCGTTCGGCGCGATCGTCGCCAAAGCTCAGGCTGCTCTGGCCGCCTGATCTTCTTTCGAGAGACAGTGAAAGAAAGGCCGTTCCTTCGGGAACGGCCTTTTTCCTTGCGACTGAGCGAAATAGTGAAAGCTAGGCTTTGCGTTGCTCAGCCATCCAGGTCTCAAGATCTGCAATCTGCTCTTCGCTCAGCCGCAAGCCCAGCTTGTTGCGCCGCCAGACGATATCCTCTGCGTGGCGCGCATATTCCTTGGCCATCAGCCAGTTGACCTCTGCCTCGGTCAATGTCGCGCCAAAGTCGCGCCCCAGATCCTCAGCCGACTTGGCGTCGCCCAGCACGGCCTGTGCCTCGGTGCCATAGGCTCGGATCAGGCGACCGGCCCAATAGTCGCTGAGGAACGGATAATCCGTCTTCAGCTGCGCGGTCAGATTGGAAACGCCATCCACCGGAAAATCCCCACCGGGCAAAGCCATACCCGCCGTCCAAGGGCCACTGACGTTTGGCAAATGCTCGGCGATATGCTCCAGCGCGCTTTCGGCAAGGCGACGATAGGTCGTGATCTTGCCGCCAAAAATATTCAGCATCGGCGCGCCTGTGCTGGTATCCACCTTCAGCGTATAATCGCGCGTCGCCGCGGTGGCGCTGCTGGCCCCGTCGTCATAAAGAGGACGAACACCGGAATAGGTCCAGACCACGTCATCTTGCGTCAGGTCCTGCTTGAAATATTGGTTGGCAAAGCTCAGCAGATAATCCCGCTCTTCCGGGGTGCATGTCGGTTTGACAGAGGGGTCGCTGTGTTCGGCGTCGGTGGTTCCGATCAGCGTGAAATCTGTCTCGTACGGGATCGCGAAAATGATGCGCCCGTCAGTGCCCTGCAGGAAGTAGCACTTGTCATGGTCAAACAGACGCTTGGTCACAATGTGGCTGCCCCGCACCAGCCGAACCCCTTCGCGTGAGTTGACGCGCACTTTGGTCTGGATAATATCGCCGACCCAGGGCCCACCGCCATTCACCAACATGCGCGCATGGTGCGTTTGTGTCTGCCCGGTTTCGGTATCGCGCGTTTCGATGCGCCAAATACCGTCTTCGCTTTCCGCCGACAACACCTGTGTTCCGACCAGAATACGCGCTCCACGGGCTTCGGCATCGCGTGCGTTCAAAACAACCAAGCGGCTGTCTTCGACCCAGCAATCGGAATACTCATAAGCCTTTTCAAAGCGATCCTCTAAGGACACGCCCTCTGGCCCAGATCTCAGATCAACGGTTTTGGTACCTGGCAGCACCTCGCGCCCGCCCAGATTGTCATACATGAACAAACCCAAACGGATCAGCCAGGCTGGTCTGCGCCCCTTCATCCACGGCATCACTTTGTTGAGCAGTTTGGACGTCGGCGTATCCGACTCGAACCGCATATCCTTATGGTAAGGCAGCACAAATCGCATCGGCCAGCTGATATGCGGCATCGCTTTCAGCAACACTTCCCGCTCGATCAGCGCCTCACGGACAAGGCGAAACTCAAAATACTCAAGATACCGCAAACCGCCATGGAACAGCTTGGTCGAAGCAGACGAGGTCGCAGAAGCCAAATCGTTCATCTCGGCCAGTGTCACGCTCAGGCCACGCCCTGCCGCATCACGCGCGATGCCGCACCCATTAATGCCGCCACCTATGATGAAAAGGTCCGAAACTTCGATGCTTTCCGAATGTGCCACCTTTGTCTCCTTTTCGGCGCGCTTGCACGCCTTTAACTGCGGTTTTCGTTCTTTTGCAAGAATTGTTTTTCGATATTTTTCGTTTCTGGTCTTTTTGGGTGAAATTTCGCCAAACCGCGTAACTTTTCGCGCGGTATTTTGGAAAACCGAAAGAACTTGGTTGCCTTTTTCGGCGTATCCAGCAAATTTGAGCACGTAGGCTTGTTTCCGAGTTTCGTCGTGAAAGACACCAAATGACCCAGACTTTTCGCCATCCCGAAATCCTCGACATCGCACGACGAGACGGAAAGGTAACAGTCGAAGGTCTGGCGTCCCACTTCGGCGTAACGCTTCAAACGATCCGCCGCGACTTGACGGATTTGGCGGAAGCTGGCCGCCTTGAACGCGTTCATGGCGGCGCGGTCCTAAGTTCTGGAACGACAAACATAGGTTACGAGGAACGTCGCGCGCTGCATCGTGACTCCAAGCGCGCCATCGCACGCGCCTGCGCTGCCGAGATCCCAAATAACGCATCGCTGTTTTTGAACATCGGGACCTCTACCGAAGCTGTCGCAGAGGAGCTGCGGTATCATCAGAACCTTTTGGTTGTGACAAACAATATGAACGTCGCGAACATACTGGCCGACAGCCCAGGCTGCGAAATCATCGTGACCGGGGGTACTCTGCGTCGGTCAGACGGCGGTCTTGTCGGAAACCTTGCGGCTGAAACAATCCGACAATTCAAGTTTGATCTGGCCGTTATCGGCTGCTCGGCTTTGGACCACGAAGGCGACCTGTTGGATTTTGACATTCAGGAAGTCAGTGTCAGCCAAACCATCTTGCGGCAATCCCGTTCGACCTTTCTGGTGGTTGACCAAACAAAGCTGTCCCGAAGCGCTCCGGCGCGCATTGCATCGCTTGCCGATATTGATGTCGTCTTTACAGATCACGCATTCCCTCAAGACCTGTCGCAATCTTGCGAAACCTGGGGCACCAAGCTGGTTATCGCAACCGCCTAAATACCGGCCAAAGCACAAGACAATGCTGCGTTTTAACTTTTTAAAGCGGGCTTCCGGAACGCTCAGTTTGATATGAGACACCTTTTGGTTTGAGCGTCAGAGGGTCAGTCCAAGCTGACTACCGCAACTAAGCTTTGCAAAGCCCGATAAAACGACCAAACTGGCCCCCAAGAATAAGCCAATCTGACTTTTCCATATGCCCGAACATACGGCACTTTGTTCTTTGCAGCCCGAGAAACCACGATGCCGACACGCCGAACCTTTCTAAATCAAGCTGGCGCCGCTACTGCGTTTGCCTTCGCGGCACCGGCAGTTCGGGCGCAGACCGGGACAACGGACCTGGACATCGCAATTGTGGGCGGCGGGGTGGCTGGGCTGTTTTGTGCAATGCGATTGAGCGAAGCACCCAACACAAGAGTAGGCGTTTTTGAAGCGACCGATCGGATAGGAGGACGCCTCCTTTCGCTGCATTTCCCCAACTTGACCTCTCAAACCGCGGAAATCGGTGGTATGCGTTTGCGCCGCACAGACAAACACGCGCTCAAAATCGTTGATGAAATGATCGGGCGCGAGAAACTACAGGACTTTGCCTACTCGATCACGGGCTATTACCTGCGCGGGCAGCACTTCTCAAAGCTTTCTGAAGTCACGTCCGTTCCTTACGGGTTGTCTGATCGGGAACGCGCAGTCATCGCGCGTGGAGATGACCTTCTGACGTACGTGATTGACGACTTAAACAAGAGAGCGAGCGAAGGCACTCTGTCTCTGAAGGACACGGGGTTGTGGGAACTCTTGCTTCAACAGCGTAGTCGCGAGACCTATGATTTCGTGCGCGACGTGCTGGGTTACAACTCTCCTTTGTCCAATTGGGACAGCAAAACAGCAATCAGTTGGTTTGAACGCGACTTCGCGTACAAAACCAAGTACTTCAAACTGGATCATGGTCTCGAACAAATCCCCAAAGCTCTTGCCAGAGCCTACGTGTCGAACGGGGGGAAGGTTCAACTTGGACATAAACTGGTTAACCTCAGGCGGCTGCCTGATGCGGGTTTTGATCTGACCTTTCAGACGGAAGCCGGGCAAACGAACCTGTCGGCCGCTCGGGTGATCCTGGCAATTCCGCCAAATGCCTTTCCATCCTTGATCAATACCGAAGTGTTTTCTGGTGACACCCGTTTTGCACGCGCCGTGAAGAGTGTTCACAAAGTGCCATTGGCCAAGGTGCATCTTGCGTTTGATCAGGATTGGTGGACGCCCCGAAACCTTTCTGTCGGGCGCGTCATCACGGATTTGCCGGCAAGACAGATTTATCGCTGGGGTGTAGACGACCTGTCAGGCCATGCTTTGTTGATGGCGAGCTATCACGATGGTGAGATGATCGAGTATTGGGAGGCCTTGTCCCAAGGGTCGACTTTCGGTGCACCCGATTGGATTGATCGGGCAACCGGACCTGACGGAGACCCCATTGCGCCATCAATGCGCCAACTTCTGCCAGCGTCCGACCGGCTTGTGAAAGAGGTTTGGAGCCAGGTCCGCAAATCCCATAATTTGAGTGATGACTTGCCCAATCCTGTTGCCGCCACCTACCAGAACTGGGGGCGCGAACCCTGGGGTGCTGCCTATCACCTGTGGGGAATTGGGGCGGATCCGAAAGAGATCATCGGCTACATGCAAGAGCCCGTTCCGGGCATGCACATTTGCAATGAAGCGTGGTCTGTCTCTCAGGGTTGGACAAATGGGGCCATGCAATCGGCCGACAGCTTGCTTGTCACGAAATTCAAAATGGACCCGTTTGTATAGGTCAGCTTAATCGGCTTTTGAGGTCAAAGAGTTGTTCGGTAGCAGCTCAGGGTTAAGCAGTCTGTTTCCAGGAGTCCCGCGCATCAATCGCGAAGTATGAGTAGATGAGAACCATCAGTGACGCGAATGCAGCCAGCCAAAATACCGCCGCATGTGACGACGTCACCGCCAGCGCTGTGCTAGACAACGCCATGCCGACGGTCCCCCCAATCAATTGGCTTGAAAGTACAATCCCGCCCGCCTGTCCCTGCATATTCGGAGGGACCGACATTGTGACAGCACGCTGAGACGGTACAAACATCAGCGAAACGGCGGCACCAAACAAAACAAACCCAACGAAAACAACGGCCGTTGTCTTAAGCATCATTCCAACTGCGACCAGACCGAGACCGACAGTGATGGACACCAATCCAACAAGTGCAGGCCAGCGGGTACCGCGCTCGTCAGATAACTTGCCGGCAATTGGCGCAAAAAAGGTTGTCGGTATGACAGCTGGCAGCAAAGCCAATCCGGCCCAGAATGGCCCCCAGTCTTCAACCGTTTGCAGGTACATCGACCCAAAAACAAAGGTGGCAATCTTTCCATATTGGGCGACACCGACAATTAGGTTCGAGGCTGTGAAGGTCGGATTTTGGAAAAGAGCCACCGCGACCAATGGATCTCTGCGCCGGTTCTCAACAAATACGAATACCGCAAGCGCGAGAACGCCAGTGATCAGGGCAGCGCGCACATTGCCTTGTTGCCATCCAACGTCAGGCCCCTGCATTATTCCGAAGACCAAAAGCGAAAGCCCGAATACCAACAGAACCATACCTGTCAAATCGAAACGCTCTTTGATGTGTCTTGGAGGATCGCGCCATAACCGCCAAACCACAAAGGCGACGCATATAACGACCACTGGATTGATCCAGAAGATCCACCGCCAGGAGAGACCGGAAGTAAGCGCACCGCCGACCAAGGGGCCGGCTGCCAGGAAACATGTTCCGATCGCTCCATAGATACCCAAAGCTTTGCCGCGCTCGGCCCCATCAAATGACAAGGCTATCAATGTCAGAGACAACGGAAAGATTGCGGCGGCGCCAACGCCCTGAATGCCACGCGCTATAAGCAGTGTTAGCCCGTTTGGAGCAAATCCTGAAACAACTGAAGCCACTCCAAAAACAAAAAGCCCTGCGGTCAACAGCGCCCTAATTCCGACTATGTCCCCAATTCGACCCGTAGCCGCTGCCAAACAGGCCAATGTCAGAAGATAGATATTGACCACCCAATGAGCAGATATCTCTGAAAGTCCCAGTTCTTGGCGTATTGTTGGAAGCGCGACGCCAACCGCAGTTTCGTCCAACAAAATCACCCCGAGAATTGCGCCCATCGCACCCAGAAGCCACCAACGATCAGTGTTGCCAGTTCCCAATCCAAATCGCTCCTACAAAACTCTGCGCGACGCGCCGGTCGGTCCAGAGTAATCATAATACATGTTGAAGGAGTTGGGTCGCAAATCACTTACCCACCATTCACTGTTGGCGCGCATTCGTTGGAAAAGCGGATTCACCGACTGCGAGGTAGAGCTGCCTCGCTTGACGCCCGCTCTGCAATTTTCTGGTCTCGCAAGCCCGGTGTGATATCCATGTTGAAATGTGATCAGGAACTGAGGGCAAGTTGTGCCGGACTCACAGGATAGCGTCTATAGACAAAACCTTCGAGCCGAACTTGCGCGCGCGCATGACCGCGAGGCCGCGACGCGCGAAATCCTGACTGTGATCAGCCAAAGCCGCGACGATGAGACGCCAGTTTTTCAGACAATCGTAGAAAACGCCGCACGGTTGTGTAGTGCTCCGATGACCTTTGTGGTTTTGATCAATGAGGACCATACCGAGTGGAAAATAGCTGCTGCCACGGGGGAAGCAACTAATATGATGAAAGTCGGCAACGTCTTTCAAGTCGGCCGAGAATTCGCACCTTACAAAAGCGTCAAAACACGCCGGATCGTCGAAGAACCTGACATACGTGAGACGGAGTTCTACAAATCCAGGCATGTGGATGCGATAAAATTGGTGGACGCCGATGGTATCCTGTCGCGTGTGTTCGTCCCGCTTATTTCGCAGGGTAAATCTCTTGGCAATCTGGTTCTGTTGCGACGAGAGGTCGGCAAATTCGCACCTGACGACCTGCTTTTGGTCGAGAACTTCGCCACCGAAGCCGTCATCGCCATCGAAAACGCGCGACAATTTAGAGCCTTGGAAAAGCTGAATGCAGAACTTGGAGACCGCGTTGAGAAACAGGTGGGCGAAATTGAGCGAATGGGCCGACTTAAACGCTTCCTTCCCACCGCTGTCGCCGACACGGTGATCTCTTCAGGCTCTGAGACCATGCTGAAGAGCCATCGCGCGCTTTTGGGCGTTATTTTCTGTGACATTCGTGGGTTCACGGCGTTTTGCGAAACTGCGGAACCTGAAGAAACCATCGAGGTGCTGCAGACCTATCACGAGGAAATGGGGAAGTTGATCAACGCGCATGGTGCAGGCGTCGACCACCGCATGGGCGACGGGATCATGGTGCTGTTCAACGACCCGTTGCCCTGTGACGACCCTGCCGGGGATGCGGTTCGGCTCGCGGTTGCGATGCGGGCGAAAATGGTTGAGTTGTCTCAGCGATGGAAACGACTTGGTCACAGGCTTGGGTTTGGCGTGGGCGTATCGCTCGGATATGCAACCGTAGGCATGGTCGGTTACGAAGATCGATCAGACCACACCGCCTCGGGCACCGCGATCAATGTGGCGGCACGACTCTGCGATATGGCCGAGGACGGCGAGATATTACTCAGCACCCGCGCGGCGATCGCTGTGGAAAACGAATTCAAGTCAGTCTCAGCAGGAGAGGTCAAGCTAAAGGGTATCCGCGAACCGGTTGAGGTTTTTCGAATGGTTCAGGGAACTTAGGGTAATGCAACGGGCATGGGGGAAAGCGATACTGATGGCTGCTTTGGGCTCAATTGCGGATCCTGAAGCAATCGCAGCATCAATTGATGAGCCCGCCCGAGCCCGAGCATAGGTTCGGCCCAGAAACGAGTGCGCTGGTGCAGGGTGAAATCACCTCGCGTCTGTCTTTTAGTGCGCCCACGCAAGATGAAATCGCGAATACGCTGGGCATGAGCGTCAGTACACTTGGACGCAAACTTGCCAAAGAACGCACAAGCTATAAGCAGCTTCTAAAGGACATTCGCGCAAGGCTGGCCGAACAGTATCTTGATGACCCCAAACTGAGCCTGTCTGAAATTGCATTCGCGCTCGGTTACTCCGATCAGGCCGCATTTACAAACGCCTACAAAAGCTGGACGGGCCATTCTCCGGGCAGCGTTCGAACAGTTTAGGTGCCTTTAAGTTGAAGCGCCTTTTTTTAGGCGACCATCACGAGAACCAAGCGCGTTTCCTTCGCTGGGCATAACTCATGGCCGCAGGTTTGGCCGAAATTGACTTGGATGCCGACAACAGAGAATTTCAAGCCACTTGCTTCTGGGCCGAGATTGACACCGTTCAGATCGCCACGCCGGATCGTGCGTTTAGTCAGTTCGCAAACGGGACCGTGGTTGTTCTCTATTGCGCTTCACGGGCTGCCCAAACCGACCATTCGCAACAAAGATATGCAGGTTTCGAAACGCAAAGAAAAAATGCTCTCGTACTCCGAAATAGAAACGTTTGATTTCGAAACTAGGCCTCCCAATAACACCTTGACGAGGTCTACAGTGTTGCGAGTTCAGGATGCAGATAGGCCTCAGGGTACGACATTGGCTTGAGTGGACCATTGGGCACCACGCAGTTCCAACTGCGACCGAAATAACCCTGGCGGCAGTGTACAAGAGACCCTGCTTCGGTAATTCCGGGCAACGCGTATACACGGCATAGCCACCGCCACAAGTATGGGTAATCCAGGATTCGGGCACCATTAAGTTTCATTCGCACATAGTAGACGGGATCGTGACGATAGAGAGTTGGGAACAGGCGAAGATCTGCTTCTGAAAAGTGGTTGCCTGTCAAATACGGCCTGCCATCTGAGAGATGCTCCTCCAAATATTCGAGTGCCTCGAAATAGGCTTCAAAAGCTGTTTTATAGATCGTTTGATCAGACGAAAACCCGGCCTTGTAGGCACCATTGTTAATCGCTGTATATATCCGTTCGTTCAGGTCGTGAATTTGATGACGCGGCACTTCGTCTGGGTAAAGCCTAACGCGTTCAGCCGCCGGGATTGTGCTGCCAAGTGAATCCGCCGCAGCGTCCAGCATTCGGACAATTTCAGCGCTTTCGTTGTTAACAATGCGCCCTTGTATCTTGTCATACAGGATTGGAAGGGATTGCTCTTCAGAGCCTTCGGCACGATAGATCTCTTTGGCAAGGCGAAATCCTTTGCCGGTGCCGGTCTCGCTCGTGCATTCTGGCAAAGTCTCACCTGTGAGCGATGCAATCCGATCAGGTGCAAACTCCCATAGGTTTGGCGCCTCTAGATCGTCGTCACCGGTTCGGTTTGGAAATGCAACGTCCATGGTGATGCTGTTTTGAAGGCCTAACACATTTCGCGCCAGCGTCACTCTGTGACACCACGGGCAATTCAGGGCTACGAACAGGTGATAGCGATCAGGTTCTGCCGGAAACACTGGATCGCCAATGGCGTGGCGAAAGCCGCTAATACCGCGCACGAATTCACCCCGTGCGCGGCGCTTGTTGATATCAGTTTGGTCTTCTTCGGTAGATGCATCCGTCATGACTTCAGCATCATCCTCTGAGCCGGTGATGCAAGATGATTGGCACGGCCAATTCCTCTTCATCGCTGAGATGCCGTTTCAGGAACGCTTCAATCGTATCGCTCGTCGCATGGAGCTGTCCTGCTTCGTCGTAAGCTTGCGTCTCATCAAGTGCGGACAGCTTGATCACACGGTTCGCGATCCGGGTAAAGTCACTCAGCACCTTATCCAGATCGGAGTGATCCTGCTCCAGCAACTCAAGCCCCGCATCAAAACGAGGGTCCGCAGCCGACAATTCAGGGAAATAGCTGTGGTCTTCCCAACCGTGATGACCATGCAGGTTCCCAACCAGATTGCCGCCATAGTAGGAAAGCCGTCCTGCATAGTCGTCAAACCCCATGTCGCTGTTCAACAGCTTCTCTGTATCCAATCGAATACGTTCTGCGACGCGGCGGAACATCTCATGCGCACCGAGCCAATGCTCGGTTTTTTCTTTGAAACCCGGATGGGCTTCCCAGCTGTCGCGGGGGTATTGGTCCAAGAGAAACCGCATTTCTTGAGGCATGTCATCTTGGCGAATGGTATATGTATCGAGCATCGGTTGTCTCCTTTCAGGCCAAAGATGGGAGGTCGGGCAACTGCTCGCCACTAGCGAGAACGCACAGTCACTATGCGTCAGCGAACCCCCGCAAATCCGATACCGTACAAACCGGCTATCGCGCGGTTCAAGGTTTTGACGTCGTGTCGGATGAACCCGGACAAGCCGTCACGGGAGAAAAAACGGTAGGGGCGCTGGATCGGCCCAAAACTTGCGACACGCATCGCTCAAGAGCGCGGACAGTACTGCTAGCGCAGCGCATGTGCGGTAGTTTAGCCGCCTAAAAACAAACTTTGTGATGGGATCGCCTTTGCTGTCTCGCTCGCTCCGAGCCGCAGATTTCAAAGAACGCGCATGCAATTCGGTGTCAAAGTTTCCACCTTTAGGGCTCGCTCCAGATTTGCCGGTTCCGTTCCCAAATTTTCTCACCTATCAGGCAATCATAAGTATCGGTCGAATTGAATTGCGCAAATCTGAAGTATTCGAGCACGGTCGTCGACGCGATCTCCAGCACCAGTTTTCGGCGGACGGCCTCTGCGAAGTCCTGCCAGTCAAGAACCGGAATGACAAAAGAACCTGGCCCGCCCGTCACGCAATTCTCGTAGTACACATCGAGGTCGTCGAGATGCCATTGGCTGCCCAAACCTTCTTGGGTCATGAGCGGCAATCCGTTTATGGTGATCGACTTTGACAGCACTGTTTCACGGGCTCGAAGTACCGGGCGCCCCTGATTGTTAGGCCCGTCGCCTGAAACATCGATCACCTTGCGCAGACCTTCGAATTCGTTCTCTTCGATCATCGCCGCACCAAAGATCAGCGCTTCAGAAATTGAAGTTCTGCGCAGAGCGGGATCGAAACGCGTGGTAAGAGCCAGCGCGAAGCCTTCAAGATCAGCGCGCGTTTCCACAAGTCGCCAATCAACGACCACTTCTTGCGTGCCGGCCCACTCGACATATGTCAAAGCTATCCTTTGCAACAGGCCCGACCGAACAGCCGCGAAGACCTCGTCAGACTGCAAGGCTGCCGCATAGCCCTGTCTCTGAATCTCGAGTTCCCGCTCGGTCATCGACCGAGAGACGTCGACGAGAAGAACAAGCTCTAGATCAACCTCCGTCGCCTGTGAAACGGCAGGCGCGGCTAAGAGAAAAGCGGACGCGAAAATGGTCAGGAATATCTTTCGTAGCATCCCTTAACGGGTGGTGCGCTGGGCGCTCGAGTCAAGCCACAAACGCATGATGATGTGGTTGATGAGAAAAAGCGGCAAAGCTTAGGGCGGACGTCTGCCATACCAAACATCAAGGCCAATCACGGAAAACAACGTTTTCAGTCGCATAGATCCGATAAACTGTCCATCGACGCTTGCGCAGCCTCTACGCTTTCACAGGACACCACGACAGCCCATTTGCCGTCCGCGAAGGCCACTAAACTGTTCGTTTTCGCTCGCCTCTATGCGGCCATCCGCGTTTGCAGCCACAATCAGTGCGCGCACAAATCAACGACGATTTCTTCCTACTCGAACGATGCGTGGTTTACTCCCGATCAGGCCGCCCAAAACTCCCCCCCTGACGCTGGCGTTCGGGAAGCTGAGCCGCCGTAGGGCGCACCGCGACCCGAAACGCTCCCTCCCGATGCGCCGCCTGACCGGGACATCACACCCCATACACCCTGTGCAATCGCGATACCAACTGCAGCCCCCGCAAGTGTCTTGACCGAACTCATTGTCATGAATTCTCTGAAAGCTTCGCGAATAATCTCATATTTCGAATGCTTAATTCGGCGAGCAAGTTTAGTTCACCGGATGCCAGTCTTCTGACGGATCAAAGCTTGTCATGGCTGCCGCCTTTTCCAACGTGTCCTCACCCAAAACGGCTTCGTAGACGATACCGTTTTCCGAAACCATAAAGCTGTGTACCCCCGTCTCTCCGAACTCTGCCGGGACGGCCAGAAGGGCGTGACCTGCTACCATGTGCCCATTGACGAAATAGTCCATAGCACCGCCGGGTGCCGCATCTGTCTGTTCTGTTAAGATGCGAAAATAGTATCCCGAATAGGGCTCGGGCGGGTGATCGTTTTCACCGTCACTGTACCCAAAGGCCGAGGCGCGCGCAAAAAGCTCTCCCAAAAGCGTGCCTTCATCTGCCCAGAACAATCCATCTCGTTGATCCGCAGAGGTTGAGATGATCTGGCTCGCAAATTCCCTGACCCCGTCACCGTCCTGATCCTGCGCCCGGAAATCGGCCTGAACTTCGACATAGGCCTCCATCAATTCGATCACGTCCAGCTCATTGCGGCCAATTTCGCGCAGGCGTACTTCTTCGCGACCTGCGTCGTTGTCAAACGACCATGACGTGTCCGTCTTTGCGATGGGGACTGGGAAAAGCCACCCTTCCTCGCCAAGCGCGATCAGGACAGAGCCATCGTCTTGCGGTACAAGCCGATACCCTTCTCTGTAAAGCGACAGCAGGGCCAATTTGTTGATCTTGTCCTCGATCGGGTCTCCATCTGAAAGATAGTCCGCAGCTTCCGACCCAAAGACGGCTAAAACGGCACCCTCTTCCGGGCTTTTTAGCGCCGCAACCATCGCCTCAAGCGCCTCTTGCGGAGAGCCATACGCAGCAGGGTCCGCTTTAGCCGGACCGCAGAAAAGCGCGGCGATTACAGCTGTTTTGAATAGAATCCGTGTCATCTCTTATCCCCTCCGCTTGGCTTTTTTACCGCTGGCCTTACCCCGTTGCGAAGCTTTGCGTGCCTTTTGCCCGCTGGATTTCTTCTGGGTCGCCTTGGGCTTTTTTACCGCCTTGGGTTTAGAGGCCTTGTTGACGGGGGACTTGGCCGCCGAAGGTTTCTTAACTGCTGGTTTTTTGGCCGGATCTTTCACCGCTTTGCTTGGCGTCGGCCTGTTTACCTTGGGCTTGCCTCCATCCTTCATGGTTTTTCGAACTGCTTCGGTTTTGGCTTGTGAACCAGGTCGCGAAATATCCGGCGCTCCAGATGTCTGGGACAGCTTGCTCCGTAACGCGTCCGCGTTGCTGTCACTTTTATTTATCGGCAGCTTGGTTTTGCCACCATCGTCTTTTCTGGAACTAATCTTGTCCCGCGCCTGATCTTTCTTTCTATCATCCGGCGTCCAGCCTGTATTGGAGCGATTGATGTTCCCATTGCCGATATTGTTTCCGCTCCCGATATTGACGTCTCTGTCGATATTCACGTTGCGATCAACGTCCAGATCAATATTTGGGTTTCGGTAAATCGGGCCTCCTCCCCATCCACCGCAATTCCGGCATCCCCAGTAATCATTCCAATCGTCATCATCATCGAAAATGGCGTCAATCACGGCAAAGGTTCCGAACGCTACTGCACCGGTGACGATAGCATCGCCTACAAGGTTGCTATTGTTGTCTGCGTAAACGACCTGAGGGTCGTACTGCGGGACATAGACAACTTCGGGATCGGCGGGTTGAATAATGACATCTTCGTCCTGCGTGACTTCTACGACCTGTTCGTCTCCGGAAACCAGAGCCCCATTGTTGATCGCCTGGGTTCGCATCGTCTGGACGGCAGCCATCACGTCGTCGCTTTGGGCAAGCATCGCGTCGCCCATCGTCTCAGTCCATTCGATGTGAGCAGCCATATCCTCAATCACTTCGGGGAAAGCGACGGCCAGAACCTCTACGCTTTCGTCCCATTCTTCAGCCTCAACAGCAGCTTGGATGATCTCAGGCTCTTCACCGTCAAGACTGGTAAGCAATCGATCGCTTTTGATCACCTCCATCGGGCTGGTCGCTGCAACAAGGATCTGAATCAAAAGCGTATCGGGAAACAAGGCAATTGGGGCGACAAGATTTTCCAGCTCGGCCTGAGTCAGAAGGTCGTCGTCTGAGACTGGGTCAACAGTACCCTCCTGTTCAGTTTGTGCCCCCGCAAGTGTTGGTGCAAAAACCAAAACCGCGGGTATTATCCAACGAAATATACGGACCACAATCTCCCCCTTACAATGCCAACTATCCGAGGCGCTATTCATCACGAGCGCACCGGGAAAACTTATCCCGATATTCGAATTCACTTATTTCTTGCATGTTGTCGCGGGAGGAACGGCTGTGTAAAGAGCCTTTGATCCAAACGGCCATTTTCGATGGGTATTGGAGGCTTAAGCCGGTGCGAAAACCCTTGTGGGAAGATTATCTACATAGTCGAAAGCCGTGCCCTGTTCTACAGCGACCAGATCTGTCCAAGACCGAAAAAAGCTCAAGCGCCGGAACCTCAGTTCAAAGAATCACATATGGCCGGTTGCCGTTGGTGTGAATGTAGAGATCGGCCCTTACTGTGTAAGATAAATCTCGACTGCCTCAGACAACAACACAGAGGTGGCAGAAGTCTCGTTCAGAACAACTGGTGTCGCCTCGCGCCCGTAATGGGGTTTGCCAACTAAATTAAGAAATGTTGGTGTTTTCTGATGGCGCGACCCACAAGGCTGGAAGTTTAGATGCGTTCGCACATTCAGATCGATCCTTTAAATTGGTTGACAATTCAGTCACGTTGGAGGCCGTGCCCTGCGGAAGCTCACAAACACAGAGACTACCGAAGGGACTGCTCGCATTGTTCTGGTGTAATCGGCAAGCGGTTGGTGGAACTAGGCCTGAATGATAACGGTGAGCCTTTACCTAAGTCCGAGCGCTCAGCATGCGGCGCGAAGACTCGAGCTGGCGGTCAATGTCAGGCCCGAGTGGTACCAGGTATCCGGCGGATTCAGTTGATTCGAGTGGCTCGAATGACGGCAAAGCGGACAAAGCAGTCGTAGGCCATGTCGCTATAATTGGCAGGCAAAGTACGACAAGATACTGCGTTGCATCTGCCAAAGGGCGTGGTGTCAGTGAACCCTCAAAAACCAATCATTCGAAAAAGTTCGGATGAGTCTCATGAATAAACTCAATCGTTTCATCTAGTCGCGACAGATGCGCCCGGATCGCGGCCTGCGCTGCGTCAAGATCTCTCGATGCTAAGCTCTCAGCGATCGCGCGATGGTCTGCCAAAATCGACGTGGCTTCGCTGGATTTTTCGAGGCTCAAGAGGCAGAGTCGATCCACCTTTTGTTTGCATTCAAGCATGACTTCGAAGGCCGTAGGATTACCGCTGAGAACGTAAATCAACTTGTGAAAATCATAGTCCAGCGCGTGGAATGTCGTCAGATCACCACTCTCGATAGCCTGTTCCTGCAAGCGTATGTTGTAGGCCAATTGAGCTTGGCATGATGCATCCCAAACGCCGACCGCGCGGTAAACGATCTCCAATTCAACGGCCAGGCGCACCAATCTGGCGAGTTCCACCCTCTCCATCGAAAATCCGCGGACTTCGGTTGCTTTTTGCGGCCTGATCAACAACAGATCGTCATTGCCAAGTCGTGTGAACGCATTCCTGACGGGTTGACGCGAGACGCCAAATCGGCGCGCGACTTCGGACTCCGACAGCTTTGTACCGGGAAGAATTTCAAGCGAGATTATTTCGTCATGCAGTTTTTCATAAACCGCATCAGTTGTGGTTCGTCTGACTATATCTTCCACGAATTCTATCTCGCTTCCCAATGGCATCGGCAAGTTGAGGCCCGCCATAACACCTCTAAACACTTGAAACTGTTCCAATATAGACCTTCTTTCAAAGAGCCCAAATCGGAACTGATCTTTACCCCTATGAAAAGTCTTAAGAGGCGCTGTGTCAAGCTATCTGGGATACTAGGTGACAAGTATTGACAAAACTTGGATACTAGTACTCGATATAGGGACAGTGATTCCGGCTCTGGGAGGAAGCAGGAGGCCATGCTTCTACCGACCTCCCTAACTTTGAAAAGCCAGGTCCTGTCCAAAATTCAACGGGGAGGAGAACCCATGACTTTTACGAAATCGCTATTTGCAGCTGCCAGCGCGGTTGCTCTCATCGCAACTTCTGCGTCCGCCGAGAGCTGGCGTGCCTGGAACATTCACAACGACGGCCACCCGAACACCGCGGCCATGGATAAATTCGCTGAGCTGGTCGATACGGCCACGGATGGCGAGATCACTATTGACGTCTTCCATGGCGGTGTTCTGGGGTCGCAACCCGATGCGTTGGAGCAAGTGCGCATCGGTGCCATCGAGGTAGGCAACTTTAACCTTGGGCCCATTGGACCCATGGTTAAAGAGGCGAACCTGGTGTCCTTGCCGTTTATCTTCAAGAGCGTGCCGCACATGTTCCGTGTCATGGAAGGTGAAGCGGGTCAAACCGTTGCAGCCGCGATGGGCGAAGCGGGCGTGCTACCTCTTGCCTGGTTTGATGCGGGCGCGCGTTCGTTCTACAGCCAGAAGCCGATCAACACACCGACAGATGTTGAAGGCTTGAAGATCCGTGTGATGAACAATGATCTTTATACATCGATGATTTCGGCCATGGGCGGCAACCCGTCACCAATGGCATTTGCCGAAGTTCAGCAAGCGTTGAAGACCGGTGTTGTGGACGGTGCTGAAAACAACTTCCCCTCGTTCAAGAACGTTGGCCACTACGAAGTGACCACTCACTATTCGCTGTCCGAGCACCTTATCATTCCCGAGTGCATTTGCGTGAACACCTCTAAATTTAACGCTTTGAGCCCTGAAATGCAGTCGGCCGTCCGCAGTGCTGCGCAAGAAGCAGCACTTGTTCAGCGCGAACTCTGGGCTATCGGCTCCGAGCAGGCGCGCAAGGACGTGGAAGCCGCCGGGATCGCCGTAAACGAAATCGCTGACAAAGCGCCGTTCCAAGCGGCAATGGATACGGTCTATGCCGATTACCTGGCGGCAAACCCCGACATGCAGGCCTTGGTCGATATGGCGAAAGCCACCGAATAAGCTCGTCTGATCAGACAAAAACGAGCGTCCGGCTCCCAGAATGGTAGCCGGGCGTTTTATCCAAAAAGGGGGGCACATGAACGAGTACAAAAAAGCACCGGCGTTTTTGCGACCAATGGACAGAGCCTTCGATTTTCTTTCGCGAGCTTGTGTTTTAATCGCGGGGATCGCTCTTGTTTGCATGACCGCGATATTCGCATGGCTGGTCTTTGGACGTTATGTGCTGAACAACACGCCCACGTGGGTCGAGCAAGTCTCGCTACTTCTGGTCATGGTTATTGCGTTTTTGGGTGCAGCCGCCGGGGTGCATAATCACACGCACCTTTCTGTGGTGATTTTTCGCAACATCGTCCCGACGCCGGTGCGCACGCTCTGTGTCATAGTATCGGACGTTCTGATGGCCGGGTTTGGTGCAATGATGTTCTGGTACGGGATCGAGTTGACCAAGTTCAAATGGAACACACTCATACCCTTGATCCAGTGGTCGGAAGGTCTGCGCTCACTGCCGTTAACGATTTGCGGCGCGCTTTTATTTCTCTTTTCCGTTGGTCACCTCATCCGCCTAGTTCTCGGCAGGGATGAGCGCCAAGACAACATAGATCAGGGCTAATCATGGGACTGATGCTTCTTCTTGGGGTCTTTGCCCTTTGCGTCATAATCGGTACACCGGTAGCCTTTGCCCTGGGCATCTCGGCTTTGGCGGCGTTCTGGTACGAAGGCCTGCCGCTTTTTGTCGGGTTTCAAAGGATCGTTTCGGGGGTCAACGTCTTTTCGCTGATGGCGATCCCGTTCTTCATCTTCGCGGGCGAGCTTATGTTTCATGGCGGGATCGCCATGCGATTGGTCAAATTCGCGCAGGCAGCGGTTGGTGCTGTGCGTGGAGGTCTGGGGATCGTCAATGTGTTCTCGTCCATGCTGTTTGGTGGGATCTCTGGATCGGCCATCGCGGACATCTCGGCACTTGGATCAATCCTTGTCCCGGTAATGAAAGACAAAGGGTATGATGCTGACTACGCGGTCAACGTCACGGTGACCTCCTCCATCGCCGGGATCATCATTCCACCCAGCCACAACATGATTATCTTTGCACTGGCTACTGGTGGCGCGGTGTCGATCTCTAAGCTTTTTCTGGCGGGTGTGGTGCCAGGCGTGCTGATGTGCTGCTGCCTTGCGATTGCAGCCTATGTTGTGGCGGTTAAACGCGGCTATCAGGCCGAGCAATTTCCCGGCTGGACAGCACTGGCCATTGCCTTTGTCGGTTCGATCCCCGGATTGCTGACGGCGGTGATCATCGTTGGCGGGGTTTTGTCTGGAGTTTTTACCGTGACCGAGTCCGGTGCCTTTGGGGCAATGTATGCCTTCATCGTGACACTTATCGTCTATCGCAGTCTTAGCTGGGAGGGGTTCAAGGAGGCTGTGATATCTTCAGTGCGCACAACTTCGATGGTCATGATCCTGATCGCTTGTGCGGGTGCATTCGCCTACATGCTGACCTACAACCGCGTGCCCACCAAGACGGTCGAATTCCTGCTGGGTATAACCGAAAATCCGATCCTCATCCTGCTCATGATCAATGCAGTTTTGCTGCTTCTTGGAATGATCATGGATATGGCAGCGCTGATCCTGATCTGCACACCGATCTTTCTGCCGGTTATGAACATGTTGGGGATCGATCCGGTGCAATTTGGCATGATCCTGTTGGTCAACCTCGGCCTGGGCCTGTGCACGCCGCCTGTGGGCACCTGCCTTTTTGTAGGTTGCGCTGTTGGTAAGCTACCAATGGAGAAAGCCGTAAGAACGATATGGCCGTTTTACCTCGCAATCTTTGCAGCGCTCATGCTGATCACCTTCATACCGGCGATTTCCCTGACGTTGCCAAACCTAATAATCTCCCAATGATCAGCGGAACGTGCAGCACATGTTGACGATTAAGAGACTGGATATCACCGATGCTGAGAGGCTGATCGCAGGCGCACGCGCCAAAGCACGTCAGATCGGTGTGCCGATGTGCATCGCGGTGACCGATGAAAGCGGCAATCTAATCGCTTTTGAGCGTATGGACGGTGGCAAGATTACCAGCATTCAACTGGCCATCGACAAAAGTTTTACCGCGACTGGGATCCGGAAAGGCACAGATGTCTTGGGAGAAGTAAATCAGCCTGGCATGCCTGCGCACGGAATCTCCTCCGCTCTGGGCGGGCGCATGGTTGCTGTTGCGGGCGGCTTGCCGGTCATGTCAGGCGGCGTTGTCGTTGGCGGCATCGGCGTGAGTTCCGGATCGCCCGCGCAGGATCTCGAGGTGGCGCAAGCGGGCGCAGATGCATTCGATAACACGCCCACATGAAAGCATGGAGTAACGACATATGACAGACCCGATAATTGGATTCATTGGCCTTGGCCTGATGGGTGGCAACATGGCCGAATGCTTGCAAAACAACGGGTATGACCTGGTGGTGATGGGGCGGACGCGGAGCGCCCTAGAGCCTGCGCTTGCGCGGGGCGCGGTGGAAGCCAGCACGCCGAAAGAACTCGCTCTAGCCAGTGATATCGTCATGCTCTGCGTTACGACTTCGGAAGTCGTCGAAAGCTTGATCTACGGCGACGAAGGGATACTTGCTGGTATCAAGCCGGGGACAACCATCATTGATTTCGGCACGTCCATTCCGGCATCCACCCAAAAGATCGGAGCGGATTTAGATGCAAAAGGGGCGGGAATGATTGATGCGCCTTTGGGGCGCACGCCAGCACACGCCAAGGACGGGTTGCTTAATATCATGGCCGCAGGTGACATGGACACCTATGTCAAGGTGAAGCCCGTGCTCGACGTGCTTGGCGAAAACGTCTTTTACCTTGGTGCGCTTGGGTCAGGCCACGTGACGAAGCTGATCAATAACTTCATGGGCATGACTACCGTTTGCGCGATGAGCCAGGCTTTCGCTGTTGCCAAACGCACCGGAATTGACGTGCAGCAGCTGTTCGACATCATGTCGGCGGGCCCGTCCAATTCGCCCTTCATGCAGTTTTGCAAGAACTATGCTGTCGATGGGGTCAGTGATCTTGGCTTTTCGATTGCGAATGCTGCCAAGGACATCGGATATTTTGTACAGATGACACAAGACATGAATACCCGGGTCGAGATCGCAGAAGGTACTGCCGCCAACCTCGCTGCGGCTTTAGAGGCAGGCATGGGTCATGGCAATGTTCCTGAAATCTATGATCTTTTTGTGCAGCAGGGCGGATAAGCGTTCAACGACTACTGTCCACTCTGTTTCGCGCCGATTTCAGCTTTGAAGGATTTTCAATGAAACTCGAAGGAAAAACCGCAATCGTCACAGGAGGGGGCCGCGACATCGGCAGAGCCGTCGCCGAGAAATTAGCCTCAGAAGGCGCAAGTATCGCTATCAACTACTTCTCAAGCTCCAAAGGAGCGGATGAGACCGTCGAGGCTATCAAGACGCGAGGTGGCCGTGCAATCGCAGTTCAGGGGGATTTGAACAACAAGGTAGATGCGGATGCGCTTGTTCAGGCGGCAGTGGAAGCCTTTGGCGGCGTCGATATCCTCGTTAACAATGCGGGCGGGCTCATTGCCCGCAAGACCATCGCGGAGATGTCTTTAGAGCATTGGGAGGCCGTGATGCGCCTTAATGTCACCAGTACGTTTCTTATGACTCAGGCGTGCCTGGCGCACATGAAAAGCGGGGCGATCGTGAACCTGGCAAGTCAAGCCGGTCGCGACGGAGGCGGTCCGGGAGCCGTCGCCTACGCAGCCTCGAAGGGTGCGGTGATGACCATGACCCGAGGGCTAGCCAAGGAAGTTGGTCCAGAAATCCGCGTTAACGCGCTTTGCCCCGGCATGATCGACACAGATTTCCACAATATTCACACACCGGACGCCGGGAGACGCGGCTTCGAGGCAAACGCCCCACTCAAGCGTCAAGGTCATGTTCAAGATACGGCAAATCTTGTCCTGTTTCTTGCCTGCGACGACAGCGCTTTCATCACCGGTGCGAATATCGACATCAACGGCGGCATGCTTTTCTCGTAACACACAAGGATCACATAATGTCTGAGTATCCCATTGTCTCAACAGGGCCCGATGTGACTCGGCAAGTCTTGTCGGATCATGATCAGTTGATGGTTGTAGCTTTCAGGTTTGCGGCGTCGGGAGCTATTGGAGCCCTTCATAGCCATCCCCATGTACAATCGACTTACGTCGAAAGCGGTCGATTTCGGTTTACGCTTGGCCAGGAAGAGCGCGAGGTTGGTCCAGGTGACAGTTTCGTGATCCCTTCCGACCAGACCCACGGCTGTGTCTGTCTTGTGCCGGGCGTTCTAATTGACACCTTCACCCCGCGCCGTGACGATTTTCTCTGACCGTACTGGTCCGAAACGCGTTTTGTCGATTGGTGAGTGCATGGCCGAATTCGCTCCGACAGGTGACGCAAGGACGTTTCGCTTGGTCTTTGCCGGAGATATCTTCAACACCGCTTGGTATCTCGCTCAGATTTAGACACAGGCAGAGGTCGCCTATTTCACCGCCGTTGGCGATGATGACCTGTCCAGCGACATGTTGGAGTTTATGCAGGCTGGCAATATTTCTGACGCTTACGTTCAGATCGTACCAAACAAGACTGTTGGTCTCTATCGCATACATGTGAGCGAGGGCGAGCGTTACTTTACCTATTGGAGAGAGGCGTCGGCAGCACGTCAACTTGCTAAGGACGCGAATGCATTGAACACCGCGATTGATGAAGCGAACTTGATCTATTTCTCCGGCATAACGCTTGCGATCCTAGACGAACTTTCTGGCCAGTTCGGTGCAAGCAGACGAGAACTACACAACGGCACGGACCTGCGTGGAGCTCGTAGTTATAGACGAGGTTGTCCGCGCTACTCGGGAACACCAAGCGCAGGACATTGGCGACAAGTTGGCTTCGGCAGCAGCAGTTGGTTTGGCTGTGCTTCTCGCCGAGCCTGTGGCCTCAGACTTAACCAACAAGTTGGTGGAAGCTGACGACTATTGGACGTGGCTGGAAGTCGAAGGCGGCGATAGCACACCAGAGGCCGACCAAGCACTGTTCGAGTGCTGGAAGATTTTGCACGGGGAGGGTTAAGATTGACTACAAGGCTTGCCTGCAGGGACGTACAGAATCAAAGGCATTTCGAAGTAACGGCTCCCTATTTACCAGCGGCCCCTCTGCGGCCCCCGGCTCGCACCTTAGAATTTATAAACTGCTAAGTGATTGTTTTTATGGTGCCCCCACACGGACTCGAACCGCGGACCTACTGATTACAAATCAGTTGCTCTACCAGCTGAGCTATAGGGGCACCCTTGGGTGTTTCGACGCGATTAACATCATTCAGTCGAAAAGCTCAAGAGGCATTTTCACAATAGTTTCGATTGATTGATGTGTGGGGTTTTATTCAAATCCGTAGCCCATCGTGGAGGCGGGGATGAACTGGTCGGAGGGCCAAGAATGCTCGTTCAATACAGATGTCCAGATGACACGGCGAATGCCTCGGCTAGATCTCAGCAATTGCAGGCTGGAGCGCCCAAAGCCCCCAAGGGTCCTGATTGCCGGAGCGCATCAAGCATCGGATAATCGGTGAATGCCAGCATGATCCCTGGGTACACCGTTCGATTTGACGGCATCAGTTTCTACCTGTAACCCGATGAACAGTATTCTCAAAATGTGGGAAGTCTTGACCGTGGAAGTGGCCATCCTTAGCAGCGTTGCGTTTACTGACGAAGGGCGGCTCTTTGAATTGGCACGGGCAAACACCAACCTCATGGCAGAACACAACTGCCTGTATTTTGGTGGCAGAAAATACCGTACGGTTTTCAAGCCCGCACTTGATGCACCTAAGGCTCGACCAGTCGCATCAGAAACCTTAGCTCTGTTTCAAACTCAGATTCCCGAGGGTCAAGAACCGAGGCGAGTCATTTTGACCGGTGGGAGTTTTCTCGGCTCGCTTACCTCGACCATCGAAGACGGGCAGTTCTACCCTTCTGCCGGGGAACGTCTTAGCTTCATAAGCCATGTTTTTGATGGTCAGCCAATTCAATTGTTCATTGCTTTGCGTAATCCGGCCAGCGTGATCGCCGGCGTACTGGCCGCCCTGCCCCAGCAAGACCGGCAACAGATTCTGTCGTCAACCGATCTCAGCTGTCTCAGTTGGCTGCCTATGATCGAAGATATTCAGGAATTGGCGCCGAACGTTGAGATCACGCTTTGGAGCGACACCCATGCGCCTCTGATAATCGGTAACGTTTTCCGAGCGCTCGCAGGCTTACCTGAGGACGCACCACTGACAAACGAGTTCGCATTCCTGTCATCATTGTTGGCAGACGCAGGAGTTCGCGAACTTGATGAACTGCTGTCCCAGGAGGATTTTTTTCAATCTTCTGCAACGCGTGATGCGCTGGCCGAAATTTTCGAACGGCATGCTCATGCGGAGGCGATCGAAGAGGTAATCGACTACCCCGGCTGGGATGACGAGGTTGTTGCTGCGTTTACCGAACTCTACGAACAGGATCTGGCACAGTTGCAAACCATGCCAGGCATTCGTTTTCTGACCCCCTGAAGGGCCCAGACAGCAATGGTCACATGCCAAGTGCTTCCTTGTACATCTCAAGCACCGCCTCTTCTTCGGCAATATCGTCCTTGTCGCGTTTACGCAGCGCGATCACCTTGCGCATGACCTTGGTGTCGTAGCCGCGCGCCTTGGCTTCGGCCATGACTTCCTTTTGCTGCTCGGCAAGGTCTTTCTTTTCCGCATCCAGACGCTCGAACCGTTCGATGAACTGGCGCAGCTCGCCAGCGGTTACGCGGTAATTGACGGCGGCCTGGTCTTCGGTGATGTCTTCCATCTGCGTCTGTCTCCAATCGGCTGGTTGTTTAATGCATCGGGCAATGGGCCGGATACCGCGCCACCGGTCAGGGTGCAAGCACGCAAATCACACCCGGGCTTGTGCGGCTCATGTTCATCCGATAAGCGCGGTCTCACCGAAATGAAAAGGCATTGGACACCATGTTCGACTTGATAGTCTGGGGCGGAGCCGCGCTGTCTCTGGCCGGTTTGATAGGCCTGATGTATTGCATCCTGCGCGTCATGAAGGCGCGCAAATCTGGCTTGACAGACGAAGAATTGAGAGCCGCGGTTCAGGCCGTTCTCCCGTGGAACCTGGCGTCCCTGTTCTTATCGGTGATTGGTTTGATGCTGGTCATCCTGGGCATTTCCTTCGGATGACCAACCAGATCAGACTGGCATATTGTCGAAGCGCGCTTCGACCGCGTCTTCGCAAAGCGCAGCATCCAGACGACGCAGGCGCGATGGGATATGCATTCCTTGCGCGCGCATACGATCCAGAACACGGCTGACACTGGGTTGCAGCTCTAATCGGGTGTCCAGACAAGCACCTTCCAGCTTGTGTTCAAGCTGCTCGGCTTCGGAATAAAGGTCATGTTCGTTCATTGATCTTCCTCCCATAGGTGTCACTCTGTCCGATGTAGGTAACGGATTTAATACCAGCACATCCGCAGAGCATTCCCGTGCGGTTTTTTGCCGACCGGCCTCAAAAACGCGCACAAACGCGCGCGCTGATGAAATCCTATTCGGAAAAACACGACCGCGCCTTGATGAACATCAAATCGTGAATTGGATAATGTGTCATATTCCGGTATGACAATGTGAAGTCATCTACGGGAGAGTCGCATGACACCTATCGTCAAAGCCTTCTTTGACCCTCACACTTTCACAGTCTCCTACGTTGTACAGGAGCCCGAAGGGTCAGCTTGCGCCATTATTGACAGCGTATTGGATTTCGATCACGCGTCAGGTCGGACTGACACGGGGTCTGCGGATCAGATCATCGACTACGTCAAATCAAACGGCTTGAAGGTCGATTGGATTCTGGAAAGCCACGTCCATGCCGATCATTTGTCTGCGGCTCCGTATCTTCAGGAAAAGCTGGGCGGAAAGATTGGTATCGGCGAAAACATTGTTGTTGTGCAGGACACGTTTGGCAAAGTGTTCAATGAGGGCACCGAGTTTCAGCGCGATGGCAGTCAATTCGACGCTCTGTTTACCGAGGGCGAAAGCTTTCACATCGGACAAATGCGCGGAGATGTCTTACATACGCCCGGGCACACTCCGGCTTGCATGACCTATGTGATCGGCGATGCAGCCTTTGTGGGCGACACACTGTTCATGCCCGATTTCGGCACGGCACGCTGCGATTTCCCGGGGGGATCGTCAGAACAGCTTTATAAGTCGATCCAGAAAATCCTGTCTTTGCCAGACGAGACGCGCGTTTTTGTCGGCCATGATTACAAGGCCCCGGGGCGTGATGAGTATGCCTGGCAAACCACAGTGGGAGAGCAGAAAGCGCTGAACGTTCATATCGGTCAGGGGCGCAGCATCGAGGAGTTTGTCGAGATGCGCGATGCCCGAGACGCCACGCTGTCCATGCCGCGTCTGATACTGCCCTCGCTGCAGGTGAACATGCGCGCAGGCAACATGCCTCCGGCGGATGAAAACGGGGATGTATTCATGAAAATTCCGGTCAACAAGCTGTAACCGGTCGACACGCAGCCAGAGGATAGTGCGATGCATACGGAATGGATTTGGGGGCTGCTTGGCGGGCTCATAATCGGGCTTGGGGCTGCGGTCTTTTTGTTGGGCAATGGCCGCATCATGGGGGCCAGCGGGATACTGGCTGGTTTGCTTGAGAAGAGCAGCCGGGATGTACGATGGGAGCGCCTCGCCTTTGTCGCGGGCGTTGTCGGGATGCCCCTTCTGCTTCGCCCGCTGATCGCGCCGGAAACGGAAACGCATTTAACAGGCAATCTGACGCTCGTGATCATAGCGGGGCTGCTGGTTGGTACAGGCACAAGGATCGCAAATGGCTGTACATCGGGCCACGGGGTTTGCGGCATCTCACGGTTTTCCCTGCGCGGAATCGTGGCCACAGTGTTCTACCTTTTGGCCGGTGCACTTACAGTTGCCCTGTTTCGGCACGGCTTGGGGGTGATCTGATGCGTGGAGTGCTTGCATTTTTGGCCGGGTCGCTGTTTGGCACCGGTCTTCTTGTGTCGGGAATGACGGACACGACCAAGGTTCAGGGCTGGCTGGACATTTTCGGAAACTGGGATCCGACGCTTGCCTTTGTGATGGGCGGGGCGATCTTGCCCATGGTCATTGCCTGGCGCCTGACCCATGGGCGTGCACCTGCGGTGGGCGGAACCTTTCCAGAGCCTCCGCGTGTCGAATTGGATCGGCGCCTGGTCGTCGGTTCGGTTCTGTTTGGCATGGGATGGGGGCTGGTAGGATTGTGCCCGGGTCCTGCGATGGCCTCGCTCAGTTATGGTGGCGTTGGTGGCGTGGTCTTTCTGGTTTCAATGCTGGCGGGTATGCTCGCCGCGCCGACGCTGGGTGCAAAACTGGACAGAGTGGCGAACCCGGCTTAAGCAATTGCCATGGAGATTCGCCCTATTACCCCCCGCTACGCCGTCTCACCTCAGATCACGGTTGAAGACGTTCCAGCCATTGCCGCGGCAGGTTTTGTTAAGGTGATCTGCAACCGTCCAAATGTCGAAGTTCCTCCGGCCATGCAGTCGGATGCCATTGGTCAGGCGGTGCGCGACGCGGGTATGGTATTTGAAGTGCTCGAACTGACCCACCAGACCATGACCCCTGAAAACGTTGCACGCCAAAGGGACATGGCAGAAAGCGAGGGCGGTCCGGTCTTGGCCTATTGCGCATCAGGCACGCGCTGTTCGGTGGTGTGGGCCTTGGGGCAATGCGATCACCTGAGCCCGGATGAGATTTTGGAGGCCACCGGCAAGGCTGGCTATGCCTTGGACAACCTGCGCCCGGCCCTGGACCAATTGAGCCAGCGCGACGGATAAGCTTGTTTTAGGGCTTATCGTTGGTGCCGTCCGAGACCTCTGGCAGCCCGGCGAGCTGTGAGATCTCTGCAAGCATCCGATCGGAATTACCAATCTCGAGCGATGGATCCTCATCCAGCAGAGCGTCTGGTTGAGCTTCGGTCAGCAGAGGGCCATCGTTCTGCTCGTTGATCCGAACCGCGCGCATACCACCGCATTGCCCCAGGCGCCCCAGGGCGACGCGACTTCGGTCGATTGTCAGCATCTCGGTCTTGTCGACCCGCGCACCCTGCAATGGCAATACTTCCCCCACAGACAAACCCGACAAGTGAGACAGAGGTATGTTCATCCGGCAGATCACCCCGCTCAGCTCTGCTCGCATGACACCTGCGGCTTGGTCGAGTTGCCCGCCCCCTGCACGCGCCTGCGTCATCGCCTCGACCGTCTCGGTCGCGAGATCGGGCAAAACTATGCAGATTTTTCCCTGTCGCAACCCGCCACCCAATTCGGCGGTCAACGAGAAGAGACGAAATTGATCGTCTACCAGCGCCAAAGTGACAGCGTGGGCAGATCCGACGCGCCCCGAAAACTCGAACCCTGAAAGGCTGTCGATATCCTGAGGATCCTCAACCAGAGTGCGGGCCTTTTTGAAGACCTCATCAAGCAGAGGCGCAACCATGGCGGCGTCAGTATCGGTAAACGGGCGGGGTTGCGGGTCATCGGCGATCACATCCCCTATCGTCTGTTTCTGAACAATCGCCGAGACAGAGGCCAGGTCGACACAGACAGCGGCCACACGCCCCTGTGCCGTTGAAAAGAGCAACAACAGCCAGTCGTCTTGCAAAACATTCTGCAGCCCCTCCAAGGGGGATTGCGTTTGCTTGACAGCGATGATGGACAGCGGCAACCCGATCCGTTCATCCGCAGCCCGGGCCATGGCGAGCCGCAGCGCGCGTGAGACCGAACGTGGCAAGGTATCAGCACTGCCCTGATTTGCGGACAGCTTTCGCGTCAAAGCCGTGCCGGATTGCTGCGTCATATTACCGAACCGCCCAGTTGTTGCTGATACGCTTTTTATGTACCTGCGGTTCGTTACCAATGCCTTTACATAAGCGCTATTGCGCGGCCTGACGAAAGGCCAGTGGCAGGGTGACGCGGAACCCTGCCCCGCCCTGTTCGGGCAAATAGGAGATATCTCCACCCAAACGCTGCATGATCTCGCGACAAATGGCCAAGCCCAGCCCGGCGCCTCCGGCCTTGTCCGACCCGACTCGCGCAAATTTTTCGAACACCATTGCTTGCGCCTCGGGTGGGATACCGCTGCCATTGTCGATGAAATCAATCACTACCTGACCGCCAATATCATGGGTCGCGATTGTCAGTTCCGGCTCGTCCGCGTCGCAATATTTTTGGGCGTTCGAGATCAGATTGATGAAGACCTGTCCCAAACGATCCAGATCAGTATAGAGCGTGATGCGCTCGGCAGAGCGTGTACGGCGCAAGGCCAGCGCGCGCTCTCCGCCTGTCAACGCGGTGGCCACAGCGCGATCCAACACGCCCTGAACAGTACCATCCAACATGTTCAAGCTGACCTGACCGCTTTCCAGAACACTCAGATCCAGCAGGTCGTCCAATAGCCGCGTCAGGCGCAGGGCCTCATCATGGATGATTGAGGAAAAGCGCATCTGATCTTCGTCGCTCATCCCGCCCGTGTCGCGCATGATTTCCGAGAACGCGCGGATTGATGTCATGGGTGTACGCAGTTCGTGGCTGACCTGGCTGAGAAACGCATCCTTTTGCATCGAAAGCTGCGTGAGCTTGGCATTGGCATCACGCAACTGGCGCGCGGTGCGGCTCAGCTCGGCCGACTTGGTTTCAAGCTGATTGGAATATTCCAGCATCTGCGCCGATTCGTCAGCCACGGCCAGCAGGTCTTCGACCGATACCGCCGCACCACCAACGATCTGACCGATCATCGCATGTGCGGTCGCCGCACCAACTGAACCGCTCAGCTCTCGCTCCAACCGTTCCAGAAATCCGGGCGTTGGTTCGGGCAACCGCCCTTCGCGGCCCTTTTGACGTGCCGCCTCGGCTTGGAAAAACTCCTGTGCGGCTCCGGTCCCCAGTATGCGTTGGGTCATGATCATCAGATCTTCGCTTTGCGCCACCGACCCCGACCACCCATGGGGTGAGGCGGAATGGTCAAACACATTGACGAACTGTGCCCCCTGCAACCTCTCCAGCGGGCTGGGAAAGCTCAGCAGCGATCCTACGCAGAACGCAATAGTGTTGAGCGAGAGTGACCAGACAACTGCATGTACCATCGGATCGATCCCCTCGATCCCGAACAAGGCTTGGGGGCGCAGCCAGCCCAAGCCAAAGGGGCCGTTTTCGATCATCGACACCGGGATGATGCCGCCCTCCATTCCCGGCAGGAGCAAGGTATAGATCCACAGCACAAAACCAACGGTCAAACCGGCCAAGGCCCCCACCCGCGTCGCACCGCGCCAGAACAGCGCGCCCACAAGTGCGGGCAGGATTTGCGACAGACCGGCAAAGGCCACCAGGCCGATCGAGGCCAGAGCCGCGCCGCCACCCGACAAGCGGTAATAGAAATACCCAAGCGCCATGATGGCCGCGATGGATAGGCGCCGCGCGATCAACACGATCTTGCGCACATCGCCCGAGACCGGGCTGCTGCCTTCCTGCGTATTCAGCCAGATCGGCATGACCACATGGTTCGACACCATCGTCGACAGAGCCATGGCAGTCACAATCACCATAGAGGTCGCCGATGAAAAGCCACCGATAAAGGACAGCATCGCCAGCCCGTCATTGCCTTGCGACAAAGGCACAGTCAGCACAAACAGGTCGGGGTTCGATCCTGCGGGCAAAAGGTCAAGCCCGACCACCGCGATCGGGACGACAAAGAGGCTCATCAACAGCAAATACAGCGGAAAGGCCCAGGCGGCCGTGCGCAGGTGGCTTTCGTCATCATTCTCGACCACCATGACCTGGAACATACGGGGCAGGCAGACGAAGGCTGCCGCTGACAAAAAGATCAGGGTCGTCCACCGACTTGTATCCACGTTCCACTGCCCGATATCGGACGCATCGATCCGATCCAGCATAGGTGTCAAACCACCGGCAATGCCCCAGACCACAAAGATGCCGACGGCCAGCAAAGCCACTAGCTTGACCACCGACTCCAGTGCAATTGCCGTCACAATCCCGTGGTGACGCTCATTGGCATCCAGATTGCGCGTTCCAAACAGAATGGCAAAAGCGGCCAGCCCGGTCGCAACCCAAAACACGCTGGACCCTTCGCGATAGAGCCCCGTTGGATCAGCCTCGGCAAAGATTGAAAAAGACAGCGTAATCGACTGTAATTGCAGCGCAATATAGGGCGTCCCACCCAGAACCGCCAGGGTTGTGACACAGATCGCCAGCGTGTTGGACTTGCCATAGCGCGACGAGATTAGGTCAGCAATAGACGTCACCCGCTGACTGCGCCCGATGCGCACCAACTTGCGCAGCCCCCACCACCAGCTGACCATCACAAGCGTTGGCCCCAAATAGATCGTTACGAACTCCAACCCCGACCGCGCAGCGTTGCCAACCGCGCCGTAAAAGGTCCAGGCTGTGCAATAGATCGACAGGGACAGCGTATAGATCAAAGGCGACCGCAGCCATTTCCCCTTGCCCGCGGCAGCAGCCCTATCTGCCGCAAAGGCCACGCCGAACAGCAGTACGACATAGCCCAGACAAACCAGTATGAGCATGTTGAGCGTGGCCATCACTCACCCTCCGACGCGCGGCCTTCACCTTTACTGAGCCGCCTTGCCGCAAAACCAAACACCAAGCCGATCAGGATCAGCAACCCCCAGCAGGCAAAGATATAAAACATCGCCGAGGACAGCGGCACCGCGTCCGCCCCGTCGCTTTGATCGGGCCACAGCAACGGGATCACCAACAGCGCCGCCCCGAAGAAAGGCAACAGCCGTGCAGCATCCATCAACCTGCGGCGGCGATAGCTCTGGCGCTCCAGAAACAACGGTGGACGCGCCGCTGATCTGCGCGCGGTACCGTCCTCTGACAAGCTCATGAGCGCGAGGCCTGTGCGTGAAGATCCCGCACAGCTGTCAATACTTCGGTGTTGGAAAAGGGTTTGGTCATGAACCGGCTGACACCTGCCTGCTCGGCCATCTCGCGATCCCGCGACTGGCCGCGTGCCGTCAGCATAAGAACCGGCAAACCGAGAAAACGGTCCTGTTCACGCAACTCGCGCAGAATCTCCATCCCGCTTTTCCCAGGCAGCATTACATCCAGGATCACCAGATCCGGTTGTGCCGCGCAAATCACCTCAATCGCGTCCGAGCCTTCGGCATGGGTTTGCACCTGCCAGCCTTCGCGCGTCAAAAGAAACCGGATGGCCTCGGTGATGTTCGGCTCATCCTCGATCAACAGAACCTTGCGGCTCATTTGTGTTAGTCCTCCCCAAGACCGGCACCCGCAACGGCCACCTGTCCCAGCCAGAATAAGCCTCGATTAATGAGACTGTCAAAAACCTTCGCTCAAAATCGAAGGCTCACGTCGGGACACACAGTCTGGTTTGGGGCAGATCCGACAGCTGACCCCGACTTCGGCCCGGTCCTGCCTCTCGTCTGCGTCCGCATCCGCAGGCATCACCAACATGACCGAATGATAGGTCGGGTCTGCATCAAACCGCTGCGCCGCCAAAGGCCAGGCGATCGCGAAGCACTCGAACGCAGCCGAAACCCGACCCAGTTGCAGAACGCGCCGGCGCAACGGTACCAGGGGGCGGTTTAATGCAGTGAATACGGGCCAGAGCGGACAGCCGTCCCCATGACGCGGCAGGGCGAAACCGGGGGCGGGCTTGTAGAACAGCACCGTGCCTGACGCATCGCAAATTACCAGTCCCACGGGTTTGGGCAACATGTCCTCGGGCAACACAGCCAGCCGCCGCAGCACCGTAGCCAAATCGACAGAAAACGCGGCTGAAAGCGCCAAAGGATCTACCACCCCCCCTTCTAGTTCAGCTTGCAACTGGTCCAGCGGCAAAAGCCGTGCGTCCGTTGCGCAGGTTTTCAATATACGTTGAGCAACAGTTCTGGCCGCGCCCGAGTTGATTTCCTCCAGGTCCACTTCCTGTGCAGTTTCGATTTCGGGGAAATGAAAACCATGCTCGGCAAAGAAAGTCTCAACCTCGTCCAGCGGCATACCGCGCGCCTCGCCTTGGTCTTCTGTGGTATCCAGAAAGCTCAGCAGTGCCTTCGAGCTTTCTGCCAGACGCTCAGCATCTTGATTGAGGTTCTTGTGAAAGCGATTGCGCCATTCATCCGTGATCTCGCCGGGCTCAGCCAAAATTGCAGCGGTTGAGCGGATCGCAGCGGCCGTCGACAACACTTCGTGCATCGAGGCCGCCAGTTGCGGGTCATGGGTCAAGCGGTCGGACAAAGCCTCGACCGTGCGCTCCAACGAAACAACGCGGCGATGCATCTGTGCCAATACCCCGGCCCAGCCCGGGAACCTCCCAGCAAATTCTTCCAGTGCGTCCAACTCAGCCGCTTGGCCCACCGCATCCTCAGCAGCCTCGCGCAGGACCGCGATCAGCGTTGCCTCGATCCCTTGAGTCAGCAGAGACGGCTCAACCGAAAGCGCTGCCGCGATGTCGATCAGAACCTTCCCACCTATCCGGCGGCGGTTATGTTCGATGAGGTTCAGATAAGACGCCGAAATCCCTGCCCGCCGCGCCAATTCGGCCTGGCGTAGCCCGGCAATCTGGCGACGTTCACGTATGCGACTTCCGGTGAGCGTATCGCGCATCTGCTGGCGGCCCCTTTAGCCTGATGGCCGAAGTTTTCAGAACTTTCGTTATCTTACAAGTTATTATTGCCAAACTTAACACACAGAATTTACAAAGTTAACATCCGGTTCAAGCCTTATGCACCCGCGCGACGCTTGTCCCCTTCATTTTCCACCGGAAACCGGCCACCATAGGTATATGAGCGACCCTGCCTTCGAATACGCCCCGATCGGACTGGTTGAGTTGGAAAACCGGATCATCCGGCGCTGCAATCTGCAATTCGCGCGCACCTTTGGCGGCGACGAGAGCGAATACCGCAACATGCCGTTGCTGCACCTCTACCCTTCGGTTGCCGATTGGGAGAGAATCGGCGCGCGCAGCCTGCAAGTCATGCGCGACACGGGCTATTACACTGATGAACGCGTCATGCGGCGGCGCAATGGTGATCTGTTCTGGTGTCGGGCCCGCGGTCGGTCGCTGACCCCCGATGATCCCTTCCGCCACGGGATCTGGAGCTTTTCGGACATCTCGGAAGAGCGCCCTCTGGTCGAATTGACCGCTCGCGAACGCGAAGTGGCGATCCTGTCCTGTCGCGGCCTGTCGGCAAAAGAGATCGGCGTTGAATTGGGACTGTCCTACCGCACGATCGAAGCCTATCGGGCCCGCCTGCTTGAGAAATTCGGTGCGCGCAAGCTGCCGGAACTGGTTGCCAAACTCTCGGGGATGCCGTTGTAACGCTCTGGCCCGGCCCAGCCTTGTAAAAACACCGATCTTTCCCAACAAAGACTGCGCTTTTCATGGCCGAACGCTTGGCATATAACCCTGCGTAATTATTTCAAGCTCGCAACCAAAAAGCCGAGCCCAAGGGGAACCTTCGAGGACACTCATGACAGATAACAAACACGAAGCGGATGTGGCGTTCATCAAGGCACTGGCCGAACTGCTGCGCGAAAACGACCTGACCGAGCTACAGGTCAAGCGGGACTATGGCGAAGACGACAGCCTAAATGTCCGCGTGAGCCGCGCCTCGCAAACCGTTGCTGCTCCTGTTCAAGTTGCTGTTCCCGCTGCTGCGGCCCCCGCTCCGGCAGCCGCGGCAGCAGCAGCGCCCGCAGCCGCTGCCGAAGCCCCTGCATCGGCAGAAGACCCTGCCAGCCATCCCGGCGCTGTGACGTCACCGATGGTCGGCACCGTCTATATGCAGCCCGAACCGGGCGCGCCCTCGTTCGTTTCGGTTGGGGCGAATGTATCTGAAGGCGACACGCTGCTGATCGTCGAAGCGATGAAAACCATGAACCACATCCACGCGCCCAAATCGGGCACCGTCAAACGCATTCTGGTGACAGATGGTGACGCTGTGGAATTCGGTACTCCTCTGGTTATCATCGAGTAAGGCGGGACCATGTTCGACAAGATCCTGATTGCCAACCGAGGCGAGATCGCGCTGCGCGTGATACGCGCTGCCCGCGAGATGGGGATTGCCACAGTGGCCGTCCATTCGACCGCAGACAGCGACGCGATGCATGTGCGCATGGCCGACGAATCGGTTTGCATCGGCCCTCCGCCCAGCCCGCAAAGCTATCTCTCGGTACCCGCGATCATCTCGGCCTGCGAGATCACCGGCGCGCAGGCGATTCACCCCGGCTATGGCTTTCTGTCAGAAAATGCCGAGTTTGTGCAGATCGTCGAAGACCACGGTATCACCTTCATCGGCCCCACCGCCGAACATATCCGCGTCATGGGTGACAAGATCACCGCCAAGGACACGATGAAGGACCTGGGCGTTCCTTGCGTTCCCGGCTCGGATGGCGGCGTACCTGACTTGGCAACCGCCAAAGAGATCGGTGAGCAGTTCGGCTATCCGGTGATCATCAAAGCCACCGCTGGCGGTGGTGGGCGCGGTATGAAAGTCGCGATGAATGCCGATGAGATGGAAAGTGCCTTCATGACCGCGCGCGCCGAAGGCAAGGCCGCCTTTGGCAATGACGAGGTCTATATCGAGAAATACCTGACCACGCCGCGTCACATCGAAATTCAGGTCTTTGGCGACGGCAAAGGCAACGCCGTGCATCTGGGCGAACGTGACTGTTCGCTGCAACGTCGCCACCAGAAAGTGTTCGAAGAGGCCCCCGGCCCCAGCATCACCCCAGAAGAGCGCGCCAAGATCGGTAAGATCTGCGCCGACGCGGTGGCCAAGATCAACTATATCGGTGCGGGCACAATCGAGTTCCTCTATGAAAACGGCGAGTTCTATTTCATCGAGATGAACACGCGTTTGCAGGTGGAACACCCGGTCACCGAAGGTATCTTTGGTGTCGATCTGGTGCGCGAACAGATCCGCGTCGCCTCGGGCCTGCCCATGTCGTTCGGGCAGGATGATCTTGAGATCAACGGCCACGCCATCGAAGTGCGGATCAACGCGGAAAAGCTGCCAAACTTCTCGCCCTGCCCCGGTAAGATCACCGCCTACCACGCCCCCGGCGGGTTGGGCGTGCGGATGGATTCAGCGCTCTATGACGGCTATTCCATCCCGCCCTATTACGATTCCTTGATTGCCAAACTGATCGTGCAGGGCCGTGACCGCGATGAAGCCCTGGCTCGGTTGAACCGCGCCTTGGGTGAGTTGATCGTAGATGGCATAGACACCACCGTGCCGCTGTTCCACGCCCTGCTGCAAGAGCCAGATCTGCACAGCGGTGATTATAACATCCACTGGCTGGAGCGCTGGCTTGCGGAGAATATGGCGCAATAAAAGCTCAGGGCTGGGATCCTCACATCCAGCCCTGCCCCGTCTGACATGAGCCTCACACCCGAGCTTTTGCTGCATGGTTATTCCATCGGTATTTTCCCGATGGCCGAACACCGGGACGATCCGGACCTTTTCTGGGTTGATCCCAAACTGCGCGGTGTCTTTCCCCTGGACGGTTTCCACATCTCGCGCAGCCTTGCGCGACGGTTGCGCAGATCCGATTACGGGATAACCATCAATCGCGACTTTTCCGGCGTCGTCGACGGCTGCGCCGACAGGGCCGAAACCTGGATCAATCCGGAACTGCGGCGCCTATACGACGACCTGCATATTAACGGTCAGGCGCACTCGCTTGAGGTCTGGCAGGATGGCCGATTGACCGGCGGGGTCTATGGGGTGGTTCTGGGTGCGGCGTTCTTTGGCGAAAGCATGTTCTCTCGCCGCACCGATGCCTCCAAGATTGCGCTGGCATATTTGGTGGATCGGCTGCGCCGCACGGGATTCCACTTGTTCGATACCCAGTTTCTGACGGCCCATCTGGCCTCACTCGGTGCGATCGAAATACCGCGTGCGACCTATCACGCAGAGCTGAGACAAGCGCTTGAGGGCAGCGCTGATTTCACCGCATCCCTCTCGCAGACGCCTCAGGGCGTCATACAGCGGATCACCCAGACATCGTAACGCGCGTGGTCCAAAGCATTCAGAGCCGGAGACGTCGCGATCATCCAGCCATCAAACAGCTGTTGCGAGTCGCCTTGCTCCCAAATCGTAAGGTAAGCGAAAGCGTCACCTGTCGGGTTCTCGGCCGGATAACGGCAATCTCCCAGCGCCACATCAAGTCCAAATACCGTGGCCGTATCCCCAGATCGAAGATCAACGTCGACGGTTTGACCGTTGACCTTATCCAATCCGCGCAGCGTCGCCCCCTGCCCAGAGGTAACCCGCTGCTGCGCCTCGGCACTGACTGCAGTCAAGATCGCCGCCAATAGCAGCAGGACTCTCATTCGCTACCATCCCCGGCCACGAACTTGACCAGCAACGAGATCAAGCTGACCGCGCCCTGTGTATCTTCGATTTCATCACCGGGTTCAAAATAGAATGGCGATCCACCGGGCATGACTTCAACAAAATTGCCACCCAGCAAACCCTCGGACGAGATTACAACCGCGCTGTCATCCGGGATAAGTACGCCATCGGCAACGGAAAACTGCGTGTCGGCACGGTAGGTATCTGCATTGAGCGTCACATTGGTGACCGTTCCGATCTTTACGCCAGCCAGGCGGACATCTGTTCCGACGCTGACGCCTTCTAAGGATCGGAACGAAGCCCCCAATTCGTATCCGGCGCTGGATTGAGACAGCCCTGTGGACTGGCTGGCATACACGCCAAACGCAATCGCACCAGCGAGAACAACCCCGCCGACCAGGATTTCAGTTACACTATGGGTCGACATCGACGCGCCTCGCTTATTCCGGGCTCCAGGCTTCATAGTCCTTGCGCTCGACCGGATCGGGGCGGCGCAATGACCCTGCGGGGGCATAAGCCAGAGCAGTACCTGTCAGGTTTTCTTGGTGCGGCTTTTCCCAGGATTTATGAGGCAGCGGCTTGTCTGTCGGTGGCTCGTCCCACGTACGATGCAACCACCCGTGCCATTCGGGATCCACGCGGCTCGCCTCGGCCTCGCCGTTGAAAATCACCCAGCGTTTGCTGTCATCCTCGTTGCGGTAGAACACGTTGCCTTCATTGTCCTCGCCAACCTTGATTCCGTTGCGCGCGGTGAAGATCTGCGTATTCAGCGTCGCCCCGTTCCACCAGGTCACGGCCCGCAACAGAGTATTCAGGATTCCCATTGGCTGCCTCCGCCTTTTCCGTTGTCGAAGATATGACCTAAAGCCGGCCCCAGGTCCAGTGCCACCGCACCGTGCCGCATCATTCCGGCAAGAATGCCGTGACTTCAATCTCGATCCGGTATTTCGGATCAATCAAACCGCATTCGATCATCGTTGCCGCCGGAGGATTTTTGCCAAACGTCTCTGCCAAAAGCGGCCAACATCTGTCGAACTCGGTTCTGTCGGGCAACATATAGGTCACGCGAACAACATCCGCAAAAGACGCCCCAGCCTCTGACAGTGCTTTTTCGATGATGCCTAAAGCTGAATGGCATTGGGTTTCAATATCGTCACCTTGCCCGACCGTGCCCGCCACATGCACCCATCCTCCAGCCACAACAGCACGGCAATACCCGGCCTTGGCTTCAAATTCGCCCCCCGATGAGATGCGTTTGATCATCTTTCACTCTCCAAAATCTGGATTACCTTTTTACGAGGCTCTGCCTCGAACTCCGGGATATTTTGGCCAGATGAATACAGGATCCCAGCGTCATATGGCCAGAAATACCCCGAGGGAGTCGTCCGGTATGGGCGACAGGGCACTACCCCCTTTTACAACGCTGACATTAGGTGAAGCGCGCTTAACCTGCCGAAGCAGTTTCCTGTGCCGAATCCGCGTAGATGATCAGGGGCTGCGCATCCGAGGTCACTGCCTCGTCGTTCACCACCACCTGTGTCACACTTTTGAGACCCGGCAGTTCGAACATAGTGTCCAGCAGGATGTCTTCCAAAATGGACCGCAACCCACGCGCACCGGTCTTGCGTTCGATGGCTTTCTTGGCAATCGATTGCAATGCATCGTCGGTAAAGGCTAGCTCGGCATCTTCCAGTTCGAACAGACGTTGGTATTGCTTGACCAAAGCGTTCTTGGGTTTGGTCAGGATTGTTACCAACGCGTCTTCGTCCAGATCTTCCAATGTCGCCAGAACCGGCAGACGACCAACAAATTCCGGGATAAGGCCAAATTTCAACAGGTCTTCCGGTTCAAGATCCCGGAAAATCTCACCCACGCCGCGTTCGTCATTGTCGCGCACATCCGCGCCGAAACCCATGGCCGAGCCCTTGCCACGCTGTGCAATGATTTTGTCCAGGCCCGCAAAAGCGCCACCGCAGATGAACAGGATATTGGTCGTGTCCACTTGCAGGAATTCTTGCTGAGGATGCTTGCGCCCGCCCTGAGGAGGTACGCTGGCCACAGTGCCTTCCATCAGTTTCAGCAGCGCTTGCTGCACACCTTCACCCGATACATCGCGGGTGATCGAAGGGTTCTCTGACTTGCGCGTAATCTTGTCGACCTCGTCGATATACACAATGCCGCGCTGTGCGCGTTCGACGTTGTATTCGCTGGCCTGCAAAAGCTTGAGGATGATGTTCTCGACATCTTCGCCCACATAGCCCGCTTCGGTCAGCGTGGTTGCATCCGCCATCGTGAACGGCACGTCCAGAATACGCGCCAGCGTCTGTGCCAGCAGCGTCTTACCGCAGCCAGTGGGCCCGATCAGCAGGATGTTGGACTTGGCCAACTCAATGTCACTGCCAGCCTTCTGGGCGTGGTTGAGGCGCTTGTAGTGGTTGTGGACCGCAACCGACAAAACCCGCTTTGCGGTTGCCTGACCGATCACATAGTCATCAAGAACCTCGCAGATATCCTTTGGTGTCGGCACACCATCCGAAGACTTCAGCCCGCTGGCTTTGGTTTCCTCGCGGATGATGTCCATACACAGCTCGACACATTCGTCGCAGATGAAAACGGTCGGCCCCGCGATCAGCTTGCGCACCTCATGCTGGCTTTTGCCGCAGAAGCTGCAGTAGAGCGTGTTCTTACCATCACCGCCAGAATTCGTCGCCATGATCTACCTTTCGGGCTTTGTACCTTTGGCCTTTGCAAGGCCCACTTTGCCGATTGTCCCCGCAGCTTAGGCCAGCGTCGTGGCCGCGACAATCTCAAAATCGCGGCTCACGCGGGCTGCGCGAGAATTTGAACCTAGTCCGCTTCACCGTCCATTTTGGCCCGGTTTTCCACGATCTCGTCGATATGACCCCATTCCTTGGCCTCTTCCGGGCTCATGAAATTGTCGCGATCCAGCGCTTTTTCGACCGCCTTCTTCGTCTGCCCGGTGTGGCGAACATATATATCATACAGGCGATCTTTGAGTTTTTGGGTCTCGGCGGCGTGAATCATGATGTCGCTGGCCTGACCTTGGTATCCGCCGCTGGGCTGGTGCACCATGATGCGGCTGTTGGGCAGCGAAAAGCGCATGCCTTTCTCGCCCCCGGCCAACAAAACCGACCCCATCGAGGCCGCCTGACCGATCACCAAAGTCGAACATTTTGGCTTGATGTACTGCATTGTATCGTAAATCGACAAACCGCTGGTCACAACGCCGCCGGGTGAATTGATGTAAATCGAGATTTCCTTGTTCGGGTTTTCCGCCTCAAGATGCAGCAGCTGGGCAACGATCAGATGGCTCATACCGTCATGGATCGGCCCGTTGATGAAAATGATCCGTTCTTTCAGAAGGCGTGAGAAAATGTCATAGGCGCGCTCACCCCGGCTGGTCTGTTCGACGACCATTGGGACAAGCGTATTCATATAGGTGTCAACGGGATCGAACATAAGAAACCTGCCTGCTTTGCTATGGATCGGGACATTACCCGAAAAACTCTTACCCAAGTCTTAGTGCTGCCATTGGGGGGGTGCAAGGGGGCGAATGCGATACCGTTACGCGATGTAACGCAAGAGCGGCGATGCCCGCGTCAAAGCCGCATCACCGTCATCCAGCAACCCAAAACGGCGTTCTGCACACGCGTTTGTGTTACAGCATCACATGTATTTGAAGAGACATATTTTTATCCATGATTATTTTGTTGCGACATTCGACGGGCTTTCACTCCAAGCCTTCCGATCCACTCAAGGGATAACAATGGGGAAATTTCTATGGGACTGCCTCAGGTCGACCACGCCTATCAACCTGACGACCTCGCGTCGATGCTCGAAAACGCAACACGAGCGTCCAGTTTTCTAAAAGCCATCAGCCATGAGGGGCGGCTGATGATCCTCTGCCACCTCGTCTCCGGTGAGAAATCGGTGACCGAACTTGAAGAGCTGCTGTCGGCCCGTCAGGCCGCGGTTTCGCAGCAATTGTCTCGGTTGCGGCTTGAAGGGCTGGTTTTGCCGCGCCGGGATGGTAAGGCGATTTACTATCGACTTGCAGATGATCGACCACGTCGCATGCTCGAAACCATTCACGAGCTCTTTTGCAAGTGATGGGGGGCGCTTATCAGGCGCACTCAAAAACAGCAAAACCCCGGATTCCAGAGGCCGTTCGTGGCCTCTTGGAACACCCGGTCCTTGCCGCGTGCGCGACCGTGGTGAAACATGTAGATCACAGCGGTCAAAACTGCTAGGCAACCAAAAACACGCAGTTAAGGAGTTTCCAATGATCCGTGCAATTCTGATTGGCTTGGCCCTGTTCACCCTCGCCGCTTGCGAAACCGCAAAAGGCGCAGGCAAAGACATCGAAAATGCCGGGGATGCCATCCAGAATGTCGCGTCGGACGTTCAGGAAAACATCTAACTCCGCTTTCGGGCCCCACCTGTTCCGCACCCCAGTGGCCGGACAGTCCCGGATCACCTTACCCGCATCGCGCTGAAGGACCGCGTGGCCTGCCATAGGCTGGACGCACGACCGCCGTCGCGTGTGCCCTGCCGCGTCAGACCCGCCGGTAGACGGTCATCCGGGCTGCCCGGCCCGCCTCTGAACACAGAGGCGCCTGGGGTGGATTGAGAAGCGGTTCGGCCCGGCGCGGCAACTGATACTCGTCTGCCACACATAGTGCGGCCAGCCTGTTTACCCCCTACAACCGGCCGGGCCGATACCGCTTCAGTTCACCTGACGTTCCAGAACGGTGCTATAGGTCGTTCCACGACGCAGGCTACGGAAATCAGCGTAAATCTTGCCATCCTGATACCGGGCATCGATCAGGGCGTTCGCGCCGATCTCGGGATTGGCCGAGCTTTCGACGATGCTGATGCGGGTCGGATCATCCAGACTGATGGTGCCGGTGGCGTCCAACATGCGCCAATCCTGAGTGGCATTCGACCGCCACTTGCTGGGCCCCCAGAACACATTGTCCTTCTGCTTCTGGATATCCAGCACCCACTCGGCACTGTTGAACCGCGGGATGTCGCCGGTTGTGGTCCGGTTCGGACCCACAGCGGTATAGCTGCCAGTCCAGGTGCCGCGCAGATCGGGCATGTCCGCCATCGCAGCGGTGGCAAGGGTGAGGGACGTGGCCAAAGCGGCTGCTCCGGCAGTCATAAATCTGGTCATGTTCTCTCTCCGTCATCAGGGCCGTCGCTGGCCGTGTTGTACAGATTGGGAGGGAGCGGGACGGTTGCAACTTACCTTAAGGAAACTTCATGAAGGGTTTAGGCAGGCGTTAAGCCCCACCACAGCCTTGACTTGATGCTGCATCGCAGCAACGATCTGCTGTATTTGCAAAACAGGAGATTTCGTCATGTTCGGCCCGTTTTCCGTCTGGTCCCCCCAGTTCCGCTTTCCGCTCAGCGGGGATGTGCAGCAGGATATTGATCCGGTTCTTGCAGGCTCTATCCGGGGTGTCCCGGCGATCGAGGCGCGGGTGCAGCGTGAGGTGGCCAGCTATGGCACCCAATTGGGCAAAGTGCTGGAGGCCTTACAGGCGCTGTCCCAATCCACAGACACCGCCCTGCCCGAGATCGACGCGCTGGTCGACGGGGTTGAAGCGGTCAAGGTCGAGTGCAAACAAGCCCTGCGGGACCACGCGGAGGAGGCTTTGCGGAAGCTGCAACAGGCTGATCCGGAGGGGTTTGAGGCTTTGGTTGCAGGGGTCAAATCGTAGGGCGATTGATCAGCAGAGCTGAGGACAGCGCCGGCCCGAGGGGGTGAGCGACGTCCCGGAATTCGTCCAGTGGACGAATTCAGCCACGATCAGGCGAAGCCCCGAGGCGCAAACGCGTCGCCCGTTTTGCCGTAGATAAACCTTTAGCTTGACGGGGGCGGGTCGGCGCGGCCCGGCGGTGCCGCCGGGCGGGTGGGTCGGAATTTTTCACTGATGTCACAACAACAATTGAAGCAACCTCTCACCGAAGATAACAAGGATCGCCGCCCTACCTGCCCATGTTCCAGTGCTTTCGCCAAATTTTTCAGCAAATTTCAGTGTCGAAATCTTAGTCATTTCGCCGACATGTGCGGCCAGCTTTGATCCGACTTTTTGAAATCCTTCACCGGTTTCAACTATCAACTCGTCAGTCTGCTCACTTGGCGATCTCAGTGAAGTTTTGAGCGCTATGAGACGCTCTTCTAACCTTTGAAGTTCGTCGTCTTTCAGAAGGAAATCAGGACCTTGGTTGTGTCCGAGACTTTCAGGAATATCGCTGCGCACAACAGACAAGAGCTCCAAAATGCTCGGTATGTCCTCAACAATGGATTGAGCGAGTTCGGTATCCGAAAACTCGATCTGCTCATCTTCGCCATCTTCAGATACATCTAGATAGATGCGATGATCAGCGGGGAATAGCTCGCCTTCAAAATGATCCTCAACGGCTTGAACTACCTCGTCCAATTGATTGGCCAAGATGGAGTTTCCGAAGTATTCTAGGACTGTTTCGCGGCTCGAACTTGCCTGGTCCCAAACGCTCGATTGAAGTTCGTCAAAATTCTCGAACACATGTTCGCTAACTAGATCGACAAAATCGAAATCGCCAAAGTCTTGAAATTCAAGCGCCAGCCAATCGACAATTTCCTTGGCTTTCTTTTTGCCGCTCCAACTGAGGTCCAATTCAGGCGGAGCACTTGGATCATATACTTCGAATTCACCGTAGGTCATTTAAACTACCAGAAGCAGAAATTTTCTAGCAGCTTAGCTGCCCTTGGGTTGTTTTCAATCCCCAGAAGGGCTTCCACCACAGAGGTTGATTTAATGATCAATGCTTTAGGCCACACAGAAGGAGCCAAGCGAGGGAAAGAGCTAACCCGCGTCCCTATCCTCACCGCGCGGGCACGCAGTTGGCTGCGCCAACCGCTTTGGCCCACCCGCCGTAAAAATGGCCAGCTTTTAGCTGTCCATTTTTAAGGCGCTAATAAACGCCTCCTGCGGGATATCCACTTTCCCGAACTGGCGCATCTTCTTTTTCCCCGCTTTCTGCTTGTCCAGCAGCTTCCGCTTCCGTGTCGCGTCACCGCCGTAACATTTCGCCGTCACGTCCTTGCGCAGCGCCGAGAGGGTCTCGCGGGCGATGACCTTGCCTCCGATGGCGGCCTGGATCGGGATTTTGAACATGTGGCGCGGGATCAGGTCTTTGAGCTTTTCGCACATCGCCCGGCCCCGCATCTCGGCCCGGTCGCGATGCACCATGGTCGACAGCGCATCGACCGGCTCATCATTCACCAGCACCGACATCTTGACCAGATTATCCTCGGTATAGCCGGTCATCTGGTAATCAAACGAGGCATAACCCTTGGTCACCGATTTCAGCCGGTCATAGAAGTCGAACACCACCTCGTTCAGGGGCAGGTCATAGACGACCATGGCGCGGCTGCCCGCATAGGTCAGGTCCAGTTGGATACCGCGGCGATCCTGGCAGAGTTTCAGCACGTCACCCAGATATTCATCGGGCACCAAAATGGTCGCCTTGATACGCGGCTCTTCCAGGTGGTCGACCTTGGACAGATCCGGCATATCGGCGGGGTTGTGCAGCTCGATCATCTCGCCGTCTTTCATATAGACGTGATAGATCACGCTGGGCGCGGTTGTAATCAGCTCGATATTATACTCACGCTCGATCCGGTCGCGGATGACCTCAAGGTGCAGCAGGCCCAGAAAGCCGCAGCGGAAGCCAAAACCCAGCGCCGCCGAGGTCTCCATTTCAAAGCTGAAAGAGGCGTCGTTCAGCGCCAGCTTCTCAATCGCGTCGCGCAGGTCTTCAAATTCGGCCGAGTCCACCGGGAAGAGGCCACAGAACACCACCGGCTGCGCGGGTTTGAAGCCCGGCAGGGCCTGTTCCGCCCCGTTGCGGTCATTGGTGATCGTATCGCCCACGCGGGTGTCGCGGACCTGTTTGATCGAGGCCGTCAGAAAGCCGATCTCACCGGGGCCCAGGCCGTCGACCATCTCCATCTCGGGCCGGAAGACGCCGACGCGGTCGACATGGTGCAGGGTGCCGTTCGACATGAACTTGACCCGCATTCCCTTTTTCAACGTCCCGTCCATGATACGGACCAGAACGATCACGCCCAGATAGGCGTCATACCACGAATCCACCAGCATCGCCTTGAGCGGCGCGTCCAGATTGCCTTGCGGCGCGGGCAGATGGGTGACGATGGCCTCAAGCGTCTCGTGGATACCCTGCCCCGTCTTGGCGCTGACCTGAATGGCGTCGGTCGCATCGATGCCGATCACATCCTCGATCTGTTCGGCGACGCGGTCACAATCGGATGCAGGCAGATCGATCTTGTTCAGCACCGGCACGATCTCATGATCGGCATCGATGGCCTGATACACATTCGCCAGCGTCTGCGCCTCAACCCCTTGGGTCGAGTCCACCACCAGCAAAGAGCCCTCAACCGCGCGCATGGACCGGCTGACCTCATAGGCGAAATCCACGTGGCCGGGGGTGTCGATCAGGTTCAGCACATATTTCTCACCATCATCGGCGGAATAGTCGATGCGCACCGTGTTGGCCTTGATGGTAATGCCGCGCTCGCGCTCGATATCCATGCTGTCGAGCAGCTGTTCCTTCATGTCGCGATCCTGCACCGTTCCGGTCTCTTGGATGAGCCGGTCAGCAAGGGTGGATTTACCATGGTCGATATGCGCGACGATGGAGAAATTGCGGATATGAACGAGGTCTGTCATGGGTTGGGGATATGTAGAGGAATCGTGGGTTGGTCAAGCAGGCAAAGCGTTGGTCTGCGTTAGGTATTTGAATTTTGCAAAGTTAAGACTCACAATATGAAGCGAAAGCTTGGGTAAATTTGAGTGGGTTCTTCGCATCAAATAGTAGCTGAGGTAGCAAAATGGGTTTTCTGGGCGATATTAATACTTTTTTCGGCGATGCATTAAAGTCAGGTGATTTTTGGTTGGGCACCATTGTAACGGCGTTTCTGGCAGTTTTTCGGAACCGCCTGTACCGCCCTAAAATAAGGGCAAATGGCTGCATGAGCGGCGGCGACGCACAGTTCAGCAAGCACTCGATTGGAATAGTGAACAGTCCAAGTTTTCTCGGGTTCACGATAGATCGCAATCCACTCATAGACGCGACGGCTTGGATGTACGATCCAAAAGCAGGTAAGACATTGGCTAACATGAGATGGAGAGACGAACCGGATAACAAGCTAATCAAACAGACAATTGAAGTTACTGAACGTCGCGATCTGATCGTATGCGGTGTACACCAGGGACGCGTTCACCATTTTGTTGGCACCTCGGCCAACGACAGTGAAAAAAGTGAAACCATTGTAGAAAAAGGACAATCGCGCAAATTGGAGGCCCACCTAACGGACCGGTTCAATCGCAAGCAAAAAATCCGTTTTATGATCACTGTAAGCGAAAGGCGAGCAGCCCCTCAAGGTGTTGAGGTCCGGGTCAGAGTTAAGACAACAATGGCTGACCGAGCAAATCAGTTTCGCGACGGCTTCAAAGAAATGTTGTATGCCATTACGCGCCCACGGTACTGAGCGTAGGCTTACTGCCAAAAGGCTAGCGAATTTAGACTGCGCCTTCCCCTAATTCGGCTTCAAAATGTTGGCAGTTCCGGGATGCCTTCGTGGCTTCTTGGAACGTCTTTTTCCCAGCGACGCGCGCGGGCCTAAGACGGCAGCAGACGTCCCAACCAGCTCCTTGTGAAACCCGGCCTAAGGGGCGGAGTGCTTCCGACTCATGCAATCACAATTTCGAACCACCCAATTGATCCGCTCCCCCGTTTGATTCATACTCCGCCGCAGACCGAGAGGGGCATAAGACCCGTCCGGGCAGGCAAAAACGAGGCTCGAGTATGAAACAGTTCCTCTTAACAGCATGTTGTGCGGTATCGCTGGTGTCTGTGGCACCGGTTGTGAACGCGGCGCAGATCAAGCAGGCGTGTTTGGCATCGGATCGTGAGGCGGCGACGCGGGATCGGTGCTCTTGCATTCAGCGCGTGGCCGATCAGGCGCTGACGCGCAGCGATCAGAAAAAGGTCTCGAAATGGTTCGAAGACCCGCATCAGGCGCAGCAGCTGAAGATGTCGCAAACCGCGCGCGATGATGCGCTGTGGGATCGCTATCAGAATTTCGGCCAGATGGCGCAGGCGATCTGCGGCTAACCCCTGTCAATCCTTGACCTGGCCCGCCCTGCGCCTCAGAAAAGGCGCAGTGAAAGGGATCGGCGATGGTGATGAAAGGGGTGACCCTGCGCGGGCTCGAAGTGTTCGAGGCCTTGGCGCGAACGGGATCGGTGGCGCAGGCGGCCGAGATCACCGGACTCAGCCAGCCTTCGGTCAGCCAGCAATTGCGCAATCTGGAAAAGGCGTTGGGCACTGATCTGGTCGATCACGCGCGACGTCCGATGCGCCTGACCCAGGCTGGGCGCAGCTTTCTGACCCGGGCCGAGGCGGTTCTGGCCGAGCTGCAAATGGCGCAGAGCGAGCTGACGGTGATGGATCTGGGCCACCTGGCCACGCTGTCTATCGGGCTGATCGATGATTTCGACAATGACCTGACCCCGCGTCTAGCCACCCTGTTGGCCGATAACCTGACGCGGTCGAAATTCAAGCTGATAACCCTGCCCAGCCTGGATCTGTTTGCCGAACTTGAAGCGCAGCGTCTACATCTGGCAGTGTCCGCCCATAGCGGCGAGGTGCTGGAAGGCGTGATCGAATACCCTCTGGTCCAAGATCCATTCATTCTGGTTGCGCCAAAAGGCGCGGATGATCCGGTTCAGACCCTGCCTTTTCTGAGGTACGCCCGCGAGCAGCTGATCAGCCGTCAGATCGAAGGCCATCTGGCCCGCCAACAGCTTGAGTTCGAGGAACGGTTCGAGATCGGCTCGCATTTGGCCTTGATGGCCATGGTGGCGCGCGGTCTGGGTTGGGCGATCACCACGCCTCTGGGCTATATGCGCGCCGCGCGGTTCCACGAGGGGCTTTCGGCCCATCCGGCCCCGTTTGGTGCGTTTTCGCGCACGATTTCGCTTTTCACCCGCACCGACTGGTCCGATCAGGTACCGCAAGAGATTGCAGACATGATCCGCCGCCTGATGCGCAGCCAGATCATCGACCCGGCCATCGCGCAGCTGCCCTGGCTTCGCGAAGAACTGAAGGTGATGAGCTAGCCTTTAAGATGCGCGATCAGGCCGTCTGCTGCCGCCTCGATCAAGTCCAGCGCGCCATCAAAGTCACGCGTGTAGTACGGATCGGGCACATGATCGGCTCCGGTCTGTGGTGCAAAATCGGTGAACAGGCGCACGGACGTTTCGTTTCCGCGCGGGCGCAGCGCTTCGATATCGTTCAGGTTGTTGTCATCCATGGCGATGATCAGATCGAACCGGTCGAAATCCGCAGGCTCGAACTGCCGCGCCCGCAAATCGCTCAGGTCGAACCCGCGCGCACGCGCCGCCTGTTGCATCGGCTCATACGGTGGATCACCAATATGCCAACCCGAAGTTCCTGCACTATCAGTCACATGATGCGGCGCACCGGCGCGAAATACGCCCTCGGCGGCAGGCGACCGGCAGATATTGCCCAAACAGACGAAAAGGATACGGTGTGTCATGCGCCAAGATGTACCCCGAGGAGCAGGCATGGAAAAGATCGTCATTCTGACCGGAGCAGGTATTTCTGCCGAAAGCGGGCTTAGCACCTTTTCGCGATGAAGGCGGCCTGTGGGCGCAACACCGGATCGAAGATGTGGCGACGCCCGAGGCGTTTGCGCGCAACCCTGCCCTCGTTCACGGCTTTTACAACGCGCGCCGTCAGCAAGCCGCTGGCGTAGAACCCAACGCAGCCCATAAGGCGCTGGCGCGGTTGCAGCGGGACTGGCCTGGCGATGTTGTTCTGGTGACCCAGAATGTCGACAGCCTGCATGAGGCAGGCGGTGCTCAGGACGTCCTGCATATGCACGGCACATTGGCCGGAGCACTATGTGCGGCTTGCGGCCACCGCTGGACGGCTCCGACTGAAATGGCCGTTGATGAGCCCTGCCCGGCTTGCGCGGCGCCGAAAGGGCGGCCAGATGTGGTCTGGTTTGGCGCAATGCCCTATCACATGGACACGATCTATCAGCATCTGGCCAATGCCGCGCTCTTTGTTGCGATCGGCACTTCGGGTCAGGTCTATCCCGCCGCCGCCTTCGTACACGAGGCCGCAGCTGCAGGGGCCCATACGCTTGAACTGAACCTGGAGCCGTCAGACGGAGCGGCGCATTTCAACGCAAGGCGGTTTGGCCCCGCCACCGAAATCGTTCCCCTTTGGGTGGATGAATTACTGGACAGACGCTGACAAGAACACTGCAGACGCAACCGGGCAGCATAGGCTATGCTGGATTTGACATAACCCGAGGACCTACCATGACCGACACAGACCCCAAACAAGGCGAGATTGTCGACGACGACAGCTTTGCCACGCGCGAAGCGTTGAGCGCACAGTTGGGCGAGCTATGGTGGACGTTCCTTATACGAGGCATTCTGGCCGCCTGCGTTGGCATTGCGGCACTCTTTTGGCCGGGTGGCAGCATTTCGATGCTTTTGCGGCTGGTCGGGCTGCTGCTGATCCTCGATGGTGGCCTCACGCTGCTGGGATTTGGTCGGCGCGGGCTGGTTGGTGGCGTCGGGATTGGTGCTATCGTGATTGGCCTGATCCTGTTGATTTGGCCGGAAGGGGCCGCAAAGCTCGCTTTCTTCCTGCTTGGTGCCTGGGCGCTGATCATCGGGATCGGATCTCTGGCCGCCTGGCGACAAATGCATGAGCGTGACCCGCAGCGGAACGCCATGCGCAATTCTGGCTTCGCGGCTTTGTCAATTGGATTGCTGTTGCTGTTCGCGCCCGGCATTGGCCTTGTGGCGCTGGGTTGGGCCATCGCACTTGCTGCGCTTGCCATCGCTGCAGTGATGTTCTGGCTGACGGCCCGCTTCAAGCGCGCAAGTGACCGGGTGGGCATAAAAACGGTCAATCGCTGACCAATTTCATAGGCGGATCAGACCGGGCAACGCCCGGTCTGACGCATGGATGACGGCCGCTTAAGCGGCCCGAAGACAGGCGTTTCTCTAATGTGAATGCGCTCCATGGCCATCCCCGTGACCAGGGTCTGCTTTCCGCTCAAGATCAACCGGGATCTCGATGTCAATTTCTCCCGCGTTTTCAAAGATCAGTGTTACCGGAACACGTACGCCCTGTTCGAAAGGCTGGGTCAGCCCCATGAACATCACGTGATCCCCGCCACGTTCAAGCGCATGGCTTTCCCCCGCCGGTATCTCAAAGCCCTCTTCGACCTCCATCATCCGGGCCACGCCGTTGTCATCCACCTCATGCGTGTGTAACTCCACCCGAGCTGCCGCCTCTGATCTTACACCGATCAATCGATCAGCCGTGTCGCCATCATTGACGATCATCATGAAGGCTGCCCCAGCCTTGGCGGTTGCGCCCGACGACCGGGCATAGGAATCGTCAACCTTGATACTGCTTTCGGCTGCGACGGTTGTGGCAAGGGCAAAACTGGCCATCGCGACCAGAACTGTGGATTTGAGCGTCATAGCGCTGCTCCTGTCTTTATTTCTGTCTTTGAATATCCGTAGAATCAGACAAAAACAGGAGGCGCCCGGGCCAGGCTGCACAGAACCCGCACTACGATCAGGTTCTGAGCATGGCTGGGAACGAAATCGCGTGCAACGTCGGGCGCTTCGGGCAGTTCAGGATGCGCGGTAAAGATCGCGCCCAAAAGGGTTAGCGCATAGTCCGGGCAGTAGTGCGGCGCCTGTGTGGGTTGCCCGTCTTTGTCGACATAGACAACAACAGGACCAGCGCCTGTGCACAGCACCATTTGGCCTGCCAAATGGTCCACACCGCGTGACGCTGCCACTCCCTGACCGGTCAAGATGACCGTCAGCGACAGAACAAAGGCTAACACTGTGTGACACCGCGTCTTCATTTCCGACAGGGATTACGCGGAAACGAATTCCGGTGACAAGCAACAATCGCGACCTGCGGCGTTGCGTCAAGCGTCGAACTGTGGGTCCTTGGCAGCATGGGTCGTCAGACTGACATGCCGACGATTAACCCTTTGTTGCATCCGAATACACCTGCTGATCGCTTGTCCGACAAAAACGGGAACGTGAGTTAGAAAATCAAGGGACTTGAAGGGCATCGGCTGTCTCCGCTTCTAGAATTTGAGCAAACATAACAAACATTCCCCCTTTGTTATGTGAACATCTTCACAGACGCGATCAAACGATCCTTTTGGAGCACGATCCAGAGAGTCGACCGATCAAAAGAAAAAGCCCCGCACCAGCAGGTACGGGGCCAAAATCTCGATGAAACGAAATGGTTTACGCCGAAGCTTGCGCCTTGGCGATTTCCTTTTTCACTTTCAGTGCGTTTGCCGACAGCTCATCATCCTTGGCTTTCGCCAGGAACGCGTCCAGACCACCGCGGTGATCGACAGAGCGCAGTGCAGCAGCGGAAATGCGCAGCTTGACGCCACGGCCCAGAGTTTCCGACTGCAGCGTAACGTCATTCAGATTCGGCAGAAAACGACGACGAGTTCTGTTTTTGGCGTGGCTGACATTGTTGCCAGTCATCGGGCCTTTTCCGGTCAGTTCGCAACGGCGCGACATGGTTTCTTCCTTTGTTTCTAGAGGCCGGGTCAAATACCCTCGGCCAAATCACAAGGGGCGCAACCCGAAGTCGCGCCCGAAAACTGGTTGGATGCGTGTAGTGGGAATCGCGCAGAGGGTCAAGACGGCTGCGGCGAAATCTTTGCCCGATTGCAGAATTCTCTGTTCTGCCCCAAACGGGCCATCCAGGATCAGGTCTTGGGCATCAATGTCGCCAGCATTTCAGAGGCCGCTGCCGAAGGGCTGAGCAGCCCCGCACTGACCTGACCGCCCAAGCGCGTCATATCAGCCCGTGCCTGCGCCGTGGACAGCTGCGCCAGCAGGGCCGAGCGTACCTCTTGTTCGAACCAGTATTGCGCCTGTGCGGCCCGGTTTTGCGCCCAATGTCCGGTTTCTTTCCGCCAGTCTCGCAAGGCTTGCATCTCGGCCCAGGCCAGTTCCAGCCCCTGCTCTTCGACTGCCGAGACCGTCATCGCCTTTGGAAAGCCTTCGGGGTCTTGGGGCCGCTTGCGCAGCAGCCGCAGTGCTCCGGCATAATCCGCACAGGTCCGTGTTGCAGTGGATTTCAAATCGCCGTCGGCCTTGTTGACCAGGATCATGTCAGCCATCTCCATGATGCCGCGCTTGACCCCTTGCAGCTCATCCCCGCCCGCCGGAGCCAGCAACAGCAGGAACAGGTCCGACATCTCGGCCACCACGGTTTCAGACTGGCCGACACCCACCGTTTCGATCAGCACAACATCGAACCCCGCGGCCTCACACAACGCAATGGCCTCGCGGGTGCGGCGTGCGACGCCGCCCAAATGGCTTTGGCTGGGCGACGGACGGATAAAGGCGTTGGCCTCACGGCTGAGCCGCTCCATCCGCGTCTTGTCGCCCAGAATCGACCCTCCAGACCGGGCCGAGCTTGGATCAACAGCCAGAACCGCCACCCGCAAACCCGGCGCGATAAGCATCATGCCAAAGCTTTCAATAAAGGTGGATTTGCCCACACCCGGTGTCCCCGACAGCCCGACGCGCAACGCTTGTCGACCTGAACCCGACAGCTTGGCCAGCAGCGCGCTGGCCTTTGCCCGGTGATCCTCGCGCCCGCTTTCGACCAGAGTGATCGCTCGGGCCAGCGCGCGCCGTTCACCGTTCAAGATCCTGTCGCTCAGGCTGTCTATGTCCATGGGGCCCTCGTTTGACTGCGGCATGACACCTTGTGGTCGCTCAGCCGAAAATGTCCAGCCCCCGGCAGCGATGCAATCTGGACGCCACCGGATGGATTGCGGATAAAGCGACCATGTCACCGCGCCTGCCCATAGATGATGCCCTGCCCGAGCTGTTGGACGCCCTCAAGGCCCACAAGCGCGCCGTTCTGCAAGCGCCCCCCGGAGCAGGCAAAACCACACGGGTTCCTCTGGCCATGCTTGAGGCCGGTCTATGCGAAGGCAAGATCCTGATGCTGGAACCCCGCCGTCTTGCCGCGCGCGCCGCCGCTGAACGCATGGCCGACACTCTGAATGAACGCGCGGGCGAAACCGTAGGTTATCGCGTGCGAGGGGAGGCCAAAACTTCAGCCAAGACCCGGATCGAGGTTGTGACCGAAGGCATCCTGACCCGCATGCTGCAATCCGATCCTGACCTGCCCGGCATTGGTGCGGTGATTTTTGACGAGTTCCACGAACGCTCCTTGAATGCCGATTTGGGACTGGCGCTGTGCCTTGAGGTCGCCGACGCGCTGCGCGACGATCTGATCCTGCTGGCGATGTCGGCGACGCTGGATGCCGAACCCGTGGGTCGGCTGATGAACGCGCCTGTGGTCACTTCGGCCGGGCGCAGTTTCGACGTCGATCTGCGCTGGCTGGAGCGTCCGCTGGGCCTCAAGGCGCGCCGTTTGGACGCTCTGGTCGATTTGGTCGTTCAAGCCGAACGCGATACGCGCGCCATGGGCGGCGGGATTCTGGTCTTTCTGCCCGGCGAAGGTGAGATCCGGCGCGCCGAGGGGGCTTTGACCCGGCTACTGCCGGACAGGTGCCAGGTTCATCCCTTGTTTGGTGCCCTGCCCTTTGCCGCCCAGCGCGCGGCCATTGCTCCGGCCAAGTCCGGGCGCAAGGTGGTGTTGGCTACGTCGATCGCCGAAACCTCATTGACGTTGCCTGATATTCGCGTCGTCGTCGATATGGGCCAATCGCGTCGGGCACGGTTCGATCCGGGCTCGGGCATGTCGCGCCTGGTCACCGAAAAGGTGACCCGCGCCGAAGCCACGCAACGCGCCGGGCGCGCGGGGCGTGTGGCCGAAGGTGCGTGTTACCGGCTGTGGTCCAAAGGCGAAGACGGCGCGATGGCCGCCTTTCCGCCCGCCGAGATCGAGGCGGCCGATCTGACTGGCCTTGCCCTGGAATTGGCGCTTTGGGGCAGCGAACCGGATGATCTGGCCTTTCTGACGCAGCCGCCTGAGGGTGCTTTGACCGAAGCGCGTGGTCTGTTGCGCATGCTGGGCGCTTTGGACAGCAACGGGCGTATCACTGATCACGGGCGGGCGCTGGCGGTGCTGCCGCTGCATCCCAGATTGGGCCATATGTTGGTCACCGCCGGTTCTGCTGCCGCCCCGCTGGCCGCCCTGATGGCGGAACGCGACCCACTGAAAGGTGCCCCAAGCGACCTCTCGTTGCGCCTTGAGGCCCTGCGCGATCCCCGTGCATTTCAGCGCAATCGTCCCTGGCAGTTTCATGCGGGCGCGGTTGACCGGATCACATCGGAAACCAAGCGCCTGCGGGTTCAAGCCAAGGGGCAAGGGCCTGATCTGTCACCTGCCGCCATGGCCGCGTTGGCCTATCCAGATCGGGTCGGACAGCGGCGCAAGGGCGACGCACCGCGGTATGTCCTGTCGGGCGGAAAGGGCGTTGTGCTCGACAATGCAGACACCATGGTCGCCGCGCCCTTTCTGGTGGTGATCGACACCGACGGCAACCCGCGTGAGGCGCGTGTCAGGTTGGCTGCCCAGATCACCGAAGGAGAGTTACGCGCGCTCTTTGCCGATCAGATTACCTGGCACAAGATGTGCAGCTGGTCCAAACGGGATCGGCGCGTGGTGGCGCGGCAGCAGGAACGGTTCGGTGCGATCAATCTGGATGACCGAATCTGGAAAGACGTCCCTGAAGATGCCGTTGCCAAGGCCATGCTAGACGGCGTGCGTGATCTGGGCCTGCGCTTGAAAGGCCCTGCGGCGCGGCTTGCCGCGCGGGTGGAGTTGGTGCGTGCCTCAGGTGTTGATTTGCCCGATTTCTCGCCCGAAGGTTTGATGGAAGATATGGAAAGCTGGCTCCTGCCGATGCTGACCGGTGTCCGCAGTGCCGACGATTGGAAGCAGTTCGATCTGCTGCCCACGCTGCGCGCCCGGCTGGACTGGTCCCAGACGCAAGAGCTGGACCGCCGCGCGCCCGGGTCGTTTGAAACGCCGCTGGGGCGCAAGATCCCCATTTCCTATGACCATGCTGTTCCCGAAATCGCGGTCCGCCTGCAAGAGGTCTTTGGCGTCACGCAGCATCCCCAAATCGGCGATCAACCGTTGAAGATCACATTGCTGTCGCCCGCCCAGCGACCCATACAGATCACACGTGACCTTCCGGGGTTCTGGGCCGGGTCCTATGCGGATGTACGCAAGGATATGCGCGCGCAATATCCCAAACATCCCTGGCCCGAAGACCCAACGCAGGCCGACCCGACCCTGCGCGCAAAACGCCGTCGTGGTTGAGCGGTTGTGCAACCGGAACCAGACCGCTATGACGCAAGGTCAATGCCTTAACGGCGCGTGTTCAGCGGACTCAAATGGCCAAGAAACTGCGAAAAATACTGCAAAAGGTCGTGCAACCCATGATCCTGCGCCCCAAACGGGTGCAGTTCGCGGCGCTGTGCACCCGAAAGAAGAAAGGTCAGACCCAAGTTCTGTTGATCACCAGCCGCGATACCGGGCGCTGGGTGATCCCAAAGGGCTGGCCCATTGACGGGCTGGACGGTGCAGGATCAGCTGCGCAAGAGGCCTGGGAAGAGGCAGGCGTGCGGATCACAGCCTCTGACACCAAACCGATGGGTCACTTCACCTATGACAAGGTGCTCAAGGACGGCTCGGTAGTGCCGGTTCGAACCACGGTGTACCGTGTGCACGTAAAGGAATTGGCCGACGAGTTTCCCGAGGCGGGCCAAAGAGAGCGAGAATGGGTAACGCCGCAAGAGGCAGCGAAACGCGTGCACGAGCCAGAGCTGAGCGCCATACTGCGGACACTCTGAAGCGCGTTTGCCTTAGAATGCGCGGATTTTCTCCGGCGTCATCGGATCACCGCGCGCCTGCAGGATCAGATCGGCCACACGGCTGCAGAGCGGCGCGCGAACCCCGTTTTGGGCGGCCAGCCGAATAATCTCGCCTTGCAGGCTGTCGATTTCTGTCACACGCCCAGCCATCAAGTCATAGGCCATCGAGGTTCTGGCCTCGGGATCAACAGTCAGCATTTTGGATGCGATCCTGTAAAACAATGGCGTTGGCAATCGCAATATATGGGGCACCATCCAGGCCGGTACGGGGGTTGTCGACGCAACCGCTACCCCGGCGGTTTTCAAAATCCCCAAAGCCTCGGCCATTTGGTCCGCCATCAATCGACGCCAACCCGGGTCCATCAGTTGCGCATGCACCGTCAGGCCGGACAGCGCGTTCAGGGCATTGTTGAGGTTCACCACCAGCTTGCCCCATTGCACCGCTTCGATCCGGTTGCTGGCGCTTATCGGAAGATCCGGGCAAGACAAACGCGTGGGCAAATCCCCGGCACCATCCTCGATCACGATATCCCCCGAGGTCGCGCGGTGATAGGCTGCCACCCCTTTCGGAACAACGTTGAAGGGCACCATCCCGGCCCTGACATCTCGGGTTTTCAATGTGTTACTCAAAATTCGAGCGCTCTCCATCCCATTTTGTAGCGAAATTACTGGCGCGGTCTCCGGTGCATATTGCGCGATCAGGTCGGCCATTTCGGCGGTTGCACCTGTCTTGACGGTCACAAGCAAAAGGTCGGCACCGGCCAAATCTGTTGGATCCTCGGTCAGGGACAGAAAATTGGTGGGGATTACCTGATGCTGCCCCGCAAAGTCGGTGATCTTCAACCCATGGCTGCGGATCGCATCCAGCACCCGCGCGCGGCCCAACAACGTCACGTCCTGTCCAGAATGTGCCAGGCACCCTCCGACATAGCACCCAATGCTGCCCGCCCCGGCAATCACGATTTTCATGGCGCCCTCCCTGAACTCCTCACAGGATTACCGGGACATGGCACAGAGACAAGCCGCAGGCGCGATGACGTGACGTTTACCGCGCCAATCGCGGCTTTGTGCGTTCAAGTTCTGCAGAAATCGGAATGAACTCCTGATCGTCACCCGGCGGCAAATGGAAGGCCCCGTTGGCCCAATCCGCCTGTTTCCACTCCCGCGTTGCGGTTTCGATCTTTTCTTTCGAGGACGACACAAAGTTCCACCAGATATAGCGGTCTTCGTTCAACGTGGCACCGCCCAGCAGCATCAGCCGCGCCCCCAGCGGACCGGCGGTCACAGACAGCTTGTCACCGGGGCGAAACACCATCATGCGACCGGCATCAAAGCTGTCCCCTGCGACCTCGACAGAACCTTGCGTGACATAGACACCGCGATCTTCATGATCATCCGGCAGCGGAAAGGACGCGCCCGGTTCAAGCTGAACATCCAGATAGAAGGTTTCCGACAGCATGGTTACCGGGCTCGTTTCGCCATAGGCCGAGCCAAGGATCAGCCGTGCGCTGACACCGGCATCTTGAATATGCGGCAATGCCCCCTGCTTGTGATGCTCGAAATCAGGGGCCATGTCCTCATGCGCTTCGGGCAATGCGATCCATGTCTGAATACCGAAAAGCTTGTTCTGCCGCGCGCGGGTCTCGGCGCTGGTCCGCTCGGAATGCGTGACCCCGCGCCCGGCGACCATCCAATTAACCTCTCCGGGATAGATCATCTGATGCGTGCCGATGCTGTCGCGATGTTCGAACTCACCTTGATAGAGGTAGGTCACCGTGCCCAATCCGATATGCGGATGCGGACGGACATCGATACCACCTTCGGTGATGAACTCGGCAGGACCCATCTGATCAAAGAAAATAAACGGCCCAACTAGTTGGCGTTTGACGGACGGTAACGCGCGACGCACTTCGAATCCGCCCAGATCCCGGGCGCGTGGGATGATCAGTGTGTCCAAAGCCGCGTTCTGCGATTGGCAGTCCGGGCTGTGGGTGGGGTTCCAACTCATGTCTGCACTCCGATGACCTCAAGATTAACGTTCGCTTGTGCATGATATAGCGTAGATATCACCATTTCCATTCGCACAAACGCACAGAACCGGTGCACTTAGCGTTATCAACCGCCCCGGCGCTGACAGATTGGACTGCAAACAATGGCCAAAGTGTTCACGATTTTGGGCGCAGTCTCGGAATGCGCACCCATCGTGCTAAACTCTAACCAACCGCTTGGCAGGAACCGGGCGTGGGACATTATTTGAGGAAAGAACCTGGCATGACCCCTGTTTCATACTCTCGTCGTTCTTTGATGGCTGCAGGAGGCGCAGCGCTGGCTGCAGGAGCCTCGGGCCTTTTGATGCCAGTCCGCGCAAGTGGGTTGGCACCGACCCCAACAATGCGAGGTGGCGCAAACAACTATCGCCCCGGCGCGCCGATTGTGGAGCGCATCGGCGGTGGTGGATTCTGGATGACAGGAACCGTGCGGCGTGCAGGTGATGGAGCCCCCCTGCCCAATCAGCGTATCCAGATCTGGGCGCATACCACCGAAGGCCATGAGCGTGATCCGCAGAGCCACGGGGCCACGCTGACTGATGCCGACGGCGCGTTTCGGCTTGAGATGCCGCAGATTGTCCCTACCTTTGGTCAACCTCATGGCCATCTTGCCTATGACAGCGGTGAGTTCGAGACGGTGTTCCTGCGCCCTGTCATGTCCAGTGCACGCGACAAGACGCTTGCGGCGCATTTTGTGTTGCAACCCTTGTAATCTTCATGCGCTTTGTCATCTGGGCGGGTTTGATCACCGCCCTTCTGGTGCCAGTCGTCACAGCCGCCTTCAGCCCCTATCTGGCTTGGCGTGAGCCAATCTATGTCATCGCAGGTTTTGCGGGCATCCTTGGGATGTGCCTGCTCTTGCTTCAACCTTTGCTGGCCGGGCGTTGGCTGCCCGGGCTGTCACCGGTGACAAGCCGCCACTGGCACCGGTGGTGTGGTCTTGCGCTTGTGGCGATGATCCTGGTGCATGTGGGCGGGTTGTGGATCACAAGCCCGCCGGATGTGGTGGACGCCCTTTTATTTGTATCCGCCACGCCCTTTTCCGCTTGGGGCGTCATCGCGATGTGGGCCGGGTTTGCCGCCGCGCTGATGGGGATGTCGCGCCAACGTCTGTCCTTGCGGTTTCGGGTCTGGCGCTTGGGTCACGCGGCGCTGGCCTTCGTGACCATTCTGGGCAGTGTCGTCCATGCGCTGCTGATTGAAGGCACGATGGAGATCATCTCCAAGTTTGCGCTTTGCGCCCTTGTTGTACTGGCGAGCGCAGCGACGCTCGCCAAACTGCGTGTGTGGGACGTCAAACGGCGTTAGATGCCCAGGCACCAGCGCATCACCGCCTTTTGCGCATGCAGGCGGTTTTCTGCCTCATCGAAGATGACTGAGTTCGGGCCGTCCATGACCTCGGATGTTGCCTCTTCTTCGCGATGCGCGGGCAGGCAATGCATGAACAAAGCGTCAGGCTTGGCATGCGACATCAATTCAGTATTCACCTGATAGGGGCGCAGCATGTTATGGCGACGCTCTTTCGCCGATTGGGAATCATGCATCGACACCCAGGTGTCGGCCACAACCAGATCAGCCCCTTCTACGGCTTTGAACGGGTCGCGTTCGATCTGGATTGTTGAACCCTTCTGGCGCGCGAAACCCATGAACTCTTCTTCAGGATCCAGTTGAGCCGGACCGCTAAAGGTCAGATCAAAACCGAACTGACCTGCCGCGTGCAGGAATGAGGCGCAGACATTGTTGCCGTCACCGGTCCAGACCACTTTCTTTCCTTTGATCGGGCCGCGATGCTCCTCAAAGGTCAAGACATCCGCCATGATCTGGCAGGGATGGGTGCGGTCGGTCAGGCCGTTGATCACCGGTACGTCCGAATATTCGGCCATCTCGGTCAGGATCGTCTCATCAAAGGTGCGGATCATGATCATATCGACATAGCGCGACAGCACACGGGCGGTGTCGGCGATGGTTTCACCATGACCCAGTTGCATGTCCTTGCCCGAGAGCACCATTGTCTGCCCGCCCATCTGACGCACGCCCACGTCAAAAGACACGCGTGTACGGGTTGAGGGTTTTTCAAAGATCAGGGCAACCATGCGATCCTTGAGCGGCTGGTCATCATCAGGGGCCGCTTTGGGCCTGCCAAGACGCGCCTGTTTCATCGTGCTGGCCTGATCGATCATCGACCGCAATGCGCCTGCGTCGGTTTTGTGGATATCGAGGAAGTGGTTCATATCGTGTCACTTTTGGCAATGGGTGGCGGGTGGGGGCCAGCCCCCACACCCCCGCCGTATTTCAAACAAGAAGAAGGGTCAGACAGCAGCCAGCGTGCTTTCGACCTGCGCCGCGGTTTTTTCCAAACGGATCAAGGCCTGAGCGATTTCATCCTCGCTGACGTTCAGGGGAGGCAACAGGCGCACAACGTTGTCAGCGGCCAGGACGGTTATGATCTGGTTATCAAACCCCGCGCTGACCACATCCGTATTGGCCACCTTGCATTTCAGACCCAGCAACAAGCCAGCGCCCCGCACCTCTTCGAAGACGTCCGGGTGATCGGCCACCAGCCCTTCCAGTTTCTGGCGCAGCAACCCGCCCTTGCGGCGCACGCCTTCCAGAAAGGCCGGTGTCGCAACCTGCTCGATCACAGCGTTTCCCACAGCACAGCCCAAGGGATTGCCACCATAGGTCGAGCCATGGGTGCCTACCGTCATGCCCGAGGCAGCCTCTTCTGTAGCCAGTACAGCACCCAGGGGGAAACCGCCGCCAATGCCCTTGGCGGACATCATGATATCGGGTGTGACCCCGGCCCATTCATGTGCAAAGAGCTTACCGGTTCTGCCGATACCGCATTGGATCTCATCGAAAATCAGCAGCAGGCCGTTTTCGTCACAGATTTGGCGCAGGGCTTTCAATTCGGCATCGGGAACAACGCGAATGCCGCCCTCGCCCTGGATCGGTTCGATCATGATGGCCGCGGTGTTTTCCGTGATCGCGTTGGTGACGCCATCCAGATCTCCCAATGGCACTTGCACAAAGCCGGGCAGCGCAGGTCCAAAGCCTTTGCTGATTTTCTCGGACCCTGTGGCGGCCATCCCGGCCGAAGACCGACCGTGAAAGGCGCCCTCGAAAGTGATGATCTCGATCTTTTCGGGATGGCCTTTGTCGTAGAAATATTTGCGCGCCATTTTCACCGCCAATTCGCAGGACTCAGTGCCCGAATTGGTGAAAAACACGGTGTCGGCAAAGGAATGCTCGACCAGTTTGTCCGCCAGCGCCTGCTGTTGCGGAATGTGATACAGGTTCGAGACATGCCACAGCGTATGAGCCTGCTCGCTGAGTGCGGCGGCAAGCGCAGGATGGGCGTGGCCCAGCGCGTTCACCGCGATCCCGGCGCCGAAATCCAGAAAACGTCGCCCGTCTGCCTCGGTCAGCCAGGTGCCTTCGCCCTTCACAAAGGTCAGGGGCGCACGGTTATAGGTCGGCAGAACGGACGGGATCATCGGATCATCCTTTTCAGATTTCTTGAGCCTCGTGAGTGAAACACTCGGCCCATCTTCGTCAACATATTTGGTGAGGATCGTGCCGCATAATCAGCACAAAAGATCAAAAAACGCCGGTTACGCGTAAAAGCGTCGACGTCGGAGGCGCAGGATATGTGCAAGTTTGACCATGGAGCGGCGTATAAACGGGCCCAGCCTGTGCGAAAACCCCAAATCTTTCAACGGGCAAAATTTCAACCTGAGACGTGACTTTCAGGCTTGCCATTTGGCAAGCGGTGGCGCACCGGTGGCAGATGTTTGTTGCCAAGGCCCATAACCCGCCGCTTGCGGCTGTCTTGATATTTGCGGCCAGCGCATTGCTTGCCGCCACCACCCTTCTGGCCAAAGCCTTGGGGACCGATGCGTTGGGTCCTGCGATGCATCCGATGCAGATCAGCCATGGCCGATTTCTGTTTGCCTTCGTTGTGATAGCCAGCGCCGTGGGCGTGCTGCGCCCAAAACTGGTGCGCCCGCATTGGGGGCTGCATGTGGGGCGCACGAGCTTTGGCTGGCTGGGCATCACACTGATATTTGCTTCGGTCGCCTTTATCCCGATTGCCGATGCCACCGCGATTTCTTTCCTGAACCCGGTTTTCGCCATGGTCTTGGCTATCCCGCTTCTGAAGGAGCGGATTGGCCCATGGCGCTGGCTGGCCGCCGCCGTCGCCCTTGCGGGTGCACTGATCCTGTTGCGTCCAACCCCCGCCAGTTTTCAGCCCGCCGCGCTTTTGGCTCTGACCGCCGCGATGGTGATCGGGATGGAGTTGATCTTTATCAAGAAACTGTCGGGCCGCGAGCCGCCGATCCAGATCTTACTGATCAATAACTCGATGGGTCTGGTGATCGCGTCTATTGCGGTGAGCTTTGTGTTTCAGATGCCAACGCCCGCGCAATGGGTGGCGCTGGCCGCAATTGGTGTGCTTATGGCCTGCGCGCAAGCCTGTTTTGTAAACGGCATGGCCCGGGCCGATGCGTCTTTTGTAGCGCCGATCAGTTATGCGACACTGATCTTTGCCGCATTGTACGACTTTGCGGTTTTCGACGTCATCCCCGACGGCGTCAGCCTGATCGGCTCTGCCATCATCCTGACCGGTGGTCTGATCCTGGTCTGGCGCGAAGCCCGTCAGCGTCAGGCTTTGAGCCGATAGCCTGTGCGGATCATCTGCCAGGTGACGGCGCAGACCAACAAGGTCGCCAGGGTACAGACGAGAAAGCCCAGCATTGGCGCGCCGTCGGATACTCCGATCATGCCGTACCGTAGCCCGTCGATCAGATAGAAGACCGGGTTGACGTGGCTCAGGCGGTTCAGCAACGGTGGCAATGCCTCGACCGAGTAGAAGGTTCCGGACAGAAAGGCCAAAGGGGTCACTATGAAATTGGTGATCGCGGCCATCTGATCGAACTTATTGGCGAATATCCCGGCAAACAATCCCAACGCCCCCATGAAAGCACCCCCAAGCGCGACAAAGACCAGCGCAATCAGTGGATGTTGCGGCACAATGCCCAGCACAAGCGCCAGGGCGCTGGCAACCGCTAGCGCGATCAGAACGCCCCGCGCGATACCTCCGGCCAGATAGCCCAGCAGGATCTCGAGCGGTGAGAGGGGCGGCATAAGTGTATCAACGATATTGCCCTGCACCTTCGAAATCACCATCGACGACGAGGTATTGGCAAAGGCATTCTGAATCACCGTCATCATCATGATGCCCGGGGCCAGAAAGGTCAGAAACGGCACGCCCATCACGTCAGATCGGCTCGGACCGATGGCGATATTGAAGATCAGCAGGAACAATCCCGCTGTCACCAAAGGGGCCAGCAGGGTTTGCGTCCAGACCGACAGAAAACGAAGGGTCTCGCGCTGTGCCAGCGTGTAAAGGCCCATCCAATTCACCGCGCCAAAGCGGCGCGCATCCTGATCCATGAGATTTTGCATGTGCTGCCCTTACCTGATTCGAAGACCGCTTGTAACTCGGGCCGCAGTGATTAGAATAGGGCGCTGAGACGATTTCCCAAGGCGGCCCGAATCCGGGGCCGCTTTCCGCTTTTGAAAGGCAAATGATGTCCTGGACTGACGAGCGTGTAGAGCTGCTGAAAAAGATGTGGGGCGAGGGCCAGTCGGCCAGCCAGATCGCCAAAGAACTGGGTGGCGTGACCCGCAATGCGGTGATCGGCAAGGTCCACCGTCTGGGCCTGTCGAACCGCGCCACCGGCGCAAGCCCGGCCAAGGCCGAGCCGAAGGAGAAACCGGCCCCCGCGCCCAAGGCCGAGGCCAAGCCAAAGCCCGCACCCAAGACCGAACCCGCACGCCCAGTTCCTGCCCCCGAAGCGAAACCCGCAACCCCGGCCCGCCGTCAGATCATCCCGGCCGGTCAACCGCTGCCGCCGCAGCCCTCGGCCAACGAGATCAGCCCCGAGGCTTTGGCCAAGGTCAACGAGGTCGAGAAGAAGGCCAAAAAGCTGACGCTGATGGAGTTGACCGAGAAGACCTGCAAATGGCCTGTGGGTGACCCCGCGACCGAGGATTTCTGGTTCTGCGGCCTGCCGGTCGAGGCGGGCAAACCCTATTGCGAGGCGCACGTGGGTGTCGCCTTCCAACCCATGAGCTCGCGCCGCGACCGCCGTCGTTAACACCGATGCGCCAGGATCCGACTGCGATCGAGGATACCTGGCTGGCACGCGCAAAAAGGCTTTTGGCGCTGGCCGAAACCGGCCAGCATTTTACCGAGAACCCATTCGACCGGGAACGCTATGACGAAATTGCAGTCATTGCGCGTTCCATGCTGGCTGATCTGGGGCGGGTGCCGCTTGCGCATTTTGAAGGGCTGATCCCGAAGCACACTGCCGGTTATGCCACACCCAGCGTCGACATTCGTGGCGCGGTTATCCGGGACGGACACATTCTTTTGGTGCGCGAGCGCAGTGACGGGAAATGGGCCATGCCGGGCGGATTTGCCGATATTGGAAGCTCGCCCGCTGAAAACATCGAACGCGAGGTTTGGGAAGAAGCTGGCCTCAAGGTAGAGGCGCGCCAACTTTATGCCCTGCGTCATAAGGCGCGTCATCCCTATCCGGCAGATGCGCGGGATTTCTACAAACTGTTCTTTCTGTGCGATCCACAAAACAGCGGTGAACCAAAGCCTGGAACAGAAACCAGCGACGTTGCCTTCTTTGCCCCGGATGCCCTGCCCGAGCTGTCGCTTACGCGCAATATTCCAGCTGACATCCAGGCTGCTTTCTCGGCCAATACCGGCCACCCGACAACATTTGATTGATCAGTGAACTTGCTGCGAAAGCAAATCCGGCGTCTGTACCCAGCCGGGTAACTCGTCCAATGACACCGAGTCGTGCAGGCTTTCTGACCGGTCACGTCCAACCTTGCGATGTTTGCGCAGCAAAAAGATCTTTCCCCAGCCCCGCCAAGTCCCCACCGAACGGGCCGCGGCGTCGACGGGAAATCGGTCGCGCCAGCCTTCGGGCAGCGGCAGACCGTGCAGCTCGGCCTTGTCCAGCATCCAGATCAACGAGATATTGCTCAGCGGTCGGGCCTCTTCAAAGCCGTTCAGCTGGCCACCCACATCCCCATGCGTACCGCGAAACCAGACCTGTTCGATATGTCCTTTGAAGTCGGGTGTGCATTTCCATAACACGGGCTCGAACACCTCGCGGGTCTCGTCCAACGCCATTGCATGGTAACCATGACGCGTGGCGGGCCCAAGTTGGTGGTTGTGGAAAGAATGACGCTCTTCGGCCCAGCGCCACAATAACGGCAAGCGTAGCCCCAGAGCCTTGACGGTGTCCCAGACCCCGACCATTTCGATCGCCACGTCCTCATGACAAAACGCCTGACTGAAGGCTGCCGCAGCCTTGCCATGCGAATTGCATTCATAGTGGCGGTAGGCCTGCTTGATATTGCGAACCGTGGCGTGCTCGGCCTTGAGCAGGCCGATCTCATCTATGACACCCGCCAGGCTGCGGACGCCATAGGCGCCACGCGAGTAGCCAATGAAAAAGATCTTGTCGCCGGGTTTGTAGCGCGATGCCAGATACCCGTAAGCCCGCCGGATCTGACGGTTGATACCCCGCCCCATCATCACGTCGAGAGAGGATTTCCAGCTTTCCCACTGCACACCGGATTCGTAGAAGACCGAAACCTTGCTGCCCATCTCGCTACACAACCGCAGGGTTTGGCCTGCATGGGTCTCATAGCCAGGCTCCAGCGTGGACATGGTGCCGTCCAGAATGATCACGTGGCTGATTGGTTCGCGGTGGCGCGTTTCTGCTGAATGCTCGGACCGCAGAGGCCGTCCGAGCCATCCCAGAACCTTTCTACTCAGCCGCGACAGAACCATGCGTCAGCAATTCCCATACTCGATGAGGTGTGAAAGGCATGTCAGCCTGCCGCACCCCGTAATCCCAGAGCGCATCCTGAACCGCATTCGCAACCGCAGCCAGTGCGCCCACGGTGCCTGCCTCGCCACAGCCTTTCATCCCCATCGGGTTGGCGGTTGACGGTACCGGCGCCGAGGTAAACTCAATCATGGGTATGTCTGCCGCGCGGGGCAAGGCGTAATCCATGAACGAAGCCGTGAGTAGTTGCCCGCTTTCGTCATGCACAACATGCTCGGTCAAGGCCTGACCGATACCCTGCACCACCCCGCCATGCACTTGACCTTCGGCCAACATCGGGTTGATCAAATTACCAAAATCATCGACCACCACATAGCGATCGACCCAGGTTTCGCCGGTGTAAGAATCTATCACGATTTCGGCAACATGCGCGCCATTTGGAAAGCTGCGCGCCTCAAGCGTCGCGCGTGCCTGATGCTGCAACAGGTCGTCGCGCCCATCGGCACGGGCCATCTCGGCCACCTCGATCAGAGTGGGCGTCAGGTTCGAGCCCGGCGCGCGGAATGTCTCATGATCAAAGCTGATATCCTCCTCTGCGACACCGATCTTGTCCGCCAGATATGCCAGGAATGCCGATACCATTCGGTCAACAGTCACCAGTGTTGCGTTGCTTTGTGTCGTCACTGAGCGTGACCCGCCGGTGCCACCCCCTTGCGCCATGAGATCAGAATCACCCTGTAAAACGCGGATCCGGTCCGCGGGGATGCCCGTCTGATCCGACAGGAAATGGGTATAGACCGTCTCATGCCCCTGCCCGTTTGACTGGGTGCCGACGTAAAGTTTCACGGTCCCATCCTCGCAAAATTCGACCTTTGCGCCTTCGGAAGGGTCACCCAGAATGCTTTCGATATAGTAACACAGGCCCTGCCCACGGATCAGACCGCGTTCCGCATCCGCAGCCTTGCGGTCGGCAAACCCTTCGACCTGCGCACCTGCGCGCGCCAGCACCATGTCGAAATCGCCCACGTCATAGGTCTCACCTGTGGCCGAGACGTAAGGGAAATTGCCAGGCCGGATGAAGTTCTTGCGCCGCAGCTCCCACGGATCAACGCCCAGCTCACGCGCCGCGCGGTCCATGACACGCTCCAGCACATAGATCGCTTCGGGACGGCCGGCACCGCGATAGGCATCAACCTGGGTGGTGTTGGTAAAGAAGCCCTCGACCCGCAAATAGGTGGTCTGCACGTCATAAACGCCCATCAACACCTTGCTGAACAACGAGGTTTGGATGGCCTGCGCAAAATGGCTGTTATATGCGCCAAGATTGATCTTGCTGTGGACCCGATAGGCCGTGATCTTGTGATCAGCGTCAAAGGCCAGCTCGGCCAACGAGGTCAAATCACGCCCGTGATGGTCCGACACCATCGCCTCGGATCGGTCCGACATCCAATGCACCGCTTGGCCCAGCTTGATCGCCGCAGCGGCGACTGAGAAATATTCGGGATAGGGCATCGCCTTCATCCCGAACCCACCGCCAACGTCACCTGTGGTCACGCGGATGGCTTCAGCATCCAGTTTCAGTTTCTGAACCAGCTGCGCTTTCATCCCCCAGACGCCCTGACCGCCATAGGAAAAGTGCAACCGGCCATTGACCCAATTGGCCTGGCACCCGCGCGGTTCGATTGAGCTGGCGATGACCCGGTTGTCAGCCACATCAAGCGCGACAGTATGCGCCGCCGCGTCGAACGCGGCCTGCGTGGCTTCGGCATCACCCAGATCCCAGTCAAAGGCGCGGTTATCCGGCGCCTCTGGGTGCAAGGTCACGCCGCCCGATTCCACATCCAATTTGACCGGCAAGTCATTGGTTTCCAATTCGATAAGCTCGACGGCATCACGGGCCTGCGTAAGCGTTTCGGCGATGATAACCGCCACGGGCTCACCCACGAAACGCACACGATCCTTGGCCAGCATATGACGCTCGGGCGCGGCAGCTTTGGTACCATCCCGGTTGGGAACCGTGGCCGCGTTCATCACTGTGTCGACACCAGCAGCGGCCAGATCCTCCAACGTCATCACCAATCGTACGCCTTCGGCCTGGCGAGCCGCCTCAAGGTCCAACGCGGCAATCTCGGCATGCGCCACAGGGCTACGCAGAAAGGCAGCGTAGAGAGCGCCTTCGGGCACGATATCATCCATGTAGCTGCCTGCCCCGGTCAGAAACCGTTGATCTTCGACCCGGATAACGGGTTGGCTTTTGCCGAACTTTTCCATTGGGGAATCCTTAGCCTTCTTTCTGCATGTGCAGCCTAGCTTGGCGGTTGCTCATGTCCAGTGGCCGCAGAAAATCCATTGCGGTGGTCTGAATACGACATTGATGTCTCGAATGCGCGTAGCGCGATGGCTTGCGCCGGTTCTACGCTCCTCAATACCCTAGCCTGCGGAGGTTCACATGCCCACATCTGTTTCCTTGTCGAACGGGCGTCTTGATGCACAGACGGTCGAGTCTTACTGGCAAGACGGATATGCTTTCCCGATCACTGTGTTTGACACTGTTGAAGCTGGCCAGCTCCGGTCTGAGTTGGAAACGCTTGAGGCCAACTGGCGCACAGCGGACCTGCCCCTGCCGTTGAACATGTATAAACGCGTCAACGCGCATGTGGTGATACCTCTGGCCGCAGGTATCGCGCTGGACCCGCGTATTTTGGATGTCGTCGAAGGGATTTTGGGGCCAGATCTTTTGCTATGGTCGGCTGAGTTTTTCATCAAGGAACCCAAGACCAAGCAGATTGTAGGCATGCACCAGGACCTGACTTATTGGGGGATGGGCGAAACCCCCGATCAGGTCACTGCCTGGGTTGCGCTGTCGCCCGCAACGGTCGAGAGCGGGTGCATGGATTTCGTGGCGGGCAGCCACAAAAACCCGATCCTGCCGCATAACGATACCTTCTCGGACACCAACCTTTTGTCGCGCGGGCAGGAAGTGGCCGTTGACGTCGCCGAAGACGACAAGACCCATATCGAGTTGCGGCCTGGCCAGATGTCTTTGCATCATGGGCTGACGATCCACGGCTCGGGCCCCAATACCTCGGATGACCGACGCATTGGCCTGGCGATCCGCTATCTCAACCCGAATGCACAGCAAAAGGTTGCGGATCGTGACTATGCTATTCTGGCGCGAGGCGAGGACCGCAAAAGCAATTTCATCCACATTCCGGCACCAGCTGAACCCTTCACCCCAGACGCTCTGGACCTGCATGCACGCATCCGCGCGGATCAGTCCAAAGCGTTGGCTCAAGGGGCCAGCGAACAGCTCCATCTTTATTCGGCGTCTGCGCCACGCGCCTAGCAAGGCAGGTATCTGAACGCTGCAGGCGGCGCAGGGCCTTTCCCTTCCCGCCTCCATTCGCTATTGCAGGCGCTGACCCAAGATTGATGACGCAGGACGCACCCCATGGCGATGGAAAAGACATTCAACGCGGCCGAGGCCGAGGCCCGCATCTATGAGGCCTGGGAACAGGCCGGCGCCTTCAAAGCAGGCGCAAACAAATCGCGCGACGAAAGCTTCACCATCATGATCCCGCCCCCCAACGTGACGGGCGCGCTGCATGTGGGCCATGCGTTCAACAACACCCTGCAGGACATCCTGATCCGCTGGCACCGTATGCGTGGGTTCGACACGCTGTGGCAGCCCGGGCAAGACCACGCAGGCATCGCCACGCAGATGCAGGTGGAGAAGATGCTGATGCTGACCCAGCAACCCGGTCGACGCGAGTTGGGCCGCGAGAAATTCCTGGAAAAAGTCTGGGAATGGAAAGGCGAATATGGCGGGACGATTGTTGAGCAGCTGAAACGTCTCGGCTCCTCCTGCGACTGGTCGCGCAACGCGTTTACCATGGCCGGTGCGGCGGGTGATCCGCGCACGGGACACGAGAACTCGGCCAATTTCCACGATGCGGTCATCAAGGTCTTCGTCGATATGTACGAAAAGGGCCTGATCTATCGCGGCAAACGTCTGGTAAACTGGGACCCGCATTTCGAAACCGCGATCTCGGATCTTGAGGTCGAAAACATCGAAACGCCCGGGCATATGTGGCACTTCAAATACCCATTGGCTGGGGGCGAGACATACACCTATGTTGAAAGAGACGAAGACGGGACTATCGTGCTTGAGGAAGAGCGCGACTATATCTCGATCGCAACCACGCGCCCGGAAACCATGCTCGGCGACGGCGCGGTTGCGGTTGATCCATCAGATGAGCGTTACGCGCCAATCGTCGGTAAACTCTGCGAAATCCCCGTTGGACCGAAAGAGCATCGCCGCCAGATCCCGATCATCACCGATGAGTACCCCGATCCCGATTTCGGCTCGGGCGCAGTGAAGATCACCGGCGCTCATGACTTCAACGACAACATGGTGGCCAAGCGCGGCGGTATCCCGATGTACCGCCTGATGGACACCAAAGGCGCGATGCGGGCCGATGGCGCGCCCTATGCCGAAGCCGCAGGATTGGCGCAGGAATATGCGCATGGTCGCGACTTCACCGAGAACGAAATCGACGCGATCAACCTCGTGCCCGACCACTTGCGCGGCCTCGACCGGTTCGAGGCGCGCACAAAGGTGGTAGAAGAGATCACGGCTGACGGCCTGGCCGTAATGACCCGCGCCGATGATCCGCGTCTGGGCAACAAGCTGGGCGAGGATGACGACCCGGCGGCGCTGGTGCCGCTTGTCGAAAGCAAACCGATCATGCAGCCCTTCGGCGACCGCTCCAAGGTCGTCATCGAGCCCATGTTCACCGACCAGTGGTTTGTCGACGCCGAAAAAGTCGTCGGCCCCGCGCTGGATGCGGTCAAGGACGGAACCGTCAAGATCATCCCCGAGTCAGGCGAGAAGACCTATTATCATTGGCTGGAAAACATCGAACCCTGGTGCATCTCGCGCCAGCTGTGGTGGGGGCATCAGATTCCGGTTTGGTATGGGCCAAGTTTGCGAACTGAAAATGGGAAAGCGAAAGACGAACTCGCATTCTTCTGCGCGGCGAACGAAGAAGAACTCTTCGACAAGCTTGCTGAGTACTATGGCAAAGTTGGTATCGTTTCAGTTGGATCGCGCTCTGAAGCCGATGAAATGATCACCAACTTCCGGTTCGCTGTAGAGTCAGGAATTGCCGATCAAATTGGTGAGGGTTTGCTGGTACCGATTTGGCGCGACCCTGATGTCCTCGACACATGGTTCTCGTCTGGCCTCTGGCCCATCGGCACGCTGGGCTGGCCCGAGCAGACCGAAGAGCTAAAGCGCTACTTCCCCACGGATGTTCTGGTCACCGGCTTTGACATCCTGTTCTTCTGGGTTGCCCGGATGATGATGATGCAGCTGGCCGTGGTGAACCAGATCCCGTTCCACACTGTCTACCTGCACCAGCTCGTCCGCGACGAGAAGGGCAAGAAGATGTCCAAAACAACCGGCAACGTTATCGACCCGCTGGAGATCGTGGACGAATTCGGCGCCGACGCGCTGCGCTTCACCAACGCCTCAATGGCGGCGATCGGCGGCGTGCTGAAACTCAGCAAGGAACGCATCACCGGCTACCGCAACTTTGGCACCAAGCTGTGGAATGCCGTTCGCTTTGCCGAGATGAACGAGGTCTTCACCGACGCTGTTCCACAACTGGACGTGGGTGACCTGAAGCCCAAAGCCGCCGTCAACCGCTGGATCATCGGCGAAACCGCCCGCGTGCGGGAAGAGGTCGATGCGGCGCTGGAAAGCTATCGCTTCAACGACGCGGCCAATGGGCTCTATGCCTTTGTCTGGGGCAAGGTCTGCGACTGGTATTTGGAGCTGTCCAAACCGCTGCTGCAAGGCGACGACGCCGAGGCACAGGCCGAAACCCGCGCCACCATGCGCTGGGTTCTGGATCAGTGCATGGTCTTGCTGCATCCGATCATGCCCTTCATCACCGAGGAACTCTGGGGCCTGACCGGCACCCGCGCGAAAATGGTCGTCCACGCTGATTGGCCGACCTATGGTGCTGAACTGGTTGATTCCGATGCGGATCGTGAGATGAACTGGGTGATCTCGGTCATCGAAAACACCCGCTCGGCCCGTGCACAGATGCGTGTTCCCGCGGGCCTCTACGTGCCGATGCTGGTGACCGAGATCGACGCTCACGGCCAGGCCGCCTGGGACCGCAACGAGGCGCTGATCAAACGTCTGGCGCGTATCGACAGCTTGACCAAGGCCGAGGAACTGCCCAAAGGCACGATCTCGATCGCTGCCCCCGGCGCAAGCTTTGGCCTGCCACTGGCCGACATTATCGACATCGGCGCCGAAAAGGAACGGCTTGAGAAAGCCAAGGGCAAACTGGCCAAGGAACTGGGCGGTCTGCGCGGCCGCCTGGACAACCCCAAATTCGTGGCCTCGGCCCCGGAAGAGGTGGTGGCAGAGGCCAAAGCCAACCTTGCCGCCCGCGAGGAAGAAGAGGCGAAACTGAACGAAGCGCTCGCGCGACTGGCCGAAATCGCCTGATCTTCTTCTCGTTCCAAATACGGAAAATCCCAACCTCACCGCCCATGCAAGCGGTGAGGTTTTTCTTTGCCATCAATGCTTTCCCCTTGTTCGCGCCGTCCTGCTCTTGTTAGCACTGCGACCAAGCAATCCTGAAAGGCTCAGATGGCGCGATCCCTTCCTCCGATGCAAACCGTCTCAACCGGCCTTGTCGTGGCCATTGTCGGTTTCTTCAGCTCTTTCCCGATTGTCTTGCAAGGCCTGAGCGCCATGGGCGCCTCCCCTGCGCAGGCGGCGTCTGGTCTGATGAGCGCAGCGATTGCCATGGGGCTTGCGGCGATTGCCCTTAGCCTGTTCTACAAACTGCCCATCAGCGTCGCGTGGTCGACCCCGGGTGCGGCCCTTCTGGCCGTGTCCGCCGCACCGGCCCAGGGGTATTCGGCAGCGATCGGAGCCTTCCTGTGCGCCGGTGCGCTGACCGTTCTGGCGGGGTTGTGGAAACCGCTGGGGCGACTGGCAGCCGCAATCCCCACATCGCTGGCGCAAGCGATGCTGGCGGGGGTGCTCTTGCCGCTCTGTCTGGTGCCCTTCAAAGCAGCGGTTGAAATCCCGTGGCAAGCGCTGCCAGTAATCCTAACCTGGTTCATAGCAGGCCGGTTCAACCGGCTTTTTGCCGTACCCGCCGCCGTGGTCGCAGCGGCCGTCATCGTGTCTTTGAATGCAGACAGCGCGCAGCTTCTACCCGACCGAATGATCACGACACCAATCTGGACTGTGCCCAGCTTTTCGGTTGCCTCGGCCATCGGAATAGGCGTGCCGCTCTTTATTGTCACGATGGCGACACAGAACATTCCCGGTGTGGCGGTGATGCGCAGCTTTGGGTTCAACCCTGTTGCGGGCCGCTTGTTTTCTTCTGTCGGTGCTGCCAGCATGCTGTCGGCTCCGTTTGGGGCGCCTGCCACCTGTCTGGCAGCAATCACTGCGGCTATGTGTTCGAACGAGGACAGCCACCCCGACCCGGCGCAACGTTATTGGTCTGCGGTCATGGCAGGCGTGTTCTATTGCCTGTTCGGCGTCTTTGCCGTGGCAATCACCAGCTTCGCCGCCCATGCCGACCCACTGCTGATGGGAACATTGGCCGGTGTTGCGCTGATCGGCGTGCTGGCCAATGCCATTCACGCCGCACTGGACGTACCAACCGAGCGAGAAGCGGCCATTCTCACGCTCGCCATTACCGCCTCGGGCATCACTGTCTTTGGGCTGGGGGCCGCCGTTTGGGGTTTGCTGGCCGGTGGCATTGCATATCTTGTGACGCACAGGATGCGGTGAACCCCTTTAGTGCGGCCTCTGTCAGTGCTATGGTCTGAACATGTTCGGAGCACTTGGAAAACTGGTCGAACGCCAGATCAAAAAGGCCGAAGCCGAGGGCCAGTTACAGGGTCTTGAAGGCGAAGGCGCGCCGCTGCCGGACCGGTCTGCCGAGGCGCAAAGCGATCCCGCTATTGCGGCGGGCCACAGGATAATGGCGCAAGCCGGTGTGCTGCCAGAAGAGTTTGATATCAAGAAGAAACTGGATGAGGCGCGCAAGTCCTATGCTGCTCTGACTGATGCTCAGGACCGGAAAGCAGCTATGGCAGAGATCGCAGACCTCGAGATGCGATACAACATGGCCCGCGACGCCCGTCGGGCCTTTCTGCGGTGATCATTTGAACTCGGGCTTTCTGCCCTGCATCTGTGCCATGACAACCTCCATCTGATCGGGCTTGCCGATCAAGTCCACCTGTTCCGAAGACTCGGCCAGCAGCACTTCGGACCGCGGGGCCTGTTCAGCCAGATCTATCAGGCGTTTTGCCGCGCGAATGGCAGACGGGCTTTGACCTGCGATATCCTCGGCCAGCGCCAGCGCTTCGGTCACGGGATCATCGGACAGTTTGGTCACGAGCCCCCACTCTGCAGCCTGCGGAGCGCCGATCGGGCGCGCGGTGTAGGTCAACAGGCGCAGCACGTCCGAACGGACAAGCTGAGGCAGCAAGACCATGCCGCCCATGTCCGGGATGATCCCCCATTTCATCTCCATCACCGCAAGTTTGGTATCGGGATGGGCAATGCGGATATCCGCCCCCAGCGCGATCTGAAGACCGCCACCATAAGCTACGCCTTGCAAGGCGCAGATCACCGGAACCGGGACACGCCGCCAGATCAGGGCAAGCTCTTGCATTTCATTGGCGTCGTCGTGGCTGCGGGTCATCAGCCATTCGGTTGGATCTGTCTGCGCCAACGCGGCAAAGCTGGCCATGTCGAGGCCCGCGCAAAAGCTCTTGCCCTCGCCCGACAGAACCACGGCCCGCGCGTCGGACGCTGCGACCTCTTGCCCGGCAGACAGGATGGCCTTGACCATCGCGTCATCAAGCGCGTTCATTTTGTCACCGCGAGTCAGCGTGACATGAGCGATGTGATTTTTGTATTCGACGGATACACGCGCCATTCGGGCCTCCCACTGCAATTGATGCGGATCATGCCAGCCCGGGCCGGGCAGTTCCACTACGACGTCAGGGCATATCCGCCACGGGCATGCGCCCGAACCACGGGGAATCGAGCGTCATAACAAAAAGCTGGTCCCCGATCACCTGACCGCTGGTGGTGATCCCAAGCTGCCCCTCCGGGTCCTGCAACGTGCGCAGAATGGTTCCGTCACCGTCAAACTGAACCAACATGCCGCGATGGATTGGCCCCGGTCGCACCATGGGGCCCAAACGCCAGAGCACTTTGCGCAGGAACGGATAGGGCATCAACACTTCCGACGGGACGCGCGGGCTGGCAAACGCCATCCAATAGGTGCCGTCGCCTTGGGCTTTGATATTGTCGGGATAGCCGGGAAGATTGTTCAATAGCACCTCTCGCGTGCCGGCCTTCGGACCGCTGAGCCACAGCTTATGCACCTTGGCCCGGCCCGTTTCGGCAATCAGCAGGAAGTCTTCGTCCGGCGACAGAGCTACTCCGTTGGTATAGACGAAGCCCTCGGCAATTTTCTCGACCTCACCATCAGGAGAATAGCGCGCGACATATCCGGTTGGGGACTGCTCCCAAATGGTCAAAACAGACGTGGATTTTGTTCCACCCATGGTTTGCGGATTGAACCTGTCTGACGAGTTCGAAAAGTAAACCGTGCCATCCTGCGCCACGTCCAGATTGTTGGCATAGATCACCGGGGCTCCGTCGATTTCGGACACAAGGGTTTCCAAAGTCCCCGGCCCCGTCCAGCGCATCAGCCCGCGATAGCTGTCAGCGATGTAAAGCGCGCCATCGGGCCCTGCGCGCAGCCCCAAGGGCCGTCCGCCCAGATCCTCAACCTCAACTGGGTCCGCGCCGTCGATAAGGTAAAGCTTCCCCGACAGGCTGGTCGTATAGATCGCACCATCCGGCAACACTGCCAGGTCTTCGGGCCCGATCTCACCATCGGGCAATTGGATCAACTGGACCTTGTCCAACGCTGCGTTTTCGGCGAAATCGCCGGTAAAGCCCTGATCTTCGGGGAAAGAATACGCCACCGGGTCAACGGGAACTGGCCAGAACAGAAGATAGACAAAGCCGATCAAGACCAACCCGAGCAGATACCGCATGACACCTCACAACCCCTGTTTCCGGGCAGTCTGCGAGGGAATGCGCTATGGTGCAACACTTGCCCGCACCGCATCCTTGCGATTATCTGCGCCCATGACTGATCCGCGCTATACCCCGCTTGCACAATCCCTACCCGCAACCGTGCCTTTTGTGGGCCCCGAAACCCAGGAGCGGCAACGCGGCGCGCCTTTCTTAGCACGGATTGGTGCAAATGAGAGCGTCTTTGGCCCCTCGTCCCGTGCCATTGCGGCGATGCAAGAAGCTGCAAGTGAGATCTGGATGTATGGGGATCCAGAAAACTTCGAGCTGCGCCATGCGTTAGCGACCCATCACGGAGTGGCGCCAGAAAATATCGTTGTGGGCGAAGGCATTGATGGGCTGTTGGGCTATCTCGCACGGTTGCTTGTGGGTCCGGGCGACGCAGTGGTGACTTCGGACGGCGCTTATCCCACCTTCAATTATCATGTGGCCGGGTTCGGTGGGGTATTGCACAAGGTTCCTTATACCGAAGATCACGAAGACCCGGCGGCCTTGTTCGCCAAAGCGGCAGAGGTGGATGCCAAGCTGGTCTATCTGGCCAACCCGGACAATCCGATGGGCACCTGGCAGTCCGGGGCGGATATTGTGGCGGCGCTGGATGGGTTACCCGACGGTTGCCTGCTGGTTCTGGACGAGGCTTATGTGGAATGCGCACCCGAAGGTACGGCTGCACCGGTGACCGCAGATGACCCGCGCGTAATCCGGATGCGAACCTTTTCCAAAGTCTATGGCATGGCGGGTGCGCGCGTGGGCTATGCCATCGGAGCGCCAGGTTTGATTTCGTCGTTCAACAAAGTGCGCAATCACTTTGGGATGAACCGGGCCGCGCAAGCGGGCGCGCTGGCCGCGTTGCACGATGTTAGCTGGCTGGCGCAGGTTCAGAGGCAGATTTCAGAGGCGCGAGAGCGTATCGGACAGATCGCGCGCGCCAACGGTTTGACGCCTTTGCCCTCGGCCACGAATTTTGTGGCCATCGATTGCGGGCGGGATGGGGCGTTTGCCAAGGCAGTGCTTGAGGCTCTGATCGATCAGGGCATCTTTGTGCGGATGCCGTTTGTGGCTCCGCAGAACCGATGCATCCGGGTGAGCTGTGGCGGCGCAGAGGAAATGGCGGCGTTTGAGGCGGCTTTGCCCAAGGCATTGGCCAAGGCCCGAGGACGGTAGAGGGGGGCTGTCTGCCCCCCATCGCGCTGTCGCGCGATTCCCCCCGAAGGTATTTCTAAACAGAAGAAGAGGTGGCGTGGCGTCAGGCGGCCAATGTAGCGGCGGCGGCCTCGAGCGAGCCTGAGCCTCGCGGGATATCCAGCGCAGCCATGGCGGTTTCGACGCTGCCCAACAGAGCCATGATCATCTGCGCATTCACATGGCCCATATGGCCGAGGCGGAAACAACCTTCCCAATCTTCCATCCCCAATCCGATACCCAGCGTCAAGCCAAGTTGGTTTTCGGTGTAGTTACGCAGCGGGGTACCGCGACCCTCGGTCAGGCGCAGCGCGGTGACCGCATGACTGCGATAAGCGGGATCGGTGACATTAAGGTGAAAAGCCCCGCCTTGGGCCCAAACCTCACACGCAGCCCAGATGGCTTGGGCCAAACGTTGGTGGCGAGCCCAGACCGTCTCAATCCCTTCGGCATGGATCAGGTCCAGTGCAGCGCGCAGGCCGTAGAGGTGATGGGTGGGCGCGGTGCCGTTGAAGTACTGGTAGAACAATTCGGGGTTGGCGCGGGGCTCCCAATCCCAGTATCGCGAGACCCTTGGCATTGCGGCGCGTTTGGCCTGAGCTTTGTCATTGAAAAACACAAAACCGGTGCCCGCCGGGGTCATCAGCCCCTTTTGGCAGGCGGTGACGGCGACATCCACGCCCCAGGCGTCCATTTCGAAGCGGTCGCAGCCCATAGAGGCAATGCAATCGGCCATCAGCAAGGCAGGGTGATCCAGATCATCCAACAGGGCGCGCAAGGCGGGGATGTCGTTGCGGATAGAGGTAGAGGTATCGACATGAACCGCAAGCACGGCCTTGATATCATGTGCTGCGTCGGCGCGCAGCGTCTCGGCAATACGGCCCAGATCCCAAGCAGAGGAGGCACCAAAATCGATCAGCTCGGCCTTGGCGCCAAGCCCTTCGGCCATTTCGGCCCAGCCATGGGTGAACCGACCCGAGGCTGGTGCCAGCACCGTTTCGCCCGGGGCGATCACGTTGGACAGGGCAGCTTCCCACGTGCCGTGGCCGTTTGAGATGTAGATGGCGACGTTATGGTCGGTACGAGCCACCCGGCACAGATCGCGGGTCAGCGCCGGCATCATCTCGATCAGCGCGCCATCATAGATATTGGGCGACGGGCGGTGCATGGCTTGCAACACCGCGTCAGGCATCACCGAAGGGCCGGGAATGGCCAGATACTCGCGCCCCTGCGCGAGGGAGAGCTGGTTTGTCATGAGGGTAACCTGTTTGAATCGGGCCTACCCTAGCGTCTTGCCCTGTGGCGTCAATCCATCAGCTTGGCGGCATCACGCGCAAGGGATTCGATCCCCGACCAGTCGCCGTCCTGTACCATCTGTTTGGGGGCGACCCAGCTGCCGCCCGCGCAGATCACGTTAGACAAAGAAAGGTAGTTTTTCGCGTTTGACGGCGACACGCCACCGGTGGGGCAAAAGGTGATCTGCGGCAGCGGTGCGCCGATTGCCTCCAAGGCAGGCGCACCGCCAGAGGCTTCGGCAGGGAAGAATTTCAGCATGTCATAGCCTTTTTCCAAAAGGGACATCGCTTCGCTGGCGGTGGCAGCGCCCGGAAGGAGGGGCAAGCCTTCGGCCTCGCAGGCTGCGATCAGCGCGTCCGTCGCACCAGGTGAGACACCGAATTGAGCACCGGCCTCTTTGGCGGCGCGTACGTCTTCGGGTGTGACCAGCGTGCCTGCGCCGACGACCCCGCCCGGGACGTCGGCCATGGCGCGAATGGCGTCCAGCGCAGCGGGGGTACGCAAGGTCACCTCGAGCGCGGGCAGCCCGCCTGCGACCAAGGCTTCGGCCAAGGGACGTGCCTGGGCAGCGTCTTCGACCACCAAAACAGGTACGATCGGGGCCAGCGCGCAGATTTCGCGGGTGCGTTGGGTTTTGGACATGGGTTTAAACTCCGAAAATACTGGCGCCTGTGTCAGCAGAACCGACATTCTGGCGGAACGCGCCAAACAGGTCGCGGCCAACACCGTGTTGGTTTTTGGTCAGGTCTGCGGTTGCTGGGTTACGGTCCAGAACGCCTGGGGTGAGGATTTCCAATTCTCCTTTTACGGCATCGACGCGCAAAAGATCACCATCTTGCAGATAGGCGATTGCGCCACCGTCCAGCGCCTCGGGGCAGACATGAATGGCAGCAGGCACTTTCCCGGATGCGCCCGACATACGACCATCCGTGACCAGCGCCACTTTCTGACCGCGTCCTTGCAGGATCGAAAGCAAGGGTGTCAGCGAGTGCAATTCGGGCATCCCATTGGCCTTTGGGCCCTGAAAGCGAACCACCACAATGACGTCATCGGTGAACTCACCCGCTTTGAACGCTGCCTTTACCTCGTCCTGATCATGGAAGACCCGCACGGGGGCCTCGACAATCTGGTGTTCGGGGGCGACGGCAGAAACTTTCATGACACCTGTGCCCAGATTGCCGGTCAGGCGTGACAGACCGCCGGTGGGTTGGAACGGATCATTGGCCGGGCGCACGATCTTGTCGTTCAGGCTGTGGCCTGCGCCGCCTTCCCAGACCAACTCGCCGTCTTTCAGCTTGGGCTCTTTGGTATAGTTGTGCAGCCCCTGCCCTGCCACGGTCAGCGTGTCGGGATGCAGCAGGCCTTCGTCCAGCAACGTTCCGATAGCAAAGCCCAAGCCGCCTGCTGCGTGGAAATGGTTCACATCGGCCAGACCGTTGGGATAAACCCGCGCGACCAAAGGCACCACGGCGGAGATGTCCGAGAAATCCTGCCAATCCAGAACGATGCCACCGGCGCGTGCCATGGCGATCAGGTGGATCAACAGGTTGGTCGAACCACCCGTGGCCATCAGGCCAACGATGCCGTTCACAAAGGCGCGTTCGTCCAGGATCTGGCACACCGGTGTATAATGATTGCCCAGCGCGCTGAGCGACAGGGCGCGACGGGCGCCTTCTTCGGTCAGCGCGTCACGCAGGGGAGTGTTCGGGTTGATAAAGCTGGACCCCGGCAGATGCAGGCCCATGAACTCCATCAACATCTGGTTGGTGTTGGCGGTACCGTAAAAGGTGCAGGTGCCTGGGCCGTGATAGGCGGCCATTTCGGCCTTCATCAGCGCATCACGCCCTACTTCTCCGGCGGCAAATTGCTGACGGACTTTGGCCTTTTCGTCATTCGGCAGGCCGCTGGTCATGGGACCAGCTGGCAGGAAGACTGCAGGCAAATGGCCGAAAGCCTGCGCGCCGATGATCAGGCCGGGCACGATCTTATCGCAGACACCCAGGAATACAGCAGCATCATAGGTGTTGTGGCTCAGCGCCACACCGGTTGCCAGTGCGATCACATCGCGTGAAAAGAGCGACAGTTCCATCCCTGCTTCGCCCTGGGTGACCCCGTCACACATGGCTGGCACACCCCCCGCCACCTGCGCCGTGCCGCCTGCGGCGCGGATCGCTTGGCGGATCAGTTCGGGATATCGTTCGAAGGGCTGGTGCGCGGACAGCATGTCGTTATAGGCGGTGATAATACCCAGGTTTCCGGCCGTGCCGGTCGCCATCGCGCTTTGGTCGGCGCCAGCGCCCGCATAGGCATGGGCCTGCCCCGAACAGGACAGATGCGCCCGCGCCGGGCCCTTGGATTTGGCCTGCTCCATCCGTTCCAGATGCGGGCCGCGCAGGTCAGCGCTGCGGTCGATGATACGTTTGGTGACGTCGGAAATAACTGTGTTGACCATGATTACCCTCCGATCTGGCGCCAACGGCGGCCATCGCGATGCATCAGCATCAAAGCGTCTTCCGGGCCGGAACTGCCCTGATCATACAACGACGGTCGATCGCCGCGGTCTTCCCACCCTTCGACGATAGGATCCACCCAGGCCCAAGCCGCCTCGGCCTCATCCCCGCGCATGAACAACGTCTGGTCGCCACGGATGACATCCATCACAAGGCGTTCATAGGCGTCGGGCGCGCTCGCGTCTTCGCCCAGCGCATCGGCAAAGCTCATGTCCAGCGACACATCCGACAGGCGGAACCCACCCGGCCCCGGATCCTTGATCGTGGTACGCAGCGTGATGCCTTCATCCGGTTGCAGTCGGATCACCAGAACGTTTCCGCGCAGCGGGCCAACATTGGGAAAGATCGTATGCGGCGGGTCGCGGAAGAAAACCGCGATCTCGGATTCCCGCGCCCGCAGGCGTTTTCCGGTGCGCAGATAGAACGGTACACCCGCCCAGCGCCAATTTCCCAGATGCACCTTGAGTGCGATGTAACTTTCCGTCCGGCTATCGGCATTACCCACGTGATCGGTATAGCCATCGCCACCCTTGTCCGCGCGGTACTGACCCCGAGCGATATCAGCGGGCGCAACCGGCTCTAACGCCTCGATCACCTTGACCTTTTCGTCACGCACCGCGTTGGGTGAAAACTTCGACGGTGGCTCCATCGCTGTCAGGCACAGAAGCTGGACCAAGTGGTTCTGAATCATGTCGCGCATTGCGCCGGACTGATCGTAATAGGCCCCGCGACCGTCAACACCAACCGTTTCGGCCACGGTAATCTGAACATGGTCGACATGAGTTGAATTCCAGAGCGGCTCGAACAAAGAGTTCGCAAAGCGCAGTGCCATCAGGTTCTGCACCGTTTCTTTGCCCAGGTAATGGTCGATCCGATAAATCTGATGCTCTTCAAAGCAGGCGCGCAGACCTTCATTCAAGGCTTTGGCCGAGGCCAAATCATGACCAAAGGGCTTTTCAACGACGATACGACTGTCCGGCGACGCCATCTTGTGGTCCGACAGGCGCTGCGCGATGCCGGGAAACAGGCTCGGGCCAACCGAAAGGTAAAAGGCCCGCACGACATCAGGGCGCAATGCCGCGCTCAACTCCGACCAGCCGGACTCGCCCAAGGCATCCACCGGGATGTATTCGACGTGCTGCAAGAACTGATCCAACACGTCCTGCTTGAAACCCGGTGCAAATTCTTTCATCGACGCCAGAATCTGAGCGCGAAACTGCTCGGTATCCATTGAGGACCGTGCGGTCGCAATTATGCGTGCTTCGTCAGGCATCTGCTCGACTTCGAAACGGTGATAAAGCCCTGGCAAGATCTTGCGCTGCGCCAAGTCACCAGTTGCACCGAACAACACCAGATCGAACGGCTGGACGGGAATTACCCTTGAAACCATATCAGGCCCCTTTTCGCGCGGGATGGCCGCTTGCGACCCCGGCGGTCTCGTCGCTATTATTTCGCGACACTGTTAACGCTAACATTCATCGTCTGAATAGTTTTTCCGATGACAAAAATCAAGCAGCGAAATCTGTATCTCGAGGCAATTTTCTATCGAAACCCTAATTCTGGCTCCGCAACCATTCCATTACTGCGGGTCGAACCGATTGTTCTCCGCGATGGCGTGCATCTGCGATGATCTTGCGCACGTCTTGCAGGTTTGACCGTAGCAGCAGGCTTTTGACGGGGCCGATCGACGCAGGACGCATCGACAGGCTGCGCATCCCCATCGCCGTCAGGCACAACGCTTCGATAGGTCGCCCGGCATCTTCCCCGCAGAAGCTGAGAGGTGTGTCAGAGATACTGCACCGTTCGACAATGCGTTCGATAAAGCTGAGGAAACTGACATTCAGTGTGTCATAGCGACGGCGCACCAGTTCGTTTTCGCGGTCTGCCGCGAAAAAGAACTGTTTCAAGTCGTTGCCACCGATGGAAATGAAATCGACCTCATCAAAGAATTTCTGCGGCGCAAATCCCAGCGAAGGCGTTTCAAGCATCGCCCCAACCTTGAGCGTTTCGGGAAGCACATGGCCCAGGCGCTGCTCTCGTTCAACGGTTTTGTTGACCTCGCTCCGCGCCTCGCGGAATTCATCCGCCTGAGCCACAAACGGGAACATGATGGTCAGCGGACGCCCGTTTGCAGCGCGCAAAAGCGCCTGCAATTGCATCCGCATAACACCGCGCTTGTCGAGGCCCACCCGAATGGCTCGCCAACCCAGTGCCGGGTTCGGTTCGTCAATATGCTTCATATAAGGCAGGACCTTATCCGAGCCGATATCCAGCGTGCGAAAGACCACAGGTTTATCGCCGGCGGCATCCAGAACACGCTTGTATTGCGCCACAAGTTCGGACCGTTTAGGCATCTGGTTACGCACCAGAAACTGCAATTCGGTGCGAAACAGGCCCACCCCTTCGGCACCGGAATTGGCCAAGGATGGCAAGTCAGCCAACAGGCCCGCATTCATGGTGAGCGTGATACGCTGATTGTCCTGCGTCACCGTTTTGGTTTCGCGGATCGAGGCATAGCGTTCTTGCGCCTTGGCCTGCATGGCGATCTTGTCGCGGAAGGCCGACACCACCGTATCTTCGGGCCGCAAATGTACGATACCCTGATCACCATCAACCAGGATATGATCCCCGTTCAGCGCTTCGGTTGTGATCCGACCAACGTGAACGACCAAAGGAATCGCCAATGCGCGGGCAACGATTGTCGCATGGCTCCCGACCGAGCCCTCCTCGAGCACGATACCCTTCAGCGACCGGCCGTATTCCAGCAAATCACCGGGGCCGATATTGCGCGCGATCAAGATCGGGTCGGGCGGCAAGTCAGCGCCGTTATTCGCGCCCTGCCCGGTCAGAATACGCAGCAATCGGTTGCTAAGATCATCCAGGTCAGCAAGCCGTTCCCGCAAATAAGGGTCGGTGACCTGCCCCATGCGGCTCCTGGCCTGCGTCTGTTCTTTCTCAACCGCAGCCTCGGCGCTTAACCCGCTGGCGATGTCTTCTTCCATGCGCCGCATCCAGCCTTTGGAATTGGCAAACATGCGATAGGCTTCCAAAACCTGAAGCTGCTCTTTGTCACCCCCCTGCGAGATTTCGAGCATCTTGTCGACGCCCACACGCAGCTCTTCTACCGCTTCGATCAAGCGTTCGCGTTCGCGCTTTGGATCTTCGGCAATCGGGTTGGTGACGACAACACGAGGTTCGTGCAGCCAGACATGACCCTCGGCAGATCCTTCCTGCGCGGGACCGCCGGTCAATTGTATCGATTGCTGGTGCAACGGGGACAGGGCCGCGCCTTCACCGACAAAAGCGCCAAGCTCGGCCATTTCGGCCAGCACCATCGCCACGACTTCCAAGGCATAAATCTCGTCAGCGGAAAACTCTCGTGCCTCGCGGGTCTGCACGACCAGAACGCCAAGCTTCTGACCCAAGCGCTGTACGGGAACCCCAAGGAAGGACGAATAGCGTTCCTCACCCGTCTCGGGCATGAACCGGAAACCCTTGGCCGAAGGCGCGTCAGCCTCGTTCACCACCTTACCGGATTTGGCCACGCGGCCCACAAGACCCTCGCCCAAACGCATGCGCGTTTTGTGAACCGCCTCGGAGGACAGACCTTGGGTTGCGCAAAGCTCAAGCGTATCTTCATCGCGGAACAGATAGATCGAGCAAACCTCGACCCTCATGCTGTCCGCGATCAACCGCGTGATCCGATCCAGACGTTCCTGACCGGCGGCCTCGCTTGCCATTTCCTCGCGCAGCCGCCCCAGCAGCTTGCGAGATTCCGTTTCGGTACCGTCCACCATTGCCCAACCAACTTACGGTGTCAGACGAAACCCTTGGCTGAAACGCTCAGGCCGCCTTGTCCAATTCAAACGCATCATGCAGCGCTTGAACCGCAAGTTCCATGTATTTCCTGTCAACCAGAACGGAAATTTTGATTTCGGAGGTGGTGATGACCTTGATGTTGATCCCCTCATCCGAGAGAACCTTGAACATTTTTGCAGCTACACCGGATTGCGAACGCATTCCGATACCCACGACCGAGACCTTGCAGACATCTTCGTCTGCAACCAATTCAGCATAGTTCAACTCACCCGCGTCCTTGATCGCCGTCAGCGCCTTTTCTGCGCGGGCAACCTGATCAGTCGGGCACGAAAAGGTCATATCCGTGCGTCCTTCATCCGAGATGTTCTGTACGATCATGTCCACATTCACACCCTCATCACTGAGCGCGGTAAAGATGATCGAGGCGATGCCGGGTCGGTCAGCCACCGACACAACCGTCATCTTCGCCTCATCGCGGGAATAGGCCACACCGGCCACTACATTGGATTCCATAATATCCTCCTCGTCGCAGACCAGCGTGCCGGCATTGTCGGATTGTTCTTCGAAACTGGACAGCACCCGCAGGCGCACCTTGTAGCGCATCGCCAGCTCGACCGAGCGGGTTTGCAGCACCTTCGCCCCCAGCGAGGCCAGTTCAAGCATCTCTTCAAACGCGATCTTGTCCAGTTTGCGCGCTTTTTCACAGATGCGCGGGTCGGTGGTATAGACGCCATCCACATCGGTATAGATGTCGCAGCGCTCCGCCTCAAAAGCAGCAGCAAAGGCCACCGCGGTTGTGTCCGAACCACCCCGCCCCAGCGTTGTAATCCGGCCCTCGGGGCTGATCCCCTGGAACCCTGCCACAACGGCCACGCGCATCCCTTCACCAAACTTCTGGTTCAGGTTGGCGGTGGGGATCTCTTCGATGCGCGCGGCCGAGTGGCTGCCATTGGTCAGCAGCGGCACCTGCCAGCCTTGCCAACTGCGCGCAGGTACGTCCATTTCCTGTAAGGTCAGCGCCATCAGACCAGCCGTCACGTTTTCGCCTGAAGAGACAACCGCATCATATTCGCGCGCATCAAACAGCGGGGAGGTTTCATTCACCCAGCCCACCAGCTCGTTTGTCTTGCCCGACATGGCCGAGACGATGACGATCACGTCATAGCCCTTTGCAACCTCGACCCCAACGCGCTTGGCCGCGCGGCGGATTCGGTCAAGGTTGGCCACCGAGGTGCCACCAAATTTCATCACGAGTACGGGCATGGGGCTGAAGTCTCCGCGCCTTTGGATTCAAATCCCGTGCGTCTTATGCGAGGGGGGCCGTAAGGGCAAGAGGCCCCGCACTGCAACGCGGGGCCGCTTTACATTGTGCAGGCGTGATGTCAGCCTAAGAGGCACACTCGTTTCAAGAGGTTATTCATGCTCCGCTTTGCTTTCGCTTTTGCACTTATGTCTTCCGCTGCCACCGCTCAGGTCGCGACCCTATCTGGCACTGACGGCCAGAACTCTTTGGGCACAGTGCCTTGCGCGGTAAATGCCGGTGACCCGCTGAAAAGCTGCAACGCGGAACTACGGCGTCGCGACGATGGTACCGCGACGCTGGCTGTCGGCCTGGGCAATGGCGAAGTGCGCAACATCTATTTCACCAATGGCGTTCCCGATTCCAGCAGTTCAACCTCGAGGCTCAGCTATGAAACACGCGGCGACATCTTGGTGATCTTCATCGAGCCCGGAGAGGTTTACGAACTGCCCAAGGCAGCGCTGTCCACTCAGTAGGCGTGTGGTTGCCCGTCGTAGGTTTCGAAACACCCAGTATTGGCCAGTGACAACGCATCGAACCGTTCGGTCAGGCCCTGAACTGCGTGGTCCACATGAATGTCGGCAGCGGCCCCACCCATATCCGTCTGAACCCAGCCGGGGTGGTAGATCCCGACAGCAATCCCATCGGATTTCAGATCAGCGGCCAGGTTACGCCCAAGATTGAGAGCGGCGGCCTTTGAGGCACGATAAATATAGCTGCCCCCGGGCGCACGCGTATGTGACGCCATCTGCGACGAGATGATTGCGATCTTGCCCCGCGCAGCCCGCAGATTCGGCAACAAAGCCTGAATTGTTAGAAACACACCTGTCACATTGGTTGCAAAGCTTTCGGCCCACATCTCGGACGGATAGCCGTCAATACCTTGCCCCTTGTCCAAATAGACACCGGCGTTGCAGATCAGCAGATCAACCGGCTGTCCCTGCAATTGCACTGCCATATCCGCATGATGCGCCGGATCAGCGACATCCAACCGAACCTGCCCGCTTTTGTCGCGCGCGGTTCCAGTCACATTGTACCCTTGGTCTCGATAGCAATCCGCCAGAGCTTTGCCAATTCCACGATTGGCCCCCGTAATCACGATATGCATAGGCTAGTTGGTCTTTCGGCTTGGTACGAAGGGCAACGGCGCGACCGGCACGCCATCTTCGATCAGGGCACGTGCTTCTTCGGGTTTCGCCTCACCATAGATTGCGCGATCCGGGGCGTCACCCAGATGGATTTTGCGCGCCTCGCTCGCGAAGTCCTTGCCAACATAGTCCGAGTTTTCTTCGACTTTGCGGCGCAGCTCCGACAGGACTTCTTCGACATCTGGTGTCGCCGAAGTCATCTGAACCTGCTCAGGGGCCGATTTGCCTTTTGCATTGGCCGAGCTTGCGCGCCGCGCCGGGCGGACCCGCGGGGTCATGACCGCCTTTTCCACATGAGAAGATCCGCAGACACTGCAGGCAATCATCCCCGACGAAGCCAGCTTGTCATAGGCTTCCGCCGATTGAAACCAGCTGTCAAAGCTGTGACCTTCAGAACATTTCAACGCGTATTGTATCATGGTCCGTCCAGATTAGCAGGATGACGAATAGATACCGAGCAAACCGTTAAGATCAAGTCATTCCTGTGGTAATTTGCTGTCTCGCAGACGAAACCCGCGTAAAAGTGAGGCGCGCTGAGCCAAAAGCTGGGTTCACGCCACGGACTTAAGCGTTCTGGGCGCCAGACGACAAGGTTTCGGTCGTTTGCGGCGTATGACAAGTTTAGCGCAGCATCCGGTTCGAAAGCCGGGATACCAATTCCTCATGCGGGATATCCGCGTCGACAGCCAGACGACGCAGGCCGAAATGCACGCGGGCTACCTGCTGATAATAGCGTGTGTAGACATAGTTCGTACCACCACCCGCCAAAGCGCCCAGTACAGGCACTGATTGCGCAGCCAGTTTCTGACCCAGCACCACGGACAGTTTAGGCGCAACCGCCGCGATCAGCCGCTGCATGGTCGGGCCACTCAAAGTCAGGCGTGCAGAAAAGAATCCCGCATCTGCACCGTCATCATGTGCCAAAGGCCCCGCTGCTGACAGAACCCGGATACAGTCAAATTTCACCCCCTGTTCTGAGGGATCAAATCCTTCACGCGCCGCCGCGCCCTGGATCGAGCGCAACAGCATTGCCGTGGTTGCAGGAAGCTCCATCAACGCGGTCGAAACCCCGCCAAACCCACCAGCGGCGCCCATGGCCGTCGTGACGGCAGTATTGACCCAAGGCGTCTGATCCGGCACCGCCCGGCGCGAGCTTTCGGCTGCATGCATCGCAATCCAAAGCGCAGATTCGGTTGCCCCATTCAGGCCCGCCTGAACCGGTTCGGGCAATTGCGACAACAGAGATTCAGCGGAGCCGCCCAGCCTATTCAGTAGTTTGACACCTGCCCCACCGGCAGATTGATAGCATGCCGCCAACCGATCCAATTCAGCCTCGGCATCGATCTCGTGCACCAGCACCACGTTTTGCATCCGGACCCTCCTGTACAGAAGATGTCGGGATTGTGATCAAGGATTTCAATAGGTCAGCGGGTCCAGCGGGTGACCGCGCCGCGCAATCCGGTCCACCCGCCCGGCACAAGTTCGGCCCCCAAAACGCGGTCCGGGTTGGTCGGCGGCGGCATCTCAACACCGCGCAGTTTCGAAAAGCCGAACCGCTGGTAATAGGGCGCATCACCCACAAGCATGACGCGCTGCCAGCCTTGCCCGCGACCGGCCTCCAACCCGTGATGGATCAGATAACCGCCCAAGCCCTCGCCCTGATGGGTCGGGTGAACGGCCACCGGTCCCAACAGCAAAGCATCCTTGTCATGCACATGAACCGGCCAAAAGCGGATCGCACCCGCCAAAATGCCCTGCCCGTCCCGCGCCACCAGTGACAGCCCGGACACAGGCGGCACATCATCGCGCAGACGATAGGACGAAAGCGCCTCGCGCCCCGGTGCAAAACACAGGTCATAAAGCGCCTCGACCTCCCACCAATCCTCCGGCTCTTCCGGCCTGATTTCGAACTGCTGCACGCTGGCCCTCTTTTCCTTGCTGGCAATCGCCCTAGCACTTCGGTACGCCTTGGGCAAACGCTAGGAGACACCATGTTCTATCGCCCCGAAGACGGCCACGGCCTGCCGCACAATCCGTTCAACGCCATCATCACGCCGCGGCCCATCGGCTGGATTTCGACACGGGATGCGAATGGGATCAACAACCTGGCGCCGTATTCTTTCTTCAACGGCGTCGCCTATACCCCGCCGCAGGTGATGTTCGCCACCACCAGCGGCAAGCATGATCAAGAGAACGGAAAGGACAGCGTTTCCAATATCGAAGCCACCGGAGTTTTCTGCGTCAACATCGTGGCCTATGCGCATCGGGATGCGATGAATGCAAGTTCGGCCGGGCTGGACAAGCATGTAGACGAGTTCGAACACGCCGGGATAGCAACCGCCGAATGCGAAACCATCAACTGCGCGCGGGTCGCCGATGCGCCAGCGGCACTTGAATGTAAACTGACGCAAATCGTGACGCTACCCGGCGAAGCCAACCGGGTGGTATTCGGCGAAGTGACAGGTGTTCACCTGCAAGACGATCATATCAAAGAGGGCAAGTTCGACGTGACCTCATTCAAACCGCTGGCGCGGCTAGGATACCGTGATTATTCGGTGGTCACCGAGTTGTTCAGCCTGTCCCGCCCAGATGATTGATCCGGCCAGGGGCTCTGCCCCAGCCGCGCTGCGCGCGCCTCCCCCGGGATATTTTCAGCCAGATGAAGCAGGTGATCCATTTTTCATCTGGCCCCAAAATTCCCGGAGCGCGCAGCAGTGCCAGGCAAAAGGGTTAATGACCACCAAGAATGCCGGTTCGCACTGAATAATCCACGACCAGGCCGTAATCCGGATCATCATCGCTGTCGACCATCAGATGCCCCGCCTTGTTCAGCAGCCTGTGGCAATCCCGACTCAGGTGGCGCAGCATCAGGCGTTTGCCCGCAGCCTCGTATTTTGCAGCGACATTTTCGATCGCCTGCAGCGCCGATTGGTCGACCACACGGCTGTCAGCAAAATCCACGATGACCGTTTCCGGGTCATTGGCGATATCGAAGATCTCGACAAACCCGTCTGAGGAACCAAAGAACAGCGGGCCCTGAATCTCATACACCTTCGCGCCCTCTTCCGTCAGTGAATCGCGCGTGACCGCGTGGATGCGTTTGGCGTTGTTCCAGGCATAGGCCAGCGCCGAGACGATCACGCCCACAACAACCGCAACCGCCAAGTCTTCCATCACGGTGACGACCGTGACCAGGATGATCACAAACGCGTCCATCAGCGGAACCTTGAGCAGGATCTTGAACGAGTTCCACGCGAAAGTGCCGATCACCACCATGAACATCACGCCCACAAGCGCGGCCAGCGGGATTTGCTCGATCAAGGGGGAGCCTACGAGGATGAACAACAGCAGGAACAGAGCCGCCGCGATTCCCGCGATCCGCGTGCGGCCTCCGGATTTGACGTTGATCATCGACTGGCCGATCATCGCACAGCCACCCATACCGCCAAAGAAACCAGTCACAACATTCGCCGCGCCCTGCGCGATACATTCCTGCGAGGCACCGCCGCGTTTGCCGGTGATCTCGCCCACAAGGTTCAGGGTCAGCAGCGATTCAATCAGCCCAATGGCGGCCAGAATGACGGCGTAGGGCAGGATGATCTCGAAGGTTTCCCAGGTCAGCGGCACCATCGGAATATGGAAGGCGGGCAAGCCACCCTCGATTGAGGCCAGATCGCCCACGCGCGGCACATCCAGACCCATGCCGATCACGATCGCCGCCACGACAACTATTCCGGCCAAGGGTGCGGGAATGATCCGTGTGACGCGTGGCATCACCCAGATGACCGCCATGGTCAGCGCTACGAGCCCCAGCATTGTATATAGCTGTATCCCGGCCAGCCATTCTCCACCGCCGACGCCGTGGCCGGTGTTCTCCATCGTGCCGGGCACCTTGAACTGCCCAAGCTGCGCCAAGAAAATCACGATGGCCAGACCGTTCACAAAACCCAGCATCACAGGGTGAGGAACCAGTCGGATAAAGCGGCCCCAATGCATCGCCCCTGCTATCACCTGCAAAATGCCCATCAAGACAACCGTCGCGAACAGGTATTCCACGCCATGCTCTGCTACCAATGCCACCATGACCACAGCCAAAGCCCCGGTTGCGCCCGAGATCATGCCCGGCCGTCCACCAATCAGCGCCGTGATCAGGCCCACGAGGAACGCCGCATAGAGCCCCACCAACGGATGCACGCCAGCAACAAAGGCAAAAGCCACCGCCTCGGGCACCAACGCCAGGGCAACAGTCAGTCCCGACAAAAGTTCGATCCGTAGGCGCGACGGGGTCAGACCTTCGTCCGGAGACCAGCGCAAATCGGGTATGGCGACATGTTTGGCAAAGCTTGCCAGTATGGCTCGGGGCATAGAACGGTCCTGTGGCTTGGGTCTTTTCGCGCGAAAGGGGCTTTCTAGCCGCAACTTTGCACAAGAGCCACAGCGCCTGGTGGGATGCGGATATGCAAACGGCGCATAGCAGAGATCCCAAAACGCCTTCTTTTTGCACATCCGTGCCTCTTGCCAAACCACGTTGCAAGCCGCAAAAATTCAGAGAAATCAATCCGCATGGAGAAGATCATTGACCCAGACGAAAATCGCCGTCATCGGCGGATCCGGTATCTATGACATCGATGGCCTGGAGGGGGCTGAATGGGTCACCGTGAAAACCCCTTGGGGCGAACCGTCAGATCAGGTCCTGACCGGAACACTGGAAGGGGTCGGTATGGCCTTTCTGCCGCGCCATGGTCGTGGTCATGTACACTCGCCCACCGATGTTCCTTATCGCGCCAATATTGACGCGTTGAAACGGTTGGGTGTGACGGATGTTATCTCGGTCTCGGCCTGCGGGTCGTTCCGTGAACAGATGGCGCCAGGCGACTTTGTGATTGTCGACCAGTTCATCGACCGCACCTTTGCCCGCGAGAAAAGCTTTTTCAGCACGGGCTGCGTTGCCCATGTCAGTGTGGCCCATCCAACCTGCCCGCGCCTGTCTGATGCCTGCGAGACGGCGGGCAAAGCTGCGGGCATCACCATTCACCGTGGTGGCACCTATCTGGCGATGGAAGGGCCGCAGTTTTCCAGCCTGGCGGAATCCAAGATGTATCGCGAGCAGTGGGGATGTGACGTGATCGGCATGACCAATATGCCCGAAGCCAAGCTCGCCCGCGAGGCCGAGCTGTGCTACGCCTCGATCGCGATGGTAACGGATTACGACAGCTGGCATCCTGACCATGGCGAGGTCGACGTAACCACCATTGTGGCCACCCTGACCGGAAACGCCGAGAAAGGTCGGGCTTTGGTCAAAGGACTGCCAGCACTCTTAGGGGCTGAACGCGCGCCCTGCCCCCATGGCTGCGACCGCGCACTGGAATACGCCATCCTCACGGCGCCGGAAAAACGCGATCCTGCGCTCTTGGCCAAGTTGGATGCGGTTGCCGGGCGTATCCTGTGATCTTGCAGGTTCAGGGCGCCGTCAGGCGCGCCTGAACCTGATCCCACAGGCCAAAAGACCACAGATCGTTGTGATGGCCTTCAGGGGTCAGGAACAACTCGGCATTACCGTTCGACAAATCCGCCAAGGCTTTGCCATGATGGACCGGGACAGTTTCATCCAATTCGCCATGAAAGATCAGCGTCGGCACCGTGATGTCACCGATGATGTCGCGCGTTGCGAATTGGTCTTTCATCAGCAAAGAGACAGGCAGAAGCGGATAACGTTCGCCAGCTACATCAACAGTCGCCGTGAACGGTGCCTCAAGCACCAACAGCGCCGCGTCCGGCCGTTCCGCAGCCACAGCTGCGGCAACACCGGTACCAAGGCTTTGCCCATGCAAGACAATTGATGACGCTTGCGCGGCCAGCCGGTCATAAAGCTGCAAACCGTCGCTGATCAAGGCCGCCTCGGACGGCGCCCCCTCGCTGCCGGGAAAGCCGCGATAACTGGGGGCGAGGATGCCATAGCCGGAGTTCAGGATTTCGTTCAACCTGTCTGCGCGGTCGCCGAGGCTGCCGCTTTGACCGTGAAAGAAGAGAACCGTCGGCGCGCCCTCCAATACAGGCACGGCTGACCAAACCGTCAGTTCTGTCCCGTCAGCCATGGCAATACGTTCGACTTGGACATCCGCGAGCCCGACCGAGGCGGGATCAGGCAAGTCTTCGCCCGCTTTGAACAGGATTTGCCGCTGGTTGAAATACATATACCCCAGAATGGTCGCGTATATCAGAACGAGCAGAACCAGAGCACTTCCTACCAGGCGTTTCACCCCAGCAATGCGATGGGCACGGTTTTGCTTGGTCGACGCCGTGCTCAAATTCTCAGCCTGTGCCATTTGACGCTCCGAATATTGATCTGCCCCTCAAGACTGGGGATTTACGACGCTGTTTCAAGCCGAATGAGTGCGGCTTAACGTGGTCTTCATGTTGCAACCATCTTGCAAACGAAAGACCGGAGCTGGTTGGAAGGGTCAGACCGACCTACGCCGGCGTGGTTTCTTTCAACGCGATGTGTCGTTCGACCCCGCTTTGCGCGGAACGATACGTGAATAGCTTGACGGTTTGCTGGTTTGCAGGCTTCCTGTCTCAAAATAGAACAGGATCCTCCATGAGTTTTGATCTTTGGTTGGCCTTTGTCGCCGCATCGACCGCCCTTTTGCTCATCCCCGGCCCGACTGTGCTGTTGGTGCTCAGCTATGCATTGTCCAAGGGTCGGAGTGTCGCCGTGGCTTCGGCAACGGGGGTGGCGGTCGGAGATCTCGTCGCCATGACCGCGTCTTTGTTAGGGTTGGGGGCGCTGGTTTTGGCGTCGGCCACATTGTTTTCGGTCTTGAAATGGGTCGGGGCCGCCTACCTGGTCTGGCTGGGTATCAAGCTGTTGCGCAGCGCCCCATCGGGCGGGTTGACGACGGTGGAGACGGATCGAGACGTCTCAGCGCGCAGCGTGTTTGGGCACGCAGCGGCGGTGACAGCGCTGAACCCGAAATCCATTGCATTCTTCATTGCCTTTGTACCCCAATTCCTGCGCCCTGCTGATCCCTTGGGGCCTCAGTTCGCCATCCTGATTGCAACATTCGTCGGCTTGGCCTGGTTGAACGCCTTGGCCTATGCCTTGCTGGCTGACCGTTTGCGCCGATTGATCGGACGTGAAAGTGTGATTACCGCGATGACACGGTTTGGCGGGTTGACCCTGATTGGAATGGGATTGGCCACGGCGGTACTGCGCCGCCCGGCCTGACGGTACTTAGCTGTCGGCGTTTTCTTTCATAAATCCGCGAATAAACCGACGGATTTCACGCGCCGCTGATGTGTCCAATTCTTTGCACAGCTCAACAAATGCGTCGCGTTCATCCTTATCCAGTCGCAAGACCAACTGGCTGTTTTTCTTGGTGGACCCTTTGCCGTCTTTCTTCGCCACTAGCGCTGACCCCGTCTAAACTTGATTCTTTTCGCGATGCATTGTATATACGCAGCATAGAGTTTGTCGTTATCGGGCACCTAACAATAAAAACAGGACTGACGCAATGAATCTTCATGTGGCTCAAGCATTTCTTTTGAAAGATCAGCGCAATTGGCGCAAACCCCATCTGTCTTGGCTTCCTGCCAACCTATATCGCTATTACGGCCTGCCAAGCATCATGATCCGACGTCGCAAATAGGCCCGGCGCAAACTTTCCTTGCAAGACTTTCTGTGATGGGCCAAACACTTCTGCGTGCCTGATGCCAAGGGGGTGGCCCATGCCTAAGACAAAATCCGTCAAGGACTACGTTCGAACCATCGTCGATTTCCCACATGAGGGGATCATGTTCCGAGACGTGACGACGTTGTTTGCAGATCCGCGCGGGTTTCGCATGGCAATCGATCAGATGCTGCACCCCTACGCAGGAGAGCAGATCGACAAGGTTGTAGGCCTTGAGGCGCGGGGCTTTATCCTGGGCGGTGCCATTGCCCACCAGTTGAGCGTTGGTTTTGTTCCCATCCGCAAGAAAGGCAAGTTGCCGGGCACCACCATCAGCCAGGACTATAAGCTTGAATACGGTGAGGCGATTGTCGAGATTCACGACGATGCCATTCAACCTGGTGAAAAGATCCTTGTGGTCGACGATCTGCTGGCCACAGGGGGCACGGCCGCGGCCGGGATCAAGCTGATCGAACGGTTGGGTGGCGAGATTGTGTCTTGCGCCTTTATCATCGACCTTCCCGAGCTGGGCGGTCGCAAAGTGCTGGAAGAGATGGGCATGGATGTCCACGTTTTGTGTGAATTCGAAGGCCTTTGAGTGGCTCACGATCACGTTTTTGTGATTGGAAAGAACAAACATCCTCGGCTTAGCGCGCGTCGCGCGCGCTTCAATAGCGACCGGCCAACAGTTTTGGTGATCTCTTCGTGACCCTGCCCCGTACCCTTGTCGATGCCACATTGGGCATTTTCAACAAGGGAAGTCCAAAATGTTTCGTAAACTCGCAGTCGCAAGCGCAGCCACCATTCTGCTCAGCACCACAGTCTTTGCTGGTAGCAACAAAAAAGACATCGTCGATACAGCGGTCAACGCTGGCACCTTCGAAACGCTGGTCGCAGCTGTTCAAGCCGCTGAATTGGTGGATACGCTGAAAGGCGAAGGCCCGTTCACCGTATTTGCGCCCACGGATGAGGCCTTTGCGGCTCTGCCCGAAGGCACTGTCGAAAACCTTCTCAAGCCCGAGAACAAGGATCAATTGGTCGCGATTCTGACCTATCACGTGGTCCCGGGCAAAGTGATGTCAGGTGATCTGTCGGACGACATGACAGCCGCAACTGTACAGGGCGGTGACATCACAATCGATCTGGACAGCGGTGTGATGATCAATGACGCCAACGTTGTTCAGGCGGATATCGAGGCGGATAACGGTGTGATCCACGTGATCGACAAAGTCATCCTGCCGGCCACCTGATCTGGCACCTGGTTGCGGTCCCAACCGGGGCCGCGACTATTCCGACAGAACGGCGCCGGGGTTCATGATCCCCATAGGATCCAACGCGGCCTTGATCGCACGCATCGCCTGCAGTTTTACGGGATCGCCATAGCGCTGCAGATCACCGGTCTTCAGCCGACCGACACCGTGTTCGGCACTGACCGAGCCGTTGAAGCGGTGCACCAGATCATGCACGGCGCGCTTTACGTCACCACGGTTTTCATCAAACTCGGCCTTGCTCCGCCCCTCTGGTGGGAACACGTTATAGTGCAGATTACCGTCACCCAGATGTCCGAAACAGTTGATGCGGAAATCTCCCAACGCGGCGATTACCTTGGCCCCCTGCTGGATGAACGCCGGAATCTCTGAGATCGGAACCGAGATGTCGTGGCTCGAAACAGACCCGATCAACCGGTTGGCCTCGGGGATATGTTCACGCACCGACCACAGCTGATCCTGCTGCTCTTTGTTCTGCGCAATCACACCATCGCTGACCAACCCTTTAGCCTCGGCATTCTGAAAAAGCTCTGCGATCACATCTGAAGGGGACAATCCTTCTGGCAGCCCCAGTTCAAGTAACACGCTCCAGAGCGGGGCCGTCTGAAACGGCTGGCGCACATCCGGCAAAACCTCGGCCAGAAAGTCCAAACCCTGTTGGTGGATCAGTTCGAACGAGGTCACGCAATCGCCGACCCTATCACGCACCAATGCCAAAAGATCTATCGCCGCAGCAGGAGACGCGACCTGCAGCATCGCCGTTCCAATGCCTGCGGGTTGTGGGAAAAGCTTCAGCGCCGCAGCGGTGATGATCCCCAGCGTCCCTTCTGCCCCAATCAACAGATTGCGCAGGTCATAGCCGGAATTGTCCTTGCGCAACCGACTCAGCCCATGCCAGATCTCACCGTTGGGCAACACCGCCTCCAGCCCCAGGCACAGATCGCGGGCATTGCCATAGCGCAGCACATTGACCCCACCCGCATTGGTCGCCAGATTGCCACCGATCCGGCACGAGCCTTGCGATGCCAAGGCCAGCGGGAACAACCGCTGCGCGTCTTCTGCCACGCCCTGTACATCCGACAGAATGGCACCGGCCTCGGCAATCAGCACATTTTCGTCGGTGTAGACCGCCCGGATCGCCGCCATACGATCCAGCGAAATCACAAGCGGTGCTGGCCCTTCCGGCATCACTTGCCCGCCAACCAGGCCGGTCCCACCACCATAGGGTAGAACGGGCACGCGCGCCTCTGCTGCCATACGAACAAGAGTTGATACCTCTTCAACGCTGCGCGGCAATGCCACGGCACCTGCATGGCCGGAAAACCGCCCACGTGGCTCGTCAAGATATCGGGGTTCAACCGGGCGCAGCACATCGGGCAAAACCTGGCGCACCCGTGCGCAAAACGGCTCATCTACGGGGTTCAACAACATGCTGCCTCTTTGCCCAAGACACGGCTGTGCAGCAAGACCTATTCCAGATCGATCAGATATTGCGGCTCAAGCACAACGACAGTGGGGCGGTCCGGCAAGCTGCGCAATGACACCACAAGTTCTGACGCACCGGACCGCTCAACAGGAAAATCCTCGCGGATCTCCACCAGGAACCGGTCCAGCGAAAAGCTCGAAAACCAGTGCATCGGAATGATAACCGAGCTTTTCAGCCGCCGTAGCACTGTCACCATCTCGGGCAAGGGCATGGTCGTGCCACCATCGACCGCGGCCATGACCACATCCAGACGCCCAAGCGCTGCAAATTGCTCATCCGACGGCACGTGATGCAGATGCCCAAGATGCCCGATACACAGTCCTTCAACCTCGAACACGAAAATCGAATTGCCGCGCTCTTCAACGCCACCATAGCTTGATCTGATATCGGTCGAGACATTGCGCACCAGCATCTCGCCCAGATCCAGGTAATGATCGATGCCCTGCCCAAATTCGCCCCATCCCGTTAGGACATGCGGGATAGCCGGATCGGGATTGGCGGTCCAATGGGTGCTGTGGGCGTGGTTCATTGTCACCACATCCGGGATCAGATCCGCGCCACCGATAAAGCCTGTGAAATCGGTAACTGCGTTCAGCCCGCCATGCGTCTGGATCAGAAAAGACGCATGAGCAACATAGCTGATCCGCACCGAAAATTCCGGCACGGGGTCTGTCCAGGCCGCCTTGTGAATGTATTCAATCCCCGGTGCGGCATCAGCGATGGCAATGCAATGGCTCGGTCGCCGTTCCTGCGCCGAAGCCCCGCCCGATATCAACATCAATGCCACAACCAACCAGCGCATGAACAGAGTGTAGCGCAGAATCCCCGCAAGTCATGTCCCTTGTTCATCTGGCCAAAAATAAACAAACGGAAGTCGCGGCCCGCCGCGACGGGGCAAAGCCCCCTAGCCCGCATCCGTCCGACCCCGACGGTCGGACCGAAGGCTTGCATAGAGCACATGGGTGCGCCAGCGGCCATTGATCTGCAAATACGACTGCGCAACGCCCTCGTATTTGAAGCCCGAGCTTTCCAACAATCCGCGAGAGGCCTTGTTTTCAGGCAGACACGCCGCCTCGACCCGGCTCAGGTCCAAGCGGGTAAACGCGTGATGCACCACTGCGCCAATGGCTTCGCGCATATATCCCTGGCGGGCATAGGTCTGCCCCGTCCAATACCCCAAAGTGCCCGCCTGCGCTGGCCCTCGCCGGATATTGTCCAGCGTGATCGCTCCCAACAACACATTGTCGCTGCGCCGAAACAGAAATAACGGGATCGCTGTCCCGCTCGCCACAGATCGCTGCGCCCAATAGACCCGGTTGGTAAAGGATTTACGGCTCAGATGATCCTTGGCCCAGACCGGCTCCCACGGCACCAGATAATCCTTTGAGCTGCGGCGAAGCGCGGCCCAGTCGTTGAAATCCGAGTGAATGGGCGGGCGCAAGCTCAGGCGCTCGGTTTCGAGTTTCAGCTTGCGTCGGCCCAGAAGCATCACGCCGCGCGCCTCTCCTGCAAGTCCGCCAGTGAAGGAGCGCCCGAGATCGGACCGTAAAGCGCCAGCGCCGCTGGGGCTTGGGCTGCCATGACCTCGGCAAAGCTGCGCACATCATCGGTACTCACCGCGTCAATTTTGGCCACGGTGTCCTCAAGCGACGGGACTCGCCCCCAGATCTGCACCAACCGCGCCAGCCGTTCGGCCCGGTTCGATGGGCTTTCAAGCCCCATCAACATTCCCGCCTTCATCTGCGCGCGCGCCCGCGCGACCTCTTGGGCGCTCATGTCATCGGCGGCGCGCTTCATCTCATCAATGGTGATCGTCGCCAATTCTGCCACCTGATCGGCGGATGTTCCCGCATAAATCGTGGTGGTTCCGGTATCGGCATAAGCCCCGGTCTGCGCAAAAATCGTATAGCAGAGCCCCCGGCTTTCACGCACTTCCTGAAACAAGCGCGAAGACATACCGCCACCCAAAGCGGTCGAATAGATCTGCGCCGTATAGATCCCGTCATCGCGATATCCCGGGCTCTCAAGCGCTAGCGCAAAATGCGCCTGTTCCAGATCCTTTTCCTGCCGTGCTTCGCCGCCAGTAAAACGAGCGGTTTCAGCGATCAAACCTTTCCGAGGCTTTAGATGGCCAAACATTTCTTCGGCCATCGCCATCAGCGCATCATGATCCACCGCTCCGGCAGCAGACAGGATCATCTGCTCGGGCCCGTAGTGCTCTGCCACAAAGCCTGACAAATCCTCGCGCGAAAACGCGCTGACCCGCTCGGACGGGCCCAAAATGGTGCGTCCCAAGGGTTGATCGTGATAGCTCTGCTCTTGCAGCCAGTCAAAGATCACATCGTCGGGCGTGTCATAGGCCTGACCGATCTCCTGCAGGATCACGCCACGCTCAACCTCGATCTCGCGCGGGTCAAAGACCGGGTTCAACACGATATCGCCGATCACATCCATGGCCAGCGCCACATCGTCCTTCAGAACGCGCGCATAATAGGCGGTCACCTCGCGTGAGGTATAGGCGTTGATATAGCCGCCCACATCCTCGATCGCCTCAGCGATTTGCAGAGCCGAGCGCCGCTCGGTTCCCTTGAACGCCATATGCTCGAGGAAGTGGGCGATCCCGTTCTGCTCGATCCTCTCATGCCGTCCCCCGGCGGTCACCCAGATGCCGATGGCTGCCGATTGCAGCCCCGGCATATGTTCACTGACGATCCGAAAGCCGTTCTTCAATTGGTCTTGTCTGACAGTCACTCAGCGATATGCCTTCTGATATGATCCTCAAGGGTGCCCAGATCATTGGCGATGCGGGTCACCCGTTCCGGACGTTCATACAGATCAGACATGCGGGAGGGAAGAGGTGGATGCACGCCGCTCGCCTCCTCAACCGCTGCCGGGAATTTCGCCGGGTGCGCTGTGGCCAGCGTGATCATCGGGACATCCGCCCTGCGCTGTTCTTCGGCAACCTTGATACCCACTGCGGTATGCGGGCAAACCAGTTCCGCGCTGTTGGCCAGCGTGTGCTTGATGGTCGCCAGCGTCTCGTCCTCGGATACCCGGCCCGAGTCAAAGCTTTCGCGCAGAGCCTGCATCGCGCCTTGGCTCACGTTGAAGCCGCCGGTTTTCAGCTCATCCATCAACTGCGCAACAGCGCTGCCATCCTCACCATAGGCATAATAAAGCGCACGTTCGAAATTCGAGCTGACCTGAATATCCATCGACGGGCTGATCGACGGGATCGTGTCACCTTTGAAATAGCCCTCACCCGAAAGGCACCGATGCAGAATGTCGTTCTGATTTGTGGCTACAACCAAGCGGTCGATGGGCAGGCCCATGCGTTTGGCCAGATAACCTGCAAAGATGTCACCGAAATTGCCGGTGGGCACTGTAAAGCTGACCTTGCGATGCGGTGCGCCCAGGCTAACCGCCGCCGAGAAATAATACACGATCTGCGCCAGAACGCGGGCAAAGTTGATCGAGTTCACACCCGCCAGTTTCACCTCATCCCGGAAATCAAAATCGTTGAACATGTCTTTCAGCGCAGCCTGGCAATCATCAAAGTCACCGTCCACGGCCAGCGCATGCACATTGCTGTCTGCCGGCGTCGTCATCTGACGGCGTTGCACCTCGGACACGCGGCCATGCGGGTAAAGGATGAACACATCAACTGCATCCAGCCCCCGAAAGGCCTCGATCGCCGCTGATCCCGTATCGCCGCTGGTCGCGCCCACAATGGTTACTCGGTCGCCGCGCCGCTTCAGCGCCACCTGAAACAGCTGGCCGATCAGCTGCATGGCGAAATCTTTGAAGGCTAGTGTCGGCCCGTGGAACAGCTCCAACAGGAAATGGTTCTCGTTCAGCTGCTTCAACGGCGCGCGCGCATCATGACCGAAGACTTGATAGGCCCGTGCAATGATTTCCTTAAACTCATCTTCCCCGAACGAGCCGCTGACATAGGGCCACATCACCCGAAATGCGATCTCTTCATAGGGCAGACCGGCCAAAGCCGCGATCTCGTCCTGGAGCATCACCGGGATCTCAGCTGGCAGGTAAAGGCCGCCATCACGGGCCAGACCGGTCAGCATCGCTTCTTCAAATGTCAGTTCGGGCGCCTGCCCACGGGTCGAGATGTATTTCATAGCGCGTTACTCTCAGAATTGGCGCGACTGCGCCACAGGAAGTATCCGGTCATCACGGCCCAAACCAGGGCCAGCCCAAACCAGGTGATTGCATATTGCAGGTGATCATTGGGGATACCGGCCGTGTCCACGGGCAAAGGGATCACGCCCGGATCGGTCTCAGATCGAGCGATCAGCAGCACCGGCTCGGTCCCCAATGCTGCGGCCAATGCGGGCACGTCGCGGGCGAACCAGATGTTGCCTTCAATATCCGCGTCCGGCGTGTAGCTGTCGATCTCATTCGGCCAGTGCAGATTGCCGGTGACCTCCATCGCTCCGACCAGACGCGCCGCGTCTTTGGCGGTGGTTGGGACAAAGCCACGATCCACCAAAACGGTGCGGTCGCCACTACGAAAAGGCGCGACGATGCGATACCCCGGACCGACCTGCTTGACCGAGACCAGCACATGCACCTCGCCCGGCAGCATCTCACCGGTCAGGGCAACAGGAAGGTACCGGTCCCGTACAGGCTGTGGCGCTTCGGGCAGGCCCACCGGGTTGCCGGATATGCGCGCCTCGATCTCGGCCAGAATGCCTTGCTTCCAAGCCAGCCGTTGCACCTGCCAGACGCCCAGCGACAGCAGAATGCCCAGACCGGTCAGTCCGAAGATCAGCAAGAACAGAAGGCGGCGCATTCGAAGACCATGTATCAAAGCCGGAATCGGCGTCTTGTTAAGGGCGCAGTGCAGCGATTTGCAACAACGCAATTGTATCGGGCGCAATCTTGCGCCCTGATAGAGAAAAAGCCGCCCCTGCCTGGGGCGGCTTTTGCATTTGAACAGCCCATCGGGCGTTACATCAGCGGGGCCTGACCCCAGATGTATACGGCAAAGAACAGAAACAACCAGACGACGTCGACGAAGTGCCAGTACCAGGCAGCAGCCTCAAAGCCCACGTGTTTCTCCGGCGTGAAATCGCCCTTGAGCGCCCGGATCAGGCAGACAGACAGGAAGATCGTCCCGATGATCACATGCGCGCCGTGGAACCCGGTAGCCATGAAGAAGTTCGAATAGAACTGATCGCCGCCGAAGACCCAACCCTCATGGGCCAACAATTCATAGTACTCAAAGGCTTGCAACGCGGTGAAGGCGATGCCCAGCACGATACCGATCGCCAGACCGTTGATCAGCGCCTTGCGGTCATTGTCATGCACAAGCGCATGGTGCGCCCAGGTGATCGCACACCCCGACAACAGCAGAACCAGCGTGTTGATCAGCGGCAGGTGGAACGGGTCAACCGCGTGAATATCCGGCTGGATATATTCGGTGCCCGCATAGTCGTACATCGGATACATGCGATGTTTGAAGAACGACCAGAACCAGGCAAAGAAAAACATCACCTCGGACATCACGAACAGGATAAAGCCATAGCGCAACCCGATGCGCACAACCGGCGTGTGATCACCCTGACGGCTTTCGACCACCACTTCGGACCACCAGGCGAACATGGTGTAAAGAACACCAACAAGGCCCATCCAGAAGATCCACGGGGTAATCCCGTGCATCCACAGAACGGCTCCGAACAGCATCACAAATCCGGCTACCGCGCCGACCAATGGCCAGATCGACGGGGCCAGAATGTGATAATCATGGTTTTTTGCGTGTGCCATCAGCGTCCCTCACCTACAGGCGTTAGTTCGTGTTTGTATCAGCCTGCGTCTCAAGGGCGGCATAGCCCTCGGGCAGGTCAATTTCGTAGAATGTATACGACAGCGTGATCGTATGCACATATTTGGCTTCCAGATCTTCAACCAGTTCCGGGTCAACGAAGAAGCTGACCGGCATCTCGACCCGCTCGCCGGGTTGCAAGACCTGCTCTTCAAAGCAGAAGCAGGCGATCTTCTGGAAATAGCCACCAGCAGAATACGGTGCTACGTTGTACGACGCCTGCCCCGCGATCGGTCTGTCGGTCGGATTATATGCCTCGTAAAACGCCAATCCGGTTTCGCCGATGCGAACCTCCATCTCGCGTTCCACGGGTTTGAACTCCCAAGCCATGTCTTTGGCTTTCGAAGCGTCAAAGCGCACAGTGATGGTGCGGTCAAGGATGTCCTCGGGCGCCGCCTCGGCCACGCCTGTCGTGCCACCAAAGCCGGTCACCCGGCAGAACCAGTCGTAGAACGGGACCGCTGCCCACGCGAGGCTGCCCATCAACAGGACCAGCCCCACTGTTTGAGCAACCGTTTTCTGAGGACCAGACAGAGCCATCAGTTTTGAACCTCTTGCGTTGCCATTCCAAAATCGGTGCCCGAGACCTTTACGACCGTCAGGCCAAAGATAATCACGATAAACGCCGCCAGCGTCAGGCCAACGCCCAGATTGCGACTAAACCGGCGTTGATGCAGCTCGTGGGACTTGCGCAGGCTCATGACCAGCCTCCCAGACCGTAGGGCTTCAGCAGCGCCTCGACCAGAATCGCGCCAAAATGCAGGAAGAGATATAGCAGCGACAGCTTGAAGAAACTGCGTTCGACCTTGAAGTTATCAGCTTCGGAATCCGCTTCGGTCCGGCGCGAAATCTGCCAGGCGCCCCGCAAGAACAGCGCGTTCAGGACCAATGCAACGGCAAGATAGACCGGTCCGCCGATGCCCGAGAACCCCGTGCCAATCGCCAGAACCGCCAGCAGAACGGTATAGATCAGGATATGCGTCCGGGTGGCCCTGCGCCCATGCGTTACTGTTAGCATCGGGACGCCCGCATCGTCATAGTCCGAGCGCATGAACAGCGCCAAGGCCCAGAAATGCGGCGGTGTCCACATAAAGGTCAGGGCGAACATGAGCCACGGCTCAAGCGTCATGGATCCAGTGGCCGCGACCCATCCGATCACCGGCGGGAAGGCCCCTGCCGCGCCGCCGATCACGATGTTCTGGGGCGTGGTCCGCTTGAGCCACATGGTATAGACCACGACGTAGAAAAAGATAGTGAAGGCCAGGAATGCGCCGGCAAACCAGTTGGTCGCCAACCCCAGCATGATCACAGACAGACCGGACAGAGCCAAACCAAGTGCCAGCGCTTCGCCCTCGTCCACCTTGCCCGAAGGGATTGGACGCCGCTTAGTGCGCTTCATGACCCGGTCGATATCCGCGTCCCACCACATGTTCAACGCACCCGAGGCGCCGCCGCCGATGGCAATGAACAGGATCGCGCAAAAGCCCACAATCGGATGCACGGGCACCGGAGCCGCCAACAGGCCGACCAGCGCAGTAAACACCACAAGCGACATCACGCGCGGCTTGAGCAGCGCGAAATAGTCGCCAAAGCCGGCTTCATCCGCCTGGGCGGGTGCTGTGCTGGCATTGATGCTTGCGTCGGTCATTTCCGGTCCTTCTGAGGCGAAAGCTGCGCGATCCCCCGCGCAGCCCGTTAGCTGTGTCAGGTGGCCTGCACCACTCTGGTCGATTTAGTTCGCCGCAACCTGATAGCTCTGCGGCAGGCCCGCATATTCATCAATCGCGCCCTGCAGCCATTCTTCATAGGCTTCTTCGCTCACCACTTTGACTGTGATTGGCATGTAGGCATGATCCTTGCCGCACAGTTCCGAGCACTGGCCGAAATAGATGCCTTCACGGTCCGCTTCGAACCACAGCTCGGCCAGGCGACCCGGAACACCATCCTGTTTCACCCCAAAGGATGGGATGGTCCAGGAATGAATCACGTCCGATGCGGTGACCTGCATGACGATGACCTTACCCACAGGGACAACAACCGCGGTGTCGGTGGCCAGCAGCCACTCATCGTCGCTGTACCCCGCATCTGCAAGTTTGGCGCGCATCGCGTCGTCGAGCACAAACGGTGTCACATCTGCATCAGCCGGGCGCGCGCCTTCGTCCAGGGTTGCCGGGTGACCCAGTAGATAGCTGTCGAAGGCAAAGTCGTGATCGACATATTCATAGGTCCAGTACCACTGGTTGCCGACCACCTTGATAACAACGTCGCCTTCCGGAATTTCCTGCTGTTTGAACAGCACCGGCAGCGAAAACGCCCCGATGAAGACCAGAATCAGAACCGGGCCCAGGGTCCAGGCGATCTCGACCGGAGTGTAGTGCGAGAATCGCGCAGGCGTCGGATTTGCGCGCTGGTTGTAGCGCGCGATGCAATAGACCAGCAGGGCCGCAACAAAGACGCAGATCAAGGTGATGATCACCAAAAGCATGTTGTCCAGCCGGTGAATTCCGGTGGCCAGATCCGTGGCTGCAGGCTGGAAACCCATACCGCCATCCACCGGTTTGCCAATAATCTCAAGCTCCTGAGCCATGGCGGGAAGGCTGGAGAGGGCTGCCATAAGCCCCGAAAGCATCAAAGCATTCTTCATGTTCTGTCCTGATCGTTTGATCTTTGCGTCTCTGGCGAAAAGATGTGAATCGGTCACACCTCACCCGTTGTCTTTGGCCGCGTTAAAAACCATATTCCTGCGGGTAGATAAAGCAAAATGCTTGCGTCAAACAGACGCTATTTTTGATCTGGATCAAACCGGAAAGGTCCCGCCCCATGTCCAACGACCCGTTTCGCCCATTTGAAAGCGCCCTGCCACTGGACGAAGCCCTGTCTGTTTTGCAGGCAGCAACGGACGGCGCAGAAGACGGAGACCTGTTTGTCGAACGGCGGAAATCCGAATCTCTGGTCTTTGATGATGGGCGGTTGCGCAACGCGTCTTATGACGCGTCCGAGGGATTCGGTCTGCGTGCGGTCCAGGGTGAAGTTGCCGGGTATGCGCATTCCACCGACGTTTCGATGGCGGCACTGAAGCGGGCGGCTGAAACCGCACGACTGGCGGTTGGCGATGGCGGCGGCAGCCTGGCCGAAGCGCCGCGCCCGACCAACACGCGGCTTTACACCGATCAGGATCCGATCGAGTCCGCTGACTTCCCGGTCAAGATCGAAACCTTGCGCGCTATTGACGCCTTTGCGCGTGACCTCGACTCACGTGTCGTGCAGGTCAGCGCAACGATCATGGCTTCGGTGCAAGAGGTCCAGATCCTGCGCCCCGATGGCGTGTTGGTGCAAGACACGCGTCCGATGACCCGGCTGAACGTCTCGGTCATTGTCGAACAGGACGGTCGTCGCGAAAGCGGATCGGCGGGTGGCGGTGGGCGTGTTGGTCTGGACGGGCTGATTGATCCGGCCGATTGGCAGGACAAGGCCCGCGAAGCGCTGCGTATTGCACTGGTCAACCTCGACGCTGTCCCCGCCCCTGCTGGTGTGATGGAGGTCGCGTTGGGCCCCGGCTGGCCTGGAATATTGCTGCATGAGGCCATTGGTCATGGGCTGGAAGGCGACTTCAACCGCAAGGGCAGCTCGGCCTTTGCAGGGCTGATGGGGCAGCAGATCGCCTCGAAAGGTGTAACTGTTGTAGATGACGGAACCATCGCGGACCGTCGCGGCTCGATCACCGTGGATGATGAAGGCACGCCCAGCGCGCGCACTGTACTTATCGAAGACGGCATCCTGACCGGATATATGCAAGATCGCCAGAACGCACGATTGATGGGTGTTGCGCCCACCGGAAACGGACGCCGCCAAAGCTATGCTCATAAGCCCATGCCACGTATGACCAACACGATCATGCTGGGTGGAGACGCAAACCCCGCGTCGCTGGTGGCCGATATCAAGGACGGCATATGGGCCGTGGGCTTTGGCGGCGGTCAGGTCGATATCACCAATGGCAAGTTCGTGTTTTCCTGCACCGAGGCGTATCGCGTCGAAAATGGCAAGATCGGCGCACCGGTCAAAGGCGCAACGCTGATCGGAGACGGCCCCTCGGCCCTCAAACGCATCCGGGGCCTGGGCAACGACATGGCTTTGGACCCCGGTATGGGAACCTGCGGCAAAGACGGCCAATGGGTGCCTGTGGGTGTGGGGCAGCCAACCGTTTTGATGGACGGGCTGACGGTGGGCGGATCGGCGACCTAACCGCGCAGCGGCACAGGGTTACCCTTGTGCCGCTATGTGCCTTTGCCTGCGGCCCGAAAAGATTCTTTGGAAGAAACTTCTTTCTTTTCAATGCATTGCGCCAAATTCCCTCCTCTCACATTCGAAATTTCGTCTAAAACTTTCCAAGATTCACAAGCTGTTAACCCCGAATCCCGTAAACCGGTTCTGCAATCAGGCGGAGCAACGGATGACCGAGGAGCAGCTTTCTTCCAATCACCCCCCACTCCCACCCACCACGGAAGAGGATCGGTTTTCGTGGCTCCGTCTGTTGCGCTCGCGCAAGGTTGGTCCGGCGACATTTCGCAGGCTACTGCGCAAGCATGGCTCGGCGCAGAACGCGCTGGCCGCGCTGCCCGAAATGGCACGCGCAGCCGGAATCGAAGGGTATGAAATTTGCCCTCCCGGCGTGATTGAGGCGGAACTCAAGGCCGCAAAAGCCGCCAAAGCGCGACTTTTGTGCCTTGGCGCTTCCGATTTCCCAGATGCTTTGAATGATCTCAGCGACGCGCCTCCGATGCTTTGGGCGCTCGGCGATACATCCCTGTTGCGAAATACTGCGGTCGCCATGGTCGGTGCGCGGAACTGTTCGTCTCTGGGTGCGCGCATGGCCAGGGGATTGGCGACAGATCTTGGTGGCAAAGGTCACGTGATCGTGTCAGGTCTGGCGCGCGGTATTGATACCGCGGCGCATATGGCGGCGCTTGAGACCGGTACAATTGCCGTCATGGCAGGCGGCGTTGATGTGATCTATCCCGCTGAAAACACCGATCTGGCCCACAAGATCGCGCAACATGGACTACGCCTGTCAGAACAGCCCATGGGCGTGACGCCGCAGGCCCGGCATTTCCCGCGCCGCAACCGGATCATCTCGGGGCTGGCGCGCGCGGTGGTGGTGGTTGAGGCCGCCGCCAAATCCGGCAGCCTGATCACCGCACGGGATGCTTTGGATCAGGGGCGCGAGGTGCTGGCGGTTCCCGGCCATCCCTTTGATGCGCGGGCGGCAGGATGCAACATGCTGATTCGCGATGGCGCAACCCTCGTGCGCTCGGCGGATGATGTTATTGAAGCCCTGCCAGCGCAGGCTGAACTCTTTGCTGAGCCTCAGCCTGCGATACCGACGCCGGCCCCCAAACCCGCGCACGCCATACACACGCAGATACTTGATCGTCTTGGCCCCTCCCCCATCGCCGAAGACCAATTGCTCCGTGATATCGCAGCGACGGCCGGGGAACTGGGTCCGGCATTGGTCGATCTTGAACTAGAGGGCCGAATCCAACGTCAGCCCGGAGGCCTCCTGTCTTTGGCCGGTTGATCAACCCGGTGTGATATTCCCGGCCTGGCGCCCCGACACGGCGATGATAGCATCAATAGTGCGCTGAAATCACGCCGCTTTTCACACAGTAAAAGGAACGCATTGACAATTCTGTCTTGCCCCACACATTTTGCACCACCATAGAAGGCGCCCATTTCGTCGAGCGAGGATTCCCCTTAAATGCCCGTAGTTGTTGTAGAATCTCCGGCCAAAGCAAAAACAATCAATAAATATCTCGGCCCTGACTACACGGTTCTGGCCTCGTATGGCCATGTGCGGGACCTGCCCCCAAAGGACGGATCGGTCGATCCCGACCACGAATTTTCGATGAAGTGGGAGGTTGGCAATGACAGTCGCAAACATGTCAAAGCCATCGCGGATGCGCTGAAAGAAGACAACGCCCTGATCCTCGCCACCGACCCTGATCGTGAGGGTGAGGCGATCAGCTGGCACCTGCAAGAAGCGCTGACCAAGCGCCGCTCGATAAAGAAAGACACACCGGTCAGCCGCGTGACCTTTAACGCGATCACCAAGGAAGCCGTGACCGAGGCGATGCGCAACCCGCGCGAGGTGGATATGCCTCTGGTCGAGGCCTATCTGGCCCGGCGCGCATTAGATTATCTGGTGGGGTTCAACCTGTCCCCGGTTCTGTGGCGCAAATTGCCCGGTGCGAAATCCGCCGGTCGTGTGCAATCGGTCTGTCTGCGTCTGATCGTCGAACGCGAGATGGAAATCGAGGCGTTCAAACCGGTTGAATACTGGTCAGTCAAGGCGCTGTTCGAAACCCCGCGCGGCCAGACTTATGAGGCGCGTTTGGTCACTCTGGCCGGGAAAAAGCTGGACAAACATGATCTGGCCAACGCGACCCAGGCGGAATTGGCGGTTCAGGCCATCACCAGCCGCGCGCTCAGCGTGACCTCGGTCGAAGCCAAACCTGCCGCGCGTAATCCTAGCGCGCCCTTCATGACCTCGACCCTGCAACAGGAAGCCAGCCGCAAGTTCGGCATGGGCGCACGCCACGCGATGCAGGTTGCACAACGGCTTTATGAGGCAGGATATATCACCTATATGCGGACTGATGGGATCGACATGGCGCCCGAGGCCGTGGCCGCCGCGCGAGATGCAATCGCCGACCGCTATGGCAGCGAGTATGTGCCCGACAGCCCGCGTATGTACAAGAACAAGGCCAAGAACGCGCAGGAAGCGCATGAATGTATCCGCCCAACCGATATGACTCGCGATGCCAAGGCCCTGAAAGTGACGGATGAGGATCAGCGCAAGCTTTATGACCTGATCTGGAAACGCACCATCGCCTGTCAGATGGCCGCCGCCCGGCTGGAACGCACCACGGTCGAGATTGGCAGCGAAGACGGTCAGGTGGGTCTGCGCGCGACGGGTCAGGTTGTTCTGTTTGACGGGTTCATGCGCGTCTATGAAGAAGGCCGCGACGATGTGGTCGATGATGATGACAAGCGCCTGCCGCAGATCATGCAAGGCGACCCGGCGAAGTTCGCCAAGACCTCACTGAAAGACCAATTCACCAAGGCAGAAGACAAGGCCGCGATCCTGTCCGACAACGAGGCCGTTCTGGCCCTGCAACACCATACCCAACCCCCGCCGCGCTATACCGAGGCCACTCTGGTCAAACGGATGGAGGAGTTGGGCATCGGGCGACCGTCGACCTATGCCTCGATCGTGACAACGATTCAGGACCGCGAATATGTGCGCAAAGACAAGAACCGGCTGATCCCCGAGGAAAAGGGCCGGATCGTCACGATCTTTTTGCTGAACTTCTTCCGCCAATATGTAGGCTATGAATTCACCGCCAACCTGGAAGAAGAGCTGGATGATGTCAGCGCCGGTGATCGAGACTATAAAGACCTTCTGGGTAAATTCTGGCGCGATTTCTCGGCTGCGATTGGTGAAACCTCGGAACTGCGAATCTCAGAAGTTCTGGACAAACTGGACGAAGCGCTGGCCCCACAGTTGTATCCGCCCCGCGAGGATGGGTCCGATCCGCGCGTCTGCCCCAAATGCGGTGTGGGTCAGCTGCATCTGAAAACCTCGCGCACCGGCGGGTTTGTCGGCTGTGGCAATTACCCTGAATGCACCTACACGCGCCCAATTGCTGGCGAAGGGGCCGAAGGCGATGAGCGGCTGCTGGGCGAAGATGCGGGGGACGAGATCTGGCTGAAATCCGGACGGTTCGGCCCATATGTCCAGCGCGGCGAACCGACGCCCGAGAACAAGAAACCTCCGCGCGCCTCGCTGCCCCGCGGGTGGAGCAAGGATGACATGGATCTGGAAAAGGCGCTGACGCTTCTGTCCCTACCCCGCCAGATTGGTGAACACCCCGAAGGCGGCATGATCAGTTCGAATTTCGGACGGTTCGGCCCCTATCTGATGCACCAACTGCCCGACGAGGCGAAACCGGTCTATGCCAACCTCAAAGATCCGAACGACGTGTTCGAGATTGGGATGAACCGCGCCGTCGAACTTCTGGCCGAGAAACGCGCCAATCCGGGTCGCGGTCGCCGGGCCGCTGCGAAACCGTTGAAAGAACTGGGTGAGCATCCCGATGGCGGTGCCATGCAGGTACTGGACGGGCGTTATGGGCCCTACGTCAAATGGGAGAAGGTCAACGCCACGATCCCCAAGGACATCAAGCCCGAGGACATGACGCAGGAAATGGCCATAGAACTGGTCAATGAACGCGCGGCCAAGAAAGGTACCAAGAAAAAGGCAGCGCCAAAAAAGAAGGCCGCTGCGAAGAAGACAACTAAGAAAGCTGCGGAATAGGTAGAAATACCACCCTACCCCCGGTTTCGTTGACTTCCCCGTGACGTGGCGGCACAACTCGGCGCAACACCACGTCACTGGGGGAGTTTTACATGAAGAAAATCTACGACACTGCCACTGAGGCGCTCGATGGCGTGATCTCGGATGGTATGCTGATCGCTGCGGGCGGGTTTGGCCTGTGCGGTATCCCGGAATTGCTGCTGGAAGCAATCAAGCAATCGGGTGCGAAGAATTTGACCTTTGCCTCAAACAACGCAGGTGTGGATGATTTCGGCATCGGCATCTTGCTGCAGACCAAGCAGGTCAAGAAGATGATCAGTTCTTACGTGGGCGAAAACGCGGAATTCATGCGTCAGTACCTTAGTGGAGAGCTTGAGCTGGAGTTCAACCCACAAGGCACTTTGGCCGAGCGGATGCGCGCTGGTGGTGCTGGGATCCCCGGCTTTTACACCAAGACGGGTGTGGGCACCGTTATTGCCGAAGGCAAAGAGCAGAAAGAGTTCAACGGCGAGACTTACATTATGGAAGAAGGCATCTTTGCCGATCTCGCCATTGTAAAAGCCTGGAAAGCCGACGACACCGGCAACCTGATCTTCCGCAAGACCGCGCGCAACTTCAACGTGCCCGCAGCGACCTGTGGCAGGATTTGTGTCGCTGAAGTCGAAGAGATTGTTCCGCGCGGATCGCTGGATCCCGACGCGATCCACCTGCCTGGCATCTATGTGCACCGCATCATTCAAGGCAGCCACGAAAAGCGCATCGAACAGCGCACCACTCGTAAGAAAGAGGATGCATAATGCCCTGGGATCGTAATCAGATGGCCGCCCGCGCGGCGCAAGAGCTTGAAGACGGCATGTATGTGAACCTGGGCATCGGGATTCCGACGCTCGTCGCCAACTATGTGGGCGACAAGGACATTACGCTGCAATCTGAGAACGGCATGCTGGGCATGGGTCCCTTCCCATTTGAAGGTGAGGAAGATCCAGACCTGATCAATGCGGGCAAGCAGACGATCACCGAATTGTCACGCACCTCGTATTTCGACAGCGCAACTTCGTTTGGCATGATCCGGGGGGGCAAAATCGCTGCCGCCGTTTTGGGCGCCATGGAAGTTGATGAAGAAGGCGATTTGGCGAACTGGATGATTCCCGGCGTTCTTGTCAAAGGCATGGGTGGGGCGATGGACCTGGTTGCCGGTGTTGGTCGCGTGATTGTGGTGATGGATCACACCAACAAGCACGGCAAATCCAAACTGCTGAAGAAATGCACTCTGCCATTGACCGGCAAGAAAGTTGTGAACCGTATCATCACCAATCTGGGTGTACTGGATGTCGTCGAAGGTGGTTTGAAGATCGTCGAACTCGCCGAAGGGGTGACCGAGGATCAAATTCGCGAGGCAACCGAAGCAAATCTGGTTAACTGATCCGCTTTGCCTCCACCAATAGAGAAGGCCCGCCATTTTGTGCGGGCCTTTTTTCAATTCAGTCCCTGAAAGACGCAACCATCCGAGATGTATTGAGGCGGCGTGGTGCAAAGAGCCCGAGCCACCTGAAAGGCCGCAAGAACCTTGGGCACATAATCTCGGGTTTCAGCATAGGGTGGAACCCCGCTGTGTTTGCGCACCGCCCCTTCGCCCGCATTGTAACCCGCCAGAACAAGAATCGGGTCGTTGCCGAATTCTTCCATCAACCAGTTCAGGTATTTCACACCGCCCGCAATGTTCTGATCGGGCTTCAGGCTGTCACTGACCCCAAATCGTGAGGCGGTTGCGGGCATCAATTGCATCAATCCCTGCGCCCCGGCGGAGCTGACAGCGTCTGCCCGCCCCGCAGATTCGACCGAAATAACCGCAAGCACCAAAGCCGGAGACACGTTTGTTCCCACTGTCGAACGCAGAATATCAACGCCGCGCTGCTGCGCGATGTCTTGCAAGCTTTGCAGCCTTGGTGACGAGACGTTGACATGAGAAAGCGCCTGAATCGCTGAGCTCAAACGCTCGGCACTGGCGCGGTCGATCTCTGGCGACACACGATTCCAGAACGCTTTATAAGACCCGACCGGCTTGCTGGCTTTGCCCGGCAAAACGAAGTCAGGTGGCGGCGCTTTTGCCCGCGCGATGATTTCGGGCACGATGAGTTCAGCGCCGGTACTTGGCGCAGACGGTTTCGCCGCGTGTTCTTCTGGCGTTATCTGTATCGTTACACGAGGGCTTGTCCCCGGTGCCGGTGCCTTGATGCGCTTATAGACGCCACGTGGTTCTTGTTCGGTCGCCGATACCGAAATTGCCCCTGAAATGGGCAACAACGCTGCTGAAGCGCAAATCAGCGCTTTGCGAAATAACATTTGCCTGCCTCGAATGTTCTTTTTGCTCATTTAGAACCCTGAAACACCACTCGACGCCAGCAAAACATCCCAGAATGGGGCAGTTTCGCCTCATTTGCCGCTATTTTGCATCGCTTCTCAGGAGTCTTTAAGAAAATATGAAAATATTTCCCTATATTTTTCAGCCACTTAATCATCTCAAAGGAAAAAAATCGCGTCTTTTTCCAAAAAAATTGCGTTTGGCCCAATTCCTGCCACGCGCAACAGGCAAACATTGGGTCATACCGAGACGATCGGGAGCGGACTGAGAGAGAAAGCTCTGAAAGACGCCTAGGTTATTACTTTTTGATCCTTTAGGAGGGACGTAACATGATCAAGTTCATCAAGAACTTCCGCAAAGACGAAGACGGTGCTGTGACCGTTGACTGGGTCGTACTGACCGCTGCTGTTGTTGCTCTGGCAGCAATCGCTTACAACCAGATCAGCGCTGGTGCCAGCGACCTGGCCGGTGACGTAAGCACCGCTCTGACAGACACCACAGTAACTGCGCCGAACTTCACACCTTCGCCGTAATATCAGCAACAGCTGAAACATGAATTTGGGGGTCGCGCCTTTGCCAAGGCGGGACCCCTACTTATTAGCCCAGGATGGTAGCGAAACGATGTTGGTAAAATTTATTGATTTCTTCCAATCCGAAGACGGCGCTGTCACTGTCGATTGGGTGGTCTTAACCGCCGGGATCGTCGGACTCGCAGGCCTAACCTATACTCAGTTGAACGGGTCTCTTCAGGAGCTTGATGAAAAAACCGGTAGTGCGCTGGAGAATGTACAGGTCGTGCAACTCAAATTCGACTAGAGTCTAGAGGCTCAGCACACCTTTTTATGACCTAAAAACACTGCGCATTGTCCCCTTTTTCGACACAATTCCAGATTACGGTTGTCTATGAGCCAAAGCGGCAATGATCGCCGTTTGAAGTGAAACAACATTAGGTAACGAGGAACAAATGCGAGCTGTTTTTGGACTTGTTCTGATCATCGGGGTCGCGTTGGCCGGTGGTGCTGTATATCTAGCACGCGACTATATTACAAAAACTCGCGCGCAGCAGGCTTACGAGCTGCGGCAACGCGAAGAAGCACTTGCGAATGCACAGGCCGGGCTTGTCCCGACTGTCGAGGTAATCGTTTCGAATCGGTCACTCCGCTACGGTGAAAAACTGGTCGCAGAAGATGTCCGCACCGTGCGCTGGCCCGAGGACGCGATTCCCGAGGGTGCATTCGTGGACATGAGCGTTCTGTTCCCGGACGACGCTAACAAGGATCGCTTTGTTCTGCGAGCGATGGAAAAAGACGAAGCGCTGCTTGCCGTAAAGGTCACGCGACCTGGTGAAGCTGCCGGGCTAACATCCCAACTTGAAAAAGGTATGCGCGCCTTTGCCATCAGCGTCGATGTCGCATCAGGTGTTTCGGGCTTTCTGCGTCCTGGTGACCGTGTAGATGTCTACTGGACAGGGTCGGTCCAAGGGCTTGGACAAGGCGTCGCCGGTGAAATCACCCGTTTGATTCAAACAAATATCGAATTGATTGCGGTGGACCAGACAGCTGGATCGGATCTGACGGGCGCGACAATCGCACGAACCGTAACCGTGGCAGCGACATCTGAACAGATTGCTGCTCTGGCGCAGGCGCAAAACACAGGACGTATGTCGCTGGCGCTTGTTGGGTTCCAAGACGAAGAGGTCGCGAGCGCGGTAGAAGTCGATCAGCGCAAACTGTTGGATATCAAAGAAGCCGCACCGGCGCCCGCTCCAGTGCCCGAGCGTGTCTGCACGATCAAAACCCGCCGCGGCGGAGAGATCGTCGAGACTCCGATCCCCTGCACAAATTGACGTCAATTCAACCCGTTAACGTTATTGGGCCGCGCTTCTTGCGCGGCTCTCTCTTTTAGGTTGTTGCGGATTGTCCACATAAGGAAAACTCCGGAAACCATTGATTATTGCAATAAATCCAGATTCATCGCAGGCTCCGCTCACATAGGGCATTAGACCCATATAACAGAGTGGTGATCGGAGAGGCAGGTCACATGACAATACGTTCCTGGATCAGCGCAACCCTGCTGGGGTTGTCGCTAGTTGTGGGCCCAATCGGCGATGCCGCTTGGGCTGAAACCCTTCGCGTGGTCAAGAAAGGGACAGCGGAAACGCTGGAAGTTCCCGTCAACCGCGCGATTGTAGTAGAAAGCGAGCAGCCGTTTGCAGAGCTTAGCATTGCAAACGCCGGTATCGCTGACATTTCTTCGCTATCAGATCGGACGATCTATGTGCTGGGTAAGACACCTGGCCTTACGACGCTGACATTGTTCGATGGCGCAGGCAACCTTCTGGCCAATGTTCGGGTGCGTGTTGCGCCGGATGTGACAGAGTTTAAAGAGCGGCTTCGCCAAATTCTGCCAAACGAGCAGATCGAAGTGCGCACAGCCAATGACGGTATCGTGCTATCCGGTACGGTTTCCAGCAGCGCACGTCTGGCACGTGCACTGGAATTGGCCGAACGGTATGCGCCCGAGCGTGTATCCAACCTGATGAGCGTCGCGGGTGTTCAGCAGGTGATGCTGAAAGTCCGCTTTGCCGAGATGAACCGGTCGGTCGCCAAAAGCCTGACCGCATCGCTTGGCTTTGGCGGAACTGACGCATCAGGCGGCTTTAATACCCTGAACAACCAAGGTGCATTGAGCAACGCTTTGAACAACAACATTCCGTTTGTTCAAACGAATACCGGCGCTATCCTCTTCGGGTTTGGCGCGGGCTCTACTCAAGTCCGGTTGTTGCTCGAAGCGCTTGAAAACAAAGGGCTGGCGCGCAGCTTGGCGGAACCGAACCTGTCTGCCCTTTCTGGGCAAGAGGCCGAGTTCCTGGCCGGTGGTGAGGTTCCGATCCCGGTTCCGCAAGATGATGGTGTGGTCGCAATTGAATACCGGCAGTTTGGTGTTCAGCTTCTGTTCGTTCCACGCGTTGTCGACGGAGACCTGATCAACTTGGAACTAGGCGCAACCGTGTCCAGCATCGACCCGAACTCGACCTTCACCATCAATGGTGACAACGTTCCAAGCTTTATTGTGCGGCAAACGCGGACAACCGTTGAACTGCGCGATGGTGAAAGCTTTGCGATTGCTGGGTTGATCCAAGATGACTTCGCAGATCTGAGCGCACAAGTTCCATGGCTCGGTGACGTTCCTGTGTTGGGTGCACTGTTCCGCAGTTCGCAATACCAGCGTGAACAGAGTGAATTGATCATCATCGTAACAGCGCATCTGGTCACGCCGACACGCGGTGAGGCGCTTGCCCTGCCGACAGATCGGGTGAAACCGCCCAGCGAGTTTGACCTGTTCGTCAACGGGCGCGTCGCCAGAACCGAACGTCTTGGCAATGGTGCCGCGTCAGAGATCGCCAATCAAGATTTCGGCAGCTCATACGGCTACGTGCTGGATTAATTGGAGGGTAAGACCAATGAATAAGTGGATTATTACACTCGGTCTTTCAGTCGCGATCGCTGGCTGCACACGTGAAGCAGGATTTGAGATTGATCAGGGCACTTTTGGCAACGCCACCTTGAACAATATCCAAGTTCAAAGCGGAGAACTGTCCTACGCACAGATCCTTGGGCAACGCTTCGCTGCTGAGGTACCGACGCAAATCAACTTTGCTTTCAATAGCTCGCAGTTGGATGCGTCGGCACAGCAAATCCTGTTGCGCCAGGCCGATTGGATCAAACAGTTCCCTGAAGCACGCTTCCGCGTCTACGGACACACAGATGCTGTTGGCTCAAGCGGATACAACCAGGCTTTGGGGCAACGTCGCGCCAATGCTGCAGTTGCATTCCTGACCCAACAGGGTATCTCGCGCTCGCGTCTGGAGGCAGCTGTTTCGTTTGGCAAATCGCGCCCACTGGTCGATACGCCAAATCGGGACCGTCGAAACCGCCGAACCGTAACCGAAGTCTCGGGTTTCGTCGACAGCCGCAACCAGCTGCTCGATGGCAAGTATGCTGAAGTCATTTATCGCGAATACGTCGAAAGCGCGAAAACAAAGAGTGACATTCAGAAACAAGAAGACGTCAATAGCGGCGAATAACACAATAAAATGAAATTGGGCGGCATCGTCGCCCAATTTCAAACAATTGGTTCTTTTGCGCCTAAATCTCGCCCAACTTCCACGCGACATTGCGAACAATAGGGTGACCTGCGGTTTAGATTGACCGCACCAGGGCGACAGCGAACCAGAACCTTCCCTACAGTTCAGCCGGTTTGCTCAGCCCTCTCGACGAGGATTGATTTAAGATGAGCGCAACGCCGCACGATGATGACACCGCCATCCTGGCCTGCACAATCAGCCGGGATGTTCAGAATTTCGACCTTCTGATCGAAGACATGGAAGCCGCTCTGGGCGAACGTTGGGGCGATCTCGGTTTCGCCGAAGCCCTTGCTTTTTTCAGCCAACCTGAAGCCGAAGCGCTGGAGTTCGTAGCGCTGGCCATAGATGGTGATGACGAAGACAACCTGTCTTTGATGGGCGAGATCATCACTCAGGCAAAAGAAAAGAAGATCAAGGTCGTTCTGATCGCGGAGGACGTTACTCCAGCCTCATTGCACCAGCTTTTGCGCAAAGGCGCGGACGAATTTGTCCCCTACCCGCTTCCAGAAAACGAATTGCAAGAGGCAATTGATCGGATGAACCAGCCCGATCCGGTTGTCGTTCAGCAATCGGCTGTCGCGTTGGCCGAAAATTCGGCCAAAGAAGGCGCTTTGTTCGTTGTCCATGGTCTTGCTGGTGGCGTCGGGGCGACGACACTGGCCGTGAACCTTGCCTGGGAACTGGCTAATGTGTCGCCCAAAGACGGCCCAAGTGTTTGCCTGATCGATCTGGATTTGCAATACGGCACCGTTTCAACCTATCTCGACCTGCCGCGCCATGAAGCTGTTTTTGAGATGCTCTCCGATACGGCGTCGATGGATGAAGAATCCTTTGCCCAAGCGTTGCAGACATTTGATGACAAACTGGAAGTCTTGACCGCACCGTCGGACATGGTTCCGCTGGACATCATTACGCCCGATGACATTCAAAAAGTTATCGATACAGCGCGCAGGCATTTCGACTATGTCATCGTGGATATGCCAAAAACGCTGGTTCACTGGTCCGAGACGGTGTTGCAGGCTGCACATGTTTACTTTGCTGTGATCGAACTGGACATGCGATCAGCCCAAAACGCGCTGCGCCTGAAACGCGCGCTGCAATCCGAAGAGCTTCCGTTCAACAAATTACGCTTTGCGTTGAACCGGGCACCGAAGTTCACGGATCTCAACGGGAAAAGCCGGGTCAAACGTATGGGCGAAAGCCTTGGAATTTCCATCGATTTGCACCTGCCCGATGGCGGCAAGCCGGTCATGAACAGCGGCGACCATGGTCTGCCCTTGGAAAGCTCAGCGGCCAAAAACCCATTGCGCAAAGAAATCGCCAAACTGGCTCAATCGCTTCATAGCCTTGGCAACAACGACGCTGAAGCCGCTTAACACGAGGGAGAGTCGCCGTGTTTTCAAGATACAAGAAACCTTCCGACGCCCAACCGGTCCAGCAACCGCCTCAGGCGTCTGCTACTGAGACAGCTGCGCCTCAAGCCACTGCAAACGCCGTCGTGCGCAAACCCGTTCAAAAGGCTAAAGGCGAAGTTGTCGGATCGGACAAAGAGCGCAAGCGGAAAGAGCGTTTAGGTGAAATCAAGCTGGAGCTGCACCGGGAACTGCTGGAAAACCTGAACCTGGCAGCCCTGGAAAACGCTGCAGAAACCGATCTGCGTGCTGAAATCAGTGCAATTGCCAGCGAAGTTCTGGAATCGCGCAACATTATCCTGAACCGCGAAGACCGCACTCAGCTGAACAAAGAGCTGTATGACGAAGTCACCGGTCTTGGTCCACTTGAGACCTTGCTTCAGGACGAGACTGTCAACGATATTCTGGTGAACGGTCCACAGCAGATCTTTGTGGAACGTGCCGGTAAGCTTGAAATCAGTGACATCACTTTCAAAGACGAAAAACACCTGATGCGGATCATCGACAAGATCGTATCCGCCGTGGGTCGTCGTGTTGATGAATCGAACCCTTATGTGGACGCCCGTCTTGCCGATGGCTCGCGTTTCAACGCCATGGTCCCGCCGATTGCGGTTGATGGCTCGCTGGTGTCCATTCGTAAGTTTAAGAAAGACAAGCTGGGGATCGACGATCTGGTCAATTTCGGCGCGTTTACCGAGGAAATGGCGGCATATCTGCAGGCCGCAGTATCGACCCGCCTGAACATCATCGTGTCGGGTGGTACCGGTTCGGGTAAAACGACCACGCTGAACGCCTTGTCCAGCTTCATCGACGACGCCGAGCGCATCCTGACCATTGAGGATACTGCGGAACTTCAGCTGCAACAGACCCATGTTGGTCGGATGGAAAGCCGCCCGCCCAACGTGGAAGGCAAAGGTGAGGTCAGCCCGCGCGATTGTCTGAAAAACGCCCTGCGTATGCGCCCTGACCGTATCATCGTGGGTGAGACGCGTGGCGCCGAAGTGATCGACATGTTGCAGGCCATGAACACCGGCCACGACGGTTCCATGACCACGATCCACGCCAACTCGGCCCGTGACGGCATCTCGCGTCTTGAAAACATGATCGCGATGGCCGGGATCGAAATGCCGATCAAAGCGGTCCGCAGCCAGATCTCAAGCGCTGTGAACCTGATCGTTCAGGCCAGCCGCTTGCAGGACGGCTCGCGCCGGATGACTTCCATCACCGAGATTACCGGGATGGAAGGTGACGTAATCTCGATGCAGGAAATCTTTAAATTTCAACGCGTTGGCCTGACCCCCGACAATAAGATCATCGGTCATTTCACAGCCACCGGCGTGCGCAGCAACTTCTCTGAGCGCTTCCGCCTGTGGGGCTTTGACCTGCCCGCTTCGATCTATGACCCCACCACGATGTAGGAGACATCAGATATGCAATTGCCGTTTGAGGCGCTCATCTACGTCGCCATTTTTGTTGGGGTGCTGGCCCTGGTTGAAGGTCTTTATCTTGTTACCTTCGGCAAATCCATCAGTCTGAACAGCAAGGTCAATCGCCGCCTCGATATGATCGACAAAGGCGTCGGGCGCGAACAGGTTCTTGAGCAGCTGCGCAAAGAAATGCAGCAGCATATGAAGACCCAGTCGATCCCGCTGTATTCGCTTCTTGCGGACAAGGCACAAAAAGCAGCGATCGCTTTCTCACCAAGACAGTTGGTTGTCATTATGGCAGCGTTGTCCGGCTTGGTTTTTGTCGCGCTCAGCGTGGCTACCGCAACGGACATTCTGCTGCGCTCGGCGCTTTCGGTCGCGATTGGTGTTGGCGCTGTTTATGCGTGGGTTAACCAAAAAGCTAAAAAGCGCATGGCACTCATCGAAGAACAGTTGCCTGACGCTGTCGAGCTTATGGTTCGATCATTGCGTGTCGGTAACCCGTTCGTTTCGTCCATTCAGATCGTCGCGAACGAGGTCGATGGCCCGCTGGCGACCGAGTTTGGCATCATCTCCGATGAAGTCGCCTATGGTCGCGATGTGGGTGAGGCGCTGAAAGAAATGGCGGCCCGTTTGGACATGCAGGATCTTCGCTTCCTCGCCGTTGCGGTTGGGATTCAGCAACAATCTGGTGGTAACCTTGCCGAAATTCTGGCTGGTCTGGCCCAAGTGATCCGGGCACGGTTTCGTCTGTTCCGCCGCGTGAAAGCAATCACCGCAGAAGCGCAATGGTCGGGCAAGTTTCTATCGGGTTTCCCGGTGGCGTGTCTGATCTTTATCATGGTGAATGATCCGACCTACTACGACGATGTTTTGGATCACCCGTATTTCATCCCCGCGTGTTTCTTCGTTGGCATCATGCTGACGCTGAACCTGATCGTCATGCGCATTCTGACAAACATCAAGGTCTGAGGTTAGGTCATGGAATTCCTGAGTAGTATCAACACCTTCCTTACCGAAAACCTCGGCGAGCTTGCCCCCCTGATCATCGTCGGGGCGCTTGGGCTTATCATGGTCCTGGTGGCGGTGCCGCTGATGCTGAACCAACCCGAAGATCCGTTGAAAAAGCTGCAGCGTTCAACCGCGGCGCCGAAGAAAAGCAAAAAAGCTCAGAAAGAGCGACTGCGTCAGGCTGGGCAGAACGAACAGCTTGAAAAATTTGCGACTTTCCTGGAGCCAAAAGATCAGGAAGAGTATTCGGCCGTTCAGCTGAAGCTGCGCCAGGCGGGGTATCAGTCAAAGGACGCGGTTCGGTTTTATCACTTTTCCCAGTTTGCGTTGGGAATCGTCGGCATCTTGGTCGGGATTTCCCTCGTAACGGTTTTTGCAAACGGCCAGGAGTTCGATTCAACTCAGCTGCTATTGCGGGTCCTTGGCCCCGGTTTGGCCGGGTATTTTGTTCCGAAATACTGGGTGACGCGACGCGTTGCGGAACGAGAAGAGGCGATCATCGCCGGTTTCCCCGATACGTTGGACCTGATGCTGGTCTGCGTTGAAGCCGGCCAGTCATTGGATCAGGCGATCGTGCGCGTAGCCGCCGAGATGAAGGAATCCTACCCCGACATCGCGCTTGAATTCGAAGTCGTCGCCTACGAGATGAAAGCCGGTAAAGAAAAAGACACGGTGCTGCGTGATTTTGCAACGCGGTGTGGCGTGCAGGATGTCAGCGCGTTTGTGACCGTGATGATCCAATCGGCAACATTCGGTACGTCCATCGCCGAAGCTTTGCGAGTTTACGCCGGCGAGATGCGTGACAAACGCGTGATGCGGGCCGAAGAGGCCGCGAATAAGTTGCCAACCAAAATGACACTTGCCACAATGATGCTGACAGTTCCTCCGCTGCTTGTCATTCTTGTGGGGCCTTCGGCAAAAGGCATCATGGAGTTCGGCAGAGGCGGTGGAGTCTCCACCGGAGTCTGATACAGGCATGAATTCATTCTCAAGCGCCGGAACAAGGTGCGCGCGTAAAACGTTCCTAGCCACCATGGTCGTTGCCATGGTGGCTTCGTGCACTGAGCCCATTAATACGCCCGATCCGTTTGCGCCAGGCATCGATACAAGTGCCGAAGGTGAAGACGAATTCACCGTTGGCAATCGCCTGATGGCGGCGGGCGAATATGAACTTGCGCTCAAGTCTTTCTCACGCGTCGCGCTTGACGAAGGCCTCAGCGCACGGGTCCTGACATCGCTTGGCACAGCCAATGTAGGGTTGCGTCGCCTGGGTCAGGCTGAACCTCTGCTCAGACAAGCGGTCGAGAAAGAACCCGACTGGCCCGTGGGCTGGAACAACCTGGGTGTTCTTTTGGTCGAAAAGGGTGAATATCCCGAAGCAGCGCAAGTCTTTCGACGGGCCTATGCGCTGGACAATGGCGAAAGTGACGCAATCCGTGACAATCTGCGCTTAGCACTCGCAAAAATGGAAAATCCTGTTAATAATACGCCGCAAGAACAAGAATTTGAGCTGGAACAGCGCGGGGACGGAGAATTCCTGCTGCGGAAAGTCCAGTAACAGAGGCAAAGAGCAGTAAAGGACGCAAAAATGCGCCATACATTTGTGATTCCGACCATTGTTATGTGCGGCTTTGTTCTGGCTGCGTGCGAAAAAGAGACCGAAGAAGAAAAGGTCGAACGCACGTTTCAGGAAGTGAACGTTATTGACGAGACGAACCTCAATGAAGTTCTCTTGACAGCCGCCGACCCGAACGAAGCGGTGACCTATTTTATGGGTGCCGCAGCCAAGAATCCGGACCGTATCGATTTGCAACGCGGGTTGGCGATCAGCCTGACACGTGCGAAACGCACAACCGAAGCGTCAGCCGCCTGGAAACGGGTTACGACGATGAACGGCGTCACAAATTCCGATCGTGTGGAATATGCCGACGCGCTGGTGCGAAATGGTGATTGGAATGGAGCGAAAGCAGTGCTTGATGCCATTCCCCCGACCTATGAGACCTTCAAACGCTACAGGCTTGAAGCGGTCGTCGCAGATTCTCGAAAAGATTGGAAGCGCGCGGATCAGTTCTATGAAACAGCTGTTGGTCTGACCACACGACCGGCAGGCGTTATGAACAATTGGGGTTATTCCAAGCTGACGCGCGGCGATTTTGTTGATGCCGAACGTCTGTTCACGCAGGCTATCCAGCAGGACAAGAATCTGTTTACCGCAAAGAACAATCTTGTTCTGGCGCGCAGCGCTCAGGGGAATTACAGCCTGCCTGTCATCCCGATGTCGCAAACAGAGCGCGCGCTTTTGCTGAACACGATGGGCATTTCCGCTGTGAAACGGGGTGACATCAATATCGCCAAGAACTTGTTCCGCGAAGCCATCGCCACCCACCCGCAGCATTTTGATGAGGCCGTCCGCTCTTTGCGCGCGCTTGAGGAAGCCTGATCCATGGTCATACCGGCCGCAGTCGCGGCGTGGTTTCTACCCTTCGTGGCGCCGATCTGCTTTTACGTTGCATTCACCGATATGCGGGAAATGCGCATCAAGAACCATGCCGTCACGGCGCTGCTGATTGTTTTTGTCACTGTCGGTCTGTTCCTGCTGCCCCCTTGGTCGGGAGAATGGGTACAAGGCAGTTTCGGGCTAACTCTGCCGGTCTATGTCTGGCAATTGTCGCATTTTCTTGTGGTCCTGCTGGCTGGCATTGTCCTGAACGCTGCTGGCGCAATGGGCGCCGGAGACGCAAAGTTCTGCGCCGCGGCAGCCCCGTTTATCTGGACCGGGGATCTGTTCCTGGTGATCATGATCCTGGCGGCAACCACCTTGGGATCGGTCACAGCGCATAGGTTGGTCAAGCATACGCCTCTGCGCCAGTTCGCCCCCGACTGGAAAAGCTGGGAGATGGGAAAAAAGTTCCCCATGGGTCTGACACTGGCCGGAACCCTTTGTATCTACTTGATTTTCGGCGCGCTTCGCGGGTCGTAAACAATCATCACCACGCCTTGCCAGCGCCTTGGTCCTGCCACAAAGCCCCGCCAAATTTTAACGCGTAAGCCTGCACAGGTTATTGACGTTATTTTTGGATAGACGGGCGACGCTCATGAATATGCAGACCACTTCCGTAATGGCCCCCCCTGCCCCTAAGGGCCTGGGAGAGATGAGACTTCCTCTGGTTATGATGCGGGACATTCTGCTGAAAACCATCTTTCGAAAGAATGTGGATACGGTTTCGGAAATTGCCACCGCGATATGTCTGCCGGGCGCTGTCACGCAAGAACTGATCGACATGGCCCGTGACCAAAAGCTGCTGGAAGCGACCGGTACACTCAATGCCAACTCGGGCAATGAGATGGGGTATCAGCTGACCGATGCGGGCAAGGCCCGGGCGCTGGACGCGCTCAGCCAGTCAGAATATTTCGGCGCAATGCCGGTGCCGCTGGATGTCTACCGCGAGCAGGTCAAACGCCAGTCAATCCGCAACATTCAGGTGACCCGAGATCAGCTGACGGGTGCGATGGGCCATCTGGTTCTGCCCGACGATCTGCTGGATCAGTTGGGCCCCGCCGTCAGCGCCGGTCGCTCGGTTCTTATGTATGGCCCTCCGGGCAATGGTAAGTCCTCAATCTCGAACGGTATTCGTGATGCGTTGGGCGACAACGTTTATGTGCCCTGGGCTATTGAATATGCCGGTCAGGTGATCACCGTTTATGACCCGATTGTACACACCGCCATCGAACAAGAGCCCGATGACCCCAACAGCCTGCGTCGCCGCAAACGGTTCGACTCACGCTATGTTCAGTGCGAACGCCCAACCGTTGTGACCGGTGGTGAATTGTCGCTCAGCATGCTGGATCTGGTCTATAACCCCACCGCCCGGACCTATCAGGCGCCGCTGCAGCTAAAATCAACCGGCGGCATCTTCATCGTGGACGACCTTGGTCGTCAGGCAGAGCCGCCGCAGGCGCTGATCAACCGCTGGATTGTTCCGCTCGAAGAAGGCAAGGATATCCTTGGCCTGCAATCGGGTGAAAAATTCGAAGTGCCCTTTGACACGCTGGTCATCTTCTCGACCAACTTCCACCCGAACGAAATCTTTGACCAAGCGGCTTTGCGCCGGATCTTCTTCAAGATCAAAATCGACGGCCCAAACCAGGAGAACTTCCTGAAAATCTTTGCGATGGTTGCGCGCAAACGCGGTATTCCGTTGGATGAGGCCGCTCTGGTGCATTTGTTGAAGGTCAAGTACCCGACTATCAACAACATCTACGCGAACTATCAGCCGATCTTCCTGATCGACCAGATGATTTCGATCTGCGAATTCGAGGGCATCCCCTATCAGATGAGCCCCGATCTGATTGATCGTGCCTGGGCCAACATGTTCGTCAAGGACGAGAAAATCGTCAAATAAGCCCATGCCCTTCCGGGCAGACACCGGATAATCTGCGTTCATGACGCAGATTCCATCGCGGATCACGGATTGGTTCAGCCAAAAAGGCTGGTCCATCCATCCGCATCAACAAGACATGTTCGACCGGGCCCAAGAACCCGCCTGTTTGCTGATTGCCCCCACGGGCGGCGGCAAGACCATGGCCGGATTTCTGCCCTCGCTGGCCGAACTTGGCGAAGGCGGGCATGACGGGCTGCACACCATCTATGTCTCACCGCTGAAAGCGCTGGCAGCGGATATCAAGCGGAACCTCCGCACGCCCGTCGACGAGATTGGGTTGCCCATTCGGATCGAAGACCGGACAGGCGATACCTCAGCCACTCGCAAGAAACGCCAACGCGCGGACCCTCCGCATATCCTGCTGACTACGCCGGAAAGCCTGGCGCTGCTGACCTCATACGAGGACGCGGCCCGGATGTTTTCCGGCACGCGTCGCATTATTGTGGATGAGATCCACGCGCTGGCCGAGAGCAAACGGGGCGATCAGCTGATGTTGGCGCTGGCGCGGTTGCAAACGCTGTGCCCCGAACTGCGGCGTGTTGGCCTGTCGGCCACAGTCGAAGATCCCGACGCCATCGCCCGCTTTCTGGCCCGTCATCCCGATCCCTGCCACATCGTGCAAGCAGATCCCGGGCCCGACCCCGATATCGCGATGCTGCAAACGGAAGAGATGCCGCCCTGGTCTGGCGGTGGTGCGGCCTATGCGATACCGGCGGTGTTGGAGCAGATCAAAAAACACAAAACCACGCTGATCTTTCACAACACCCGCGCGCAGGCCGAGATCTTTTTTCACAACCTGTGGCTGGCCAATGATGACGCTCTGCCAATTGGCATCCATCACGGCAGCTTGGAACGGCAACAGCGCGAAAAGGTCGAAGCCGCCATGGTGCGCGGTGATCTGCGGGCCATCGTCTGCACCGGCAGTCTGGATCTGGGGATCGACTGGGGGGACGTAGATCTGGTGATCCAGATCGGCGCGCCTAAAAATGTCAAACGTCTGGTCCAAAGGATCGGACGAGCCAACCACCGCTATAACGCGCCGTCCAAGGCGCTTTTGGTGCCGGCAAACCGGTTCGAAGTGGTGGAATGCGTGGCCGCGCTTGAGGCCGTGAAAGCCCATGATCTGGACGGCGACCCCCGCGCTGCGGGCCCTCGGGATGTCCTTTGCCAACATATCCTGATCGCAGCGGCCTCGGGCCCGTTTGATGCGGATATGTTGTACGCCGAGCTTACTTCGGCCGGTCCCTATGCTGCGCTCCGCCGTGACAGTTTTGACGCCTGTCTGGAATTCTGCGCCACCGGCGGCTACGCCCTACGCGCCTATGACCGCTGGCAACGGTTACAGCAACGCCCCGACGGGCTATGGCAGCTGCGCGACCCGCGCGCAGCTCAGCGCATTCGTATGAACCTCGGTACTATTCAAGACACCGACACGCTGAAGGTGCGATTAAAGCGCAGCCGGGGCGGCAAACCTCTGGGTGAGGTCGAAGAAGCCTTTGCCGCCTCTCTCACACCCGGTGACACCTTCCTGATCGGCGGGCAGATCGTGCGTTATGAAGGGCTGCGCGAGATGGTGGTCGAAGTGAACCGTCGGGCCGACCGCAAACCCAAGATCGCCACCTTCTCGGGCACGAAATTCGCCACCTCGACCCAGCTGAGTGACCGTATCCTGCGCATGTTTGCCCAACCCGACTGGCCGCAATTGCCGAAACACACAGCAGAGTGGTTGGCGCTGCAACGTCAGATGTCACGACTGCCTCAGCGTGAGCGGTTGCTGATCGAAAGCTTTCCCAATGACGGGCGCGAGCATCTGTGTGTCTACGGCTTTGCCGGGCGCAACGCGCAGCAGACGCTGGGCCTGCTTCTGACCAAAAGGATGGAGGAAACCGGCCTTGCGCCGCTGGGCTTTGTGGCGACAGACTATGCGACATTGATCTGGGGGCTTGAGGCCGTGACCGACCCCCGCCCCTTATTCAACATCGACGCTTTGCGCGAGGGGTTGGACACCTGGCTGGCCGGAAACGCGGTGATGAAGCGCACCTTCCGCGCCTCGGCCACCATAGCGGGGCTGATCGAACGCAAGACCGCCGGGCAGAAGAAGTCGGGACGTCAGGCGACATTTTCGTCTGATATCCTCTACGACACGCTTCTGAAATACGACCCCGACCACCTGCTGATGCAAATCACCCGCGAAGAAGCCATGCGCGGGCTAGTCGATTTCGGGCGGATCGAGGCCATGATCTCGCGTATCGGGGACCGCATTGATCTGCTGCGGCTGGATCGCGTGTCACCACTGGCTGCACCTTTGTTCCTTGAGGTAGGCAAAGTTCCTGTCAAAGGTGCAGCAGAAGAACGATTGCTGGCGGAAGAAAGCGCGCGTCTATTGCAGGCTGCAGGATTGGCCGCGCAATGATTCCGCTTGCAACTGGCGCCTCAAGCAGCAAAGAACGTTTCATGAACTTTGTTGACTTCACCTTCTGCGGACAAGCGCTTCGGGCGCTGGGGTCTGGGGCGTTATGGTGGCCTGAGCAGCGCGTGCTATGTGTCTCTGATCTGCATCTCGGCAAGTCTGAGCGCATCGTCAGACGGGGTGGCGTGGCCCTTCCACCCTATGACAGTCGCGAAACGCTGACGCGTCTGGCCGCCGATCTCGAACATAGCCAGGCCGAGACGGTGATTTGTCTGGGCGATAGTTTCGATGACCTCGATGCCTCGCGCGCCTTGCCTGCGCAAGACAGATTGCAGATCACAGCAATGCAGGCCGGGCGGCGTTGGATCTGGATCGAAGGCAATCATGATCCTGGCCCTGTTGAACTGGGTGGAACTCATCTTTCCGAATGGGTTCTCGGGTCATTGGTGTTTCGCCATATCGCGACTGCGGATGGTGTGGGAGAGATTTCGGGCCACTACCACCCCAAAGCCAGCCTTGCAGCCAAGGGAAGAACGATTTCGCGCCCGGCATTCCTTGTCAACGGGCAGCGCTTGATCCTTCCGGCGTATGGCACCTATACCGGCGGGCTGAGATGTACCGACGCCGTTCTGGCCAAGCTGATGACCGGTGAAGCGCAAGCGATCCTGACCGGCAGCAATCCTGTCAAGATACCCATGCCACGGTAACGCGCAGGCTAGATCAGCCCTGCCTGTTCCAGGCCCGGGCGGTATTTTCGACTGATCGAAACAAGGTCACCATTGCTGAGGCGCAGAAACGTCTTGCCACCCTGTTTTTCGGTTCCTTCAATCGCAGAATCCACCACCCAGTGCGAGCGATGTGCACAATGGCCCTCAACCGGCTCCATTTCAGCGATGGCATCCGTGAACCGGGATCTGATCGTGAACACTCCCTCCGAGGTTACGACATCGACGCAATGGTCCCGTACCGCCAATCGAAAAACCTGGCCCGAAAACGTCTCTGGCAGGCGGCTATACAGACGAGGCACGGGTTGCTGTTGCGTCTCCTCCTCAGTCACACGATCTCCCTGCCGGACAAGAAGCAGCCCGGTGGCAAAGATCGCGCCATAAGGGAGCACTGACGCTAAGTTCGGAGCGGTCAACCCGCTGCAGGTGAAGATCAGCCACCCCAACAGCCACAGAGACGGTGCAAACAGGGCAAGAATCACGACGGCATAAATCACGTCCCGCGTAAAAACCGCAGCATCGCTCAACCGCTCCTGCAGCATTTTTCGAGCTACCCATGTCACCGTGAGTGCCAGAGCCAGAACTCCGGTCCAAAAGAGCAGCCGCAGAGAAAACGACAGCTGCATGTCTCCAAACGGCTTAAATGAGTAGGCTAATAGAGGGATAAACACCAAACCTGCCAACACTCTCTGAAGGCTGAGGTGAGCGTTCAACCCGCTCAATCTCGAAGACGCGACACTTAACATTTATCCTCCGAGTGCCGGGCCAAACAGGCGCCAGCGATTGGAACGTAACCATTTGGAATAGAACGTTTATCACGGCTTTCGGACAACGCAAAGCGTTAGGAAGAGAGTTAAAGCATTTGTTAGGCATCTTGACAGGCCGCAAGTTTTATATCGTCGCAGCCTGTCATCTTTAGGAAACGCATCTCTGACTTAGGCGGTCAGACCCTCGGGTTCGGGCAGGCCGTTAGCGCGGCAACAGGCCGTCAGTGTGTTCGCCAGCAGGCAGGCGATGGTCATGGGTCCGACACCGCCGGGTACAGGTGTAATGGCTCCCGCGCGCTCGGCGGCGCTGGCATAATCCACATCCCCAACCAGCTTGTTCTTGCCATCGCGCTCGATCCGGTTGATGCCCACATCAATCACGGTTGCGCCTTCCTTGATCCAGTCGCCCGGCACCATTTCAGGGCGTCCCACTGCGGCCACAACGATATCCGCGCGGCGCACAACATCAGGCAGGTCTTTGGTCCGAGAATGGGCGATTGTTACTGTGCAACTGTCACCCAACAGCAGCTGCGCCATTGGCTTACCCACGATATTGGACCGGCCAATCACAACCGCGTCCATGCCCGACAACGAGCCATGGTGTTCGCGCAGCATCATCAAGCACCCCAGTGGCGTGCAAGGTACCATCGACTTCTGCCCAGTGCCCAGCAGGCCCACATTCGAAATGTGGAACCCGTCGACATCCTTGGCAGGATCAATCGAGTTGATCACCAAATCTTCGTTCAGATGCTTGGGCAGAGGCAATTGCACAAGAATGCCGTGAACCGCAGGGTCGCTGTTTAGCTTGTCGATTAAGGCAAGCAGATCCTCTTCCGAGGTGTTGGCCTCCAGCTTGTGCTCATACGAGTTCATGCCAACTTCGACGGTCTGTTTGCCCTTGGAGCGGACATAGACCTGGCTGGCCGGATCCTCACCCACCAGAACAACCGCAAGTCCAGGGGTGATCCCGTTTTCCTCTTTCAGCTTTGCAACCTGGTCGGCCACTTGCGCGCGCACTTTGGCGGCAAAGGCCTTTCCATCAATAACCTGAGCTACCATTTTGTCGTCCCTTCTTTCAGAAAACGGATCGGGCGCAGCAGCGCCCGGTCTGTCAATCAGTGCCAATCACACGTTCTTCGCGTGCGATAGACCAGTCAATCAGGATGCGCCACAACCGCTCGGCCAGATCAGGGTCCAATCCCCGACGGTCCGACGCAGCACGCACACGTTGCACCACTTCTTCGACGCGGTCCGGAATTCGGGCTGGCAGGCCCTCGCCCGGTTTCAATTCAGCGGCACGGTCGATATATCCAGCGCGCGTTTTCAGCATTTCGATCAGGTGTCTATCCAGACTGTCGATCTGCGCCCGCAATTCACCCATGGTTTTGCAATCCTGCGGCGACGTCAGTGTGGGCATTGGTGTCTCCTCGTGGCCCAGGGCTGTTTCCGGACCACGAGATGTCTTATTCGAGGGCTTAGAACAAGCCCTCAATCTGACCTTCATCATTCAAACAGATCGCTTCGGCGGCTGGCTTACGAGGCAGACCCGGCATTGTCATGATCTCACCGCAGACAACCACGATAAAGCCGGCACCTGCAGACAGACGAACCTCGCGCACCGGCACCGAGTGTCCCGTAGGCGCGCCGCGCAGTGTCGGATCGGTCGAAAACGAATATTGGGTTTTTGCCATACAGACAGGCAGGTTGCCGTATCCAGCAGCTTCCCATTCGCGCAATTGGTTGCGGATTTTATTGTCGGCCAGAACTTCGTCGGCGCGATAGATACGCTTGGCAATGGTTTCGATCTTTTCAAAGAGCGGCATGTCGTCAGGGTAAATCGGCGCGAAATTCGCTGTCCCACCCTCAACGATCTCCACGACTTTTTCCGCCAAAGGCGCTGACCCTTCCGAGCCCAACTCCCAGTGGCGCGACAGAACCGCCTCGACCCCGTGATCAGCACAGTATTTCTTGACCGCTTCAACCTCGTCGTCGGTATCAGTGACAAAGTGGTTGATCGCGACAACAACTGGCACGCCAAAAGACTTCACGTTTTCGATGTGGCGACCCAGGTTGGCGCAGCCATTGACCACCGCGTCCACGTTCTCGGCCCCAAGATCAGCCTTTGCGACACCGCCATTCATCTTCATCGCGCGCACCGTGGCCACCAGAACCACCGCAGACGGCGCGATACCGGCTTTGCGGCACTTGATGTTCATGAACTTCTCGGCACCCAGATCAGCACCAAAGCCGGCTTCGGTCACGACATAGTCGGCCACTTTCAGCGCGGTCTTGGTCGCGATCACCGAGTTGCAGCCATGGGCGATATTGGCGAACGGTCCGCCGTGGACAAAGGCCGGGTTGTTTTCCAGCGTCTGCACCAGGTTCGGCTGCATCGCGTCTTTCAGCAGCACGGTCATTGCGCCTTCGGCCTTGATGTCGCGGCAATAGACTGGCGACTTGTCACGGCGATAGGCCACGATGATGTCGCCCAGACGTTTTTCCAAGTCCTGCAGATCGTTTGCGAGGCAAAGGATAGCCATAACCTCAGAGGCCACGGTGATGTCGAACCCGGTCTCGCGCGGGAAACCGTTCGAAACACCACCCAGCGACGCGGTGATCTGGCGCAGGGCACGGTCGTTCATGTCAACCACGCGGCGCCAGGCGACGCGGCGGATGTCGATCTCGGCCTCGTTGCCCCAATAGATGTGGTTGTCAATCATCGCCGAGAGCAGCGAGTGGGCTGAGGTAATGGCGTGGAAGTCACCGGTGAAGTGCAGGTTCATCTCCTCCATCGGAACAACCTGCGCATATCCGCCACCAGCAGCGCCCCCTTTCATACCAAAGTTGGGGCCAAGCGACGCCTCGCGAATACAGATCATCGCGTTTTTGCCGATGCGATTCAAACCATCGCCCAGACCAACGGTGGTGGTGGTTTTCCCTTCGCCCGCGGGGGTCGGGTTGATCGCCGTTACCAGAATAAGCTTGCCGTCTTCGCGGCTCTGCACCGAGTTGATAAAGTTCTGGCTGACCTTTGCCTTGTCATGGCCGTATGGCAGCAGATCAGCAGAGTCGATGCCAATCTTGGCTCCGATGTCCTGAATCGGCTTCTTGTTCGCTTCGCGGGCGATTTCGATGTCGGATTTATAGCTCATTGGGCAGCGTCCCTGATTGAATGCCGTGCAAAACCGACGAAACACGTCGGCATTGCGCAACATATACTGATGCGCACACCGCTAATGGTAATGGATTCCGACATATTCATGCCGCGAAACGGCGTTGCCGGTGGCTGCGCGACGCAAATCGGAAACCAACTGTCCCTTAAGGCTGCCAAAGTGGCTGATCCGGCACAAACAGCCGCATCCTGTCGCCAAGCTTCAGAACTCCGGGCCGCTCGACCCATGCCGTTACACCCCGTCGACCTTGAGCGGCAGGTTTGAAGCCCGCGCCATATCCGGTGTGATCCGCCTCGATCTCGCGCCCAGGCAAGACACAAGGCGCATTCTCCATATCAACGGTGATCGTTGCGCCCGCGTCTGTTTGCAGACGCGAGGACGGAGGGATATGCGAAAAATCCGGGATCCCTTCCAGAACGATCGACGCCCCCAGATAGGACGGATCAAGCCGATCCATCTTCATCTCCGCCGCAATAGCATTCAGCTCTTCAACCGACAGGACCGACAATTGGCGCACATTGCGGATTTCGGTTCCTTGAGGATAGAGGTTCTTGACCCGAACACAGGACGCGCGATTGAGCCCTTCGTGCCGCTCGCCCTGAACACCGTCAAACCGCAGGTCCCGCTTGTCCACCGAGGCTGCACGCAGGGATTGGCCTGCTGGAACATGGCCCAACCAAACCACTTCGCCTGCATATTCGGTTTCTTTCAAAAACGGCATCGCTTGGTCCCTTCTGCGCATTTCATGCCATGCATAAAGCGCAGGAACATGCTGAGGGAAAGCAAAAACCCGGGCGTTGGCCCGGGTTTTGATTTTTACGCCGAAGGTTCCGGCTCCATCCCGCCGTCCGGCGGCGACTTCTTGACCTTGGTCTTCGGAATGGCGGTTACGCTGGGGGCGCTGCCCTCATCCGGCTTGTCGCCCTCGTCGTCACTTTCGGTGGGCGGCTCACCGTTCATGACGCGCTTGATCTCGTCGCCCGTCAGGGTTTCGTATTCCAGCAACCCTTGTGCCAGACGCTCCCATTCCTCGTTCTTTTCGGTCAGGATCTTATACGCCCGCTCATAGCCCTGCTGGATCAGGCGCTTCACCTCTTCCTCGATCAGCTCTTTGGTATGAGCCGAAACCGAAAAACCGGCAGTATTGCCCTGATAACCTTCGTGCGCTTCGGCATAGTCAATGTTGCCAACTTTGTCAGACATGCCCCAGCGCATCACCATCGCACGCGACAGCTGGCTGGCCTGCATAATGTCACCGGCCGGGCCGTTCGAGACATGATCTTCACCGTATTTGATGACCTCAGCGGCCTTGCCCGCCATGGTCATGGCCAGCTTTTGCTCGCATTCATCGCGGTGGTAGTTCAGACGGTCCATCTCGGGCAACGACACAACCATACCCAGCGCACCACCACGCGGAATGATCGTCGCCTTATAGACCGGATCACAAAGCGGCAGTTCCAAACCGACGACAGCGTGACCCGCCTCGTGATAGGCGGTCTTTTCCTTCTGATCCTGGGTCAGCACCATGCTGCGGCGCTCGGCCCCCATCATCACCTTGTCCTTGGCGTTCTCGAAATCTTCCATGGTGACAAAGCGACGGCCTACACGGGCAGCCATCAGCGCAGCCTCGTTCACCAGGTTCGCCAGATCAGCACCAGAGAAGCCCGGGGTTCCTCGCGCTATGATGCGCAGATCGACATCGGGGCCCAATGGGGTCTTGCGGGCGTGAACGCCCAGGATTTTCTCGCGGCCTTTGATGTCAGGGTTGCCGACGGTCACGTTGCGGTCAAACCGGCCCGGACGCAGCAGCGCGGGGTCTAGAACGTCCTTGCGGTTGGTGGCCGCCAGAATGATCACACCTTCATTGGCCTCGAACCCGTCCATCTCGACCAGCAACTGGTTGAGGGTCTGTTCGCGCTCATCATTGCCGCCGCCGTAACCTGCGCCACGATGGCGGCCCACAGCGTCGATCTCGTCGATGAACACGATACACGGCGCGTTTTTCTTGGCCTGTTCGAACATGTCGCGGACGCGGCTCGCACCGACACCCACGAACATCTCAACAAAGTCCGAACCGGAAATGGTGAAGAACGGCACACCCGCCTCACCCGCAATCGCACGGGCCAACAAGGTTTTACCAGTGCCAGGAGGGCCCACCAACAGCGCGCCTTTGGGGATCTTACCGCCCAAACGGCTGAATTTCTGCGGGTTGCGCAGGAATTCCACGATCTCTTCCAGTTCTTCCTTGGCCTCGTCGATGCCCGCGACGTCGTCAAAGGTCACGCGGCCATGCTTTTCGGTCAGCATCTTGGCCTTGGACTTGCCAAAGCCCATCGCGCCGCCTTTGCCACCGCCCTGCATCCGGTTCATGAAATAGACCCAGACACCAATCAGCAGCAGGAAGGGAAGCAGTGTAATCAGGAACGACTGAAAGCCCGACTGCTGTTGTTTTTCGGCGCGAACCGGAATGTTCTTGTCGATCAGCAGTTTGGTAACTTCGGCGTCACCTGGCATGATGGTGACAAAATCGCGGTTCTCGCTTGTACGGTACCGGATCTGCTCACCATCCAGCGTCACGTTGGTCACGTCACCGGAATTCACGGCGCTGACGAACTCTGAATAGGTTCTTTCATTATTCTGGAGCGTTCCACCCGATCCGCTGAACAAATTGAACAGTGCAAGGATCAACAGAAACAGAACGACCCAGAAGGCGATATTACGAGCGTTGCCCAAGGAAAATCTCCCCAAAGGTTTCGACAGGCGGGGACCTGCCGGAGTTGCTCTTTAAAATAGAGAGGATTGTGGCAGGTTCAATGCGATAAAATCGAACAGTAGAACTTGGACCGCTCCGGCGTCAAATCGGCACGCCAGCCATTGCCGAAACCGGCCACCGGAGCGGACAGAACCGTATCGCCCTGCCATAAGGCCGGGGAAGCCAGGATGGCGGCCCGTGGCTTGCCCATGGCCCGCCAGTCCTTAACCTGAGAGATACCGTCTTCGCCCAACACGCGGATTTCTGCCCCTTGCGCTGGTGGCCCGCTCAGAACCCAGCGCTGATCCCATAGGTCGCGTGGGTCGCACACCTCATGAGAGACCGCGTTTAATTCCCTGCAAATCCACAACTTTTCCTTGGCCGGCACCAGCATGCAGCCACCAATGGTCATGTTTTGACGCTCCTCGACAGCACGCATTGCTTGATCTACAGCGCTGTATCTCGGGGCATACGCCCCCCCGGTGATCCACAAAATGGCTGCTGTCAGGATTCGGCGGCGAATTTCGACGGGCAGCAACAGAAATCCCGCGATCTCGATACAGATGTCGCCATCCGAGACCTTTGTGACCCGGCGCGCAGCTTCTTGCGCATAGAGCGCCAAGGCCTCACGCGCTTGTACCATATTGTCAGCAACACGAGACAATGTTTGCGCATTCAAGCCGATCTGTTCCAATTGCGCCATCGCGTTGCGGGTCTTGATCCGGTCAAAGCGGTCATCCTGATTCGACGGATCGTCGATCCAGGCCACCCCCGCCTCAGCCAGATAGGCCCTGAGTTCTGACCGGGTCACAGACAAAAACGGTCGCAACAAATCAATACCGTCTTCGCGTCGGATCGCCGCCATGGCCGAAAGGCCCGAGACCCCAGCGGCGCGGCCAAGCCGCATAAGCACGGTTTCGGCCTGATCATCCGCTGTATGACCCAGCGCGATGGCAGGCAGGTCATGATCCCGCGCCCAGCGGGTCAGTAGTTGATACCGCGCGCGGCGGGCCTGATCTTGCAGGTTTCCGGTACCGTCCCAACCCTGCCATTTCAGGATGTGATGCGGAATCCCCAATGCGCTGGCCTGCGCGGCAACACTGGAGGCCTCGGCGGCAGATTCGCTGCGCAACCCGTGATCGACCGTCGCCGCATAAAGCGCGATGCCGTCTTGCCGGACAATGTCCGCCAGCAAATGCATAAGCGCCGTTGAATCGCTGCCGCCAGAGACTGCCACACCCAAGCGGCGTGGCAAGGGATCGGGCAGATGCGCCCGCAATATGGACTGAAGGGTCACATGTTCAACGCTCAAGAACAGCCCAACGCAGCCATTTCCTGAGCCGCAGATCCAGACGGGATCGATCCGGGGAAACGGACACCAACTTCACCCAATGTTATACAGGCTTGATCGGTCTGCCCCAGACGCCCCAGCGCCGCCCCCAGTTCAAACAGAGCTTCGGGCGCCAAAGGCCCCTCGCTGTCGCCGGTAAAACTGGCCAGGAAGGCGCGCGCGGCTTCGCGTGTATCACCAATGCCTTTCAGGGCCTGCCCCCGCCGCAAATTGGCTTGCGGGGCCAGCGGGCTGCCGGGATATGACAGATCGAACTGTGAGAACAGAGAGGCCGCAGTCTGAAAGTCACCATCTGCCAGTGCCTGAGACGCAGTGTCGAAATCGGCTTGCTCACCTACGGCCAACTCGCCCTGATCCGAGATCACTGGTTGCGCAGGTGATGGTGATGGCGCGACAGCAACCTGATCTGCCGGCACATCGCCACCCAAAGTCGATGTCTCACCCAATGTGCTCAGATCACCGCCTTCCAGCTCGACCAGTCGGAACTCAAGATCACCAATCCGGTTGGTGCCGTCCGTAACGATATTCTGCACCCGCTGATTCAATTGCTCGGTCTGACGGGTCAGGCGCTGCAATTCGGCCTCGATGGCATCGACGCGTTCCAGAACGGAACTGCCGGCCAGGTTTGGTGCAGGTGATCCGGTGGTTGAAAACTCGCGCTTAAGGCGCTGTATTTCCACGTGCAACACCGTCAGCTCTTGCCGGATATCCGCCAAGGTCTGCTGATCCTGCGCCCGGGCCACCCCTGCGACAGCAACAACGGTTGCCAGAACCAAACCTGCAATACGCATCAATTTACCCCAGTGTTGAGCCGGTCAGAACGGTCACAGCCCGGCGGTTCTTGGAATAGCATTCTTCGGTGCTGCAAATCTCGATCGGCCGTTCCTTGCCGTAGCTGACAGTGTTAAGGCGCGTGCCAGCGACTCCGCGAGAGATCAAGAAATCCCGTGCCGAATTTGCCCGCTGCGCACCTAAAGCAAGGTTATATTCCCGTGTACCCTGCTCATCCGCGTGCCCTTCGATTGTAGCCACAAAGTCGGGGTTGGCCAGCAGCCAATCCGCCTGCCCTTGTAGGATGATCTGCGCCTCGGGCGTCAAAGTGGACTGGTCCACGGCAAACAACACCCGGTCACCAACGGTTTGCTGGAAATAGGCGGGCGAACGCGGATCGCTGGGTGAGCCCTGCAGCAATTGGCCATCAGGGCCAAGTCCGCTGCCTCCATCCAGATTTGAAGGATCACTATTGGTACATGCCGCGATCAGCGCCAGCGCGCCCACCGCTGCGACTTTGCTCAGAAGGTTCATTTCAAGTGCCTCGTGCTCGGTTTTGATTATTGCTCTGTCTCTACCACATTGCCGGGATGTTGTGAACGTTGCGCACCGGCGCGCGATGATCAATTCTGCAAAGGCCCCCAGGACGGATCGCTGCCACCGTCGGGCGTGCGCACCGGTTTCAGGTTCCGGCCCGAGATATCCACCGAATAGAGCGTCGAGCGCCCGCTGGCCCCTTGGGTTTCGCGGGTGAACATGATGACCCTCCCATTGGGCGACCAGGTGGGGCCTTCGTCCAGGAAGGACGCCGTCAAAAGCCGCTCCTCGCTGCCGTCAACGCGCATCACGCCGATATGGAACCGGCCTTTGTTCTGCTTGGTGAACGCAATCAGATCGCCGCGCGGTGACCAGACAGGGGTGCCGTACCGACCTTGGCCAAAGCTGATCCGTGTTGCCTCACCCCCGTTCGCGGGCATGATATAGAGCTGCGGTGTCCCCGACCGGTCGCTTTCGAACACGATCTGGATGCCATCTGGCGCATAGCTGGGTGCGGTTTCAATCGCGGGCGTATTGGTCAGGCGCACGCTTTGGCCCGACGCGATGTCCATCTTCCACAGATCCGTATTGCCACCTTGCGTCAGCGAATAGACGATCGAGCGCCCGTCCGGCGAGAACCGAGGCGAAAAGCTCATGGTGCCGTCCAACGTGTTCAGCTCTTGCCGGCGCACACGGGCCACGTCCAGAACATAGATCCGCGGTTGCCCGGTCTCGTAGCTGGTATAGAGCAGGCGGTCGCCCGAGGGCGAAAAGCGAGGGGCCAGAACGATCGAAGCGCTGTCGGTCAGGTACTGCACATTCGCCCCGTCATAATCCATGATCGCCAGCCGTTTGCGGCGCTGATCCTTGGGGCCGCTTTCCGAGACAAAGGCGACGCGGCTGTCGAAATAGCCCCCTTCGCCAGTAACGCGGCTATAGACCTGATCGGCAACTTTATGCGCCATGCGCCGCCAGCCTTCGGTTGTACCGGCAAACTGCAAACCGTTGCCCAGCTCTTGCCCGGAAAACACATCCCACACCCGGAACCGCACCGTCAGTCGGTTGCCCGATAAGTTGACCGCACCGGTCACCAAAGCCTCGGCATTGATGGCTTTCCAATCGGCAAACTGCACCGGCGCATCAAAGCTGTTGACCTGGCTGATAAAGGCGTCCGAGGAAATCTCACGAAACAGCCCGGTGCCCGTCAGATCTGCTGCGACAACACGCGAGATATCTGTGGCGTATTGGGACGCGGACGGCCCGTCGGGGACAAAGCGCGGCACAGCAAAGGGCAAAGGTTCGATGATCCCTTCATCCAGTTCCAACCGCAGCGGTCCGTTTTGTGCGTGAACCGGTGCCGACACCAAGGTCAGGCCCATCAACAGAACGGTCAGCAATCTCATCATTTGATCCGCATCCTCTCGGGATTGAAGGTAATCTCAATATCCTGCCACTGATCGTATTTGTCAGCCGGCAAAGTGTATCCTTTGGCACCGCATCTCAGGATCGCGCGACGCGCGGCCTCATACGCTTGTTTCGCAGCACCCGCCGATCCGCCAGAGCTGTCGATCATGCGCAGACTTCCCCCAACAACCTTGCCACCGCGGGTCAATGAAAACCCGACCACCACGACAACGTTCAGCGCATCTGTAGACAGAGAACCCACGTTCCAGCACCGCGACACGGCCAACCGCATCGCGTCTTTTTCGCCGCTGGTCAAGGGCGGCCCCGAGGGTTCGGTGCCTTCACCCAAAGCCTGTGCCAGCGCGTCTTCAATGGCCGACGGCGCGGCTGCTTCGGGTTCTTGCGTCTGGGGTTCTTGCGCTTCGGGCTCGGGCGCTTCGGCGACCTCTGGTTCAGGTGCAGGGCGGTTGGGGCGCACACGCGGGCGCGGTGACGTGGCGGGCGCTGACTCCTGCGTCTCTTCGGCCTCGGTCACAATCTCGGGCGCGGCCTCTTCCGGCGCGGTCTGTTCTTGCTGCTCCTGTTGCGTTTCGGCCCCTTCCTCCTGCGAGACCGGAGGGGTTTCGATATCGTCGGGCCGCGCATCCGGTGGCGGTGGCGCAATCGGATCAGGAGCGATCTTGTCGGAAGGGGCGGGTTGCGAAGATGGCCCGGGCGGCAGTGGCAAAACAGCAGTTTCCGGTTCCGGCTCGGTCAGCGTCGGCGGCTCTTCCACCAACTCAGGCTCGGGTGGCAGTTCCAACGTCTTCGGTTCACTTTCGACCTCGGGCTCTGCTGGCGTTTCAACCGTCTCGGATTCGGGTTGATCCTGTTCGGTCGGCTCTGGCGTGTTGGTTTCGTCCTCCGGCGCATCGGGCTGCTGCAATGCCGCAGGGGTCACCGGCACTTCGGGCGCAAGCTGCTGCGCCTGCAACGCCGCGAACTGTTCAGCCGTAATGACAGAGACATCCTGCACGGACATCGGCAATGGCTCGGACCGGAATGTGCCGCCGAACAGAGCCCAACTGATCAGGCTGACATGCGCTACCGCAGAAATCTTGGTGCCGGTGTCCACCGTGCGACCTCACTCTCCACCTTCGTCCAGCGTTGGCCCGCCCGTATCGGTGACCAGTCCAACATTGGAAAACCCGCCCGCATTCAAGGCCCCCATGATCTGCATGACCTGTGCATAAGGGATCGACCCATCCGCCCGCAGGAACACCCGATCACTGCTGCGTTCTGCCGCAATGGCCCGCAACCGGCCAATCAAATCCTCGCGCGCGACATCGGTTGTCTGTATTTGCACCCGGCCATCCGCCGTCATCGTAACGGTCAAGGGTTCTTCGTCATCGCCCGGCAAGGCGCTGGCAGCGGTCCTGGGCAGCTCGACCGGGACCCCCACCGTCAGCAATGGTGCAGCCACCATGAAAATGATCAGCAAAACCAGCATGACATCCACAAAAGGTGTCACGTTGATCTCAGCCATCGGCTGAGACCTACCACGACGCCGTCCGCGCCTGCGCCCCCCGTTGCCCGAAGATTGCTGAACCGCCGCGCCCATGGTCAGCTGTCCAACTGACGCGACAGGATCGTTGCGAATTCATCGGCAAAGGCTTCATAGCCACCGACGATCCGATCACTGTCGGCGCTGAGCTTGTTGTAGAAAATCACCGCAGGGATCGCTGCCAACAGACCCAAGCCTGTGGCCAGCAAAGCCTCGGCAATACCCGGGGCGACAACGGCCAAGTTGGTGTTCTGCTGTTCCGCAATCTCGATAAAAGCGTTCATGATGCCCCAAACGGTGCCGAATAGGCCGATAAAGGGCGCGGTCGAGCCCACGGTGGCCAGAATCGGCAAGCCCTTTTGCAGCGTTTCAGCCTCCTTCGCGATGGCTACATCCATTGACCGGTCGATCCGCGCTGTCGCGCCTGCGATCAACCCACCATCTGTACGGTGCGAGCGCCGCCATTCGATCATACCGGCTGCAAAGATCTTTTCCGAGCTGCCATCGGGCTGCGTCCCGATCTCTTCGAACAACTCATCCAGCGGGTTGCCAGACCAGAACAGCTCATCAAAACCCTGCGCTTCGCGCCGTGCCGCGCGGTAGTTGATCAGCTTTTGAATGATGATCGCCCAGGACCAGACCGACGCCGCAATCAGCATCAACATCACCAATTTGACGATAAAGGTCGCGCGGGCATAGAGCCCCCACATGGAGAAATCGATCTCCTGCGCCAGCGCCAGCGTTTCAGCTTCCATGAACCTGCTCTTTAGTTTTGCCTGACGGCCATTTGGCCTTGTTTTGACGAACGCTAACGCAGTTGGGGATGAAAAGCCAACAGAACCACCGCGATTGAGCTCTTTGTTACATCAATGCGCGAATCTCTGCCGGAAGCCGCACAGGTTTCCCCTCGGCATTCATGCAAACAGCCGTCACTTCGGCGCGGAAAATCTCGGTCTCGCCCCGTTTGATCAGTTGCGACATGGTCAGCCGCGCGCCTGACAGCGCGGCGATCTCGGTTTCGACAACCAATTCATCTTCAAACCGGGCTGCGGACAGGTAATCCGCCTCGATCCGCCGCACCACCCAGACGATCCCGGCGTCACGCATGGCGTTCTGGTCATTGCCCAGCTTGCGCACCCAGTCCGACCGCGCCCGTTCAATGAATTTCAGATAATTGGCGTGATACACAACCCCGCCCATGTCGGTATCTTCGTAATAGACCCGCACCGGATAGATGTGTTTCATTGCGGAAGCTCCAGCCGGGCAAACAAACGCAGTGCGTGCGACGCGTCCTGCGCCGCGCCCGGCAAGACCGGATCGTAGGCTGCCCGGATCAAAGCGGCAATGTCGGGGCGCAGGATCGTCGCCTCGCCTGCGATCGCCAGGGGCGAGGCGTTTCGAAAGGCGGTATCTGACCACAGAAGCATGGTCTGCACCACCTGGCTCAGCGCCAGAGTTTCCGCAGGAACCTTGGACAGGTCCTCGTCCATTCGCAGAAAGACAAAGGCGGCGCGAATGGCGCCATCTTCTTCGAACCGGAAAATGCGGTACTGATTGGCCTCAGCCGCAACCAACCTCTCGACCAGCGGCACCAGATCGGGGATCAACCGGTCCAGATCTGGCACTTCCAGCAATTCTTGCCAGTCGCGGAAAAAGAACACCATGCAGTTGACGCCCAGTTCCGGGTCCGTCTCGGCCATCGCGTGACCGGCCAGCGCCACCACGGCCTCAAACGCGCCTTTTACCGTGGACAGCGTCGCGTCCTCGACACCAAAGACCACCGGCACGATGGGCCGCCCCCAACGGGCAAACAGAAACTCGCCACTTTCGCGGGTAAACAGCCTTTCGATATCGCCCGGAGTCACGCCCTGCCTCTTCTTCTTGTTTCAAATACGGCCGCCGGAGGCATAAAATCTAAGCTCGGCAATATCAACCAAACAGATCGCTTTGGCTCTTTGGGGCAGCCATCCCCAAATGCGTCCACGCCTTTTGCGCCAGCATCCGCCCACGCGGCGTGCGCTGGATCAAACCCTGTTGCAACAGATAGGGCTCGATCACCTCTTCCAGCGAATCCCGGCTTTCGGACAAGGCCGCAGACAGGGTTTCTATCCCCACCGGCCCACCCGCATAGTTCTCGGCGATCAGTGTCAGGTATCGACGGTCGGCACCGTCCAGCCCCAGATTGTCGACGCCCAGCCGGGTCAAGGCCCCATCGGCCAGTTCGCGTGTGATCCGCCCGTCGCCTTCTACAATGGCGAAATCCACAACCCGCCGCAGCAATCGCCCCGCAATCCGGGGCGTACCGCGTGACCTTCGCGCGATCTCGCGCGCGCCGTCATCATCCGCAGGAGCCCCAAGCTTTCGCGCATTCCGCGTGACAATCTCGTGTAATTCATCAACCGTATAGAACTGCAACCGGGTGGGAATGCCGAACCGGTCGCGTAAGGGCGTGGTGAGCAGACCCATTCGCGTGGTCGCGCCGACCAGAGTAAAGGGCTGCAACTCAATCCGAACCGTGCGAGCCGCAGGGCCTTCGCCGATCACCAGATCAAGCTCGAAATCCTCCATCGCAGGATAAAGCACTTCTTCTACCGCCGGGTTCAGGCGGTGGATTTCGTCGATGAACAGCACGTCGCGCGATTCCAGATTGGTCAGGATCGCCGCCAGATCCCCCGCCTTGGCCAGTACCGGCCCCGAGGTCATGCGGAAATTCACTCCAAGCTCACGCGCCATGATCTGCGCCAGCGTGGTCTTGCCCAAACCGGGGGGGCCGTGAAACAGAGTGTGATCCATCGCCTCGCCCCGCTGGCGAGCCGATTGGATGAAGATGCGCAGGTTCGCGCGGGCCTCGGCCTGGCCGATGAATTCATCCAGCCCCTGAGGGCGCAGCGCGCGGTCATTGTCCTCGGGCATTGGCTCGGGGCGCAGCGTGGGATCGGCATCAACCATTCATTTACCCTTTCGGCGCCAACAGACGCAGCGCGGCGCGGATCAGATCGGCCTCACCGGCGTCAGGCTGGCTTGCCGCCGCTTCAGCCACGGCCGAGGCCGCATCTGATGGTCCGTATCCCAGATTGGCCAGTGCCGAGAGCGCGCCAGCGCTTGCAGCAGCTGAGCCGGATGCGGGTGCGGGTGCACGCTTGGGCTTGGGCGCAGGCTCGTTCAGTTCCACCACGTCCAGCGCGGGCCCATCCATAGCCTCGGCCACGGTTCCGCCCATGGCCATAACGCCGGGCGCCTTGTCCTTCAGATCCAGCACAATGCGCTGCGCCGTCTTGGGGCCAACCCCTTTAGCGGCCTTGACCGAGGCCCAATCGCCCAAGGCAATCGCACGGCTGACCCCATCAGGACCCAGCGCGCTGATGATCGCCAGCGATACCTTGGCCCCAACCCCCTGAACCGAACAAAGCAAGCGGTGCCATTCCTTCTCGACCAGTGACAGAAAACCGTAGAGCTGCATCAGGTCTTCACGCACCACCATATCAGTGTAGACCGACACAGCCTCGCCCACACCGGGCAAGGCCGCCATGGTCCGGTCCGAGCAATAGACGATATAGCCCACACCACGCACATCGATCAGCACGTGATCTGCGGCGCGGTATTCCAGCCGCCCTGTCAGTTTGCCGATCATGCCCGCACCTCTTTCAAACGCGCCTGCTGCGCCACGCCATAATAGGAATGACAGATCGCAATCGCCAGCGCGTCAGCCGCGTCAGCCCCTTTTGGATTGCACCCCGGCAGTTGCAGCTTGACCATATGGATGATCTGCTCTTTCTCCGCGTGCCCTACCCCGACCACAGTTTTCTTGACCCGGTTCGGCGCATATTCGCCAACAGGCAACCCCGCCTGTGCCAGCGTCAACAATGCCACGCCCCGCGCCTGGCCCAGCTTCAACGTGCCCGCCCCGTCCTTGTTGACAAAGGTTTGCTCGATGGCGGCCTGATCAGGTTCGTGTTCGGCGATGACCTCGACAATCTGGTTGTGCAAAGACAGCAAACGCTCACCCAGATCATCCCCATCAGACTGGCACAATCCGTTTGCAACATGGCTCAGACGGCTGCCGCGCGATTCGATGACGCCCCATCCCAGGGTTCTCAGCCCCGGATCAATGCCCAGAATTCGCATGTTTTGCCCCAGCCTGCTCGGGTTATTGTGATATTTTTATCCGATTAGCACGAAGCGTGAACATTTTCCAAGGAAATTACGCCAAAGTCCGATTGCGACATTCCTGTTCCGGGTACGACGCCATCGCCTTTTTACGACAGCAAATGGTCGAAATTCGACCGCTTCATGAACGCGAATTAACCTGTTTTTTAAGGGGATTACAGGAAACTCGAGCATTGCAGAAATTGCATGGGACACATGCAATTTTTGATCTTGTCGGTGCCGTTTCAGATCACTAACTGCCGCCAAGATCACAAGACTTGATGTCACCACCAACCAGAAGGAAACAGGATATGGCTGTACTGGATTTCACCCGCGCCACCACTGGCTCGTTCGGCCTTGTCGGCCGTATCGGCGCAACGCTCGTAAATGCTGTTGTTGAATGGAATGACGCCCGTTCGACCCGCAATGCACTGAACGACCTGAGCGACCGCGAGCTTGAAGATATCGGCCTGTGCCGCGGCGACATCGACCTGGTTGCCGAAGGCCGCCGCTAAGTCGCGAAGCGTTGTCGGTTTACCAATCGAAAATCACATCGCGAAAAAGAAACACCGCATGCCAAACGGCAGGCGGTGTTTTTTAATACGCCGAAGCGCAACCAAAGGATCGAAAGAACCTTTGTCGGTCAGTACCAGATTTTCGCCAATTGCGAGGCGGCGAATTCTGAAACCGGGTCAGCCTGCATGATCCATGCACCGGCCTTTTCGACAGATGTGCCTTCGGACAGGCTTGCAACACGGTTTTCATACGCCCCAGCGCCCAGATGCGTCAGCAACAGCGCTTTGAAGCCGATAAAACCGAGTATGCACAGCAGCAAAAATTTCGCTGGAATGCCTGAACGCACACGTTGCGGCTTCATCACCACCAAGCCATCCGACCGCATGGTCGTCCGATAGCCGCGGCTCAGTTTGTCATGTTTCTTAACCAGGCGCGTTACGCGCTGATCGAATTCCAAGTGTTTAGTCGTCATGGCAGCCTCCGAAAACCGCCCCCCAATCAATTTAGTAAAACGTAAATTCAGAATGTGCCGAAACCGTGGCAAAAATCCATAAAACTCCTGTAAATGGCCGCAATTTAACCCTGTTTTCTTAAAATTAGCGTCGTCCACTCACCAATCTGGCTCTGATGGTGAAGATTGAATTCATTTTGTAAATAAACGTTCAACACATCTTGGGCTTGTTCGTTAAGGATTCCCGAGAGAATCGCTTGTCCACCCGGCCTCAGATTGGCGGAAATCTCGGGTGCAAGCGCTACCAGAGGGCCTTTTAGGATGTTGGCAAAGATCAGATCATATGGCGCGTGCTTGTGTAGATCAGGGTGATCGAACCCTGCCGCCTCGACACATTGAACGGCGCCATCCATGTCATTTGCTTTGAGGTTTGCCTTTGCCACGTCAACGGCGACCTCATCGATGTCGCTGGCGATGATATCCCCATCCCAAACGCGCGCAGCAGCCATTGCCAGTACTGCCGTACCGCACCCAATATCTGCGACCTTCGTTGCGGTGAACCCTTCGTCCAACAAACGGTCCAGCGCCTTGAGGCAACCAAGCGTTGTTCCATGATGCCCTGTGCCAAAGGCCATGGCCGCCTCGATCAGCAAAGGGATGCGGTCTTCGGGTAGTTTGTCGGCATCGTGAGCGCCATAAACAAAAAAGCGCCCAGCCTCGACCGGGGCCAGTTCACGCCGCACATGCGCGACCCAATCTGTCTCGGGCAATTCCGAGACCACAAAAGGCTTGGCCTCGAAGGCGACAGCCAGAACGGCCAGCGCCGTCTCATCGGGATCTTCCGTGAAATAACCGCCCACTTCCCAAAGGCCCGATCCGTCCTCGACTTCGAAAACGCCGATCCCGGTCGGTTCGGGCTCCAGACGCTCCATCGCTTCGCCCAGGCTTTCGGCGGCCTTCTTACCTGTCAGCGTGGTGAATGCGGTGAATGTGGGCATCGGGGCCTCCTGTCTCGGTCGAAACAGCGCCTAGGCCGCTGCGCCGCCAAGGTCAAGCACGCCTTTATTCCGCCGGGGCGGGTGCGTATTTGGTCAGAACCGTCTCATTCCCCGGCTCGGGATGGCGGGGGATCAGCAGCGACAGGGCAAGCGAGATCAAGGCCATTGCCGCCGCCAAACCAAACACGGCCCCCGGCGATACCACCCAGAGCAGACCCAAAAGCGCAGGCAAGAACACCGCAGCGATATGGTTGATGGTAAAGGCCACCGCCGCGGTTGGCGCGATATCTGCCGGATCCGCGATCTTCTGGAAATAGGTTTTCAGGGCCAGCGCCAGCGCAAACAGCACATGGTCGATCACATAAAGGATCGCGGCCAGAAGAACGCCCCAGCCGAACCAATAGATGCCCCCATAGGCCGCAAAGACGATGGCCAAACCGGCATATTCAAAGATCAGCGTCCGACGCTCGCCAAATTTGGCGACAGCTTTGCCCAGTAAAGGCGCCGCCATCATGTTGATCATCAGGTTGATCAGATAGAGGCTGGTCAGCTCGTGCACTTCAAACCCGAACTTTTCGACCATCATGAAGCCTGCGAAAACGACAAAGATCTGCCGCCGCGCACCGGCCATGAATTGCAGCGCATAATAAAGCCAATAGCGTTTGCGGAGGATCAGCTTTTTGGTCTGCTGCGTTGGGGCATCGAATTGCGGGTAAGCCAGCAGACAGAACAGCGCCAGCAGTGCCGTCACACCCCCTGCGGCCATGAAGACAAAGTTATAGGACAGATCGAACCGGTCCCAGGTCAGGACAATCAGCCCATAAACCACCGCCGTGGCGGCTGAGCCCATTGCAACCAACCAGCCCAAAATCTGCGGCGCGCGATCCTTGGGCAACCACTGTAATTGCAGTGACTGGTTGACCGTCTCGTAATAGTGAAACCCGATTGAACTGAAGAGCGTCACGAATAGCAGCCCGCCCAAGCTGGGAAACCACGCTGTCACGGCGGTTGCCACACCCAACATCATCAGCGAGATCATCGCCAGTACCTGTTCGCGGATGAAGATGATCACCGCGATCACGCCAACGGCCAGAAACCCGGGGATTTCGCGCACAGTGTGCAACAAGCCGATATCGGCCCCGTCAAAGCTGGCCACTTCGATGACGAAGTTGTTCAGCAAGGCGCTCCACGCGTTGAACGCAATCGGCATCGTCAGCGCCATCACGAACAAGAGCGTAATGGGACGACGCCAGAATGGCAGGCTTTGCGCCTCGGCAAGGGGCATGGGTTTCAGCATGAGACCCCTCTACGCCCATTTTGCCGGTTTGGCGAGAGGCGACGACCAAACGCACAGCAAACCTGCGTGAATGCAGAAGTCAGTAGAAACTTTGCGGGTCGATATCGACAGTTAGACGAATGTCTCCCTTCAGCCGCAAAGGCGCAATCCAGCGGGCCACCGCATCCTGAATCGGCGCGCCTTTGGGGGCTTTGACCAGCAACCGCACCCGGTGACGGCCGCGGATCCGCGCAATTGGCGCAGGCGCGGGACCAAAGACTTGCGCACCGATTTGGGTCAAAGGACCTGTATTTCGCGCCAATGCGTTTCCGATGTCAAAGACCGGCGCAACCTCGGGCCCCGACAACACGATCCCGGCCATACGGCCATAGGGCGGGACACCTGCGGCCTGACGCCCAGCAGCCTCGGCTTTCCAGAAACCCTCTTCATCCCCTGAAAGGATGGCACGTATCACAGGGTGTTCGGGCTGAAAGGTCTGCAACAAGGCCTGACCCGGTTTGTCTGCGCGCCCCGCGCGACCCGCAACCTGCCGCATCAGTTGGAACGTGCGTTCCGCCGCCCGCAAGTCCGCACCGTGCAGGCTGAGATCGGCATCGATCACACCCACCAAGGTCAGCTTGGGGAAGTTATGCCCTTTGGCCACCAACTGCGTTCCGATGATAATGTCGGCATCACCCTCGGCAATCTCCTCAATCTTGGCCTTGAGCGCCCGGGCCGAACCAAACAGATCTGAACTGAGCATCGCGATCTTGGCCTCGGGGAACGTGGTCTCGGCCTCTTCAGCCAGCCGTTCGATCCCCGGCCCAACCGGGGCCAGCTTGCCTTCAACTCCGCAAGACGGACAGACCTCCGGCATCGGCTTGGTCTCGCCACATTGGTGGCACATCAGCCGCTTGAGGAACCGGTGCTCAACCATTCGCGCATCACAATGGTCACAGCCGATCTGCTCACCGCAGGCCCGGCAGAGCGTCACTGGGGCGTAGCCACGCCGGTTGATGAACAAAAGCGACTGTTCGCCCCGCTTGATCCGCTGCCGCACCGCTTGCCGCAGCGACGGGGATATCCATGTGCCCGGCTGCATCTGTTCGGCCCGCATGTCGATGGGTTTCATCTCGGGCAGCACGGCGTCGCCAAAACGCGATGTCAGGTCCAACCGCTCATATTTCCCGGCCTCGGCATTGGCCCAGCTTTCCAAAGACGGTGTGGCGCTGGCCAATATCACCCGCGCCCCGCAAATGGCAGCACGCAGAACCGCCATGTCTCGCGCGCTATAATGCACCCCATCTTCTTGCTTGTAAGATGTGTCATGCTCTTCGTCGACGACAACCAAGCCCAGTTGGCGAAACGGCAAGAACAAAGCCGACCGCGCCCCCACGACCAGCTGCGCCTCGCCCTGCCCGACCATGCGCCAGACGCGGCGGCGCTCGGTCATGGTTGCGCCAGAATGCCATTCCGCAGGGCGGGCGCCGAACCGCGCCTCAACCCGGGTCAGAAACTCGGCTGTCAAGGCGATCTCGGGCAGCAGCACCAGCGCCTGACGCCCCATCCGCAGCGCTTCGGCCACAGCTTCGAGGTAAACCTCGGTCTTGCCTGATCCGGTGACGCCTTTCAACAAGGTGGTGCCATAGTCGCCGCTGCGCTGCCCGTCCCGCAAACGCGCGACGGCCGCGGCCTGATCACCTGTCAGATCTTTGCCCGGCAGATCAGGGTCAAGATGCGGATAGGGCAGATCACGCGGACTGTCTTCCTCGCGCACAGCGCCTTGTTTGACCAGACCTTTGACCACCGATGAGGTCACACCCGCCTGCTCGGCCAATTCCTTCAGCGTAAAGGCCAGCCCACCATAATTGCGCAGCACCTCCAACACCCGGGTCCGCGCATCGGTCATACGGTCGGGCGTGCGATCGCCCAGCCGATAGACCTTGCGCATCGAAGGCGGGTCGCCCAAACCCGGCGCGCGGGTCGCCAACCGAAGCATCGCAGGCATCGGCGTGAGCGTGTAGTCGGCGACCTTGCCCAAGAATACGCGCATCTCTTCGCGCATGGGCGCAACCTCAAGCACCCGGATCACTGACCGCGCCTTGGCCAGATCGAACCCGCCCTGCCCCGGCCCCCAGACCACGCCCAGCACTTTGCGCGGGCCCAGCGGTACCTCGACAAAAGCGCCCAGAAAGCACCCGCCCTCGGGCGCTTTGTAATCCAACGTCCGGTCCAGCGGCTGCGTCGTCAGCACCGCAACCAGCTCTCCTTCGTCGAAAAATCCGTTAGCGCTCACAGTATATCCTTACCAAGGGGTTTCAGCACGGCCTTCTTTGAGGTAAAGCCATCGGCAATCAAGGCCAACCCATCAAAGGACTGCCCATATGAAATTCTTCGTAGATACCGCCGAGATTGATGCCATCGCCGAACTGAACGACCTGGGCATGGTGGACGGTGTAACCACCAACCCTTCGCTGATCCTGAAATCAGGCCGCGACATTCTGGAAGTGACCAAAGAGATCTGTGAACTGGTCGATGGCCCGGTTTCAGCCGAAGTTGTAGCGACCGAAGCCGACGACATGATCGCCGAGGGCCGCAAGCTGGCCAAGATCGCGCCGAATATCGCGGTCAAAGTGCCTCTGACCTGGGCGGGTCTGAAAACCTGCAAAACTCTTAGCGACGAAGGCCAGATGGTCAACGTGACCCTGTGCTTCTCGACCAACCAGGCGATCCTGGCCGCCAAAGCAGGGGCCACTTTCATTTCACCCTTTATCGGCCGCCTGGATGACATCAACCTCGACGGCATGGATCTGATCGCCGATATCCGTCAGGTCTATGACAATTACGGTTTTGAAACCGAAATCCTCGCCGCCTCGATCCGCACCGTGAACCACGTGACCGACAGTGCCCGCATCGGGGCTGACGTGATCACCGCCCCTCCGGGCGTGATCAAGAAACTGGCCGATCACCCCTTGACCGACAAAGGTCTCGAAGCGTTCCTGTCCGACTGGGCCAAAACAGGTCAAAAGATCCTCTGACACATCGCACAACCGCGCGGCACCGCCAGGTGCCGTGCCCGGCCCAACTGCAAAAACTGATCTTTGATCAGGCCCTTGCAGGCGGGAGCCCTCCGGGCAACAGCGTAACGGGAATTCTCTCTTTGCGTGCATTTTTCCCAAGGTAAATCCGGCCCGCCATGCTATAAGGCGACAAACAAAAAAAGACCGGACAGGACATGAGCAGCAATCAAAAACTCGAGGATAACCTGCGCGCGGCTATTCTGGCGGAACCGGACGCGGTGTTGGACGATACAGACCTGATGCGCGCCTTGGTTTCAGCCAACGAACAGGCGCGTGGTGACAACATCATCGATCTGCGCGGCATCGCCATGCAACGGCTCGAAGACAGGCTGGATCGGCTGGAAGACACGCACCGTTCTGTCATCGCCGCCGCCTACGAAAATCTGGCGGGTACAAATCAGGTCCATCGCGCCATCTTACGCCTACTCGAACCTGTCGAGTTCGAAGATTTCCTGCGTGTCCTCGGCAATGACGTGGCCGAGATCTTGCGTGTTGAGCATATCACCCTGGTGCTTGAAACCACCGCCATGCGACAAGACCCCGCTGTCGACAAGCTTGGCGGCGTTCTCACAATCGCTGAACCCGGCTTTGTTGACGGTTACCTGGCCCAGGACCGAACCGGCGCCCCGCGCGAGATTACGCTGCGCGAAGTCGCGCGCCCCACGCCACGCATTTATGGTGAAAAGGCAGCCAACTTGCGCTCCGAAGCCTGCCTCAAGCTCGATTTTGGCCCCGGGCGGCTGCCCGGCATGATCGTGATGGGCGCGAAGGATCCCAAGCATTTCAGCCCGCAACTGGGCACCGATCTGCTCAGCTTTTTTGCCGGTGTATTCGAACGTTCCATGCGCCACTGGTTGTCGTGAGCCTGATTTCACCCGCCTGCCGCGACGCACTGCAGCATTGGCTGAACAGTCTGGGCGCGCTTGCGGGCCGCGCAGAGAACACCCGCAAGGCCTATGCGGGCGACGTTACCGAATTTCTATCCTTCATGACGTTGCATCACAGCGGACGTCAGGGTCTGGCGGCGCTTGAGCGGATTTCCGTGTCCGACATGCGCGCCTGGATGGCAGACCAGCGCAGCGCGGGTGTCGGGTCCCGCTCATTGGCGCGCAAGCTTTCTGCCGTCAAAAGCTTTTACCGCTGGCTGGCCGAACGCGAAGGCTTTGAACCTACCGCCGTCCTGTCGACACGCGCCCCCAAGTTCACCAAGAAGCTGCCGCGTCCACTGGCCGAAGACGCTGCCCGCGCCATGATCGAAACGGTTGAGGCACAATCCACCTCGGACTGGATCGCCGCGCGCGATGTTGCTGTCGTGACATTGCTTTATGGCTGCGGGCTGCGCATTTCCGAAACTCTGTCGCTCACCGGTGCTGACGCGCCCTTGCCAAACACGTTGCGCATCCTGGGCAAAGGCGGCAAAGAACGCATCGTCCCTGTCATCCCCGCCGCCCGCGCGACAACCGACCACTATCTGCGCCTGTGCCCTCACCCGCAATCGCCGCAAGCCCCCCTGTTTCGTGGCGTGCGTGGCGGCGCTCTGAATCCGCGCGCGATCCAGAGCGTGATGGCCAAGGCCCGGATGCAGTTGGGGCTGCCCTCAACCGCCACGCCGCATGCCATGCGCCACAGTTTTGCAACGCACCTGCTGTCGGCTGGCGGCGACCTGCGCGCCATTCAGGAATTGCTGGGCCATGCCTCCCTGTCAACCACACAGGCCTATACCGCCGTTGACACAGCCCGCCTGATGGAGGTTTACAACCGCGCTCATCCCAAGGCGCAATGACAGGTCAGTTCGGGCTTTTTGCTTTGCATCCCAAGCGCTGATCGTACATGACACCCTAATGACACTTAGATTCAAAGCTCTTGCCGTTCACCTTTTCACTGCCACTGGCGCCGTTTTTGCAATGCTCGCCATGTTGGCCGCGGTCGAAGGACAGTGGAGCCTGATGTATCTGTGGCTTGTGGTGTCGTTCATTGTCGACGGCATCGACGGCCCCCTGGCCCGTCATTACCACGTCAAACACAATGCGCCCGAGTTTGACGGGGTGCTTTTGGATCTGATCATCGATTACCTGACATATGTCTTCATCCCGGCTTTCGCTCTGTTCAAATCGGGCCTGATGGATGGCTGGACCGGGTGGTTTGCCATCATCGTCATCACCTTTGCCAGCGCCATGTATTTCGCCGACACGAGGATGAAGACCAAGGATAACTCATTTTCAGGTTTTCCCGGTTGCTGGAACATGTTTGTCATCGTGATCTTTGCGCTAGAGCCCAATTTCTGGGTGATCCTGATGCTGGTCACGCTGCTCTCGATTGCGATGTTCGTGCCGCTGAAATTCGTCCACCCGGTCCGTACCGCGCGCTGGCGCAGTGTCACCCTGCCGATGGCCCTGGCCTGGACCTTCTTTGCAGGCTGGGCCGCCTGGGTCGATTTCCATCCTGAAAGCTGGGCCCATTGGGGATTGGTGATCACCAGCCTTTATCTGGTTTCAGCAGGGATCGCACAACAGATCATCCCACCGCGAAAAGCCTGAGGTTATAGGACCTCCTGCACCTCAAACTCGGTCCCATTATGGGTGAACACATCACCTTCTTGCAGGCCGGACATGGCCAGAAAGATCGGGCTTTGGGTTGAAATCCCCATATAGGTCTTCCCGTCCACCTCAAACCGGGTGGTTGAGACACAGACCACAAAACGACGATTGTTGAATTTGATCACAGCACCGGGTTCAACGCGGTCCTTGAGACCAAAATCCGTGTTCTCGATCACATCGATCTTGGCGTGATGCGTGTGAACCGGCGTGTCGAACGCCGCCGCCAAATCGGCGTTTTCGCGCGCGGCCACGATATCATCCTTGTCATGCACTTCCCGATCATCCAACTGTGCATCTTTCAGGAACGCATCATAATGCGCCTGCGCGGTGGCAAGCTCTTGGGCCTCAAGAGACATCAATCGGTCGATAATGCTCTTTTTCCGGGCGGCCAAATCTGCCTGATCGATCATATCGCGGATCCTTCACATTCACCATTTCCGATAGGTTGAGCGTCACCCGTCCGAATTGCAACCCATTTCCGAATATCAGATCAACAGCCCAGCCGCCCCTTCATGACGCAACAAGGCCACCTTGGTCTCGATCCCTCCGTCACCTGAGAAACCTCCCAAACCATTGGCCGCCAAGACACGGTGGCAAGGGATGATGACCGGGATAGGATTCGCCCCGCAAGCCTGCCCGACGGGCTGGGCAGGCTGTCCAAGCTCTTTGGCGATGTCACCATAGGTTACGGTTTCGCCCAGCGGGATGGCATACATCAGGTCACAAACCTGTCGCTGAAACTCGGACCCCGATACGCGATAGGGCAAATCGAACCGATCCAACCGCCCCGCGTCATAAGCCTGCAACTGCGCCGCCGCCTCGCGCAGCACCGGCGTTGCCTCGCCCGCATTACGCCCATTCCAGACAAGGCGCGTCACCGCACCGCCCTGTTCTTCAACGCCCAGACGTCCAAACTGGGTATCCACTGCAATCATCGGCATAGCTGGATGCTGACAGCCTTTGCGGCCATAGCGCAACCCATATCGCGCCACGCCCACCCCTTCTTCTGTTCACAAATACCTTGGAGCGCGAGGCAGTGCCTCGCAAAAGCCCTGCCCGACACGCGCTCCGACGCAGATTAGCTCAATGCGTCATTGCAACGGCCACAGACGCCCGGGTTCGCATGCAGTCCAACATCCGGCAGGATCTTCCAGCAGCGCTGGCACTTTGCGCCTTCAGCCTTTTCAAAGACCACACCGACACCTTCGATCTCGGGTACGCGGAACGCTTCGGCCGGGGCCGGGTCGCCCGACACGGTCAGGCCCGAAGTGATGCACAGATCATCCACATCAAACGTGGCCAGCAGATCACGCGTCTCGCCATCCTCGACATGCACAATCGGCGCGGCCTCAAGGCTGGATCCGATCACCTTGTCCTGACGCTGCACCTCCAACGCGGCAGTGACCGCCCGGCGCACGCGGCGCACCTTGGCCACGGCCTGTTCCAATTCCGCATGACGCCAATCGCCTGGTGTTTCCGGGAAATCCATCAGATGCACCGAGCTATCATCGCCCGGGAACCGCTCCAGCCAGACCTCTTCCATCGTGAAGACCAATACCGGGGCCAGCCAGGTGGTCAGACGATGGAACAGGATGTCCAGCACGGTACGCGCCGCGCGGCGGCGCAGGCTGTCGCCGTCGCAATACAGAGCATCCTTGCGTACGTCGAAATAGAACGAGGACAGATCGACCGTGGCAAAGGTAAAGACCGCACTGAACACACCCTGGAAGTCAAACGCGGCATAGCCCTTGCGTACCTGCTCATCCAGCTCGGCCAGACGGCTCAGCACCCAGCGTTCCAGGCGGGGCATCTCTGCAGGCTCCACCCGATCGGCCTCCGAGAAATCGGCCAGCGAGCCCAGCATGAACCGCATCGTGTTGCGCAACCGGCGATAGCTGTCGGCGGTACCTTTCAGGATCTCCGGCCCAATCCGCTGATCGGCGGTGTAATCCGTCTGTGCCACCCACAGGCGCAGGATATCAGCGCCGTATTGCTTGATGACCTCTTCCGGCACGATGGTGTTGCCCAACGACTTGGACATCTTGTTGCCCTTGGCATCCAGCGTGAACCCGTGCGTCACCACGTTACGATACGGCGCACGGCCCTTGGTGCCGCAGGCCTGCAGCATGGACGAATGGAACCATCCGCGGTGCTGGTCGGTACCTTCCATATAGACGTCAGCGATGCCATCTTCGGTGCCGTCCTCGCGGTCTCGCAGAACAAAGGCGTGGGTCGAACCGGAGTCAAACCACACGTCCAGCACGTCAAACACCTGATCATAGTCTTCGGGGTTGGCGATGCCGTCCAGCACCTGTTCCTTAAACCCGTCCGTGTACCAGATATCCGCGCCGTTTTCCTCGAACGCCGCTTTGATCCGAGCGTTAAGCTCTTCGTTGCGCAACAGGTAGTCCGCGTCGGTGGGCAAAGCGCCTTTCTTGGTGAAGCATGTCAGCGGCACGCCCCAGGCACGCTGGCGCGACAGAACCCAGTCCGGGCGCGCTTCGATCATCGAATAGAGGCGATTGCGACCGGTCTGCGGCGTCCATTTCACCAGCTCATCGATGGACCGCAGGGCGCGTTCGCGGATGGTATCGCCCATCTCACCCATGCCGTCATCCAACTTGCGGTCGACGGACGCAAACCATTGCGGCGTGTTGCGATAGATGATCGGAGCCTTCGAGCGCCACGAATGCGGATAGCTGTGCTTGATCTTACCGCGCGCCAGCAAACCGCCAACCTCGACCAGCTTGTCGATCACCGCCTTGTTCGCATCGCCCTCACCGCCCTTGCGGGACAGAATGTATTTGCCACCAAAAAACGGCAGGTCAGCGCGGAACGAGCCGTCATCCATCACGTTATAGGTGATGACCTGTTCCAGCATCCCCAGATCACGATAGAGCTCAAATTCCTCCATCCCGTGCGAGGGTGCACAGTGGACAAAGCCGGTGCCTTCGGTGTCGGTCACGAAGTCAGCGGCGCGGAAGTCGCGGATGTCGTCCCATTCGCCATTGCCGCCTTCGGCCCCGGCCAACGGGTGGGTCAGTTGGGCGCCTTCCAACTCATCGGTGGTCAAGTCACGAACGCGGCTCCACTGCTCATCGCTCAGGCGCGCGCGGCCCAGCACATCTGCGGCCAGATTGTCGGCCAGCAGGAACTTGTCGCCCACATTGGCCCAGCATTCATCGGGTGTGCCAGTGACTTCGTAGAGGCCATAGGAGATATCCTTGCCAAAAACGACGGCCTTGTTCGACGGCATGGTCCACGGAGTCGTTGTCCAGATCACCACATAGGCGTCATCCAGATCGCCCGCATTCACAACCCTAAACTTCACCCAGATGGTGAAGCTTTCCTTGTCGTGATACTCGACCTCGGCCTCGGCCAGTGCGGTTTTTTCGACCGGCGACCACATCACAGGTTTTGACCCCTGATAAAGCGTGCCGTTCATCAGGAACTTCATGAACTCATCCGCGATCACCGCCTCGGCGTGATAGTCCATGGTGATATAGGGATCGGGCCAGTTGCCGGTGATGCCAAGACGTTTGAACTCTTCGCGCTGGATGTCGATCCACCCTTCGGCGAATTTGCGGCACTCCTGACGGAAGTCGACGATATCCACCTCGTCCTTGTTCTTGCCCTTCTTGCGGTACTGCTCTTCGATTTTCCATTCGATCGGCAGACCGTGGCAGTCCCAACCCGGCACATAGCGTGAATCGTAGCCCATCATCTGATGCGACCGCACGATCATGTCCTTGATCGTCTTGTTCAGCGCGTGGCCGATATGCAGGTGCCCGTTGGCATAGGGCGGGCCGTCATGCAGGGTAAAAGGCGTGCGATTTTCTTTTTCACGCAGGCGATCATAGACACCAATCTTTTCCCACCGTTCCAGCCATGCGGGCTCGCGCTTGGGCAGGCCTGCGCGCATGGGAAAGTCGGTTTTGGGCAGGTTCAGCGTGTCTTTGTAATCAGGTGTTTGGGTCGTGTCGGCGCACATTTGGGGCGTCCTCAGGAAGTTCGGGTCGTGTTTGGATCGAAGCGGTCAGTGCGATAACTCAAGCACCTTTGCCCGGCGTCTCGCGATATCAGAGCGCCGGGGATATAATTCGAATAATGATGGCCAAACGGTCAAACATGGCCGCGCTTATAGGACGCCCATGTCTAATCGTCCAGAGGTTCTGCGCCTTGCGACGAATGGCGCAGCTTGGCCCAGCGGTTGAGCCAGGCAAGCCCGGCCAAAGCAAGCCCAAGCACCAGGAGTGAGAACACCCGGATCAGCCCGCCCAGACCCGCGATATCGATCAAAAACACCTTGGCAACCGCCAGCCCGATCACCGCCAGACCGGCCTTGCGCATCAGATCCGATCCGCGTGCCAGAGACTGATAGAACAGCCCTGCCCCAACCAGCAGCAGCGCCATGGTATAGGTGTAAAGCTCGGGCTGGCTGACGCCATTGCCTTCGAACATGCCGCCCGCACCCTGCCAAAAATGTCGAATGGTCATGCCCAGCCAGACCACCAACAAAAGTGCGGCGGCGGCATATCCCAATTGTCTAAGCCGAACCGGAACGTCTGTTAACCGCCAGAGGGACAGCAGAATGATCAGCGCAGGCAGCAAGTAGGCCACGGCCAATGTGTTGACGATTCCGGGACCCAGCACCGGGTCGGCAAATTCGGTCAGAACCGGATTCTCGGGCCCAAGAGCCTGACCCAGCCGGATCAGTGCGTGCGCGGCAAAAAACCCGGCCAGCGCATAGCGCGCATAGGTCAGCTTGCCGCCCAGTGAAAAGCGCTGCACCTGCGCAAAGGCCAGCAACAGCCAGATCGACGCAAGCAGTCCAAGGCCCCAATGGCTGTTTTCCGCCCCGCCCTCGCCCAAGCTTTCCAGCCAGCGTAGCAACAGCAAAGACAGCAATATGCCCGCATTGGCCCAAGCCGCACTTTCCAAAAGCAGAACTGCCGTCGGGCGCGGCATCGGCCTGAGAACCCACCAACCGGTAGCAAAGCCCAGCGTTGCTGCGCCGTAGGCAAAGATCACCTCGGGCAGCGGCGCGGTCTCGGCCCATTCCAAACCGGGGTTCAGGATCAAGCGGACCGTCACAGTGAAAACGCCCACCCAGACAAACCAGCTGAGTTGAGGCAAGACGAACCTGCGATCCAGAACCGCTGCGGCCAGCACACTGACAACCAACGCCACTGTCAACGCGGCCGAGCTGAGCACGATCACGCACGCAAAGCTGAGGCAGGACAAGGCCGACATGGTTGCCAAGGCCGGGCGCAAGCGATCCCCTGTATCGACACGGGCAAACCGTTCAGCCAGCAGGACCATCACCGCGCCAAGGGCCACCGCGTGCAAGGCCCAGGGATATGCCCCGATCACACTGGCTGGTTGCCACCCGACCTCTAGCGCGATGGCAATAAGGGGCGCAAATACGACGGCACCAGTAGCCCAAGCCGCCGCATAGCGCCCGCCGCGAAACGAGCGCCACGCCGCTGCAAGCGAAAGGGCTGCACCAAGGACCACCAGGATGGACACCGTCAGCGGTGCGTCAGCCTCGGGCGTTTCTGCGTAGGTTGCGGCAAACGACTGCGCGACCACCCCGCCGTCAAACCCGTGCAGCAGGACGAACCAGATCAGTCCCAAACCGGGAAAAACAGTCATATCCTGCAACGCGGGCGCATCGCTGGCCCACAGGATCAGGGCAAGGGTCAACGCCGCAAACAACCCGACCGACAACCAGAACTCACTGCTGGTATCCGCCCAATGTATCGAAAGGATTACCGAACTGAGAAGCACAGCTCCAAAGGCCAGACGGGTGGGAAACTCGGGCCAGGGCGCGCCCTTTTTGCGACGGATGATCTCGGCAATCATTGGTCCGTCATGGTTTGGAACCAGCCTGCGCACCGGGATCGCAATGGCCATCAAAGCCAGTGCCGTCACGCTGATCAGGTAACCCGGTTCGGTTATAGGCGAAGACAGAACCAGCAGAAAGCACGCCCCATACGCGCCAACCAGTGTCAGAACTGAGATCCACGCCCAGCGCCGTACGGTATCGATGCCAAGGCCAAGCGCCGCGATCAGCAGGAAATAGCCGTAAAGCCAGGTGGGATCTTCGGAGGCGCCGCCAACAACAAAGGGCGCAGCAAACGCGCCGATCAAGCCAACAGCGGCCAGCAAAGGCCCGTGAAACCAACCCAGCACAAGCCCGACAATCGCGATCGCAACCATCCCGGCCAAAGCCGCTTCGGGGCCGATCAGATCATAGAGCTGTCGCGCCGCCAGAACCGCACCAAACAGGGTCACCAGCCCCGCGCCCGAAAAGACCGACGGCAAATAGGCGGTTGCGGAGTCTTCGTCATCTCCGAACCTGCGCCGCACGACCTCCCCACCCAGGATCAGAGCAGCCCCAAAGGCCAAAGCGGCAAACACACGTGCAGCGGGTGGCAACAGCCCGTTTTCAACGCCGTATTGGACTAGGAAGATACCAGCCAAAGCAAGTGACAGCGCAGAGACGGCATAAAACCAATTCTCGCGCAGCCACGCGAAAAGCGCTGCAAACCGGTCATCACGCATCACAATCGCTGCAGGCGGAGAGCTTGGCTGGGTTTCGCGCGACGGTTTGGGCGGCGGCTTTGTCGGTGCCCAGGGGCCTTTTACCTTGGCTTCAACCGGCGGCGGCGTGTCAGCCGCTTGCGCTGGTTTTTCTGGTTCTGGCTTGGGCGCAGGTCCGCTTTGATCTGCCAACCTCTGTTCCAACTGTTCGACGCGCTTGCGCAGCCGAACGTGTCCGATCAGCAAGACAACAACGCCAACGGGAATCGCCAGCACAATCAGGCCAAGCAGGACGAGAAGAGACTCCAAAAAAACGCTCCGACAGTTTGGCTTAGGCTAACCTGCCGGGACTCCGGGCAACAGTCTGGATTTCAGCCGATTTTTCAAATGACGCAAGCGTCACCCTAAAACAACGCAAGACTTGGTCGCGCCAGCATCAACCAGATTATACCCAGCACTGCAAAAAAGGCGGGAAAGCCACAAGCGAACCAAATGCGAAACAGTCTGAAATACTCCGGTGGCAGATCCGTTCTGTGCGCCACCGCCATGCCTGCCAAATTGCGCAGTTTCAGTTGAATCCACACAACCGGCAGCCAAAACAGGCCGGTCACGACATAGAGGAGTAGCGAGAGCACGATCCAACCTTCGCTGAAAGACCAGCCCAAGCGCCAGGCCAGCAACGCTCCGGTAATGGGTTGCACGATCACCGCAGTGGTCGTGAAGAGCAGATCGGCCAGGACAACGACGCCCGCTGTATGCGCGACGATGCGCGGGTCGCCGCTGCGATGCGCCATCAGCATGAAAAAGGCGATCCCGGCCCCGGTGCCCAGCAAGACGCAAGCGCCGATCACGTGGAGCCAGCGCAGGATCAGATCCGGGTCCATCAGCGGGTTTCGAGCATTTGTCGGGCCAAAAGAGGCAACAGCATCGCGGGCAGGATTTTGACCAAAGGTCCCAATGGATCCAGCCAAAGGCCGGGCGTCACAGCAGTGGCCATCACCAGATACAGCAGCGCAACGCCAGCCTGTATCAAACAGACCCTTGCCGCCCAGGGACGCCACAGAAGGCAAAGGCCAAGCGCGAGATCAACAAGCGACCAGAACACAACGCTGCTGATGGCGGCCCATGTCGGCCAACCCGCATCGGTCAGAACGCTGGCGGCCGTTCCAAGCCCCAGCAGACCAAACAGCCCCGACAGCACCCAAAACAGACAAAGGACGCCGACGACCAGTGGCAGTAGAAGTGACAAGCGCGCGGCCAAGCGGTGTTCCCGGGCGCAGGTCAGATCGCCATAGATCTGCGGAAGCCCTGCCACCGACAGACCCGACGCGTCTCGGTACGGTCCCGGATCGCCGGTGACGCCATCTTGCATCACCGTCATCGCATTGCTGCGCAAAGGTGATCGCCATCCCAAATTGCCCAGCCCATCGGCACAGGCAGCAATAGCGCGCGTCAGGAAACTGGGGGTCGGCAAAGTGAATCGCGCCGCAGGAAATGCAAGCCAGTTTCGGGTTTCCGTCACTACCTCGACCAAGGGCCGAGATTCACCTTCAACCAGATCATAGCTGCCCTGTGGCAGTCGCCCCTGAATCGCAAGCGATACTGCGGTGCAAAGGTCTGCCATTCCGACGCATTGTACCGGCGTATTCGGGTAGGCAACCGGCTGCACCACAGGGATCGCCGCCAGCATCCGCAGCAAAGCAGTACCGCCGTAATCGCTCTGCCCGATCACCAACCCTGGCTTCAGAATCCAAAGCGGTGCAGCACTGGCCATAAGCTCAGCATCGCCTGCGGCTTTGGTTCGCATGAAATCAGTCGAAGCTGTTTTCTCTGCCCCGATGGCCGAAATCTGGACAATTGCGATACCTTTTTGCGCACAAGCCTTTCCAAGTGCGCCGATGGCCAGATGATGCACCGTCTCAAGGTCGTCCAGAGATCCGTCTTGCAGCGCACCTGCGCAATTCACCACAAAATCAATCCCGTCCAGATAGCCCTGCCAATCCGAGGCCGCACCAAAGCCACGCAGATCGCCTTGGACCAGCTCCACTCCGGGCAGGACGCGCGCGCCGGTTTCCATGTTGCGCACCATGCCTCGGACAAACGCGCCCTGTGCACGTAAAGATCGGGTCACGGCCGCGCCAATAAACCCATAGGCACCCAGCACCAAGATACGTTTCCCACGCAACAACTGTTCGGACATGGCCGTGTAACCTTAGGTTTTTCGACCACATTAGTGAGTTTGCGCCTGGGCTCAAACCTTTTGGCAGGTTTTATGGATGAAACAGCGACCCGACCAGATAGGCGATCGCAGCTGCGGCGCCGCCAATCAACAATGTCTCACCCCCCGATCGCCACCAAGGTGCCAGTGACCACCGACTTTTGAGCGCACCGATGGCGAAAAAAACCGCCATCGTCATCCAGACCGACAGTGTAAAGGCGTCCGGCCAGGACATCACGAACGGCAGCAGAGGGATCATCCCGGCGACCAAAAAGGCGAGAAAGGTCGCAACGGCTGCTTTCATCGGGTGCGGGTCGACGCTGCCCAACCCGTATTCACCTTCGATCATCAGGTTGATCCAATTGTCTTGATCAGCGGTCACAGCATCGGTCGCGTCTTCCAGCACGCGTCCGGCAAGCCCTTTCTGCGCCAAAATCTCGCGCGCCTCTGCCCGTTCGCCATCAGGGTACAAGCTGATATGGCGCTGTTCGATCGCGCGGATGCGACGGATGTTGTCCAACTCGGCCTTGGTTCCGGAATAGTTGCCCGCCGCCATCGAGAACCCATCCGCCAGAACATTTGCCAGCCCGAGGGCCACGATCACGAAAGGCGACAAGCCCGCGCCCGCCACGCCTGCGACAATGGCAAAGGTGGTCACGGACCCGTCGATGCCACCATAAACCACATCGCGCAATACGCCGCGTCCGGGTGGCGCGTTGATCCGCGCGACAATTTCTTGCTGACTGTGGCCGTGATCGGTCATGGCTGGCTCCGCCTTCATTCTGCGGAAACCGGCGCACCCGCGCTTTGCGACAGATCAAGTCTTGTTGAACACCCCGCTCAGCGCACGTTTGATAACGCCACGGGTCGAAGGCTTGTGACGGTCCGAAAATGGCAAAGGCCGACACACCTCCATCGCGGCAACCCCAACTCTTGCAGTCAACGCCCCATTCACCAGACCTTCGCCAAAACGTCGTGATAATTTGCTGAGGACCGAGCCGCCCAGAATGGGCTCAAGCAGGTCATCGCCAACAGCGACGGCCCCGGTTGCCACCAGATGCACGAACACAGCGCGGGTCAGGCGCCAACTGCCAAGAAACCCCGCGCGCCCTCCGTAGATCTCGGCGATGCGGCGGATCATCCGTAGCGAGCTTGCAAGCGCAGTGGCCACATCCGCCAGTGCCAAAGGAACCAGAGCCGTCACAGTCGCCACCTGACGCGCTGCCGCCTCAACCTCGCGACTGGCGGCGGTATCAAGCGGGGCCAGCAATTCATCCTCGGCAAGGCCCAGCAGACCCGACGCGTCGAACTGATCCTCCATGCGCTCGGTCAGGCGATCACGACCCCATCGCGTCTCATCCCGGCCCGCGTAGAAGGCCAGCAATCGGGTGGTGACGGCACGCGCCTGCGCCAGATCCTCTTCGGCCAATGCGGTGTCTGCGGCGCGGCGCATCCCATCGACCCGTGACAGACGGCCAATGGCGGCCAGTTCGCGGATTACAATGATCAACAAGACACACAGCAAGGCGATGATCAGGCCAGAGACAATCGTACCCAGCACAGGTGACCGGTCCAAAAGCGATTGCGCAAAATCCCACGCAGCGACCGAGACGACAGCGCCCACAACCGACACCGAAAGCCCCCAGAACCATTTGGACAAGGCCGAAGGTTTGCGCGCAGCCAGCCGCGCGGCCCCCTGCATCGCATGCCCCTGAGGCTGGGCGATATCGGGCACAGGCGGTGCCTGAGCGACATCCGTTTCGGGAGTGTCGTCATCCAGATCGAAAAGTACTGGGCCTTTAGCCATCTGTGGCCTCCTGACGAGTCCAGCCGAGTTTAATGTCGGGCAGGTTCTCTTCATTGCTCGACCCATCACCGCGCTCCAGCTCGACAAAACCGTTGCGTTCATAGAACCGGCGCGCACCCTGATTGGCTTGAAAGGTGTAAAGGCTCAACCGCGGGCTTTCAGACTTGGCGTCATCCAACAGCCGCTGCCCGAGCCCCTGCCCGCAAGACGCCCGGCACAGATAAAGCGCGTGCACCTCTGCGCCGTTGCGCGCCAGAAATCCCACCACGCCCTGTTCGGTCTCGACCACCGTGACCCAGCCTCGGTCAATCATCTGACCGCAAAAGGCAATGGCCTCGGCCCCGCTGTGCAGCTTGGGCATCCAGTCAGTTTCGGTGGCAAACCGGTGCAGGATATCACCCGTGGCCCCCGCATCCGTGCTGCGGGCCGGGCGCAAGAGGACAGTCACAAGCGGTCTCCGATCAGAAACTGCGCCGCCCGGTCCAACCGGATATGAGGTGGACCATCGCCTGGACGCAGGCTGAGCGCGGCGGGTGCGAATGACATGAAGCCATAGTCGGCATCCAGCCAGCTTTGCGCGCCGTCCCGCGCCGGGGCCAGTAGATGGGCCGGAACTTCGGGCAAAGCGCCGGGATAAAACGCCGCCAGCTTTCCGGTCTCGGCCAACCGGCCGCGCACGCAAGGCAATTCGGTTCCGTTATGCGCCCGCATCTCTTCGGTTGTGGCACGTAGCGAGGCCAGCGACAGCGCTGCCGTCTCGGCCCCCGCAAATTTCGCACGATCCTGCGCGTCGCGGGTCAGCGCCTCCATGATCGCGGTCAGGCGCGGGTGTTGCAGATGGTGTAGATGATCGGCCTTGGTGGCCGCAAACAGAATGCGTTCGACCCGTTTGCCCAGCAAGAGCTGGGTCAACCACGCGTTTTTGCCGGGTCGGAAAGCTGACAGGATGTCCGCCATGGCGCGCCGCATATCCTCGACCGCTTGCGGGCCTTTATGGATCGCGCCCAGCGCATCCACCAAAACGACCTGACGGTCGATGCGGGAAAAGTGGTCGCGAAAGAAGGGTTTGACCACTTGCGCCTTATAGGCCTCGAACCGCCGTTCCAACTCGCGATGCAGGGTGCGGCGACGCGCAGCGCCGTCGACGGGCAGCGGTGCAAATGTCAAAACCGGAGACCCCGCCAAATCGCCCGGCAGAAGGAACCGCCCGGGTGTGCAGTCGTAAAACCCCGCCTCGCGGGCGGCATTCAGATAGTCCGAGAATGCCGCAGCAAGGCCCTGTGCAACCGGCTCCTCATGCGCGCCTGCTGGATCAACCTGCTCCAATTGCGTCAGAAACCCCGCGGCCTCAGGGCGCGTCTTGATCCGTGCAAGCGTTTCCGTGGACCATTCGGCGTAGTTCTTATCAAGCAGTGCCAAATCCAAAAGCCATTCGCCAGGATAATCCACGATGTCCAGATGGATGGTCCGGGGCCCCTGCAACCCGGCCAATAGCCCCGCAGGTCGCGCCTTGAAGGACAGCCGCAACTCGGACACCGCACGCGTGCTTTCGGGCCAATGCGGTGACGGGCCGGTCAGCGCCGACAAATGCGCCTCATAGTCAAAGCGCGGCACGGTGTCATCAGGCTGTGGCTGCAGATAGGCGGCGTGAATGCGCCCCTCTTGCTGGGCCACAAGTCCGGTCATACGACCGCGGTCCAACAGGTTTGCCACCAGCGACGAGATGAAAACCGTTTTGCCCGACCGCGCCAACCCGGTCACGCCCAGCCGGATCACCGGCTCGAACAGCGCTTCGGACACCGTGTCGCCGATGGTTTCGACACCGCGTGCCAAATTGTCTGCCAGCGCTGAAATGACCAATCTGTCGCCCCGCAAAAATCCTTTCCCCCAAGATAGGTAGCACCCGCAGCACATGCCAGCGCTTTTCCCGCTCTTGCCCCTTTTGGCCGTGCGCGCTACCAGCAGCACATGCCCAGATACGCGCTGAAAGTCGAATACCAGGGGGAGCCGTTTGCCGGATGGCAACGGCAAAAGGACCAACCGTCGGTGCAGGGTGCGATTGAACGGGCCCTGTCGTGCATTCAACCCGGCGACCACACCATAGCAGCTGCCGGGAGGACGGACGCGGGCGTCCATGCGTTGGGGCAAGTGGCCCATTGCGATCTGGTCAAGGATTGGGACCCGTTCCGCCTGTCTGAGGCGTTGAATTATCACCTCAAGCCGCAACCGGTGGCGATCGTCAGCGCCGCACGGGTCGCCGAGGACTGGCACGCCCGGTTTTCAGCGCTTGAACGTCAGTATCTGTTCCGCATCCTGATGCGCCGCGCACCTGCGACCCATGACAGGGGTCAGGTTTGGCAGATTAACCACGAGCTTGATGTGACCGCTATGCAGGCCGGTGCGGACATGTTGCTGGGCCGTCATGATTTCACAACGTTTCGGTCATCAATATGTCAGGCAGCCAGCCCGGTCAAGACCCTGGACGAGCTGCGCGTCGAGCAGTTGCAAGGGTTTTCCGGCCCCGAGATCCATTTCCACGTGCGCGCCCGGTCCTTCCTGCACAATCAGGTGCGCAGCTTTGTCGGTACGCTGGAACGGGTTGGTGCCGGGGCCTGGTCACCGCAGGATGTGCGTGATGCGTTAGAGGCCAAAACCCGCGCCGCCTGTGGGCCGGTTTGCCCGCCGCAGGGGTTGTATCTGGCGCGGGTTGGCTATCCTGAACCGGTGTTTGACTAACTCAGATCGCGCGCAGCAAAAGGCCGCTGGCGATTGCCGCGATGATCAGACCGGCAAGCAGTTCGATCGTGGGCGCAAGGATCGCCGCAAAACGCGTGGCCGAGGCTGAGGCCAACAACCCGCCCCGCAGGCCAAAGGATGTCCAGCCCACCAATGTGGTGACTGTCGCCGTGCCCAGCGCCATGGCAAAAGCACCCGCGACACCGACCATCGCGATCCCCATCTGCCAGGTCAGGATCAGAACGAACAAGGCGCCAGTACACGGTCGTACCGCAATCCCCGCAATCAGCGCCAGAGCTTCTCGCAGCGATCCCACATTTGCGACCTCTTCTGCCGTAGGGCCATGTTTGTGACCGCAGCTTGAACAGACCTCTCCGTCGTGGTGGTGATCATGGCTATGATCATGGTGATGATGGCCCTGCGCCTTGTCACTTTGATGCTGTCGCGCAAAGCCACGAAGGGCACGAAACACCAACCACAACCCGATCAGAGCAATTGCGCCATAGCTGACAGGTGCCATGATGCGCTCGGTGGTGCCAACCAGCGTCTGCCGCGACATCTGGAACACCAACACTCCGGCATAGACCAGTACAACGGCTGTCACGGCTTGGCCCAGGCTGGATAATACGCTGATGGCCGACAGACGCCAAAAGGCCACTTGTCGACCCAGCCCATAGCCTCCGATCAGAACCTTTCCGTGCCCCGGTCCGATCGCATGAAAAAACCCGTAGGCGAAACAGACACCCAGAAGCGTGGCGACTGCTGCCGGTTGTTCCGCCTTTGCCGCCCGCAAAGACCGGGCGATCTGGTTCTGAAACGCCCTTTGTTCGCCCGCAGCCCAGGCCGCAAGGCTGTCGAACCCGCCGCTGCCCCAGAACCAGAGCAGAACTGCGCAGGCCAGAAAAACCGGAATAATCAGGTATCGGGACATGTCAGGCGGATCTCGGTTGCAAAATTCTCGCCCACCAGCGGAATGTCGTTTTCTTCCAGATCGTAATCGGCATCCAGAGTCAAAAGGAACGCCTGCATCTGCGCAAGCTGACCGTCGATATCGGGATCAATCCGTTCGATCATGCAGGCCGAGCCACCTTCTACGGTAACCGGCCGGGTCATGTCGTAATAGGTGTAATAGGTCTCATCAAACGCTTTGGCTGACAGGCCGGTGGCTGGCACACCACCGCCTTCCACGGCACGCAAATGCGTTGTGACAATACGCCCGTTCTCCGTTGTGGCTGTCGGCTCCATCGGACCGGACAACGGCACAACGACACCGTCGCGCGCGATGACGAGATCGCCATTATAGCCCTCGACCCACTGTGCATCGAAACCAGTCAGATACTCGGTTTCGGCTTGGGTCAGGATGCCGTCCGCGTCATTGTCCAGACGAAAATCTTCGAGGATCAGCAACGAATAGAACTCATCATACGCCCAGGTCACCCGAACATGGGTCAGTTGACCGGTCTCATTAATGATCAGCTCGAGCCCGGTGTCGATGAATACATGCGGATGGGCTGCCGCCGACAGGGGCAAACAAACCGCAATCAAGGCTTTGGTCCAGATACGCATGATACGAAGATAGAATGGTGCCCCCCAAGGGGCAATCAACATTCACCCATTCCTGCGAAAACCGGCCAATTACCGATGCGGTGGAAACAGCACCAGGGTTTGCAAAGCCGTCCCAACCGGCCCTTGCGTGTCATAGAGCATCGATTGCGACATGCCGATCCCCGAGCTTTGCCAATGCGAGACTGAGTCAGAGGCGAGCCAGTCCGAAACAGGTTCGCGGTGGATATTCACCGTCAGATCCGTGTTCATGAACCCCATCTGGGTCGTCGGCGCGTTCCACGAAATACCGTTGCCACAGTCAGCCAACGGACAGAGCGCCTGAATCGGCGATTGGGCCTCGCCTTCCAGCAGTTGCGGCGTGCGCATCCAAATGGTCTTGGGCCCGGCCCCCTGGTTGCCGCCTTCGGGATAGGCAATTTCAGAATGATGCGCAAAGCCCGACAGATCGTGGCGCATTTCACCGATGGGGAACGGCCCGTCCACGACTGTCTCAAGCTGTGGTCCGGTCTGTTCGACATTGGGAACATCACCAAGATCACGGCGGGTCAGATGCATGGTCGTGGCCGTCGCGCATAGCGTGTCGTCCAGATCATGCACAGTCACCCGCGTTGTGCCCAGCGTCTTGGTGTGCCGGGTTGTCTCGGTGGCGACGCGCAACCCGGCAAGCGGCAAGGGCCGCAGCAAGTCGACCGTCAGCCGGGTCAGCATCTTTTCTGGGCCAATCTCGGTCTCGGCGGCCCGCACGATCAGGCCACTCACCGGCCCGGCATGGCAGTGATCTGCCGACCACGGCCCCCGCGCGGCATCATTGCCCACAAAAACCCCGTCATCGCGCAGGTGGAAATAGGCGTGCTGGTCCAAGTCGATGGGGGCAGACATAGGTGCTTAGACCTTTTCCTGAGTGTATTTCTTCAGTTCGGCTCGCGCCACCTGACGGCGATGGACCGCATCAGGCCCGTCAGCAAGGCGCAGGGTGCGCACATGGGTCCAGGCATTGGCCAGTGGCGTGTCTTGGCTGATGCCTTGTGCACCAAACATCTGCACCGCTTCGTCGATCACCTTCAGGGCCACCCGGGGCGCGATCACTTTGATCTGGCTGATCCAGGGTGCTGCCGCCCGCGCATCGCCCTGATCCATGTACCACGCCGCTTTCAGGCATAGCAGTCGGGCCATTTCGATCTCCATCCGGCATTCGGCGATAATGTCGAAATTGGCCCCCAACTGCGCCAGTTTCTTGCCAAACGCCTCACGCCGCAGCGACCGCTGGCACATTTGTTCCAACGCGGCTTCGGCTTGACCAATGGCGCGCATGCAGTGGTGAATGCGTCCGGGCCCAAGACGCCCCTGCGCGATCTCGAACCCCCGGCCTTCACCCAGCAGCATGTTTTCAGCGGGAACGCGCACATCCGAAAACCGGATATGCATGTGACCATGGGGCGCGTCGTCATGGCCATAGACTTCCATCGGGCGCAGGATTTCGATGCCGGCGCTGTCTGCCGGAACCACGATCATCGATTGACGCTGATGTTTGGGCAGGTCTTCACCACCGGTTTTGACCATCACGATGTAAACTTTACAGCGGGGATCACCGGCCCCGGACGACCACCATTTTTCACCGTTCAGGACGTAATCTTCCCCATCGCGCACACAGGACATCGAGATGTTGGTGGCATCTGACGAGGCCACATCCGGCTCGGTCATCAAATAGGCCGAACGGATCTGCCCATCAAGCAGCGGTTCCAGCCACTCTTGCTTCATTTTTTCAGAGCCGTAGCGTTCGAACACTTCCATATTGCCGGTGTCTGGGGCCGAGCAGTTGAACACCTCGGCACCAAGCGGTGTCTTGCCCATCTCTTCGGCGAAATAGGCATATTCAACCGTTGTCAGCCCATAGCCCTTGTCGCTGTCCGTCAGCCAGAAATTCCAAAGACCCGCCGCTTTGGCCTTGGCTTTGAGCCCCTCAAGGATTTCCGCCTGACGTTCTGTATATTGCCAGCGGTCGCCCTTGCCGATTTCGTCGTGGTATTCCTGTTCCAGCGGCGTGACCTCGTCTCGGATCATATCGGCCACGCGTTGCAACAGAGCTTGATTCTCTTCACGCAGTCCAAATGTCATGGTCATGGCAAATCCTCCTTGGCCCCGGTGCATGGGCTTTACCTTTGGCCGAAGGATGGCTTAGCTGGCCGCAGGCGTCCAGTTGGGTGACGGAACGTCACTGTAGGAAATTCCAAAGTAAGGAACCGGCGAATGGCTCTGTTGATTGAAACCGGAATGACGGGATGGATTAGCAATGAGGACCTCGCCCGAGATATCGGAAAATCCGCCCCGGATCTGGACCTGCGCACACCCGAAAACCTGGGCAATCCCGCAGAGATCACGATGATGGCGGTTGCGAACCTGAATACGGATCGTATGCGTGGCCTGCCAAACCTGAAGCTGATCCAAAAGCTGGGCGCCGGGGTCGAAACAATTGTTCATAACCCCGCACTGCCTGACCACATTCGGGTCACCCGTCTAAAGCCTGACGCCCCGGCGCAGGGAATCGCCGAATGGTTTCTGGCCTATATCCTGCGCCACCAAAGGCACATGGCGTTTCATGAGGCCGCCCAGAGCCGGTCGGAATGGGTGTCGAAAGCCCCCGTATATACGCCCGATACTGTCGTGGGCGTGCTGGGTCTGGGCCATATCGGCAGCCGCACCGCGGCGATGTTGAACATGATCGGGTTTCAAGTGATGGGATGGAGCCGATCGCCAAAGCAGATCCAAGGCGTCACCTGCCTGCATGGTGCAGATGCTTTGCCGCAGCTATTGAGCCAATGCGACCATGTCTGCGCCATCCTGCCGTCCACTCCTGACACAACGGGCTTGTTCGATGCTCGGATGTTGGCGCAGATGAAACCTGGCAGCCAATTATTGAACGCAGGCCGAGGCGATTTGATCGACGAAGCGGCACTGATCGCCGCGGTGGACCAAGGTACTCCCGGCCACGCAGTGCTGGACGTCACCAGCAAAGAACCATTACCTGCCGATAGCCCCCTTTGGCAGCATCCCAGCGTTACGATCACGCCACATGTATCGGGCTGGTTCCTGGGCGACGCGCTGACCGATGTTATTGAGAACTTTCGCCGACTCACTGCGGGTACAGATCTGTTGCACGAGGTTGACCGCGCGCGCGGGTACTAAGCGCGCACCGTCAGGGCGACAAAATCCAGTTGCCATTGCCGTCGTTGCAGCGCCGCGTTCGGATCTCGCGCGCATTTTCACCGGCCGGTTCCACGAAATGTTGCAGAATGACGCAATTGTCTTGAACGGCCCCGATCCGGATCACGCCCTTGGACCCGGTCTCAGCATTCACCCAAGAGCGTTCTTTGCCTGCCGAAGGCCCACTTGCCAAAAGTTCGTTCGAATTGGCGCTGACAACCTCGAAATCTGCCGGAGTCAGGCCCATCTCGGCGATGATCCGAGACAGCGGCTTGGCCTGCGCGGCGCTTGTAGCCAGTACCAACGAAATAACGGCCAAAGTAATGCGGGCATTCATAGCGGCCCCTCCTGCTAAAACGTATTGAGATCAGCTTACAGCGCCCAATCGGCAGCGCCAAGACCACCTTCAAAATATCCCGAACAATCCTATCGCAACGCCAACTCTAGGCGCGTATGCAACTTCACCCCATAGTCACTGCAACACAGCTCCGAGGCAGCAGATGAAACACCCCAGCTATTACGCGCCACAGGGCGGGCACCCCGACCAGACGCAGCTCTTGACTGATCGCGCCATGTTTACCGAGGCTTATGCGGTCATCCCCAAAGGCACGATGCGTGACATCGTGACAAGCTGCCTGCCCTTCTGGACAGGCACACGCCTCTGGGTCCTGTCGCGCCCCCTCAGCGGGTTTGCAGAAACCTTTTCGCAATACATTATGGAGGTGCAACCGGGTGGCGGCAGCGACCGCCCCGAAACCGACCCAAAGGCTCAGGGCGTTCTGTTTGTTGTGGAAGGTGCGATTACCTTGACACTGGGTGGCGAAAGCCACGTGCTTGAGGAAGGCGGCTATGCCTATATCCCACCGGGCAGTGACTGGACGCTGCACAATCGCGCAGGCCCGGTCGCACGGTTTCACTGGATCCGCAAAGCTTACCAGCAGGTCCAAGGCCTGCCCCTGCCCGATCCGATCATCGCCAACGAACGCGAGATTGCCCCAACACCCATGCCCGGCACCGAAGGCCGCTGGGCCACAACACGGTTTGCCGACCCCGACGACATGCGCCACGACATGCATGTCAACATCGTCACCTTTGAACCCGGCGGCGTCATTCCTTTCGCTGAAACCCATGTCATGGAACACGGGCTGTATGTTTTGGAAGGCAAGGCAGTCTACCGGCTCAACCAGGATTGGGTCGAGGTCGAGGCTGGCGACTATATGTGGCTGCGCGCCTTCTGCCCGCAAGCCTGTTATGCCGGGGGGCCGGGGCGTTTTCGCTACCTGCTCTACAAAGATGTAAACCGGCATATGCCGCTGTCTTTGTCACGCTGAGGTGTTCCTACGTATCGGGGCTTCACAGAACCGCCGCAATCTGATGAGATAAAAGAAATTCAAATACGGAGACTGTTTTATGCGATTGCGCGCCCTGACTTTGACCCTTTGCTGCACCTTGGGACTTTCAGCTGTGTTTTCGGCTCCGGTGGCCGCAGCGGAAGACACCAAATCCGTGACGGTTTTCACAAGGACATGGGCCGTAACTCAGGTCGCCGATGAGCCGGTGATTTATCGCGCAACCCGCGACAACAACAACCTCAACCCGTTTGGCCGTCCTGCGATGCTGCGCACCACGCAGGCTATCGCGGCCATTCAACAGGCCACCGGCTGCAAGGTTATTGTGAACAGCATGTATCAAAACATCTCGGGCCAGTTCTTTTCGCAGGTGAGCTGCGGATCCTAAGCCCTTGAATGGGCATTGAGGTCCGTGGGACCTCCTGCCATAGCTTGCGCATGAAACTCGCGATCAATGGATTCGGTCGGATTGGCCGCACTACCCTGCGTCAGGTTCTGGCCCTGCCGCAGGGATCAGATGTCGAGGTGGTGTTGATCAATGACATCGCACCACTGGACACCTGCGCTTACCTGTTCAAATACGACAGCACCTTCGGACCTTATGCCGGTGATGTCGTGGCCGAGAGCGCTGCGCTCAATATCGATGGCCACAGTTTCCCGATGACCCACAGCGCGGATCTGAGCAGCGTGAACCTTCAAGGCGTCGATGTCCTGCTCGATTGCACCGGCATTGCGCGCACCTCAGACGTCGCGCGCCAGGGTCTGAGTGTGGGGGCTCGCAAAGTGCTGATCTCTGGCCCATCGCCTGCCGCCGAGATCACGCTTGTGCTGGGAGCCAACGACGACGCGCTGGGTGACGCGCAGATCGTGTCCAACGCGTCCTGTACTACGAATGGGCTCGCACCATTGATCAAGGTTATCGATACCGTGGCGGGCGTCGCATCGGCGCATATGACCACGATCCATTGCTACACCAACAGCCAACCAATGGTGGACGCGCCACGCGGCGATCTTGCCCGGTCTCGCGCTGGAGCCCTTTCGATGGTGCCCACAACCACCAGCGCCACTCACCTGATTGATGAGGTTCTTCCGCATCTTGCAGGCCGTATTTCAGGTGCCGCTGTTCGTGTTCCCACCGCCAGTGTGTCCGCCGTTGATCTGGTGGTGACCCTTGGACGCGAGATGCAGGCGTCCGAATTCGACACGGCATTACGCTCTGCTGTCGCGGCCTCGCCTGTGCTGGGTTGGACCGATGATCCCCTGGTCTCTTCCGATCTGCGCAGCCGCAGTGAATCGCTGGTCATCGCTGGACCCGAAACACGGCAGATCGGCGATCAGCAGATTCGCGTGTTTGGCTGGTATGACAATGAATGGGGCTTTTCTGCGCGCATGCTGGACGTGGCCCGCCTGATGGCGTCGTGCTGACGCAGGGGGCGGGCCTGCCCGCACCCTGCCCGGCCCAACCGGTCAAGATGCATCTTCGATGCACGCGGACCGGGCGGGAGCCTTCTGTCAACCGCTGACAACCTCGTAAGGCGCGTCGAACCAGAACTCTTCCAGATTGTCCCCAGCGCCGATGCGGTCAACCACCGCAAACAAACCTGGCCCATGCAAGGGCGTCAGAACCCCATGCCAGGTTCCGCGATGATAGTTCACCGCCTGCCCGGGCTGGGTCAGAAAAGCCTGTGGCCTTCCGGGCTGGCCGTTGTGATCCTCTGCGACAATCACCAGAAAAGGCTGGTAGGTCATCGGGATAAAGGCCTGACTGCCCTCAGGATGCCGTTCAACCATATCCAGGTGATACGGCAAAGCGCGCGGATTGGCGTTGAACAGGCTTATTCCGGCCCGCCCTTCCGCAAAATCCAGCTGCGCGCGATCATGGAACCGCTCACATTGCCCCTGGTTGATGATCTTGTCCGGCGCACCGCGCGTGTGGATCAAATCCCCAAACGGTGCGAAATTCTGGGCCGAGATCGGCTGAATCATGATCTGGCGGCTCATGACGGAAGCAGCTCGCGCAGGCGGAATTCGGCAATCCGTTCCACTTGGCGGCAGGCCTCGGCAAACTCTGTCTCGCGATCTTGTTCAATCCGCCGCTCAAAGGCCTGAAGGATCGACATCTTGTCATGGTCGCGCACCGCGATGATAAAAGGAAACCCGAATCGCGCGGTATAACGCTGGTTCAGATCCGTGAACTGCGCCCGCTCGGCGTCGGTCAACGCGTCCAACCCTGCCGAAGCTTGCTCGGCCGTGCTGTCCTGCGTCAATCTCTTCGCCTGCGCCAGTTTGCCTGCCAGGTCTGGATGTGCCGTAAGCACGCCCAACCTTTCTTCCTTGGTTGCGGATCGGAACATCCGACACAGGGCGTTGTGCACCCCACCCGCCGTGTCATGAGCCGGACCAAGTTCCAGTTCAAAGGCCCGCTCGGCAATCCAGGCAGAGTGTTCGAATACCCCGCCAAACCGCTCGACAAAGCTTGCCTTGCCCATCTCCGATGGTCTCGCCCGCGGCTCCGACGGATGGGTGCTGGCCCAATGCTTGGCAATCTGCAACCGCGTCGCGAACCAAACATCCGAGAACCCGCGCGCATAGTCCAGAAACCGCCGCAACGCCATGATACGCCCGGGGCGACCGATCAGACGGCAATGCAACCCAATGGACAGCATCTTTGGGGCACCCGCCTCACCCTCTTCGTAGAGCGCTTCAAAACTGTCTTTCAGATAGCTGAAGAACTGATCGCCCGCATTGAACCCTTGAGGGGTTGCAAAGCGCATATCGTTACAGTCCAGCGTGTAAGGTACGATCAACTGATCCCGCCCGCCGGTCTTCATCCAATAGGGCAAGTCATCCGCGTAAGTGTCTGCCACATAGTCAAAACCGCCCTCTTCCGCGACCAGACGCACGGTGTTTTCCGAACACCGCCCGGTATACCAACCGCGCGGGCGGGACCCGACCACCTCGGTATGCAGGCGGATCGCTTCGGCAATCTTCGCGCGCTCTTCGTCTTCGGGCATGTCTTTATGCTCAACCCATTTCAGCCCGTGGCTGGCGATCTCCCACCCGGCGTCTTTCATCGCGGCCACCTGATCCGGCGAACGCGCCAAAGCTGTTGCCACGCCATAAACCGTGATTGGCAAATCCTTCATCAGCCTGTGCAGACGCCAAAACCCGGCGCGTGCGCCATATTCATAGATCGATTCCATGTTCCAATGGCGCTGCCCTTGCCATTGCGCCGCGCCCACGATTTCAGACAAAAACGCCTCTGACGCGGCATCCCCGTGCAAAACACAGTTCTCACCGCCTTCTTCGTAGTTCAGCACGATCTGCACAGCCAACTTTGCGCCACCGGGCCATTTTGCATCCGGCGGTGTTGCGCCATAGCCGATCATGTCGCGAGGGTAACGAGGCGCTTGCATGGCATATTCCAATTCATCTTCGTGGTGAAAGCAGAGTTACCCTAGAAAATTCCGAAGGATTATCAAATCAATCCGAACGCAGTTTCCGGCGATTTCTACAGTTCCAAGGCGTTCGCGTTTGCGCCAGTGTAAAGCAAAAGCCGCTTAGACCTCAGGAGATCCCGATGGCAGGTTATTTGACGACCCATGTTCTGGACACAGCTCTTGGCCAACCTGCCCAAGGGATCAACATCGCGCTTTACCGCGTATCCGGGAACTCGCATCGCAAACTGATCGAACTTGAAACAAACGAGGATGGTCGAACAGACAGCCCGATCCTGCCACCGGAGAAGTTCAAAACGGGTACATATGAGCTGATCTTTTTCGCAGGCGACTATCTGCGTGCGACCGGCCAAGATGGGCCAGACCCCCTGTTTCTGGATCAGATCCCGATCCGGTTCGGCATGTCCGATCCTGAGGCGCATTATCACGTGCCGCTTCTTTTGTCGCCTTACGGCTATTCAACCTATCGCGGCAGCTGAGCTGTTTTGGTCGGGCTCCCGCCCGTCAGGCCCTCTTGTCAGAGGCCCTTCCCGTTGGGCCCAGCGCCGCGCCTTGCAGGCACGGCGCGGTTGCTATGGTGGACCAAGGGCACGCTCTCCCAATCCGACGCTACCGCGCCGCGGTTTTACCGCGGCGCCACGCCCAAAGCCGCGCAGGGCCGGAACGGCACAAGCGGGGGCGGGAGCGCTTTTAGCTGATATGCTCTGACTGCCTGACGAATTTCGCAATTCGTTCGATCATGAAATCCATGAACAGACGCGCCTTGGGATCCTGATGGCGGCGATGCGTGTAAAGGCAAGCCATTTGCACCGGCACTGGCGGTGTCTCGGGCGCAACGGGCACAAGCCGCCCGGCCTTTAGATGTTCGGCTACTTCAAAGACAGGTTTCAAAGCGATGCCCTGCCCGGCGACGGCCCAATCGGTCAGAACGTCGCCGTCATCGCATTCAAACCGACCCGAAACGGCAAACCGTTTTGGCCCGTCTGGTGTTTCCAGTAGCCACTGAAACTCGGACGCGCCCGGGTATCGCAGATTTAGACACTCATGTTTGTCCGAAACCAGAGCTGCGCCACCGGACGGCATTCCGCGGCGCGCGACATACTCGGGCGCGGCGCACAAAACGCGCTGGCAATCGGCGATTTTGCGGATGCGCAACGTGCTATCTTCGGGTTGCCCGATAAAAAACGCCAGATCCAAACCTTCCGTTGTCAGATCGACGGAACGATCGGTCAGGCGCAATCGAACATCGATCTCGGGGTATTGCGACAGAAACTCCGGCACATGCGGAGACAACAGACGCCGCCCGACCCCCAAAGGCGCCGCCACAAACAAAGAGCCCCTGGGCACTTCGGTCAGGTTCATGACCTGAGCCTCGGCATCATCGACCGCATCCAACACCCCCACGGCACCGGGGTAGAACGCCCTTCCCTGTTCGGTTGGCGTCAGGTTGCGCGTGGTGCGCTGGAACAGACGCACCCCCAAATGGTCCTCCAACTGCGATATCCGTGCGGATGTAACTGCCGGAGAAATACGCAAATCCCGTCCGGCTGCAGACATACTGCCCAAATCATAGACCCTGACAAAGGTGCGGATGTTGTCGAGATAGGACATCTTATCGTTTTTTTTGATACAGTTTGACAATATACGGGAATACCGAAGAAAACCCCGCTTGCCTAGTGTGGCGCCACCCTGTCGGAGAGCCCTTTCATGTATGATTTCGCGATTTTCTGGGATTGGATGGCCTTTGCCGTTCGGTGGCTGCATGTGATCACGGCCATCGCCTGGATAGGCTCGTCATTTTATTTTATCGCGCTGGATCTGGGGCTGAATCGCGACATTCCCGGCCCGGCAGACGGTGAAGAATGGCAGGTGCATGGCGGTGGCTTTTATCACATCCAGAAATACCTCGTCGCACCTGAGCGAATGCCGGACCATCTGACCTGGTTCAAATGGGAAAGCTATGCGACCTGGCTGAGCGGGGCCGCGCTGCTGATGATCGTCTATTGGGTCGGTGGTGAGCTTTATCTGATCGACGCGCAAAAGGCGGATCTGGCCTTGTGGCAAGGCATTCTGATTTCTGCGGCGTCCCTGACCATCGGGTGGTTGGTGTACGACTTCCTGTGCAAGTCGAGGCTGGGGCAACGCCCCACCCTGCTGATGATCCTGCTGTTTTGTCTGCTTGTGGGGATGGGCTGGGGCTATAACCAGATCTTCACCGGGCGCGCCATGATGCTGCATCTGGGCGCGTTTACCGCGACGATCATGACGGCAAATGTGTTCTTCATCATCATGCCAAATCAGCGGATCGTGGTGGATGATCTGAAAAACGGTCGCACGCCCGACCCCAAATACGGCAAGATTGCCAAGCTGCGATCGACCCATAACAACTATCTGACGCTGCCCGTCGTCTTCCTGATGCTGTCGAACCATTACCCGCTGGCCTTCGCGACCGAGTATAACTGGATCATTGCAGCCCTGGTGTTCTTGATGGGTGTCACCATCCGTCATTACTTCAACACCCGCCATGCCCGTGCCGGAAACCCGACCTGGACCTGGCTGGTCACGGCCCTGCTGTTCATCGCGATCATGTGGCTGTCATCAGCCCCCATGTATCAGCCGTTGGAAGAGGCAGAGGCCACCCCGCTGACATTGTACGAGCAACGCTTTGCCGCAGCCGAAGGGTTCGAAGAGGCCCATGACATCGTGCTTGGCCGGTGTTCCATGTGTCATGCGCGCGAACCGGTGTGGGAGGGTATTCTATGGGCCCCTAAAGGTGTTTTGCTTGAAACCGAGGCCGACATTGCGCGCAATGCCCAGCAGATCTATTTGCAGGCCGGAGTGACCCATGCCATGCCACCGGCCAACGTCACCTACATGGAACCCGAAGACCGCGCCGCTCTGATCCGCTGGTTTCGCAACGCCGATCTATGAGGTCGGGCTCAATATTTGCCAAAATTGGTGGCTCGACACACAAATTATGCTTCCCCCAGCCTACGTCTGATGATCTAATATAGGAATAACAATATATCGCCCCGGATAAGGGCGATGAGATCGATTTTCGCTTGGGGCGGTGGAAACGCATGACATTCACGGGCAAGCCTATTGGCGCTTTGGGGCGGTGTTTGGTTTTCACTGTTGCCACTTTTGTGCCCGGCTTTGCAGCAGCATTGGACGTCTCGCTTTCGGCCCCTGGCGCGCCAAAAGAGTTGGTCAGCCGGTTGGAAGAGACCTCTTCTGTTTTCACCGCCGACTCTCGTGGCCTCGACACATCAATAGAGGTGCTGTCTGCCGCACTATCGGATTACCGCACGATCGTCCAGATCATGTATTACGAGGGCTATTTCAGCCCTGTTGTCAGCATCAAGCTGGATGGTCAGGAAGCCGCAAAAATCAATACGCTGGAAGCTCCTGCGCAATACAAGACCGCGACCATTCTTGTCACACCCGGGCCTACATTCACCTTTGGCGAGGCCATTCTCGCGCCTGTTGCACCAGATACCGTTGTTCCCGAAGAATTCGCGACTGGCAAGCGCGCGACCACGGGTGCCATTCAGCAGGCCGCATCCGCAGGTGTTCAGGGCTGGCGCAATGCCGGTCATGCCAAGGCAGAGGTTGAGGGCCAGCGTATCATTGCGCGGCACGCTCAGGCTCGGCTGGATGCAGATATAGAACTGTCCCCTGGGCCGCGCCTGACCTTCGGCAAGATGATCATCGAAGGCGACAGCCGGGTGCGCCACCGGTCGATCGAAAAGATTGCAGGTTTCCCTACAGGCGAGGTTTATTCGCCCGAGCAAGTTCAAAAGGTCGGGACCCGACTGCGGCGCACGGGTACATTCTCGGTCGTTTCCTTGACAGAGGCGGAAACGCCAAACCCCGACGGCACGCTGGACTTTACCGCTACGTTCGAAGACCTTCCGCCACGCCGCCTGACCTTTGGAGCGGAAATCGCTTCGCGCGATGGCTTGGACCTGAGCGCAACATGGACCCATCGGAATGTCTTTCGCAGGGCCGAGCGCCTTCGGTTTGAGGCCACCCTGCGCAATATCGGCGGAGCGGAAAACCTGGACGGCAGGATTGGCCTGCGACTGGATCAACCGGATCGTCTGGGCCCCGATGACAACACGTTCTGGAGTGCGTTGCTGGAGCGCAGAAACACAGAGAACTACAATGTCACACTGGCTTCGGTGACCTATGGTGCAAGGCGCACGTTTTCAGACAGGCTCTATGCCGAAGCGTCTTTCGGTTTCCAGTATTCGGACGCGGATGATGCGTTTGGAAGCGGCCGAAAGTTCCGCTATCTGGTTCTGCCTGTGCGATCCGAATGGGACCAACGCGACAGCAAGGTCAGTGCAACGCGGGGCTATTATCTGGATTCGCAAGTCATGCCTTTTGCCGGTTTGTCAGAAACGGACAGCGGTATTCGCTTGTTCTTTGATGGGCGTGCCTACAACGATCTGGGCACAAATGGCCGCCTTGTCCTGGCGGGGCGGGTTCAGATCGGTTCGGTGCTTGGACCATCGCTTGACGGCGTGACACCCGATTTTCTGTTCTTCTCGGGGGGGGCCGGAACGGTGCGCGGGCAACCATTTGAAAGCCTGGGCATCCCAATTGGAACCGGTGTTGTCGGAGGCAAGTCCTTTGTTGGCCTGTCCGCGGAAGTGCGAGGCAAGGTCACGGATGCGCTGTCTTTGGTCGGGTTCTACGACTTTGGCGTTGTTGATACCTCGTCTTTCGTGGGCAGCGGTGCGGAACAACATTCTGGTGCCGGTTTGGGTGTGCGCTATGATTTAGGTGGCTTTGGCCCGTTGCGCTTTGACCTTGCGCTGCCGGTTCAGGGCACAACGGGCGACGGATTGCAGTTTTATCTTGGGATCGGGCAGGCCTTTTGAGACGTGAGACCGCATATCCTCTGCTGATCGCTGCTTTGGCGATCTGCGCGCCCGCTCCGCTGGCTGCGCAGGATGACGGCGGTGGTAGCATGATCGAGCGGTTCCTGCAGGACACTTTATCCGGCGATGATCAGAACGTACGCGTGATCGGGCTCGAAGGTGCGCTCAGCTCACGCGCCACGATCCAGGAAATCACCGTTGCGGACAATGAAGGTGTTTGGCTGACGATCAAAGGCGCCGAGTTGGATTGGAACCGCTTGGCACTGATCCGCGGGCGCTTCTCTGTAAATGCCTTGACGGCACAAGAAATCGATATCGCCCGCGCACCTGGCACCACGACCAAGACCGAGACGGAAACACCTTCGGCTGAGGTTACGCCGTTTCAATTGCCTGAGCTGCCGGTCGCAATTCAAATCGGCGAGTTGCGCGTCGACGACCTGTCTTTGGGCGAGCCTTTGATCGGTGTTGCGGCTGAGTTGAAGATCGAGGGCAATTTGTCTCTGGCAGATGGCACTTTGGACACTTCACTCGATATCGACCGCGTGGACCGTGCCGGGGATACAATCGACCTGAAAGCTGGGTTCAGCAACGCCACTCGCGAAATCGATCTTGATCTGACCGTATCAGAGGCATCCGGGGGCCTGATATCGACCGCGCTGGGGATCCCTGACAGCCCGCCGCTGAGCGTCACCGCCAAAGGGGCTGGTCCGGTGACTGATTTCACAGCTGATATCGGCGTTAGCAGCGATGAATTCCAACGATTGAGTGGTCGGGTTCAGCTGCGCTCTGCTGTGCCAGATGGGACGATTGCGGACGGGATTGCCTTTACCACAGACATCGGTGGCGATCTGACACCGTTCCTGGCCGAAGAGATGGATACCTTCTTCGGCACCGAGACCAAGGTTTTCATAGACGGGCAGACACAGGCGGATGGTGGGCTCGATATCTCGGACATCGAAATCACGGCGCAGGCGCTAAAGCTGGAAAGCCAATTGAAACTGGCAGCAGGCGGTGCCTTGCAACTGATTGCGGTTCAAGGCCGGATCACACCGCCCGAAGGCGACCGTGTCGTCTTGCCGGTCAGTGGTGGAAAAACCTCCATCGGGGCGGCACAGCTGTCGGCGCTGTTTGATGCTCAGAACGGAAACCTGTGGGATCTGAGCTTGACCGCCAATGATGTCGATGCGGATCAAATCAATCTGGACCGCGCGCAAATCGCAGGTCAGGGGACCTTGGATCAAAGCAACGGCTTTGCCATCGACGGCGACCTTCAAGCGGCGCTGGACGGCATAAACATGTCTGATCCAGCACTGACAGCGGCCATCGGAAACCGGGTAACCCTTGATGGTCTGTTTGACTATGGCGACGATCAAACGCTGACCCTGTCTGGTTTCGAGCTGATCGGCAGCGACTACCAACTGGAAGCGGATGCGGTTGTCACTGGCCTGTCCACCGGTTTGCGGATAGATGGCTCAGCTTCGGTTCGCGCCGATGACCTGTCGCGCTTTTCCGACATCGCCCAACTCGATCTGGGTGGTGCTGCATCCCTTTCTGTCACCGGGGCCGGTTCTCCGCTGGAGGGCAGCTTTGATGCTAAGATTCAGGTGGACGGACGTAACCTGTCAACTGGCCGCGACGACATCGACCCTGTGATCGAAGGTGAGACACAGATCTCGGTCGATGCAAAGCGCGATACAAACGGTATCACCATTCGGGACTTTTCGATCACCTCGCAAGCTTTGACAGCGCAAGCCGATGGAGTTGTGACGACACCTGATGGCAATCTGACCATCGACGGGCAGGCCAATGTCGACGCACGCGATCTTTCGATCTTTGCCGGTCTTGCACGGCAGGACCTGAGTGGCGCGTTGCAAGCCAAGGTAAACGGTAAAGGCACGGTTCAAACGCTTGAGTTTGACGGCACCGCGAACATCGTAGGCGACAACGTCCAGACCGGACTGGAACAGTTCGACCCACTTCTGACCGGCACGGTGAAGATTGACTTTGACGGTGCGCGCAGCGGTGATCAAATCACGATCCGTTCTGCATCCGTGAACGGGGCCGCTGCGACGGCCGAAATTGCCGCAACCATCGAGAACCTCAGCGCAGACCCCAACGTTGATGGTCAGGCCAGGGTGACCGCACCTGACCTGTCTGTGTTTTCGGGCTTGGCGCAGCGTGATCTTTCGGGTTCGCTGCAGGCGCAGGTGCAGGGCAAGGGCGATGCCGCCACCAAATTGTTTGATGTGCAGGGCAATCTGACCGCAGATGACATCACCACCGGGATCGACGTGCTGGATAACCTCGTTCAAGGTCGCACGGCCTTGGTTGTGGATGCCGAAAATTCGGACGACGGCCTTAATGTCCGCAATTTTCGCCTGACCGGCACTGCGCTTAGCGCTGACGCGTCTGGCCAATTGGACCGCGCTGCCGGGGGGCTGGATTTTTCCGCGCGATTGGACGATCTCGCGCGCTTGTCGGCCAGCCTGTCTGGCCCCCTGCAACTGAGCGGGAATGTTGCGCCGACATCCACCGGATTTGAAGGCAATGCCAGCCTGCAAGCCTCCAACAGCTCTTATGCCAATCTGATCGGGAGCGTGGAAACGAATGGCGACGCCGATCTGGATTTCGAGGCGCGTCTGAACCAGCTTGAACGGTTTGTTCCCGAATTCCCGGGAACAATTTCGGCCAATGGCGCGGCCCGGCGCGATGCCGGCGTCTGGACTATTGACGCCAAGGCTGAAGGGCCGGCGCAGATCAACTCGACCGTGGCCGGAACCTTTGACGAAAGCGCGGGAACGGCTGATCTGAAGATGCAAGGCGGCCTGAACATTGCTGTGGCAAACGCGTTCATTTCACCCAACACTTTAGAGGGAACAGCGCGGTTCGACCTTGCCTTGAATGGCGCTCCTTCACTGGCAGCGCTGAGCGGGACGATTTCTACGTCGGGGTCAACCATGGCAATCCCCGGCGCAGGACAAACCATCACCGGCATCGGCGGATCTATCAATATTGCACAAAGCCAAGCCAATATTGCGTTGCAAGGCGGGCTGCGCGCAGGTGGCGGGTTTACCATCAACGGCCCAGTCGGCCTGACCCCGCCGTTCAACGCGCAGGTCACCACCTCGTTGAACAGCTTGGTGCTGACAGACAGGCTGTTATACGAAACGACGCTGGATGGTCAGATTGTCTTTAACGGCGCTCTGGCAGGCAACAGTTCGTTGGCCGGTCAGATCAATTTTGGTGAAACGAATATCAACCTCGCGGCTGCATCGGGCGCTGTCGGGGCGGCCCCTATTCCCACTATTGAACATACTGGTGAAAACTACGCGAGCTATGTCACCCGCGAACGCGCTCAGTTGGTGGAAAAGGCAGAAAGCAGCAAAAGCGATTCCCGAATAGCCCTTGATATCAACCTGCTTGCGCCCAAGGCCGTCTTTGTTCGCGGGCGCGGTGTGAACGCAGAGCTTGGCGGGCGCATCAATATCGGGGGCAGTTCGGCGGCTGTTGTGCCTTCGGGTCAGATCGAATTGATCCGGGGCAATATCGACATTCTGGGCCGCCGCCTGGCGCTGACCAAAGGTGTCGTGACGCTGCAGGGCGACCTGACGCCATACATCGAGTTCGAATCCTCAACCAGCACGTCCGACGGTACCGCAACAATCGAAATTGCTGGGCCCTTGGATTCGCCGGAAGTTGATGTGTTCTCTGATCCCGAGCGCCCGTCCGAAGAAGCCCTCGCGATGCTCCTTTTCGGCAACCGTGTGTCCGAGCTTTCACCCTTCGTCATCGCTCAGATGGCTGCGTCGCTGGCGCAGTTGAGTGGCGCGGGCGGTGATGCCACCAAGGGCGTGCGAGATGCGACGGGCGTGGATACCATCGATCTTGGCACTACGTCAGGCGGTGGCGGCAGGCTAGGCGCTGGAGCTTATCTGAGCGACAATCTTTATACTGACTTCACGGTTAACACCGAAGGCGACACCGAGGTGAACCTGAACCTTGACGTGACCGACAACGTAACCGTCCGTGGAACTGTCGACGGGACCGGTGACACCGGCCTGGGTATCTTTTTTGAACGGGACTATTGATCCCAAACGACACAGATCTGTACCGATAAAAGAAAAGGGCGGGTCCAAAGACCCACCCTTCGAGACGCGCAATTTCGCCTGATTAGAAGTTGAAGAGAACACCGAAGTCGGCTTGCAACGTGCTATCCGATGCCAGACCGCGTTCCGACTGACCGATACCCCCGCGAAGGGATGTACCACCACCCAAGTCATAGACGACACCGATGCCATATTGTTCCAGATCATCGGCACCGGTACCGTCGCCATAGGCAAAGGTCAGAGTCGTTGCGGAACCGATCTTGTAGGATGCAGATACACCATAGGCGGTTCCGTCACGATCCGCATTCAGCACGTCGTCATCCGCCAAGAACAATGTCCCGAAGAAGTCGCCGAACTCAGCACCCAGAGTAAAGACTGTCAGGCTTTCAGTGCCGAAAACCAGATCGCTTTCACCATAGGCCAACGCTGCCGTAATGTTGTCGAACGTATAGGAAACACTGACATCCCAGCGATCTGCGTCTTGAGCCACGCCGCCCAACGCAACAGTCTGCTGGTCGTAAGAGGCACCAAAGGCGAAGTCACCGACGGCATACTGGAAGAACACCGCGTTCGAACCGGAACCAGTCGATGAGTACTCGAGGAAACTGTAGTCTACGCCAGAATACTGCCCGATGAACTCTTCCAGACCCGGCTCGACACCAAAATAGTTCGGCAGGTTGTCAAACGCACCTGCCACGTTGCCAGCATCTACACGCAAACCACCGTAAATCACCGAGAACCGCGCACCGTTCAAACCGGCCTCATTCGCTTCACCCGTACCCGAATCTTCGTCGGCCTGAAGCCTGACACGACCCGAAAACTCAACACCACCATCTGTCTCGGCGTTTACGTCAATGTTCAGACGGAACCGCGAAACAAGGATGGTTTCATCAGTGTCCACGGTGGTCGTGCCAGCGGATGCACCTCCCGCGGTGAAATTTTGAACATCACTGGTACGGTCTTCCTCATACCCCAGACCAAACCGCGCAAAGCCGCTGAAGTTAATTTCTGCGCTTGCAACACCTGCAGTGGCAATCAGTGCCGTTGTTGCGTAGAGAACGTTTTTCATGGTTCTTTTCCATCAATTCGTGAGAGAGCGAGCTATCAATTTTGGCTCGTCGCCTCTTCCGACGAAAGCAGTTGAGTCGCAACACACCCGAAACCCTTATTTTCAACGACCCAAGGTTCAAAGCCGCTACCAACCCCAACGCTTGTGGGGCTTGAGCTTTCACTTCATCCACTCGGGAAACCTGAAAACGGGCTTAAATACTGAGGAATTTCGCATCTGCAGAAAAATCTGAGGTTGCTTTTCGAAATCCGCCACGACAATCCATCGCGGCGAACGCGTTTGCCGAAACGAAGAGAAACGTCCGAAAAGACACAGCCGGAAAGATCATATTTTTGTGTACCGGTCCAATTATTGAAAACGGCTTTTTTGTTCCTATCACAATCCAATCGGTTGGCTTTTTGAGACTGCCTAACGTCTTATCCCGATTGACTGACCGATCTGAGGCTCTGTTTCCAAATTGCTATGGTCCTGCACCATCCTGATCAGGCGATTTGCTGCCCATTCTGGATAGGCCACTGACCTGCCTGTTGCATGACTGACATTCATGAACAACGCCTCTTGTGTGGCACAAAGCTGATCCCCGGTCTCCGCTATCATCTGCGCAAAATAGTGTCCGCGTTTGTGATCGGCGTCGAGCATACGAAACCGAAAGTAAAATCGTTCATCCCGTCGGATCTCACGCAGAAAATTGATATGGGACTGAAGGATATAGGGCCCCTGCCCCAGCGCCTTCACCTGCGGCTCACCCAAACCGAGTTGTTCGACCATCAGCCGTTCCAGACCGATGTCAAACGCCACCCCGTAGAACCCGACATTCATATGATTGTTATAGTCGAGCCAGTCCGGGAGGACTGAAAAACCGCTCAATTCTATCGGTGCATCATAGGGACCGTCATGGCCGCTAAGAGGGTCGGTCATCTGTATCCTCCTCAAAAATCGCCACTGCGCGGACGAACCCGGCAGAGGCCCCTTTGATCTTGAACGGAAAGCAGGAAATTTCGAACCCTGTAGGTGGCAGGTCTTCAAGGTTGGTCAGCTTTTCGATGTGACAATAGCCGATCTCCATCGACGCGCGATGGCCTTCCCAGATAATCGAGGGGTCTTGTGTCTCCGCATATTCCTGCGCGGTCAGCGGGAAAGGAGCGTCCCAGCTCCAAGCGTCGGTGCCCGTCACGCGCACGCCGCGTTTGGTCAGATAAAGCGTCGCCTCGCGCCCCATGCCGCAGCCTTTCATCAGGTAGTCAGGCTGCCCATAGCGGGTTCCAGCCGAGGTGTTCACCACCACAATATCCAGCGGCCGCAGTTCATGCCCAATGCGCTTGAGTTCCGCCGCAACATCCGCCGCAGTCGCAACATATCCGTCGTCAAAATGGCGGAAATCCAATTTTACGCCGGGATTCATGCACCATTCCAAAGGAACCTCGTCGATCGTGATCGCGCGCTCGCCTTTGTTCATGGTCGAGTGATGATGATACGGCGCGTCCAGATGCGTGCCGTTATGGGTCGCAATCTGCAGCCGTTCGATGGCCCAGCCTTCGCCGCCCGGAAGATCATGTTTTTGCAGACCGGGAAAGAACCCCATGACCTGTTCGGCGGTCTGGTCGTGGGTCAGATACTCGATTTCGGGCAGCATGATGGGTGGGTCGGATACGATCCCGGTTTCCAAGGGCACGGATAAATCGACGAACCGGCGGGCCATATGCTCTCCCCTTTCCCAGACGCGAACAGGGTTGGCCGCAAGTAACCATCTGTCAAGGCACGAAAAAGACGGGCCGTTTCGGGCCCGCCTCTTGATGCAACGGTGGTCCGGTCACTCTGCGGCGACGGCGTTTTCGATCTTTTCCACCCGGATCGCCGAGAATTTGAACTCGGGGATTTTGCCATAAGGGTCGATGGCCGAGTTGGTGAGGATATTTGCCGCCGCCTCGACATAGGCAAAAGGAATGAACACCATATCCTCTGCAATCGCCCTGTCGGCGCGTACCATGATGTCAATGCTGCCGCGACGGGTGGTCAGGCGGATCGTTTCACCCGGTTCGATCCCCATCAGCTTGAGCGTGCGCGGGTTCATGGAACAGTTTGCCTCGGGTTCGACCGCATCCAGAACCTTGGCACGGCGGGTCATCGACCCTGTGTGCCAGTGTTCGAGTTGACGACCCGTGGTGGCAATCATCGGATAGTCCTCGTCCGGGGCCTCATCCGGTGGGATGATGCTGGCCGGCGTGAACTTTGCCTTGCCTTCAGCGCGCGGGAAACCGTCACCAAACACAATCGACTGGCCAGGATCCGTTTCGCTGAGCGAAGGATAAGTGATCGACTCGGTCTCGAGCCGTTCCCAGGTGATGTTGTCCAGAGATTCCATTGTCAGCTTCATTTCGGCAAAGACTTCAGACACATCGGTATAGTCCCAATTCAGCCCAATGCGCTGCGCCAGTTCAACGGTGATCGCCCAATCCTCTCGCGCCTCGCCCGGTGGGGCCACGGCGGGCCGCACACGCTGCACCTGACGGTTGGTGTTCGAGACGGTGCCGTTTTTTTCATAAAGCGCCGAGGCAGGCAGGATGATGTCGGCATAGTTCGCAGTTTCGGTCAGGAAGATATCCTGCACGATCATCAACTCCAGCTTTTCCAGCGCCGCGCGGGCGTGGTTGACATCAGGGTCCGACATCGCCGGGTTTTCGCCCAGAATATACATGCCTTTGATATTTTTGGCATAAATCTGATCGATAATCTCGGTAACGGTCAGGCCCTTCTCGTTCGAAAAGTCCTCCGAGCCCCATACCGCATTGAACTGCGCGCGGATGTTATCATCGGTGACCGTCTTATAGTCAGGCAGAAACATCGGGATCAGACCCGCGTCCGAGGCCCCCTGAACATTGTTCTGTCCCCGCAGCGGGTGCAGACCCGCGCCCGGCTTGCCGACATTGCCGGTCATCAGCGCAAGACTGATCAGGCAGCGCGAATTGTCCGTGCCGTGAATGTGCTGACTGACGCCCATACCCCAAAAGATCAAACCGGCCTTGGCCTGCGCGAAGGTGCGCGCGACGCGGCGCAGTTGTTCCGGTTCGATCCCGCAAATCGGGGCCATCGCCTCGGGCGTGAAGGCACGCAGGTGCTCTTTCTCGGCCTCCCAGTTCTCGGTCCAGCGGTGGATATACTGGCTGTCATACAGCTCTTCTTCAACGATCACATTCATGATCGCATTCAGCATCGAGACATCGGCACCGGGACGGAATTGCAGCATCTCGGTCGCAAACTTGCGCATCCCAACCCCGCGCGGATCCATCACGATCAGCTTGCCGCCGCGCTTGGTGAACTGTTTGAAATAGGTCGCCGCAACGGGGTGGTTTTCAATCGGGTTGGCCCCGATGATGATCGCCACATCCGCATTTTCAATCTCGTTGAAGGTCGCGGTCACCGCGCCCGAGCCCACGTTTTCGATCAGAGCGGCAACCGACGAGGCATGACACAAACGGGTGCAGTGATCGACGTTGTTGTGCTTGAACCCCTGCCGGATGAGCTTTTGGAACAGATAGGCTTCTTCATTGGTGCATTTGGCCGAGCCAAAGCCCGCGACGCTGCGAGGATCCTGATCGCGCAGCGCCATCAGCTTGGAAGCGGCCAGATCCATCGCTTCGTCCCACGTTGCCTCACGGAAATGAGTGCTGAGGTTGGCGGGATCGACATTCAGACCCTTGGGCGGTGCATCCTCACGCCGGATCAGCGGTTTGGTCAGGCGATGCGGGTGGTGGATATAGTCAAAGCCGAACCGACCCTTGACGCACAGGCGGCCTTCATTGGCAGGGCCGTTGATGCCTTCGACATATTTGACCTTACCGTCCTTGACCTTCAGCGACACCTTGCAGCCCACACCGCAGAACGGACAGACGCTTTCGGTTTCGCTGTCATAGTCCTTGCTGTCGCCCCGTTGCTGATCGTCCAAAACGGTGGCGGGCATCAGCGCGCCGGTCGGGCAGGCTTGCACGCATTCGCCACAGGCCACGCAGGTGGAATCGCCCATCGGGTCGTTCTGATCGAACACCACCTGTGCCATATGACCGCGCCCGGCCATGCCAATCACGTCATTGACCTGCACGTCGCGGCAGGCACGGACGCAGAGGTTGCAGTTGATGCAGGCATCCAGATTGACCCGCATCGCCACATGGCTGTCATCCAGCAGCGGGATTTTCTCGGGCTCTTTCGCCGGGAAACGGCTGTCCGAGACACCGTTCAGCTTGGCCATATCCCAGAAATGGCTGGAGGCGTCGTGAGGTTGATCCGGCTGATCGGCGACCAGCAACTCCATCACCATCGCGCGCGATTTCTCGGCCCGGTCGGTGTCGGTCTTGACCACCATACCCTCAACAGCGGGCCGGATACATGAGGCAACCAAAGTGCGCTCGCCCTCGACCTCAACCATACAGGCGCGGCAATTGCCGTCGGGTTTGTAGCCGGGTGCCGGTTTGTGGCACAGATGCGGGATGACCAGTCCACGACCATTGGCCGCTTCCCAGATCGTGGTGCCCTCGGGCACGGTGACGTCATCGCCGTTCAGGTTGAAGGTGACGGTCTTGGTCGGGCTTGCATCAAGCATGGCTGTCTTCCCTCAGATTTCGTCGGCGAAATGCTTCATGACCAGGCGGATCGGGTTCGGGGCCGCCTGCCCCAGACCGCAGATCGAGGCATCGCCCATGACCTGGCACAGATCCTCCAGCAGGTCTTGATCCCACTTGTCCGCCTGCATCAGCTTGACCGCTTTTTCGCAGCCTGCGCGGCAGGGCGTACACTGGCCGCAGCTTTCATCTTCGAAAAACCGCAGCATGTTCAGCGCTGCGTCGCGGGCTGTGTCCTGATCGGATAGAACCACCACCGCCGCTGAGCCGATGAAGGTGCCATGCGGTTGCAGTGTGTCGAAATCCAGCGGGATATCGTCCATCGACGCAGGCAACAGGCCCGAGGACGGGCCACCCGGTTGATAGGCCTTGAAGGTTTGCCCTTCGATCATGCCCCCGGCTGCTTCGATCACGTCAAGAATGGTCGATCCGGCGGGTAACAGGTAGACACCGGGCTTCGCAACGCGGCCGGAAACAGAATAGCTGCGAAGACCCACACGGCCATTCTTTTCCGTGCTGCTCAGGCATTCCGGCCCCTCACGGCATACCTTGGCCACCCAATAGAGCGTTTCGACATTGTGCACCAATGTGGGGCGGTTGAAGACCCCAACTTGCGCCACAAAGGGCGGACGGTGACGCGGCAGGCCCTTTTTGCCTTCGATGGATTCGATCATCGCGGATTCTTCACCGCAGATATAGGCACCGGCCCCGCGTCGCAGGTCGATATACCTAGGCGCGACGATCCCGGCCTGTTCCAGCGCGGCAATCTCGCGGCGCAGAATCTCCAGCACGGCGGGGTATTCGTCACGCATATAGATAAAGCAGGTCTCGGCCTCGACCGCCCAGGCAGCGATTAGCATTCCTTCGAGGAACAGATGCGGCGTACGCTCCAGATAGTAACGGTCTTTGAACGTGCCCGGCTCACCCTCATCCCCATTCACGGCCAGATAGCGCGGACCCTCGTTCATCCGAACAAAACCCCATTTCTTGCCCGACGGGAAACCGGCGCCGCCCAAGCCACGCAGCCCAGAGGACAAGATGTCTTCCTGCACCTTCTCCCAATCGCCGCTGGCGCGCAGGTTCTTCAGCTTGGCGTATCCACCATTGGCCGCATAGGCCGCGAAGGTCTCATAATCCGGCAGATGCGCGTGAGTATCACCCGCAGCGATGGCCGCCTGCACTTTTTCAGGGGTCGCGTGGTCGATATGATTGTGCCCGATCTCAAGCACCGGAGCGGTGTCGCAGCGCCCCATGCAGGGCGCGCGCAGCACACGCACCTGCGACGGGTCCAGCCCATCCTCTAGCGCCTGTTTCAGCTGCTGCGCCCCGGCCATTTCGCAAGACAGGGAATCACAGACCCGAATGGTCAGCGCGGGGGGAGGTGCCTCATCTTCTTTCACCACATAAAAATGGGCATAGAAGGTGGCGGTCTCATAAATCTCGGCCTGCCCGACTCGCATTTCAACTGCCAGAGCGGCAATATGGTCGGCGCTGATATGGCCGTGGGCATCCTGGATCAAATGCAGAAATTCGATCAGCAGATCGCGGCGGCGCGGCCGGTCGCCCAGCAGGCGCATAATCTCGGCCTGCGCCTCATCCGTGAACTGGCGGCCCTTGGGCGTGTGCCGCCCCTTGCCTTTACCTGACTTCCAGACGCCCTTGGGTGCGCCCGATGGCTTGGTATCTAATGGTGCCATGATGCCCTCCGATTGAGCCTCGTGTCTCATCAGAGTATCATATCGTCAAATCGCTTATCGAAATCACACGATAACGACATCTTATCACTATAAAGACGTCACCACCGCGCGCAAAGCGGCAACTGTGGGCAGCTCCGGCTGGCGTGCCAGGGTCGCCATGCAGATCGGTTTGCTGACCACCGGTTCGATCAGAGGCAAGACCTTTGTGCCCTCCAGATCACCCAATGCGTGTACCAGAACGCTGGGCACCACAGTGGCCGCCAACCCTTCGCGTGCCATAACCATGGATGCGGTAAAGCCGCTGGTTTCGGCGACAATGTCCGGGTGCAGGCCCTGGTCGGAAAAAATTCGATCCAGAATACGTCGGTTCTGCATCTGTGGCTCCAGCAGGCTAAGCGGAAACTCAGCCACCCGCGCCCAGGGAATCGGCCCGGTTTCATCGGCCATATGAGACGGCACCAGCACCACATAGGTTTCTTCGTACAAAGGCTGCACCTGCCGCAGATCAGTGCCGATACTGTCGCCATAGGTGATCCCCGCATCCAGACTACCCTCGTCCAGCCGGTGCTGAATGGCGGTTGAGGACATCGTCTCAATCCGCGTGACGATCCGAGGATGCGCCTGCCGCAGATGTGTAATCAACTGCCCGGTAAAAGCGATGGCCGTCGGGATCACACCCAGGATAAGCGTCCCGGTTATCTCGCCTTTTGAGGCGAGAACCTGCTGCTCCAGCGCCTTCGCCTCATCCAGAATACGCCGCGCCCGCTGCACGATCATCTCGCCCTCTTCGGTCAAACCCTGGAACCGATTGGCCCGACGCACGATCGAGACGCCCAGCCGGTCTTCAAGATTTCGGATACGCATCGAGAAAGCAGGCTGCGAAATCCCGCACTCCTCGGCGGCCTTGGCAAAATGCCGATGCCGCGCAAGGGCGTTCAGGAGCTGGAGGTCGCGGATTTCGATCATCAATAACAAAACTTACTCACAGTTGAGTCGCACAATAACCAGCTCTGGCCCAGAATCGAAAACGATTGCTGACCAAGGGCCAAAAGGATGAGCAAAAATGAAATTTAGAGGCACCAATCGCCCAGAACGCGGTGTCACACACTGACCACCTAGTCTTCCAGAAACAAACTCGCCTGATCACAGTCCGCTTTTACATACCAATCGTCGACCCTGCTAAGATTTGGCCAAACGCGGAAGAACCCTTTTGATTCCAGCAAACTGGCCAATCCTTGACGCATCTCTGTACGGCTGTGTTCGACACACAGTGTTTGCACATCCCATCTTTCGAAATCGAAGGCTTCGAGGATATGCAACTCAGACCCTTCGGTATCGACCGACATAAAGTGAATTGTCTCAGGCGCATTTGACTCAAGCAGCAAGTCATTCAAGGAAATCGTCTCGACCTCAATGGGCGCGACCAAGCGCTTCCCTTCCCTCTCTTGTCGGTCATCTGGTTCGATATGAGCGATACGGCCAAGCAAAGCACGTTTGGGCGCCAGAAACTCAATCGTTTCACCTGTCACCGAGTAAACGCATTTCGTGGATGTCGCACAATTTCGGTTTTCGACCAACTCGGCAGCAAATCTTGGGTTGGGTTCGGCGACCACGCCAGACCAGCCGAATTCTTTTTCAAGCATATAAGTATTGCTGAGCGAAATACCGTTGGCCGCCCCGAACTCGACAAAATAGGGGTTTTGGACGCCGCGATTTACCCAAGCGGCCCATAAATCCTGAATGTGTTGAGACTTAGAAAGTCCCACCAAAGGCAACGCAAAACATAGAAAATCCTGGAATGCTGGAAGCTCATCGCCCATGTCCCGAGCCAGGCCAAAGATTTTCTCGACCGCCCTCGCGCTTTCAAGGCTACATTCAACCGTGCTCAGCGGTGTTCTGTTTTCTGAAACCACGTTGTTCCCTCGATATGATGCAAAGCTATGTCTGGTGTGACGCGTTTTTCAGATGCTTCCGCACCCATAATCGGAATACGAAAAGCTGGATACAGATTAAAGTCTAACTTTGCTCTCGGCGCCGTAGGCCGATACACCCGCTAAAGGTTCCAGCGCAACGCATTTCTTTGACCGGCAAATGCTTCTGCGAAGCGCGCGCGCACGACCGGAAAAACCGCCTCTAATCCCACATACCCATCTTGATGATCAGCGCATTCAGATCGCGCGGACCATTCTCAGGTATTGAACAGAAAATGCATCACGTCGCCGTCCTTGACGATATAGCTCTTGCCTTCGGCTCGCATCTTGCCTGCCTCTTTGGCACCCTGCTCACCATTGGCGGCGACATAATCGTCATAAGCGATGGTCTCGGCACGAATGAAACCTTTTTCAAAGTCGCCATGGATCACACCAGCGGCTTGCGGCGCTGCGGTGCCGGTGCGGATGGTCCAGGCGCGGGCCTCTTTCGGGCCGACGGTGAAATAGGTCTCTAGTTTCAGCAGGTCATAGCCTGCGCGGATCAGCCGATCGAGACCGGGTTCTTCCAGACCCATTTCTTCAAGGAACATCTGGGCTTCATCATCTTCCAGCAGGCTGATCTCTTCTTCAATCTTGGCGCTGATGATGACGTGTGAGTTGCCCTGAGCCGCGGCCATCTCGGCCACTTTGGCGGAATAAGCGTTGCCCTCGGCGGCTTCTTCTTCGGACACGTTGCAGACATAAAGCACCGGTTTGGTGGTCAGCAGTTGCAACATCTTCCAGGCTTTGGCGTCCTCGTCCGCAACCTCGACCAGACGCGCGGGCTTGCCGCTTTCCAGCATGGCTTGCGCCTCGGCCAGCAGGCGGTCCTGCTGCTGGGCCTCTTTGTCATTGCCCTTGAGCTTGCGCACCAGATTGGCGCGACGCTTTTCGATACTTTCCAGATCGGCCAGCATCAGCTCGGTCTCAATCGTGTCGGCATCGGCCACCGGATCGACGCGGCCATCCACATGGGTCACGTCGCCATCTTCGAAACAGCGGAGCACATGGGCGATGGCATCGGTCTCACGGATATTGGCCAGGAACTGGTTGCCCAGCCCTTCACCCTTTGAGGCGCCTTTGACCAGACCGGCAATGTCCACAAAGGTCATCCGCGTTGGAATGATCTGTTTCGAAGAGGCAATCTCGGCCAGTTTGTCCAATCGATCATCAGGCACCGCCACATCGCCGACATTTGGTTCAATGGTGCAAAACGGGAAATTCGCTGCCTGCGCAGCGGCGGTCTTGGTCAACGCATTAAACAAGGTCGACTTGCCCACATTGGGCAGACCCACGATTCCCATTTTAAAGCCCATTGCGGCCTCCTGAAGCATACGACGGCGTCTTCTAGGCAGCTCTGTGAAAATGCGCAACCCAAGGGATGGGATTGAAAGAAGCGGGAAGCACCTTCACGGACGTGTTACGCCTTTTGTTTTAGCGTGAGTTGAACTTACCGGTGAACCTTCCCCAAGTTTCCAATCACTGTTCAATTTTTACAAAGACATCCCCATGAAAACGACACTCACACTTATTGCGCTGACTTTGGCAGCGACTGCGGTACAAGCAGAATCCATTATTTTGGGTGCGGGCTACAAAGATTTCTCTAACAGCAATGGCGACGATCAGGCGACTTTTTCCCTAGAATACCAGCACCGACCTTTCCACGAAGCTACGCGATTTAGCGCCGGCTTGGGAGCATCCCTGACGTTCGATACAGCGGGTGATACGCATATCGCGGCTGGCTTGGTCGGTATCTATTCGTTCTCGGACCGCTGGTTCGCGGAGCTGAGTGTAATGCCGGGCTATTTCAACGCCTCGGACAACGACAATGATCTGGGCGGTAACTTCCAGATCCGAAGTCTGTTGGGTGTCGGCTACTCTCTGGACAATGGCAACGCCATCTCACTGGCTGTGACACATTTTTCAAATGCCAGCACAGATAGCTTCAACCCGGGTGTGAACGCCGTGTTCCTGAGGTATCATATCGGGTTTTAGGCTGAACCGTACCGGTGGGATTGATTTCCGGCCAAAGTTTCTGCACATCATGCTTGAACCTGAAGACAAGGACAGCAGATGACCCGTATCGACGCAAAATTCGCCGCTTTGAAGGCCGATGGAAAAAAGGCGTTTGTTGCCTATGTGATGGCCGGGGACCCTGACTTTGACACTTCATTGGAAATCGTTAAAGGGTTGCCCGGTGCCGGTGTCGACGTGATCGAGTTGGGCTTGCCCTTCACGGACCCGATGGCGGACGGCCCTACCATTCAAGCGGCAGGTCAGCGTGCCCTGGATCAGGGGATGACCTTGCAACGCACGCTTGATCTGGCCCGACAGTTCCGCGAGACAGATGACACCACACCCATCGTCCTGATGGGATATTACAACCCGATCTACAGCCGCGGGGTCGATACCTTTCTGGCCGAGGCAAAAGCCGCGGGCATCGATGGCCTCATTGTCGTGGACCTGCCGCCAGAGGAAGACGCCGAGCTGTGTTTGCCGGCGCAAGCCGCCGGGTTGAACTTTATACGATTGGCTACTCCTACCACCGATGACGCTCGCCTGCCGCGCGTTTTGCAAAACACATCAGGCTTCGTCTATTATGTGTCGATCACCGGGATTACAGGTTCCGCCGAGGCGCAGGCCACCGATGTTGGGCCCGAAGTTGCCCGGATCAAGGCAGCAACCGAGCTTCCCGTGATCGTCGGGTTCGGCATCAACACTCCGGAACGATCGCGCAATATCGCCAGCGTGTCTGACGGCGCGGTTGTTGGTTCGGCGATTGTCAGCCAAATCGCAGCAGGTAAACCTGTTCAGGATGTCTTGAGCTTTGTCAAAACCCTATCCGATGGGGCACATTCCGCCTAACGTCTGCCGCCTGAAACTGGCCGTTCGACACTGGAATTCAGCACCATTGCGCCGCAGCTGACACAGGTCAGCTGCGGCTTTTCGTTTCAGGCCCCAATAGACCACCGCTTGGCAGTTGCAGCAGCCCTGGTAAATTGGTAAAGTTATTTAACCAATCAAAAGAGCCCTCTTCATGCCAGTCATTACAAATATCGACGACCTCAAACGGATCTACGAGCGCCGCGTCCCACGCATGTTTTTCGACTATGCAGAAAGCGGCAGTTGGACCGAGCAAACCTTCCGCGAGAACAGTTCCGACTTTGAAGACATCCGTCTGCGCCAGCGCGTGGCCGTTGACATGACTGGCCGCACAACAGCAACGCAAATGATCGGCGAAGACGTGGCCATGCCCGTCGCTTTGGCTCCTGTTGGCCTGACCGGCATGCAGCACGCGGATGGTGAGATCAAGGCAGCCAAGGCGGCAGAAGATTTCGGCGTGCCCTTCACATTGTCGACGATGTCCATCAACTCGATCGAGGATGTGGCGGAAGCGACAAGCAAACCTTTCTGGTTCCAACTCTACACCATGAAAGACGAGGATTATGTCAATCGCCTGATTCAGCGCGCCAAAGACGCGAACTGTTCAGCACTTGTAATTACGCTTGACCTGCAGATCCTGGGGCAGCGCCACAAGGATCTGAAAAACGGCCTGTCTGCGCCGCCCAAATTGACACCCAGAACCATTGCAAACCTGATGACGAAATGGGCCTGGGGCATTGAAATGCTGGGCGCTAAACGACGCGAGTTCGGCAATATCGTGGGGCATGTGGACACCATCACGGACACCACCTCTTTGGGCACCTGGACCGCAGAGCAGTTTGACCCGAGCCTGGATTGGGGCAAGGTCGAGAAGCTTATGGAAAAGTGGGGCGGCAAAGTAATCCTCAAAGGCATTCTGGACGCCGACGACGCCAAGATGGCCGCCAAGTTGGGCGCTGATGCCATTGTTGTGTCAAACCATGGTGGGCGGCAGTTGGACGGGGCGCTCAGCTCGATCCGTGTGTTGCCTGAAATCATGGATGCGGTGGGATCCGATATCGAGGTTCATCTCGACAGCGGCATCCGGTCTGGTCAGGACGTGCTGAAGGCGTTGGCCCTCGGCGCCAAAGGCACCTTTATCGGCCGCGCCTTCATCTATGGGCTGGGCGCGATGGGGCAGAAAGGTGTCACCACGGCGCTAGAGGTCATACGTAAGGAGCTGGATACGACCATGGCACTCTGCGGTGAGCGTAATGTAAGCGCACTTGGCCGACACAACCTGCTGATCCCCGAAGATTTCGGTGGACGATGGCAAGAGAAATAACAGCAAAAGCGGGCGCTGCCCCCGACGCGGCAAGCTGCGACTCTCCCGGATATTTGCGGTCAGATGAAGCAGGGGCTCCGTTCTTCATCTGGCGATAAATATCCCGGAGCGCGAGGCAGAGCCTGGCAAAATGAAAACCTGCCAAAAAGCCCTTTCCAAACGCGGTGAATCAAGCTAAGGACGCGGCTTCACGCGGGCATACAGCCTTGGAGGATGCCCGCCCTAACTTTGGAGAATTTATCATGGCTGGAGAGATTCCTGATCTCGTAGCTCTGGAACGGACGGGGACAGGCAAGGGCGCCGCTCGTCAGGCACGCCGCGACGGCATGGTTCCGGGCATTGTATTTGGTGGCGACAAAGATCCGCTGCCGATTCAGATCCCGTTCAACGAGTTGTTCAAGCGCCTGAAAGCGGGCCGGTTCAAGTCGACCCTGTGGAATCTGAAGGTAGACGGCCACGAAGACGTGCGCGTCATCTGCCGTGACGTTCAGCGGGACGTGGTCAAAGATCTGCCGACCCACCTGGACCTGATGCGCCTGCGCCGGACCACCAAGATCGCGCTGTTCATCCCGGTTGAGTTCATCAACGAGGAAGAAGCCCCCGGGATAAAGAAAGGCGGCGTTCTGACCGTTATTCGCCCGGAAATCGAACTGGTCTGCACCGCCGGAGAAATCCCCGAAAAGATCACCATCGATCTGACCGGTCTGAACATCAACGACGTTGTCACGATCTCGTCTGTTGAACTGCCTGCGGGCACCAAGCCGACCATCGACCGTGACTTTGTGATTGCAAACATCTCGGCCCCGACAGGCTTGTCGACTGACGACGAAGACGAAGGTGGCGAAGACGAAGCCGTTACAGAAGAAGTCGCTGAGGCAGCCGAAGAATAAGTCTGAACTCAGGCTATAGAACGCAAGAACGGGGCTCGCACAGAGCCCCGTTTTTTGTTTGAGCCTAAGACTGGAAATCGTGGCATGTTCCATGCCATCACATCTCGGCAAGAAACACAGGGGCACGTGTTATGAAATTGTTTGTGGGTCTGGGCAATCCAGGGTCAAAATATGCGCGCAACCGGCACAATATCGGCTTCATGGCGCTGGACCGGATCGCCGAGGATCACGGCTTTGGGCCTTGGAAGTCGAAGTTTCAGGCAGAGATATCCGAGGGCCGTTTGGGCCGCGAAAAAGTTCTGTTGGTCAAGCCACAGACGTTCATGAACCGCTCTGGTCAGTCGGTTGGCGAAGCCATGCGGTTCTACAAGCTCGACTCCACCGATGTAACAGTCTTTCACGACGAATTGGACCTGGCCCCGGGAAAAGTTCGCGTCAAAGCAGGCGGTGGCCATGCAGGGCATAACGGGCTGCGATCAATACACGAGCATATCAGCCCGGCCTATGACCGCGTGCGCCTGGGCATCGGCCACCCCGGACGGAAAGAGATGGTGTCCCCGTATGTGCTGGGGGATTTTGCCAAGGCCGATGGGGAATGGCTTGAGGATGTTCTACGCGGCGTAGCCGATGGTGCGGCCTACCTCGCCGATGGAGATAGTGGGAAGTTCATGAACGCTGTTGCGCAAAGAACTGCACCACCGCGTTCATCGAAATCGGCAGAAAAGCCACGAGAGGAGGCTAACCCCAAGCCCGAAGCTCTGCCAGAAGCCGACACGCGTTCAGCCATGCAGAAACTTCTGGACAAGTTCAAATAACCTGAGATGTCCTGCCGCGACGTTCTGATTGCTTAACGTCGAAAGCCGCGCTCCTATGTTGGGCAAACAAGGGAGGGGGGCGATGAGATCATTGCTAAAATGGCTGCTGCGTATCGTGTTGGCTCTGGCTCTGGCTGCGGTCGTGATTGGGCTCTGGAAGCGCGAAGAATTGATGCGCCTGATGGCCGTCAACTCGCTGTTTTCAGAGGAGAAGATCGTCCAAAACTTCTCGAATATGGATGACGCTTTCCTGACCGTAACGGTGCCCCGCGGCGATGGCCCCACGTGGGAACTGCCCTACGGTCCGGACTTTGATCTGCCAGACGGTGCGGCCAAATGGATTGAGGATCGTTCCGTGACCTCGCTTTTGGTGCTGCATGACGGCGAAATCCGGTTCGAGGAATACTATCTGGGCACTGGCCCCGACGATCACCGCATCTCTTGGTCCGTTGCGAAAAGCTATCTGTCGTCTTTGCTGGGTATCTTGCTGGCCGAAGGGGCCATCGGGTCGCTGGACGATCCAGTGGTCAAATACGCACCAGAACTGAGTGGTGGTGCCTATGACGGGGCTACGATCCGCAACGTGTTGAATATGGCCAGCGGCGTCACCTTTGACGAGGACTATCTGGATTACAATTCGGACATCAACAGGATGGGCCGTGTGGTGGCCCTGGGCGGAGAGCTGGACGACTTTACCGCAGCACTTCAGGACCGATTCACAAATCCCGGGGAAACATGGCAATATGTATCCATCGATACCCACGTGATCGGGATGGTTATCCGTGGTGCCACAGGCCGCAGCATCGCTGATCTATTGGCTCAACGCATCATCGCGCCGCTTGGGTTGGAGCGTGACGGGTACTACATCACCGACGGTGCCGGAGTCGCTTTTGTTCTGGGTGGTTTGAACTTCACCACGCGGGACTATGCGCGTTTCGCTCAGGTAATCCTGCAGAACGGAGTACGCGACGGCCAGCAGATGATACCCGCAGACTGGATTGCCGAGGCCACGTGGCCAAGTGCGCCAACAGCGGCTGGCAAGATCGGGTACGGATACCAGTGGTGGATCCCTATTGGCGCGCATGAAGGCGAATTCTTGGCGCGTGGCGTTTATGGCCAATACATCTACTTTGATCAGGCTCGGGGCGTTGTGATCGTGTCAACTGGAGCGGATCGCCGGTTTCGCGAAAACGGGGTCAATGAAGAGAATATCGAAATGTTCCGCAAGATCGCAGAAAACCTGTAAGCTGGCATCATGCAGAAACAAGACAGCATAAACGTTTTGGGGGGTGTTCTTGCCCCATGCTCTCGGAAACCGCTGACCGGGTTCTTTCGGGATGGCGCGTGCAATACCTGTGCCGAGGATCAGGGCAGCCATACGGTCTGCGCCGTGATGACAGCCGAATTTCTGGCCTATTCGAAATATGTCGGCAATGACCTGAGCACGCCGCGGCCAGAGTTTGACTTTCCCGGTCTCAAGCCCGGCGACAGCTGGTGCCTGTGTGCGGGTCGTTTTCTGCAGGCCCATGATGAGGGCTGCGCACCCAAAGTGCATCTGGAGGCCACACATCAACGCGCTCTGGATATTGTTCCGCTGAAAATACTCAAAGCCAACAGCCTAGGTGAGTAATCCGGGTCAAACAGCTATTGCACGATATCCGCGAGATGTCCTTGAAGGTGGACCGGTGGGAAAGCTGTGCTGCGCTTTTAGGTCCCAGCCTGCAGCGTTCAGCATTTGCTCAACCGCTTCTGGGCGATAGGATTTGTGACGCCACTGCAACCAGATGATTGCGTTGCACCAATGCGGTTTGCTGACAACCAACCACAGCGGCGCGCCCGGAACGACCAGAGCACGCATATGCTGCAAAGCCGAAACAGGATCGGCGCAATGTTCCAGAACATGAGCCGCCAACAGACAGTCATGCAGGGACGTAGGCCGATAATCTTCAAGGCGTTCGGGGATGGCTTCTGCACTTGCGCCGCGCGCCGACAGCGACTTTTGAGCCTGTGTCAACATCGCCGCCGAAGGTTCAAGCAACGAGATTCTACCCGAAGAGTGAATGACGGCACGGGCCTCGGCAAAAGCCCCGGTTCCGCATCCGATGTCGAGCGCGTTTTGGCCTAAAGGCGCCGAAGGGTCAGAAGAGAGAAACCCAAGATAGGCATCGAAATACCCCAACAACCGCATCTTGTCGCTCCAGCCTGCCGCAGCCGCGTCGTATTTGCGGTCAAGCTGTGCCGGAGATTGGGATGATGACGGGCTGCGCATGTCGCGCAACCTGCCACGTTTCAAAACAATAGCAAAGCTCAGTCTGCGGTGCGTCCTTCGGTATCTGACATGTCGAAGTTCAGATATTTAGCAACGGTCTGCACGTCCTTGTCACCGCGTCCGCACATGTTCATGCAGATCAGGTGATCTGAGGGCAGATCGGGCGCGATCTTCATGACATGGGCCAGCGCGTGGCAAGGTTCCAACGCCGGGATAATGCCTTCGGTGGCGCAGCAAAGTTGGAACGCGTCCAGTGCTTCCTTGTCGGTGATCGAGACATAGTTGGCGCGGCCGATATCGTGCAGCCAGGAATGCTCGGGGCCAATGCCTGGGTAATCCAGACCGGCCGAGATCGAATACCCTTCGAGGATCTGCCCATCATCATCCTGCAGCAGGTAGGTGCGGTTGCCATGCAGTACGCCGGGGCGCCCGCCGGTCAGCGACGCGCAATGCTCCATCTTTTCGTTTACACCTTTACCGCCCGCCTCAACACCGATGATGTTGACATCCTTGTCGTCCAGGAACGGATAGAACAGGCCCATCGCGTTTGACCCGCCACCGATGGCAGCAATGATCGTATCGGGCAGACGGCCTTCGGCCTTCATCATCTGCTCTTTGGCTTCCTTACCGATGATCGACTGGAAATCGCGCACCATGGCCGGATAGGGATGCGGCCCGGCGACGGTGCCGATGCAGTAGAACGTGTCGCGCACATTGGTGACCCAATCGCGCAGCGCGTCGTTCATGGCGTCTTTCAGCGTGCCGCGACCTGAGGTCACCGGAATCACCTCGGCCCCCAGCAGGCGCATGCGGAACACGTTGGGCGCCTGACGCTGCACATCATGCGCGCCCATATAGACGATACATTTCAGGCCGAACTTGGCGCAGACGGTTGCGGTGGCGACACCGTGCTGCCCTGCCCCTGTCTCGGCGATGATCCGTGTCTTGCCCATGCGCCGCGCCAGAATGATCTGGCCCAGCACATTGTTGATCTTATGCGCGCCGGTGTGGTTCAGCTCATCGCGCTTAAGATAGATCTTAGCGCCCCCCAGATGCTCGGTCAGGCGTTCTGCAAAATAGAGCGGCGACGGGCGGCCGACATAGTTGGCCCACAGATCATCCATCTCGGCCCAGAAGGTCGGATCATCCTTGGCTTTGTCATATTCCTCTTCCAGCGACAGGATCAGCGGCATCAGCGTTTCGCTGACAAAACGCCCACCGAAAATGCCGAAACGCCCCTGCTCATCGGGGCCCGACATGAAGGAATTGAAAAGATCGTTGGCCATGGGTATCTTCCTCGTCATACCCGTTGTTCATAAGAGGTAGCGGCGGGATTTGCCATGGCAAAACGTCGCCCTGGGCCCGGGCCTGAATCTAACCCGCTGCTGTGATAAAAGCGCGGATCAGCTCTGGGTCCTTGACCCCTGGCGCGCTTTCGACACCGGAGGCGACATCGACCTGACGCGCCCCGGTCATTCGGATCGCCTCGGCCACGTTTTCCGGGGTCAGCCCACCGGCCAGCATCCAGGGTTTGCGCCAATATTTTCGCCCCGCCAGCAAGCGCCAGTCAAAGGCCAGACCATTGCCGCCCGGCAGAACCGCGTTCTTCGGCGGTTTGGCATCAATCAACAGCTGATCGGCGACGTCGCTATAGGTATCGATGGCGGGCAAATCATCTGCATCCGCCACGCCAATGACCTTTATGACGGGCAAACCATAACGCTCTTTGATCGCTTGCACCCGCGCGACGCTCTCGGACCCGTGCAATTGCAACATGTCAAACGGAGCCGCGCCGGTGATCGCATCGAGTTCCTCGTCCGAAGCGTTGACCACCAAAGCCACTTTGGCCACGCCCACCGGCACCTGTGCCGTAAGAACCGCCGCCTGCTGCGGTGAGACATATCGCGGTGACTTGGGAAAGAAGTTGAACCCGAGATAGCGCGCACCTGCGTCCGCCGCGACGCGCACGTGATCGGGTGTGGTCAGACCACAAATCTTGACATTGATGTCACCGGGCATGGGCGGCCTCAGCTGGCCTCATCCAGAAGGGCCAGAACCTCGTCCTTGCCTTCATTCTGCTTCTTCTTGAGCTTCTTGACCTCACGCTCAAGCTTGCGCACTTCGCTGGTCTTGGCCGTCGCATCCCGGCGATGCTTATGCTCGCGCAGCCATTCCCACAGGAACCCGATGACAAGACCGGCGACAACCCCGCCCAGCACCACGATAAATAGCGGCAGTGATGTCGACATGTTAAAGCCCAGCAGTTCTGCCAGGGCGTCCGGCATCAGTTTCAATTCGACCATCTCGCGGTTCGCCAGCGAGATCGAAACCAAAACGATCCCCAGGACCGCAAGAAAACCATATCGAAGATAGCGCATCATGGCGTCAGGCTTTACCGTTCAAACGATCCCTTAGCAACTTGCCAGTCTTGAAAAACGGAACACATTTTTCTTCAACCTGCACCGTCTCGCCGGTGCGGGGGTTGCGGCCGACGCGCGCGTCACGTTTCTTGACCGAAAACGCACCAAACCCGCGCAGCTCAACGCGGTCACCACGAGCCATGGCGTCGGTGACTTCTTCAAAAACGGTGTTTACGATCCGCTCGACGTCGCGTTGATACAGATGAGGATTTTCATCGGCGATTTTCTGAATCAATTCTGAACGGATCATGCGCATTACCCTCCCAGGCGGCCGTTTTCTTTTGAATCGTATTCGCACCAGTATAGGAAAAAACCCGGTGGCTGGGAACGATTACTCTGTGCGTTGAACGGCTAAATAATGGCGGACTCAGGCGAATTTGGTCCGGCCTGCTGAAATTCACGCCGGAATCATGGCCGTGCCGTGATCGTTAGGGTGAATCCCGAAGACATTGATTCGCAACAAAAACGGCCCCGCACGATCGTGCGAGGCCGTAATTCTTGTTTGAGGTGCGCCCAGGCTTAGTCGCCCGATTTCAGCGCTGCACCCAGGATATCGCCCAGCGATGCGCCCGAGTCGGAAGAACCGTACTGTTCCACGGCCTCTTTCTCTTCGGCGATCTCGCGTGCCTTGATCGACAGGCCCAGACGGCGGGTCTTGCTGTCGACGTTGGTGACGCGCACGTCGACCTTGTCACCGACCGAGAAACGCTCGGGGCGCTGTTCGGCACGGTCACGGCTCAGGTCCGAACGACGGATGAACGACTTCATGCCTTCGTACTCGACCTCGATACCGCCATCTTCGATTGCGGTAACTTCGACGGTGATGACAGAGCCACGCTTCACGCCGCCCACGGCTTCGGCGAACTTGTCACCGCCCAGAGCTTTGATCGACAGCGAGATACGCTCTTTTTCCACGTCCACTTCCGAGACAACGGCCGAAACCATGTCGCCTTTGCGGTAGTTCTGGATCGCATCCTCGCCACGCTCGTCCCAGCTCAGGTCCGACAGGTGGACCATGCCGTCGATGTCGCCTTCGAGGCCAATGAACAGACCGAATTCGGTGATGTTCTTGACTTCGCCTTCGACCTCGGTGCCCTCGGGGTGTGTTTCTGCAAACACTTCCCATGGGTTGCGCTGAGTCTGCTTCAGGCCCAGAGAAACGCGACGCTTGGCGCCGTCGATTTCCAGAACCATGACGTCGACTTCCTGGCTGGTCGAAACGATCTTGCCGGGATGGACGTTTTTCTTGGTCCAGGACATCTCGGATACGTGCACCAGACCTTCGACACCGGCTTCCAGTTCGACGAACGCGCCGTAGTCGGTGATGTTGGTGACGCGACCCTGATGGACCGAGCCCAGCGGGTACTTGGCAGCAACCAGATCCCACGGATCTTCCTGCAGCTGCTTCATGCCCAGGCTGATGCGGTGGGTCTCTTTGTTGATCTTGATGACCTGAACCTTGATGGTTTCGCCGATCGTCAGGATCTCGGACGGGTGGTTCACGCGACGCCATGCCATGTCGGTAACGTGCAGCAGGCCGTCAACACCGCCCAGGTCAACAAACGCACCGTATTCGGTGATGTTCTTGACAACACCTTCGACGGTCTGACCTTCGGACAGGTTGCCGATCACTTCGGCGCGCTGTTCGGCACGCGATTCTTCCAGGATTGCACGACGCGAGACAACGATGTTGCCACGGCGGCGGTCCATTTTCAGAATCTGGAACGGCTGCTTCAGACCCATCAGCGGGCCAGCGTCACGCACGGGGCGGACGTCAACCTGCGAACCGGGCAGGAACGCAACAGCGCCACCCAGATCGACGGTGAAGCCACCTTTGACGCGACCAAAGATTGCACCTTCGACGCGTTGGTCGTCGGCATAGGCTTTTTCCAGACGATCCCATGCCTCTTCGCGGCGGGCCATCTCGCGCGAGATGACGGCCTCGCCTTTGGCGTTTTCTGCGGCGCGCAGGTAGACTTCGACCTCGTCACCAACAGCGATTTCAGGGGCTTCGCCGGGATTTGCGAATTCTTTCAGATCAACGCGGCCTTCCATTTTATAGCCGACGTCGATGATGGCTTGGCCGGCTTCAACAGCCAGAACCTTGCCTTTGACAACAGAACCCTCTTCGGGTGTGTCCATTTCGAAGCTTTCGTTCAGGAGGGCTTCGAATTCCTCCATGGATGCGTTAGCCATGTGGCGTTTATTTCCTTTGCATAACGTTTTAGCTGGCCGAACGGTTGTCTCCGCCGGTCTTGTTTCATGATGTCTGATGACGTGACCCGGAACGCCCCTGAGCAAACAAACATAAAGGGCCGAGGTGACCCGGCCCTGCTCAGATACGTCGCCCGGACGTTGACCGCCCGTGTTCAGACAGCGCGCGTATAAGCGGAAATCCCGACAGACGCAAGAGCAAAGCCCTTATTCAATTGGCGCTTCCTCGCGTATGGCCTCTTTGCCAGACGCTCTAGTCACGCGCCAACATCGCCTGTTCAACCGCGCTCAGCTTTTCCATCGCGGCCTGGGGGTTCTGCGCGCCGCCCGCATTCTTCCAGATTTTCATCGCCGAACTTGGGCTCCACGGCAGGCAGGCGTTGGCCAACCATTGCCGCAACGCCGAGGGCAATGCGTCATAGGCTTGCATCGGACAACCTTGCCGCTTGCGCGGGCGCAATCCTGACCGCAGGTTGCGCGGGCGATTCAGGCGAACTTGGCTTGCGTCTTTAAGAGATGAAACAGAGTGAAAGGACAAGAGTGCGCGGTCAACATGTGATGTTATCTTATAACGACCCGTTCACTATGTCACACAACCCCGGATCACAACCCGAAAATCAACGTTTCCAGCTGTTTTTGAGTTCAGATTTCTTCGCCCTGCTTGAGCAGTTCATCGATCAACTGACGTTGCAGGTTCTGACTGTCGCCACCACCAAACTCGTGCCCGCCGCCCGAATAGAGCGAACCATAGGTCTTGGCGATATTGATCGTTTGCCCCAGCCCCGAGATCAATTGATCTTTCTCCAGGGTCGACAGAGGGTGAATATAGGCGGCCCAAAGCGTTCCATTGGCAATCGCATAGCGCGCGTCCAGAGTGCTGTCGAAATTGGCCTGCATCATGCGGCGCATATCCTCAGGCGACAGATCATCAGCACTGCGGATCGCTACCATGGCGCGCATCCGATCAGCATTGACATCGGTCACCACAAAGATCGGCACCTCGGCAACCGTCAGCGCAAAGCCCGGCCCCTGAGGCTGTGCATCCGGGTCGAGCGCGAACAGGATATTGCCCAAACGCTCATAGGTCATCGGAGGCTCGGCCACTGGCGCGTCAGGCTGCGCGTCCTGAGCGCTCAGGCTAGTGGCAACAAAAAATAGGAAAAAGGCTAGTCGGATCATGGCGTCACTCCTGCAGGAACAGTCTGACCATACGAGGTGGCATTACACCTGACCAAACAAAGCTTAGTGAACAGGATAACAATCTGACCCAATACGGCAGAGCGATGCGACGCCGCGAAAGCCAAGGTTAGTCTTGTGCTGCAAGCTTTCTGTTGATGATCGACTTGGCCAGGTCCAACGCCGCATCAATCGAAAGGTCTGTTGTATCAACCATGACGGCATCTTCGGCAGGTTTCATCGGAGCGGCACTGCGCCCCGCGTCTCGCGCATCACGTTCGCGCACATCGGCCAACACTTGATCACGCGTGACATCCGCGCCCTTGCTGCTCAGTTCCAGATACCGGCGTTCGGCGCGCACTTCGGCACTGGCCGTCACAAACAGCTTAACCTCGGCGCGCGGGCAAATCACGGTGCCAATATCACGCCCGTCCAGAACGGCCCCACCTGCCCGGCGGGCAAAGGCGCGCTGGAAGTCGACCAACGCGGCGCGAACCTCGGGGATCACCGCTACTTTCGAGGCCGCCTGCGCGATCTCGCCTGTCCGCAGATCGCCTTGCGCAAGTTCTTCCGCAGTCAGGGCCTGGGCTGCTGCCAAGGGATCAACGCCCTCTAGCACCCGCCGCCCGACGGCGCGATACAACAGCCCCGTATCAAGATGTGCAAACCCGAAATGGGCCGCCACAGCCATGGAGATCGTGCCCTTGCCCGAAGCGGCAGGCCCATCAATCGCAACGGTAAAGCTGTGAGTGTCCATCAAACCGACCGATTGTTGCGCATCAGCTTTGCGCCGAGCCTGGTCATCAGCGGCTCGAAGATCGGGAACGAGGTCGCGATCGGGCCACCATCATCCACAGTCACGGGCTTTTGCGCGCCCATGCCCATCACCATGAACGACATTGCGATGCGGTGATCCAGAAAGCTTTCGCAGGTGCCGCCACCAGGCACGTTGCCAATGCCCAAACCTTCGACTGACCACCAGTCTTCACCCTCATCCACGGTCACCCCATTCGAGCGCAGGCCTTTGGCCATTGCGTCGATCCGGTCGCTTTCCTTGACCCGCAGCTCTTTGACACCGCCCATCACGGTCGTGCCCGTCGCGTTGGCAGCAACCACAGACAAAACGGGATACTCATCGATCATCGAGGCCGCACGTTCAGGTGGGACCGAAATGCCTTTCATATCCGGCGAGTATTTCGCCCGCAGATCGGCAACCGGCTCACCGCCCTCTTCGCGTTCGTTTTCATAGGTCAGGTCGGCCCCCATCTCGCGCAGCGTGGTGAACAGGCCGGCGCGGGTCGGGTTCAGGCCGATGCCCGGCACCAGAACGTCCGAGCCGGGCGTGATCAGCGCGGCGCATACCGGGAAAGCCGCACTGGACGGATCACGCGGCACTGCGATGACTTGTGGTTTCAGTTCGGGGCGACCGGTCAGGGTGATCACCCGCCCCTCATCGGTATCCTCAACAGTGATTTCAGCCCCAAAGCCTGCCAGCATCCGTTCGGAATGATCGCGCGTCGCCTCTTTCTCGATCACGACGGTCTTACCCGGTGCGTTCAGGCCCGCCAGCAACACAGCCGATTTCACCTGAGCCGAAGGCACCGGCACTTCGTAGCGCACAGGCGTCGGATCAGCCGCGCCCACGATGGTCATAGGCAGGCGCCCGCCGTCACGGCCCACCGCTTGCGTGCCAAACAACGCCAACGGATCTGTTACACGCGCCATGGGACGTTTGTTCAGGCTGGCGTCGCCTGTAAAGGTTGCTGTGATCGGAGACGTTGCCATCGCGCCCATGATCAGGCGCACACCGGTGCCTGAGTTGCCGCAATCAATCACCTGATCGGGTTCGGCAAAGCCGCCCACACCGACACCATGCACCGACCATTCGCCACCGCCATGATCAGTCACCTCGGCCCCAAAAGCGCGCATCGCTTTGGCAGTGTCCAGCACATCCTCGCCTTCCAGCAGACCGCTGATCCGGGTTTCGCCCACAGCCATCGCGCCCAGAATCAAAGACCGATGCGAGATCGACTTGTCGCCCGGCACCTCTGCCGTTCCGGTCAACGGGCCGCAGGGATGCGAAGTCATCGGGATGGGCGTGCCGTGTCCGGACATGAGGGCTCCTTTTGCGCTATCAGTTCAAGGCCGATTAGCGAATTGCAGCCGCAGGGTCCAGCCGCAAAGCCAAAGGAATGCTCCGTATTCGCGCCTGTCAGGCCTCGCCCAACCAGATTGTCGGGTTTTCATCGGCGATTTGTCTAAACAGCGGTTCGCCCAACGCGTTGCGCAACCGGATGCATACCGCCTTTTCCGACAGCTTCTCTTGCCGGGTCATATAATAATCAGATCCGAACAGCACGCGTGACCGCAACCGTTTGCTTTCAAGATCATCACCATTCAAAAACATCCGCAGGAATGGCGCGTAGTCTTCGAACTGAAACAGCGTGTACGAAATATCAGTCCACAGGCCCGGAAAATCTCCGCTGCCGATCATGCGACGGATCGAGACCTGCCAGTTCCGGTCATAGGCATCATCCAGCGGATCATACTGATCGGGGTTCGCATAGGCCTCCCAATCCCGTTGCCCGCCGAAATGGGCCAGGCAGATCCGCAGCTTGGGGAAGGCGCGCAAGACGGGGATGAACGCCTCGGGTTCAGTATAGCGGTCGGCCCAATGATCCGACAGGTACCGCCCTTGCACCCCGCCGCGCGAGCAATGGGACATTACAGGAAGTCCCATTTTTTCCAGCCGTGGATAAACATGGGCCATCAACACCGGATCATCCGGGGCAAAGCCCAGACGCGGATAGAGTTTCACGCCGCGAAAGCCCAGCTTGTCAATGGCGCGCCAAAGCTCGGTCGCTTGCAGGTCCGCGCGCGGGTCGATGGTGGCAAAGGGGATCACGCTTTTGCCGACTTCCGGGTCACGCGCCAGTGCCGCCAGTTCATCATGCTGCGCGCTCAGCGGCATTTCCGGTGCGCCATAACCAAAAGCAGACAGCTCCATCGGCAACACCACAAAGCGCGTGTTGCCCGGATAGTGACGCCGCAGGTTATCCAGAATATCGCGCTGGCTTTCCTCGGACGTTTCTTTTTGAAACCGATAGAGCCGCTCCAGCTTTTCCGCCACCGGATGCTGACCGATCAGCCGCGCACCCGCAGCCACCAGCTTGGTCAGGCCGGGCATTTTCCGAAACGGTTTGAGCACAGGATACGGGTAATCCTCGGGCACGTGCCGTCCGGTAAAAAGGTGGGCGTGACAATTTGTTATGCGAATGTCTGACATGAGGGGACCTGAAGAAATACAAGAGTCTAAACTGTAGCCCATCATAGCACAGCCTTCAGGGTTTGGTCCGCCCTTGCAGGAAAATTATCCCAAACGCCGGAAGGTCAGATAATGCGGTGTACGGCCTTCGCGCAGCGCTTTTTGCTCGTAACGGGTCGAGATCCAATCGTCCCAAGGCGTGCGCCAATCTTTGGGGCGTTCGGCAAGCCATTCGAAACCTGCACCGGGCACCTCTTCGAGGGTTTGGCGGACGTAATCGGGAATGTCCGTGGCTACGCGAAAGATCGCGCCCGGCTTGAGCACCTTGGCCAAGGGCTCAAGATGTTCGGGTGTCACAAAACGACGCCGATGATGGCGCTTCTTGGGCCACGGGTCGGGGTAGAGCAGAAAGGCGCGCGAAATGCTCGCCTTGGGCAGAACGTCAAAAAGGTCTCGCGCGTCCCCGGGATGGACCGCAAGGTTGGTGACACCGGCTTTGCGGATCTTGCCCAGCAACATAGCAACGCCATTGATGTAAGGTTCCGCTCCAATAATCCCGATATCGGGGTTGCTTTGCGCCTGATGCACCAGATGCTCACCGCCGCCAAAACCGATTTCAAGCCACACCGGCTTGCCGTTGAACAGGGTTTGCAAATCGAGCGAATCTCGGTTCGGATTGCTGTCCCAATCGACCGCACCAGGCGACAAGGCCGCCAGATCTTCGTTCAGATAGGTTTTCTGGCTGGGTTTCAGGGTTTTGCCCTTGAACCGGCCATAGAAGTTTCTGCGCGGGCGTTCTGGTGACTGGGTGCTCATGGCCGAGCCCATACTGCGCCACCCAAAGCGTTGCAAGAGGCTGTCTTGCGGCAGAGGTCGGGGGCCAGCCCCCGAAACCCTCGAGGTATTTTTAAACAGAAGAAGAGCGCGCCCGTGAGGGCGCCCCGTTGGATCACATGATCAAACGGCTGATTTCAGCGCATCGACCAGATCAGTGCGTTCCCAGCTGAACCCGCCATCGGCATCGGGCGCGCGCCCGAAATGGCCGTAAGCAGCGGTTCGCTGATAGATCGGCTTGTTCATTTGCAATTGCTGCCGGATACCGCGCGGCGTCAGGTCCATCACCTCGCCCACGGCCTTTTCGATCTCAGCGTCCGAGACTTGACCGGTGCCATAGGTTTCGGCATAGATCGACAGCGGTTTGGACACCCCGATGGCATAGCTCAGCTGAATGGTGCAGCGTTCGGCCATGCCCGCAGCCACCACGTTTTTGGCCAGGTAGCGCGCGGCATAGGCTGCAGAGCGATCGACCTTGGTCGGATCTTTCCCCGAGAATGCACCGCCACCATGGGGTGCAGCACCGCCATAGGTGTCGACGATAATCTTACGCCCGGTCAGACCGGCATCGCCATCAGGCCCGCCGATCACGAACTTGCCGGTCGGGTTCACGTGCCATTCGGTGTCTGCGCTCAGCCACCCGTCGGGCAGCGTTTCGCGAATATAGGGCTCGACAATGGCGCGGATATCGTCTGATGTCAGCGCTTCATCCAAATGCTGTGTCGACAGAACAACCGAGCTCACGCCAACCGGTTTGCCGTTCTGGTAGACAACCGACAGCTGCGACTTGGCGTCGGGGCCCAGCGCTGGTTCGGTGCCATTCTTGCGCACCTCAGCCAGGCGGCGCAGGATCGCGTGCGAATACTGGATCGGTGCGGGCATAAGCGCAGGCGTTTCGGTTGTGGCATAGCCAAACATGATGCCCTGGTCACCGGCGCCTTCATCCTTGTTATCCGCCGCATCCACACCCTGTGCAATATGAGCGGATTGCTCATGCAGAAGGTTTGTCACTTCAACGGTTTCGTGGTGGAATTTGTCTTGCTCGTAGCCAATATCTTTGATGCACGCGCGGGCGATCTGATCAATGCGCCCCATGTAGTCGTGCAGTTTGTCCTGATCCGACAGGCCAACCTCGCCGCCAATCACGACCCGATTGGTTGTGGCAAAGGTTTCACAGGCAACTCGCGCTTCGGGCTCTTCTGCCAGAAAGGCATCAAGAACCGCATCGGAAATGCGATCGCAGACTTTGTCGGGGTGCCCTTCGGACACGGACTCCGAGGTAAAAATATAGTTCTGTCGGGACATGAAAGTGCTCCATTAAGATTTCCCCATCACGCCAGGAAGCCGTTGTGACGGGCGATAGCCGGGATACGCGCCCTGCCCGACCGGGTCAATCTGAATTTACCCGTCTGCCCGGCCAGCGGTGCGGCGAGCCCACAAAAACAGCAACAATAGTGCAAAAAAAACCGGACCGTCGCCAATTCTTGAATAAGGGGTCGGCGAGAGCGGGGCGGGTAAGACCGCGTCGACAAAGCCCGCCTGCCCCAAATCCAGCGAGCCTGTGATCCCACCCAACGGATCGATCATTGCTGAAACGCCGGTATTTGCCGCGCGCATCATCGGCAGGCCTTGTTCGATAGCACGCATCCGCGCCTGCGCAAGATGTTGGTAGGGACCAGAGCGCGTGCCAAACCAGGCGTCATTGGTGATCTGAACCAGAAAATCCGGGCGTTCAGGAGCAGACAAAACGTCCTGAGTAAAGACCGCCTCATAACAGATCAGCGGCAGCGCTTTGCCCAGCGCGCCGATGTCCAACACCTGGGCGCCCGGGCCCGCGGAAAACCCGTTGCCAGTCTGAGCCGCCAGTCCTGAAATCCCAAAGCGCGCCAGCAGCCCGCCAAACGGAACGTATTCCCCAAAAGGGGCCAGATGATGCTTGTCATAAAGCCCTGCCTGCTGCCCGTTTTCATCCAGCAAGACCATCGAATTGTAATACCGCAAACCCTCTGCCCGCTGAATACCAAGCAGAACAGGTGTACCCTGCGCGGCGTCCGCGATGGCTTGGAAATGACGGTCCGCGTTTTGCAACCAGACAGGGACCGAGGTTTCCGGCCATACAATCAGATCTGGGCGCGGTGCGGCAGCCGTGAACTCGACCTGCCGTGCGAAAAACAGTGGTGCAAATTCAGGGTCCCATTTCTGGTGCTGCGGCGCGTTGGGTTGGATCAGGCGGACAGTGTGTCCGGTCGATTTCGGCTCGGGTCTGGTGCTGCTGTAGACGACGACCAAGCCAACCAGTGCCAGGGTTAGCGCCGCGGGAGTCGCCGCATTGCGCAATGACGGCGTTGCGAAAAGGGCAGCCCCCAAAGGCAAGGTTGCAAGCAAGGTTATCGCCCCCACCCCATAAGGGCCAAACAACGACAGAAGCTGCGCCACCGGTGTGTCCAGCCAGACCTGCGCCAGACCCGCCCATGGAAACCCGGTCAACACATAGCCGCGCGCCATCTCGACCAGAGACAGCACCAATGCCAAGACAAGAGCTGCTTGAATCGGCTTGCCACCAGCACGGTGGGCAATCCAGAAAGCCAAGGCCCAGAATAGTGCCAAACCACCCGATAACAGCACCACCGCAAACGGGGCCATCCATCCATGGCGGGCTATATCAACCAGAAATGGTTCGACGATCCAGCTGAGCGCATGGGCAAAATAGCCTGTAGCAAAAAACCAACCCAACCAGGCAGCGCTCCGAGGGGATTCACAGGCCAAAAAGAGCGGTGCAATCCCGATCATGGCAATGAACGAGGCCCACCAATACCCAAGCGGCGCCAAGCCCAGGGCAGCAATGACCCCCAAACCAGCCGCAAGCACGAGCCTAAGCCAGATCGGCCAGCCCTCCAGCTTGGTCATCCATCAGCTTTCGGCAACATGACCCGCAACCGTTTGATCCGCCGGGGGTCGGCGTCCAGAACTTCGAATTCGGGCCCTTCGGGGTGCTGCACAACCTCGCCCCGTGCAGGAACGCGGCCAGACAGCATGAACACAAGCCCGCCCAATGTGTCGATCTCTTCCTCGTCCACATCCTCATGGCTTGTCAGCGACCTGCCAATCTCGGCCTCGAACTCTTCCAGAGGAACCCGCGCCTGAACCACGTAGCAGCCCGGTTTTTCCTCGAACCACAGCTGACCTTCGTCAGTATCATGTTCGTCGGCGATTTCTCCCACGACCTGTTCGATAAGATCTTCGATGGTCAGAAGCCCATCAACGCCGCCATATTCGTCAATCACCAAAGCCATGTGTCGCCGCTCGGTCTGCATTTTGGTCAGCAACACGCCGATCGGCATCGAAGGCGGTACGAACAACAATGTTCGCAACATGGATTGCAGCTCAAACTCGGCAGAACCGCCATTGAACCCGTGGGTCAGAGCGAAATCCTTCAGGTGTACAAACCCAAGCGGAGTATCAAGCGTGCCGTCATAGACGGGAATACGCGACAAGCCACTGTCACGAAAAAGGTCTGCCAGTTCCTCTTTGGAAATTGTCACGGGGACAGAGACGATTTCGGCGGTCGGGATTGCCACATCTTCAACACGCATGCGTCGCAGGTTGATCATGCCGCGTGGCTGCGCCACCGCTGTCTCTTTTCCGTTTGTCGGTTCAGCAACTTCGGCCTGCGTCGCAAGCCCCCCAAAAAGTCGAGAGAAAAAGTTGCTTTGACTGTCTTTGCTGTCCGAAGGGTGCGCGCCTTGCGCCGCCCTAGAACTGCCGTCTGTATCGCCCATTGTCCTATTCCAAATGATCGGGTCAGAAACCCTTGTCACCCATTATATGGGTCATCAATACCCATCTTGCCAAGTATCTCGGCCTCAACACGCTCCATCAAAGTAGCGTCAAGGTCACGGATGTGATCATAGCCCAGCAAATGCAGAACGCCGTGAACAAGCAAATGCGCGACATGATGATCGAAAGGTTTGCCACTATCCGCCGCTTCGCGTGCGCAGGTGTCGTAGGATATCGCGATATCCCCCAGCGCGATTTCACCGGTGAAATCGGGTTGGGGCAAAGATGGGATACCACCGGCTTGTTGCGATGCCAAATTTTGGGCGGGCCAGCTGAGTACGTTGGTCGGCGTCGGTTTTTCGCGAAACTCAGCGTTCAGCGCCGCAATCCGCGCGTCATCACAGCCCAAAAGGCTGACCTCGCACAAACCGGAATCCAACCCAATGTGATCCAGAGCGGCCGCAACAGCCTTTTGTGCAAGACTGTCCAACCCATCCCATCGTGGGTCGTCCACAGTGATTTCAAGGTTCATAGACCGGCTTCCAAACACGCGTTGCGCCGGTGACTACCCTGTTTCCCGGCCTGAATCCGCCTCATACGCTTCGATGATGGCGGCCACAAGCGGATGTCGTACCACGTCTTTCGATGTGAAGTAATTGAAGCTGATATTCGGGATCGTCTTCAACAGCCGCTCAGCATCTGCCAGCCCCGACTGCACCCCACGTGGCAAGTCCACCTGCGACCGGTCGCCGGTGATCACCATGCGGCTGCCTTCGCCCAGACGGGTCAGAAACATCTTCATTTGCATGGTCGTGGCATTCTGAGCCTCGTCCAATACCACAAAGGCATTGGCCAGCGTGCGCCCACGCATAAAGGCCAATGGGGCGATCTCGATACGCTTTTCTTCGATCAGCTTGGCCAGTTGTTTGCCAGGCAGAAAATCGTTCAGCGCGTCATAGAGCGGCTGCATGTAGGGATCGACCTTGTCCTTCATGTCACCCGGCAAATAGCCCAGCTTCTCGCCCGCCTCAACCGCAGGTCGGCTGAGGATGATCCGATCCACATGCCCACCGATGAACATCGAAACCCCCACGGCCACAGCAAGATAAGTCTTGCCGGTGCCCGCCGGTCCGATGCCGAAGGCAAGTTCATTGTTGAACAAGGATTGCACATAGGCCTTTTGAGCATCAGTGCGCGGCTCGACCAGTTTCTTACGTGTTTTGATTTCGACGGTTCCGCCCTTGAACATCTCAAGCTGATCACCATCGCGGCTGCCAGTCTCGGCCTCGGAATTGCCCATGCGCAATTCGCGATCCACATCGGCTGCAGCAACGTCGCGCCCGCCTTCCAAGCGGGTATAGAGCGCTTGCAGCACTTCGACTGCCTGTTTTTGCGCATCCTCCTCGCCCATGACCACCAATTGGTTGCCACGGCGGACGATTTGAACCGAAAGCTGCCGCTCGATCTCGGCCAGATTGCGGTCGTATTCGCCGCAAAGGTCGATCAATAGCCGGTTGTCGGGAAATTCAACAAGCACCTCATGCTGGGGTGCGTCATCTTGCGGTGGGGTCAGGGCACCGATGGCCAATCCGTTCTCCTGTCTTGGCGTTACAGGGTGAGCGTAGACAACAAGAGTTGGTGGACGCAAGCGGCCAATGTCGATTTTTTCGAAGTTTCACATTTCCGCCGAAATCTGATGCGCAGCCGACCTTAGAACGCGTAGTTCAACCCGATACGGATGGCGGTAAATTCGGGGGTTGAACGTGTTGAGAAGTTGGGATCAAAGTTCACCGTTTTCGAGTCGAATTGCACGAACTCAAACTCACCGGTCAGCGAAAGGTGGCGGCTGATTTGGTATTCTGCGCCAACACTTGCCGAGTATCCCGAACGAGAATCGGTGACGCCGAAATCCTGCTCTGGGCCGAAAAAGGGCGTCAGGACGGCTGTAGTGGTGATGTCCGCCTCGACATATCCGATCGATGCAAAATACAGCACGCGACCCGAACGGTTTGTGAGGCCCCCGCGAAGACGAACCGAGAAGACATCAGAAATCTCACTGCCAGATTGCACACCTGTCAGGCCCACAGCCGTTTCCGAGGAATCATCGAAAGTGCCGAAGTCATAACCCAGTTCTAGCCCGTAGATATAGTCACTGCCCCAAGAGGTCGGCAAAACGCCGCGCCAACCGGCCCGTACGCCTCCAAATCCACCGCTGGGCTCGTTGTCACCGGCTGGAAACAATGCCGTCGGAGTGCGCAGGCCGAAACGATCAGACTCGCCGAAAGCATATCCGCCACTGGCGCCCACATAGAACGCGCTCGTATCGCGAACGATACGCGGCGGCTCGACGACTTCGGGTTCAGCGATGTTGCCGGTCAGGTCGCTGGCGGCTGCGGGCATGGAGCAAAGCGTGATTGCGCCACCGAATAGATATCTCGAAACAGTTGACCCCACCTGTGCCACTACTCGTACCCTCCACCGCGTCGACACCACCAGATGATCGCCGCTTTATTCATTAAAGGCTCATAACAGACCGGCCTTTTCAAAAGCTGGCCCACCTCGGACCATAAATCCAAGTCCTAAATCAAGGATTAATTTATTATGTAGTTTGCCTGACCCAACGGATCATAGGGTGTCAAACCAACTCGCCCGCAAGCGAGTTTGCACCCGATGACGTGATCCGTACCTCACGCAAAGCGCCAACGGCCACATCGGCATCCGCCACATGAACTGCGTGCAGATATTCCGATTTTCCAACCATTTGCCCCTGTTGGCGCCCGGGTTTTTCAAACAGAACATGCACGTTTCGACCCACCATACTGTCCTGGATCTTGCGCTGATCGCGGGTGATCAGGGCTTGCAAGCGTTGCAGGCGTTCATCCGCCACTTGCGGATCGACCTGTGGCCGTTCTGCCGCAGGTGTGCCTGGGCGGGTCGAGTATTTGAACGAGTATGCATAGCCGTACTGCACCTCATCGACCAGATCCAAGGTTGCCTGAAAATCCGCGTCGCTTTCTTCTGGGAAACCAACGATGAAGTCCCCGGACATCAAGATATCGGGCCGCGCTGCGCGAATGCGTTCAATCAGACGCAGATAGCTTTCTGCGGTATGGCTGCGGTTCATACGCTTGAGAATATGGTCCGAACCAGATTGCACCGGCAGATGCAGATAGGGCATCAGCTTGTCACAGGTTCCGTGCGCCTCGATCAGGTCATCGGTCATGTCATTGGGATGCGACGTGGTGAACCGGATCCGTTCAAGCCCGTCGACCTTGTTGAGCTCCCAAATCAAGCCAGCCAGCGTCATGTCCCCATTCGGTCCGGCCCCGTGATATGCGTTCACGTTCTGCCCGAGCAGAGTGATCTCGCGCACTCCGCGTTCCACCAGATCCTGCGCTTCGCGAATGATGCGATCGGCCGGGCGGCTGACCTCGGCCCCGCGAGTATAAGGCACAACGCAGAAGGCGCAAAACTTGTCGCAACCTTCCTGCACGGTCAGAAACGCCGTCGGGCCGCGCTTGGCCTTGGGACGGTTCTTGAGCTTTTCGAACTTGTCTTCTTCGGGGAAATCCGTGTCCAGAGCCTTTTCGCCAGTGCGCGTCTTGGCCTCCATCTCGGGTAGACGGTGATAGCTTTGCGGCCCCACCACCAGATCAACCAGTGGCTGGCGACGCATGATCTCTTGCCCCTCGGCCTGAGCCACACAGCCCGCAACCCCGATCTTCAGATCCGGTTTCTCGGCCTTCAGACCTTTGAAGCGGCCCAGTTCGGAATACACCTTTTCCGCAGCTTTTTCGCGGATATGACAGGTGTTGAGCAGGATCATATCCGCATCGTCAGGTGATTTGGTCTCAACATATCCCTGCCCGCCCAGCGCTTCGGCCATGCGTTCGCTGTCATAGACATTCATCTGACAGCCATAGGTCTTGATAAACAGCTTTTTGGGTTCGGACATGGGACCAGCCTTTGCGTTCGCGCGACCGGCGTCGTCTATACGTAACGAACGCCGCTTGCAATGCTGGCGCGGATACCCGAATTTGGCGGAAAGTTCCAGCAAGACGAAATCAAAAACAGGCAATGCATTACCCAACGCTCGCGGATTATCTCAGGTCAGGTCAGGCGCTGGCAAAAGGCCCCTTGGCCCTGATTTTTGCCGAAGACACTGTCGAACTCGACAGCACCCTGCGCCACTATCTCAAGCTGGGGTTCAAATCCATTACCGTCTTTATGCCTGATGCCTTCGATCTGGCCGAAGATCTGAACGCTCAGGTTCATCGGGTCACCCTGACCTGCACGCCGCGATCGGTCGTTTTCGACACGATAAATCAGATCATCTCTGCGGCCTTGGGGCAGTGGATACATTACGCCTACAACGCCGAATACCTGTTCTACCCGTATTGCGAGTCTCGCAGCATCGGGGAAATGCTGGCCTTTCATACCGAAGAGCGCCGCAACGCGATGATGACCCATGTGGTCGACCTATACGCTGGCGACTTGCAGGCCCATCCCAACGGTGTCGCCACGGATCAGGCGATGATGGACAAGACCGGCTATTATGCCCACACCCGCCACGACGGCACTGGTCAACCGCTCGAGCGTCAATTGGACATGTCAGGCGGCCTACGGTGGCGGTTTGAAGACCACATCCCGTATGAGCGGCGGCGAATCGACCGGATCGGTCTCTTCAAAGCCCGAAAAGGCCTCAAGATCCTGCCCGACCACACGTTTAATGAGCCGGAATACAACACCTACGCCTGCCCGTGGCATCACAATATGACAGCTGCAATCTGCTCATTCCGAGCGGCCAAAGCGCTCAAGTCGAATGCCGGGTCGACCTTCGACATCCCAAGCTTTCTCTGGAGCAACTCGATCCCGTTTGAATGGCGGTCGGATCAGTTGCTGGATCTGGGACTGATGGAGCCCGGTCAGTGGTTTTGAACAGGAATCGTACCCTTTAGCGCTGCAAAAGAATCGGAAACCAGTCTTCGCGCAGGCGTTGGCCGGGGATCATGTCATGCCCTGGAAATGGCGGTGAGGTGCGGCCCGGGCGCTCGACATAGCGTGCATCATCCCCGACCAAGCGCAGGGAAAAGGCGCGGCGGCGGCTTTCAGATTGGTTGCCGCGTGCCCCGTGCAGCGTGCGATAGTTGAAAGCAACAGCATCACCCGGCTCCATCTCGAACTCGACCACGCGCATTCCCTCGGCATCCGGGTCGGGAACCGGAATGTACTGACCTTCGTCAGCAAAGAACCCTTCCTCGGAAACCCAGCGGGTCGGAAGCACTTCTTTGTCCCAAAGGTGAGACCCCGCAACGCAGCGCAACGTGGCCTGCTTGACCGGATCCAGTGGAGACCAGAAACTGATCGTCTGTCGACCTTCGACGAAGTAGTAGGGCCCGTCCTGATGCCATGGTGTGGCCATCGAGGTGCCGGGCTCTTTGACCAGCACGTGATCATGGAACATCTGAACACTGCGCGATTGCATTAACTCGGCAGCAACCTCGGCAGCGGCAGAGTTTTCAACCACCTGACGGAATTCAGGAATACGCGACCAGTTGCAATAGTCGTCGAAAAATAGGCCTGTCTCACCCTGCTTCTTGTTGTCCGATGCATAAGGGCCCGGCGCGGCCATGTTGGCCGCGACCCCTTTGCGCAATGTATCGACATGATCCGCAAAAAGGCCCTTGACCAGCACCACACCGTCAGACTGGTAGCTTTCGATCATGTCTTGCGTGACCAAGGGGTGAGGCATGGCAGAGTCTCCGAAGCAGTTTGCCCTCTTCTGCACGGGAAAATACCAACTGATCAAATCTTATTTTTGATCTGGCGCACATTGCCGGAACTGCGTTCAGCACACGCGTTTTGAAATGCAGCTTATTTCGCCACGGCTAACCACCGCAAACACGTGGGCGCATCATGAAAAAGCTGGATTACTTCTTTTTGCGCAGACGGATCACGACATCGACGGACGCGATCTCAAGCCCATGTGGGGCTTCGGGCAGGCTTTGGATCACCAACTCATCCGATGGCGCATCGCTGAGCCGTCCATCATCTTCCCAGAAGAAATGCGGGTGATCGTGTGTGTTGGTGTCGAAATAGCTTTTCGACCCGTCCACCGTGATCTCTTGCAAAACGCCCGCATCACAGAACGCACGCAAAGTGTTATAGACCGTAGCCAGTGACACCGCATCGCCATTTTCCTTGGCCGATTCAAACAGGCTTTCTGCGGTGACATGCCGGTGCAAACCGTCACCGACCAAAAGCTCGGCCAAGGCCACACGCTGTCGCGTCGGACGCAGACCGGCGCCTGTCAGCCAATTTGTCGCTATCTCACGGCTTTGAGGTGTCATAGTTCCGATACCCGTTTCTTGCTAACTCTATATATAGAGACCTTCCCTTGGTGATTTCAAATGAAAATCATTCTCAGGGAATGCACTTAGCGTCGCATGTAATGGCGTTGCTGCTCTTGCAGGACCTTGCATACGGGTGCTAGACGAGGCGAGATAAAACAAACGGACCCCTGGCAGGAGAGGCGGCAAGAATGGCTCAATTCCCGAGCAGCTTTGACAAGGATGATCTGCTGAAATGCGCCCGCGGCGAGCTTTTTGGCCCTGGCAATGCGCAGTTGCCCGCCCCGCCCATGCTGATGATGGACCGTATCACCGAGATTTCCGATGATGGTGGCGCGCATGGCAAAGGCCATGTTCTGGCCGAATTCGACATCACTCCGGATCTTTGGTTCTTTGACTGCCATTTCCCCGGCAACCCGATCATGCCCGGCTGCCTTGGCCTGGACGGTTTGTGGCAGCTGACCGGTTTCAACCTGGGCTGGCGCGGCTGGCAGGGGCGCGGCATGGCGGTTGGCGTGGGTGAGGTCAAGCTGACCGGTATGGTTCGCCCGGATCGCAAGATGCTGACGTATAAAATTGATTTCAAAAAAGCGATCCAGACTCGCCGCCTGACGATGGGCGTGGCGGATGGTATTGTCGAAGCCGACGGTGAAATGATTTATGACGTCAAAGACATGAGAGTCGTTCTGTCCGACGCCTGAGGCGGACCGGCCTGAAATAAGGAGCACGCCTATGCGTCGAGTAGTTGTCACCGGTTTGGGTGTTGTGTCCGCTATCGGGAACAATGCCGATGAGGTGCTGGCCTCCCTCAAAGCCGGGAAATCTGGCATTGAGGCCAATGAACAGATGATCGAGCATGGCTTTCGCAGCCGGATTGCCGGATCGCTGAAGATCGACGTCACCGAACACATAGACAAGCGCACTTTGCGCTTCATGGGCCCAGGTGCAGCTTATGCCTATATCGCGATGTCTCAGGCGATTGCAGATGCTGGCCTGACCGAGGATCAGGTCGTGAACCCGCGTACCGGTCTTGTGGCCGGATCCGGCGGGCCGTCGACAAGTGCTATGCTCACTGCACATCAGACCGTGCTCAAGAACGGGGCGACAAAGCGGATAGGGCCTTTTGCGGTTCCGAAATGCATGTGCTCGACCATTTCCGCCAACCTTGCGACGGCGTTCAAGATCAAGGGTATCAACTACTCTATCACATCAGCCTGCTCGACTTCGCTGCATTGCATCGGCAACGCGGCAGAACAGATCATGTTGGGCAAGCAAGACGTTATGTTCGCGGGCGGCGGCGAAGAGCTGGACTGGACCCTGTCCTGCCTGTTTGACGCGATGGGTGCGATGTCATCGAAATACAATGATACACCCGAAAAAGCCTCGCGCGCGTTCGACCAGAACCGCGACGGATTCGTCATCTCGGGCGGTGGTGGCATTGTTGTTCTGGAAGACCTTGAACACGCGCTGGCCCGTGGGGCCAAGATTTATGCAGAAGTAACCGGCTATGCTGCAACTTCGGACGGGCACGACATGGTGGCCCCATCGGGCGAAGGCGGCGAACGCGCGATGCGGCTGGCCATGTCCACCCTGCCGGAAGGGCGCAAGGTTGGGTATATCAACGCCCATGGCACCTCGACCCCTGTGGGCGATGTTGGCGAGGTGGAAGCTGTGCGCCGCATCTTCGGTGAAGGCAACGTACCCCCGATCTCATCAACCAAGTCGATGACGGGCCATGCGCAGGGCGCGGCAGGGGCGCTTGAAGCCATCTTCTGCCTGCTGATGCTGGACAATGACTTTATTACGCCGTCGATCAATGTCGAAACGCTCGCAGAAGGTATCCTGCCGGGCGAAGTGGCGACGGAACTAAAAGAAAACGCGGGACTGGACAGTGTAATGACCAACAGCTTTGGCTTTGGCGGAACCAACGGATCCATGATCCTTTCGAAATATAACGGGTGAATGTGATGTCGGATCTTCTAAAGGGTAAACGCGGCCTCATCATGGGCGTGGCCAATGACCGCTCGATCGCCTGGGGCATCGCCAAAGCCATGCACGAGGCAGGAGCAGAGCTGGCCTTCACCTATCAGGGCGAAGCTTTTGGCAAGCGGCTGGAACCTCTGGCTCAAAGCCTGGGCAGCGATTTCATGGTGGATGCAGATGTCACAGATGATGCGTCACTGGATCGCGCGTTTGGCGAACTTTCAGCACGCTGGCCAACCATTGATTTTGTGGTTCACGCCATCGCGTTCTCGGACAAATCCGAGCTGACCGGTCGGTTTCTGAACACGACGCGGGCGAATTTCAAACATTCACTGGATGTCTCGGCCTATTCCTTCATCGAAGTTGCGCGTCGCGCCTATCCGATGATGCAGGAAAACGGCGGTACGCTACTGACCCTGACCTATCAGGGTTCGAACAAGGTTGTGCCGAATTACAATGTGATGGGCGTGGCCAAGGCAGCTCTGGAATCGGCAACCCGTTATCTGGCCAATGATCTGGGCCCCGACGGCATTCGCGTGAACGCGATCTCGCCCGGCCCGATGAAAACACTGGCCGGAGCAGCGATTGGGGGCGCGCGCAAAACCTACAAGTTCTGCGACCAAAACGCTCCGATGCGTTCGAATGCCACACTGGAAGCCGTGGGTGGTACAGCCGTCTACCTTGCCTCAGATGCGGGCGCCTGCACCTCGGGCGAAATCATCCGCGTGGATGGCGGGTTCCATGTCCTTGGAATGCCACAGCCCGACTTCATGTGACCTCAACTTTCCCCGCCTCTGCCCAGATTTGACCATCATTGACGGGCAGAGAATGGGATATGAGCAAAGTTGAACAAATCCTTGCAAACAATACGCGCGTATCAGCGAAGTCCAAGCCCGGAATTCGCGGGGGTCGGGCGCGTATCGTGTTGCTTTCGCTGGTCCTATTGCTGGCCGTGTTCATTCTGATGACTGATCCGCATATGCGGTCATTAGCCGAGCCGGTGTTGGGTCAGATACCAGGGCTCTGACCCGGACCTATCAGTTGATGGACACGATCTCGATATCAAAGATCAGGTCTTGTCCGGCCAGCGCGTGATTGGCATCGAGCGTGACCGTGGCTTCATCCGCTTCCATCACCGTTACAGGCAAGGCCTGTCCGTCCGGCGTTTGAATCTGCAGCTGCGTACCTGGTTCCAGCGGAATATCATCAGGAATGCCTTCGCGCGGGATTTGCTGGCGCATGGCCGGGTTGATTGGGCCATAGGCTTCGGCACAGGGTACTTCGACGCGCTTTTTCTCTCCAATTTCCATCCCGGGCAGCGCTGTGTCCAGACCGGGAATGATCTGCCTTGAACCGACTGCAAATTCCAGCGGATCGCGGCCTTCCGAACTGTCGAACACTTTTCCGTCCAGCAATGTGCCGGTGTAGTGGATGCGAACAGTATCGCCTTTTTTGATTGTGGTCATGAAAGCCTCGGGCTGAAGAAAATGGAACGCTGCACCCTAGTGGCCCCGTGCACAATGTAAACCCTTTGGGCTTTAACCCCCGGAACCATTGTGCTTACTTTCCGGCGACCACAGGAGGATCAGATGGCAATCACCACATGTGTATTCGACGCCTACGGCACGCTCTTCGATGTGGCCGCTGCAGCTCGGCAAGCCGCAGCCGAGCCGGGGAACGAGGCGCTGAGCGACACCTGGCCCACGCTGGCCAACCATTGGCGTCTGAAACAGTTGCAATACACATGGTTGCGGGCGGTCGCCGACGCCCATGCCGACTTCTGGGACGTCACGCAGGATGGTCTGGACTGGGCGCTTGAGGCGACCGGGTTGGAGGGCGACGATGCCCTACGCCAACGCCTTCTTGATCTCTATTGGGAGCTTCAGGCATATCCCGAAGTGCCCGCCATGTTATCGGCGCTGAAAGCCGGTGGCCTGAACACAGCGATCCTGTCCAATGGCTCGCCTCCGATGTTGGAGGGCGCTGTGCAATCAGCGGGGATCGGCGAAGTGCTTGACGATGTGCTGTCGGTGGAAACTGTTGGTGTCTTCAAACCGCATGTGCGGGTCTATGACCTTGTTCAGGAACGGTTCGAATGCAACCGGGACGAGGTATTGTTTGTCAGTTCAAACGGCTGGGACGCCGCCGGTGCCAGTGGGTATGGGTTTGTAACTGCCTGGGTCAATCGCGCCGGCGAGCCGATGGACCGCTTGCCCTGGAAGCCTGCACATGTTTTGTCGGATCTCACGACGATCCCCCAACTTGCAGGCCTCTGATGCCGCACTTCACCACATCCGACAATATGCGGATTTATTTTGAGGACGCGGGCACAGGCCTGCCGGTTCTGTGTCTTGCCGGGCTGACCCGCACGGTACGCGATTTCGATTTTGTCGCGCCGCATCTGGCCCAATACCGGATGATCGCGATGGATTATCGTGGGCGGGGTCAATCGGATTTCGACTCTGACTATTCAAACTACAACATTCTGCGTGAATCTCAGGACGTGGTCGAGTTGCTGGATCATCTGGGACTGGAAAAGGTGAATATCCTCGGCACCTCGCGCGGTGGATTGATCGCGATGGCGCTGGCGGCCAGCCACCCCGCCCGCCTGTCGTGCGTCATCCTGAACGATGTCGGCCCGGTGATTGATCCGAATGGTCTTGCCCTGATCATGACCTATGTGGGCAAACGCCCTGCCGCAAAAACCTATGACGAGGCGGCTACGGGCCTGCAATCGGTGATGGAGGCGCGGTTTCCCGGCGTGTCGCTTGAGCGCTGGCGCACGCAGGCCGAAAACCAGTATCTGGAAACACCAGACGGGCTGCAATTGCGATATGATCCCAAACTGCGTGATGCGCTGCTTGATCAATCTGCCGCTGGCCCGGCCCCGGATCTGTGGCCGCTGTTCGCGGCGCTGCGCGACATCCCCACCGGGCTGATACGGGGGCAGAACTCCGACCTGCTGAGCCCAGACACTCTGGTCGAAATGCACCAAAGACATCCCGGCCTGCGGTCGGTCGAGATACCAGATCGCGGCCATGTGCCGTTTCTGGACGAACCGCAGGCAGTCGACCTGATTCACACCATCTTGGAGACGTCATGAGCACGCTTGAAATGATCGAAGCCGCCGCAGAACGGCTTGAAGGCCATGTGCGCGAAACCCCGATCCTGACCTCTCCGTTTCTCGATGAAATCGCCGGTCGTCGTGTGCTGGTCAAGCCGGAATGCCTGCAACATACCGGCAGCTTCAAGTTTCGGGGCGCGTGGTCGGCGATTTCCGCGCTGGATCCTCAGGTGCGCAAGAACGGGGTGATTGCGTATTCATCGGGCAACCACGCGCAAGGTGTGGCCTATGCTGCCTCTCGACACGGAATAGCGTCGGTGATTGTGATGCCCTCGGACGCACCACAGCTCAAGATCGACAATACCCGGTCTCTGGGGGCCGAAGTAGTGCTCTATGATCGGGCCTCGGAAAGCCGAGAGGATATCGGCGAGGCGCTGGCACAAAAGCGCGGGTTGACGCTGATCCGCCCCTATGACGAACCATTCGTGATTGCCGGGCAAGGCACAACGGGGCTTGAGATTGCCCGGCAGGCACAAACCCTGGGTGTGACACAGGCAGATGTTCTGATCTGCTGCGGCGGAGGTGGCCTCAGCGCGGGTATAGCTTTGGCATTGGAGGGTCATGCGCCCGGATTGCGACCACGCACTTGCGAGCCTGAGGGGTTTGACGACATGAAACGCTCGCTGGCCTCGGGGCAGGTTCAACGCAACGCCGCCACATCCGGCAATATCTGCGACGCGATCCTGACGCCGCAACCCGGCGAGATCACCTTTCCAATCATCAACCGCCTCTGCGGCACCGGGCTTTCGGTCAGCGAAGACGAGGCCCTGCGCGCCATGGCCTTGGCCTTTCTGCGCCTCAAGATCGTGCTTGAACCCGGGGGAGCGGTCTCGTTGGCGTCGGCGCTGTTTCGCAAGGATGAGATCGAAGGCGATGCAGTGATCGTGGTTGCATCGGGTGGAAATGTAGACCCGGCCGTTTTCGCCAAGGCGTTGACGCACCTTTCCTGATCCCCGCCGAGCCTATGGCGGGAAAGACCTGTGCAGGCTACAATGACTCATTTGAGTAGGAGATTTTCCAATGCAACTCGCTGCTCTCGGAGACGTCAGTCTCCATTATCGGGTGGACGGCCCTTCGGACGGCCCAACCGTCGTCTTTGCCAACTCTTTGGGCACGGATCTGCGGCTATGGGACCCGATCCTACCTTACCTTCCCGGCTACCTGCGCCTCATTCGGTTCGACAAGCGCGGGCACGGGTTGTCCAGCCTGCCCAAAGGCCCCTATGCAATGGGTGCGTTGGTGCGAGATACCGAACGGCTTTTGGATTTGCTCGACGTCAAGGATTGCGTCTTTGTCGGGCTGTCCATTGGCGGGATGATTGCACAGGGCCTGGCCGTCAAGCGGTTGGACCTGATACGCGCAATGGTGCTTTCGAATACAGCGGCGAAGATCGCCACTCCGGCGATTTGGCAAACCCGCATTGACGATGCCCGAGAAGGCGGGATCGAAGCCTTGGCGGATGGCACAATGGAGCGTTGGTTCACCAAAGAGTTTCGCAGCACACAACAGTTGGAACTTTGGCGAAACATGATGATCCGACAGCCGCTCGAGGGGTATCTGGGATGCTGCGCTGCGATTTCGGGCACAGATTTTTACACCCCAACCAGTGGCTTGCGGCTGCCGACATTGGGAATCGCCGGTTCAGAGGATGGATCGACCCCACCGGATCTGGTGCGCGAAACCATTGATCTGATCCCCGGATCGCGTTTCGAACTGATGCGCCGCGCTGGTCATCTGCCCTGCGTCGAACGCCCTGAAGAATACGCAACCCTACTGACCGGATTTCTCAAGGAAATCCGCCACATCTAAGGGAGTAAAGCGATGGCAAACTTCTTGTTGGTCCACGGTTCGTGCCACGGGGCATGGTGCTGGCGCGATCTTATTCCCGAACTGACCGGGCAGGGACATAGGGCAAGCGCAATCGACATGCCCAGCCACGGCTCTGACCCGACCCCCGTGTCCGACGTTACATTGGAGGGCTGCCGTGACGCGGTACTGGCGGCCTGCCGCCCCGATACGATCGTGATTGGCCATTCCTGGGGTGGCTACCCGACCAGCGCCGCCGCCCAGGCCGCACCAAATGCGATGCGCGGGTTGGTTTATCTCTGCGCCTATGTCCCGCAATCGGGTCTTTCGATGATCGAAATGCGCAAACGCGCACCACGCCAATTGATCGGCGATGCGGTCATGAAATCCGCTGACGGGCTGTCCTATTACGTGAAACCGGATCGGGTAAAAGGCTTGTTTTACCATGATTGCCCGGACGAAATCCTCGCCTATGCGCTCGGGCGCCTCTGCCCCCAGGCGATCCTACCTCAGGATACTCCACTGACCTTGGACGAAAGTTTTGATCGCGTGCCCAAGGCCTATATCCGCACCACGGATGATCGCACGGTTCCGACCGAATATCAGGAAACCATGAGCCATTGCGCTCCGCCCGAACTGCGCAAGACAATCGACAGCGGGCATTCCCCCTTCTTTTCCCACCCCGCGCAGCTTGCCGGTCTCATCGACGATATCGCCAAGGAATTGTGATGGCTCAGGCAGATGCCGGATTGCGCTATGCGTCTGATCAGTTAGGGTTCGCCAACCCTTAAACGCTGGAAACGAATGCGCCTGCCTTTTGTGTTCATCCTCGGAACCGTGATGATCGACGCGATGGGCATCGGTCTGGTTCTGCCGATCATGCCGCAACTGATCGTCGAGGTTCAGGGCGGATCTTTGGCAAATGCCGCGATCTGGGGCGGCGTTCTCAGCACCGCTTTTGCTGCGATGCAATTCCTGTTTGGCCCGGTTCTGGGCAACCTCTCGGACGCGTATGGGCGCAGGCGGGTGATGCTGGTGTCGCTGTTTGTGATGGCGCTGGACTATATAGTCATGGCCGTCGCAGGCAGTATCTGGCTGTTGCTGATCGGGCGGCTTGTAGGCGGCATCACTGCAGCCACCCATTCAACCGCTGCGGCCTTCATGGCCGATGTGTCGAAGCCCCATGAAAAGGCCGCAAATTTCGGCCTGCTTGGTGCGGCGTTTGGCTTGGGGTTTGTGCTGGGCCCCATTCTGGGTGGTGTGCTTGCCGAATTCGGAACCCGCGCACCGTTTTGGGCGGCAGCGGGGCTTTCGGCCTTGGGCTGTCTGTTGGGTTTTCTGGTCATGCCCGAAACCGTCAAAGACGAAAACCGCAGGCCCTTTCGGTGGCGCCGCGCACACCCGGCCCGTGCTTTGCAGGCCATAGCGGAACTACCCGGTATTCGCCCCTCGCTGTGGGTCTATTTCCTCTATTCCGTGTCAATCTATGTCTACCCTGCCATCTGGGCCTATTTCACGCTTGAGCGGTTCGGTTGGTCGCCACAGATGATCGGCCTGTCACTTGGTGTGTACGGGCTTGCCATGGCGGCGGTGCAAGGCGGTTTGATCCGGCCCGCGACACGTATTCTGGGCGAACGGGTTACGATCATCGTCGGCATGGCGTTCGAGATCTTCAGCTATGTGCTATTGGCCTTTCTGACCAACGGTCTGATCGTCCTGCTTTTGATCCCCATAACGGCGCTTGGAGCGGTGGTGACCCCGGCGCTGCAAGCCATGATGTCGCGCGCAACACCTGATTCTCAACAAGGCGAACTGCAGGGCGTTTTGGCTGCGCTTCATGCCTTGTCCATGATCGTTTCGCCATTGGTCATGACCGGTGTATTTGCTTACTTCATTGGTCCTGATACGCCTTTCTATCTGCCCGGCGCGCCCTTCTTGTTGGCGCTGGTGTTGATGGGTCTGGGTCTGGCGCTGTTCATGCGACCGGCGCATGCCCGCACGTAAAGCGACCTTTTCCTGACGGAAACGGACTTGCAGGCCGACACAGGCCAGTCCACCGTGGCTGAAAGCAAAGCGGGGAGGCTCATGCAAACAATCAAAGCCGCAGTATGCCATGCGTTTGACGCGCCATTGGTGATCGAAGACGTCCAACTGGCCCCGCCGGGCATGGGCGAGGTCGAGGTGACGTTGGACGCAGTGGCGATTTGCCACTCTGACATCTCGTATGCGAGCGGGGCCTGGGGAGGATTCTTGCCTGCCGTCTATGGCCACGAGGCCGCTGGTGTGGTGACTGCCGTTGGCGATGGTGTCTCGGAATTTGCACTGGCTGACAGCGTGGTTGTCACACTGATCCGCGCCTGTGGATCATGCCCCTCTTGTGCGGGTGGCAAACCGACGATCTGCGAAACGCCTTACAACACCGTCAAAGGGCCTTTGCGCACGGCAAAGGGCGATCCGCTGGAACAGGCGATGGCCTGCGGAGCCTTTGCTGAAAAGGTCGTGGTCAGCCACCGCCAGATCGTCAAGATCCCAGCTTCCATGCCCAAGGATGTCGCCAGTCTCTTGTCTTGCGGGGTCATCACCGGTGTCGGTGCTGCGGTGAACGCAGCACAGGTGCGTCCCGGGCAGGATGTGGTTGTAATCGGTGCAGGCGGCGTTGGGCTCAACGCCATTCAGGGCGCGCATCTTGCCGGGGCCCGCCGGATCGTGGCTGTGGACATGACCGAAGACAAGCTGGAGATCGCCAAAGAGTTCGGTGCAACACATGGTGTTTTAGCAACCTTGGAGGCCCCTTGGAAAGCGGCCTACAAGGCGCTTGGCGGGCGCGGAGCCGATGCGGTGCTGATCACCGTCGGTGCCATCCCCGCATATGAACAGGCCCCCCGATATCTTGGGCGCGGAGGCCGGGCGATCATGATCGGGATGCCACATACCGGGGCCGAAGCCTCTTACGAGCCGGTCATCCTTGCGGCCGTTGGCCAGGGCCTGATCGGTTCGAAAATGGGTGACGTGGTCATTCAGCGCGATATCCCATGGATGATCGATCTGTATGAACAGGGGCGATTGAAGCTGGATGAGTTGATCTCGGGTCGGTGGCAGCTGGATCAGATCAACGATGCGATCGAAGATACCAAATCCGGCTCAGCCAAGCGGAACGTCATTATCTTCAACAATAGCTGACGCCCGAAAGGAGCAGCGATGAAATTGCAGGATCTCGACGTTATCGTCACCGCTCCTCCGGCCCCTGGCTGGGGCGGGCGCTATTGGATATTGGTCAAGGTGACCACCGACACTGGGATCACGGGCTGGGGCGAGTGCTACGCCTCATCGGTCGGGCCCGAGGCGATGACCCATGTGATCCATGACGTGTTTCAACGTCACATGGCCGGAGAGAACCCCGAAAACATCGAACTGATGTTCCGCCGCGCCTATTCCAGCGGGTTTACCCAGCGTCCTGATCTGACCGTAATGGGCGCGTTTTCAGGGCTCGAGATCGCCTGTTGGGACATTCTGGGCAAGGATCGCGACAGACCGGTTTATGCACTGTTGGGCGGGCGCGTGAACGACCGTATCCGCGCCTACACTTATCTCTACCCCCTGCCACAGCATAACCTGACCGATTTCTGGACGTCACCGGATCAAGCTGGTGAGGCCGCCGCCGACGCGGTTCAGCGCGGCTATACCGCCGTCAAGTTCGACCCGGCTGGCCCCTATACCATCCGTGGCGGGCACATGCCTGCGATGAGCGATATTTCGATGTCGGTGGCCTTCTGCAAATCCATTCGCGCAGCCGTAGGCGACAAGGCTGATCTGCTCTTTGGCACCCATGGGCAGTTCAACACTGCGGGCGCCATCCGTTTGGGGCAGGCACTGGAACCCTTTTCGCCTCTTTGGTTCGAAGAGCCGACCCCACCCGACATGATCGAAGACATGGCCCGCGTGGCGCGCAATGTTCGCATCCCAGTTGCCACTGGTGAGCGGATGACCACCAAAGCCGAATTTGGCGCTGTTCTGCGGGCTGGTGCGGCAGAGATCCTGCAACCGGCCCTGGGCCGCGCGGGCGGGATCTGGGAGATGAAGAAGGTCGCGGCGATGGCCGAGGTGTTCAACGCGCAAATGGCGCCGCATCTTTATGCGGGCCCGGTCGAATGGGCGGCCAATATCCATCTGGCGGCCTCGATCCCCAATCTGCTGCTGCTTGAGACAATCGAAACACCGTTCCACGACCGGTTGATCAAGGGGTCAATCCGAGTGGAAAACGGCTTTGTTACCCCGCCAACGGCGCCTGGTCTCGGGATCGACTTGGACGAAGAGCTTGCGCGCGCCCACCCCTATTCCGGCGATGGGCTGCATCTTGAGATGCAGGAAGAGCCTTGCAATTACGTCGACGGAAACGCGTTCCAAGGCGGTGCTCCTGCGACAGAGGGGTGACATTGCCCTTTGAGTTGAGGCATATTGCCCCAAATATGAACAACCAGCCGGAAAACACGTGCCCTCATTGGACCTGAACCCTCAAGCGTCAGCCACTGCCGTGGACATGAAGGAAAACGCTCAGAAGGCCTCTACCTATTTAAAGGCTTTGGCCCATGAAGGGCGGCTGATGATCTTGTGCCATCTGATCACCGGCGAACGTTCGGTTGGCCAGCTTGAAGACTTGTTGCAAATGCGGCAGGCAGCTGTAAGCCAAATGCTTGCGCGTCTGCGCGAAGAACAACTTGTATCGACCCGGCGTGAAGGCAAGACGATCTACTACACTCTGAGCGACGAAAAGACCAAAAAGGTCATCGGAGTTCTTTATGATCTGTTTTGTGCGTCAGACGCCTGAGCTAGTTCAATTCGAAACATAGCCCGCAATGACCTGCAGCAGTTTGAAGGCTGTCGCTGAGTCGTTTTCGACCACGGCCATGAATTCCTCTTCCCCGATCCGCAGGCAGGACAAATCGGTTTCGGCGATCATGCTCAGCGCGCGCGGCTCTTTGCGGATAAGGCCCAGTTCACCGACCAAAGACCCGACATCCGCAGTCATGATCAACTGATCCGGCCCGTCCGGTTGCGGCAGGTATAGCCCTGCTTCGCCTTCCAGAACGACATAGGCACCGTCGGTGGGTTGATCATCCTTAAGAAACACCACCTCTCCGGCCTTGGCGTTGAACCATTGCGCGCCAAAGGCAAGCAGCCGCAGCTGCCTGCGATCAAGGCTCGAAAACAGAGGCGTTTGCTCCAACGCGCGTAGCTTACGCGCCAGATCGGCTGCTGATGCGCTGTCTTCCTCCACGTCGCCCGGCCCCTCATCAGTCACAACACGACCCTGTCGGATTTCGACAAACATGTCGAATGCCTGAGGATTCTGGAATTGATCGTTCAAGTATATGACAGTTGTTTCGGGCAACAAAGCGCGCAAGTTCTTGTAGACAGCGACCTGTGTCTGCATGTCATAGCTGGCCAGTGCGTTGTCGAGGATCAGAATATCGGGTTTCTTGATCGTCGCACGGGTAAAGGCCAGCGGCTCGGCGAACAAGGCTGGCAGGTTCTGACCACCCAAAGCAACCGGCACATCAAAGATCAACTCGATCACAAGCGGGCGCGCGCCATTTTCGGACAACACATCCACAATCAATTTGCGCACCTCGTCCGAGCGTGAGCCGCCGATCTGACTGATTTTACCGAACAGCGCGTTTTCCATCACGGTCAAGCCGGGCGCGGCCTTTTCCGGGTCGAGCGGTACAAAGACATCCAGCAACGGTTGCAACAGCTCTTCCGAGTGGCTTGCGCGCAATTCAAGAATTCGCGTCTTCAACTCATCCGTAAAGGCGGGGCCAATCTGTTCCGCCGAAATCGCAAATGGTACGGCCAACAGGTTCGCCAGTTGCTCATTGTCGAGACCCGCAGCACCTTCGTTGCGCGTACGGTCAATCAGGTCCACGGCAGTTTCATATGTCTGCGCCTCAAGCCCCAACTTGCGGAACAAGGGGTGATCTGTACCGTCCAACCCGAAGATCTGACGAAGCATCTCGATCACGTCGCGGGTCAGATCAATCAGGGTTTCATCCAGACCCAACTCGCGCAATTGGCCTAAAAAGACAGTTTGTTTGGCCAACATCTCTTGCGTGACCGGAACGCGAGGTGTGGCAAACAGAAGGTTCTCTGCCACGGGCAAAGCAGAGTTATAGGTGTTCTGGTCAAAGACCAACGCCTGCTGTTCCAAACCTGCTTCACGCACCGCGCTCTGCACCTTTGGCCGCAACTCGACCAGTTTTTGGGCCAATGCGGGGCGCGCTTCGGCGTCGAACATCTGTTCGGCACCGCGTTGAAACAGCGCCGCCCCCGACCCCATGCCATCAATCAGCTGCAACCACCAATCCCGCAGCTCTTTTTCTGTTTCGACATGGGCCAGCGACGGATCCAGCCATTCGGCTTCAAACGGATCACTGCTATTGCCTGCACGCAGAGTTTCGGCAAAGTCCGGATTGTTCGACGTGTTGTCTTGCGGTCGAAACCGCATAGGCATCATGACATTGTCGCCCAATGAACCCTGAAACATCACCGGTCGAGATGTCGCATAGCCGATGCGGGCTGCGACCACAGCCTGATGCAAGCCGGACAGGTTCACATCACCGATCGTTACACTGCCAGACCCCGGCAGAATCTCGCGGGTCAGCAGCTCGGCAACCGCGCGGCGATCTTCCTCGCTGGGCGCAGCGATACCTATTGTCTTGCCACCGGGGAAGGTCAGGTTCAGATCGTCGAGGACCTGATTGCCATCCATGTCCCGCACCGAGACATTGTTGAGATGAATGTCCCCCCGCAAATGCGGTCGGCTTTCGGGCTCACCTTCGAACAACGCTTCGTCCTGCATACCAGGGGGCGCAAACCGCTCGATCACCACGTCCCAGCGCAGCGCCATATCCTGTGTCTGGTTGTAATAGGCCAACAGCTCTTTCCACGGTGAGCTGAGATCCTTGTAGGCCGCCAGCGCAGCCACAAGCGCACCCAGCGAAACCGAGCCCTGCAGCACCAGCAGACCGCCAACCAGATAAAACATGAAAGGTGTCAGTTGCGAGATGAAGTTGTTGATGAACTTCATAAAGAACTTTTTCTGGTAGATCTCGAACCGGATGGCGAACAGACGCCCCAGCTGATCCGAGATCATGGCGCGGCGATAACGCCAGCCGCCATTGGCCCGCAAGGTCGCGGCGCCTGCGGCGTTCTCACCGATCTGCGCAGCCAGAACACGCACTTCCTGAATGCGCTTCTTGTTGAGCAGGTTGATCTGTCGTTGCAGCTTGGGGATCAGCCAGGCTTGCAGCGGGATCAGCGCAACCGCAGCCAATCCGAACCAGAAGCTTTGCAAGAACAGAAAGGACAGGATCGTGATCATCTGCCCAGCTTGCAGCACCGGCTGGCTGATCGCGTCGCCCATCAACCCGCCCATCGGTTCACTTTCGGCGGTGATCATCGACACCATTTCGCCCTGGCTGACCCGTTCAAAATAGGGCTGCGGAAATCGCAAGGCGCGGCTGGTCAACTGATACCGAAACCGGCGCAGCATACGTTCGCTCAACACCCCTTTCATGGTGTTGATGCGCATCTTCATGATGCCGTGGGCAAGAACAGCCAGCAGAAAGGCAAAGCACAGGATCACCAGAAAGGTGGTCTGTGGCAGGCTATAGCCCCAAACGTTGACGATCGAACTGGACGCACCGATGGCGTCGTTGATGATCCGCTTGGGCAGCTCAAGCGTCAGGTAAAGCAACGGAAACAGCGTCGACGTGACGGCCAGAAGAATAAGCTGGTCGCGCTTCGAGTATTTCCAGATGAACCGAAAGATCGTGCGTTCTATGGCGCCGGCCCCTGCAATTGCTTCGTCGTATAACTCACTGATTTCGACGCGAATACAACAGTTCGAATCTATCGTAATCGTATCGCGCGACGCAAATAAAAACGCATAACAACTCCATTTTTGCCCGTGTGAACAAGTTCATTTGCGCATCTGTTCATTCCGCCCTAGTCTTCGAGTCGGGATGACATTGGGAGGATCCGTTTGCCTGCCACATTTGGCACCGTGCTTTTACTGCTAGCTCTTCTGCACGTAAAACACATGTTCGCCGACTACTATTTGCAGACGCCCAAGATGCTTTCAGGGCGCGGTGTATATTTCCATATCGGGCGAGCGCAACATGCGGCTGTGCACGTTGTGGGCTCTGTTATTGTTTTTGCCATCATGCGCGCGCCGATCGAGTTCATCGTTGTCATCGCGGCTCTTGAATGGGTTGTTCATTTCCATATCGATTTTTTCAAAGCCAGCTATTCAGACAAAAAACAGCTTCAACCCAATCAGGCCGCGTTTTGGCGCGCTGCGGGATTGGATCAATGCATGCACAACCTGACCTATATCGCGATGGCCTGGGCCTGGGTGACCTTTGTGGTGCACCCCTAAGGCACAATTGGGCGATTTCGCTTGATGGTGCGCAAGACAACATTTGTCTGGGCGCTGGCAACCGCAGGTAGTCGGAAGAGAAAGTCTTCTAGAAAATCATTATAAGCCGCCAGATCCCTGCACAGCACACGCAGATGATAGTCGGCCTGCCCCGTTGTGGCATAGCATTCCTGCACCTCTGGGCTGATGTCGATCGAGCGCATGAAATCCTTGATCCGTTCCGGGTCATGCCGTGTCAGGTGCACATGCACAATCGCTTCGAAACTCAGGCCCATTGCGGCTGGGTCGACGACGGCACCATAGCGTTCGACGATACCTGCGTCTTCCAACGCCTTCACACGCCTCCACAGCGCCGAGGCGGACATTCCGACAGCTTCCGCAAGGTCTGCATTCGACATGCGACTGTCGCGCTGCAAGAGGTCGATGATACGGCGGTCTTTGTCACTTAAATCCAGCATATGGGCAAAATTACCCTTTCTAAGGATATATTTCGAATAATCTTTCCGCGTATTTTAGGAAATCTTGGTGATTTTGGCAAATCTCTTCGCGCGACAGGCGTTAGACTTACGCACCCAGTTGCAGCCAATGAGTGAATCGCATGAGCTTTCATGGCCCGAACCACCGCAAATACCAATTGCAGGACCGTTATGATCTGACCAAAGGGCGCGTGTTTCTGACCGGCACACAAGCGCTGGCGCGGATCATGATGGATCAGGCTCGACGTGACAGGCAGGCAGGCTTGAATACAGCGGGATTTGTATCTGGCTATCGAGGCTCACCCTTGGGCGGGTTGGATCTGGAACTGTGGCGTGCCAAAGACCGGCTGCGCGCAGATCGCATCACCTTTATGCCCGCCGTCAACGAAGACCTGGGTGCCACCGCCGTGCTGGGGGCGCAGCAAGCGACACTGGACCCGCATTGTGAGGCCGAGGGGATATTCTCGATGTGGTATGGCAAAGGCCCGGGCGTAGATCGGTCTGGAGACGCTCTCAAACATGGCAACGCTTACGGCTCGGCCCCGAAAGGCGGCGTGCTGGTGGTTGCGGGTGACGATCATGGCTGCGTCAGTTCGTCGATGCCGCATCAGTCGGATGTGGCGTTCATGTCCTGGTTCATGCCAACGCTCAACCCGGCCTCGGTCGATGAATACCTCGCCTTCGGCGAATACGGGTTTGCGCTGTCCCGTTTCTCGGGCACCTGGGTCGGGTTCAAGGCGATCTCGGAAACCGTCGAAAGCGCACGCTCGGTCGAGCTGCAGCCGGATCGTCGTTTTACCCTACCACAGATTGAATTGCCCCCTAACGGTCTGCATGTCCGGAGTGCCGATCTGCCTTCGGTCGAGATTGAGACACGCATTCAGCACAAGCTGCGCGCGGTGCGCGCCTTTGCCGAAGCCAACCCGATCGACCGTCGGATCTATAACATCGAACAGGCCAAGTTCGGCTTTGTCACCACAGGCAAGGGCCATCTGGACCTGATGGAGGCGCTGCGTCTGCTGGGGTTGGATGAGGCTGCCTGCCGTCGTCTGGGCATCGATATCTACAAAGTCGGCATGGTCTGGCCCCTGGCCCGGCGCAATGCGCTGCGCTTTGTGAAGGGCAAGGCCGAGGTGTTGGTTGTCGAAGAAAAACGCGGGATCATTGAAAGCCAGTTCAAGGAGTATTTCTACGACTGGCCCGGCGACAAGCCGCACAAGATGGTCGGCAAATATGACAGCCATGGTGAGCCACTCATCCCCTGGACAGGTGAACTGAGCCCTCTGATGCTGGCCCCCATAGTGGCGGCGCGGTTGAACGCGTTTTTCCCCGAGGAAAACCTGCCCGCCAAGGCCAGGGCCCTGACGGACACATCACCGCAGCTGATTTCCGTTCCGGGTGCAACGCGGACGCCCTATTTCTGCTCGGGTTGCCCGCATAACAGCTCGACCAAAGTGCCCGAAGGCTCGACAGCCGCCAGTGGAATTGGCTGCCATGTTATGGCGTCCTGGATGGATCGGCAGACCGTGGGGTATGCACAGATGGGTGGCGAAGGGGTACCGCATGTGGTCGCCTCGCAATTCAACGGTGGCAAACATATTTTCCAGAATCTGGGCGAAGGCACATGGTACCATTCCGGGTCACTTGCGATCCGGCAAGCTGTCGCTGCGGGGACAAATATCACCTACAAGATTCTCTACAACGATGCGGTCGCCATGACCGGTGGGCAGCCGGTCGATGGCCCGGTCAGCGTCGCCGGGATTGCGCAAACCTGCCGGGCAGAAGGGGTCGAACGCATCGCGTTGGTGTCTGACGACATCTCTAAATTCCAGAGCGCGGACTTTCCGGCCCGAACCAGCTTTCACGACCGCGCGGATCTGGACAGTCTGCAACGCGAGCTTCGGGACATCCCCGGAGTGACTGTCCTGATCTATGAACAGACCTGCGCCACGGAAAAGCGTCGTCGTCGCAAGCGCGGCACGATGGAGGACCCGGATCGTTTTGTCTGGATCAACGATCTGGTGTGCGAAGGCTGTGGTGATTGTTCCATCGCGTCGAACTGCCTGAGCGTCGAGCCCAAGGACACCCCGTTGGGTCGCAAGCGCAAGATCAATCTGAGTTCTTGCAACAAGGATTTTTCCTGCCTGAACGGCTTCTGCCCCAGCTTTGTCACCGTAAAAGGTGCAACCCGAAGAAAGCGCGGCATTGATCTTGACGCGGCACAGCTTGAGGCTGACCTCCCTCACCCTGTTCTGGCTACTCTTGAGACGCCCTTTGACCTGCTGGTCACAGGTGTTGGAGGTACGGGTGTTGTCACCGTTGGCGCGCTGATCACAATGGCCACGCATCTGGAAGGCAAAGGCGCGTCCGTTCTGGATTTCACCGGTTTCGCGCAAAAATTCGGCACGGTGCTCAGCTATATCCGGCTGGGCGCATCGCCCGAGGCTCTGAATCAAGTGCGCATTGATCAAAGCGCCGCAGATGCCGTGATCGGGTGCGATATCGTGGTCAGCTCGGCCCCAAAAGCGTCCGCCCATTACCGCGTGGGGACACAAGTTGTTCTGAACCGCGCAGAAATGCCGACTGGGGATCTCGTTTTGCGGCGCGACGCGCAACTGCACTGCGATGACCGGGAACAGGCGATCCGTTCCGTTGTGGGCGCAGAAAACCTTTGGGGCTATGACGCCAACGCAGTGGCCGAACAGGTGCTTGGCGATACGGTTTTTGCCAATGTCATCCTACTGGGCACGGCCTGGCAAAAAGGGTTAGTTCCAGTCTCGGACGTGGCCCTGGCACAAGCGATTGAGCTGAACGGTGTTGCCATCGAAAAGAACCGTCTGGCCTTTGCGATCGGTCGCGCAATGGCCGCAGCGCCAGATCGGGTGACGCAATTCACCACGCCCGAGCCGTCAGAAGAAACCCTTCAACAGGTGATCGATCACCGCGCAGCGTTTCTGACCGACTACCAGAACGCGGATTATGCGCAGGTTTATACGGATCGGTTGGAGCAAATACGGCGCACACTCCCGGATGCAAGCGATGCTCTGCTCGGGTCTGTCGCCCGAAATCTGTTTCGTTTCATGGCCTACAAGGACGAATTTGAAGTGGCCCGTCTTATGACGCACGCAGATTTCGCGCGTGAATTGGAAGATCAACTCGAAGGGAACCCAACCATATCCTACCATATGGCACCGCCTGTTTTCAGCTGGAGCGACGACGACAAAGGCCGCCCGCGCAAACAGTCGTTTGGACCCTGGATGCAACCCGTTTTAGGCGTGCTATCGCGCATGAAAAACCTGCGTGGAAGCAAATTGAACCCGTTCGGCTATCACAGCGAGGCGCGGCTGCACCATAGCATCCTCGATTGGTACCGCGTTCTACTGGACCAATTGGTCCAAGACTACAGCGATGCAAATGCGGAAACGTGGTTCAAGGCACTCTCTTGCGCGGACGAGATCCGAGGCTATGGCCCGGTACGCGCGGATGCGTTTGACGCCGCCAAGTTGTCGGTTGCAAAGATACGAACCCCGGATCAGGCCACGCGGGCCATGCCCGAGCGGTCGTAAGCGTCCAGCCACAACCTGTCGATGGCATCTATCCGGGCGGGGTCAAATTTGTGTTCAACCTCCCAATACCGACCTGATGGTTCGAAATACCCGCACTCAGCCTCACGCGCCAAAGGTAGATGCATCGCGTTCGTGCAGGGCATGGCGGCGCTGGAAAGATCTTCCACTGGAACGCTGGGCAAAACCAATCGGCTTTCCCCGGCAGACAGCCGCACAACGCGGCAGTTCTGCTCGGCCCCAAACAGCGCCAGCCGGGCTGACTTGGCCTCGAGCGAACGCAGCGTGACATCGCGGCGCAAAGGGTCTGCCGTGCCTTTTCCGTAGAAATGCGTTTGGCCTTTATTGGCATAGACCATATCGCATCCGAAGAAGGCGATGACCGCGGGTCGCAAGGCGGCCAGCGCCCAATAACCTGCCGTAAAGGCCATGGTGCCGCCCGCATAGACAAAGCCGCCAAATTGGTTTTGTAACGGCACATAATCCTCAGCGGTGATGATACGCTGGCCGCGTCGCAAATCTGTGGGACGGTTCTCAACCGGAAAATCCTCGGGATGGATCAGATAGTCCCAATCCGACCGAATACGCCAAGCGTTGTTGATCGCAACGATATGGCTAAAGCCCTGCCGAGACCAGTCGCGCGCCGCAATCGCGGATGGGGCACTGCCAAGGATCAGAACGTTTGGTCGATTATCAGCCATGGCGCACCCCTCAGGTTCTCAGACCCCAAGTTAGGCCGAAACACCGTTGCGTCTAGCCCAGAACGGAAAAACTGCTGTCTGTATTGATCGGTCGCTTGCGGGAATAGAAGCCCACATCGATGCTGCGCCCGATATAGGGCAGCTTGAAATGCAAGGGCTGTGTGTCATGATCGGCCCCGCCTTCGACATAGTCTATCAAGGCGGCCATCATCTTTCCGGCAATGGGCGCGTTCTTGTATTGGTTCCCGCTGGTGCCACAGGCCATGTAGAACCCCGGTAAGCTGGATTTGTCATAGATCGGAATCCAATCGGTCGACGCGTCGTACAAATCCACAACCCCGCGCGTTTTTGACGGAATGCCAAGGCTGGGCACCCGTTGCGCATAACGCATGGCTTGCGTGGTCCATTGATCGGTGAAGTCGTGATTGTACGAAGTGTCATCGGCGCACCATTGATGCGGATCGCAATCCGGGTCTTCTGACCCAATCAGGATATGGTTGCCATGTTCGGGCCGACAATAGAGCGCAATGTCACTGTCCGACACGATTGTGCCCTGCGTCTCGAAATCAAAGCCCTCGGGTGCGGGAACATGCACAACCTCTTGCCGTAAGGGTCGGGTTTCGATGGTCATGTCCTCCAGCACACCGGCCATCCCGTTGATATTGGCCGAGCCCGGGCCTGCCACATTCACCACCACATTGGCATGAATTTCTTCGCCCGAAGCCAGTTTGACCCCCGCGACACGGCCGCCACTTTGCAGGATCTCGACCACCTCGGCACCGGTTCTCACCTCGGCCCCGCGCTGCTTGGCCGCTGCCATCAGGTTTTGAGCCGACAAGGCCGGATCCGTGACATATCCTGCCTTGGGCCAGAACACAGCGCCCTGCAGCTGCGAACCGTTGGGCTGCCCGAACTCCGGATCATCCATCCGGCGCGCCGGCGCGAAACTGTCCAGATTGTAGATCGGCAAACGATCCATGATCTGCTGGGGTGTCCATTCCTCGAACGGGCAATCCAGTTCGGCGCTATAGGTCATGTGCTTGTCCAAATGACCATTCGCCTCGGTCTTCATCACCAGACACCCGGTCTCTTTGAACTGGGCCAGATCTGCGCCGTCGGGCAAGCCAAGATACCCGGCCCAATCGCGCCAATAGTGATAGCCCTCCCAGGCGAAGGCCGTGCCATCGAGCGTTGAATAATGCATCCGAATGATCGCGCAAGACCCGGCGGTCGATCCATGCCCTACCTGAGCGTTGCGATCCAGCGACAGGGTCTTCCATCCGGCCTTTGACATCTCGAACGCGATGGCCGCGCCGATCACGCCGGTGCCGATAATGATTGCGTCAGGCTGGTTCATGACCCTGCTCCTTCCCAATAGTGTTTTGCATAGGCGCTGAATTCCTCAATCTCTTCCTTGCGGGGCTCAACACCGGTGAAGACAAATAGGTAATGTGGCACCATCGACAGCCGTGCGGCCAGCGGCTCGTTCAGCTGTGCCAAATCGTATCCGATCTGCATGTAGTAGAGCACGCGCGCGCGGGTCTCGGCCTCGGTCTCGTCATAGCCATAGCGGGCAAACATCGCACGTAGGGCCGCAAGGCGACGCGCGTCGGATTGATCCAGCATACGCCGCACCTTGCCCGATTTGCGCGCCCAGTCGCGCACGGCAAAATCCAATGCGGTATCAAAAAGCTCGGCGTTCACCACACAGCGGTGCACATTGCACACCGCCGCCGTGATCGTTGGGGCCGCAAGCTCGGCCTGCGCAATCAGCCCAGCGGTATTGAGCGCCTGCCATTTGGCCAAAAGCGCATCAAAAAGCTCCTGCTTGGATTTGAAATACCAATAGAAAGACGAGCGCGAGACCGCCATCCGCTCGGCCAGATTCATTACCTTGATCTGATCAACCCCGTCCGAGATCAGCACATCCATGGCCACGTTCAGCCAATCGTCGCGCGTGACCTTGATGTTGCCGATCAGGGGTTCCGCCTTTGGGTCGTCGCGGTGGAGGATGGGTTTGGTGTTCATTTAACTCTCCGGCGGTGCGCCGCCCTGTTCTTTGCGACGCGCGATAAAATCTTTCAGCGCGCCAATACGGTCCAGATCGGATGGCGGGGCTTTGAAATTGGTCAGGATATCCTTCCAGACACCGGTGGCACGTGCATTGGCATCGACTGCACCCCGCTCGGCCCAGGTTCCGAAATTGGCATAGTCATGCAGATGCGGCTCGTAGAATGCAGTGTTATACCGCTCCATCGTCTGGCTGGTGGCAAAGAAATGCCCGCTGGGGTCAACTTCCTTCAGCGCGGTGTCAAATCCGATCTCGGCAGGTCCGGCCTGCGCACCGGCACACAGCTCGGCCACCATGTTCAGCACCTCGGCGTCACAAATCATCTTTTCGAAAGACACGGTCAGCCCGCCCTCAAGCCAGCCAGCCGAGTGAATGATCACGGTCGCCCCGGCCATTAGGCAACCCCAAAGGCCAAACTGGTTTTCATTGGCCGCCTGAACATCATTGGTATTCGCCGCCGAGCCCGCCGCCGAGCGCCAGGGCAGTCCGACATGACGCGCCAGCTGGCCCGCAGCCAGTGAGGCCTGAAAGTGCGAGGGCGTCCCAAACGCAGGCGCGCCCGATTTCATGTCCACATTGCTGGTGAAGGTTCCATAGCAGACAGGCGCACCCGGCTTGGTCAGCTGAGTCAGGGTCAGTGCTGCCAGTGCTTCGGCATGGGACAGTGTAATCGCCCCGGCCACGGTGATCGGCGCCATCGCCCCCATCAGCGTAAAGGGCGTAATGATCGACATTTGCCCATGGCGCGCGAAATCGATCAAACCTTGGGCCATGGGGATATCCAAGGTTCGCGGGCTGTTGGTGTTGATGATCGTATAGCAGTGGGGCGCTGCATTGAATGCGTCGTCATCCAGTCCGCGTGCAATGGACAACATCTCGAAACAGTCCATCACCTGCGGCGTTCCGCGCGAGAAGAAGAAGGGGAACTTGTCCGTCAGTTCCATCTGAGCCTGCGTGGTGAAATAGTGCCGGACATTGGTTGGCACATCCTGCGGCTCGACCTGGGGTGAGATCATCTGGAAGACATCAAAGTGATGTGTAAGCTTTAGAAACTCCAGATAATCCTGCCCTGTTGCAGGTCGTCGACCGCGTTCCAGATCGGTGGCGTTGGGCGCCCCTGCGCCGGGCTGAAAGACCAATGACCCCAGCTCAAGCGTGAAATCCCGCCGCCGTGCGCCTGCACGACAGTCGATGGATTTCGGAGCAGACGCCACCGCAGCCTCGACCATATCGCGCCCGATAAAGACCATTTCGCTGTCTTCATCCACACGGGCCCCGCCTTTGGCATAGATCTTGCGGGCCTCGGGCAGCAAAACCTTGATGCCGAGCTCCTGCAATAGGCGCAGCGCTGTTTCGTGCATGTCGGCGATCTGGTCGGCCGGAAACACCTCCATCAGCGGGAAGGGGTTGCGCAATTGGCGGTAATTGACATCGCGGCTGGGCGCGGGCGCACTGTCTGCTCCCCTGCCCCGACGCCGTCGCCCGCGCCCCCCGGTCTGAGCCTCAGCCATTAGCCCCTCATCGCCTTGCCTTGTGGATCATAGGGCGATGGGGCAATAACCCGTGCCGGGCGTTCAATACCCACCACATGCACCGACAATTCGGTCCCGGGCTCGGCCATGTCGCGGTTGACCAACGCCATGGCAAGTGATTTGCCGGTATAGTGGCCATAGCCCCCGGAGGTGACGAAGCCCACGCGCTCCTCCCCGGCCCAGATGGGCTCATAGCCGCTGGCATCTGCGTCCAGAGCATCCACCTCAAGCGTCACCTGCACTTGCGCCGGACCGTTGCCATCCCGTTCGGCAAGAGCAGCGTCCTTACCGACAAAGTCTTTGCTCCAGTCGATCCAGCGATCCATGCCGGTCATACCGGGCGTGTAAAGCTGCGTGAACTCAGCCGACCAGATGCCAAAGCTTTTCTCTAGCCGGGTCGACAGCATCGCATTGAACCCGCACTCCCGGATGCCTTCGGCCGCACCGGCCTCCAGCAACATACGGCGCAGGGTAATATGGTCGCCATAACGACAATTGATCTCATAGCCTTTCTCACCGGTAACCGACATGCGCGCCACACGCGCGCGGACCAGTCCGATATCGAATTCGCCGCAGCCCATGAACTTCAGGGCTGAAATGTCCTGTTCCGCTAGCTTTTCAACCACAGCCTGCGATTTCGGGCCAACCACGGCAAAGCCGCAATATTCCTCACCCAGATCGCGGACAACGACGCCTTCGATCATATGGTCATCGAACCAGCGCATATGCCAGGCACGCAGGTAATAGCTCCCCATGATCCACCAGGTGCCATCGCCCCAGTTCAGAACAGTCAGATCACCCTTGAGCCGCCCGTTCTCGCCCAGCATCGGGGCCAGCTTGGCGCGGCCCGGCGCGGGCAGCTTTGAGGCCATCACCTTGTCCAGCCATGCCTCGGCATTCGGACCGCTGACCTCGAACCGGGAAAAGCCGGTGATATCCAGCAGGCCCGCGCCTTCACGGATCACCTTGCATTCCTCGGCCACGATATCATGAGCGTTCGACCGTTTTAGCGTGGGTGTTTCCTCAAACCCTTTCGGTGCGAAATAGAGCGGTACTTCCAAATCCCAACTCACGCCCCATTTGCACCCTGCTTCGGTCATTGCGTCATGGGCCGGAGCCATTTTCAGCGGGCGACCCGCCGGCAGCTGTTCGTTCGGATAGGTCATCACGAAGCGGCGCGAATAGAACTGGCCAGTGGTTTCGCGGATGTAACGTTTGTTCTGCGCGAAATCGCCGTAACGCGCCACGTCCATCGGCCAGGCGTCAGCCTCGGGCTCGCCGTGGATCATCCATTCGGCCAGTGTTTTGCCAACGCCGCCGCCTTGCAGGAATCCGGCCATCACGGCACAGGCCGACCAATAGCCGCGCTTGCCCGGAACCGGCCCGACCAACGGATTGCCATCGGGCGAGAAGGTGAACGCCCCGTTCACCCATGTCTTGATGCCCACGTTCTGAATCGAAGGATAACGCTCGAACCCAAGCGTTAGTTCATTCTCAATGCGGTCCAGCTGCTCTTGAAACAGCTCTTCGCCATAATTCCAAGGCGCGCCGTCCATCGCCCAGTGTTCGTGATCGACCTCATAGATGCCAACCAGAACGCCCTTCTGGTCCTGCCGCATATAGGTGAACCCTTCGAGGTCCACGGTCATCGGCATCTCAAAATCCGCCACCGCAACCTCGGGCACGGTGTCGGTGATCAGATAATGGTGCTTGAGCGGCGAGACCGGCAGCTCAACGCCCGCCATCCGGCCCACTTGCTTGGCCCAAAGGCCAGCCGCGTTGACCACATGCTCGCAAGTGATGGTGCCCTTGTCGGTCACCACTTGCCAGCCCTCTGCTGTCTGGGTCAGGCTTTCGACCTTGGTTTCTTCGTAATATTCTGCGCCGCGCTTTTTGGCGGCGGTGGCATAGGCCTGAACCGTTCCGGTCGTGTCGATATAGCCTTCGCGATCCGCCCACATCGCACCCAACACACCGTCGGTCGACATGATCGGGCAACGCCGTTGCGCCTCTTCGGGGGTCAGTAGCTCGCAATCATCAATGCCGATGGACTGGAAGATACGGTAATTGGCCTGCAACCACTCCCACCGTTCGGGCGTACCGGCCAGTGTCAGACCACCGGTCATGTGCAGGCCGATGTTCTGGCCCGATTCCTTTTCAATCTCGCTCAGCAGGTCGATGGTATAGGCCTGAAGCGATGCCATGTTGGGGTCCGCGTTCAGCGCGTGGATGCCGCCCGCCGCGTGCCAGGACGATCCCGAGGCCAGACGCCGACGCTCCAGCATAACCACATCCGACCAGCCGAACTTGGCCAGGTGATACAGAACCGAGGCGCCCACAACGCCGCCACCAATGACAACAACGCGATACTGCGATTTCATTCCGACCTCCGCTGAATGACTCGCAGGGACGCTAAAAGCACTAATCACTTCTGTCTAGACATTTCTGTACAGTCGGCTTCGCAAGACCAACTCAAGCGAATTCGGCCTAGAGCTGGGCGCTTGGACGTGCCTTGATCTTGTCGAGCCACGTCAACGTTGCCCCATGCCGCGCCTCCGGGCGCATCTTGATGACCCGCGCAAAGTCGACAAAGACAAATGTCGTGATATCGGCCAGCGTAAAGCGATCACCGGCCAGATACGGGCTGTCCTGCAAACGCGTTTCCAGCAGATCAAAGAACGCCGAAACACGTGCGCGCCCGCGCTCGGCGATTTCGGGGACCTGCGCATAGTCGATGGGCCCGGGAATGGCACGGTTCTCGAAGGCCGGATGCGTGTTACGCAAAACATCTGCGATCGGTGCACCGCCCTGCTGCTCGGCGATCGCGTTCCACATCAAAACCGAACCCTGCTCATCCGCGCTGCGCCCCATCAAGGGCGGCTTGGGGAAGCGAGCTTCAAGATAGGCTGCGATGCCAAGGTTTTCGGTGAGAACCGTCCCTTCATCCGTGACAAGTACCGGCAGGGTTGCGCGCGGGTTTACGGCGCGGAAATTCTCTTGCAACTGCTCCCCCTTGGCGATCGAGACCTCATGGGTTTCGATTTGCAGCCCTTTCTCGGCGATAAACATGCGTGCCCGACGCGGATTGGGGGCGGTGGAACAGTCATAAAACAGCATCTGCGCGATCTCTTGTCCTTTGAATCGCTCAAAGGTTAGACCGCGTCAGCGTGCTACGGCGAGCCCTTTTGGCGATCAACGCTGATAGACAAAGCAACGTCCTTCGACTGCACCTTGCGGCAGAGGCAGCTCGGTCAGGCCATCGAAATACATCCGGTCGCTGGACACCATCATCCCACCAGGCGCCAGCAACGGCTCGATCAGGGGTGAGACAAACCGCGCGAACTTGTCGTTCTTTTCCCGGTTATGCCCACCCAAATCCGCGTGGATCAAACTGGCCGACGCGCCGAAACGCGCAACAGACGCTGGCAGCGTGTCGCGTACGTCACCAAGGATCACCAGATCCTCGGGTGGTGTCGAATCAGGATGTGAAGCTACAGCACGCTCGAACACATAGATCGGCCGTCCTTGAATGTGGCGAACCATGTGATGATAGGTGCGCCCGTTCCCCAATCCCAGCTCGAAGACCGGACCCGTCATGTTCGCAGTCTGAGCAATCGCAAAATCAAGACACGCGCGTTGCGACACCATACGGTCGATAAAAAGATCAAGGCGGCTTTGATGATCGGACACGAATAACCCTCTTGCTTGAGTAACCGACACCAATTTGGTGTCAGACTGCGCCTAGATGGCAAAAAATAAACAACTTGTGTAGGCAATCTGCCTTGATTTCACGAAACCGCGACAATTCTGCTAAAGAAGGTGTTTGACTAGTCTGCCCTAACCGCGCGAAACTGGTGAAAAAAGTCAGGGAGAACAATCAGCCGATGGGAAAACACGGCCAAACGGGTGGGACGCCCGCATGACGGCATTGCTGTCCGTAAAGAACCTGAGCATCGGGTTCGGCGCGGGCGCTGATGTTGTCCAAGATGTCAGTTTTGAAGTGGACCCCGGCCAAACGCTTGCTTTGGTTGGTGAATCCGGCTCGGGGAAGACCATCTCGTGCCGTGCGGCGTTGCGTATTCTGCCACGTACTGCCCAGATCCGGTCCGGGTCGATTACGCTGAATGACTCTTATGGGCAAGCGGATTTGACAAAGATCAGTGAACGCGAGATGCGCGATATTCGAGGCAATCGCGTATCAATGATCTTTCAGGAGCCCATGCGCTCGCTTTCGCCCCTGCACAAGATCGGCAATCAGGTAAGCGAAGTGCTTTGGCTGCACGGAAAAATATCCGAAGCCGAAGCCCGCAAAAAGGTTCTGACTCAGTTTGAACGGGTTGGGTTTCCCGATCCCGAGCGTGCCTATGACTCTTACCCGTTTGAGCTATCCGGCGGCATGCGACAGCGTGCTATGATCGCGATGGCGATGGTGGCCAAGCCTGATCTGCTGATTGCGGATGAACCGACAACGGCATTGGACGTCACGACGCAAGCTCAGGTTCTGGGCCTGATCAAAGAATTGCAGCGTGAGACCGGCATGGCGTTGATCCTTGTGACCCACGATCTGGGTGTTGTCGCCAACATGGCCGAAAAGGTCGTGGTGATGCACAAGGGCCGGATCATGGAATCCGGTCCCGCCGAGCTGATCCTGTCGGATCCCGCGCATCCCTACACAAAGCAGCTTTTCGATGCGGCACCGGAGATTCCGGAACACAATGAAGGCGCAACGCCAATGCCGCACGAGGATCTTATCCTCGAAATGAAAGATGTCAGCAAAACCTATCAGATGCGTGCAACGAAGGGCTGGAAAGCAGACCGGTTGATACATGCCTGTCGTGGTGTGGATCTTAAGTTGGGGCGTGGGAAAACTCTGGCAATCGTCGGGGAAAGTGGCTCGGGCAAGACCACGGCTGCCCGGATCGCACTTGGGGCAGAGCTGCCCGATCCCGGTGGTCAAGTTCTTTTCCGAACAACCGCCGAAGCCGAGCCGATCACGGTTCACCAAATGACCAAAGCCGAGCGCACCGCGTTTCAGCGCAAAGCGCAAATGGTATTTCAAGACCCCTACAGCTCGCTCAGCCCTCGTATGCGTATTCAGGACGCGCTGACAGAACCGCTGGAAATCCACAGACTGGGCTCAGCCGCCGAACACCGTGAAAAAGCGGCCGAGATGTTGCGCTGGGTCGGTATGAACCCGGATATGTTGAAACGCTATCCACATGCGTTTTCCGGAGGGCAAAGACAGCGTTTGTCGATCGCCCGCGCGCTGATGCTGGACCCGACCCTGATCGTTTGTGACGAACCCACATCGGCGCTGGACGTCTCGGTGCAGGAACAGATCCTGACGCTGCTAGAGAAACTACAGACCGAGTTGAACCTGTCCTACCTGTTCATTTCTCACGATCTTGCGGTTGTCGCTCGGATCGCTGACGAAGTGGCGGTCATGCGGCGGGGGATGGTTGTCGAACAGGCGCCTCCCGAAACTCTTTTCTACAACCCCCGTCATCCGTACACCAAGGCATTGATCGCTGCCCAGCCAGAACCCGATATCAACCGCCCAATCAACCTGGAAATGGTTGCATTGGGGGCGGGTTCGCCGGACAGTTGGGAAGAAGCCTTCCGTTTCACGGACTCCGTGGTACCTTCTTTGGTAGAATTGGAGCCCGGTCATAAGGTACGCTGCCATGTTTAAGACCACTCGCACATCACTTTTGGGCCTGACCCTGGCCCTGGCCGGAGTATTGCCTGGCTGGGCTGCGACCCCGCCTGACCTGCAGGAAAGCCAGTTCTGGCAAAGCGAAGTCGCCGCTGGCAATCTACCGCCCGTGGCCGAACGTATCCCAGCAGAGCCGCTGATTGTAGACTTGGCGGCAAAAGGGCGCGAGATTGGGAAACCGGGTGGAACGTTGCGCACGATGGTGACGCGCAACAAGGACGTCCGGCAGATGGTCGTTTATGGCTATGCGCGGCTTGTAGGTTTTGACCAAAACTATGAACTGGCACCAGATATTCTGGAGTCGTTTGAGAACGAGAACAATCGTAAGTTCACTCTAAACCTGCGCGAAGGCCACAAATGGTCGGACGGGTCGCCGTTTACCTCTGAAGATTTCCGCTATTGGTGGGAAGATGTCGCCAATCACGAGGCACTCAGCCCCTCGGGCCCGCCAGACTTTCTGCTGGTTGAAGGCAAACCACCCACTGTCACCTTCCCCGATGAAACAACCGTTGTTTTCGAGTGGGACGATCCAAACCCGAACTTCCTGCAATCTCTGGCGCAGGCCCGGCCACCTTTCATCTACCGGCCATCGGCGTTTCTGAAGAAGTACCACGAAAACTATGCCAATACCGAGGATCTAGAGTTCGAGGTCGAAGACGCGCGTGTGACCAGTTGGGCCGCTCTGCACAACAAACTGGATAACCTCTATAAGTTCGACAATCACGAATTGCCAACGTTGCAGCCTTGGCTGAATGCCAGCTCGGGCAAGAAGATCCGGCATAATTTCGTGCGCAATCCCTTCTACCACCGAGTCGATACCAACGGTGTTCAACTGCCCTATATCGACGTGGTCGAGATGGAGATTGTGGCCCCCGGTCTGGTGGCCGCCAAGACCAACGCTGGTGAAAGCGATCTTCAGGGCCGTGGCTTGTCTTTCCGGGATGCCTCGATCCTGAAAAAAGGCGAAGCACAAGGGGACTACAAGACGCTGCTCTGGAAAACCGGTGTGGCGTCTCAGGTCGCGATCTATCCGAACCTGAACTATGAAGATGAGGTCTGGCGCGACGTGCTGCGTGACGTGCGTGTGCGCCGAGCCCTGTCGCTTGCAATCGATCGCAAGACGATCAATCAGGCGCTGTATTTCAAGCTGGCAAAACCGGGTGCGATGTCTGTTTTGCCCGCTTCGCCCTTCTATGACGAAGCCAATGCGCAGGCCTGGGCACAGTACGATATGGATCAGGCCAATGCCCTTCTGGACGAGGCGGGGCTGACCGAGCGTGATGGCAGCGGCATTCGGCTGCTGCCAGATGGCCGCCCGATGGAATTGATCGTCGAAACCGCCGGTGAACGGCAAGAGGTTGAAAACGCTTTGCAGATCGTCACCGACAATTGGCGCGACATTGGCGTCAAGCTGGTCATGCGCCCGCTGGATCGGGACATCCTTCGCAATCGCGTGTTTGCGGGCACCACAATGGCCTCTGTCTGGTTCGGCTGGGATGACGGCATCCCGCAAATGCACACATCACCGGCCTATCTGGCGCCGACCGACCAGGTGTTTCTCGCCTGGCCGAAATGGGGTCAGTTCTATCAAACCGGCGGCAGCGCAGGCGAAGCACCCGACATGCCCGAGGCAGAACGTCTGATGGCGCTTGCGCATGATTGGGAAGTCGCGACCTCGGATGAAGAGCGTAAGGCCGTCTGGACCGAGATGTTGAAAATTCATGCCGACCAGCTTTATGGCATCGGCATTCTGAACGGCGCACCGCAGCCGATTGTGGTTTCGAACCGCCTGCGCAATGTACCCGAGCAAGCCATGTGGGCCTGGGAGCCCGGCGCGCATTTCGGCATCCACCGGCCGGACGAATTCTTCTTCGCCGACTGAGCAGGAGCCACAAAATGGTCATGCTGCGCTATGCGGTGTATCGCTTTTTCACGATGCTGCTGACACTTCTGGTGGTGTCGGTGCTGATCTTCATCATCATCAACCTGCCCCCCGGCGATTACCTCAGCAACCAGATCACCGAGCTTCAGGCCTCGGGCCAGTCCGCAGGTGTGGCGAAAGCTGAATTTCTGCGTCAGGAGTACGCGCTGGACCGTCCCTTGTGGGAACAATACCTGATCTGGATGGGGTTCTGGTCCGGGCCAAACGGGTTTGACGGTCTGATCCAGGGCAATTACGGATGGTCCTTCGAATTTGACCGCCCGGTGGCTGAGATCGTGGGTGACTCGCTGTGGCTGACCGCGGTGGTCAATCTGGCTGCGATCCTGTTTGTTTACGCGGTGGCCCTTCCCTTAGGCGTGCTGGCAGCCGCCAAGTCGCGCACATGGATCGACTACACCTCGGCCTTTGTCGGTTATCTGGGCCTGGCCACGCCGAACTTCTTGCTGGCGTTGATCCTGTTTTACTATGGCCATCAATATTTCAACCTGCCAATCGGTGGCCTCATGGACCCGATCTTCGAAGGCCAGCCGATGAGCTGGGATAAGATGAAATCCATCCTGCTGCACCTGATCGTGCCCACCTTTGTGATCGGCACCTCGGGCGCGTCGGCGATGATGCAACGCCTTCGGGCCAACATGCTGGACGAGCTGGGTAAACCTTACGTGGAAACCGCTGTGGCCAAAGGCATGGCGCCGTCGCGCATGCTGACGAAATACCCCCTGCGCATCGCCTTTAACCCTTTTGTGGCCGACATCGGCAACCTGTTGCCATCGATGGTCTCCGGCTCGGTTCTGGTCTCGGTTGTGCTGGGGCTTCAAACCATCGGCCCGACACTGCTGACCGCGCTCAAGACGCAAGATCAGTTCCTGTCGGCTTTCATCCTGATGTTTGTCGCGTTGCTGACCCTGATCGGCACCATGATTTCTGACATTCTGCTGGTCATGCTCGACCCGCGCATTCGCTATGAGGGGCGTGAAGCATGACCAAACGCTCCGACGGTCGCTATGTCGACGATGCGCCTTTTGATCCCGATGCCGCGCTGCAACAGGTCGAGCGCGCGGATCTGGATGCGCCCAATTGGGTCCTGGTCTGGCGCAAGTTCAAAACCCACAAACTGGGTTTGATTTCGGGTGTTTTCCTGCTGCTGTGCTATCTGATGCTGCCCTTTGCCGGGTTCATCGCACCTTATGGACCAAACGAACGCAATGGCGAGCATCTTTATGCACCGCCTCAATCGATCCACTGGTTCCATGATGGAGAATTCATCGGCCCGCATGTCTATCCGATTGTTGCCGAAGCAGATCTTGAGACCTTTCAATGGACATTCACGCCCGATCTTGAGGACCCGCGCAAGATCAAGTTTTTCTGCGAAGGCACCGAATACAAACTGGCGGGTTTGATCGCCTCAGACACACATCTGTTCTGCCCGCCCGAAGGCGCGACACTGTTCCTGTGGGGCTCTGACAGGCTGGGACGCGACGTGTTCAGCCGTATCCTGTACGGGGCACAGCTTTCATTGACAGTGGGCTTGATCGGCATTTCGGTCTCGTTCTTCCTCGGCATCCTCTTCGGCTCGATTGCCGGGTATTTTGGGGGCAGGATTGACTGGGTGATCAACCGAGTGATCGAAATCCTGCGGTCCTTGCCCGAACTGCCCCTCTGGCTGGCCCTGTCTGCTGCTGTCCCTTCAAATTGGAGCCCAGTGGCGGTGTTCTTCATCATCTCGATCATTCTGGGCATCCTCGATTGGCCCGGTCTGGCGCGATCCGTCCGCGCTAAATTCCTGTCTTTGCGCGAAGAAGAATACGTACGCGCTGCCGAGATGATGGGGGCCAGTTCCGGCCGTGTGATCCGCAAGCACCTGTTGCCAAACTTCATGTCGCACCTCATTGCCTCGGCCACGCTATCGATCCCTGCCATGATCCTCGGCGAGACCGCACTCAGCTTCCTTGGGCTGGGACTGCGCGCACCGGCAGTCAGCTGGGGTGTGATGCTGAACGACGCCCAGAACCTCGCCTCGATCGAGATCTATCCCTGGACGGCGATCCCGATGCTTCCGATCATTGTGATTGTTCTGGCCTTCAACTTCCTGGGCGACGGGCTGCGCGACAGTCTGGACCCCTATCAGCAATGACACTGCTGTCCTCCCTACCCGCGCCTGACGCCTATACTGTCACCGGTGAGGGATGTTTGCCCAGCGCCTTTGCAGTGTCCGAACTGGCGACAGCCAGCTTTGCCGCCGTAGGGCAAGAGCTTGCCCGGTTGACCACAGCGCTAAATCTTACGGCGCAGACGCCGGAGGTCTCCGTAGACCATCGGCTTGCTTCTTTGTGGTTTGGTTTTTCATTCAAACCCGAGGGATGGGAAATGCCCAGCCTGTGGGATGCGATTGCCGGGGATTACAGAACCGCCGATGGTTGGATTCGGCTGCATACCAATCTGGATCACCACCGCGCTGCCGCGTTGAAAGTCCTTGAGGTCGCGCCGGAACGTGATCGTGTGGCCGAGGCGCTCAAAACCTGGAACGCCAGCGCGTTGGAGGCTGCCATCGTTGCTCAGGGTGGAGCGGCTGCCGCTATGCGCAGCCGGTCAGACTGGCAAGACCATCCGCAGGGCCGAGCCGTGGCGCGCGAGCCGCTGATCGGATGGAACAGCCCACGCAAGGTCCATCTGCGCGACCGCCCTCAGGCCACACAGTCGCGTCCGCTTGCCGGGTTGCGCGTGTTGGACATGACCCGCATTCTGGCCGGTCCGGTCTCGACCCGTACGCTTGCGGCGTTCGGAGCCGACGTTCTACGGATCGACCCCCCGGGTTGGGACGAGCCCGGAGTGATCCCGGACATTTCTCTGGGCAAAACCTGCGCCTATCTGGATCTCAAAACCGAAGCAGGCATGCAAAAGCTGCACGATTTGCTGCGCGAGGCGGATGTGTTCGTGCATGGGTATCGCCCCGGAGCGCTGGACGCTTTGGGCCTGACCAAGGCCAAACGTGATGAGTTGGCGCCCGACCGGATCGAAGTCACGCTGGATGCCTATGGGTGGCAAGGGCCCTGGGCCGGGCGTCGTGGCTTTGACAGCCTTGTGCAGATGAGTGCCGGCATCGCGGATGCCGGGCGCGTTTGGGCCAATGCCGACAAACCCACTCCCCTGCCGGTTCAGGCGCTGGACCATGCCACAGGCTATCTCTTGGCCGCCGCTGTGCTATCCGCTCTGTCTGCGGCGGCCTCGGATCAGTCGGTCATGGACGCCCAGCTGTCTCTGGCGCGCACGGCAGAATTGTTGGCCACCTTGTCCAAAGGGGCGGAAGGTCCGAAAATTTCGGCCACTGCGTCAGACTACGCACCTGAAACCGAGGCCTCGGGCTGGGGTCCCGGGCACAGGCTGGCTTCGGCCTTGACAGGTGGCACCGCAAAGATGGTCTGGGACCTGCCAGCCCCAAAGCTCGGCACCGCGCCCGCCAACTGGCCCATGTTGGTCGCGTAACCCGCCCGCCGCGCGGTACGCGCGGCCCGGCCCAACGCTTTGGACGGCATCTCGTCAGAGATGCCGGCCAAAGGGGCGGGAGCACCCGTTACCGGTCATCCCCGCCGGGGCCGATATCGTCCAGATAATCTTCATCAATGGCCGCCTGCACAGCGCCCGTCACCGCCTCGCGCTGTTTTGGGGTCAGATCCTCTGCCTCTTTGTCATCCGCCAACCGCACGGTAACCTCACGGTGGGCAAAGCGAATGCCTTCACGGGCAAATAACTCGCGGATTTCCTGATAGACCTTCTTGCGCACCAGCCACTGATCCCCCGGTTTGGTCATGAACTTCACCCGAATGATCATCGCCGAATCCTGCATCTCGATCACACCCTGTGATTTCAGCGGTTGGATAAAGTTTTCGCCGATCACCGGATCGCTCAACAACTCCTGCCCCAGCTTCTTGATCAGCTTGCGCACTTTCTCGACATCGGTGTCATACGTCACCCGCAAGGGCAGCTTCATGATCACCCAGTCGCGGGAATAGTTGGTCAGCACCTTGATCTCACCAAAGGGAATGGTGTTCAGCGCCCCCAGGTGGTGCCGCAGTTGGAAAGACCGGACCGAGATCTTTTCGACCGTCCCTTTCACATCGCCTATGTCGATATATTCGCCTTTGCGGAACGCATCATCCATCAGGAAAAACGCACCCGAAAAGATATCGCGCACCAGCGTTTGCGAGCCAAAGCCAACCGCCAGACCCACGACACCGGCACCCGCAAAAAGCGGGCTGACATTGATGCCCAACTCCATCAGAGCAATCAGCGCAATGGTGACAACCACCACCGCCAGGATCGCGCCCCGGAACAGCGGCAGCAACGTGGCCAGACGGCTCTGTCCACCTTCGCCACCCTCATCGCCCAATTCGGTCTCGGCGGCATTATCTTCGGCCTCTTCGGCGATCTTGCTGTCGATCCAGATCCGGAAGAAATGAAAGAGAATATAGCCGATGAACAGGATCACCATCACATCCAGCGCCCGCTCAATGGGCAGATCCTCGCTCCAACTTGCCTGCGGGTACCAGATGACCACCAGTGCGTAGAGACCAACGACAAAGGCCAAAATGCCTGCGACGCGACGCGCCAGGTCTTCGTAGGTCACAATCGCATGGCGTCGCATTTCCGCCTGAGGCGTCGTTTGTGCGTTGTCCTCAGGGTCAGCCTGAACCTGAACGTCAGACGCGCTCAGTTCGGCCATTTTTCGATTGCGGTCGAAATAGCGCTCCAACAGGTAGTTCATTGCCCCATAGGCCACGACAACCGACATGAAGATGGCATAGCTGCTGGCCACAATCGGCAGCGAGTCTTCGACTTCCAGCACCAGATCCACCGCCAGTTTGAACCAGCTGAAGATCATGTAAAGCATCAATACAGGTGCCCAGGCATATGAGATGAAACGTAAAATCCAAGATACTTGAGCCGCCGCGCGGCCACCGCGGATCGCGTTCGAAATGGCTCTGGCGTTGAACAGGATCATCAGCACGTTACCGACCATTCCGATCAAGGTCAGTCCGCCATAAACCAGTGCATAGATGTTGTAGTTCAACCCGAAATCCGCGACCCAAGTCGAGAACATCACTGCCGAGATATCATAGGTCGCCAGGGCGGATGCCCAAATATACAATCGCTTTGCGTCGCGGTCAGAGAATGGGGGCAAACGGTACTGGCTGAGATAAGGCGAAAGAACCATGCGCCACAGGTCAGAGACCGTTCGTGATAAAAAGAAAGCCGTGAATATGGCGGTCACTGTGAACTGGATCGAAATGTCTTCTGCTTCACCAAAAAACAAAAAGCCTACGATCAATGCCATCACCATGGCAAAGATTGTACCGCCAACACCCATCACGAACCGGAACACCAGGAAGGGCATCTTCTCACGATAACCTAGCGGGTTTTCTTTTATTTTTCCGACAACCCACCGGCGCGCGATCCGCTTCCCGTAGATTTCAATAGACAGCCAGCGCCCGACCAAGAGGAACAGAATGTTCCAGCCCAGAACCTCGACATAGGTTAGAATGCGGCCATCCGGGCTGGTCTGTCGCAAAACGTATTCGACCTCAAATTTCGAATAGGGCAACGCCTCCAATCGAGAGTTGAGCGAATCCCGGAATGTCGAAAAGCGCTTCTGCGCCCGCATAAGCTGAGACCCCTCCTCTATCGGATTGGTCTCGGACTCGCTGGCTGCAGCGGTCGCTGTGCCTGACGTGCTGACGATCTGTCCCGCGCTGTCGATGACGATGACGCTGGCCCCTGCCTCGGTTGCGGATCGGATTGCGCCTGCAAGATCGCTTTCAGGTTCCTCAGTTTCGGACACGCCTGTCGAATAGCCCGGTATCAGCGGAACCTGAGCATTTGCACCGGACAAAGCCGCAAAACAGGCCAGCCAAAGGGTCAAGAAAAGCCCTGAAAAAACGTCTTTGCTCATTGTCCGATATCACCCAGTTCGCCGATAGCGGCCAGACTACATAAGCCACGGCATCTGTTCAAATCTGCCCGGTCTGCGCGGCCTGAACCTGTTGCCTTGGCGCGCCAATGCTGATCGACCGGATAAAGTGTTTTCAAACCAAAGGAAATTGAATATGACCGCGCAGGAAAGGGTCGGCTTGCGGTGCTTTGGCCTGGCTGGCTGGTCCGCAACTCGGGCCATAATGGTTCGATGCGCGTCAACACTGTGATCATTCAGCAAACAAACACTCTTTTGCGGATCGAAAATGGCCTTTTGGCAAGCGGCGCCAAACCATATAGGGTAGCAGGTGCAAACGCGCGGACTTTGCATGTTGAAGTGAAGCAGGCGAAAACATGAGCCTAAAGAAGAAATACGAAAACCCCTGCCGCGCACCGCGCATACTGTTCTACAGCCACGATACGTTCGGTCTGGGCCATCTGCGCAGGTCTCGTGCCTTGGCGGCTTCGATCACCAAGGCCAACCCAAAATCATCGGCATTGATCCTGACCGGGTCACCCGTTGCCGGACGCTTTACCTTTCCACGGCGCGTGGACCATGTTCGCTTACCCGGCGTAACCAAGCGTTCGGACGGATCTTACGCGGCCCAAACCATGGGGATGAGCATTGACGAGGTCACAGAGCTTCGCGCCAGCCTGATCAAGACTTCGGTCAAACAGTTCGAACCGGACGTGCTGATCGTCGACAAAGAGCCCACCGGATTTCGAGGCGAACTGATACAAACTCTGGAATACCTTGAAGGATCCTGTGATACCAAGCTGGTTCTGGGGCTGCGCGATGTTCTGGACGAACCGGACGTTCTGGCTGCCGAATGGGCCCGGAAAGAGGCGGTAGCAGCCACCGAGCGGTTCTATCACGAAATCTGGGTCTATGGATTGCGTTCGGTTTATGACCCGACGATCGGCCTGCCGTTGTCCCCCGCCACGCAAAACCGGATCCACTGGACGGGGTATCTGCGCCGTGATCTGGGCCCGGTCGGAGAGCCCCCTGAACAGCCCTATATTCTGATCACGCCCGGCGGTGGTGGCGACGGCAAGGCAATGGTCAACCTTGTGCTTTCGGCCTATGAGCAAGACCCCGATCTGTCGCCGCGCGCTGTGCTGGTCTATGGTCCATTCCTGTCAGGCGAATTGCGCGAAGAGTTCGAAACCCGCGTCGCAGCTCTGAACGGGCGGGTGACCGCAGTTGGCTTCGAATCCGAGATCGAAACGCTTTTCGCAGGTGCCTCGGGGGTGGTCTGCATGGGGGGATACAACACATTCTGCGAAGTTCTATCCTTCGACAAACCCGCCGTAATCGTGCCCAGAACTACACCGCGGCTGGAACAGTGGATCCGGGCGTCGCGCGCAGAAGAGTTGGGGCTGGTGCGGATGCTGGACGAAACTCGTGACGGGCTGACGCCTGACGCGATGATCCGCGCGATCCGAAACCTGCCCAATCAGCCTGTCCCGTCTCAGGCCATCGGCGCCGGGTTGCTGGAAGGGTTGGACTATGTCTCGCGGCGTGTGGGCGCATTACTGGGCCAGGAAAAAGAGCGCGCCGCAGGATGACATCACCAAGCCCTAAGCTGGCGGTGCTGGTCAAAGGCTGGCCGCGCCTGTCCGAGACGTTCATCGCGCAAGAGCTGGTGGCGCTGCAAGAGGCCGGTCACCACTTCGATATCTGGTCACTGCGCCACCCGACGGATACCAAACGTCATCCTTTGCATGACCGGTTTCAGGGCAAGGTGCATTACCTGCCGGAATATCTACATGATGAACCTGAACGCCTGATCCACGCGCGCGCCTACGCGCGCCGCTTGCCGGGCTATGCGCGCGCCTATGACATCTGGCGCAAAGACCTGCGCCGCGATCTGTCACACAACCGCATCCGCCGCTTTGGCCAGGCCTGTGTTCTGGCCGCTGAGTTGCCTGACGACACGAGGGCATTGTATGCGCATTTCATGCACACGCCCTCTTCGGTCGCGCGCTATGCTGCCATTATGCGCGATATCCCCTGGAGCTTTTCTGCCCACGCCAAGGATATCTGGACCTCGCCTGATTGGGAAAAGCGCGAAAAGCTGCACTCCATTACCTATGGCGCGACCTTCGGCGCGACCTGCACCGCAATTGGGGCCCAACATCTGCGCGCATTGGCGGATGATCCGGCACGCATTGATCTGATCTATCACGGGCTTGATCTGTCCCGCTTTCCAGACGCCCCTCGGAAAGCCATACGCCGATCCACTGACCCGTTTCACATGCTGTCCGTTGGTCGATTGGTTGAGAAAAAGGGGTTCGACCGTTTGCTTGAGGCTTTCGCTTTGTTGCCCGAGGACCTGAACTGGCGCTGGACACATATTGGTGGTGGTACGCTGGCCGATGCGTTGCAACAGCAAGCAGATGTTTTGGGGCTCTCAGAGAGGATCACCTGGAAAGGCGCCTGTGATCAGCCAGAAGTAATTGCTGATATGCGCCAGTCGGATCTGTTTGTGCTGCCCAGCAGGATTGCAGCGGACGGCGACCGCGACGGGCTGCCCAATGTGCTGATGGAGGCAGCCTCGCAACTGCTGCCGATCCTGTCGACCCCGGTTTCGGCCATCCCCGAATTCATCGAAAACGGCACCCATGGCATGTTGTCGGAGGACCAGCCCGAGGCTCTGGCCAAGGCCATTACCGACCTGGCTGCGACACCGGAAAAGACCACCGCCATGGCCCAGGCTGCGCACGACCGTTTGCTCTCCGAGTTTCGCATGGGCCCGGGCATCGCGCGTTTGTCAGCGCGGCTGCATGCGCTTTGTTGCGGTGGCGTATAATGGCACGCGTGGCGTTCTATGCTCCGATGAAGCCACCCCACAGCGCAAAGCCGTCGGGTGACCGGGAAATGGCGCGCAACCTCATGTCGGCCATCGGGGCGTATGGGGATAAAGTTGATCTTGTCTCGGATCTGCGGGTTTTCGACAAATCCGGAGATGCCGGTCTGCAGTATGATTTGTTTGGAAAGGCCGAGCTTGAGGTGGACAGGCTGATCCACGATTTGAACCCGGAAACCGATCTCTGGGTCACCTATCACAACTATTACAAAGCCCCTGACCTGCTGGGTCCAAAGGTATGCGCGGCGCGCGGTATTCCTTATGTGCAGATGGAAAGCACAAGGGCGCAGTCGCGACTGAACGGGGGTTGGGATCGTTTTGCCCGCGCCGCCCACTACGCCTGCGACGCAGCGGATGTGATTTTTTATCACACGGCCAATGATCTGATTGCGTTGTCTCGGGACAAGCGGGAGGCACAGGTCCTGGCCGAACTTCCACCTTTTATACCCAGCCAACACTTGCCCCGGGCCTCTGACCTTACCGGGCCGATGCTGAGTGTCGGCATGATGCGCCACGGGGACAAACTGGCCTCATACCGCATCCTTGCGGATGCGTTACGCCATCTGCGCGGCGACTGGTCGCTTGAGATTGCAGGCGATGGCGCCGCGCGCGCCGAGGTCGAGCGGTTGATGGCACCCCATGGCGCAAGGGTCCGGTTCCTAGGCCAGTTGGAGCGCGATGCGCTGCAAAACGCTTATGGGTCTGCGTCACTATTTGTGTGGCCGGGCGTGAACGAAGCCTATGGTATGGTCTATCTGGAAGCGCAGGCCGCAGGTTTGCCCGTCGTCGCACAGGATCGACCCGGAGTGCGTGACGTACTGGCCCCAGCCAATTATCCACGGCCTGAGGACGGGCCCGAAGGTCTGGCGCACCGAATGCAGGCCCTGTTGGACGCGCCCGACTTGCGCCGTAGCGAAGGTGCGCGGGTGCGCAACTATGTCGAAACCCGCCATCTGATGCCCGCCGCATCGCAAGCGATCTGGTCGGTTCTGCGCCCGATGCTTGAGGCACGCGCATGACGCGGCTGGCCCTGATACGCCACGGGCACACTGCCTGGAATCGGGCCGGTCGTATTCAGGGCCGAAGCGACATCCCGCTGGACGAGGACGCACGGGCGGAACTGTCTGGCTATGCTCTGCCACCTCCTTGGGACAGCGCGCAGCTTTGGTCCAGCCCATTGGCACGGGCAGTCGAGACGGCAAAGCTGATCTCGGGACGGGATCCTCGGCAGTATGACGCGCTGACCGAGATGAATTGGGGCGATTGGGAGGGCCAGCGCGGCGCGGACCTGATCGCCGATCCCGAAAGCGGCTATCGCCATATTGAAGAATGGGGCTGGGATTATCGCCCGGAGAACGGGGAAAGCCCCGCCGAGCTCTGGGCGCGACTTCAGCCCTGGCTGAGCGGACTTGAGGAGGATGCCGTGGCAGTATGCCATATCGGGATCATGCGGGTCATTCTGGCCAAGGCCTGGGGTTGGAACTTTGACCGCCCTGCCCCGTTCAAAATCAAACGCAACAGGCTGTTCATCGTCGATCTGGCCACTATGGAACCTGAGTCCGAGCCGGTTCGCCTGCTACCAAAAGAGACCACGTCATGAAGGTGATGATCGTGGTGACTCATTTGCTTGGCACCGGACATCTGAGCCGTGCCTTGACCTTGGGTCGTTCCTTTTCTGAAGCAGGACACGAGGTTTTTGTGATTTCAGGCGGGATGCCGGCGCCTCAGTTCGATACCAACGGGTTGAGCATACTCAACCTGCCACCGTTGCAATCGGACGGTGTGAATTTCACGCGTCTACTGGATCAAAGCGGCAGTGAGGTTGACAAGACCTATTTGACCGCACGCCAAACTGCTCTTGTTCAGGCCTTGCACAGCTTTGCCCCCGATCTGCTGATCACCGAGCTTTATCCTTTTGGTCGCCGCGTTCTTGCGGATGAGTTTTTGGCGCTGTTGTCTACCGCGGAAGGGTTGACGCGACGCCCGGTCGTCCTGAGTTCGATCCGGGATATATTGGCCCCGCCTTCAAAACCTGCGAAGGTTGAACAGGCAAATACAGTACTCACCCGGTTCTATGACGGTGTGTTGGTGCATTCGGATCCTGAGGTCATCCCTTTGCAAAGCAGCTGGCCAGTGTCACCGGAATTGGCACGCAAGCTGCACTATACCGGCTTTGTTGCCCCGGCCCCTGCTGGGCTGCACCCCGACCGGGTCGGCGCAGGCGAAATCGTAGTCAGCGCAGGCGGCGGCGCGGTGGGGCGGCCGACCTTCCACGCAGCCATCGAGGCTGCCCGGAAGATGACCAACAGGCGCTGGCGCCTGTTGGTCGGTGGCGCGGACGGCGCGGAACGGCGCGCCGAACTGTCGGGTTTGGCAGAGGGTGCGCCTGTTGTCGTCGAGCCTCTGCGCCCGGATTTCCGACACATGCTGAACCACGCAGCCGCTTCGGTCAGCATGTGCGGCTATAACACTGCGATGGATCTGCTCCAAAGCGGTTGTCCGGCTGTTGTTGTTCCCTTTGATGCAGGCAACGAGGTTGAACAAAGCTTGCGCGCGCAGAACCTTTCCCGACTTGACGCCTTCGAGGTCATTCCCAGCGCCCAGCTGAACGGTGACACGCTGGCCGCAGCTTTGGACCGGGTGATCACGCAAGGTTCAAGACCCGTCACCGCGCAGGGGTTTGACGGGGCCCGGCGCACGGTCGAGATTGCCACCACCCTGGTGGAGGCACGACGATGAAACCCGACTGGACCCCTTTGCGCGCGGAACTGGCGCTGTGGCGGCAAGCTGGGCTGACATTGCCGCTTTGGTGGCGCGATGATGATGCTGTCACCGTCACCCCGCAACTGGAACAGCTTACCGAGTTGTCGAACACGCTTGGCCTGCCGGTTCATCTGGCGGTTATCCCCCAGACGGCCCAAACTGACTTGGCGGATTTTCTGAGAGTTAATCCTCAGCTGACCCCCGTAGTCCATGGGTGGGCGCATACCAATCACGCACCAGCCGACGAGAAAAAGGCCGAGTTTCGCCTGCATCGCCCACTTGAGACACTTAGCACCGAGGCCGAGGCCGGGTTGAACCGGTTGCAGGACCTGTTTGGTGAGAGCCTCGTGCCGATGTTTGTGCCACCCTGGAACCGAATTACCGGTGAGGTGATCGCCGAACTACCCAAGCTGGGTTACCGGTTTCTGTCCACTGCGACTCCGCGCAAAAGTGCCTATCCGGCCGACGGGCTTGCCCAGGTCAACACCCATCTGGACCCGATTGACTGGCGTGGCACGCGCAGCCTGAAGGATCCCGATGCGTTGATTGAGCAAACCGTTGGCCTGCTTAAAGACCGCCGCGAGGGGCACAGTGACAACGACGAACCCTTTGGTGTCCTGACCCATCATCTGGTCCATGACCCCGATATCTGGGCCTTCACCCGTGACCTGATTGCGCAGCTTCTGGAGGGGCCCTGCCATCTCTGGACCGCACATGACACATCCGAAATTCAAGGAGACCCCGCATGAGCCGACTCGATTCCATGCTGCGCCGACTGACCGCCCAGCGTGATGGTCTGAACTGGGCTGCTGAACAGATCCGTGACCTGGACGGAGATGTTCTGGACATGGGGCTGGGCAATGGCCGCACCTATCATCACCTGCGCGAGATCCTGCCCGAGCGGCGTATCTGGGTGATGGACCGGGTGTTGCAATGTCACCCCGACAGCACCCCACCCGCCGAGGATTTCCTGCAAGGTGAAGCAGAACCGGTGCTGCAAAAGCTGGCCGAGACCGGCCAAAGCTTTGTCATGGCCCATTACGATTTTGGTCGCGGCATCAAATCGGAAGATGTGGCCGAAGCAGCCCGGCTGAGCCCTATGATCGCGGCGATCATGAAACCCGGCGGATTGTTGATTTCGGGTCAGCCGCTGGTGGGGTTCGAACAGATCAAAGGCCCGGACACAATCGCGCCGGACCGCTATCTGTTCTATCGCACCTGATCAGGCGACGCGCTGGCCGCGTGCCCAAACCGCGCTGAGCGCTGGCACATCCGACCGCAGACGGAAGCGCAACAGATCGGCGCGTGCTCCGGCCTGCAAAGCTCCGCGATCCTCGAGACCCACAGCTTGCGCAGGCGTTTGGGTTACGGTTCGGATCCCGCGCGGCATGTCGCCCCAAAGCTGTCCGAGCATAACAGCCGAGAGCAGCAGCGCAGAGGGCACGTAGTCGGAGGACATGATATCCAGATGATCCAACTCGGCCAATTCGCGGGCCGAGACATTGCCCGAATGTGACCCGCCGCGGATCACATTTGGGGCGCCCATCATCACCTTGATCCCATGGGTATGGCAGGCCTTAGCGGCCTCGACCGTGGTGGGAAATTCGGCCAGACGAATGCCGTGGCCTGCCGACACGCGCACCTGATCTTCAGTCGTGTCATCATGGCTCGCCAGAACAGCGCCAAAGCGCCGAGCGGCTTTGACGGTTTCGACCTCATGCGCATCACCATGCCGGTCGCGCAAGGTTCTCAACTGGGCAACATGCTGCATGAAGGTGTCGTCATCCATCGCATATTTGCCCTTCATATAGGCCTCGAGCTTGGTCAAATCCCGAAATTGCCGCTGCCCCGGCGTATGATCCATGATGGAGACAAGCCCGACCCGGTCGTCCTGGTCGAACTCTTCCAACTCTTCGATCAGTGTTTCCGAACAAACCTCGGCTCGAAGATGAAGGAAATGGCTGATCTTCAGCGCATCCTGCTTGCGCAATTGCCAAAGCTCTTGCGACAGACCGCGCGCGTATTTCAGGTATTTTCTCGCGCCAGAGGGAATGGAACCTACGCGCATTGCATCAAACACGGTGGTGATACCGGTGCTGGCCAGTTCAGCGTCATGAGCAATGATGGCCGAAGCATGAGGCCAATCGACGCCCGGGCGCGGTTGAATATGACGCTCCAGATTGTCCGTGTGCAGCTCAACCAGACCGGGGCATAGGAAATCGCCCTCGCAATCCACCGCACCGGACGGCACCGCAGCGCCTGTGTCCACTTCTGCAATGGTCTCGCCCGAAATACGAAGGCTGCCGGTCACCATCTCATCGGGCAGGATGAGCGTTGCATTGGCAAGGATCAATTCTTCTGTCATCTGAACTTCATATGGTTTGAGCTATAGGAACGGCCAAGCAGTAGGAGGCCAATGTGACATTCACGCGATACGCGCTTTATTACGCTCCGCCAGCAGGGGCAGAGTGGACGGCTTTCGCAATCCGTTGGCTGGGTTGGGACATGGAAACCGGGGCCGAAACGCCGCATCCCGTAGTCCCGGATGTGGATGTACGCTCGGTGACGGACACACCGCGCAAATACGGGCTGCACGGGACGATGAAGCCCCCGTTTCGCCTGGCTGAGGGACAGAGTTTCGAGGCTCTGCAAGCCGCCTGCGCGCAATTTGCCGCGCGCCAAAAGACGGTGGTGCTGGACGGGTTGGAAATTGCGCGTCTGGGTCGGTTTCTGGCTCTGCGCCCTTTGGGCGACACCCAAGCGCTGAACAATCTGGCGGCGGCCTGCGTACAGGATCTGGACGCGTTTCGCGCCCCAGCTGCCGAGGCCGAACTGGCCCGCCGCCGTGCTGCGGGCCTGTCCCCGGCGCAAGAGAGCAACCTGCTCCAATGGGGTTATCCTTACGTGCTGGACCAGTTCCGATTTCACATCACGCTGACCGGCAGGCTGGACAAATCCACTCTGACAGGCGTTGAAACGGCGCTGGGGCAGCAGCTTGTACCTTTGCTGCCCACGCCATTCACGATCCAGGATCTGGCGCTGATGGGTGAGGCTGAAGATGGACGATTTCACCTGATCCAACGCTATGCCCTTTCAGCCTGAAGCCGCATCCGGATCGTGGCCAGAGTGTCTTGCAACGGGCCGGAATTGTCGATCTCGATCACCCGGTTCAGCCCCTCGGGCAGCGGTAGTTTCGCACGTCCCAAACGCCTGGTCTGTTCCACCACCGTCTCGCGCCCGCGGGCGGACAGGCGTTGGGCCAGAACCTCGGGTTTCGCGGTCAGATAGATCACGATCAGGTCGGTGAACACCTCTTGCGCCTGCAACAGAACCGAACGAGACAGGTTCACCAGCACCGCTTCCGCCCTGCGACGGTTGTCATCGATCGTAGCGGGGACGCCATAGCGCAGCCCGTGGGCGGACCAATGCAAGGCAAAGGCACCGTCATCGACCATGCGCTGAAACTGCGCGTCCGAAACCCGATCAAAATCTTCACCGTCTTCGCCTTCGGGGCGGGTGATCACCCGGCGCAGGCGGTGGATCCCGGGAGATTGGGCAACCATCCCGTCCATCACCGTATCTTTGCCCACACCCGAGGGGCCTACCACCGCTATGACAGGCGCCAGTGTCACGCCGCCTGACCCGGAGTGAAGCCCGAAACGTCGATCTCACGATCACAGACCTGATTGCGTGCGCCCGTATCGTGGAAAATGCCAATGATCGCCGCACCGCGCGCCTTGGCCTCTTCGATCAGCGCCAATACCGTCTCGCGGTTTTGCACATCCAGCGAGGCGGTCGGTTCATCCAGCAACAGCGCCGGGTAATCATACGCAAAGCCGCGCGCGATATTGACCCGTTGCTGTTCACCGCCAGAAAAGGTCGTAGGGCTGAGCCCCCAAAGACGTTCGGGGATGTTCAGCCGCCGCAACAAGGCGCCCGCTTTGTCCAGCGATGCGGCCCTGTCCCGGCCCAAGGCCAGCAAAGGCTCTGCCACCACATCCAAGGTCGGCACCCGGGGCACCACGCGCAGGAACTGGCTGACATATCCCAAGGTCTCGCGCCGCAAAGCCAGGATTTGGCGGGGCTCGGCCTGCGCCACATCCAACCCGCCGACCAGAACCCGGCCCGAAGCCGCCAGATAGTTGCCATAGATCACCCGCATCAGCGTGGATTTACCAGCCCCCGACGCGCCGGTCAGGGCAACGCATTCACCGGGCGCAACTTTCAGTGCCGCGCCCTCCATCACCGGAAGCACCGCACCCCCCTGATTGTGCAGGGTAAAGCTCTTGCTGACATCGCTCAGTTCAATCATGGCTTCATCTTTTTTCAAATACTCAAACCTGCAACACGCTGGACACAAGCAGTTGCGTATAGGCATGCTGCGGATCGTCCAGCACCTGATCGGTCAACCCGCCCTCGACCACATGTCCGTCTTTCATCACCATCAAACGGTCTGCCAGCAGGCGCACCACAGCCAGGTCATGGGTGACGATGATGGCGCTCAGCCCCATTTCGCGGACCAGCCCGCGCAGCAGGTCCAGCAGCCGCGCCTGAACCGAAACATCCAGCCCGCCCGTGGGTTCATCCATGAACACCAGCCGAGGACCAGTGACCAGATTGCGGGCAATCTGCAAGCGCTGCTGCATCCCACCGGAAAAAGCGGTCGGGCGGTCATCGACGCGGCTTTCATCAATTTCGACCCGGCCCAGCCAGTCAATGGCCCGATCGCGGATCTGGCCATAATGGCGGTCACCCACGGCCATCAGACGTTCCCCGATATTGCCGCCTGCGCTGACCGACATGCGCAACCCGTCGCGCGCATGCTGATGCACAAAGGCCCAATCGGTGCGCCCCAGCATGCGGCGTTCAGGTTCGGACATGGTGACCGTATCCGCCGGACCGTCGACCCGCGTGTCAAAGATCACCTGCCCCGCATCTGGGGGCAGATGACCGGCCAGACAGTTCAACAGGGTGGACTTGCCCGACCCGCTTTCACCCACGATGCCCATCACCTCGCCGGGGTAAAGGTCAAAGCTCACATCGGCGCAACCGATGCGCATGCCGTAATGCTTCTTGATCCCTTTGACTTGCAACAACGGTGTCATGCTGCGTCCTCCGCACCCATCGGCCCAATATGCCCTGCTTCACGACGCGACCGGCAGTAATCAGTGTCAGAGCAGACAAACATCCGATTGCCCGCGTCATCCATGATCACCTCGTCCAGATAACTGTCTTCGGCCCCACACAGATCGCAGCAATGGTCCGCCTTTGTGGCTTCGAACGGGTAGTCTTCGAAATCGAGGCTGACCACTTTGGTATGCGGCGGCACTGCATAGATCCGCTGTTCGCGCCCGGCCCCAAACAGCTGGATCGCGTCCATCTCAAGCTTTGGGTTGTCAAACTTGGGGATCGGAGACGGGTCCATCACATAGCGCCCCGATACGCGGACCGGATAGGCATATGAGGTCGAAATCGCCCCATGCTGGCTGATGTCTTCGTAAAGCTTCACATGCATCAGCCCGTATTCTTCCAGACTGTGCATCTTGCGCGTTTCCGTCTCGCGCGGCTCTAAGAACCGCAGCGGTTCGGGGATCGGCACCTGATAGACAAGGATCTGATCCTCGGTCAGCTTGGCCTCAGGGATGCGGTGGCGGGTCTGGATGATCGTCGCCTGCGAGGTGTCCTCGGTGGTTTCCACCCCGGCGGTGTTTTCAAAGAACTTGCGGATCGAGACCGCATTGGTGGTGTCATCCGCACCCTGATCGATCACCTTCAACCGATCCTCGGGTGTGAGCGTCGCGGCTGAAACCTGCACCCCGCCCGTGCCCCAGCCATAGGGCATCGGCATCTCGCGGCTGGCAAAGGGCACCTGATAGCCCGGCACCGCCAGCCCTTTCAGAATGGCGCGGCGGATCATCCGTTTGGTTTGTTCATCCAGATAGGCGAAATTATACGCGCTCATAAGAACCCCCGTTCTGCCAAAGCAACTTCCAAAGCCTGCGGAGAGGTAAAGTGGATGCCATCCATGCCAACGGCCTGTGCGCCTTTGACATTGTGCAGCCCGTCATCGATGAACACGCAGTATTCAGGCGCGATATCTGCCCGCTCGCAGAGCAGGTGGAATATGCGCGCGTCAGGTTTCATGATGCCCTCTTGTCCGGACACGACGAGTGTTTCGAACACTTCGCCCAAACGCGGTTGCACCTTCAGCCCCTCCGGCCAAGTCTCAGCCGACCAATTGGTGATCGCGTGCACAGGTGTGCCCTGCGCCTTCAGCCGGTCCAGAATGGCCCAGGTGCCGTGGATCGGCTCCTCGACCGTGCGGGAATACAGCGGTACATAATCTGCAAACAGGCGTTGGTCTTCAGGGTCTTCAAGTTCTAGCGCCATGTCCGCAAACAGGGCCCCATTGTCTCCGCGCGCGTTCTTTTCCAAGAAACCTGTACGTTCGATAAACGCATGCGCCGCCTCTTCCGAGCCCAGCGCCTCGACCCAGGCCAAATGCGGTTTCCAATCGACCAGAACGCCACCAATATCGAATACAATAGCCTTCATTCTGCGGCCTCCTTGGGTGCCATACGCGCTTCGGCCTCGCGGCGCAGTTTGCGAACCAGTTCCAACTCGGACAAGAAATCCACGTAATGCGGCAGTTTGATATGTTCGAGAAAGCCCGTGGCCTGAATGTTGTCGGCATGGCTCAGCACAAATTCCTCATCCTGCGCCGGAGCCCCCAGATTATCCTCGCCTAACTCCTCCCAACGCAGGGCCCGATCCACCAGCGCCATGGCGATGGATTTGCGCTCGGACTGACCAAATACCAGGCCGTAACCGCGCGTAAATTGTGGCGGTTCGGTCTTTGATCCCTGAAACTGGTTCACGGTCTCACATTCGGTCAGCTCAACCTCACCGATATCAATGGCAAAGCCCAGTTCGGGGATGTCCATTTCCACCGAAACCTTGCCAATGCGTAGCTCGCCCACAAAAGCGTGGTTGCGCGCATAACCGCGCTGGGTCGAGTAGGCCATGCCCAGAACAAAGCCTTCATCACCCCGGGTCAGCGATTGCAGGCGCAGCGGACGGTTCGAAGGGAAGGCCATCGGCTCGCGCGTCAGATCACCCGGGGTGTCGTCGCTGAACACCTCATCCTGGATGATGTCTTCGCCTTTGAGGAACTCGGTGATATGCGGCGTGTCTTCCTGTCGAGGCGCTGCGACCGGCGCATGGGGCGCGTCGCCGTCAGCGGCCAGTTTGAAATCCAAAAGACGGTGCGTATAGTCGAAGGTCGGCCCCAGAACCTGCCCGCCCGGTGCGTCTTTGAACGTTGCCGAAATCCGGCGGTCACACCGCATGGTGCCGGTATCGACCGGATTGGAATAGCCAAAGCGCGGCAAGGTGGTGCGATAGGCCCGGATCAGGAAGATCGCCTCGATCAGGTCCCCGCGTGCCTGTTTGATCGCCAGCGCCGCCAGATCAGGATCGTACAAAGAGCCCTCGGCCATGACCCGGTTCACCGCCAGGCTGAGTTGTTCGCGGATCTGTGCGATGCTCAACTCATCCACATCTGTATCGCCGCGCCGCTCTTCGGCCAGCCAGGCATGGGCGTTGTCGATGGCCTTTTCACCGCCCTTAACTGCAACATACATCGCCTATACCTCCGCCTTGATCTGGGTACTGCGCGGCAGGGCTGCGACTTTGTCCCCGGCAGTGAAGAAGAAATCGCATCCCAGCGGGTAGAGCATCGCATTGCCCTGCAGTGCACCGATATCCGGCAAGGACATATGCGCCGTGGACCGGATACCGGGGCCGCCGAGCACCGCGCCGCGCGGTTCCAACTGATCGCATTCGACGATCAGGGTCGCAGACCGGTCCGGGTATTCCGGTGTTCCAATGCGGTAGGCATTCAGTGGCATAAGATCCTCCCACCGGCCAATGGCGAAATCGGCATCGGCTGCACGCACGAACGGCGCGCCGGTGTGAAAGGTCAGCCATTGACGCACCGCCGGGTTGTCAGTGTCGCCCGCCAGATAGATCCCTGTGTCCGGGTCACAAAGGGTCAACAGCAGAGTACCCGCTGCTACAGACAAAGGTGCTGGCGGCTCGGCACCCGCGATTTCTCGTATATCACCCGGACGCGCCATAGCGGTCATCGCCGCACGAAAGGCATTGGCCGCGTCGCGTGGGGCATCGTTGAACCCGCCTGCAAATTGGTGATGGTCCTGCATCAATCCTCTCCCCGTGCCATGGTGAAGAACTCGACCTTCGTGGCGGCCGCCTTGGCTGCGCGGGCAGTGCGAGCCGTTTGCTCCCGGCGCTTGAGCGGATCAATGATGGTTGCCCGGATCACCTCGGCCGCTGGGGTCTGCATCATCGCATCAATCACAGCCGCGACCTCGGCCTTGGCCTTGGAACGGCCCTGAACATAACCATGACCAACCGCCCCATCCTGCAAGACAACCGAACACCGAGTGACCGTAACTTCGCCCAGATTAAACGGCGCACCCGTGGCACCCGTCCGCCCGCGCACCATGACACCGCCGATCTCGGGCTTGCGCAACCAGTCAAAGGCAGGACGCTCGGCGACCGCATCCCAGAGTTCCATGATGGCCGGCTCGGGCGCACGTGCCATAAGGCCCATCCATTCCTGCCGTGCGGCTGTGTCAGAATGCTGTTGATCCGTCATCGCGGCCTCTTGTCTTGGTTGTCTACAACAACTATACAACTAGACAAATAATACCCCCGCTCGGAACCCATCGCAATCCCGCTTCCTGTGAAACTTTGATGACATGAGCAAGACACCGATCTGGAAATCCATCGCGCTGAGCCTGACTGCGGATATCGCCGAAGGCAGATACCGTGCCGGTGATCGCCTGCCGACCGAGGCGCAACTTTCGGCGACCCACGGAGTGAACCGCCACACCGTGCGGCGGGCACTGTCGGATCTGGCCGAACGCGGGCTGGTTCATGCCAGACGCGGCGCGGGCGTGTTTGTATCGGCCCATGCCACAGATTACCCCATCGGCAAACGCGTGCGCTATCATCAGAGCATTTCGGCCAGCGGCAAAATCCCCGGGAAACGTGTGTTGGCTTTGAACACTCGAGCGGCAGATGAGGCCGAAGCCGCGGCGCTTGGCCTCAATCCCGGCGATCCGGTTCATGTCTATGACGGACTGTCACTGGCCAATGGCCAACCCATCGGGCTGTTTCAAAGCGTTTTCCCGGCAGAGCGTTTTCCCGACCTTTTGGTTAGCTTGTCGCAGAACGCATCCGTCACCCACGCGCTACAATCCTGTGGGGTCGCAGACTACACGCGTATCTCAACCCGCCTGACCGCCCGTGCCGCAAGCGCAACCCAGGCGCTGCATCTGCAAGTGACCGAAGGCGCGCCGGTCTTGCATTCCTTAGGGATCAACGCTGATCCAGATGGCCGCCCTGTTGAATATGGCAAGACCTTTTTCGTTGGTGAGCGCCTGACACTGACCTTGAACGAGACCTGACCCGCAAAGGCTCCCGCCCGTCTTCGACCTCCTGTCGGAGGCCTCATCCCGTTGGGGGCAGCGCCGCGCGCAGCGCGGCGCCGGGCCCAAAGCCGCCAAGCGGGATCGGCGCAGCCGATGCACCTGCGGGTGCGGCAGCTTTTCGGGTCGCGCAAATGCTCAACCGGAATACTTCTCAAGAAAGGCTTCCGCAGACAGCGCCCGGAAATCCGGTAAGGCCGCGCGCAGTTTACCATTGTCCCAGTCCCACCAGGCAAGCGCCATCATCCGTTCCGCAACCGGCTCCGAAAACCTGCGCCGGATCGGCTGTGCCGTCACGCCCGCCACAATCGTATAAGGCGCCACGTCCTTGGTTACGATTGCTCCGGACGCCACGACTGCGCCATGTCCGATTGTCACCTCTGGCTTGATGATGGCCCCATGTCCGATCCAGGTATCATGCCCGACAAAAGCCGTCCGACTGGCGCGATGGGCAAACCAATCTGCGTCATGCTCGACATCGTCCCAATAATCTGCCGACCGGTAGTGGAAGTGATGCAGCGAGGCTTTCTCCATCGGGTGATCCGTCGCGCCGATGCGGGTGAAACTGGCGATGTTCGAGAATTTGCCGATCTGCGCATTGGCGATATCGCAGGTACGGTCACAATAGGAGTAATCTCCGAAGGTGGTGTTTGCGACCCGCGAACCAGCACCGATTTCCACATATTCGCCGAACTGGCTGTCGGTGATCTGGCAATCGGGGTGGATGAAGGGCTTGTCGCGATGCAATCGGGGCATGGCTTTGTTGTCTTTCTTGTCAGACTTTCGCGCCGCGGGGTTTTCGCGGCTTGCCGGTCTCGCCCCGGATCAGACGCCTGCGCAACCAGCCCGAGAACCAATCCATCAGCATGACCATGAGAATTATCAGGACGATGTAATAGGCGACCTCTTCCCAGTCTTTCTGGGTGATAATGGCCTGGGTCAGCAACAGCCCAATCCCCCCGCCGGTAATCGCGCCAATCACGGTCGCGCTGCGGGTGTTTGATTCCAGGAAATACAAAAGCTGGCTCAGCAGGATCGGGGTGATCTGCGGGATTACGCCAAATCGATAGCGCTGCGGCGCGTTGGCGCCGGTGGATTGCACACCCTCAATCTGTTTTTCGTCTACATTCTCAAGCGCTTCCGAGAAGATCTTGCCAAACGTGCCTGTGTCCGTGACCAAGATCGCCAGCGCGCCGGTCAAGGGACCCGGCCCAAAGGCGCGGGCCAGAACCACGGTCCAGATCAAAGCGTCGACACCGCGCACGAAATCGAACACCCGACGCGTTGCAAAGCGCAGGGACCGTAGCGGGTTGAAGTTCCGGGTTGCCAAAAAGGCCAGCGGAAGTGCGATCATGCCAGCGCCCAATGTGCCCAGAAACGCCATCAGGATGGTTTCGAAAATGGCCCAGGCCACATCCTGATGCCGCCACATCTTGTTGGTCCAGAAATCGTTGAAAATTGCTCCGGCCTCACCCGAAACGGCCCGCGATGCGAGCTCTGAGAATGCCTTGCCATAATACGGGCTGTCGAGCGTGAACCAGAACAGCTCCCACCCGGTGAAATAGCGAAACACTTCGGAGCGGTTGCGCGTGACGGTCAGACGCCCCGCATCGGTCTTCACCGCCAGACGGTTTTTCGAGACGTTGATCCAATCTGGCACCTCACCGGCGGGTAATTCGGCCTGCACGCCTGCCGACCGGCTGGGGGTTGCACGCACAGTGCCATAACCGGGGATGTCATATTCCACGGTCTCGGGGCCAAATCGCACCACGTGACCGTCTTCCAGATCGATCACCGTGGTGTCGCCCAGCGCCACCCAATCAGGCGCACTGCCATCGGGATAAGCTCCCTTGCGCTCACCTTCGATGGCCACCGAGATCTCGCCATTGCGATTGTCCCGCTCCACATGGGTTTTGTAGCTATAGCTGTCAGACACCAGCGTTTTGCCGTTTTCCCAATTGGCACGCTCTGTCAGGCCCGGGACGTCAAAGGCGAAGAAAACATAGATAAGGTAGACCAGCACCAGCCCCGGCAATCCGAAATTCACCATCCGTTTGCGGTTGAACAGACGCTCGGCATCGGCCTTGAGCGCTTGTGTTGGCAGATCCGTCGACAGGCTGCTCATGCTGTGGCTCCTTTTTCGGCACCATGGGTCAAGCGATCCCGCAGGGCACCCGATAGCTGATCCACGATCACGATAGTGACAAAGAGCAGCAGGAAGATTGCTGCAGCCTCATCATAGCGCCCCTGCCCCCAGGACATTGCGTTGCGCAGCTCGTATCCCAGCCCGCCCGCGCCGACAAAACCCAGGATGGCCGAGGCGCGGATGTTGATTTCGAACCGCAAGAGCGCATAGCTCACATAGTTCGGCCCCACCTGCGGGATCACGCCCAGATACATGCGCTGCGACCAGTTCGCTCCGACCGATTGCAAGCCTTCCACCGGTTTGAGCGAGGCGTTTTCGTTCACTTCCGAGAACAACTTGCCCAGCGCACCAGCGGTATGGATGGCAATGGCAATCATCGCCGGAACCGGGCCACCGCCCAGAATAAAGATCAGCACCAGCGCGATCACGATCTCGGGGATCGCACGAAACACGTCCGAGATGCGGCGGAACAAAGGGATCAGTCTGGGCCACAGCGCCATACCACGCGTGGACATCAGCGCCAGAAAGGTTCCCGCCAATGTGCCGATCAGGGTCGAGGCCGCCGCGATGTTGATGGTCTCGATCAGGGCCGGAAAGAAGGTCACCAGATTGGCTGGCAGTTCCGCGATCTTCTCCCAAGCTTCCGACAGAACCTCGGCCGGGTAATCCAGAATACGGTGCCAACCATCGACAAAACTGCCTGCGTTGCGGCTGTCAGCGGTGCGGAACCCCGCCACCATCAGCGCCACAAACAGGATCAGAAGGATACCACCATAGACCCGCTTGCGCCGTGTCATTGCCGTATATTCGTCGCGTATCTGATCGACGCTTTCGGCCGTTGCGGTCAGGTCTGCCATGGAGTGCTCCTGCGAGAAAAACGGGGCCTGGTGCACCACCAGACCCCGAGTACTTGATCTGCAAGCTTAGTTGGACTTCAGCTTGCGGGCTTCGATGATGACTTCGTAGGCGTCATGGGTGATCGGCTCGAACGCTTTGGCCTCACCAGCCGCAACACCATAGAAACAATCGCGGTCTTTTTCGTGAAGACCTGCCATCAGGGCGGTCATCTTTTCTTTGACCTCTGCAGGCAGCGCCGTGCGCAGAACAACCGGGCCTTCCGGGATCGGCTTGGACTGCCAAATCATGACCATGTCATTCATGTCGACCAGACCGGCATCCACGGCACGACGCAGGGCGCCCGAGTTGAAGCCATCTTCCCAGTTGCCGAGGCCATCAGCCCAGGTCACACCGCCGTCAACGTCACCGTTGTTAACCGCCACAATGGTCTGCTCGTGGCCGCCGGTGAATTTCACTTCACCGAAATAGTCGCCCGAGTCCATGGTCGCGCCAGTGGCCTGCGGGATTTCGATCGACGGGATCAGATAGCCCGAGGTCGAGTTCGGATCACCGAAGCCAAAGGTCTTGCCCTGCATGTCTTCCAGCGAGGTGATGCCGCTGTCTTTGCGAGCAAAACCGATCGAATAATAGCCGAAACCGCCATCCAGGTTCACTTTGACCAGAACCGGCTCAACCGCTTCGGGATCAGACAGATAGGTTTTCGCATAGCCAGAGGCCCCCAGCCAGGCCATATCGATGGTGCCGCCCAGCAGGCCCTGGATCACACCGTTGTAATCCGCAGGCGCAAACAGCTTGGTTTCAACGCCCAGCGTCTCTTCGGTGTACTGACGCAGGCATTCGTTGTTGTTCAGACGGTCTTGGGCGTTTTCACCACCCAGGATTCCGATGCGGAACTCGCTGATATCGTCAGCCAGAACCGGCGCGGCCATGGCAGTGGTCGCAACAAGGGCAGCCAATAGTTTTTTCATCTGTCTCTCTCCAGGTTGATGTCCCCGACCTCTCATCGGGCCGGGCGATGAAAGGGTTGGGGTGGCTCAGATGGTGGCCTCAGCTTCCATCAGGGCCGCGCGGTTGGCGTCGAGCGTTTCGATCTCGGTCGAGGTCGCCTCTTCCGAGAAGCTGGCATCCGCGCCATAGATCTCGCGGGCGACGCCGGTAGTTAGTTGTTCGGGCAACCCGTCAAACACGATGCGCCCGTCGCGCATGCCGACCACGCGGTCACAATAGCGGCGCGCCGTGTCCAGAGTGTGCAGGTTGGCGATAACTGTACGGCCATCCTCTTCGTGGATGCGGCGCAGCGCTTGCATCACGACCTGAGCGTTCATCGGGTCAAGCGAGGCAATCGGTTCATCGGCCAGAATGATCTTGGGATCCTGCATCAAGGCACGCGCGATGGCGACGCGCTGCTGCTGGCCACCGGAAAGCGCCTCGGCGCGTTTCGGAGCGTGTTCGGCAATGCCCAGACGATCAAGGATATCAATGGCCCGGTGGATCTCGGCCATCGGGAACAGATTGAACATCGTCGCAAGCGTCGAATGGCGGTTCAGCGTGCCATGCAAAACGTTCGAGACCACATCCATGCGGGGAACCAGATTGAACTGCTGAAAGATCATCGCGCAGTCAGCCTGCCAGGCGCGTTTATCTCGGCCCTTCAGCTGCGTGATGTCGCGATCTTCGAACAGGATCTGACCTTCAGTGGCATCCGTCAGCCGGTTAACCATGCGCAGAAGGGTCGATTTACCAGCGCCCGAGCGTCCGATGATCCCGATCATGCAGGGCTTGTCGACATCCAGCGAAGCCGCGTCGACGGCTTTGGTATCGCCGAAGCGTTTGGTCAGTTTCGTGATACGCAGCACGCGATGCCCCCTGTTCTTGTTGGGCGGTCTGCTATCGGGGCTGTTCAAAACCTGTGTGTCAATGAGGTGAAAGTTTTGTAACGGCGCATATTGCGCTGGGGCTGTCCTTTGCCCCACGGCCCGGGTATATGCGTCCGCGACTCCTTTGCTGACACGAGGCCTCCATGAGCTTTGACCGCACCATCAAGATCGCCCCGTCGATCCTGTCTGCCGATTTCGCCAATTTCGGCGCCGAGATTCAGGCCATCGAAGCACAAGGTGCCGATTGGGTGCATGTCGATGTCATGGACGGGCATTTTGTTCCCAACCTGACCTTTGGCCCGCCTGCCGTGAAAGCCTTTCGCCCACATGTGAAAACGGTGATGGATGTGCACCTGATGATCGCGCCAGTTGATCCCTATATTCAGGCCTATGCCGATGCGGGCGCCGACATCCTGACCGCTCATGTCGAGGCCGGCGCGCACACCCATCGCACGCTGCAAGCCATCCGGGCAGCTGGCATGAAAGCCGGTGTCGCCTTGAACCCCGGAACTCCGGCCGAGGCGGTGGAACACCTGCTGGATCTGGCTGATCTGGTTTGTGTCATGACGGTTAACCCGGGCTTTGGTGGCCAGAAATTCATCGACATGACCGGCAAGGTCCGCAAGCTGCGCCAGATGATCGGAGACCGCCCGATCCATATCGAAATCGACGGTGGCGTCGATCCGCAAACCGCTCCTCTGGTGGCCGCAGCCGGGGCCGATGTGCTGGTTGCGGGATCGGCAGTGTTCAAAGGCGGATCCGTGGACACACCGGAGGTCTATGGTGCAAATATCCACGCCATTCGGGCCGCGGCCGAGTCCACCAACGGCTAGCATCTAAGCCGAACGGCTCCCGCCAATCGTCGACGTTCCTTACGGAACATCTTCTCTTGTTGGGCCGGGCATCGCGCTGCGCGTGATGCCCGGCCCAAGCCCGTTCGCGGAACTGGCACAGCCAGTTTTGCGCGGGCGCGGGAGCATTTCCTTTTGTGGTTCTGCGGTCCGACCTATGCGTTCAAGTCGTCAAACGATCGGCCCTCAGCGACCAACTGCTCAAGCAAGGGCGCAGGGTGCCAAAAATAAGCATCTTCCTTGGCCAAGTTTTGAATGTTGCCCAGAACCTCAGGCAAGCCCGTCAGATCTGCCCATTTCATCGGCCCGCCCCAATACCTTGGAAACCCGTAGCCATAAAGCTTAGTGACATCCACATCCAACGGGCGGCGCGCGATACCTTCGCCCACAACCTTAGCCGCTTCGTTGACCATGGCCGTCATATAGCGCTGAACAATTTCTTCGTCGGAAAATTCTCGCGATGTGATGCCCTGTGCCGCGCGATCCGCCTCGATCAGAGGCATGACATCAGGGTTCGGCGTGCCGCTGCGCTGACCCGATTCATAGACATAGAATCCTCGTCCTGTTTTCTGACCGAAATGCCCTGCTTCGCACAGCGCATCAGCAAAGGTACTGTCCCGCGCCCGCGGGTCCATTCCCAGCGCCCGTTTGCGTTTCCGCGTCGCCCAGCCGATATCGAGCCCCGCCAGATCAGACACTGCGAATGGCCCCATGGCAAAACCAAAACCAGTCAGCGCCTTGTCGATCTGAAACGGGCTGGCCCCATCCAGCACCATGTGATCGGCGCAAGCCCGGTATTGGGACAAAATTCGATTGCCGATAAAGCCGTCACAAACCCCGGCGCACACCGAGATCTTCTTCAGCCGCCGCCCCAGCGCAAAACCCGTTGCAACGACATCCGGCGCGGTCTTATCCGCCACCACGACCTCGAGCAGTTTCATCACATGCGCGGGGGAAAAGAAATGCAACCCGATGACATCTGAAGCACGGCTGATGGACGCCGCAATCTGGTTGATATCGAGATAGGATGTATTGGTCGCCAACACGGCGCCCGGCTTGCAGACCGAGTTCAATTGGGCAAAAACCTGTTTTTTGACCTCCATATCTTCAAACACTGCCTCAACCACCAGGTCCACGGTGGTCAATGCGTCGTATTCCGTGGCCAGCGCAAGTTGGTTGCGCAGCAGGTCATCATATGCGCTTTGGCTAAGCTTGCCGCGTTTGACAGCTCCGACCAGGTTTGTTGCGATACGCTCTTTCGCTGCATGTGCCGCTTCGGCGGACATCTCAAGCAGAGTGACCTGTAACCCGGCCAAAAGCATCGCCGTTGCTATGCCCGCCCCCATTGTACCGCCGCCCACTATGCCGATATGGCGCAATTCGCGCGGCTCTATGTCCTTAAGCTCTGGCAGCTTGGCCACCGCGCGTTCGGCGAAAAACGCATGAATCAGACCTTTTCGCTGGTCTGTTTCCATCAGGTCCAGAAACAGTTCACGCTCGCGGGCTTGCCCGGCTGCAAAACTCTCGGCCTCACAAGCGGCTTGAACCGCGCGTACTGCAACTGCAGGAGAAAGCTGGCCCCTGCCCTTCTTCAACACCGCGTCATAAGCGGCATCAAAGTCGATGGGGTCGGGTGCAGGCATGTCGCAAACCGGACGACGTTGCGCCCCTTCTTCGAGCAGTTCCTGCGCGTAGGACAGGCCAATTTCGCGTGGCGCGCCGTCTTGCACGCGGTCGAGGATGCCAAGATCCAATGCTTCGGCAGCTCGTACGTGGCGTCCGGTGGTGATCATGCCGAGCGCGGCCTCGACCCCCGCAACACGCGGCAGGCGTTGGGTCCCACCCGCCCCCGGGAGGATTCCCAGATTGACCTCTGGCAACCCGATCTTGGCGTTTGGGACGGCGATGCGATAATGGCTGGCCAAAGCCACCTCGAGCCCGCCGCCCAGCGCGGTACCATGCAGGGCGGACACGATCAGCAAGGGTGACGCTTCGATTCGGTCACACAGTGCGGGCAACCCAGGTTCTTGCAGCGGCTTGCCAAACTCACGAATGTCAGCCCCCGCGAAATAGGTGCGCCCCTCGCCATAGATCAGCACGGCCTTTGCACCTTCGGCTTCCGCGCGTTCCAGCCCGTCCAGCAAGCCACGTCGAACATCGATGCCCAATGCATTCACTGGCGGGTTTTGTGCGGCGAGTACCGCTATATCCCCGTGCTTTTCGTATCGGATGGCTTGAGTCATTGCGCTCCTCCATGGTGCGTTCGCGCGCCGGCTGTGTGGTCTATCCAAGACTGACCTGCGGTCTGGCCGCACACAAGCCTGCATCGCCGCACCTGTTGTTGGTACCTGCACGCCGCTGGCACCGATCATGTGCATCTTTTCACCTCGTATACCGGTCGCACATTAACGTTACAAGATTATTGGCTTTCGTGAAATCGCGTTACATATCTCTTGCCTCGAATCGCGCACGCACTTATTAATCGACCCATCGGTCGCTTATTAGCGGCGTTGAAATACGGAGAGATCATCCAATGGACGCTTTTATCTGCGACGCACAGCGCACCCCCATCGGGCGCTATGGTGGCAGCCTAAGCCAGGTGCGTCCGGATGATTTGGCAGCGGTTCCGATCACGGCGCTTATGGCGCGCAATCCGCAAGTGGATTGGGCTGCGCTGGATGATGTGATCTTTGGGGATGCCAACCAGGCCGGTGAAAGCAACCGCAACGTGGCGCGTATGGCGGCGCTTTTGGCCGGGTTGCCTGTGGATGTGCCCGGCACGACAATCAACCGTCTTTGCGCCAGCGGCATGGATGCTGTTGGCATGGCCGCCCGGGCGATCCGGGCCGGAGATTATGACATGGCCATCGCCGGTGGCGTGGAAAGCATGTCGCGGGCGCCGTTTGTGATGCCCAAAGCCGGCGCGGCCTTCAGCAGAAATGCTGTGATCTATGACACCACGATAGGCTGGCGTTTTGTGAACCCGAAGATGCAAAGTGAGTTTGGTATCGACTCGATGCCTGAAACAGCGGATAACGTAGCGGAAGATTACGGTATCAACCGCGTCGATCAGGACGCGTTTGCGGAACGCAGCCAAGCCCGATGGGCGAAGGCGCACCAGGCCGGGGTGTTTCAGGAGGAGATCACCCCGGTCACAATCGCTCAGCGCAAAGGCGATCCAATCGTAGTCGACAGCGACGAGCACCCGCGCCCCGGAACAACTGCGGATAAGCTGGCCGGTCTGAAAGGGATCAACGGGCCGGACAAGACGGTAACCGCTGGCAATGCCTCGGGCGTCAATGACGGTGCGGCAGCCATTTTGCTGGCGAACGAGACCGCAGCCGCTAAGAACGGCCTAACACCCATCGCCCGTGTGGTGGGCATGTCGGTCGCCGGGGTTGAGCCCCGCGTGATGGGCATCGGCCCGGTTCCGGCAACGCGCAAAGTGTTGTCCCGCGCGGGGCTGAGCATCGAACAGATGGATGTGATAGAGTTGAACGAGGCCTTTGCCTCGCAGGGACTGGCGACATTGCGCGCGCTTGGCCTCGCGGATGACGCACCGCATGTGAACCCCAATGGTGGGGCCATAGCCATTGGTCACCCGCTGGGCATGACGGGCGCGCGGCTGGTGATGACCGCCGCCTATCACCTGCGCCGGACGGGCGGGCGCTATGGGCTGTGTACAATGTGTGTGGGCGTCGGACAGGGTGCCGCACTTATTCTTGAACGCGTGTAAGGGAGGAGACCCGACATGTACGCTCAGATGGTTAAGACCGCAGGTACGGGCCTGAAATCCCGCGAAGAGATGACCGAGCAGGAACGCAACTTTCAAGACAAGATCGACGCGGATATCAAAATTGAACCCAAAGACTGGATGCCTGATGATTACCGCAAGACCCTGATCCGCCAGATCGGTCAACATGCCCATTCCGAGATTGTCGGCCAACTGCCCGAGGGAAACTGGATCACCCGAGCGCCCACGCTGGAACGCAAGGCGATCTTGTTGGCCAAGGTACAGGATGAGGCCGGGCATGGGCTCTATCTGTATTGTGCCGCCGAAACACTGGGTGTCAGCCGGGACGAGTTGACACAAATGTTGTTGGACGGGCGCATGAAGTATTCGTCGATCTTCAATTACCCGACCCTGAACTGGGCCGATATCGGCGCGGTTGGTTGGCTGGTCGACGGGGCCGCGATCATGAACCAGGTTCCGCTGCAGCGGACGTCCTACGGACCGTATGCCCGCGCCATGGTCCGCATCTGCAAGGAAGAAAGCTTTCACCAGCGTCAAGGCTATGACGCGATCCGCAAGATGGCCGAGGGCACTCCGGAACAGAAGAGGATGGCGCAGGACGCGCTGAACCGGTTCTGGTTCCCGTCGCTGATGATGTTTGGACCATCGGACAAGGACTCCGTCCATTCCGCGCAATCCATGGCCTGGAAGATCAAGATCAATACCAATGACGAGCTGCGCCAGAAATTCGTCGACCAGACGGTGCCGCAGGCTGAGTATCTGGGCCTGACGATCCCCGACCCTGATCTGAAGTGGAACGAGGACCGGGGGCACTATGATTTCTCGGAACCGGACTGGTCCGAATTCTTTGACGTGATCAAAGGCAACGGCCCCTGCAACGTGGACCGTCTGGCCGCCCGCAACAAAGCCTGGGATGACGGCCAATGGGTGCGCGACGGGTTGCTGGCCCACGCGCGCAAGAAACGCGCACGCGATCTGGCGGCAGAGTAAAGCTTAGGGAGGGCACCACATGAACAACGAATGGCCCCTGTGGGAAATCTTCATTCGCGGGCAGCATGGGATGAGCCATCGCCATGTCGGCTCGCTGCATGCGCCGGATGCGGAAATGGCGATCAAGAACGCGCGCGATGTCTATACGCGACGTAATGAAGGGGTCTCGATCTGGGTCGTCGAGGCCAACGCGATCACCGCCTCATCGCCCAGCGACAAAGGGCCGATGTATGAGCCCAGCGAAAGCAAGGTATATCGTCACCCCACCTTCTTCGACATTCCCGACGAAGTGGGGGCGATGTGATGACCCGTGACGAGGCGTTCCTGCAATTTCTGCTGCGCATGGGCGACAACACCCTGATCCTGGGGCATCGCGTCAGCGAATGGTGTGGTGTCGCACCGGTGTTGGAGGAAGATATCGCGCTGGCCAATACGGCTTTGGATCTGATCGGACAGACGCAGATGTGGCTGGGTCTTGCCGGAGAGATTGACGGTGGCAAAAGCGCCGATGATCTGGCCTTTCTGCGCGATGCCTGGGACTTCAGAAACGTGCTGCTGGTCGAAGTTCCGAACGCGGATTTTGGCCGCACCCTGATGCGCCAGTTTCTGTTCGACGCGTGGCACTCGATCATGTTGGGGCGCTTGATCAAATCCTCGGACGAACGGGTCGCAGCGATTGCCGCCAAGGCCAGTAAAGAGGTCGCCTATCACCTCGAACGCTCGGGCGACACGGTTGTCGGGTTGGGTGACGGCACCGAGGAAAGCCACGCCCGGATGCAAGAGGCGCTGGACTATCTCTGGCCTTACGTGGGCGAGATGTTTGCAAGCGATGACGTTGATGCGCAGATGGTTGCCGCAGGGATTGCCCCCTACCCCGCCGATCTGCGCGCAGAATATGATGCTTTGGTCGAACGCGTTTTGAACACCGCGACTCTGACGATCCCCGAAAGCCGGTTTGCCCATAAAGGTGGGCGCGACGGGCGGATGCATACCGAACATCTGGGCCATCTGCTGACACAGATGCAATGGCTGCAACGCGCCTATCCCGGCGCAAAGTGGTAGGCACATGCGGGCCTCAACCGATCAGGTCTGGGACTGGCTGGACGCGGTTCCCGACCCCGAGATCCCGGTAATCTCGGTCGTTGATCTGGGAATTGTGCGCGATGTGCAGTGGCAAGGCGATATGTTGCAGGTGACGGTGACGCCAACCTATTCCGGCTGCCCGGCCACATCGGTGATCAGCATGGACATCGAAACAGCGCTGCGCGACCACGGGATCGACAATCTGCGGATCAAGACAAGCATCGCCCCGGCCTGGACCACCGACTGGCTAAGCGACAAGGGCCGCGCCAAGCTTGAGGCATATGGCATCGCTCCACCCCAACCCGCAGGTGGGCCCAAGCGCTGTCCCCATTGCGGCAGCACTGCCGTTGAGAAGGTCAGTCAGTTCGGATCGACCCCATGCAAGGCCCATTGGCGCTGCACCGACTGCCTGGAACCTTTTGACTATTTCAAGTGCATCTGACGGAGGAGCGCCGGATGGCACGCTTTCATGATCTGGAAGTCACCGACATACACAAGACTATCCGCAATGCCGTGGTGGTGACGTTAAAGCCCGTGAATGGTGCGGCAGATGCTTTTGACTTCACGCAGGGGCAATACCTGACCTTTCGGCGCGATTTTGACGGCGAGGAGCTGCGTCGGTCCTACTCGATCTGTGCAGGTAAAGATGAGGGCGTATTGCAGGTGGGGATCAAACGGGTAGAGGGCGGTGCGTTTTCGACCTGGGCCAACACCGATTTGCAGGTAGGTGACAGGGTTCAGGCGATGCCGCCCATGGGCAGCTTTTTCACCGCGATCGATCCCACTGCTGAAAAGCACTACCTGGGTTTTGCTGGTGGGTCCGGGATCACTCCGGTCCTGTCGATCCTGAAGACCACGCTGGCGCAAGAGCCCCATTCTCGTTTCACGTTGGTCTATGCCAATAAAGGCGTGAACACGATCATGTTCCGGGAAGAGCTTGAGGATCTCAAGAATCTTCATATGGGGCGTTTGAACGTCATCCATATTCTGGAAACCGATGCGCAGGATATCGACTTGTTCACGGGGTTGGTCACGCAAGAGAAATGCGCCCAGCTTTTTGAGCATTGGATCGACATCAAGACTGTCGATACGGCCTTCATCTGCGGGCCCGAACCAATGATGCTTGGCATTGCGGCCGCGCTGAAAGACCATGGGCTAGAGGACGGGCAGATCAAGTTCGAACTGTTTGCCAGTGCGCAACCCGGGCGGGCCAAACGCAGAGTCACCAATGGCGATGCGGCATCACAAGCCAACCAGACCAGCGCCTCGGTCACGCTGGACGGGTCAACGCAAACGATCACGATGCCCAAGGATCAATCCATACTCGAGGCAGCTTTGGACAACGCGATGGACGCGCCCTTTGCGTGCAAGGCCGGGGTCTGTTCGACCTGTCGCTGCCGGGTCATCGAGGGCGAGGTCGAGATGCTCGCAAATCATGCGCTTGAGGATTACGAGGTCGAAAAAGGATATGTATTAAGCTGCCAGGCCTATCCGGTCACAGACCGCGTTGTTGTGGATTACGACCAATAGGGAGACGGCCCAATGACAGACAGCATGACCCTCGACAGCTATCTGGCCGCAGGCGGGGTTCTGACCAACCCGACCAACGTGCCTCCGCGCTACCGGGCCGAGTTGATGAAGCTGATGGCAACTTTTGTCGACAGCGAACTGGCCGGGGCCGCAGGTTTTGCGGACATCATAAATCAGGGTCCGGGGATCAAGGAACGCATTGCCGCAGCCAAAATCGTGCTGGAAAAGACCGACAACGCAGATCGTGTTCTCAAGATCATGGGAGAGTTTGGAGCGGACACACAGCGCTATGCGACGCATCACCCCTGGACCGCGCGTCTGGACCGGGATGCCGATATCGGTGCCAGCCGCAGCGAACATGACATGCGACTGGCCGTCTTCAACTACCCGCTGACCGGTTGGGTTGATGCGGTTGTGATGAACCTGCTGATGAGCCGCGCGGTGGCCGAACAACTGGCCGAATTTTCGACCGTCTCGTATCAACCTCTGGCCGAGGCGTTTCGTTCGATCGCACCGATCGAGGCCCATCATGGCGAACTGGCGCTTGAAGGGGTTGTGAAACTGGTCGAACAAGGGAATGACTCGCAGCTTCAGGCCTCGGTCGACTATTGGTGGCCTCGGGTCGCCGTCAGCTTTGGGGCCAGTGACGCAGAAAAGTTCAAGTCCTTGCAGGCAATGGGATTGCGCCGCATGACGGGCGCCGAATTAAAAGCCAGATGGCAGGCCGAAACGACGCGGGTTCTGACCCAACTGGGCCTTAGCGCCGGGCCCGGCTGATCAACCCGTATTTCAACGCAAAAGACCGCAGGGAGCGGTGTCGAGGCTTGGCTTTTTGCACAGCGCCTGTAGCCTGTGACCCGCCTTTTCGATTGAACTCGTAGACGTCGATCACCTTTTCCGCACAGCCACACGCTTCGCCCAGGCCAACCTTGGCAAAGTAGAACTTTTCGAACCGTTCTGGCTTGTGCATGATCGTCCTCCGTGGCGGGTATTGAAACAGACCGCGCGGGATTTGCCAAATCACGTCACCGCTAAAGACCCTTCAGCCCGTTCAGCGTCAGATCGCTGACCAGGGCGGCATAGTCTTTGCGGGCGGCCTCATCCGCGTCGGTGTTCCACATATAAAACCAGTTCAACATGCCAAAAACGGACATCGTCGCAGCCCGCAACCTGCGTTTGTCTTCGCGCAATGCCGGCGCGTTTTCTGCCAGAATATCACTGAGGAAAACAACCAGTTCACGCTGATAGCCACGCAGCAAAACCTGTTGCTCGTCCGGTAGGGCAGTCAGCCCCGCCGACTGCACCCTGTGTTCGTCGTCGGCACCCTGATAGGCCACCAGGATCTCTTGCACTACACGCCGCAATCGCGCCTGTGCGTCCAGCCCTTTCAGATCAAGCCCACAGATCGCATCGCGCAGCTGATGCAGATAGGTTTCCAGCATGTCGAACAGGATCGCGTCTTTGCTGTCGTAATAGTGGTAGATATTGGCCTTCGAGATCCCGCATTCCCGGGCGAGTTGCGACATCGAGGCCCGGTCAAACCCCTCGCGCGCAAAGACACGTGCGGCGGATTTCAGGATGTGGCTGCGCTTGTCGTCGTGATCTTTGGCAATCGTTCGGGCCAAGTGTTGTTCTCCGGTTTTGGGTCAGCTGTTGCGATTGTCGATCACGCGGCGTGCTTTGCCCTGGCTGCGTTCCACCGCGCCGGGGTCGCCGACATCGATCTCGGTCGAAATGCCAACGACGTCCTTGATGCGTTTGCTCAGCATACGGGCGGCAGCGGTTTTGCTGAGTTCGTCCGCAGCATCCGGCAGCGCCTCGACATGCACCCGCATCGCGTCCAAATGGCCCGCGCGGTAAAGCTCGATCTGGTAATAAGGGGCCAGCCCTCCGGTGGCCAGAACCTGCTCTTCGATCTGGCTGGGAAAGACGTTGACGCCCCGCAGGATGATCATGTCATCCGAGCGTCCGGTGATCTTTTCCATCCGCCGCATCGACCGCGCTGTCCCCGGCAGCAGCCGCGTCAGATCCCGCGTGCGATAGCGGATCATCGGCAAGCCCTCTTTGGTCAAGGTGGTAAAGACCAGCTCACCCATTTCACCATCCGGCAGCACGTCGCCGGTTTCGGGATCAATGATCTCGGGCAGGAAATGATCTTCCCAGATCACCGGACCGTCTTTGGTTTCCACGCATTCATTGGCGACCCCAGGCCCCATGATCTCGGACAGACCGTAAATATCGACCGCGTGCATATCGAAAGCCTGCTCGACCTCAGCCCGCATCGAATCCGTCCAGGGTTCGGCCCCAAAGATACCGACAGAGAGCGAGCATGCGCGCGGGTCCAAGCCGACCTTGTGGAATTGCTCCAGAATGTTGAGCATATAAGACGGCGTGACCATGATCCCATCGGGTTTGAAATCGGTGATCAGATCAACCTGTCTTGTCGTCTGCCCGCCCCCCATCGGCACCACCGTCGCGCCCAGTTTCTCGATGCCGTAATGGGCGCCCAGGCCACCGGTGAACAGCCCATAGCCATAGGCATTGTGGACGGTATCGCCCTTGCGCAACCCGCTGGCACGCAGCGAGCGGGCGACGAGATCAGCCCAATTGTCGATATCGCGCTGAGTGTATCCCACAACAGTCGGCTTGCCGGTTGTGCCCGAGGACGCATGCAGTCGGATAATCTGCTCACGCGGAACAGCGAACAGACCAAACGGGTAGTTGTCACGCAGGTCGTTCTTGAAGGTAAACGGAAACTTCGCCAGATCGCTAAGGCTTTGCAGGTCGTCCGGATGCACGCCCGCCTCATCAAACCGCTGGCGATACATCGGTACATTGTCATAGGCGTGGCGCAGCGACCATTTAAGCCGGTCCAATTGCAAGGCGCGGATTTCGTCGATCGAGGCGATCTCGATCGGGTCAAGATCCGCGCGGTTTGGTGTAAGATCTTTCATGCCATCCCCCCTGTTCTAGCTTTCATCAAAAACCACTCCTCCAATGGCCCGGGAAAACCCGCGAAACTCGGCGATTTTGACGTTGTCCTGATTGGTCACCGTCACGTCATAGATACCGCTGCGCCCTTCCAGGCTCTGCTCGGTGGCGCGCGCCGTCAGCAGATCGCCGCGACGGGCGGGGGCTATGAAACTGATAACGTTGTGCTGTGCCACGGTCGCCGCGTTTCGGCTGTTGCACGCAAAGGCAAAGGCGCTGTCGGCCAGCATAAAGGTCACGCCGCCATGGCAAATCCCGTGGCCATTGCAATGATGCGCCTGCACCTCAAGCGTCAGCGTCGCAGCGCCTTCATCCACATGGTCCAAGACCATCCCGGCCCATTGCGAGGCTTGATCCCGCCCCCACATTGTGGCGGCTGCTTTTACTGCACGGTCCTGTGGCGTCATCCTATTCTCCCTTGAAGACCGGCGGGCGTTTTTCAAGAAAGGCGGTGACTCCTTCGGCATAGTCAGCGCTGCGGCCGCAGGTCCGCATAGCGTCGGCTTCCAGCTCTAGGTGGTCTGTCAGCGTATTGGTGGCCGCCGCCTGAATGGTCTGCTTGGTCAGACCCAGCCCAAGCGTGGGCCCCGTGGCAAACTGCTGGGCCAATGCGCGCGCCTCTGGCATCAGTTCTGCATCCGGCAAAGCCTTCCAGATCAACCCCCAGTCTGCAGCTTGTTGTGCTGGCAAGGGCTGACCCGTCAGCGCCAGCCCCTTGGCCCGCGCCTCGCCCAGCAAACGCGGCAAGTGCCAGCTGCCGCCTGTGTCGGGGATCAGACCGACCTTGGAAAACGACTGAATGAACTTGGCGGACTCGGCGGCCAGAACCACATCGCAGGCCAGCGCCAGGTTGGCCCCTGCCCCGGCAGCAACCCCATTGACAGCACAGATGACGGGAACGTTAAGCGACCGGATCAAGCGAACCAAAGGCGCATAGAAAGTGCGTACTGTTTCACCCAAATCCGGCGGGCCATCCATTTTGGCGGGATTCCTGTCCCCAAGATCTTGCCCGGCGCAAAAGCCGCGCCCGGCCCCTGTCAGCAATATGGCCCGCTTTCGCTGATCTCGGGCGTCTTCCAAAGCCGCGCGCAAGGCATAATGCATCTCATCAGTGAAACTGTTCAGCCGGTCCGGGCGGTTCAAGGTGATTTCGACCCATTGGCCGTGATCTTGCGTTACAATCGTATCTGACATGCCCGGCTCACTTTGCGCTGGTTTCACAAATTTCTTGCATAAACCGAACGGTTGGTCAATAAATTCCAAACCTTTGACAAGCACGCGCCTTGAACGCCGCGGCTTGACGAAACGAACAGGAGAGCCCTCATGTCCCTGCACCAAATATCCAGTTTCGCAAATGGCGCGTGGGTTCCGCCTGGTCCCGGCGCGCGCACGATTGCATCGGCTATCACCGGTGCGCCTTTTGCCAGCGCTGGCAACACCGATCTTAATGTGCAGGCGATGTTGGACCACGCCCGCGACACCGGCGGCCCGGCTTTGCGCGCCCTGACCTTCCACCAGCGCGCCAAGATGCTCAAGGCGCTGGCCCAGGTGCTTTCTGAGCAGAAACAGGCGCTCTATGATCTGAGTTTCGAAACCGGTGCGACGCAAAAAGACCACCTGATCGATATCGATGGCAGCATTGGCACGATGTTCGTTTTCGCCTCGAAAGGGCGGCGAGAGATGCCGGATGCGCATGTGTACCTGGACGGTGACGTTGAACAACTGTCGCGCCATGGCACATTTCTGGGCCAGCACGTATGCACACCGCTGCAAGGCGTGGCGATCCATATCAACGCCTTCAACTTCCCCGTCTGGGGCATGCTGGAAAAACTCGCCCCTACCCTACTGGCCGGTGTTCCGGCCATCGTGAAACCTGCCACCAACAGCTGTTATGTGACCGAGCTGGCAGTACGGATCATGCTGGACAGCGGCTTGCTGCCCGACGGCAGTCTGCAACTGGTATCCGGCGGCATAGGCGACATGCTGGATCGGCTGGGATGTCAGGATGTGGTCAGTTTTACAGGCTCAGCCGATACCGCGCTGAAACTGCGGCAGACGCCTGCCATACTGCAGAACTCGGTTCGGTTCGTGGCTGAACAAGACAGCCTGAACGCGTCCATTCTGGGGCCGGATGTGACACCGGCCGCACCCGAGTTTGACCTGTTTGTCAAAGAAGTCGCGCGCGAGATGACCACGAAGGCCGGTCAGAAATGCACCGCAATCCGCCGGATCATCGTGCCCGAAACGCAGGTTCAAAACGTGATCGACGCGGTCTCTGCCCGCCTGACCAAAGTCACCATCGGCGATCCCCGTGCCGATGACACCCGCATGGGCGCTTTGGTATCCAGCGCCCAGAAAGCAGACGTGTTGGCCAAAGCAGCGTTGATCGGGCAAGAGGCCAAACGCGTGTTCGGCGACCCCGACGCGTTCGAGTTGAACGGCGACCCAAACGGTGCCTTTGTGCCGCCGATGCTGTTTCATTGTACCGACCCTGACACTGCCCAGCGCGTGCACGACACCGAGGCTTTTGGTCCCGTCTCAACCCTTATGGGCTATCGCGATCTGAACCACGCGGTCGAGATTGCCAATCGCGGGCAAGGCTCGCTGGTGACTTCGCTCATCACTCATGACCCGCAGGTTGCCCGCGATGTGGTGCTGAAGGCCGGGGCTTACAACGGGCGGATTTACATCAACGACCGCGACTCGATGGCCGAATCCACCGGTCACGGGTCACCTCTGCCTCATATGGTTCATGGTGGCCCAGGGCGCGCAGGCGGTGGCGAAGAGATGGGAGGTGTGCGCGGCGTCATGCATTACATGCAGCGCACGGCTGTGCAGGGCTCCCCCCGGATGCTGGCCACGATTGGCGGCAAATGGGTGCCCGGCGCGCCCGAGATCACCACCCCCGCGCATCCCTTCACCCGCAGCTTTGATGCGCTGGAAATTGGTGAGACTTTGCACACAGCGCCGCGCGTCGTCACATTGGATGACATCGAACATTTCGCCAGATTCACCGGTGACACTTTTTATGCCCATATGGATGAGGCCGCGGCCGCGCGAAATCCGTTCTTTCCCGGTCGCGTGGCCCATGGCTATCTGCTGCTGAGCTTTGCCGCCGGTCTGTTTGTGGAACCCAATGAGGGCCCGGTGCTGGCAAACACCGGTCTGGACGGGTTACGTTTCATGAAGCCCGTCGCGCCCGGCGATGCGATCAAAGTGCGCCTGACGGTCAAGCAAAAGACCCAGCGCAACGAGGAATATGGCGAGGTGCGGTGGCATGTCACCCTGACCAATCAGGATGACGAACCGGTGGCAGAATACGAATTGCTGACCATGTGCGCCCGCTGATCGCAGCACGCAAGGAAACCGATTTTCTTATGAGTGCGCGCAGGTTACTGTGCCTTCATGACCAGCCAGAGTTCGTGGTTCGAGAAAGCCGTCACCGCGCTGACGGACACGCGTGATCAGCGGGTGTGGTCCATTATTGTTTCGCTTTTTGGAGATCTGGCCCAGGATCCGGGTGCACAGATCTCGGGCGGCGCGCTCACCCGGGTGATCGAACCCATGGGGATCAAACCCGAAGCCGTTCGCGTGGCCCTTCACCGGCTGCGCAAAGATGGCTGGATCGAAAGCGACCGGGTCGGACGTGTCTCGCACCATTACCTGACCGAATTCGGACGCGCGCAATCTGCTGCTGTCACCCCGCGCATCTACGCGCGCACCGGCAATGACAGCCAAAACTGGCATCTGCTGATTGCCGAAGATGGTGTTGGAACGCAATTGCTGGACGATGTCCTTCTCAGCCGGGAATACGCGTCGATCGGGCGGAATATTGCTTTGGGCTCTGGCCCTGCGCCCGATTTGGACGACGCGCTACTGTCGGTGACCATCACGGCACTACACGCCCCCAAATGGCTGCAGGATCGCCTTTGCCCCAAGGATCTGTGTCTCGCTTACCAAGCCCTGCTTGAGGCCGTGCAAACCGCATCGAAATCACGGCCCCCGAAACACGCTTTGAGCCCGTCGCAAACGGCAACGCTCAGAATACTGCTGGTGCATCGATGGCGGCGCATCGTTCTGCGCCAGCCTGATCTGCCCGACGGATTCTTTCCGCCCGACTGGGTCGGCCCCGAATGCCGCGCGGCGGTCTTCAATCTGCTTGACACATTGGATCACCCGTCGCCCGACCTGCTGAATTCCACTGAATAGTTTCAAGATTGCGAGCTTGACCACGATGACGATTCTTCTCACCACATTTGCCCTGATCGCGGCCTTCTTTGTCGCGTTGCACATCTGGACAAGGGTGTTGACCCGCCAGGGCCGTGCGACCGTTCCGCAACTGGGCAAGATCGTTGAAGTACCGGGCGGTACGATCCACTATGTTGAACGCGGTGACCCGTCAAAACCGACCCTTGTGATGATCCATGGCCTGTCCGGTCAGTTGCAGCATTTCACCTATGCGCTGGTCGATGAACTTTCGGACGATTTTCACATATTGGCTGTGGATCGCCCCGGCTGTGGCTATTCCACGCGCGAGAGCGCTGACTTGGCTGATCTGCCCGAACAGGCGCGGATGATACAGGCCTTTCTTCAGGCAAAGGGTATCGATCAGGCGATTCTTGTGGGTCATTCACTGGGCGGGGCCGTATCTTTGGCTATGGCACTGGACTACCCGGAAAACACTGCAGCACTGGCCCTGCTGGCGCCATTGACGCAACAAATGCCCGAGACCCCAGCAGTGTTCAAACCTCTTGAGATCCGCACTGGCTGGCTACGCACCTTTATCGGCAATACACTCGCCGTGCCGCTGGCGCGCAAAACAGCCCCTTTAGCTTTGAAGGACGTCTTCGCCCCAGAACCTGCGCCTGCTGACTTTCTGGAACGCGCCGGGGGTGCACTTGGCCTGCGCCCTTCGGCATTCATAACTGCGTCACAAGACGTGTTTGGGGTTGCGCGCAGCATCACGGCACTGAATCGACGCTATGTCGACCTCAGCGTGCCTGGGGGCATCCTGTTTGGTAGCGATGATCCCGTGTTGCCATCCGAGATGCACGGGCCGCCAATGACCCAATTCGGACTGAGGTTTGAAGCGCTTGAGGGGCGCGGACATATGATCCTGATCACCGCACCCGACGACTGCGCCCGCTTCATACGCGAGGTTGCAGAGCAATGGAGCTAGCACACTCTTCTGCCTGAGCCGTGTCAAACATCTGAGCAAGTAAAGAATAGCGGAATGCGCGTGTTTTCCCTCTTGACCCCTCCGCCCCCCTCCCGTAAATCGCCTTTCACTCGTGGCGGAGTAGCTCAGTTGGTTAGAGCAGCGGAATCATAATCCGCGTGTCGGGGGTTCAAGTCCCTCCTCCGCTACCACTAAATTCAATGATTTAACTTAAATTTAGCGCTTCCAAAAGCTCTTGGAGGTGTTTTTGGGGGACATATGGGGGACAAAGTACGCAGTTTTGCTGCTTCATTTGGGTTTGATGGAATAGCGCTCCCTTCCGGAACAAAATCACTCTCGCGGTGACTTCCATCATTGTTCTGGTCTGGAACATTGATGCTCGCTCTGAAGGTTCCCGCAAAACAACCGAGGAAGGGGCGGCTCTGGCTGAACGATGGCTCGTGTGTTCGGCTGAGGCCGGAGTATCGCAATCATGTATGGAGCTATGACTTCGTTCATTGTCGAACCGACGATGGCAAAGCTTTTCGGACGCTGAACATCCTTGATGAGCACAGCCGGGAGTGCCTTGCGATCAGAGTGAAGCGCAAGCTGAACTCGGTCGATGTGATCGATGCCCTGACGGATCTGTTCATACTGTGCGGTGCGCCCCGCTTCATACGTTCAGACAATGGGCCAGAATTTATCGCCCAGGCCGTCCTAGACTGGATCGCCGCAGTTGGCGCCCAGACGGCTTACATTGAACCTGGGAGCCCGTGGGAGAACGGATACTGTGAAAGTTTCGATGGCAGGTTCAGGGATGAGCTACTCAACGGTGAAGTCTTCTACAGCCTGCGCGAAGCTCAAATTCTGATCGAACAATGGAGGAGACACTACAACACAAAACGCCCCCACAGTGCACTGGGCTATCGCCCGCCAGCACCTGAAACCATCATCCCGATGGATCACAGGCCGATGATGCACTAACAATCAAATCGCACCAGTCAGATGAGGCTGCTCAATCCAATCGAGGTCACAAAGTTTTCAAATGCGCGCTTCCGTCATCATAGTACCTCTCATTGCTTTGTTACTAGCTGCTCTTGCCGCAGTTATCTTTAAGACTTGGTTTGCGTTTGCACTAACCCTGTTTGTCATTGGTCCGTTTGTAGCTGCGATACTGATTGCGATCGTCGCAGCGCTGAAAGACAAATGAAAGAAATACCTGCAAACCACATCCGAGTTCGATTTCGCACAGTTCTTAGACTCAACGGCGCGCAGTCACTCGGAGACGAAAAAACACTCCAATGGTTTCCATGCCCTTCCTATGTGACAAGCGAGGCCGCATCAGGCTATCTAATCACTTCACTAGCTGCTCTTTGCGATATTCCGGGTCAATCTTCACCTACAATCCGCACTTCGATCTGATCGCCGGGAAGCAACTGAGTGGACGCAGCCGGTGATATGGCTGACCTTCCCTCCCGTAAGCTGAATATGGAAATGCTTTGCATGTCTTCCGGCCAGGCGTCAATCGCTTGGAAACCGATGTTTTCAACCAAGAGCCGCTCTTCAACAAGACGCCCATAATTTATCTGCTCCAGTTCAAGCTGGCTACCAATTCGGCTAAGGCTTTCTAAGTTGTCCGCTCGCCGCCTGCTTAGCTGACGCGTTACTTCACGTTCGACTTCAGCGATTTTTCCAGTAACTTCGACCAGCAGACTGTTGATCTCAAGAAACCGACTGCGCGAATCCGCTGCAGCGCGCTCTGCATTTGCAAGTCTTGCAGACGTTTGGAGACCGCGTTCTTTCAAAGTTAAGACGTCTTCCAGATCAGCCCTGGTCTGAGCTGCCCGTAGATCTAGTACTTCCAGGCGCTCCTTGAAAAGTCGTTGCCGCTCACCAAGCACCTCAAGCTCATTGTTCCAACCAGCTATCAATTCCTCCTGAACCTGCCGGTCTATGTTGAACAGTAGCGCTTCCTTCTCGATCAGTCTTGAAAAGAGCTTGGGCTCGAGACCAGGAACTCCAGTACCATCTTCAACTTTCACTTCGAACTCTGAATCATCGCGGGCAATTGCCTCGAGACGTCTCATTGTCGCAACGAGGGAAGCTATCCGGTATCGGCTTTCGGCGAGTTGAGACGCCAAACTGACTCGCCGTTGGTCAAATTCCACACGGGACATCCCGGTCAAACGCAACCCGCCAGCCAGGCCGATCGCAGATGAAACTGTCAGTCCCGGGAAAAAGTCGTATCTACCTGGCCTTTCAACATTGCCTGACACAATAATGGGAGCGTAGCGCAATACCGCCATCGAGACCCGCGGTGCTTCAGATAGCCCACCTTCCCGAATTTTCTCTTCAGTCGCATCCTCCGCTTCATCGAGAGTTAGACCAGCAACTTTGACGCTGCCAAAATCTGGCAAACGTATTTGTCCGTTCAGATCGATCTGAACTTCCAACTGCCGGTCTGAAAAAACAGAATCCAACGTTACGACGTCGCCCGAGACCAGCCTGTAATTGTCAGCTGAATTCGCCAGAGCGAGGTTTGCACAGAGTATTGCAACTACCAGAGCGAAAAAGACCGGCAAAGGTCCTTTCCGACTAAGATCGAATTGCAACCGTTTGGTTTCGCAATCTGATTTCACGGTTCTTTTCGATTGCGGTCCATGCGACAATTTTTCAGGCACACCCACAGTTCCTTTGCATTCCGTTTTGAACGTATTGAAAAAATTCTGGAAATCAAATCCATGTCCATTGTTCGTATATTAAGATTAAGCGAGGCTTGCGCATGCATCGCTCATCCAAATCTTTAATTGAGACAACACGGTCTCCGAAGTTGAAACAACCATCATGCGACCTCATTTTTCATATACAGACCTGCATTGGGAAACAGCGATCTTAAACTTGCGCCGCGCGCAACGATAAGCATGATCGTTGCGATTCCCGGAATAATGCCATCTCGCATCTCCGCCGTGCCCGCCAAAATGATAAGGAAAGATAGCGCGCCTGCGCAATGTACCCAGGTATTGTTGCTTTTGAACGAGGCGATGATGGCGATGTAAGCGTGTCCGCCCAGAAACAATAGCAGGCCGACAAAACCAACTTCACCGAACAGTCCAACGTACAGACTGTGTGGCGAATGGAGTTTTTGGTATTCAAATCCAGGTACGCTACCGCCGATAGCCAGATTGATATCTGTGTCTGAAGAAAAGATACCGACGCCAAGTCCAGTCACTGGTCTGTGAATAAGATAGGAAAAATAGTGTTCCCAGACAGCTGTCCGTCCCGTGAGAGTTGTATCTCTACCCACCAAGTCCAAAAGGAAAGGGTATAAGTAAAAGACCACGCTTGCCGCCAGAGTGAGCGAGATCATCATCGCATAGAAGGCCCGCGCACCGTCCCCAAAGCACCGCTTAAGTAGCCGAACGGCGAAAATATATAGTAGGCCTGCTGTCACAGCAACAATCGACGTCTGAGATTGAGCGGCTAAAATCGCAAGGGTAATTATGAGAATGAAAAACAGGCTGGTGCGTGTCGAAATATATTGGCGGTTCGCAATTATGAGAATACCGCCAATCGCGCAGAACCAACCGAACACGTTCTTGTGGGGAAAAAAACCTCGCAATACCAATTCGTTTCCGTATCGAGTGAAACCTGATTGAGGGACCACGACTGCGAGCGCAAAAGAACATAGCACGACGACCACAAAAAACGTGCCGAGTGTACGCAACAACAATTTGCTATCAACCTCAATTGCCGCCGATGCAGCGACCAAAGAAGCGATGGCCCAGAAAACAACACTTTTAAGGCTGAATAACGGGTCAACAGACCACAAAATCGTCGACAGGCAACACCACAATACAAAAGGTAGCAGCGGCAACAGCACTCTCGCGACCATTAATAAGCCGCACCGCAAAAAGTGGCCTAAGATGGCGATAAGGGCCAGTAACCAAAGAATTTTTCTGAAAATGCCGTCTCCGCCACTTCGGATCACGTCACCATAGTCGTTAGGGGAGAAGTACCAGATTTGACCGAATTCGATCAGGCACATCAGCAAAACCGGAAGCAGCAAGAGTCTGCTATGGAAGACAAGAGACTCTACCACGTTCATTCGAGCATCCGATGAGTAGCTCGACATCTGTCTTGCCTATTCTGTAGTGAAGTTCCCCTCAATCTGTCTGTCGAGGTCGCGAAGTAGTTCATGTTTTCACAAACCTCACCATGTACCATAGCGTTATGCAGAGAACGAATTGGGATAGAGCCATTCCCGCAAGTGCTCCGAAAATACCACCAACGAACGCTCCAATCGCGATCAATCCGCCGGAAACTAGAGCCATGGAGAAATAAATGATCGTCCGTAGCAATTGTCGATTGCTGGCGGTGAGCGCATCTGCGGGCGGATACTGTAAAGAAATAACCGGGCTGATCAACGCAAGGCAAACCGCAACCCACTTACTTTGCGCATAGCCTTCTCCGAGTACAAAAGGCAGGAATGGCGCGAGAACAATCATTATCACCGCACCCAACACTCCGACCCAGGCCATCTTCTTTCCCGTGGCGAGGGTGTATTCTGACAATGCGTCACTTCCCTGCTCACCAGCCCTGAAAAAGCGCGCATAAAAAATTCGTGTCGCCGCTTGATTAAGGATCCCGTTCACTTGGAGAAGGCGCGTACCCGACGCGTAAACACCAATCTGTGCCGACGATAGAAAGGCGGACAGTACAATCCGGTCCAAGTTGCTGTTTAAAGAGCGCGCAAGCTGGTTCAACATCATCAGGCAACCGAAAACGATGTCACCCCGGATAAGGTAAATCTGAGGTCTACCGAATGTCCGAGTTACAATACCTATGAGAAGGCAACTGCAAACCAATGATTGCAAAAGCGTTACTAATGACCAGCCCCCCACTGTATTCCAACCCAATAGGACAAAGGCGATGATTGCTGCAAGTGCCCGGCAACTTACCACAAACAGACGGATCAGACTGGCCTGAACCGGTCTGTCCTGGGAGACAAAGACCAATTCGGTAGCGGCAGTGACTCGACCTATCGTTATCTCCCCTAAGATAAGGGCCAAGGCGACAATCCACATAACGGAGGAGTTTGCAAAAAAATAACTCAAGCTAGCCGCAACTAAGGCCAAAGGAACGACGGAAACTCCAAAAACCAAAAGAAAATGTCCCCATGCGCGGCGGAACATGGTCGGTTGGACGGAAACTGACTTGAGCAAAGCGCTGTCTGCACCCAATCCGGCTACTTCGGCGGAAATGACTGAAACCGCATAAAGAACAGCGAGCAAACCAAACTGCTCTGGTCCAAGTGATCTTGCAGTAAGGGCAAAAACAAAAAGTTGTAGAACTGCCGACGCACCAGTTGGGCCAACTGAGAGAATGAATTTTCTCAAATCGACGCTGACAGACATCAATTCAACGCGCTCGCGAAATTTTTAAGTGCTTGTTGGAGAGCGAATTCGCCATATAGATCAGGTCCAGTCCGATTTGCTGAAGCGGTATCGACCATTTTCAAGGTCGGCTTTTATGGATCGAATAACGCGGGCTGGTGAACCTGAAATCAGCTTCTCATCCTCGTCGATCTCATTCAAAAGAACCGATCCGATTCCGATGATATTACGGTTTCCAACCCGGGTACCTGGTGCAAATCGTACAGCGGACCCGATAAAGCACCGGTTACCGATCGAGATGTTTCGGTCCATTGTGCCGATACCGTGGGTGTAAAACTGGCTGGCTCGGCCTGCTAGCCATGTCCCATCTCCGACCAGAATTTGTCCGTGGACATCTATGTAGTGGCTTTCGTTGACAAGACAGTCTTTACCAAAGGCAATACTTGCGGTGTATTCCATTTCATCGCGTAGAACCCAGGGGCATATGAAAGTATTTCCTATTCCAGCGAAAAACTCAGGGCCTGCTCGGAAATCAAAGTCTCCTTTGAAACTGTTTCTTGCTCTAATGGTAGAGCCATCACCCAGCGTGAAGCTTCGGCAAAGGATGACTGTGAACATTCCAATCTTGCAGTTTTTGCCTATCTTGTATCCAAACACTCGGCGGAAAAGCCCCAGTCTGAGAGCATTCAACGGAATTGCGGAAACAAAAATCGCCACAAGAAGCATGGCGCGTCTGATGCCGCGATGATGGAACGATAAACTCAACTATTTAACCCAATTCCTGACTCTATGCATACGCATCGACGTAGCCTTGCGAAACCTTAGCTGGAGATGCAAACGACAGATCGAGGGGACCCTTCGCCTCGGCGGACCGAATCTCGTCAACGCTTTGACGTAAGCTCTTTTCGTCCAGATCGTCATCGAAGAGAGCAAGCCATCCCGGCCCGACTTGGCTTTGCAAATGTGGCAATGCGCCTTTGGCAGGTGCAAGCACGGGGGTATTCAACGACAGGGATGCTACTACCGAACCCGAGTTCAAAACTCTTCCGAAGTTCATTGCTGACAAGTCCGCGTCGCGGACAATGCATGCGTAGTCACTGTCAGACAAATGACCAAACTTGAAGATAATGTTCTTTCTGTTTGCCGCGATGGTAAAAAGCTGCTGTTTCAGTTCCTCCCCGCAGTTTCCAGCCAAAAGGAGGTATTCATCTTCTTTGGCGATCGCCAAAAATGACCGCAAAAGACTAGGCAATTGTTTGTATGGTCGCATATGACCTACGGATGCAACCAGGAAAGCATTCTCTGGAATCCCAAGTTCGCGGCGCGGGGACAAATCCTCGTTACACGGCTCAAAGAAGTCGCGGTAGTGAGGATGGGGCACGACTTTGAAACTGGCTGCAGCTAAAGAGGGTGTCGTTCTCAAAATCTCCTGCTTGGCTCCCGGATACATAATAACGACAGTATCAATTCTCGAACAGATCTCGTCTTTCCACCTACCAAAAACTTTTTCCGATTTCCTTGACGCAAAATCATGCGGGCTGACGTTATGCGCCGTCCATATGAGCCGGCCACCAGAGCGTTTTACTACATCTATCTGCCTAACGAGGTCGGCATATTTAAGATCTGCGATCGTTTCAAACCGTCTCGCAAACCGCGAATGCAAAAGCCAGTCTAGCCAATGAAGGTGGATGTTTCCGGCATCCGGTCGAAATGAACCAGGCCTGAACGGTTTGACTTCGACTTCGGACAAAAAACCAGGCTCACCAAAAACGATGCGAAAAAATGGATTAATGTCCTTTCTCAAAGGGTTCTCTGACATCAAAACACGTTTCACATTTCCCTCCGCAAAAGCATTCCTTTAGTGGAACTGCCAGGCAGTGATCTCTCTGATTGAGTAACAGGCTGGGAACTTGGTATCCGAGTCGGGCGGTCCACCCCAGGAGCCTCCAACTGCGAGGTTGGCAAGCATATACATTGGCTGGTCCATATCGGGTTTAGCCGCAATACGGGCCACAGGCTTCCTGTCAATGTACCAAGTTATCAGGTCACGTTGCCATAGGACCCCGTAACGTTTGAAGCTTTCAGTTTCGTTTACCACTGCGAACTGGCACCCATCCGAATTGAAGCCATTTTCCTCCCAATGAACATGCAGTTCTATGTTTCCAGGTCTTCCACCTAGATACTCCATAGCGTCGATTTCCGGCGGCCACTGACCAGGTGCGAGCAGCCAAAATGCAGGCCAAAGGCCCTGTCCGCGAGGCAATTTAGCTTCAATTTCAAAGTAGCCGTATCTTTGTAAAAAACTCCGGCGGGACGATATCATTCCTGAGATGTATGGATACTGATTTAGATATTCGATAACTCCCTCAGGCGTTTCTCGGGCACAAATGCTTAGAGCACCATCAGTAACTTGGAATGGGTTTAGGCCAAGTGGTTTGTCGCTTGAGCCACTAAATCCGGGATCGACGTAGATCTGCAACTCCTTGTTGTTCTCCAGAGTTCTGGCGCGCCAGTCAGAGTATTCGTTGTGCGCGTAGTGCGGCTGCCAAACCGTATCCGTTAGGTCGAATTCATCAAAATTGTCGCGGAAGGTTGGGAAGAGAGAGACAGTCGCATTTGGCGTGCTAACAACCGGTTCGCAAGCGTTCGGGGGACGATCCGTTGGCAAAAAAGCCAGCTGAAGGGTTTCTTTGCCGTGAGCTGCACCAGCAACAAGCAAGGGTAATACTGAAAACAGAACTGCTCCAAAAGCAATATGTCGGATTTGCCAGAAAACTTGAATGGTCATAGCACAGTCACCAAACCAATCGCTTTGGCTTTATTGCCCAAGAGCAAGTCCACTATCTGTGTGGTAGGTCTTATTTTTGGCTTTTTCCCCTTGGTGACAACAATGACACGGTCTGCAATTGACGCCCATGCATATGACAGGTCAGACCTGTCTGGTGTCGGAAGCACAAGCAACGTGGTGTGACACGCTGTAAGCAAGCGCTGCCGCATAACCTCACCTCCGGCTTCAATTAGGCTTGTGTCTGGAATAATGTTGCTTTTGATGTCATCACCGGAGTCGTGAGTTTCGACGATCACGACCGAAGCATCTCGCAGGACAGTCGCTTCACTTCCCAGCATTGCATGAGCAACAACGGTCGCGCTCAGTGTTTCTTCTGTGGGGAAAAGTGCGACAATCATGGGTTCAGCTGCACCTTCCAGCAGGCTGTACTCTATGCTATTCAAACCGCCTACCGCGCCGATATCATAATCTTGGAATTGTCGCGTTCGGTTGAGTGGCAGACGCGAATAAACAGCTCCGAGCAAAGGAAGTCGAAGCGCCTTCTGCATTGCCCCCAAGGTCTGGAACCTTTGTACGATGATGTCCCACAGAAGGATCGCGCCGACGATACTCATAAGACCAGCGAAAGCGGCCACGCCAACAAAAAGCTTTCGCCGCGGTCCGGCAGGATGCTCAGGCGCTATCGCAGTATTGATAATACGAGCTCCGGGCGAAATCCCCTCGCGCCTAACGAAAATTTCGTTTCTGCGGATTAGAAGGTTTGTCAAAAGTTGTTGTGATGCATTTGTTTCACGAAGCATATTTTCCAACAGCCTGTTTGCCTCAGCACCATCGAGAGCAGTCTTGTTAAGTCGCTCGGTTTCAACTTCGAAAGCGCTTATTTCGTCGGCGGCGATGCGATTTTGGGCCTCAAGGTCGCGCAAATCGCGCCGATCCGCAGTTGAGAGAACGCCCGCTGCCTCCTGTCGTTTCAAGTCATCAATCGCGGAGGAAATCTTCGACTTTCTCAGACGTGCAGAAACGCTGGCATCAGCCACAGATCTGATTTGTCGATTTACCAGTTCAGCATCACTTAGGCCCTCTTTTAGCAAGCGCTCCCTTTGCTGCTGAATGTTTCGATTGAGTTCGTCGGTCAGTTTTCGAAGTCTTTCAATCTCTCGATCGATCCACTGCAAAGTCCTTTCGGTTGTTTCACTCGCTACTTGCACCTTGTGATCGAGATATGCGCTGGTCACAACGTTCGCCAAATTTGCAGCCTCGACAGCAGAACCAGCGGTAGCGGTGATGACAACAGCCATTGAGTTGAGATCGCGCTTAACATCTATCTGTTCACGCAGCTCTACCACCGCATTGGTTGTGCCATCGATAGACCTGTCGGCGCCAGCGGGCGCGATGCGCATGGCGGCATCTTCCAAGACAGGAAGTGAAAGCAAAACTGCAATTTCGTTCGATACATGGACAGAATCGGCCAGATTGGCAGTTGCGGAAACGTCCGCAATGTCACCAAGAAGTACACGTTCTCGGTCAAGTAGCAGCGTCGCCGAAGCCTCGTATGACGGCGGCAACTGATAAGAGTAGTACCAGGCAGCGGCGGCGGGTAGAAAAACTGCTGCTAGTATTACCATCCAACGTTGAACAAAAGGCAAGACAAGCGACCTCAGATCCAGAGGCCTAAAGCGATCCGTTTGGTCTTCGAGGTGAGAGCGGAATTTGGCGCGATCGTTGGCTTCGGACACACGGAGCTTTTCGGCAGTTATTCTTCTGCCAGAATGACTGTCTTTCACCGTAAATCCAGTTGCCGCCGACTCCAGCCTAAGTCTCGACTTTGGGTCTCGGTCGAACCTTATGTTGTCTTCACCCATCTTTGAGCGCTCCCGCGCCGGTCATGGCCGAAGACTTGCCAACATCAGCATACCAGCCGTCCAGCGCCTCTTCATAGATACCGACGGTTTTCCTCGCGATTTCGTTCCAGCCTGTTAACGAGACAGGTTCGACCGGTTGTGGTCTTAGTTTAGCAAATTCCCGAAGAGCCTGCGCAAGCGCGTCTGGATTTTCAGTTGGTACAAGCCGACCAGATAGTCCGTCAGCGATAGTTTCACTAAATGCACCAATGTCCGAGGCGATAATCCAGCGTTTAAGACTGTGCACCATATACAAAACCCCACTGGCTTCGATCTCGCGGTAGGGGAATACAAAAGCGTCTGCGCTGGCGAAAAGCGTACGCATCTCTGGAAAGTCAAGGAAAGAAAGACGCAGATCTACGGTGTCATGCAAATTATTTGCTTCAATCTCTTGCTCTATTGCGCTCAAATCCATCAGCGGCTCGCCAGCGATTATCACTTTCAAGCCTTGGCGTTCCTGAACGCTCAGGCGCGCAAGTGCGTTTATCAATACGTCGACGCCCTTGTAGGGTCGCAGCTTTCCAAACAACACGATTTTCGCGGTTTTGTTTTTCGAGGGTCTTGGCAACGTTCCGAAGTCACCCATTGGCCCATGCGGAATACAGACCATCTTTCGCTTGTGGATCCCGCTGGCCGCAAGTTTTTCTAGTCCAGAAGGCGTATGAACCACAATCCTGTCAGCCAATTTCAACGCACGAATGAAACCTGTTAACTGGAGTCTCGATGTAGGTGTCCCATTAAATGGACTTGTGTCATGAACCGTCGCGATCACCGGACCATATCGTCTGGCTATGCGCATTCCGTAAACATCCACCAAAGGAAACGGCAACCACTGAAAATGAGAAATGGTGGGGACGCCCCTCTTTAGGCCTGACAAGTTCACGGTGTCCCGGCAGTGTTCAATACCTTTGGCAAGCACCCGGAATCTATGTCTCTTTTTTGGAATACCGTCGGAGGTTTTGTAATAATGATCCGCATACGGAACCTCCGGCGCTTGCTCCTGCTTCCGAAGTGGTCGACCAATCAGCACAGCATCCAGGCCCACTTCCTGCAAAGCGCTGACGAAATGCTCGTCGTAAGGAAGCGTAAAGAGCGAGGGGTCAATTACGTTAACCGCCAGTTTCATGACAGCCCAACAGTCTTTTCAGTTACGAAAATTCGAAAGGGGACGATTCTGTCTGATGAAAGCGCTCGATGCCAACATTCCCTTTGCAAAGTCGTAATTTTCGGTAACCAACCACCAGATGGAATCCTGTAAAATAACGTGTTCAGAGACCTGTTTAATCGGATATGAACAATAATGAACTCCATTCGCGCGTTACCGCTTGATTGTCTAGAACTAATAAATCTCATCACTCTGTAACCACCTGAAACATCCTTAGGCACTGCACGCTAAAACAAGTTTTTTACATTGCACCACGTCCAGTCAGAACGACGAATGGAGTTTTAAAGAAGATAGCCAAGTCGCGCTTAAACGACCAATTACCGACGTACTGGCAATCTATCTCAACGCGTTCTTTAAACGTCCGTTCATTGCGCCCCGAGACTTGCCATAGCCCGGTAATTCCTGGCCGCGCCTGAACGTAAAAATGCTGGCCTTTTCCGTACATCTCGAATTCAGGTTCGGTAATGGGCCTCGGACCAACAATACTCATATCTCCGGATAGCACGTTGAAAAGTTGAGGGAGTTCGTCAAGACTGGTTTTTCGCAAAAAATTCCCGACCACCGGAATTATTCTTGGGTCCTTTGAAAGCTTTCGGTACTTGGCAAATTCAGCGGCGGCGGATGCGTCTTCGGCCAAGTGTTTGGCCAATTTTTCGTCCGCATCAATGTGCATTGTGCGAAACTTTAGGCAGCTAAATCTACGACCTGAAAAGCCAATTCGTTCATGTCTGTAAATCGGGCTACTACGAGTCAAGAGAGGAATTACAGAAGCTACTATTAAAAAAATAATTGCAGTGGAGGCCAAAGCGAATAACGCCATAACGGTATCAAACGTTCGTTTCGAAATGCCTCCGATCGGAATGGTCGGATTGAAAAGGTTCGGTTCGGATCGAATTTCTAACTCTTCCGAAATGGTCATTGCAATGCGACTCCAAATTTAAACACGAAAACAGAAACCTAAGTCGGTGCAGTTCGGTAACGCAAGTCCTTTGATGATGGATCAATCGCGTAGTATGAGTGTAAACGGATATTTCGTGTCGTTGCCGATAGAAATAGATTTTTCGGTCGAAGCATCACAGGTGTGAAGTTGTTGCCTGAATGCAGGCGCTACTGCTATAAATATAATCAGAGAGAGAATTCCCTGACGGATATTTTCGCAAGCTTTCTGCGGCCAAAACGTCTCAACTCTTTGCGCGAATCGAAATAAAAAATCGTTGCACATGACCAGGTAGAAAATCACAAATTTTGCGAAACGAAGCTGTAGATCATAGCGAGCTGTGACTACGGCCAGAACCAGTATCGGCCCTTGGGCAATTTACTGAGTTGCAACCTGCCCGCTTTTGTGAATTTGCGCGCGGACAAACGCGTATACATATCCGACGGCCCAGGCATTGTGGATGATGAAGACAATTGGCCCCGTCCACAGCCCTGCGGGCGATTTGAGTTTGCAGGTGAATATCAGACTCAAAGCCAACAACACGCCCAAGTACGCAATTACGGGAGCAATCGCGACACTCCAAAAAGCGGACACAAGAATACAAGCCAGCAACAGTGTCGCGCACATCAGCGGTAACACTTGCCTAACCTTAAGTCTCGTTCCGTGCTTCATTATGTTGCGTGCTCGTCCAGCTCCGTAGTTAAAATACTGCCGTGCCAGTTTGTTTAAGCTATTTCGGACCACATATTTCAGTCGAATGCTCGACTCCATCCATATCAATGCGTTTGCCTTCGCAAAGCGCGCATCCAGTTCCGCGTCTTCATTGTGTGAGAAGGTTTCATCATAACCTCCGACAGCCCGGAACCATCGCAAAGCGAAGCCAGCATGATGTCCGTGATCGACATACCCACTGAAATTTCCACCTCTGTGGTGTGCACCTCCCGAACCAATACGAGTGTCAACGATCGTGGACAATGAGCGCTGAAAAGCATTTTCGCCAACGGCATCCATTACGACAGCTATCGCCGCCGTATCTTCGGGCATCAAAGCCAGTTTTGAAACGACACGACGCACAAAACCAGAGGGATAGATTGCATGTGCATCACAGCGAACCAGAAAACGAGCGCCTTCAGCTTCGGCAAATTCAGCAACAAGGTTTACAGCTGACGACTGCAGCCTGCGGGAATTATTCACAAGCCGCAAATTAGGATATTCTTCTCTCAGTCGATCTACGATGGTGCATGTTCTATCTGTACTACCACCATCTGCAACAATTAGGCAGACGCCCGTCATCCATGGATCGCCATCGAGAAGTTGCCGGATACAATTTTCAATGTTCTGCTCTTCGTTCAGAGTCGGTATCGCGACAAACACTTCCTTAGCAGGCGGCGCCAACGCCTCAACCTCTGCATAGTTTTCAGACGATTGCATCATACCTAAGATCCGATCGACGGCTTGGCACCGGATACTCGTCGCAGATTTGTTCCGTCCCGCGCGTATTCTACTGATCGCATTCCAAGGTGGGCAAAGTACCGCCCCTGCACCTTGACCGTCTCTAGCCACCAGCCAATCATTGCTCCGTTCGGCTCTCGGCGCAGTACAGGATAAAAAAGTAATCTGACTGTGAGACCCGCTGTCTTTAGAAGCGTTTTGAAGCGACCCTTGGCAATCTCTTCCTCCATTACCATATGGTTGCCTACTCTAAAGCGTCGTTTTCTCATCCATTTCCAATTTGCGCGTTTCTCTGGAATTTCCTCGAAAGCAAGTGCATGTTCTTCCCAGTGCATCCTTTTGCCCAGACCAAAAAGACGCGAAAAAAAGACCAGATCGCCGCCGCCTGTGAGACCATAGGCATCGTCAAAATATGGTGCTTTAACATCAGCAATCTGAGCCAGGTCAATGATAAAGTTGCTGGTCGCATGCACGAAATCTCTACCGCTTCTTTTCTGAGGGGCCACTGCCCAGAAATGGGAGTATTTGTTCAGTTTATCATTTTGCTTAGGAAATACGGGGTGCACTATTCCTCCAACCACACAGGCGCCCGTGTCGCGCTGCGTTTCAACAAGTGCTTTGAGCCACCCTTCCGAAGGCCATTCGTCATCGTCCAACATTGCAAGACTGGTGCATCCCGCTTCCTGCGCTTCTTCAATGCATCGATTTCTTGCCGCTGAGATACCCGGGGACTTTTCGACAAAAATACGTAAATCCAGAGATGTCTCCGCGCTTACGCGAGCAACAACGGCTGAAACAGACGGATCGGAGCCATCGTTGTCGACCACAAAAACGATTGGTTCCGGTTCAACACCTATCAATCCAAGCGGCAGTGACCGAAGCAGTCGTTGCAATCCCTGTGGCCTTTTGAACGTACAGATGCCAATACCGATGTTAGGTGCCGAACGGTTCATTCAAATAATAACTCCCTGCTATGCGATCGTACTGAAGCACTAGGCAAAGCGCTTCGACAGCATACTGGTTTGTTCAACTAAGCTACGCCTGTCTTTGATCGAAATTGGAATTGTCGACTGAATTGCCATGCCGATGTGGTGAGGCTTTATGCGCTCGAGCATCGTCTCGTTGTTTTCACCCGCAGTCCAGCAAGTCAGGCTGAGTGACTCATCCGTGGGGTAATGTCCTGAAGCCTTGCCAAGGATATGCTCGCAGAAAACGCCGTAAAGGATATACTCAGAAAATTGTGGCGTTCTCATCAATAAGTTTTGCCAAGACTGTCCAGCCACTTCTTCAATGTGTTTTACGAGTTCGCGTACCCGATCCTTTCGCCAGACCACTACTTGATCAATGTAACCAGCACCAAAGTAACGGGTGGGCGGAAGATCAAGTAATTGTGACGCGGCAAGATGCCAGGACCCTTGCGGTTCGCGCTCACCGAGATGCGGGTTAGCAAAAAGCCGTACGGCACCGTCATCCGACGCGACATGGCTTCTAGAAAACTGCTTTATTAAGGCCGCGTCACTGTCGAGGTGGACGACTATTTCGGCGCTGCTGGAAGCGGACGCGCTAAGTTTTAATACTTGTTGCACAATCCAGCCATTGGTCACCTTCCCTTCAGGAAGAAGAAACTGATCATGGTTAGATAGCCCCAACCACTTTCGCCAACGTCCTCTTGGAATCGGTAATGTACGTAGCCCAGCTGGAAGTAGCTCCTCTGATGCTACTACCTCGCGTCGGTTATTGTTAAGATGACGGAACATTGCGACATCTCGATGCGGAACGGCAACCAAGTGGCGAATTTCAGGCGCCTGGCGGTCTGTGCTTTCACACATGACCTCGCAAAGCTCTAAGTCACCTCTGAAAGAGCAGGTTAAAAACTGAATGTCGGAAGTGTTCGTGGTCATGGCGAAACAAAACCCAAGAAACTAGCCTTATAAGAACGGTCCGGGAGGCTTTCACAACCCGATCATTAGGAACGACTTTTCATGCGCTTATAGCCCAAGTGATATTTCGCAGATTTGGGTCAGCTCCTATCAGTCTAGGCTGTTCCCATTGTTTCGCGACAATCAACCCTTTCACCGGTCATCGGAAAAGCTGGACCCCCAAAAATAACCTCAGCTGCTCAAAATTTGATCAGCAAGCTAGACTTTCGTTAAATAAGAGGTGCTGTGAGACCTATTCGAACCTTCCTCTGTATGCCCATTGACGCTCTCCACTATGCTTGTGGTGCCTCGCTGTTCTGTGCGTAGCCGTGGATTATGCGCGCGCGGTCCGCGATCGCGAAGCAAATGGCCGCAAGTTCTGCTTCGCTGACGCATACGATCGACTTACCCCCTGCGCTGACAAGTAAGAAAAAAATCCGAAACAACTGCCCAGAAACGGTACCCATCTGAAATGTAGGTGTCACAGGCCAAGCGCGCATGACCGCCGGTAGAGAGGTCCAGTTGTCGCCTCTGCCGAGTGCGTACACAACATCCCCCAGAAATCTGCGGAATGCTCCCGATGCCGTCTTGGGCGCTTCTGCCCCTTTGGCTATCTGCCAGAAGTCGCGGCACCGCTTATCTGTGTTAGAATGACCCAATTGTTTCGCAACTACTACAGACGCAAAGAAGACGTGTTGCGAAAATGAGGAAGGAAGGGGCATTTACTTTTTGTTAACCATTGGGTGCAAATTCTAACTACGACACCCGTTTAGGATTTCCCGAATGGATCATGAATTTCTTCGTCGAGCAAACGAGGTGGAGCTAAGGCTGAAGGCGGATGGCTTGCTTGGAACGGCTGCGGCAATTCGACAGTTGGTATTCAGTTCTTGGAACACTTTGGCAAGTCAAACGACACAAGCGAAAGAAGATGACAAGTTACTTGGGCAATTTACCTCAACCGACTAGACCACCAAAATTCCGCTTTTCTACAATCAGCTACATCATACTTCCGCGACCCAAACAGATTTTCTCGCAAGGCCGCAGTGGCCCAAAAGAATCCCCACGCCGAAAATGGGGGATGGATCGGCATGGGGCTATTTGCGGAGTTTTCGACTTTCAGACGTAGGCCACTGTTACACAGACCTACGACTTCACTCTCACTAGGCCGAACTCCGAATTGGTGTACTCGAAATACAGAACTCGTGGAAGCGATAAGACTGCTAGTTTTTGACAGCTTTGAGCCAAACTGCGATGATCATAAAACCAAAGTTCATTATTGATGGCAGATTTTCTGCAAGCGGCACAACAGTATGAAACGATTTTTTTTAATCGAAGATATTAAGAATTGCCGCCCGATTTGGCAATTGCTTCTGGCGTTTTGTCTTTTGTTTACAACTGCTTACTCCGCTGATGCCAAACGCGTGGCCCTTGTAGTTGGAAACTCCAAGTACGAACAAGTTGCGAAACTGACCAATCCTGAAAACGACGCCCGGGATATCGCTTCAGCGCTTAGACGAATAGGGTTTGAAGTCACTGAACAGTACGACCTTGATTACCGGCAAATGCGGCTGAGCCTTCGCGACTTTTCAGAAAATGCAGCAGACGCCGACGTTGTTTTGATCTATTTCGCGGGTCATGGAATCGAGATCAACAACACCAATTATCTGATCCCTGTTAATGCCGAACTAAGAAGCGAAAGAGATATTGAGTTCGAGGCGGTCAGACTAGAGACAGTCGTCAATGCAGTCATACCTTCTAAAGGCCTAAATATTGTTCTAGTCGATGCATGCCGCAATAACCCGTTTCTCTCTCGCATGAATCGGAGCACAGCATCCCGATCCATCGGGAAAGGCTTGGCTCGGATTGATCCAAGTGGCGTCCTTGTCGGGTATTCCGCACGGGGAGGTACGTTGGCGCTTGATGGAGAAGGTCGAAATAGCCCCTACGCGATAGCGCTGCTAGAGCATATCGAAGTCCCGGGACTGGAATTGGGAAAGCTTTTTCGAAAAGTACGAGACTCTGTTTTTGAACAGACCAAAGGGTATCAGGAACCTTTCACTTATGGTTCATTGCCTGGATTGGACATATTTCTCGTTCCAGCGGTCGCGAAGGTAGAAAAAAGCGAGATTGTCTCCAATACGCCAGAAAAAACCGAAGACAAAATCGACGAACGTGAAGCTTCTGCCGAACGCGTTTTGAGCGAAGCGTTGAAACTTGAAGACGAGAGCGTTAGGCTAGGCGCTTTGGATATGATCGCTCGGTTGTATCCGGACACCCAAGCCGGACTGGCGGCAAAATCTGCGGTAGCATCACTTACTCCAAAAAATGAACCCGAAGAGAAATCGATTGCTCAACCCGACACTTCGGCAAACGAACAAACAACTACCGAAAACGATGAAAAACCAATTTTGTCAATCATCGCAAATGATGCTGAACGGAGAACCGAACAAGCTTTAAACTTGGGTCCAAGCGAATACCGTGCAGTGCAAAGCGGTTTGAATTTCCTTGGTTTCTCGGTGGGACCAGTCGACGGTATTTTTGGCACTCGTTCCCGCAATGCATTGCGGGAGTTTCAGAGCAAGAACGGAGAGCCGCGAACAGGTTACTTGACTGCGGAAACCTATGCAGTCCTGAAGAGAAATGCTCAACAGGAAACACGGAGTTCTCAGGCCCCAGAGAAGCCTAGCACTGCTTCACAGGTTTTGCCGCAAGAGAAGTCGAGTGGTGAAACAGTAAGCGGCTACAACGGAGTATACACTATCAACATTCGAAGACGCCCGGACCGACTTTATCATGATCCGGAAGTAGCTTCGGAAGAAAACAAAACGGTGCTGTGGCTGAAATATCGGAAAACCGACGATAATTTTCAGTTGGTTAGTGCTATTGATCGAACTGCAGGTGGTGATCGGAGACCCAAGAAATATCGAGCATCGCTGAATGACAAAGGTCGCCTGCGAATTTCAGGTAGAACTGGTTATCTGTTCGGAAAAGTGCGCGAAGAACATTTTTCTATTTCTCTGAATCTGCCTCCGAATTTCGGTAAAGGGAAATCTGTCCGGAGCATTCAAGGTCGTTTCGACGAAGCCTATTACGTCGATGTCACCATAACGAGAGAATGACTCGAATAAATTCATAGTCTTGTCGTTTTGACTGAGGAACCGTCGATTCTAATCTCGGGACTCATTGATTTCCGTTTAGCTACGTGGTTCATCGCGTTCAAAACGAGCGGTGAATATGTCTGAACTTTTCTGGCTTACGGATGCGCAGATGGCGCGTCTTGAGCCTTTCTGCTGCATCGGGTTCACTCGGGTAAAGTTGGAAGAGAGCGACTTTAGGCGCCCGTTAGGTGGGTTGAGGGTCGCCGTAAGTCTGGACTTCAACCAGAGAGCCTATTGTTTAACTAGATGGTGGTTTGTCAGCTTACATGTACAGCCAAGTGCAATTAGAGTGCACTCCATAGTCGTTACTGATGCGAAGTGTTCTCTGCGTCAACTCGGCTTTGGCCGACTGGCGGTTCACTCGGGATAGAGGCGCAGTCGAACAAGAAGTCTAATAATAGCGAAATAGTTTTGCGATCTTCTTAATCTGCTGGGCCATCGGAAGGTTTTGGACATCTTCGTATTGCCGTTTTGTTTTCCTATACGCTCCTCCGCCATGTGCCGAGTAATGACAAGACTGGCACAGAATCACGCAGTTTTCTTTTGTGAGCGGCCCTCCAAGTGAATGGGGGATCACATGATGCCCTTCGGCGCTTTCCCCATATTTGTGATCGGCTTTCCCAGCCTTGCCGATAGATGAGATTTTCGTTCCACAACTGCCACACTTGCTTTTCTGTCGTTTAAGTGCGGCTTCTTGAATGCGTTTTGGAAAAGGCTTGTGCTTACCTGGCAAAATCAGAAACCCCCTAAGTCGTAAAACATCGAAACCACTCACGCTATTGCGCGGTTTTTCTCAAATGAACTTAACTGACGACAATACTGCCTTTTGGGGCGCTTTCTAGCAAGCTGCTTGGCTATGAGGTGCCGGAAGGCCGAATAGCAAGTGCAGGTCATACTCGATTGACTGAATATGTAGGAGAAGGTTATGGCCACAGGAGTAGCCCTAACGGCTTTACCGTCTGACATCTTGGCTTCGCATGTGTGGCAAGAATAAATTGTTACCAGGATGACTGGAGAAACAACAGTAAGCGAGCGACTTGTGCGCGGCACCGACGCTGTGTCTTTGCCCCCTAAAATTGGGCCACTACTTTGGCCGAGAAGGGGGAACAAGGG
>NZ_WQEG01000005.1 GCF_013033515.1 Ruegeria sp. HKCCA6707 | reverse complement strand
CCCACCAGTCCCCGAAACTCTAGTCCGAGATGGCCCATAACACGGGGGCTAGACAAGTATTGAATCGTGCAAAGCACTGCTGCGAATAGAAAGTTAGGTATGAACTTGATCATGAATTCTCCTTGTGGGCTTACCAAAAATGCCTTCTTCCACATTGTATTTTAGCCCGGATACTGAACTTCGCACCGTCCCCTTATGGATTTATCGCAGACTTTTAAGACACCATTCATCAACTTTGATTTGCGGATAGCGCCTGATTAATTGAATTTTTTGCGTTCGTACCGTGCTTCCATCATGATGGCTGAAAGATGTGGATTCTCCGGTCCTTTAGTGACTAGATGGGAAACCTGTCTCAAGCTCTACTCAGACAACAAAGCGCCGCTCAGGTCAAAATGCTTCGGGAACATTGCCCGCAGAAAACGAAAAACAATTCTCATCGCTTCGTCGCGGTCAAATGAATCCGGGTGGAGTAGGTAATCGGTCCACATGCCTTCCAGCATTGCGAGTGTGCCGTGTGTAGCGTCCCTAGCAACTTGATTAGGGTGTTCGGCTCCGGCTTCTTTCGCAATTCGAGCGAAAGCGTTGAAAACCAGATTACGAAGCTTGGCGTCGCGGGTATCTGAAAACGCAGCGATTGCTGCTCTATTTCGGGCCTCGCCTCGAAACGCGTACCAAATGGAAACGTTTTTCTTATTGAGAATAGTTTCACTCAAGTCGCCCCGAACAATCATCTCAATATGTTCCTGTCCGGTTTGCCCGGTCGTTTCCAACAAGTCATAAATTCCATTGTAGTATTGTTCGGATGAGTAGCGGGCGGCTTCGTCAACCAAGTTGTCCTTGCCGCCGAAATGAAGGTGAATCATGCCACGGGACAGCTCGGCCCGTTGAATGATTTCGCTGACTGAGGTCTCGGAAATCCCTTTCTCTGCGACCGAGTCGAGTACTGCCTCAATCAGGGAAAGGCGGTTTCGCTCGCGTATTTCTTGTCGTCTTCCAGTCATTGGTTCAGGCGGCTCTGTTTGTTTTCAGTCTCTTGCGGTGCCTTCTAGCGGCTAGTGTGAAATTGGCCATCCCCGGTTTCGAAATTATCAGTTGACACAACTAGTCTAATAATTCCAGATTTAAATGGACGATTGTCCATTTTGTGATCGACATGGTCGCGCCACCAAAAAAGCAAAGTTCAGCAGGGAAGAATGGCCAGAGTACTACGAAGTGAAACGGGCAAGGGCCTCGCACTGAGCGCACCTGCGACGCTCTACGTCGGTCTGCTCGTCGCCGTGCCGCTTTGCATTCTCGTCGCTTACAGTTTTTGGACCCAGACCTATGTTGAGATCGACCGGACCTTGACTTGGGCAAACTACCAAGAGGCGTTTACAGACCCATTGGTTCGACACCTAATGATCCGTTCGGTCGCAATTGCAGGCGCGGTGACATTGGCAACGGTTTGTCTTGCCTATCCGATTGCATACTTCATCGCGTTTCGGACACAGAAGAAGACCCTCTGGCTGTTGCTGATCACTATTCCCTTTTGGAGCAGCTACCTTCTGCGCGTGTTCAGTTGGAAACTAATTCTTGGCTTCAATGGGGTGTTGAATTCTGCGCTGATTTCACTTGGTTTGATACAAGAGCCGCTGACATTCTTGCTCTACAACGAATTCGCTGTTGTCCTTACGCTTGCCCACGCCTGGGCACCGTTTGCTATCCTGCCGATCTATGTATCGCTGCAAAAGATCGACCGCAGCGTATTGGAGGCTGCAACCGACCTTGGCTGCAACAAGCTTGAAAGGTTCGTTCGCGTGACACTGCCTCTGACGGTGCCGGGGGTCATTGCGGCCTGCCTGATCATTTTCATCCCAACGGTGGGCGATTACGTCACTCCGGCCTTAGTCGGTGGATCCCAGGGCAAAATGGTGGCGAACTTGATCCAAGTGCAGTTTGGTGCCGCCAATAACTGGCCGTTGGGTGCAACCCTGTCTCTTCTTGCCATGCTTTCGGTCGGCTGCGTTGCAATCCTGTTCGTGGTGGTCGTCACCGCATTGGGCCGGAGGATCAGATGACCAAGGCATTTCGTTTCTCATGGTTGCTGGTTTATGCGATTGCCTATCTGGTGTTTCTCTACCTGCCGGTTTTGCTATTGCCACTGTTTTCGTTCAACGACGGAACTATCGTAGCCTTCCCACTAAAGGGATTCACGTTGAAGTGGTACGCACAGTTGGGGCAGCAGGACACGCTGCTACAGGCTATGGTGAACTCGTTGATCGTCGGCAGCGTGACTGCCCTGATGGCAACATCTCTGGGTCTCTTCGCAGCTCGCGCCTACGTTCGGTATCGTTTCACGGGGCGTGAGTTGTCTGAGGGACTGGTCATGCTTCCACTGGTCATTCCCGGCATCATCGTGGCCAGTTCGATGCTGGTTCTGTTCATCAGCATCGGCTTGAAACCATCGCTGGCCACCGTGATCCTTGGGCATGTGTTCGTGGCGTTGCCATTTTCCGTGTCGATCATGAAATCTGCGTTTGACGATTTCGACCAGTCCTTGGAGGAGGCTGCATTCGATCTTGGTGAAAGCGTCGTGGGAACGTTTCGGCGTGTTACCCTCCCAATCGTAGCGCCGGGTATTGTCGCCAGCCTTTTGGTAACGTTTACGGTGTCGTTTGACGAGTTCGTCCTGGCCTTTTTCTTATCCGGGAACAGCCCGACATTGCCGGTCTATATCTGGAGCCAGATCCGCTTCCCGGCAAAATTGCCCAACACGTTGGCCCTAGGATCGCTGCTTTTGCTGTCCTCGGTGCTGCTGTTGTTGATCGCCGAATATTTCCGCCGCCGTTCCATCCAATCGTCAGATTGAAGCCAAAGGAAACGAATAAGATGAGCGAACAGAACATCATCGAAATTCAGGGCGTCGAAAAACGCTTTGGTTCCTTTGTGGCTGTGTCCGATCTGAACCTGACCTTGAAAGAGGGTGAGTTCTTTTCGCTGCTTGGCCCTTCGGGATGCGGCAAGACGACGGCTTTGCGCATCATCGCGGGTTTTCAAGATCACGAAGAAGGCGAGATCCGGATCGATGGTCGAACGATGGGAGAGGTGCCTGCCAACAAGCGTCCCACCAATATGGTGTTCCAAAGTTATGCGATCTTTCCGCACCTGAATGTCGGCGACAATGTTGGCTTCGGATTACGCAAGACCAAGTTTTCGCGGAAGGAAATTAAAGAACGCGTTGCCGAGGCGCTTGAGATGGTTGAACTGGGCGGCCTGCAGGACCGTAAGGCCAACGAGTTGTCGGGAGGTCAGCGGCAACGAGTAGCGCTCGCCCGCGCGCTCGTCATGCGACCCAAGGTTTTACTGCTAGATGAGCCTTTATCTGCGTTGGACAAAAATCTGCGCGAAGCGATGCAATTGGAAATGCGCCGTCTTCAGCAGAAGCTTGGAATAACTTTTGTAATGGTCACGCATGACCAATACGAGGCGATGACCATGTCCGACCGTATAGGCGTCATGTTTGCGGGGCAGCTCAAGCAGGTGGATAAGCCAGAGGTCCTGTATTCCCAACCGTGTAACCGGGAAGTGGCTTCTTTCATCGGTGGAATGAACTTTCTGGATGCCGAAGTGACTGCAGAGAATGCTGAAACGCTTGAAGTCAACGTTAAGGGCTTAGGGAAGATGGAAATCGGGGTGAACCCCAACGTCCAGGTGCATGACAAGGAACTTCTTGTCGGCGTTCGTCCTGAGCAATTGGAAATCAGTGCGGAAAAGCCGGATGGGTACGATGCTCTTGTTCAGGGCGAGGTTTCGGACGTCGCCTTTTATGGAGAGAGTGTCCACTATTATGTGCGCGTCGATGGTCTGAAAGACAGTATCGCCGTCGCAGTACCAAACTACTTTCACACGGTCGATCACACGCGCGGCGATACCGTCTGGCTTGGCGTTCAAAGCGCCTCGGTGATTGACTTGGGTAAACGTGAATCTTTGGGAGGAGACAAATGAGTAAAACAGCATCACTTATGGCAGCAGTAGTTGCCACCTTTGCCGCCAGCCAAACTCTGGCGAACGCCGCTGATCTGACCGTTTTTGACTGGTCCGGATATGAGGATCAGGGTTTCTACGGCGACTATGTCGAAAAGTACGGCGGTGCGCCTAGCTACACCTATTTTGGCAGCGTGGAAGAAGCGTTCACAAAGCTTCAGTCCGGTTTTGAAGCTGATTTGGCCCATCCCTGCACGGATGCCCTGAGAAAGTGGGTAGCGGCAGACATGATCAAGCCGATTGACACCAGCAAGCTGGAAAACTGGGACAAGCTGATGCCCAAGATCAAAGAGGTCGATGGCATCACCATTGATGGGCAGACCTACATGGTTCCGTTCGAATGGGGCAATACTGGTCTTATCTATCGAACCGATATGATTTCGGCAGATGATGTTTCGCTGCAATTGCTTGCCGATCCTGCATATCAGGGCAAAGTCGCCATTCCGGACGCCGCTTCCAGTGCCTTTGCAATGGCGGCATTGGCAACTGGCGCCTCCAGCTATACCGATATGAGTGACGAGGAATTCCAAAAAGCGGCGGACTACCTGCGCGCGATTCATCCGAACGTGCGCTTTTATTGGTCTGACGCCGGCCAACTGGATCAGGCAATTGCCAGCGGTGAGGTCACGCTGGGTTGGGGATGGAACCAATCGGAACTGAACCTGATCTGGAACGAAACGCCAGCGGTCATGATGCGTGATGTAGACAAAGGTATCGCGACTTGGGTCTGCGGCTATGTGCATCTGAAATCTGCCAAGCAGTCGGATGAGCAAGTCTATGACATGCTGAACGCGCTCAGCTCTGCGGCAAGCGGTAAATACATTATTGAAAGCTGGGGTTACGCCCACGCCAACGAAGACGCTTTTGCACAGGCAGACCCAGAGCTGATCGAAACCTACGGGTTTTCGGATGTGGACAGCTTCTTTGAAGGCAGCCTGTTCTTTGACGCTGTTAACCCCGAGCTGGAGGCCAAGATGTTGAAGGAATTCGAGCGCATCAAAGCTGGCTTCTAAGGGCACTCTTACAACACAGCCGGGAATGGTGGGGACGTAGAAGTCCTTCCATTCCCACGAACCAAATTCCAATTTACTTGGAGGAAGCGCGGCAATGTCAGGCGCTGACGAATATTCTGTTCTCTTCGAACCGGTCAAGATCGGGCCAGTAACGGCTCGAAACCGGTTCTACCAAGTGCCCCACTGCAATGGTTTGGGTCATTTGCGACCTCAGGCCGAAGCTGCTTTGCGGGCGATGAAAGCCGAGGGCGGTTGGGCGGTGGTGTCCACTCAGGAGGCCGAGATTCATCCGACTTCGGATTTGTCTCCTTATTCTGAAAACCGAATTTGGGACGATCAGGATATTCCTGCACTGCGTCTGATAACCAACTCAATTCATGAGAAGGGCTCGCTCGCGGCAATCCAATTGGCGCATAACGGGCACCATGCCCAAAACCACCTGACCCGAGCGCCTCTGCTGGCCCCGTCAGAACTTGTCTTGCAGACTCCATACCCGAAACAGGCAAGGGCAATGGACAAGGCTGACATTCGAGAATTTCGCAAGTGGCATCGCGCGGCGGCTCGTCGCTCGCGCGAAGCCGGGTTCGACATTGTGTATGTCTATGCGGGGCATCACATGACATTGCCTCATCATTTTCTGCTGCCACAGTTCAATGATCGGACGGATGAATATGGAGGTTCGTTGGAGAACCGGGTGCGACTGACTCGCGAGCTTCTGGAAGAAACCAAGGAAGAGGTTGGAGATGATTGCGCCATTGCACTTCGGTTTGCGGTTGATGAAATGCTCGGGTCAGAGGGTATGCAAGCGCAGGAAGAAGGCCGTGCAGTAGTCGAATTGCTAGCCCAGCTTCCAGACCTTTGGGATGTTAATGTGGCGGATTGGAGCAACGACTCTGCGACGACTCGGTTCGAGCCCCGCGACGGCTTTCAGACCTCATATATCGAGTTCGTGAAACAGGTGACTTCTAAGCCTGTTGTGGGCGTCGGGCGTCTTACGTCGCCGGACTTGATGGCGTCACTGGTCAGGAAGGGCATCCTTGATTTTATCGGCGCGGCGCGACCATCCATCGCCGATCCGTTTCTGCCCAACAAAATTAGGGAAGATCGCATCGAAGAAATACGTGAATGTATCGGTTGCAATATCTGTGTTTCATCCGACTCTCTAGGCGTCCCAATACGCTGCACCCAAAACCCGACTATGGGTGAAGAGTGGCGGAGGAAATGGCACCCTGAGATCATTGAGCGCCGGGTAAACGAGGAAGCCGCGCTTGTTGTCGGCAGCGGACCAGCCGGACTTGAATGCGCCATGCAATTGGCGCGGCGGGGCTACGAGGTAACTCTGGCGGAAGCAAAGCAAGAGTTCGGCGGCCGTGTGATGCAGGAAGCTGCCCTGACCGGGCTATCCGCTTGGAAGCGCGTGACAGATCACAGAATCTACGACCTGCAACAACGCGGGAACGTTCAACTGTTCACCGACAGCCGTTTGTCAGCCAGTGAGGTCATCGAGTTGGGTATACCGAACGTCTTTGTTGCAACCGGCGCAAAATGGCGGCGAGACGGGCGCGGGAAATCTGCATTTCACGGTGCACCAATCGGTTTAGGTTCTCAGATTTTCACTCCGGAAGACATTGTGGCCGGAGTCATGCCGCAGGACGGCCCGATTGTGGTCTACGATGATGATCAAGCCTATCTCGGTGGAGTCTTGGCTGATCATTTGGCTCAGGTCGGGCGAGAGGTTGTCTTTGTAACGCCGGCCTCAATAGTTTCGCCGTTTACCGAATTGACGTTGGAGCAGACTAAAGTGCAACGCAGTCTGTTGGAAAAAGGCGTTCGTCTGAACCTGTCCCAGACCTTGGCCGGTGTCGCGCCCGGCCAGGCGACATTGCAGTGCGTCTACACGGGGCGAGAGAACTCCATTGAATGCAGCTCCGTGGTACTGGTGACGCAGCGAATGCGAGAAACCACTCTTTACGACGAGCTTTGCGGTTTGACAGCAAGTCCGCTGAAAACGTTGGAATTAATCGGAGATGCCGCAAACCCCGGCTTGATCGCGGATGCTGTATATTCGGGTCACATGGCTGCCCGGAATTTCGAACGTAACGCGGACGACATCGACCGTGAGTTCTTCCGCCGGGAAGTCATTTCCCTTGAATCTGCATGAGGTGCGCAATGCCAAAAGATGACCTGCAAGTAATGCGCGATTTAATGGACGCGCAACAGGAAGGGTTCGCCCTGCCTCGTCACTTCTATACGTCTCAAGCAGTATACGAGAACGATATCGGCGCGTTCTGGAACCGTAACTGGATCTGGGTCGGCCATGTTAGTCAGGTCGCAGAACCGGGGGACTATTTCCTGTTCGACTATGGGCCCGAGTCCATCATCATCGTTCGGGATCGCGAAGGTGAGGTGCGCGCGCATCTGAACGTTTGCCGCCACCGGGGATCGCGGGTTTGCATTGAACGGAAAGGCAAGGCACGCAATTTCATCTGCCCCTATCATGCGTGGACTTTTGATCTGAACGGCAAGCTACGAAACGGGCGTTCAATGGGGTCGAATTTCGACCCGGGCCAATACGGATTGTTCCCGGTTCAGGTGAAGATATTCCAAGGTCTGATTTTTGTCTGCGCAGCTGAAGACGCCCCGCCGCTAGATGCTGCGTTGGTGCAGTTGGCCCCACTGTCAAAACCGTTCGAATTTGAAAACCTGAAGGTCGCTCATGAAGCCTCATACCCGGTTCCAGCAAATTGGAAACTGGCGTTGGAGAATTACCTGGAATGCTACCACTGCGCGCCGTCTCATCAGGACTATTCGCGCAGCCATTCGTTGAAAGACCCCGCTCAGGTTCTGGAGTTCAGCGGCGCACTTCATCAGCGGATGAAAGAAGCCGGAGTGCCCGTTGAGGAGCTGGACCTGACCGGAGATAACGCGCTCGCCCCGGGTGCAGATGTCTATTGGCGCCGCTACCCGCTGTTTCCCGGCTATTTGACCGGTAGTAAGGATGGCGCTTCGCTGGCGCCGCCTTTGGGTGAACTGAAAGGTCACGATGGCGGTGCCACCGATCTGGGGATCGGGACACTGAACTACTTCCTTGTTTATGCAGATCACGTGGTTGGCTACCGGTTCGTCCCACGCGCGCTGCAGGAAACGGATATTCAGATCGTCTGGTATGTGCGCGGCGACGCAGAAGAGGGTCGTGACTACCATAAGGACGCGTTGATATGGCTCTGGCATGTCACGTCTCTCGATGATGAGCGGATCATCCGTCACAACCAAGAGGGCGTGAACTCCCACCGCTTCGTGCCGGGACCGCTGTCCGAGATGGAATGGAGTATTCCGGGTTTCTATCGAAATTACTTCAGCATGATCTGACACGCTCAGAATTCGGAGAAATACTATGACAGAATTAACGAAGCGCAGATCAAGACGGCGCGGGGGTGGGCGCGAAGCACGTGCAGCCGTGCGAACCAGCAACGTCGCTTCGCAAGCAATCTGGCCGGGCATTTCGGGGGGGCGCTACAAGCCCCTTTCAGATGCTGACATGTCAAATATTCACGAGGCCGCCCTTAGCATTCTGGAGCGTACGGGCGTCGGTGATCCAACGCAGGAAGTTCTTGATCTCGTGCTGCCTAAAGGGGCGACGGTGAACGAGCATGGTAGACTGTGCTTCCCTCGCGCGTTGATGGAAGATCTTTTGGCTAAGGCGGCCAGTGAGTTCTATGTCCATGCACGCGGATCGCGGGCCGGTAAGGATGACATGCACTGCACCAAAGACAAGGTGTACTATGCGAACTCCGGCACCGCTGTGACAACGTTTAATGCGGAAACTCGCAGTTACCGGCCGTCGACACTCAAAGACATTTACGACTTTACCCGATTGGTTGACCGGCTCGACAACATCCACATGACCGGTGATACAGTTCTGGCAACGGATGTGCCGCAGGACTACGAGCACGACATGAGCATGCTCTACGCCATTCTGGCGGGTAGCGAAAAACCATCTTGTCTGACGTTCCGCACCCGAGAGCACATTCAGGACGCAATCCATCTTTTCGATCTGGCATCAGGCGGCGAGGGTAAATTCCTCGAGAAACCCTCGGTCATTTTTGGCGGTTGTCCCATAGTATCCCCGCTCCGGTTTGGGCGGGAAAACTTGGAGATCCTGATTGATACAGCGAAGATGGGGCTTGTCTGCGATTTGGCTGTTCCGCCACAAGCTGGGGCGACGTCGCCTGCGCCTCTGGCCGGGACTTTGGCGCAAGCCGTAGCCGAGACCCTATCTTGCGTCGCAATTGCCAATCTGATTAACCCGGGCACCCCCGTCGTCTTTGCAGCTTGGCCGTTTATTACTGATCTGCGAACTGGTTCATTCACGGGTGGCAGTGGTGAGCAGGCGTTGATATCCGCGGCAGCTATCCAAATGGGCAATTTCTACAACCTCCCGACCAGCGTCGGTTGCGGCATGACGGATTCCAAGATCCCTGACGCACAATACGGTCTGGAAAAGGCGTTAACTTTCGCATTGGCGGCCCATGCCGGGGCCAACAGGCTCTGCGAATTTGGCGGTATGCTTGGCAGCCTGATGGGTTGCAGCTTTGAGTCCATGGTCATCGACAACGAGGCAGCGGGCATGATCTCACGAACCCTGCGTGGTATCGAGGTGAGCGACGACACACTGTCGGTCGACGTCATCCACGAATGTGCAATTGATCCCGGTCATTTCCTCGGCAACACGCAGACCTTGCAATACATGGAGACTGAGTATGTCTATCCAACCCTGATGGATCGGGAGCTAACCGATACTTGGGAAAAAGCCGGTCGTCAGGATATGTTTGAACGGAGCCGGTCAGTCGTGAACGATATTCTGTCCAATCACTATCCAAACTATTTTGGCAGCAAGGCGGATGCGGAGGTTCGGTCCAAGTTCCCGATCAAATTGCCACCAGAGGTGATGCGGGCAGGGTAAACGCAGCGCACTTAAGCGAAGGTATCGCAACCATGAAAATTGCGATGGCGCGCCGAGGTGGTTCCTAAGGTTTAAACGTACCCTGCTGCTTTAGGTCTTCGGTTGCCAGCCGGATACCTTTTTCAAGGATGTCGAACATCTGGCTCAACTCACCTTCCGTAATGATCAGAGGTGGGGAAAACACGCACATGTTGATAATCGGCCGCAGGATCAACCCGTTCTCCTGACAATGATGATCAATCAGGGCGCCGACAGATTTATCTAGGTCCAGTGCATTATCTGCTTTTGCGTCTGCAACACATTCGACGCAGCCAACCAACCCCATGCCGCGCGTATCACCGACGAGCGGCAAATCTGCCAGCGCCTGGAGGCGCTCTTCGAAGAGCGGCGTGATTGCACGGACATGTTCCAGAACGCCGTCGCGCTCCATGATTTCAATCGTCTTCAGGCCTGCCGCCGCGCTCACTGGATGGCCTGAGTAAGTGAAGCCGTTTGAAAACGTAGCGTTCTGTGCATTATTTCCGCTTACATCTGCAATCAGCCGGTCAGAGATGATACAAGCCCCCATGGGTACGTACCCAGACGTCATGCCTTTGGCGCAGGTTATGATGTCGGGCTTAATCCCAAAGACGTCTTCGGATGCAAACCAATGCCCAAGTCGCCCAAACCCGGTGACGACCTCGTCTGAAATGTAAAGGACATCGTACTTCCGGCAGATTTCAAGACAGCGCTGATGATACCCCCGCGGCGGCACGATGACGCCTCCAGAGCACAGGATCGGTTCTGCGATGAAAGCGGCGACTTTGTCTGCTCCAGTCTGCAGGATCATGTTTTCCAGATCCGCTATTTTTTCGTCCAGAAAATCGTCGACCGTCTGATCGGAGCGACGTGTATACGGATTCACATTCGGTAGGAAACGCGTCAGGTGACTTGCCTGGTCCAGCCAACCTTTGTCGCGCTCTTTTCCGGACACTGACGCCGCCAGATAAGTCGATCCGTGATAAGCTTTCTGTCGCGATATCACGATTTTCTTTTGAGGTTTTCCCAGCAGGTTATTGCGGAACTGTACAAACCGCAGCGCACTATCCACGGCCGTTGAACCACCGGTCGTGAAGAATACATGGTTCAAATCTCCCGGCGTTCTCTTGGCGATTTCATGTGCCAAACGGGCCGGAGTTGAGTTGGCGTTGTTGAAGGGCGAAAAATACGCCATCTCTTTCGCCTGCTGAGCCATAGCATCGGCAATCTCGGTGTTTCCATAGCCCAATTGAACGCACCACATGCCAGCAGGGCCGTCTATCAGGCGCTTTCCGTCCTCTGTGACGACATGAACGCCAAGTCCGCTTTCGGCAAAGGTTCGTTCATTTTGACCAAGGTGTGACATACCTTCCCACGGGTGCAGGAAATGTTCGTTGTCCCATTCTCGTATGGACCGAAAGTCGGAGTTGAAAAGGTTCATGCAGCACCTTAATGTAATATAAATCACAAAATGAACAAGCATTCATTCAATGTCAATCCTTGAACTGTCGTACTGCTAAATGCGAGAAGACAAAGGCGACTAACCCAGCGAAGGAGAAATAAGATTACTCTCGAGCGTGATACCCCAACCAATGCCCGAGATCTGGGTAAATTGCAGAACCGAAAGCTGCTGATCCAATCGGCTGCGGACGCCATTTATAGATACGGAATACGCGGAACAACTTCGGCAAGAATCCAAGAGTTGTCGGGATTATCGCAAGGGATGGTCAACCTACACTTTGGTTCCAAGGAAAAGCTGCTTCTTGGGGTGGCTGAGGAGTTGTCAGTCCGCTACGCGGAGCAGTGGAAGGCCATTGCAGTCCATCCAGAGTTAGACCCGGCAGACAAGCTAATCTCTATCATAAGGGCAGATTTCGACCCTTTGGTCCTTAATGCGCGGGACGTCGCGATCTGGTTTTCCTTTCGGGCTGAAGCGCTCTCAAACCCTCACATATTTCCTTTTATCGACTCGCGAGACAAAGGTTTCCGCGCGGTGATCCTGGAGTTGTTGGAACAAATAAAGCGCGAAGGCGAGTACGAGGATGTAAGCGCCAAACTTGCAACAGACGCGTTGGTTGCTTTGTTGGAAGGGCTTTGGACCGACTACCATTTGCACTCAGATATTTTCAAACCCTCGGAGGCTTTGAAGATCTGCCTGTTTGTGCTGCAGTCGATGTTTCCTAAACACTTTAAGCCGTCAGAGATTGACGAGAGGTGCTGTAGCACTGGTTAGGGTCGCCGTTGCAAACAGGATCAGGACAACGGCCAACAATTCTACCGAAGTTAACCGCCGGAAAATAATTGACACGCCGCGCTTCTCAGCCCTGAGAGCCGGAACAAGCCGCAGCTTGTTCGGCGCCGCTACGTCAAGAAGCATTCTGAAAACCATTTGTTTCATCATATCGAACTTTTTGGCTGTTCAGAACTCAGGCTGCCGACAACCGGTAAAGCTGCCGGCAGTCTTCAATCGTCAACTCGTCATGATTTTTGGGCTATGGCGATTATCAGCCAGACTTCGCCATGAAGTCCGCGAACGCTTCCTTATAGTCTGGATGCCATCGGCTAAGAGGTGGGCGATTTTCAATGATGTCTCCAGCGTTCCAAGCGATGCGTTTCTCATCAGTGTCGCGTGAAACGTCATTGTCGGGGCAGAGGATGTAGAAATCCCCGCGGTTCACGCTTTCGACAAAGAAGTCGACAGTCTGCTCAGCGGTCCAGGCAGATGCAGGCTTCTCGGGCGCGGAGATCATGCCGGTATAGACGAATCCAGGGATCAGTAGATGCGCGGTAATCTGATGACCTGGACCCGTTCTGAGCTCGTGGGACAGTGCCTCGGTAAAGGCTTTGAGAGCCGCCTTTGAGACATTGTAAGCCGGGTTACCTGGCGGGGTCGTGATGCCTTGTTTGGACCCTGTATTGATAATTGCGCCTGGTCTGCCACGGGCGATCATGTTTGGCGCGAAGACCTGGGTGCCGTGGATCGGACCCCACAGGTTTACACCCAGCATATTGTCCCAAGCCGCAGCGTCCCCAATGGTCGATGATTTGCCTCCGACACCGGCATTGTTCATCAGGATATCTGTCCCTCCGTAGCGGTCTGCCACCATCCGCTCCAACGCCTCTGACTGCGCACGATCACGGACATCTGTCTCAGACGTCATAACATCGGCCGCGCCAACGGCCGACACTATGTTTGCCGCGGCCGCCAGTTTCTCGGCGTCTCGATCAACAACAACAATGCGCATTCCCATTTGCGCGAACTTCACTGCGGCGGCGAGGCCAATGCCGGAAGCACCCCCGGTGATCACGGCCACAGAGTCTGAGGTAAATGCGGGGTGTGTCATCGGCCAAGCTCCTCCTAAGCCTGTCTTGGATCGAAAGGTCCGAAAAATCCAAACCTGCCTGATGGTATTAGGCAGCGTTGGCCACGTTAGTTTTCAGCTTCATCATACCTTCCATATCGTAGGCGGTGAATAGCACCTCGGTTGCCTTTTCCGTTTGCAAGCTTGTCGGAATGACAGGGTCTTCCATACCTCTCTTGTCCACTTCATTGCGGAACCACCGCTGTCCAGGCGTGGCATGGATCACCTCAAGCACCGCGTCCGACACGATCTGCGGAACCTGTAGCGGGTTGTTGGCCAGGGATTCCCCCATGCTTTGCAGCATGGCCTCGGGCGCTCCGGCAAATTCGCCATAGCTTGCATCCCGGTCGCGCGAGGACGGCTGAATGAGGTTAGTGAAGAAGTTCGTCGGAAAGCCGCCGGGCTCGATGACAGCGACATCGACACCAAACTGGCTCAACTCCCAGCGGTAGTTTTCGCTGAGCGCCTCTGTGCAGCCAATTGAACATACCTTGATCCTGTGACAACCTTTCCCAAAACTTGCTGCGGTGTGCTTGGTCGGCGGGACGATATTTCGTTAACTATCGGGGCCGACATTAACGTGTGAAGGCCGAATGAAGTCACTAGCAAATGCTAGAGCAAACTCTGGAAAGAGGGCGAGTACGTTAAGTCTGAGCATCGCGTCCTCCCAGCGCTCAATCATTGTAACGTGCCTTCCGACCGCCAGTACTCACTCCAGAAGTCGAAAGGGCTCGGCACAGCGAGCAGCAACGACAACAACGGAGGTAAAATAAAGTTGTGTCGAATTCGCATGTTTGAATCTAATTTGTAATAAATCAATATTTTTTCCGCGCGTAAATTTCTCTACGCTCTCGTACGATAGGCCTCTGCGTTCAAACAAAAAAGTAAGTGGGAGCTACGAGTGTGTTCCCCTGAGCGGCGAAGCGATTTGAGGCCGCACAAAAACAATGAAGGGATTGAAAGATGGGATTTGGTGAAGCCGTTAAGACGTGTTTCTCGAAATACTTCCAGTTCTCCGGTCGGGCTATACGCTCAGAATACTGGTGGTTCTTCTTGTTTGTGGTTCTCGTGAGTGCTGCCTTAGCTGTGCTGGATACGATCATATTCGGGACCAACCCCGAAACAGGCCAGGGATCTCGGGTCCTGTCCTCTGTTTTCCAGCTGGCTGTTCTCATACCTATGCTGGCCGCCGGTTGGCGAAGGCTGCATGATTCAGGACGACCTGGCTGGTATTTGCTGCTGCCGATGGCGCTCAGCATTACAACGCTATTTGTTATGCTGGGTGGGGTGGCGTTCTTTTCGGTATTGGAGCAAGGGACCGAAAACCCCGATGCATTACGGGGACCCGCGGCAGTACTGGGCGTGACCGGTATTGTTGTTGTCTCAATTCTTCAATTGGTTCTGTCTATCCTGATGATCTGGTGGCTGACACGACCTTCCCAAGAAGGCGCAAACGAATACGGCGAACCTGTGTCCTGATCTGGTTGCCGGGGCAATTGGCTGGAACTTCTGCTGAACGACAGTGCGAACCGTAACTCAATGGAGAGAAAAAAATGAGCTGCAAAACCATTTCCATTGGAATGCTACTGATGGCAGTGGCGACCACAGCATCAGCGGAGTGGTCGTTCAGCTCCGGGCCCAACCCCAATGCGTTTATTCAGACAGGAAACATGACGCTGGAACTTCAGTGTGACCGTATTCGCTTTGCTCCGGCTGGATTCGAGGACAGCCAGGACATTGCGGACAAGCAGGGGCTTTCCATTCGTTTCTTGAAGAACGGCACCACCGAAGTTGGAGCATTTCAGGTTGGCGCAGAAAACGCGGCTTTGCAGATCGTCGACAATTATCCTGTCGAGGTCAGTTTCAATAGTCAGCGAGACTATGGTTTTGTACTGGACCAGCTTGCGGCCAATGCATCGGTTAATCTGTCGATGATTGATCAAGATGCCAGCTACGGAATCTTTGACTTGAAGGGTTCCAGCGCGGCAATTCGGTCCCTTCGTTCCGCCTGCGAGTCAGAAATTAACCAGGGGGCCTCCTACGAAGCGCCCGAAGGCATCGTCTATTGTGGTGGAGGAGCGATAGAGCGCGTGATCGAACCCGTAATTTTGGACAATCCAGAGGGGGAGTGGGACGCGCGAGTAACGGTCAACGGCGAGTCGATCAGAGCCATGACGGCCTACAGTTACTTCGGAAACTCTGTACCGCCCGCTGGATTTGTCGTCGCCCTGCTTGGGGAGGACAGGTCCGAGTTTCTGATTTTTAGCGAACGCTCGGCAAACTGGCTGGAATATGGGGACTACAGGTATGATCAGTGCAATTGATACCTCCTTCCAACCAGCTTCCCAAATAGCGCGTCAGATGAAATGTTTGGTCGCCGGGGTTATGCTTGCTTCGGGCCTTGTTTGGACCTCACCAGCTGTCGCGGCTGATGTATCGCAACTCCCGCCCGGTTTGCAGGCGAAGGTTGATCTGGCGGCACAAGCCTGCGCGGATTTCAACGACGGTCAGTTTGACATAGCCTGGGGCGCGGTTGAAAGGGTCGATCTCGACGGAGATCTACAACGCGACTGGGTTTTGAATGAGTCTGATTTTGCGTGTTCGAGCGCCGCATCTCTTTACTGCGGAACTGGCGGATGCATGTCGCACTTCTTGATTGAAGAGGAGGTTCAATCCTTGCTCAACCAGGGCTGGACGGTTGTTGATTTTGGGCGTCAACGCGTTGTTGTTGCGGATATTCATGGATCCAATTGCGACGGAATAAACCCAACGCCTTGCGTCACCGCTAGTATTTGGGATGCGGACGCTAAGACGTGGCGCTCATCTGCTGGCGATTGGGAATAAGTTGCATTTGAAAATTGCAGATAAGCCACAGGAGCTGGTTTGTTCGATAGGTTCTCCGTGGCACGCAAACTTATGGGCAAATCGTTCAATCTTATGCGCAAATACCGCGCAGAGTTATGGGCAAGATTCCCAGATTTTCTTCAATGAAAACAATGTTGGGAATGCAGCGTTATGAGCGCACCTACAAGCCTTTGTAGGTGCGCCCATAGTATACTGTACCGGCCCCAGCCTCTCCCCCAAATGCAATGACGTCGTAACGGACGGACGGATCATCGCCCATACCAGGGGAGCCCATTGGCATGCCAGGAACGGCAAGCCCTGTAATGTCAGGCTGATCCTTCAACACGGCTTCCAGTGCTTCAAACGGCACATGGCCTTCAAAGACATAACCATCGGCTTCAACGGTGTGACAGGATGCGAGGTTCAGCGGGATACCCCGCGCTGACTTCTGTGCCTCGGGGTCGGTCAGTTCCTCAATGGTTACGGCGTAGCCACGTGCGCGAGCCAAGTCGGCCCATGCGTGACAACATCCGCAACCTGGTGAGCTTAGCACATGCATTGGGGTGCCTGCTCGGACGGGAAGAGCGGTCGCGATGAGAGCAGTTGCAGACAGTGTGGTGAAGTGACGACGTGTGATCATGTCTGTCGGTCCTTTGATGTGAAATTTGAACGGATTGCGGGCGGGCGCCCGTTGCCGCTCAGGCTTTCGGAGGACCGGTAGGGACGCCCATTGCGAGGCCCGAAAAATCGGAATCAGCTTGCGTCACACCACACTCTGAGATCGCCAATGGAGCAATCGGCGAAATCCCCGCCGTGGCGACAAGATCACCAAAACAGGATGCTGAACTCATGCCGCTGGTGGTGTCGCAACAATCCGCAACAGCTTTCTCGGCATTAGCCAACGGATCGTCGCCTGCCATTTGAGCATGATGACCAGAGTGATCCGATCCATGAGTCAAGCCATGCTTCACGGACGCTGCGGATGCGCCAGAGAATGCAACAACAAGAAGTATCGACAGGACCAAGCGAAACATACCAAATACCTACTGGGGGTATGAGGTTTTGACAAGTTTCGAGGATGTGTCGCCATTTACATCCTAGCTGCACTTATTGTGGGTGCGCCACATCTCTGGATCATGTCCGTCCGGAACAGTGGAACATGGATCATCTGTATATCCGCGCAAGGCTGAATACTGGCTGACCTGCGCATTAGTCAGCAACGGAAAGGTCAGCAGGTGGGCATTTAGCCCAAGGTTTTGCCGGTGATGAAGGTGTACGAACTTTCCACCAGATCAATGACGACATCCAGCTCTTCTGGTGTAGTCGGAGTATAGATCATGACAAAGCCACTCCATCCGGGACGTTGATTGGCCCAAGGGTGAGCTACGGCCCAGCCAGCCTCAATCGCCCGTCGCGCCATTGCCGGATGCAGCGAAGCATGCAAGCTGCCATCAGGATGCATATGCGCAAATTCAAACCCACCGACGATAGAGCTCGGTTGAGACAACAACATGTCGGGATCAAGCTGAAAGCCAATCGCGCCAGGAAGTGATATGCGTGTCGGGCCAAGCGTGACCCCTGGGAATTGCGCAACACGCTCCAGCAATAGCTTGGCCAAATCGGCATCAATTTCGACACCGATCTGAATATGCGGTACGCCGCTTGTCGTTTCGGGACGGGGCGAGGTGCGCTCCGGCAAGGAGCGCTCTTGTGCGAATGCCAACGGGCACGTCAACGCCACCGCTATCGCAGCAACCGCCAGTAGTTTAAGGAACACATTCATTTTTGTTGCCAGCCCGTCAAAAGTTAAGAATGAGCGCTCACCGCAGTATCAGCGCCCTTGCACACATTACTCAGCCTTTAATGCTTCGATATTGATCAAGAGCTCTATTTCGTCGCTCACCGCTGGCGCAAATGCCCCAAGTCCGAATTCAGACCGCACGATAGTCGCCGTGGCAGCCAGCCCCAAAGTCGGCGTGCCCACTTTTTGGCCAAACGGATATGGCGCTGACTTGTTGAGCGTTGTTTCCAGAACAACAGGTTTGGTGACGCCATTCATGGTCAGGTCGCCAGAAATATTTGCGGTATTGTCCCCGGTCACTTCAATGCTGGTTGAGGCGAATGTGACCACATCACCGTCACTCGCGCTGAAAAAGTCATCGGACATGAAGTGTTGCAGACGGGCATCCCAGCCCGTGATCATGGATTTTACAGGCATAGACACCGTGACAGATGACGCAGACGGATCATCTTCGCTGAACTCTATCTCGCCGCTAAAACCTGAGAACATTCCAAACGTTTCTGAGAACCCGATGTGGTCGTAGCTGAACAATACCTGGCTGTGCCCAGGATCCAGCTCGTAAGTGCCACTCTCGGACAATGCGGTTGTCGCGCCCATCGATAAGAGTACCGCCAGCGGGGTTGCTGCCACTTTGAACATTGATACGCTCCCATTTTGACAAGACGTGTTTGTGGAATTGAGTTTTGGGATTTAGGTTTTGGCCGACCATACTTTTAGGACAAAATGTTCTACTATGCAACAAATTGTTCTATAGGAGGAGTGATTGAAAGAAGATCCTAGGCTGATCGCCACACGACAGACTGCGCTTGATGCTGCGCAAAAGATACTGATGGATGAAGGCGTGCTGCACGTAACTCATGGCGCAGTTTCAAAGGCAACGGGCATTTCGCGCAGTACACTTTACAGGCACTGGCCAGATGCGCGCAGTCTGCGTGATGCAGCATTCCGGCGCATCGCAACACCGCCAAACATACCGCCCAAAACCGATGGCCCGCTACGATCTGACCTGCGCTGGTTACTCGGTGTACTGATGGGAGCCTTGAATGACACACCGTGGGGCCAAATCGCGCCTCAGGTGGTCGCTGCTGCGTCCACCGACGAAGAAGCAAGGTTAGTGATAACGGAATTCATGAAAGACAGGTTCGCGAGTGTTGAAGCAGTATTTGCAGCCGCAGTAGGTCGCGGTGAGATCACCGCCGACATTCCGGTTGACCAGCTCATAGAACTAGCAGTCGCGGCACCTTATTTCCGCAAGCTCATACGCCACGAGGCACTGGACGAAGAGTGGTTGGACAAACATGTCGATCTGCTTTGCAGTATCGCGAAAACCAATTCGGGACAGTGACCATCGCCTGACTATGCAATCAAAGCGGCCAATAATCATAACAGTTTCCAAGATCGCAGTATGGCTACGTTCGCCGCTTGACATCAGCACGTCGCAGGGTCAATTCGATGCGCTCCTCAAAACGTTGACGACTGCACCCTGATTTGTCGCTGCCGCTAATTCACAATGCAACATGGACACCTTTGGGTTCAGTGTCGACCACGGCAATGTCGACTTTCGGGAACCGGCCAACATTGCAATGTCCAGTATCCTCCTCGGATGCGCCTTTCGCTGACTTGCACATAAGTGACTTGAAGCAGCCCAAACTGAACCTTCTCACCCAAGCATTGCAATTTAGTAAACTCGCAACGAAGCGGCATTTAGACTATTTCCGCCCAAAAACCGCTTCCAAAACGCGATCCCCCAAACTGACTTGGTAATGTCAGGTTCAATGCGGGCGTCACGCGTACCAATGCTGCCCGATTAGTCCGTTGCAAAGCAATAAAACAGACCTGCCCCGCCTGAACGTGGCAGATGTTCCTCTCCGCAACCGCGCGAGCCGTGCGATGAGTTCCAGGATATCATGTTTCGAGCATCGTTGAGACCTACACGATCATGGTGCCCGACAATCGCAGATCCATCTTCACTATTCGAAGTCCAGTTACTGCATGTTGTGTCGCCTCCTGCCGTCGAGAAGTATCCCGCGGAATCGGAGCCGGTCAGAATGTCGTGTTTGTTTGGCTGACTGCCACGCCCATTGACAGGGTTACCATTTTCGTCGAGCGCGGTCTGTAGATTAATGTTCACGCTGTTGCTGTGCAGGTCCTCAACGTTGTTGGCGATGAGCTCTCCGTTGGCATTGTACCACGGACCCGATCCGATCCGGTCGCGAGCAGAAACGCCATTGGTGATTGTCATCGGGTCGGTGCTGCGATCAATGGACATTGAGGTGCTCAGATAGGCCGCAAAAGTCTTGGTAGAACCCTTCGCGGAGGCAAGCGCATTGCAATGAGCATCGGCGCCTTCGAGGCCGCCTAGATTTGCACCGTCCCCCTTGCCCACACTAGTGATGAAAAACGACATCTCCTCGCCTGCCGATTGCGCGTGTGCAGTCGCAGCGATACAGCAGATTACGAGTGCAACAACCCCATGAGCAGTTTTTCTGTTGGTGAACTTCGACATGTGTGTCTCCCTTCGTGCTGTTTTGATCACAGATGCTAGCTCTATGTAACCATCAGGTCCATCCAAGTAACGGATGTATGACACTATGGTGCTGGAGCCATTCACTACAGCCGGTCGTGCATGACCGACCCTGTGGCCCTATTCATTGTTACCCAACTCCTGTCTTGCGTGTTAAGTACGGGCGCTCACCTGTTCCCAGGATCATTTGTAACGATTGACTAAGGGTCGTGACGGAATGACACAAAAAATCGCTCTTTGGTCCATTCCGATATCCATTGCGGTACTGGCTCTAAAACTGTTGGCTTGGTGGCTGACAGGCTCGGTGGCATTGCTGTCGGACGCAATGGAATCTACCGTGAATGTCGTTGCGGCGTTGCTGGCATACTTCGCAGTTCGGGTTGCCAATAAACCCCCTGATGAAAACCACCCCTTTGGTCACAAAAAAGCCGAGTATCTTTCTGCCGTCGTCGAGGGCGTACTGATTGTGCTGGCTGCGTTCTTGATCATCAGAGAAGCTGTGCTGGCGCTCCCAAACCCGCATCTTGAGGATGCACCGCTGCTTGGAATCGTCGTCAATGTTATTGCAACGGGTGTGAATGGCGCATGGGCTTACCTATTGCTCAAAATCGGCAGGCGCGAGGGTTCGCCTGCATTGGAGGCAAGCTCCCGGCACATTTTTACAGATGTCATGACTTCAGTTGGTGTTATCGCAGGTCTGCTACTGGCGCTTGCCACCGGCTGGCTGATCCTCGACCCGATCCTGGCAATTCTTGTTGCGCTGAACATCTTGTGGGAGGGCTGGAAAGTTATTCGGGCGTCTGTCGATGGCCTAATGGATGTGACCCTTTCGGATCATGACTTGCAGACTGTTTCCAACGCAATCGAAGCAAATCTCGGCGCGGCCTTAGAGTACCACGACCTCAAAGGGCGCAGATCCGCAAATGTCATCTTCGTGGAGTTCCATCTTGTTGTGGACGGCAGAATGCCAGTCAGCGCGGCGCATGATATTTGCAATGACATCGAGGACGAATTGGATCGTTTGTATCCGGGTTCGGTCTTTGTCATTCACCTCGAACCTGATGACGAGTTGAAGGGTGACGGGGTTAGTTCCCACTGAACTGGTCACATGGCTCAGCGAAACTCGCTTGGATTGACTGATCAGACTAAGACGTTCGGCTTGAAATTCGTCAGACCTAAGCCCGATGTGGGAAAGCCGATCCAGACGTAACCTGTCTTCAATGTCACGACGCGTGATGATCAGAATTGGAGGCGAAAATGAAAATTCAAAGAAAGCTGGGTCAACTTCTTAGTACAGCGGCGTTGGCTTCGTTGATTGCGGCGACGCCTTATGTGCCAGCGTTTGATGCCGATGGTCGCCTACAGTTTGAACCGTCATATGCCTTTGCCAAGAGCGGCAAGGGGAAAGACGGGGATGGTCGCGACGATGATCGGGATGATGATCGTGACGACGACAGAGATGATGACCGCGACGACAACTCGGGGTCGGGTAATAGCGGCCGTGGTGGTGACCGGGACGATGATCGTGATGACGATAGAGACGATGATCGCGACGACGACCGAGATGATGATCGTGACGACAATTCAGGATCAGGCAAAAGTGGTCGCGACGACGATGATGACGATGACGATGACGATGACGATGATGACTCGAAACGCTCCAATAGAGGCAGCGGAAAGAAGGATCGGTCTCAAGCAGGGGGCAAGCCGTCGGGTTCGGCCGGGATAACAAAGGTCGAAACAAACGCTAACGGGATTGAAGTGCGTTACGCCGACGGAACCAAGGAGGAGATCGAAAACGGGCGGTATGAGAGAAAGAACGCTCAAAACCGAACTGTTGAGGAGCGCCCTGCGACCGGTGCGGACGTCTCAAGGCTTCGGTCTTTGGCGAATGGTATCTCAATCGACAGCGTGCGTTCTGCTGGGCAAGGCGGCACTACTGGAAGTCGGCCCACGAAAATCGAACGCCAAGGCAACAATATCGAAGTGAACTATGCCAATGGTTGGAAAGAGGAGATCGAGTTTGGGCGCTACGAGTTGAAAGACCCGTACAACCGGACTGTTGTTGAAAGAACCGCGACGGCCTCTGATCGCCGGAGGTTGCAGTCGGTTGCCAACTGAACAGCAACTAGTCGATAATCGTTGGCGGCTTCTCTTAACGAGAGGCCGTCATCGTCGTCAAAGAGACCGCAGCTAATCTCCATTGTTCCAAACATCATGTGCAATAAGCGCGGCTTCTACCCGATTTCGCGCATGAAGCTTGGACAGGATTGCCGTCATGTAGTGCTTCACGGTTTTTTCCTGGAGGTCTAACTCGTCAGCGATTTCACGATTACTCAATCCTTTGGCCACACGTCGAAGTATTTCTTCCTCACGATGCGTAAGGTCATCGAGAATGCCGCTGTTAACAGACATGCCGCTGTCAGCGTTGATTTGAAGCAATACCCGCGAAGCCAAGCCCGGAGAAACGAACCCTTCACCCGCAGCGATGCTGCGTAAGGAAGCGGTTAGTTCGCTCGCGGTTACTCCCTTCACAATGTACCCAATTGCGCCCGCCTCCAAGGCGTCCGCGACATCGCTGCTGTTCTCTGAGACCGTCAAGATTGCAATGCTGGGTGGATTTTCCATTGCCGCAATTTTACGTGTCGCGCTTATCCCGCCACCGGGCATAGAGAGGTCAAGAATGGCTATGTCCGGCTGATACGTGCCGACCAGCGATACTGCCTCGTCAGCGTTGGACCCAGCGGCCAAAACTTCAAAACCATCAGCTTCATCTAACGTGCGTCGCAAACCATCCCTGAATATCGGGTGATCATCAGCTATTACGACAGATGTAGTCATGATGTGCCTAACTTTCTGGGAAAGAGTGTCATAGCAATGGTGGTGCCTTCGCCAGGTCTCGATGCGACTTCGAACCGGCCACCAATACTCTCGACCCGATCTCGCAAGCCCATAAGCCCCTGGCCACCATCGTCTCGCAACGCGGTTTCTTCTGACCTGTCAAATCCAGGTCCGTCGTCTTTGACCTTTACAACTATGCGGTCGTTCTGTGCCTCAGAGATAACCGTGCAGTTGGATGCTGGAGCATACCTCGCGGCATTGGAAAGCGTCTCCTGAAGGAACCGAAAAACGCACAGCTTGTCGGACAATGACAATACTGGAGCCTGGCCACCCAAGAATGAAATATCCGGTCGCAACGGGCTGTGTTCGGCGTGATCCTCTACGGCTCTCTTCACAACATCGACGAGTGAAAGGCTGTCGATATCTGGCGCGGACAGCCCTCGCGATATTGCACGAATTTCAGCCAGAGACTTTTGCAAAGACTGTTGAATTTCCTCTGCCTCTTTAGGTCTTTCGGACTCTTTGGAAAACGCCGCCTCCAGTCTAAGGGCGGCGAGCGACAGGTATTGCGCAGGACCGTCATGTAGCTCGGCACCAAGCTTCTTGAGAAATCGATCTGTTTGCGTGGCATGTCTTTCTGACGCCTCGACCACACGCGAGCGCAGACGGGCATTCTGCTCGGCCATCCTCTCACTTTCTGTCAGGCGCTGTTTGAGAAGAGCTCCCTGTCGTCGAATTGTTTTGTCACCGATTGCGACGATGGAATACAGAACAATAGTACTTGCCAGAAATGCGGAACCGACGACCAACCAACTTGTTCGCCTGGCCTTGGCCAAGTCTAACTCAAGCTGATCAGCTCTTTCGTAGAACTCCGCAACTGCGATGATTTCGCCGGACCAGAGTTCGCGGATGGGGCTGTAAACTTCAAGCAGTGGTATCCCCAATGCCGCCTCGGCGGCGCTCTCGGCATGATCAAGCTCTTCGAAAGAGCCGGATATGTCACCGTTCCACGCCCGCCTTAGATCATCCGTTGGGTTGAAACGATTTCCAATGATGTCTGTATCCGAGGCATGCGCAATCACACCGCCTTGCTTCCAGAATTTGTAGGAAACGATACGGTCACGCATTGGCTGGGTCATGAAGATCTCGTCCAACGCCAGGCTCGCCTGGTCTGAAAGGCGGTCGCCATGTGCCAATTCCTGACTGAGCGGGGATACTACGCTTTCCATATATAGCGCGGCAGAGTTGGCGGAGTTTTGTACGACTGCGTTCTGGATTCGATTTGACACCCAAACCCCGACGATTGCGGTAGCAATACCCATCACTAAAATGCAGGCCGCAAGAAAGACTCGCGACAACGACCAATTGCCAATCGTCAGGTCAGTTACTTTCTCTCTCATCGTGAAATCGACTATGAACTACAATCTGTTATCGCACCACAGACCTTGGTCTGACGTGATCTGGCTAAATCTCAGATCCTGAGCTTCCCCATAGTGGCCAGAGTCAGATATCATCCATCGTTCTCAGTCTTTGCAGCATCGGGCATTGAACGTTTCCGCTATCACAGTTGGCTGTAAGCTCACTCAAAGCTTGCTCCAGGCGTCTGAGCTCATCAATTTTGCTTCGAACGCTGGCAATGTGTGCCTCGGCCAGCTCTTTCACTGACCGGCAGTCTTCGGCACTTCCTTCTGACAGCTCCAAAAGCGCCTTTGCGTCTGAGAGAGAAAACCCCAGGTCGCGGCATTTCTTCAAAAATCGAAGTCTTCCAACATCGCTCGCTGAATAGAGGCGACGATTATTCGGAGCTCGTGCGGGTCTTGGTACGATACCTTCGCGTTCATAGTAGCGGATGGTTTCTATGCCGACCCCGGATTGCCGGGAAGCCTCACCTATCGCAATCATGTGAAGTGCCTCCACTTGATCCTGTAGTTACTACAGGAGTTATACGTACTGAATGCCGGCGCCTCAACTCAATCAAATCGCCTACCCAGGGAGCGAAAGATGAAAAAATATGTGACCCTCATGGGCGTTCCAGCGCAGCGCTGATAAACACCAGTAGTAACAGCATACGTGCGCTTACAGGGTGGGCCTCCGTTGATACAACGGGTGACAACTCTCACGATGGTTTTGTTTATATGGGATATCTGACCAAAACGCCCCTTTCGTCAGTGTATCAAAAGAAGCTTTTGAAAGGCGCAGCTATGTTTTGAATCCTCTCGTGACGGGAGTACTGCTTCTCTTGTCTCAGGTTAGTGAAGGTTACTTCTCTAGGCTCAGGACTCATAGCCAATAGATGACCAAAGCGGCGAGAGCGATTGCTGAGAGGAATACGTTGGGGCACCTGTCGTACCGCGTCGCCACACGACGCCAGTCCTTCAATCTGCCAAACATAATCTCTATCCGATTGCGGCGTTTGTAGCGGCGCTTGTCGTATCGAACAGCTGTCATGCGCTGTTTGCGGCCTGGGATGCACGCGCGTATCCCTCTGTCTTTCAACGCTTCTCTGATCCAATCGGCATCATAGCCGCGGTCACCCAGCAACCATTCGAAACTTGGCAGACTGCTGATCAAGGCCTTCGCACCAATGTAGTCGCTGACCTGACCGGCAGTGACAAACAGATTCAAAGGGCGTCCCCGACTGTCACAAACTGCATGCAACTTTGTGTTCACGCCGCCCTTGGTACGCCCTATCAGACGTCTATGCTAGTTGAGCTTTGAAATTGGCCGACGTTCAGCGTTGTCTTTCACCTAAATTGCGTTGGAACGGCTGATGTTGAGTCAACTTTGAACGAACCATTTCGCGATGCTTTGAGCTCCAACGGACAGCCGATGTTTGAACGTATATTCAAATTCTAGCATTCCAGCGGTAATAAATTAGTAAATAAAAACAATGCCATAAACCGAAAACTCTCTATTACTAAAATTTTAGTTTGACAGCGGCGCCGAATATCACCGATGCTGTTTGTCATCCGGTGTGCGCCGGATCACATTATCTTTGGGAGGAGACAGATGCGGAGACATCTACTTTCCGCAGTGGCGGCAGCGGCCGTCATTGCGGGGCACGGTCCTGCTTGGGCCGACGAAGCCGCAGCACAACGTTGGATTGACGACGAATTCCAGCCTTCGACCTTGTCGAAGGACGAGCAATTGTCCGAAATGAAGTGGTTTATCGAAGCTGCACAACCGTATTCGGGCATGGAAATCAACGTCCTGTCCGAGGGTATTCCGACGCATTCCTACGAATCCGAGGTTCTGACCAAGGCGTTCGAGGAAATCACAGGGATTAAGGTCAATCACCAGATCCTCGGTGAAGGCGAAGTGGTTCAAGCCGTTCAAACGCAGATGCAAACCGGCCGGAACCTCTATGACGGCTACGTCAATGACAGTGACCTGATCGGTACGCACTCGCGACTGCAACTGGCCTATCCGCTGACCGATATGATGGAAGGCAGCTGGGCGGCGACAACCTCGCCAACCTTGGATCTGGATGATTTTATGGGCATTCAGTTCACGACAGGTCCGGATGGCAAACTGTACCAATTGCCTGATCAGCAGTTCGCGAACCTTTATTGGTTCCGGAAGGACTGGTTCGACGATGAAGACAACAAGGCCGCGTTCAAGGCGAAATACGGCTATGACCTAGGCGTTCCGGTCAACTGGTCGGCCTATGAAGACATCGCCGAGTTCTTCACCAATGACGTGAAAGAAGTCGACGGTGTCGCGATCTATGGCCACATGGACTATGGCAAGCGCGCACCCGACCTGGGGTGGCGTATGACCGATGCCTGGCTGTCTATGGCTGGTGCCGGTGACGTCGGCGAGCCGAATGGTGTTCCGGTCGACGAATGGGGCATCCGCATGGAAGCGGGCACCTGTAACCCTGTCGGGGCATCTGTCTCGCGCGGTGGTGCCGCCAACGGTCCGGCTGCGGTCTATGCGATCCGCAAATGGGACGAGTGGTTGCGGAACTATGCGCCTCCGGGTGCGGCGTCGTATGACTTCTATCAGTCGCTACCGGCGCTGAGCCAGGGCAACGTGGCCCAGCAGATCTTCTGGTACACGGCCTTCACCGCCGACATGGTAAAGCCGAAGTCTGAAGGCAACAACACTGTTGACGACGAAGGCACGCCGCTATGGCGGATGGCGCCCAGCCCACATGGCCCCTACTGGGAAGAAGGCCAAAAAGTTGGCTATCAGGACGTGGGGTCGTGGACCTTCCTGAAATCGACCCCGGAAGATCGTGCTCAGGCTGCGTGGCTCTATGCTCAGTTCGTGACCTCCAAGACTGTCGACGTGAAGAAGTCCCATGTGGGTCTGACCTTCATCCGCGACAGCTCGGTCAACCACGAGTCGTTCACCGAGCGCGCGCCCAAGCTGGGTGGTCTGGTCGAGTTCTACCGCTCGCCTGATCGCGTGGCATGGTCGCCGACCGGCATCAACGTGCCGGACTATCCGAAGCTGGCCCAGATCTGGTGGCAGCAGATCGGTGACGTGAACTCGGGCGCATTCACCCCGCAAGAGGCGATGGACCGTCTGGCAGAAGAGATGGACATCACCATGGCCCGGATGCAGGCCGCGGATGAAAGCGCCGGTGTCTACGGTGGCTGTGGTCCGCGCTTGAACGAGCCACAGGACGCTGCCTTCTGGTTGGAAAAGCCAGGTTCGCCAAAGGCCAAGCTTGAGAACGAAAAGCCGCAAGGTCAGACCGTCAACTATGACGAACTGGTTGCGCGCTGGCAGTCTCAGTAAACCAAAGCAACCGGGGGTGCCGTTCGCGGCATCCCCACACCAAGACAGCGTGATTGCGCTGCGGGATCGGAATTCACGGACATGATTGAACTTCAAGACGCGACCAAACGGGTTGGCAACGTCATCCATATCAAACCGACTTCTCTGACGCTTCAGACTGGCCATTTCAACGTATTGTTGGGCGCTACAGGATCGGGAAAGACCTCGCTGATCAAGATGATGGCCGGGCTGGATCCAATGGCCTCGGGCAAGGTCCTGATGGATGGGCAGGACGTCACAAAGCTGAACACGCAGAAGCGGCAAATCAGCCTGGTTCACCAATTCTTTGTGAACTATCCGCATATGACCGTTTTCGATAATATCGCCTCGCCCCTGCGCGTTGCGGGGATGGCAAAATCCGAAATCGAAGGTCGTGTCGAAGAGGCGGCCGACCTGCTGCAATTGCGCCCGATGCTAAACCGCCGTCCGCATGAATTGTCCGGTGGTCAACAACAGCGGACCGCGTTGGCCCGCGCGATTGCCAAAGAAAGCCGTGCCGTTTTCCTCGACGAACCTTTGGCGAACCTCGACTACAAGCTGCGCGAGGAATTGCGTGAGCAACTGCCGGACCTGTTCGCCGGGCGCGGTGCGGTGGTGGTATATGCCACCTCGGAACCTGAAGAAGCGCTGCTTCTGGGTGGTCACACTGCCCTGATGGAAGACGGCCGCGTTACCCAATTTGGCCCGACTGCGGATATCTACCGCAATCCTGATAATCTGGCTGCCGCCCGCGTCTTCTCGGACCCGCCAATCAATGTGGCCCGGATCACCGTTTCAGGTGCGCAAGCTCAACTGGAAGGCGGTGGCGGTTGGTCTGTCTCGGATATGGCTGACGGTGAATACATGGTGGCAGTGCGTCCGCACCGAGTGACACCGTTTCGCGCTTCGGATGCTGATGTCGAACTGACGGGCCGTGTTATCGTGACCGAGCTGTCTGGTTCAGATTCAAGCGCGCATTTTCGGCATGGGGCGGATGACTGGGTGTCTTTGGCTGCCGGTGTGCATCCTTATCAGGTGGGCGAGGATCACAGTTTCTACATGAACCCGGCCCATTGCCGGTATTTCGGCCAAGACGGCAAAAGGGTGGCCTAAGATGGCACAAATCAAGCTTTCCAACCTGCGACACAGCTATATGCCCGCGCCGAAAGGTCCCGAGGACTATGCGCTGAAGGAAATTGATGTGACCTGGCGCGACGGAGGGGCCTATGCTCTGCTCGGGCCGTCGGGCTGCGGCAAGTCTACGCTGCTGAACATCATATCCGGCCTTCTAACCCCCTCTGAAGGTCGGATACTATTTGATGACCAGGATGTAACCGCACTCCCTCCGGATCAGCGCAACATCGCGCAGGTTTTCCAGTTCCCCGTGATCTACGATACGATGACCGTGGGCGAGAACCTGGCGTTTCCGCTCAAGAACCGGGGCGTAGACGCGGCCACGATCAAGCGCCGCGTCGATGAGATTGCCGAGATGCTTGATGTCACGGATATGCTGAACACCCGTGCCAGCGGCCTCAGCCCGGACAACAAACAGAAGATTTCAATGGGGCGCGGGTTGGTGCGCGACGACGTGAACGCGGTCATGTTCGACGAACCGCTGACCGTGATCGATCCGCATCTGAAATGGAAGCTGCGGTCCAAGCTGAAAGAACTGCACCAGCGCGTCAAAGCCACGATGATCTATGTGACCCACGACCAGACCGAGGCTCTGACCTTTGCCGATGAAGTCGTGGTGATGCAGGAAGGTGAAGTGGTCCAGATCGGCACGCCGGTGGACTTGTTCGAGCGTCCTCAACACACATTCGTTGGCCATTTCATCGGCTCACCTGGCATGAACGTCCTACCGTGCGAAGCCAAAGGTGACCGTGCAATTTTTGAAGGTCACGAGGTGCTGCTGGAGGGTACGACCAACGGCGAAGGCGGCCGCACGGATCTGGGTATCCGCCCGGAATACATCAGTTTTGGCGAGACCGGCATTCCGGCACATGTCACCAAAGTGTCGGATGTTGGCCGGCATTTCGTGGTCAGCGCAATGGTCGGCAATACCGCAGTGAAAGCTGTCGCTGAACACAACGCGCCCGACCCCGGATCGCATGTCTATCTGAATTTCAAAGCCGAACAATCGCGCGTCTACCGCGACGGCTGGATCGCAACCGAGGAGCGGGCGCAATGAGAACGGAAAACCAAAAAGCCTGGTTCTTTGTCCTGCCGGTTCTGGCGCTTGTCGCTTTCAACGCGTTGGTGCCGATGATGACGGTGGTCAACTACTCGGTGCAGGAAACCTTCGGCAATAACCAATTCTTCTGGGAAGGGTTGGGCTGGTTCGAGCAAATCCTGCGCTCGGACCGTTTCCAAGCGGCCCTCGGTCGGCAGTTCCTCTTTACCTTCCTGATCCTGCTGATCGAGGTGCCCTTGGGTATTATCGTGGCTCTGTCGATGCCACGCAAAGGGTTTTGGGTGCCTGTATGTCTGGTGCTGATGGCCTTGCCGATGCTCATCCCATGGAACGTGGTCGGTTCGATGTGGAACATCTTCACCCTGCCCAAAATCGGATTGATGGGCTATTTCCTGAATGACGTTCTTGGCATCAACTATGACATGACCCAACAGCCGCTGTCGGCCTGGATCACGGTTATCGTCATGGATGTGTGGCACTGGACCTCTTTGGTGGTACTGCTGTGCTATGCAGGGCTCGTGTCGATCCCGGACGCCTACTACCAGGCGGCCAAGATCGATGGTGCAAGCCCCTGGTCGGTGTTCCGTTACATTCAGCTGCCCAAGATGAAAACGGTTCTTACCATCGCTGTCCTGCTGCGATTTATGGACAGTTTCAACATCTATACCGAGCCCTTCGTTCTGACCGGCGGTGGCCCCGGAAATTCGACCACCCTGCTGTCGATTGACCTTGTGAAGATCGCGCTGGGACAGTTCGACCTTGGCCCTGCGGCGGCGATGAGCCTGATCTATTTCGCAATCACGCTGCTGGTCAGTTGGGTCTTTTACACTCTGATGACAAAGGATGACGCGCAATGAAGAAGCGGTCTCTTATCCCGATCCTCTATATCGCGTTCCTGATGTTGCCGATTTATTGGCTGGTGGCGATGTCTTTCAAGACCACGAACGAGATCCTGTCGGGCTTTTCCCTGTTCCCCCAGACATTCACGCTGGAGAACTATGTCACGATCTTCACCGACCCGACGTGGTACTGGGGTTATATCAACTCGATCATCTATGTGACGATCAACACGGTGCTTTCGGTCTGTGTTGCCCTGCCTGCTGCCTATGCATTCTCGCGCTATCGGTTCCTGGGTGACAAGCAGTTGTTCTTCTGGCTGTTGACCAATCGGATGGCCCCTGCAGCCGTGTTCGCGCTGCCGTTCTTTCAGCTCTACTCGTCGATTCACCTGTTCGACACCTATCTGGCCGTGGCGCTGGCACATACGCTGTTCAACGTGCCGCTGGCGGTGTGGATTCTCGAAGGCTTCATGCGCGGTATCCCGAAGGAACTGGATGAGACGGCCTATGTCGACGGTTATTCATTCCCACGTTTCTTTGTCACAATCTTCCTGCCCAACATCAAGGCGGGTGTGGGTGTGGCGGCCTTCTTCTGTTTCATGTTCTCATGGGTGGAAATGCTGCTGGCCAAGACGCTGACCGCAGTTGAAGCCAAACCCATCGCCGCTGTGATGACCCGGACCGCGTCCAGTGCAGGGTATGAACTGGGCCTGCTGGCCGCAGCCGGCACCCTGACCATCATTCCCGGCGCCATCGTCATCTGGTTTGTCCGCAACTACATCGCGCGCGGTTTCGCGATGGGACGTGTGTGAGGTTCGAAATGCGTAAACGTCTTCTCATCCTGCCTTTTCTCCCCACTGCCGCATTTGCCCAACAGGCCGGTTGGGGTAATGTCGGCCAGCAAGAAGAAAAAGGTTTCTCTTGGACCGATCCGTTGTGGCCTGATTTCTGGATGGCCTGGACTCCGGCAACACTGGCGCTATTTGTCGGGATTTTCTCGGCCATAGCTCTGATCGGCTTGCTTGAGGGCTTCAAGTTCCGTGACGGGATAGAACGGCGCGGAGTTCTGGGTTTGACGACCACGCTTGGGGATCGTCTGTTTATCACGCTGCTGGGATCGGCGTACATTTTCCTCGCCTGGCTTGGATTGGTTGGACAACCGGTCTGGACCCCGCTTTTCCTGTCAATCGGCTGGGGCATTTTCGTTTTCTGGAAAGTTTAGGCTTTGAGAAATGATGAAAGGATGCTTGTCTGGCAGGCATACTAAGAAATGGCGACACTTGGACCGATGCGAAAGAAAAAGACATCCAATCTACTGACCGAAGTGGAACTGGAGTTCATGAACGAGCTCTGGGCACTGGGTCAGGGCTCGGTCCGCGATGTCCTTGATCGCCTGCCACCTGATCGCAATCTCGCCTACACATCCGGCGCGACCATTCTGCGGATCCTTGATGAAAAAGGGTTCGTCGAAAGCGAAAAGAACGGCAAGTCGCTGACCTACCGACCGCTACTGGAAAAAGACAGGTACCAGTCGCGGTCGCTGCAGAATCTTTCCCGGACCCTGTTTGACGATACACCCGCAACACTGGTTGCTAGGCTGGTAGACGATGAAGGGCTGACAGAAGATGACTTGGAGGAAATTCGAGCACTGGTAGAGAGGAGACTGCAAAATGACAGCGGTTAAACCGGTTCTCGATGCGTTTCTTGAGTTCAACGTTGTGCTTGGATTTTCGGCGCTGATCTGGCTGGCAGTGCGTGGGACATTGTCGCTTACGCCAATGCGGTACGGCTTTGTTGCTCAGCTTCGTTCGCTCAAGATACTTTGCATCGGCGTTATGCTCAGCCCGGTCTTGGCGATGGGTGTTTCAAGCTTTGTCAGTCAGGTGTGGCCAGAACGCGCTGTCGCGCTGGGGGATATCGCAGTGGCGGCCTATCTGCGCGGCGAAATCGCCATGCCGGCTGCGCAGTTTGAAACCCTTCTGAACACACGCGAACGTTGGGTTGATCATGTCCTGTCAGGCGGCTCTGCCTTTGTGGTTTTCGCGTTGAGCGTACTTGCTTTGCTGGCGGCTGTTCTGGCAATTCGGGTTGCGCTGAACGCGCTTGCAATTCGCAAGGCCGTCCGGACCAGCTTTCTATGGCGACAATCGGCTAAAGTGGACATTCGTCTTTCAGATCGCGTGACCGTGCCCTTTGCTGTACGCGGCCTGCGTCGCCGTCACGTCGTTTTGCCCAGCCATCTGCTGAACTCGCCACGCGATTTGCGCTTTGCTCTGGCACATGAATTCCAGCATATCCGCGCACTCGACGTGGAATGGGAGCTGGGTTTCGAGCTTTTGCGCCCGCTGCTGTTTTGGAACCCGGCCTATCTGGCCATAAAGCATCAGTTTGATCGGCTTCGCGAATTGGCATGCGATCAGTCCGTCGTCTCGCGCAAAGGGATTGAGGCGACCGACTATACGGCCTGTTTGCTGGACTACTGCGCACGATCGGTTAACCTGAAAGTCCCGCGTATTCTTCATGTGGCCCTGGTTAATGGGCCGAAAGCAAAGCGTGTTCTGCGTCAGCGTGTGATTGCCTTGACCGACGCGCCAGTGAAGACAACCCAATTGTCAGCTATCTTCTTTGGCCTAACACTTTCCCTGGTCGTTGTGCTTGCAATTGGCTCGGCCTCGGTTCGTCAAACTCAAAACTGGAGCCATGATCGTATTATGCTTTCGACGGTCGTAAACTTGGAACGGCTGGAAGCTCGGAATCAGGGCAGTGAATAAGCTGTAATTTACGTCCGTTGCGGGCTGAGGGTTTTACTTGCCGTTTTTGCAAGGCTCAGGGCCCATCGATTGCTGCAAATGGGGATGGTTCACGTCTCAACAACGAGAGCGGGAACTGTCTGATCCTTCCTAGTTGAGCGACGCGCAGTTCGCGCCTCTAGAGCTTTGTTTCCAAGTCCCACGGCACGCCTCGCGTTGATGAAAAACAGGTTCTCTACGAGATTGTCTTTTGCAGCCCCGATGGCTCACGCTGGCCTGAAACACCAAAGGAATACGGTCAACTTAGTTGAACGGGATCTTGGCCTCTGTAAAACCGCGAAAACCCCGTAAACGCTCGATGATCGTTGGACGTGATGGAACGATAAGGGCATCTTTGCGCAGGTGCTGATGGGATAGCCAGCGTGTGGCAGCCCGTTACGACAGATGCCCAGAGGTATTCCTATTCGCAATCCTATTCTCCGTGGCTTTGTCGGCCTTTTCCTCTGGGCAATGACCGGTTGGTGGAAATAGCCGAGCTTTGAGGGAGCGGTAATAGCTATCAAGCGCGTCCGAAAAACCAGGCCATGTTGACACCATCAAAATATCTGTACTAACCTGTTCCTTATTAGATGAGGAACTTAGAACAGATGGCCCATCTCGCGAAATTCGAGCGGATCGCTGCTACCATCGAGGCAGATATCCGTGCTGGGCGGATTGCCTTTGGGGATGCTCTGGCCAGTGAAGCCGCGCTGGTTTCCCGGTTTTCGGTGAGCCGCAATACGATCCGCAAGAGCCTTGCTCTGCTCGTCGAGAAGGGGCTGATCTCGACGCGGGTCGGCAGCGGATCTTTCGTGACCTATGACGGAGAGGTAATTGACAGCGCGGCAGGATGGTCGGTTTCGTTGTCCGCAAAAGCCGCAAGGCTACAATCCCGTATCCTGTCCTTGTCGCGGGGCCCAATGGAGATTGATTGCCACGAACTGCCATTGGGCAGTGATTGCCTGAAAGTGGACCGCATTCGGTTCCGCGTCGAAACCGGGCGGGGCGTATCGCTGGAACGCAGCCGTATCCCGTGGCACGACGGGTTTGCGAATGTTCTCGAACATGGCCTGGTCGAAGGCTCGATTACCGAGACATTGACATCACGCGGCCTGACTGCACTTGGAGGGCGTGAATGGGCTGGTGTGGAACGCGCTTTGTCCGAGGAGGACGCGGCGCTTTTGGGTTGCGACCCCGGACTGCCGATGCTGAAGCTTCGCAGGGTTAGCCGCGCTGCGAACAACAGCGTGGTGGAGTTCGTCGAAAGCCTGCTGGACCCTGACCTCTTCGCCCTAAGCTTCGAGTTTTGACCATGAGCGCCGCAGGTCAGGATATCGAGAGGGATCGGGCGGCGGCGACGCTCTACGGGCTGGCCTTGGGGGACGCGCTCGGGATGCCGTCACAGACCCTCACGCGGGAAGAGATCCGCCGCAACTATGGGACCATAGAAGGGTTCGTGGCCCCATTCGCGGGCCACCCGGTTTCCGACGGGCTTGATGCTGCCCAGGTCACCGACGACACCGAGCAGACCGTTCTCTTGGCACGCCGATTGATCGATTGTCCGGGTGCGTTTGACGCCAAAGGTTGGACAGAGGACCTGCTTGAGTGGGAAGCCGGGGTTAAGGCGCGCGGCCTTTTGGATCTGCTCGGGCCTTCAAGTAAAGCCGCACTGGAGGCGATCCGCCACGGAGCGAACCCCGCAGAGGCGGGCAAGTCGGGAACAACAAACGGGGCGGCAATGCGCATCGCCCCTGTGGGCATCATGGTTCCGGCCGAGGATATCGACGCTCTGGTGGCTGCGGTTGAAGAGACATGTCGCGTGACCCACAACACTGGCGAGGCCATCGCCGCTGCGGCCGCTGTGGCGGGTTACATCAGCGCGCGGGTTTGGGGCGCCAGTGACAGTGCTGCTTTCAAAACCGCCATCAGAGCTGCCGAGTTGGGACAAAAACGGGGCCACACGGCTGGTATCGGTGACATGGCAGAGCGCATCGCGCATGCGGTCAAACTTGCGGGAGCGGGGGTCCCGGTGGATGTCTTTGCCGAAAGTGTCGGCACCTCGGTGGTCAGCCACGAGGCTGTCCCCGCTGCGTTCGGCCTGATGCGCATGGCGGCGGGCGATGTCTGGCGCGCGGGGTTGTTGGCGGCGAATATCGGCGATGACACCGACACGATCGGAGCGATGGCTTGTGCAATGTGTGCGTCGGGATGTGGCATGGATGGACTCCCGCAAGAGCATCTCGAAAGGCTGAAATCGGCGAACGCCCTTGAAATCGAAGACATATCGGAGGGATTAATTGCCTTGCGTAGGCGCGCACCCGTCCATTCGAGGGAGGTTGTATCATGAGTGCTCCCGCGCGCTTGCTGCAGCTTCATGGTGTGATTGTAGATCTGATCTACCGCGTCGAGGCTGTTCCAAGGCCGGGCAGCGAGACCATCGTGCACGGTTTCGATATTTCCCCCGGTGGCGGGTATAATGCCATGGTGGCGGCCAAGCGGTCGGGGCTCACCGTCATCTATGCCGGGTCTTTGGGGACCGGTCCGCTGAGTGAGATGGTGCGTGCCGCGTTGGACACCGAAGGGATCGAATACCTGCACCCGCGCGATAGCGAGCGCGATCAGGGGTGCTGCACCGTGATGATCGACGAAGCGAGCGAGCGCACATTCGTTGCTGCTGAGGGTGCCGAGGGACATATTGCCGAGCCCGACTTACGTCGCATAGCGACGGCGGAATTCGATTGGAGCCTCATATCGGGCTATACGCTCTACTACAAAGGTTCCGGCCCGGCTTTGACCCGCTGGATTGAGGTTGAGCCGAAGATTCCAAACCTCGTATTTGACCCCGGACCGCTGATTGCTTCTGTCCGACCCGAAGCGATTGCAGCAGTTCTGTCCCGAGCGGCATGGGTCAGTGCGAATGCCGCCGAAGCCGCGGTTTTGACAAGCGAACGCAACCCGTTGAACGCCGCTCAAAGGCTGGCCGAGGGTCGCGCCGGTGGCGCCGTGGTTCGTCTTGGAAGTGAAGGTTCTATCGTGGCATGGGACGGGCACCACCGGCGGGTTCCAGGCCACCCTGTTGTGGCGGTAGACACCAACGGCGCGGGGGATGCCCATATCGGCGCTTTCATCGCGGCCCTGGCACGGGGACAAGACCCGGCCGAGGCCGCGCTCTACGCTAATATCGCCGCCGCGATTTCGACCACGCGGCATGGGCCTGCAACTGCGCCGAACCTGACCACAATCGAGGAAACGCTTCGCCTAAAAGAAGCGGGATAGAAACCAACGGAAAACCAAATTGAAAGGGAGACTGACATGAACATGAAAAAACAGGCTGCTGTAGCGTCTGCGCTGGTTCTGATCGCTTCGGGCGCGATGGCCGACGAAATCCGTGTCTTGAACTGGCAAGGCTATGGCACGGACCAGGAATTCGCGCTTGCTCCATTTACCGAGGCGACCGGCCACACCGTCGTCCACGACTATTTCAATTCGGAGCAGGAGATGCTCACCAAGCTTAGGACCAACCCCGGCGCCTATGACGTGGTGCTGATCAACGCGGCCTTTTTCCCGGACGTGCTGGCCGAGGATTTGCTGCAACCGATCGACACCTCGAAGGTCGCGAATTTCGCCGATGTGGCCCCGGACTTTGCCGCCAATGACAGTCTGAACGTCGACGGCTCACTATATGGCGTGCCGTGGACCTGGGGCCTGACTTCGATCGCGATCAACTCCTCAACCATTTCCGAGACGCCAAGCTCGATCAACGTTATGTGGGATGAGGCCCATAAGGGGCGTGTGTCGATCCGCGATGACGCGGTTGAGGCGGTGCAATTGGCGGCGCTGGCGACAGGCCAGAACATCAACGACATCCAGGACATGGACGCGGTCGAGGCCAAACTCGGTGCGTTGATGCCGCAAATCCGCACTTTCTGGGGTTCGGAAAACGACTGGAACCAGTTCATGGCTGCGGGCGAACTTGACGTGGCGAGCTATTGGTCTGGTTCCGCAGAGCGATCGGCTGCATCGGGCCTGCCGGTGCAGTTCGTGGTACCCGATGAGGGTGCAATCGGCTGGCTTGACGGCCTGGCCGTTCCAGCCTCGTCAGAGAATGTCGACGCTGCCCATGCCTTCATCAACTGGATGATCGACCCGGCATTCTACTCGGAATGGAACGCGAATGGCGCACCGGCTTCTGCCAACGCTGCCGCAGCGGCAGCTCTGCCCGAGGACGCCTTCAATCGCAAGGTATTGGGTGATCCAGAGGTGGCTGCGCGGGTCCAGTTCATGGAGCCTGTTTCGGAAGAGAACCGCGAGGCCTATCTTGAGATGTGGCAGGCGCTGAAAGCTGCGCAGTAAGACCTGACAGGAGGCCTGCCCGTGGCAAACATTCTTTCACAGGATACGCGGCGCGCGGCGGGCCTTTTGACCCCTGCCTATCTGTGGCTGACGGTGGCGATCTTTCTGCCACTTGCGGCCATGCTCTATTTCAGCTTTCTGTCGGACGTTCCCTTTGGACCTGAGGCTGACTGGTACTACACGTCCGAGAACTACAGAGCGTTTTTCGAAACCGGCACCTATGCCTCGCTTTTGTGGAAGTCGATCAAGCTGGGCCTGACGGTCACGGTTATCTGTGTCCTGCTTGGCTTTCCTTGCGCATTGGTGTTGGCAAAGGTGATCCAGGGCCGCTCGCGCGAGGCGCTTTTCCTTTTGATCATCTTGCCTTTCTGGTCGAATTCGCTGGTGCGGATCTTTTCCTGGGCAATCGTGCTGCGTGGCAACGGCGTTTTGGAACTGGCGGTAAACTGGGTGCTGCCTTTTGACATTCGTCTGGGCCTGATGTTCACGCCCACGGCAGTGGTGATCGGGTTGGTGCACAGCTATTTGCCCTATGTGATCCTGACCTCCTATCTGGCGCTGCAGGCCATCGACAATTCGTTGATCGAGGCCGCGCGGTCGATGGGTGCCAAACGCCTGACGATCCTGTGGCGGATCATTCTGCCCCTGTCGATGCCCGGCCTTTTGGCGGGCGCGGTGCTGATCTTCGTACCCGTTGTGGGCTCGTTCATGGAACCCCGCATTCTCGGAGGGCGCTTCGGTACTTACTATGGCACCGTGATCGAGGATCAGTTCACAGCCGTATTCAACTGGCCCCTGGGCGCGGCACTTTCCTTCATACTGCTTGCTGTGGTGCTGGTGATCCTTGCGCTTTCAAGCCCGATCTTGCGGAATGCACGCACGTGATGGGTGTTTTGGGATGCATCTGGCTGGTTCTGATCCTAGTCTTTCTGTACGCACCGATCCTCATCATGGCGATGATGTCTTTCAACGAATCCCAATTCTATCAACTGCCGTTCAAGTTTTCTCTGGATTGGTACGAAGCTTTGGCAAGCAACGACGCGATCAAGACAGCCGCCATCCGTTCGGTGCTGATCGCCATCGCCACTACGGTGATCGCGACGACGCTGGGCACGGCCGCCTCGATCGCACTGTTCCGCTACAGCTTTCCGGGCAAACGGGTGTTACAGGTTCTTTTGTTCCCACCCATAGCGATCCCCTGGCTGATTACGGGGACGGCAATGCTGATCTTCTTCTTCGGCATCGGGCTGGGGCGTGGCACGCCCTCGGTGCTGATCGGCCATGTGGCCCTGGCGTTGCCCTACGTAATCGTGGTGGTTTCTGCTCGGTTGGCAACATTCGATCCAACGTTGGAGGAAGCTGCGCGATCCCTTGGGGCGTCGTCCTGGACAGTCACCATGCGCGTCACCGTGCCCTGGATTCTGCCGGGCATCATTGCCGGTGGTCTCTTTGCCTTCGCCGTCAGCTTTGACCAGTTTGTCGTGTCCTATTTCCTGTCCGAGCCCGGCGACGCGACGCTACCTGTGCTGATTTACACTTCTATTCGCAAGGGTTTCACACCCGAGATCAACGCCGTTTCGACCATCATCATAGTCATCTCCATGGCGATCATGCTGCTGGCGGCCCGATTTTCGAACTTCGGAGGAGACCGCTGATGGCCGAGGTTGTCGTGGAGAACGTCACAAAGTCTTTTGGCCCGATGAAAGCGCTCGACAACGTGTCGATGGACTTCCCAGATGGTGGGTTCTTCGCGCTGCTGGGCCCTTCTGGCAGCGGGAAAACCACGCTTCTGCGCACCATCGCCGGTTTTATCCTGTCGGATAGCGGGCATATTCGGATCGGTGGCGAGAAAGTGGATCGCGTCCCTGTTGAAAAACGCGACATCGGCATGATGTTTCAAAGCTATGCGCTTTTTCCCAACATGACCGTGGCTGACAACATCGGTTTTGGGCTGCGCGTTCGAAGGGTTGGCGCCTCGGAAGAGACCAGGCGCGTTGGCGAAGCGCTGGAGCTTGTACGGCTTTCGGATCTGGCGCATCGCAAGCCCAGCGAGCTTTCGGGTGGTCAGAGGCAGCGTGTGGCCCTTGCCCGCGCCTTCGTAACCAATCCGCGGGTATTGCTGTTGGACGAGCCACTTTCTGCGCTGGACAAGGCGCTTCGCGTCGACATGCAGATCGAGTTGAAACGCATCCAGCGCGAGATCGGTATCACGACGATCTTCGTCACCCACGATCAGGACGAGGCGCTGACGCTTGCTGACAAGATCGGCATTCTGAAGGATGGTCGGATGGTGCAGGCAGGCCCGCCCCGCGACGTTTATGATCGCCCGGCAAGCACTTTTGCCGCCGAATTCCTGGGGGAGGCCAATGTCTTTGACGGCACCCGCGAAGGCGGTGGCCTGCGACTGACTGATGGGTCCCTGATCGCTTTACCGGAAGGGTCCGAGACGGCTCAATCCTTTGCAATCCGGCCCGAAAACCTGTCGCTTGCCCAGGAGAAACCTAATGGCGACGGTATCGGCAGCCTTCAGGCCCAGATGGTGCAACGAGTGTTTGCTGGCGCGATGACGACCTGTGTCGTCGAGTTGAGCGACGGACGTCGAATGAAGGCCATCGCGCTTGATCGGGATATGCCACATGCTGAGGATGGTTCCCCGGTCTGGCTGACATGGAAAACCGCGCAGCTGACGCCAATCGGAAGCGAGCCATGATCGGTGATGCCTTTGGCTGGGGAACATGGACGGCCGAGCGTCCGGCAGAGTTTTTTCATCTCGAAACCGGGCTGCAGCTGACAACGGTGCTGTATTCCGATCGGGCCGAATCCGCCACAGACCTTCCTCCGAGTGATCAAATTCGATACGGGCATCGCGGTATCCGTAATGGGCTGATCGAGTTCACTACCTCGTTCGAAGATACAGAACTTGACTGGACCTGCGACAGGTATGGCGATGCTTTGGATTTGTCCTGGATCTGCCGCTCGAACGGGGAATGGGGCCTGCGGTATTGGGTTTGCCTGTGTCTGAGCGCCCCGTCAGGTGCGGCCGTTGATTTCGACCCTGAGACGGGTGCGATCACGATGGAAGGCAGCGCCTTTAGCGCCGAATGCAAACATCGCCCACTATTGGTCACCGCCCATGACGATGCCGCTGGGTTGATCGACGAGCTTGAAACCAACGGGTATTTCTATTTGGGGTCCCGCAGCACCAAAGGCAGATTTCTGGCCCTGCGTTTCAATCTGGACGAGACGCCTGAGATGTCGATCAAACTCGACATTGGTGAATCTGAGCGCGTAAAGTCGGCCCCGTCTCCGAAGGTAGAAAGCGCTTTGCAGGCCGTCCACGATGTCCTCGCCTGGAACCATGTCTTCGATCCGGTGAACAAACGCCCCTACACAGCGCTCACACGCAACTGGAGTGCAAGAAAGTTCGGTGGGTTCGGCGTTTGGTTGAACGATATCCTGTTCCATGGGCTCTTGTGGTCGCTGCTCGATCCATCGAAATCACGAGAAAACGTCGAAGCCGTCTTTGCCCATCAGACCGAAGCGGGTAACTTCCCCTGTCTCGTGACCGGCAATGACGCCTGGCTGGATCGCTCACAGCTGCCAATGGCGTCTTACGTGATCTGGGCGATCTATCGGGCAACAGGCGACCTTGCGTTTCTGAAATGGGCCTATCCGAAACTCATGGCCAACCATCGGTGGTGGTGGCGCAATCGGGCGCTGGCGGATACCGGATTGGTTGCCTATGGCACCAGTAAAGGCCCAGGCGACGGGCTTTACAAAGGCACCAAGCTGGCCGCCAGAAACGAGTCGGCGATGGACAACATGGCGGTTCATGACGAAGCAGAGTTCGATCCTGAGACAGGGCTTATGCAATCGGCCGACGTCGGGCTCAATTCCCTTCTGGCACTCGACGGTGAAGTTTTGGCGGCGATGGCGGAGTTGTTGTGCCACTCTGAAGACTTTACCGAGTTGTCTGACCGGACAGCGCGGCACAAGGCTCAGATCAAAGAGTTTCTTTGGGACGACAACCGCTCGGTATTCGCCAATCGCCTGACCAGTGGAAGATTCGTCGAGGCTTTGGCACCTACGTCTTTCTTTCCAATGGTAGCTGGTGCTGCGCGAGAAGATCAGGTCGAAGCGCTCCTAGTAAAATATCTTCGGCCCGATACCAAGTTCGGCGGGACGTATGCATTGCCTTCTGCGCCGCGCGACCAACCGGCGTACAAAGACAACACGTATTGGCGTGGGCGGGTTTGGGCACCTTTGAATTTCTGGGTGCATCAAGGGCTTATACGATACGAACGGCTGGACGAGGCCAGAGCGTTGGCCGAAAAGAGCCTGGACATGTTCAACACACACTGGGTCGACCGAAAGTGCGGTGAAAACTACAGCGCTGTGGACGGGCAGATCAACGATCAGGTGGACACGGATAGTTTCTACACCTGGGGCGCACTTCTTCCGGCGTTATCCCTTTTTCAGGGCGCGTTCGGGGACTTCTGGAGCTCTTTGGAGGTAAGTCGATGACCGCAAACCCGTGGCTTCTTGTGATCGACATGCAACCCGCGTTCGGCAACCCGGAAAGCCCCTGGTTCGTGCCGGGCTATGAAGACTGCGCCGCGAAAGTTGTGCGTCTGGTAGATGCCTTTGGCGATCGCGTGCTGTTCACCCGCTTTGTGCCGCCGCGTGACCCTGACGGAAGTTGGCGGTCCTACTACGCCAAGCATAAGTTTGCGTTGGACCCTCAAAGTCGACCACTTTGGGAGCTTGACCAGCGCTGGTACGGAAGCCCGTCTGTGGCCAGCCACCGCTTCGCCAAATGGTACGAAGCCTCACCGCTGGTGCCACCGAACGCCGAACTGGTTATGTGCGGCGTCGCTACGGATTGCTGTGTTCTAGGAACTGCCATCGAGGCGAATGACGACGGGCGCACTGTCCGACTGGTAGCAGACGCATGTGCGGCGGCAACAGATGACCTTCACAGCGCGGCGATGACGGTTCTGTCGGATCGAGCAGGGCTATTGCAATTGACCGATACCGACAGCGAGGTTCCTCGTCTCTGACGCGCCCTCACTAACTTAACCTGAAAATCACGCCCTTTGGTCCTACCGAAGGTGTTGGTTCCGGCTTCCGTTTCGAAGGAAAGGAGGGCAAAGGCACCCAGACTGTGACCGATGTTACCGCGACGCGGGTCACGCACCTCATCGATCTAGGTGCGATGGGCAAACCGGTGCAAACCATCGAAGCCATAGCGACCGGCAACGGCGCTTGCGTGACATGGACCGTGACCTCGGACATGGGTTTCAATCCAGTCTTCCGGATTTTCGGTCTCTTCATTGATCGTATGCTCGGCAAGACCTATGAACTCGGCCTCAAGAACATCGCCGCGCTGACTTAAGTGCTCGCGATGCTTGAGGCGAAGGCGGGCTCTGGGTCCGTCTTTTTGCATTGCTGTGAGCATATCAAAGCTTCGGCCTAGCATTTGTTGCGAATGCTCGGCGGATGGCTGCATTCAGGTACTGCCAAAAAACACTGTATCTTGAAGATGAGCGGCGGTAAGGAGCCGCACAAACAGGTTGTGGAAGCGAGGCACGGCATCACGTCAGATCTCAGCGCTAACGCTAAGATCGAACCAAGTTGGCTACACCAATTCGCTTGCCATCGATTTCAGGTGACGCATGTCGGTGCCACAGCACCCTCCAAAAATATGTATCGACGGGTTCTGCTGCGCAATCGCGGCAATTTGTTTCCCAAGTTCAATTGGATCGCCTTCGTCCAACTCATCGGCTTCGTCAAGTTCCGCATGCGAGCAACTCGAAGCATTTGCCACCAGACCTCTAAGTCGGGGGTGGTTGCCAAGCGCTCCGGCGAAGTGGGTCGGATGAGCGCAGTTGACCATAAAAAACAGCGCAGACGCGTCGGTTGCCGCGTCGATCTGATCAATACCGTCCACAAGTTTGGTACCGTCTGCAAGGCATCCGTCTGTTTCGACAACCAAAGACATGATGATCGGCAGGTCGGCGTCTCGGGCGGCGAGGATGCATCCCGCTGCTTCGCTTGGCCGGTTGAATGTATATGCGGTGACCAGGTCTACGCTGGTGTCTTTCAGGCTGTGCATTTGAGCGGCGTGGTATTGCCGTGCGTCTTCGATGGATACCGGTGGTACGTCTGCGTAAGGATCATAGCGCGGGCCAATACAAGCCGACACCAGTACATCATCGCGCGCGGCAGCTTGGCGTACGTCTTCCATTAGACTGACCGCATCTTTGTTTACTTCAACAAGCCGTTCGGCGTCGTACCCCAAAGGTGCTGACCGGTCGGCGTTTGCCATCCATGTGGGCGCGTCGAGGATGCACCCGACGCGCATTTCACCGGCGAGATCGACAAGAGCCTGCATCTGACTGGCCAATATCGCCCTGGTACCGGGTTTTTCCAGCAATGGAAACGACGCGAAACCGGGCAACTCAACACCATGATTGAATATCAGGTCGGTGCCAGTGCCGGCATAAACGAGAAAGGTCTTGTCAGCTTCGAAAGGGAACTGTCGCGCCATTCTGAATCCGCTCCAATAGCCGCTACGTTTTCGAAATAAACCTACAGGGTCTCGGGTCTCTTGTTAACCTTTGGGTGGCGAAGGGGTGGCTTACTTCGATGCGTTGGGTTTGCTTGGTAGGAGGACCTTCACGGCGTGTGCACCACGTGATTGCTTTTACGCACACTTGCAGCCGATACTCGATCCGACAATCGACCCATCATGACAGCGTCGGCATACCCGCCCGGACGACGTGCGTATCTGCGAATTACGCCTTCTTTCTCGAACCCAAACGCCTCATAAAGTTCCAAGGCGTGGGTGTTGTCCGACCAGACCAAAAGACCAGTTCGCTCAAGCTGCAACCAGTTATCACACAAATCCAGCATTGCACCCAGCAGCGCTTTGGCTATTCCGTTGCCTTGGAAATCTTCGCGCACTGCTAGCAGGTCAATTTGGCCCACGTGGTTGTGGCGCGGTACGTTCGGTTCAGTCGACATAAAGCAGATGCCAACAACGCATCCATCAACTTCTGCCACCAGTTTGTAATCACCTGGTCCCGACTTGATGCGCGCTTCGACATTGGCGTTTGCAACATGTGGCAATCGCATCGTGCCCAGCATCACTGATTCATCAGTTAGAATGCCTTTGATGTCCGAAACATCTTGTGCTTCTACATGGCGGATATCAATTCTCATTGTTTGTCCTTCCAATCAGATTGTCTGACGCGAACGTGTCGCGCCAGCGTAAGTTTCTTTCCGGCCGTGGCAATCAAGCGACGGCAACGGCGTTGTTTGGTTGCTCTCCGGCGCGACCCAAGAAGCGCTTGTTGATGGGGCTATGCGGCTTTACTGCCAGCCGCTCGTTTGCCAGGGCCTCAGCCGCATTTCGATTGCCTGAACGCACTGCGGCTTCGGTCAACGTCCAATCGATGATATCGCGCTGCGCGTGACTGCCACCGAAAGAGTTTGCGATAAACCGCGCACCATGGAGCGCTTCGGTCGCGTCCGCGTAACGACCCTCCCAGAACGCCCGGAACCCTTCGATCAGAGGCAGTCCTGTTGCAGCGGCCCAACGCGATGTCTCATCACCACCGGCGGGTGAATTGCGATACTGATCGAGGATCCGATAAACTTCGTCATCGCGGCCAGAGCCGAGATAGGCCATAGCTGCATGCCAATCATTAAATGGGTACAGTTTGCCGTCAGCGTGGTTGTCCCAACAGGCCGCGACATCTGACCATCGGTCTGAAATGTCGTGATCTTCCAGATGCAAGCGCCACAGCAAAGCCGAAGCATCGACCAGATCCAATGCGACTTCGCTTTTCCCGTCTCTTATACGCGCATCATACAGGTTGATCGCCTCGTCGGCTTGGCCAAGGTCGAGGTGATACAGCGCCTTGTGCCACCAGTTATGGACTTTGAAGAAGTTGTCGTTACCCGACCAATGAGGCTCCCGAGATGCCATCCAAGCGATGCCGTCTTCAGCACGACCTTGCATTTCCAGAACATGCGCGACGGCATGCTGCGCCCAGCAGTCCAAGGGATCGCGTTCGACTGCTTCGCGACCAAAGGCTTCAGCGCGGGCATAATCTCCGGTCTCTTCCAGTCCAAACGAATACATACCAAGCAAGATGGAATACCCCGGTTGATCCTCGGACCACTTTGGTAGAACCCGGGCGATCCGATCACGCATGTCGCGCGCATTGGCACGGTAAAAGTCCATCAGGTGACCAGCTTGCAGACCCAGGATGTCATGTGGAAATTCCATGTTATGGCGGTCCAGCCTGACGGCAGCCTCTGTCCAATTGTTCGACAGAAGCGCGTCCAGCGCCGAAACATGAGATCTCTCCAGGTCAGATCTCGCAAGAGGGCGCACCGTCGCCAATATGGTGCGCGCCTCAATGGCTGCTTCAGGCTCGGTTGCCAACCCGAACAGATAGGCTTTTAGAATATACGGCATGGCGAAATCCGGTGCGGCTTCGATCGCCTGGTCAGCGAGCTCGACGGGATCGCCCCGATATATGTTGAACGCGCGCATCGCGGCGTTGAAATAATCCTCAGCAACGTCTTTTGCTCCTGAAGTCGGCCGACTTCCGGACAATCTTGTTTCTTGATGGGACATGTCTTTCTCCAATCTCTGTCTTGAATGGGCGGATCGCCCGAATGCGATGGCTCTACCGCGCCATCGCCTGCGCTGCTTGAAGTCAATTGGGAGATTTTTGGGAGATGATTGGGAATCTATATTTGAGGCTTCGCTTGGGATAAAATGGCAAGACCGAGGGGGCGGATCGAGAATGCGATACGAGTTCGATGCCTTTACGTTAGACACCGATACCCGCGAGCTTCGTTGTGGTACGACCGCTGTCGCGCTTGAGCCGCAAGTTTTCGATCTGTTGGTTCTTTTGCTCGAAAACCGCCATCGGGTGGTTTCCAAAGATGAGATTGTCCAACGCGTCTGGTTTGGACGCGTGGTTTCGGATTGGACGATCCTTGGCCGCATAAAATCGCTGCGTCAGGCATTGGGCGATGATGGGAGCGCTCAGAAATACATCCGTACATTGCGCGGCCAAGGGTTTCGCTTTGTGGCACCCGCAAAATTGGTATCGATAGAAAGCGCTAAAACTCAGGAAGCGTCGGGAACAAGCGATCAGAAAACAGTCGCGGCGCCACCATGTATTGCAGTGCTGCCGTTTTCGGCGATTGGCGACCCAGAGGTCGGAAGATCATTGGCAGATGCGATCCCGCGCGAATTGATCAGATCGCTTTCCAGTGTGCGTTGGCTACGGGTCATTGCACACGGATCGTCATTCAGGTTTCGTGGACAAACGATTGAATTTCAAGATGTGAAGTCGCTACTCGGTGCACAATACTGCATCTCTGGAATGGTCGAGGCGTTGGCGGGTCGCCTTTATGTAGATGTTGAAATGGCAGATACCCGCACCGGTGAGGTGGTCTGGGCAATTCGTAAAGAGGCCCCGATTGACGAGGTGCAACGTTTGCGAACCGAGATTGCCGGGGCTGTACTCAATATTTCCGAGTTTGAGCTGCCGGAACATGAGGCGCGGCTTTTAGATGTGGATGACGCAGAAAACCTGGATGCCTGGTCTTCCTTGCATCTTGGAATTCGTCACATGTATAGGTTCAACAAGGCAGATACGGAAATAGCCCGAAAGATGTTCGAGCGCGCCGTGACGTTGGAACCAACATTGGCACGCGCGCATGCTGGGATTTCGTTCACCACTTTCCAACGCGTGTTTCTGGGCTACTCGTCAGACCTTGCCGCGGACCGACTGGCTGCCAGGCGCAGCGCCGAGGAAAGTGTGCTTTTGCAACCGCGGGACCCGTTTTCGAATGTTGTGATGGGCCGAAGCCTGTGGCTGACAGGAGATACAGAGGCGAGTAAACCGTGGTTTGACCGGGCGGTCCTTGAAAGCCCGAATTATGCATTTGGCCGTTACGCTTCCAGTTGGGCAAAGGTTTTCACATCGGATTACGCTGGCGGAAACGAAATGACTGACCTTGCCATTGCCCTTAGCCCGCTTGACCCGCTGCGTGGCGGCATGCTCTGCAACAAGATGTGGATCGCACTTGCTGCAAAGGACTATGATGCTGCCGTTCAGTGGGCACAACGAACCGCGCTGACGCCTGGTGCGCACGCGGGCCACGCGATGTTTGCGGCGATGACAAACCGATTGGTTGGCAATGACGAAGGAGTGTCGCAGTGGCTAAAAGAAACGAAACGCAGAAACCCGGGTTTCAGTAAATCAAAAGCAATGGCTCTCGTTCCGAGGAGTCACACTGAATTTCGAGCCCTTACAGAAGAGGCTTCGGTTGCGCTTGGTCTTCCTGATTAGGGGTTGCCGCGCCTTGTACAAATAGCGTCGAACCCGAGTTTCTGATGTTGATACATGCAGCACCGTTCTTGAACGCCATTGAACTCGGTTTGCCATCGCTGCGGTTGAGTTCACAAACCGGACTTTGGCCAAAAGTGTTATGCGCCCTTAAGCGCCATCGCAAGTACAACCACAGATTGTAGCACGAGCCACAACGCCAATTCGCAGGTAGGATCAATCGCCAGTGCAAACGCTTGGCGGCTGGACAACGTTGTTTTGCCATGAACAGGAAATCGGCCATCTAAAGGGCGATCTGCACCGTGTCGTGCACCATCCGCTCTTCCTCTGTCCGTCGATCATTCAGACCAAACGTGTGTGACCAATCCAGCGCAAACGGCTTGGCGCGGGCGACTTCCGGGCTGTTGGTTGAGTCTGGCATTGCGGTTCTCGCTTGCTGGCGTCGTTCGAACCAGGATCTATAAGCATGAAAAATTTAAGTTTGAAATTTTATACTTGAAATAAAATAGGAGATGGAGAAAGCTACGTTCTGAGAGAAGAAGGCTACGAAGATGCGAATTGCGTGCTTAGGTGGTGGACCTGCGGGCCTCTACTTTGCAATTTCAATGAAGCTGCGTGATCCGAGTTTTGAGATCACTGTGTTCGAGCGCAACAGAGCCGATGACACTTTCGGTTGGGGTGTTGTTCTCTCGGATGAAACTCTCGACAATCTCGCTGAAAATGACGCCAAAAGCGCCGCAGCCATCCGCGAGAATTTTGCCTATTGGGACGATGTAGCCCTGCGTTATAAGGGCGAGCATCTGATCTCATCAGGCCACGGGTTTTGCGGCATTGGGCGCAAAAAGCTGCTGCTTCTGTTGCAGGACCGGGCGCGCGAACTGGGTGTCGATTTGAAGTTCGAGGCCGAGGTTGAATGTGTCGAAACCTACGCCAAGGACTACGACCTTGTCGTTGCCTGCGACGGGTTGAATTCAAAGACTCGGGCACATTTTGCGGACACATTCAAACCAGAGATTGACGTGCGCCACTGCCAGTTTGTCTGGCTTGGCACCCATCAAAGGTTCGATGATGCCTTCACCTTCATTTTTGAAGAAACTGACAAGGGCTGGGTTTGGGCGCACGCCTATCAGTTCGACGAAGACACCGCGACGTTCATTGTGGAATGCACGCAAGAGACGTTCGACGCCCATGGGTTTGCCGATCTGAGTCAGCGGGAAAGCATCGCGATCTGTGAGGAGATCTTCAAAGATCACCTGGGTGGGCACCCGTTGATGACCAATGCAAATCACATCCGCGGCTCGGCATGGCTGCGCTTCCCCCGGGTGATGTGCGAACGGTGGCACAAGGACAATGTCGTGCTGTTGGGCGATGCGGCAGCCACGGCGCATTTTTCGATCGGGTCTGGCACCAAGCTAGCGCTGGAATCGGCGATTGCACTTGCAGATTTGTTGCAGGCCGAGCGCGATATGGAGACCGCCTTTGCGCGGTACGAAGAAGACCGGCGGCTGGAGGTGTTACGTCTGCAATCTGCCGCGCGCAATTCGATGGAATGGTTCGAGATGGTAGAGCGGTATTTTGTGCTCGACCCCGTGCAACTGAACTATTCCATGCTGACCCGGTCGCAGCGGATCAGCCACGAGAACCTGCGCGAACGCGACAAGGATTGGCTGGAAAGTGCCGAGCGCTGGTTCATGCACCAATCTGGTGTTTCCGGTGACGCACCTGTGCGTACGCCGATGTTTGCGCCGCTCAAATTGCGAGATTTGTCTCTGAAGTCGCGCGTAGTTGTCTCGCCGATGGCGCAATACAAGGCTGTTGATGGCTGCCCAACAGATTGGCATCTGGTGCATTATGGCGAGCGCGCGAAGGGTGGTGCGGGTTTGGTATTCACCGAAATGACCTGCGTCTCGGCAGAGGGCCGGATCACACCGGGCTGTCCAGGGCTTTATGCGCCCGATCATGAGGTCGCGTGGGCGCGGTTGACGGCCTTCGTCCATGCCGAGACGGACGCCAAAATTTGCTGTCAGATAGGGCATTCCGGTCGCAAGGGCTCGACCCAGTTGGGCTGGGAACAGATGGATGCGCCATTGCCCGCAGGCAATTGGGATATCGTCAGCGCCTCCGCTATCCCATGGTCCAAAGACAACGCCACTCCGCGCGAAATCACGCGTGACGAAATGCACGAAATCACAGCCCAGTTCGTTGCATCGGCAGAAATGGCCGAACGCGCAGGGTTCGACATGATCGAACTGCACGCGGCTCACGGCTATCTGCTTTCGTCCTTCATTTCGCCGGTGTCGAACGTCCGGACTGACGATTACGGCGGCACACTTGAAAACCGTCTGCGGTGGCCGCTTGAAGTCTTCCGCGCAATGCGCGCGGTCTGGCCCGAGCGCAAACCAATGTCGGTGCGCATTTCGGCGAACGACTGGTTGGGTCCGCAGGGCGTGACGCCAGAAGAGGCTGTTGCAATCGCACAGGCGTTTGCAGGGGCCGGTGCTGATTTGATTGATGTCTCGGCTGGGCAGACAAGCATTGACGCCAAGCCTGTCTATGGCCGCATGTTCCAGACCCCCTTCAGCGATCGCATCCGCAATGAGACAGGCCTGAAGACCATGGCGGTCGGCAATATCTACGAGGCGGATCACGCCAACTCGATTTTGTTGGCTGGGCGGGCTGATCTGGTGGCTGTCGGACGCCCGCATTTGGCTGACCCGTATTGGACACTGCGCGAAGGCGCCAAAATCGGTGACCGTGCAGCACCTGATTGGCCGCTTCCTTACCTTGCGGGACGTGACCAGGTCTGGCGACTTGCCGACCGAGACGCAGAGGTGACAAAGGCATGAGGCGGGTTCTGGTGACAGGCGGCGGTACCGGGATTGGCAAGGCTATTGCTCATGCATTTGCCGATGCGGGAGACGCTGTCACGATCACCGGACGCCGGGCATCCGTTCTCGAGGCCGCCGCGCAGGGGCGCAACATGGCTCATGTCGAAGCCGACGTCACGAACGAGGCGCAAGTGAATGCGCTTTTTGAAAAACCCTTTCAGGTGGTCATCGCGAACGCCGGTGGTGGCTCTGCGGTGAAAATCCGAGAAACCTCGCTTGAAGACTGGAACACCACACTGGCCGTTAATCTGACGGGCACGTTCCTGACTTTCCGCGCAGCCTTGCGCGACATGTCCGCGGGCGGGCGTTTGATTGCCATTGCCTCGACCGCATCATTGAAGGGCAATCCATCAGTCCCCGCCTACACCGCAGCAAAACACGGAGTGTTGGGTTTGGTCCGCGCGGTTGCGCTTGATGCGGCCAAAGACGGGATAACCTGCAATGCGATCTGTCCCGGCTTCACAGACACCGATCTAGCAGAGACTGCGATCACAGGGTTGATGTCCCGGTTCGACGTGGACCGCGAAAAGGCCACAAAATTGGTGACCTCTGCAAACCCTCAAGGACGTCTTGTGACCCCGGCAGAGGTGGCGGAAACAGCTCTATTTCTTGCATCCGATGGAGCGAAGTCCATCAACGGCCATGCGCTTGCGATGTCGGGAGGTGAAATATGAAGGCAAAATCAAAAACCATCCCAGAACCAATCTCAAAAACGCGGCTGCGGCTTTGGCTTCGGCTATTGAAACTATCAGCCGGGATCGAGGCAGAGTTGCGCCGGCGATTACGCGACGGACACGACACGACCCTGCCGCGTTTTGACGTGCTTGCGGCGCTGTCGCGCCATCCAGATGGGCTGAAGATGAGCGATCTGTCCGGGTATCTGAAAGTGTCCAACGGCAATGTGACCGGCATTGTCGACCGCCTGACCGAAGAAGGATTGGCGCTGCGCGTCGCGATCCCCGGAGATCGTCGAGCGCAATTGGCGCGGCTGACCCCAAAAGGGAAGCAGGCCTTTGACACTTTGGCTGAGCACCATGAGGCTTGGGTCGACGAATTGCTTGGCGGGCTATCGCTGGACGAAGCAGAGACACTGTCTCGGCTTTTGGAAAAGGCACGAACAGAGGATGACGCGTCGTGACCCTGAGCGAGACAAAACACTTCCGTTGCGACATCGAAAATGGCATTGCGCGCATCGCTCATGACCGACCCGAACGCAAGAATCCTTTCACCTTCGACAGCTATGCTGAGATGCGCGACTGGTTCCGCGCGCTGGTCTATTCTGACGATGTGCATGCAGTCGTGATCCTGCCAAACGGCGGCAACTTTTCATCCGGCGGCGATGTGCACGACATCATTGGTCCGCTCACCAAGATGTCGATGAAAGATCTTTTGGCCTTCACGCGTATGACGGGTGATCTGGTCAAGGCAATGATTCATTGCGGAAAGCCTGTGATCGCGGCCGTGGACGGGGTCTGCGCTGGGGCCGGGGCGATCATGGCTATGTCATCGGACATGCGCATTGCAGGTCCGGACGCGAAAGTAGCGTTTCTGTTCAATCGCGTGGGTCTTGCGGGCTGCGACATGGGGGCCTGTGCGATGCTGCCCCGGATCATTGGTCAGGGTCGCGCGGCCGAGTTGCTTTACACAGGTCGTACCCTGCGTGCCGAAGAAGGCGAACGCTGGGGTTTCTTCAACTCTATCAGTTCAGCGGATACATTAGAGACTGACGCTCTGGCGTTGGCAGGGCGGATCGTTTCTGGCCCGACCTTTGCCAATGGTATGACCAAAACCATGTTGGCTCAGGAATGGAACATGAGCCTTGATCAGGCCATCGAAGCCGAGGCACAGGCGCAGGCTATCTGTATGCAAGGCAACGATTTCCGACGCGCTTACAACGCCTTTGTCGCCAAAGAAAAACCGGTGTTCGAGGGCGACTGATGGCGGATCAGAGCTTTCTCCATTGGCCCTTTTTCGAAGACGGCCACCGCGATTGGGCCCGCCATGTCGAGGACGTGGCCGGCGCGCTGGTCGTTGACCATACAGACACCGATGCCGCCTGCCGTCAGTTGGTGGCAGCGCTTGGCGAAGCTGGTGCGCTTGGCCCGACAAGTAGCGAGGATGGTGCTTTCGATGTCCGCAAGCTTTGTCTTGCGCGCGAAATTCTCGCCCGTCACGACGGGCTTGCGGATTTCGCCTTCGCGATGCAGGGCCTCGGCACCGGCGCGATCACCCTGTTTGGAACCGAGGCTCAAAAGGCGGCGTGGTTGCCTAAAACCCGCGCCGGGCAGGCGATCTCGGCCTTTGCCTTGACGGAACCGGGTTCTGGCTCGGATGTGGCTGCCAATACGATGACGGCCACGCGCGACGGGGGTGACTTTGTTCTGAACGGGGAAAAGACTTGGATATCGAATGGGGGGATTGCCGATGTCTATTCGCTGTTCGCCCGCACCAGCGAGGCACCGCGTGCCAAGGGGATGTCGGCCTTTATCGTTACCCCCGATCTGACCGGATTTGAGGTGGTCGAGCGACTGGAGTCGATCGCCCCACACCCGCTGGCCACGCTGCGCTTCACCGATTGCCGCGTACCAGAAAGCGCGATGATCGGCGCGCCGGGGCAGGGGTTCAAGATTGCGATGTCCGTGCTGGACGTTTTTCGGGCGACCGTAGCTGCGGCGGCATTGGGTTTTGCCCGCCGAGCGCTTGATGAAGCCCTTGGTCGTGTCACCTCGCGGCACGTCCAGGGATCTCCATTATTCGATTTACAGATGGTTCAAGGTCATATCGCGGATATGGCCGTGGATATTGATGCGGCAGCGCTATTGATCTATCGCGCCGCCTGGACCCGTGATGCGGGCGCGCCAAGGATCACGCGCGAGGCCGCTATGGCCAAGCTTTTTGCGACGGATCAGGCGCAACAGGTTATCGACAAGGCAGTGCAGCTCTTTGGCGGCGACGGTGTGCGTAGCGGGACGCCGGTCGAAACGCTGTACCGCGAAATTCGGGCGCTTCGAATTTATGAAGGTGCAAGCGATGTTCAGAAGGTGATCATCGCGCGCGAGACTTTGAGTGAAGCGAGAGGAGGTGCGTGATGTTGGGACCCTCCGCGCATATCGACACTTTCACGCGCGACAATCTACCTCCGGCGGATCAATGGCCGGAGTTCAATCTTGACGGGTTTTCCTATCCAGAGAGGCTGAATGCAGCCGTCGAGTTGACCGATGCTATGGTTGCCAAAGGCTTTGGCGATCACACCGCCCTAATCGGAAACGGTCGCCAGCGCACGTACAAAGAACTGACCGACTGGACCAACCGACTGGCCCATGTGCTGGTAGAGGATTTGGGTGTGGAACCGGGTAACCGTGTGTTGATCCGGTCGGCCAACAACCCGGCAATGGTGGCTTGTTGGCTGGCCGCGACGAAGGCGGGTGCGGTGGTGGTAAACACCATGCCCATGCTGCGCGCTGGTGAGTTGCAGAAATATGTCGAACTGGCCGAAATCACCTACGCATTGTGCGACACACGCCTCATGGACGAGATGGAGCTTTGTGCAGCCGCGTGCCTCGGCCTGCGCGTGATGGGGTTTGACGGCACTTCAAACCACGATGCAGAGCTGGATCGGTTGGCGTTGGAGAAGCCAGTACACTTCGACGCCGTGCGAACCGGTCGCGACGATGTGGCCCTTTTGGGGTTCACTTCCGGTTCCACCGGTACACCTAAGGCGACCATGCATTTCCACCGGGATTTGCTGATCATCGCAGATGGCTATGCCAAAGAAGTCCTAGGCGTGGTACCGGATGATGTATTTGTCGGTTCACCGCCCCTTGCCTTCACTTTTGGGCTCGGAGGTCTGGCGATATTTCCGCTGCGCTTCGGTGCGACGGCAACCCTTCTGGAACAAGCGACCCCGCCCAATATGATCGAGATCATCCAGAAATATAAAGCGACCGTTTCGTTCACAGCGCCCACAGCGTATCGTGTCATGTTGCGCGCTATGGATGAAGGCGCGGATTTGTCGTCTCTACGCGCTGCGGTATCAGCAGGCGAAACTCTGCCCGCCCCGGTCTATGATGAGTGGATTGCGAAGACCGGCAAGCCAATGCTTGACGGTATTGGTGCCACCGAGATGTTGCACATCTTCATCTCCAACCGTTTCGACGATCACCGCCCGGGATGCACAGGCAAACCGGTTTCAGGGTACGAAGCCAAAGTCGTGGACGCGGTAGGCAATCCAGTGCCAAATGGCGAAGTGGGTCGCCTGGCAGTCCGTGGCCCAACCGGTTGCCGCTATCTGCGTGGGGACCGGCAAGGCGCTTATGTCAAGGACGGTTGGAACATCACCGGCGACAGCTTTTCGCGGGACGAAAACGGCTATTTCCACTTTGCCGCGCGCAACGACGACATGATCGTATCCTCGGGCTACAACATCGCGGGTCCCGAGGTCGAGGCGGCCCTTTTGTCCCATCAGGCCGTATCTGAATGCGCTGTCATCGGTGTGCCCGACACCGATCGCGGACACATTGTCGAAGCGCATGTTGTCTTGGCTGATGGCTTTTCACCAGGAGAAGAGATCACGCAGATTTTGCAAGAACATGTGAAGGCGACTATCGCCCCTTTTAAATATCCAAGATCTTTAGTTTTCTGTGCAGCGTTGCCGAAAACCGCGACTGGGAAGATTCAGCGTTTTAAACTGAAGGGATAAGAAGGAGTTCAAGATGGCCTGCCTATTCGTTCAAATCCGTTGCAAACCCGGCAAGACCTACGCCGTCGCAGATGCGATCTTGTTGAAGGAAGTTCACTCCGAAATGTACTCAACCAGTGGCGATTTTGACCTTCTTCTGAAAATCTACGTCCCTGAAGGACAAGATATCGGGCGTTTCATCAACGATAACATCAGCCCCATAGAGGGCATCGAACGTACACTCACAACACTAACATTTTCGGCATTCTGAACCAAAACAGGAAGGAAAAAGATATGAAAAAGGTACTAGTTGCTGCGCTGGCAGCGACAGCTCTTGCGGGACCTGTCGTGGCCGACACCAAGATTGGCATGATAACAACGCTTTCGGGCGGGGGTGCCGGGCTGGGCATCGACGTACGCGATGGCTTTATGCTGGCAATTTCACAATCGGGCCGTGACGACGTGGAAGTCGTGATCGAAGATGACCAGCGCAAGCCCGACATTGCAGTGCAATTGTCGGACAAGATGATCCAATCAGAGAAGGTCGATATCATGACCGGCATCATCTGGTCCAACCTCGCGATGGCCGTGGTGCCGGCTGCGACGGCACAGGGGGTGTTCTATCTTTCACCGAACGCCGGACCATCGGCTTTGGCGGGACAGGGCTGCCATCCGAATTACTTCAACGTGGCGTGGCAAAACGACAACCTGCATGAGGCCGCTGGGGCCTATGCCAACAGTGCGGGCTATGGCAACAGCTTTATCCTCGCGCCGAATTATCCGGCGGGTAAAGACGCGCTCACGGGCTATAAACGGTTCTTCGAAGGCGAGTTGGCGGGCGAGCTTTATACCGAGCTTGGCCAAACTGACTATGCGGCCGAGATCGCGCAGATCCGTGCCTCGGGGGCCGATAGTGTGTTCTTCTTCCTGCCCGGCGGCATGGGGATCTCTTTTCTCAAGCAATACGCCGACAGCGGCGTGGACCTACCGGTTGTGGGGCCAGCCTTCAGCTTTGACCAAGGCATTCTGCAGGCCGTCGGCGGCGCGGCTTTGGGGGTTGTGAACACCTCGCAGTGGAACAAGGATCTCGACAACGCGACCAACGCGGCTTTTGTCGAGAGTTTTCAGGCAGAGTATGGCCGTCTTCCGTCGCTCTATGCCAGCCAGGGGTTCGACACAGCCAACCTGATTCTGTCGGCGCTGGACGTGGCCAGCCCCGATGACGCCGATGCTTTCCGCGAGGCCCTGCGCGCTGCCGATTTCGATAGCACCCGTGGCGACTTTGTCTTCGGTCCAAACCATCACCCGATACAGACCATCTATGCCCGCGAAGTTGTGCAGGAAGGAGATGTCTTTACCAACAAGCTGTTGGGCGCCGCGTTGGAAAACCACGCAGACGCCTATGCTGGCGACTGCAAGATGTAGTCAGGCAAGGCCCCGGGGCTGACCCGGGGCCACCGCTTTCCACTGCCCAAAGGTCCCGGATCAAGTCCGGGACGGAAATCGTATCATGTCCACTATCTTGATTATCGAACAGATCCTGAACGGCTTGCAGTCCGGCATTATGCTGTTCTTGATGGCAGCCGGGTTGACCCTGATCTTTGGGGTCATGGGGCTGATCAATCTGGCCCATGGGTCGCTTTACATGGTCGGTGCCTTTGCGGCAGCCGCGGTGGCCGGCGCCACGGGATCTTTCCTGTTGGCATTGGTGGCAGCACTTGCTGCTGCAGCGTTGGCTGGCGCCATTGTCGAGATGGTCGTGATCCGAAGGCTCTACAAGGCGCCGCACCTGGATCAGGTTCTTGCCACCTTCGCCTTGATTTTGATTTTCTCAGAGGGAACCAGATGGATCTTTGGCTCGTTCCCCCTGTTCCTTGACGTGCCAAGTTATCTGTCCGGGCCAATTCGTTTGCCGGGAGGCATCCAATACCCGCTGTACCGTCTCGTGTTGATTGGTGTCGGTTTATCGGTCGCGATTGGCCTTTGGTGGCTAACGGCGCGGACACGGATCGGCATTCAAATCCGCGCAGGCGAAAATGACCGCGAAATGATCGCCGCTCTCGGTGTCGATATCTCGAAGTTGTACACAATCGTCTTTGCTCTGGGTGCTGCTCTTGCGGGGCTCGCGGGCGCGCTTGTGGGGGCAATTCAATCTGTACAAGTCGGCATGGGTGAGCCGGTGTTAATCCTGGCGTTTGTCGTGATCGTGATCGGTGGGATCGGATCGATCAAGGGCGCCTTTATTGGCGCGATCCTTGTGGGTTTGACCGACACTCTTGGCGGTATATTCCTGCCACAGTTGTTCAAACTCTTTATGGAGACCGGTGCGGCCACACAGACTGGGTCGGCCCTAGCATCCATGGCAGTCTATGTATTGATGAGCCTCGTGTTGATTTGGCGACCGACCGGCCTTTTCGGAGCGCGAGCATGATCCGGGAAAGCTATATCAACTGGATCGTTCTTGCGGGTTTTCTTGTGGTACCGCTTTGGGCGCTGAGCGCGGACGAGCCCTTTACCATTACGCTGGCCACCCGCGCTGTGTTGTTGGCGCTCGCTGCCGTTGGTCTTAACATTGCTCTTGGGATCGGTGGATTGGTCAGCCTTGGCCATGCGGCCTTTTTCGGGCTTGGCGGCTATGCAATGGGCATTCTGGCCCATCACGCCCAGACCTTTACCCCGCTTGAGCTGGGGATGTTCACCATCGCCGGGACCAAGTCCATGCCGATCATATGGCTGACGGCGATCATCGTTTCGGCCCTGGCTGCCTTTGTCATCGGCCTTCTCTCGCTGCGCACGACGGGTGTCTACTTCATCATGATCACGCTGGCCTTCGGCCAGATGTTCTTCTTCTTCTCCATCTCGTGGAGTGCGTACGGCGGCGAGGACGGTTTGTCGATCTACGTGCGAAATGGCTTCCCCGGCCTGAACACCCTGGTCCCTATCCAGTTCTTTGGGTTGTGCTTTACGGCCCTTTGCGCGGCGCTCTTTGTCCACTGGAAGCTACGCAAGTCACCCTTTGGTCTGGCGCTGAACGCGGCCCGCCAAAGCCCAGCGCGAGTCGAGACGGTGGGGCTCAATCCGGTTCGATTGAAGCTTCTGGCCTTCGTGATCTCGGGGGCGATTACGGGGCTGGCGGGCGCGCTGTTTGCTGATCTCAACCGTTTTGTCAGTCCCACAATGTTTTCGTGGCAGCTGTCCGGCGAGTTGATCGTTCTGATCATCATCGGCGGAGTAGGACGATTGATGGGGCCTGTCATCGGAGCAGCACTGTTTGTAACACTCGAGCACTTCCTTGGCGCGTTCACCGATTTTTGGCACGTCTGGCTTGGGGTGATCCTGCTTCTGATCGTGCTCTTTGCGCGGGGCGGAGTGGTCGGCATTCTGACCGGAAAGGCGGGGCCGCATGTCTGAAGCTGTCCTCGAAACCCGCAACCTGCACAAGAGCTTTGGCGCGCTGAAGGCCACGGATGATGTTTCTATTGATCTACGCCCTGGTGAAATCCACGCCATCATCGGCCCCAACGGTGCGGGCAAATCGACGCTGATCGCGCAGATCTGCGGTGGGCTGCAACCTGATGCGGGGTCTGTTCACCTGTCGGGCCGCGATGTCTCGGGGTTGAGCACAGCTGCCCGCGCGCAGGCAGGGCTGGGCCGCACCTTCCAAATCTCCGCGCTGGCGATGGAGGATACGGTTCTGGAAAACGCGCTCTTGGGTGCGCTTGGCCAGTCGGGCCGTCCCTGGCAGTTCTGGCGATCGGCTGCGCGGCGCACCGACCTTCTGGACCGTGCCATGGCGGCCCTCGACCGGGTGGGCTTGTTAGACGACGCTGAACAGGTCACCGCCAACCTCAGCCACGGGCAACGCCGCCAGTTGGAAGTCGCCGTGGCGCTCACGCTGGGCCCCAAAGCCTTTGTTATGGACGAACCAATGGCGGGGCTTGGCACCGAAGGCTCCAAGACCATGACCACATTCCTGGATGGGCTGCGCGAGGAGGCTCCAATCCTGCTCGTTGAACACGACATGGATGCGGTTTTTGCACTGGCCGACCGGATCTCTGTGCTGGTCTACGGGCGCGTGATCGCCACCGGCACGGTCGACGAAATCCGCGCCTCGAAAGAGGTCAAAGAGGCCTATCTGGGAGAAGAGGCATGAGCTTGCTGCGCGTTCATGATCTCAAAGCTGCCTATGGCCCGGTCCCCGCTTTGTTCGGTGTGGATCTGGAATTAGCCGCAGGCGAGGTGTTGGCCCTGATGGGCCGCAACGGCATGGGAAAGTCCACGACGGTCAAGGCGATTTGCCGGATGATTCCGTCGCAGGGCGGTTTGCAGTTTGCCGGGCACGATCTGCACGCGCTGCCAAGCTACAAGGTCGCTCGTTTGGGGATCGGCCTGGTCCCCGAGGGCCGACGCTGTTTCAAAGACCTGACGGTTCAGGAAAACCTTGTTGCCGCCGCCCGCTCTGGTCCTTGGGATTTGAAGGGTGTGGATGGCCTTTTCCCACGCTTAGGCGAACGGCGCCACCAACGGGCTGCGTCGCTTTCGGGTGGCGAACAACAGATGCTGGCCATCGGTCGCGCGCTGATGACCAACCCGCAGCTTTTGATCCTTGACGAAGCCACAGAGGGCCTGGCCCCTATCGTACGCCAGGAAATCTGGGCCGCGATCAACCGGATCAAGACAGAGACGGGCATGGCCATCCTATTGATCGATAAATCGCTCAGGGAACTCTCGGCCGTATCGGACCGCGCGATGATCCTTGCCCGCGGGCATACCGTTTGGACGGGGAAGATGACCGAGCTGACACCGGAAATCACTCATGAGTACGTGGGGGTGTGATGGCATTCGAAATTCATCAAAAGGTCCTTTTCAAACATTGTGACCCTGCGGGTATCGTTTTCTTTCCACGGTACTTTGAAATGATGAACGACTGCGTCGAGGCGTTCTTCGACGAGGTCTTGGACCACCCATTTGAGGCGCTGCACAAAACCGGTGCGGTCCCAACGGCGCAGATCGAAACACGTTTCGCGGCACCAAGCCGCCACGGCGATCACCTGACGCTGCGTTTACGCATTGTCCACCTGGGGCGCACATCGGCGCGCTACAAAATGACCGGACATGCGGGCGAGGCACTGCGATTTGAGACCACCGGAACGCTGGTCAATGTCGACGCACATGGGCGTCCAGACAAGTGGCCGCCGCACGTCGCAAAGAAACTCGAACAAGAAAAAGAGAAGCTTGATGCCACATAAAGTCGTTCAACCAGAAGGTTGGTTGCCCGCCTTGGGGTACGCAAACGGTGTGTTGACCAAGGACGGCACCTTGCACATTGGCGGTCAGATCGGTTGGGATGCCGAAAAGAGATTTGTCGGAGATGGCTTCATCGATCAGATGCGTCAGGCTCTTTTGAACATCCGTACCATTGTAGAGACGGCAGGCGGGTCTGTTGAGGACGTGACGCGTCTGACGTGGTTTGTGACCGACAAATCAGAATACCTCGAAGCGCAAAAAGAGGTCGGGCAAGCCTATCGCGAGGTGTTTGGAAAGCACTTCCCGGCGATGTCGATGGTGGTCGTAGCGGGTTTGGTCGAGGATCGTGCGAAAGTCGAAATCGAGGCGACGGCGCATCTGGAATAACACTTCGGCCCGCGTGGCGCAGTTGGGCAGCGCCTTACAAGGACTATCGAACCGAATTCAAGAGCTGTTTCCCGAGCTGCATTTTCAATTCAGGTGGGGCTTGAAAAGGTTTCAAGCTTCGCTTGCTCATTTTTGGATCCGACGCTTGCGCGACAGCTCCTACGGTCCACCGCATTAGAATCGATGTCGGTAAGCTGCACAGTGCCTGGGTCCGCAGCGCCCAGAATGTCTTGCAGCATGGGTTGTAGATCCGGATAGCGCTCTGCACCCGTAGACGCTGGGAAGGTTCAATCCCTGCTTTTTTTGTTTTGGCTGCTACCGCGAGGAGGGCGGTGCTGCCATTTGTGTGGCGAACTGCGATGTCCGCTTTGTCGCACGCTACAGAAATCCAACAGCATTGAACAAGAGCAAGTCCGGCGAATGTCAGCGATACGGGGTGCGACTGCAGCATCGACCAACCATGAGAAAGGTAGCTCTGGGCCGACCGCTCTTGATAGCTGGTTGGTCTCACTGCAAACGTTCGACCTGCCAAAGATCGTATGCTCTAAAGGCCCTCAGTTTTGCGAACGTTCAAAGATGGTCATTCTGTCTCTGACGACCGCGCCCACAAATTGATATCTTCTTCCGAACTGATTTCATCGATCTTTTGCAACTCGTCGGCGCTGAAGTCGAGATTATCAACGACGCCCGCGCAATCTACGATCTGTTCCGGCCGGGACGCACCAATCAGAGCGGTCGTCACCCGTCCGCCCCGAAGCACCCAGGCCAGAGCCATTTGCGCCAGAGTCTGACCACGTGCGTCGGCCATGTCGTTCAGAGCACGGACACTTGCCAGGGACCGCTCGTTGATCATGCCATCGAGCAACGACTTTCCTTGCGTGGCACGGCTGCCATCCGGAATATGGCGCAGATATTTTGACGTCAGAATGCCTTGTGCCAGTGGCGTGAATGCAATCGATCCTACCCCAAGATCGTCGAGCGTATCGAGCAAACCGTCCCGCTCCACCCAACGGTTGAGCAGATTGTAAGAAGGCTGGTGAATCAGACAAGGTGTCCCAAGGTCGTTGAGAATCTTCACCGCCTCGCGTGTGCGTTGGGAGTTGTAGCTCGAAATACCCGCGTAGAGCGCGCGGCCCGACCGCACGATATGATCCAAGGCGCCCATCGTCTCTTCGAGCGGGGTGTCGGGGTCGAAACGGTGGGAATAAAAGATGTCGACGTAATCAAGCCCCATTCGCGCGAGTGATTGATCACAGGACGCAATGAGGTATTTGCGCGACCCCCAGTCGCCGTAGGGCCCCGGCCACATGTCGTAGCCGGCCTTCGAGGAAATGATCAGTTCATCCCTGTAACACGCGAAATCCGTTTTGAGGATCTCGCCAAATGCCTCTTCCGCTGAACCGGGTGGCGGACCGTAATTGTTCGCCAGATCAAAGTGAGTGATCCCATGATCAAACGCGGTCCGACACATGGCGCGCTTGTTTTCGTGCGTCGAGTCCGCACCGAAATTGTGCCACAGGCCCAAGCTGACAACAGGAAGCTTCACACCCGACCGCCCGCATCGCCGATAGATCATCCGCTCATAGCGGTCCGGCTCTGGAGTGTAAGGAATGGGTTTTGGCTTTGGCGGTCGTTGAGCTTTGGTCATGCGCACATAATCAATGGATTGTTGGCACTGTCAAACGGGTCACCTGCAACAAGAACAACGCATATTTTTTCGAGCAGCCGTCGCCGATTTCTTTGGGCGTTAATTAGCGAATTATCTTAATGTTTGCGAAAAGGAACGCGGATGCGTTCGCTGGGACTTATGATCTTGTTGCAGCGTTCGCCGTTCCGTCTCTTACGAGCAGATATTAAACTCAGCGGGCCGAACGTGTGTTCTCAACCGTGCTTAGCTCAAGGGGGACGTACCACTAATCGTCTCTGGTTGCCCCGCCAGTCGCTTTGATCCTACCTGTCAGCACACTTGCCCTGTTGGTTGTCGCTTCCTCGGAAGTCTGGATTGGTCCAAAAGTCTGAACGTCATCGACCTTCAAAGTGAACGCAGCATTCATGAGGACGGGACCATCAACAACCAGCATTTCCTTCTGCGTCGGGTCGATCCTGATTTGACCGGTTACGACGATGGGCTCGTAGACTGTCGAGGGCGCCCAGGAATCGCTGAGGCGCAAACGCACCATCTGGTTTGGGGGCGGAGGTGGCACGTGGCTGCACATTCCACGTTCCGGCACGATATATGCCATTTGGGAACCATCTTCGTCACGGGGGGCCGGGATCACGAATCCCCCCAATGAAACGGTCACGCCATCGATGTCGACGTTGGCGGCCGTGCCCGCCTTCTGACGTCTTTCCATCACAACCCAGCGTTGGGAAATCAACCAGTCCGCATCAATGTCTTCCTCAGCAAGGGTTGCTTCAGTCGCCTCGATATCCACTTGAATCTGGCCCAGCTGTTCTGGCGCCGCACCGCCTTTCTCTAGCTGCGCACGCAGCCGAACCAGGTTACGTAGTTCGCTAAGCTGTTTGCCCGTCAATTCGACGAATGGATCTTCGTAGTTCTGAGCAGTTTCATCGATCAAGTCTGCCCATTCGATACGTTTAACTTCCGAATGAGCCGGCAATGCCAATAAGCACGCGGCGATAACTGCAAAAGAAAAACGCATTGTCATATGCTCCTCAATCATAGGCAGGACTGGACAACAGGCCACTGGCTCCGACGGGTCATCACTCAGTTCCTCAGGCTCGAAATGACGGTGACTTTTGCTCCTGGGCGGAGCAGCAAATCGGGGTTCGGGAACTCGGCCCAAATATCCATGAGCTGCGTTTTGGGATTAACCGTGAATGCCCCACCAAAGTAATGTCCCTCATAGGGGTAAAATTGTCCGTCTGGCATCTGCAAAGACAGGCTGAGCCCCTCAAACGCCTCGGCATCTGATTCAAATATCTGACGCCGTTTGATGAATTCCTCGTAGGGCACTTTGACGACCACGTAGACCGGGTCAATGTCTGACAGGATCGCCAGCGTTTCGTCCCCCCGTCGTTCGGTGCTCAGATACTGGTACTGCTTGACATGCGGTTGGCTGATAATCCCCGAAAAAGGCGCATGTAACTCGGTGAAGCTATAGGCGAGCTGTGCGCCTTCATAAGCGAGGCCGGCCCTTTCCGCTGCGATTTCAGCAAGATCGCGGTTCACCTGAGCAAGTTGCAACTCTGCTTCCGGTATCAGGTCTTTCAGATAAAGCTCCGTTTTCCGTCCCAATTCCGCATCCGCGAGCATGCGTTGGGCTTTCGCATCCTTCAGAGCTGTTTCGCTGAGCCGCATTTCGATGAAGGGACCCTTTTTGCCAAACTCGAACAGTAGATCGCCCTCATGAACGTATTGACCTGCATGAAACGCTATTCGGGTGACCACGTTGTCCACCAAGGGCGACAGTTCTGCTTCGCGACTGGGCTGCACATAGCCCTCAAAATGTATTGTTTGCGGGACTTCAGTTGCACCGTTTCCCTGCGCGTATGCAACGCCTGCTGACGAAAGGGTAGCAAGCGCAAAAAGAACAAGAAGGGCCTTCATCACCATAGCGCCTCGGATCCGGGTTTTGAACTTGGGCCGGGGTTCACAAAATGATCGCCCCGGCCAGCGTCAGGGCAAACGAGGTAGTTCTTGCCCTGAAACATCGTACTTTCGCCTAATTTAGAAGATCACCGACGATGCCGACGGCATCGACAACGGTAGACAGGTCATTTGTAACTTCGAGCACTTCGTCATCGACCAGAATGTAGCGGTTTCCTTTGCCCGGCTCCCCCAGCTTCCATTTGGAAAGGTCCCCAATATCTTCGAACTCCAGGTCAGATGGGAGCTTGGCACCGCGTGTGTAGCGCTTGATCTGTCCAGGTGGCACAGCCTTTGGGCCTTTTCCGGGTTTGTCTTCTATCTGAATGCTGACATCACCGTTCTTGCCCCCCTTGTTCGGCTTTTTACCCTTGTTGTCTTTGGCATAGGCATCGCTGCCTCCAAGGATGAAAAGCACAGCTGCTAAGGCTGCAAGAATTCCGTATGCGATCTTCATAGATTGTTCCTTTGCTTCTCAACTTCATTCAACCGGCGTTGAAAATTCCGGCACGCGCTTCAGGGCTTCAACCATATCCGCGCTCGTCATCAGTTCGATGAAGGTGTAGTCTTTCAGAACCCCTTGGCTCAGACGCGAAATATACATGGCCTGCACCATGCCCGGATCGTCCGGGAAGCGGACAGTGATGTAGTTCTTTCCATCTGCCAGCCCCCAGAAATAGCTGATCATCTCACCGCCCATTGCGGCGAGCGCTGCACCCATATCCTTTTCCCGGTCGGTCGGATTGTCGATCATGATTTGCCAGGCATCGGGGTTTGGTTCCCCGATCCCCAGATAGTATCGGCTGCGAGACTCCTCCGCTGCTGCTCCGGCAACACCAATCCCAACTGCGCAAAGAGTTACCGCGATTACCTTGTTCATGGGTCGCTCCCTTGTTCAGTATCGACGGCGCAGAACGCTGATGTCAAATCCCCGCATACTCCGTTCATTCGAGTGTATTCTTGTAGAAGACACCGTCTTTCATGATCACGCGAATGGTCTCGAACCCCCGATCCCTCGGTGCTGCATCAAACCACTTTGGATTTGCTCCAAGAACCAACAGATCGTCCAATGGATTACCATCCACGATCAGAATGTCGGCATAGGCTCCCTCTTCGATCACCCCCAGTTTGCCAGGGTATGGGTTCCGCTTGCCCGTCAGCTGCGCCAACTCGCCACCGGTTGACGTTGCGGACACCAACATCGCGTGGTTTCCAAACATCTGAGAGAAAAAGTACTTCTCAAAATCCCGGTGCGAACGACCAAAACCAATTGTCGACAATACCGTATCTACGTTGTGCACAACCTTGGGCTTGTGTTTCTTGATGTAGTCAGCAAGATTTTTTGACCCATCAAGATAGGACTCCAGTTTCGGTTTCACCGTCGGCATCGCATAGTTTGGATGATTGAGCAGCTGTGGATCCAAACCTGCAACATTCAGCGCCCAGAAAATTCCCTCATCCGCAATGCGCTTAACGGTCTCTTCGCTCACCATCTGGCCGTGTTCCAGTGATTTCACACCTGCGTCCAGCGCAATGTTCACTGTCTCATCCGTATAGGCGTGGACAGTCACATAGGTATCAAAGAATGAAGCCGCTTCAACTGCTGCAGCAATTTCATCAACGCTGTATGCCACTGACCAAAGTGGATCGAGTTCTGACGACACTCCGCCACCGGCCATCAGTTTCAGGAAGCTTGCGCCATGGGCGAAGTTCAGTCGCGATGCCTTGCGAATTTCATCCGGGCCATCAGCGATGTAAGAAAGATTCAGTCTCTTTCCCAATTCGTCAGCTTCATAGTCGTACGTCCGCTGAGTTGGGTTGCGCCAGTCACCATGTCCGGAGGTCGGTCCGATCACTGCCCCTGCGGTGTAAATTCTGGGACCTTCTACAACGCCTCGATCAATCAGTTCTCTCAAACCGGAACCCATTCCACCGGTATCTCGAATAGTCGTGTAGCCATCATAAAGATAGTCGGCTGCGTTCTCGGTAGCTGCCGCTCCAATCTGATCCCATTTAGCCGCCTGCATACCGGCGAATGTCTGAAACACACCAGTAGCATAAATGTGGGTATGGCTGTCGATAAGGCCCGGCATCAGCGTGCGCCCACCTCCGTCAACAAGCTTCGCATCAGGCGCATCAATGCCGTCAGTCGAGACTGTCTTTATAAGATTGCCTTCAACCAGAACATTCGCGTTTTCGATCCGCTCTTCACTAATTCCGTCAAAGATATGCACATTGGTGAACAAAGTTTGTGCGGGCGCGTCCTGCGCCAACGCGCCGCTTGCTGCCAAGGAAACAAATCCAGCGATTGCTGTCAGTGAGGTCAGTGTTTTCACGTGTCAGTACTCCCATTTGTCAAACTAAGGGGGCGCGGGATGCCAAGGTAAATTCACCCCGCGCGACACTCAATCGAGTGTATTCTTGTAGATCACGCCATCTTTCATGATGAGGTCGATGTTGTTGGTGTAGTCGACCAGAATCTCGGCATCTTCGACCGGGTTTCCTTCAACAAGCAGCAGATCGGCGTATGCGCCCTGTTCGATCACACCCAGCGGGCCTGCTGTGTAGGGGTTGAGTTTTCCTGAAAGTGCCAGAAGTGCGGCCGATTTTGACGTGGCCTGTTGCAGGATTTCGTGTGAAGTCCATGCTTCCAGCCGATACTTGAACTCATCGTTCTGCTTGGTCAGCGCGATGGGATCGCCGATAATATCCGTCGAGAAAGCCACGTTCTCGATCCCGAAATCTTTGATTAACTGCATCTGTTTTCGCGCGCCCGCTTGCACGCTGAGGAATTTTTCGGCGGACCCAGGCCCAAGTGCAGTAACAATGGTTTGCTCGTCGATCCCCAGAAGCGAATAGAACGGAACAATCCAGGCATCCGCGTCCTTGATCGCTTGAGCCCCGACTTCGGTCATCAGTTGTCCATGTTCAATGCTGATCACACCTGCCTCAATTGAGCGCACGATGGATTCGTCCGTATAGGCGTGAACCATTACATAGGTTCCCCAATCGGCAGCGGCCCGGACAGAAGCCTCAAGCTCTTCCGGCAGACCCTGAACGGTGTGTAACGGATCAACCTGAGAGGACACCCCACCACCAGCCATCACCTTGATCTGGACTGCGCCAAGCCGCAGGGCTTCGCGGGTCGCTCGCAGTGTTTCCGGCACGCCATCGGCCAGGAACTCCAAGTGCTGGTTAAAGAAGGATGGTTGCGCCCCCATGAAGTTGGGATGGGGCTCGGTATAGACACGATGTTCTCCATGCCCCGAGGTTTGCGAGATCACAGGCCCAGAGGCGTAGATACGCGGGCCAACGGCCTTACCCCGATCAATCGCTTTTTGCAGACCAATTGCAGGACCACCTGCATCCCGAACAGTGGTGAAACCCCGCAGCAGCATTTTCTCAGCTTCAATCGTCGAAACCGCACCCCAGTACATCCAGTCGAAGTTATCGCGCAGGTCCGCCACGGGTTCCGTGACTGTCATATGCACATGTGCGTCGATCAGACCCGGCATCAGGGTTCGACCACCACCGTCAATGATCTGTGCATTGGCAACGGCCAAGGGTTCCGCTGATACGTCTGCGATCAGGTTGTCCACGACCAGAACGTTTGCGTTCTCAAGTCGCTGTTCATCGACGCCATTGAACACGTGCACGTTTGTAAAGAGGATGGGAAAGCTCTCTTCCTGCGCAAAACCTTGGTCCGCGATTGCCAGGCTTGCAGAAAAGGCCGCGGTGGCCACCAAGCGTTTGAATTTTGGCGTCATTGAGGCCCTCCAAATACGAATCACAGATGTAGATTTCTGAATGTGATTTTAGAATGATCGCCGGATATTGCCTGACAGCATGACAGGCTGTGCCAAAAAGATTTGGCATTCTGCAAGTTCTCGGCGCCTTTTTTGTGTGTTTGCTGTCTTTCTGTCGTAAAATCCATGATATCTGAGGGCGACATGGACGTATTTGAGCAAAATACCAAGAAGGCCTTGCCGCTGGTCAGGGCATCGGTTGCTGCGCCTGTGGTCGCTGCTTTGCGTGGCGCCGGTGTAGAACCGGATTCTGTTCTGAACCCTTTGGGCGTGAGCGAGTCCCAAGTGATGGATCGCCAGAATTTCCTGCCACACGAGACGATCTATAAAATCCATCAAGCCGTTGCTGACTCAACTTCACCAGACTTCTGCGCGCAAGTCGGTCAATCAATTGACCTTGTCCGGTTCCTGCCTCTTGGTGACACTTTGGCCGCAGCATTGACGCTGGGCGACTTCTTCACGCGCTACACTCAAGCTGTCTCGAAAGAATCCAATGCGGTCACGCAATCGCTGCTTGTGGAAAACGAGCACGCTTATTTCAGCGCCAAGCGGAAATTCAAGATTTCGGTTTCGCCAGGGCAGACCGACGCATTTCTGGCAAGCATTTGGATATCGTTATTGCACCGGGTTATGGATTTCAGGTGGGACCCAAGCCAGATCATTTTACGGGTAAGCGAACCTGACGTGCTGCCCAGGCACTTTCATGGTGTCCAAGCCATCAAATGCAGCCCACAGGGTTTTTCGATCCGGTTTCCTTCTATCTGGCTTAGCCGCCAGTTGCACCCGGACGCACTGGAAAACCCCTCAGACCTGACAAACACCGACCCTGACCTGCACGCACCGCAAGATTTCTTAACCGGGCTTCAGAGCCTGATCCGGATTCATCTTGGCGAGCCGGGATTTGGTGTAGACGAACTGGCGCGCCTATGCGGGTTCCACCGCGAGACATTGAACAATCGGCTGGCCCCTTACGGGCAATCCGCCTCTCAGGTCATATCTGGCATCAAATTGGAAGAGGCAAAGAAGCTGTTGGGTCCGGCAGGGAAATCCGTTGGTGAGACTGCGCTGCGACTTGGCTACGCAGACCCTACCGCGTTTTCGAGGGCCTTCCGCAAATGGACTGGAATGTCGCCATCGGCTTATAGGAATTTCACGACAGGGCGGGCCTGACCATTTCGGTGCCAATGCGGATCGAGGTTTCTGTACTCAGAACAAGACGGTACTAAAAAAGGGTTTTCGATGCTCTGCACGAAATTCGGTGAATTGGTTCCTCGACTTTTTTCAGCAAGCCGCGACCTTCCGACAGGGGTTTCGTTGGGCTAATCAAAGTGGGGCTTTGATTGAGAAAAACGACTATAGTTGAGGGATTTGCACCGTAACTGCCGGCAATTGAAAGAGATTTTTGAACAGGTCAAAGCTGTCAGTAAATACTGCAATCCGTGCGCAATACTATGGCGACAAAATCGATTATTGCTGAATGTTGTCAGTGTTGTTGGCGTAGCGCTATGCCTGCGCACACCGATAGCGCGTTGGATTGGCACATCCGTTTATGCAAGCCAAATGGGTACTCGCCACCCGTTCCCAGGTGGCGAGTAAAAGTTCCGCATCAAAGCTTGATGCGGAACGCAGCAAAGCCGTCGGCGCCTTCGCCGGCATCTTCGATGGTGACACCGTTTACATCATTCATGTAATCGCGCGCTTTCGGGCCGGTCTCGAACAGGACCGTTGTGTCTTCGAGGGGTGCAAAAGACCAGTTAGCGTCGGCTTTGGGGTCAATTGTTCCCTTTTCAACGATATAGCGCACGATGACATCGCGGTTGGTATCGGGTGCTTCGAATACCACCGTATCACCCATGGCTCCGGGGAAGGATCCACCGCCTGACGCACGATAGTTGTTGGTGGCGATAATGAACTCCATGTCATCAGTGATGGGCTGGCCATTGAACGCCAGATCCACGATCCGCGCCGCATCGGGGTTCACTTCTTCGCCTTTGGGGCCAAAGCGCGACGGCTGGGACAGATCGATCTGATAGGTCACCCCGTCCATCACGTCAAAATTGTATGACGGGAACTCGGGATTCAGCAGAATTGCGTCTTTCGAACCTGCTTCGACCTGATTGAACATGCCAGCCGAACGTTCCAGCCAACCCCGGACCTGGGCACCGTTCACGCGGACCGCTCGCACAGTGTTGGGGTAGAGGTAGAGGTCGGCCACGTTCTTGATGGCAACATCCCCAACCGGGACGTCGGTGTAGTATTCGGGCCCGCCGCGGCCACCGGCTTTGAACGGTGCGGCTGCAGACAGGATGGGCAGACCTTCGTGCTCAGTCCCTTTGAGCATCTCTTCGACATACCATTTCTGGGCGATCGAAACGATCTGTACGGATGGGTCATCGGCGACAAGAGCGAAATAGCTATGCAGAGGGGCTGCTGTTTTGCCCACGGCGCGACGGACATAGGCCAGAGTTTCCTCATGGTCTTTTGCGACCGAATCCAGCACCTCCTGCTGATCCTCGACCAGCGCGGTGATTGATCGATCCTCGTTACGCTTGGAAATCGGACGCGCCTCGGATGTGGTGGTGACCACGCGCCATTCATTTCCGTCGCGTTCCAGCAGCAGGTCCAGCAAGCCAAGATGCGAGCCCCAGAACCCGCCCATCACGGCGGGTTTGCCCATCAGAGTGCCTTTTTCCACGTCGATGCCGAGGCGATCTGCGAATGTTGGCGAGGGGAAGACCAGGTGATTGTGGCCGGTGACCAGCGCATCGATCCCGTCGACACCCGCAAGAACTACCGAGGCGTTTTCCATACCCTCGGAATGATCGGCTTCGCCGATCCCTGAATGCGACAGAGCAATGATCAGGTCACAGCCTTGTTCCTGCATTTCGGGGACATAGGCTTTGGCCGTTTCGACGATATCGCGGGCTTCGACATTGCCTTCCAGGTGCTTGCGGTCCCAGTTCATAACTTGGGGCGGTGTAAAGCCGATGACACCGATCTTGATGGGGTGCTTGGTTCCGTCCCCCATTTCGATTTCGCGATCCAAGATGGCATATGGTTTCACAAGTGTCTTGTCATCGCGCGGGTTGGCGCCCTTTTCCTTTGCGATGTTTGCCAGAACAACCGGGAATTCGGCTCCGGCCAAAGCTTTGTCCAGAAAGTCGAGGCCGTAGTTGAACTCGTGATTGCCCAATGTTGCCGCATCATAGCCGACTGTGTTGAAGGCGGTGATAATCGGGTGGCTGTCACCCTCTTTCATGCCGCGTTCATAGGCGATGTAGTCGCCCATCGGGTTGCCTTGAAGGAAGTCACCGTTATCGACCAGCAGAGAATTTGTCGCCTCGGAACGGATCTGGTTGATAATGGACGCTGTCCGGGACAGCCCGACCGTGTCACGGGGCTTGTCGGCGTAGTAATCATAGGGGAAGACATGGACGTGAATATCCGTGGTCTCCATGATCCGCAGATGCGCTTGGTTATTTGCTGCAGCAGCCGAGAACGGGTGCAAAGTTATCGCAGCAACACCAGCGGTAGAGCCCACCAAAAACTGGCGGCGCGAGAGTGAAGAGCGGTTGGAAAGAGACATGGTTCACCTTTCAAAAGTATTGGTCGACGTGCCTTACTGAAGGCTTTTTGCAACGCCTGTGTGACGAAACTTGTCCCTATATCTGAATTGAATCCGGGTCAAAGCTCGGCAGCAACAATGGGCTGCAAACGTGCCGCATATCGGGTGCGCGCTTAATGATCGTGCAGCAGGTTTCTGTCTTTGGCAATATGGCCAGATTTCCCTGGACGAATCTTAGATGTCAAAGAGCGCTTTTTCGCTGAAAACAGCCCGGTATTGACCTAGCCAAGCCTTATCTGAAAACAGGCACCCGTTACGCTGGGCTGAACGGTCAATGTTCCACCCAACGCTTCGGTCGTTGCTTTGACGATGTTCAACCCCATGCCTGTGCCCCCGCTGTCACGGCGCGTGGTAAAAAACGGCTCCATGATTTTATCGATGTTCCCTGCGCTTATGCCAGAGCCGTCATCAGTAATCTCGATGATCGTTTCAGACCCTTCCGACCGCGCCGCCACAGTAACCCGTTGCGCAGCGTGTTGCATCGCGTTTTCAAGCAGATGAGTAAGCATGATGGACAATGTATCTGCCTGTACAGGTAGCGGCAGCGCGCCGTTTTCGATCAGGATGTCCAGCCCGAGGAAGGCTTGTTTCAGTCGGGGCAACACGCTGTTCAGGTCACTGACGCCTGCCATGGCCTGTTGGTCTGCCAGGCTAAAGGCGCGCATATTGGCCAACAGGTCCTCAATTCGCCGGCTGCTTTTGTCGACCGTATCCAAAAGCTTGTGTTTCTGGTCGCCCGAGATATCCCCGTCACGCAACAGCTCGGTGGCACCTTTGAGGGCCGTTAGGGGGGATTTCAACTCGTGCGTGACATGGGCGGTATAGGTTTTCAGCGCGTTTTGTTTCCCCTGCAAGCGCTGGGTCAGGGTTTGGAAGCTTTGCCCCAGATCGGCGATTTCGCGTGTGCCCAGTTTCTCGGGCGGTTCCCAGCTTTGCCCGGTCTGACCTGCCGAGCGCGTCCGCAGGATCAACTGTTGCAACGGACGCGTGATAAAGCGCCAGAACACATAGCCGATCAACGCGGTTGATAGCGCTACAAAAGCGGCGGCTTTGGCCAGGTTGAAGCGTTCGCCATACAGGAAACGAAAGATGTGGTTGGGCGTTCGGCTGAGGTAAACCGCTCCGATCAGCTTTTGATCCACAAAGATTGGCATTGCCACAAAGACGCGTACCCGCGCACCACGGCTGAGCGTGTAAAGCACCGGTTCACGGTATCCGCGCAGGCGGGTGCGGGCCACGGAAACGACCTCGCCCTCCAGCGCTTGGCGCACCTCATAGACATGCCCCAGATCCTGCCCGATCTCAGCTGTTCCGGCAAAGACCGTTCCAGATGTGTCCAGAAACCGGTATCCCGCCAGAGTTTCGGCCTGCGCCGCGTTGGCAATGCGGGTCAGTTGCGGGGCGATCTTCTCATAGGCCGCGCCGGGGTGTGTTTGCGCCTTTTGCGGATCAGGGCGCGGGGGCAGAACGGTTTCACGGTTGATCGATATTGACGGAAACACCGCATATTCGGCCGAGGTGGATTTCAGTTCAGGCGGGGGAACGCCTACCGCATTGGCATAAAGCTCTGCATAGGTTGCGGACAGGACCGAAGCTTGTGACAGCAGGCTTTCCTCGGTCTGTTGCACCAGTTGGCTGTCGTAAAAGCGAAACAGGAACAGGCCTGCAAAGGGCAAGCATAGTACGATGGCCAGAACGGTCAGGACAACGGCCCACAATCTGGGCCGCCATTTGCGCGTCAGCCCTGCTTGCATGGACCCATCCTGAGGCCGACCCCGTGCACCGTAACGATCGCGTCAGCGCACCCCGCCTGCGCCAGTTTAGCCCGCACGTTGCGGATGTGGCTGTCGATGGTCCGATCCGAGACGTGGATGTTGTACCCATAAAGCGCGTCGATCAGCGCCGACCGTGACAGAACATGGTCGGGCCGCGTCATCAGCGTGGCAAGCAGGCGGAATTCTGAACCTGTCAGCGGAATATCGGATCCGTTGAATTGGCACAGATGACGCTCGGCCTGTAATTCCAGCCCGCCCTGGCGCAGCACAGGCTCGTCCGGAGCAGGTGCCGGTGCGCTGCGCTTTAGAATGGCCTTGATCCGGGCCACCAATTCGCGCGGCGAAAACGGCTTGGTCAGGTAGTCATCTGCGCCGATCTCAAGCCCGATGATCCGGTCGATCTCGTCATCTCGGGCGGTCAGAAACAGGATCGGCACGTCCGAGGATTTGCGGATCTCGCGGCAGACCTCGAGCCCGTCTTTTTCGGGCAACCCGATATCCAAAACAATCAGATCCGGCTTTTCTGTCTGATACGCGCTGATCGCGGCCAGCCCGTCGCTGGCGAAGGCTGTTCCGAACCCGGCCTTTTCGACTGCAAACCGGGTCACCTCGAGGATGTCGGGATCATCGTCGACAACTAGAATGCGTGCGGGCATGGGCAGGTGGTCCTTAGGAATTCTGCTGATAATAGGCTCGGATGCGCCAGTTCCGAAACCCCCATTCACGCCAGTTCGCTATGGGCTTTGGGGTGAACCGTTCCGTCCAATAGGCACCGCAGACTTGTTCGTCATGTTCCGACTCATAGGCGTGGATCGCGGGAAATGAATTAGGGCCCAGGTGGCACAGATAATAGGTGTCGCGATGGTCGAGGCTGTTGGTGTGGTTGAGGTTGTAGCTTGCGATCAGTCCGGCAAAATTTACAAAGCAGCAGGCATAAAGCGTGCAGGTCAGTGCGACAAAGTTCCGGCGCAGCAGCCAGCCTGTGTCATGACCACGGTGAATTTGGATGATGGTCAGCACCAGACCGCTCAGCACAAGCGCCATCCAGATGAAAGCGGCCACCCGCAGATGCGTCAGAGCATAGGTTTCGACATAGAGGTTCAACCGAATGGCCGCTGTCACGACGAGTATCATGTTCTGGGCCAGCCAGAGGTAAACCAAACCCCGCATGATCCTATCTTCGGCGATCATTCTATGCGTCACCAAAACAAACCCGCCCGCCAGAAGGGCCGTTGCAACCAAAGGATAAGCGCCGCGATGGGCGTATGACGCATATGTCATGCCATCAGGCAGGGTTAGCCCTCCGCTGAGGATGATCAGATCCATACCTGTTTGAAACAGAAACAGAAGGTTGAACAGCAACAGCGAATTGCGCACCGAGCCGGGATTGATCAGGTAAGAAATGCGATGCGGGCCCGCTTTGGGTTGGGTTTTCGCCCGCGCTGCCCGGTTCGGCAGCGCGGTTTCAAGGTTCAGATAAGGCCAGATCAACGAGGCCACAAAGCTCCAAAAGAAAAGCCTCTGCCAAAAGACGGGGTCAAACAGGATGCCCGGGTCCAACTGTTCGAAAAAGACTTCGAGCAGCGGATTGGCGAGCGTCAGAAGGACGATAAATACGGTGCCCATCATTAGTGGCAACACCAGGGTTGGCGCTTGCTTGCGGGTTCTGGAGCCTACCTCGGCCGCGCAGGCCCCCCGAATTGCAGCACGGGCCAACAGGGTAACGCCGATGGTCGATAGTCGTGCCGCTGCGCGAATGACACGCCAGCCCGTAAGATCCTGGCCTCGCACCGCCCAAACCGCCAGGCAGACCACGCCGATTAAGCTGAATAGGACTGACAGGAATTGCAATTCTATGATCAGAGGCAGGTTGCACAGGATGGCAAAGCCCATAGCCAAAACCCATTCCACGGAACTTGGCCGTTTGGGTTTCATCGCCAGAATCGCCGCAGAAAAGGTCAGCATAAAAACGGCCATGGAAACCCCGATGGGCTGTTCCCAAAACAACCAATCGGCCAGAGTGACCAATATCGCCAGTAGGACAATAGCGTGTCTTGCATGAAGCGATGCCAAAAGCGCGCCCTTGTCGCGTGTTGGCTGATCGGGGCCATCAGCTCCGTCCAACCACCACGCATCCATCTTTACTCTGTCCGGTACGCCGTGAACCGTCAGTGTTTGCTGCATGACCTGTCTCCTTCGTTATTGATTTGCAGACAGGGTGACGGGTCTGATTGCAGCTTTGCCGCGTGGTGTTCACAGAAATGCAGAAAGAATCGTGCAGGTTTTGTGCAGCGCGTCCGGGCTGGATCCAGACAGCTACGCAACGGAAGGCTGGCGCGATCAGGGAATTGGCGGTTAGGTCAATCCCGACAGGAACAAGCAGGTTGAAGGTGCAAACCAACGGGTTTGCAAAGACCTCTCATGGGAAAAGTGTTGAAATACGTTGCCGGTATCGCGGGTCTGCTCTGTTTGGGTCTATTCGGGTACCTCTGGATTGCGCCACCTGCATTGCTGAAGGTGGGCACGAATTATTCGGCCAAAATCGTTTGCTCGAATGTGTTCATCGCAGGGCGCGACGCGCAAGAGGTGCTGGCGCTCGACGTTCAAGCCCCTGGCCACCCTTTGTTGCGCTATGTCTCGGTCAAGGTCGACCCGCAAGCGCAAAGCGTGCAAGCGCATCTGTTTGGGTTCCTCGCCCCGGCACGCTCGTATCACCGCGAGGGGTTGGGGTGTACCAATGTCCATACCGCGGTGCTGAGCGATGCCAGCCTGCCGCAAGCCGACCCTTTGCCAACGGATGCCGTTTGGCCTCAGGGCGGTGTGATAAATCCTTTGGATAATCCAACTCTCGGCACAGTCCTGTCTGACCCGGGCTTGCTGGGCGAAGGCATGCGCGCTGTTGTTGTGGTCAAAGACGGTCGTATCGTTGGCGAGGTCTATGGCGCGGGGTTCGATGCCGACACGCCTTTGCTGGGCTGGTCGATGACAAAAACCGTAACAGCAGCCTTGATCGGGACGCTGATCCAATCGGGCCAAATGGCCCTGACGGATAACCTGACCGAAAGCTACCCGGATTGGGCCGCCGACGCGCGCAAGGACATTACGGTTGCCGACATGTTGGCCATGAGCAGTGGTTTGCAATGGAACGAGGATTATGGCGATGTGTCAGACGTGACGCGAATGCTGTACCTAAGCGATGACATGACGAGATTTGCGTCAGCGCGAAGTCTGGACGCGCCAACCGGAACGGAGTTTTACTATTCCTCGGGTACCTCAACCTTGCTGTCCCGCGTCTGGCAGGACGCAGCGGGTCAGGACGATCTAGCCTATGCCCGCGAAGCTTTGTTCGAGCCTTTGGGCATGCGTTCGGTAGTGCTGGAAACCGACGCTCAGGATGTTTTCGTCGGCTCAAGCTACATGTACGCCACCGCGCGGGATTGGGCGCGGTTCGCGCAGTTTCTGTTGCAAAAGGGCGTTTGGAATGACCAGCAGATCCTGCCCCTGGGCTTTACGGATTGGATGGCAGAACCCGTGGCTGCTTCAGACGGCAGGTATGGAAAAGGTCATATCTGGCTGCACACCGGTTCCGACCCGACGCTTGCGGGCTCGGTCTGGCTGCGTGGACATGACGGTCAATCGATCGGTGTGTTCCCCTCGCATGATATGGCGATCATTCGCCTGGGTCTGACACCCGCTGAAGCGGAATATTCTTCGTTGCCGCTGGCCAAAGCGGTGATCGCCGCCATCAATAGCGCAGACTGACCCAACACCTTTTTGGAGTCTGTGAGCATGGCAAATTGCGCCAATGTCGCTTCCTGCAACGGAAATTCGTGAATCGTCAAGCAGCGGTCCTGTGCTGTCGGGCAGTGTGATCGAAACCGTGGAGATCGCAAATGACAGTCCAGACCCAGCCCCGCGCCCGCTCGGGCGGGCGTTCCGCCCGCCGTGCGCTGCGCACCGCACCAAAGTTTGACATGCTACCGGGCCTGACCAATGCCATTCCCTATTGCGAAGTGATGGATGGCAGCCAGGTTGAACGGATCGACGCCGCGGCCATGGATATTCTTGAAAACGTTGGCGTCCAGTTTCGGGACCCGATTGCTCTGGAAGATTGGCGGAAAGCGGGTGCCAAGGTTGTGGATGAGTTGGTCTTTCTTGACCGCGACCTGGTGCGCGCGTTGATCTCGACGATCCCGGCACAGTTCACCTATCACGCGCGCGATCCCAAAAAGAACGTCCGATTGGGCGGCAAGCACGTGGTTTTTGTGCCCATGACCGGGGCACCGTTCCTGCGTGATCTGGAGGATGTCCGGCGCAACCCGCTGCTGGAAGATCTGGCGATGTTCCACAAGCTGTCGCACATGATGCCAGCGCTACACAGCTCGGCCCACCATATTGTCGAGCCTTATGATCATCCGATAAGCCAGCGGCATTTGCGGATCACCTATTCGTCGATGAAATATTCGGACAAGATGTTCATGGGGATGACCACCTCGCCCAAGAACGCTGAAGATGTGATGGACATGTGCGCCATCCTGTTTGGCGATGAGTTCATCGACAGCCATCCGGTGACCACAGGCAATTGCAATGGCAACAGCCCGCTGGTCTGGGATGAAACCATGCTGGGCGCGATGCGCGCGTTTTGTCGCCGCAACCAGCCGGTCTTGTGCTCTCCTTTTGTCTTGGGTGGCGCGAACACGCCCGCATCCGTGCCCGCAACCGTGGCGCAACTGACTGCCGAAGCCCTTTCGGCACTGGCCTATACGCAAGTGGTGCGCAAGGGCTGTCCGGCGATCTGGGGGCATTACCTGTCGACGGTTTCGATGAAATCCGGTGCCCCCATGGCCGGAACGCCCGAGATCAGTCTGATGAATTTCATGATCGGGCAGATGGCGCGGTTCTATGACGTGCCCTGGCGCACATCGAACACGCTGGGCGGTGCAAAGACCTTTGACGCACAGGCCGGCTACGAATCCGCCACCACGTTGCAGGCGGTTATTCACGCAGGGGCGCATTACATCTGGCATTCGGCAGGTTGGAACGAGGCCGGGATGCATTGTTCTGTCGCGAAATTCGTGGTGGATGCAGAACAATGTGCCATGGCCTATCGCATGGCCGAGGGTCCGAAATGGGGTGATTTCGATCAGGCTCTGTCCGCGGTGCCAGATGTGGGGCCGGGCGGCCACTATCTTGGTCATCCCCACACGCAGGATAATTTCCAGACCGCGTTTTTCATGCCCGAGCTTTTCGACAACAACTCGATCGAGCAATGGACCGCAGAAGGCGAGGTCGAAATCACCGAGCGTGCCTTGAAACACGCTCATAAACTGCTGGCGGAGTACGAAGAACCCAAGCTTGACGAGGCTAAAAACGAAGAGCTGCTAGACTATATCGCCCGCCGCGAGCGCGAGATTCCAGCCGCTGAGGAACTGAACCAGACCTATTGACGGATGTTTCCCCGACTGGCCCGCTTGGGTAACCAAGTGGGCGCTTTTCTGACGTATCGGAGCATGCTTATGGAATTGATGGGTAAGAAAGCCTTGGTCACTGGTGCCGCCGGTGGAATAGGAGGGGCAATTGTTCAAAGGCTGCGTGCCGCGGGGGCGCTCGTCGCTGTTGCGGATCGGAATTTGGACAGTATCGATGCCGAGGCGAAATTGCTCGGTGACTTGTTAGACCCGAGCTACGCTGATGCTCTGCCTCTGGCTGCTGCAGAGGCGATAGGCGGATTGGATATTGTGATCAACAATGCAGGCGTTATCACACGTGGGTCTGTTACAGACACATCCGACGCCGATTGGGCCCTGTCTTTGGGTGTCAACGTCGAGGCCCCGTTTCGCATCTGCCGGGCGGCAATACCACTAATGGTAGATTCTGGCGGCGGAACGATTGTAAACACAGCGTCCTGTTGGGGGCTGCACCCTGGGCCTAACCACGCGGTGTATTGCATGACCAAAGCGGCCATAGCGTCATTGACTCAGTGCATGGGCATGGACCATGCGCATCAAGGAGTACGCATAAACGCGGTATGCCCGAATGAGGTTAACACGCCAATGTTGCGGTCCGGCTTTGTCAAACGCGGCTTTGATCCCGAGTGTGCCATAGCAGAACTGGGGCAAACCGTACCACTGGGTCGCGTAGCAGAGCCGGAAGACATCGCTGATGTCGTCCTGTTTCTTGTCTCGGACGCATCGCGATACGTTTGCGGAGCTTTGGTTGAGGTCAACGGGGGAAAGCCGGTCTCATGAAACGGTTTGAAGGCAAAGTGGTGCTGGTGACTGGTGGTAGCAGCGGAATTGGGCAAGCCATAGCGCACCGGCTACAGGACGAAGGTGCGATGGTGATAACAGCGCAGCGCAGCGAGGATCCCGAGTTCCAATGGGTGCCGGCCGATTTCTCAGATCCCGAAACCCCAAGAAAATTGATTGATGCCGTCACTGCGCAGGCTGGGCGGTTGGATGTATTGGTGAACAATGCCGGTATGATGCAGGAGGCGAGTGTAGAAGACATGAGCCTTGAAGATTGGAACCGGACCCTTGCGGTGAACCTGACAGCTCCTTTTCTGGTGATCAAAGCAGCCTTGCCACTCCTGAGGAAAACGAAAGGGAACATCGTCAACACCGGTTCGATCGAAGGTTTGGGCAGTAATCCAGGACATGCGGCCTATGGTGCTTCCAAGGCGGGGCTACATGGGCTGACCCGAGCGGTCGCTGTGGATCATGGGGCTGAAGGAATACGGTGCAACGCTGTGGCGCCTGGCTGGATCGATACGGATCTCAATCTCGATTTCATTGAAAGTATGGAAGACCCGGACGCGTTCCGGCGGGATATTGCAAAAGTGCACCCAATCGCACGCACAGGTATCCCTGAAGAAGTCGCCGCATTGGTGGCGTTTCTCGCATCACCTGATGCCGGATTTGTCACCGGTCAGGTCTATACCGTCGACGGCGGTCGGATGGCCAAGCTCAGCTTACCCTAAAGGATCGTACTAACAAAATACGCCGCCCTTTCGGGCGGCGTCTGTTCATCAACCTGGCGAACGGCTATTCGGCGGCTTGCGTGCTGCTTGCCTGGTGTTTGTCGCGCAGGCCGTCGCGGTAAAGGGCTTTGGCCAGTGAGACGCACATCAAGCCCATTACCATGGTGAAGGGCAGCGCGCCGATGATCATCGCGTTGCGCAGGGCGTCCATCGGGTTGTTGTCTCCTGCCGCCAGGATCAGTGCGCCGATCACAGCGGTCAGGATCAGGCCCCAAATGATGCGGTGCTTGATACCGGTTTCCTGGCTGCCGCCCGACATGATGGTGTTCATCACCAGAATGCCTGAATCCGCCGAGGTCACCAGGAATGTCATGATCAGGATCACACACATCACGTTCAGCATCGACAGAAGCCCGCCATCGATCATGTAAGACAGGGTCACGAACAGTTTGCTGGTGTTTGATGCGCCGATGATCGCACCTTCGGCTGCGCCTGCCAGCTCCAGATCTATCGCGGTACCACCCAGAACGGTCATCCAGGCAAAGCACACCAGAGCCGGAGCGAATACGCAGCCCAGGATGAACTCGCGGACCGAACGGCCCTTTGAGATGCGGGCCAGGAACAGGCCTACGAAGGGCGAGAACGCGATCCACCAGGCCCAGTAGAACGTGGTCCAACCGGCTTGCCAGCCAAACTGACGGCCTTGTTCACCTGCAGCATAGGCTGCGGCCAGGGTGGCCTCATCCAGCTCTGCGGCGGCGCCTTCCAACCCGCTTTTGAAGCCATCAAAGCTGCCCCAGGCGTTGGTTGCACCACCGATCAAGGCATCCGCGTGTCCCTGCGCTTCGGCGGGCAGCGCCGCAGCAAAGGCTTCGGCAGAGAGCGGGCCATAGGCATTAAAGCTGAGAGACAGGAAGTGCAGGATATAGTCGACCATAGCTGTGCCATAGGTGGTCATGGCGAAGACAAACGAGCCGAAGATGACAAATGTACCCAGCAAGATGATCGACAGGACAAGGTTGAGGTTCGACAGGTATTTCACACCACGTCCCACGCCGGACACAGCTGATATGATCGACAGACCCATGATGACGACCAGACCAGTGATCAGCCCGACCTTGGATGGGGTCGGAACTTCTCCGCCCAGATCCATGACCCACTGCATACCGGTGATTGCATAAAGCCCGTCGATGAACTGGCTGACGCCGTACCCGATGGTGACCGAGACGCCCAGGATCGTCGCAACAACGCCCAACACATCGACCACGTGACCCAAAAACCCATTCAACAGGCGCCCGAACAGAGGCGTCAGCGCCGACCGGATGGTCAGCGGCATGTCACGGGTATAGGCGTAATAGGCCAGTGACAGACCGGTCACCACATAGATCGCCCAAGCGTGGAAACCGTAGTGCAAATAGGTGAAACGGTATGCCGATTGCAGCGCTTCGGGCGAATTGCCTTCGACCGCGCCGGACACGACCACGGGATTTGATCCCCAGAGCCCCAGTGGCTCGGCAGTGGCAAAAACCATCAGGCCCACACCCAGGCCTGCGCCGAACATCATCGAAAACCACGAAAAGTTCGAAAACTCGGGCTTTTCGCCCGGGGTCCCCATGACCCGCCTACCGGTCGAGGGCAGGATGGCAACAATTGCCAGAAAGAAAAAGAACAGCCCGACAATGAGGACATAGAAGCTGTTGAATACTTCCAGCAACCGACTGTTCCAACTGCCCAAGGTGCTGTTGGCGTTGGCCGGAAAGACCAAGGCCCATAACACCAGTGCAACCATTATACCTTTGCTGATCAGTGCGATGGGGACGCTGTAGTTTTCATAGAACCCGGCATCAGCCGTGTCTATCTCAAGGTCCGTGAATGGTTCCTTTATCGACATTTGTTTCCTCCCGTGTCGAATTGGATCGCCATTGCATGGCTGTTGTTATTGGCGGTATCGCAAATTCTAGTCCTCTGAAGCCTTCCATTCCTTCCATCGCAAAACCAGGTTCGCACCGATTTCGCGAAACGGTTGCGGTGGCAGGCGCTTGGGTTGAGGCTCGGCTGAAAAATACCGTGTAATGTCCGAGCTGTGCCCACAGGCCGATTCCGCGGCGGCGATCCCAGTCAAAGTGCCTCTTGCCGTGCCCAATCCGTTCTGAACACAGCCGGAGTATACACCATTTTCCAGTTCTTGCGTGACCGAGACGCCATTTAGGCTCAGACACAGGTGTCCGGCCCACTGATATTCCATCTGGATGCCTGCCAATTTCGGAAACCGCTGGTCGAATTTACGCTGCATGACGTGCGCTGCCCGGCTCATGTCGCGCGGCGTTGCCGCCATGCGCGGACGCAACGCCGCGCAGGTCCGGGTAACAATCCGGTTGCCACCCTGCCGCGTGTCGATCCGGCGCATGGTTGTGCCCATTGGATCCGAAGGCGTCACGCCCCACCGAGGCTGACCGCCAAGTTTGCCAAGCGTGTCGCAGTTCAGCTCGGGTGTCATGACCGCAAACAGAAACAGCTGCATTAAACGGTCTTTCTTAAACCCGAAACTTTCCAAGTGGCCGTTCACTGTCAGGATCAGTTTCGGGGCCGCTATAGCACCTTTTCGCGTCTCGACCCGCCAGGTGGAACCCTCGCGCAAAAACCGGGTCACAGCGCTGTTTTCAAAGATCTGAACGCCATCATCGGTCAGCCCTTTGGCCAATCCCCGGATATATCCCGCAGGCTGCAGCATCACCGTTCCAGGGGTGTAGAGGCCTGAGATGTAGTGCTGTGACCCCGTCATCTCGTGCATTTGTTGCGGGTCCAGCATTTCGCTGTTTTCGTTCAAGGTTTTCAGGTGTTGGGCATAACTTTTGTTAAGTGCCTCAGCGCTTTCACTGGGGGCACCGTTCACTTTGCCGACCGGATCAAAAAAGTTGCTGTCGATATCAAAGTCTTCGACCGCTTGCTGTGCAAAGGCGATGGCCTGCCGGTTCAGTTCGATCATCTTTCGATCATCGCCAGTGCTTGCATAGTCGTCCGAGGCCAGATCATGGGGTAAATCGATCATGAAGCCCGAGTTACGTCCTGCGGCGCCTTCGGCAATGCGCCCGGCCTCCAACACTGCAATACGCGCACCGGGTTGCAATTGCGACAGCCTGCGTGCCGCAGAAAGGCCTGCAAACCCTGCGCCGATCACTACGAAATCGGCCGTGACATCACTGTCCAACTGCACCGCCGGAGGCTGTGGCCCCAATATGGCGTTCCAGGCGGCGACGCCGCGATGGGATGGCAGATGTTTTGCAATGTGTTGCGTCAATTCACGGCCTCATCGGCGTCGTCGGACAGATCAATCCAGATGGTTTTCAATTCCGTGTACTGATCATGGGCGTAAACCGAGTTGTCGCGGCCGCCGAAACCCGACTGTTTGTAGCCGCCAAACGGCGTCGATATATCGCCTTCGCCAAATGAGTTCACAGTCACTGTCCCCGCGCGCAAGGCACGGGCACCACGAAGGGCACGTTTGGCGTTGGCTGTGAAGATTGATGCGCAGAGGCCGTAATTGGTGTCATTCGCGACCGATATCGCCTCGTCAAAGCTCGAAATTTCGATCACCGAAAGCACCGGGCCAAAGATCTCTTCGCGGGCCAATGTGCTGCTGTTGTCTTCAACCTCGACAACAGTCGCCTCGACATAACCGTTCTGGGCCTTGCCACCGATGATGATGTTCTCGGCCTGTTCAAGATAGCCACAGACCTTGGTGTAATGACCTTCTGACACCAGTGCGCCCATGCGGGTTTCAGGATTCAACGGATCACCGATATTCCACTGTCTGGCATGGTGCGCGATACGGTCCAGCAGCTCGGCTTTCACATCTTTGTGGACGATCAACCGAGAGCTGGCCGAGCAGTTCTGGCCCATGTTCCAGTACGCGCCATTGACCAAATGCTGGGCCACTCGGTCCAGGTTCTCGGCATCGTCCATGACAATGGCGGGGTTCTTCCCGCCCATTTCAAGCACGACTTCCTTGGCGTTTGATTCAGCCGAATAGGTCAGGAACTTCTTGCCGGTCACGGTCGAGCCGGTGAATGAAACCATATCGATGTCCATATGACGCCCAATCGGCTCGCCCACATCCGCACCGCCGCCGGGCACGATGCTGAGAACGCCACGCGGCAGGCCCGCTTCCATCGCCAGTTCGGCGACTCGCAGCGCGGTCAGGGTGGTTTCGGCCGCTGGCTTGACCACCACAGAGCAACCCGCCGCCAAAGCCGGGCCGATCTTCCAGGCCAGCATCAGCAGCGGAAAATTCCACGGCAGCACGAGGCCCACCACACCGATCGGCTCGCGCACAACCATCGCGATATGGTTGTCCGATGCGGGCGAGACCTGATCATAGATCTTGTCGATCGCCTCGGCGTGCCATTTCAGACAGTGGATCGTCTCGGGTACATCGACGGTTTCGCAATCAAAGATTGTCTTGCCGCTGTCGATGCTCTCCATCACCGCAAGTTCGCGCGCGTTTCGGGTCATCAGTTTGCACAGACGGATCAGGATGTCCTTGCGCTCGGAAGGGTGCAACCCGGACCAGCGACCATCTTCAAAGGCTTCACGGGCCTTTTCGACGGCAAAATCCACGTCCTGCGCATCACAAGCTGCAATGTCGGTCAGTTTCTCGCCATTCGCGGGGTTCACGGTGGCAAAGGTCTTGCCCGAAATCGCCGGACGGAAGCCGCCGTCGATGAAAGCGCCGGTTGGCAGGTCCAGACCGGCGGCGATGGATTTGTATTCGTCCTGTGTCAGCAGATCCATGTGTCTTACCCTTCTGCCACGATATCGGCGATTTTGCGTTTCAACACGCGTGTGACCTGTTCCAAAGCCCGCTTGTCGTCCTTGTTCAGCCCCCGCAGCGGGGGCCGCATTCCGCCGGTATCGAACCCGTTCATGGTCACGCCATGTTTGATGGTTTGGATGAACTTTCCGCCCTGTTCCAGCACATGCATCAGAGGCATCATCGCGCTCATGATGCGGCGCCCTTTGGCAAAGTCGCCTTCGATGACGCAGGCCTGATACAGCGCCACATGCTCGGCCGGCAGAAAGTTTGACCCACCACATACCCAGAACGGCGCGCCCCAGGCAAAGAACTCCAGCGCCTGATCATCCATACCGCATCCCAGTTGGATATGAGGATAGTCGCGGGCCAGCAGATGAACCCGGTTTATGTCGCCCGAGCTTTCCTTGATGCCGCAGAAATTCCGGCTGCGGCCGACGCGGTCCAGGAATTCCTCACCCATCATCGTTCCGGTGCGATGCGGGTAGTTGTAAAGCATGACCGGCAGGTCAGCGGCTTTGTCAATCTCAAGCGCATTCAGCGCGTTTTCGCGATCGGTTGGTACCGAATAGGCCGGACTGGCCAGCAGGATTGCGTCGGCGCCGATCTCGCGCGCGCCTGCGGCAAGCGCCACTGAATCCGGCGTCATCATTGCGCCCGTGCCCACCACCAGAGGCAGACGGCCGCTTAGGCGCTCATGCGTGAAGCGAGCCAGTTCAAGCCGTTCGGCAACGGGTTGAGAATAGTTCTCGCCGGTTGACCCGCCCGAGATCAGCCCGTGCACACCATTTGCGATCAGGTATTCGATCACCTCGGACAGGGCTTCCCAATTGACGCTGCCATCGTCGTGATACGGGGTCACCAGAGGGGTGTAGATCCCTTCAAATTTGAACACGGGGGTCATTTATGTCCTCATACCGGATGGAATTGAGTTCGTCTGTCAGGATAATCTGCGCTTCGTCATGCAGCCTGCATCTGGTCTCCCATTTCCGGCTGTTCGGGGTTGCAATCACGTGCCGTGCGAACCCGCGCAATATCGCAGTGTCCCGGCGTTGCCTGATTGTGAGTGCATTGATTGCAAAAGGTTTCGCATAAAACGCACCCCTCGGTACAGAAACCGACACATCGCAAGTCGCGAAGAGTCATGTCCGCAAGCAAAGAATCTGCAAGACAATAAGGCCTTAGAACAACTCATTAGGATGATGTTGTTTTGGACTGGATTGATTTCGTATTCTCGAAATAGCGTAAGGATCGCATGTGATGTCAGAAAGAGGTGCGTCAATGTCCCGGACACAGCGATTTGTGTTCTTGCTGGTGGAAGAGTTTTCGCACCTCGCGTTTTCCTGCGCCGTCGAGCCGTTGCGCATCGCCAACCTGGTCAGTGGCCAAGACCTGTATGAATGGGCTTTTGTGTCCGAGAATGGAGAAACAGCAACCTGTTCGAACGGCACCGTGACGTTGGTGCAGGGTGGGTTGGATGCGATTGGAAAAAGCGATCGGCTGTTTGTGCTGTCGGGCATCAATATGCGCGATCATGTCAGCCGCCGGTTGCTTGCGGCCCTGCGTCGCGAGCGCGTCCGTGGGGCAAATATCGGGGCTTTGTGTTCGGGGGCCTGGCTGTTGGCCGAGGCAGGGTTTCTGGACGAAATGCAGGCTGCGATCCATTGGGAATATCACGACAGTTTCATGGAAGCCTTTCCCGAGGTGAATCTGGTGCGCAGTGTGTTTGTGGCCGACGAAAAGCACATCACCGCGTCGGGCGGCACGGCGACAGCTGATCTAATGTTGCATCTAATCGAACAGGATCATGGCGGGGACCTTGCGGTCGCTGTGGCCGACCAAATGGTCTATAATGCCGTGCGCAACGCCACGGCCGAACAACGCGTCTCGCTACAGTCGCGCAACGGGATGCGCAATGCGCATCTGGCCAAAGCGATTCAGACTATGCAGGCCCGGATCGAGAACCCAGTTTCTCCGTCCGAGATTGCTGCAGATCTGGGTATTTCCACCCGTCAACTAGAGCGGTTGTTCGGCAAATACCTGAATGCGTCACCCAAAAAGTACTTTATGGAAATGCGACTGGATCGCGCCCGCAACCTGCTTTTGCAATCCGAGGCCTCGGTCACTGATGTGGCCATCGCCTGCGGCTTCGAAAACCCGGGCCATTTTTCGCGCGTCTACCGCGCGAATTTCGGCATCACACCACAGATGCAGCGAAACAAGATCGATTGATCTTGGTCTGCGCCCGATTTCAGAACCGATATGTGACCCCCAACAGTGGCCCCGACTGCTCGAACGTAAAGTCGTTCCCACTGATTTCGTGATCGAACGAGATGTATCTGTAACCACCGCGGATCAGCCAGCGTTCGTTTATCGCATAGTCCGCTGTCAGCAGAACCTGCCAAGTTTCACTGCCACTGCGAAAGCCGCCGTAGTCAAAGAACCCGGTGCCCGACCATTTATCAGAGAATTGTACGCGCGCGCGAGCGCCGACAATCGGGTCGGTCCAACTGTCATCTGCGGTTGCTCTGCGTCCCGGGGCCGTCCCGGGCTGCAATTGGAACACGGTGTCCGTACTGAACCAGCGGAACCCGCCGACCGCATCGATCTGAACACCGGGCGCGTCATAGGCGCGATAGCCGATATAGCCACTAAGGTATTGCGTGGTGAACGACGTGTCCAAACCCGATGTGGCCGGGCCGGGTGTGTCGTTGCTGAAAGACAAATCGGTATAGCTGTAATCTGCCAATACCAACCAGCGTCCATTTGAGGCCGAGAATGCTCCCATAAAGGCAAAGTCCAGATTTTCCAGCGCGTCGGAAAAGCTCAGGCTGCCGTCCACCGTCCCCAGCCGGGTGTCCAGTGAAACGTCCGTCTCAGGCATGAAGAGGTAAACCGAAGCCTCGTAGCTCCAATCAGATTGCTGAGCCGAAACGGGCGCAGACGCCAATGTCGCCAATGAAAGCCCTAATGCGATCCCTGTTGGTTTTCTCAAACTGCGCATCACTTAGCTCCTGGTTTTCTGTTTTCGAAATGCGATCCCTATGCCGCAGCTACATACGAGACGTGAACATATAGCATTGCCAGGCAGGAGAGGTTCTTTCAGCGGTGCGAATATGTCGTCAGCTGCCTGACCGGGATCTTCAAACTTCGACCATATTGATAAATCAGAATATATAAAAGCCACTTCTGTTATTCGGCGACGGCTTTTCACGAGATATTAGGAAATGTTTCCAGATCGCGGACGAGACTGTTTGGGTCGTCCTGAAAGGAGAACATTCCGGTCGATTGTGCTCGTAGCTGTCCAAGATGGAAAACACCAATGCCCTTTAGTTCGGTTCGAACGATGCTGGTATTTTCCTGACTGTGCTTGAATTTGGCCCCAACCAGATTTGAACCCGGATCTACTAGCGGCGTGTCCTAAACAATCGAGACCAAAGATCAAACGAGGCGACGTTGTTACTCGTCGCCTCTTTTGTGATGGTCGGTACGGATCAATGGTTACTCGGCCGCGATTGCGCTTGGTGCGCTATCAGAGCCTGTGAAGCGCTCCCACTTCAGGTCTCCGGAATATCGCCAGGCAAGCTTACCTTCCTCATCCATGGCGATCAGGTGAAGCCAGCCATTGTCGAACAACTCGCGCACGCCAGAATGGCGCGCCAAGATGTCTGTCATGGCTTCATGCGGGGCTTCGATGATCACGGACAAGCGAAGGGGATCATGCTGATAACCGGTCCCGTCATGGACAGACTGCCACGGCAATCCGGGACGCGGCGCCCCGTTGTTACCCTCCAGTACGCCGATGCCACCGACCACGTTATGCAGCAGTTTGTTGCCACCACCGAACAGATTGGGTGCCACGGTTGAGCCGAAGTATTGCAGGCTGATCCAACTGGCAACGACAACTGGCGCGGTCATGATCAGTTCTAGCACCTTGAATTCGTCGTCGCGATGCCAGTCGTAGTTGTGCAGGAACGCTTGACCGGAAAGATCAGCGCCATCGGTGCGCGTGCGCGGGGCGGCGACAAATGCGCGGCAACCAGCCAGGCCCCATTCGGGCCGCGTTTCGGCCCAGTCGCGCGCGCGGTGGAGCAGCGTTGCGGCCCCGTTTGCGCGCGGCAGACGTTTGGTGCGCTCGGCGCGTGCCAGATTTCCGGCAGATTCCAGCCACGACTTAACCTGCGTCAATGCATGGGTCTTCTTTCCGCTTGGCAGGTCTTGTTCATATAGCGTGATGCGATCAGTGGTCGTGTGGTGCAGGGCAGGCAGGAACACCGTGTCTGACGGAATGTCGATGCCATGATCGCGCAGCCCGTTTTGAACGTCGCGGTCGTTTAACAGCCCGGCCAGAAGGCGCGCGTTCACGTCTCCGGCGTATCCTCCGCAAGCCCCGCATTGCAGCGCACTTTCATGGGGGTTGTTGGTGACGTCTGCGCCATGACCGGCCAACAGGACGACGGGTGCGAATTCTTTGGTCAGAGACATCGCTGAAAGCACAGTTTTGGCCATGCCAACCCGGGTCTCAAGATCAATCGAAGGGTCCAGCGCGGGCGCAGGATCGGTCTTGGATGCCGCGTTCAGTCCAAGGGAGTCTCGCACCAGTTTACCTGCATAAAGAGGTCCGGAAGCTTCGACAAAGGCAAAGGATGACACGGCGGCCAGTTTGAACCGGCCCCAAGCCCGTTTGGCACGCGCCGTGTACCGGCGGCTGAGGTCGTCTGCTTTGTGCTCGGCGGCGCAAGAAGTCACACCAGCCTGCAGCAACACTGGGCCGCGCATTTCGGTCACGTCCGACCCGGCAGCCTTGTGGGCGCTGGCCAGACCAAAGAACCCAGCAAACCCGATGGTTTCAATCTTGGCATCCTGCACTTCCAAGGCCCGCCGGAACACTTCAGACCGAACGTCGATGCAAAATGCGGCCTGAAGTTCGGGCCGCGCCTGGGCTTCACGCGGATTGCCACCAAGCAGCGTTTGCGCGAGCACACGCTGCTGCGCCCGCTCTGATGCGTCTTGCAGCACCGCGTCGATCACAAGATCCTTGGTTGGAGTGACCGGCGCTTTGTGCGCCTCAATCACTTCGTCCCAACGAATGGCAATCTGGTCTTTGTAGAGATCGAAGAGGGCCTCATCAAACACCATTCGGATGGCCAAAAGCTCGGTCACTGTGCTGTCCTGTTGGCCGTCCAGATCTGCTTGCCACAGGAAATACCGACCGTATTGCGCCCAGCCCCCCAACGTCATGAGCCAGCGGTGGAAGGCAGTTTTTGCCGCATGTGTGTCAACGCCCAGCCGCTCGGACGCCCGGCCCATTGCGCGCCAATGAGACCGGTTGGTGCCCGCGACAAAGGCGCAGAACCCGCTGAGCCCCTGGATTTCCGGCGTCAGATCGCGTGAGGCGAACTCGCGCCAGGAATGAAAGGTGCCGCCGGTGTTGGCTTGCTGCCAAAGCGCCTGACCTTGGTCGAAATGGCTGGCTGCCCATGCGCCGATGCGATCTTCGATCAAGCCCGGCCAGTCGATGCCGGATACATCCGCCGCCAGCTCAGCCACCGTCGGCAACGCCTCTGGTTTCGGTGTTTCGGAGTCCAACGCGTCTTTGATGTCCTGCAAGCTTGGCGCATTGAATCGCGTGGCCGCAGCTACAAGCGCGTCGCTCAGATCAGTTTCGGTGATCTCATTGGCCTTGACCTGTTTGGCCCAATGCCCGCGTTCCGGCATGATCCGTGTACCTGCGGTTCGCTCAAGACGCGCGGCGGTTACGGCAAGCGGCTCGCCTGATTGACCAAGAAACGGGTTCACGGCGACATTGGCAGACAAAGGGAATAGCGGCGGGATTGCTTTGGCGGCCTCATTGGCCTCGGACACAAGCTCCAGCAGTTCGGCGGGGTAGACTTCGAGTTTGGCAAACATGGAAAATTCCTCTCAGGCAACCGACCGCTTGGACCATCCGTCCAGCAGCTTGTCGAAGATTGCGTTGGCATAAAGTCCGTTGGTCAAGTGAACGCGCAGGCCCGCAGCTGCAGGATGCGAAGCCCATAGTGGGAAGGTAGATTGCGCCACGGCTACGCAGCCAAAGCTAACCAGAGCCAGCACGATGAGCGCCCATTCCAGCGGGCCGGGGCTTGGCGTTGCGGGCAGCGCTCCGGCTGTCAGATTTTGCGCGATGACCTGCAGCACAAAATAGCTGACGGAAGTCACAAGAGCGTAGACCGCTGTCCGCTGCATCAGCTCACGCGGGGCTGCATCTGCAAATCCCTGCGCCAGCAGATAAGCCACGCCAAAGATCAGGATCACGCCCAAGGCAATGGCCTGAATTGACTTGCCGTCAAATCCGACGATCAGCCCGACGATGCCATAGATGAGGATCGCAACAATGAAAGCCTGCAGAACATTGCGCGCGCTGGGAATGGCAATCGGCCCTGGACGACGGATTGCGGCCACGTTGCGTACGGCTTCGCCAGAACTGAGGAACGCGTGCGCCTTATAGAGCGAATGGGCCACGATATGCAGCAAGGCCAGCGGAAACAACGCCAGACCGCATTGCATGACCATGAACCCCATCTGAGCAATCGTTGACCATGCGAGCGACGTTTTCACCGCCGGTTGGGTCAACATGATCAGGCCCCCGAACAACGCGGTGAACCCGCCCAGCATGACCAGCAGCGCCATCACGCCGGGGGCCAGCAGCATCACATCGGCAAAGCGGATCAATAAAAACCCGCCCGCATTGATAACGCCCGCATGCAGCAGGGCCGAGACCGGCGTTGGCGCTTCCATCACTTCGGTCAGCCATCCGTGCAATGGGAACTGCGCCGAGGCCAACACGGCTGCGACAGCGATCAACAACACGGCCAGCATGGTCATCCAATTGGCTTGGGCGGTCGTGAGGATTGTCTCGATATTGCTGGTACCAGTGGCGCTGATCAGCAGGATGAATGCTGCAGCCAATGCGCCCTCGCTCAACCGCGCAACCACGGCCTTCTTGCGCGCCGCGCGCTGGGCAGTTGCGCGTTCGGGATAAAACAGCAAAAGCCGGTTCAGCAGCAGACTGGTGGCGACCCAGGTCGCGAAAAGCTGAAACAGGTTGCCAGACATGACCAGAAGCAGAACCGCGGCCAGTGTTGCCGCCATCCAGCTTGTGAAAGCACCCTGGTGCTCTTCCCCGTCCATGTAGGTCTTGGAATACCGCAGCACGATCCATCCGATAAAGCTGACCAGCACCAACATGATTGCGCTTACCGCGTCCAGACGCACAGAAAACCCAATGCCGAAGAACCCGATCAGGGCCGATGTGCCGGACCCGTTCATCACCAACAGAGCGGCCGCCAAAGCCGCCAACAAGAATGCCGCAAAGGCTGCGGCTTCGGTCAATACCGGCACCAGGCCGGGGCGTTTCCCGGGATGTTGTGCTGCGTAAATCGCGGCGGATATCAGCAGCAACGGGCTGAGCAACAGTAAAAGGAGGTAAGCCATGGACAGGTTCCTTGATTTCCAGTGGTCGGACGCCTTTCGCCTCATCTAGGGCAGATGTTCTGACAATAAAAATTCATTGTTCTTGAATTTATGTTCTATTATTGTGAACGATATGCCGCTGAACTATCACCACCTGCGATACTTCTGGGCCGTGGCGCATGACGGGAACCTGACCCGAACAGCGCAGCGGTTGAACCTGTCGCAATCCGCCCTTTCGGTGCAGATCAAGCAATTGGAAGAACGTCTTGGCCACGATCTGTTTGAACGGCGCGGGCGGCAGTTGCACCTGACCGAGGCCGGGCGGATCGCTTTGGATCATGCGGATGCGATTTTCTCGACAGGGCAAGAGCTTGTCGCGACCCTCACCGGTTCGTTCCAGGATCGAAAAGCCTTGCGCGTCGGCGCCCTGGCGACGCTGTCGCGCAACTTTCAGATCGGGTTTCTCAGGCCGATCCTGTCGCGGATCGATGTCGAGGTGATCCTGCGATCCGGCAGTCCGACAGAGTTGCTGGAAGGGTTAGAGACCCTGAACCTTGATTTGGTTCTGATGAACCGCCCCCCGCCGGATGACAGCCTCACACCGTTTGAAACACACCAGATTGGTGAGCAGGAAGTGAGCATCGTCGGCACGCCCGAGCGTTTGAGCCGAGATCGCCCGATTGCCGAATTGCTGGCGGAACAGCCGTTCATTTTGCCGACAACCGACAGCAGCGTCCGCACCGCCTTTGACGCAATGGCAAGCCGGCTGTCCGTCCGACCGCAAATCGCGGCCGAGGTTGACGATATGGCGATGATGCGCTTGTTGGCGCGCGAAGATATCGGCCTCGCCCTTGTCGCACCCATCGTGGTTACGGACGAGTTGAATTCCGGCCGGTTGAAAGAAGCCTCAGATCATCCCCGCATCAAAGAAGCATTCTACGCCATAACCCTCCGCCGCCGCTTCCCGAACCCGTTGGTTCAGGATCTGCTAGAGCGCAATGCGCTTTCGACATTTTTGGGTTAGAAACACCCGAAGCTTTGCCCCAAGATGCAGCGCGACCTGACTCGGTACGATAGGTAGGTGTGCACGTTAAAAAGGTATCTGCCCAAATCTGGGCCTATTTCAAACGTTCACAGACGTAGTGGCTTGAGGCCGGTTGACGGAAAATTAGGCTAAAAGAAGCTCACGGATACGCGGTTAGTTGACCGCGTCGACATGGAACATATTGATGGTAATTGAATCACACTATTGGCGCGAAGATCTGATTGCTTACGCCAAAAGCTTCCAGCCGGTGAGAAAGCCACCACGTTGGAGCGAACGGCTAGTAGTGAATTTCGAAAAGGATGTGACCGTGGCGATGTTCATGGTCCGACGACTAGCAGAAGCTAACCGTTTTTCGTCCAAGATGAAAAACCACAAGGCCAAAGTGTTTCGTTGCGCCTTCGATGGAATGCCACATAGGCTAATCTACCGCGACATTGAGGAGCTATATAAACTCGATTGCGAGGAACCCGTCACTCGAGGGCCGATGTTTCTATGCAATCAGTTTATCCACGCTGATTTCACATACGCCTATCGTGGTTTAGACCGAAATTGGGAGGGGCTGTATACAAGTTCTGATTACGAGAAGAAAAAATGGGTATATCGAGTCCCGCTTATAGAGATCGTCAAGATACTCAAGCTTGCCGCACACGATTATCCGAGCAAGGTGTCGTGGCGATATGACCCGGAGAAAGAGGACTTCGTAATAAGTACGGACTGAATTCTAACCACTCGCACCCCTCAAGACCCAAAGCGAACTGCCATACAACTCTCTGAGCATTTGATGATCGATACAAATCCCAAAAAAGATACGCGTGTACAATCTGAAGAGGACGCACTTTACGAAGAACTATTTCGTTTACACAGCGAAGTTCACATTCTTGCTGAGGACCTAGATCGTCTCGATCACCTTCTTGAAATACAGAGGAGTTTAGTAAGCGCAATCCTGAGAACGGAAACTGAAATTAAGTCTGCGAAAGATAGCGGGGATGATCCAAAAGACTGGCAGTATTTACGGTATAATTTCCTTTGCCTGGGCGACAGCCTAGCCTTCCTTTATCTTGATAGGTTCTCTCTCAAACAAACCTACTTCAATGTTGAAAATTACAACCCCAAACAAGGTGGAGGGTTTCTATCAGGTCAAACTGGACTTGCCGGAGAAATTGCTGTTTTAGAGCAAGCTATCGAAGCAGGCGTGCCAGCAGTGCTCTGTGATCTAACCAATGTCGTTAGGTTCGGGGACGTTTGCCTCTTGGGTGCCGCGGACCCTTTCCCCATTGAAGTCAAGTCGTCCAAGACGAAAGACAAACGTGGGAAACGTCAAAAGCGAAAACTGGCAAAACTAATGGAATTTCTTGAATCGGATCGGGCTCAAGGATTTCGTGGAAATTCAATAACCACCGTTCGGATTGAAACATCTCTCCCGTTGAGTTCATATTCAGAACAGCTCGAAGCCGCAATGCAGGATGCGGAATCCGAGGGTATGGTCACATTCGATGTAGATGAGTGCTTGCGAGTCGCTGTTTTCCAGGGCGCTGAAAGAGATATGAGTCGACTAATGGATGGCATCGACGGTGACCGCGCTCTTGGAAAATTCGTCAATGACATAAAATCCAATATGCTATGGGCGTATCATTACCCATATGCGTTGTCCTTTAAGCATACCAAGAACTATGCCAAGTTTGTTCAAGGAGACGTAGTGATCGTAACCATCCTGGACACGGGTAAGTTTGAATCGAAGCTGGCTTACGATGGAATTGAACTGAAGGTTGAAGCTGACGAAAATAGCATTCAATGCCGCATTAAACACCCTGAGCTTTCAGACTACACGGAAGAGCCTTGGTTCTATGTGAGCGATAGTATGATGGCTAGAATTTGGACAGACTTCTTAAACCCGAGTTGGATCGTCCAGAACGCCATCGAGATGTTAGATCAGTCTCTAAATTCTCTTGGAGATTTCACAGATGGTGTCGATGACGCTGACGCGCGTTAACGTATATCATATGCAAGGTCGGAAATCGCTCTAAGCCAGCGCCGATTTTTCTGCAACTGCACCATAAAGTGAAAACAAATTTACAAGGCGGCGGTTTGAGCGCGAATCTGTGTCAGTTTTGTGCCAATTTTTCATACTGTGTTGAAAAATAGTGTTTCGAATCAATGTTAAAATCGATCAATTTGGGCGCAAAGAACATCAGGAATTCTGCAGCGCGGCGCAAATTTATTTACGATTATTATCAAAGGTTTATGGCGGAGACGAAGGGATTCGAACCCTCGAAACCATTCCTGGTTTACTCCCTTAGCAGGGGAGCGCCTTCGACCACTCGGCCACGTCTCCGCCGGCGGGTATATCCTTGCCTGTCCCCCGGACACAAGGCGATTTTCCGGCGTAGGTGAATTTTTCTGTCCGACTATGGTGCCCAAGTTGCTGACACGGGGTCTGGACGCGAAGGGTATTGAGGAAAAACGAAGCAACGAAAAGGCACAGGCTTTTGCTCAGCCGGCGCGTGCCCTTGCTTTTTGTATATGTTTTAGCACATATTTGGGGATATTTTGTGAACTTAAAAAAGACTTGCTGGGGCAACAGGGCAGCGGCGCGAAGCGCCAATAAAGATCCTTTTGGGGGAAGGGGCTGCGTTTGACTTGGGTACAAGTGTTTCTTGTTTTTTGTTTTCTTTCGTTCTTGCCGTCGCAACTTTTGGCGAATATCGGCACTGTTACCGAGGTAAAGCAGGGCGCGAAGATCACGCGTTCGGGTGCCTCTGAAACCTTGCGAAAAGGAATGGAAGTTTCTCCGGGCGATGCGATCTCTACGGATCGCAACGGGTTGGTTCAGTTGGTTTTTGTAGACGAAACCAAAATCGCCATCGGCCCAAATGCTCAGATGGTTCTTGATGTAACGATGTTGCGTGGCAGGCAAAAAGCCAAAAACTTCACCGTTCAGGCCCTTGGCGGAAGCTTTCGCTTTATTTCGGGGAAAAGCCGAAAGCGCGCCTACAAGATCAAGACCCCAACGGCGACCATGGCGGTGCGTGGTACAATCTTTGATATCTGGGTCGCGTCGAGCGCCCAAAGCGCGATGGTTGTTTTGCAAGGCAATGTTCAGATCTGCAGCGCGGGTGGTTCTTGCCGTGCAACAGGGCGCGTGTGCAGCCTGTTCGCTACGGGGCGAGGTGGCGGTGTCGGACGACCTGTGGATCAGGCGCAATATGATGCGGCTCTGAAGCAAGGCTTCCCGTTCATTCAATCGCAAGCTCAACTGCAAAGCTCTCTGCGCGTTGAAGTCGAAGGTTGCTCAGGCGAGCAAACGGCCCTGAGGAGGGTGCGACCGAAATCCGACTTTAAGCAAGCACCACCGCCACCGCGAGAGCAGGCGAGGCAGGTCAAAAGTGCCGCAAGAACACCGCGGAAAGCCAACCCGCCAGCGCCACCGCAGCCTCAGCCAGTTCAGCCAGAAACTGTCGAAGAGCCGCGAGAAGAACCTCGCGAAGAGCCGCGTGAGGAAAAAAGTGAGGAACGAGAGGGAGAGCCGCGCAAGAGCGAGGCCGATGAATTGCGCGAATTGGAAGCGGAAATACTAGGTAGTGAAGCAATCAGTGAGCCGGGCTAAAGGGAACATCCCGGCAGATGTCTCGGATCGGAGGCGAAGTTGACCCCGAATATCAGAAAACGAAATGCCCGTCGTCTGGCTTTCCAGCTGGTGGGGTTGGGGTTGATACTGTTTGGCTGCTTCATTCGCGTGATGGATCCTTACCCTGTTCGGGCAATGCGCCTGACCTACTTTGATATTCTACAGCGCCTTTCACCTCGTGAATTTACACCGGATTTACCGGTGCGAGTGCTCGATATCGATGAAAAGTCTTTGGCTCGGTCGGGGCAATGGCCATGGCCCCGAACCCAATTGGGAGAGCTGGTAGATCGGTTGAGCGACTACGGCGCCGCTGCGGTTGCCTTTGACATGCTGTTTGCCGAACCTGATCGGTATTCGCCCTCTCGGCTGATCAAAGACCCGGCCCTTGCGGGTGTTTTGAGCCTCAAGGACTCAACCGCGCGATTGGACAACGATCGGGTATTTGCCGAAAAGATGGAGCAGCTTCCCGTCGTTCTTGGTGTAGCTGCTCGGCTCACCGATGGAGGCAAGGGCGTTGTGCCCAAAATGGGCCTGGTCGAAATTGGCGAGCAGCCAAGTGTCGGGCTTTTCTCGACACCCCATTGGACAACGCTCGCCCCACCTCTGGCAGATCATGCTGCGGGGATCGGAGGCGTCAATGTTTCACCATTGGGTGGGTTGGGTGTCGTTCGCAAAGTGCCAGTTCTGTGGTCGGGTCCCGACGGTGTTTTACCCGGTCTCGGACTGGAAGCGCTGAGGGTCGCGCTGGGTGAGCCTGTCTTGTTTGCCGACGGAGCAATGGATGAAGTCGGGATCATGCTGGGTGTTGGCTTGGGGGATTTTACCTTACCGACGACCGAGAACGGTGAGATCTGGGTGCGCTATCGGCGCGATGACCCGCGTCTGTACCTGTCTGCCCATGATGTGATGCAAACAGAGGACGATCCCGCTCTGCGCGATCAGATCGAGGGTCGCATCATTCTGGTCGGTACTTCTGCCGCCGGGCTTTTTGATATGCGCGAGACGGCGTTGGGCGAGTCGGTTCCTGGTGTTTCGATCCACGCGCAGATCATAGAACAGATCCTGTTGGGCGATATGCTGCATCGAACCGATGTAACCTCGGCGTTGGAACTGGTTGCGTTTGTCGCGCTTGGGGTCGTTGTCACGGTGGTTATGTCCAGCTTTGGGGCGGTGGCGTCTTTCATCGCGGGTGGCGTCGCGGCCGCTGCTGTGATGGCAATCAGCTGGATGGCGTTCCAGAATCAGGCTGTGCTTTTTGATGCCACCTTCCCTCTAATCGGGGGGATGGCGAATTTTGGTCTGCTTGTAGGGTATCAGTTCATCTCATCCGAGCGTGAAAAACGGATGATCCGGCAAACCTTCTCGCACTATGTCGCCCCGGAAATTCTGGATGAGCTGGAAAGCAGTGGGCACAGCCTGCAATTGGGTGGCGAGACGCAGGATATAACGGTCATGTTTTCGGACATAAGGGGATTTACACCCTTGTCCGAGGCCGTGTCGGCCACCGATCTTGTGGCGATCCTGAACGCGTTGTTCTCAGAGATTGGCGATCAGATATTGGTCGAGCGGGGAACAATAGACAAATTTATCGGTGATGCGGTGATGGCGTTTTGGAACGCGCCCCTGCCGGTGCCCGATCATCCGTTGCGCGCCGCGCAGGCCGCATTGCTGATGCGTCAGGCTCTGGCCAGGTTCAACGCCTCACCCATAATGAAGAACAATCCACCAATAGCATTGGCGACCGGGTGCGCAGCAGGTTTCGCCTGTGTCGGAAATATCGGGTCGCAAAAGCGATTCAACTATACCGTTATAGGTGATGTTGTGAACGTCGCTGCGCGTATCGAACAGAACTGTCGTCATGTTGACTATGATATTCTTCTTTCCACCGAGATCCGGCGCAAGGTCGGAGACCGTTTGGCAATGCTGGAAGCCGGCTATATCGACCTGAAAGGAAAAAGCGAGCCGGAAGCTGTCTACATTCTGGTCGGTGATAACAAGACGAAGGGTTCAGCTGAATTTGTCGCGCTGGCCAACGCGCACCAGCAGTTGATTGATGCGATACGCGTCCGTGCGCCTCGTAAGATAATTCGTGAAATCTGTACTGAATGTCAAACTCTTGGACAAAAAGTCGAGCCTGGCTTGTTCCAATTCTATAATGGCGTTCCCAATCGGACGGCAGACTTCCGGTCTAAAGCGTCGGTTGAAAAACTAGTGTTCAGCCACAACAGCGGTAAGAACATGACAAACCGGAAAGCCAGACGAAAATAGAACGGGTCACTGCAACCGTAGTGCAGCGACCCGCCGTGCCAGGCCCGGGTGGCCTGCCTCGCCCCCTCGATTACCTACTAAAACAAAACCGGTCTAAACTCTCGATATTCTGAGACAGACAACACTTCCTGGCTGGTACAATCCCAGATTGCACGAAATGTGACAGCTCTTCAGTGACGAAGTTCACAGATGGTTAAAATTATTTCTATCGCCAATCGAAAAAGTTTGGACCGGCCTTGCTCAACAGCGTCGCCGCCAGGTGCTGGCCCAATTGGGCGGCGTCTTCGATGGGCCCGCTGATCTGTTCGGAAATCGCTTCTGATCCATCCGTGCGCAGGACTTCGCCACGCAAGGTCAATTGGCCAGCGCGCATCTCGGCAAGGCCAGCGATTGGGGTTTCGCAAGATCCGTCAAGCCCGGCCAGCAAGTTGCGTTCGGCGCTCAGGCGATAACCTGTTTCGGGGTGGTGGATCGCAGAAAGCATCTCGGCTGCGCGTTTATCGTCTATGCGACGTTCGATCCCGATTGTGCCTTGCGCAATCGCGGGCAGCATTTCGTCGGGCGAGATCGCTGTGGCGGGAAGGTCATCCATCTTTAGTCTGCGCAGCCCGGCCATAGCCAGGAACGTACAATCGGCTACACCATCGGCCAGCTTTTTCAGGCGCGTCTGCACATTGCCACGAAACTCGACAACGTTCAGGTCGGGGCGACGGTTCAGCAGTTGCGCCCGGCGGCGCAACGAAGAGGTTCCAACTGTTGCACCGTCGGGCAGATCCTGGATCGCGCCCAAACGCGGTGAGATGAAAGCATCGCGCACATCTTCGCGAGGCAGAAACGTATCCAGTTCCAGACCGTCAGGCTGTTCGACCGGCATATCCTTGGTGGAATGCACGGCGATATCAATGTCGCCGCGCAACATGGCCTCTTCGATTTCCTTGGTGAAAAGCCCCTTGTTCCCGATCTCTTTCAACGGCCGGTCCGCATCGATCATCGCGCGGTTGTCGCCGGTGGTTTTGATGACCACGATCTCAAAGGCGTCGTCTGGCAGATCAAACGCGGCGCTCAGCCGATCGCGTGTTTCGTGGGCCTGCGCCAGCGCTAGCGGCGAGCCTCGGGTGCCAATTTTCAACGGCGAAGCGGGATCGGGTAGGATCAGTGTCATGGATCAAGCTTTAGTCGCGTCACTTTGCCCTGACAATGGGGCCAGTGCTTGACAAATTGCCACTGAGGCCCGACCCGTGATGTGCAATACTCAGTTCGGGGGCAGGGATGACCAAATCAAAAACGATATTGCGGGCGCTGGCTGGCGAGGTTCAGGATGTGCCCCCGATCTGGATGATGCGGCAAGCGGGCCGCTACCTGCCCGAATACCGGGCCACGCGGGCGCAGGCCGGGGATTTTCTGTCGCTGTGTTACAACCCCGAGCTTGCAGCCGAAGTGACCTTGCAGCCAATCCGACGCTACGGCTTTGATGCCGCTATCCTCTTTGCCGATATTCTCTTGGTGCCGCAGGCTTTGGGCGCCGACCTTTGGTTCGTCACCGGAGAAGGCCCGCGCCTGTCCACGATCACGCAGCAATCCGAATTTGATGCTCTGAAACCGGTCGATGAGATCCACGCGACCCTGTCGCCCGTCTATGAAACGGTGCGCATTCTGGCATCTGAGTTGCCGGCTGAGACCACGCTGATCGGTTTTGCCGGGGCACCATGGACCGTGGCGACCTATATGATCGCGGGGCGCGGCACACCGGATCAGGGGCCTGCCCATGCGTTGCGTGAAGAAAACGTGGCGCTGTTCGAGGCTTTGCTGGATCGGATCACAGCAGCCACGATCGAATATCTCTCGGCGCAGATCGAGGCAGGTGCCGAGGTGGTCAAAATCTTCGACAGCTGGGCCGGATCGCTTAAGGGTGACGATTTCCGCAAATATGCGGTCGAGCCCTGCCGGGTGATCACCCAGGCGATCAAGGCGCTACATCCAGGGGTGCCCGTGATCGGCTTCCCGCGTGAGGCGGGTGAAGGCTATGTGGGCTTTGCCAGAACCACGGGTGTGGATTGTGTGGCGCTGGACAATTCCGTGTCGCCTGAATGGGCGGCGGAACATGTGCAGGTCGATGGCTGCGTGCAGGGCAATCTGGCCTCTCACCATATGGTGACGGGCGGTCAGGCCCTGGTGGACGAGACGCGCCACATTGTAGAGGCGTTTGGCAAGGGCCCGCATATTTTCAACTTGGGTCACGGGATCACGCCGGATGCGGATCCTGACAATGTACAGCTGATGATCGACACCGTGCGTGGCAGCTAGACAAAAGGGAAAGGGCCAGCCTGTTTTTGGTCTTTGGTCCTCTCAAGCGCCGGGGGTTGTTCTGCCAGGTGACGACGCGGATCGGTCTTTTTCTTCAAGCTCTGCCAGAATCTCGGCAGAGTGTGCGCCACGGGTCGGGCTGGGTTTGAGATGCCAGTCATAGGTTGAAAAGCGCGGGGCCGCGGCGGCTTGTGCGGCGGCGTTTTTAGTCATCCAGGTCTGACGCGTTTGGTTCATTGGGTGCGCTTGGGCTTCGCGCGGGCTGAGAACAGGGGCGACGCAAGCATCGGTTCCCTCAAACAGATCTGCCCAGTGGTCGCGGGGTTTGGTGGCGAAAAGCCGAGTTAGGCGCGCGCTCTGATCAGGCCAAAGGGTGCGGTCGTACTGAGCGGTGAAATCCGGGTCGTCGGACAGGTTCAAAACCTCTAGAAAACAGGCATAGAATTTGGGCTCGAGGCATTGGACGGACAGGAAGCCACCGTCGGCGCATCGGTAGCATCGGCTCCAATGAGGACCGTCCAGAAGGCTTTCACCGCGGGTTTCAGACAGGTTGCCGCTTTGCGCCAAACTCATCAGTAGATTCATCATATGGGCAGAACCGTCATAGATTGCGGCATCGACCACCGTACCTTGACCGGTTTTTTGGGCCTGTACGAGTCCGGCGAGGATGCCTGCGACAAGGTACATCGCACCGCCTCCGATATCGCCGACCAGGGTTGGTGGGGTTTGGGGGATTTGCCCGGGCTGCGACCCGTACCACAGCGCCCCCGAAAGCGCGATATAGTTCAGGTCATGCCCTGCGCGCTCAGATAAAGCGCTGTCTTGTCCCCAGCCCGTCATGCGCCCATAGACCAGTTTCGGGTTTATCTTCATGCATGCGGCGGGTCCGAGCCCCAGCTTTTCCATCACACCGGGGCGGAACCCTTCGATTAGCGCATCTGCGGTTGCGATCAGCCGTCTGGCGATTGCAAGATCGTCAGGGCTCTTGAGGTCGAGCGCAATCGACCGTTTGCCGCGATCCAGAATGTGCTGGTCGGTCAGGCCAGCCGCGTTGGTGCCGCCCTTGCGGTGGATGGTAATGACGTCGGCGCCCATATCAGCCAGTTGCATCGCAGCGAATGGACCTGGACCCAAGGCCTCAATCTCGATCACACGTATACCGTTCAGCATTCTCGTCCTCCCGGCTGTCAGGCTGGGCGCTGAGGCAGGGTTTGACAAGGGGGGGCTTGCGGTCGTGTTGGGTCTCGGGCTCGACATGGATCATTTTGGCCTGTTCCGTCCGAGACCTTCGCGATAGGGTCCGGGCCAGAACGAGGGAAGACATGGCAACAATTCTGTCCATCAAGGACCTGCGGAAATCTTACGACGATGGTTTCGAAGCACTGAAAGGTGTGTCACTGGATATCGAACAAGGTGAAATCCTTGCTTTGCTTGGACCAAATGGTGCTGGAAAAACAACCCTGATTTCAACAATTTGCGGTATAACAACACCCACATCAGGCACCGTTACGGTCGGCGGGTATGATATCGAAAACGACTTTCGCGCAGCGCGCAAGATGATCGGTCTGGTGCCACAGGAAATCGCGCTTGAACCGTTCGAAAAGGTTTCGAATACGGTGCGCTTTTCGCGTGGGTTGTTTGGCCATGGCCGAGATGATGCTCGGATCGAAGAAATTCTGACCAAACTCTCCCTGTGGGACAAACGCAAGAACGCGATCAAGGAATTGTCGGGGGGTATGAAGCGCCGGGTGCTGATCGCCAAGGCGCTGGCGCATGAGCCTCGGGTCTTATTTCTGGACGAACCAACAGCGGGCGTGGATGTCGAACTGCGCAAGGACATGTGGGAGATCGTGGCCGAGTTGAAGCAAAGCGGCGTCACTATCATTTTGACGACTCATTACATCGAAGAGGCTGAAGCGATCGCAGATCGTATCGGGGTCATCGACAAAGGTGAGCTGTTGTTGGTGCAGGACAAAAATAGCCTCATGGCTCAGATGGGGAAAAAACAGATCGAGGTTATGTTGACCGAAGCGATCTCGGCAATTCCCGAAAGCTTGGCCACGCATGACCTGGTGTTGAGCCCAGCAGGGGATGCGCTGATCTATACCTACGACACAAATGCCGAGCGCACGGGGATCACCACCCTGTTGAATGATGTGGCGCAAGCGGGCCTGGTGTTGCGGGATGTGCAAACACGGCAATCGAGCCTTGAAGAGATCTTTGTTAACCTCGTCTCGGGAGAGGCAGCATGAACTGGTCCGCAATTGCTGCCATTTACCGTTTTGAAATGACACGGTTCTTTCGGACATTGGCGCAGAGCTTCATTTCCCCCGTACTCTCGACGTCGCTTTATTTTGTTGTCTTCGGCACCGCAATCGGAAGCCGGATCGAGCAGGTGGAAGGCGTGTCTTACGGGGCTTTCATCGTGCCCGGGCTGATCATGTTGTCCGTGGTGACGCTCTCGATCTCGAACGCGTCCTTTGGGATCTATTTCCCAAAGTTCCTGGGGACGATCTATGAGCTGCTTTCGGCCCCGGTGAATTTCATCGAGATTGTGATCGGCTATGTCGGCGCGGCGGCCACCAAGGCGCTTTTTGTTGGGGTCGTTATTCTGGTGACGGCCACGTTCTTTGTGGAAATAAGGGTCGAGCATCCCATCGCCATGGTAACCTTTTTGGTGCTGACCTGTCTCAGTTTCTCATTGCTGGGGTTCATTGTCGGGATCTGGGCCAGCAATTTCGAACAGATGTCTTTGGTTCCGCAGTTGGTTGTGACACCGCTGGTGTTCCTCGGCGGGACATTTTATTCGATTTCAATGCTTCCACCAGTTTGGCAGACGATCACCCTGTTCAACCCGGTAGTCTACCTGGTTTCCGGCTTTCGCTGGTCGTTCTACGGGTTGGCGGATGTACCGATTGTGTTCAGCCTTCTGGCGATCCTTGGGTTCACGGGTCTGTGCCTTGGCATCATAGGCTGGATCTTCAAAACAGGCTGGCGTATCCGCAGTTGAGCGTTGCATTTTTACCCATGATGAGTGCTATTTTTCTTGAGGGGGTGAATATGCCAGCGGCGTTCCCTTGTTTAAGGACTTGGGGCACTCTACATCGGCACCCATGACGTTCAGCCTGCCATTTCTCAAAAAACAGCCCTGCGTGGCCGTGGTTCGTTTGTCCGGTGCCATCGGAATGGCTGGCCGCAATTCGATGAGTGATGCTTCGCTTGCACCGGTTTTGGAAAAGGCGTTTCGCAAGGGCAAGCCCGCTGCTGTGGCGCTTGAAGTGAACTCTCCGGGCGGATCGCCTGTGCAAAGTTCTTTGATCGGGGCGCGGATTCGGCGCTTGTCGGAAGAGTTGGATGTGCCCGTCATTGCGTTTGTAGAAGATGTGGCCGCCTCGGGCGGGTATTGGCTGGCCGCGGCCGCTGATGAGATCTGGGCGGATGACAGCTCGGTCCTAGGATCGATCGGGGTGATTTCGTCGGGCTTTGGGGCCCATGTTTTTCTGGCGCGTCAGGGGTTTGAACGCCGGGTGCATACGGCAGGCAAATCCAAATCGATGCTCGATCCCTTTGCGCCTGAAAAGAAAGAGGATGTCGCACGCCTGATCGGTTTGCTGAATGACATCCACGGCAACTTCATCGACCACGTCAAGGCGCGGCGCGGGGATAAGCTGGACCAAAGCGCGGAACTTTTTACCGGCGAGGTCTGGCTGGCGCGGCGGGCGCAGGAACTGGGTTTGATCGACGGGATTGGTCATTTGAAACCCAAGATGCAGGAACGTTTCGGCGATAAGGTCAAGTTCCGCCGCTATGGGCAGCGCAAGCCGCTTTGGTCTCGTTTGGGTGCGTCGCTGGCACAAGACGCGATAGCAGGCCTTGAGGAGCGGGCGGCCTACGCGCGTTTCGGTTTGTGACGTGATCATCAAGGCGGTCACCTTTTTCTTGATTGGCATGGGCGTGTTGGCGATGTTCGGCAAGCTACGGTTTCCGGGGCAAAAGCGGCTGAGCACGGCCAAATGCCCTCGATGCGGTCGGTTTCGAATTGGCAAAGGCCCCTGCGCCTGTGAAAAGGGAGGCCGCGGATGACGGCGTGGCTGTTTTCAGGCCTTGGGCTGTTGATCCTGTTGTTGGCAGGAGACGCGCTGGTGCGCGGCGCAGTGAACCTGAGCCTGCGCCTTGGAGTGCCTGCGCTGATTGTCAGCCTGACGATCGTAGCCTTCGGGACATCTGCACCAGAGCTTTTGATCGCGATCAGTGCGGTTCAGGAAAACGCGCCGGGCATTGCTTTGGGCAATGTTGTCGGCTCGAACACCGCGAATATCCTTCTTGTATTGGGCTTACCGGCCTTGTTGGCGACGCTGCACACCAGTGAGTGCGACAGTCGCAAGAACTATGTGTTCATGTTGCTTGCGACGGTACTGTTCATTGCTCTGGCGTTTTGTGGCGTGTTTACGCTGCTTAGCGGCGCGGTTTTGCTGCTGGCCTTGGGGCTGGTGCTGGCAAACGCCTTTCGCGAAGCTCATGCCCATCGCAAAGCCTGTGGCGAAGCCTGCGCGGATGATGATGAGTTGGAAGGTCTGGATGAGGCCGATCCAAACATGCCCTATTGGAAGCTGTCGGTTTATCTGGTTCTAGGTCTGATCGGTTTGCCCGTCGGGGCGCATCTGTTGGTGGAAAACGCCACCGTGATCGCCCGGGTGTATGGTGTCAGCGAGACTGTGATTGGCCTGACCTTGGTTGCAATCGGTACGTCACTGCCCGAATTGGCGACAACGGTCATGGCCGCTTTGCGTCGTCAGGCGGATGTGGCGTTGGGCAATGTCATCGGCTCGAACATGTTCAACCTGCTGGCCATTATCGGCATTGCAACGCTGTTTGGTCGGATCCCGGTGGACCCAGAATTCTTGCACTTTGACCTTTGGGTCATGCTTGGGGCTTCGCTTCTGTTGCTGCCCTTTGTGTTCTTGAAACAAGATATCACACGCACTTGGGGCTTGGTTCTGACCGCGCTATATGCAGGCTATATCGTTATCCTTCTAGCCTGAGTACGGAGATCTGCGATGACCCGAGCATTGGTGACTGGCGCGGGAAAACGGCTCGGTCGGGCCATGGCGCTCTATTTGGCGCGTCGAGGAATGGATGTGGCGGTCCACTATGCAACATCTGCGGACGAGGCGTACGAAACCGTTGCTGAAATCCGAGCATTGGGTCGATCATCAACTGCCTTGCAGGCGGATCTTTTGGATGAGGGACAGATCGCTCAGTTGCTGCCGCAAGCGTCCGAAGCCCTGGGCGGTCCAATCACCTGTTTGGTGAACAACGCATCGATCTTTGAGTACGACAATATTCAGACCGCGACGCGTGAAAGCTGGGACCGGCACATCGACAGCAACTTGCGCGCCCCTTTCGTGCTGACACAGGCAATGGCCCGGCAAGGGCTGAAGCCGGAAACAGATGAGATGAACGAGCCGGTGGCAACCGGTCTTATCGTCAACATGGTCGACATGCGTGTTCGTAAGTTGACGCCCGAATTCATGACCTACACCATTGCCAAAATGGGGCTGTGGGCGCTGACCCGTACGTCTGCGCAGGCCCTGACACCAGCCATTCGGGTCAATGCAATCGGTCCGGGCCCAACCTTGCAAGGCCACCGACAGAGCGAGATCCATTTCAAGTCGCAGCGCGAAAATACGATCCTCGAGCGTGGAGCGAATCCCTCGGACATAACCGCTGCGCTGGGCTATTTTCTGGACGCTCCAGCAGTCACAGGACAGCTTATTTGCGTGGACGGAGGCCAGCATCTAGGCTGGCAAACTCCGGATGTCATGGGTGTCGAATAGCGTTTGGGGACCGAAGTTTTGCACCGCTCTCGGTTCTGTTACAAACGCGTTACAAATTTGTCTTTTTTTTCATACACTTGTTCGGAAGGTGAAAAAGTTTTGCATTAAATCAATGGCTTACATTTGTGCTTATTTTTTGAGCAAATCGGCGAACAGGTCATAAATCAAGGGAAAATCCCAAAGCTTACAAAGTTATCTGCACACTTATCCACAGAAGTCGTGGATTTGTTTACTCTTGATCTAAACGGCACAAGATTGCAGCCACATGCAGAGAATCATATCCCAGTAACATGACTACCCAGAGCGATTCCCCCCAGACCGGCTATGCCCGCATTCAGCGTTATGTGAAAACCCTGGACAGCTCGCCCGGTGTGTACCGAATGCTGGATGCCGACAGCCGGGTTCTTTACGTTGGCAAGGCGCGCAATCTCAAGGCTCGGGTGTCGAATTACACGCGGCCCGGTCATTCAGGGCGGATCGAAAAGATGATCGCTGCGACCGCATCGATGATGTTTCTCACCACCCGGACCGAGACCGAGGCGCTGCTGCTGGAACAGAATCTGATCAAGCAGCTCAAGCCGAAATACAACGTGCTGCTGCGGGATGACAAAAGCTTCCCCAACATACTGGTTGCCAAGGATCACGCCTTTCCACAGATCAAGAAACATCGCGGAGCCAAGAAGGAAAAGGGCGCCTATTTCGGTCCCTTCGCCAGCGCGGGTGCGGTGAACCGGACGCTGAACCAGTTGCAAAAGGCATTCCTGCTGCGAAACTGCTCGGATTCCATGTTCGACAGCCGCACGCGGCCGTGCCTGCTCTATCAGATCAATCGCTGTTCAGGGCCCTGTGTCGGGCTGATCTCGGAGGAGGACTACCGCGAAAGCGTTCGCGACGCGGAACGGTTCCTGTCGGGCCGGTCGACCAAGGTGCAAGAGGATCTGGCCGAGCAGATGATGGTCGCGTCTGAGGCGATGGAGTTCGAGCGCGCGGCAGGTTTGCGCGACCGGATCCGTGCGCTGACGCAAGTGCAGACCAGCCAGGGCATCAATCCGCGCGGCGTGGCCGAGGCGGATGTGATCGGCCTCTATATGGACAGTGGACAGGCCTGTGTGCAGGTGTTTTTCATCCGAGCCAATCAGAACTGGGGGAATAAGGATTTCTATCCGCGCATCGGGCCGGATGTGTCACCTGCCGAAGTGATGGAGGCCTTCCTTGGCCAGTTCTACGACAACAAGGAGCCGCCGCGGCAATTGATCCTGTCAGACGGGATCGAAAACGCGGATCTGATGCAAGACGCGCTGAGCGAAAAAGCTGGACGCAGGGTTGAGATCCTTGTGCCGCAACGTGGCGAGAAACAGGAACTGGTTGCCGGTGCTCTACGTAACGCGCGAGAGTCTCTGGCACGGCGCATGTCGGAAAGTGCGACGCAGGCCAAGCTGCTGCGCGGGGTGGCCGAAGCTTTCGATCTGGACAGTCCACCGGGTCGGATCGAGGTCTACGACAACTCGCATATTCAGGGCACCAACGCGGTGGGCGGTATGATCGTGGCAGGCCCCGAAGGGTTCATGAAAAACGCCTATCGCAAGTTCAACATCCGGGGCGATGACCTGACACCGGGCGACGATTTCGGCATGATGAAAGAGGTTCTGACCCGCCGATTCACGCGCCTGCAAAAGGAGGACCCGGATCGCGACAAGGGGCTGTGGCCCGATCTGTTGCTGATCGACGGTGGGGCTGGTCAGGTCAGTGCCGTGCATGAGATCATGGTGGAGCATGGCATCGAAGACATCCCAATGGTCGGCGTAGCCAAAGGCATCGACCGAGATCACGGCAAAGAGGAATTCCACCGCATTGGTCAGCGACCCTTTGCGTTGAAACGCAATGATCCGGTGTTGTATTTCGTTCAGCGCCTGCGGGACGAAGCCCATAGGTTCGCCATCGGCACCCACCGCGCCAAGCGCGCCAAGGCAGTTGGGGCGACACCGTTAGACGAAATCCCGGGCGTCGGCGCGGCGCGCAAACGCGCTCTGCTGGCGCATTTCGGAAGCGCCAAGGCGGTCAGCCGGGCCAATCTGGCAGATCTGAAAGCGGTCGAGGGGATATCAGCCGGGCTGGCGCAGAAGGTTTACGACTTTTTCCATGACAAGGGCTAGGCGCGCCGCCCGCGCCAAAGGATGTAAAGCCCCGATGCGACAATCAAACCGCTGCCCAGCCACATGGTTTGGTCCAGCCGTTCACCAAAGAAGATCACGCCCAACGCGACGCCAAACAAAAGTCGGGAATAGCGAAAGGGTGTCACTGCAGGAACTTCACCCGTGCGCATCGCTTTCATCAAAGATGAATATGCGACCGTGCCAAGACCAACGGCACAGGCCAGAGATATGCTGGTATAGATCTCTAACGGTGCGGCTGGCACCTGTTCCCAAAAGCGAAAGGCAAACCCTGCGATGATGACGCAGACAAAACCGTAAAACCCCAGCACCTCGGTTCCCAGGCTGGCTGGTGCTGCACGGCTGGCCAGATCTCGTCCGGCAAAGCCCAACATTCCCAGCACGGCCAGCAACGACAACAAGGTGAAACTGTCGCCGGTTGGCTGGATGATGACAACGACACCGATAAGGCCAACGAAAATGGCGCTCCACCGTCGCCAACCAACGGTTTCGCCAAACAACAGCGCCGCGCTTGCAACAACGACAAGCGGTGTGGCCTGCAGGATTACGGTGGCCGAGGATAACGGCGTCAGTGTTATGGCCAGCACGTAGAACAGCCGACCCAGAATCTCGAACACGGCGCGAATTTTCATAGCGGGTGACATCACATCCGGTTGAAACAACCGCGTCCCGCGCGCACCGGCAACACACGCAAAAATGACCGCTCCACCTGTGCCGAATAACACCAGGATTTGCCAGATCGGCAGCGCGGTCGCGGCTGCTTTGAGGAATGCGTCTTCCAAAGCAAAGCAGGCCATCGCGCCAATCATCCACGCACTGCCGATCAGGTTTGAACGTGCGTCGGTCTGAATATTGGGGGTCATGTTCAACGGTTTTGCCTTGCCACCAGTTCGACGGCAATCTGACGCCAATTCGATCCGACGCCAAGGGGCAAATGGATGTGCTTGGCTGTTCCGACAGCATGGACCAAGCGTCTGGGATTGGTGCAGATTTTTGCTTGCGTGGCTTTTCTGTCCTATCCCGCCGATGTAGAGTTCGCCCTATGAAGTGGAACTTGCCGAATATCCTGACCGTTTTGCGTTTGCTGGCCGCGCCCGGTCTGGCCGTGATGTTTTTGTATTTCACTCGGCCTTATGCCGATTGGTTCGCTCTGATCCTGTTTCTAACTGCCGCGATCACCGATTGGTTCGATGGATATCTTGCGCGGGCGTGGAAACAGGAAACCAAGATCGGCGCCATGCTGGACCCTATTGCCGACAAAGCCATGGTGGTCATCGCGCTGATGATCATCGTCGGCTATTCGCAAGACAGCTGGACCCCGTGGCTGGTTCTGCCTGCAACGGTGATCCTGTTCCGTGAGGTCTTTGTCTCGGGCCTGCGGGAATATCTGGGGGATGTGGCGGGCACGCTGAAGGTTACGAAGCTCGCGAAGTGGAAAACCACCACGCAGATGGTGGCCATTGCGGTGCTATTCTCGCAGGGCATTTTTGAACATTACGCGGTGATGGCCAGCTTTGGTATGGATGCCACGCTGGTCGAACAGGTTCTGTCTGGTCAGGTTGAGGATGTGAACGGATTGCGTTGGAACGCCAACGGCATGTATTGGTCGGGCCAGATCGGTCTGTGGCTGCTCTTACTGGCGGCAGCTCTGACATTGATCACCGGCTATGATTACCTACGTAAGGCCTTGCCGCATCTGAAGGAGAGCTAGGGATGGACGTGCTGTATTTTGCCTGGGTACGCGAACGGATCGGCCTGCCGAAAGAACGGGTCGAAACACAGGCAGCGACGGTAGGTGATCTGGTGGCTGAACTCAGCGCCCGCGAAGATCGCTATGCTGCGGCCTTTGCCGATCTTTCGGCCCTGCGTGTGGCACTGGATCAGGAATTGTCGGACTTTGATGCGCCCCTGGCTGGCGTCCGCGAGGTTGCGTTCTTCCCACCCATGACGGGCGGTTGATCTGATGCGTATCGCGGTTCAGGAAGCCCCGTTCGATCTGGGGGCCGAGGCAAATGCCTTCGCCGCGGGCGATAACGCAAACGGAGCTATCGTGACCTTCACCGGCGTCGTGCGTGATCTGGCTTCGGGCGACCTGGATGTGATGGAAATCGAGCACTATCCCGGCATGACCGAACGCGCGCTGACCAAGATTGCTGAGGATGCGATGGCGCGGTGGTCTTTGGGGGACGTTCTGATCATCCACCGCCATGGCCGACTGGCGCCGGGTGACCGGATCATGATGGTCGCGACAGCCTCACCCCATCGCAAGGACGCGTTTGAGGCGGCAGAGTTCCTGATGGACTACCTCAAATCCCGCGCACCGTTCTGGAAAAAAGAAATCACACGCGCAGGCGCTGAATGGGTCGCCGCCAAAGACGAGGACGAAGACGCATTGAACCGGTGGTAGACGCAGTCAATCCGCGTTGTTCAGACGTTCGCGCAGTTCTTCGGCCTCTTGGCGTGTAGTACGCAGGCCTTCCATGGCGGCGGCCAGTTCGGCTTCGACCTGGCTGAGCTGGTTGGACAGTTCCGCCTCGCGTTGTTGCAAATAGGTGATCGCCTGATCACGGGTTTCTTCGGCTTCGTGTAACTCCTGGCTCATGCGGTCCAGATCGGCCACGTCGCTTTGCCGGACGCGGGACAGGCGGTGGGCCAGCCAGTTGGCGAACCAACCCATGCAAAAGGCGGCAAACAGGATGACGGCGGTGGCGATGATGAATTCTTGGCGGTTCACTTATTGGTCTCCTGCATCCGGTTCCGCGCCTTCGTCTGTCTCTTCGGGCGCGTCCACGTCGGCCTCCATCGCCTCAAGCGCGGTTTCGGTCGGTTCGATGGGCTCGGGCCGGATCAGCCGGAATTCGATCCGCCGGTTCTCTTCCCGCCCTTCCTCGGTGTCGTTGTCGGCGATGGGCTGGGTTTCACCATAACCGACCGCAGAATAGCTGGAGGTCGGGATGCGCCGCCCGCGCAGCTCGTTCAGGATCGATTGCGCGCGGGCCTGGCTGAGCTGCTGGTTCATCTCTTCCCGGCCCTGACTGTCGGTATGGCCCTGAATTTCCAACCGGATCGGGCCGCATTCGCGCAGGATATCCGCAATCTGATTAACGGTATCGCGCGAGGTTTCGGAAATGGTGGCCGATCCCGGTTCAAAGGCGATCTTCGCACCAGTCTGAACTTCGGCGATCTGTGCTTCACAGAGCTCAGGGTCGGGCAGAGCGTCTTCGGGCTTTGGCGGCTCGACATAGGTGATCGACAGGGTGAAGTCCTGAGCATCGCCCAGTTTTTCCGAAAGCAGACCCGCGATTCGTGCTCGGGCTCCTTGGTCATGGGTAATGCCGGATAGATCCAGGGTGTCGGGCGTCACCGTCAGCGCACCGTTATTCAATTGAGCCAATGCCTCAAGCCCGGCCAACACGCGGATGGGCCAGTCTGGCGGCAAATCAGGTGCGATGCGGGTGGCCGTATGGACCTGTTCAAAGCCAAAGGCTGCGCGCGAAAAGCTGTCGGTCATGTCGCGCAGGGTTTCATCACCGACCCGACCGCGCAGCTGAACCAGGCCTTCGGGGCTGCGCGTGGCGGAAAACTCGGGTGGGCCGACTTGCTCTTCGACCTCGGGCTCGGGAAGAACGGCATGCAGGGCAAAGACCGATGGCAGCGCGTTTTCCAGCTCGCCCACCACGCGGTCGAACTGGGCGGGGTTTGTGCCCTTGGCTGCGATCAGGGTGATGTCAGCGTCGGACAGGGTGACCGAGCCCCGCCCCAGTTCTTTCACTGCGTTTATGCTTTGCACGCTGGCCAAGGCCCAATTGGGCGAGGGCACGCCCAGCCCGATCGTGCAGCTATAGGTTTCATCCATACCCGCGTTTTGCGCAGCCTGAACAATCGCATCGCGCGCAACCTCATCCTGGGCTGAACAGGCGTCGAACCTTGCGCCATTGTCGTCGATCAGAAAGCGAAGGGTGAAGGGCGTGATGACAGGGCGTGGAGCCGAGATTGACAGGCCCAGCCGCAAGCTGGGCGGCGCGGCACGTGTGAGTTCCTGTTCAAGCCGGTCCTTCTCGCGTTGGCTTTCTGCAATTGCGGTGATCCTGACCAGACCGGGGCTGGCCGAAATCTTGGCACGCGGCAAACGGATCAGGGATGAAACCGCATAGTCGATGGCCTCGTCCCAGCCTTTGGGCACCGGATAGTCAGCGCTTTCCATAAGGTCGGATACGGATGTGCCGGGGGCCACCGCATTCAGCCGTTCGACCAGATCGCCACGCGCCATAGCACCGGGGACAAGCCCGATGATCGAGATGCCGCTGTCATTGCGCAGGATTTCGGCGGAAAAGCGTGGCGGGGTCAGATCGGCAGTGGGTTCGACTTCCATTTCGTCTATGACGCGCGAAGTGTCGACCTCGCGCCCTGCAGAGGTCAGGGCGGCAAAACGGGTTGCTTCATCGGGGGCGGTCCCGGTCAGAACAACGCGCAACCCGTCAGATTGCACCTCGGCCCAATCGTGACCGTCCAGGTTCAGGGCGCGACGAACGGCAAATTCGGATTCTTCCTCGATCTGGGTGACCGCGTATCCGGCCCCGACATATGACAGAGCCGCGGATAGCGCGAATATCACAATCGCAACGATGAAATACGGCAGTCGCATGTGATGAACCGAGTCTCCCCCTAACGGATGGACCGCACTCATATATCCACGCGCGTCGGGGTGCAATCAAAGCAGCAGGGCAATGCAGAAGAAGATCAGCGGAATTAGGCCGGTGTCGCGATTGGCGCGAAACAGTTGCAGCAGTTTGTCGTTGTCTTCGATGTCCAGGCCGCGCAATTGCCAGGCCAGATGCCAGCCCATGGCCCAAGGCCCGGCCAGCGCCAAAAACAGGGCAGGGCCCGAAGCCACGTTCAACCCTGCATCAATGACCGCCAACGCCATGCACGTCACCGTTGCCACCAGAAAGTACTTGAGCCACTTGGCGGTATCCGTTCCGAAAAGGCGTGCGGTGGATTTGATGCCGACAAGCTCATCATCTTCGGCGTCCTGATGGGCATAGATCGTGTCGTAGAACAGTGTCCAGGCGATGCCCGACAGATACAGCATGATCGCCGGGGATCCGACCGTTCCGGTATGCGCCGCCCAGGCCAACAACGCGCCCCAGTTGAAGGCCAAGCCCAGAAACACCTGCGGCCACCAGGTAAAGCGTTTGGCAAACGGATAGAGCGTTACGGGCAACAGGGACAGCACGCCCATGGCAATGGCGGCCTGATTGAAGGTCAGCAATACACCCAGCGCCAGCAGACATTGCAGCACCATCCAGATCACCGCCTGACGTACACTCACCTGCCCCGAAGGGATGGGACGCGACCGTGTGCGTTCGACCTGTCCGTCAAACTCGCGGTCAGTGATATCGTTCCAGGTACAGCCCGCGCCGCGCATCAGGAAGGCTCCGATGGCGCAGCCAATGGCGATCCAGATGTCCTCGAACCCTGCCGCGCCGTCGCTGAGAATGGCCAGTGCCAAGCCCCACCAGCATGGGATCAGCAATAACCATGTCCCGATGGGCCGGTCCGCCCGGCTGAGCCGTAGATAGGGGCGGCTGAACGCAGGGGCGTAACGATCCACCCAATTGTCGGGCACCGCATCAGCGACTTGACCATCTGGTGTTGGGGCATTGCCTTGCATATGTAAGGCCTCATGAGTGCAAAAGTCAGACTGTATGTAGATCAGCCACTTGGGGCAGGGCAATCCGTTCCTTTGTCGCGTGACCAGGCTCATTACCTGTTTGGGGTGATGCGTCTGACCGTGGGTGCCTCGGTTTCGGTGTTCAACGGAAAAGACGGTGAATGGCTGACCGAGGTTGCCGAGGCTGGAAAGCGCGCTGGCCTTTTGACGTGCCAAACGCAAACTAAGCCGCTGCAATTGCCACCGGATCTTTGGTTGCTGTTTGCGCCGATCAAGAAAGCGCGCACCGATTTTATCGTTGAAAAAGCGGCGGAAATGGGCGCTGCGCGCATCCTGCCCGTACAGACTGAGTTCACCAATTCGGAACGCATCCGCCAAGATCGCTTGCAGGCGCACGCGGTTGAAGCTGCCGAGCAATGCGGTGGCACCTATGTGCCCGAGGTGGCTGCGCTGGAACGGTTGGATCGCCTTCTTGACACATGGCCCGCAGGCCGCCAGTTGATGTTCTGCGATGAGGCCGAGGTCGGCTCGGCGCTACGCCTCGCCGCGCGCGAGAAAGGCCAGCCCTGGGCCATTCTGATCGGGCCGGAAGGCGGGTTTTCCGACCGCGAACGCGCTCGGCTGACCGGCTTGCCTTTTGCTCATGTGGTCAGTCTGGGCCCGCGCATCCTACGCGCTGACACAGCCGCTGTGGCGGCGATGACCTTGTGGCAGCAGGCTTTGGGAGATTGGGCATGATCCGCGAAGCAGTACCCGCGGATGCACCTGCGCTTGAAGATTACCTATCGCAGTATCCCGAGACGTCGATGTTTCTGCGCAGCAACCTGTCGCAGCACGGGGTCGGGTTTGGTGCCTCTGAACACTCCTCCCGGTATTTCATCTGGGGCACGGGTCAGATCGAAGGTGTCTTTGGCTTGACAAAAAAGGGTTACCTGATGGCTCAGCTGCCCGGATGCGAGCCCGAAGCCGCTGCGGGTTTTGCCAAGGCGATTGCGGGCGAAACGGTGTTGGGCATGACCGGAGTGGCACCACAGGTTCAGCTTACACTCGACGCATTAGGTCTTGGTGGCGCGGATTATCGATTGTTCGATGACGAGCCACTCTATCGGATTGACCTTCAGACAGCGCCAGATTGCGCAGCTCCGGCGCGGACTCTGATACCGACAGATGCACCTTTGATCGAAGCATGGTTCGCCGACTATTTTGCCGATACCGGGCAAGCGAATGGGGATGAGGCACAGACCATGGCTGTCGCTCGGTTCCAATCCGAATTGCAAGGGCAGCGTACCATCGTTCTTTTGGAGCAGGACAAGCCGGTTGCAATGGCGGCGGTCAACGCATCTGTCGCAGATCAAATCCAGGTTGGCGGAGTATTTGTGCCGCGCCACGACAGGACACGTGGATTGGGCCGTCAGGTCACGCTTGCCCTGATGAAAAGGGCCCGATCCCAAGGTGCGCGCTGGGCTATATTGTTTGCCAACAACCCGCCCGCTGCCCGCGTCTATGAGGCAATCGGGTTTCAGCAGGTGGGCTGGTACCGGATTGCCCTGTTGCAGAATCCAGAACAGGTGATGACATGAGTTTTATTCGACCCGAAGCCAAAATGGCCTTGTGGCGCTGGCGCGAAGTTCTGGCAGCCGGGGTTGTACTGATCGTTGGCCTCAGCTGGATTTCCGGTCCCGGTGGTTTGCTGGGTTGGTTGGGCTGGGTCTTGGTTGCGGTTGCGATTGCTCTTGCAGTCATCGGTTTTCAACGCGTGCGCTTTCGCACCGGTGCCGGTGGGCCGGGCGTTGTCACAATAGATGAAGGCCAGATCACCTATCTGGGTCCGCTCAACGGAGGCATCATCGCAGCACGCGAAATCGAACGGTTGGCGCTGGATCCCACCTTCAGCCCGGCGCATTGGATCCTCGAACAAGACGGCCAGCCGACGGTTCACATTCCTGTGAATGCCGAAGGGGCCGAAGCTCTGTTCGATGTGTTTTCCAGCCTGCCGGGGCTGAAAACCGAGCAAATGTTGTCGGAATTGAACGGCGGCGCGTTGCATCCGGTGATCATTTGGGAACGCAGGCCCTCGCGCCCACCCCATTTGACCCTCCATTGACACTTGGTTCATTTGAGCCCACCACTGGCCCAAAGACAGACACAGCAGGATCGGAGCACGGTTCATGTCCATCCCTCAGTCCGGCGGCGGTCCGATCGAACGCCATGAACAACTGGCCGAATATCTGGAATCGGGGTGCAAGCCCAAGCAAGATTGGCGCATCGGCACCGAGCACGAGAAGTTCGGCTATTGCAAGGATACGCTCAAGCCGCTGCCCTATGAGGGCAAACGCTCGATTCTGGCGGTATTGCAGGGCCTGCGCGACTTGCACAGCTGGGAGCCGCTGGAAGAGAATGGCAAGCTGATCGGCCTGCAGAAAGACGGGGCCAATGTCTCGTTGGAACCTGGTGGTCAGCTGGAGCTGTCTGGCGCGCCGCTGGAAACGATCCATGAGACCTGTGACGAAGTGAACGCCCATCTGCGCGATGTCAAAGACATCTCGGACAAGATCGGTGTGGGCTTTATCGGGCTGGGCGCAGCACCGATCTGGACTCATGAAGACATGCCGTTGATGCCCAAAGGGCGTTACCTGCTGATGAACGACTATATGGAGAAAGTCGGCACTATGGGCCGTGCCATGATGCGCCGGACCTGCACCGTTCAGGTCAATATCGACTTCGGGTCCGAGGCCGACATGGTGCAGAAACTGCGCGTTGCGTTGGCTTTGCAGCCGGTGGCAACCGCTCTCTTTGCCAATTCGCCGTTCTTTGAAGGCAAGCCCAACGGTCAGAAAAGCTGGCGTAGCTATATCTGGCGGCATCTGGATGATGCGCGCACCGGGATGCTGCCCTTTGTGTTCGAAGACGGTTTCGGGTTCGAACGCTGGGTCGAATACGCGTTGGATGTGCCCATGTATTTCGTCTATCGCGACGGGAAATATATCGACGCGTTGGGTCAGTCCTTCCGGGATTTCCTTGAGGGCAAACTGCCCGCTTTGCCCGGCGAGACACCTACACTGAGTGATTGGGCCGATCACCTGACCACCGCTTTCCCTGAAGCGCGGATCAAGAAGTTCATGGAGATGCGCGGCGCAGATGGTGGCCCGTGGCGCCGCCTTTGCGCCTTGCCGGCCTTTTGGGTTGGTTTGACCTATGATCAGGGTGCGCTGGATGCAGTCTGGGATCTGGTCAAAGGATGGGATGCGGAAACCCGCGAGGAGCTGCGCGTTCAGGCCGCGACCCATGGTCTGCAGGCGCAGGTGGGTGGCCTCAACATGCACGATCTGGCTCGCGAAGTGGTCAGTATCGCCGATGCGGGGTTGAAAGCCCGTGCACGCCCCGGTGCCGGGGGATTGGTGCAGGATGAGACCCATTTCCTGAACGCGCTGAAAGACAGTATCGAAACCGGACAGGTTCCGGCGGATGAGCTGCTTGAACATTATCACGGCGACTGGAACGGTGATCTGACCCGGATTTATCCTGAATACAGTTACTGAGCCGTCTGCGCCGGGTTGCATTCACAGGCGTTGGCCGATAGCAGGTTCTCGACCAAATTGAACAGGCCGGTTTCGGAATACGTCATGGACGATCTTAAGGCAAAATATCTGGGGCAGATCGCGGATGCGGGCGACGAAGACGCACTTGAAGCGATCCGCCTTGCAGCCGTTGGCAAAAAGGGTGAAGTCGCGCTGAAAATGCGCGAGCTGGGCAAGATGACGCCCGAGGAACGGCAGGTGGCTGGCCCCGCGCTGAATGCTTTGAAAGATGAAATCAACTCGGCGCTGTCGGCCAAGAAGGCAGCCCTTGCGGACGCAGCGCTGGATGAGCGTTTGCGCACTGAATGGCTGGACGTCACCCTGCAGACCCGCCCGCGCCGTCAGGGCTCGATCCACCCGATCAGCCAGGCGACCGAGGAGCTGACCGCAATCTTTGCCGAGCTGGGCTTTTCAGTGGCCGAAGGGCCCCGGATTGAAACCGACTGGTACAATTTCGACGCTTTGAACATTCCCGGCCACCACCCCGCGCGAGCCGAGATGGACACGTTCTATATGCATCGCGCCGAGGGCGACAACCGCCCGCCGCATGTGCTGCGCACCCATACCTCGCCGGTGCAGATCCGGTCGATGGAGAAACAGGGCGCGCCGATCCGCGTGATCTGTCCGGGCGGTGTCTACCGCGCCGATTATGACCAGACCCACACACCGATGTTCCATCAGGTCGAAGGGCTAGCCATCGACAAAGACATCTCGATGGCGAACCTGAAATGGGTTCTGGAAGAGTTTGTGAAAGCGTTTTTCGAGGTCGATGACGTCGAACTGCGCTTCCGCGCCTCACACTTCCCCTTCACCGAGCCGTCGGCTGAGGTTGATATCCGCTGTTCCTGGGATAACGGTCAGCTGAAGATCGGCGAGGGCGACGACTGGATGGAGATCCTGGGCTCGGGCATGGTCCACCCCAAGGTAATCGCCGCCGGTGGGATCGATCCTGACGTCTATCAGGGCTTTGCGTTCGGGATTGGGATCGACCGTCTGGCGATGCTGAAATACGGCATCCCTGATTTGCGGGCCTTCTTTGATAGCGATCTGCGCTGGCTGAGGCACTACGGGTTCGCAGCGCTGGATATGCCGAATTTGCATGGTGGTTTGAGTAGATAGGTGCACCTACTGGGCGTGTGCTTGGCGCGTTATTTGGATTGGTGCAATCGACGTGCTAAAGGTATTCGGTTGTGGCAAATTATCGGATTGTTCGCGCTCTGTTTTGTTGCGATGCTTCTGGCTTTTGGGTTCGGCGGGGAATTGTTCGGCTATTTGTTTAGCGCCTTCGTCTTGCTGCCTGTACTCCACTCTTTACAGATCGCTGGGAAAGTCTGGATGAAGGAAACAACCATTCGCCAAGACCAGTATGAGCAGCTCCAGAAAACACGAAAGCTCTTGAAGGGTTTCCGAAAGTAGTCAGCGCGGAACAAGGCCGATAGGCCGCCGCGCTATCGGTCGTTCATTGCGGCGCCATTGGTTTAAGCCCAATGGACGACACCGCCCGCACGGGCTGGCGATTTGGTTCCACCAGTGCAACGCTCGGACAGAGTGCGGATTTGGCTAGCATAAAGCGCCTAACACAGCCTGAACTTCGCCATCCCGCGGTCTGGCGATAGCGCGGCTTGTGTATTTGGCTGAGCCTTCGGAATTTGCGCGGCTTGTAACAGACATGCACAAGCTTTTGACGTGACATCTGGAGCGGTCTGGGTAGGGTCGCGTCATGATCTATCAATTGCTTTGCGCGCTGCTGCTGACAGCCACCCCCGCCCTGGCCATGGGCCCGTGGAATACCGATTGCCACGGCGATACGGCCTGTGAACTGGGCGATCGCTCGTACCATGTGCTGGAGCCCGAGGGCTGGGACGGTGAGACGCCTCTGCCGGTGCTGTTGCATTTCCACGGCTGGGCGCGGCAGGGGACCGTGGTGGTGAACCATGAACGTATCGCGGGTGCGACCAAGCTGCGGGGCGTGTTGCTGGTGGCCCCGAACGGGCTGCGCAAGACCTGGAATTTCTGGACCTCTGACACCGATGACGTGCCCTTTGCCGATGCGGTGCTGGAGGATGTGGCCAAACGCTATCCGATTGATCCCGAACGTATCTATGTCTCGGGCTATTCATTTGGCGGCGCGATGGCCTGGCGCTATGTTTGCCAGTCCGGCAATGACGTTGCGGCGTTGTTGGGCGTTGCGGGCTCGATCCCGCAAACCGAATCCTGCCCCGAAGCCCCGGCCGAGGCGCGCCATGTACACGGGCTGGACGATACGGTGATGGATTTTCCCTTTGGCCCGGGCGGGGATACGACCTATCCGGTGGCGCTATGGCGCGCGAAATACAGCTGTAACGGTGCAACGCCGCGCGGGGATTGGAATGTCGAGCCGTTCCTGACCCTCAGCCGTGTGGAATGGACGGATTGCGCGCAGGGGCAGGTGGTCTTGGATACCCATCCCGGCGGGCATTTCATCCCCCATGGCTGGATCGGACGGCAGTTGGACGAACTTTTGGGCCGCACCCCCACCTATCCGTGACGCGCAGCGCTTGCACCTTGGTGCAATCTTTGCCATTGCCTGTGCCAATCGGATGTTTGCCCAAAAAGGCCCGCTGCAATGAAATTCACTCTGTCCTGGTTGAAAGACCACCTCGACACGGATGCTTCGGTTGATGAGATCGCCGAGGCGCTGACCGACCTTGGCCTTGAGGTCGAAGAAATCGTGAACCCGGCGGACCGGCTGGCGGGCTTTACGCTGGGCCATGTGAAACAGGCCGAGAAACACCCGGATGCGGACAAGCTGCGTGTGTGCACCGTCGCGACCGACGAAGGCGATTTGCAGATCATCTGCGGTGCGCCCAATGCGCGCGAAGGCATCACTGTCGTGGTCTGCAAGCCGGGCATGTATATCCCCGGTCTGGATATGACCATCAATGTTGGCAAGATTCGGGGTGTCGAAAGCTTCGGCATGATGGCCTCGGAACGTGAGTTGGAGCTGTCGGACGAACATGACGGCATCATCGAACTGCCCTCGGGTGAGGTTGGCGATCAGTTTGTCGACTGGCTGGCCGAGAACGACCCGTCCAAGGTTGACCCGATGATCGAGATTGCGATCACACCGAACCGCCCGGATGCCCTGGGCGTCGAAGGCATCGCGCGCGACTTGGCGGCGCGCGGCATCGGAACGCTGAAACAACGCGACTATGCGCCGGTACCGGGGGATTTCGAAAGCCCGATCAAGGTTTCGATTGATGAAGACACTCTGGACGGCTGCCCACATTTCACCGGGCGTTTGATCCGGGGTGTCAAGAACGGCCCCAGCCCTCAGTGGTTGCAGGATCAGTTGAAGGCTATTGGCCTGCGCCCGATCTCGGCTTTGGTGGATATCACCAACTATATGACCTTCGATCATAACCGCCCGCTGCACGTGTTTGACGCTGACAAGGTGCAGGGCAATCTGCGGGTGCATCGCGCGAAAGGTGGCGAAACGCTGGTGGCGCTGGATGAGAAGGAATACACCCTTCAGCCCGGCATGATGGTTATCTCGGACGACAAGGGCCCGGAATCGATCGCGGGCATTATGGGCGGTGAGGAAACCGGCTGTACCGAAGACACCGTGAACGTCTTTCTCGAAAGCGCGTTCTGGGATCACGTGCAGATTGCTCTGACGGGCCGGGCGCTGAAAATCAACTCGGACGCGCGCTATCGCTTTGAACGCGGGGTTGACCCGGAATACACCCGTGAAGGGTTGGAGCAGGCGACGCAGATGATCCTGGATATCTGCGGCGGTGAGGTTTCGAACGTGGTTGAGGCGGGCAAAGCGCCAAACCATGCGCGGGCCTATAAGCTGGATGCCGAGCGTGTGCAGTCTCTGGTCGGGATGGACATTCCCGAAAGCGATCAACGCCAGACACTGACCCGTCTTGGGTTCCGTCTGGACGGTGACATGGCCCATGTACCCAGCTGGCGGCCCGATGTGATGGGTGAGGCGGATCTGGTGGAAGAGGTCGCGCGGATTGCGTCGCTGACCAAGCTGGAAGGCAAGCCGCTGCCGCGCGTGAGCGATGGCATTCCAAAACCGGTGATGACCCCGACTCAGCGGCGACAGTCGATGGCACGGCGCACCTGTGCGGCGTTGGGCTATAATGAATGCGTGTCTTACACCTTCATTGATCAAGCCTCGGCAGCCCTGTTCGGGGGCGGCGATGAGGCGACGCAGCTGGAAAACCCGATCTCATCCGAGATGAGCCATATGCGCCCGGATCTGCTGCCCGGACTGTTACAGGCCGCAGCCCGCAATCAGGCGCGCGGCTATGCCGATATGGCGCTGTTCGAAGTTGGCCCGGTTTTCCATGATGGCGAGCCAGGGGACCAGAAAACCCAGATTGCGGGCCTTTTGGTTGGGCGCAACGGGCCCAAAGATGTTCAGGGCGGGTCACGCCCGGTTGACCTGTTCGACGCAAAGGCCGATGCCGAGGCGGTTCTGACGGCCATTGGCGCTCCAGCCAAGGTTCAGATCCTGCGCGATGGTGATGCATGGTGGCATCCCGGGCGTCATGGAAAGATTTGTCTCGGCCCCAAGAAGGTTTTGGGCGTCTTTGGCGAATTGCACCCGCGTATCCTTCAGGCGATGGACATCAAAGGCCCGGCAATGGCCTTCACAATCTGGCCGGATGAAGTCCCGATGCCGCGTAAATCCGGTGCCACCCGCGCGGCGCTGGAACTGCGCGATCTGCAAGCGGTCGAGCGTGACTTTGCCTTTGTCGTTGATGAAGGCGTCGAGGCACTGACGCTGGTGAACGCCGCCGCAGGCGCCGACAAAGCCTTGATCGAAGACGTGCGTGTCTTTGACGAGTTCATCGGTGGCAGCCTGGGTGAGGGCAAGAAATCCTTGGCCATCACCGTGCGCCTGCAGCCGACAGACTCCACGCTGAAAGAAAAAGACATCGAAGCTGTTGCCGAAAAGATCATCGCCAAAGTGAGCAAAGCCACAGGTGGCGTGCTGCGCGGCTGAACCCATTGGGACAGAGAGTGATCTGCGCGCTTTTCATTTCGAGAAAAACGCGCTCAGCACGTCAAAAACCAGCCGGATCCGCCGACTGGTGTGCAACTCACGATGCGTGGTCAGCCAGATAGGGAACTGAAACGGGTCCATATCTGGCAAAACGCGCTCCATCCCTGGGGTCATGTCGCCCACATGCTCGGACATTGGCGCGATCCCGAACCCGTGTTTGGCGTATTCCCAGGCAACAATCCCGTTTTGTGACCCGAGCCGAAAGTTGTCGTGGTCGACGGGAATACCCAGCGGTTTGAAATAGCCGATCATCTGATCTGTGTCGCCGAAACTTATGAATTCATGATCTGCCAGATCCGATTTGGATTTCGGTCGCCCCATTCGATCCAAGTAATCGGTCGCAGCATAGAAATATCCGGTGGCATCCTGGATCAGCTTGGCAATCAGATCCGGTTGTTCGGGCCGGACATGGCGGATTGCGATATCGGCCTCGCGCCGCATCAGGTCACGGATGTCGTTCGAGGCGATCACTTCGATTCGCAGGCGCGGGGCTTCGGAGCGCAGGATCTTTAACACCTCCGGTAGAATATAGGCGGACATCACGTCGCTGGCCGTGATGCGCACAAGGCCTTCGATTGACGTGGACTGCCCGGATGCGGTCAACGCGATACGATCAGCGGCCTCACCCATCGCTTTGGTGTGGTCCAAGAGCTCGATCCCGGCCTGAGTGATTTCAAGCGTTCGGCCCACGCGTTCGAACAGCATCACACCCAGGTCATCCTCAAGCGCCGCCACCTGACGGCTGAGCGTTGGCTGCGTTTGCCCCAATTTGCGCGCGGCGGCGGACAATGACCCGGTCTCAGCCGTCGCCAGAAACGCGCGAATGTGGTTCCAATCAAATCCATCCATACATTTACGTATAGGTGTTCTGCGAATTTGAGCAATTCATATTCGATCAGTGTATAGGTATCGTGTGCTTAAAGGAGACCCCTCTTATGACCACTGCAGCAAAGTTTTGGGATGGTTTGGCCGAAAAGTATTCCCGTTCGCCGATACGGGATATGGCCGCCTATGAGCACACGCTGGACAGAACCGTTTCCTACCTGAAGAAGGAAGACAACGTGTTGGAACTGGGTTGTGGCACAGGGCGCACGGCCCTGCGTCTGTCTGGCTACGTTGACACGATTACAGCCAGCGATGTGTCCCCTGGGATGTTGGCCGTTGGCCGCAGACTAGCCGCCGAACATGAGATCGAGAATGTCGCTTTTGTCGAAGCGGATGCGAGCCACCCTCCGAATTGGTCTTACGACGTGGCAATGGCCTTCAACCTTCTACATCTGGTGGAGGATCTGGAAGCCACGCTTGCGCAGATACATGAGGTTGTGAAGCCCGGCGGTTTGTTCATTTCAAAGACGCCGTGCCTTGCCCAAGGCGGTCTGGGGTTCAAATTCGGTCTGTTGAAGCTGTTGCTGCCGGTGATGCAGCTTTTGGGCAAAGCGCCCTTTGTCAATCAGCTGGATATCAAGACGCTCGAGTCGGCCATCGAAAACGCCGGGTTCGAGATCATCGAAAGCGGGAATTTCCCCGCGACACCTCCGTCCCGGTATCTGGTCGCCCGCAAAACGTAACAAAGGTACAACCAAAAGGTCGTTTCCGCATTGGGCTTTGCACGGGCACGCTTTAAACAGGGCCTGATGCAATAGCGGAGAATGCCATGGGCCTGAATGTATACCTGTCCGGAGAAATCCACACCGATTGGCGTGATCAAATCATTGATGGCGCAGAGGGTTTGGATGTGACTTTCAACAGCCCGGTCACCGATCACGGGGCCAGCGACGATTGCGGGGTTGCCATTCTCGGCGCCGAGACCAACAAGTATTGGCACGACCACAAGGGCGCGATGGTGAACGCGATCCGCACCCGCAAAGGCATTGCTGATGCCGATGTTGTGGTGGTTCGGTTTGGTGACAAATACAAACAGTGGAATGCTGCGTTTGATGCGGGCTATGCGGCGGCCCTGGGAAAATCGCTGATCGTTCTGCACGGCCCAGATCATCAGCACGCGCTGAAAGAAGTAGATGCTGCGGCTTTGGCGGTGGCCGAAGAGCCTGTGCAAGTTGTTGAAATCCTGCGCTATGTACTGACCGGAAAACTTCCGAGGTGAGCACGGCCAGGGACGCTGAGCGCGCGCCTGGCCACGGTTTTCTTTAGCTTTGCGCAGGGATCAATTTGCCCCGCTGGACCGCAGGGCGGTCCATGAACCGGTCGAGATAGGCCGTCAGATTGCTGTAGCTGTCCCATTCAACCAGGTCTTTGGTCCCGTAATACTCAAGCGCATTCAGCCAGGGCGCCAGAGCCATGTCCGCGATTGAATACTCTCCGGCAATCCAATCTTGATCTGCCAGCTGTGTGTTCAAAACGTTCAAAAGGCGCTTGGCCTCGTTGATATAGCGTTCACGCGGGCGGGGATCTTCAATCTGGTTGCCTGCAAATTTGTGGAAATACCCAAGCTGGCCGAACATCGGGCCCACACCACCCATCTGGAACATAAGCCATTGGGTTATTCGGTGTTTATCCCCGGCCGTTTGCCCTATGAACTGTCCTGTCTTGTCCGCCAGATAGAGCAGAATCGCACCGCTTTCGAAAAGGCCGATGGACTGTCCGTCTGGGCCGTTAGGGTCGATAATCGCAGGGATCTTGTTGTTGGGGTTCAGAGACAGGAACTCGGGACTTTTGACATCAGAGTCTGCCAAAGTGACCAGATGCGCCTCATAGGGAAGGCCGGTTTCTTCCAACATAATCGAAGCTTTGACCCCGTTTGGCGTGGGGTAGGAGTAAAGCTGTAAGACCGAAGGGTCTTTGGCGGGCCATCTGGCCATAATCGGGAAACTTGATAGGTCTTTCATCTGGTCTGCTCCTGGTGTGCTTGTCTACTGCGTAGATTGGCAAGATTTGCGGGCCGCGTCAGGCGCAACTCTGTGCATGATCGGTCAGTGAGTGTTTGCTGAAGAACAAAGGGGACCAAATGCGCAATCGCTCCCCTAGAAAAAAGTGTTCCGATAGATCAGACTTTCTGCAGACAACCGCGCCTCGGGGCGCGGTTCGCTTGTTTGGACAGAGGAGATGCAGGTGGAAGAGATCTCAGCACAGGTGGGCGCATTTGGGCCTCTTATCTTGAGTGCAATAAAAGCGCTGATTGTTTTGGTTGTCGGTTGGACACTGGCAGGCGCCATTAGCGGCATGGTTCGGAGACGGATCAACGCGACGCCACAAATCGATCCAACATTAGGGAATTTTGTCGCGAGCATCGTGAAATGGGCTTTGCTGGCCATCGTGCTTGTGGCTGTCCTGGGCATCTTCGGGATCCAGGCGACAAGCATTGTCGCTATATTGGGTGCTGCGTCGCTGGCCATCGGTCTGGCGCTTCAGGGTACCTTGAGCGATCTGGCGGCTGGCGTGATGCTGGTGGTTTTCCGACCCTATAAGCTGGGTCAGTTTGTGGATATCGGTGGCACTGCGGGTACCGTGAAAGACCTCAATCTGTTCACTACCGAACTTGTCACACCCGACAATGTACAAATCATTGTGCCCAATGGTCAGGCCTGGGGGTCGGTCATTACCAACTACTCTGCTCATGATACGCGCCGAGTCGATCTGGTTTTTGGTATCGATTATGGCGATAGCGCCGATGAGGCGATGCAGATCATCCTGGATATCGCCAAGGCAGATGAACGGATCCATGGCGATCCGGAACCCTGGGTGCGGGTGACCAATCTGGGGGACAGTTCGGTTGATCTGACCGCCCGGCTTTGGTGCGCGGCAGCGGACTATTGGGACGTGAAATTTGAACTGACCAAAGCGGTGAAAGAGGCCTTTGACGCCAAAGGTGTGTCGATCCCCTATCCGCATTCGGTCGAAATACAAAAACAGGGGTAAGCTCCCGCCCGTCATACAGGTATTGGAAATACCCTTTTCCGGTTGGGCCCAGCGCCGCGCTGGCGCGCGGCGCTTAGAGTGTGTGGTATTTCGTCTTGCGCAACCGCGCCGCGCCCTTGGCGCGGCGCTTGGCCCAACGCTGTAGCGCTTCCACGCCAGTGGAAGCGTTCAGGGGCGGGAGCGTTACGGCTTGATCACCAGGTTCGGGGACACGACGTCGATCCCCAAGGCTTTACCGACTGCATAATAGGTCAGTTGCCCCGCGTGGACATTCAGACCTTCCAACAGATGCGGATCATCCTGACAGGCTTGCTTCCAGCCTTTGTCTGCCAGTGACAGCATGAACGGCATGGTGGCGTTGCCCAGAGCAATGGTCGACGTGCGGGCCACAGCGCCAGGCATATTGGCCACGCAGTAGTGCATGATCCCGTCGACCTCATAGATCGGATCCGCATGGGTCGTTGCCCTTGAGGTTTCAAAACATCCGCCCTGGTCAATGGCCACATCCACCAGAACGGCGCCAGGTTTCATTGTCGACAATTGCGCGCGCGAGACCAGTTTTGGCGCGGCCGCTCCAGGGATCAGCACCGCACCGATCACCATATCGGCATCGGCAATCAACTCGGCTGTGGCCCCGGCGGTCGAATAGCGGTTCTTGAATTGTGCACCAAAGACATCGTCCAGATACCGCAGACGCGGCAGGGACCGATCGAGTACCGTAACATCGGCCCCCATTCCGGCAGCGATCTTGGCCGCATGTGTCCCCACAACACCACCGCCGATAACAACAACCTTCGCCGGTCCGACACCGGGTACACCGCCCATCAGTACGCCGCGCCCGCCATTGGCTTTTTGCAGGGTCCATGACCCGACTTGTGGGGCCAGACGCCCGGCAACCTCGGACATCGGAGCCAAGAGCGGCAGGCCACCTGAGGCATCCGTAACCGTTTCATAGGCAATAGCCGTGCAACCCGACGCAAGCAGATCATGGGTCTGATCCGGGTCGGGTGCCAGGTGCAGGTAGGTAAACAGCAGCTGACCCTCGCGTAGCATCTTGCGCTCTACCGCCTGCGGTTCCTTGACTTTGACGATCATGTCAGCGGTCGCGAACACCTCTTCCGCCGTATCGACGATGCGGGCCCCAGCGGCGATATAGGCGTCATTGTCGAAACCTGCGCCCAGTCCGGCACCGCTTTCGATGATCACTTCGTGGCCGCGCGCCACAGCTTCGCCCGCCGCGTTTGGCGTCATGCCGACACGAAACTCCTGCGGTTTGATTTCCTTGGGGCAACCGACTTTCATGGGGATCTCCATTCATAAACTGCCTAAATTATGGGCGGTTTATCGTGCAATTTTTGTGAAACTCTGCTTGCGTGAGTTCAAAAATACAGGAAAATATTCGAAGAACAGAAGCAAATCTGCAAGGATTGTGCGACAATGAGCCTCGACGCAACTGATCGAAAGATTTTGGCCGCCTTGCAGGTCAAAGGGCGGATGTCGAATGCAGAATTGTCCGAGAAGGCGAATCTGTCGCCCTCTGCCTGCCATCGCCGCGTTCAGCGGCTGGAAAGCGAGGGCTATATCCGCGACTATGTGGCTCTGCTGAACGCGCGAAAAATGGGGGTGCCGACAACCGTATTTGTCGAGATCACCTTGCAGGGGCAGGCGGAAGAAGTACTGGAAGCTTTCGAGAAAAGTGTCGCCCGCATACCTGACGTTCTGGAATGCCACCTTATGGCAGGAACCGCTGACTATATTCTGAAAGTTGTTGCCGAAAACACCGAGGATTTCGCCCGAATTCACCGCCAATACCTCTCGCGGTTGCCGGGTGTGGCACAGATGCAAAGCTCGTTTGCACTGCGGACGGTGTTCAAGACCACGGCGCTGCCGGTTTGATCAGACCGGTCCGGGATACGTGAACAGTGTCAGATGGGCGAAATTGAAGCCGAAATGCATAAGCGTCGGCACCCACAGGCGACCCGTCGCAGCATATCCCAGCCCGCAGGCCAGTCCCAGAATACTTGCGAAAACGACGAGTTCCAAACCTCCGGGCGCGTGTGCCAATCCGAAAAGCAGGCTGGCTAGCATCAGACCGACCAAGGAACCAAAGCGCGCTGACAGGGCGGATTGCAGATAACCGCGAAAGAACGCCTCTTCCGTCAGACAAGTCAGGAACAGGTTTGAAAAGGCAAACAGCAGCCACCAGTCGGGCAGCGCGATTTCCTGACGCACGGCACCACTCCAGACCCCAACGGCAAAAAGCACGGGCAGCAGAGCGAGGCCCAGAAACAGGGGGGCAGGATTGAATTCGGTCCGCGTGTGCAGGATAGCGGGCCATGCAAGCAGCGCCGCAAAGAACACCATGGGCTTGTCGAGGTTCAGGTAAAGCGTGAACATCCCGCTGTCCGGTCCCGCCGTGACCTGATCCAGTATCAGCAAGTTCTGCACGCCAGGCACCAGATGCGCGCCCAACGCCACGCTCCATACGACAAACGCAAGATGCCCGAGCACAGCCAGACGACCACCCAATCGTGGAAGTACAGCGGCACCGGCCATTCCTAAAGCGATGATAAGTGTTGCCGAGAGTGACAGCGCCCCAATGCTGAGCGCATATGCCCCGAGGATGGCGATCATTCCCAAGCCCAGTTCGCGCCGCCCGCCCAACGCAGTGATCTGGGCGGCCGCGATGACCAGCCAGGGCCAGATCTGTGGTAGCAAGCTCAGAAAGAACGCCAAGATATCCTCCGCTATGCTTTGTTTGATGCAAGGAACGATGCGGAAAAAGCAAGCAAACAGTGCAACCCGGCGCAATCTGGGTGTTCCGTTGCTTGTATCCCGGGCAGCTTCAGTTCAAATTCGACTATCGAGGCGAGGCTGATAGAATATCATCCAATTTGAACTTGTATCTCAGTCGAATGACATTTTCAGGTTACACAGCCCCGATACGGTCCAAACCCGACGGAAGAAAAGGAAAAGACCTTGGCACAGGATAACGACAACGCTCCGAAAGATTGGCTGGAGGCCGAGCTTGAGGATACGTTTGACGAAGATATCGAGATCGAATTCAGCGAACCGATGCTGTCGATGGAGATACGGAAGATCTATCGCGAGCAGCATCCCGAGATGCTGGATCGGAAAGTCTATTTTCAGAACCTGCTACGGTTGCAAGCGGAATTGATCAAAGTTCAGGACTGGGTGCAGCACACCGGTGCCAAGGTGTGCATCTTGTTTGAAGGGCGCGACAGTGCCGGAAAGGGCGGTGTGATCAAGCGGATCACCCAACGTCTAAATCCGCGCGTGGCCCGGGTTGTTGCCTTGCCCGCGCCCAGCCGTCGGGAGCAAAGCCAGTGGTATTTCCAGCGCTATGTCCCACATTTGCCCGCCGCGGGCGAAATCGTCTTTTTTGACCGATCCTGGTACAATCGCGCAGGCGTTGAACGTGTGATGGGCTTTGCGACCGATGATCAGGTTGAACAGTTTTTTCAGGACGTTCCTGAATTTGAACGCATGCTGGTTCGATCCGGAATCATCTTGTTGAAATACTGGTTCTCGATCACCGACGAAGAACAGCAATTGCGCTTCCTCATGCGTATTCACGATCCGATGAAACAGTGGAAACTGTCGCCGATGGATCTGGAATCCCGTATTCGGTGGGAAGCCTACACCAAGGCGAAAGAAGACATGTTCTTCCGCACCAATATCCCCGAAGCTCCTTGGTATATTGTCGAGGGTAACGACAAGAAACGAGAGCGCCTGAATTGTATCGAACACATTCTGACCAAAATCCCCTATGAGGACGTGCCCCAGGAAAAGGTCACTCTACCGGACCGCCGCTATAACCCGGAATATGAACGGCGCATCTTGCCGGATGAATTGCACGTGCCGAAGATCTACTAGAAAAAACACCCCGAGACATCGGGGTGTTTTTCTCGGCTAATCATTCGACAGTTCAAATGAGGAAGTTGTCTTTGTCCAAATCGGCGATCAACGTGTCTTCCAGGATAAGCGCGTTGCCCTTGCCGTCCTCGATAACGACGTCGTCGCCAGATTGCGAGATGTGGTTCTTGAACAGGTCATTATAGCCTTTGATCGTTTGAACGTTCCTGAGGATGATCACATCCGATCCCTGGAAGTCGGTCACAAGATCGATGCCTGGTGAAAAGACAAATTGGTCGGCCCCGCGGCCTCCGGTCATGACGTCATTTCCGCCACCACCAGCCAGTTTGTCTTTGCCGCCACCGCCGACAAGTCGGTCGTTGTGGGCGCCACCTTTGAGGATGTCGTTACCACCACCGCCGAAGAGCGAGTCATTTCCGTTGGCGCCTTTGAGGCGATCGGCGCCCTGCCGACCGTACAACGCGTCATCACCTTGTTGGCCCAACAATTTGTCCTGACCTTTTGCACCGACCAATCGGTCATCGCCATCGCGTCCCTTCAGGACGCCGGCTTGGTTAGGTTTCAGCGTGAACCAGTCATCAGAATTACTGCCAACCCTGCCCGCAACAACAAATTTCTCTACTGGATCGGGGTCTGTAGGTGCGGGATCGACAGGCGATGCGACCGGATCTGACGGCGCAGGAGCGGGAGCAGACGGAGGGGGAGGGGTTGCGCCGGTGTCCAGTTGCACGGGGGCAGCCGTGCGGGCGAAGTTCTGGGTTACCATGATGGCGTTCCAGCCATTGAAGTCACCAACTTCGATACCGATGCCAACTACGGTCACATTTGGATCGAGGATGTTGGCACGATGTCCCGGACTGTTCATAAGCGCATTGTGCAGGTCGACGACGTCGTCAGACAGCCCTGGAGCGCCCCGGATACTTTGCCACGCTATGTTTTCTGTTGCGCGCCAGCTACCTGAAAAATCGAATCCGGCATCTTCCATACGGTCCCAAGGTGTGGACCCGCCAACCCCGGTATGGCTGAAAATGTCTTGGTTCAGCATCCACGTGCTGTGGTCTTCGGCTGCCTTGTTCAACCGCAGTTCCAGTTTGACAGGGCTCAGGCCATGGGCTGCGCGCTCTGTGTTGATAAGCGTCAGCATTTGCCTTTCAAGATTACTTGCGACGGACATGATTCTGCCTCCAGGTGCGTTGTGTTATTTTGAGGAGACATTAGTGGCGAGAATTTGGCAGAGAGCAGTCACAATTTTGCCGCAAAAGATTCTCGGCAAAATACTACCAAAAGTTGAACTAATTGAGGTCAAAAATCGCCGACCATGTGCGAGGTAGCCTCAGAGAAAGAACCGCAAGCCTATGATAATATAGGAAATTTTCGGCCAAGCTCTGTTGTTGCAAGAATTCCGTCTAAAAACGACAAACCCCCGGGCGGGGCCTCGGGGGTCGTCAAATCGTGTCATCCAAAGCTGGACGAGGCTTGAGCAGCTCTTAGAGCAGACCTTCGCGCTGGGCTTTCTTGCGTGCCAGTTTACGGGCACGGCGGATCGCTTCAGCTTTCTCGCGCGCTTTTTTCTCGGACGGTTTCTCGAAATGCTGCTTAAGCTTCATTTCACGGAACACGCCTTCGCGCTGCAGCTTTTTCTTCAGGGCACGAAGCGCCTGATCGACATTGTTGTCGCGAACACTAACCTGCATGTGGTTGTCACCACCTTTCTAGATAGAGTTGCAAGGATTTGCAGGAGGTGGCCGTATAGCAAAGCGCTCCTAACTTGTCTAGTACTGGCCTTGGAACCCGGAGAAACGCCATGACCGTGACTTACGAAGACGCCAAAAACCAATTGCTTGATGCCATCTTGAACCATGTCCCGTTTGATGGATGGTCTGAAGCCAGCTTTCGTGCGGCTATTTCTGATTGCGATATAGAAGACACGCTGGCGCGCGCGGTTTGTCCGCGGGGCGCGGTCGATCTGGCGCTGGCCTACCATGCACGCGGGGATGAATTGATGCTGGAGCGCATCACGACCGAAGATCTGAGCGGCCTCAAGTTTCGCGACAAGATCGCGGCTGCCATTCGCTTTCGGCTGCAAGCGGTTCAAGACAAAGAGGTGGTGCGCCGTGGTGTGACCCTGTTTGCGCTGCCGACCCATGCGGCGGATGGGGCCAAGGCAATCTGGGGCACATGCGACAAGATCTGGGACGCGCTGGGCGATACCTCGGACGATGTGAACTGGTATACCAAACGCGCCACCCTGTCCGGCGTGTATTCGTCCACCGTTCTCTTCTGGCTGGGTGACGACAGCCCGGATCATCAAAAGACCTGGGAGTTCCTGGATCGGCGGATCGAAGGCGTGATGCAGTTCGAAAAGCTAAAGGCGCAGGTTCAGGGCAATCCTTTGTTCAAGCCATTTCTTGCGGTACCGAATTGGCTGGCGGGCCAGGTCAAGGCTCCGATGCGGATGCGTACGGATCTGCCGGGGATGCTGAACCCGCGAAAGTGATCAGAACGGCTGGGCCTTCGCTGTGCGGCCTGCTAGGCATTGGGCAAAGGAGATCTGCCCATGACCCAGATGATGCGCGCTGTTGAAATTACAAAGCCCGGTGCGCCGGATGTGTTGCAAGTGACCGAACGCCCCATGCCGGAACCGGCCCATGGTCAGGTGGTTCTGAAAGTTGCTTATGCCGGAGTGAACCGCCCAGACGCGCTACAGAGGGCGGGGGCATACGATCCGCCTCCTGGGGCGAGTGACCTGCCAGGGCTTGAAGCCTCGGGTGAGGTTGTGGCACTGGGCGCCGGGGTCGAAGGTCTGGCGATCGGTGATCAGGTCTGTGCGTTGCTGCCCGGTGGCGGATATGCCGAATATGTGGCCACTCCAGCCGCGCATTGTCTACCGGTGCCCAAAGGCATGGGCTTGAAAGAGGCCGCGTGCCTGCCCGAAACCTTCTTTACGGTCTGGTCCAATGTGTTCACGCGTGGCGGATTGAAAGCGGGCGAACGGTTTTTGGTGCATGGAGGCTCCAGCGGCATCGGCACCACGGCCATTCAATTGGCCAACGCTTTTGGGGCCCGCGTCTTTGCCACGGCCGGATCCGACGAAAAATGTGAGGCTTGTGTCAAGCTTGGGGCCGAGAAGGCGATCAACTACCGGGATGAGGATTTCGTGGCCGCGATGCGCGCGGAAGGCGGTGTTGAACTAATCCTGGATATGGTCGGCGGTGACTATATCCCGCGCAACATCAAAGCTCTGGCTGAAGATGGTCGTCTTGTGCAGATCGCATTTCTGCAAGGTCCGGTTGTCGAGGTAAATTTTGCCTTGATGATGGTCAAACGTTTGACCCTGACTGGCAGCACCCTGCGCCCGCAAAGTGATCTGGCCAAGGCCCGGATCGCCCAGAACTTGCGCGAAGCCGTTTGGCCTTTGCTTGAAGCGGGCAAGATCGCGCCGGTTATGGACAGCAGCTTTGACCTGTCCGAGGCAGCAGCAGCCCACGAACGTATGGAAAGCTCGGGCCATATTGGCAAAATCGTTCTTGAGGTGGCCGGTTGACCAATTGAATGCATTGCCCTGTTTCGCAGCCGTGATAGCTTTGCAGCAAACCAAAGGGAGAGCAGCATGCAGCAAACGGCGCGAACAGTGGTCATCCATGAAACCGGCGGCCCCGAGGTGTTACAGGTCGAAGACAGACCTGTGGGTGATCCGGGCCCGGGCGAGGTGCGCATTCGGCACCATGCCTGCGGTCTGAACTTTATCGACGTCTATCAGCGCAGCGGGCTCTATCCACTCGAGCTGCCCCACGCGCTGGGCATGGAAGCCGCCGGTGTGATCGAGGCTGTTGGCGAGGACGTGACGCATCTGCAACCCGGACAACGCGCGGCCTATGCTGCGGCACCCCCCGGTGCCTACGCACAAGCGCGGGTCATGCCCGCCGCGCAGGTTTGTCCTTTGCCGGAAAGCATCTCTTTCCGCACTGCGGCAGCCATGATGCTGAAAGGTCTGACGGTGGAATATCTGTTTCACCGGACCACACCCCTCAAGCGGGGCGACACGGTTCTGTTTCATGCCGCAGCAGGGGGCGTCGGGTTGATTGCCTGCCAATGGGCCAAGTCCGAAGGCATCACCCTGATCGGGACAGCCGGAACAGACGAGAAATGTAGCATGGCGCAGTTCAATGGCGCGGCGTACTGTATCAATTACCGAACAGAGAACTTCGTTGAACGCGTCGCCGAAATCACGGGTGGGAAAGGTGTGGATGCAGTGATGGACTCGGTGGGTGCGGACACGTTTGAAGGGTCACTGGATTGCCTAAAACCGCTGGGCATGATGATTTCGTTTGGAAATGCCTCCGGTCCGGTTCCGCCTGTTGATCTGGGGATGCTGGCGCAGCGGGGCTCTTTGCGGCTGACACGGCCCACATTGTTCACCCATATCGCCGATCACAAGACCTGTCAGGCGATGGCGCGCAGGTTGTTCAACAAGGTGGACGGTCGCGAGGTCAAGATCCACGTCGATCAGCAGTTCCCGCTGGATCAGGTGGCCGAGGCGCATCGGGTATTGGAAGCACGCCAAACCACCGGCAGCACGGTTCTTGAGCCATAAAACGACTGAGCCCGGCATCGCTGCCGGGCTCGATCAATCTGAGGTTTGCCGAATGGCTTACTGCTCTTGCAGTTCCGCAGGGGTCTTGTACGCGATGTCTTTCCAGTTGGCATCCGCACGCTCGTTAAAGCCCGGGATATCGCCTTCCCAGCGTTCCTGGATGTCTTTCGACAGGTTCAGGTACAGCTTGTTGTCAACGATCTTCCAGTAGCTCGGGTCACCGTCAAACTTGAAGCCCATCGCAGTACCAAACGCGCAGTAACCGCCATAGGCGGGCAGATACGCCTCAGGGTTTGCTTCGAACGCGGCTTTGTTTTCTTCGTTGGCAAAGCGGTACAGCGCGTCGTTGTGCAGTGCTGTGATGCGGTAGTCACCTTTTGTCGGCTCACCAACTGTGAAGTATGCAACCGGGTCATAGCCTTGCAGCGCCAGACCGGTTGAGCTTGCGTTCAGCTCAACACCAGCAGCCAGAGCAGAGCTTGCGATTGCGACGGACAGTGCGACACCGCCGATGAGGGATTTGATCTTGTTCATGGTTTCACCTTTCGTGAACAGGGCCGCTTTGAAGCACCTGAATTTTGCCCTTGCGACCCGGATTTGTTTTACGTGGCACCGGTAATTGGCTGCCATGCAAACCCAATTGGGAGACGGCGCGTTCACGTTCAATTCAATGAATTGTGACTGTGCGTTGACGAACAATCAGCAATCATTTTCGCACATTCGGGCGCAGGGAAAGAACGAAGCTTATCACTTTGTCTGGCGACATTTCACACGGGCGTAGCAGCGCGCCGCTGGACTGAGTGAGATAGAGGTTCAGGCTGATATAGTCGGTGCCGCCCAGCTCATGCGCGACAAGCTTGTGGGATTTGCCGACTACGAACTCTGACCGGGACACGGCATACTGCCGCCCTTTCGCATGGCCGATGAACGTCCCAAGCGGCAGAGCAAAAAAGGCGCCCAGAAACGCGTCTTGTCTGGTCAAGATTTCCCGATCTTGGGTTCTGTCCCAGCTTTGATCCGCGCAAGGTTGGTGCTGTGTCGGGCATAAACCAATATAGTCAGGATAAGCCCCAGACCAAAGGTCGACCCGTCGGAAAACACCATGATCCATGTGGTCGACAAAGCAGCGGCGGCCAAAGCGCCCAGCGAGGAAATTCTCCAGATCGCTGCGGCCACCAGCCAGGTCAGGCAACAGGCGATGCCCACGCGCCAGTCCAAAGCCAGCCACAACCCAAGAAAGGTGGCCACGCCTTTACCGCCCTTAAACCCGAGCCAGACCGGGAAGCAATGACCCAGAAATGCGGCCAGCGCCGCGATTTGCATCGCGTCTTCGCCAGCCAAAGCGCGCGCCAGCAGGACCGCCACGGCCCCCTTGGCCCCATCGAAGATCAGCGTCAGCGCTGCGGCACTCTTGTTGCCGGTGCGCAAAACATTGGTGGCACCGATATTGCCTGAGCCGATGTTGCGCAGGTTTCCCAGACCCATCACCTTGGCGATGACCATGCCAAAAGGGATCGAGCCCATCAGATAACCGATAGCCGCCCACAGGATCAGCTGCTCTGTGGTGCTGTCAAATACGGGCATCAGGTTCTCCGGTAGACTTCGTTTCCTGCCACATAGGTCGCGGTGACCTTACCCTGCATCCGCTGGCCGTCAAACGGGGTATTCTGCGATTTCGATTTCAGCGCGAACCGGTCCAGCACAAAGGGTACATCCGGGTCGAACACAACCAAATCTGCCGGAGCGCCTGCGGTCAGGCGTCCGCTCTCCAAACCCAGCCGGTTGGCGGGGTTTAGAGCCATGGCGCGAAACAGGGTCGGCAGATCCAGCTGCTCGGCATGATAAAGTCGCAGCGCTGCGGGAAGCAGCGTTTCCAACGCGACCGCGCCCGAGGCCGCCTCTTCAAACGGCAGGCGCTTGCTTTCTTCGTCTTGGGGCGTGTGCATCGAACTGATCGTGTCGATCAAGCCGGTCCGAACGGCCTCGATGACCGCTTGTCGGTCGTCTTCCGACCGCAGCGGCGGCTTGACCTTGAAGAAGGTGCGATAGTCGGCCACGTCGAGCTCGTTCAGCATCAGATGGTGGATCGATGTACCGGAGGTGATGTCCAATCCGTTGCGCTTGGCGCGCTCCAGTGCGGGCAGGGCGCGGGCGGTGGTAATCTGGTCGGCATGGTAGGCCGCGCCTGTCATTTCCAAAAGCGCGATGTCCCGGTCCAGACCCATACGTTCGGCCATGGGCGACACAGCAGGTAGCCCGCGCAGTGCGGCGAATTTGCCGCTGGTGGCGGCAGCCCCGGCGCTGAGGCCCGGATCCTGTGGATGGGCAATCACCAACGCGCCGCACGATCGCGCATAGGTCAAGGCGCGGGAAAACACCTTGGTGTTGCTGACAACATGGTCGCAATCGGTAAAGGCCACAGCGCCTGCATCCATCAGAAAGCCGATTTCGGTCATCTCGCGACCTTCGCGGCCCTTGGTCAGGGCGGCCATGGGCAGCACGTTCACTGGCGCATCTGCCTGCGCGCGCCGAGTGGCGAATTCCAGCGTTTCAGGCGTGTCCACGGCAGGCAGCGTATCGGGGCGCGTGACCATAGTGGTCACTCCCCCAGCAGCGGCGGCAAGACCGGCGGATTTATAGCTTTCTTTGTGCCGTTCGCCGGGCTCACAGACTTTGACGCCGATATCGACGATGCCCGGGGCCAGACAATGGCCCTGACAGTCGATGACCTTATGATCGCCCACAGGTACGGTGCCATCGCCTTTTGCGGCGATCCGGCCATCGGCCACTTGTAGCCAACCGGGCGCTTCCGTTCCGGCCTCGGGGTCGATCAGGCGGGCGTTGATGAAGAAATGGGTGGTCATGACGTCGATTCTCGGGCTTTTGTTAAGGCCGCCAGTGCAGCGTCTGGGTCAGTCAGGTACTCGAATACGAGGAATCTAAGCCGAGAAAACACGATGTTCTGGCCGCTTCGGTAAAAGCTGAGATTGGGGTGAATAGAAAGGCTTTTGGCCGGGAAGACTTCGCTCAACCACCAAACATTATTGTCGGTCACAACGTAAACGCGTCGTGACCGAAGGAATCGATCCCACCACATGTAGAAGGCCAACAGCAACGTACAGCCAACGATTTTCCAATAGTCCCGCACAGTATCTGCGTACCAGGGGCTGGCGATCCAGGCCAGGCACAGGCAAACACATAAAATGCCATATGCCCAGCGGACATGAGGTGGAAAAAACCCCTGATAGGGCCTGCCCGACCAAATGATTTGCGCGTCTTCCGGTAATTGACGGCGCCACCAATCTAGATTGCTGGCTGTCATCGCATTGCCCTTTCGATGGCGGCTTTGGTCGTGGCGGGGTTGGCCTGGTATTTGATCAGGTGCTTGTCGCCAGTTTTTGTGATGACCTGGACAAAGCTGCCCAATGTTTTGACCTCGGCAATCTGGGTCAGCGCGACAGTGCGCGGGCCAGGACCCGTTAGGGTGGTGTCCGACATTTCCCACACCGCGGCCAGATCTTCCGAGGCCAGATACCACGCCCGGATCCCCACCGCCGCCAGACCCGCTGGCGCGCCGGTCCAGACATAGGGGTTACCGACCACCCACAGCACGATCATCGCACCAGCCATCGCCACCGCCGCCAGCCAGGCATAGGTGCGGATATAGGCCGATTTGTCCGGAGCAAAGGTCACAGGATCAGCCAAAGGGCGCCTCCGATAATCAGCAAAGCAAGCACTGCCAGAACCGCAGATCCAAGGCGTTGCGGGCTTTGATCTGAAGAGGCTGCTTGCGGGGCCGAAAACGGCTTGGCGCTTTCTGTTTCGATCTTGCCACCTGTCCAGTTGGTTGCCTCTTCGGTATAGGGCCCGATCAGATGCACCCTCGGGTCCGGCTCAAGACGCAGGGCGCGGCCACCAAAAGCCGCGCTGCGGACAACCATGACCCAGCCCTTGACGGCCTCAAGCGCAGTCCGGTCCAGTTGATCCAGCGAAACGCCGCAGCCTTCGTGCAGATAGCCATAAAGCCCCATGTCTTCGAGGTCGGAGACCGGGAAAACATCGATCTGGTCTGCCACCAGCCCCACGATCCCCAGCATCTGATCGGCCGCACCGGGTTCGCGTTGGAATTTGGCTTCTTCGGGCGGCATATCCAGCGCGAATAAGCGAAGCACGCCGCGTTCGTTGGGGGCAACCTTCAAAGGGCTCATGCGGCGTCTCGCAAATTGCGGGCCAGCAGGTCCATCGCCGCCATACGCACGGCGACACCCATCTCGACCTGTTCCTGAATGACGGATCGGTTGATGTCGTCCGCCAGCGTGCCGTCAATCTCAACCCCACGGTTCATCGGTCCGGGATGCATGACAATGGCATCGGGCTTGGCCAACGCCAGCTTCTCGGCGTTCAGCCCATAGCGGTGGTAGTATTCGCGTTCGGAGGGGATGAAACCGCCATCCATTCGCTCTTTCTGAAGGCGCAGCATCATGACCACGTCGACGCCCTGAAGGCCCTCGTTCATGTCGTCATAGATTTCCGCGCCAAATTCGGCGAATTGGCCGGGCACCAGTGTTGGCGGGCCGATCAGGCGGATCCGGTTTTCCATTTTTCCCAGCAGGATCAGGTTCGACCGCGCCACCCGTGAGTGCGCGACATCGCCGCAGATCGCGATGTTCAACCGATGCAGCCGTCCTTTGGCACGGCGAATGGTCAGTGCGTCCAGCAAGGCCTGTGTTGGGTGCTCATGCCGCCCATCGCCCGCGTTCAACACCGCGCAATTCACCTTTTGAGCCAGCAGGTCCACCGCGCCCGAATGCGGATGCCGCACCACCAACAGATCCGGATGCATTGCGTTCAGCGTCATCGCCGTGTCGATCAGTGTCTCACCCTTTTTGATCGAACTGGCCTGCATCGCCATGTTCATCACATCCGCCCCAAGGCGTTTGCCTGCGAGTTCAAAGCTGGCCTGCGTTCGGGTCGAGTTTTCGAAGAACATGTTGATCTGCGTCAGTCCTGACAACACGTCCGAGCGCTTTGTCGACTGGCGGTTCATGTCGACATAGGTCTCAGCCAGATCAAGAATGGCAGTGATATCGGATTGCGACAGATGCTCGATCCCAAGAAGGTGACGATGGGCGAAACGCATGGGCGGGCTCCTGTCGGACAATCGGGCCGCTTATAGAAAGCTGCGCAGTTCAAAGCAAGCTAGGGATCGGTGCCGTCCGGCAGTTTCTCGCAGCCGCCATCGGGCAGGCATTGCTCACCCGGTTTACACCATTTGCCATAGCCGCAATCGACAGCTTTGACAGGTACGCACCCCTGATGGGCCGAGCATTTGAAGCCCGGGCGGCATTGTGATCCGGTTTCTTCGCACAAGAACCACCCCGGGCGCGAGCATCCGCCACCGGGCAGACAGGTCGAGCCCCGCGCACAGGTCAGCCCATCGTCACAGCGCGTGCGCGGGGCCGGAGTGGGGTCAAATTCAGGCCGGATGCGCTCGCATTCGCCACGGGCGTTGCAGGTACTGCCACCCGGACAGTCAAGGCGCGAGTTACAGGCGTTGGCCCCGGCAGGAGCGCAGCGCGCACCGCCTGCAACACAACGCTCGAACGGTCCGCACGTGCGTCCACCACCGCAATAGCTGTGGCCCAGAGGGATGCAGTTTCCGTCGAAACTGCACCGCTCACCGGGGGAACAGCACGACCGCCCACATTGGAACTGCCCGGCACGGCACTGGCTGTCGCGACCCAGAAGCTGGGCTGAAACCTCGGGCCCGCTGGCCAATGTCAGCAGCAATCCGATCAGCAAAAGGCGCAGGATCTGGAACATAACAGCGTCCATGGTCAACAGGTCTGGGTATCAAGGCAAGGTCTATTCGCTTTCCCTCAGCCGGGATGCAGGTAAATTAGCCGCATGGAATCGGGCTTGGATTATTATGCGACACGCGCGCTGCTGGACTGGCAGATCGAACTTGGCGTGACCGAGTCGATCGGGGACGAGCCGATCAACCGCTATGACCTGCCTGACACGTCCCCCAAACCCAAGGCCCCGGTGGCTGCACCTGCGACGCCCGCCAAGCCCGAGGCAGTAGATCCTGTTGCGGTGGCCAAGGCGGCCGCAAGCGGTGCGAAATCGCTTGAAGCCCTGCGCGAAGCCATGGACGCGTTTGCCTATTGCGAGCTGAAACGCGGCGCGCGGCAGTTGGTGTTTGCCGATGGTGTCCCGGGGGCAAAGGTCATGATTATCGGCGAGGCGCCGGGGCGTGACGAAGATCGTGAGGGCAAACCCTTTGTGGGTCGTGCCGGGCAATTGTTGGATCGGATGCTGGCTGCGATTGATCTAGACCGGGCGCAGAACGTTTATATCACCAATGTGCTGCCCTGGCGGCCGCCGCAAAACAGAGATCCCAAACCGGAAGAGATCGGCATGATGACCCCGTTTCTGGAGCGTCACGTTGCCCTGGCCAAGCCTGAGATCCTTGTTGTGATGGGCAATATCAGCTGTCAGGCGCTGCTGGGCAAACGCGGTATCACCCGGTTGCGCGGCAATTGGGACCAGGCGCTGGACTTGCCCGTGATCCCGATGTTTCACCCGGCCTATCTGCTGCGTCAGCCGCAAATGAAACGACAGGCCTGGGCCGATCTGCTGGAGTTGAAAGCGCGATTGCGAGGTGGGGCGTGAAAATTCTGGCTTTTTCCGATCTGCACATGGCGCGCAGCCGGGCTGCCGATCTGGTTGCGGCCAGTGAGGCGGCGGATCTGGTGGTGGGTGCCGGAGACTATTGCAACATGCGGCAGGGACTGGATGAAGCGATGGCGATGTTGTCTGGCATGGCAGCGCCTTTGGTTCTGGTACCGGGCAATGCCGAAAGCGCCGAGGAGTTGTCTGATACGGTGCCGGAAGGTTTTCACGTCCTGCATGGGTCAGGCATGGAGCTAGACGATCTGCGTCTTTTCGGCCTTGGTTACGGTGTCCCGGAAACACCGTTCGGAGAGTGGTCTTGCGACCTTTCCGAAGGCGCGGCCACTGAACTGCTGGCTCGGTGCGTTTCCGCAGATGTCTTGATCGTGCACTCTCCGCCCAAGGGCTGTGGGGATGAAACCTCGATGGGCCAGTCGGTAGGGTCGATAGCTGTGCGCGATGCGATCGAACGAATACAGCCTGGGTTGGCAGTGTTTGGCCATATCCATGATAGCTGGGGCTATCGCGGCCATCTGGGCCAGACCCAGCTGGCAAATCTTGGTCCTACAGTGAATTGGTTCGAGGTGGGATCGTGATCGAAACAGCGACTTTGCTGACCTTCATTCCGGCGGCCCTTGTGCTTGGACTGACGCCCGGTGCCGATATGATGTTCTGTTTCGGTCAGGGTCTGAGGTCGGGCCCACGCCCCGCTATTGCCGCCAGCGCCGGGGTTTCCACGGGCGTGATGGTACATGTGCTTCTGGCTGGGCTGGGCTTGGGCGCCGCGGTTGCAACCTTGCCCTGGCTCTTTGACGTCATTCGCTGGTTCGGCGTGGGCTATCTGCTGTTCCTCGCATGGGGCGCGTTTCGCAACGGCGCCGTTGCCCCCGAAACACCGGCTGCCCCCATGAGCCGCGCCTTTCGGGATGGGATGCTGGTGAACCTGACCAATCCAAAGGTCATTCTGTTTGTGCTGGCGTTTATCCCACAGTTTGTTGACCCATCCGCAGGTTCGGTTTTGATGCAGTTTCTGATCTTTGGCGTGATCATCGCCGTGGGCGGCTTTGTCGTGAACGGATTTGTGGGCATCTTTGCCGGCGGCACGGGGCGTATGTTGGTCGGCAATCCGCGCGCTTCTCGAATTCTGGGCTGGATCACGGGCAGCATTTTCGCGGCGCTAGCGCTCCGGCTTGCCATTCTGGAAAGGGCGTAACCCCGCATGTCGCGTATCGACGAAACACTTGAATTCATTCCCGTTCGCATCGCGGTGCTGACGGTCTCGGACACAAGATCTCTGGCCGAGGACCGATCGGGACAAACCTTGGTGGACCGGATTGAAAAGGCGGGTCACGTGGTGGCCGACCGCAAGATCATCCAGGATGAGCGTGACCAGATTGCCGATCAACTGCGTGCCTGGGTCGCGGATCCCCAGATTGATGTTGTCTTGTCGACCGGAGGTACCGGGCTAACCGGGCGGGATGTCACGGTCGAGGCACACAGGGATGTGTACGAAAAAGAGATCGATGCCTTTGGCACCGTGTTCACTATCGTCTCGATGGAAAAGATCGGAACCTCTGCGGTCCAATCAAGGGCCACGGGTGGCGTGGCGGGCGGAACCTACCTGTTTGCACTACCTGGCAGCCCTGGGGCTTGCAAAGACGCGTGGGACGCTATTTTGGAAAAACAGTTCGATTATCGGCACCGCCCCTGCAATTTTGTGGAAATAATGCCCAGATTGGACGAACACTTGCGACGGAAGTAGTCTGGTACTGCGTTGAACACTGGATCAAGCCATTGTGGCTTGGCAGATGCGATTGCCCGGCTACCATCTGTAACAGGCAGCGGCGCGCAACCGGAGTGAACTGACTGATGCGATTTCTAAGGCAAAGTCTTGTGGGCGTGTTTCTGGCGTTTTTGACGCTGGGGCTGCTGCTTGTGGCCGCTCAGCTGATCTCGGGCGCGGTTCAGGATGTCGTTTCACGCGAAAATCAACCGCCGCAGGCCCGTGAGAGGGTTTTTGCGGTCAGCGTGCGCACGGCCGAGCCTGAGACGGTCACACCGTATCTCGAGGCCTTCGGGCAGGTTCAAAGCCGCCGTCGCCTGGAATTGCGCGCGGCGCTGGGTGGGCGCGTGGTCTCGCTGGCCGAAGATTTCCAGGATGGCGGTTCGGTCGACGCAGGTGAAATGCTGGTCGAGCTGGACCCGGCAGATGCGCAATCTGCACTGGATCGCGCCAAATCTGATCTGCTGGATGCCCAGTTCGAGGAACGTGATGCCGAGCGTTCATTGTTGTTGGCGCAAGATGAATTGCGCGCCGCAGAGGCACAGGTTGAATTGCGCGGACGGGCCTTGCAGCGTCAGCAGGACCTGTTGGATCGTGGTGTCGGGGCTGCGGCCTCGGTGGAGGAGGCCGAGCTGGCCCTGACCTCGGCCAATCAGGCGGTTCTGTCCAGCCGGATCGCATTGGCGCAAGCGGAATCGCGCGTGGATCAGGCGACAACGTTGTTGTCTCGTGCAGTGATTGCCTTGGAGGCGGCAGAACGCGATCTGAATGACATGACGGTTTATGCCGGGTTTGCGGGGACGCTAACCGAGGTGACTCTGGTCGAAGGGCGGTTGGTCTCGGCCAACGAAAAACTGGCCGAACTGGTGGACCCAAACGCGCTTGAGGTCGCATTCCGGGTCTCAACCGCGCAGTTTGTTCGCCTGCTGGACCAGAATGGCGACTTGATAAAGGCGCCTGTCACCGTGTCGCTGGATGTTACCGGGACGGATCTGGTGGCCACAGGCCGGATCAGCCGCGACAGCGGATCGGCGGGTGAAGGGCAGACCGGGCGTTTGCTGTTTGCAAGGCTGGACGAGGCAGCGGGCTTCAAGCCGGGCGATTTCGTTACCGTCTCGGTGGAAGAACTGCCTTTGGACAACGTGGTGCGCCTGCCGTCATCAGTGTTGGATGCAACCGGAAACGTGTTGGTTCTGGCTGGCGACGACCGGTTAGAGCCCCTGGCGGTTGAGTTGATCCGCCGACAAGGTGATGAAGTTTTGCTGCGCGGCGAGGGCCTGGCAGGCCGAGAGGTCGTCATCGGCCGCACGCCTTTGCTGGGTTCTGGTGTCCGTGTCAGACCCTTGCGGCAAGAGGCCGAAGCGGCCTCGGTACCCGAGATGCTGGAGCTGTCCGATGAGCGCCGGGCTGAACTGGTGGCTTTGGTCGAATCCAGCGGCAGGATGCCCGAGGCGGTAAAGCAGCGGCTTCTGGGGCAACTCAGCCAGGCCAGCGTTCCCGCATCCCTGGTGCAACGGCTTGAAGCCCGAGCCGGGGGCTAGATACCATGATGCGCGATATTCCGGACGCTGCGGGCGGTATCCTCAGCTATTTCACGCGCCACCGGACCGTGGCCAACCTTCTGCTTCTGGTGATGCTTGTGTTGGGCGCTGCGGCCGTTCCCAACATGCGTGCGCAGTTCTTTCCGGACGTCATCCTTGAACGCGTCGATGTGAATGTCACTTGGGATGGGGCAGGCCCCGAGGATGTCGATAACGGCATAGTTCAGCTTCTGGAGCCTGCATTGCTGGCGGTTGAAGGTGTGGCCAGCACGGAATCGACCTCACGCGAGGGCTCGGCCCGGGTTCGGCTTGAATTCGAACCCAATTGGGACATGTCACGCGCTGTTGAAGAGGTCCGAACCGCAGTGGACAGCGTGACCGAGCTGCCCGAGGATGCGGATGAGCCAACGATCCGGCGTGGGGCTTGGCGTGACCGTGTGACGGATGTCGTGATCACAGGACCGACCGAGCCGGAACAGCTGGCCAATCTGACAGATGAACTGATCAACCGTCTGTTTGCTGCTGGTGTAACCCGAACCACGATCCGAGGCATCGCAGCACCGCGTGTGGTGGTCGAGGTGCCCACCGTCCAGTTGATTGCCAATGATATCACCCTGTCCGAGATCGCGGCGGCCATTGCCGCCGAAGTGACCGCAAGCCCGGCAGGCGATGTCACCGGCGCCAATGCGCGGATCCGCACCGGTGTTGAAAAACGCACCCCCGAAGAGATTGAGCGCATACCGCTTCGCAATTTCCCAGATGGCTCCAAACTGGTGATTGGAGATTTGGCCGATATCCGGGTCGAAGGTGTGACCCGCGATCGCAGCTATTTTGTTGGTGAAAACCCGGCAATGTCGATCCGCGTGGATCGGTCGAATCTTGGCGACGCAATCGGCATCCAAAGGACGGTCGAGGATGTTGTGACCGAAATGCAGGCCAGCCTGCCCGAAGGCATCTCGATCGAACTGATCCGCACGCGAGCGCAGGCCATCACGGACCGTCTGGATATCCTGGTTGATAATGGCCTGGTCGGGCTGGGATTGGTCGTCTGTCTGCTGTTTCTGTTCCTCAACGCGCGTATCGCGTTTTGGGTAGCAGTTGGTATCCCGGTGGCCATGTCCGCAGCGGTTGCGTTCATGTATCTGGGCGGGCTGTCGATCAACATGGTCTCTCTGTTTGGTTTGATCATCACTTTGGGCATCGTGGTCGATGACGCGATCGTGGTGGGTGAACACGCAGATTTCCGTGCGCGCCGGTTGGGCGAGCCGCCGATGGTCGCTGCCGAACGAGCCGCGCGGCGCATGGCCATGCCGGTCTTTGCCGCCACCCTGACCACGGTGATCGCCTTCTTTGGCCTGACCTTGGTGGGCGGGCGCTTTGGCGAGTTGATCCGCGACATTCCCTTTACGGTCATTGCGGTTCTGATTGCCTCACTGATCGAGTGCTTTCTGATCCTGCCCAACCACATGGCCCACGCGATTGCGCATTCGGCCAAGGAACATTGGTATGACTGGCCCAACCGTGTGGTCAACCGCGGTTTCCGCTGGGTGCGCGACACGCTGTTCCGCCCGATGATCGGGCTGGTGATCCGGGCGCGCTATGTGGTTGTGGCGATCATGGTTGTGATTCTGGCCAGCCAAGCGGCCCTGTTCATTCGGGGTGACGTGAACTGGCGGTTTTTCAATGCGCCCGAGCGGGGCTCGGTTACTGGCAATTTCATCATGGTCGAGGGCGCGACGCGCGCGGATACCTTGGAGATGATGCGCATGGTGCAGCGCGCCACCGAAGAGCTGGGTGCGGTCTATGAAGAACGCCATGGCCGAAACCCGATTGACTATGTGCTGGCCGAGGTTGGCGGATCGGCCGGGTTTGGTCTCTCCGCCGCCGATGGCAAGGATGCAGACCTGCTGGGCGGGATTTCGATTGAGTTGATCGACGCAGACTTGCGTCCCTATTCCAGCTTTGAATTCGTGGGTGAGCTGCAAGATACCGTGCCACGCCATCCCAAGGTCGAACTGCTCAGCTTCCGAGGCTGGCGGTCCGGCCCCGGCGGTGACGCCATAGATGTGCAATTCTTTGGCGCAGACGTAAATACTCTGAAATCCGCCTCCGAGGATTTGCAGGCCGAACTGGCAAAATACCCCGAGGTCTCGGCGCTTGAGGATAATCTGGCCTATGACAAAGAAGAGTTCATTCTGGACCTGACCCCTCAGGGACAGGCGCTTGGCTTCCGTATCGAAACACTGGGCCGCGTGCTGCGTGATCGCTTGAACGGGATCGAGGCCGCGACCTATCCCGACGGACCACGTAGCGCGGAAATCCGGGTTGAACTGCCCGAAGGCGAACTGACAGCCGATTTCCTGGAACGCACGCTGATGCGCACACCAGATGGGGTTTACGTGCCTTTGGCCGACATCGTCTCGGTCGAGCGGAAATCGGGCTTTTCAACTGTGCGGCGCGAAAACGGGTTGCGGGTGATTTCCGTGAACGGGGACATTTCCGAGGACGATCCAGCCCAAGCAGCCGAGATTGCCCGCGCCATGCAGGAAGAAATCCTGCCCACCATCGCGGCGGAACGTCAGGTTGAATGGCGCATGGCAGGACTGAGCGAACAGGAAAACGAGTTTCTGGCCGAAGCCGGGGCGGGGCTTATCCTGTGTCTGACCGGCATCTACCTTGTTTTGGCCTGGGTCTTTGCAAGCTGGACCCGTCCGCTGGTGGTCATGTCGATCATTCCCTTTGGCCTGGTGGGTACGATCTGGGGCCATTACATCTGGGATGTTCCGCTAAGCATGTTCACCGTTGTCGGCCTGCTTGGCATGACAGGGATTATCATCAACGACTCGATTGTTCTGGTGACGACCATTGACGGGTACCAGCAGGAACGCGGGCTGGTGCCGTCGATCATCGAAGGGACCGCAGACCGGCTGCGCCCAGTGATGCTGACCACATTGACCACCGTGCTTGGTCTGACACCGCTGCTTTACGAAGGCTCGCAACAGGCGCAATTCCTCAAACCGACCGTGATCACTCTGGTCTATGGTCTGGGCTTTGGCATGTTGCTTGTGTTGCTGCTGGTTCCGGCCTTGCTGGCGATCCTCAACGATGTCGCGCGCCCGATGACCGCGATGCGCCGCGCGTTGCGCGCGCCTGATCGAGTAGTGCAGGGGTCGGTTGTGGCGACAGGTGCAGCCTTGGCGGTTTGGCTGGTGGTGGCGATGGTCTGGCCCGTTGTGTCTGGCGCGCCGCTCGCCTCTTTGGCCCAGTTCTACGGGGACGAAGACGGGATGGCCCTGCTGCGCATGGGATTTGGGGTGTTTGCGGCGGGTGCGGCGCTGATCTTGCTGGTCAGCGTAACCCTTTCGGGGCTGCTTTATGGTCGGTTGTCGGGCCGCGCGGGCACTTAATCAGCCCTTAGAGCGGTGGACAAAAGCTCGGGCACACGCGCGCTCATGCTCAGATCGCCTTGCAAGATGCGTTCGACCGGAAACCAGCTTGCATCCAAGGCGTCATCACCGGCCTGAGGTGTGCCCGAGACATAGCGGCAGGCCACACCTACAAGCAGGTAATGTGAGTTTACCTGCCCTTGAGAGTCGCGGCGCAACAAGTCGAGATTGTCCAGGTAGGACAGGGGCTGTGCGATGATGGAAGTTTCTTCCAGCAATTCCCGCGCAGCCGCCTCAAGAACCGTTTCGCCCCATTCGACGTGACCACCAGGGAAGCCCCACAGCCCGGCATCGGGCTGCTTGCTGCGCTGGACCAACAGCACCTGGTTTTCGTGCAGAACAACGGCCAAAGCGCCGATTCGGGGAAGTTGTGTCATGCGGTCAGCCCGCGCTGCACCCGATGATATCAACGGCATGATGCGCGCCAAGAACCGTGATGCGAATATCGGAACGGTTCAGCGCAAAAGGCTCGCCCGAGGCATTGATGACCTCGGACCGGGCGATCAGCGTGTCGCCCTGCCGCTCAGTCACGGTTTGAGAGGCCCAAAGGATCGGATTGCCCGGTTCGATGACCGTAACCTCGTCACCACCGGCGGGTGGCATGGTGATCCGCGCCTCGATCTGCATCCCGTCATTTGTGGGCGACAAGTGACAGGCCGCGCCGGATACCCCTGCTTCGGCCGGTGAGAAGGGACGTTCTGCCAGCGCCGCAGCAATGGTCGGATTGCGCCCGGCCTCGGCATCCAGAACATGGTCGAAGTCCAACCGCTCGGGCACGCAGACATCCTTGCAGACGCCAATGTCAACGCTGCCTTGCAGCCGAACCGGCTGAGCAGGGTTTTTCGGAGTGATTGTCACCGGCAGGACTAGTTCGCCTTCATAGCCGATAGACTGGTATCCGTTTTGGTCAAACACATCCGGTGAAGGCCAGGTGATCGAAACCTCACCGACATTCGAGGACGGCCCCCAATCAAAATGCGGTGGTATCCCGGCATCGCCCGGTGCGCGCCAATATGTCTTCCAGCCATCCTGCAGGGTCATCCGCAATGCGCCCTGATACGATCCGTCCGCTGAACGGCCCCCATCCAGAATGTCAAGTTGCGCAAGTCCGTTCGCGCTCTGACCAAATGTCGGCGCAGCAAAAGTAAGACCAGCCAGCAGGGCGGCAGCAGGTGTCCTATACATCATCATGCCCTATTAAATGGGCATAGTCGTGCAGGTTGCCAAGTCACGTTCCGTTCAGCGGAATGAAATGCGTCCGAATACCCACAGAACATGCGCTGATCCCTTGCCAATCCCTGCCGGACCGGGTCATTGTTGGTTCGGACGGATGACAAGAGACCTTGCCTCATGGACCTGACCGGAAAACTGTTGATTGCGATGCCTGGAATGGGTGACCCGCGCTTTGAGCATTCGGTGGTCTATATTTGCAGCCATGCCGAAGATGGCGCTATGGGGCTGATCATCAACAAGCCGTCGGACCTGCGAACCAAAGTGCTTCTGGAGCAGCTCAATATTCCGTGTCGGATCCCGGTTGTGGGTGAGCGTCTGGTGCATTTCGGAGGTCCGGTCGAGATGTCGCGCGGTTTTGTTCTGCATTCATCTGATTATGAGGCAAATTTGCATTCGATGCAGATTTGCGGCGATTTCAGCATGACCGCAACGTTGGACGTGCTGGAAGATCTGGCCTCGGGGCGTGGGCCGCTCAATGCGCTTGTTGCGCTGGGCTATTCCGGATGGGGTCCGGGCCAGCTGGAAGATGAGATTGCGATGAACGGCTGGTTGACCACAGAGTCCGATCCGAAACTGGTCTTTGACCTGCCGGATGACGAGAAGTGGGAAGCCGCGCTGGCCACGTTGGGCGTTGACCCACTGACGCTTTCAGCCAGCGCGGGGCGCGCTTAAGTCCTGGGGGCCGCAGCCCGGCGCAGCCGGTCATTGATCGCAGCGCCAAGCCCATGGTCGGGGATCGGTGACACGGCAATCGGACGGTGAGATTTGTCCAAATCGTGCAACATCGCAAACAGGTTGGCCGCAGCTTCGACCAGATCACTGCTTTGGGAAAGGTTGAGGGTACAGTCTACCGGGCCAAAACCCAGAACGACCTCATCCCCAACACCGGCCTCGGCATTCAGTCTGACCGGCGCGTTCGGCGCATAATGGGATTGCAGCTGACCCGGCGAGGTCAAAAGATCACCTGATTGATGAATATGCAGCCGTGTATCCAGTGCGTGTTCGGCCTCTTCCAAAGCCACGCCACCCGGTCGCAAAAGCGAAGGCTCACCCGCGAGCCCGACGATGGTGGATTCCAGCCCTACTCCGCAGGGTCCCGCATCGAGGATGGCGGCGATCCGACCATCCAAGCCCGACTGCACATGGCCTGCGGTTGTCGGGCTGATCCGACCCGATGGGTTGGCCGAAGGCGCGGCCACCGGTCCGTCGACGGCCTCCAAAAGCGAACGTGCAATGGGGTGGGCTGGAACGCGGACGGCCAATGTGTCCAACCCTGCCGTGACGAGGGACGATACCCCGTGGCCCGGGCGCAAAGGCAACACCAAGGTCAAGGGACCGGGCCAGAACGCATCGGCCAGACTTTGCGCCTGATCGGACCATTCGACGAAACGCTGCGCTGCCTCTACCGACGCCACATGAGCGATCAACGGGTTGAAGCTGGGCCGCCCCTTGGCCTCATAAATGGCCGCAACCGCCTCTCCGTTTCGCGCGTCGCCGCCCAGCCCGTAGACCGTTTCCGTTGGAAACGCGACGAGCTGACCTTGGCGCAGCAGGTCTGCGGCCTGCGCCAACCCCGCAGCGTCAGCGGACAGATATTTGGTTTGAAACAGTTTCATCACTTGTGACGCGGCGTTTTGGTTGATTGCGTGGCCCGGGCGGGTAGGTAAGCTTGCAAGCCCAGATGCATACAGGCGTGGCTTGGAAATTCCAAGGCCAGCCAGGACCAAATCCGAGGGAAGCCATGACCTATCGCGCCCCATTGTCTGATTATGAATTTCTATTGAACCATGTGATCGGCTACGACCAGATCGCAGCGACCGAGAAATTCTCGGATGCGAGCCCGGATGTGGTCAGCGCGATCCTGACCGAAGCGGGCAAGCTGTGCGAAGAGGTTCTGGCCCCCTTGCAGCGCCCGGGCGATTTGCACCCTGCGCGTCTGGAAAACGGTGTGTTGCGCACATCCCCCGGTTACGCGGATGGTTGGAAAGCCATTGCCGAAGGTGGCTGGGTCGGGATGAGCGGTGATCCCGAATATGGCGGTATGGGTCTGCCGATGACCGTGACCACCGCGGTGAATGAGATGATGAGCGCGGCATGCCTGTCGCTGCAACTGGCGCCGCTGATGACACAAGGCCAGATCGAAGCACTGGAACATCATGCCAGTGACGAGCTGAAGGCGCTGTATCTGCCCAAGATGATGGCCGGTGAATGGTCGGGGACCATGAATCTGACCGAGCCGCAGGCCGGGTCGGATGTGGGTGCGTTGACGTCTAAGGCCGAGCCGAATGGCGACGGGACCTATGCGATCTCGGGACAGAAGATCTATATTTCCTGGGGTGACAACGATTTTACCGAAAATGTCTGCCACCTGGTCCTGGCTCGTCTGCCGGACGGGGTGCCGGGTACCAAGGGCATATCGTTGTTTCTGGTGCCGAAATATATCCCGGATGAGAACGGCAATCCCGGCGTGGCAAACGATCTGAAAGTGGTCTCGCTGGAACACAAGATGGGCCTGCATGGTTCACCCACCTGTGTGATGCAATATGACGGGGCCAAAGGCTGGCTGATTGGGCCGGAACATGGCGGTATGGCGGCCATGTTCACCATGATGAACAACGCCCGTCTTGGGGTGGGTGGCGAAGGGGTTGGCGTGGCCGAAGGCGCCTATCAACACGCGCTGGCCTATGCGCTGGAGCGTAAGCAGGGCAAGACACCCTCGGGCACCATCATTGACCATGCGGATGTGCGGCGGATGCTGATGGATATGCGCGCCGATGTATTTGCGGCGCGGTCGATCCTGCTGGCCAATGCGGCTGCGATCGACATGGCCCAAGCCACGGGTGATGCGGATTGGGCGGCCCGTGCGGCGCTGCTGACGCCGATCGGAAAGGCCTTTGGTACGCAAACCGGGATGCGGGTGGCCGAGACCGGTGTGCAAGTCCATGGCGGTATGGGCTTTATCGAAGAAACCGGCGCGGCCCAGTATTACCGCGACGTCCGCGTGACAGCGATTTATGAGGGCACCAACGGCATTCAGGCGATGGACCTTGTGGCGCGCAAAATGATGGATGGGGGCGAAGCCGCCTCGAACTTGCTGGACGAGATCGAAGAGCAGGCAGAGAAGGCCCGTGCCACCCTGCCGGATCTGGCCGGTCCGGTTTGGGAAGCCACGGAATCCTTGCGTGAAACCACCGAATGGCTGGTGTCGCAGACGGACATGAACACCCGTTTTGCCGGGGCGACGGCTTATCTGGCAGCTTTTGCGCGCGTTTTGGGCGGGCATTACCACCTGTCCGCTGCCTTGGCGGACCCGGAAGGGCCCCGCGCGAAACTGGCGCGCTATTACATCAGTGCGCTACTGCCCGAATATTCTGGGCTGTTGGCGCAGGCGCAGAAAGGGGCCGAGGATCTCTATGCGCTCAGCGTTGATGAGCTGGCCAGCTGATGGACGGTGATCGGCCCGAGAGCATCCGCTACCCTTGGCCGGAGCCTCCGGCACCGGGAGAAAGCATCGATATTGCCGACGGCGTGCTGTGGATCCGCCTGCCCTTGCCAATGGCGCTGGACCATGTGAACGTCTACGCGCTGGATGATGGCGACAGCTGGACGATCGTCGATACCGGGCTTTCTTCCAAAAAGTCGCGCGCGATCTGGGAAAACGTCATGGCGGGGCCATTGCGCGGAAAGCCCGTGCGCCGGGTTGTTGTGACCCATCACCATCCCGACCACGTCGGCAATGCAGGGTGGTTTCAATCCGAACACGGGGCCGAGTTGGTCGCGACTCGGACGGCCTGGTTGTTTGCGCGGATGTTGACGCTGGATGTGCAAGAAACCTGGCCGGAAGAGACGCTGAACTTCTATCGCAGCGCGGGCATGGCGCCGGATATTCTGGCCAAGCGCATGGCGGACCGACCGTTCAACTTTGCGGATGGCGTCTTTCCTATGCCGCTGGGCTACACACGGATTAAACAGGATGACGTGATCCGCATGGGCGGGCGCGATTGGGATGTGCATATCGGCAACGGCCATTCGCCCGAACACGCAACCTTCTGGAGCCGCGACGACGATCTGGTGATCAGCGGCGACCAGATTCTCAGTTCGATCAGTCCCAACCTTGGGGTGTATGCAACCGAACCGATGGCCGACCCCGTTTCCGGTTGGCTCGAGGCCTGCGAGCGCCTGCAATCGCTGGCCCGACCCGAGCATCTGGTTCTTGGCGGACATAAACTGCCCTTCACCGGTTTGCCGATCCGGATGCGGCAACTGATTGACAATCACCACGGTGCGCTGGCGCGTTTGCTGGGCGAATTGGATCAGCCGAGAACCGCTGCCGATTGCTTTCCACCTTTGTTCAAGCGTCCGATCAAAGAGGGTGAATATGGTCTGGCGCTGGTCGAGGCAGTTGCACATATGAACCATCTCTTCCACATTGGTGCGGTTACCAGAACCCGTCGGGATGATGGTGCGTGGATGTACCAGCGCAAGGAATAGCGTCATGCAGGATGAAATCGAGACGTCAGCCGAAGCTGCCGAAGCGGCGGCCCTGCCGCGCTGTTACGAAGTACATGCCAATTCCGACGCCAAGTCTGGTGCCAAAGACCTGCCCAAGCCATTGCAGAAGCCTGTCGAGGCGAAAAGCCCTGCGCAATGGGCCTATGAGCGGCTGATCATGTATATCCAGAATTTCGAAAAAGCACTGGATGCCGATCATGAGGTCGCCATGGGATTCACCGGCGGCGAAGCGGGCGTGATGCGGATCGAGGGGATGGGGTTTTTCGAGCCTGATATCGTCACGTTCTATGGTTCAGATGGCGGGGGTGCGAAGACGCAACTGGTTCAGCATGTCACTCAGCTGAATGTCATGCTGCGTGCGCTGCCCAAATCGGTTGAGGATAAACCGGCCAACCGTATCGGCTTCCGGCTTGCGGCCGATCTGGGAGAAAGCTGACTCAGAACCCTTGCAATTCACGCAATCGCAGCCTTGAATGAGTGGATCATTCAGGAGAACCTCGCGTGTCATATTTCTCAGCCGTTACAAGTGCATATGCCGGGTCCTGGGCCCGGCGCCGTGTTTTCCTGCCGATCTACATAGCGGTGCGCTTGCTGTTGGTGGCATTGATCGCGCCTGCCATGGCCGTTGCCGTCAATTTTGCGGTCTCGCTGTCGGATCAATCTGCTTTGACCGATCAGGCCATCGCGATGTTTCTTTTGTCTCCGATCGGGTTCGTCGCGGCGATTGTTGTGCTCAGCCTGTTTTTGTTGGCCGAGGTCTTTGTCTTTGCCGTAATGGCCGCATCGCTGCGTATGGGGGAACCTGACCCTTGGCGCGCCAGTAGCTCCGCCATTTCGCTGATCATCTCACGCTTACCTTCCCTGTTTGGCTTCGCCGCACGGCTGATCCTGCGGATTTTGGTGATCGCGGTTCCGTTTGTGGCGGTTGCTGGCCTGATCGCGTGGTGGACCCTGACGGAGTTTGACATCAACTACTACCTCACGTTTCACCCCCCGGCCTTCTGGATTGCTGTTGTCCTGATCGGGATCGTGGTGCTGGCTCTGGCCTGGGTTCTGGTCAGACGTCTGTCAGGCTGGGCTTTGGGTCTGCATCTTGTGCTGTTTGAAGGCACGCCCCCGGCCAGCGCATTTGTCGTGAGCCAGCAGCGGATGGAGGGAAAGCGGGGGCGGTTGAAAATCGAGCTGGTCCTGTGGCTGGCCATGCGCTTGGCGATTGGTGCAGCCATTGCCTTTGTTGCAGGGCTGGCCTTCGCTCTGGTCCCACTTAGCGAGGGTACAAATCTGCGTGTCGCCCTGAGCATTGGCCTTTTGGTGGCAGGTCTTTGGTCGCTGGCGGGGCTTGTCTTGGCGGCGCTGGCACTTGGGGCCTTGGCGGTCCTGCTAGACAGGTTTTTCGAGCCCGAGGCCGCATCGCTGCCACATCCCGAACCCCGCAGTAATGTGCGACGGCCGATTCTTGTCACGGTAGCAATTGCCGCTGTGGCTTTGCTGATCGGTTTGTGGTCGGGGCAGGCGCTGTTAGAGCGTGTGCAGACGCCGGATCATGCCGAGGTCATTGGCCATCGGGGGGCCGCAGCGCTGAGGCCTGAAAACACGATTGCTTCGGTGCTCAAAGCAATCGAAGACGGGGCCGATTGGGTCGAGATCGACGTTCAGGAAACCGCAGATGGCGAAGTGATCGTGGCCCATGACAGTGATTTCATGAAGCTGGGCGGCGTCAACCTCAAGGTCTGGGACGCGACCATGCCGGATGTGGCCGAGATCGACATCGGCAGTTGGTTCGATCCGAAATACGCCGCGGAGCGCACCCCAACCCTGCGCGCGGTTTTGGAGGCCGCGAAGGGGCGGGCCAATGTGATTATTGAGCTGAAATATTACGGCCACGACGTCGAATTGGAAAACCGCGTGGTGGGCATTGTGGAAGAAATGGAGATGCAGGACAGTATCTCGACCATGTCTCTCAAATACCCCGCAGTCCAAAAGATGAAAAAGCTGCGCCCGGATTGGCGGGCGGGAGTATTGGCAGCGACGGCTGTGGGCGATCTTTCGGGGTTGGAAGGGGATTTTGTTGCGGTGAACGCGGCGACGGTATCGCCGGGATTGATCCGTAAGGTCCATGAAGCGGGCAAGGACATCTATGTCTGGACGGTCAATGATCCGCTGCAAATGTCGGCCATGGCATCTATGGGCGCTGACGGCCTGATCACCGACCGTCCGGCCATGGCAAACGCGGTGTTGCAGGCGCGGGCTGAGATGGGCCCGGGCGAACGACTGCTCTTGTGGTTGGCCACAAGTTTTGGACTGTCTGTCGATACTCAGGCGATGCGTGATGACAATCCGTAACAGTCTGTGCCTTCTGTTGGTCTGCGCGACCCCTGTGCAGGCGCAAGACATCATGAGCAGCATTGAGATGCCGGCGCATCGCGCTTTGATGGATCAACGGGGTGACGCCGATCTGACCCCGTTTGAGACCGATGGATGTTCCGGTGGTCTCTCCAGCAGTTGGCGCCTTGTGGCTGATACCTTTCCCAAATTCAGTGCGCTCTATGAAGCGCATCCGCCTTGGGAATACTGCTGTATAACGCATGACAAAGCCTACCATTCAGCAGGAGGCGCGCTTACAGCAGAAGACAGTTTCAAGGCGCGTTTGACTGCTGATGAAGCTTTACGGTCCTGCGTGAAGACACATGGTCAGGAATTCGCTTCTGACTATGCCGAGCGGTACGATATGACGGAGGATCAGATCGGGCAGGTTCATTCCATCACCGCAGAAGCCATGTTCTTGGCGGTGCGTTTTGGTGGTGGTCCGTGCAGCGGTCTGCCTTGGCGTTGGGGGTTCGGATACCCGGGATGCTCGGTTTTTCCATCGCGTGAAGGTGCGCGCGAATGACGTGGTGACAGGGGCTGAAAATTGCATTATCCAACCTCGTAAACACGCGAATTGGGAATCTTTAGATCATGGCTGAACACAAGCACGGCGAGATGGATATCACCGTCCAAACCAAAACTTTCGATGGCTTCATCAAATTCACAACGTGGTGCGTTGTGGTCATCGCCCTCCTGTGCCTGTTCCTGGCGGTGTTTGCGTCTTAAGCTTTCTTTGAGGTGACACCTGTGTTCAGGGTTCTGACTGCTTGTCTGATACTTGCGGTGTTGGCAAGCTGCGCCGGGTCGCAACGCCCGCAGGCGGAGCAGGCCGAGATCGTTGCCAGGTCTTATCGCGACCCAGGGCCCTCGACTTTGACGCTCTACACCATGATCAGCACGCGCAACGGATCGGGTGCGCATACCTCGTTGATGATCAGCGGTAGCGAGCGTGTGATCTTTGACCCGGCAGGTTCGTTCCGCGCGGATGTTGTGCCGATCAAGGATGATGTGCTCTACGGAATAACTCCAAATGTCGAACGGGCTTATCGCAGCAGTCATGCGCGCGAAACGCATTACGCCCGTATCCAGACGATTGAAGTTACGCCACAACAGGCAGAAATCGCATTGCAACTGGCCAAGCAATCCGGGCCGGTCGCGGGTGCGTTCTGTGCAAATGCAACCGCGCAATTGCTTCAGCAGGTGCCCGGGTTCGAAGGGATCAGCACCACTTTTTATCCGGTCAAGCTGTCCGAGCAGTTTGGCGCTTTGCCCGGTGTTCAGACAGCTGAATATCGCGAAAACGATGACGCGGATTTGCAAAAAGGTCTTGCAGCCAACAACGCGCAATTGAACGCGTTGGATGGGGCTTCAACCAATTAAGTAAAGCAAGGCATAGAGCACAGCGGCCCCGGAAAAGATCGCTGTCAGCACTTTTTTTGTGACCAAGCCGACTGTCAATGCCACGGCTGCTGCGGCCATGCGTGGCAGATCAGGCTGGCCGTCGGTCGCTGCGGGCCACACGACCAGCGGCGCGATCAAAGCTGGAATGATCGCCACGGCGGTATAACGCAGATGCCGCAATAGCCAGGATGGTATCGGGCGGTCACCGACAAGCCCGATAAAGGTAAAACGCAGCGCAAAGCTGCCAATCGCAAGGCCGATGATCAGGATCCAGATGGTTGTTGCACTTACCGTTGTCATCGCTTGTGCCTCTCCAGCGCCAGTTCGGCCTGCGCGCCTGCCATCATGCCAGCGACTCCGGCGATCAGCAGGCCCAGATTGGCCGGAACCTGAACGGTAAGCAGCGCGACAACAATCGCAACAAGGGCGGCTATCACATGAGGCAGCGTGCGCATCATCGGTCCGATCATCGCCAGAAAGGCAATCGGCAACGCAAAGTCCAGCGCCCAGCTGTCAGGGATCTGAGCACCCAGAACCGCGCCCAGATAGGTCATCAGAATCCAGATCGGAGCCACCGGGCTGACGCATCCGACGAAATAGGCCATACGCTGTTTTGTGGTCAGCTCGGGCTCTGCCTCGAACCGGACGATCGAGCAGGCATAGGATTGATCCACGATCAGATAAGCAGCGCAGGCCCTTTGCCAAAGTGGTGCGGCACCCAGATAGGGGGTCAGCGAGGCCGAATACATCGCCACCCGCAAATTAACCGCCAACGCAGAGGCCAGAATAATCACTGTGGGTGTATTGTCCTGCAGCAATTGCAACGCGGTAAACTGGGCCGCACCGGCAAAGACGGTGGCAGAGAAGGCAATGGTTTGCGCGATGTTCAGCCCGGCCTCGGTCGCGAAGACCCCAAACAGCATTCCGAACGGGCCAACGACGATCACAAAGGGCAGACCTTCGCGAAAACCCGTCCAGAAATATGACTTGCTTGTGGTGATTGCCATGGTGAGATCCTATGGTGCCAAGAGCAGCAGTAGCCGTCTTGGGGAGGGGTTGCAATTGGCCACGGAGCTTGACCTGTCAGACTATGTGATCGCACCAGATCCAAGGGCGGCTCGCCTGACCCGCGCGGTCGAAGGTGTGGATCAGAACGGCGATGTCAGCCAGATTTCCGTGGTTGAGGAACGCCCGCTGACGATTTTCCTCAACTCTCAGGAAATCGTGACGGCCATGACCATTGGCGACTATCCTGAATATCTGGCGCTGGGCTTTCTGCGCAATCAGGGCATGCTGCTGACGGATGATCAGATCACCCGGGTCGATTATGATGATGATCTGGAAACCGTTGTGGTGCGCACCGCGCGGCAAACCTCATACGAGGACAAGCTGAAGAAAAAGACCCGCACCAGTGGCTGCGCGGTGGGGACGGTCTTTGGCGACATGATGGAAGGGCTTGAGGATGTGCGCCTGCCGCAGGTGTCGGTGCGCACCTCGTGGCTGTATGATCTGGCCGCCAAGATCAACCGCACCCCATCGCTTTATCTTGAGGCCGGGGCCATTCACGGCACCGTGCTGTGCCACGAAAACCGCCCGTTGGTCTATATGGAGGATGTGGGCCGCCATAACGCCGTTGATAAGATTGCTGGCTGGATGCTGTCCGAAGGTGAAAGCGCTGCGGATAAGATCCTATACACGACCGGGCGACTGACTTCCGAGATGGTGATCAAAACGGCGATGATGGGCATTCCTGTGCTGGCCTCCCGCTCGGGCTTTACCGCCTGGGGCGTCGAGATTGCGCGTGAGGTTGGGCTGACTTTGATTGGGCGGATGCGGGGTCAGCGGTTTGTCTGTCTGTCGGGTGAGGACCGTTTGGTGCGCGATGTGGATCCGGCAACGGTTCCGCATGAAGATAAAAAGCATAAACGAAAAAGCGCGCAGTCCTGAGTTTCCATCATCTGACAGCAGTGGTTAGGAATTTCAGCCGTTTCTGATAGATGTTCGTTAAGCGGCGATAATACGAACAGCAAAGCGGGTGCATTTTTGCCCGGGTGAATATGGAACTCATCAACCTCATAGCCCCTGTTTTCGCAGTCATCGTGACGGGATATGTCTTTTCCTGGACCAAGCTGCTGAGCGAAGATACCTCAGATGCGTTGGTGCAATTCGCAGTCTTTGTCCTGATCCCGGCCATCATGTTTTATCTGATTGGTCAGGAAGAGTTCACCAACCTTCTGAACTATGGCTTCTACATCGCTTATGGCGGGACTCTGCTGGCGCTGTTTGTGGTTTTGTTTCTCATTCTCAAAGGCATGACGGGTTTTCACGCCGGATCGGCCACGGTCGCGGCGTTTGCTGCCGTGGCTTCGAACACGGCGCTGGTGGCCCTGCCGATCTTGCATGCGATATTTGGGTCCAAAGGCGCGTTGCCGGCTGTGCTGGCCAATCTGGTCGTGGCCATATTGCTGTTGATCATGACCACAACGCTTGAAACCACCGCAGGTCACAAAGCGGGGGTTAGGACGCCAATCTACAAAATCATTCTGAATGTCCTGAAGAACCCGATTATTGCTGCAACTTTGTTGGGTGTTGCCTATTCTGCGACCGGGCTTGGTTTCTCGAACGCCGTCTCGGACTATCTTGAACTGCTCAGCCAGGGTTTGGCGGCTGTTGCGCTGTTTGCCATCGGATTTACGACAAGCGTGCGTACCATTGTCCAGACCGGGCCGCTGCTTCTGTTCCTGACGGGTGCAAAGCTGATCGTTGCACCGGGGCTGGTCCTGCTGGCGGCGCATCTGATTGGCCTCGATCCGCTGTGGACCATCGCGGCAACCGTGTCATCGGCGGTGCCCACGGCGAAAAACGTTTTCCTTTTGGCCAAACACTATGATCAAGAGCCCAAACTGGCGGCCCATATCGTGTCCATGACATCCTTTTTGTCTGTCGGAACGCTGATACTTTGGTTGTTTGTCCTGCACCATCTGTATCCAACCGCGTTTCAATTGAACTGAGTTCGATCTACAAAGCCTCAAAGGTTGTTCCGCTGCGGTGAATGAATCAAGGGACGGGAATGGGAAAACCTCTGGGCGTGATACTGGCGGGCGGTTTGGCGACGCGTATGGGTGGCGGTGACAAGGGTCTGTTGCAGATCGGCGGGCAGAGCCTGTTGTCCTATGTTGTTGAACGCCTGGCGCCACAAGTGGGTGGGCTTGCACTGAATGCCAATGGTGATCCGGCGCGGTTTGCAGATCTTGGGCTGCCTGTTGTGCCGGACTCCATAGAGGGCTTTGCAGGGCCTTTGGCCGGGGTTCTGGCTGGGTTGGATTGGGCAGCAGGGCAGGGAGCCGACAGTATCGTCACCGCTGCAGCGGATACGCCATTCTTTCCGCATGATCTGGTGGCGCGTCTGCAACACGCGGCCGCGGGGCAAGCGCATCCGCTGGTTCTGGCCACGACACCACGTTCGAGCGATGAGGTGCTGAAATCCGGCGGTGGCAAGCGGGTCAACCGGCACCCGACCTTTGGGCTCTGGCCCGTGGCGTTGCGCGATGATTTGCGGGCTGAATTGCAAGACGGTCTGCGCAAGGTGGTGCTGTGGACGGACAAGCATCAGGGGCGTGAGGCATTGTTCCCTGCTGAACCCTTTGATCCGTTTTTCAATGTGAACACGCCCGACGACCTGACCCGCGCGCAAGAACTGTTGAGGCTGGCATGAGAGTCTATGGCGTCACCGGCTGGAAGAATGCGGGCAAGACCGGGTTGATGGAGCGGTTGGTGGCCGAGATCACTGACCGTGGTTTCTCGGTCTCGACCGTGAAGCACGCGCATCACAGCTTTGACGTTGATCAGCCGGGCCGTGACAGTTATCGCCATCGCACAGCAGGCGCGAACGAAGTGCTTTTGGCCTCGGGTCAGCGCGTGGCGCTGATGCAAGAACTGCGCGGGGCCGAGGAGCCACGACTGTCGGATCTTCTGGCTCGCCTATCTCCGGTCGATCTGGTGTTGATCGAAGGATACAAACGAGAGGCACATCCCAAGATCGAGGCGTTTCGGCAAGAACCGGGCAACGCCCTGATTGCAACGGGCAATGACACGATCCGCGCTGTTGCCAGCGACGTGCCGCTGTCTCTGGATCGTCCGGTTTTCGATTTGAACGATACGGCCGCGATTGCAGATTTCATCCTGCACGAGGTCGGTTTGTGACCGGATTTGACAGCTTTGCGATGGTCGATTGGTCTGGTGGAAAAGACACTGGCCCAAGACCCCGCAAAGATGCAATCTGGTCTTGTGTTGTGCGAGGCAGGTCCGCCGAAGAGCCGGTCTATCATCGAAACCGCCAGATCGCAGAACGCTGGTTGCACAGTCTGATTGACGCCGAGATCCGGGCCGGGCGACGCTTGTGTTTGGGGTTCGATTTCCCTTTTGGCTATCCCAAAGGCTTTGCCCAGGCGTTGACCGGATCGGATGATCCGCTGCGTCTTTGGGACTGGTTTGAAACCCATATTCAGGACACACCCACGGCCAATAACCGTTTCGATCTGGCGGGCCAGATCAACCTGAGGTTCGGGGGCAAAGGGCCGTTCTGGTTCAACGGGTTGCAGCGTAAGATCGACGGGTTGCCAAAAACCAGGTCAAGCTATCATAACCCGTTTCCCGAACGACGCCGGGTAGAACTGATACCCGAGGCCAAGGGCAGTTTCACATGCTGGCAGATGGGGGGCGCCGGGGCGGTGGGTGGACAGGTGATGATGGGGTTGCCCGTGCTCAACCGTTTGCGCCGTGCATTCGAGGGGCAGGTGGCGGTTTGGCCGTTCCATCCGCTGGACAGACCGGTGGCCTTCGTGGAAATCTGGCCTTCGTTGAAACTGGGCGCAGCACCGGATGGTCAGATCAAGGACGCCTGGCAGGTTGAACAGGTTGCACTGTGGCTGGCGGCGATGTCGGAACAGGAATTGGCGCAGGCACTTGATGTCAGCGCGGCAGAGGAAGGGTGGATTTTAGGGGTGTCACAACAAAAGCCGGATATCGCTCCGTCGCCACTCAGGAATGACTGTTTCGCCTTGCCCGCCGGGGTCAATTGGACGCCGGTTGATGAGGCTCTGGCCTTGCTGAAGGACCGCTTGCGCCCTGTCACCGCGCCCGAAACCGTCGCTTTGCAGGACGCGATTGGCCGGGTGCTGGCCGAGGACGTTGTGGCACAACGGTCCAATCCGCCGCAGCCCAATACGGCAGTGGACGGCTATGGGTTTGCGGGGGCCATGTCCGAGGGCAGCCACGTATTACCCCTGACCCCCGGACGCGCGGCGGCGGGTATCCCGTTTGACGGTGCGGTCCCTGAAGGTCACGCATTGCGCGTTTTGACCGGTGCGGCCCTGCCCGAGGGAGTGGACACGGTGATCCTGGAAGAGGATGTTACCGTTCAGGACGGTCATATCGCCTTTCACGGGCCGCTGAAGCAGGGCGCCAACACCCGCAAAGCAGGCGAGGACGTGGCGCAAGGCGCGTTGGCGCTGTCCAAGGGGCGCCGTCTGACTCCGGCAGATCTTGCCTTGTTGTCCGCTGTGGGCGTGGCCGAGGTGGCAGCGCAAGCCCCTTTGCGTGTTGCTGTCCTGTCGACCGGGGATGAGTTGATCGAACCCGGCGACCCGGTAGGGCCTGGGCAGATTTTTGACGCCAACCGCCCGATGCTGCTGTCCATGATGGCGCGCATGGGGTTTCAGCCGGTCGACATGGGCCGCGTCGCCGATGATCGCGAGATGTTGCGCGCCCGGTTGGATCAGGCCTCTGATAAGGCCGATGTGATCCTGACCAGTGGCGGCGCGTCGGCGGGTGACGAAGATCATGTCTCGGCCCTGTTGCGTCAGGCAGGTGCGATGCAAGAATGGCGGATAGCGTTGAAACCTGGCCGTCCACTGGCCTTGGGCATGTGGGGCGGCACCCCTGTATTTGGCCTGCCAGGGAATCCCGTGGCGGCCATGGTCTGCACCCTGATTTTTGCCCGTCCTGCGCTGGGGTTGATGGCGGGTGAGGGGTGGAAGGAGCCACAAGGGTTCGATGTGCCCGCAGCGTTTGAAAAGCGTAAAAAGCCCGGTCGTCGGGAATACCTTCGCGCGCGTTTGCGGGACGGGCGCGTCGAAGTGTTTCGTTCGGAAGGGTCTGGCCGGATCAGCGGGCTCAGCTGGGCCGAAGGGCTGGTCGAGCTTGGCGACGGCGCGCAGCATATTCAGCCTGGCGATCCGGTGCGCTTTATACCCTTTGGCAGTTTCGGACTTTAATCGAACGTCCCGGCCACACGGCCTAGCAACATAAAGGCCCGCGCGGTCCGCGTGTCACCCAATGCGGTCAGCTCTGCATCCGAGGCGTTGGGCTCGAAATCGACGATCATATGGTCGAACTTGCGCAGGAAGTGATGCGCCGCGTCGCGAAAGATCGGGTCTTGTTTCATGCGCGCAGAGGTCAGCGCCAGAGACGAGCGGTCGCGAATGCCACCCAGCGAAGCAATGGCACGCCCGCGCGCACCCTGGGCAAATTGCCGCCAGACTTCAGGCCGCGCCATATCCGGGCGCAGGTCGTCCATGTAAATCCCCTCTTGGCTTAACAAAGTCAGGATGTCTTCCGAGGCCTGCACAAGCTGCGAGGCCTGCCGGTCCTTGAGCGCCAGCCGCAGCGCATCGAACCCCAGCGCGTCGTCTTGGGTTTCGGGGAAGTTTAAAGCGCGGATAAAAACATCCTTTGGCAGGGGTGGCGACATATCCTCGGTGGGTACGCCCAATTCCAGCGATGTCTGATCGTTGCGAGAGGCCGGGGCTGAAAGCGGGCGCGCCGGTTCTGCGCGGTGAGAAGAAAACGTCGCAGGGGTGCTTTCTGCGTTTTGGGCTGTTTGAGCGATGTCTTCCAGCCTTTTGGACACCATCGGTGCATAGGTGCTGGCGGCCCTTTGCTGCTGCGTGACGTAGGTGTTGCGAATGGCATCTATCGCGGTCTGAAGACGGGCGCTTTCCTCGCGCATGATGCGGCTGGTGCGCATCGCAACAGCCGCCACCCAGATCATCGCCACAGGCATGAACACGGCCAGAAAGATGACGATCACACCGCCACCTTGCTGGTTGCTGGGCAAGACAAGAAAGACAATGGCAATCAAAAGCCAAGCCAGGCTGAGCGCCACCGCAGTGATCTCGATCCCGGTTACTTTCGGTTCGCCCGGACGATCATAGATGCCCAGCGATGTCGGTCTGTTGGCGTCGTGATCAGGTGATGGCTCTGACATGATCGCCCCTCCCGTCAGGCGTAATCGACACTCAGAATTTCATAGGACCGGACCCCACCCGGAGTTCGAACCTCGACACTGTCGCCTTCGTCCTTGCCAATCAGCGCGCGGGCAATTGGCGATTTAATGTTCAACAAGCCCTTTTCGATATTGGCTTCGTATTCTCCGACGATCTGCCAGGTCTTTTCTTCATCGGTGTCTTCATCGACCAGCGTGACCTTGGCGCCAAACTTGACAGAGCCGGACAGCTTGCTGGGGTCGATGACATCAGCCAGTGACAGAATGCCTTCGAGTTCTTTGATGCGGCCTTCGATAAAGCCCTGCTTTTCGCGGGCAGAGTGGTATTCGGCGTTTTCTTTCAGATCACCAAGCTCTCGCGCCGAGGCGATGGCGGCGATGATGGCCGGGCGTTCGACCGATTTCAGGTTCTTCAGCTCTGCTTCTAGCGCGCCAAAGCCCGCAGGCGTCATTGGGATCTTTTCCATACTGATTAACGTCCACGTAAAATTGAGTCGCCCCGCCGCACAAAAGCGTCGGGGCGAAGTGTTGGTTGAAGAATACCTGACCCAAATGAAATGGGAATTGCAAGGGTTCAGACGCCCCCCGCCGGTAAATTCGCGACTTTGCGCCGTTTGGAGCGGGTTTCGCCACGCCGGCGGTTCATGTCTTTGCGGGGGCCTTTGCTCCATCGATCAGAGGGGGTGGTTAGCCAGAGCATCTCAATCATATTGCACCAACTCAAACTCGATCCCATTGTCATCACGGAAGTAGAACCGACGACCCGGTTCATAATCGGCATGGTTATGAGGTTCGAATCCGGCTTTGCGCACGCTTGCTTCTGCAGCATCCAGATCCTCAACCAGAACACCCACATGGTTCAGCCCGCCGACAACGTCATAGCTGCTTTCGTTGGATGGTTTGGGACTGTCGGGCGAATAAAGCGCCAGATAGGTGTGGGGCCCACCCACATGAACCGTGAATCCGCCCGATATCGCGGGGCCTTCCCAGCGGGTTTTCCAGCCAAAGACATCCTGCATCCAAGCTGCGGTTGCCTGCGGGTCGCGGACTGTGATGTTGGTGTGTTCAAGCGTTGCCATCATGGGATCTCCTTCAATTAGGGCTTGTCCCGACTCACGATAATTTCTAAACCTAACTTTAGGTCAAGGAAATTCTTGCGAGGTCTCATGGCAGCTTCCGAAGGGCTTGCAATTGGCGCGTTGGCGCGTCGAACCGGATTGGCAGTTTCGGCTATCCGCTATTACGAGGCACAGGGCTTGATTGCCCCTTGGCGCAATGCGGGTGGTCAACGCAGGTATCAGCGTGCGGATATTCGGCGGTTGAGTTTCGTCATGATCGCGCAGCAGTTCGGTCTGACCTTGCCGGAAATCCGCGAGGTCCTGTCCGGCTTGCCGGGCAATCGCACGCCAACACCGCAGGATTGGAAGAAAATCAGCGTTGGTTTGCGCGCGCATCTGGACGCGCGAATCGATACGCTGATCCGGCTGCGCGACAATTTGGATGGCTGCATCGGGTGTGGCTGTCTCAGCTTGCCCAAATGCGCGCTTTACAACCCCGATGATCGCGCCAAATCCCATGGCAGCGGCCCCAGATACCTGATGGGCGATGCACCGGAAAGCAGAAGTGACGATTAGAGGCGCCGTTACGCCGTGTTTCGATTGACCAACGTCTTTCCGACCATGTAATCACCCGTGAAACAAAATTGCGCCGACGGAACGCGAAAAGCGTCAATTCGGAAAGTTAGCGAAGGAGCCCGCGATGGCCGAGATTGAACGCGAAGCGATGGAATATGACGTGGTGATCGTGGGTTCAGGCCCCGCGGGTCTGTCTGCGGCCATCCGTTTGAAACAGCTGGATGCTGACCTGAATGTCGTGGTTCTGGAAAAAGGGTCGGAAGTCGGCGCACATATCCTGTCGGGTGCGGTGCTTGATCCCTGTGGTCTGGATGCGTTGATCCCCGATTGGAAAGAAAAAGGCGCACCGCTGAACGTTCCGGTCAAGGATGACAACTTCTACATGCTGGGCGAAGCGGGTCAGCTGCGCATCCCAAACGCGCCCATGCCGCCGTTGATGAACAACCATGGCAACTACATCGTCTCGATGGGCAATGTTTGCCGCTGGATGGCCGAGCAAGCCGAAGCGCTGGGCGTCGAAATATTCCCAGGCATGGCCTGTTCCGAGCTGGTCTTTGGCGACAATGGCGAAGTCAAAGGCGTTGTGGCCGGTGTGTTTGGCCTGGAGCCCGACGGATCGTATGGCCCCAATACCGAGCCCGGGATGGAGCTGCACGGCAAGTATGTGTTCCTGTCCGAAGGTGTGCGCGGATCGCTGTCCAAAGAGGTCATTGCCAAATACGATCTGTCAGCCGGGAAAGAGCCGCAGAAATACGGCGTTGGCATGAAAGAGATCTGGGAGATCGACCCCGACAAGCACAAGGAAGGTTCGGTCACCCACACCATGGGCTGGCCGCTGGGCAGCAATGCAGGTGGCGGATCTTTCATCTATCATCTTGAAAACAATCAGGTCTATGTCGGGTTCGTGGTGCATCTGAACTACAAGAACCCCTATCTCTACCCCTATATGGAATTCCAGCGCTTCAAGCATCATCCGATGGTGGCTGAGCTTTTGAAAGGCGGCAAACGCGTGGCCTATGGTGCCCGAGCGATCACCGAGGGTGGGTATCAGTCGATGCCCAAGCTGGTGGCTCCGGGCGTGGCTTTGTTGGGCTGTTCGGCGGGTATGGTGAACGTGCCGCGTATCAAGGGCAACCACAATGCGATGCTGTCTGGCAAGGCCGCGGCCGAGGCCGCTTATGACGCGATAAAAGCTGAACGCTCGGGCGACGAGCTGACCGCCTATGAGACCAACGTGCGGGACGGCGCGATCGGCAGCGATCTGAAGAAAGTGCGCAACGTCAAGCCGCTGTGGTCGAAATACGGTCTGACTGCCAGTCTTGCGCTGGGTGGAATGGACATGTGGACCAACACGCTTGGCTTTTCGCTGCTGGGCACCCTGGGTCACGGCAAAAACGATGCTGAATCGACCGAAGATGCCAGCAAGCATCAGCCTATCGATTATCCCAAGCCCGATGGAGTGCTGTCATTCGACCGTCTGACCAACGTATCCTTCGCGGCGACCAACCATGAGGAAAGCCAGCCGTGTCACTTGCGGCTGGCCGACCCGGATATCCCGGTCAAGGTGAACCTGCCCGAGTTCGACGAGCCAGCGCAGCGTTATTGCCCGGCAGGCGTCTATGAGGTGGTCGAGGACGAAAACGGGCCGCGTTTTGTCATCAACTTTCAGAATTGCGTGCACTGCAAAACATGTGACATCAAGGATCCCAGCCAGAATATCACCTGGACAACGCCACAAGGCGGCGACGGGCCGAACTACCCCAATATGTAGGCAGAAATGCAGACAATGGCGGGGTCGTGATGGTCCGGCCATTGCCTCTGGAGGTCAGAGGCCCTAGCTTGTTCCTGATAATAGGCAACAAGGCAGTTTTCCGGTGTTTTCCTTGATCCGTCGCACAGCGCTTGCTGTGGTTCTTTCTTCTTCTGTTGCGCTTCCTGGTTTAGCGGATGTCGGCGCGGGCTCTTATCTTGCCGGTCGGCAAGCGATCTATGAAAGCGACTACAAAGCGGCTGAGCGTTACTATTCGCGCGCTTTACGTTCAAACCCCGAAGATCGCCGACTTCTGGAAAGCGTGTTGTTGGCGCGGATTGCGCTGGGCAATATCGAGGGCGCATTGCCCATCGCTGAGACGGTGGCCGAATATGATGGGCAGGCGCAGGCTGCGAATATGACCATCGCGGCCACGATGATCGCAAACGAGCAATTCGAGGAGTTTCTAGCGCTTGATCCGGAAAGCCAAGGCATTGGTCCGCTGGTTGATGGCTTGATGATTGCCTGGGTGCAGATCGGTCAGGGCGCTATGACCAAGGCGATGGAGCAGTTCGATACCGTTGCCGAGCAAGAGGGTCTGCGCTCGTTCGCGATGTACCATAAGGCTCTTGCGCTGGCCTCGGTCGGGGACTTTGAGGGCGCAGAAGAAGTGTTCTCTGAGGGCGATGCAGCAGCGTCGCGTCTGTCGCGCCGGGCCGCGCTTTCTCGGGTCGAAGTGCTTTCGCAATTGGATCGTAACGATGACGCGTTGCAATTCATCGAAGACGTATTTTCGGCAGGGAGCGACCCATTTATCGATGACTACAAGGCGCGGCTTTCAGCGGGCGAAACGCTTCCGTTCACCCATGTTGGCAACGTCAAGGATGGCGTAGCCGAAGTATTCCATTCGGTCGGTGCAGCGTTGAACAACGAGGCGGCGCAGGACTATGTTCTGCTTTATGCCCGCATCGCCAGCTACCTGCGTCCCGATCATATTGATGCTGTTTTAATGAGCGCCGAGTTGCTGGAAAATCTGGGTCAGTTTGACCTGGCGGTCGAGGCCTATCGACAGGTTCCTGTCGACAGTCTGGATTACCACGTGGCCGAGCTTGGTCGGGCTGAAGTTCTGCGCCGGTCTGGCAAAGAGGATGCTGCGGTCGAAGTTCTGGAAAGCCTTGCTGTTCAACAGCCGGGTTTGCCTGCCGTGCATGTGGCTCTGGCAGATTTGCAGCGGCAACAGGAAAACTATGCCGCAGCTGTCACCTCATACGACACGGCGATTGATCTGACGGCGCAAGGGGCCGATGCGAGCTGGTTCTTGCACTATGCGCGCGGGATATCCCATGAGCGTCTCAAAGACTGGGACAAGGCCGAGGCCGATTTTCGCAAAGCGCTTGAACTGAACCCGGATCAGCCGCAGGTGCTGAATTACCTGGGATATTCTCTTGTGGAGCGGCGGGAAAAGCTGGATGAGGCGCTGGACATGATCGAACGCGCGGTCGCGGCACGACCAGACAGCGGGTATATCGTAGACAGTTTGGGATGGGTCTTGTTCCGTCTTGGACGCTATGATGAAGCGGTCGAACATATGGAACGCGCGGCCGAGTTGATGGCCGTTGATCCGGTGGTGCATGACCATTTGGGCGATGTCTATTGGGCGGTTGGCCGCTATCGCGAGGCTGAATTCCAATGGAAGCGCGCCTTGTCCTTCATTGACCCCGAAGACAGCGATGGCGAGGCCGACCCGGACCGCATTCGGCGCAAGCTAGAGGTTGGTCTGGACGTGGTTCTGGAAGAAGAAGGCGCTGACCCGTTGAAAGTAGCCAATGACGGCTGAGGCCTTCGCGCCGGCCAAGATCAACCTGACACTGCATGTGACCGGCCAGCGCTCGGACGGGTATCACCTGTTGGATTCTTTGGTTGTTTTTGCCGATGTTGGGGATCACTTGACCTTTCACCCTGGTCCAGTGCTGTCGATCGAGGTCAGCGGTGAGTTTGCCCAAGGCGTTCCGACCGACGATCGCAACCTTGTGTGGCGTGCTGCGCAGGCAATGGATTGGACGGGGCAAATTACCCTGAATAAGGCTCTGCCGCATGGTGGCGGCATCGGGGGTGGTTCTTCGGATGCGGCGGCAACCTTGCGGGCATTTGGGAGCGCAGATGCCGCTGTGGCGCTGTCACTGGGTGCCGATGTTCCGGTCTGTGGTCGGGGCAAGGCCACGCGGATGCAGGGTATCGGAGAGGACCTGAGCCCAGCCGTCTTGCCGCCTTTGCCAGCGCTGCTGGTCAACCCCGGTATTTCGGTGCCCACCGGGCCGGTTTTTCAGGCGCTGGATCGCAAGGATAACCCGGCGATGCCAGCCGACATAGGCGTTTTCGACAGTGTCACCGCCTGCGCCGAATGGCTGAGCACCCAACGCAATGATCTACAAATCCCGGCGTGCTCGGTTGCGCCGCAGATCATCGATGTGCTGGACGCGCTGGGCGACACCCGCGATGTTTTGCTGGCCCGCATGTCGGGGTCGGGTTCGACCTGCTTTGCACTCTATCCGACGATGAAAGCGGCGCATTTTGCGGCCTATGAGATCGGCGCGGCCCAGCCGGACTGGTGGGTGCGGGCGACAACGCTCAGTTAAGGCGCGAGACCACGTAATCGGCCAGGTCGCGCAGCAGGTTGCGCAATTCGTGATCGGGCAGGCCTTCCAGCGCAGCTTTGGCCTTTGTTGCCCATCCAAATGCGTCGGTGCGGGTGGCGTCCAACGTGCCGTATTTGTGCATCAGCGCCAGAGCGTGATCCAGATCGCCATCTTCCTGGCGGCCCTTCTCGATAGTGCGTTGCCAGAAAGCGCGTTCTTCAGGTGTGGCCTGTGCGACGGCTTTGATCACCGGCAAAGTCAATTTGCGTTCACGGAAATCATCGCCAACGTTTTTGCCCGTCGCCTTGCTGTCGCCCTGATAATCCAGCAGGTCGTCGGCAATCTGGAACGCGATACCCAATGCATCGCCATAATCAAATAGGGCCTGAACCTGCGCGTCCGATGCCCCGGCAATCACCGCCCCCACTTCGGTGGCCGCAGAAAACAGGGCCGCGGTCTTGCCGCGCACAACTTGCAGATAAACCGATTCATCCGTGCGCAGATCCGTCGCGGCGGTCATCTGTAGCACTTCGCCTTCGGCAATGGTGGCCGATGCGTTGGAGAGAATGTCCAGAACCCGCAGGGATCCGGTTTCGACCATCAACTGAAAACTGCGCGAAAACAGGTAGTCACCCACCAACACGCTGGATTTGTTGTCCCAGAGCAGGTTCGCTGTAGGCCGACCGCGGCGCTGACCGCTTTCGTCCACTACATCGTCGTGCAGCAACGTGGCTGTGTGAATAAACTCAACCGTCGCCGCCAGCCGCACATGGTGGTCGCCGGCATAACCAAAAAGGTTGGCCGCTGCCAAAGTGAGCATCGGACGCAGCCGCTTGCCACCAGCCTCGACCAGATGTGCTGTCACTTCGGGAATGCGCGGGGCGTGATCCGAGGCCATCCGCGTGCGGATCAATACATTTACCGCCGCCATTTCCTCGGTCAGAATTCCGGCCAGTCGCTCATGCGGTTTCGAGATCGTGCTGATATTCATCACACTCCTGATACAAGGCTCGACTTCCGCCTTGCCTTGCCCTTACATCCATCCCCATGAAAGAACTTTTGCGCAGCACCGATCCAACAATTCTGGCTTTTGCATCCGCTCTCCTTGAGGGCGAGGATATAGACTGCTTTCAGATGGACGTAAATATGAGCATCCTCGAAGGCGGCATTGGAATCTTCCCTCGCCGGCTGATGGTGCGTGCCGATGATCTGACCCGGGCAGAACGTGTGATGCACGACAATGACATACCTTTGGGTCGATGACTGCGCGTGATGACAGCGACCTGACATGCAATGACTTTCTGGGTGGTCGTGTTCGGCTGTGGCAACCCAAGGCAGGTTATCGTGCCGGAGTTGATCCTGTTCTTCTGGCCGCATCGGTCCCCGCGTCACCGGGGCAGTCGGTGCTGGAGCTTGGCTGCGGCGCGGGAGCGGCCAGTTTTTGCCTGTCGGCGCGGGTGCCCGGATTGCAGCTCACCGGGGTCGAATTGCAGGAAGAATACGCGCATTTGGCGCGCAGGAATGCGCAAGAGAATGCGGTTGATCTGGATGTTGTCCAGGCAGACCTGACAGCAATGCCCGCCGATCTGCGGCAAAGGCAATTCGATCACGTGATTGCAAACCCGCCCTATTACAAACCAGGCGCGCACAGCACAGCGCGAGACACCGGGCGAAGCATCGCTTTGGGCGAACAGACGCCGCTTGCCCTATGGGTTGAGGTCGCGGCAAAACGGCTGGCCCCAAAAGGCTATTTAAGCATGATCCAGAAAGCTGACCGGCTTCCGGACATGCTGGTGGCCTGCACGGGCCATCTGGGCTCGGTCGAGGTGCTGCCTCTGGCGGCGCGGGTTGGTCGCGATGCCGAACTTGTGATCCTGCGCGCGCGCAAGGGCAGGCGGGCCGCTTTCAAGCTGCATCCACCGGTGATTCTGCATCAAGGCGTTCGGCACGAGCGGGACGGTGATAGTTATGCCCCCGAACTGAGCGCGGTGCTGCGCAACGGTGCAAGCTTGGCCGGGTTTGATCCCTAGTCGGCATTGATCAGCCGAATTCCTAGGATTTGTGACAGATTCTGTGCAGCTGCGGCGTGACAGGGTTGAATTGATGTGGTCAACTTCACACGTACTATTTGTATACCCACCAAGGAGGATCGCCATGAGCGTTAGCGCACATCTGACGGAACTGAAGAAAAAACACGAAACTCTCGGTCTTGAAGTAGAACAAGCTCAGCGCTCGCCAGGCATCGACGATCTCCACATCGCCCAGCTCAAAAAGCAGAAATTGAAACTGAAAGAAGAGATCGAGCGCCTGTCGGCCTAATTCGCAAAGCTGGCGCGGGCTGCAAGTACCGCGCCACCGGTAATCAAAACCGCCGCGATCGCCAGACCCCAGGTTGGGGCGGCGATCCCGGCCAGGATCAGAACCAGAGTCGACAATAGCGGCGCAGCATAAGAGCTGGTTCCAAGCATCTGAATGTCGCCCTGTTTGACCCCGATATCCCAGACGTAAAACGCCAGCCCAACCGGTCCGAGCCCAAGAGCAAGAACAGAGGCCCAGCTGACGGCCGTGTCGGGCCAGATCGTGTCCTCAAGCGTGAAATGCAATATCCAAGAGGCAATAGCAGTTAGCACGCAAAACACTGCGACAGAATTTGTGGGCGTATCGCCCAAACGGCGGGACAAAACGGAATAGCCCGACCATGTCAAAGCGCACAGCAGGGCCAGGCCATAGCCGGGCAGGTGATCCGATTGAAAGCCTGCTCCACCTCCACCCAAGATGATCAGTGCAGCCCCCGCAAAGCCCAGACAGGCGCCAATCAGGTGTCCTGCGCGCAGATGCTCACCTGGCAGCAGACCCGAAAGCAAAACGATCAGCAGCGGCCAGAGGTAGGCAATTAGCCCGGCCTCGGCCGCTGGCGCCATCCGCAGCGCCGAGAAATACAGCGCGTGATAGCCAAACAGTCCGACTGTTCCGAACATGTAGATGGGCCACCGGACCGTACGCAGCTGCGCGATGCCGCCCGTACGCCATGTCCAGATCAGCCCCAACGTCCCACCAAGACTGAAGCAGATCGCGTTCAGCAACAAAGGCGGGGTTGGTGCTGACCCAACTGTAAACAGGGCAAGCAGAGACCACAGAAGTACGGCAACAAAACCGATACTGGTCGCGCGGGATCGAGTCATGCGGCAATGTCCTCGACCGGGATGATCTGAAACGCGTCCGAGATATGTGCGGTCTTTTCGATCTCTGCGACAAACCAATCCCTGAATGCTGCGATCTGAGGTCGTTTCTCGGCACCTGGCAGACAGAGAAAGCGAAATCGCCCCTGTGTTTCGATCGCAACTTTGAAAGGGGCGACCAACAGCCCTTCGGTCAGGTCCTTGATGATCATCGAACGTCGCCCAAGCGCGACCCCCATACCGGCCACCGCCGCGTCAATTGTGTGATCGGCATGTGAGAAACTGGCGCCGTGTTTGGGCTCAAAATCTACGCCCACCGAGCGGAACCATGTCGCCCAGTTTGCGGGGGGTTTCAGAAATGCGATCGAATCGTCGTGGATCAGCGGTGCTTTTTGTAAGCTTTCAACTGTTGGATACTGCTCGGCCAGTTCGGGGGTCATCACCGGGGTCAGCCACTCTTTGCGAACCGGCAGAGAATAGAGCTCTTCGTCAGGCCCATAGCCAAACCGGATGGCAACATCGACGTCATCCCGTTCAAGGTCCATGTTTCGCAAAGTCGCCGAGAACTTCAAATCGATTTCCGGATGTGCGCGTGCGAATTCGTAGAGGCGCGGAGCAAGCCACTTGGCGGTCAGGGCGGGTCCGGCTGTCACGGTCAGGCTGGTATCGTCTCCTTGTCGGCGTACCGCTTGCCATGCGGCCTGAAGAGTAGCGAACCCATCTGCTGCACCGGGTGCAAGGGTTCGACCGGCTTCGGTCAGCTCGACGGCTCGGTTCAGGCGGCGAAACAGGGGGCGGCCTAAATGCTCCTCAAGCGATTTTATCTGAAAAGACAGCGCAGCAGGGGTCACGTGCAACTCGTCGGCGGCCTTGGCGAAAGACATGTGCCGGGCGGCAGCGTCAAAGGCGCGTAGGGCTGTGAGCGGGGGTAAACTGTCTGGCATGCGGTCAAATTTTTCTTAACTGAAATGCGAGAATTACTCGTTTGTCGCTTTCGAAATTAAGGGTCATATTCAGATCAAGTCAAATGAAACTGTTCTGAAAGGACCGCGAAGATGATCGAGATGACCACAAATCCAGCCGCCCGCCGCGCCTTTCACCGCGCACATGAAGCACGGGGCACGGCAATTATTGCGATGCTGAAGAAAGTATTTAGTTTCCACTGAACGCAGCGCGCGCGTTCTTACGGGATGCAAAAGGGCCGGCCTGTTTGGGGCCGGCCCAATTCGTTTCAAGCTCGGCTTGGCTTAGACAAAGAACTGTGCACCGTTCGCCGAAATCGTCGAACCGTTGATGAACTGGGAATCATCCGAGGCCAGGAAAGCCACACAGCGCGCAATCTCTTCCGGTTCACCCAGACGACCCGCGGGGATTTGGCCAATGATGGATTCGCGTACCTTTTCCGGCACCGCCATCACCATCTCGGTGGCGATATAGCCGGGGCAGATTGCGTTGGCGGTGATGCCTGCGCGTGCGCCTTCTTGTGCCAGTGATTTTACGATGCCCAGATCACCCGCTTTGGTCGCAGCATAGTTCACCTGAGCGAACTGGCCTTTCTGGCCGTTGATCGAGCTGATGACGATCACCCGCCCGAACTTGCGCTCGCGCATGCCGGGCCACACAGGGTGGACGGTGTTGAACACACCGGTCAGGTTGGTGTCGATCACCTGATGCCACTGCTCGGGTGTCATCTTGTGAAATGGCGCGTCACGCGTGATACCGGCATTGGCGACGACGATATCAATCGGGCCAACCTCGGCCTCTACTTTTTCGATACCCGCTTTGGATTCGTCATAATCGGCAACGTTCCATTTATACGTGGCAATGCCGGTTTCTTCGGTGAACTTCGCCGCCGCTTCATCGTTCCCCGCATAGGTCGCCGCAACGTTGTATCCTTCGGCCTTGAGCGCCTTGGAAATTGCTGCGCCGATGCCGCGAGATCCGCCGGTAACGAGTGCTGTACGTGCCATTGATGACTCCTCCAATTTTGGTCGTCTTGGGTAATTCTGTTACTCTGAGAGTATGTATTTCGCAATATCGTTTCGCGATCGATTGTCTCTTTCTGTCCGGCGATATTGTCGCATCTGTTTGGGTAATGCTCGATTGTAACAAAAAAGGGCGTCCAGTGGACGCCCTTTTCTATTTAGATGTCAAGGCACTTAGTCGCGCTCCACGCAGAGCGCAACGCCCATGCCGCCACCGATGCAGAGGGTGGCCAGACCCTTTTTGGCATCGCGGCGCTTCATTTCGAACAGCAACGTGTTCAGAACGCGGCAACCGGAGGCTCCGATTGGGTGACCAATGGCGATGGCGCCACCGTTGACGTTTACGATCGAAGGGTCCCAGCCCATGTCCTTGTTGACGGCACAGGCTTGCGCGGCGAAAGCTTCGTTGGCTTCAACCAGGTCCAGGTCGTCAACCGACCAGCCCGCTTTCTCAAGTGCCTTGCGGGACGCATAGATCGGGCCAACACCCATGATAGACGGGTCCAGACCAGCCGTTGCGTACGATGCAATCCGGGCCAGAGGCTCGATCCCGCGTTTTTCAGCGTTTTCAGCCGACATTAGCAGCGTCGCGGCCGCGCCATCATTCAGGCCTGACGCGTTGGCGGCCGTAACCGAACCCTCTTTGGTGAAGGCTGGGCGCAGTTTGCCCATGGCTTCGATGGTCGCGCCGTGGCGGATGTATTCGTCCTTGTCCATCACGATGTCGCCCTTGCGGGTCTTGATGGTGAAGGGCACGATCTCGTCGTCGAATTTACCGGCCTTCTGCGCGGCTTCTGCCTTGTTCTGCGAGGCAACGGCGAATTCGTCCTGCATATCGCGGCTGATCTGCCATTTCTCGGCAACGTTTTCGGCAGTCTGGCCCATGTGGTAGCCGTTGAATGCGTCCCACAGGCCGTCACGGATCATCGTGTCGATGTATTTCATGTCGCCCATCTTGTGACCGGCGCGCAGAGCGGCAGCGTGGGGCGAAAGGGTCATGTTTTCCTGGCCACCGGCGGCCACGATGTCAGCATCCCCGAGTTGGATATGCTGCGCACCCAGCGCAACAGCGCGCAGGCCCGAGCCGCAGACCTGGTTGATGCCCCAGGCCGCGCTTTCCTGCGGCAGGCCCGCATTGATATGCGCCTGACGTGCGGGGTTCTGGCCCTGAGCCGCGGTCAGAACCTGACCCATGATGGTTTCGCTGACTTCGCCTTTGTCGATCCCGGCGCGCTCGACAACCGCTTCGAGTACGGCGGCGCCCAGGTCATGTGCAGGGGTGTTCGCAAACGAACCGCTAAAGCTGCCGACGCCTGTGCGTGCGGCGGATGCGATTACTACGTTGGTCATTTGATCAGTCCTTTACCGTCATGGTCCTGTGGGAAATCTGACGGCGCAAGTTGCAAAGCTTCGCTCTGCCAGAGTCAGAGCGCCTCATGTTCCCCCGCTCAACTCTGCCTGAAATACCCCAATGCTGCAATTGCAGCAACGGACAGCTTGTCTCAGCGTAAGTTTGATTTGGGCAGATCACTGAAAACGGGCATCAAGTTCCGGTTTTTTCTTTGGTTTTCCCGATCCAGGGTGGGGAGACTGTCGGTGCGCCAAACAGAAACCCCTGAAGGCAGTCGACCCCATTGGCGACAAGAAATTCGGCATCTTCGGGTGTTTCGACCGATTCGGCGGTTACCAAGATCTCAAACTCGCGTGCGACTGCGATCAGTGCGCGCACCAATGCCTGGTTGTCGGGGTCGCGGCTGATGCCACGAATGAACTGTCCGTCGATCTTGGCCGCGTCAAAAAGAAACTCGCGAAAATGGCGAAAGCTGAAATTGCTGGCGCCAAAATCGTCCAAAGCAAAGGCGATGCCCCGCGATTGCAGCCGATCCATGAAATCGACCACCAGTTCCGGCACCTGCATCGCCGAGCTTTCCGAGATCTCAAGGATCAACCGCTCACCCAGTGTCGCGTCGCGTTTGAGAAATTTCTCAAGCAGGCGCGACCAGCGCGCATAGCCAATCGAACGGGCGGACATGTTGATCGACAGGCGGATGCCGGGGTTTCGGATCAAAGTCCGCATACCCATTTCCAGCGCGACGCAATCCAGATCGCGACCCACAGGTGTGTTTTCAACCTGCGGCATGAACTCACGCGCGGGAATGGCGCGCCCGGTTTCATCCAACACGCGGATGAACCCCTCGTAAAAAGCGACGCCCTGGGGTGGGCGCGATTGCATGACCGGCTGAAACGCCAGCTTGCATTGCTTGTGTTTCACCGCTTCGGTCGCCATCTGAACCGCTGAACGATCCCGCGCCGAAACCGCAGCGTCCAGCGGGCTGTCCGCCCCTTCCGGCAGGTCCGCAAGCCTCTTGTTCCGCATATCCGTGACGATCCTTCAGTCATGGCCAAACCCTGTTGGTCATGATTTCAGGGCAAACAGATGAATCTGCGGTTAAGACGTTTCAGAATATCGATCAGTTTGATCGGGCGCGCTCAAAGGACCACGAGGCCGCAGCGGCGATAATCGCGCCAAACATACCGGTCAGCATCAGGACAAAGCCAAAAAGCAAAGCCGCAGGGGACACCGTTTCTGCCAAAGCGGCAACCATCGACAAAACAAGGCCCAGCAGTCCGATATAGGTCGAGATGGATGTGATACGGGTCATGCGGTCCTCGGGTGCTTCGGTCTTCTGTTATCCATGTGGCAACCAATATCGGCGTTTCAATATGGGTCGCTTCGGCTTTGGGTTCTGCCGACGCAGGTGCCGCTTTCTTGAGCGGTTTGGTGCCGAAAGCTTGAAATCAGGGCATAAAATGGCCCAAGCCCGACTAAATGAAACTACCCTCGGGCGTTACAGGCGCCCGAAGGTTCCGTGTCTCACGTTGACCGCAGGGGTCAGCTTTCGGCGCCCACCAAGGTCGAGATGATCGCTTTGGCGCTGTCGGAATTCCATTCCGCGTCTCCGATCAAACGTGCAATTTCCTGGCCTTCGGGGTTCAGGATCAAAGTGATCGGCAGGGCAACGACACCGAATTCACGCGCGGCGGACGAGCTTTGGTCTTGGTGGCGCGGTAAGCCCGTGATGCCATTGTCGTCAAAAAATTTCTTGATCCCGGCAGGAGAGTTGCGGCCTGTGGCCAGGGTCAGAACCTCGAACTTGTCGCCGCCAAATTCCTCTTGCAGCTCGGCAATCTGAGGCATCTCTTTGCGACAAGGTGCACACCAAGTGGCCCAGAAATTCACCAGCACGTATTTGCCGGCATAGTCTTCCAGCGTGCCAACGCCGCCGTCATCTTCCAATTGGAACTCGATGGTCTTGGCCTCTTTGGGTTCGCTATGCAAGATCAGCCGTTTCAGAGAGCCATCCCGCAAGGGTGCCAGCGTTTCGGCATCCGTTGCCAAAGCTGCGTTTGCACCCAACGCAAGGGCCATATAAAGGGGGAACAGACGTAACAGGCGCATATCAACTCCGGGTTTTCATTCATGACCGATCAATCCTCGAACCAGATGTGGGGCGGCCGCTTTGCCGCCGGTCCAGACGCGATCATGGAGGCGATCAACGCCTCGATCGGGTTCGATCAGCGGATGGCAGCCCAGGACATTGCAGGCTCGCGCGCCCATGCCGCCATGCTGGCTGCGACAGGCGTCATTAGTGATAGTGATGCCGAGGCCATTCGGGAAGGGCTGCTCACCGTTTTGTCAGAAATCCAGAAGGGTGAGTTTCAGTTCTCGGCCGCACTGGAAGACATCCACATGAACGTCGAAGCGCGCCTGAAAGAGGTTATCGGAGAGCCCGCAGGCCGCTTGCACACAGGCCGATCGCGCAACGATCAGGTCGCTACCGATTTCAAACTGTGGGTGCGTGATCAGCTGGATGCGGCTGAAACGGGTTTGCTGGCTTTGATCCGTGCGCTTTTGGCGCAGGCCGAGGCCGGGGCCGATTGGGTGATGCCGGGCTTTACCCATCTACAAACCGCGCAGCCGGTCACTTGGGGGCATCATATGATGGCCTATGTCGAGATGTTTGGCCGCGATCTGTCGCGCGTCCGCGATGCGCGCGCCAGGATGAACGAGTCCCCCTTGGGTGCTGCGGCGCTGGCCGGAACCTCATTCCCCATCGACCGCGATATGACTGCCAAGGCGCTTGGGTTTGATCGACCTGCCGCCAACTCGTTGGACGCCGTCAGCGACCGCGATTTCGCGCTGGAATTCCTGTCCACCGCGTCAATCTGCGCTGTCCACCTGTCGCGCTTTGCCGAAGAGCTGGTGATCTGGTCCTCGGCCCAGTTCCGCTTTGTCACCTTGTCTGATCGCTTTTCCACTGGATCCTCGATCATGCCGCAAAAGAAAAACCCGGATGCGGCCGAGCTGATCCGGGCCAAGGTGGGGCGCATCTTTGGCGCCAATACTGCGCTGATGATAGTGATGAAGGGCCTGCCCTTGGCCTATTCCAAAGACATGCAGGAAGACAAAGAGCAGGTATTTGATGCCGCCGACAACTGGATGTTGGCGCTGGCGGCGATGGAAGGCATGGTCAAGGACATGACTGCCAATCGCAACAGTCTTGCCGCTGCTGCAGGGTCAGGCTTTTCAACCGCGACGGACCTGGCCGATTGGCTGGTGCGTGTGCCCGGGCTGCCGTTTCGGGATGCGCACCATGTCACCGGCTCGTTGGTTGCGATGGCCGAAAACAAAGGCTGTGACCTGCCTGATCTGAGCCTTGCCGATATGCAATCGGTCCATGGTGACATCACCGAAGATGTCTATTCTGTTCTTACGGTCGAAAATTCGGTAAACTCGCGTCAGTCCTACGGTGGCACCGCACCGGATCGGGTGCGGGCCCAGGTTCAAAGATGGAAAGCGATGGTCTGATGACTCTGCTGCGCGCAACGATCTTGGTAGCTACCTGTGCGGTGTTGGCAGGCTGCGGCGCAGATGGTGAACCGCTGCAACCGACAATGAATGCCAGCGTTGGCGTAGGCTCCAGCGGGACCTATGTGGCGGCTGGCGTTGGCGCGACACGCGGCCCGATAAGCCTGTTTGTCGGGTTCTGAGGCCTTTAGAAAAGAAGATATCATGAAATTATTGACCCCGTTTCTTCTGCTTGCGGCTTTGGCCGCTTGTGAACCTACGTCTCAGCCGCGCCCCGAGCCGACGCCCGAGCCCAAGTCTTCGGGTATCTCGATCTCGGGATATGGGCGTGTGGGTGGCTCAACGTCCTTTTGACTTTGTTCGGCGTGTAAATCCGCCAGACTCCATTGATCCACAGGCCTTTTTTGGTCTAAGCGCGCTTTATGGATCATTTTCTCTACCGCGACGGCGCGCTTTTCGCCGAGGATGTCCCGATTTCCGAGATCGCAGCCGCGGTCGGAACGCCGTTCTATGTCTATTCGACAGCGACGTTGCAGCGTCATTTCAAGCTGTTTGACGACGCGCTGGAAGGCACGGACCACCTTGTCTGCTATGCGATGAAAGCGGCCAGCAATCAGGCGATCCTGAAGACGTTGGCGCAGGTGGGGGCGGGGATGGATGTCGTCTCGGGCGGTGAGTACATGCGTGCCAAGGCGGCTGGCGTGCCCGGCGACAAGATCGTTTTCTCGGGCGTCGGTAAAACGGCAGATGAGATTCGCACGGCGCTGACCGGTGGAATTCGTCAGTTCAACGTGGAATCCGAACCCGAGATGGAAGTGATCAATGCGGTTGCCCAGGAATTGGGCGTAATCGCGCCGATTACCGTGCGGGTGAACCCAGATGTGGATGCGAAAACCCACGCCAAGATTGCCACGGGTAAATCCGAGAACAAGTTTGGTATTCCGATCTCACGCGCGTCCGAGGTCTACGCCCGCGCGGCCAGCCTTCCGGGACTTGAGGTGATCGGGATCGACGTTCATATCGGGTCGCAATTGACCGATCTGGCCCCGTTCGAGCTGGCCTATAACAAAGTCGCCGATCTGACCGCGCAGTTGCGTGCCGAGGGCCACAATATCCGCCGTTTGGATTTGGGTGGCGGGCTGGGCATTCCCTATACCCGCTCGAACGAGGCACCACCTTTGCCGGTTGAATACGGGGCTATGGTCAAGAAAACGCTTGGACATTTGGGGTGCGAGATCGAGATTGAACCGGGGCGACTGATTGCGGGCAATGCTGGTTTGATGGTCAGCAAGGTGATCTATGTGAAGTCCGGCGAAGGCCGCGATTTTCTGATCATTGACGGGGCTATGAACGATTTGATCCGGCCCGCAATGTATGAAGCGCATCACGACATCATTGCGGTTCAGGAACCTGAGGCCGGTGTCGAGCCACAGCCCTATGACATCGTTGGCCCGGTTTGCGAATCCGGGGACACTTTTGCCAAGCAGCGTAACATGCCGCCCTTGCAATCCGGTGATCTGATCGCCTTTCGCAGCGCAGGCGCATATGGCGCGGTAATGTCCAGCGAATACAATACGCGCCCTCTGATCCCCGAAGTTTTGGTGAACGGGGATCAATTTGCCGTAATTCGTGAACGCCCAAGCTTTGACGAAATCATAAACCGCGATACCATACCTACGTGGCTTTGACGCGGTGGTCGCGCGGGCCCAATCAGGAGGCCCGCCTTGCGCGACAACTCGAAGCTGCCCGTTCCTAGACTGTCCTTGTGGCTGACCCATGCGGGTTTGCTGGCCGAGCAGGTTTTGCGCGCCTTTTGGCCGTTCTTCTCGGTACTGATGCTGGTTATGGCCGCTTTGTTGCTGGGCCTGCACGATCTTGTCGCTGTCGAAACCGTTTGGGGCGCCGCCGTGGTGGCGGTTGTCGCATTGGTTGTGACAGCTGTTTACGGGGTCCGGCGCGTTCACATACCGTCCCGGGCCGAAGCTTTGATCCGTTTGGATGAGACATTGCCGGGCCGTCCTATACAGGCGCTGCTGGATGATCAGGCGATTGGTGCGATGGACGCAGATTCCGTTGCCCTGTGGCAGGCCCATCAGGCACGCATGGCAGCACGCGCAGCCCAGGCCGAACCTGTTTCGCCTGACCTTCGGCTCGCCTCGCGCGACCCGTTTGCCCTACGCTATGCGGCGATGCTGGCCTTGGTTGTGGGTCTGGTGTTCGGATCATTCTGGCGGATTGGGTCCGTGGCCGAGATGGCGCCGGGTACGGCACAGGCCGGGCCGGGAGCGACATGGGAGGGCTGGGTCGAGCCCCCGCGCTATACCGGATTGCCGACGCTCTATCTGGCCGATCAAAGTGGTCCGTCGCTGGTGGTGCCGCAAGGCAGCCGCATCACTTTGCGGTTCTACGGCGAGATCGGCGCCCATACACTGACCGAGACGACATCACCCACCGGGGCCGAACTGGCGACCGAGCCGGAACAGGATTTTGTGGCCGAAACCTCGGGCCAGTTGAAGATCGAAGGTCCTGCTGCTCAGGAATGGGCGGTTCAGATCGTTGCCGACACTGCTCCGCAGATCGCAGTTTCGGGTCGGGCCGAGGCCGAGGCAGGCGGCCAGATGAAACTGCCCTTTGATGCGGCGGATGATTACGGCGTGATCTCGGGCACGGCCCGGATTGAGCTGGATTTGGACAATGTCGACCGCCGCTATGGTCTGGCCACCGACCCGGAACCGCGCGAGTTGATTACCGTTGACCTGCCGATGCCGATCACCGGAGATCGCAGTGAATTCACCGAAGACCTGATCGAAGATTTCTCGGAACATCCCTGGGCGCATTTGCCGGTCAAGATCACGCTCTCTGCGCAGGACGCTGCAGAGCAGGTGGTGACATCCGAGATCTACCAGACCGATCTGCCCGCACGCAGGTTCTTTGACCCGCTTGCAGCAGCGATCATCGAACAGCGCCGTGACTTGCTGTGGTCCAAGGAAAACGCGCTTCGCGTGTCGCAGGTTTTGCGGGCTGTGTCCCATCTGCCGGATGGCGTGTTCCGGTCCGAGACCGCTTATTTGCGCCTTCGCGTGACCCTGCGCCGGCTTGAGGCGTTCGACAAATACGGGTTGAAGGACAAGCAGCAGGAAGAGATAGCGCAAGCGTTGTGGGATCTGGCGATTCTGATCGAAGATGGCACGCTTGCGGATGCGCTCGAACGGATGCGTCGTGCACAAGAGCGCCTTACCGAAGCGATGCAGAATGGTGCAAGCGACGAAGAGATTGCCGAGTTGATGCAGGAGCTGCGCGAGGCCACTCAGGACTATCTGCAACAACTTCAACGCCTGGCACAGGAAAACGGTGAGGGTGGCGAGCAGCAGCAGGGTCAAAACGGTGAATCGATGCAGATGTCTCAAGATGATCTGCAACGCATGATGGATCGCATTCAGGAACTGATGGAACAGGGCCGTATGGCCGAAGCGCAGCAGGCGCTTGAGGAGTTCCAGCAGATGATGGAGAATATGCGGGTCACCCAAGGCCAGGGCCAAGGCGGTCAATCCGAGGGCCAGCAGGCCATGGAAGGACTGGCCGAGACGCTGCGCGAACAGCAAGGGCTTAGTGATCAGGCTTTTCGTGATCTGCAAGAACAGTTCAATCCCGGCGCGCAGGCTGGTGACAGTCAGGGCAATGAAGGGCGCAATGGCGGCTCAGGCCGGGGCGAAAGCCACGAAGGCCAAGGCCAGGGAACGCCTGATGGCGAAGGTGAGGGCCAATCCGGCCAGCAGCAATCGCTGGCGGATCGTCAGCAAGCTTTGCGCAACGAGTTGAGCCGTCAGCAACAGGGCCTGCCCGGTGGTGGTACACCTGAAGGTGACGCCGCGCGGGATGCGCTGGATCGGGCCGGTCGCGCCATGGATCAGGCCGAAGACGCTTTGCGCGGGGATGATCTGGCCGAAGCGATTGACCGCCAGTCCGAGGCGATGGAAGCGCTGCGGGAAGGTATGCGATCCTTGGGCGAGGCGATGGCTCAGAACCAGCAGAACCAACCGGGACAGGGAACGCAGGAAGGGGAGGCACAAGCCAGCAATCGTGACCCCTTGGGCCGGAATGCTGGCGCCAATGGATCAATCTCGACCGATGAGAATCTGTTGCAGGGCGAAGACGTCTATCGCCGCGCCCGCGAGTTGCTGGACGAAATCCGCCGCCGTACCGGCGATACGGATCGGCCCCAAGTCGAGCTAGACTATCTCAAACGGCTGTTGGAGCGGTTCTGACCCGAAGGGTCAGTTCTGCGCTGCGCCCGCATCTGATTGCGCTTGCAACCACAAACGGGCCTGATCGACCATGGATACATAAGATTGCAACACGGGATCCGCTTGCGGTACCGCCTCGCTGATCTGGTTGGCGTTGCTGTAGATCAGCAGCAGGATCACACCGATGATGACAATCAGCGCAAAACCCCGCAGAAACCCGTTGGATTTGCGTGCCACCGGTGGCGTGTCGTTCAGATCGCCGACCGTCGCGCTGCGCAGCCCGGAATTGATCGCTTCGACATCTGGCAGCTCTTTTTTCTTGCCGGCATCGCTTGCGGTCTGAGTCGCCGGTGGCCGTTTTGGCGCCACTTTCGCTGGAACCGGTGGGGGATCCAGAGCGAAGTCCGGCTGGCTTTCCAGGCTTCCACTTTCTTTGGCTCGCAACTCCGACTCGCGCGCGGCTTCTTCCTGCAGAATGCTGCTGATTGAAGGGTCCAGATTGCTGGACTTCTTGGTCTCGGGCTTTGCTTCTGCAACCGGTTCGGGTTCTGCCGGAACGTCGGTAGTGGCCTCAGACGCGGCTGGTTCGGCCTCGGGCTCGGGAACAGGCTCGGGCTTTGGGGTCACGACCGTGTCTTCGGCGGCCTCTGGCACCTCTACCTCGTCGCTCTTTCCCTGAAACCACGTTTTTTCACAGTTTGAACACTGCACGTCGCGCCCGCCCTCGGGAATAACCTCGTCAGGGACTTCATATTGGGCACCGCAATTCGGGCATGTAATCCGCATTCTGCCTCCTGGCCCGCCTACTGGCCGGTCATCCTTTTTTCAAAACTTATATTCCGATACGAGGCTACCGCAAAGCGTGTTTTCGATCAGGGGGTGCAACTGTATCCAAAATGGAACCGATGAAGCATTGAAACCGTCGCAACTCTCGGGCAAGACACAGTGCATAAAAGATAAAGGGGACAGCTGTGATCGAGCTGGAAAATCTCAGCTACAGCTATGGTGATGGTGAGTTGCTGAGCGATGTTACGCTGCAATTGCAGCCCGGCTCGTTCCATTTTCTAACGGGCCCCTCCGGCGCTGGTAAAACCACCTTTCTCAAGCTCTGCTACGGCGCGTTGCAGGCAAGCGCTGGGCGACTGTCTGTCTTCGGCGACGATGTCGCCCGGCAGGATCGGGATCAAATGGCCTTGTTGCGTCGAAGGGTCGGCGTAGTACATCAGGATTGTCGGTTTTTGGACCACCTGACCGTGGCCGAAAACGTCGCCTTGCCGCTGATGGTGTCAGGGCGCGCCGCCGAGACGGAAGATGCAAATCTTGGCGAGCTTTTGGATTGGGTTGGCCTTGGCACGCGTCGCGATGCGTACCCGCCCGAGCTGTCGGGTGGTGAACGCCAGCGTGCCGCTTTGGCACGGGCTGTGATCCTGTCACCGGATGTCGTTCTGGCGGATGAGCCGACGGGCAATGTCGACTGGGAAATGTCGCAGCGGTTGCTGCGCCTGTTGGTCGAACTGAACCGGATGGGCAAGACTGTTCTGATCGCCACCCATGACCTCAGCCTGATCCGCGCCGCCAAAAGTCAGGTTCAGGCGCGCGTTCTGCGAATTTCGCAGCATGGGCTGCAACTGGCAGGAGCGGATCTATGATCAAGGATGACCTGCGCGCCCTGCTGCAACGCGACCGCAGCGCCGACCGTGTGGTGCCGCCCACCGGTTATACCGCTCAACTGACCCTGTTCGTCTCTGGCGCGATGGCGTTTTTGGCGGTTTTTGCGCTGGCGCTGTCGTTGGCCTCTGGCCGATTGGCCGATCGTTGGGCCTCGGAACTGGCAGGTGCTGCTACATTGCGGATCAACGCGCCGGCAGATCAGCGCGCCGCGCAGACCGAGGCCGCCTTGGCCGTGCTGAGCCAGACGCCCGGCGTGGCGTCTGCCCGAGCGCTGACCACAGAAGAGCAGGTCGCCCTGCTTGCCCCCTGGTTCGGGCCTGATCTGCCGCTTGACAGTTTGCCAGTGCCGCAGCTGATCGAAATCGTCGAGGGAGAGCCGGGCCTGGACGCCACCGGATTGCGCCTGCGATTGGGTGCGGAGGTGCCGGGTGCTGTGCTGGATGACCATTCCCGTTGGCGTGAACCTTTGGTAGAGGCTGCGGTGTCACTGAGGCGCCTTGGTTGGATCTCGATCCTGCTGATCGGCGGGGCCACCGCAGCGATGATCACGCTTGCGGCCAACGCTTCCCTTGCGGCCAATGCGCAGATCATCGAGGTTTTGCGTCAGATCGGCGCGCGGGACCGGTTCATCGCAGGTGCCTTTGTACGCCGCTTCACCCTGCGCGCTCTGTTTGGGGCTGCGGTTGGGACACTGTTCGGGATGTCCGGTGTTTTGTTGCTGCCCGAGGCCTCGGATGCAGGTGGTTTCCTGACCGGGCTGGGCTTTCAGGGCATCGGATGGCTGCTGCCCGCTCTGATCCCCCTGTTGGGCGCAGCCGTTGCCTTTGTGGCCACATGGGCCGCCGCGCGGCGCAAGTTGAAGGAGCTTTCGTGATGGCCACGGCCTTTCAATGGATCCGGTCACTGATCTTCATGATCGTGATCTATGCCTGGATGCTTATCCTGGGCATCGTCTTTGCGCCCTATGCGCTGTTTGCCAAACAAGGCGCGTTGCGGGCCTGCAAGACCTATGCACGAACAACCATGTGGATGGCGCGCTGGATGGTTGGCATCAGATGCGAAGTGCGCGGCAGTGTTCCAACCGGCGAAGTTGTTGTGGGGGCCAAGCACCAGTCGTTTCTGGACATCATAATGATCTTCAACGCGGTGCCGCATGGCAAGTTCATCATGAAGCGAGAGCTGCTGTGGACACCGATCATCGGTCTTTATGCGAAACGCTTGGGCTGCATCCCCGTCAATCGCGGGCGCAAAGGCGCAGCTGTGGCGAAGATGGTCAAAGATGTGGCCAAAGAGTTCAGCGAGCCCGGGCAGTTGGTGATCTACCCGCAGGGCACGCGAGTCGCGCCGGGCGTAAAGAAGCCATATAAAGTGGGCACGGCGGTGCTGTACGAGGGTCTTGCGTTTCCCTGTATCCCCGTGGCGACCAACGCGGGCGTGTTCTGGCCGCGCACCGGGATCCTGCGCAAACCGGGGCTGGCGATTGTCGATTTTCTTGATCCGATCGAGCCCGGTGTTCCAAAAGACTTATTCCTGAAACGTTTGGAAGAGATGGTCGAGACACGCTCGAACAGTTTGATGCGCGAAGTGGGGTTTGATCCGGATGGAGTTCATTGAAGATATCGAGGCGCTGACCGCTCTTTATGGTGCCCCGGTGGCGCCGTCGTTGCGCAAGGTCGTTGATCATCTGACGCCGCTCTATCGTCAGTGGATCATGTCCTCACGGCTGTGCGTCCTCAGCACCGTAGGACCGGAAGGCGTTGATGGCAGTCCCAGGGGCGATGATGGCCCGGTTGTGTTGGAACTTGACCCGAAAACGCTGGCCTTGCCGGATTGGCGCGGGAACAACCGGTTGGATAGCCTGCGCAATATAGTCCGCGACCCCAGGGTTTCATTGATGTTTATGGTGCCAGGCTCGAACAATGTTGTGCGCGTGAACGGATCGGCACGCGTGACCGCGGACGAGGCTTTGCGCGCGCGGTTTGACAAGAACGGAAAACATCCCGCAACGGTCATCGTGATTTCGATCACCGAGATCTACTCGCAATGCGCCCGCGCGTTGATGCGCTCCGGCACCTGGTCCGCAGAGGATGAAAGCGCAAACTTGCCCAGCGTGGGTCAGCTGCTGGCCGAAGCCTCATCCGGGGAAGAGGGTGGCGCGCAATATGATAAAGACTGGGGACCGCGCGCCGCCAAGACAATGTGGTAGGTGCCCATAGCTGTCAGACAGCCGCCGCACCGATCTTTGCGACCTTGCTGATCCATCGGTCGACATGTCCGGGCTTGGGATAGCTGGCCCCCGCAAAATAGGTGAACCGTGTGGGTTTGAAGCCGACAAACCCCAGCACCTGATCTCGGACCTGACGGATCAGGGCTTGGCGATACACCAGTCGCATGAACCAACCCGGCGTGTCGGATGTCAGGATAACCCGCGCGGTACGACCCGTCAGGATAGGTGCCGGGAAACCAAGCTTGGTTGTATTGCGCGTGTCAAAAGTGCGCCCCGGAATGAACATGCGGTCGATCAGCCCCTTGAGTTTCGCCGGAAGGCCGCCCCACCACATGGGCGTGGTCAGAACCAGATGATCGCTCCATTCAAAGTCCTGCAAGACCTTCTCAAGTGCAGGCTCTAGGGGTTTGAAGTCGTCGTAACTGCCCTGGCCGAAATCTTGGTCGAACTGCAAGTCGCACAAGTGAATCATGCGAACGTCGTGGCCGTTTTGACGTGCGGCGTCTGCGTAGGTTTGCGCGAATGTCCGGGACAAGCTGCTTTCTGCGGGATGACCGTCAAGGATCAGGATCTTTTTACGCGGCATGGTGATTCTCCAAAAATGACCGTGGTCATTTATTAGAATCAAAAAATGACCGCGGTCAATATTAAATTTGACCACGGTCAAAAAACATGCAATCTGGGGCAATGCAAAAGACTGTTCAAAAAAGAACGCTCAAGACCCGTGCCCGGCTACTGGACGCGGCGACTGAACTTGTAAGCCAAGGCGGGTACGAGGCTTTACGTGTTGAAGATGTGGTAAAATCTGCGGGAGTCGCCAAAGGTACGTTCTTTGCGCATTTCAAGGACAAAGACGCTTTGATGGCACACCTGATCGGCGAAAAGCTGGCCGCGATCTTTGATCAGGTTGAACAAGATCCCGTGCCTGGTTCAGTTGCCGAACTTATTCAAGCCCTGGCTCCGGTGCATGACTTCATGACATCCGAGCGGTATGTGTTCGACCTGTTGATCCGGTATTCAGGAGCCGCGGCTATCACCGAAATTGGGCCTATCGCCCGTTGTTTCGAACGCTATGTCCGTGTCGTGGAAACCTGGCTGAACACGGTCCCTGCACGTCGCGACGTGACGTCGGAATTGCTGGCCGAAGGGGTGCAGGCCTTTGCAATTCAGGCCATGGCACTGACCTTCTGTGCCCTGCACGGGTCAGAGCGCTTTCAGGACAGGTTAGACATCTACCTGAAGGCGTGGTTGACCCCAGCGGCGTGATCGCCGCCGGGGCTTTGGTCTTAGCTGTGGATCGGGCCGTCGCCACAGGCCAAGGCGGCCTCGCGCACGGCCTCGGAGTAGGTGGGATGCGCGTGGCAGGTCAGCGCCAGATCTTCGGCGGATGCGCCAAATTCCATTGCCACACACACCTCGTGGATCAGGTCTCCGGCGGCCGGACCGATGATATGCGCACCAAGGATGCGATCCGTTTCCTTGTCGGCCAGGATTTTGACAAACCCGTCTGATGCGAAATTCGCCTTGGCGCGCCCATTGCCCATGAACATGAACTTGCCGACCTTATAGGCGCGGCCTTGCTCTTTCAGCGTGGCTTCGGTTTCGCCCACATTGGCAACCTCGGGCCAGGTGTAGATCACCCCGGGGATGACGCCATAGTTCACGTGGCCATGTTTGCCCGCGACCTGCTCAGCGGCGGCCATGCCTTCGTCTTCGGCTTTGTGCGCCAGCATCGGGCCTTCGGTCACATCGCCAATGGCGTAGATGCCGGGCACGTTGGTTTGCCAATCGCTGCCCACTTTGATCTGACCGCGCGGCGTCATCTCGACGCCCAGAGCGTCCAGTCCCAGACCATCGGAGTAAGGCTTGCGCCCGGTAGCGACCAGCACGGTATCGGCATCGATCACATGCTCGCTGTCATCTTTCAGCAGCTTATAGGTGACCTTGGCCTTGGTTTTTGTTGCTTCGGTCTTTTGCACCGCAGCACCCATAACGAAAGTCAGCCCCTGTTTCTTGAGGATCCGTTGGAAGGTCTTTTGCACCTCCGGGTCCATGCCCGGTGTGATCTCTTTGAGGTATTCGATCACCGTGACCTCGGCGCCCAAGCGGCTATAGACAGAGCCTAGTTCCAGCCCGATGACACCGGCGCCAATCACCACCATCTTTTTCGGGATCTTGCCCAGCGACAGCGCGCCAGTCGATGTAACAACAACCTTTTCGTCCACCTCGACCCCGGGCAGCGATGCAGGTTCAGAGCCCGAGGCAATGATGATGTTCTTGGTCTCGTGAACCTCGTCCCCCACTTTGACCTGACCCGCAGCAGGGATCGAGCCCCAGCCTTTCAGCCAGTCGATCTTGTTCTTCTTGAACAGAAACTCGATGCCCTTGGTGTTGCCTTCGATGACCTCATCCTTATAGGCCTGCATCTGCTTCCAATCGACCGAGGGGCTTTTGCCTTTCAGGCCCATTTTTGCAAAGTTATGCTCGGCCTCATGCAATTGATGACTGGCATGCAGCAGCGCCTTGGACGGGATACAGCCGACGTTCAGGCAGGTGCCACCCAGCGTCTCACGCCCTTCGACAACGGCGGTTTTCAGGCCCAGTTGGGCACAGCGGATGGCACAGACATAGCCGCCCGGGCCGGCTCCGATTACGATGACGTCATAATTTGCCATATCTCAGGTCCTTTATGGGTTTTCGGGGAAGGGGGCTTTGCCCCCGGCCCGATCCGGGCGTCCCCCGGAGTATTTTAGAAAAGGTGAGGGGCGGCCCGCTTGCCTAGACAGGCTCCAACACCTTGATTTGAATATGGGCCACACCGCCGCGTTCGTGATGCATCGCCAGTTCTTCGGATTGCAGGAAATTCTCGGCCCGGTTCAGATTAGTGATTTCGAACAGCGCAACCGCGTGGTCTTTTTGCGCAGGGTCCTGCCAGATATGGAGGTCGCGGATCCCCGCAGCCTCTCTCATCTTTTTGTCTTCGCGGAACACTTTCAGCCAGACATCGAAATCTGCCACATCGGCCTGCCACAGAACATGGGTCGCCATGGTCACAGGTCCATCAGCAGGCGGCGTGGATCTTCGAGCGCTTCTTTGACGCGCACAAGGAAGGTGACCGCGCCTTTGCCGTCGACGATCCGGTGGTCGTAGGACAGAGCCAGATACATCATTGGGCGGATCTTGATCTCTCCGTTGATAACCATCGGACGGTCCTGGATCTTGTGCATCCCCAGAATACCCGATTGCGGCGGGTTCAGGATCGGCGAGGACATCAGCGAGCCATAGACACCCCCGTTCGAGATGGTGAAGGTACCGCCCTGCATCTCGGCCATCGACAGCTTGCCGTCGCGCGCGCGTTTGCCTTTTTCGGCGATGGCCTTTTCGATTGCAGCAAAGGACATGCTATCTGCATCACGGATCACCGGAACCACCAGCCCTTGTGGCGTACCGGCGGCCACGCCCATATGCACGAAGTTCTTGTAGACGATGTCGTTGCCATCGATCTCGGCATTCACTTCGGGCACTTCTTTCAGCGCGTGACAGCAGGCCTTGGTAAAGAAGGACATAAAGCCCAGACGCACACCGTGTTTCTTTTCGAACTGGTCTTTGTACTGGTTGCGCAGCGCCATTACCTCGGTCATGTCCACCTCATTGTAGGTGGTCAGGATCGCGGCAGTGTTCTGCGCGTCTTTCAGGCGCTTGGCGATGGTCTGGCGCAGACGGGTCATGCGGACCCGTTCCTCGCGCGAGGCATCTTCGGCGACAACTGGCGCACGTGGCGCCTGGGCCGCAGGGGCAGGGGTTGCTGCAGGTGCTGGGGCAGCTGCTGCGGCGACGGCTTTGGCCACATCTTCTTTCATGATGCGGCCATCGCGCCCGGTGCCGGTGACCTGATCGGCTGACAGCCCGGCCTCGGCCATGGCTTTTTCAGCGGACGGAGCGTTGGCTACGTCTTTGCCGGTGCTTGCCGCAGCCGGTGCTGCGGCGGCTGCCGCAGGTGCAGGGGTTGCCCCGGTTGCCGAGCCAGAGATCACCGCCAGCTTGGCGCTGGCGTCCACGGTCGTGCCCTCGGGGGCCGTGATTTCGGCCAGAACGCCCGCGGCGGGGGCCGGAACCTCGACCGAGACCTTGTCGGTTTCCAGCTCGCAAAGCATCTCATCCTGCGCGACACTGTCGCCGACCTGTTTGAACCACGTCGAAACGGTCGCTTCGGTCACAGATTCACCCAGAGTGGGCACCATCACATCGACCGAACCGCCTGAAGCAGCAGGAGCCGCTGCGGGGGCTTCAGCAGCTGGGGCGGCGGGCGCGGGTGCTGCACCTTCACCGGCGGCAATTGTCGCCAGCAGTGCATCCACACCAACGGTTTCGCCTTCGGCAGCGACGATTTCGCCCATCACGCCAGCGGCGGGTGAGGGGACCTCGACCGTTACCTTGTCGGTTTCCAGCTCGCACAGCATTTCATCCACGGCGACCGCATCGCCGGGCTTCTTGAACCAGGTTGCAACCGTCGCCTCGGTGACCGACTCGCCCAACGTGGGAACACGAACTTCAATGGACATCATTACTTTCCTTCAATGCTCAGCGCTTCGTTCACCAGCGCTTCTTGTTGGGCTTTGTGTTGGCTGGCCAGACCCGTCGCGGGCGAGGCCGAGGTTGCGCGTCCGGCATAGACCGGGCGAGTGTGCTTGGCCCCGATACGGGTCAGGACCCATTCGATATTGGGCTCGATAAAGGTCCAGGCGCCCTGGTTCTTGGGCTCTTCCTGACACCAGACCATTTCGGCCCCTTTGAACCGCTCAAGCTCGTTGATCAGGGAATGGGCCGGGAAGGGATAATATTGCTCGATCCGCAGCAGATAGACGTCATCAATACCGCGCGCGTCGCGTTCCTCGAGCAGGTCGTAGTAAACCTTGCCCGAGCACAGAACGACCCGTTTGATCTTGTCGTCGGCCACCAGTTTGGTGTCAGAGTTGCCGTGCTGAGCGTCATCCCACAACACCCGGTGGAAGCTGGACCCGGTGGTGAACTGATCAGCTGTGCTGACCGCGAGCTTATGGCGCAGCAGCGATTTCGGCGTGACCATGATCAGCGGCTTACGGAAGGTGCGGTGCAACTGACGGCGCAGGATGTGGAAATAGTTCGCAGGCGTCGTACAGTTCGCCACGATCCAGTTGTCCTGACCGCACATCTGCAGGAACCGCTCCAGCCGCGCAGATGAGTGTTCGGGGCCCTGGCCTTCGAACCCGTGTGGCAGCAGCGTGACCAGACCGGACATCCGCAGCCATTTGCTTTCGCCCGAGCTGATGAACTGATCGAACATGATCTGCGCGCCGTTGGCAAAGTCACCAAACTGCGCTTCCCACAGGGTCAGGGCGTTGGGTTCGGCCAGTGAGTAACCATACTCAAAGCCCAGAACGGCATATTCGCTGAGCATCGAGTCGATCACTTCGTAGTGCGATTGCCCGGCGCGGATATTGTTCAGCGGATAATACCGCTCTTCGGTTTCCTGATGCACAAAACCTGAATGACGCTGGCTGAACGTCCCGCGCGTGGCGTCTTGCCCCGACAGACGGACCGGATAGCCTTCGGTCAGTAGCGAGCCAAAGGCCAGCGCTTCGCCGGTGGCCCAGTCAAAACCCGTACCGGTTTCGAACATCTTCTTTTTGTGCTCAAGCAGGCGGCCAACGGTCTTGTGCAGCGCAAAGCCGTCAGGCGCGCGGGTCAGAGCGTTGCCGACTTCGGCCAGCGTCTCGGGCGAGATTGCGGTTTCACCGCGGACGTATTCGTCCTTGTTCTTGTCCAGATGTGACCAGCGGCCATCGAGCCAATCGGCCTTGTTCGGCTTATAGTCTTTGCCTGCCTCAAACTCATCATTCAGATGCGCCTGGAACGCGGCTTTCATATCCTCGATCTCACCTTCGGGGATCAGGCCGTCCTTGACCAGACGTTCGGTATACAAGGACAGCGTGGTCTTATGCGTCTTGATCCGCTTGTACATGACTGGGTTGGTGAACATGGGCTCGTCGCCCTCGTTGTGACCAAAGCGGCGATAGCAGAAGATGTCGATCACCACGTCCTTGTGGAACTTCTGACGGAACTCAGTTGCGACTTTGGCCGCATGAACCACAGCCTCGGGGTCATCACCATTGACGTGGAAGATCGGCGCCTCGACCATCAGCGCGATATCCGTCGGGTACGGGCTGGAGCGTGAGAAGTGCGGTGCAGTGGTAAAGCCGATCTGGTTGTTCACCACGATATGCATCGTGCCGCCAGTCTTGTGCCCGCGCAGTCCCGACAGGCCAAAGCCTTCGGCGACCACGCCCTGACCCGCAAAGGCCGCATCGCCGTGCAGCAGGATGCCCATCGCCCGTGTGCGGTCGGTGTCGTTCAACTGATCCTGCTTGGCACGGACCTTACCCAGCACCACCGGGTTCACCGCCTCAAGGTGCGAGGGGTTGGCGGTCAGCGACAGGTGGACACTGTTGCCATCAAACTCGCGGTCGCTGGACGCGCCCAGGTGATACTTCACATCGCCCGAGCCATCGACGTCTTCGGGTTTGAAGCTGCCACCCTGAAACTCGTTGAAAATCGCGCGGTATGGCTTGCCCATCACGTTAGCCAGTATATTCAGACGCCCCCGGTGCGGCATCCCGATTACGATGTCGCTCAGCCCCAGCGCACCGCCACGCTTGATGATCTGCTCCATCGCCGGGATCAGCGCTTCACCGCCATCGAGACCGAACCGCTTGGTGCCCATGTATTTGACATGCAGGAACTTCTCGAATCCCTCAGCCTCGACCATCTTGTTCAGGATTGCCTTGCGGCCTTCCTTGGTGAAGGCGATTTCCTTGCCATAGCCCTCGATCCGCTCTTTCAGCCAGGCGGCCTCTTCGGGGTTCGAGATATGCATGTATTGAAGCGCGAAAGTGCCGCAATAGGTCCGCTTTACGATCTCGACGATCTGCCGCATCGAGGCGACCTGAAGGCCCAAAACGTTGTCGATAAAGATCGGACGATCCATATCCGCTTCGGTGAACCCATAGGTTTTCGGATCCAGCTCGGGGTGAGTGCTGGCCGCACGCATCCCCAACGGGTCCAAATCGGCGGCCAGATGGCCCCGGATCCGATAGGCCCGGATCAGCATCAGCGCGCGCAGACTGTCCAGAACCGCGCGTTTGATCTGATCGTCGCTGACCTCAACACCCTTGTCCGCGGCTTTGTCCTTGATCTTTTTGCCCGCTGCCTTGGCGTCGATCTCGGCCCATTCCCCGGTCAGCGCGCCCGTCAGGTCATCGGCGGGCATTGGCGGCCAGTCGGTCCGCGCCCAGGACGGGCCTTCAGCCTCGCGCTGCACATCCGGTGTGGCATCGCCCATCGCCTTGAAGAATTCGGCCCAGGCCGCATCTACCGCGCCCGGGTTCTTGGTGTACTGGGCGTAAAGCTGCTCCAGATATTCGGCATTGTGGCCTTGCATGAAGCTAGAGGCATGAAAGGCAGTGTTGGGCGTATGTTCGGTCATGGGAGTACCTCATATGGGTTGGGACCGTATTTATTGGGGCCTGGCTGACTGGGGCGGGTCAGCCACCACAGAACCAGAAGGGGCGACACAAACAGGACGATCAGTGTCGGAATGACGATCAGCAACGTGGCGCGGGTGAACAGGATGTCCAGGCTGCCGCCGTGCTGGAAACTTGAGGCAAGGCCGATGCCGAAAATCAAGACTGCAAAGGCCCCGAGGATCAACAGGATCGGCAGAAGGGCAAAAAGCCCGCTGCGCCCTGTATCATGCATCCGCCGCCACGCGACGGCCAGATGCGGGAAAAAGACGATCAGGCCAACGATGGATTGCACCGGTTGGCTGGACGTGGCCGTAACGCTTGTGCTGCTGTCGGTTTGCGAGGTCGAAACCTGCGTGAAAAACTGCCAGTCGATGATCCCGGCGATGATGTTCCAGATCACGATGAACAGGAAAAAGAACCAGTATTCGGGCCGCGCGGCACGACCCGAGAAGGTGAAGAACTTGGAGAAACAGGTGCGGATGGCGTCTGAGAAGGTCATTCTGACTTCTCCGGTCGCTTTGTTGTAACAGTTGTAAAAACTGACGAAACATCAAATTCTGGGTCCGAGGCGGATTGCATTCGATGTATGTTCAAGATCGCGCCGTTCATGCTTCTTTTTAGTTCTTCATCTTCGGAAGACTGTGACCGAAGATGAAGAACTGGCGGAAGGGATTTGGGGTTGCGGTCGGAGTCCTCTAGCAACTTTTCAAAAGTAATTGGAGAGTCTTCTTCTTTGAATGCCAGAACACAGCTGGTTTGTTCGAACTCTCCATTCTTGTAGCTATCGACTCGCAAAACGCTTCCGGTTTGGTCACGAACAAACCATCTGTCCTTTTTCTGAGAACCATCAACTATCTTCAAGTTGCGCGCACCTGTCGCATTTTTAAGAGCTAACTCCCAGGTGCTTGCGATGCGCGTGTCTGAATAGTCGCCAGTGCCGAAGTGATTTGGCAGATAGGTGGCTGCATAAGACCGGATTGCCCTGTCATCAAGATTTGCAGGCACCTTGGGCGTCCACCCAACTTGAATAAGCGCATCTGTCAGTATGGCCAGATCGGTTTCTGACTGACATGCACTGATGGTTTCTGAGGCCAGATCATAGTTTTCCGCACCAGCAGGTGCGGATGTGACTGCCAAGAGGGCAGCCACTAAGCCAAATAAGGATTGACGGCCTCGGATCACGACTTACCCAATCGCTTCCAACACAGCCTCACCCAGCGTCGCGGGGCTTTCCGCCACGACGATACCGGCCGAGCGCATGGCTTCGATCTTGTCCTCGGCTCCGCCTTTGCCACCAGCGACAATCGCGCCCGCGTGGCCCATGCGGCGGCCCGGAGGGGCGGTGCGGCCAGCGATGAAACCAGCGACCGGCTTTTTGCGGCCCTTCTTGGCCTCATCGGCCAGGAACTGCGCGGCTTCTTCCTCGGCGGAACCACCGATCTCACCGATCATGATGATCGAGTGGGTTTCGTCATCGGCCAGGAACCATTCCAGCACGTCGATATGCTCGGTGCCTTTGATCGGGTCGCCGCCAATGCCGACACAGGTGGACTGGCCCAGACCCACATCGGTGGTCTGTTTGACGGCCTCATAGGTCAGCGTGCCCGAACGCGACACAACACCGACCGAGCCGCGTTTGTGGATGTGGCCGGGCATGATGCCGATCTTGCAGGCATCCGGGGTGATGACACCGGGGCAGTTCGGCCCGATCAGGCGCGAATTGCTGCCTTCCAGCGCGCGTTTCACCTTCATCATATCCAGAACCGGGATGCCTTCGGTGATCGCTACGATCACCCCCATCTCGGCATCAATCGCTTCAAGGATCGAGTCTGCGGCAAAGGGTGGCGGCACGTAGATCACCGAAGCATTGGCCTCGGTCACATGCTTGGCCTCGTGAACCGAGTTGAACACGGGCAGGTCAAGATGGGTCATCCCGCCTTTGCCGGGGGTCACACCGCCGACCATCTTGGTGCCATAGGCGATGGCCTGTTCCGAGTGGAATGTGCCCTGCGAGCCGGTAAAGCCCTGACAGATCACTTTGGTATTTTCGTCGATGAGGACTGCCATTTGGGGCGTCTCCTTACAAATTGTCGTTTCACTCGCCATACGGCGGGTTCAGTACATTAGGCTAGGTGGCTTCTTGTTGAGCATCGATGGTCCAAGTGAACTCACCGTCGTCGCAAGATACCGGGCGGCCTGTGGCGGTCGATTGTTTGCTCATCGCATCCACGTCCGGGCCGTCAGGGCAGTCGAACACAATTGGATCGCGCGAAAAATTAGCTTCCGTGCTAACCGCATTGCCTTTGCCGGCTTCTTCGGCGCAGCTTGCCATTGCCAAAAAGCTCAGAACCAAGACTGGCCTTACCATCAACCCTTAACCGCCTTCACGATCTTCTCAGCACCGTCTTTCAGGTTGTCCGCTGCGATCACGTCCAGGCCTGAGGTGTTGATGATCTCTTTGCCTTTCTCGACATTCGTGCCTTCCAGACGCACGACCAGAGGCACTTTCAGGCCGACCTCTTTCACGGCGGCGACAACGCCCTCGGCGATGACGTCACAGCGCATGATGCCGCCGAAGATGTTGACCAGGATGCCTTTGACGTTTTCGTCCGAGGTGATGATCTTGAACGCTTCGGTTACTTTCTCTTTGGTCGCACCACCACCGACGTCGAGGAAGTTGGCAGGCTCGGCCCCGTAAAGCTTGATGATGTCCATCGTCGCCATCGCCAGACCGGCGCCGTTGACCATGCACCCGATCTCACCATCCAGAGCGATATAGTTCAGGTCGTATTTCGAGGCTTCCAACTCTTTGGGGTCTTCTTCGGTCTCGTCGCGCAGTTCGGCGATGTCAGGGTGGCGGTAGACCGCGTTGCCGTCGAAGCCGACCTTGGCATCCAGCACCTTGAGGTCACCGCTGTCCGAGACGATCAGCGGGTTGATCTCCAGCATCTCCATGTCTTTTTCGACAAAGGCTGTATAAAGCTGGCTCATCAGTTTGACGCATTGCTTGATCTGCGCGCCCTGCAGACCCAGCGAAAAGGCGATGCGGCGGCCGTGATAGGGTTGATACCCCGTGGCTGGATCAACCGAGAAGGACAGGATTTTCTCGGGCGTTTCTGCGGCCACTTCTTCGATGTCCATGCCGCCTTCGGTCGAGCAGACGAACGAGATGCGGCTGGTCTGACGATCGACCAGCAGGGCGAGATAAAGCTCGCGCTCGATGCCAGAACCGGCTTCGATATAGATGCGGTTGACCTGCTTGCCCGCCGGGCCGGTCTGATGCGTGACCAGCGTCCGGCCCAGCATCTTTTTGGCTTCTTCGGCGGCTTCTTCCACCGATTTGGTCAGACGGACACCGCCCTTTTCACCTGCGTCAGCCTCTTTGAATGAGCCTTTCCCGCGTCCGCCCGCATGGATCTGTGCTTTGACAACCCACAAGGGTCCATCCAACTCACCGGCTGCGGTTTTGGCTTCCTCGGCGCGCAGAACGGCGCGACCGTCGGAGACCGGAGCGCCATAGCTGCGAAGAAGCGCTTTGGCCTGATATTCGTGAATGTTCATCGAATTTGTCCCGTCTGACTGTAATTCCCCTGTTATAGGGGTGTCTAGCGGGCAAGGTTAAAGGCTTTTTTGACGTTGAAGAGCTTTTTCACGAAGATTTTCACTATTTGTGATCACAGCATTTTGGGGTGTGATCACAAATTTAGCTGCGTAGGTTGGCTTGATTCGATTCACCACGCGGAACCAGGAAAACAGTTTCGAAAAAGGTGTTTGCGGGGTTTGCGCCAACAGGTGACTAGCCCATAATTTTGAGACCGAAGGTCTTTGATGGAGCACCGACCCATGTTGAGGGCCGGTGTTCTGAGTGTCAAACTGACCTTATGCCAGCGAGCTGTCGATGCCTTTGCAGGCCTCGATCAGGCCTTTGACCGCATTGACCGAGTTGTCGAAACCAGCTTGCTCTTCTTCGTTGAGCTTGATGTTGACCACACGCTCGACACCACCAGCGCCGATCACTGTGGGGACGCCCACATACATGCCTTTGACACCCAACTCGCCGTCGCAATAGGCGGCGCAGGGCAGGACGCGTTTTTGGTCTTTCAGATAGGCCTCGGCCATTTCGATCGCCGATGTTGCCGGCGCATAGAAAGCCGAACCGGTTTTCAGCAGGCCGACGATCTCGGCCCCGCCGTCGCGGGTGCGCTGAACGATGGCGTCCAGTTTCTCTTGCGTGGTCCAACCCATCTCGACCAGATCGGGCAGAGGGATACCGGCCACGGTAGAATAGCGTACCGAGGGAACCATGGTGTCACCGTGACCACCCAGAACAAAGGCGGTGACGTCGCGCATGGACACGTTGAACTCTTCCGACAGGAAATGAGCGAAACGGCCCGAGTCAAGAACGCCAGCCATGCCGCAGACCTTGTTGTGGGGCAGGCCCGAGAATTCGCGCAGGGCCCAAACCATCGCGTCCAGCGGGTTGGTGATGCAGATGACAAATGCATCGGGCGCGTTGGCGGCGATGCCTTCGCCCACCGACTTCATGACCTTGAGGTTGATGCCCAGCAAATCGTCACGGCTCATACCGGGTTTGCGCGGAACACCTGCAGTGACGATGCAGACGTCGGCGCCTGCGATATCCTCGTAAGACTGGGTGCCTTTGAGCTTGGCGTCGAAACCTTCCGACGGGCCGGATTCGGCGATATCCAGCGCCTTGCCTTCCGGGGTGCCTTCGGCGATGTCGAACAGGACAACATCACCCAGTTCTTTCATTGCTGCGAGGTGGGCGAGCGTACCGCCGATCTGACCTGCGCCGATCAGCGCGATCTTGGGTCTGGCCATTTGGAATATCTCCGATGGGTTTTGAAATCGCGGTTTTGCTAGTCGTAAATGCGGCGTCGTGCAAGTGTTCTGCGGCGCGGCATGCCACCGCATACTGTTTGCGCGCCCCTGGCCGGTTGCGCTAAACCGCCTGTGACTCATGTCTATTTCCGGGAAATAAAATGTTCGAGATGAACCTGATGTTTTTTGCCGTAGCGATCCCGGCGGTGATCTTTGCGGGCATCTCGAAGGGTGGGTTCGGCTCGGGCGTGGCCTTTGCGTCCTCATCGATTCTGGCGCTGATCCTGACACCGGGGCAGGCGTTGGCGTTGATGCTGCCGATCCTCATGGTGATTGATGTGGCCACTTTGGGACCCTATTGGAAGCGCTGGAGCTGGCGAGATTCGTGGCTTCTGATCCTGGGCGCAGTACCGGGTGTCGCATTGGGCGCATGGCTGTATCGCGCCACGGATGATGATCTGTTGCGTTTGCTGATAGGAGCGATTTCGGTCGGATTTGTGATCTGGCACATCGCGCAGAGCAAAGGCTGGATCCGAGGATTTGCCAATCGTTTACCACCTATTGCCGGGGTGGTTGCCGGGCTTGTGGCGGGCTTCACCAGCTTTGTCAGTCACGCTGGTGGTCCACCCGCTGCTGTGTACCTGCTGTCGCAGCGCCTGTCGAAGACCGAGTTTCAGGCCTCAACCGTTCTTGTCTTCTGGGTTATCAACATCGCGAAGTTCATACCCTATGCCTATTTGGGCCTGTTCACCTGGCACACGGCCTTGGCCGACCTGTTGCTGACCCCTTTCGCGATTTTTGGGGCCTGGCTGGGCGTTCGGGCGCACGTAATGATGTCCGAACGCCTGTTCTTTGGGATCACCTATGTCTTGCTGACCATCACAGGCAGCAAGCTGATTTGGGACGCATTGACCTAGGTGTTGGGTGGAAGCGCTTCGGTCAGAGGTTCATAGCTTTCACCAGACGCAATCAGGCACGTCCGGCCATCGGGAAGAGTCACCGTAATGGTCCAACTACCGCTCGTGCTGGAGGCAAAGACCTCCATCACCGCGCCTTGCCGGGCAAGGCCGAGACCCCGGCGCGTCTCTCCGTAGTTTTCTTCCAGTTGCTGCACCACATCAGCACGCGGTGCACATTGGCGAGGTTGCGCATTCAATTGCTGGGCGGCCATTACCAACAACCCCATCTCCATAGTCGCTTTCGTCATCTTGTTCATTTGAATCCCCAAATAACCCGTGTCGTTAACCTGAAGAGAGGACGTCTAAATCGGGTTAAACCAACGCGCGTTGCGCTCTTGGAAACAGCAATTGCTGCGCCGCGGCGATTTTGGGCTTGAACTAAATTGAAAAAAATGGCTCATTCCGCGCAACAATATTTCAAGGAGAACGCCATGGATCCTCGTCAGCGCCCCTATCGGTCGGTTCTTTATATCCCTGGCTCGAAAGAGCGCGCGTTGGACAAGGCGCGATCGTTGCCGGTGGATGCGATCATCTTTGACCTTGAGGATGCTGTGGCAGCCGACGAAAAGGAGAACGCGCGCGACACACTGAAGCAAGCGCTGTCGGTCGGGGGATATGGCGCACGTGTCAAAATCGTGCGAATCAACGGGCTGGACACGCCTTGGGGGCAGGCGGATGCCCAAGCGGTGCGCGATATGGATGCCGATGTGGTGTTGTTGCCCAAGGTGAATGCGGCGTCAGATGTTGACGCATTGGCCGCGATCACCGGGGATTTGCCGATCTGGGCGATGATGGAAACGCCGCGTGGCATGTTGAACGCGGCCGAAATCGCAGCGCACCCGCTGATGGCGGGCTTCGTCATGGGCACAAATGATCTGGCCAAAGAGCTTCAGACCCGGTTCCGCCCGGATCGCCTGCCCTTGATGACCTCGCTGGGCCTGTGCCTGCTGGCGGCCAAGGCCCAAGGACTAATCATTGTTGATGGGGTCTATAACGCGTTCAAAGACACTGAAGGGTTGGCCGCAGAATGCGCACAGGGGCGCGATATGGGGTTTGACGGCAAAACACTGATACACCCGGCGCAGATTGATGTGACCAACGCAGCCTTCGCTCCGTCCGAGGTCGAAATCGATCTGGCACGCCGCCAAATCGTGGCGTTTGAAGAAACCGAAGCCCAGGGGCAGGGGGTCGCGGTCGTGGATGGAAAGATCGTCGAAAACCTGCACGTTGTAACTGCACGTGAAATTCTGGCAAAAGCAGAGGCGATATTAGCTTTGCAAGCGGGGTAAGCCAGCATGGGCTTTCTACTTCTGATTTTGGGTGTGGCGCTGTGGTGGGCGGCGCATTTGTTCAAACGTGTGATGCCGGAACGGCGCGCGGCGATGGGCGATGCCGGAAAAGGCGCGGTGGCGCTTGCGCTGGTCGTGTCGATTCTGCTGATGATCTTTGGCTATCGGATGACCGATTTCATCCATGTCTGGGCACCACCGATCTTCATGGTGCATATCAACAATCTGCTGGTTCTGATTGCGATCTTTCTGATGAGCCCTGCAGGCACCAAGGGGCGGCTATTGAACGGTGTGCGCCACCCGATGTTGGGCGGGTTCAAGCTTTGGGCCTTTGCGCATCTGCTGGTGAATGGTGATCTGGCGTCGATCATCCTGTTCGGCGGATTGCTGGCCTGGGCGGTGGTCGAGGTCATCGTGATCAACAAGTCCGAACCCGAATGGACCCCATCCGAGCCTGGCACTTATGGCAAAGATGCGATTTTCTTTGTCGCGTCGATCGTTCTGCTGGGCGTCATTGGATATATTCACGGGCTGGTCGGCCCATCCCCCTTTACCTCGTAAGGAATTGAACTCATGGCAAAACTCTACCGCCTATTGACGTCCGAGGATTCCTCGGCCTTCTGCCACAAGGTCTCGGACGCGTTGGCCAAGGGCTGGGACTTGCACGGCTCGCCCGCTTACGCCTTTGATCCCGCGACCAGCCAGATGCGCTGTGCGCAGGCGGTCACAAAAGAGATTGAGGGCGACTATGAGCCGGATATGAAACTGGGGCAGCAATAATGGCCAAAACCAACCCGGGCCGGTTCTTCGAGGATTATGCGGTGGGGCAAGTGTTGCACCACGCCGTGCCGCGTACTGTGACCACCGGAGAGCGCGCTTTGTACCATGCGCTCTATCCTGCGCGTCACGCGCTCTATTCCTCGGACGCATTTGCGCAGGCCAGTGGTTTGCCACAAAGCCCGGTTGATGATCTGGCGGCCTTTCATGTGGTGTTTGGCAAGACGGTACCGGATGTCTCATTGAACGCGGTTGCCAATCTTGGCTATGCCGAGGGGCGTTGGTTGAAGCCGGTTTATCCGGGTGACACGCTGCGTTCGGTTTCTGAGGTGATCGGGGTCAAGCAGAATTCGAACGGAAAAACGGGCGTGGTTTGGGTTCGGACCAAAGGGCTGAACCAGCGGGATGAGGTTGTGCTCGACTATGTCCGATGGGTCATGGTTCGTAAGTCGAACCTGGATACTCCGGCGCCAGATACCGTCGTGCCGGATTTGAAACAGGCGCTTTCCATCGATGATCTGGTGATCCCGCAGGGGTTGGATTTTTCGGACTATGATTTCGCCCTGGCTGGCGAACCCCATCGCTGGGGCGACTATGAGGTCGGCGAGACCATCGATCACGTGGATGGTGTCACCGTGGAAGAGGCCGAGCATATGTTGGCCACACGCCTTTGGCAGAACACGGCCAAGGTGCATTTCGACCTGACATTCCGGCCCGAGGGTCGGCTGATCTATGGCGGGCATGTGATCTCGATGGCGCGGGCTTTGTCGTTCAACGGGCTCGCCAATGCGCAGATGATCGTCGGATTGAACGGTGGTGCCCATGCCAACCCCTGCTTTGCTGAGGATACGATCAAGGCGTGGTCCGAGGTTCTGGATAAGGCAGAAACTGGCGTTCCCGGCGTTGGGGCCCTGCGCCTGCGTCTTGTGGCCACCAAAGGCGGTGCACCGTTTGAACTGCGCGGGCCGGATGGAAAGTACAAAGCCGATGTGCTGCTGGATCTGGACTATTGGGCGTTGATGCCAATCTGACGGTGATGTGATCGCCTGCGGGCAAAACCGTGCTAGCTTAGCGCAATGCTGTTTGCGCGCGCCTTTGTCACTTGCCTGTGCCTGAGCCCTCCGGCTTGGGCCTGCGATCTTGCTTTGGCCTTGGCGGTGGATGTGTCTGGGTCAGTGGATTCCGAGGAATACCGCATTCAAATGGACGGGCTGGCCGCCGGTTTGCGCGACCCCATTGTGTCCGAGGCGCTGGTGCGTGGGCAGGCGCGTCTGATGCTGGTGCAGTGGACCGGTGCGTCTCGCCAACAAGTCACCATCCCCTGGACGAAGATCGACAGCTTCACCGCGGTCGAACGCTTTGCAGATCAGGTGGCAGCGGATCCTCGGATATGGCGAAACTTCTCGACGGCGATTGGTGAGGCGCTGGAAACGACGCTGACCAGTTTCGACGAGGTGTCCGACTGCTCGCGGCATTTGATTGATATTTCGGGTGACGGGATTTCGAACGAAGGTGTTGAGCCGACAGACACGCATGGCTTGATGCGGGCTCACGGCGTAACCGTCAATGCGATTGCCATCGAGGAAAGCGAGCCAGACCTCACAGCCTATTTCTTTGAGAATGTAATCGTAGGAGAGGCGGCTTTTGTCGTTTCGGCCTCTGGCTTTGCTGATTACCCCGAGAAAATTCGAAAAAAGCTTTTGCGCGAAGTGACGCAGCAAACGGCAGGTCTGAAATAGGTGTTTCTGGGATTCGTGATCACATCGCTTGCATGTTGAAAACACTAAGATACACCGGGTTGGAGCAGCTCTGTGATCACGACGTCATCTGGTGTGATCACGAAACGAAATAATCTGTCAAATTGGCTTGATTTTGGCGGTTTTTGCACGCGCAGCACGTGACAGAGGTGCAAAAAACAGTAAAACCGTCCGTAGCCAACCGAAAAGGAGCCGCCATGGCCGATGTAAATCGGGGCAATCGCCCGCTTTCGCCGCATCTGTCGATCTATCGTCCGCAGCTGACGTCGGTCACATCCATTCTGACCCGCATCACAGGAAACGCCATGCTGTTGGCCGCCCTTCTGATCGTTTGGTGGCTCTTGGCGGCGGCGACATCGCCCGAGGCGTTTGCCCGCGCGAATTGGTGGCTGACTTCGGTTCTGGGTGATCTGATCATGACGCTGTCGCTGTGGGGTATCTGGTATCATACGCTTGCCGGCGTCCGGCATCTGATCTGGGATAATGCCCTTGGGTTGGATTTGCCCACTGCCTACAAGCTGGGTTGGGCGGTTATCATCGGGTCGGTTGTGCTGACCCTTCTGACCCTGCTCATCGTCGCGTAAAGGAGGCTTTCATGCGTTATCTGACAGACCGCAAGCGCGCGACTGGCCTGGGTTCGGCCAAATCGGGCACCGCTCATTTCTGGAGCATGAAAGTCAGCTCGGTTGCTCTGCTGATCCTCGTGCCCCTGTTCATCTTTACCTTTGGTCCGATCCTGGGTCAGCCTTTTGACGTTGTGCTGGACTATTACGCGCGGCCATTCCCGGCGATTGTGGCGGCCCTGACCCTGCTGGTCGGGTTCAGGCACTTTGCCGAAGGCGCGCAGGTGCTGATCGAAGACTACGTTCACGGCACGATGGAGAAGGTCCTGATCATTCTGGTGACCTGCCTGTCTTACGGTGCCGCCGCCGCTGGCCTTTTCGCCATCGCGCGCATTGCCCTTTAATTCCCGGAGCTGAAAGAAATGGCTGCATACGAATACGAAACGCATGAATATGACGTGGTCGTTGTTGGCGCTGGCGGTGCAGGTCTGCGCGCCACTCTGGGCATGGCTGAGCAGGGGCTGCGCACAGCCTGTGTGACCAAAGTGTTCCCGACCCGCTCGCATACGGTTGCGGCGCAGGGCGGCATTGCCGCTTCGCTGTCCAACATGGGCCCAGATCACTGGCAATGGCATATGTACGACACGGTCAAGGGCTCGGACTGGTTGGGTGATACCGACGCGATGGAGTATCTGGCGCGTGAAGCCCCCAAGGCGGTCTATGAGCTTGAGCATTATGGCGTGCCCTTCAGCCGCACCGAAGAGGGCAAGATCTATCAGCGCCCCTTTGGCGGCCATACTACCGAGTTTGGGGAAGGTCCTGCGGTGCAGCGCACCTGTGCAGCCGCCGACCGCACCGGCCACGCGATCCTGCACACGCTTTATGGCCAATCGCTGAAGAATAACGCTGAATTTTATATCGAATACTTCGCCATCGACCTGATCATGTCCGATGACGGGCAGTGCCAGGGCGTTGTCTGCTGGAAGCTGGACGATGGCACGATGCATGTGTTCAACGCCAAGATGGTGGTTCTGGCAACGGGCGGCTATGGCCGGGCCTATTTCAGCGCCACCTCGGCCCATACCTGCACCGGTGACGGTGGCGGTATGGTGGCGCGCGCCGGTTTGGCGCTTCAAGATATGGAGTTTGTGCAGTTCCACCCGACCGGCATCTATGGATCGGGCTGTCTGATCACCGAAGGCGCGCGCGGTGAGGGCGGGTATCTGACCAACTCTGAAGGCGAACGCTTCATGGAGCGCTATGCGCCTCAGTACAAAGATCTTGCGCCGCGCGACTATGTCTCGCGCTCAATGACTATGGAGATCCGTGAAGGGCGTGGTCATGGTGACAATGGCGATCACATCCATCTGAACCTCAGCCACCTGCCTGCCGAAGCCTTGGCCGAACGCCTGCCGGGCATTTCGGAATCGGCGCGCGTGTTTGCCGGGGTTGATGTCACCAAGGAACCGATCCCGGTTCTGCCGACTGTGCATTACAACATGGGCGGTATCCCGACCAACTATTGGGGTGAGGTTCTGAACCCTACCGCCGATAACCCGACCGCTGTAGTCCCCGGCCTAATGGCTGTGGGTGAGGCTGGCTGTGCCTCGGTACACGGGGCGAACCGGTTGGGGTCAAACTCGTTGATCGACCTGGTGGTCTTTGGCCGCGCAGCGGCGATCCGCGCAGGCAAAGTAGTGGACCCGACCGCATCGAATCCCGAGCTGAATCAGGCCTCGGTTGACAAAGCCTTTGACCGGTTTGACGCCGTCCGCAATGCAAGCGGCGCAGTTCCAACTGCCGATCTGCGGCTTGAGATGCAGCGCACAATGCAAGAAGACGCTGCCGTGTTCCGCACCGCCAAAACCATGGCGGAAGGGGTCGAAAAGATGACCGCGATTGCGGCCAAGATGGACGACCTGAAAGTGTCTGACCGCAGCCTCGTATGGAACAGCGACTTGATGGAATCACTGGAGCTGACCAACCTCATGCCCAGTGCTCTGGCCACCATCGTTGGCGCTGAGGCCCGCAAGGAATCGCGTGGTGCCCACGCGCATGAGGACTTTACCGAGCGTAACGATGAAAACTGGCGCGTGCACACGGTCAGCCGGGTTGAAGGTAACAAGGTCGAACTCAGCTATCGCCCTGTGATCACGGATCCGCTGACAACTGAAGACGAAGGCGGCATCAGCCTGAAACGTATCGCGCCCAAGGCCCGTACGTTCTAACAAGGTACTGTGTTTGGCATGAACGAAGCCATGAAAAATGCGCAACGCATTGAGCCGAGGATCAACTAGGGATGGCCAGACAGCGCCAAGAAGGTTTCGGCCTTGCTGATGGGCTGCATTACCTGGAGTTTCTCAGGCGTCTTCATGCGACTTTGAAGCCGGAGTGGTATTTCGAGGTTGGCACTCAAACCGGTGCCAGCCTAAGACTGAGTAGCGCAAAAACGATTTCTGTTGATCCGGCCTTCATCGCGCAGCTCGAGTTGATTGGGGACAAACCCGAACTTCATCTTTTTCAGGAGACAAGCGACAAGTTCTTTGCGTCTAATCGGCTGAACGCGATGGGTGTCGAATTTGATTTGGTCTTCCTCGACGGCATGCACCTGGTCGAATTTCTGTTGCGGGATTTCATCAACACCGAGCGCCACTGCAAGCCCGACAGCGTTATTGTGACGCATGATTGTGTGCCTTGGAACAGCGACATCGCGGAACGTGACAGGATCACCAAGGATTGGACAGGAGATGTCTGGAAAATTGTGCCGATCCTGCGCAACTATCGTCCCGATCTTGAGATAGAAGTGGTTGATTGCGCTCCAACCGGGCTTTTGATCGTATCAGGACTTGATCCACGAAATACTGCGTTGTCAGACTCTTACGACGAGATCAGCGTATCATATACTGATCTGAAGATCGAAGAATACGGCGTCAGCACCTATTTCGACGAGCTTGACCTTGTACCGGCTGAGCAGAGCAGATGGTATTCTGCCTGTCCGCATCAGTTGGCCCCTGGCTGGCAAAACAAACCAGACATCGCGATCAAGGTTGCAGCGCCCGATCGTAATGCATTGACCGAGTGGGGCGACTATTTCTTTGCCCTGGGCCTGGCGAAAGCTTTTTCTCGGTTAGGGTATTTCACAACCATTGACCCACAGGATGAATGGTATTCGAACACAAGACCCGGCGGTGTGGATCTGGTGTTGAAGGGTCGAGCAAATTTTATCAAACAGCGCGACAGAACTTGTTTTTATTGGGCGATTTCCAAAGGTATTCGACCGATGAATTATGCTCAGGCGGATCACGTGTTTTGGGCGTCAGGAACGATGTACGAGCAAGCGCTTGGCGGTGAAATGGCCGAGAAGTCGTCGCTTCTACCCCAAGCATTCGACTCTGAAATCATCTATCCTCGAGAACAGCTTCGAGGAAAAGGTATGGTGTTCGTAGGGCGTAATCGGGCTGGGTTTGATCGTCTTTCGGTCGCCTATGCTGCAAAACCAGGGCGTGATCTAAAGATTTGGGGCCCCGGTTGGAGGAACACAGAATATGAATCATTTCTGTGCGGCGAGCGCGTCGAAAATAACCAACTGCTTGATGTATACTCCAGCGCGGACGTTGTACTGAACGATCATACGCCTCAGATGCGCGAAAACGGCCAAACTTCGAACCGTATCTTCGACACGTTAGCTTGTGGAGCGGTTCCTGTAACCGACAAGGTCAGTTGGTTGCCGGAAGACCTTCGGGAATTGGTCTACGTCTTTGAAGATCAGGAAAGCTTTGACAAGGCTCTAAGCGATGCATCTTCTGAAACAGATAAACGGCGCAAGGAGCGGCTTGAATTTGCCAGGTCAATGCGAGAGCGACACTCTTTTGCCGCGCGGGCGCGAACCATTCTGGAGGTCATTAATTCGCTCGATCGGTCTTACGCACTGGAGCCACAATATGGAGGCGACACATGAAATGCTCATGCCCTCGGTGGGGTGACACCAAAAGGTTTGGCTCGTTGCGGCCGGATCGCCACATCAATCTGTCGACGCTTTGCCGGAGATTTTCAAAATGGTACAACTGACCCTTCCCAAGAATTCCCGGATTACCACCGGCAAAACCTGGCCCAAGCCCGAAGGCGCCACAAATGTGCGCAAGTTCCAGATTTATCGCTGGAATCCCGATGACGGGCAGAACCCGCGGGTCGACACCTATTTCGTTGATATGGACAGTTGCGGCCCGATGGTTTTGGACGCGCTGATCAAGATCAAGAATGAGATTGACCCAACGCTGACTTTCCGCCGCTCTTGCCGTGAGGGCATCTGCGGGTCGTGTGCGATGAATATCGACGGGATAAACACGCTGGCCTGTATCTATGGGATGGATGAGATCAAGGGCGACGTGAAGATCTATCCTCTGCCGCATATGCCGGTGGTCAAGGACCTGATCCCTGACCTGACGCATTTCTATGCCCAACATGCAAGCATCATGCCGTGGCTGGAAACCAAGACCAACCGCCCGGCGAAAGAGTGGAAACAGTCGATCGAAGACCGCAAGAAACTGGACGGTCTTTATGAATGCGTAATGTGCGCCAGTTGCTCGACCTCTTGCCCGAGCTATTGGTGGAATGGCGACCGTTATTTGGGGCCCGCCGCATTGCTGCACGCCTATCGCTGGATCATCGACAGCCGGGATGAGGCGACGGGTGAGCGTCTGGATGAGTTGGAAGACCCGTTCAAGCTCTATCGCTGCCACACGATCATGAACTGCGCCAAGACCTGCCCGAAAGGTCTGAACCCGGCCAAGGCGATTGCCGAGATCAAAAAGATGATGGTTGAGCGCGCAGTCTGATTGGCGCGTAAGATCAAGTCGTTGCTTTGTGGCTGAACACTGCCTTCCTTTGACCAAAGGAGGGCAGGTTTGAACAGCCAAGGCAAACCGGTTGCGTGCGTGACCTTGAAAATGTCAGGCCAATCCGCGATTCAAAACCATGCCCGTTCTTTTGCTCATATTGGCCGCCGGGGTATTTGCCTATTTTATCTGGCGTTCGCGCACGTCTTCGCTGACGCGCGATTGCCGGTGGCGGCAGGATAAAAGCCATGGCACTTGGCATTGCAGTTTTTGTGGCGCTGTCGTGGCCGCAAAGGATCAGCCGCTTACCTGTGCGCAGAAAAAAGATCGCTAATTAGCGCTTTGCGGCGCTACTGTTCTGCGCCACTCTGTCGGCCATGACCGATCTAATGCCTGCAGCCCTCCCTCCAGAAGACGCCGAAGCCCGCCGTGCGGTTGCCCCGGTGATCTGCTATCCGAATAGATCACTTCCAAAACCCGATCTGGGCTGGATGCATGACATACGCCAGCGGGCCATCAAGACGGATGAGGTTTTGGTGCCGCCGCGCGACGCGCGCTGTTTTGAAGTTACGGCCGGTCATTTCTTTCGCATCACCTCGGTCGAGGGTCCGCAAGTGGGAGACCTGAACCTGTGGAACCTGAGCGATTTGTCTGAGCGATTTTATTCAGGCAAAACCCGCGCGCTGCATGGGACGCATCTGACGACGGGTGAGAGGATGTGGTCAAGCTTTCCCCATTTGCGTCCAATGGCCACGATCACTGCGGATACGTTGGGTTGGTATGGTATCGATGGTTTTGGCGGGTCTGTGCACGATGTAATCGGTACCCGCTGTGATCCGTACACGGGGAATTTGTTGTCGGACACGCAGTACCACCATTGCTGCCATTCGAACCTGACGCGTGCCTTGGCCGATCACTTGGACATTCCTTTGGATCAGGCCGAGCCTGCCGTGCACGATGTCCTGAACGTCTTCATGTGCACCGGGTTCACGCGGGATACGGGGCAATATTTCATGAAGGCCTCGCCGGTGCGGCCCGGGGACTACCTTGAATTCTTTGCCGAAATTGACCTGCTGGGGAATCTCAGCGCCTGCCCTGGCGGCGATTGTTCGAGTGAGCATTCCTCGGATACGGCTGCGTGTTATCCTTTGCTGGTCGAAGTCTTCGCGCCGGTAGAAGAAGATCTGGCTGGTTGGGACAGCCCTCCACCCAACGGGTATGACCGCAGCCATGGTCGATAGGCGGGGCAGGGTGCCCCGGCCAACTTAGTTATTGGGAAACGCGGCTTGCAGTGCGATTTCGACCATATCTCCGAAACTGCGCTCGCGATCAGACCAGGGCAGTGCCTCGCCGGTCAGCAGGTGATCTGATACGGTGAGCACAGCCAGAGCCCGACACTTGTGACGCGCCGCAAGGATATAGAGTTCGGCGGCTTCCATCTCGACCCCAAGAATACCGTGGCGCACCATCTGTTCGTTCAGATCAGGGCGTTCGTCATAGAATACGTCCGACGAATAAATGCCGCCCACATGGGTTGGCGTGCCTTTGGCCTGCGCGGCTTGGGCTGCGGCGTGCAGCAGGCTCCAATCAGCGCAAGGGGCAAAATTCAGCTCTTTCATGATCCCGCGCGACGGGGTGCTAAGCGTGCTTGCAGTCATCGCCAGAATGACATCGCGAACGTTGACGCTGTCTTGCATCCCGCCGCAAGAGCCGATGCGGATCAGGGTCTTTGCGCCGTAGTCCCGGATCAATTCGTTCACGTAAATTGAAAGGGACGGCATTCCCATGCCGCTGCCCTGAATTGTAACCGGGTTTCCGTTCCACGTTCCGGTAAATCCCAGCATTCCCCGGACGTCATTGACTTGTTTGACGTCATCTAGAAACGTCTCAGCCGCCCATTTCGCCCGATAAGGATCACCGGGCAATAAAACCGTTTCGGCAATTTCGCCTTTTTCAGCACCGATATGAATTGTCATAACCCGATCTGCCTTTTGTCAGATTTCCAGATCCGCAAGACCAGCACCCGATTTCAACGCATCATGGACCCATTGCGGCTTGCGCCCGCGCCCCGACCAGGTCTGTGCGGCATCCTTCGGATTGCGATATTTGGCAGCGGATTTAACGGCTTTCCCCGTGCCGGGCGCCAGTTCGGATAAAGCAAATCCAAACTCGGCGGCAGCTTTTTCAGCGGCCTTCAATGCTTCTTTCCGGTCGCGCAACTCGGCGGTTTTCAGCGCTTTGTCGACCTTATTGCGTAATTCCAGCAATTCCTTACGCGACATTTTTTCAAGATCGATTGCCATTTTTATTCTCCAGATTGTTAATTCCCAATACGGCGGCATCGGGATCTTGCAATTCTGGACCCGTTTATTCCCTTTTCAAGGGGAATAAAATCCAATTTTCTCACATGGAATATGGGTTATTCTGCTGCCATGTCCTTTGGATCGGCCAAGGTAATGATATCACCCATAATAGCATTCAGCTCAAAGTTCTTGGGTGTATATATCTTGGCCACGCCCATGGCGCGCAAAGCCTCGGCATCTTCGTCTGGGATAATGCCGCCAACAACAACCGGAATGTGGTTGAGCCCCGCTTCGGAAAGATGTGTCATGACATCTTGGACCAGAGGCAGGTGGCTTCCTGACAGAATCGACAAGCCGATCACATGGGCATCGTCTTCGCGCGCGGCGGCGACAATTTCCTCGGGTGTCAGGCGAATGCCCTCATAGCTGATATCCATACCGCAATCGCGGGCCCTGAAGGCGATCTGTTCTGCGCCATTGGAATGTCCGTCGAGTCCCGGTTTGCCGACCATAAACTTAAGACGACGTCCCAGCCGGTCGCTGACGGCATCAACGGCGGCGCGCAGATCTTCCAGCCCTTCGGTTTTGTTAGAGACCGAGCCGGAAACGCCGGTTGGCCCCCGATAGGTGCCATAGACCTTACGCATCTCTTCCGCCCACTCACCCGTAGTTACCCCGGCTTTGGCCGCCGCGATCGAGGGTTGCATGACATTGCCACCCGCCCGCGCGGTTTCCCGCAGATCGGCCAGCGCTTTGGCAACCGCCGCGCTGTCGCGTTCGGACCGCCACGCATTCAATCGGTTAATCTGCTCCTGTTCTACGGCAGGGTCGACAACCATTATGCCACCATCTTCGGTCTGAAGGGGTGAGGCCTCGCCCTCGGTCCATTTGTTCACACCGACCACAACGGTTTCGTTCCGCTCGATGCGGTTCAGACGTTCCGCGTTCGAATCTACCAGCCGGGATTTCATGTATTCGATCGAGGCCACCGCGCCTCCCATCGACTCGAGATTGGCCAGTTCAGCCCGAGCGCTTTCTTTCAGGTCTTCGACCTTGGCATCGACCACGGCATTGCCGTCGAACAGGTCGCCATATTCCAGAAGGTCGGTCTCATAAGCCAGGATCTGTTGCATCCGCATCGACCATTGCTGATCCCAAGGGCGCGGCAGACCCAAAGCCTCATTCCAGGCTGGCAGTTGTACCGCGCGCGCGCGTGCATTTTTCGAAAGCGTCACCGCAAGCATCTCGATCAGGATGCGGTAGACGTTGTTTTCCGGCTGCTGTTCAGTCAGCCCCAGCGAGTTGACTTGAACGCCATAGCGGAACCTGCGGAACTTGGGGTTCTCGACCCCATATCGTTGTTGCAGGATTTCATCCCAAAGATCCACAAAGGCACGCATTTTGCACATTTCGGTAACAAAACGGATGCCTGCATTCACAAAAAACGAGATCCGACCGCAGAGCGCAGGGAAATCTTCGGCAGGGACACGTGGGCGCAGTTCGTCCAATACCGCGATTGCGGTGGCCAGCGCATAAGCCAGTTCCTGTTCGGGCGTCGCACCGGCTTCTTGCAGGTGATAGGAACACACGTTCATCGGGTTCCACTTCGGCACGTTGGAATAGCAATATTCAGCCACATCCGCGATCATCTTCAGCGACGGTTTCGGAGGGCAGACATACGTGCCTCGGCTTAGGTACTCCTTGATCAGGTCGTTCTGCACGGTGCCTTGCAGTTGAGCCACATCCGCGCCCTGTTCCTCGGCGACAGCTATATAGAGTGCCAAAAGCCAAGGCGCAGTGGCATTGATGGTCATCGAGGTGTTCATCTGTTCGAGCGGAATTTGGTCGAACAGCACCCGCATGTCGCCCAGATGACAAATCGGTACGCCCACCTTGCCCACCTCTCCGCGCGCAAGCGTATGATCACTGTCATAGCCGGTTTGTGTTGGCAGATCGAAAGCCACCGACAGGCCCGTTTGGCCTTTGGCCAGGTTGCTGCGGTACAGGGCATTCGATGCCTGCGCGGTTGAATGACCCGCATAGGTCCGGATAAGCCAGGGGCGATCTTTCTGCGATTGCGTCATGGGTGAGACCTCGTGATCGTCTGGGTAACAAAATTACGCTTGATGCTTCTAAACCGTAATTTTCGGAACATGTCAATTCGCTGCGTTGCGGCATATGCCGTGTTTCTTCAGATTGTGGGTCGCGGCGTTTGATGGCACTGTTGCGCCATGACTCAGACCGTGGAACTTCCGATTTGGCTCTTTGTGCTGATCCTGGTGTTTGCCGCGGTCACCTTCGCCTCGCATTTCCTATTTCCCTCGGTGCGATGGTTCTTTCGCAGACGGCTTGAACGCGCGGTTGCGCGGCTGAATACGCGGCTGCAACGCCCAATCCAGCCGTTCAAGCTGGCTGGGCGCCACGACATGATTCAGCGGCTGCGCTATGACCCGCAGGTCAGCAAGGCCGTTCAAGCCTATGCGCAGCAAGAGCATGTGCCCGAAGCCGTGGCCTCAGAAACCGCGCGGCGCTATGCGCGCGAGATCGTGCCCTCGTTTTCTGCCTTTGCCTATTTCAGTTTTGCGATCCGAATGGCGCGCATGCTGAGTAACGCGTTTTATGACGTCCGGCTCAGCTATCAGGACGAAAAAGCCATCAACACGATCGACCCCAACGCGACGGTTGTCTTTGTCATGAACCATCGCAGCAATATGGATTACGTGCTTGTTACCTACTTGGCAGCGCAACGTTCGGCTCTGTCTTACGCGGTTGGCGAATGGGCGCGGGTTTGGCCGCTTAGCCGTTTGATCCGTGCCATGGGGGCTTATTTCATAAGGCGAAAGTCGGGCAGCGACCTCTATCGGCAAGTGCTGGCCAGCTATGTTCGCCTGGCGACGGAGGCAGGCGTCACCCAGGCGATGTTCCCCGAAGGCGGTCTTAGCCTGACAGGGCGGCTTGGGCGCCCCAAGCTTGGATTGTTGAAATACATGATCGACGCGACCGAAGCGCAAGATCGCGACGTGGTCTTTGTGCCGGTCGCGTTGAATTACGACCGGGTGCTTGAAGATACAATTCTGACAACCGCCGCGCTTGGCTCGGAGCGTCGGTTCCATGCACGGATCGGGGTTATCACGCGGTGGACGCTAAAGCAGATCTGGAGACGCTTGATTGGGCGCTATAAAAGATTCGGAATTGCTGCAGTACGCTATGGCCGCCCGATCTCGTTGCACGAGTTCCGAGAGCACGCGGGTCGCGACCTGACCACCGATCTTGCGCGCGAGCTTATGACCCGCATCAAATCAGCCGTTCCTTTCGCGCCGCTTCCAGCCGTATGTCACATCGTTCATCAGGATGGCGAAGTCAAAGAGGCCGATTTGTTCCAGCGTGTCTCGGCCATGGCGGGGCTGGATACGCTGCAAAATGCGGAACAAGCTGTTCACGACGCTGTCGAGCAATTGATTGAGCGCAACATCCTTGTGCGAGACGGTGGTGTTTTGCGGTCCTCGGGCCGGCGAAAAGACCTGCTTACCTACTACGCAGAATCAGCCGCAACCACCAATTCCAGACCGGATGCTGCAGTTGCAGAGTGAATTTCTGCGGTCGCAGGGTTATAAAATTTCAAATTGACAGCAAAAAAGGTTGCAAAATTACTTTGTGATCCATATTCCAGTCTCACAAGGCGCGATTCTGCATCGCGGCAATAGATGAAAATGTAAGGAGGCCAGCATGGCTTTGGACATCGACAGCGGCATCGCGTCGTACGAGGCGCCGGAAAAAGACCTCTATGAGATGGGTGAAATCCCCCCGATGGGATATGTGCCCAAACAAATGTATGCATGGGCCATTCGGCGTGAGCGCCATGGCAATCCTGACACGGCGATGCAGCTTGAGGTCGTGGATGTCCCGCAGCTGGACAGTCATGAGGTGCTGGTTCTGGTGATGGCGGCGGGTGTCAATTACAACGGCGTATGGGCGTCTCTGGGCACACCGATCAGCCCCTTTGACGGCCACGGTCAGCCGTTTCACATCGCGGGTTCTGACGCATCGGGTATCGTCTGGGCAGTTGGCGACAAGGTCAAACGCTGGAAAGTGGGCGATGAGGTTGTGATCCATTGCAACCAGGACGACGGCGATGACGAATACTGCAACGGCGGTGACCCGATGTATTCCCCGAGCCAGCGGATCTGGGGGTACGAGACGCCGGACGGCTCGTTTGCACAGTTTACCAATGTGCAGGCCCAGCAGCTTATGCCACGTCCCAAACACCTGACCTGGGAAGAGAGCGCCTGTTACACTCTGACGCTTGCGACGGCCTATCGGATGCTGTTCGGGCACGAGCCGCATGATCTGAAACCCGGCCAAAACGTTCTGGTCTGGGGCGCTTCGGGTGGTTTGGGCTCTTACGCGATCCAGTTGATCAATACTGCGGGTGCAAATGCCATTGGTGTGATCTCGGACGAAAGCAAACGTGACTTTGTGATGGATCTGGGCGCCAAGGGTGTTCTGAACCGCAAGGATTTCAATTGTTGGGGGCAACTGCCGACGGTGAACACCCCCGAATATGCCGAATGGTTCAAAGAAGCCCGCAAGTTCGGCAAGGCGATCTGGGACATTACCGGTAAAGGCGTGAATGTCGACATGGTGTTCGAACACCCCGGTGAGAGCACTTTTCCGGTTTCCACATTCGTGGTGAAAAAGGGAGGCATGGTTGTGATCTGCGCCGGCACCACGGGTTATAATCTGACCTTTGACGTGCGTTATATGTGGATGCACCAAAAGCGCCTGCAAGGTTCGCATTTTGCCCATCTGAAACAGGCTTCGGCGGCAAACCAACTGATGGTAGAGCGCCGTTTGGATCCGTGTATGTCCGAGGTCTTCACCTGGAAGGACTTGCCCGAGGCGCATATGAAGATGATGCGGAACGAGCATAAGCCGGGCAATATGTCGGTTTTGGTGCAAGCGCCACAAACCGGAATGCGCACGCTGGAAGAAGTTCTGGCTGCCGGAGGCCGCGGGTAGCGCGTGTGCCATGCCTTGGGCCCGCCGCGACGAGGACTGTCGCGGCGGGCCGGTCAACAGTTTTCACGATAGATGCGATTTCAACGGCTTGTTTTTTGATGACCCACTATTTTTGGGGAGTAGAAAGCAGTGAATATGCCGAATTAACTCATACATGTTATGGTTGTGTTAACCCTTCGTTAACTATTTCGGGGACACCTTGATGGCGCAGAATGAGTGGATATTGGACGTGTTGTCGGATCTCAACGCCTTTGCGGTGGCAAATGGTATGACCGCGCTTGCCGAACAGCTGAATGATACACGGCTGATCGCTGCGGCCGAGATATCGTCCATGCAGGAAGAGGCGCGGACGCCCACGAATGGGAAGAAAATTCGACTTGAGCCAGATCCCAGAGGATTTGGAAAACACCAGCACGCTTGAAGAGCTTACCGAAGCGTCGATCCGCCTGCGGGACAATCTTAAGCTTGACCATATTATCTATCACTGGGTTGATGGGGCTGGTGACCAATATGGGTTTTTCACCTACTCCGAGGCTTGGGGTGATCGCTACAGAGCCCGCAACTATCACCGTATCGATCCGGTCATTCTGGGATGTTTTCAACGATTTCACCCGGTCGACTGGAAACAGTTGGATTGGTCAGGCAAGGCCGCAAAGGCGTTTTTGCAGGATGCGCGCGAACATGGTGTTGGTAATCAAGGCTATTCCGTCCCATTGCGCGGACCTAATGGGCAATTTGCCCTTTTCACCGTTAATCACAGTTGCAGCGATGAGGAATGGGAGAGCTTTATCAGTGATTATCGCTGCGATCTGATCCTGATTGCCCATTTCATCAACCGTAAGGCCTTGGAATTTGCCCGAGAGCGGCAGCCAGATACACCGCGCAACCTGTCTCCGCGCGAAATCGATGCGATGACTTTGCTGGCGCTTGGATACAGCCGGGCACAGGTCGCGCATTCGCTTTCAATCTCAGAACATACTCTGCGCGCTTATATCGAAAGCGCACGATCAAAGCTGGGCGCGCAGAATACGACCCATGCGATCGCCACCGCGCTGACCAGAGGTTTAATAGTCGTTTAACCACCGAACGGTGCCCAAATGGTTAATTAACCAAGCTTACGTACTCCTTTTGTTCCAGACATGGACGACAAGGGGAATACGTCATGCTGCGTTATGTATATGCAGATGAATTGCACAAATATCCGGTGCTGGCTGAGGGGATGTTTCGCGACCGTGCCGATCAGTTCAAGACCCGCCTAGGGTGGGACGTTTCGGTCAATGAAAAAGGGGAAGAACGGGATCAATATGATGATCTGAACCCGCTTTATGTGATTTGGGAAGAGCCGGATGGCTCGCATGGCGGGTCGATGCGGGTTCTGCCGACAACCGGGCCCGTCATGGTAAATGAGGTCTTTGGCCACCTGACCGGAGGCAGCCCGATTCGCAGCCCGCTGATTTGGGAGGTCACTCGCTTTTGCCTGTCGCGCACTGCCAATCCGCACACGGCTGGGGCCATAATGCTAAGCGGTGGTGAGATCATGGAAGGGTTTGGGTTGACCCATATTGCAGGTGTCTTTGATGCGCGTATGATCCGGATTTACCGCATGATCGGATCGTCTCCCGTTGTGTTGGGTTCGCAAGGGGCGGGTCGTGATCAGATCTCGGTTGGTTTGTGGCCTTATTCCGCCGAAGACTGCAATCGCGTCGCTGCCCGAGCGGGTATCCCGCGTGAGCTGTCGCGCCTGTGGTTCAAGACCGCCTTTGGGGCAGCAAATCAACACCGGTTCGCCTTGTCTGCCAGAAGGCACAGAAAAGCGAAATCGGCATCTGGTCGATAGCGGTGCGGCCCTGTAGGGTCGCGCCATGTCCTTGCCCCAGGTTACCTTTTCCGAAGACCAGGCCGCCGCCTATGACAGCATTGCAGAAATGCTGCGAAGTGCGGGTGTGGATCTGGAAGATGACGCGCTGCTCAAGCTGCCAGGGGCTGGGAAATCCGGCGTGATGGCCGTGATTGGCAAGGCGGGGTCTGGTAAAACACTACTACTGGCCGAGCTTTACAAGGCATTGGCTGAAACCGGTGTCAATCTGGTATCGGGCGACTTCGAAAGCCGGAAATCTCGCGACAAACGCAGCTTGGCTATTCTGGCACCGACCAACAAAGCCGCCAGTGTTTTGCGTCTACGCGGTGTGCCCGCGACAACCATCCACCGCATTTTGTACACACCAGTCTACGACCCCGAATATGAGCGTATTGCCGAATGGCTGGCGGGTAACGAAGAACGTCCCGAGATCGAGGGTTTGACCGACGAAGCTTTGAACCGGGCAGAGGCGTTTTACGCAAATAACAAGTCCATCCCAGGCGCTTTGGCGGCAGCCGGGCTGCGTGGTTCGGATTTCATCACCGGCTGGAAACGCCGCGAAGAGCCGTTGGATATCGGCTTTGTCGACGAAGCTTCCATGCTGGACGATCGCCAATTCGAAGATCTGAAAGAGATCTTTCCAACGCTCTTGTTGTTCGGGGATCCAGCGCAGTTGGCACCGGTTAATCAATCCGGCTCTATGGTATTCGAGGGTTTGCCCGAGCCGCGTAAGCTGACACTACACCGGGTGCATCGTCAAACTGCTGACAACCCGATTCTGGATTTGGCCCACGCTTTGGCTGACCCGGCAATGGGGTTCGAGGAATTCGAGCGCTTGGTCGAAGACACGGCCCGCAAGGATGACCGTGTTGTCTGGGGTCAGCGGGTCGAAGTTGACTTGATGGCCCGTAGCCCGGTTCTGGTCTGGCGCAATGCAACACGTATTCGTCTGATCCAGGCGTTTCGTCACGTCCACGGTGCGCCTGAAACCGAGCTATTGGAAGGTGAACCGCTGATTTGCGACGGGATCGAGTTGCCGTTGAAGCACCGCAAGAAACGGTTGGATCTAGAAGCGCGCGGGCTGATCAAAGGAGCTCAGGTCATCTATCTGGGCCCCGGTCGCAAGCCAGGGTTTTCGCGGCTGCATGTCATGGGGGCAGAAGACCCACAGGTTAGCGCGGCGTCTATTGTCCAGATCGAAAAACCGGATGAGGAAGAGCCCTTTATTCCCTATGCCGCTCGCATGGGCGCAACTTTTCTGCACGGGGCGGCGGTGACGATCCACAAAGCGCAGGGCTCCCAATGGGATACGGTTCAGGTGTTCGCGCCCGATATCTATGCAGCGGCGCGCATGGGGCGGTCTGAGGCCGGGCAGCCTTTGTGGAAGCGATTGGCCTATGTAGCCATCACGCGCGCGCAGGACAGGTTGATCTGGGTTGTGCGTAACCGGCTGTCCAAGCCGACGCACCCGTTGCGTGTGGACGACCTGCGCAAGGTTCCAGCGGCTTCGCTTACGTTGGAAGCCGAGGAGCTTTAACGCCAACGCGCGCGCGCGAAAACCTTGGTCAGTTTTCGCGCAGCAGGCGGAACACGGTCGATGCACCCCAACCAGCGGCGATCGCGATCACCAGGGACATAAGCCCGTACCAGATGGGTTGCTGGCGTGACATGTTGTATAAGAAGCGCTCCAAACCCACTTTGCGGACGTCGATCGAGGTTTCAAACGTCGATACGACTTTGCCACCGCGAGTCAGGAAAATACGCGCCGCATAGTCGCCTTCGGTCAAGTCGGCGGGCATTTGAATTGACGTTCGAAACAAGGTTTGTTCGTCAACAGCAACGGTGTCTTCAAGGATGGAATAAAGCCCTTCGTTCTCGCGAATTCGGATAACAGCAGCTGCGAAATCCTGAGCACCTTCCACATTCATGTCGGCACCAACGGAACGGATGGCACGTTCAACTGAGATTTTGTATCGCAAGTCTTCGGTGTTGGTCAGCGAGTCGTGAAACGGGGCTGAGGTTGCAACAGCATAAAAGCTGGGCGCTGAATCAACTTCGATACTGTCGGCATTGACCCAGATACCGAACTTCCGTTCTTTCCGGCGCACGATAACAGGCTCGGACGGGCCGGCGACAGTGACCACAACTTCAAGTGGCGGCCCTTCGGGGATCGGCGCTTCGCGTTTGACAGCGCCGAAAATCAGGATTTCAGATCCGTCGAAGTCCGCAGTGATGGACACGCGGTCTTGGCTCAGACCCAGCACAACCTCTTCTTGGGCGGCGGCTGCGGGCAAGCAGAACAGGCATAGGGCGGCGATGAGACGATACATGCTTAGTGCCCTCCTGCAGTACCGAGCGAATAGAGCTCGGTCGGTTGCAAAAGAAGGTCTAGGCCCAGCTTGATGCACACAGCCAAAACCAGAGCGGCCAGCATCACCCGCAACTGTTCAGCGGGCAGTTTGGCACCGATCACGGTACCGATTTGAGCACCGATCACGCCACCAACCAGCAAAAGCACAGCCAGCACCACATCCACTGTAAAGTTGGTGGTGGCATGCAGCATTGTTGTAAAGGCTGTGACGAAGATGATCTGGAACAGGGATGTACCCACAACGACTTTAGTTGGCATACCCAGCAGATAGATCATCGCGGGAACCATGATAAAGCCACCGCCAACACCCATGATGGCTGAAAGCACACCTACCAGCAGACCCACGACCAGTGGCGGAATGACCGAGATATAAAGACCAGAGGTCCGAAACCGCATCTTGAAGGGCAGGGCATGGATCCACCCGCGCTGACGCCGTTTGGCAGGCGTTGCGCCTTTGCGCGTCTTGCGGATGGCGTTCAGGCTTTCGACAAACATCAGGCTGCCGATCACGCCCAGGAAGACGACATAGCAAAGCCGCACCAGCAAATCGACCTGCCCCAGGCTTTTGAGGTAGTTGAAGACAACAACACCCAAAGCCGCGCCGGTCAGGCCGCCCAATAGCAGGACGGTTCCCATTTTCAAATCAACAGTTCGTCGCCGGAAATGGGCCAGAACGCCGGAGAAGGACGAGGCAACAATCTGGTTCGCCTCGGTCGCAACCGCCACTGCCGGAGGGATGCCGATAAAGAACAAAAGCGGCGTCATCAAAAAGCCACCGCCGACGCCGAACATCCCCGATAAAATCCCGACCATGCCGCCTAAGCCCAACAACAGGAAAGCATTTACGGAGACTTCGGCAATAGGAAGGTAGATTTGCATGGTTTCTTCTAACGGGAACTGGTGCCGTCGCGGAATGCGACAAAACCGTTGCGGATTTCAAACTTAAAAGACGATGCGCGCGACAGTCAGACCTGTCAGACTGTTCCGATTCAGAAGCAAAAGGCAGGGCATTTCGAATGCTGCGAAACTGTGGCGAAGCACGTCTGTGCCCCCTTAGAGCGCTTGCGGCACACAAAATCAACTCTGTATGCCGCTTTGCAGCGAACAGGACTGAAGATCAGTCCTAAACTGGACTCATTACCGCTCTTTTACGTAGGGCTCGCCCCCTGCACGCGGTGGAATGGCTTTGCCGACAAAACCAGCCAGAATAACCACTGTTAGGATATAGGGTAGGGCGTCCATGACTTGTACCGGAATCACCACGCCACCCAGATCGATATTCTGGAACCGGAGTGCAATGGCTTGCAGCAAACCGAACAACAGACAGGCCCACATGGCATGCCAGGGACGCCACTTGGCAAAGATCAGGGCGGCCAGGGCGATAAAGCCGCGACCTGCGGTCATTTCTTTCACAAAGCCCGCCTGCAACGCAGTTGCAAGGTAGGCGCCCGCAATGCCGCAAAGGATGCCGCAGATAGCAACGGCTGCAAATCGCAAGCCAACCACCGAAACACCGGCCGTATCGACGGCGGCCGGGTTTTCACCCACGGCACGCAGACGCAGGCCAAAGCGGGTGCGATAAAGGATCCACCAGGTCGCCGGGACCATCAGAAAGGCCACATAGACCAGGATCGAATGCCCGGAGATTAATTCGGCATAGATAGGTCCCAAAATTGGCACACCGCTCAGAGCTTCGGCAAACGGAAACTCAATAGGCTCGAACCGTCCTTCACCAAAAAGCGAGGGCGTGCGTCCACCTTGTTGGAACCAGCTCTGCGCGATCAGAACAGTCAGACCTGAGGCCAGAAAGTTGATCGCGACGCCCGAGATCAATTGGTTGCCCCGGAACGTGATCGAGGCCAATCCGTGCAGGCCCGACAACAGCAATGAGGCCGCGATTCCGGCCAATAGGCCCAGCCAGACCGAACCGGTCACAGCGGCAACACCAGCGGAAAAGAATGCGGCCATCAACATCTTGCCTTCAAGCCCGATGTCGAAAATGCCAGCGCGTTCCGAATAAAGCCCCGCCAGACAGGCCAGCAGCAGCGGCGTGGCCAGGCGAATGGTTGAATCGAGTACCTGTACGAGGGTGACAAAGAACTCCATCACTTGGCCCCCTGACGCATACCCAGAAACAGTTTTTCAAGCGGCATGCGGACCATGTTGTCGAGCGCGCCGGTGAACAGGATGACCAGCGCCTGGATCACCACGATCAATTCACGTGGGATCGACGTCCACAATGCCAATTCGGCACCACCCTGATAAAGGAACCCGAACAGAAGCGCGGCCAGCAACACGCCAAACGGATGCGACCGCCCCATCAGCGCCACCGCGATGCCGATGAAACCAGCACCTTCGGTGGAGTTCAGCACCAACCGTTCCGCCTCGCCCATGACGTTGTTGATAGCCATGAGACCCGCCAGTGCGCCAGAGATCAGCATGGCAATGATGGTGATCCGAACGGGCGAAATGCCAGCGTAAACGGCGCCGGTTTCGGTCTTGCCATAGGCACGGATTTCATAGCCCAGACGTGTGCGCCAGATCAGCGCCCAGACCACCACACAGGCAAGCAAGGCGATGAAAAAGGTCACGTTGGCGGGCGCACCGCGGAACATCACGTTTTCGGCGGTCGAGAACATGGATTGGAACGTGGGCAGATGCACGGCCTCGGGGAACCGCGCAGTTGCCGGATCCTGCGAGCCCTGCGGGCGCATGATGTTGACCAACATATAGTTCAGCAGGGCGGCGGCGATAAAGTTGAACATGATTGTGGTGATCACGATATGGCTGCCACGCTTGGCCTGAAGATAGGCCGGGATGGCCGCCCAGGCCGCTCCAAAGACCATTGCCGCGGCCGAGGCAGCCAGCAAAGCGATGGTCCAATGCGGCCATTGTACCGACAGACAGACAATCGCAACGCCAAGCCCGCCCAACATCGCCTGACCTTCACCACCGATATTGAACAGCCGTGCGTGAAAGGCCACGGCAACGGCCAGCCCGGTAAAGATGAAGTTGGTCGCGTAATAAAGCGTGTAGCCCCAGCCATAAGTGGACCCCAGAGCGCCGGTCACCATCAGGTTCACGGCCTCAATCGGGTCTTCTCCGATGGCAAGAATGACCAGTGCCGACAGGATCGTGGCCAAGATCAGGCTGATCAGAGGGATCAGCACGACATCGGCCCATTTGGGCATTTTATCCATGGTTCACGCGGCCTCTCCCGCAACGCCGGCCATCAACAGGCCCAGCTCTTTTTCATCGGTTTCATGAGGCAAACGTTCGCCCATGATATGTCCATCAAACATCACCGCGATCCGATCCGAGAGCGAGAAGATCTCTTCCAGCTCGACCGAGACCAGCAGGATCGCCTTGCCCTGATCGCGCAGTGCGACGATTTGCTTGTGAATGAATTCAATCGCTCCGATATCGACGCCACGCGTTGGCTGCCCGACCAGCAACAGGTCTGGGTTGCGCTCGATCTCTCGGGCAACCACAATCTTTTGCTGGTTGCCGCCGGAAAAGCTTTTGGCTGCCAGCCAAGGATCGGGTGGGCGCACGTCGAACTTTTCGATTTTGGCTTCGGTGTCCGCCCGCAAAGCGGCGTTGTTCATGAACATCCCGCGCTGATATGCCGGGTCGCGGTGATAGCCAAAGGCCACGTTTTCCCAAGCGTGGAAGTCCATCACCAGACCCTCGCGCTGCCGATCTTCGGGCACATGAGCGATATGCTGCGCGCGGCGCGCCTGGCCGTCTGATCCCGCCCCGCTGAGCGCCAAGGGCGTGCCATTCAGTTTAATAGCCCCCTGGCCCGGACGCATACCGCCCAGAACCTCAAGCAACTCGGACTGACCATTGCCCGCAACGCCTGCAATCCCGACGATTTCGCCTGCGCGCACGGTCAGGTCGATGCCTTTCACACGCTCGACACCCGCTTGATCGAAGACACGCAGGTTTTCGACCTCAAGAATGGGTTTGCCGGGCTTTGCCGGGGCTTTATCGACCTGCAACAGAACCTTGCGGCCCACCATCAACTCGGCCAGCTCTTCAGGGCTGGTCTCAGAGGTCTTGACGGTGGCCGTCATCTCACCGCGTCGCATGACCGAGACGGTGTCAGTGTTCTCCATGATCTCGCGCAGCTTGTGCGTGATCACGATGATCGTTTTCCCTTCGGCGCGCAGACGGTCGAGGATACGGAATAGCTGATCGGCTTCGGCCGGAGTCAGAACACCGGTGGGTTCGTCCAGAATCAAAATCTCGGCCCGACGATACAGGGCCTTCAGGATCTCGACCCGCTGTTGCATGCCGACACCAATCTCGTCGATGCGCTTGTCTGGATCGACGAACAGTTCATATTCCTGCTCAAGCTCTTTCAGTTCCTTACGGGCCTTGGCCAGAGAGGGGGCCAAAAGCCCGCCATCTTCCGCGCCCAGCACGATGTTTTCCAGAACGGTAAAGTTTTCGACCAGTTTGAAATGCTGGAATACCATCCCGATGCCCGAGGCGATTGCCGCCTGGCTGTCAGGGATGTCGGTCTTGGTGCCGTTGATCCAAATCTCACCTTTATCGGCTTTATAAAACCCATAGAGGATGCTCATCAGCGTGGATTTGCCCGCACCGTTTTCACCGATGATCCCGTGGATCGTGCCGGGGGCGACGCTGATCGAGATGTCCTTGTTGGCCTGAACCGGCCCAAAGGCTTTGGAAATCCCTTTGAGCTCAATGGCGGGGACGGTCATGTCTTGTCCTCAATTGCCGAAGGGGTGCCTGCGTATGGCAACGCAGCAAAACGTAAATGGGACGGAGGTGATCCCCCGTCCCATCTGAATAGACATCAGAACTGCAGAGCAGGACAGCTGTCGTTTTCGTAGTAGCTGACAACAGTCACGTTGCCGTCGATGATGTCCTGGCGCGCCTTGTCGACGGCACCTTTCATCTCGTCGCTGACCAACGGCGCGTTGTTTTCATCCATCGCAACGCCCACGCCTTCTTCGGCCAGACCCATTGCGAAGACACCGGTTTCAAGGTTTTCACCGGCTTTCATCGCGTCATAAACGGCAACGTCTACGCGTTTCAGCATCGAGGTCAGAACTTTGCCTGGGTGCAGGTGATTCTGGTTGCTGTCCACACCGATCGACAGGATGCCTTCGTCGGCTGCAGTTTGCAGAACACCAACACCGGTGCCACCCGCAGCCGCATAGATCACGTCAGCGCCCTGGCTGATCTGCGCTTTGGTCAGTTCCGAGCCCTTAACCGGATCGTTCCAGGCCGCCGGGGTGGTGCCGGTCATGTTGGCAACAACTTCGACATCAGGGTTCACAGCTTTGGCGCCTTGTGCATAGCCGCAACCGAAGTGACGGATCAGCGGAATATCCATGCCGCCGATAAAGCCGACTGTGCCTGATTCAGACGCCATCGCGGCCATCATGCCAACCAGGTACGATCCTTCATGTTCGGCAAAACCGATCTGGCGGATGTTCGGCGCGTCCAGCCAGGTCACGTCAACCGCAACGAATTTTGTGTCCGGATAGTCACCTGCAACAGCAGACAGCGGATCCGCCATGGCAAAGCCCATTGTGATGATCGGGTTTGCGCCGGCCTCAGCAAAGCGGCGCAGAGCTTGCTCGCGCTGCGCTTCGGACTGCAGCTCGATTTCGCGGTATGTCCCACCGGTCTCGTCGGCCCAACGCTGCGCGCCATTATGAGCCGCTTCGTTGAAAGATTTGTCGAACTTGCCACCAAGGTCGAAGATCAGCGCAGGTTCAGCCAATGCGGCACCTGCGGTCAAAGCGACAGCAGCGGCGGCACCCATCAAAGATTTCATCAGGATCATTTTTTACTCCCGTTGGTTTTTGTCGTTGGTCCAGGGCCGCAACAACCCCGGTCACCCACTCAGAGCGAGCATATCTATTGTGATGAAGAGAATTTATCCGGTTTGCAACAGAGACTATCAACTGGTTTTTTGCCCGAATGGTCAAAAAAATCACGATAAAGGGTCAAATCAGCTGATTTTCCATCAAAATCGCATCGATCTTGGGCCCATGGTCGCGTAAATAATAGTCTTTTCTTACGCCGCATTCGCGGTAACCGCTTGCCGCATAAAGCGCGAACGCAGCGGAATTATCTGCAGCCACTTCCAGAAAAGCCCGTGTCGCGCCCAATTTTGCGGCTCTGGCCTGCCATTGGGTCATGCAATGTCGGGCCAAACCCTGACGTTGAAACCTGGGGTGAGTCGCGATGGTCAGCAGTTCCGCCTCGTCCGCGATTACTGTGAACACAGCAAAACACCGATGGTCGCCCAAAATATGTGTAAACCGGTTGGCGCTCAGGTCGGCGAACTCGTCTGCTGTCCAGGCGCGCGCTGTGACGAAGGCAGCGGCATGGGTATCGGCCATCTCTTGCGGTGTCATTCGTCCAACAGAACCGGTGGACGGTCTTTTGATGGGGCCGCATCGGCTGCGCGAATATAGAGCGGAGCAGGGGGTGAAGCCGGATCCGAGGCGCGCTGCGCCGCTATATGCGCAATCGCGCAGACATGATCTTTGGGGTCATCACAAATGAATAATTGACCAAGCTTAGCAGCCGCGTCTTGCGGTATGAGCTGCGGGTCTTGCCCCGTTGGGTGCACATAAATCTGTTCGCGTGGGGCGGGGATCGCGGCAAGCTGATCCTGCGGGGCCAGGCGGGACAGAGCCTCGAACCCAGTGACGCCAATCGCAGGAACGCCCAGCCCCAGTGCAAGACCACGCGCAGCCGAGACCGAGATACGAATACCCGTGAAATTGCCGGGCCCGGTTCCGACACCGATTGCATCCAGATCCGACCACGCGCAGTTGCTGTCCGTCAACAACTCCTCCAGCAGAGGCATCAACCGTTCGGCCTGCCCCCGGGTCATCGCCTCGACCCGCGCTGATTGAATGTCGTCGCCCCGCAACAAAGCGGCCGCGCTATGCGCGGCCGATGTGTCGAATGCCAGTATTATGGGTTCAGACGGCAACCGGGCGTACCTCGGTCACCTCGGGGATGTAGTGACGCAGCAGGTTCTCGATGCCCATTTTCAACGTCAGGGTTGAAGACGGGCAGCCTGCGCAGGCCCCTTGCATATGCAGGTAAACCACACCGCGGTCGAACCCGTGAAAGGTGATGTCACCCCCGTCTTGCGCGACCGCCGGACGCACGCGGCTGTCAAGCAAATCTTTGATTTGGTTGACGACTTCGGCATCCTCGCCGGTATGTTCAGCATGGCCCGAGGCGGTTTGGGCATCCTCGCACATCACTGGCTGACCGGATTGGTAGTGCTCCATCACCGCGCCAAGGATCGCCGGTTTGATGTGATCCCACTGCACGTCGTCGGTCTTGGTCACTGTGACAAAATCATTGCCAAAGAACACGCCCGTTACGCCATTTACGCCAAAAATACGCTGCGCTAGCGGTGATTTTTCGGCAGCTTCGGGGGTCGGAAAATCAGCCGTGCCTGCGTCCAGAACCGTCTGTCCAGGCAGGAATTTCAGCGTGGCCGGGTTTGGTGTGGATTCGGTTTGGATGAACATGGCGCGGCTCCGTTTCTGTTGGTTCAGATATGCGCCCGAGGGCCAAGGAAGTCAAGAATTGGAATCGTTCTAAAGTGCGCTGGCATATGACAGGGCAGCGTCCAACCTGTCATCACCCCAAAATACCTCGCTCTCGACCACGAAACTGGGCGCACCAAACAGGTCCAAGGCCTTGGCCCGCGCGCCCTGTTCAAACAAGGCGGCTTTTATCGCGGGGTCGGCCGCCAGCGCGAGGCTTTCGGCAGGTAAATCCGCCTTTCGCAGGCATTCAGTCAACACGCTGTCCTGAGAAATATCGTGGCCTTCGCCAAATTCGGCCGAAAAAACGGCCCGGCAAAACGCTGCACGATCAGTCTGGGCATCGACGGCCAATGCCAACCGTGCGGCTTTCAGGCTGTTCTGCGGAAACGGTTCCGGGCGGTGCAGGGGAAGGCCGCGTTCATCGCACAACCTCTCCATATCGCGCCACATATAGCGCCCTTTGGCCGGGTAAAGGTTGAAGGGGGATGTCGCCCAGCCCTGATGGGCAAAGATCGGCCCAAGAAGAAAAGGGTGCCACGACACAGACACCCCGCACCGGGCGGCCTCATCTTCAATCCTCATCGCGCTGAGATATGAGTAGGTGGACGCGAAATCGAACCAGAATTCAAGCTGCGCGCCCATGGTGATCCCTCAGGTGATTTCTTCCAGCTTTTCCTTGCTCAGGTCACCGGGAACGATAGTGATCGGGATCGGCAAGCTGCCCGAGTTCTTGGTCAACTGCGTGATCAGAGGGCCGGGGCCCTTCTTGTCGGTCCCCGCACCAAGAACCAGCACACCGATTTCCGGATCTGATTGCACATGTGCAATGATCTCAGCCACCGGGTCGCCTTCGCGGATCGCAAGCACAGGTTCAACCTTTTGCTTGTCACGCATCCATTTTGCAAAGACCTCGTAATGGGCATGGATACGTTCGCGCGCCTCTTCGCGCATTACTTCGGCCACTCCGATCCAGTGATTGAATTCGTCTGGAGGGATGACCGAAAGGATGGTGACGCCACCACCGGTATGGGCCGCACGCATCGCTGCAAAGCGCATTGCGTTCAGGCATTCGCGACTGTCATCCAGAACAACCAGAAACTTGCGCATTATTGTCCTCTTTCTTTTTCCCAGATCATGCCCGAAGCTGAACAGGCTGGCAACCAGAGCGGTTTGGGTTAACCCGCACTTGCAGCCCAATCCCAATACATCTCGCGGGCGCGGCGAGCAATGGGGCCAACCTGATATTGCGTGTCATCCAAGGCAGTTACTGGGGTCACCTTGTTCATGTTCCCCGTCATGAATACTTCGTCTGCTGCGTGGAAATCATCGAAACTCAGCACTGTTTCGTGGACCTTGACGCCATCGCTGCGCAGGTTCTTCATATGCCGGGCGCGGGTGATCCCGGCCAGAAACGTGCCATTGGGGACAGGGGTGAACACCTCTCCGTCGCGGACCATGAAGATGTTGGCGGTTGCTGTTTCGGCGACGTTGCCCATTGCATCCGTCACCAGCGCGTTCGAAAACCCCTTGGACCGCGCCTCTTTCAGCATTCTCGCATTGTTGGGGTAAAGACATCCGGCCTTGGCGTTGACCACTGCGGATTCCAAGACCGGACGGCGGAACCGGGTGGTTGTCAGCGTGACGGAGGCAGCCTCGGGTGCCATCGGGATCTCTTCCAGGCAGATGGCAAATCCGGTCGTGTCGCTTTGCGGGACAATAGCCGTGATGTCGCCGTCGATACCCCAATACATTGGGCGGATGTAGACTGCGGCGTCTGGTGCATAGGATTGAAGGCCTTCGCGCACGATCTCGACCATTTGCTCGGGTGTCACGGTCGGGTTCAGCATCAAAGCTTCGGCTGACCGGTTCACCCGCGCACAATGGGCATCGAGATCCGGAGCCATGCCATCGAAATACCGCGCCCCGTCAAAGACTGACGAGCCCAGCCACGCGCCATGATCCGCAGCGCGCATAATCGGTGCGTCGCCATCGTGCCACTGACCTTCGAAATAGGTGCGGATATTCTTTCCGACTGCCATGATGCCCTCCACAGTTTGGGCCAAACTAGGAGGGCATCACGCAGAGGTCCAGCGGATTGTCAGCGCGGCTTAATCGGAACCCGCGCCAACCATTCCAACGATCTCATAGGTCTGGCGCAGGATCGGTGCGGTGATCTCTCTCGCGCGTTCAGCCCCGCGCGCCAGGATGCGATCAATCTCCGACTGGTCACCCATCAGGCGCGCCATTTCCGACGAGATCGGAGACAGTTTCTCGACCGCCAGTTCGGCCAGCATCGGTTTGAACTCCCCGAATTGCTTGCCACCCACCTCGGCCAGCACCTGCGCAGCAGACTTGTCGCTGAGGGCCGCGTAGATATTGACCAGATTGCGCGCCTCGGGACGGTCGTCCAGCCCCTTGAGCTCGGAAGGCAAAGCATCCGGGTCAGTTTTGGCCTTGCGGATCTTCTTGGCAATCGTGTCAGCATCATCGGTCATGTTGATGCGGCTCATATCTGAGGGGTCGGATTTGGACATCTTCTTGGACCCGTCACGTAAGCTCATGACACGGGTGGCAGCCCCTTCGATCACCGGCTCGGTGATGGGAAAGAAATCAACGCCGAAGTCGTTGTTGAATTTGATCGCAATGTCGCGTGTCAGCTCTAGATGCTGCTTTTGGTCTTCACCCACTGGAACGTGTGTCGCGTGATAGATCAGGATATCTGCAGCCATCAGCGACGGATAGGCAAACAGGCCCAGCGAGGCGTTCTGCTGGTTCTTGCCGGCCTTGTCCTTCCACTGGGTCATGCGCTGCATCCAGCCCATGCGGGCGACACAGTTAAAGATCCATCCGAGTTGGGCGTGTTCAGGTACCTGGCTTTGGTTGAACAGGATCGATTGTTCTGGATCGATGCCTGCGGCAATGAAACCGGCACACAGTTCACGGGTGTTGTGCATCAATGCTGCTGGATCTTGCCAGGTGGTGATCGCGTGCAGGTCAACCATGCAATAGATCGTTTCGAAATCGGCGCCCTGCATGTCCACAAAGCGTTTCATCGCGCCCAAATAGTTGCCCAGGGTCAACCCGCCCGAAGGCTGGATGCCCGAAAACACGCGCGGCGTGAACTGGGTCTCGGTCATCGAAGGAAACTCCCGTCTGGAAAAATCAGCCCCCGTCGCTTACCCATGAGGTCAAGGGACGTCAACAGCCGCAAAGGGCCGCCCAATGAGCAGTGACCACAATGTACACGCCGTGAACCCCTTGCCACCCGCCGTTGTGGCGCTGTTTTTGTGTATCATGGGGATCGAGCTGGCCTTTACCCTTGGCGCACGCGGATTGATCGGCGGACCCGAAGCTGTCGGATGGCGGCTGCTGGCGCTTGAGAAATATTCGTTTTCGCCCAATGTCTTCAACTGGATGGTGCAAAACGGGCGCTGGCCGCTGGACTATGTGATGCGCTTTGTCACCTATCCGTTTGTCTCGGGCAGCTTCACTCAGGCCATTTTTGTGTCCGTCTTTTTACTGGCGATGGGCAAGATGGTGGCCGAGGTTTTTGGTGGCGTGCAGATGCTGGTGATCTTTGTACTGTCCGGTGTGGGCGGCGCTTTGGCCTATGTGCTGCTGTTGGACCCGGCCTATCCCTTGGTCGGAGGGTTCCCGCCGGTCTATGGGCTGATCGGCGCATTTACCTGGCTGTTGTGGCGCAGATTGTCTTTGATCGGAGAAAACCAGTCGCGAGCGTTCAGCCTGATTGCGATGCTGATGGGCATTCAGCTTGTATTTGGTTTGCTGTTTGGGGGGACCTCGGACTGGGTCGCTGACCTGGGCGGTTTCGCTACAGGGTTTGGTTTGTCCTTCGTTCTGGCACCGGGCGGCTGGTCCCGGATCGTAAGCCGCATCCGTCGCGAGTGATTACGACCGTCGCAAGGCGCGTTTGAACTCGGACAATTGGAATGCCTTGAGCAGATGGCCAAGGATGAAATAGGCCGCTGCGGCAATTACGATCAGCAAAACCAGGGCCAAATAGCGCCAGCCTTCCAGTTGGAATGCCCAGCCGAATAGTTGGATCGCGGCGTAAAGCACCACGCCCATTCCAGCTGATGCCGCCACGATACGCCAGATCCGGCGTTTGAAACGCTCATCAAATCGGGCCTCATCACCCATGCGGCGCGCGCCAATGGCCAGCAACAGCACCATCGCCCAACCCGCAGCCGAGGCCGCAATGGCCGGGGCGATCCAGCCCACCAGTGGAAAGAGCCCGAACGCCAGCACCGCATTGACCACCATGGCCACCACCGCATAGCGAAACGGCGATTTGGTATCTTCGCGGGCAAAGAACAATGGCTGAAGCAGCTTCTGCAGCATGAAGGCAGGCAGCCCGATGCCGTAAATGGCCACGGCCATCGCGGTTGCGATTGTATCTTCGGTGCTGAACTGGCCACGTTCAAACAGGACCGACACCAACGGTTGCGGGATGATGACGAAAGCGACGGTCGAAGGAATGGTCAGCAGCAAGGTGAATTCGCCCGCGCGGGAAAAAGCGTTGCGAGCGCCGTCCTTGTCATCTGCGCGCAAACGGCGCGACAGGTCGGGCAGCAATACGATACTGACCGCAATCCCCACCACACCCAGCGGCAATTGATAGAGACGGTCAGCGGCAAAAAGCCAGCTCACGGCTTTTTCGGTCTTGGATGCCACCAATTGCCCGACCACCAGATTGACCTGAGTGACCCCCATCGCCAGAGCGGCAGGCACAGCAACGCGGACCATATGGCGCATTTCCGGGCTGAGTTTTGGAAACCCGGGGCGGATTACGACCCCGGCGCGTTCGGTTGCAACCCAGACCAGCGCCAATTGGGCAACCCCGGCAACGGGGATGACGGCGATCAGCCAACGAATGACTTCGCCCCCCGATATCGCCCCGAAAACGAGGGCCGAGCAGGCGAATATGTTCAACAAGACGGGGGCCGCTGCCGCTGCGGCAAACCGGCCTGTCGCGTTCAGCACCCCGGAAAACAGCGCGGCCAAAGCCATGAACAGGATGTAGGGAAACACCACATAGCTGTAGTCAACCGCCAGATCGAAGCGTTCGTCGCCATAAAACCCCTCGGCGGTGATCCAGACCAGGGCTGGCATGAACACCATGGCCAGGCCGACCAGTGTCAGAACCGCGACGGCCAGCAGGTTGAACGCATCTTGGGCAAAGCCCTGCGCATCTTCGCCTCCTTCCAGCCGCTTGGAAAACATCGGCACAAAAGCCGCATTGAAGGCGCCTTCGGCAAAGAACCGGCGGAACATGTTGGGCAAGCGGAAGGCTGCTACAAAGGCATCCATCACCGTTCCGGGTCCGATATAGGCGGTTAGCAGGATCTCTCGAACGAAACCAAGGATACGGCTGGCAAGCGTCCAGAACCCGACTGTGAACAGGCCCGAGAACAGACGGATCTGTTTCATGACGCGGCGCGCTCGGCGCCGTCGGCAATGGCCTTGCGCAACCGGCTTTCCAAGGCGCGCTGTTTGCTTTCCGAGTGGTATTTCAGGCCAAACATGTCTTTGACATAGAATGTATCGACCACCTGTTCGCCATAGGTGGCGATCACTGCATTGGCGATGTAGACATTCGATGCCGCCAACGCGCGCGCCAGGTCATAGAGCAGACCAGGGCGATCGCGGGTATCGACCTCGATCAACGTATAGATCTCGGACCCTTCATTGTCGAAAGTGATATGCGTGGGAACGTTAAAGGCTTTTTCGCGCTTCTTGATCTTGTCGCGGGATTTGAGCGCCTCTTGCGCCACGACCTCGCCTTTCAGCGTTCGGCTGATCATCTTGGTCAGACGCGGCAGGCGATCAGCCTCGAACGGCCGGCCCTGCGCATCCTGCAGCCAGAAGGCGTCAGCCACGTAACCATCTTTGGTCGTATAGCTGCGAGCATCCACCACATTGGCCCCAACAAGCGCCAAAGCCCCCGCAATGCGCGCGAAAATGCCCGGATGGTCTGCCATGGCGAAACAGGCACGGGTAGCGTCGCGATCCTCGTCGGGATGCAGGCGGATCTCCATCGCGCCGGGGTCTCCGCTGGTTTCCAATGCGCGCAGCATCTCGGCAAATTCGACTTGGGTCGCGGTGTTGAGGCCCTGCCAATAGGGATCGTAATGCCGCCCGGTTTCGGTCTTGAGGTCCGCCTTGGGCCAATCTGCAAGTCGGGCTCGCAGCGCCTTTTTCGCCTCAGCTCCGCGATTGGCGCGGTTGAGGTCTTCCATACCGGTCTCAAGCGCGCGCTTGGTTTCGGCATGTAGCGCGCGCAACAACGTGGCTTTCCAGTTGTTCCAAGTGTTTGGTCCAACGCCGCGAATATCGCAGACGGTCAGGACCGTCAGCAGATCCAGACGTTTGACGGTTTTCACCGCCTTAGCAAAATCGCGGATTGTACGCGGGTCCGAGATGTCGCGTTTCTGTGCCATGTCCGACATCAGCAAATGATAACGCACAAGCCATTCCACCGTTTTGCACTCGGACTTGCCGAGCCCTAAGCGTGGCGCCACCTTCCGCGCGATCTGGGCGCCCAGGATTGAATGATCCTCGGGGCGGCCTTTTGCGATGTCATGCAGCAACAAAGCGACATAGAGAACCTTGCGGTTCACGCCGTTTTTCAGGATCGATGACGCCAAAGGCAAAGCTTCGATCAGCTCACCACGTTCAATTCGGGCCAGATGTGTGATGCACTGAATGATGTGCTCGTCCACCGTATAGCTGTGATACATGTTGAACTGCATCATCGCGACGATGGGCTCGAACTCGGGCAGGAAGGTCGACAGAACACCCAATTCGTTCATGCGCCGCAATGCGCGCTCGGGGTTTCCGTGCTTCAGCATCAGATCCAGAAAGATACGCTGCGCTTCCTTGTCGTTGCGCATATCTTCGTCGATCAGATCCAGATTGGCCGAGACCAGGCGCATCGCGTCCGGGTGGATCAGCATTCCGGTGCGCAGACCTTCTTCGAACAGGCGCAGCATATTCAGCTTGTCGGTCAGGAACGTGTCTGGATCTGCAACATCCAGACGCCCGTGTACAACCTTGTACCCGTCTTTGACCCGGGGGCGGCGGCGGAAGATCCGTTCAAGCAGAGGCGCGCTTTTGACATGAGCAGCTTCCAGCTTGGTCAGGAAGATCCGGGTCAACTCGCCCACGCTTGTGGCTTCGCGGAAATAGCGCTGCATAAAGATTTCGACGCCGCGACGCCCGGCGCGGTCTTTGTACCCCATGCGCTCGGCCACTTCGACCTGCAGGTCGAAGGTCAGTTGTTCGGTTGCCCGGCCAGTGACCAAATGAAGATGAGACCGGACCGCCCAAAGGAATTCTTCGGCCTGGACAAAACCCCGAAACTCCTCGGCGGTAAACAGGCCGAGCGGCACCAATTCAGCCACGTCCTGTACGCCGTAGATGTATTTGGCGATCCAGTAGAGCGATTGCAGGTCGCGCAGCCCGCCTTTGCCCTCTTTGACGTTCGGTTCGACCACATAGCGTTGGCCCTGCTTGAGGTGCCGCGCTTCGCGTTCTTGTAGTTTGGCCTCGATGAACTGCTTTTCAGAACCTTTGAACAGATCTTCTTGCAGCCGGGTGTCCAGCTCTTGCGCCAGGGCGCTGTCGCCTGCCAGTTGTCGGTGTTCCAGCATCGCGGTGCGGATCGTGAAATCCTCGGCCCCAAGGCGCAGGCAATCCTTGATCGTGCGCGAGGAATGGCCAACCTTAAGCCGCAGATCCCAAAGGATGTACAGCATGGATTCGATGACGCTCTCGGCCCAGGCGGTGATCTTGTAGGGCGTCAGGAACAGCAGATCGACATCCGAAGCTGGGGCCATTTCGCCACGACCATAGCCGCCCACCGCCATCACTGCGATCCGCTCTCCGCGCGTAGGCGTGGCCAGCGGGTGCAGCTTTTCGCTGGATACCTGCATGGCGACGCAGACCAGTTGGTCGGTAAGATAGGCGTATGAGCGGGTCAGCGGTCGGGCATCAAAAGGACGTTCGGCAAAAGCCTCTGCTATAGCTTTGCGTCCTGTTTTCTGGGTGTCCCGCAGAATGCGCACCGTTTCGGCACGTAATGCGGTGTTATCCGTGATGGTCTCGAATGCGTTGGCAAGCTGAGTGCTGACCGCGGCGCTGTCGAAGATTTCGTCTGCCGGGCAAATCAGCTCCCCCAGCGGAGGAGCGATCCGAAGAGCCCAATCAGAATCCGGCGCCAGAGAAGCTTTGTGGGGCAGGGTCAATCACAACCACCTGTTTGTTCTGAATTGTCGCGACCGCGAGGCCGCGTTGGTTTGTTCCGTTGGGCAGCAGGCGGAAGATGCCTCCGACTCCTTGAAAGCCGGCCCCTTGGGTCAGGGCGGCGCCGGACAGTGCGTTGGAATTCCCCTGGCTGACCAGTGCGCCGATAGCAGCGATGCCGTCATAAGCCAACCCGCTGATTGGATGCGGCGCTTCGCCATACGTGTTGTTGTACCGCTGGCGATAGGCTTGCGCCTTGGCAGGGTCGGGTAGAGCGAACCACCCGCCTTGCACACCGGGCAATTCAAGTGTCTGCGCGGGGATATCCCAGCGAGTCAGGCCGATATACTGCGTGGTGGCCGGTGATACACCTGCTTCCGGCAGCAGTTGCGAGAACAGCGGCAGGGCCCCCGCCGTTGTGGCGGTTAGGAACATCGCGTCGGCGTTGTTGGCGTCTACAGTCGCTTTGACTGTTGGGATCGAGTCGATCACACCTTGCTGCGAACGTTCGAAATTAACCGTGCCCGCATTGGCCACCGGGCTGCTGCCTAAAGCCGAGGCAATTGCCGACTGCGCTTGCTGACCAGCGGCGTCGTTGCTGCTGACAATGACAGCGCTCGACTTGCCCTGGCGGCCTGCATAGCTGACCAGACGGTCGGCGGTGTTCTGGAAGGTTGGGCCCAGAACATAAACGTTGCCACCCGCGATGCTGGTGTTGTTCGAGAAGGACAGCACATTGACGTTGTTGTTCAAAACAGCCAGGCCTGCCGAGTTCGCAGCCTGGGCGTAGACGGGCCCCAGAATGATCTTGGCACCGTCGGCAACAGCCTGCTGCGCCACTGCCGCGGCTGTATTGGCGCTGCCTGCAGTATCATAGACCCGCAGATCGATCAGCACATTTGGCAGATCCGACATGGCCAGACGCGCGGCATTCTCAAGACTGCGGGCAAGCTCTGCATCACCGGATTGGGGTGAGCCGCTTGGAACCAGCAAAGCAACGGGCACAGGCTCGGAGGTATTGATCGACGGACCTCCACCAAATCCACCGGGTTCACAGGCGGCCAGCACGGCTGCGGCGGCCAGAACGGTCGCGAAACGCGCCAGCTTGCGTACGGGGTTGCAAACGGTAAACATCTAAATGAGAACTCCCTGATCGGCGGCTTGGCACGCTGCTATACTATTGCGCCGCGATAATAAACGTCACGCTGTGAGGGTCCAGCTTTGAATTTTGTAAAAACCAAATTGAACGCCGGGCTGTATTTTGTGGCCACGCCGATTGGAACGGCGCGCGATATCACGCTGAGGGCTTTGGACGTACTGGCCTCGGCAGATGTAGTCGCCGCAGAAGACACCCGCAGTTTGCGCCGGTTGATGGAGATCCACGGCATCCCGCTGGAAGGTCGGCGGATCCAAGCCTATCACGATCACAGCGGCGCAGGCGCGCGCGAGAAAATCCTTGATGCACTACGCGACGGCAAGTCCGTTGCCTATGCGTCCGAAGCCGGGATGCCCCTGATCGCTGACCCGGGGTACGACCTTGGACGGCAGGCGTCCGAGGCGGGGTTCATGGTCACCTGCGCGCCCGGGCCGTCGGCTGCGTTGACGGCGCTGACGCTTGCGGGCTTGCCCACAGATGCGTTTTTCTTTGCCGGGTTTTTGCCCAATGCGACCGGTGCCCGCAAAGCGCGTATCGAGGCGCTGCGCGATATCCCCGGCACGCTGGTCTTTTACGAATCGCCCAAGCGGTTGGCGGCCTGCCTGTCGGATATGGCCGATGTGCTGGGCGGTGATCGACAGGTTGCCATCTGTCGTGAGTTGACGAAAAAGTTCGAAGAAGTGCGGCGCGGAACACTTGCGCAATTGGCCTCGGATTATGAATCCACCACCGTCAAGGGTGAGGTGGTCTTGCTGGTCGACCGCAGCCATTCGCCAAGCGTTAACGAATCTGACGTAGATCAAGCGTTGAAAGACGCTTTGGAAAGCCATTCGGTGCGCGATGCGGCGGATCTGGTGGCGCAGATGTACAAGTTGCCGCGCCGCCCGATATATCAAAAGGCGCTGAAGCTGGGAAAGGGATGAATTGGCCAAACGATCCACGCGCGGCACACTCACCTATCACGCAGGCCAATCGGCAGAGATGTCGGTGGCCGATGACTATGCGCGGCGCGGATACCGGATCCTCCACCACCGCTGGCGCGGTGCCGGGGGTGAGATTGATCTGATCGCGCGCGACAGCGAAGGTCTGGTCTTTATCGAGGTCAAGAAAAGCCACAGCTTTGACGCCGCTGCGGCCCGTATCAGTAAGCGCCAAATGGCACGTATTTACGCATCGGCAGCGCAGTTTCTGGAAACCGAACCGGCCGGGCAGCTGACCAATGCGCGGTTTGACGCGGCGCTTGTTGACGCCTCGGGCGCGGTTCAAATTATTGAAAATGCCTTCGGACAGGTTTGATCGCCATTGAAATCGCCATTGAACCTGGGGCGCTGCTACGCCATGTATCAGGCGTAAATACGAGGGACGCGCCATGAAAATTGCCTTTCAGATGGACCCGATCGGGGCCGTGGATATCAACGCCGACAGCTCATTCCGTCTGGCCGAAGAGGCGCAGGCCCGTGGGCATACGCTGTTTTTCTACGGACCCGATCAGCTCGCCTATCAGGAAGGTCGCATTACCGCGCGCGGACAGGACATGACGGTTCAGCGCGTGCCGGGTGATCCTGCTGTATTGGGCCCCGAGCGTGAGGTTGATCTGGCCGATTTCGACGTGATCTGGCTGCGGCAAGACCCGCCTTTTGACATGCACTACATCACCTCGACCCACCTTCTGGACCGGCTCAAAGGCAAGGCGCTGGTGGTGAACGATCCGTTTTGGGTGCGGAACTATCCAGAAAAACTGCTGGTGCTGGATTTCCCTGAGCTGACGCCGCCTACCACCATCGCGCGTGACTTGCAGACCATCAAAGCGTTCAAGGAAAAGCACGGCGATATCATCCTCAAACCGCTTTATGGCAACGGGGGCGCGGGTGTGTTTCGGCTGGATGCCAATGATCGCAACCTGACCTCATTGCATGAGCTCTTCACCGGGTTTTCGCGTGAACCCCTGATCGTTCAGAAATTCCTGCCGGATGTCAGCAATGGCGACAAACGCGTCATTCTGGTCGATGGCGAAGCGGTTGGCGCGATCAATCGGGTGCCTGCCAAAGGCGAAACGCGGTCGAACATGCATGTGGGCGGGCGCCCGGAAAAGATCGGTCTGACCGAACGCGATAAAGAGATCTGCGCGGCCATCGGGCCTTTGTTGAAGGAAAAAGGTCAGATCTTTGTCGGCATCGACGTGATTGGTGATTATCTGACCGAGATCAACGTGACCTCACCCACCGGCATTCAGGAGCTGGAACGCTTTGATGGCGTGAACATCGCCGAAAAGATCTGGCAGGCGATCGAGGCCAAGATTTAACCCGCCACCTTGGCGCTGATGCGAAAACTCAGCGCCTCGGCCACATGCGGGCGGCGGATTGCATCCTCACCGGCCAGATCCGCAATCGTGCGCGCCACGCGCAGGATGCGGTGAAAGGCGCGGGCCGACAGGCCATAGCGTTCGGCGGCTCTCAACAACAAGTCTTTGCCTCCGGGATCAGGCGCGGCGATTTCTTCCAGCAGTTTCCCCTCTACATCCGCGTTTTGGCGGGTATCGGGTGTGTCTTTGAATCGGTCTGCCTGTATCTGCCGCGCTGCGTCCACGCGGGCCGCAACGGCGGTTGAGCTGTCGCCAGACGGTGGCAGATCCAGATCGGTGAAGGCGACCGGAGGAACCTCGATCCGCAAATCGAACCGGTCCATCAAAGGGCCTGAAATGCGCCCCAGATAGTCTTCTCCGCATCCAGGAACGCGGGAACAGGCGCGGGCGGGATCGGTGAGATAGCCGCATTTGCACGGGTTTGCAGCGGCAACCAGCATGAACCGACAGGGATATTTCACATGGGCATTGGCACGGGCCACCATCACTTCGCCGGTTTCAATCGGTTGGCGCAGGGTTTCCAACACTGTGCGCGGGAATTCGGGAAACTCGTCCATGAACAGAACGCCGTTATGCGCCAATGATATCTCGCCCGGTTTCGCACCTTTGCCACCACCCACGATTGCCGCCATCGAGGCGGTATGATGGGGCTCGCGAAACGGGCGGGTGCGGCTGATACCGCCTTCGTCCAACAGGCCGCAGAGGGATTGGATCATCGAGGTTTCCAGCGCCTCGGTCGGGGTCAGGGGCGGCAAGATGCCCGGCAGGCGTGCCGCCAGCATGGATTTACCCGACCCCGGTGTCCCGATCATGATCAGATGATGTCGTCCTGCGGCGGCGATCTCTAGCGCGCGCTTGGCGCGTTCCTGCCCTTTGACGTCTCGTAGATCACGCGGGCTCGTGTCCAATGTGACCTCTCCTGGTGTCGCAGCGGCCAGCGGCGATTGTCCGGTGAAGTGGCGTACCACATCGCCCAAGGAACCCGCACCGATTACCTGCGTCGCGTCGACCCAAGCCGCCTCGGCGCTGGAGGCGCGGGGGCAGAGCAGCGTGCGGTCTTCGGCAGCGGCCGTCATCGCGGCGGGCAGGGGATACGGCGCATTGCACCTCAACCGGGCGGGCATCGACCCCCTGAAAGGCAACGGTTTGAGCAAAGGCGACCATGGCGATCCTGTTTCTTGGTTAACAGGTCGTTGCTGCCATGGGCGCGGTTTAAGAATGGTTAATGCTGGGCCATCATCGCGGTGAATTTTGGCCAGGCCTCGGGGTCTGCGACGGTTTTGTCGCGGCAGAACGGGTTGCAAAAGCCCCAGACCTGACCGTCCAGTTCCAGAAAGTCGCGCACGGGGTCGCCTGAATACGGGCAATGCGTATTGCGCGACGGGCCCTGCGACACCGGTTTTGCTTTTGACGTACCGCCGACCGGCCAAGGTTGATGCGACAGTCCTTGTTGATAGGGGAAGGGATCATAATTGACCGTCAGACCCATCGCGCGCCATTGCCGCACCGCGGTGTCGGCCAGAAGGAACAGGCAATAGTCCTTATTGTCAGAAGACACCGGCAGGTCATACCCAATGATACGAGCCGCGACCGGGGTATAAAACACATCCGCCAGAGAATAGTCGCCAAACAGCGGGCCGGTATCGCTGCCTGAAAGCGTGCGGGCGTGGGCCCAAAGCTCTTCAACCCGTTGTAAATCCTTCAGCGTTTCTGGGGATGCTTTGAACCCGTGCCAGCAGTGTTTCAATTGCATCGGGCATTCACCCCGCAAGGCAGAAAACCCGGCTGTCATCTCGGCACATAACCAGCGGGCTGTTGCGCGTGCTGCGGGAGCACTGGGCCAGAGGCCTGCATCGGGATGGCGTTCGGCCAATGTTTCCGCCATAGCCAGACTTTCGCCCACGACAGTTCCGTCGGGCAGGCGCAAGGTGGGAACCAGCCGTGCCGGTGCGAGGGGCTTCATGTCTTCCTCCATGGTTCCAGAATAGAGGCCGATCATGTGGCTTCGATAAGGCAGGCCGAACTTTTCCAACATCAACCAGCCGCGCATCGACCAGCTGGAAAACAGGCGGTCTCCGATAAACAAATCATAAGTCATGGAGCCACGATGGCGTCTGGGTCGTGATCCGTAAATCAGTGATTTGTGCGCTGCCTGATCACGGGCGGTGATTGATCCGTCCCACGGACCAGCGGTCGCCATGATGGGTCACCTCGGTGACCGAGAGGTTGTCGATGCGATGGCTGAACGCTTCATAAGCAGTCAAATCCAGCGCGCGTTGCACCTGAGTCAGGATCACCCCTAAATGCGCCACGATGATTAGGTCCTGACCGCTGAACTGGGCAATCAACGCGTCAACGGCTGCATCGACGCGCGCGCGCACTTCGTTCCAGCTTTCGCCCCCGGGTGGACGGACGTCACCGGGGTTGTCCCAATAGGCAAAGGCCAGTTCCGGGTCCTCAGATTCTATCTCTTTGAAGCCGCGCAGCTCCCACGTGCCGAAGTTGATCTCGCGCAGGTCAGCCCGATGAGCCAATCGCTGGCGTTGCCCCTGTATGACCGACGCGGTGTCTGCCGCGCGGGTCAGGTCGGACGAAATCACAAGGGCCTGCGCGGGCAAGTGTTCGTGAAGGCGCGCGATGGCTGCGGTGTCGCTCAGGTCTGCGGATAGATCGGACCATCCGACCATTGTTTTCGCATGGGTCGGCCCGTGGCGCACCAAATGCAGCCGCGTCACGGCAATTGCCCTTTCAGCACCAGCGGCAGACCGGCGGTGATCTGAACAACCAAATCTGCCTGCGCGGCCAGCGCGATGTTCAAGCGGCCTTGTGCCTCGCGAAACCTGCGGGACAGGGCGTTGTCTGGCACAATACCATGCCCGACCTCGTTCGAGACGATGACAACCTGTGCGGCGCAATCGCGCAATGCTTGCAACAGAGCGTCCTGCTGGGCCTGCAAATCATGTTCCGCCAGCAGATGGTTGGTCAGCCACATCGTGGCACAATCGATTAAACAGGCATCATCGGCGGTCAAATCACAAAGGGCCGGGCCCAGATCGAACGGAGCTTCTATCGTGGTCCAACCCGCACCGCGCTGGACAATATGTCGCTCGACTTTCTGGCGCATCTCGTCATCAAACACTTGTGATGATGCAAGGTAAACTCTGTTTTTTCCATACGAAACAACAAGTTGTTCGGAAAACTCGGACTTTCCTGATGCAGCGCCCCCCAAGACTAAGGTTAAATCGGGACGCATAAATCATACCTTTCTGGTGATCCAACCGGTGATGTCCTGCGTATCGACACCAGGTCGGCAAGGCAAGCCCGGCCAACGCCTATGAAAAAAAGGGAGATTTGCATGGCTTTGGACAATGCAAACGATTTTTCGATGTCCCGGCAGGCGATGAAGGCCGAATTGCTTGATGCCGAGACAGAGTTGAAACTGGCCTATGCATGGCGCGATGACCGCGATGAAAAAGCGCTGCATCGTCTGATCACCGCCTATATGCGTCTGGCGATTTCCATGGCCGCCAAGTTCAAACGCTATGGCGCGCCGATGAACGATCTGATCCAAGAGGCCGGGCTGGGTTTGATGAAGGCCGCCGACAAGTTCGATCCTGATCGCGGTGTGCGGTTTTCTACCTATGCCGTGTGGTGGATCAAAGCCAGTATTCAGGACTATGTAATGCGCAACTGGTCGATGGTGCGGACCGGTTCGACGTCATCGCAGAAATCGCTGTTCTTCAATATGCGGCGCGTGCAGGCGCGGCTTGAGCGTGAGGCCGCCACCGAAGGGGTAGAGCTGGATCGCCATCAATTGCATCAGTTGATCGCCACCGAGATTGGCGTGCCACTGCGCGATGTCGAGATGATGGAAGGTCGTCTGTCGGGCTCGGATTTTTCGCTGAATGCGGTGCAATCGGCGGATGAGGACGGGCGCGAGTGGATTGACGCGCTTGAGGATGAGCGCGAGCAAGCCGCCGAGACCGTCGAGAACAGCCACGATACCGAGCAATTGCGCGAATGGTTGCTGGCGGCGATGAACGCTTTGAATGATCGCGAGCGGTTTATCATCCGTGAACGTAAACTGCGTGAGCCGGCACGCACCCTTGAAAGTCTGGGGCAAGAGTTGAGCCTGTCCAAAGAGCGGGTCCGTCAGCTTGAAGCCGCCGCCTTTTCAAAAATGCGTAAGAACCTTGAAGCCCAATCGCGCGAGGTGCAACACTTCCTCGCATGAGAACTTTTGCGATTCTGGTGGTTGCCGCAGTTGCGTGCCTTGGTGCAAGTCGCGCAGCTGTTGCAGCGGATCTGATACCTGATGAGATCATCGCAGAGATGCAATCTGCGGATGTCGTCATTCTGGGTGAAATCCACGACAATCCTGACCACCACTATGTCCAGAAAGAGGCATTAGAGGCGATTGATCCGTCTGCGGTTGTCTGGGAAATGGTAACCGAGGAAGGTGCGCAGCGGCTTGCGCAAACCGCGGTCTCAAACCCTGATGAATTGTCCCGTATCTTGCGCTGGGCTGAATCCGGCTGGCCGCCGCTTAGCATGTATTACCCTTTGTTTCAGGCGACACGTGCTCCGGTCTATGGTGCCATGGTGCCACGATCAGCCGCCCGTGCAGCGATGGAGCGTGGGGCTGCGACGGCTTTAGGAGCTGATGCGGCACGGTTTGGACTCACCATCCCCCTATCTGCAGCAGAGCAAGCCGCACGTGAAGTTGAACAGATGGCGGCGCATTGCAATGCTCTTCCTGCCGAAGCCATGCCGCAGATGGTGGCCATTCAAAGGCTGCGCGATGCGGTGCTGGCACGCGCGATCCTGCGGGCTGAAGCAGAGACCGGAGGGCCGATTGCCGTGATCACGGGTAACGGACATGCGCGCAAGGATTGGGGGATACCAACCTATCTGGCGCGCTTGCGTCCGGGCCTGAAAGTCTTTGCCCTGGGGCAGTCCGAAGATGGCGCGATCACCGGGGAATTTGACGCGGTCATCGACAGCCCGGCACCCGAGCGGGAAGACCCGTGCAAAGCCTTTGAAACCAGCAATTAACCGCTGGAACTGTCTGCCCGCCTTGCCTAAGCTTGGCGCTGACCGGGACAGGAAGGGCTGAACATGCTGGCATCCAAACGTATCCTGCTGATTATCGGCGGCGGGATCGCGGCCTATAAATCGCTGGATCTGATCCGGCGCCTGAAAGAACGTGGCGCTGCCGTAACTCCTGTTCTGACCCGTGCAGCCGAAGAGTTTGTGACACCTTTGTCCGTCTCCGCTCTAGCCGGAGAGAAGGTTTACCGTGACCTCTTTGATCTGACGGATGAGGCCGAGATGGGTCATATCCAACTGTCTCGATCCGCTGATTTGATTGTGGTGGCCCCAGCGACAGCAGATCTGATGGGGAAGATGGCCGGAGGCTTGGCCAATGGCCTGGCCTCCACCCTGCTGATGGCCACTGATACGACCGTATTATGCGCACCTGCCATGAATGTCCGAATGTGGGATCATCCCGCCACACAGCGCAATCTGGCGCAGTTGCAGGCGGATGGCATCCGCTTTGTGGGCCCGAATGAAGGCGACATGGCTTGCGGAGAATCCGGCCCCGGTCGCATGTCCGAACCGCTTGAGATAGTGTCAGCCATCGAAGCCGCGTTGGGTGACGGGCCGCTGGAAGGCAAACGGGTTCTGGTAACCTCTGGCCCGACGCATGAACCCATTGATCCCGTACGCTATATCGCCAACCGGTCGTCAGGGGCGCAGGGCAGCGCGGTGGCTGCTGCCTTGGCGGCGCTGGGTGCCGAGGTTGTTTTTGTGACGGGTCCGGCAGACGTGCCTCCACCGCAGGGCGTTCAGGTTGTCCCGGTTGAAACGGCCCAACAGATGGCCGATGCGGTCGACGCCGCGCTACCGGTTGATGCCGGGGTTTTTGCAGCAGCCGTCGCCGATTGGCGTGTGTCCTCAGCCTCGGATCGCAAGCTGAAGAAAAGCCGGGATGGCCTGCCGGTTCTGGAATTTGCCGAAAATCCAGACATTCTCAAGCAAGTGGCCCGTATGGAGCAGGGGCGTCCAACACTTGTTGTCGGTTTTGCAGCGGAAACCGATGACTTGGTCCAAAATGCAACGGCCAAACGCGACCGAAAGGGCTGTGACTGGATCGTGGCCAATGATGTCAGCCCGTCAACCGGGATCATGGGCGGGTCCGAGAATGCGGTCGTGCTGATTTCCGATACCGGCGCAGAAGATTGGCCCCGGATGAGCAAGGAAGAGGTTGCGCGCCGTCTTGCACTTCGGATTGCCGAGGCGCTGAGCTGACAAACACAGAACAAAGGACCCAGCATGGTATCTATCCGTGTCATCCGTGATGAGGGTGCTGATCCCAGCATTCCTCTGCCGTCTTACGAAACCGAGGGTGCGGCAGGTGCTGATGTGCGTGCCAACCTGCCTGACGCAACATCGGTGCGGCTTGAACCCGGCGCACGCGCGTTGATCCCAACGGGTCTGCGGGTCGAAATCCCCCAAGGGTTCGAGATACAGGTGCGTCCGCGTTCGGGGCTGGCGCTGAAACACGGCATCACTCTGCCCAACACGCCGGGGACGATCGATAGTGATTATCGCGGCCCGCTGGGTGTCATCGTGCTGAACGCGGGGCAGGAGAGTTTTGAGATCACCCATGGCGAGCGTATCGCTCAGCTGGTGGTCGCCCCGGTCGTGCAGGCCTCGTTCGAGCTGGTTGATAGCTTGGACGAAACCGAACGTGGTGCTGGCGGCTTTGGGTCGACGGGACGCGCCTGATGCTGCTGGTTTTGCTTATGGCGGCAAGTCTTTGGGGTATCGGCTATTTGGCCGGTGTCTCTCGCTCGGCGCGCGTCGTTTCGGTCTCTGTGCTGTTGATCGGCGTGATCCTGGCGCAGTTGGTGCTACCGGATGGGCACCCTTTGCGTCAGGCTACAGGCGGGTCGGCGGCCCTTTGGTTGATGCTGGCTGGCTTTGCGGCTTTGGCGGTCGGCTATGGCCAGGTTGTAAAGGCGCTGCGCTCCCGAGCAACAGCAGAACCGGAACAGGACATGCCAAGACCCCAAGGTACCTTTAGCGAAACCGAACTCGACCGCTATGCCCGCCACATCGTATTGCGAGAGTTGGGCGGCCCGGGACAGAAACGCCTGAAACAAGCGCGCGTTCTGGTGATCGGCGCAGGCGGGCTGGGCGCGCCAGCGTTGCAGTATCTGGCTGCCGCAGGGGTGGGGACCATCGGGTTAATCGACGACGACGTAGTCGAGAACGCCAATCTGCAACGTCAGGTCATCCACCGCGACGCCGATATTGGCATCCCCAAGGTCTTCTCGGCCCAGCAGGCGATGGAGGCGCAGAACCCGAATGTCGTAGTGCGCCCCTATCACCGTCGCCTGAGCCCGGACATTGCGACCGAACTGTTCCAGGACTTTGACCTGATCCTTGACGGCACAGACAATTTCGACACGCGCTATTTGGCCAACCGCACAGCCGTTGCACTGGGGAAACCGCTGATATCCGGCGCTCTGTCTCAGTGGGAAGGACAGTTGAGCGTTTTTGATCCCGCCAATGGCGGCCCCTGCTATCAGTGCATCTTCCCCGAGGCGCCAGCCGCTGGTCTGGCACCCTCCTGTGCCGAAGCTGGCGTCATCGGCCCCTTGCCCGGTGTTGTCGGGTCGATGATGGCGGTCGAGGCGATCAAGGTGATCACGGGTGCGGGGCAAGCCCTGAGTGGCGAAATGCTGATCTATGACGCGCTCTACGGGGAAAGTCGCAAGATCACCCTGTCGCAAAACCCCGACTGCCCGATCTGCGCGGGATCGCACCCCTGAGGCAATTGCCGCATGCCAAAGGCGCGCGGCCCGGTCCGACACCGCCAAGACGCATCCTCTCCTTCCCTACCAGTGAGTTTTCCAAGCTCAACCACTGGACCATCGCACCAGTGCTCCCTAGCTTGACAGGCAAAGGAGATCTCAATGACCAACTCGATCCTGTCTGATTGGACCACCCCGTTCGAACTTGCACCTTTTGCGCAGATTTCAGACGATGATTTTGCGCCCGCATTGGATCAGGCGCTGGCGGCGCATAATGCCGAGATTGATGCGATTGCCGCGAATACCGAGGCGCCGAGTTTTGCCAACACGGTTGAGGCCTTGGAGGCAGCGGGTGAGGATCTGAACAAAGTCTTGTCGGTGTTTTTCACAGTGGCCGGGGCTGACAGCAACCCGAAACGTGAAGAGCTCCAGCGCGCGTTTTCACCCAAGCTGGCGGCGCATTTTGCGGGGATTTCGTCGAACAAGGCGCTGTTCAGCCGTGTCGCAGACCTGTGGGACAGGCGTGACGGTTTGGATTTGGCCGAAGAACAGGCCCGTGTGCTGATGCTGTCCCATCGGGGCTTTGTGCGGGCAGGGGCGGCGCTAGAAGGCGATGTGGATGCAAGAATGCAAGAGATCAAGTCGCGCCTGGCCACTTTGGGGACAAGCTTCACCCAGAACTTGCTGGCCGATGAGCGTGATTGGTACATGGACCTGAGCGAGGATGATCTGCACGGCTTACCGGACTTTGTTGTCGATGCAGCGCGCGCGGCAGGCAAAGAAAAGGGTGCAGACGGGCCGGTGGTGACCCTGTCGCGCTCGATCATCGTTCCGTTTCTGCAATTCTCACCCCGCCGCGATTTGAGGGAAAAGGCCTATCGAGCCTGGACGGCCCGCGGAGCCAATGGTGGAGAGACAGACAACCGCGAAATCGCTGCTGAGATCCTGACACTGCGCCAGGAACGCGCCCAGCTTTTGGGCTATGACAGCTTTGCCGACTACAAACTGGAAACCGAGATGGCACGCACACCGGACCGTGTGCGGGATCTGTTGATGCAGGTTTGGGAGCCGGCCAAGGCCCAGGCCGATGCGGATGCCGAGGTTCTGACCGAGATGATGCAGGACGACGGTGTCAACGGCCCGCTCGAGGCGTGGGACTGGCGCTATTACGCCGAAAAACGCCGCAAGGCCGAGCATGATTTGGATGAGGCGGCTTTGAAGCCCTATTTGCAGCTGGATCGCATGATCGAGGCGTCATTTGCCTGTGCGAACCGCTTGTTCGGGCTGGAATTTGCCCCCTTGGATGTGCCGCTCTATCACCCCGATTGCCGCGCGTGGGAGGTGACCCGCAATGGCCAGCATGTGGCCGTGTTCATCGGGGATTATTTTGCGCGGGGCTCAAAACGGTCGGGCGCGTGGTGCAGCGCGATGCGGGCGCAGGCGAAATTCCCGAAGGTGCAGGCGCCGGTCGTGATCAACGTCTGCAACTTTGCCAAAGGTGATCCGGCTTTACTGTCTTATGATGACGCCCGCACTTTGTTTCACGAGTTCGGCCACGCTTTGCACCAGATGTTGTCGAACGTAACCTATGAAAGCATCTCTGGTACCTCTGTGGCGCGCGACTTTGTTGAGCTGCCAAGCCAGCTTTATGAACATTGGCTGGAGGTGCCAGAGGTTCTGGCCGAATACGCGACACATGCGGAAACAGGCGAACCCATGCCGCAAGAGATGCTGGAAAAGGTGTTGAACGCGGCGAATTTCGATCAGGGCTTCCAAACGGTTGAATATGTGGCCTCAGCCCTTGTTGATCTGGCCTTCCACGATGGCGCTGCCCCGGCGGATCCGATGGTAAAACAGGCCGAGGTGCTGGCCGAATTGGGTATGCCACACGCAATCGGGATGCGGCACGCCACACCGCATTTTGCCCATGTTTTTGCGGGCGATGGCTATAGCTCGGGCTATTATTCCTACATGTGGTCCGAGGTGATGGATGCGGATGCTTTCGCAGCCTTTGAGGAAGCAGGCGGTGCGTTTGATGCTGAACGGGCAAAGGCTCTGGAGGACAATATCCTGTCAACCGGTGGCTCGCGCGAGGCCGAGGATCTCTACCTTGCCTTCCGCGGGCGCCTGCCGGGCGTTGAGGCGTTGCTGAAAGGCCGGGGTCTGATCGCGGCCTAATAGCCCAGAGTGCGGTCTACGAGGTGAAGGTAGGGCTCTCCCGCCTCACCGCGCCGGATGTTTTCGACAATGACCTGAGCCGCGGTCGGTGGCCGGGTCTCGGATGCGATATGAGGCGTGACCGTCACATTGGGGTGCGCCCAAAAGGGGTGGTCGGCGGGCAGCGGCTCGACACGGAAGACATCTAGTGTCGCGTGTCCGATCTGGCCTGCATCCAACGCGGCCAACAGCGCCTCATCATCGATCAAAGGGCCGCGTCCCGGATTGATGATCTTGGCTCCTTTGGGCATCAGCGCAAGGGTCTGAGTGTTTAACGTATTCTCAGTTGCAGCTGTGTCGGGCAGCAGCAGAACCAGGATTTCTGCTTGCGAAAGAGTTTCTCGTAAGCCTTCGGGCCCGTGCAAACACGTGATCCCTGTGTTCTCTTTGGCCGAGCGGCTCCAACCGATGACGTTAAAGCCCAGGCTATTCAAGGTGTGGGCCGACGCGGTGCCCAATGTGCCCAGCCCCAAAATGCCGACCGTCCGTTCTGAGGCCAGCGGCGGTGGGTCTGGCTCCCATGTGCCATCCTGCGTTGTGATGTGCTGGTCCATCCCGAGATGATAGCGCAGCACATGGCCAACGACCCATTCGGTCATGCCCTGGGTCAATCCGTGATCGACCATGCGGGCCAATGGTACGGTCAGGGTTTCATTGTCAGCAATGCTTTCCACGCCGGCCCACAGGCTGAGTACAGCCTTGAGCCGCGTGTAGGGTGTGAAATCGCGCAGACCGCCATTGGGGGCATAAATGACATAATCGACCTGATCCGGCGGGATATCCGTCGACAGATGAAATTCCAGCCCTGGGTCCAACAGATTTTGACGAAGCAGGGGTTCATAGACCGGCCATAAGGCTGGGCGCGCGGAAAACAGGATGTTGACGGTCATCTAAAGCCTCTAAGTTAGCGAGGTCGGTGGATATGTGCGCTCTGCACGATGCCGAAGGCGGCCATTAGCACCAGCATGGCCGAACCACCATAACTGACCATTGGCAGCGGGACGCCTACGACCGGCGCCAGCCCCATCACCATGGACATGTTGACAGCGAAGAACAGGAAGAAGTTCAGCGCGATCCCAAGGGTGACCAGAGACGAGAAGCGATCCTTTGTCGACAACGCTGTAACCATGCAGAAGATCAGGATCAACGCATAAAGGACCAGCAAGGTGATCCCGCCTACAAAGCCGAACTCTTCTGCCAAAGTGGTGAAGATAAAATCGGTGTGCTTTTCCGGCAGGAAGTTCAGGCGCGACTGGGTGCCTTGCATGAAACCGCGCCCGTTCCATCCACCTGATCCCAGGGCGATCTTTGACTGGGTGATATGATAGCCCGCGCCCAGAGGGTCGGTCGACGGATCCAGAAACGTATCAATGCGCCGGAACTGATAGTCTTTGAGCAATTGCCATTCCGTGCCTCGGCTGTTGAACACGGTTGCGATAAGCCCGACGCCTGCCGCGATCACCGCCGCGAAATAGGCCCAGTGGACGCCAGCCAGAAACATCAGCCCACCACCAGCTGCGAGCAACAGGATAGACGTGCCCAGATCAGGTTGGCGCAGCACCATGAAGGTCGGGATCAGGATCAGAAGCACCGGGATGATCACCCAGATCGGGCGCGAGGTTTTCTGTGATGGCAGCCAATCGTAATAGGCGGCCAACAGCATCACCAGCGTAACCTTCATCAGCTCGGACGGTTGCAGACGCATGAACCCCAGGTCGATCCAGCGCTGCGCGCCCATGCCGACCGTGCCGAACAGCTCCACAAAGACCAGCAGTGCGATTGATCCCAGATAGGCCAGTACCGACATGTTGCGCCAGAACCAGATGGGCACCATGGCGACGATGAACATCACTGTCAGGCCAAGCCCGAAACGCTCCATCTGAGGTTCGGCCCAAGGGGTCCATGACCCGCCTGCGACCGAGAACAGCATCAGAAAACCGGCACTTGCAACGCTGATCAGCAACAGGGTCAGGGGCCAGTTCAGATACAGGATTTTGCGAAATCCCGATGGTGTGGATTTGACGGTACTTTCAAGATAGCTCATGCGCGGTCCTTCGCGTCAGGACGCGCTTTGGGGCGGGGGTCGCCCTCAAGCTGGATCTGCTGCTCTTTGATGCGTTCGCGATCTGCGGCGGGATAGGCTTCGAGCGGGGGCGTTCCGTTATAGAGCGCTTGGAGCATGATGTCGCGGGCAACAGGGGCCGCGGCTTTTGAACCACCACCACCGTGCTCGACAACAACTGCAATGGCGTATTTCGGTTTGTCGTAGGGTGCAAAGCTGACAAACAGCGCGTGGTCGCGGCGCTCCCATGGAAGGTCTTCGTTGCGGATCACACCTGCGGCGCGCTCGGCCTTGGTGATGTTGCGCACCTGGCTGGTACCGGTCTTGCCGGCCATACGAAAATCATCAGCAATGATGCGGCTGCGATAGGCGGTACCGCGTCGGTCGTTCGAAACTGTCCACATCGCGTGGCGAACCTGTTCCAGATTGTTGCGGTTCACCGCCAGCGGTTCGCCCGCGCCCGACGGTTCTTCGACCCCGTTGACCGACCGCACCAGACGCGGAGACACTGCGCGACCGGTGGCAATCCGCGCCGTCATCACCGCCAATTGCAGCGGTGAGGCCAGCATGAAGCCTTGCCCGATCGAGGCATTGGCGGTGTCGCCCACCAGCCAGTCCTGCCCATGGACACGTTGTTTCCATTCCTGATTGGGGGCCAGCCCAGCGGCCACCGCCGACATCGGGATGTCATGTTTCACACCCAACCCGAAGGTGCGGGCCATGTCCGATATCTTGTCGATGCCCACCCGCAGGGCGACGTCATAGTAGTAGACGTCGCAACTGCGTTTCAGCGAGGTTTCCAGGTCAACCGTTCCGTGACCGCCGCGTTTCCAGCAGTGAAAGCGGCGGCTGCCGACCTTCAGGTGGCCCGGGCAGTAAACGGTGCTGGAGGGTGCAATAACACCCGCCTCAAGCGCCGCCAGCGCGGTGATCATCTTGAAGGTGGAGCCGGGCGGATAAGTGCCTTGCACGGTTTTGTTCGCCAGTGGGCGATATTTGTCGTTGGTCAGTACGCGGTAGTCTGCCACCGAAATCCCGCGCACAAACAGGTTCGGATCAAAGCTGGGGGCCGAGCTGATGGCCCGAATGTCGCCGGTTTCGCAATCGATCACCACCGCAGCGGCGCTTTCACCCGCCAACCGCGCCTGTGCGTATTGCTGCAGGTCGGCATCGACCGAAAGTTGCAGATCGGCGCCTGCAATACCCTCTTGCCGGTCCAACTCGCGCATCACTCGCCCGGTCGCGTTGACTTCGACCCGCTTAGCACCTGCTTTGCCGCGCAACGATCCTTCCTGTTTGGCCTCTAGTCCCACTTTGCCGATCTGAAAGCGCGGGATGCGCAGCACCGGTTCGGGATCTTCGATCTGGCTCAGGTCATAGTCGCTGACTGGGCCAACATAACCCACCACATGAGCAAAATCTTCATAACGGGGGTATTGCCGAGTCGAGCCGACCTCGGGGATCACGCCGGGCAGGGCGGGGGCGTTCACGGCCACTTTCGAAATGTCTTCCCACGTGACCTGGTCTGCCAACGTCACGGGCAGGAACGGGGCCGAGCGGCGCATTTCGGTCTTGGCGCGGTCGATCTCTTCCTGTGTCAGCGGGATCAGTTCCGAGAGCTTGGCGATGACTTTGTCGATATCACCGGCATCTTCGCGCACGATGACAATGCGGTAAGAGGGGGAGTTCTGCCCGATGATCTGCCCGTTGCGGTCGTAAATTCGGCCCCGGGTTGGTGGGATCAGGCGAATATTGATCCGGTTTTCCTCGGCCAGCAGGCGGTATTCGTCGGCTTGATCCACCTGCATGTACCGCATGCGCGCGGCCAGCCCGCCGATGAACACGGCTTGCAGCCCACCCAGCACCAGGGCACGGCGCGGCAGGCGCTTATAGGCGCGGCCTTCTGATTTCTGCGTTGGCCGCTTCATCCTCGTGCTCCGATCGCGCCCGTGTCGGTGACTGAGAACCGGCGCACGCCAAAGGCGCTCTGGCTCAGCAGAACGATGATCGGATAAATCGCGATTGTCAGCATCACTTGTATCGCCACTGGACCTAACGCAGCTTGTTGCACCGACAGAATAGCAAGGATCATCCGGTTCAGGACAAAAATTGCAGTGATCACAGCCGCAACTGTACTCCACTCTGCAAGAAACCCGGCATCTCGCATCCCCGGTGCCGCGTTGCGCAGATAACCGGTGCCAAGCACAACCAAAGCGGCCAGCAGGCCGGGCGGGCGTTGGAGAAGAAGATCAGCCATCAGCATGACTGCAGCGACGCTGACGATTGGTACAAATTCGGGTCTGCGCATCACCCAAGCAAAGGTCAGTGCGATCAAAAAATCGGGAAACGGCCAGCGATCAGGTTTCGTGTCCAGCGGTAACAGGTGCAGGAACATGATCGCCAATGCCAGGCCCAGATAAAGGCAGCGTTTTCCCCAAAGCTGTGAAACCGGTCTATCCATCGCCGGCCTCAGGCTGAGTCAGGGCGGCTTCGGGGCGCTGCGGGCCAACAAGCCCGCCCGGGTCGCGGATCGCCGGGGCGGATTGAAACCGGAGGACACGGAGGAATTCCAACCGTTCAAAATCGGCTGACAGGCGCACGCGCAATCGCCCACCCGGATCAGCCGTGATCTGACCAATCAGCAACCCACCCGGGAACACGCCACCATCGCCCGAGGTCACAACGCGATCTCCGGGACGTACCAGTTCGCGGTTCTCCAGAAATTCGATCACCGGGGCTGAGGTATTGTCGCCGGTCACCAACGCGGTTTGCCCAGAGGGTTGAATGGTCGCCGGAATGGCGCTGGATGCATCAGTCAGCAGGATAACCCGCGCCGTATCCGGCCCCACGCCGGAAATCCGACCGACAACACCGATCCCGTCCATCGTTGCCCATCCATCGACGATGCCATCGCGCTCACCAACATTCAGCAGAACCGACTGGCGGAAGGGGGATCCGCTATCAGCCATGACAACGCCCGTGACATAGGTCAGGCGCGGGTCAAGCCGTACATTGTTGAGGTCCAGCAGGCGCGCGTTTTCCTGCTCCAGCTGCAGCGCGGCTTCTTTCCAGGCGCGCATCAGGCGCAGCTCACTGCGCAGTTCGCGGTTTTGTTCGCTGAGCCGTTGGTAGCTTTGGAAGTCTCTAACCAGATTGACCAGCCCGGTGACTGGGACCATGGCCCATTCCATCGACGGGACCACGGCATCAACAACCTGAGCCCGAAACCGCTCGACCCGCGGGCTGTCGATCCGCCAGATCAGGAAAATTCCCAGCAGGCACAACACAACAAGACCCGTAAGCAATCTGCGCAGAGGGGTTGTGTATTCATCGCGCTGTGAACGGTCCTTTGCCACAGGTTACCTTCCCGTGCTGCTCGTATCCGTCTTTTACCCTAAGAAGGGTGCGCGCCTTAGCTTTCGTAGTCAATCGCGTGGCGCAGTTGTTTTTCGTATTCCAAAGCCTTGCCGGTGCCCAAGGCCACGCAGTTCAGGCTTTCATCGGCAATCGACACGGCCAAGCCGGTCTGTTCGCGCAGTGCCAGATCCAGATCACCCAGCAAAGCACCGCCACCTGTCAGCATCACGCCACGGTCAACGATGTCAGCGGCGAGATCTGGCGGAGTGGTTTCCAGAGCGGTCATCACCGCTTCGCAAATTGCCTGAACAGGTTCCGAAAGCGCTTCGGCCACCTGCGCCTGACTGATTTCGATTTCCTTGGGCACACCGTTCAACAGGTCGCGCCCCCGGATCTGCATTGATTGGCCCCGGCCATCGTCGGGCATCCGTGCGGTGCCGATGGTGGTTTTGATCCGCTCAGCGGTGGATTCACCCACCAGCAGGTTCTGCTGTCGGCGCAGATACGAGATGATTGCCTCATCCATCCGGTCACCACCCACACGCACCGAGCGCGCATAGACGATGTCACCCAGTGACAGAACAGCAACCTCAGTGGTACCGCCGCCGATATCCACGACCATGTTGCCGGTCGGGTCAGTGATCGGCATGCCCGCGCCAATCGCAGCAGCAATCGGTTCGGCAATCAGACCGGCGCGGCGTGCTCCGGCAGACAGCACGGATTGACGGATCGCGCGTTTTTCAACCGGGGTGGCCCCGTGGGGGACGCAGACGATGATCTTGGGCTTCGAGAAGGTCGAGCGTTTGTGCACCTTGCGGATAAAGTGCTTGATCATCTCTTCTGCGGTGTCGAAATCGGCGATGACACCTTCACGCATCGGGCGGATAGCTTCGATTGAACCGGGTGTGCGGCCCAGCATCAGCTTGGCATCTTCGCCAACGGCCAGGACCTTTTTGACACCGTCTTTGACGTGATAGGCAACCACCGAGGGCTCCGACAGGATGACCCCGCGTCCCTTGACATAGACCAGCGTGTTCGCTGTCCCTAGGTCGATGGCCATATCTGCTGTAAACAGACCGCCCAGATTGCCAAAGAATCCCATATGTCCCTGATCCTGCTTGTACGTTCTTATAATCTGCCCGCGACTCGACGGTTCCGGGACGGATGCCTTATAGGGTGCGAACCCGCCCGGTAAAAGGGTTGATTCCGCGACAATCAGCACCTTTCCGCCTTATTGATACGGACTTTAGAAGGCAAAATGCTCTCATATCAACATATTTACCACGCTGGAAATCTGGCTGATGTACAAAAGCACGCATTATTGGCGTGGACGCTGCGGTATCTGACGCAAAAGGACAAGCCAATCAGCTATATCGAGACCCATTCGGGGCGTGGATTGTATCAGCTGGATGCGGCAGAGGCGGTTCGGACAGGTGAGGCGCAGGCCGGAATTCTGAGGGCGCAGCGCGAGGGGTGGTTTGGCCCTGATCACCCTATGTCGGATGTATTGCGCCGCGTGCAGGCGAGCCATGGGGCCTTGGCCTATCCTGGATCGCCTTTGATTGCGGCTCATGTGTTGCGGGAACATGACAGCCTGCACTTTGCCGAGCTGCATCCGCGGGAATATGCGGCCTTGGAGCTTGCGACCTCTGCATTCGGGGCAAAAACCTATCCGCAGGACGGGTTTGAGCTCGCACAGTCCTTGCTACCGCCGACGCCTCGGCGCGGAATGATGTTGATTGATCCAAGCTATGAGGTGAAGGCGGATTACGAGCGTCTGCCCAAACTGATCGCCAAACTGCACCGGAAATGGAATGTGGGTATCATCGCGCTTTGGTATCCCGTTTTGACTGATGGTCGGCATAAGCCGATGGTTGCAGCACTGAAGGCGCAAGGGTTTCCGAAAGCATTCTGTCATGAAGTCAGCTTCCCCCCCGCGCGCGAAGGCCACCGCATGGTCGGGTCTGGTATGTTCTTTCTGAACGCACCCTTTGGCATCGAAGACGAAGCCGCGCGCCTGACAACGTTGTTTCAGAAGTTGTGACCCGCAGAAGCGCCCGCCCCGTTTGCCAGCATCAAAGATGCGGTCAAACGTGTTGGGCCCGGCACCGCGAAAGCGCGGTGCCGGGCCCAAAGCCGCCAGGATGTTCGGCGTAGCCGGACAGCCGCGGGTGCGGGAGCCCTGCCAGCCAGCGGCGATCAGGTCAGGTCTTTGTAGCTGATCTCGCGCGTGTCCGCCCCGGGGCCCGCCTTTTCGCGGCGCATGATCAGGCGGTTCAGGGCGTGGATATAGGCTTTGGCCGAGGCAACCACCGTGTCGGTGTTGGCCGATTGTCCGGTGGCGATCATGCCGTCCTCTTCCAGACGTACCGACACTGTTGCCTGCGCATCTGTGCCTTCGGTGACGGCGTGCACCTGATAGAGCTGCAGATGCGCTTTGTTCGGATAGATCGCACGGATTGCTTTGAAGGTCGCATCAACGGGGCCGTCACCATGCTCGGTGGCGATCACATCCTTACCATCCACTTCCAGTTCGACGGTTGATTCCGCTTGGCCCCCAGTGCCACAGGTGACTTTCATCGACACCAGGTGGAGGTGATCGTTCGCCTCGTCATCGTCCAACGTCATCAGAGCGATCAGGTCGTCGTCAAAGACCTCTTTCTTGCGGTCGGCCAGATCCTTGAACCGCACAAAGATGTCCTTGAGCTGATTGTCCCCAACCTCATAACCCAGTGTTTCCAGCTTGTCGCGCAGCGCGGCGCGGCCCGAATGCTTGCCCAAGGGCAACGAGGTGCCTGAGAGACCGATGTCCTCGGGGCGCATGATCTCGAAATTCTCACGGTTTTTCAGCATCCCGTCCTGGTGGATACCGCTTTCATGGGCAAATGCGTTCTTGCCGACGATCGCCTTGTTGAACTGAACCGGAAAACCAGCCACGGTCGCCACACGGCGTGAGATATGCATGATCTTGGTGGTGTCGATACCCGTGTGCCACGGCATGATATCGTTGCGCGTACGCAGGGCCATCACCACCTCTTCCAGCGCAGTATTGCCCGCGCGCTCACCCAGGCCATTGATCGTGCATTCGATCTGACGCGCTCCACCCGCGACGGCCGCCAGAGAATTCGCGGTCGCCATGCCGAGGTCATTGTGGCAATGGGTGGCAAAGACCACCTCATCAGCGCCCGGAACAGTCTCGATCAGGCGCTTGATCAGGTCGGCGCTTTCCACCGGAGCGGTATAGCCCACAGTGTCGGGAATATTGATCGTGGTCGCCCCCGCCTTGATCGCAATCTCGATCACACGGCAGAGGTAATCCCATTCCGTACGGGTTGCATCCATGGGCGACCATTGGACGTTTTCACACAGGTTGCGCGCATGGCTGACCGTTTCGTGGATCTTGTCGGCCATCTCATCCATGGTCAGGTTCGGGATCGCACGGTGCAGCGGCGAGGTGCCGATAAAGGTGTGAATGCGGTTCTTCTTGGCGTGCTTCACCGCCTCCCAGCAGCGGTCAATATCGGCGAAATTGGCGCGAGCCAGTCCGCAGATGCGGCTGTTTTTGGACCGTTCTGCAATCTTGGACACGGCCTTGAAATCACCTTCCGAGGCGATGGGGAAGCCAGCCTCGATGATATCGACGCCCATGTCATCCAGCAGTTCGGCGATTTCCAGCTTTTCATCATGGGTCATGGTCGCGCCGGGGCTTTGTTCGCCGTCGCGCAAAGTGGTATCGAAGATCAAGACGCGGTCTTGGTCGGTCACGTTGGTCATGGGATTCTCTTTCTTCTTCTGTCCTAAAGCCTATGGCGCGCTGGCGTCCTCCTCTGAGCGGGCGCGCCGGATGGCACGCTCAGAGGCGGATTAGGATCAGTAGGCCACGCAGCGATGCACCGCGAAGGGCGGTGTCGGCAAGTGTGATATCTGCGCGGTCGATCATGAGGACGACCTTATACAACGCAGGGTCGGAATGAAAAGTGGGAAAATGATGCCGATGTCGGTGCCAGGTATCCGAGGGCCCGCGTTGATCTTGGTGGTTGGGCCTCTAGCTTGAGGGTCATGAGCACAGCGTTGATCATAGGAGCCAGCGGCGGGATCGGGCAGGCGGTCTGCACCCGACTTGAAGCCTCAGGGGTTGCGGTTACCCGGTTGTCGCGGTCGGAACACGGGTTGGATTTGACCCGGCCCGACTTGGCCGAGCCCATTCTGGACCACATCGCTGGCCCGTTCGATCTGGTGCTGGTGGCAACGGGGGCGCTTGAGATCGATGGCGCGGTGCCCGAAAAGTCGCTGCGCGCAGTCACGGCGCAAGCCATGATGGACCAGTTTGCGCTGAATGCGGTTGGACCGGCTTTGGTTCTGAAACACGCCGTTCGTTTGTTGCCCCGTGATCGGCCTTCGGTGTTTGCGGTGCTGTCGGCGCGAGTCGGGTCGATCGGAGATAATGGGTTGGGCGGTTGGGTCGGCTATCGCGCGGCCAAGGCGGCAGTGAACCAGATCGTCCACACGGCAGCGATTGAGCTGAAACGCACCCATCCCAAAGGTGTTTGTGTGGCGTTGCACCCCGGTACGGTCAAAACCAAGTTCACGCAAAAATACCTGGGCCGCCATCCAGCGGTCGAACCGTCAGCGGCTGCCGAAAACCTGTTGCGTGTAATCGAGAGCCTGACACCGGATCAGTCCGGCGGGTTTTTCGATTGGGCCGGTAAGCCTATCCCGTGGTGAGAGACGCTTAGCCGTCCGAGCTTGTGTCTTCCGCGGGGCTCTCTGTCGGCTCGTCTTGTGCTGCAGGCTCGGTGGTGCCAGAGCCTTCGACAAATACACCGTTTTCGAACGTGCCGGATTCCACCACACCGTTGGCATAGGTCATCGTTCCGTCACCCTGACGTTTGTTGTCGACAAAGCTGCCGACATAGACATCGCCGGTGGCATAAGTCGCCGTGCCGATACCGTTGATCGCGCCCTCGCGCCAGTCGCCTTCATATTTGAAACCGTTGGGCGTGGTGAGCGTGCCTTTGCCGTGCCGTTCGCCATTGTTGAAGTCACCTTCATAGACCGAGCCATCGGCGAATGTGGTTTTTCCCGTCCCAGAGCGAACACCTTCCACCCAGTCGCCTTCGTATTGATAACCGTTCGGATGGGTCAGTTTTCCGGTACCGTGATATTGCGCGTTCTTGAACTGACCGGTGTAGATAGTGCCGTTGGAATAAGTCGCGGTGCCCGTGCCTTCGAACACTCCGGCAATCCACTCGCCATCATAAGAGGTTCCATTGGGATATGTGGTCCGGCCTTTGCCATGGGGCAGATCGTCGAGCAGATCCCCGGTGTAGACCGCGCCATCAGGATAGGTGATCTCACCCAATCCTTCGATATGGCCATTCACCCAGGCGCCGGTATAGCTGTAGCCATCCGCCCCAGTCAGGGTGCCCTGACCATGGCGCAGGTCGTCAACAAAATCGCCCTCATAAACGGTACCATTGGCATAGGTTTCCTTGCCTTTGCCGTGTCGGCGACCGTTGATCAGCTCGCCTTCGTACACGTCACCATTGGACAGCACCTGTTTGCCGGTGCCGGTGATCTGATCTTCCAGCCAATCACCGGTATAGGTCATGCTGTCGGGCACGGTCACCGTGCCTTTGCCGTGGCGCTGGCCGGCCTTCATGTCGCCTTCATAAGTGCCACCATCGGCATAGGTGATTTTGGCAAACCCTTCTTTCACCCCGTCGACCCAGCCCCCATCATAGACATAACCCTTCTGGTCGGTCAGAACGCCTTCGCCGTGGCGCTGAGCGTCACGAAAGCCACCTTCATAGCGCATACCGTTGGTGTATTGTGCGATGCCGTTGCCGTTGATCGCGCCGTCGCGCCATTCGCCCTCATAGGTGCCGCCATTGGCAAATGTGATCTTGCCAAGACCCTCGGGTTGGCCTTTGACAAACGTGCCTTCATAGATCGACCCATCCGCATAGCGGGCCGTGCCCTGGCCCTGAATCTCGCCTTCGACCCACTCACCGGTATATTCAAACCCACTGGGCAAACGATACGTTCCGGTGCCGTGGCGCAGGCCGTTTTGGAAAGTGCCTTCATAGACACCGCCAACCTCGTCATCCTTGGTGATGATTTGCCCGTCTTGCGCAGAGGCAAGCTGCGCCGAAAGGCTGAGGGCGGAGATAGCAAGGATATTACGGATTACACTCATGGTACTAACTGGTTTGCCCTGTTCTAAGGTTCCCACACAATTGGCGCAAAACTAGGCCACCGCTGAACGCAGGGCAACGGCTTTTGCAGCATTTGGCTTTTCCTCGCCGCCCGATCTGCTAAATGCGATGGAAACGATGAACATAAGAGGGCATCGATGGCCGACCGTTTCCGCATCACACTGGCGCAATTGAACCCGTGCGTCGGCGATATCGATGGTAACGCTGCCCAAGCGAAGGATGCCTGGCAAAAGGGGCGCGACGCGGGGGCCAACCTTGTGGCGCTGCCCGAAATGTTCATCACCGGCTACAACACGCAGGATCTGATCGCCAAACCCTCTTTCCATCTGGCCGCCATGCGCGCTGTCGAGGATTTGGCGACATCCTGCGCAGATGGCCCCGCCCTGGCAATCGGTGGGCCCTGGGCGGAAGATGGGAAACTGTATAACGCCTATCTCATCCTGAAAGGCGGTCGGATCGCCAGCAAGGTGCTGAAACACCATTTGCCAAATGAAACGGTGTTTGATGAGGTGCGCCTGTATGATGCGGGTCCGCTGGGCGGACCTTATTCAGTTGGCAACTTTCGGATCGGCAGCCCGGTTTGCGAGGATGGCTGGCACGAAGATGTATCCGAGACTTTGGTTGAGACCGGTGCTGAGTTTCTGCTGATCCCCAATGGATCGCCCTATTTTCGCGACAAATACGACATTCGGTTGAACCACATGGTTTCGCGCGTTGTCGAAACCGATCTGCCGCTGATCTATCTGAACATGGTGGGTGGGCAAGACGATCAGGTCTTTGACGGGGCAACCTTTGGCCTGAACCCGGGTGGAGAATTGGCGTTCCGGATGCCTGTCTTTGACACCGCCATCACCCATGTCGATCTGGAGCGCGGCGAGGAAGGCTGGCGCATTGTTCCGGCCGAGATTGTTCCGCAACCCGATGTGTGGGAGCAGGATTACCGCGCCATGGTCGAGTCGTTGCGCGACTATATGCGCAAGACCGGGTTCAAATCCGCGGTTCTGGGGTTGTCGGGCGGGGTCGACTCGGCCCTGGTTGCCACAATCGCCGTTGATGCGATCGGGGCCGAGAATGTGCGCTGTGTCATGTTGCCTTCGGAATATACCAGCCAGTCGTCGCTGGATGATGCCGAGGCCTTGGCCAAAGCGCTGGGCGTGCAATATGACTTTGTGCCGATTTCCGAAGGGCGGGCGGCGATCACAAACACACTGGCGCCATTGTTTGTCGGGCGTGACGAGGATCTGACCGAAGAGAACATCCAGTCGCGGTTGCGCGGGCTGCTGCTGATGGCGATTTCGAACAAGTTTGGTGACATGTTGCTGACCACAGGCAACAAGTCCGAGATTGCGGTGGGCTATGCCACGATCTATGGCGACATGAACGGTGGCTATAACCCGATCAAGGACCTCTATAAGACCCGGGTTTTTGAGACCTGCCGCTGGCGAAACGCCAACCATCGTGACTGGATGCAAGGACCGGGCGGAGAAGTAATTCGACCCTCCATTATTGACAAACCGCCAAGTGCCGAGCTGCGTGAGGATCAAAAGGATTCCGACAGCTTGCCTGACTATCCGGTTTTGGACGGTATACTGGACATATTGGTGGATCAGGATGGCTCGATCGCCGACTGTGTTGCCGCCGGATTTGATGCCGATGTGGCGCGGCGGGTCGAGCATCTGATCTATATCAGCGAATACAAGCGTTTTCAGTCTGCACCGGGGACGCGACTGTCGCCCAGAGCCTTCTGGCTGGACCGCAGATACCCGATTGTTAATCGCTGGCGCGACCGCTGAGTCGCGGTAAAAGCGGTAAGAATTCGTTGATCGTTCACCTCTTGTGGACAATCCTAATCTGGCTTCTGGATTGTTTATTATTATCAGCGGTCTAGCCGTCGTTTTCTTCTGTTTTGCTTGCCAGCTTGTCCTTTTTTTGACACATTTATGGCCGGGGTTTGCCTTATGTTTGGCAATCGTGACGCGATGTGGATGTCGAGCCGATGTTGGCCTGTGAATTTGCGTCGTTGCATTGGGAAACCAAGCGCCTGTGTTTTTGGGTGCTGATGTACAGAGTGTTGGTGGTCGATATGTTTAATGAATACGACAAGCCTTTACATGCGCCGTCGCGCATGAAGATGATGAAGTCGCCCGGTCAGGAACTGGACGAGCAAAAAGTTGACGCGGCAATTTCAAGCCTCATCAGCGATCTCGGGTCCGAGGGCGATCTGGAACCAGAGCCCGGCCGTGACCTGCCCGAGCTTGCGGCGCAGGAAGAGGTGGATGAAATCATCGATGAAGAGCCCGCAGCCGAGGAAAATGGCGTCAAGCATCTGTTGCGCCAGACTTGGGCGCATCTGTCGGGTGCCGCGTAACGGTTTTTGCTGACGAAATTTAGAATTTCGCATGGCGATTGCGCCACAGGTGGCTTGTATTGCAGGCCACCTTTGTTTTTCGGATTGTCAGTGCCGATGTCCTGAGGCCTGATGTCGGCCCAAGCAAACAGTTCGAGCGGTCGATGCCTGGTCCCAGACCTTCCCCAGTAGAATCAGATCTCAACCTGCCGAAATCGGTCGAGGTGGTCGTGATCGGCGGTGGAATAATCGGGGTCAGTACCGCGTTCGAACTGGCCCGGCGAGGACGTTCTGTTTTGCTGTGCGAGAAGGGACGGATCGCGGGCGAGCAAAGTTCGCGCAATTGGGGCTGGGTGCGTCTGGCCATGCGTGATCCTCGTGAAATCCCGCTGATGCAGGAATCCATCCGTATTTGGGAGAACCTGGACACGCGCATTGGGCGTAATACCGGATATGTGCAGTCCGGCATAGTGTTTGGCGCAGCGACCACCAAAGTGGAAAGCCAATTGAACCGCTGGCTGCGCAACCTGGAAGGGCTGGGCACAGGGGCCCGCATGGTTTTGGGGCCTGAGCTTGAGGATTTGCTGCAAGGCAACACGCTTGGACTGTCTTCGGGGCTCTATACCCCGCAGGACGGGCGGGCCGAACCGCAATGGGCCGCACCTGCGATTGCCGAGGCCGCGCACGACAATGGCGCCACCGTGATGACCAATTGCGCGGTGCGCAGCATCGACACGCAGGATGGGCGCGTGAGCGGGGTATTTACAGAGCGGGGCCGTGTTGCCTGCGCCCAAGTGGTACTGGCGGGTGGGGCGTGGTCGCGCCTGTTTGCGGGAAACGCGGGGATCGCGCTGCCTCAGTTGAAGGTGCTGAACACTGTTTTGCGTACAGCTCCGGTCGATGCTGGCCCCGAGACGGCTTTGTGGTCGGATGATTTTGCCATTCGCAGGCGTGCCGATGGTGGGTTCACCATCGCGATGGGCAACCAGAACACTGTGGATATCGTGCCCGACAGTTTCCGCCTGGCGCGCGCGTTTATGCCGGCCTTCGCGCAGGAATGGCGCTCGCTGCGCTTTCGCCTTTCTAAACGCTGGCGTATTGAAGCGGGCGAGGACAGGACGTGGTTACCAAGTGACGTGACACCGTTTGAGAAATGTCGCGTGCTGGATCCTGAACCGTCGCAAAAATTGCTCAGAAAATCTTGGGACAATGCCCGCCGTGCGTTTCCAGAATTGCAATCTACCGAGGTCGTCGAAAGCTGGGCCGGGATGATTGATGTCACCCCGGACGCCATTCCGGTTATTTCGGATGTAGATGACTTGCCGGGTCTGTTTATCGCCACCGGGTTTTCCGGACACGGCTTTGGAATAGGACCTGGCGCAGGGCGTTTGATGGCCGAGATGGTCACGCGGTCGAAACCCTGCGTGGACCCGACCGCCTTTCGCTTATCCCGTTTTACGGATGGGTCAAAAGTGCGGCCGAATCCGGGATACTAGTTGAATTCCTTGACGGTGATCGGCTGCTTCGCAGTTTTGGACGTGAAAGAACAAAGTAAGATCATATTCGAATTTTTAGAAACAAAGCTCTGATTCCGAATTTATCCGCTCTCTGCACAGGACAATGGGCACAAAAAGGCGAGAATCCGACCTACTTACGCCTTTATTGTGGTTTCCTCTCTACATAGTCGCCGATCTGCCAGATTTTTAGGCTGAGGCGGCTCGTGTCTGGATTGGAGAAGAAAATGCCGAAGCCTAACAGCAACGGTGGGGGGAAGAACCAAGATACCGTAGCTCCACCACCCGGAGCGATCGTTGGCACAGATAGCGCCGACGTCATTACGCCCACCTCATCACCCCTGAGTGCCACACCATTGGACGACGTCATTTGGGGCCTTGACGGTGACGATGAGATCGACGGTGGATCAGGGAACGATACCATCGAAGGCGGAGCCGGAAACGATACTCTGAACGGTGGTGACGGTGACGACATTATCAATGGTGGTGATGGTGCAGATCTGATCATCGGAAGCGCAGGCAGTGACATCATCGATGGCGGTAGCGGAATTGATACAGTCTTGTATTTCGCCAACAGCGAGACGGACTATACAATCAACGAGATTACCGAGATCCAAGGCAACGGAAAGAAAGCCAAAGAAGTCGTGGTTGCCTACGAAGTGTTTGCCAACGATGGTTCGGGCGACGTTGACTATATTACCAATGTGGCGAGCGTGAATATCGAAGTTGTTCCTCAAGCCGGGGAGATTATCACGCAGGGTGATTTTGCCTCTGTCGATAATGCTTCGACAATAACCGTCAATGTACTTGCCAACGACTACATCGAGGGTGGGAACCTGGGTGAAGGTCTGACACTTTCTGCAATTGATGACATTCAGCTTGATTTGAATGGCGATGGGATCAACGACTACGACCTGATCCCTGATGGTGAGCCACTATCATACTACAGCAATGGCGGCCTGCTGAATGATGGATCGATTTTGACAGTGTTGGCAGACGGAACCGTGACTTGGGACCCGAACGGTGTCTATCAGTCGAACGACGGCACCTCGCCAACCGTGTCTTTTTGGTATGAGGCGAGCGATAGCAATGGAGCCACAGCTTATGGCGACGTGACTTTCCAAGTCACGTATCCCGCACCACCGGGCGATGTGACCTTTGAGTCGATGGTGCCGCTTTACGACCCGTTCGCCTCGGCAATTCTGGGGCATATCTACCAGGATGGTCCAAATGGAGAATATTGGATAAGCCAGCTAACCAATGCCACGAACTGGTTCGAAGAACGAGATCTGTCTGCGGGTGGCAACTACGACTATGACCTCGATGGCGACGATGAATTTCGTGTTTGGACCGACCTTGACGGAACCACGCATGAAATGAATTTCAAGCACAAGGACAATGAGGCCTTTGACCTGGGCGGCATGACAATCGTTGGGCTTGATCCGGGTGAAGAAGCGAACTTCTATTTCGCTGATGAAAGCGGAAATGTTCTGGGTTCGGTTACTGTCACGGATGCCGACTTGGATGCCAATGGAGTTTTGGAATTCACAAACGCGACCGACGTGGTTCAATTCACCGTAGAAGCAGGTGTCGGGGATGAATTCTACATCGACGACGTGTTCTTGCTCTGACAAAGCAGAAAAGTCAAAAGCGACGGTTTCTAGCTTTGGCGAAATCGCTGTTTAGACGTGGTTCACCGGGTGGGTTAGGAGGTTTTGTACAATGTCACAAAACCTCCTGAAAGAACGGCAGTGCCGGTCCATTACCGCGGAAGCTTAGCCCATCATCTGATAGCTGACGGGCACAAAGCGGAAGCCGTCGCCGCGTGTTTCTACAAAGCCTGCGCCAGGGAAGGGCATGTGATAGCCGACCATGGGCACTTTATCGGCGGCCAGCATGCCCAGGACCTTGCGGCGCGATTCTGTGGCCGCGGCCTTGTCCATGTCAAAGCGCACTTCCCACTCGGGATGTGCGAAGGACCAGATATAGTGGTTGGCCAGGTCACCTGTCAGGATCAAACGTTGACCGTTGCTTTCGAGGTGAAAGACCGTATGGCCCGGTGTATGTCCAAAGGCGGACATCGCGGTGATGCCGGACGCGACATCGCCGCCATCTTCGACAAACGTCATCTTCTCGGCCAGCGGTGATACTTTGGCGGCAACCAGATCGCCCACGCGGTTTCCGGCCTCTTGGGCTGCCCAAAAATCATATTCCTGTGCCGCTGTGACATAGCGCGCGTTGGGGAACGTTGCTGCGTCATTTGTCGTCATGCCACCGATGTGGTCAGGGTGCATATGGGTGATGACAACAACGTCGATCTGGTCGGGCGAAACGCCAGCATCTGCCAGCGCAGCCTGAATGCCACCTTGTCCGAGCCCTGTGTCAAACAGAACCAGCTCTGATCCGGTGTGCACCAATGTCGGCGTGAAGAAGAACTGTGCCACGTCGGGCGAGATGAAGTTCTCGGCGGATACTTTTGCAAACTCTTCGTCAGATGCGCCACCACCAAAGATTTCCTTTGCAGTGTCGCGCGGCAGGCTGCCGTCCAGCAGGGTTGTGACTGTGAAGTCGCCAAGCTGGAATGATCTGGCAATAGTGGTGTTCGCCTTGGTCTGTGCCCCGGCTGCCAACAGCGGTGTTGCCGCTGACGCAAATGGAAGGGCTGCTGCGGCACCCAGGGCCGCTCTGCGTGTCAAGTTAATGGCCATGTCGTCGTCTCCCTGTCAGGTCGTCCAGTACGAGCTAGCCCAAAGTGGGCCATGCGCCAGTGTATAGCCCGGTCTTCGGCCTGCACGGATGAACATTACGTGTTCATTTTTGATCACTTCGCGATCTCGCGGGTTCTGACTGCCTGGGGTGAATGAAACCCCTGCTGGACAAAAACGCGGCTTTGTGACAAGAGCCGCGCCAACAGGAGAACTCCATGACCACCACCCGTTTCGCCCCGTCGCCCACCGGCTATATCCATGTGGGCAACCTGCGTACCGCTTTGATGAATTACCTGATCGCCCGTAAGGCGGGCGGGACATTCATTCTGCGCATCGACGATACCGATCCTGAGCGGTCGAAAAAAGAATATGTCGATGCGATCAAGCAGGATCTGGAGTGGTTGGGCCTGCATTGGGACCGCGTTGAACGTCAGTCCGACCGTTTGGACCGCTATGCCGAGGCGGCGGACAAGCTGCGCGAGATTGGCCGGTTCTATGAAGCATTTGAGACGCCCACCGAGTTGGACCTGAAACGCAAGAAGCAGCTGAATATGGGCAAACCCCCGGTCTATGACCGCGCTGCGCTGAGCTTGAGTGAGGCCGAAAAGGACGCTTTGCGCGCAGAGCGTGGCAATGGCGTCTGGCGGTTCAAGCTGGATCATGAGCGGATTGAATGGAACGACGGGATTCTGGGCGATATCTCCATCGATGCGGCCTCGGTCTCGGATCCGGTTCTGATCCGGGGTGATGGGCAGGTTCTCTATACGATTGCGTCGGTCGTCGATGACACCGAAATGGGGGTCACGGATGTTGTGCGGGGATCAGATCATGTGACCAACACGGCGACACAGATCCAGATCATCGAGGCGCTGGGCGGAACCTGCCCGCGCTTTGCGCACCATTCTTTGTTGACGGGCCCGCAGGGGGAAGCGTTGTCAAAACGTCTGGGTACTCTGGCGCTGCGCGATCTGCGCGAACAGGGTGTGCAGCCGATGGCCTTGCTGAGCCTGATGGCGCGGTTGGGCTCGTCCGATCCGGTCGAGCTGCGCGCGGACATGTCTGAACTGATTGACGGGTTCGATATCGGCCGCTTTGGTGCGGCACCGACCAAGTTTGACGTACAGGATTTGTTCCCGCTGACGGCCAAGCATTTGCAATCGCTGCCCTTGGCCGACGTGTCCGAGGCTGTCGCCGACGCAGGTGTTCCGACTGATCTGGCAGAGCCGTTCTGGACCATGGCGCGTGAGAACATCACAACTCTGGGGGATCTCAAAGCATGGTGGGATCTGTGTCGCGATGGGGCTGAGCCTTTGATCGATGACGAGGATCGCGCGTTTATCGCCGAGGCAATGGATCTACTACCGGACGGCCCGTTCGATGGTGACACTTGGGGGACTTGGACCAAAGCTGTGAAAGAGGCCACAGGTCGCAAAGGCAAGGGACTGTTCATGCCGCTGCGCAAGGCGTTGACCGGGATGGAGCGGGGGCCTGAGATGGCGACACTGTTGCCGTTGCTGCAAGTCATCCGCGCGCGCGGCTAGGAGAATGTGCCTGTCGGCACATGCCTCCGGCAGAGGTATTTTTGAACAGAAGAAGCTGAGGGAGCTTTTAGCCTTGGCTCTCTAGCTGGGTTGTAAAAGCCGGACCGAGAGTTGGTGCAGGCGCTGATCCACGAAGTCGGTTTCGTCTGGTTTGAGTTGCTGGTGGCGCGGATATCGTGGTTCGGCGCGATCGTTCAGGATTGGCGCATCCCAGCCATCTGTTGTGGCAAAGAACCGGTCGGCGCCTTCGGGGCCAAACGCTCGCAGATATCCCTGGACCACCACATCAATATAGCTGAGCAGCAGCGGATGAGTATCGCTTGGCGCGTTCTGTCGGGACTCAGGCACGGCATAGACCGCGATTTCGACCTCGTGTCGCAGAGGGTGTGACACAGCCTGTGTGGCGGGCACGCGATCGTAAGCCCATTCGCGCGCGTCCAGGGCTGCCCAATCATTGCGAGGAACATGGGCGACCATACCTTCGATTTCGGTGGAGGGGTCACGTTCGACCGTCAGGAACGCAACGGGCCTCAGGTCGGTGTGCCGCCAAACGCGCCGCCAGCCTTTGAGAGAGGCAGGGCGCGGGTCGGGGAAGTCATGCGTGGCCAGGTTCACCAGGCTGCCGTAGCCAAAGAAATAGGGGTCTGCCATGCGCTGTTCTGTCCTTTTAAGTCGATTGATGTATGTCAAACCGGTTTTTTCCCGATCATGCAATAACGCAGCATCGACAAAACCGGGAGGGCCTCATGCGGATTACTAAACGGACCAATATCGCTGTGCGTTTGCTGATGTATTGTGCGGCGCATCCAGGCCGATTGGTGACAAAATCCGAGATTGCAGAGGTCTGTAGTGTCTCGGAGAACCATCTGGCTCAGGTTATCAATCAGCTGGCGCAGTTAGGGTATCTTGCCACGCAGCGCGGCCGGAATGGTGGCATGACCTTGGCCAAAGCTGCGGATCAAATCCGGATTGGGGCTGTGTTTCGCGACGTAGAAGGTGAGCTGCCGATTGCTGAGTGCTTTGCAGATGCGGACAATACTTGCCCATTGACTGCCGCGTGCCGATTGCGCCTTGCGCTGCAAGATGCGGCGCAGGCTTTTTACGCATCGCTAGACCGCATTACGCTGGATGCGCTGGTTTGTGACAACGCGCCTTTATTGAAGATCTTGCAACCTTTGGCCTGCGCCCACAGCGCTTAGTCGCTGGCCCGCAGAATACGCGCCGGGCGGACCGACAGAGGGCGCAGGGCGAAGCCAAGACCTGCTGCCAGCGTGACCGCGATACCTGCGAAAATGATCCCCAAAGCCGAAGGCCAGATGACGGCATAGTCAACCTCGAAGATAAAGCGCGCAACCGCCCATCCCCCGAGGATTCCGGTGGTCAGTGCGACGCATCCGGCGGCTGTTCCCAGTAACACCGCCCGTAGCGCGAAGCTGGCGAGGATTTGGCGTCTGTTCGCGCCGAGGGTTTTCAGGATCGAAGCTTCGTAGCGTCGCGCAGGTTCACCGGCTGCTGCGGCTCCGATCAGAACCAAAAACCCTGTCATGATGGATACCCCTGCGCCATAGGATGTTGCTGCAGCCAGACCAGCGAGCAGGTTTGAGACACGGTCGATTGCGTCCCGGACACGGATCGCTGTGATATTGGGGTACTGACCGGTCAAATCGCTGAGGATCGCTGCCTCGGCCTGTTCTTCTGCATAGACAGTGGCGATGAAGCTGTGTGGCGCCCCGGCCAAAGCGGCCGGGTTCATGGACATGACAAAGCCCATGCCTGCGGTCGAAAAGTCAACCTCGCGCAATGATGTAATCTCGGCGATGATATCGCGGCCCAGGATGTTAACGGTCAGCTCGTCACCGGGTTCGAGCCCCATTTCTTCGGCCTCTTCTGCCGCGAAGCTTATCTGTGGCGCGCCGTCGTAATTCTCGGGCCACCATGCGCCTCGGGTGATGCGCGCGGTTTCGGGCGGGTTTTCGGAATAGGTCACTCCACGGTCGCCATCCAGAACCCAATGGTCACCGGCGACGTCGCGCGCCGGGGCACCGTTGATCTGGGTGATCACGCCGCGCAGCATTGGGGCGCTTTCCAGCCGCGTGACCGCGGGATCACTGTCGAGGCGCGCGGTAAAGCCGGGCATCTGGTCTTTCTGGATGTCGACGAAAAAGAACGACGGTGCAACGTCTGGCAGATTGCCCGTGATCGCATTGCGTAAGGTGCCATCGATCTGGCCCACGGCGGCCAGAACCGAAAGCCCAAGGCCAAGAGATAGAACAACGGACGCGGCCCCTTCACGGGCATCGGAAATGGCGGACAGCGCCCAACGCAACGCAGGCCAACCGCGCGCCAGAGGGGCGGCGCGACGCGCCAGCCACCGGATCGCAACGGCGGCCAGGGACAACAGCAACAGCGCACCAGCCAAGCCGCCTGCTGTCCATAGGGTCAAACGGGGCGAGCCGCTGAACCAAGCGGCTGCGGCAATCAGCACAGCCAACCCAAGCGCTGTGGCTGCCAGATAGGGCAGGCGCGGCAGGCCGCGTGTGGTGGTCAACGCATCCCGAAACAGGGTCGCGGCCCGTACCTCTTCGGTTCGTGCCAAAGGCCAGAGGGTGAAGAGGAACGCGGTAAGCAAGCCGTAAAGCGCGGCCTCGCCCAAAGGGCCGACATAGAGCGCAAAGACCGCAGGGACGGGGAGTTGGCTTTCAATGATGGGGGCCAGCATCAACGGGATGCCACTCCCCAGCACAAGCCCGACAACAATGCCGACAACCGACAGGATGCCAATCTGGATCATATAGGTCTGGAATACCGTGGCACGGTCGGCGCCCAAAGTGCGCAGGGTCGCAATTGTCTCGGTCTTTTGCATCAGATAAGCACGCACAGCGGCGGACACGCCGATGCCGCCTACGGCAAGGCCAGAAAGACCAACCAGAACCAGGAACGCGCTGAGACGGGTGACAAACTCGGTAATCCCCGGGGCACCGTTGCGCGCGTCGGTCCAACGCATTCCGGTGCCGTCAAAGCTTAGTTCTGCGTCGCGCGAAACCTGGGCAAGATCCGCGTCGCTAGGCAGATCAAGGCGGTATTTGGTCGAGAACAGGGTGCCCGCAGATAACAGGCCTGAGTTTTGCAGGTCGGTCGTGCGCACCAGAGTGCGGGGCCCAAGTGCAAACCCGTCAGCAGCCCCATCCGGTTCGTGGATCAGGGCTGCAGAAAGCACAAAGCTTTGGGTGCCTAGCGCAAACCTGTCGCCGACCGATAATTGCAGCTGTGCGATAAGCGTCGGATCCATGACCGCACCGGGCAGGCCATCCGCGCCGTCCAGTGCATCGGCCAACGAAATGTTGGGCTCCAAGACCGGTACACCGATCAGCGGATAGGCGTCATCGACCGATTTGACCTGCGTAAGCGCGCGTTTTGGTGCTCCGTCCGGGTCTTTCACCGCCATAGAACGGAAGTCGACCACCTCGGACACCGTTTGCGCGTTTGTCGTCATCCAGGCGCGTTCTTCGTCCGTTGCATGGCGATAGGTGAATTCCAGCTCGGCATCGCCGCCGAGTAGAGCAGCGCCCTCTTGGGCCAACCCGGTTTGTATCGCCTGCCGGACCGAGCCTACTGCAGCGATGGCGGCGACACCCAGGGCAAGGCAGGCCAGAAACACACGAAACCCCAGCAGGCCGCCCCGCAGCTCGCGCCGTGCCAGCCTGCTGGCCTGTTTCAGGCTCATTCAGCGGCCTCATTCAAGGCGTCTTCCGAGATCTTACCATCGCGCAGCCGGATCACTCGATCGCATTTTTGCGCCAGGCTGTGACTGTGGGTGACAAGCACCAAGGTCGCGCCATGGCGGTCGCGCAGGCCGAACAAGAGATCGACGATGGCCTGTCCGTTGGCGGCGTCGAGATTGCCCGTCGGCTCGTCGGCCAGCAATATCTTTGGTCTTGGGGCAGACGCACGCGCCAGCGCCACACGTTGTTGCTCTCCACCCGATAGCTGTGCGGGGTAGTGGTCTCGGCGGTGGGCAAGGCCAACCGCATCCAACTCGGCCTCGGCGCGGGCAAAGGCGTCGGTGTGCCCCGCCAGTTCTAATGGGGTTGCCACGTTTTCCAGCGCGGTCATCGTCGGGATCAGGTGGAAGTTCTGAAACACCACGCCCATCGCGTCACGGCGAAAGCGGGCGAGTGCGTCTTCGGACATTGACGTCAGATCTTGCCCCAACGCGGTAATCGTTCCACTTGTCGCCTGCTCCAAGCCGCCCATCAACATCAAGAGCGAGGATTTGCCCGAACCGGATGGCCCGATCAGGCCTACGGAGTCTCCATGGTTAACGGTCAGTGAGATATCGCGTAGAATATCCACGCGCCCGGCATTGCCATCCAGGGACAGTGATGCATTTTGAAGGGCAAGTACAGGTTCGGTCATGGTCGGTCCGGAAAGGAGAGCGATAATGTGGGATATGGCGCGATGCAGCTGATACGCAAGGTCTTGGTGTCATTCATTTTCGTCCTGTGTGGTCTTGCTGCCAAAGCGGAAACCATTGTTGTTGCCGCTTTGGGCGATTCCCTGACCCAAGGTTATGGGCTGCCGATTCAGCACGGTTTTGTGCCGCAGATGGAACGCTGGCTGCTGGCGCAGGGGGCGAATGTGCGCCTGATCAACGCAGGCGTGTCGGGGGATACCACAGCCGGAGGAGCTGTGCGGGTGGATTGGACGCTGACGCCAGAGGTGGACGCGATGATCGTGGCTTTGGGCGGGAATGATCTGCTGCGGGGGCTTGATCCCGAATACGCGCGTTTGAACCTGGGCAAGATCCTCAAGGCCGCGCGCGCTGCTGATGTCGAGGTCCTGTTGGTGGGGCTGGAAGCTCCGGCAAACTACGGGGCCGCATACAAGCGCGCCTTCGACGGGATATACCCAGAACTGGCGAAGGCCTTCGGCACGCTATACGCGCCGAATTTTTTTCAGGGTTTCCCGAACGGGCAGGATTTACAGGCCGCGCGCCATCTGATGCAAAGCGACGGCATTCACCCAAATACAAGCGGCGTCACCCAGATCGTCGAGGGGCTGGGCCCGCACGTGCTGGAGCTTGTGGCCAAGGCCCAAGATTAGACTACGGTGACAACCGTACCCAGTGGAACACGCTGATAAAGGTCGATCACATGCTCGTTCAGCATACGAATACATCCGTTTGACGCAGCGTGCCCAATCGTCTGCGGCTGTGTCGTGCCATGGATTCGGAAATAGGTGTCGACCCCATTCTGGAACAGATAGAGCGCGCGCGCGCCAAGAGGGTTGTCGCTGCCACCGGGTTGAACATAGTCATTGTCCTTGAAACGGGCGTAGGTGATCGGCTCACGTTCGATCATCTCTTGTGTGGGTCGCCAGGTCGGCCACTCTTTCTTGACGTCGATCGTGGCGGATCCGGTGAACTCTAACCCGGCCCGTCCAACACCGCACCCGTACCGGATCGCCTTGCGCGGTTCGGTCACGAAATACAGATAGAATGAGCGCGGAACGACAAGCAATTGCCCCGGCAGGAACTGCTTTTTGATGCGAACAAATTGCGGTGTCGGGTCGTATTCGACGGCCTTCTTTGCCTGAGCGAATGTGGGCAGAAGGCTGGAACTCGCCGTCGCGGCAAGGAACGTGCGGCGCGTGAACATGGCAGGCCTCATCAATTAACCATTACAATCAAAACTTTACCGAAAGTATGATAGCACAATTGGTCAATTTTAGGGCGTATTCAAATTTCACATGTTCTTTCTGACATGTGTTGCCGGTGCAAAGGGCAGGGAAAGACCCTGCCCTTTCAGAGCTTATGCAAGCTCGATATTGTCCGCGCTTTCGCGGCCATCACGGCCCGAGCGCAGCTCGTACGTGACTTTTTGGTTGTCGGCCAGTCCGGTCAGACCCGAACGTTCGACGGCCGAGATGTGGACGAAGATGTCTTTGCCGCCGTCTTCGGGCGCGATAAAGCCGTAGCCTTTGGTGGTGTTAAACCATTTAACGGTGCCTGCGGGCATATCCGTTGTCTCCTGATTGATGCTGCCCACGGGGTTGCGGCAGCCTGGCGTCGTCGGTCTGGATCGAGTGACTGAGCGCCGTGATAGGAGACAGTAGGTCGAAATAGAAAAACGTAAGCCCCATTGGTATGTCACTCCGAATGGTCTGACGCAAGAGTAGCTTATGAACGCCCCAGCAAATTTCCGCAGGCTTCAGGAGGGTAGTTTGCTGACCAAACCTTTGTATTGCGGCCCGGCCACGAAGCACTTGGGAAGCTGGTTGATCAGCGCATCAATCGGCCCATAAAGTCGCTCGGCCGCTTGTCTGAGATCCGATGGGATGTCCTTGGCGACGCGCGCGCGTCTGGGCGGGGCCTTGAAGGCGATCCCGGTGAAGTCCGAGATCGTCTCTTCATGATCCCACAGTGCATCATAGTGAACGCATAGGACGGGCACCTGTTCGAAGATGGCCCATTCCTTGACCTGACGCGCCTGTTGCAGCACATCGCGTTCGAACAACTCGTCAAAGCTGCCGGTGGCCTGAAGATGCTCAAAATGTTCCGTAACCCATTCGTCGCCATACCGCGACTTGGCGGAATAGACCGATAGCGCGGAATCCTGCGTGTCGCCAAAGCAGAACACCGCCCGCGTGGTCTCGGGCCAGGCGCCAAGGGCTGCGGGGAAATCATGCGTCTTGAACAGGCAGGGTGCTGAGTGTTCCGCATGGGCCAGCCGAGGCACAAACCGTGCCCGTTTCACGGGCCGAGGGTCGGTCTTGTTCAGACCTTCCATCAAGGCCGAATAGGTCAACGTGCTGCCCGCGCGCCCATTGCTGGCCACAATCACCCGATGCCTCAGACGCCGTTCCGGCTGAATCTGAGAGCGCACAAGCGCAACCTTCTTCTGCGCGCTGCGCATCCAACGGGTTGAACACTTTTTTAGGGTTCCACTCATCGCGAGAATGTCTTGTGTTTAATCGGTTGCCGCCCCGTTTTGGGAACGTATCTCGTTAATACTATATGGAAGAGTGGCGGGGTGCCACCTCAAAACGGGTTGGGGTTGGGCGGGACCGATGAGGTGCGTCTTTTTTGTTCAGATCACTTGAACATGCTTTGGTGAGACTCCCGCCCGATTGGTCGTATTCACTGGCTAACGGTGACGCGCGTGCTGGTTGGGTAATCTCGGGTGGATTGGTGGAAGAAGACACACGCGGAAAACCCGTCCTACGCTTGTAGCCACGGTTAATGCTAAACTGTAGTTGAAAGGGCAGACAGAAGACCGCCCAGCGTTACAAGAATATTTCGAGTATCGTTAGCAAGTGTGCAAAAGATGCCAAGCTTGCACTCAAAGCTACGGAGCGCGAACGCACCCGCTATGCGGACGCTGCCTCGCGCCCGTCCGAAAATCGCGTTGCGATTTATCGAACGAACTTCTTATGCTTCAACCGCTTGGGCTCCAGCGCGTCTGGTCCCAGACGGCGCTTTTTGTCCTCTTCGTAGTCCTCGAAGTTGCCCTCGAACCACTCCACATGGGCGTCGCCCTCAAATGCCAGGATATGCGTGCAGATCCGGTCGAGGAAGAAGCGGTCGTGGGAAATCACAACGGCGCAGCCTGCGAAATCGACAAGGGCGTCTTCCAGTGCACGCAGGGTTTCGACGTCCAGATCGTTGGTCGGTTCGTCGAGCAGCAGGACGTTGCCGCCTTCTTTCAGCAGGCGGGCCATGTGGACGCGGTTGCGTTCACCCCCTGACAGCAACGAGACCTTTTTCTGCTGGTCGCCGCCCTTGAAGTTGAACGACGAGCAATAGGCGCGGGAATTGACCTGGGCGTCACCCAGTTGGATGATCTCGGCGCCGCCGGTTATCGCCTCCCACACGGTGTCGTTGTCTTTCAGGTCGTCGCGGGACTGGTCCACGTAAGACAGCTGTACGGTGTCGCCCAGCGTGATGGTGCCGCTGTCGGGCTGTTCCTGTCCGGTGAGCATTTTGAACAGGGTCGATTTACCCGCACCGTTGGGGCCGATGACGCCGACGATGCCGCCGGGGGGCAGGGCGAAGTCCAGCCCTTCGATCAGTTGTTTGTCACCCATGTGTTTCGACAGGCCTTCGACCTCGATCACCTTGCCGCCAAGGCGCTGGCCGTTGGGGATCACGATCTGGGCGCGGGTCAGCTTTTCGCGCTCGGACTGTTCGGCCAGCTCGTTATAGGCGTTGATCCGGGCCTTGGATTTGGCCTGACGGGCTTTCTGGCCCTGGCGCATCCAGTCCAACTCGCGTTGCAGGGTTTTCTGCTTGGACTTGTCCTCGCGGGCTTCCTGCTCCAGCCGTTTGGCCTTTTGTTCCAGCCACGAGGAGTAGTTCCCCTCATACGGAATGCCACGGCCCCGGTCGAGTTCGAGAATCCAGCCGGTGATGTCGTCCAGGAAATAGCGGTCGTGGGTGACTATCAGGATGGTGCCTTTGTAGTCGATCAGGTGCTGTTGCAGCCAAGCGATGGTTTCGGCGTCCAAGTGGTTGGTCGGTTCGTCCAGCAGCAGCATGTCGGGCGCTTCCAACAGCAGCTTGCAGAGCGCCACGCGGCGTTTCTCACCGCCCGAGAGGTTGGCGATATTGGCATCGTCCGGCGGGCAGCGCAGCGCCTCCATCGAGACGTCGATCTGGCTGTCGAGATCCCAGAGATTCTGGCTGTCGATCTCATCTTGCAGCTTGGCCATCTCATCCGCGGTTTCGTCGGAATAGTTCATGGCCAGATCGTTATAGCGATCCAGGATGGCCTTTTTCTCGGCCACGCCCAGCATCACGTTTTCGCGGACGGTCAGGGATTCATCCAGCTGCGGTTCCTGCGGCAGATATCCGACCTTGGCGCCTTCGGCCGCCCAGGCCTCACCGGTGAAATCCTTGTCGAGCCCGGCCATGATCTTCATCAGGGTCGATTTACCCGCGCCGTTGACGCCGACAACACCGATTTTCACGCCGGGCAGAAAGCTCAGGTGGATGTTTTCAAAACACTTTTTGCCACCGGGATAGGTCTTTGAGACACCTTGCATGTGGTAGACATATTGATAGGCGGCCATGTCGCGTCCTCTGGGTCGGGGAAATTGAATTGGCCGGTGTGATAGCGGATGCGGTTGGTGGGGGCAATGGAGTTGGTCAGGTCAAAGACAATGCGTGTTCGAAGCGCTGGCGCAGCTTTGCACCCTTGTGTGGATTGACTTGTTCCACCCATGCGATTTGGCCGTCCAGATGTTGGAGTGTTTCCGGCTGGTCTTTGCCCTGCGACCTAAGGCGATGGATGCGTGCTTTGAGCCGGTCGAAGTCTTTGCGAGTGATGTTGACATGGTGATTGACGACGATCCCGGTCACGACCTGAGATCTATGGCTTGGCATGACGCGCGTTTTGTCTGGGTTGGTGGTGAACCCTTCGTCTCGGATGATATCCGGGACCGCGCTGCACAGGGTTCGCGCAATGTGGGTTTCACCGGAAAAGGTGAGATCGTCGGCATATCGCGTATAGGTCGCATCAAGGCTCTGTGCGAGCCCAGCAAGGCGTCGGTCCAGGTTAAAGCTGCACAGGTTTGCAAGTGCGGGCGATGTCGGTGCGCCTTGAGGAAGATGTCGGCGGCGCAGGTCGTGATGGCCAGTTCGCCCCAATTGGGCGCGAACATGTGCCGGGGTCACCAAGGTGACCAGGCCGGTCAGGTGTCGAGCGACGTCGGCGGGGTATCCCAAGCATCGAAACACGCCGAAGATACGTGGATAGGTGATGGATGTGAAGTAGTTCTTCAGGTCGAACGAGACCACCAAGGGTTCACCGCAATGACGCGCCGCAGCCTGAATGCAGGTTCGTTTTTGCACAAATCCAAAGGCGTGGGGACTGGCGGGAACCTGGTTCAGCATGGATCGCAGAACGCGTCTTTGCAGACGTTTGAGGACGGGCTTGGGTTCCTCGATCAGGCGCGATGTGCCGTCGCGTTTTGGAATGATATGGAACCGGTAGTGAGGTGCAAATGCATTCTTGGTTCGATTTGACAGCCCGTTCAGGTCGGCAAAGCGCACCAATTGGATCGGAGGGATTGCAAGCCATTCAGCCAGTTCATCGCAACTGGACAGGTCAGGCAGGTTGAGCGACTGAAAGATGTCGATGGGGGCAAAATTCTGAGGCGCGATCGGAAACGGCGCAACAAGCTTGCGGGGTTCAGCATATCGCGCAATCTGCCCCGTTTCAGGAAAGCTCGCCAATGCTTGAGCGATTGTCCTTGCGGATGGCGCATAGGGTTGCGGCAGGGCAGACACTACCCTGCGGGCCAAGCTTGGCGCCAGGTGTTGCAGTCTGGGTGGCAGGCGCTGCTGAAGGATCAGTTTTGTATCAAAATAGGTCCACTGCGCCTGAGAGAGTGAAGCCGCAAGGGACTGAATGGCTTGTTGTAAATGCATCTTTTTAATAGCTTTGGTCTGATCAGAACCGTCCCTCAACCATATCTCTGTTCGGCATGACCTGTCCTTGCCAACGGCAAGCCTGGGTCATGCGCCGAATGTATGCAGTCAGGTCGTAAGCCACGGGGAAACCCCGCAGAATGTGGTTGCCCACGGTCTTGAGGGGCGGCCTGACACGGGCAGATCAACAGAACTTGGTTTGGTCGTCAATCGGTTTGCAGTTGGAGTAGTAAATGTCGCTGTCAGAGCTTATCGCAGGTTGTGCACAGCCGGGTCGTATCGAATGGATCGGTCTGCGGCCCCAGCGCCGGGCCGGGATGCAGGTTGTGGAGGCCGCGATGATTCTGACCGATGGGATCGAGGGCGACCGGGCGCGTGCGGGCAAACGGGCAGTGACGTTGATCCAGCGAGTGCAATTGGCGGGTATTTGGGGCGAGGAGCGGTGGCACCCGATGTGTTGCGGCGCAATCTGGTGGTCTCGGGGATCAATCTGTCGGCGCTTAAGGGGCGAGAGGTGCAGGTGGGACAAGCGGTATTGCGGTTCACCGGCATTTGCGCGCCGTGCAGCCGGATGGAGGAGGCGTTGGGCGAGGGCGGGTATTCTACGGTGCGCGGACATGGCGGCTGGTGTGCTGAGGTTCTGAAGCCAGGGCAGGCCCGGTTAGGTGATCCGGTTCAACCAGTTGATTGACAAGCCGCAAGAGTTCTGAACATCAGCGGGGGATGGAACGATTTGACATCCCATACGCCGCACCCGGGCAGGTCATCGGGCTGTTCGGAGGATCCTTTGACCCGCCGCATCGCGGACATGTGCATGTCACGCTTGAGGCGATGAAAGCATTTGGGCTTGACCGCGTCTGGTGGCTCGTATCGCCTGGAAACCCCCTGAAGCAAAGGGGGCCTGCACCACTTTCGCAGCGATTGCGCGCTGCAAAGGAAGTGATGCAGCACCCTGATGTAGAGGTCACTGATATCGAAGCCCTGACCAGGACGCGGGCAACGGCGGATACCCTGGCCGCGCTGCGCAAGCTATACCCACAGGTAAAGTTCGTGTGGTTGATGGGGGCCGATAATCTGGCGCAGTTCCACAAGTGGAAGGATTGGCGGCTGATCATGGACAGCGTGCCCGTTGGCGTCGTGGCGCGCCCCGGGGATCGGATTTCGGCCCGTATGTCGCCTGCAGCGCGGGTCTATGCGAAATACCGGGTGGATGGGCAGGCGCGCCACCTGCTGGGCCGTGCCGAAGCCCCCGCCTGGTGTTTTGTAAACGTTCCGATGATCAACTTGAGTTCAACGGATCTTCGCAATCGCGGCATCTGGCAGGATGGAGTGTTGCCGGAATAGCCCCCTTTCGCTGATATTGAATTTCGACTGTTGTCTGAGATTCAGCGCTGGGATTTTAATCTCTTCATGGTTCAACATCTGTCACGCCGATTATTTCTAACCGGGCTTGGGTCGATGGCGATCTCTGCTCCGGCTCTTGCCGACGCGCCGCTTGTGTCATTGCGGCCGGTTTTGCGAGGCGCGCAGCCTTCGGGTGCAGAGCGGATTGTGCAGGCGGCGGGGTTGAAAGGGGAAGTGGTATTTGCGGTGGCCGACGTCTCGACCGGTCTTCAACTTGAAGAAATGGGTGGCGACATGGGTCTGCCTCCGGCCAGCGTTGCCAAGGCGCTGACTGCGCTATACGCACTTGACGTTTTGGGGGCGGACCATCGGTTTGAAACTCGGCTGCTGGCGACCGGAGCCATTGAAAATGGTATTCTCAACGGTGACCTTATCCTTGTCGGCGGTGGTGATCCTTTGCTGGACACTGATGACCTGGCCAAAATGGCCACTGCTCTGCGCGAGGCGGGTATTACTGAGGTTCGCGGTGCCCTTAAGGTCTATGTTGGGGCTTTGCCCTATGTCTTCAGCATCGATCCTGAACAGCCGGATCATGTCGGGTATAGCCCATCGATCAGCGGGATTTCACTGAACTTCAACAGAGTACATTTTGAGTGGAAACGCAGCGGTAGTACATATGCGGTGACCATGGATGCGCGCAGTGCCAAGTACCGCCCGGATGTGGACATGGCGACGATGCGCGTCGAGCCTCGGAAAACACCAATCTACACCTACAGCCGCAGCGCACGACAGGACCGATGGAGCGTCGCACGCGCGGCTTTGGGTGCGGAAGGTGCGCGCTGGTTACCCGTTCGAAAGCCAGGTCGGTATGCTGGCGATGTTTTCCGCACTTTGGCTCGGGCGAACGGTATTGTTCTGAAAGACGCGCAAATCACGCGTGAAATGCCCAGCGGCAAGGTTCTCGTGGTTCATCAAAGTGATCCGCTTGAGAGCATTCTGAGGGGAATGCTGAAATACTCGACCAATATCACTGCCGAAATGGTTGGCATGGCGGCTTCGATTAAACGCGGCGCCGATATTCGAAACTTGCAGGGTTCGGCGCAGGAGATGAACCGTTGGGCGGCTGAGACCTATGGTGTCGACCGGATCGCAATGGTTGATCATTCGGGTCTTGGTGATATGTCGCGGATGGCCCCGGGAGACCTGGTCGCTGCTTTGGTCATAGCACGGAAAACCGGAGCTTTGCGACCGTTGCTGAAGCCATTTGCTTTGACGGATCGTCAGGGGCGCGTGGTGCGGGATCATCCGATCAAGGTGGATGCCAAAACCGGGACGTTGAACTTTGTGTCGGGTCTTGGAGGGTTTTTGACCACTGCGGGTGGCTCGGAACTGGCCTTTGCCATATTCACGGCCGATGTCGAACATCGCGCCACAATCCCACGATCGCAACGCGAACGCCCCAGCGGAGCGCGCAGTTGGAACAGTCGGTCGCGAAAGATGCAACGGGCTTTGATCGAGCGGTGGGGCGCTTTGTACGGTAGCTAGAGTTCGTGCGCGGGCGGATCAGACGACGTGACGCGCGCGGGCGCCACGCTCGATAGCGGCGGCGTGCAGGCGATCGACGTTCAACTCGTAACGGATTTCTTCCAGCAATCGCAATTCTGTCTCGGCCAAAGATCCGTCTGCGGCTGCCACATCGCATGCCAAAGCATATGCTGTTTCATTCAAACGGTCGGGCAAATTCTCGCGGATCAATCCGAACAGAGCGTCCAACCCGTCTTCTTGTTCGAACAGATCAAACACGATCTGCGACACGCGACGTGTGCGGTCTATGTCGTAATCCGCAAAAACCGGTAGCAGGTTCACGGCTGCTTCGATCTTGACCAGTTCTGCGGTTCGAATTTTCTCATCCGAGACAGAAACGGCGACCATGATTGCCACAAGGCAGTCTTGCGGGGACAAGGAGTGAGTGTTCTGTTCGGGCATAGTGCTGGTCCTGCATCCAAATTTTGCATCCGCACGATATGGGGCGGCGCTGGCAGGTTCAACAGCTTGTTTTCGTTTGCGACCTTTCGCCTGTCAGAACGGCAGGCCAGCGTCCCTAAACGAGGATTCGATCACCCGGCGTGTGTGCTCCGTTTCGATCAGCTTGATGAAGTTCCAGTTCGACAGACGGAACTGTGGAAACCCTGCCGTCAAATCCTGTAGGGTCATGCTGGCTTTGTCTGCTTGGCCGGTCGTATGATAGCAGGCCGCAGCCCAGCACAAAGCAGGCGGTCCTACCGGTCCACCCCGGGAGACATTCTGTTCATATGCGGCAAGTGCGGCGTGATGGTTTCCTGCCATGAAATTTGCGTGGGCAATCACGTTCAAATAGGGCCCGTTCACGAAATTCGGGCTTAAACGGAACGCAGCTTCGGCAGCGTCAACCGCAGCGGCGAAGTTCCCACGCATTCCGTTGACAATGGCAGAAAACACATGGGCGTCCGCATCGCCGGGCAGCAGCAAAAGACCTTTTTCTGCAGCTTGTTGCGCTTCGTCAAACCTGCGTTGCGCAAGCAAGGCCAGGCTGAGGACGGTTTGCGACCACCCAAACTCGGGGTCAAGCGATATGGCCTTATATGCCAGAGCTTCGGCGCGCAGGCCAATCGGTTGCGGATCCTCATGTCCCCACAAGGCGCCAAACCCAACAATCCAAGCCTGACCGGCATAGCCGCCGGCAAAGTCGGGGGCTTTCTGGACGGTTTGTTTAAACAATTCGTTGGCAGCGGCCATACGGGCCGGGATTGGCGGGTAGGGCGTTGATTTTGCCTTCACGAACAGCTCGTAGGCATCAATATCAGTGGTGTGAATTGTACCCAGCCGTTTGGTTTCAGACTTTGACAGCTTTACGGACATAGCGTCGACCACGGCGTTGCAAACCAGATCCTGCAACTCGAAAACCTCATCCAGAGTTCCGTCATAGCGATCTGCCCAAACGTGGCCGCCTGTTTTGGCATCGATCAACTGGACATTGATTCTCACCCGTTGACCAAGCTTGCGCACACTGCCCTCGATCACATTTGCCACCCCAAGTCGCCGACCAATGGTCGGAATGTCGATGGCTTGCCCTTTGAAGACAAATGTCGAGTTGCGCGCGACAACAAACAGGCCTGAGATTTTTGACAGGTCGGTAATGAGATCTTCGGTCAGCCCGTCAGCGAAATAGTCTTGCTCGCCATCGCTGGACATGTTGTCGAAGGGCAGCACCGCGACCGAAGGAAGATCCGGTAAGTTCAACTCGGGGTCTTTGGCGGGCAGGGTTTTTCCGTTTTCCCAATGCCAAACGCGAATGGGGCGGTTCATGTTCTTGACGGTATGCTCGCCCCCGTCGGCCCATGTGACGTCAACCTTGTCCCGAACCTGACGATAGGCTTCGTCTGAAAGACTGATGCCTCCGGATTGGGCCAACGGTTCGATACGCGCGGCGATATTGACGCCGTCGCCGAAAATATCGCCGTCGTCGATCACAATATCTCCCAGGTGGATGCCAATCCGAAGCGCGATACTTTTGTCATTCAGACGCTCGCCCTCGGCGCCTGACAATTTGTTTTGAAGCGCAATTCCTGCTTCGACACTGTCGACGACCGAAGGGAAATCTATCAGAAACCCATCACCCATTGTTTTGACGATCCGTCCGGAATGGCTTTGTACAATCGGTTCGATCAGATCGTTTTTGAGCGCCCGAACAGCGTTGATGGTTCCGGTTTCGTCTTCGGCCATCATGGCGGAATACCCGACGACATCCGCAGCAAAGATCGAAGTGAGTTTTCTTTGATACTGGTCCGACATTTTCCAGACCCTATCCCCCCTATGGTTTATCACCTAATGAAATCGATGTTTTGCGGTGTTTACCGGCTATTTTGTGGACGCTTTATTGACTCATGCTGCGCCAGCACAATAGGAGGGGCGCGGTCGGTTGCACGGGGCAATCGGCGCTTATCCCTTTGGAGCTGAAACTATGTCTGAACTGCGTGAAACCGCGATGTCGTCTAAGGCCTGGCCTTTCGAAGAGGCGCGCCGGTTGCTCAAACGCTACCGGCAGGGTGCGCCCGAGAAGGGATATGTGCTGTTTGAAACCGGATATGGCCCCTCGGGCCTGCCCCATATCGGGACGTTTGGTGAGGTCGCGCGGACTACGATGGTCAAGCGCGCGTTCGAGGCGTTGTCGGATATTCCGACCAAGCTGATCTGTTTCTCGGATGATCTGGACGGGATGCGCAAAGTACCAAGCAACGTGCCAAATCCCGAGGTTTTGGAACAGCATTTGCAGCGCCCACTGACATCTGTGCCGGATCCGTTTGGCGAATACGACAGCTTTGGCGCGCATAACAACGCGATGTTGCGTCGGTTTCTGGACACTTTTGGGTTCGAGTATGAGTTCTACTCGGCCAAGGAGTTCTATGAGTCTGGTCAGTTCGACGAGATCCTCAAGCGCGCGGTTGAACGCTATGACGAGATCATGGCGATCATGCTGAAAAGCCTGCGCGAGGAGCGCCAGCAGACCTATTCGATCTTCCTGCCGTTGCACCCCGAAAGCGGTCGGGTGATGTATGTGCCGATGAAGAAGGTCTGTGTCGAGACCTATACAGTGACCTTCGACGACGAGACCGGCAAAGAGTGGACCGTTCCCGTCACCGGTGGCAACGTCAAGTTGCAGTGGAAGCCGGATTTCGGTGCGCGCTGGGCGGCGCTGGGCGTAGACTTCGAGATGTACGGCAAGGAACATGCGACAAACGAAAAGATCTATGACGCAATTTGCCGAGCCTTGGGTGGCCGTGCCCCCGAGCATTTCAGCTATGAGCTGTTTCTGGATGAGAATGGTCAGAAGATTTCAAAGTCGTCCGGCAACGGTGTGTCGATTGACGAATGGCTGACCTATGCGCCGACCGAGTCGCTGGCTTATTTCATGTACCAAAAGCCGAAGACGGCGAAGCGGATGCATTTCGATGTGATCCCGAAGGCCTATGATGAATATCATCAGCAACTGCGGGCCTATCCGGGCCAGGACCTTAAGGCTCAATTGAACAACCCGGTATGGCATATTCATGGTGGTGATGTACCTGAATCGACGCTGATCGTTCCCTTTGCGATGCTGTTGAATCTTGCCTCTGTTTCAGGGGCGGAAGACAAAGAAGCGCTGTGGGGCTTTATCCGTCGCTATGCACCTGAAGCCACAGCCGAAACGCATCCCGATCTGGATCAGGCCGCAGGGTTTGCCGTGCGTTACTTCAACGATTTCGTCAAACCGACGCGCAAACACCGTGCGCCAACGGATCAGGAACGCGAGGCACTAGAGGCGCTTAAAACGGCACTGGAAGCCTATGATGGACCGATTGAGGACGAGGCGCTGCAATCGGTGGTTTATGCCGTGGGGCGTGATCGGTTTGATCCGTTGCGGGGTTGGTTCACGGCACTCTACGAGGTGCTGTTGGGGGCCTCACAAGGACCACGGTTTGGAGGGTTTATCGCGCTCTATGGTGTGCCCGAGACCATCGCGCTGATAGACAAAGCCTTGGCCGGAGAGCTGGTCTAATTTGACCCGGGGTCGCAAGGGGCTACTGTTGATGCAGGAGGTAGCCCCATGCGAAACCTATTGTTAGCCGTTTTCCTGAGCGCAGGACTGACATCCGCGGCCTTGGCCCAGAGTGATGAGATCGAGGCGAATATCGCGGCCCAGATACAGGCGTTCAAGGCGGATGACTTTGCCACCGCCTTCACCTTCGCCAGCCCGAATATTCAAAGACTCTTCCAAACGCCCGAGAACTTTGGAGCCATGGTGCGCAACGGCTATCCGATGGTTCGGCGGCCTGCCGATGTGCGGTTTTTGGAGCTGCGTGAAATCTCGGGCACGCTCTGGCAGAAGGTCATGATCACGGATGGCTCGGGGCAGGTTCACCTGCTGGATTATCAGATGATCCAGAGAGAAAACGGCTGGAAGATCAACGGGGTTCAGCTTTTGGGGAATGCCGACCCCGCCGCTTGACGCAACACCACCGTCACGGTGGGCAGAGCGGCAGTTAACTCGTTTCCTTTACTCAAACCAACGCGTCCGGGCATGCCTCGGGCAAATGGTTTGGCGCGCCTGCGCTTGGCGCGATTGGGAAAGGGATTTCTATGAACAAGGCAATCACCGACGGCATCGTGTTCATGCCACCTGCTTTTGCAAATGGCCTGGGGGTGTGGTCCAGCGGCGACGGGACGCCGGGTACCCCGACCTATGACGGATCGGGTAGCGGGGCGTTCGTGCCCTCTGATGCGGATTTCGCCGGGTGCCTGGAAATCTTCAAAACCAACCCGACCCAGCAGCTGCGATATATGGGACAGACGCCATTGCAGCCTGGTTGCTATTTGCAGATCAAGGCGCGGGTCAAAGCGATCAGTGGCCCGCTGCCGCAGGTCCGGATTGCGGGTTGGGCTGGGGCCGCCGGGGATGTCAACGTTGCAGGAGTTGCGCAGCAGGGGTCGGCCACGCAGCTCAGCGGTTATGGGACGGTGCATGAGATCACGGCGATCGTTGGTACCGGTTACCGTGCGGGTGTGGATATGCCCTGGGGTCCTACCGCGATTTATGGGCATTTTGGCATCGATATCGAAGGCACAAATGGCGCGGTTGTGCGGGTGGATGATATTGAGATCACCGATGCAACCAGCGTATTCCTGCGCGACATGATCGGTATCGTCGATGTGCGCGATTTCGGTGCAATCGGCGACGGTGTTGCAGATGATGCCGCCGCGTTCGAGGCCGCGGATCAGGCGGCGAATGGCCGGAAGGTCTATGTGCCCGAAGGTGTTTATTTCCTGGGGCAGGACGTCAGCCTGAATTCCGAGGCGGTGTTCGATGGCACCGTGACCATGGCGCCTGAGACAATGTTGCTGCTGACAAAGAGCTTTGATCTGCCCACCTATATCTCGGCCTTCGGGGACGAGACGCTGGCGTTCAAAAAGGCGTTTCAGGCGCTTTTGAACAACTCCGACCATGACTCGTTGGATTTAGGCGGGCGCAAGATTTCGGTGAGCGAACCCATTGATATGCAGGCCGCTGTCCCCAACCGCGACAGCTATGCCACACGTCGGGTCATTCGTAACGGGCAGTTCGACGTCAAAAGCAGTTCCGCCTGGGATACCGATGTCTACACTTCGGTCGCGACCTATTCGACAAGTGATCCCTTGCGCTTGTCCAATGTGGCCAACGTGGCGAATATTCCAGTGGGATCACTGGTCACCGGCAGCGGTGTAGGGCGCGAGATCTATGTGCGGGACAAGAATGTTGGCGCGGCTCAGATCACGCTGAGCGCCCCCATCTACAACGCGGCTGGGACCCAAACCTTTACGTTCACAGATTTCAAGTACCTGTTGGATTTCAGCGGCTTCAGCATGGTGCAGAAGTTCAACATGGAAAGCATCGAGTTCCAGTGTAACAGCCGATGCAGCGCGATCCGTCTCGCGCCGACGGGTAATACCTTTGCTTTGAAAGACTGCTTTGTCAGCCGTCCCATGGATCGCGGCATCACCTCGATCGGTTCGGGGTGCCAGGGTATGCTGATCGACGGGTGCCAGTTTCTGTCCAGCGAAGAAGGCGAGGATGTTGCGGACAGAACTTCGATTGCGGTCAATTCCAATGGCAACGACGTGAAGCTGCGCCACAACCGGGCCAATCGCTTCCACCATTTCGCCGTGCTGGGCGGCAGCAATAACCTTGTTCTGGGCAACCACTTCTTTCAAGGTGACTCAGTACCAAATGGCGTTCGCAACGCGGGGCTCGTGTTGATCGGTGCTTATAACAGCTCATCCGTCGCCGAGAACTATGTCGACAATTGCTTCATCCAATGGACAAACGAACGTGATGCCAATCCAAACTTTAGTTCGAGCTTTTCGTTCAGTGCGTTGAGTATTACGGACAATGTCTTTTATTGCAGCGACGTAGCGCCATGGTTCAGCTATATCGTCGTGCGACCTTATGGTTCAGGACACTTCCTGAACGGGTTGACCGTTACCGGGAATACGTTTCGTACAAATGCGGGCAATATCACTCGTGTGGATCGCGTCGATACGACATTCGCCGGTCTAGATAAAGACCGCTATGCAAACGTCACTTTTGATAACAACACATTCCATGGGATTACTACTTTTTGTGCGAACCCGCTGAGGATCAGACATGTTCAGAGCTCAAACGCCAAGGGGTGGACCATTGGTTCTGGTGGTCGGTTGCCTTTCGGGGGTAAAGCGCGGAGTTGTGACTCGGTTGTTTCATTGAGCCGCATGAGAAATAATTTGAATGCGGATACTTTCTATTCGCCATATGTGGAATTGGCGCAGGGATCTTCGGGAAACAACGTGAAATTACAGTGGCCCGAAGCAGTCCGCGGGACGGTCTCGGTAACCATGCGTGTCGAGCAATAGAGCAAGTTGAGGTTGGCCGCCTTACAGAAGCGGCCAGCCTTTCAGTAGGTTTGCCATAGAGCGAATTTCAGTCCTGGCCGATTTTGAACTGCGTTTGCTTCGATGCCAATAATCCAGGTCTGCTTCCCCGACTTTGGGCGGTACATCAGCGAAGGTCTCGCAGCCCAATAAAGAGGTTGCCCCGAAATATATGTGGTTTCGATCTGCAAGAGCGGGTCGAACCGACGTTTCGAGGACAGCCCGACGGTGAAATCCAGTTTACGGAACAGATCTAAATGGTGACGGTATTCAAGCGCTGAATCGATTGCGATCCAACCGTTCCCAAAAGCTGAGTCAAAGCCTTTTCCGTAGGACAGCGTTGCTTTGTACAAGGCCCACGCGCGCAGCCCCTCATGGTGGGCGCCAACGCCGATCGCGCCAGCCAGACGGCCTTTTGTGTTGAAATCCACCAGGGGAAAGCGGGCGAAAACCAGCGCGTGCCCGTAATAGTCGTGCCTCTCTTCTGCATCCAAACCTATGGTCAGTTTCGGCCGCAGACCCCATTCCGAGTAGAAACTGGTCTTGTAGGAGTAGATGCCGTGGTCTTCTTTGAATGCCGTAGCTGAAAACGCTGTAAATGCTGTTCCTTTCTCGCGCAGCCAGGCGCCTGACCAGGCGGGACCGCATAGCGCTAGACATACTAATAGAAGAGACACAAAACGACACATTCGTGCAGCATCACCAAGCATGGTTAACGCATCGTTAGTAAAGGTTTCGATTTCGAGAAATTTCCATTGCGATGCGATAATTCCGTCGGAAACACATCGTTGTTTGCAAAGCTGTGCTAGGCTGAGATCAGCCAAGAGGAGGATCCAGATGCCCAAAATCTCAAAAGACGCCAGCTGTCAGACAGTGATAACAACCTTCGAGATGACGCCCGGCACCTGCCAGGATTTGCTCGAGGCGTTGACCGATGCTTATGCGTCCTTCATCTCGAAACAACCCGGTTTCATATCCGCTGGGCTGCATGTGAATGATGCCCAAACGCGGATCGCGAATTATTCCCAATGGGTCAATCGTGATGATTTCCTTGCGATGCTCAGGACACCCGAGATGCGCGAGCGGAACCGGAAGATCAACGAGCTGTGCAAAAGCTTTGAACCGGTCATGTACGATGTGGCCGAAACCTTTTGACTTTCTGACCTGAATCAAAGCTGAAATTCGGCAAAAGATGCATCGTGGCGGCGCAATGAAGGAGGCGCAGCCCATGTATCACAATATCCTCGTTCCGATTTCATTCGACGCCGAACGCGACACGTCAGGCCCTTTGAAGCTGGCTCAGGTTCTGGCCACACCGGATGCGAAGGTCACGCTTTTGCATGTTGTCGAACATATACCTGACTATGCGATCACCTATGTGCCCTCGGAATATCTGACCGAAGCGCGCAAGGCGGTAAAGGTCGAACTGGAAACGCTGGCGGCGCAGTTGCCGAATGCAAAAGGCGAAGTGGTTGAAGGGCATTCCGGGCGGACCATTCTGGACTGGGTCGAAGCCAACAAGCCCGACCTGATTATCATGGCCTCGCACCGGCCGGGTATGCAGGACCTCTTGCTTGGCTCAACTGCAGCGCATGTTGTCCGGCACGCGAAATGTGCGGTTCATGTGGTGCGCTGACACAGTCACTTAGACGCCAAGGCAGTGGTTTCGCAAGCTGTGCCTTAGAGTTGCCACATCCGGGCTGTACCGGTTGGGTCATGACAGCGGCCCCGGAACCAAAGACATCACGAAAACTTGGGCCAGCCGCCAAACGGCGGCATGCCAAGGCGGAAAGGCTGCGCAGGAAGGCATTGTCGCCCTTGCGTATCCTTCTGATGATCGTAGCGCTTCCGCTGACCACGGCCATGCTTGTGTTGGCGATCTATCCACGCGCCACCAGTTTCGAACGACATGAGGCGATTATCCATCTGGTCGCCATGGCCGGATGCGATGCTGTTGCCGCTATTGGATTTGGGCATTTCCGCGAGGGTGAGCCCGGGTATCACAAGAAATATGATCCCGATGGCGACGGTGTCTCATGCCCGTCGGTCTTTCACGCTCAGGTTCCTCTGACCGCCGAAGCTCTGAAGCCGGTGAGCACACAAGCCCCAGCTCCCCGATCTGTTGGCAGCGCTAAATTCATCACCCCGGAGAATTAACGAGGGCTAGCCCTTCATCGCGTTCAGCAAGTCTAACAGGCCCCTGCGATCCGCATCATCGACATAATCTCCGGTCGCCAATCGTTCGGCGATGCGCAGGCGCAGACGCTCCTGTTGGGTGCGCACTTCTTCCCCTGCTGTTTCGGCCAGTGTCTTCATGATCACCGCCACCGCTTGCTTCCGCTTGGTGGTTGGGTTGGCGATATAATCGACAAGGCTCTGCTGGCCGGAATCGAGGATGTTTTCGGCCAGCATGCGCAGTTGTTCACCATTTGGCAGCAGCGGCGCGGGAGCTCCCTCGGGCGGTAGAATTTCCGGTACACTGCGCGGGGTTTCAGCCAGCGCGTTTGCGCCATCGACAAAGGCTTCGGTGATCATCCGTGTGATCTTGATGGCGCGCGGGTCTTTGAACAGGGCCGAGGCGATGGCCACACCGTAATCCGTATAGACCCACGGATTAACCCTCCGCCCACCGCGACCTTTCGGTTTTGAAATCACATTCTGTGATTGCAAATCGGCGACCTCAGCATCGGTCAGTTGAAAGCGATAGCCCTCGAACAGGTCCTTGTTGCGCGATACGGCCTGATTGAAGGCGCTGACGGACTTTCCGTAGAACTGCGCCAGATCCTCGGCCAAAACCACGCGGGTACCGCGCACCTTATGAATGGCGCTTTGGACCTCATGCGTGCTGGGCAGGGTGTTGGGGTTCGTCATGGCAGCGTTTGGAATCACAATTTGTGATGTCAAACGTGGCGGAGAGGGCGCTGGGCTGCAACCTTGAAGTGTTGGTGTCCAAAATTGGTTGAGGCATAAGGTTGAAAAAACGCTGAATCCTTAAGTATCAATACGAGATTTAGTGCTGCCGTGCTAACTTTCACGAGGCGAAGCCGTTCCGGCAGCGCCCTAGGGCAATTTCGCCAGACGAGGGAGGAAAGTTATGTTTGCACGGATTACTCAATACAAAATGAAGCCTGGTTCGCGTGAGGCGGCGACGGCAAAAATGAATGAACTGAAATCCGAGATTATGGGCATGCCCGGGATACATAGTTTCACCAATGTTATGAACGAAGATGGCTCTGGCTATGTGATCTCTGTGGTCGAGAGCGAAGCGACATCGAATGCAAACGCGCCCAAAGTGGCCGAACTATGGGGCCATTTCGCCGAGTTCATGGAAGGCCCGCCGACGCCGGTTGGGTACGATGTGATTGCGCATTGGGATAAAGGGTAAATACGTGCCCGAGCGAAAAAAACTCGCTCGGGTCACAGCGTTTCTAGCGTCTGAGATTAGTTGCAAACGAATTGAAAGCGTTCGTCGAAATCTATCTGGATTCTAGGAATCTCAACTGACTTAGGACAGCTGAGCTCCCGCGCATTCGCGGAAAACCCTCACCGGTTCCGCAGCGCCGACCAGCGAGAATTCGGTCACCTGATCCTGCGTGAATGCGTAAGCTTTTTGGTTGTATTCCAACCCATCAAGCACGTTGCCGAAACCCGTATTCGTAACCGTCAAAGAGGTTGCGCCATCCGAAAGAACGTGGCGGGATGTAGCAATCTCGATCGGTGACGAGCCCTCGAAACGCATCGCGAACCATGGCGTCTGTGTCCAAACGGAGTTCGTTTGGGTCACGGTGATTGAATAAAGCGGTTTTGACGGATCGTAGGTGAGGAATATCGTCGACGCTTCGGACTCGTGTGAGAGGGTGCAAATTTGACCAACGGTTGCATCCCACGCGTAGGCGGGGGTGCTAAGGATCATTAATAACAGAACGGCTCGCATAACCTGAAACTAGCTACAGAATTCAGTTAGGCAAGGCGGCTGAATCAAATGACACCGAGCGCAGCATCTTTGAATTAAGCCGTTGTCAGTCTAGCTCTTCCTCCGCTTCACATTCCCGCCCCGCTGCCCCGGTCGCCCCGCCGTTGACCGTCCGCGCGATTTCACAGCGTCCTCTGAGGCTTTCTCGACCGCCCATTGGCGCGCCATGGGGTCGTCGGCGACGGCCAGGTCGACCGCTTCGAGGCGTTTGATTTCATCGCGGATGTTGGCGGCCTCTTCGAATTCCAGGTTCTCGGCGGCTTTGCGCATTTGCTCGCGCAGACCGTCCAGATGCGCTTCCAAATTCGCGCCGTGCATCGGTTTGTCGATGGTCGCGGTGACGCGGTTCATGTCGACGTCGCCTTCGTAAAGCCCGGCCAGTACGTCTTCGACATTCTTCTTTACTGTCTCAGGTGTGATGCCGTGTTCTTCGTTATAGGCGATCTGTTTGGCGCGGCGGCGGTTGGTTTCCCCCAAAGCGCGCTCCATGCTGCCGGTGATCTTGTCAGCATACATGATTACCCGGCCCTCGGCGTTGCGCGCGGCGCGGCCGATGGTCTGGATCAGTGAGGTCTCGGATCGCAGGAACCCCTCTTTATCCGCGTCGAGAATGGCGACCAAGCCGCATTCGGGGATATCGAGGCCCTCTCGCAGCAGGTTGATGCCGACCAGCACGTCAAACGCGCCCAAGCGCAGGTCACGCAGGATTTCGATGCGTTCGATCGTGTCGATATCGGAATGCATGTAGCGCACCTTGATGCCCTGTTCGTGCAGGTATTCGGTCAGATCCTCGGCCATCCGTTTGGTCAGAGTTGTGACCAGCGTGCGGAAACCATCGGCGGCCACTTTGCGGACCTCGTCCAGCAGGTCATCGACCTGCATGCTGACAGGGCGGATTTCGACCTCGGGGTCCAAAAGCCCGGTGGGGCGGATCACCTGTTCGGTGAAGACGCCGCCTGACTGGTCCAGCTCCCACGCAGCCGGGGTGGCCGAGACAAAGACGGATTGCGGGCGCATGGCGTCCCATTCCTCGAACTTCAGCGGGCGGTTGTCCATGCAGGAGGGCAGGCGGAACCCGTGTTCGGCCAGGGTGAATTTGCGGCGATAGTCGCCCCGGTACATGCCACCGATCTGCGGCACGCTGACATGGCTTTCATCGGCAAAGACAATGGCGTTGTCTGGTATGAACTCGAACAGGGTCGGGGGTGGCTCGCCCGGCGCGCGGCCGGTCAGATAGCGCGAATAGTTTTCGATCCCGTTGCAAACGCCGGTGGCCTCAAGCATCTCAAGGTCGAAATTGGTGCGCTGTTCAAGTCGCTGCGCTTCCAGCAGTTTGCCTTCGCCCACCAGTTGATCCAACCGGATCCGCAGTTCCTTTTTGATCCCGATGATCGCCTGCTGCATCGTGGGTTTGGGCGTCACGTAGTGGGAATTGGCATAGACACGGATATGCTCCATCGTGTCGGTCTTTTCCCCTGTCAGGGGGTCAAACTCGGTGATCTGTTCCAGTTCCTCACCAAAGAAAGACAGCTTCCAGGCGCGGTCCTCAAGGTGGGCAGGCCAGATTTCCAAGCTGTCCCCGCGTACCCGGAACGAGCCGCGCTGAAATGCCTGATCGTTGCGGCGGTATTGCTGGGCGACCAGATCGGCCATCACTTGCCGCTGGTCATAGTCTTTGCCCACCTTCAGGTCCTGCGTCATCGCCCCATAGGTTTCGACCGAGCCGATGCCGTAGATGCATGAGACCGAGGCTACGATGATCACATCGTCCCTCTCTAACAGAGCCCGTGTGGCCGAGTGGCGCATCCTGTCGATCTGTTCGTTGATCTGGGATTCTTTCTCGATATAGGTATCGCTGCGCGGCACATAGGCTTCGGGCTGGTAATAGTCATAATACGAGACGAAATACTCGACGGAATTGTCGGGGAAGAAGCCCTTGAACTCTCCGTATAGCTGCGCCGCCAGCGTCTTGTTGGGGGCCAGGATAATCGCCGGGCGCTGAGTCTCTTCGATCACCTTGGCCATGGTAAAGGTCTTGCCGGTACCCGTCGCCCCCAGCAGAACTTGATCGCGCTCGCCAGCCAGAACACCGCCCGCCAGTTCCTTGATCGCTGTCGGCTGATCACCCGCAGGGTTGAATTCGGTCTGCATGACGAACTGCTTGCCGCCTTCCAGTTTCAGGCGAGCACGCACGTCTTCGGCGGTCAGTTGAGTTTTGTCGGAATGGGCATAGGGCATGGTTGGGCTCCGAGTCAGGCCCTTACATTTGTTCTTATTTTGTCCGGCTGCAAGGGCGGATCGGGATTCAGGTCTGTTTCCGGGATCAGAGGCTGTGTGCATGAATGACTATCTTGGTCGATGTTTCAAAATTCTGCGCCCTTGATAGGCGCAGCTCATGACAGTTTTTGACATCAACGCTCGTGACCAGTTGTGACAATTGACATCTTGTCCCGAGGCTTCCGCTGACGCATAAACGGGTCAGCCAAGTGAGTACGGAGAGGCGACATGCGCGCACGGATTTACCAGCCTTCGCGAAACGCGATGACCTCGGGGATGGCCAAGACCCGCAAGTGGGTTCTGGAATATGCCCCTGCATCCTCGCGCGAGGTGGATCCGCTGATGGGGTGGACGTCGTCCAACGATACTCAGACTCAGGTGCGCCTGAAATTCGAGACCAAAGAAGAGGCGCTGGATTACGCCAAGGACAATGGTATCGAGGTGCAGGTCAGCGAGCCGCATAAGCGCAAACCGAACCTGCGCCCGCGCGGGTATGGTGAGAATTTCGCAACGGACCGCCGCAACCCCTGGACGCATTAAGTGATCGACATTCGCGAAGCTGATCCGGGATCCGAGGATCTTCGCCCCATCATCCAGGCCCATCTGGCCCATAGCTGGGACGCAACACCGCAGACATCCAATCACACCTTGGATGTAGAAGCTTTGCGCGAGCCGGGTATCCGCTTTTGGGCCCTTTATGAGGGCAATACAGCTTTGGGGTGCGGCGCGTTGAAAACCCTGCCAGATGGAACGGCCGAGGTGAAATCCGTACATGTGGTCGCGGCGGCGCGGGGACGCGGGTTGGCTCGGGTCATGATGACCCACTTGGCTGATCTTGCGCAGCGAGAAGGCCTTTCAGCACTGGTTTTAGAAACCGGGGCGGCGCATCTGCCCGAATACGACGCTGCGCGTAAGCTGTATGAAGCCTTGGGATATTCCTATTGTGACCCGATCTATGGCTATGCCCCAGACCCAAACAGCGCCTTCATGCGCTTGGCTCTTGAACCCGGATCGTAAAAACCGCAAGAAGGGCGCAGCGGTCCCTTAGCTCAACTGGATAGAGCAGCTGACTTCTAATCAGCAGGTTGAGGGTTCGAGTCCTTCAGGGATCGCCATCAAAAACAGCGGGTTACAGTATTGCGTCGCAGGTTCTTGCTCAGGTGGTATCGCGGTAAGCCACAAATTGGCGAATTTTTCCGCTCGTCAAAAAAGTCAGCGCTATGTAATTCGCTTCACTGAACGCACGGGTGAACTCGCTCAAACTGGATGCAGTTAAAGAGTTAGCGCTCATGTTGTGTTGCGAGCGCGAGTTTTTTTCACTGTCCTCCCTGTCACTGGGGCGTACTCGATGCGAGTACGCCCTTTTCTCATTGGCGGAACGAGTGATGATGCGCATGTGCCACAGGTCAAGGTTCAATTTGTATCTCAACAACCGGGGAGGAATCGCTCAGTCAGCGGTTTGAGCGAATACACGCCGTATTCGCAGCAGCTTTCCGCTACGTTAGTTTTAGCTCACTTTGCGATACGTGCATGTTGATCTATTTCGGTCGCGAGGCATAGGCGAGGTTCGAAATGAAACTCACGGCAGTGGAAATAATTTGTATTACCTTAGCAAGCGTGGCGGCATTTGCTGGTTTCGCAGCAGCTGCGAGCGTTTTGATTTCCGTGTTTTAGGTATCGCATTCATCGAGTTGAGACAGCCAAAGACTGCGCTTTTTCTAAAGCGCCATTCGCATCAGCGTGCCTGTTTCTATTTCTACACTCCGCTTGGTACCCGAGTGGAGCGGCGTTCTGTCGTGTAACAGAAAAATTCAACGTATAACCGCCTGAATTTAGAAAAATTCCCGCCCGAAACGGTCAATATGCGCGGCTGAAATGCCACATAAGAAATGGACCGAACTCCAAATGAAATTCTCGCCACTTTTCCTCATTTTTCTACCGATTGCCGCCTTCGCGGAAGAGCGTGTTTTCGAGTGCGACGCACCAGATGCACAACATCCGGAAATGGCTGCACGATTGGTAAAATACGAAGGTGAGGACAAAGGCCACATCACTATTGGTGACATCGACAAGGTAGTCGCGGTCTACCCGGGGTTGGACACGCTAACCTACCTGTATATCGGCGAAGACTACACGTTGAGCTATAACGTGCATCCCGAAAAGGGAACGTTCGACTATTCTGCCTCAGGCAGCAAATCGGGATGGGGTAGGGGCAACTGCACCGAAGTCTCAGGCGGCTGAATACGGGCGCGCTGTCAGGTCGTCCTGATGGCGCGCGTGTCCCGTCGAAGGCGCTTCGAGGCAGGTTTAGCCCTGATCGCGAGCGCCTCTGGTAGCAAGATCACAAGACAAGCAATCGACGCGATCAGCGGTTTGACGAGGAAGCATAGCGGTAATGACGTTGGGACAGGTCTGGCGATCAACCCACTGCTTCAATGTCTGCACCAGTTTCGCCGGCCAGCAATCGACCAAGGTGAAACAAGATCAAGGGGTCGTCTTCGCACTCGACCAAAAGCGCCGCAAAGGATTGGCGCGCTTTGGGGTCACTCGCCTCTAGCAGCTCATACGCCGCCTTGTAATCTCTCACTTGATCGCTGTCGACAAGCGCCTCTGACAAGGGTTCATAGCAGGTCACCGCTTGCGTTTTGCCTTTCAGCAAGAGTCTTCCAATTGGGCGGCCAGAAAAGTTGACGATCCCCTTGGCAACACTTTCCGAAGTGCAGATGCGCGTCCCTATCGTCTTGTTAGCCTGTTCCAGCCTTGCCGCAGTGTTCACAGCATCGCCATACGCTGTATAGTCGAAATAGCTCTTGCCGCCGAAATTGCCAATAATCGCACCGCCGCTGTTCACACCTATGCGCGTGTCTCCCAACGCGATGCCGCGATCCAGTAGTTTCTTCTGAAAACCTTGGGCAAATTCGTCGAGCGCCAAGGCGCAGGCCACCGCGTGCGCGGCATGTTCCGGGTCGTCAACTGGCGCACCGAATATTACTTGGATGGCGTCGCCTATGATTTTCATGACTGTTCCGCCGTGCGAAAAGATTGTTCGGGTCATGCCATCTAGGTATTCGTTGAGAATTTCGACGATCAGGTCGGAATCCGAGCTTTCTACCAGCTGAGTGAAATCGGCCAGATCAGTAAATAGAAAGGTTGCTACGCGGCGCTCGCCCTTGGCCTCTATTGCCTCTGGATCACGCGACAACGTCTCAACCACCGTAGGAGAGAAATACCGTGACAGCGTCAATCTCGCTTGCTCGGCATTATCACGGGCCGTGCGCAATTGGCGGAGCAACTCAAGGTGTTCCAGCGTCTTGGCAATGGTCCGGTCGAGATCTTCGAACTCAATCGGTTTGGTCACGAAATCGAAAGCCCCGCGGTTCATAGCCGCGCGGATATTGTTCATGTCGCCGTAGGCCGAAACCATAACAGTTTGCAGATCAGTTTCCATCTCGCTCAACCGCTCAAGCAAAGTGAGACCATCCATCCTGGGCATGTTTATGTCGGAAAGGACGATATCTATTTTAGGGTTCTTTTCGAGAACTTCGAGGGCGTGTTTGCCGTCATGAGCAAACAATAGATCGAGTTCCCCTTTGCGTACGCGACGCCGAAACTTTTGCGAAATCAACGCTTCAAGGTCGGGCTCGTCATCGACAACTAGAATGCGTGGCGGCGTCACGTCGCATCTCCGACAAATCGTGAGAGCCGCTCTTTCAGTTCAACAAAATCGACGGGCTTGGTCAGGAGCTGTTCCGCTCCCAGTTCCCGGACTTTCGCCTCGGTCGCTGCATCACCATAGGCGGTGATCATCATAACCGGTAATTCAGGCCAGCGAGCGCGCAGTTCCTGCAAAAGCTCGATTCCTGACATGCCGGGCATGTTGATGTCCGAAAGCACCAACATCACTTCTTCTGTCGAATGACTTATTGCGTCCAAGGCGGACTCGCCAGACCCGGCAAACCCAAAACTGTAGACTCCTTTTCGTATCTCCCGCCGAAAATTTTGTCGAATTAGGTCCTGTGCGTCGGGTTCGTCATCTACCATCAGAATTTGTCCTGTCATGCTGGGTCCCCCTGAGAATGGACCGGGACCGAAACGACAAAAATCGTGTGATCCCCTGGCTTACTGTCCACAGTCAAAGTTCCACCATGCTGCTTGACGATGGTATCATAGCTCAACGAAAGGCCGAGCCCTGTGCCTTCACCCGCGGGTTTTGTGGTGTAAAACGGTAGAAAAATTTTCTCCCTCATTTCTTCTGGAATGCCCGTACCATTATCGCGAATAGTGACGTTGACGCGGTCACCATTGGCTCGCGTCGATAGCCAGATCGTCGGTGAAAAGTCACCTTCTTCCGCGTCTTTACGTTTGTTGGCCGCATACATGCCGTTGCTGATGAGATTAAGAAAAACACGCATCAAATCCTGCGGATAGCAATCGATTTGGCCAACGTCGGGATCAATGTCGGCTCGTATTTCGACATTGAAACTGGAATCCTCCGCCCGAGCACCGTGATAGGCAAGGTTCAGCGCTTCTTCTGCGATCGGGTTTAGTGCAACACGTTGCAACTCGCTCGGCCCCTCACGGGAATGCAGAAGCATGTTTTTAACGATGCTGTCAGCACGTTGACCGTGTTGGTTTATCTTGCCTAAGTTGCCGCGTACTGTCTGCCATAGGTCCTTAGCTTCCTCGCGATCCTCTTCCTCCAGAGCCGCGATCGGGTCTTCTAATATCTCGTGTAATTCTTCCAACAACTCGCCAGACAATTTGGCAAAGTTGTTGACGAAATTCAGCGGGTTCTTGATCTCGTGGGCAATGCCGGCAGTAAGTTGGCCTAGGCTGGCCATCTTCTCGGACTGGATGAGCCGTTCTTGGGCTTGCCGCAGATCGTTGAGGGCTTGCTCAGCCGCATCACGCGCGTTGGAAATCTCCGCTTCACGCCGTTTTAGTTCGGTGATATCGAAATAGGTCAGCATGCGACCGCCATCCGGCAGGTCCACGCATTGGAAACTCAACGTCATGCCATCAGCCCGACACAACTCGCCCGGTGGCATGTTTCCTGCCCGTATTGCCTCGACCCGCATGGACAGCCAGTCATCCCAGTCCTTCGGCGCGACATCATAGACTCCTGTGCCCTTGTTGTACTCTATCAGCTCCTGCATAGTTGGGCGCTGGTCGATGAATTTCTGATCGATGTTCCAAATTCGCGCAAATGCCCGATTTATTATACGCGCACGTAAATCCGGTCCCATGAACAGAATTCCATAGTCGACGTGATCGATGACCGCGTTAAATTCTGCCAGTGCCGCTTTCAGTGCTTCGTCAGCGAGTTTGCGGTCCGTAATGTCAGTGTAAGTTGCAACTAGGCCGCCACCTTGGATAGGGTTGCCGATAATCTCAATCACCGTACCATCAGGACGAATACGCTCAAATTTGTGCGGTAAGAATTTTGCGGCCAGTTCCACCCGCTCGCGCACTTGGGTATCAATGTCGCCCGGCCCATATTCCCCTCGTTCAGCATTGAACCGAAATGCCTCTTCCATTGTGAATCCGGGGCGAAAGCGTTCGCGAGGAAACTCCATGAGGTCAAGAAATTTCGAATTCAACGCAATTGTGCGCAGCTCTTTATCCACCAGCGTAATCCCCTGGCCCATGTTCTCCATTGTTAACTCGAGGATCGCTGATTGTTGTTCGATCTCCAGCTGTTTGGTCTTCAGTTCGGTAATGTCGGTATAGATCGAGACGATGCCACCATCCGAAGTGCGGTGATCCGTAATCTGCAGCCAGTACCCGGCGACTAGCTGTTCGCGTGGTTCGCCCGAGGCTTTCTTGCGTTTTTCGGCAATTCTCTCAAGATACCCTTCTACTTCTCCTTCGGAAAGTGGAAATAGGCCGCGCTTGATGCCGGCACCGATGATCTCTTTGAATTTCACGCCGGGTACGACCTTGTCGGCGAGTTCGTTCATGTAGGTGCGGTAGCGCTCGTTACACACAACTAGCCGATCCTCGGCATCCCACAATGCAAAACCAGACGAAATCGCTTCAATTGCGTCTTCAAACCGCTGCCGTGCGGCCTGCGCATCTGCCTCCCTGCGTTTGAATTCGGTTATGTCGTTGTAAACCATGATGCGGCCACCATCAGGCAGGCGACGTTCGTTGAGCATGATCCACACACCGTTGCCCAACTCTAGTTCCCAGTTCGCCTTTGGCTTCTCCCAAGCGACGCGGCGGGCAGCGATCCAACCGTCAACGCCGTCTGGATGTTCGGTAAACATCCCAAGCTCATAGCCGTTGCGGATCATGTCGAAGAATTCGCGGCCCTCATAAATAAGGTTGCTCAAATCGGCGCCGCCAGCGGCGTCGCTGAAGATCTGGACGTAGCGGTCGTTGAATAACTCGACGCGATTTTCAGGTCCCACCAAAAGCAAACCATCGGCGATCGTTTCAATTGCTCCGAGTAGCCGACCTTCAATTCGGGCAATTCGTTCCCGTGCATCCCGGATTTCAGTTATGTCGCGCACGGCACCGACAAGCCGAACGACCCGGCCTTCGGCGTTTCGCACACCAACGCCTCGGTCGTGAACCCAACGGTAACCGCCATCACGCGCCCTCTGCCGGTAGTCACATTCAACGGCATCAGTCCCGCCCTTGAAATGGTTAATGATTGCCTTGACATAAGCGTCGTAATCATCCGGATGGATCTGCTCGGCCCATCGTGTCGAAGACGAATTGGCCTCGTCCAAACTGAGTAGATCGTTCAGGTCAGCAGAGACAAACAGAACATCATTGGTCACGTCCCAATCATAAATTCCATCGCTGGTAGCTTGAGTGACCAACTGGTATCTTTCCTCACTTGCGGCAAGGGCTGCATCCCGTTCAATCTTGGGTGTAATGTCCCGAATTGCGGCAACCATACGCGTCGCGTAGCCGTTAGTATCGCGAATCGAGGTGCCGTGATCCGATACCCAGCGCCACTTTCCGCTGGCTACTTTGAGTCGGTACTCACATTCCCATCGTTTCTTCTTGCCGGATATATGCGCCTCCAACGCTGACAAGTAAGAGGGCAAATCGTCGGGATGAATAATGTCTTGCCATACCCACGTTCTCTCTCCCTTAGGACCGGTCTCAAGCCCTAGGAAAGTCTCAAGTCGTGGGGACGCATAAAACTGGTCGTCGGTAATGTGCCAATCGTAGATTGCCTCTTCCGCAGCGTCTGAAACAAGCGCGTAGCGCTCCTCACTTTCTCGCAATGCTCTTTCTGCTTTTCGTTCGGCGGTGCGGTCCTGATAGGTGACCATCGTTCCTCCCGAGGCCGTTCTGCGATAGCTGATCGCTAGAATCTGCCCGTCTGCCATCTCATGCTCGAGCGCGCGCTCACCAGAGGCACCAATCTCATCCATTCGATCGGCCACTAGCCGATCAGTTTTGCCCGCGCCAAAATCTCCGCGTTCGGCGTTGAAATGCAGCAAATCTTCTAGACTAACACCACGGCGGCAGAGCTCTTGTGGATAGCGTCGCATCTCGCGAAATGCGGGGTTGCAGTAAACCAGTCGGAGTGCGTCATCGAATATGCCGACACCAACATCCAGAAGCGCTATACCTTCTTCGTACCTGTCTGCTTGGCTTTTCTGGTCAGCGCCATTCATATCGCGTTCCCCCCCTGGAGAAGAATGACTGAGTCAAAGAGTTGAGTCAAAAAATCAACCGTAGAAGCTTGGTTTTAGAGAACACGAGCTATTGTAGAAAGTTCTTGCAATTCAAAGGGTGACGTAGCTTGCCGCTCCAGAGCTTACCAAGCCGGCCAACCCGTTCTACCAGCCTTTAGGTCACGTGCGTTAGTTACGACATCCCCGTAAGGTCCGCTTTGTCCCACAGAGCAGAAATTCGCCCAAACTCTGCGAGCGACCACTTCGAGCCCAACGCGGACGACCAAAAGATGGCCAGTCGGTATCGGGCTTCTATTGTGTTTTCGAAACAGAAGCTACTCAATTGCCGTGCGAAATGTTTCGGTAAGCCGTTTGTTCAAACCGTGATGAGGTTCGGCCGAAGAACCGTAGTGCAACTCCGCCAAGGCAGCGATGTCATTGAAAATGACAACGGAGCCGCCTTCTTCATTCGCGTAAATCAATAGTTTTTGGCAAAAGGCATCCAAACCAATTGCCGGAAAGCCCGCCATAGCCACGCCACCGGGTGCTGGTCCGCCAAACAGTAAGAGAACTGCATCCGGTAGTTCCGCCCCTAGTTGGGACGCTTCGGCCGCAAAATCGATCTCCCCAAACCAGACAGTATCGTCCTGCCCCATCACGGCTGTCCTGAGACGTTCGACTGCCTCTGGTACGCTGAGCTGAGATCGCAGCTCGATGATCCCGTAGTCGGCAAACAACCCGTTGGTAGGCGCTGGTGTTGCATCCAAGTCGTTTAGAACTTCAAGCACCTTGCTCTGAAACTCACGCAACGAAGAAGCGTCCGTGAGTCCATGCCGGGCTTTGAGAAACTGAGAGTCTGTGTAAGCGTTCTGTGGGCTACCATCCTGATCGAAGGAAAGCACGCGAAAAGGAAGGTCCAAACCTGCTCGTACGTTCTCTTCCAGAATAGGCGTGTTTATCTCTGGATCAGAGAAAATGAGTACACGAGACGCTGGCATTTCTACGCCTTCGGCTTTGGCCAGACGCGAATGATCTATTGATGCGATTGGAGTAGCTCCCCCTTCGGCAACGGCAGTCTCAAGCTCTAAGAAGTTTTCGTCCACGGCTTTCTGGACAGATGAAGATTGTGCAAAAGCGGATGCCGAAACTAATAAAGTTGCAATCATCGAGAGAACAAAGCCAAACCTCACCATTTTACCGCTTCCCATTTCATCGTACTTTTTTCAGGGAAACCGCCGCCAGAGCCGCAAAAGCTACCTCGGCCGCAAGGTAAAAGAGAAGTATCCCGTTCGGAACTCCATCGATGAGAATACTTAGTATGCGTCCAACGGCTAGTCCTGACATAAACAAAAATAGAACCCACAGCGCAGGGCGTTGTAATTCTGGTTTCGAAGCGGCCACCAACCAAAACAACGCGTTTGCCAGGTAAAGACCCATAATCGCTCGGAACACGTGGGTTTGGTTCGTTCCTTCCACTGGAAATCCCAGTAAAACTGGGATCGAACTACCCGGCATCAGGCCATATGATAACGCAATTGGCACGAGGCCGACAGCAGCAAGCAGAAGGACAAATCTGGCACTCATGGAGGACTCCTTCGCGTAGAGGTTTCGCTTTTTGCGAAATTCGTAGTCGGTTATTTTGGGCATCCGATGATCCGAGCCGGATGCCCACGCTGCGGAGGGAAAGGCGTATTGGTTGCCTCGCTTCCTCTACTGAGAGATGCCGCCTTCGGTTGATGTTTGTTCTTGAACATGGTCTTGATTGGCGACCGGCTTCCCGCGCGGAGGGAACTCCTCGAAAGTAGCGAGATGTGCCTGCACTAAACGGGCGGCTGGGCCGAATGCCCACATTTTCTCACCCATCCAGCGGACGTACATACCGCTTTCCTCCGCAGCTTTTTCGTAGGGATCGCGGCGGAGGTTGAAAAGCAAGGGGGCGACCAGTTCTTCCTTCGGGCCTGACCAGCCGTGGTTTTGAACGACAAAGTGCGCTTTCCAATCGTTGTAGCGTATTGCTTGGAGGTCCGTACCCTGATAGTAAATCAGCTCGCGGCGATTGCTCTCTTCATCCTCACCCGTCAGGTAAGATAGTTGATTGTAGCCATCGAGATGCACTTTATAGCCTTCATATCCCTCTAGGAGCTTTTCTCTTAGATCTGTCGGACCTCCAGCCGCTGCTACAAATGTTGGCATCCAGTCCATTCCGCTGAAGATGCCATTCAAGACTTGACCTTCTGGAATTTTGCCCGGCCAGCGAATAATCGCAGGAACTCTAAAGCCACCTTCCCAAGTAGTACCCTTTTCCCCATGAAACGGTGTCGTACCACCATCAGGCCACGTCAGTGTTTCCGGGCCATTGTCTGCGGTGAACATCACTATGGTATTATCGGCGACTCCCAGATCCTCAAGGTGGCTGAGAACGTTACCAACGTTGTTGTCCAACTCCTTCATGACAACATCCTGAAGTCCGCGCCCATTGCCCAACATAGCTTCGTATTCGGGGCTGAGGTGGGTCCAGACGTGTGCACGGGCTGGAGCCATCCAGACAAAAAATGGAGTGTCCGATTCTACTGCACGAGAAATGAAGTCCTTCGTGTAAGATGTCACTTCGTCATCCAAAGTCTTTTGGCGCTCAGGAGGCGCAGGCCCGTCATCAATGATGCGCTGCTTCCCGACTTTTCCAAATCGCGGGTCGACTGTTTCGTCTACTTCCTCTGTTGCAAATGAATGAATAATGTTGCGAGGCGCAAATTGCGCGTTGAATTCTGGGTCGTCTGGCCAATCCGGATCAGACGTATATTCCATAGCATTCAAGTGATAGAGCCAACCCCAATACTCGTCGAAACCTTTTGTAGTCGGTAGGAACTCATTGAGATCGCCCAGGTGGTTTTTTCCGAATTGCCCCGTCGTGTACCCCAACTTTTTCAGGAACATCGGAAGCGTTGGGTCATCTGGGTTTAAACCTATCGGATCTCCCGGCAGTCCAACGGTGTGCATACCAGTCCGAATAGGCAACTGTCCGGTCATGAAGGCTGATCGACCGGCGGTGCAACTTGGCTCGGCATAATAATCTGTGAGACGAGCACCCTCAGACGACAGGCGATCCAAGTTCGGCGTCTCAATGCTTTTGACACCTCCGTGGTAAACGCCGACGCTCGCCCAACCTACGTCATCTGCCATGATGACAAGAATGTTGGGCGGGGTATGTTCGTCGGCCCAAGCTCCAGTGAAAGCAAAACAGACCGCACCCGCTACTAAGAAAAGCTTGTTCATTAAGACCTCCCGACACGTAATTTTTACCAACGATAGGAAAAACATCGGCTTATAGGAACGGTCTAATTTGTTAACTTTTAGGGCACTGCACCTTGGTGCAAAAAATTTCTTCTGCCACCGAGTCCGCGCAGCAGACGTTTGCTTAATTCTGCCGAACGTCTGCGGCAGAGTCGAATTGACCCTGAGCTTCGACGTTTTCAGCTGATGAAACGTCCAATTAAGTACATATTAAAAACTCGCCTGCGTCCTATGTTGTTGGAGGTTGGGAGGAAAATCGAATGGCGACGCGCGGGTATTGTCTTTGTAAAAAAACAAGCTGGGTCTACCAGGGTCATAAAGCATGGGCATGCTATTGCCACTGTGATGATTGCCGTCGGAATTGTGCGGCGCCGGTGGTCGCGTGGCTTGGTGTGCCGATAGAGAACTTTGAGTGGACCGGTGAAAAAACCCGCACTTACGAAAGTTCCAAAGGCGTTTTCAGGCACTTTTGCGGGACGTGTGGGTCACCCATTGGATTTGAAGCCGATCACTATCCGGGTGGTATGCACCTCTATGCTGGATCGCTCGAAAACCCGGAAGATTTCAAACCGACTTTTCACGTTAACAATCAAAGTAGGTTGTCTTGGTTGCAAATGACCGATGATCTCAACGCTTTTGAAGGCACATTACTGAACACCCCCAACGACCCAGACGGATATCAGTAAATCGGGAAGCCACCCAATTTACCAACTGACGGCTTTGTCCGCACAGCGGTCGCTCGCGACATTTCGGTGAATGACCGCACCGAGCCCACTTTGGCCGGTGCTGCGCGTTGCACCAATGACAGCAATCCGCGGAAAGCAGACTTTGCGTCGACAAACATGCGACGCGCTTCTTCAATATCTGATCAGAGTATCCAGTATCGCTTGCCGCGTTACCTCATTATTTTGGAAAATCCTGCCGGCGAGAAACTCAGATGGAAACTCCGGCCACGTTTTGCGCATTTCGGAAATAAGTCGCTGAGCTTCTTCGGTATATCCCAACTGATCCTGCGCAACGGCTTGGAACAGGAGAGAAGGAGCACTTACAGGCGCACCGGTTGCGGGCGCTCCTTTAAAGGCGTCCACAACGCCTTCGTAATTTTCGAGCATCAGTTGCGATACACCCCAGATGTTTCGTGCGCCAAAGCGGCCTGAACCTAACCTGAGTCTTTCTGGATCGCTAACCTCAGCCGCAAGATCTGGGGCGCCCGCCATGATGGCAGTGATACCTGCAAGGTCGAGAATATGGCCATCCTTCGGTGCCAGTTCGACGGACATTCTTGCGTATTTCAAAGCCTCGCCTGGCTCATCCATGACAGCCAAGACCCAACCTTTTGCGGCATTGGCCCATGCGTCGGTGGGGGACAAATTCAACGCCTGTTCAGATTTTTCTGAGGCTTGGTTGAAGAGATCCTCCCTTTGTGCTTCATCCGGCGACAACACTGCTAGGATCGCCAGGACCTGCGCTGATCCAGCGTAGCCATCAGACAGGGCCGGGTCGAGTTCCATCGCGTGCTGGAACATTCCCAGCGCTATTTGCTGACGTTTGACATCAAAAACGGGAAAAAACATGCCTCGGGCTTGGTCCGCAAGGTTAGCGGCCTGGAGTCTTGTCAATGATTGTTCACCAAGCGCCACACGTTCTGCTTCTTCGATGGATCGAGTTGTTGGCACAACCTCCCTGTTATCCTGGCTCGTCCAGATTCCAAACACTGCGACTAATGCAAGAACACCCAGTCCGGCTGGCAGCAGTTTCAGCGAACGCCGACGCTCTTCAGGCTCACTGCTGTCCCACGCACTCGATGTGCGATCTTCATTTGTAGGTACGTATGAAAACCGCGGCTTGTATCCGCCGGGGTCAACAAAGATGCGAACTCCATTGCCGTCCCAGTGATCTTCGTAGAACTGATGCAAAAGACGACGCAGTCGCCTAGCCTCAACGCGAACCAGGTTTTGACCACCAGTACCATCGATGCGCCGTCCATAGACCTCAACAGCGATAGCTTTACCTCTAATCTGATTGCTTCGACCAGATAGAGATTCCTCGACTATGTAGGTGAGAAATTGTGTGAGTCGGGGTGAAGCTTGAAACCCGTCGCTCGATACAATTCGACTCAGAGCTTCCCGGATAAGCTCCGGAGAAGGCTGTCCAACATGTTGATTTATTGGCAATTCGTTGGATTTGTTCAATGTCAACTCACCCCCAACTCACGGTGACTCACTTGGCCTTTGCGGTCAACCGCACTCATCTTGATTTGAGAATAGATAGTGGGTGTCCGGATTTTCCAGTGACGGTGGACCTGATTGAAGAAATTCCAGAACTTTCCGATGTGCTGTCGAGGCGCATCGAAACGGACTCGCTTCTCGGCGAGGTCATCGAAGACCTGAAGAAAGCATCTGCGTTTTCGAAAGACGCATCGATCACGGCCTCAGAGCGCGCCGAATGGGCCCACATCAAATCTGAACTCATCAACGAGCTTCGCCGGATATTGAAGCGCAAACTGTGAGATACTTTTAACTGAGGACCAATCCATGACCAAGGAAGACAATAGAAAAGACCAGGACGACAAACAGGCTCAGGCGTCAGACCAAATTGAAGACCCGTCGCGGCGGAGTGTTCTAAGGGGCTTGGCTACTGGAGCGGCTGCGACAGGGGCAGCTGGGTTTGCGGCAGGAAGTGCCGAGGCCCACGAAGGAGACGGCCCTCTAGGAGAAACACTCAAAAACCCATATGGTGGTCGACCCGCAGGCGGCATATCTTTGCCGGAGTACTTCCGTCCTACGAAGTACATGACTGGTTCAAACGCGAACTATTTTCCACTGAGTGAGGAGTTGGGGCCAGATGAGATGCGAATCTCATTCTGTGGCTCAACACCATATCCGCCGCGCGAAGATCAAGCGGGCACCTGTATTATGGTCGAGCTGGGTAACGGAAAAAGGTTCTTCTTCGATTTTGGATCCGGTTGTGTACGCAATATCATTGCTATGCAAGTGCCGGGGCAGCTGATCAACGACATCTTCATCTCTCACCTTCATGTCGACCACTACGCCGATATTCCCTATATATACCCATTCCGTGCCTGGTCGGGTGGTTACACGCCACTACGCATCCATGGTCCCTCTGGTCGGACACCCGAACTTGGCACAGCTGGAATGGTTGAAGGCATGCAACAGATGCTCAAATGGCATCTAGAGGCCTTTGATGTGTTCCCGATTGGGGACGGCTACGAGATCGAAGTCAATGAATTCGATTTCCGCCAGGAAGGTGGCATCGTTTATGACGAAGACGGTGTGACTGTTCGGTCTTGGCCGCGCAGTCATGCCAAGGACGGAGCAGTTGGGTATCGGCTCGATTGGAACGGTCTGAGCTTTGTATGGACCGGCGATGGTCGTCCGGATGAGCTCTCACGGAAATACGGCGAAGGCGTTGATGTCTTTGTAACCGAAATGTCGGGACAAGATATTGGCCAGTTGATGACCTACAAATACGGTATCCCACAGGATCTCTTTAACTACACTATCGATACGCATCACACCTCCCACTATGCCGTAGGTAAACTCTTTGCTGACACAAGGCCGCGTTTGGGAATGGTCACACACTATACCCAGGACGAAGACATCGACGCTGAAATGCTGGCTGGTATTCGCGCCCACTACGACGGTCTTTTCCAATGGGGTCTCGATGTAGCCGTTGTGAACGTGACCAAGGATGCGATTTGGTACAGGAAAGCCGCACTGCCCGGAAAATCCGGTACTGTCCCACCATTTCGTGAACTTGCTGCGGCAGCCGAGGCTGGGCGCATTGAGCTTCCGGATGAAATAACACTGCCGAATCCGAGGCTTACGCGAGCAGATCAACAAGACCAGAAGTACCGTGATATGGAGATCGATCCACGCGAATACTACCCAACTGACGTTTTCCGAGCACCCGGCGGGGACTGGCCGCAGGACTTTACCATCAAAGTTTCGGATGTAATCGGCTCGAGTGATGAAGACTGAGAGGAGATCGAACAATGATTGAATTTGGTTCGACTTCTGCGATCCCCGTAACGATCCTTACCGGCTTTCTAGGAGCCGGTAAAACAACACTTCTGAACCGCATCCTCACCGGCAATCACGGACTACGTGTGGCAGTCCTGGTGAATGATTTTGGATCCATTAATGTCGATGCTGATCTCGTAGTTGGCTTGGAAGATGATGTTATGAGTCTGGCAAACGGCTGCGTGTGCTGCTCGATACGAGATGACCTGATCGAAACCGTGGAAGCCGTTCTCGCCCGGCCTGAGAAACCGGAATATATCGTCCTTGAAGCAAGTGGAGTGTCGGATCCATCATCAATCGCGATGACATTTACTGATCAAAAGTTTCGGGACATGATCCGCTTAGACAGCCTTATGTGTCTTGTCGATGCGGAACAACTTTTTGCTGCACCAGAACAAATGGAACTAAAACTCCGTCAAATTGCGTTCTCGGACATGGTTATTTTGAACAAGGTCGACCTCGTCGACAGGGCGGCTGTTCAAAGGGTGCACGATTGGCTCGGGTCTCGCTTTCGTCGATATCGCCTCGTCGAAGCCGTCAACGCAGATGTCCCACTGGATATACTTCTTTCAGTTGGTCGCTTTGCCGCCGAACAGCTCGAAACAGAAATACCCGATCATCATGAACATGGGCCCGATTGTGGTTGCCACCACTCTGATCACTCGGACAGCTTCTCAACAACGATGATGAAGGCTGAACGCCCGATAAGCTTATCTTCTCTTCGGAGTGCAATTCGAAAGCTTCCGGGCGATGTCTATCGCCTCAAGGGTTTTGTTTTTAGCGAGGAGGACCCAGATCATCGCATTCTTGTACAGGTTGTCGGAAAGCGCATGGACATCGCAAGGGATGGCGCATGGGGCCACCGAAAACCTGAAACAAGGCTTGTTGCAATAGGTGCACTAGGGGCCCTTTCGGAAAACGAGCTTTCTGATGCGTTGTTGTCAACCGCATAACGGCAAGTCAGACCAAACCTGTTTGCGTGCGTTTGTAAAACTCCAACACGCAACAGCTCGAAAGCCCGCAGCAACGCGGACCAAATATGGAGAAAAACCTAATTGCTGAAGCAGTTTAGGAAATGGAGCCAAGCGATCAGATTGCTTGCACCTGCCACTGCATTTGTCTTGTCGGGAACGGCTTTATGCGCGCAGGATGTTTCAAGTCGAGAACTTGAAGATACAACCCCAAACCTCGGATTGCCGAGTTCAGCTGGAAAACAAGATGCCGAGTTGTTTTCTGCTTTCCACGGGCTCGAGGCGTTGCCCCGCGTAGCAAATCTTATTTGCAGAGGTTCCAGGGGCAAAGACGGGATGCCCGTTATCTTTTCAACCGAATTAGATCTGGAAACTTTGCAGGCAGGTGACTTCAGAGTCGTAACAAAGTCTGGCCAGATCGGAACAATGCACTGCGCGTCAGTGTTGCCCGCTACCGATCCCGGTGAACTGCGTACGGTGCTTCTCATCGGGAATTTTGGAAGTGTTTCCGAGGATCCACCGGTTGCAGTCGAGGTCATTGGACACCTTTATTCCATCGATGGGACACTTGATTTTCGCGGTGCCACTGTCGCCGTGACTTCACTGGAAGACGGGCCGTCAATGATCTTTGCCGAGGTCGTCGAAGATTGGACTTTGATCGGAAACTTGGGGCCACGCCGAACCAGAGGAAGCCTTTGTCCAAGTGACAACATCGTACAGGCCATTCGGGTAACGTGGGCGGGTGGCGTTACGCTGGCGAATGGCAAGGAGCCTGGCGATGTGGAACGTGATCTGTACAGGATTACTGTAGCGTCCGAGGATGGATCTCAGCGCATATTAACACCCGCGGCGCTTGCCGATCTGGGTGACGGAGACAATAACCACATGCTTTGCCTTGATACAAAGGATCGACCTATCTCGGTTTCCTTCCCGGCTGGTATTTTGACTGATCCGAATGATGATCTGAACCCTGAAACTAGCGTATTTCTCACAAAACCCAATTAAGAGACCGCTCTAAATTTGTTCGATTGGACTCTTAGCCGAAAATGCCTGGCCGGGCCGGTTGCGGGCATTCCAGTGGTGAACGCGAATGAACGGATTGTTCGCCTATCGGACATTGCGAACTCGGTTTTGAAGGTCCGGGTTGGGCTGACTGCGGTCCTTTGGAGCAAGACTGCGGAAGTCTGCAAAGTCCGCGAAGCAGACATTGAACAAAGTTGCGACGAATGACCGTTTTGCGGGACTTTTCTGCCGATGCTGAACGCCTTGCGAAGGACACTCAAGCGCGGCAAAGCAGTCTTTGGTTCAACGCTATTGGTCTATTTGGTCAGTGCCAAGCTTGGTTCGCCCGGACGAGACAGATGAAGATCGCCTCCGTTGGCTCGGGGCGTCGAGGGCACCTCCGCTCGCCGGGCCGCGCAGCGGCTGAAGCAGCATTCGGTCGAGCCAGAGGTCTCGGCGTGTGCGAAACTGCTCGATGCCGATTTCCATGCCTTTATGCCCCTTCTCGGGTTGCGCAATGTAAGTACCTAGAAGGCGGTCCCACCACGGTAGGTTAAAGCCAAAGTTCGAGTTGGTCTCGCTTGGATCGACGGAGTGGTGGACTCGGTGCATGTCTGGAGTGACAACGAGCCATCTGAGAATTCGATCCACCGGACGCGGCAAATCGATGTTTGCGTGATTGAAAAGCGCGGTAGCGTTCAGGATCACCTCGAACAGGAGTACGGCGACAGCGGGCGGCCCTAAGGCTGCTACAACCGCCAGCTTGATCCCCATCGAGATCAGGATTTCTACCGGATGGAAACGCAAGCCAGTGGTCGCGTCAAAATCGAGGTCGGCGTGATGCATCCGGTGTAGACGCCAAAGCCCAGGTACGGCGTGGAATATCACATGCTGAAGGTAGATTGCGAGATCGAGAAGCAGCATGGAGACCAAGATGGCAACCCAAACCGGCGCCTCGATGTTGTTGAAGAGCCCCCATCCGCGATCCTCGGCCATGGCTGCGAGACCGACTGCGAGGATTGGAAAGGTCAGCCGCAGAATGGCGGTGTCGAGCACCACGAGCGCAAGGTTGTTTGTCCATCGGATAACGCGCGGAATATCCCGTCTTCGCCGGGGTGCGGCCACTTCCCAAAGTGCCATCGCGGCCAGGACGGAAAGGAAGGCAATAAGGCGGATAGTTGGTTCAGCAACAAGGATTGTGTCGGACATGGACTTCCACCATTCGGGTTTCCGTCGCGATAGAATTGCAAGCTGTTCTAGGCGACGACCGCTCCAATGTAACGCAGACATGCAAGCGATACCATCTGAGAGCGGCTTGGTCCGCAAAGGAGCCATTCTCTCTGCAGTACATTAATGACTGCGATGCGGCACAAACCTGTCTTACAGTGTTTTACGCGAACGTTCGCTTTCCGCGCTTTGCGGAATCCGTTAACAAACCAACAGGACGGATAAACAGTCTCCTTTGCCCAACAAATGGTTGACCAATGATAACCTAAGCCGTCCGTTCAATCTTGGACGTAGAAGCATGCCTAGCGGCGCGCACGGTGCCGCTCATATAGTGCTCCCGATCATAGATCGAGCTTCAAGCTACCGGCTTGCCAAGTCGAAAACGTTTTCGTCCTGCTCACCAATCATTTGCTTCGGCTTTGCAATGCTAAAGCTCTCGACTTGATTCCGGCTGTCAAACACGTCCGCCCTGATCAAAGTATGGGTCTTTCGATCTCCGTCGATGGTCTTCTCCAAACGGACCAACAGACGGTATTTGCTGCCTTCCGCCATCAGGTCGGGGAAGATCTCGAACCCTTTGTAAGAGAGCGGGTCCGGCTTGGACTTCTCAACGCCGCCGAAGAGTTTTGAGTAGAGAGACAACGAGCGGCTCCTTTCAGCCGGCTCTAGTCGGCGACTAGTGCCACTAAATGCCGGGCTGAAGAGCATTTCACGGTCAATTCGTTGGTTGCCCGATGTGAAAGTACTCACTTTACAGGGTCAAAATGTCCCTATCAGCAGTGAAGAACCAACCCAAAAGAGTGACGTCTGACACTACGCTGGTGTCGCAACAATCCTAGCGGCGTATCAGCTTCCCAGACACACTGATTTGACCTCTCGCAAATGCAATCCGAGCATCAGTAAGGTCGGCCAGAGTAGATAGGTTTGGATTTCAACGTTCTCTCCAAAGGTCAGCAGGAGAACTGTGAGCAACAGCCCGAGCGGCAGCCTCCCGCGTTCCGACCTTATGGCGTCCAGGGTGACGATTGCTAAATGACCGAGGAAAGGAACGAGAAACGCGGCAAATCCGGTCAGCCCTTTCACGAATAGCAATCCGTACCAGGTGTGATGGCTGCCGATCGGCATGTACTCAACAAGATGCGCACCGGGTCTGACTGTGCCGTGCCCGAAAACCATCGCATCCGATTGCCAGCGCTCATACGCTATACGCTGCAGAGTTTCGCGTACGCGGGTACTATCGGCGCGCGCGGATTTGAACCTGTAAAGGGCTCGGTTGCCGAATTCGACAAAGACTGCGCCCCAAACGGCTACGGTGGTGGTGACTGCAGACAATAGAATCCACCCCAAGCTGCGGGCGACAATTGGCAAGAGGCGGGGTGACAGCGAGCAGATCACCAATCCGACCATACCCATTCGGGACTTGGACATAAGGATCATCAGAACTCCGGCAGCCAAGCCGATGACCTTCCAGCTGCCGTGCTTTTCTTCCAGGGCAAATAGGACCATGCAGACACCCAACAAGGCTGCGAATGGCGACCAGGGCGCAAAGAACTGCCACCGCGGCGTGCCGCTGGCGGGGTCGATTGTATACAGGTAGACCGAGAAATATTCAGGTCCCGGGCCGCCCACTGCTTTAAGGGGAGATGTAAACAGCAGATGCGGCAGACCGGCATAGGGGGCGGCAATGAGCAACGGCAGAAGGCACAAGGTCCAAAGGCCCACTACACATTGCCCTCTAACCAAAACCTCGCGCCGTATTGGCAAAACCGCCCCTGCTAGGATAAACAACGGGATCAGCGCCCAACCCTTTGCCCATCCGATACTCGATTTGATCGTTTTGGTGGTGCCAAGGTTCCAGTCCGCGTGGCCTGCCCAAAGTGAGACCAGCATCACCAGCATGCCAACGCTCCAGATCCAGACCAGAGCAGGTACAGGGCCCGTTGCACGCATATCCAAACGGATCACCGGGCCGAGATAAAGTGACACCCCGGCTATCGTAGCCAACATCCAACCTAGCACTGGACCGACAACATACAGCGCGCCAAGCCCGTAGAACGGCCATGTCCAGATCAGCGTACACCAGACGATCTTTTCGGCTGGCGTTTGAGGGGCAACACGCGTCAAACTGCGGCCTCTTTCTGGTCTTTCAGCAGCTTTGAGATCAGCGGGTTTCGGATCCATGCCAGAACCAAACCCATCAGCAGCATAAGGCTTGCAACGATCCCGGCGGCAATCGAGATCTTCTTGTTCGGCGAAGACGGGCGAGTCGGCAGAGACGGGTTCTCCAGAACTTGGATCAAGGGATAGGAGGCATAGACATCGGTCTTTTTCGACTCGGACCGCGCGATGGCAGAGGCGAACACGGCTTCTGCCACGGCGAAATCTCTCTGCCGGTCCTCCAATTCAGCGGCGATGGGGGCGAGGTCTGACAGGCGCAGGGTTTCCAAACGAACTTGCGCGCGCTGTGTCGCGACATGCTCTTCCAATCCGGCGCGCAAGGCATCTTCGCGCACCAACTCGCTGAGCAACTGCGCCCGTTGCCCTTCCGGCGCGCGATCCAGTCCACCGAGCTGCTCGACCTCAAGACCAGTCACCTGCGCCGCGCGCTTTAAAGCAACCGAACGCGCCCCTTCATATTCGTTTTGGGCATTCACATAGATTGGGTGGCGCGATCCGTAGGTCGCGTCGGCTTGCGCCAGCTTTGCAGCCCCCACCGACACATCCGCAAGCAACGATAGGTACTGCGCATCAGCATAGAGTTTCAGCGTTGCCGCCGCTGCGTCAGAGGGCAGATTCAACGCGACTTGAAGCGCGGCGACACGTTCCGATTGGCGTGCCAGCTCGCTCTCCTGCGTTCGCAGCTCCTGCTTTGCACGGTCATTAGCGGCGACCTGCTCTTGGTATTGCGCGACTGATATCAGACCGCCTTGCGATTGCAGCTGTTTGATCTCGGCCCGCGTGGCCTGAATTGCGCTCGTGTAGTCTTCGATCGCGCCGGTATTGCTGGCCTCACGGGTGGCAATTTCATCGGCGCGCAGGGCGTCAATCTCAGCGAAAAAGGCGGCCACCAAGGCGTCTCCATATTGTTGAGCGTCTGCCGGAGAGGCCGCTTGAAGCTCGATATGGATCAGGCTGGTTTGATCGACCAGTTGCACCCGCGGCTTTCCAAACGCGTCCCGGTCAGCCTCTACCGTCTTGGCTGCCGCGTCGAGTATACGGTCGGCCGACAACAAACGTTTATACGTCTCGGTCGGGCTGATTGACCCGTTGGCAAAGGCGGAATTCGCGTATGATGATGCCTGACCGATATTGGCCAGATTGACCGATGCCGAAGCGCCAGATCCTGGCAGGATTAATGATGCGTGAGAGATGTATTTTACAGGCGCGGTCGCCAAATAGCCGCTGATCGGGGCCCAGATGCAACTCGCCCCAAGAAGGTATAATGCCACGTAACGAGGCAGGCGGCCTACGTCGCTAAGGTGCCCGCCCTTTAAGATGCGGCGCCACCCGAGCGTTCTGAAATTGGATCGGGAAATGCGCACCCAATGCAGAAATTGCATGTCGCGCGTGGACTCAGAGGAGTTCGAAATCTGTTGCGGCATGGAAAAACCCTTTCTTACAAGGGAGATACACCGCATCTGATTGCTGATCATTCGCTCAGCAGGCTAGGGGCCGAGGGGATTGGGAGCGTCCCCTATCCCTTCGGATAGTTAGGCCTAGAACAACCCAGCCTCGCGCGCGGCCAGTGCGGCCTGCGTTCGATTGCTGACACCAACTTTTCGGTACAAAGTCTTCATATGCAGTTTGATCGTCGGCTCTGACAGATCCAGATCACGAGCGATTTCCTTGTTGGATTTGCCCTCAGTCAGCCCTTTCAGAACTTGCCGCTCACGCTCTGTCAGTTTTTGAGCCATGGGGTGGGAGTCTTCCGGCTGCTCTGCGTTCATGAAACCCGCAGGAAGGTATTGTTCCCCCATCGCCATAAAGCGGATCGCGTTGACCAGAGATTTAGCCGGTAAAGTTTTTGGGACGAAACCGGCTGCACCAAGCTCTAGCGCGCGTTGCGCCAGATCACGTGAGGTGTCGCCGGTAAACAGGGCCACATGCTGGGCACCGTCCAAAGCGATGCAGGTTTCAAGTCCGGCCAACCCGTTCATGCCGGGCATGTTCAGGTCCAGAAGAACCAGATCAAAGGCTCCGTCGTTCTCAAGCAAAGTTTTCGCGGCTGGGAAATCCGGCGCGGTCTCCACCTCGATCCCGCCTGCTGCATCTATGAAGGCAACGAGCGTATCCAAAATAAGGTCGTGGTCGTCAGCAATAAGAACTTTCATCTCAAATCTCCGTCTGCCCCCAAACACACCCAAATGCGTTAGTAAAACATTGAACCCATGGCATGAAGCCTTCCTGACGGACAGGTGAATATCCAATCGGATAGGTCAGCGGGCCGTTTTCACCACGCTATGTGCTGCGGGGTCGTTTGAATAGACCTATTCTCCGATCCCTCTCCGGATGCTCGCCTATCGGTTGCAGGGTCTCATTGGCAGTCTGAAGCCACAGATTGTCATCGTTGATCGGAGAGTTCCATGCAGTTCCTGTCAGTCCAAGATATGCATAAAGGCGCGCAGCCAACACCCATACCAACTTTGGAAAAGCCTGAGATTTTGGGTCTGCCAGTTGTGAACGCCCGATCCGGACAGGTGATCTCAAAACTGCTGGATGGGACCCGCCGGACTGTGTTTTTCCTGAATGCACATTGCGCAAATATAAGGGCCCGCAACCATACATATCGAGCAGCTTTGGCCCGGGCAGATATGGTCCTACCTGACGGAATTGGGGTGGAGGTCGCGGCAAAGTTGCAAGGTGTCCAGCTGGCTGAGAATCTGAACGGCACTGATTTTGTGCCCAAGCTGCTGAAACGGGCCGCGCGTCTTGGGCAGTCGGTCTACCTGTTGGGGGGCCTTCCCGGAACAGCTCAGGCAGCGGCGGCGCGGTTGCAGCACATGATCCCCGATTTGGCCGTGGCTGGCACGCGCGATGGATTTGAAGAGGCCGCGCGGGTTGATGAGGCGATCGACGATATCAACCAATCTGGCGCAGACATTCTGATGGTCGCAATGGGCGTCCCACTGCAGGAGCTGTGGATAACGCGGAACCGCCACCGGCTTGACCCTCGCATCGTGCTGGGCGTGGGGGCTTTGTTCGACTTCCTGGCCGGCAATGTACGTCGGGCACCGCGCATCGTTCGGCACGCCCGAATGGAGTGGGCATGGCGGTTGGCGATGGAGCCCCGCCGCATGGCCCGCAGATATCTAATGGGCAATTTCGAATTCCTCGGGCGTGCCGCGCAGAATTCTGTCCCTAAGGTCTCAGCATGTCGCCTGCTGGACCTCACTTTGGCGGTGGTCGCGCTGTCTCTTCTGGCCCTGCCCATGGCCGCAATCGCCGCATTGGTGCGATTGGACAGTCGCGGCCCCGCCTTTTTTCGGCAGACACGTATCGGCCGAAACGGGGTGCCCTTCGCGATGTACAAGTTCCGCTCGATGACGCAAGACGCAGAAGCGCGGCGTGCGGATCTGCTCAACCATTCGGATCGTGAGGGCGTGTGCTTCAAAGTCAAAAATGATCCACGCATCACTAGCGTTGGGAAGGTTCTGCGTCGGTTCTCTCTGGATGAACTGCCGCAAATCTTCAACGTGCTGAAAGGGGATATGTCGCTGGTCGGACCGCGCCCGGCTTTGCCCGAAGAGGTTGCCGCATATCCTGACCAAGCGCTGGAGCGCCTGCAGGTTCGTCCCGGTATCACTGGCCTGTGGCAGGTTTCGGGCCGCGCGGGCATCGGCTTCGACCGCATGATCGAACTGGATACAGCCTATGTTCGCTCCCGCTCGCCCCTTCTGAATCTCTTCCTCATCGCATTGACTGCACGTGCCGTCGTGTCGGGGCGCGGCGCTTACTAATCAACCCTAGGAGCATTAATATGACACGTATTCGCAAAGCTGTTTTCCCGGTCGCAGGTCTGGGCACAAGGTTTCTGCCCGCCACCAAATCGGTGACCAAGGAGATGTTGCCGCTGATCGACCGCCCTTTGATCCAATATGCAGTGGACGAGGCCCGTGCCGCCGGGATTGATGAATTCATCTTCATCACCTCAACCGGCCAATCCGCGCTGGAGACGTATTTCGGGCGGAACTCGGGGCTTGAGCGCAAACTGAAGGATGGCGGCAAAACCACCCTGCTGAACCGTCTGCGCAGCACGAACCTTGAGGATGAGACATACAGCTTTATCCAACAAGAGAGCCCGCGTGGTCTGGGCCACGCAGTCTCTCTGGCGCGAGACTATGTCGGTGATGAACCCTTCGCGGTGATCCTGCCGGATGATGTGATCCACGCGCAGCGCCTGGTCCTGGTGCAAATGGTCCAGAACTTTGAAGGCAGCCACATGATCGCGACCGAAGAGGTTCCATTCGACCGGATCAGTGCCTACGGCGTGGTCGATATCGAGCATAGCAAAGGGCAGGTGCAACATCTCAAAGGGTTGGTTGAAAAGCCATCCGCCGATGAGGCACCGTCCGAGTTTGGCATTGTCGGGCGGTATCTTCTTCACCCGTCGATCTTCGATCAGCTGGAAGGTTTGGCACCTGGCGCAGGCAACGAAATCCAACTGACCGATGCGATCGCGGCCGATATCAAAAGGACCGGATGCCACGGCTTCGCCTTTCAGGGAGAGCGTTTCGATTGTGGATCGGTCGCCGGATACCTTGAGGCAACCACCGTTTTTGCGTTGGAACGTGCCGAGCTGCGGGACGGGTTCAAATCCATGTTGCGTCAGCGCATGAACCTCCTGTCTGCTGCTGCATGAGACCGAGGCACCTATCCGTTCGGATAGGTGCGTATCCCCATGCCCATCTGTCACTGTGGACCTCTTTCTGGTTTCATACGGTCAAAGAAATGGAGACTAAGATGCGTCTGTTTTTTGCGATCCTCACAGCGGCGTTCACCTTTTGCCTGACGTCTGCGCACGCCGAAGACTTGGCGGCTCCGTCAGGAGAGGTAATTCTGACCATTTCAGGCAACATCGCGCAGACCAGGCCCGACGGGGCGGCGCAGTTCGATATGGAAATGTTGCAGGCGCTGCCGCAACGCAGCTTTGAAACCTCGACGATCTGGACTGAAGGCGAGACCAGCTTTGTCGGCGTTCCCCTGTCTGTATTGCTGGAACGGATCGGAGCAGAAGGTGAGACGATCCGGGCAACGGCGATCAACGACTACGCGGTTGAGATCCCTGTGGATTCGATCTCGGAACAGGACCCAATTGTCGCCTATGAGATGGACGGTGCGGCGATGTCACGGCGGCAGAAAGGTCCGCTATGGATCGTATATCCATACGACAGTGACACCAAGTACCAGACCGAGGTGATTTACTCTCGCAGCATTTGGCAACTCGACAGGTTGGAAATCGTTAAATAGCGTGGGGTTACTATACAGTATGAAGTGGGCGATGCGGGCCAAACATTGACAAGAAATTTCCAAAACCACTCGCGTCGCCGGTGGGCTTTCGGGCTCATCGGCATCGCCGTTCTGGGTGCCCTAGCTTTGGTCGTGTTGCTGTCCGTCAAGGTGATATCCGATCTGCGCGACCGGCAGTCAGCCCGGACAGACAACGTGCAATGGACGCTGACGCAGGTCGAGGTCGAGTTCCTGTTCTACCTCAACGCGCTAGAGGCTGGTGTATCGGATGCAGAGGTAAGCACCGAAAACCTGGACCTTATCCGCCGCCGTTTCGATCTTTTTTACAGCCGTATCGATATTCTGGACACCTCGCGTCTGTTTGAAACGCTGCGAAGTGACCCGAAATTCACTGAACCTCTGAGTGACGTCTCCGCCTATCTGGAGGCCTCGGTGCCTACAATCGACGCTAGGGATCCTGGGCTCATTGCGGGGCTGCCGGATCTCTATGACGGCGCGCAGGGGATCGCTCCAAAGGTGCGAGAGCTTTCGGTCTCGGCGATCTCGTACTTTGCAAGCCAGTCGGATCATCGCCGTGAGGAAACCGCGCTCAGCCTGTTTCAACTGGCCGTTTTGTCCGGTGGGTTGTTTTTGACGCTGACTGCGGTCAGCGCCTACCTCTTGGTGGTCAACCGCAAAGCTGATCGGCGGGGGCAGGCGATTCAGCAGGCAAACCAACGCATGAATACAATCCTGTCGACCTCATTGGATGCCGTGATCGTTGTGAACGCCGCCGGCACAGTGCTGGAGTTCAACGCGGCTGCACAATCGATTTTCGGGTATTCCGAGGCAGAGGCCAAAGGGCATTCGATCGGTGAATTGATTGTGCCTTCGCATCTACGCGAGGCCCACAACCAAGGCATGGAGCGGATGCAGAGCGGAGGCGACCGTCACGTCGTTGGCAAGGGTCGCGTCCAACTTGAGGCTATGCGCAAGAATGGGGATGTCTTTCCCGTTGAACTCGCGTTGCAATCCGCCCAGGCCGGGGATGAGGAAATCGTCATCGGTTTCGTCCGCGATATCTCACAAAGCGTTGCGGATCAAAAAGAGCTTGTCTCAGCCCGCGACCGTGCCCTTGCCGGGGAAAAGGCCAAGTCGGATTTTCTGACTGTTATGAGCCATGAGATCAGAACCCCGTTGAACGGGCTGCTGGGCAACCTCACCCTTCTCAAGAATACGCGCACGACCAAACAGCAGTCTCAGTTTGTCCGCAACATGGAGATCTCGGGCCAGGTTCTGCAAAGCCATGTGGATGCGGTGCTGGATATTGCTCGGTTCGAGGCCGGCAAGCTGTCAGTCGCGCACGAGCCAACCGACCTGAACGCGATGCTGCAGAACCTAGTGGATGGTCAAAGCGGCAATGCGGCCTCGCGCGGCAACTCAATCTCTTGGCAATGGGTGGGTGGAGCCTATCCGCATGTCGCGACTGATGCGCAAAGGTTGCGGCAAATTCTGCTGAACCTCGTGGGTAATGCGATCAAGTTTACCGAAAATGGCCGTGTTTCTATTGAGGTCGAAAGATGTGAACCTGAAGATCAGGGTAAGGCACATGTATACGAAGTGCGTGTGATCGATACCGGGGCTGGCATCGCCGATGATGAGATCGACGCCATTTTTGATGACTTCTACACCAGCGATCCCTCTATCGGTCGCACGGTCGGAGGAACCGGGCTTGGCCTGGGAATTGCCCGTAGGTTCGCGCTGACCATGGGCGGTGAGGTCGGGGCGGAAAGCACATTGGGCGAAGGCAGTGTTTTCTGGCTGCGGATACCGTTGCAGCCGTCGGCGCGCGACCAACTGCTAGAAGCTGCTCAGATCAATACCGAGACCGTTCGCCCTCTGAACTTGTTGGTGGTCGAAGACAACGAGATCAACCTCGAGGTCATCTGCAACATGCTGGCGCTGGACGGTCATTGTGTAACGACAGCGGAAAATGGGCAGGTCGGCGTCGACAAGGCCAGCAGTCAGCGGTTCGACGCGATCCTGATGGATATCAGCATGCCGGTGATGGATGGACCAACCGCTGCACGCCATATTCGTGGCGGTCAGGGGCAGTCGACCGATGTGCCGATTATCGCTGTGTCGGCCAATGTCCTGCCAGATGCGGTTGAGACCTTTCGCGCCGCTGGTATGACGGCTTTCATTGGAAAACCGATTTCGCTGAATGCCCTGCGCAGGGCGCTTTCGGTGGTCACGCGCACCGACGGGCAGATTTCGGAGCATGCGCAGCCAGATCCGTTAGCGGAGTTGAAAGGCAGCCTCGGCCCTGAAGTCTTTGCCCGCCTGCATGCCAAGTTCATTGCCGAAGGGGATGAATTGGTTGAACAGCTAGAAACCGGGGCATTTGACCAGACAGATTTAAATCAAATAGCTCAGGCCTGTCACAAACTGGCTGGGAGTGCAGCAACCTTCGGCGTGGAAGAGTTTCGAGAGGCGTTAGTTGCGGTAGAGACTGCAGCCAAAGAACACAAAGACATCACGAACAAACTCGCTGCAGTCTCCACTGCTTGGGAGCGGGCGAAATCATCGCCCGCTTGGGATTGACTTAGGGCGCCAGCAGTGCCGCTGCGCCGACGATGCCAACCGCGCGGGCGACCTCGGTCAGGCCGGTAACCTTACTGTCGTAGCACGCAATCGCATCTCCTGGCAGAACATAGGGGTCATAGTCATCGCGATCCCCACGTCGCAGCAGCTTTTCGATATTGCGTTCAATAACGATCGAGTTCCCGGTCATCGGGTTGCGGGTGAACAGGACCGCGCTGCGATTGGCATTGGTGGTCTTGGCCCCACCGACGCAATTGGTATCGACTACGGCCTGCAGGTAGCGCGTGCCATAGGGTACCTCACGCACGTCTCTTCCAATGGCCGACTCTGCGTTGCCGGTGGCAGGTTGCGTGAGGTTGGACATATAAAGCGTTACGCCGGGCGGGCTGATCGGGCTGGGACGCATCAAATCATCCTGGAAACACCCTCGGCTGTTGATCACGATCTGATCCCCGGTCAGCAGCATGATGTCGGTCGGATCCGAGCCTTCGAACACCCCGCGCAGGTCCATCCGGTAGATCGTGCCCTGCCGGTGCAGCTCAACTGCTGACAGATCCGCATCCGGGCGCACACCTCCGGAAGCGCGAATGGCGACCGAGAGGTTGCGCGCCTCGGTCGAGGCACCCAGCACGCCCTGACGCCCTCGATCCAGTGCGTCGCCGGGGATGCCTCCGATCTCGACCGAATGGGGTTCAAACACCGCGCCTTTCACGCCGACAGTGACCGAGGCGAAATCGCTGATGCGCGCCGTGACGCGCGGGGTACTGTCGTAGAACTGTGCGGCTACCAGAACCCGGGCCACGTCCCGCTCGACCTGCTCGGTCGTTCTGCCCTGCGCGCGCACCGGCGGCAGGTACGGCAGCTTCAGGTCGCCATCGCGGGACACAACATAGGTGTCGCTGAGAAGCTCATCCCCGTCGATGGTGATCTGCACCATATCATTGCGCGAAAGTTTCTCGCCCAGCAAAGGGCTAAGCGCGGGTTTAGACCATTTGGCAAAGGCATCTTTGCCCTGATCCCTGGTCGGAGGCATACAGGCGCGCCCGTTCAAGTGTTCCGCTTGCAGCAAGGGCGCATTTGCCCGGCGCCGTGATGGGGCACGGTACTGGGCCTGATAGCTTTCGCCTTTTGCGACGGGTTCGATGTTGCGCGGGGTCTTCATGCTGCTGCAACCCGACAGAGCAATCGCGCTGACGGCCCCTAAAACCAAAACTTTGAAATGTCGTTTCATTTTGAACTCTCCTGAACTGCATCCACAGCTACAGCAGTGTCTTGATGTGTGTCAGACCGGCATCGGGATTGCCGTTTATCCCAATCGGATAGGTCGCTCGCCCGATGGTTCGTCTGGCTGTCCGCCCGCGTCTGGGACAGGGATGTCGCTGCCAACTAGAACTTATCCCAACACTGTTTTTGGACACTTGGCGATATGACTCAGCGATTGGTACATTCCAGTTTCCTGCGGCACCTGCTAGCCTATGCGGTGTCCGAAGTGGCGGCAAAAGCCTCACGCCTTGCGGTGGTCGTGGTTGTGGCCCGCACTCTCAGCCCCGAGGCTATAGGGCTGGCTGCCGCTGCCCTCGCGGCAGGGGATATCCTAAAGGCGCTAACCGAGAACGGCGTGGGGCAGAGGATCATCCAAGCCCCGCATTCCGAGCTGGAACAGCGCTGCAACACCGCGCATCGTATCTTCTGGGTCTGGTGCGGGGCGCTGTTTTTGCTGCAGGTGACCATCGCCATTGCCCTCTATGCGATAGGGCACCAGACCCTGGCGCTGCTGCTCGCTATTCTGGCCGGAGAGTACCTGTTCATGCCCGCCGGTCTGGTGCAGGCCGCGCTTGCGATGCGTGAGGGCAAGCTACAAAAGACAGCCGCTGTTGCCGGAGGGCAGGTGGTTGGCGCAAATGCTATGGCCGCGCTACTGGCGCTGCTCTGGGCCTCGCCGCTGGCTTTGGTGCTGCCCCGATTGCTGGCCGCCCCGATTTGGCTGGTCCTGATGCGCCGTCTACGTCCCTGGGCATCAAACGCGCCGCGCGGGTTTGCCGCCCTTCGCCCCTTTGTTGACTTTGGCTGGGCTGTTCTGGGGGTTGAGGTTGTCAAAGTTCTGCGTTTGCAGGCCGACAAGCTTGTGGTTGGCGCGATGCTGGGGGCCGAGAGCCTTGGCATCTACTTCATGGCTTTCAATGCTGGGCTCGGCTTGGCGACATCGTTCACGCAGGCCTTTTCAGTCGTTCTTTTCCCACATCTTTGCGCAGCCCCGGATAAAACCAAGGCGCTGCGTCATGGGCTCGGCACGTCCCTCCTGGTGCTGAGCCCGTTGGTTTTGCTGCAAGCCGCGCTTGCACCGATCTACGTGCCGCTGCTGCTGGGTGCTGAGTGGCAGCAGATTTCACCGGTGGTCTCGGTCTTGTGCCTTGCCGCATTGCCCAGCGTCATCTGGTCCGCCGTGGCCGGCTGGCTGCGGTCCGAGAACCGCGCGATCACCGAGCTACGAGTCAGCACGGCCCTTGCATTCGCATTGATCCTCAACACCGCGATCATGGCGCCGTTCGGGCTGATGCCGCTGGCGATGGGATACCTGATGACCAGTGCTGCCCTCATGTTGATCGCCTCTTGGGTTCTGCTGCCTCGGGATCAAAAGACAACAGAGAGGTTCGGCTTCCAATGACCCGCTTTACCATCATCGTGCCGTTTCACACCGATGCGGACACAATTGCTGACACGTTGACCAGCATTCGCGCGCAAAGCTTCACGGAATGGGAGGCGATCTGCGTCGGCGATCGTCCCTCGAAGGCGTGCCTGTCTATTGTGCTGAATCACATTGCCCAAGACCACCGTATCCGGATCGCAAGCAGCCCCTTCGATGGCCCAAGTGCCGCCCGCAACTATGGGGCCGAACTGGCCAAGGGAGACATGCTGGCGTTCTGCGATGCAGACGATCTGTGGCACAAGGACAAGCTGGCGCAGCTGAACGAAGCCTTCCAATCCTCTTCGACGGATGCGGTTTTTGGGCAGATCAGGTTCTTCGCCGATCAGTTCGGAGATTCTCAGACATGCTCGAGGGTTCCTAACGCACCACTGACCATTCAGGACCTGTTGGCTGAGAACCCGGTCTGCACCATGTCCAACCTTTCAATCCGTCGCGAGGTCTTTAACGCCGTTGGCGGGTTGGACGCGAGAACGGTGCATAACGAAGACTTGGAGCTGTTGATCCGCCTAGCAGGCGAAGGGTTCGCCATCAAAGGGGTGGATCAATTTCAGGTCTGGTATCGCACCAGCGCCCGGGGCTTGTCCTCGGATTTGGCCGCCATGCGCGCTGGGCGGGCCTACGCGGTCAAAACAGCCGCATCATATGGCGTGTTCCCGTCGCGGTCGTCCGAGGCCGTCTATCTTCGCTATCTCGCCCGCCGGGCGTTGCGCTTAGGGCATCAGGGTCAGGCGCTGTCTTACACCCGCAAAGGCTTGAGCCTGCATGCGCGCAGTTTTCTGCTGCCCCTGCGCCGAGGACTGCCTACCGCCGCAGGGGCCGCGCTGGCCCCGATCCTGCCGCAAGCGATCAAAAGCGCGTTGTTTTCTTAAGAATTCTGAAGGAGATCACCATGCCCACAGCATCAATCGTCGTACCCGCTTACAATGCCGAAGCAACCTTGGCCGAAACGCTCGCCTCACTGCAGGCGCAGACCTATGACGATTTCGAAATCATCATCGTCGACGATGGATCGCAGGACGCGACCTCCGAGATTGCTCGCGCGCATCAAGGCGACACACGCGTACGACTTGTCCGGCAAGCCAATCGTGGGCTGGCGGGGGCAAGAAATACTGGCATCGCTGCCGCGCGGGGTACATTAATCGGCTTTTGCGACGCCGACGATCTGTGGATGCCCGAGAAGCTGGCGGCTCATGTTCACCATCTCAAGGCCGAACCGGACGTGGGGGTTAGTTACTCCGGCAGTGCCTTGATCGACGAAGCGGGGTGCATGATGGGGATCAAACAAGCACCCCGCCTGAAGAATGTGACCGCAGCACATGTTCTGAACCGCAACCCGATCGGCAACGGATCGGCGGCCGTTATTCGAAAGACAGTGCTGGAGGCTTTGGCCTACCGCCCGAGCTTTGAAACCGAGCGGGATTGGGTCTTCGATGAGACCTTCCGGCAGTCCGAAGATATCGAATGCTGGATGCGGCTGATGTTGAAGACCGATTGGCAGATCGAAGGTGTTCCGGGGCTGCTGACCCACTACCGGATCAATGCAGGCGGGCTTTCGGCGGCTTTAGATCGCCAGTTAGAGGCGTGGGAGAGGATGGTCGCGAAGCTGCGCCCGCTGAACCCTGAATTCTTTGCCCAGCACGAACCCTCGTCCCGTGCTTATCAGCTGCGCTATCTGGCGCGGCGGGCTATCACCAACCTCGATCGGGACAAAGCTTGGGAGTTGTTTGCACGCAGCGTCCAGGAAAGCCTCCGCCCGGTGTTTGAGGAACCTATGAAAACGTTCAGCACTTTCGCCGCAGCCCTTGTGTTGAAAACGTTTGGACCCGGCCCGATCACCCGGCTGGGACAAATGAAATCCAAACTGCAATCGATCTGAGAGAGGCGTCATCATGGAACAGAAAAAGATACTCCACCTGGTGGACGACACGACAGCGGGCGGCGTGATGCGGATGCTCGACCATCTTTTGGCGCAATCAGATCTGTCCGAAACGGTCGATCAAAAGGTGTTGAAGGTCAAACGGACTGCATTTTCTTGGGGCAAACTGAATGCGGATGTCATCGTGTCCCACGTCGTACCAAGCTGGAGAAGCTTACCCGCGTTCTCGGCGCTTCGCGCAATGCATCTGGACACTCGACTGGTCCATGTCGAGCACAGTTACACCCGGGCATTCACCACTCTGAATGTCCCACACAAACGTCGGTTCTTTGCAATGCTGAGGGTGATCTATTCCTTCTTCGATCAGGTGGTCGCGGTCAGCCATTCGCAGTCGGGCTGGATGAAGGAAAGACGCCTGGCCGCCTCGGAAAAGCTGACCGTCATTCCTCCGACCGTTGATCTTGAGCAGTTGTCGCGCAACACGATGCCTCCCAAGTCAAAGACCACAATTGGTGCCATCGGGCGGCTCGAGCAGCAGAAAGGCTTCGACATCCTGATCCAAGGCTTTCGGTTAACCCGAACGCCGGCCGCGCGTTTGTTGATCTTTGGCGAAGGCAGTCAGCGTTTATACCTTGAGACACTGGCAGAGGGTGACCCGCGCATAGAATTTCGGGGCCACGCCGAGGACCCTGCAGAGGCCTATCAAGCCGTCGATATCGTTGCGATTCCGTCGCGTTGGGAGGCCTACGGACTTGTGCTGGACGAAGCGCTTGCCGCGAAGCGCAATGTGATCGCCAGTAAAGTTGATGGGTTACGTGACCGTGAAGGAGATACGAGAGTTTCATTCTGCAACCTTGACCCTTATGATTGGCGACTTGCGATCAATAATTTTCTGCTTTCCAACACTATTGAGAAAAGCAGCTGAATCAAAATTTGACACTGGATCTTTTGTGTTTTAGCCGAGCCATTCGCTGCAAAATCAATTGTGATTTCAAAGAAATTGCCTGAGGCCAGCTTTGCGTTTTGTGCGCGAGCCTATTTAGCGCAGTAAATCTTGGTGCCCTCTGTGGACTGCGAGCGGTTATTGCCTTGTGCCAAGTGGACGGCAGCTATGTCCGCACCTCGGACGTAGCTCCGTCTTGTGTGAACATCCACTGTCGGGCTGAAGCGGGCATTCGTCCCTAGCCCCCAATTCGACAGCCTTCAAAGATCACCAAGAGCCTTACCTCAGGGGGGATGGCCCTTTGAAAATCATGCCCCGCAAAGTCGGCGAGCCTCAATGGCACACGCAAGGCTGACTGTGGGGGTAGGCCGGGGGGCGGGTTAGTCAGGTAGGTGCAGCCTATCATCGAATGGTCAAGCCAATCGGCGCAACGTAGCCATCGGATGAGCAATCCTGTGCGATGGCCCCATGTGGTCGCCATGTGGTCGCCTGTCCACTGTGGGAGCACGCGGACAATCCTATAAGTCTTTGATTTCATGGTGCTGCTGGAGAGAATTGAACTACTATATCTCGGTGTTTCAGCGCGCTCCATTTTCTTCAGGTTTTTTGCTAACCCATTATAAAACATGCTCCAGGGTGTTCCACCATGCTTCAGCGTATACTATATGTTGAAGGGGGATTGGAGAGGGGATCAGGTTGGCCCGAGCATTGAACAAGCTGACTACTGCTGCTGCCAAGGCGCATCCGCCGGGCAAGTATTCAGATGGAGGTGGATTGTGGCTGTACAAACGCCAGGACGGCGGTGCGCAATGGGTCCTTCGCGTTCATGTCCATGGCAGACGACGGGAAATGGGCTTGGGTCGGTTTCCCGAAGTCTCACTCAATGAGGCCAGAGAACAAGCTGAGCTATGGAGGACGTCGGTTAGGAAAGGGCTCGACCCAATTAAAGAGCGGGAACGCCAACGCCGCGAGGATGCGCTCAACATGCATTTACTCAAAGACATAGCGTTGGACGCGTTTGAAAGCCGTAAGGCAGAGCTCAAAGGTGATGGTGAGGCAGGGCGGTGGTTTTCGCCGTTGGAGAACCACGTGCTACCAAAACTGGGTAAGGTCCCTGTTTCTCAAATCGATCAGAGGGATATTCGAGACACTCTCGCGCCAATCTGGCATGACAAAGCGCATACGGCGAAGAAGGCGATTAGCAGACTTGGCATTTGTATGCGGCATGCGGCTGCGCTCGGTCTGGACGTTGACTTGCAGGCGACGGAGAAGGCTAGGGCGCTGTTAGGTAGGCAACGTCACAAGACAGAGAACATACCGGCTGTACCGTGGCAGGAAGTGCCAGAATTCTATCAGAGCCTCAACAAGGGCACCGTCACTGAGTTGGCGCTTCGTCTTCTTGTACTTACGGCTGTGCGGTCATTCCCGTTGAGAAATCTGCGCATTGAACAAGTCAAAGGCGACGTCTGGACGATCCCTGCGGCGAATATGAAGGGTCGAAGGGATGCTACCGTTGATTTCCGGGTGCCGTTATCCAATGAATCTCTTGCTGTCATAGAACAGGCTAAGCCTTTTGAGCGTGATGGGTTCCTCTTTCCCAGCATTCGAAAAGGGGTGATTTCCGATGCAACCATGGGAAGATACATGGAGCGGCGAGGGATGGTTGAGCGTCCACACGGGTTCAGGTCGTCTTTTCGAGACTGGGTGGCAGAGACTCAAAGTGTACCGTTCGAAGTTGCTGAAACCTGTCTGGGTCACGTTGTCGGTGGGTCAGTCGAGCGCGCGTACAAGCGTACTGACTTTCTGGAACAGAGACGTGCGTTGATGGGTAAGTGGGCAGTCTTCGTGCAAAAATTTCCGATTGTATCAGTTTAGGACGTCAACACAGTGGGACGCTTCAACGAAAACTTCGACCAAGCAGTGGAAAGAATCGCAACCGATGAAGCATATAAGCTATTGCGAAAAGTGGGGATTTTCGACCCTGACCCCAAATGCCGCCTATTGGCTACTCGCCTAGTTGAGTTTGCCGCCTTGTGGATGGAAGAAGAAGTCAGTGTTGAAAGATTTTACCAAATGCTGGCCGTGGCAAAAACAAACAGAAGTAAATTTGAGGGCTTAAACTATGCGCTGGGACTTCGAGTTTCTCAAGGTAAGAAACTCAACGAAGCGATGGTAGCTTGGATTTCTGGCATACTAACGAAAGAGGTCTCCATACCCGCGTCAAAAGGAGGTCACGAGCCAAAGGCTTCGACGGCGCGAGATGTTCTGTTAGTTAGTGCAGTAAAAATAGCAATGACATTCGGTCTTCCGGCAACGAGGAACCCGGCATCGGAGTCGCAGTGTGCAATAGACGCAGTTGTTCTTGGTCTTTCCAAATTGGAATATGATGTTTCTTACACGATGGTGGAGAACGCATGGAGACGTCGCGCTTATTTGCAAGAATATGAAAATGAAATTCCGCACTTGTAGGTATCTCGGTCTAAGCAAGCTACCAATGAAAAACTGAATCAATCTGCCATTCTTGCTCCATGACCCACCATGGAGCACAGCAATGAAACTGCTTTCCTTCCAAGACCTGCAAGCCAAGTTGGGCGGTCGCAGCCGCTCTAGCGTCTACCGCGACGTTGAACTGGGCCGTCTCCCAGAACCCATCAAGTTCGGCTCTCGTCTCTATTGGAATGAGGCCGATATCGACACCGCAATCGAGAAACAGGTTGCCGCCTAAAAGAAACCCCCACCCGAGGCACGGGCGGAGGCGAATTCTTTTAGGTGGTACTGAGAGGATAGCCGAAAGCCCGATGTCTTTCAACAAAAGAAGGACAATAAATGGTTACTTTCGAGCAAAACCAAACAATCAAAACTGAACTTCCACCCGCAAATGCACTGCGCGTGTATCGCTGGGCAGACCTTCCCAATCTCACGGCCCCGGCGCTGTACCGGGTCACTGATCCGGGTCAAGAACCGCGCGAAATCTACGCATCCAAGCACAAGCGCCAAGTCCTTGAGGGGCTGATGAAGTCGCCGCTCTTTGCAGCCAGCTATTGCCGACTTTCGGATCAGGTTCTACCTCTGCGCCGCGATGATGGCGTGAACATCGAATGCAGGATGTATCGGGGCGATGCAGACACCGGACGCCAGAAATTCGGCATCTATTTCCTCGTCAGCAAAGTGGAACTGATTGAGACCGGCGAGGTGGCGGCATGAGAACCCGCGACCTTCAAATCCACGCACTTCGCCGCAAGCACGGCCTTTCTGAAGCCGCTGCACGTATCGTCGCAACGCTGTACTATGGGGAGGGCCGCTAATGGCCCTCATCTCCCAGATCCCGAAGAACAGCCGTGAGGAATTCCGCGTCAGCCGAGACGACTTCCAAGGGCATGACCTTATCAACATCCGCGTGTTCTTCATCTCAAAAGATGGAGAGATGCTGCCTGGGAAGCAAGGAGTCGCCTTCAAGGCTGAGCTGCTGCCTGAGTTCATAGACGCGCTCAGCAAGGTGGAGGCTGCGTAGATGGGGCGCGACAAGCGAAACGAGAAACGCGGCGAGCACTTCACAAAGCTTGTTCGCAACATGATGGAGGAGCCCGCTTGGCGGGCCCTCTCTTCAACCGCGCAGGCGCTGTATCCATGGCTTAAGCTTGAGTGGCGCGGACCTCAGGCAAACAACAACGGCAGGATCAGTCTAAGCGTTCGGCAGGCCGCCGAGCGTCAGGGTGTCGCTCGCAATACGGTCGCGAATGCCTTCCGTGAATTGCAGGCCAAGGGTTTCATAGCGGTTACCAAACCTCCAAAGCTTGGTGAGAGTGGTGTTGCGACTTCACCCCTATTTGAACTGACAGAGATATCCCTGCCTACCGCGCACGGAGACAGCGGTCGTCGGCTATACAAGCAGTGGTCGGAGGGGGCGGATTTCCCTGTGGTGAAAGCCCCAACTCACAACCCCAAAGGGACTAATGGAAAAGAAAAACCCCGTCATCAAAATGATGACAGCACCGTCTTAGAATTTGCGCCGGAGAAGAAAAAGGCGGCTCAAAAATGATGACAGGGCGGCTCAAAATCTGCGCCGGAAACACCCCTTTGGGGAAGGGTCCCCGGCTCAATATTGATGACATCCTTATCTACCATGGGGTCTGGGGGAAACGGACACCTTCTGCACCAACAACCCAACACAGCGAGGCAAGAGCAATGACGGATGAATCCGAACGAAAAAACGTGGCCAATACGTACACGGACGAGAGCGGTAAATTTGCGCAAGGCAACCCTGGAAAGCCCAGAGGAACCCGGCACAGGGTTACACGGGCCGTCGAGGAACTTCTTGAGGGCCAATCTGAGCAAATCACGCAAAAGGCGGTTCAGATGGCGCTGGAGGGTGACAGCACGGCCCTGCGTCTCTGCCTGGAGCGGATAGCGCCCACCAGAAAGGACGCTCCGATTAGCTTTGAGCTTCCGCCTATCAGCACTGCTGGCGAGGCCTCAAAAGCCTCGCAGGCGGTGCTGAAGGCAGTTTCAGATGGTGAGATTACACCACTGGAGGGTGCGACCGTCATGGGGCTCGTTGAGCAGTACAGGCGGGTGCTGGAAACAACCGAACTGGAACGCCGGATAGCGGCATTGGAGGCAGCAAAATGAGTATTAGGAACAGATTGGCAGCGCTCGAAAGCAGAAAGCTGATGACGGCGGTATCGAAATCAGGCGCAGCGGAACAGCTTACCAAGCAGCTGCAAAATACTGCAGAACGGATGCGTGATACCCCATTGAGTCAGTTGACGGCCAATGTATCCCCCGTTGAGGTTGCAGCCCTTATTCTGGATGGCCGGGTGGATGAGGAAGTAGCTCGTAAGTGCATCGAGCTTTCTAAGCAATCAGTCTCGAACGCAAAACTTTTCCAATGCTTCTTGGATGCCGCAGGGTGCAGCCAAACAAATCTGACGGAGAACAGTTGATATGAGCATCAAACGTCGATTGACGAAACTGGAGGCACGTTCGACGGTCGCAACTGTTCCGCTCATCGTTTTCTATCAGATTCACGACATCAAAGAGGGCACTGAGGAAACTAGTCGAATTATCGAAAAATCCATTGGACTAGCAAGCATCCCAGGGTTCGGTTTCGAGTGGATAGAGCCCCATGACGAGGAGTCCGAAATTGAGTTCAGGAGACGCGTCCATGCCATCAGGGCGGGCGGCAAGCTCACTGAAAATATGAATGCGGAAGAACTGACGGCTGCCTATGCCGTCGCGGATCAGGAACTGAAGGAATGCGGTGATGACGATTAAAAACAGATTGAAAAAACTGGAAACTGCCTCGCACACTTTCCTCCCGCGCAAAATTCTCTTCACTTGCATAGTTCCAGCAAAAGATGGGCGGCAGAGCGGTCCTTCGGTGATTCACCATGCCATCATAGCTGGAACCAATTTAGGTCAAATTATGCGAAGCGAGGGCGAATCCGAGCTCGAGTTCAAGCGCCGTGCCTATGCCGCCAAAACGATTGGCAAGCGCGTCGAAGAAATGACCGACGCAGAGCGAGCAAAAGCCTTTGAAATCGCCGCGCAAGAATTAAGGGACGAAAGCAATGCCAGTTAAGCGCATGTTTTGGGTTCTTGATCGAGACAACGACGGATCACTTCAAAATGGAAGCATCGGGGAGGCGGAACAGGCTGCGCGTTGGTGATTTTTGCTGAGTCCTCAAAAGGGGGTTTGTCCGCAGCGCCAAGAGTCATCAATGGTCGGCCCGTACTGATTTCTGTGGGTTCTAAGCCTAAGCTATGGCTAAAAAAAACGACAATACAACGAGTAAACTCGTTATCGGCCTACTCATAACGCTGCCTAAAACAGGAACTTTAATTAAAGCGGCCCGGCGTACCCATAGGCCAATAACAGAGGTATAAAACAGTATGGAAGCCAAAATAGATGATATGAAAAACGAACTGTAGGGTACATCCGCAGACATAAAATCAACTGCATACTGGAGCCCGACCAACTCCTCGCTAGGCGAGTCCTCTTGAATCAATATTACACTGGAACACTCTTCATGGTCTGTCGACTCGTATATGCATAGCCCACGGCGAGGTGCGGACATTCCGTCTCCGTACCCTAAGAAATACCGTACATCTATGAAGATAAACTCTTTCCACAGTACCTTTAAGAAGAGGTTTTCAAGAAAATCGTATTGAAAGAAAGACGTTTGATAGATTTGCCATGGTGTCCTTTCAATTTGCATCTGTGCTACTGAAAAATAATCCGTCACCTGCTCTGTCGGAACAAATTCAGATCCGATATTTGGGAAGGACTCCAACAACTCATCGCGGGACGGCGTAGAAAATTCGGTTCGCAGTAATTCAGCGTCGTGGCCATTTAGCAGAATGCCTTTAACAAAATCGCGACCTATGCCGCTTGGCAAGGCTGCCACCGTGATATGGAAAGTGTGCCAAGTTCCATCAAAGAGACGAATACTGCTTGCAGCAGTTGCTGAACGACCGGTGTAGTCAATCATTTCACTTGAGGTCACTGCAACCTCAAAGTTGTCAGCTTCCGAATTCAAACTCGACACTGCGGGCAATAGCGCAAGAATAACTACCAGCGGCATAGTCAATGTGAATATCTTAACTGAAGCCACAAGGTCACAGAAGGCAAGAATGAAGCACTTGAATCTGTGCAGCAAAAGGACCCTTTGTTTCGGCACCGCTTCTTCAAACTTCTGTTTAGCAGTCATGAAGGAAACAACTACTGAAGTTTGATAATATGATAATGAGTCTATTAGGCAATTCCCGACTAACAGCAGAACGAAGAGCAAAGGAAAATCCATAAATTTATACAACAATGCTGAAATTTCATCAGGCGTTTCCGAGTAGAAAATTGATTGCAAGACGATAACTGAGAGCGAAAAGATCAATGAAACTTGGACGGAACGAATTAGGTAGGAGGTGACGCTATTCTCCGAAAGCAGAAATTTCTTAAATATCTCATTCTCAGCAGCTCTTAGCGTTGCCGCGAGAGTTGCTCTTTTTGTTCCGATAGAATTGTCAATCGCCGCCAGCTTCGAGTCGACAAAAGTTCCCAACAAAACAGCGCCGGCGAACAAACTGGAAAACTTCAAAAAAAATTCAGTCATTTTTCTTAAACACGTGCTTCCCCTACCTTCGAGTGTTACGCAAACTTTTGGCTAGTGTCCATGTGTAGCACCGCTAGGATGGGACGATCCTGGCACGCTACTAGAACCTCGCATCAATTGACTATACGTGCTATGCTGCCGACAAGCGCTGAGACGGATCTTTCCAAGATAGCGAACGGCCCCACGGAGTCAGGGTGTTTTACGGCCATACAGGACCAGATGGGCAAGTTGTTGGTAGCTGATGGTTAATTGACCTTCGAGACTTCTGACTGGCGCTGATCAGGCACGGGACTACTGAGGCGAATGCAGCGAAACTTGTGATGTGCGACAAGCGAAACGCTGAAGGAACATGCTTCAAATGGTTCTTCCTTAGGTCGATTACTAAAGAACCGCCCTTCGTTGTGGCGCGGGGCTCAAGCAATGCTTGATCTTTCATGCGATTCAGAAATCAATCGTTGCCCTCTTAGAAATACCCTTTCTAACATGTAGACTATTGCAAAAATCGTTCGGACTGCTGAGTTGTTTGATGAAAGTACTGCGTAAGCTGATTGTAGTTATTACTCTTGCCGGCGTGTTTTTTCCTTCAATTGCACGTTCGCAAGACTTTGAAGCGTTGCTACAAGGGTTTGACGCGGCCAATCTTAGCTACGAAGACAGGCGATTTCTGCAGACTGCACTTGCATTTGAGGGTTATTATCATGGCCTGTTAGATGGGGCGTGGGGCGAGATCAGTAATCGAGCGCTTGACGACTATTCTCGAGAAGTGTTCGATTCAGCGCCCGAAGACTGGCACATGGCGTTTCTGGCTTGGACCCTATTCGAGCGCATGTCCCAAGACGGTTGGGATATCCAGTACTTTGAGAGCTTGGGGTTATCTTTCCTATGGCCGGTAGATACCATTGATCGCGAAACTGATTCCGACTACTTTTTGAATTACCGTCACACAAACAGCAGCTTTTCCATTTCCGTGGGCATTCACTCGGTTGAAACCGCCCAACGTCTTCATGACTATACCGTCCAATCTCATCAGTTGGTCAGCAATCCCTACACAGTTAGGAAAAAAGACCTCGCCGTCTCCTCAGCAACAAAAAAAGATGGCTCTTCGCTTTATACCAGGTCGGATTTCGTAAATGGGAGTTGGTCAACCGTTATGCTGTCTGCGAGCAAACTGGACGGCCACGTTCTTGGAGCTGTGGCCTCTAGCATTTCAAAAGGTCGGGCCGATCCACTAGATATTTCTAACAACGGCAAACTTGATAGAGTTATTCAGCAACTTGTCGCTGCCCTCGAAGAAGCGGATGAACCAACTATTGAAAACCCGGAGGCTTCAGGCACCAGCACTAAAGCAAGTGCTGGAAGTGGCTTTATTGTTTCGCAAGCAGGACATGTTCTTACGAACCAGCATGTCGTATACGGCTGTAAAGAAGTGTTCGTTGATAATAGGCCAGCAATTGTGGTCGCTTCGTCTGAAGACTACGACCTAGCGCTACTAAAATACGACGCACCAGTTGATAAGGGTGTCGCAGTGTTTTCGGCAAGTCCTGCGAGATTGAATTCGGATGTCACCGCAGTTGGTTACCCGTATGCTGGCCTCCTCGGCGGTCTCAATGTCACTCGCGGATCTGTTTCTTCTTTGAAGGGTGTGGGAGGCGACTTTAGCACCATGCAAATTACTAGTCCGATTCAAAGCGGAAACTCAGGTGGTCCGTTGCTTGCATCGGACGGTGAGGTCGTCGGCGTGGTCGTCTCAAAATTGAACGAACAATTAGTGGCCGACGCTCTAGGAGACACACCACAGAATGTAAATTTTGCTGTTCGAGGAGAAATTGCAAAACTATTCTTAGCACAGAATGCTATCATCCCCATTCTTAGCCTAGACGATAAAAAATTAGAACCAGAAGAAGTTGCGGATCTAGCCGCCGGCTTTACAACATTCGTAGAATGCCGTTAACCGTTAGGCTCGAGACTCATAGGCAATAGATGACCAAAGCAGCGAGAGCGATTGCCGAGAGGAAGGCGTTGGGGCTCCGGTCTTACCACATCGCCATACAGCGCCGGTTCTTCAATCTGCCAAACATGATCTCGATCCGATTGCGGCGTTTGTAGCGAAGCTTAGGCACTATTTGAGTCGCCAGACTCTATCCTGCGCAAAGTAGTTAATCGATAACAAGCCATTTCGTAACAGCCACCATTCCGTTTACAAAACTTGAACAGTAGCGCTGCATGATTCCACTGTTGCCGGATTGCACTCCAATCAAGCGCAAATATTGCCCTTTCAGAAGCTTTTACTTTGGATTTGGTCGCAGGGTGCTACTGCCAGTATCAAGTACTGTTTACGAGTTCTATGTTTCGAGTAACTCAATTTGGAGTTCGACGTTTTGAGAGTGAAGGCGCAGGTTTGTGTGAGAGTGGCCTACATCTGAAAGTCGAAATTTCCGCAAATAACCCCATGCCGATCCATTCCCCATTTTCGGCGTGGGGTTTCTTTTGGGCCACTGAGGCCTTGCGAGAAAATCTGTTTGGGTCGCGGTGTTATGATGTAGCTGATTGTAGAAAAGCGGAAATTTGGTGGTCTAGTCGGTTGAGGTAAATTGCCCAAGTAACTTGTCATCTTCTTTCGCTTGTGTCGTTTGACTTGCCAAAGTGTTCCAAGAACTGAATACCAACTGTCGAATTGCCGCAGCCGTTCCAAGCAAGCCATCCGCCTTCAGCTTTAGCTCCACCTCGTTTGCTCGACGAAGAAATTCATGATCCATTCGGGAAATCCTAATCGGGTCTCGTAGTTAGAATTTGCACCCAATGGTTAACAAAAAGTAAATGCCCCTTCCTTCCTCATTCTCGCAACTCGTCTTCTTTGCGTCTGAGGACTTTGACTACGGATCCGGTAGCTCGGCTCCTGTTTTTCTCTGGCCACGACCAACAGAGCTCAGCTTTCTCCTGCAAGGAATTTCTAAGGTCTTTAAGACGCGGATCGTTATGAGCCTTCTTCAACGGAGCAAATCTGCGAGCAATCTCCGATTCAATCGAGTCACAGCAAAGATGCCTATAGGTCCGGTTAACCGTATCTGTGTTAGAATGACCCAATTGTTTCGCAACTACTACAAGCGGCGTCCCTGCCTGGACCAATTGGCTAGCATACGGAACTCGTTGGTTGCTGTTAGTGCGGCTATGAATGCATCGAGGTTTTTCCCCGAAAGAGCGCTCAGCTCAGAGCTCCGTTGGTAAAGAAAAGGGCGCACTTAAATCAAGCGCGCGCCAGTTGACAGGGAGGCGACCTGACTGGCAACAAGTTCAATGCTATAGTCTGCGCTGATGCAGACCGGTTGCCGGAGCACGTGCGCATCGACGGCTATTTCTCATATTTGAGGATAGACAGTCTCAATTGTCGCGAAATCGCGAGTCGTTGGATATCAGACAGACACAACCAAACACCACTGGCTGCGAAGCTTATCGATGCCAACGTGTTTAGGAACCAAACTCAGCCTATTTAGTGCGTGCGTTAGAACTCTGACCAAAGGTTCGGATGCCGCCAAGGCCCGTTGTCTATCCGAATCCGCAGACCCAATTGAAGTCAGAACTATTTTCTCGCCCAGTGAGCTTGATCCAGTAATTGAAAGAAACTCTGCGACATGTTTGGAAGCCGTATGTTCGTCGACAGACCCAAGGGCAAAGTCCGACAGAACATTTGGTTCATTCTTAAGGCGTCTTAGAAAGAAGAATTTGTCCGCTTCAATTGACGCCTGCCAGGAGAACTCGTCTTCACGCAATCCGAGCCCGCTTTTGCCGTAACTCCAGCCAAATTCACTCATCGAAAGTCTCCTGTTTTTCGATGTTCAGCAATGACATTTGCTAGAAGCCATCAGGTCTATCAAATGGAACATCGTTCATCAAAGCGACATCGTCGTGCCAATATCCCGTCAGTTCGCTGAGCCAAACAAAATGCAGTTGCTTAGTGGGAAACCTAATCGACCGTCGATGGTCGCGAATGGAGTCCCAGATTGCAGACACGAATTTTCTTGCCAGACGGTCCGTAAGCGCGTCTCTATCGACGCTGGAAAAGTAGGCACTGTCAGCAATTTTCTTGTACTTTGAGCTCAAAGTGACAGTCAAAATAATGGTTGGTATGTCGTAGAAGAACTCGGCTTTTTCATTGCTGTGTCTACTAACCCCAAGAGCGCGTTCCATTGAATTCAACGCCTGCGGAAAAATGGTATATTTGCTCGGTAGCTTGTCGTCCTTTACGCGGTTTATGTCCGCGTCTGTAACCTCGAACGTGTCGGGCACAACAATTTTGAAGTCTAGGTCTTTGAATTCCTCAGGTGGTCTGGCTTCCAGTATGAAGCCGAGGTAATTCCGATAGTAGCTTTCTGCCAGTCCACGCATGAACTCCGCGTCGGCTGGAAAAGCTCCGTAGTATTCGGAGATTATTGTTTCTCCTGAAATAGAGCTCTCGTTCAGAAAAAGCGATAGTGATCTATCTAAACTATCTACGCGACCAGTTTCCAAATCAGCTGCATCTATCTCAGAATATAGGCTGGCTTCGTCGGCCTCAGCCATAAGACTGAATTTGAAATAGTGACTTATCTGTAGGGCGGTCTCGCGGTCGCTTTCGTCCTGCCCGAACTGTAGGTAAATGCATGGTGTTCCAAGTGTGTGCGCAAAAGCAACTTCATAGACAACATTCGGATTAAAGCCCGTCATGTCGGCAATAATGAGGTCGCAGGTATCAATTTGACCGAAGATCCAATCGTTGAATCTGTCTGTGGTGGGGTTGTCGATTGGTGTGACCACATCAACTTCGTGCTCTCCTTGAGCTCTACTGACGAACCTCTCAACATATAGCTTGATTGCTCGGTAGCGCTCTGGTTCATGAGGGCCGACGACGAAGATTTTCAATGGGCGCATGTCACTTTTCCAAGAAAAAAATAAAGAAAACCACTAAGAGAATTAGACCTCCGTAGATGAACACGAGAATACCAGAAAACAAAGTGTTGGCGATTGATACGTTTCCTTGGGCTTGCCGAGCATTCATGGAGAAATCGATTTCACCTTCGGGGAGAAGCCTTACGATGTCATATAATCCACGAAACTCTCGCTCCAGTTTAAGGTAATATGCATCCACTACCCAGAATAGTACGATTGGAACAAGCACCAATGTGTATGTCGGTGGTTCCTCAAGTCTGGAAAGCACCGCCAAAAGTGCACTTGTAAGCGTCACACACCAACCTCTGGCAAGGAAGGAGTTTTGCGCCATTCGGGAGATTGAAGCCATGATGAAGTCTAGGTGCTTGTTTCTGTTCTCGTGGCTCACCGCATTCACTCCAAAACCAATCTGACAATCCTTGCAAATGTGCTGCACAACGAACAAAGCTGGCAGTCATTGCCAAAACTCATTTGGATCATTGTTCTACAACGGTTGAATATGCGTCAAGATACCCGCATCAATTCTCGATACGGGCCAAGCTACCCACCGGAGCCGAGACGGAACTTTCCAAGATAGTGAACGACCATTGAGACTGGATGTTCTACGGCCACGCGGGGCCAGATGGGCGGTCGGTAACAAATTGGTGGTTGATTGACCTGCGGGCCTTCAGAGCAGCGCAAATAGAGGTCACGTCAGCCAATAGCCACAAACAAAGATTCACCGGCAAATTTACCAATCTAGCCCTCCTGCGAACCCTGAAACAAATGCTCCACCGATGTTGCTGAATATTCTCAACTCAAAATAGAAAATTGTCATCATTGGAACACCGATGGCGTACCACATCAGCAGTTCCCACTTGTCGGCAATGTGTTCTGGGAGGGACCGTAGTGCCTTGCTTTGAATAACTTCCGTGACTGTTAAGCCTCCTGCAAAGAAATTCAGAAAAAGAATAGCGTAGCACAAAAGCAAGGATATCTTTGATGTGATCCAGTAGCCATCCGTCCAGACCTCGTCGAGTTTTGTACCCCAGAAGAATTTTCAAAACGTAATATTTTTTGGCCCGTCAAAATCATACCGGGTCAGGTCGTCGAGCGTCTGACTAATTGCGTAAAGCACAAATGCCGCAAAAAACACTGCGAGCCTTCCCGTATACCAGTTCAGGCCCTTCTGAATTGAACTGCCAATTCCCTGCAACTTTCACCTACCTTTTCATCCCTTAGCTGCTGCCTAATTTCTTAACTGCGCGTGCAGCACAGAGTCACATTGGGATGGTCGTGTTCTGGAGAGCGATTATCGCCGCAAGGGCGACCAGTAAAGGCACAAGCAATTCCCAGACCGCGCGTAACAAGACAGTTCCTTTCCAAGCCCTTCCTCTTAAAAGCAACCTGTCTTGGAAACGGTCATTCGCTGCGTCTTTCACCATGTTGAAGTCTCCTTTGAAAGCCCGGTAGGCGATCAGGAGGCGTTGGGTGTCTGCTGCGACGTACACCAAAAAGGTCACCGCCATATAGACCACAATCAGCACGGCAACCAAATACAAGTACTTCTGGTTCGTGACCGTCAGTTCAACACCCAGCGCACTGATTTCTTTTGGTACAATTCCTCCCAATGCAAAGAACATAGACACAGCACAAAAGGTGAGAAGGTTCCGGCGAGCCTTGCGGGTTTCTTCACTCAATGGGTCCTGAAGGATGGTTAGAGTCCGCTCCTGGAGCTTAGCAATCAGCGGGTTTATTTCTGCGTTGGGATGTCTGTCTTCTCGGGGCATAATCAAATTTCCAGGTATTAAACAAAGACAAGCGTAACACTTATCGGATTAAGCTAGCAAAACCTGCTTGTTCCAAAATCTAGCGACTTTTCGGAATCTAGGTTGTCGTCTTGCGCCGCGAAGGACGCAATGAACGGACAGTCAGGTGTCGGAAAAAATCCTTAGAAGAACCAACGAAAGGCATGTATTGTCGTTCCATTGATTGATGAATATTGGAGATTTCTATGAGGTTCTTAGCAGCATTTTTGATGCTTTTCCCTTTTACATCTGCCTACGCCCAAGACTTTTCAGTTGGCACGCTAAACACCGAATCCGCCTCAGATACCCAGCCATTCATGGTGAGCCGCACAATACGCGGCGTCGGGAAGGTTGATGTGTGGGCATTGCAAGAGGTGGCTGGCATTAGCGCAGTGGAAGAATACACAGTTGCGGCGGGAGCGGTCGGGCGCAGAAGCAGTTACCGCGCCATCGTGAGCGAAAGCGGTACGATTTCTCAGCAGCACCGCAGAGATGACCAACTGGCTATCGTCTACAATTCATCCCGGTTCAGGCAGGTCGAAAACGTTGAACTCCATGGCATAAGGTCCAAGCCTGGAGCGATAGGTGGACGGTTGGGTGAGCCAGACTGGAACCTTCGCGGAGCATTGTTCATACGATTGCAGGACAAAGACACTGGTGTCGAGTTCTACGTTGGAAATGTTCATTTGAAATGCTGCGGTGACGGTAAGAATACCCGCGCACATCAAGCAGAAATCATCAAAGCATGGATCGAAAGGTCCGATGTGCAGGTGATATTGACCGGTGATTTCAACATTCCGGTACAACCATCCAGCGCCGATGGAAATCAGGACTCCGACGCGTTCAAAACCCTTGAAAGCGTGATGACGTGGGAGCGACCGCAAAACCCAATAAAAACGCAATGCAGTGACGATTTCGACTCCATGCTGGATCACTTCTTCTTAAAGGAAGGTCCAAACATAAATACAATCGATGTCACGATATACGAAACCGAAAGCGCGTATTGCGATGCTGAAAAGGTTGGAGGGCCAGACCATAGACCGGTTGTGGCGAAGTTCTCTATACAGCCATAAAACTGAGATGCCCGGGCCTATCAATAATTTGCACTCGAAGCAGCCCAGTACTTGGAGCAAATGAGACATGGCAACTTTCTTTGAGGGTTTTGCTGACGAGTTTTTCTTTGCCGTGGCTTCTATTGTCTCAATCCTAGTATTTCTCGATTGGTTGTTGGGGGAAGAAAAACGTGCAGCCATTCGGGAATGGGTAGGTTCTGCTTGGCTACACTTAGGAGAGGCACGTTATGGAGAAATATTCTTGGAGGACATTCAGTATGTTCGCAGTCTTGCACTTCTTGTTTTCGGTACGCCTGCTTTCTCCATGAACCGATTGCTACGCGTAACAGCTTTCATACTGATTGTATTAATCTGTCTGTTGGCTTTTTTCTTCTTTTGGCTTCCAAGAGAACTTTCTTACTCTGAAGTTTGCTGGGATCAGATTCTCAGCAATAGTGCTGCGCCTTGCCCACCTGTCAAAGTCGATGTTAATTTTACTGATATCCTTCGGCCTGTGCTTCTCTCAATCCCGACCTGGATTATTTCGCTTTTCTTTTCAGTGTCTTTCACAATTTTCTGTATGAAAAGGCTTTACTCTCCTGGGTCCAGTCTTAAGAAGATGTTTTTCTTTCTTTTGGACATACTCCTTTCCATGGCGCTGGTTCTATCGCAGTGGATTTTCTATTTGATCAATCACACATATTTCATAGATTTTGGAGATGCCAACCCAGACAAAGCTGTTAGAGAGCTGCTTGGATACGTTTCGCTCGTATTAATTTGTCTCCCGACTGCAACGTATTTGGCATACCTTATTATCAGGTTCATTCTGAAGCTTGGCAAACCACTAGTGTTCCCGCCCGTAATGCTCATCTTGCTGCGTTTCCATCAATCCAAGAAAGGTGTTTTAACCAATCTGGCTATCTTCCTTGGTGGGTTTGCCAAACTCGGACAACAATTTGCTAAGACTATCATATACTGAACAGGTTGTGCGTTTCTCAACGAGCGTTGCAATACCCGGGGACGAATGAAGACGTAGGTCTGTGTGAGAGTGGCCTACGTCTGAAAGTCGAAAACCCCGCAAATAGCCCCATGCCGATCCATCCTCCATTTTCGGCGTGGGGTTTCTTTTGCGCCATCGCCGCCTTGCGAGAAAATCTGTTTGGGTCGCGGTAGTATGATGAAGCTGATTGTAGAAATGCGGAAATTTGGTGGTCTAGCCAGTTGAGGTAACTTGTCCACATAACGCGTCATCTTCTTTCGCTTGTGTAGTTTGGCTTTCCAACGTGTTCCCAGAACTGAATACCAACTGTCGAATTGACGCAGCCGTTCCAAGCAAGCCATCCGCCTTCAGCCTTAGCTCCACCTCGTTTGCTCGACGAAGAAATTCATGATCCATTTGGGAAATCCTAATCGGGTGTCGTAGTTAGAATTTGCACACAATGGTTAACAAAAAATAAATGCCCCTTGGCGAGAGGTCGGGAAACACGACCCTCACTAAAGCTTACGTTTCACATTGATTACAGGTGAATCGCCAGCAGCAACAATCTTGGGCGGTTTTTCTCGCTCCAACCACTTTTTGCAGAGCTTTGTTATGCCGTAGTCTTTTTCCGAGGCATACACGAAGCGTTCGGCCTGAGCCGCTCTAATGCCGTTCAATTCTCGAGCCAACGCCTTTGGTATCTCGGCGACCCCCTCTTTTTCTTCTCCCCGCCATGTCATTTCAATGAGCCGATTTGGTGTAAGCGGGAATTGGACCTTTACTGTTCTGTTGGCGAAAGCGCCGTCACCATGCACCGGATGGTGAGTGGTTGGATCGGAAATTCTTGTGACCGGGCTGTCCGATGTAATCAGATGTTGCTCCCCGCTGTGCCCAACAGCCCACTTCATGTTCAAGAAGATATTTGCAAGCTGTTCCAAGCCCGTCAGCATCGGTAGTCCAGCTGAGCGCAGGACGTTCATTGAAAAGTTGTTCGGGTCTCTCACAAACTCCCTCATCTTTTCACGTTCTTCGGGGGAAATCTTCTTGCCGGTATCCTTTTCGAAACTGTCGATGGATCGGTCATGAGTTTCTTTATCTGCGGCGATGGACTGAGCTGTGTGATGCGCCAACGAGGCCATCAATTCAGCACCCGCCCGGATGGCAGAAGGTGAGCGCAAATATTGGGCAGCTAGAAACACGCCAATGTGCTCGCGCTGTTCACCGACCAATACCTCGCCTGCACAGAGATTGTCCCAAAGTGGCGCTGCGTTACTTTCGATTTGTGCCAGAAGTTTTTCAGCCTCATCGAACCTTTCACCTTCTGCGCCGATTGGGCTGTAAAAGTTTGTTTCGACGGCTGTTGCCTCAGGTCTATCCCCGCGCGGTTTGTCTCCACCTGAGTAGGTCCAAACCATCCCATCTGCGTCGCAAAACTTGCTCAGATAGAATCGCGGGACAATGTGCTGTTTCTTAGTTCGGGAGGACATTTCGGGCACTACAGATCCGCTAACCTAATGGCCTCAGCTTGTTGGCCCAGCTTTCATCATATTCCTGAAACACGTCTGACCTTTTATCGTGCAAGGCCATCAAAGCACAGGCAGCCCACATAGCGGCGTTTCGCTCTTCATCGGATTCCCTCATTGAGTATGCGTTCAGGGCAGCCGTGCCGGGTGTTGCTGGTTCGTGTTTCATGCGGATTTGCTATTTGAATAACACAATTCTTTCAATCCGCAGTGGAAGAATCCACGTAATTGCTACACGGCCTGTGTAGCAGAAGTAGCAGATGTAGCAGGGGGTCAGGTTCAAATCTAAGTTTTTCACACCAACGGCAAAATCAATCGGCTCAAGTTGAGCCAATTGAAGCCGGGCGCGGAGCAGTGGAACCATCAGTTCCGCTGGTGGTGGTAGGCCGGGTGAAAACAAGGGCTTTGGAGCAACGGGTTACTGGTGGGCCATCTGTTCCCACCAGCCTGCCTGATGCGGTCGGAGTGGGATCAAATTCAAAGGTCCGAGCACCTAGCTAAAAGAAAAGAACTTTGGGAGGCTCGGGGCAGTGGGCCAACTATTCCCACTGGTGGAACCGCCAGTTCCACCTGCCTGCCTGATACGGGCGAAACTGGATCAACTTCAGAGGTCCGAGCATCCGGCGAAGCGCAAAGAGCTTTGTGAGATCCGTAAGAAAAGTGGAACTGTCGGTTCCACTTTATCCGGGCAACGGCAACAAGCAGATTGCAGTCGAAACCACGAACGCTCTTCGCAGTTTTGAGGGGCGCGGTCGAATAGTGTTGCAGGCTGCAACATAAGCAGGCTGAAAAAGATAGCGGGATTAGAAGGCCCAAGCCCCCGATATTGGTTTTTTGTCCAATTGCCCACTGGCGCTCGGTAGAGACATAGAGCATTGATGCTGGCATGAAATTGAAGCGCGCATTAGAGCTAGTTCCCAGCTTGGGTAACGAAGTAGTTCCGCAAGGCATCGTTGATGAAGGTCGAATCTTTGCTCTCGGCTCATTCAGCAGCGCTAAACTGAACCTCGCTCGCGTGGTGGACGTACTGCAAGGACTCAAGGATCAGGTTTTGCAGCCGTTCGGATTACATCCCTGGGCGTTCGTGCTGGACTACTCCCCCTCAGAAGCGCAAGGTGAAAGCAAGCCGCTTACGATTTTGGAAGTCGTCAGACCTCAACCTGATGCCAGTGTTTTGGTCAATCAGTTTGTACTGAAGCAAGGCCGTGCTCCCTTCATGGCCGAACTAGTGTTCCACCATACCGAAACGGGTATGTATACAAAGGTCTCAAAATCGTTAATGAGAGATGGCGAAACAGGGAAATCAGCGGCAATACCGTATTACCCGCTCGCTGTAGCCATCCTAAACACGCGGGGCTGCCAGGTAGATTTGAAACGCGCGCCAAGCGTGACGAATAAAAGGCGTAAGCGACTCGGCAAGGCTCCCATCCCTGCGCACTACAATACTGATGCAAGTGAGTATTTAACTGCCCTCAGTTCCACAAAAGAAAGCGTGGATCGCGGTGGCACACGCGCCAGCCCCCGGCCTCACTTGAGACGTGCCCACGAGCGGATTCTCTACGACGGCAAGCGCTCGATAATACCACCGGCACTGGTCAACGTACGTAGTGAAGGGGCTATACCATTCGTTCAGCGCCGAAAGGCGTACCAAAGAGTTGAGTGAAGTGACTGCTGATGAAGAAAGAAAAAGGGCGCGCTCTAACCAAACGCGCCCTAGTTGACAGGGAAGACAGTGAAAAACCTTGCGCTCGTAACACAACATGAGCGCTAACTCTTTAACTGAACCCAATGTTGCTGATTCTGTCGTGTGCGTCAGTGAAGCGCGTCACACACAATACCCAGGCAATCCGATACCGGGATATCGTGAACGCCGTTTTTATGACGGGAAATATCGGGCTTAATTTTCAGCAGCCGGTAAAGGCGAGCGGATATCACCTTTTGCACCTCATGAAATTTTGCGAGGCCTTAAAAGACTGGATAGCCGAAATGGAATAGCACCCAGCCAGGGGAAACGAGCTTTGGGCGACTCGTTCAGTTTCGGTGCAATTTGCATCAAAACCCCAAGGGGCGCAGTCGGATACACTGCCCAATGCTAAAACTATTACGCCGAGACGCTGTTTAGGAATGTTGAACTCAATCACACATCACAGGGGCGTTTGTCGTGAGAGCCTGACAAAACCTGACTTGCAAGCCGGTCCAGGAATGTTCGGGTTGTTTTACTGAATGCAGTGATACCGCCCAAAATCTTCAAAGCCTGCCTGATGGGGCATATTATCCAGGCGGCGTCGCTTTCCACAATGATAGAAAGGAACAGAGTATTCTTCCGGTTGTTGGTATGGAATCGGGGCTTTTTCCCCAATCTGAAAGAGCGCAAACACGATGCCCCGACCAATTTGCTGTGGTGAAAATGATGCGGTATGGGCGAGGCAAGAAGCCTTTTCGAATTAGTATGTGCATCGGCATAGTGCCACACTTTCGGGGGGATGAAAAGGGGGGTCAAATCGTCAGAATAAAGAGTATCTAATTGATAAAAATGAAAATTTCAGTTTGAAGTGGTGCTGCTGGAGAGAATTGAACTCTCGACCTCTCCCTTACCAAGGGAGTGCTCTGACATGCGCTGGGTCGCGTAGAGTAGTTAGAATCAATTGAATTCTTTATCATTTTATTGCGTTAGGTTATGTTATGTTGCGATAAGTGAGCGTAACGGTGGTCGCCATGTGGTCGCCAAAAAAAGGAAAACGGTTTATGACCCAAACTGCCCTAAAGATCGTTCCGGTCAGCCCCAAACCCAGCGCCCAGCGCGAGGCCCTAACCGAAGCTAAGGTCCGCGCAGCAAAACCAGGCGCCCAACGACACGAAATCAATGACACGGATGTTCCCGGCCTCGCGGTGCGCATCGGGACCGACACTAAGGTCTACATCCTCCGCTCACGCCTTGGGACCGGTCGTCAAGCCAAGCGCGTCCAGATCAAGATCGGTGACACCCGCGCAATCACTCTCAAACAGGCGCGCGACCTCGCACGCGCCAATATCCTCGATCTGCGCAACGGTATCGATCCGCGCGTCCCTCAGATCGGCGCGATCCGAACCGCCCAGCTTCTAGACCTTTACGAACAGGACCTGATCGCGCGCCAGATCGTCCGTACGAACGACATGATGCAATCGCTGCGCGCGAACCTAAACCCGCACCGCTCGCGTCCAATCGGTGATCTGACACGCCTCGACCTGACCGCGATCATTGACGGTATCCAGAAATCCGGTCGTCCCGGCGCTGCCGACTACTTCCGCAAGAACGCCACTGGATTTCTGAACTTCGCAGCAGACAAGGGACATATCCCTGTCTCGCCCCTCGCAGGCTACCGTAGACCGCGCCAGACACGCGCGCAGCGCCTCTCGGGCGGCCAATGGACCATGAATACCCCAGACCAGATTAAGCGGTTCCTGAAGGCTGTCAGCTCCTCTCATGATCCGATATTCCAAGCATTTCTGCGCTTCACACTTCTGACCGGCCAACGCCGCAACGAAGTCGCTCACATGCGTTGGACGGAGCTCGACGCCAATCTCTCGATCTGGACAGTCCCCGCAGACCGTACCAAGAGCGGGACTGAACACACAGTCCCGCTGGGTCTTCTGTCCCGCGCGTTGCTGGAAAATCTCGCGGAGGTTGCTTGCGCGATCATCGGTGAAACCGACGACTTGATCTTCTCCAGTCATCGCAAACCCGGATCGCCAATGTCCGGCTGGTCAAAGCGGATCATTCCGGTCCGTAAAGCATTCGGCGACGACCGCCTGTCTATCCACGGCCTGCGCCGCACATACCGTACCGGCTTGAGCGAACTTGGGATCGACTTTGACACTGCCGAAAGAATGATCGGCCACAAGCGCCCTGGGCTAGCTGGAACCTATGACAAATCCACCATTATCGACCGGCGTTTCGAAGCCCAATTTCGATGGGAGGATACGCTGTCTGAACTCGGCGAGTTCTGGTTAGTTCCCTAGGGTAAGGATCCACAAAAAGGCTTAACGTCAACGTCGGCTTCTTATTAGAAGCGGACGTTGGCTGAAAACGGGGCAAAGACCGCAATGCGGGACAAAGCCACCGTGAATTGAGTGTCAGGTTAGCTTCTCGATACTGAGTGAGGAACTATCGGAAGGTCAGCCCCCCGTCGATGACCAGCGTCTGCCCGGTGACAGTCTCCGCCCTGCAAAAGGTCAGCGCCTGCTCCGCCACGTCGTCGATGGAAGTGGTCTTCTTCAGTGTCGCCGCCTCGCGCCACGTTGAAACGAAGCTTTCCGGCGCCCCGCTGCTCATAACCGTGTTCTCCATCAAACCCGGCGCCACGCAGTTCACACGCACTTCCGGCGCCAGCGTGGCCGCAAGGAACCGGGTCAGGCCCGAGACGGCGGCCTTCGTCGGTTGAAAGGCCCGGTCGGCGCCCCAGGTCCCGTGTCCGATAGTCGAGCCGAAATTGACGATAGCGCCCCGTGCGGCACGCAGATGCGGTGCCGCGGCTCGGGAGACGAGGAAGGGGCCACGGAAGTTGATGTCGCTGATGCGGTCCCAGGTTTCGGGGTCGTAGGCGACGAGATCGCCCGCCGGCGGCCCCCCGGCCGCGCCGGCGGCGTTCATCAGGATTGCGAGGCCGCCCAGTGCCTCTGCCGCCTGCGCTACACCTGCTTCGACCGAGGCTGGGTCGCGCAGGTCGAGCCGAACAGCAACCGCCCGGCGTCCGCGCTTTTCGACAGCGTCGCAGGCCTCGGCCACGCGATCCTGGCCGCCGCTATAACCCACGGCGACGTCGGCGCCTGCCTCGGCGAGCCTTTCTACCAATCGGCGGCCGAGGCCTCCGCTGCCGCCGACGACGAGAGCTGGCTTTCCCGCAATATCCATGTCGTGCGCTCCTTGTTCTTGAGCCGGGTTACTCCAACTCCGTTCGGTGCGAGCATAGGTCGAAAGATCATCATGGATCTACGCACCTCGGACGGCAGTCGCTGCTATGGCAGGCATCGGAACGTGGTATTCCTCGCCATCGAGAAAATCCTTTAACTGGGTATCCCAAGAGGAGTAGATTTCTTCCAGGACGTCTTCATTCTGATTGTCGAGAATTATGGCCGCCCTTGCAGCGAAGTTGCGGAAATGTTTAACGAACTGTCCTTTCGGAGCTTTGAAGACCAGTGGAACTCTGGAGCTTGAAAACTCCCTAAATCCAGCCGCTTCCAATTTCTCTCGCATGGTATCTTCCGAAGAAAGAGCGAATGGGGGCGGTGACGCAGGCACGACGGATATGTCCGCAAGGCTCTGCATCGTGCCAAAGACGATCCGGAACAACGGTGACTGTGGCGGTCCAATCCAATGGCTGAGTGCTACTCGCCCACCGGGTTTCAAAACGCGCGCAATCTCGTTGAACATGATTTCCGGGCTGCCCACATGCATTATCCCAAACGAGCAAATCACAACATCGAAAATAGCATCATCTTTCGGTATCGCCTCGGCATCGCCGGTTACAAAGCGTGCCGCGGGGAAAGCGCTTTGCGCCACCTTGACCATCGACGCAGATACATCAACGCCTTCGGCGTCAGCGCCAAGTGCGATTGCTGCGCCCGCAGCCCTTCCGGTGCCGCAGCAAAGGTCTAGAATACGTTTGCCAGGGGCCAATTCGGCCATCGCTAGAAGCGTCGGAATCGCGCTGGTTGTCACCCGCCCGGTGAAGTCGTCATAGGCGGCAGCGCGGGCGTCCCATCCCTCTTTTTCCGCAAACTTGAAAGCTTCGTAGGTCATGATTTTCCTCGCGTGCTTTTGTAGTCTGCTCCAAACTGGTGGACGAAAAACGCATTTGTCAGGGTCGAACCGGCCACAAGAGGGCCAAATCGGCCATCGGATTCGAAGAGGAGAGTATGAAAATGACAACTAGGGATTTCATCGCTGAACCTCTGCGGATCGACATCCTTGCGGCCGAGAGTTGCCGGGGCGCCATTCTCTACGGCATCTATGATTTGCTGACGTCAGTAGGGTCTGCGTGGTCCTACCTCACCGAGGGCGCCCCCACCCCGCCGATGACACGAGTTAGGATCGTCGCCAGAGCCAAGGAGCCATTCCGCTGCATAAGCCGCGTCCCAGTGGCACCTGACGCGACGCTTGAAGAAGCAGACGACGCAGAGATCATCTGCCTGCCAAACTTCAGGATCGGTATGATGACCTCGCCGAAAGAAGTTTTGGGGCCGGAGATCGACTGGATCGTCAAGCGACATTCGGCAGGCGCGCGCCTGGCAACGGCATGTTCTGGCTCGGCGCTCTTGGCGGACGCTGGGCTTCTTGACGATCAAGAGGCAACGGCGCACTGGTCCATGGCTGAGGTTTTTGAGAAGCGTTATCCGCGCGTGGCTTTCTGTCCGGACCGCACGCTTACTTTTGCAGGAGAGGGAGACTGCATCGTGATGTCAGGTGGTATGGCATCCTGGCAGGACCTCGCGCTTTACCTGATTGCGCGCTACATCGGACCGGAGCACGCAGCGAAATCAGCGCGGTTCTATTGTGTCGATCCAAAACCCGACGGCCAAAGACACTACGCAGCTCCCAAGAGAAGGTCGCAGAGCGACGACGCAGTCATTCAGGAATGCCAGACCTGGCTCGCCGATGCTTATGGAAAGCGTGACGCAGTAGCGCGGATGATCTCTCGCTCTGGCCTCCCGCGACGTACGTTCGACCGACGCTTCCGCGCGGCAACGGGCTACAGCCCCAAAGACTATGTGCAGTCGCTTAGGGTCGAGGAGGCCAAGCAATTTCTGGAGATGGACGACCACAGTGTCGAAGCTGTCTCAGAGGCCGTCGGGTATTCAGATTCCCGAGCGTTCCGGCGCCTGTTCAAAAAGATGACTGGTCTTAGCCCTGCTGAGTATCGACGACGATTTTCCAGCAGAGGCTTTCTTTCGGCTCGCTGAGGCCTCCTTGGCAACGTCAGCTGAGGGCTCGTTCCAGTCGTTCGCTGTGCGGTGTGTGAATGGCTGCCTTGTGTACAAAGCGGTAATCTGGCCACCGTTTGGTCCATCGCAAAGTCATTTCACAATATCAAATAAAATTGATCCGCGATTTGCACCGCTAGTCTCATCTGCTTTTCAGGTACCGTGTCAGAACACTCATGCGGTCGGTGGACACACAACTTCAATCAGCGATGGCCCTTCGCTGGAGAGACCGGCGGAGAGCGCCTTTACGAAGCTGTCCATGTCATCTGCGCGTGTCCCCGGAATACCATGGCCTTTCGCCAGCGAAACCCAGTCCAACGTCGGGTTCACCACGTCAAACATAGCCTGAGCATTCTGACCATAGCTCGCCACGCCGACGTTTGTGAGTTCATCGCGCAGGATTTGATAACCGCGGTTCGCAAACACAACGATTGTCACGTCCAGGTTTTCGCGGGCCATGGTCCACAATGATTGAAGAGTATACATGGCGGACCCGTCGCCGGTTAGGGCGATGACTTTTCGGTCGGGGCAGGCGATAGCCGCACCCGTCGCACAAGGCAAACACAACCCAATCGCGCCGCCGGTGCCTGCGAGTAGGTCATGCGGGTGGGCGGTAGCTGTCGGTGGTATGACATGAAACCCGGACGTCACGGATTCATTGCAGATGATCGCGTTTTCCGGGATCAACGCGGCCAACGCCAAACCAACTTTTTCGAGGGTCAACTGTCCGATGGGAATGTCTGGCAGGTCGAGCGGATGGGTTTCTGTCGCCGTTTTGCTTGTGACCCCGACCGCGTCGGCGAGCGCTTGCAGCGTCCACTCGATATCATCTGTGGGCTTGCACAAGTCCGTAATGGGGCAATGCGGAGGTTCGGGCACGCTCGGTTTCCCGGGATAGGCAAAAAAGGCGACTGGCCTATCTGTGCCAAGCAGAGTGATCGAAGAGGTTGCTTCAAGCTGAGCGATCTTGGGCGATATCGGATAGACCAGTTGGTCTAGCCTTGCTGTTCCTGCGCCTTTGGAAATGCGCGGTATCAGAGTATCAGCCAACAAACGGCACCCCGTCGCGGCAGCGATCTTGCCAGCCAGTTCACGCTGGGGTCCAAACAGAGCTGATCCGCCAATCATCAGCGCGGCGTTCGGCGTCACAAGCCGGGCCGCCGCGGCCTCTAAATCGCTTGTTGACGGTCTATGGAGGCGTTCTCGGTTGTCCAATCGGTTTGCCGCTGCGTTCGCTGCGTTCCAAGCTGTGTCGGCAGGCAGGACCAGCGTTGCAATCTGACCGTTGCGCGCGCGGGCCGCCTGAACCGCAGCCGCTCCGTCCGTTGCTACGTCAGTGGCATTGGACGACACACGCGTCCAATGACTGACCGCCTGGCTGATACCTAGGATGTCTCCCTTCAAAGGACTTTCATAATGCAGGTGATGCGTTGCGTGATCGCCCACAACATTCACGATCCCGGACCCCGCTTTTCGGGCATTGTGCAGATTGGCAAAGGCGTTGCCAAAGCCGGGTGCAAGATGCAGGAGCGTGCCCGCGACGTTTCGCTTCATGCGAAAATACCCGTCTGCAGCACCCGTCGTGCCGCCTTCAAACAGGCAAAGAATGCAATTCATCTCTGAGTGTTCATCCAAGGCAGCGACAAAGTGCATTTCCGAGGTGCCGGGATTTGCAAAAACCGTATTCACACCATTGTTCAAAAGGGTTTTTACGAGTGATTGAGCGCCGTTCATTTTAACCCTAGCCTGATTTCAAGCGATCATTTGATGACAATGCTCGCACGAAAAGACCTTCTTTCTGAACATATTTTCCTCTCGACACTACACTTTACGACGCATGGCACCGCAACCGCTCGCGACGTAGAGCAGTCACCGGACTTAAGGCCGTGCCTTCTGGCGGGGCCAGAACTTAGAGCGAAAGCATTCATACACTTGGTGAGATAGACACCGCGCGAGCACGGCCGCTTTGGGCTCACTGCCGTCATCTAAAGATTTTCGTCGGACGACGGGTTCGCCGTTCTGAGCGGCCATTGGTTTATCCGACTCCATCGGTGACGCCATCATGTTTCAAGGGCGGTAGGAGGATTGTCCATGTCGCACTTGTTCTGGCTCGATCTACAGCGTCTGAAACGCATCCAACACATGTTCCCTAACCTGCACGGCGCGACCATCGAACCTACGCCTAGTGTATTCAGATGAGTAGTGGTCGGGCGGCCTCGATTTCAGCGCCACTGATTGCAGTCTTCCGCGCATTGACAACCGGATATGAAGCGTTAACGTCAGGTTTAGATAGCTTGTAGAGGTCGTTCGGCATCCTCATCCATCCCCAACACGAGGGGAGGAGCGGTATGCCGAAATTGTCTGCTTCCTCCCGGGAGAAGACAGTCATGACCATACAACCTGACCATCTCTATGCTGATCACGACGTAGCCGCATTTTGTGGAGTGTCGGTGCATTCTGTTCGTCGTTGGCGGGCAAACCGCACCGGTCCGCAGTTCGTACGCATTGGTCAGCGCAAGATCCGATACCGCGGCACCGACATAATGCGTTGGGTAAACGGGCTGCCAGCCGGCAATGCCATTTCGGAAGATGGCGTTTGAACCAATCGGAATTCTCAAAGAATGGTAAAGACTTTGAAATACGGTGAAGGCCAAAAAAACTGGCCTGAGCGGAGTTAGCGAATGCAGCAGAAGAGTTATCCGCGAGAGCAGTGGAGCAAACCCACACAAATAATAAAAGCGCTATATGGAGGGCGCGACCTGCCTGACGGTTGGACGCGTGAAGAGGGACAATACGAGGGGCACTCAACCATCACCCTGACCAACGAAGAAGGGCAGGAGTTTACTTTCATCAATGAACCTCTGGGCGGGTTGAGTGCTTTGCCGGACTATCAGGAAAAAATGGAAGAGCGATTGTCCAGACGCAAGCTGAAATCGGTAGACGCGTTCGGTAAGCCGTTGCAAATCCCGGACTTGGACGCGCTTTTATTGGCAGGGAGCGTCCCAGAAGAGTTTGTGATTCCCGGTTGGGTGCCGCGTGGGTGCTTGACGTTGTTGTACGGAGCCGGAGGAACCGGCAAGACGGCCCTTATGCTAACTACCGCCGCACGTCTCGCTATCGGTCGCTCGGTTTTCAATGAACTACCGCAGCTGCCATTTAAGGTGTTGTTCTTTTCTTCTGAGGATGGTCGGAAACAAACAGGGCGTAGGCTGCGATCGATCATCTCAAGGTTGGGGATAGACGGTGAAGAATACGAAACGCTTAAAGAAAACCTGCGCCTGCCGGATGTGGAACGGGTCAATATGAGTATGGTTAGGGAAACCAATGACAAAAGTGCCAGATCGACTGTTGTCCCATCTGCATTTTATCACGTTCTATTGAACGTGATAAAACAGGAAGCTCCTGACATCGTCATCCTTGATCCTTTGAGCGATCTGTTCGAGCTGAACGAGAATGACCGCATGCAGGTCAGCAGCTTCATGCGTCTAATGCACAATCTGGCATTAGATCAAAACATAGCCATCATCTTGATCGGGCACCCTGGAAAGTCAGAGGACAGCGAGTATTCTGGTTCTACCGCATGGAACAACAAGGCACGTTACCGAATTTGGGCAAGGCTCGACCGAGACACACATACGGTGGAATTGCGACAGAAAAAACATCAGTACTCACAACAAGCCAAAGCGCTGTTCGCTAAATGGGAAGATGGCGCCATTGATGTCATGCTACCCGAAGACACTCACATGCATATCGAAACGCGTCGGGCGGAACTCGCAAACAAAGTTTATGATATACTTGAAGGGCAGGAGAGGCTGGGTAAACACCCCACGACACAAACTCGCGCCGAAAGTGGCCTAATTTCGATAGTTATGCAGAGGCTCGACGGTCGAAAAAAGGTGGACGTGGTTGCGGGCATCGATCAGCTGCTGGAAGCAGGACGCATAGCGATTGTGAGAGGTGATGGGAAGGACGGAAGGCCGCGCGTGAAGTCAGGTGGGACCACCCTCGATTTTTACGCCACAAGAAAGTCAATGACCTAACACGGGCACGCACACACACAAAAACCCTATAGGGTTTTGTGTGTGCGTTTCTGTGTGTGTTCGATATTGAGTTAATCAACACTGGATTTAGTTTAGTATCTAAAATTTCCGCTTAAAATTAGCGAAAAACAGATAGGTTCATGCCGATCTGCTTTCAATCAAATGTGTTTTTTAGTGTCTCTTGAAGTTGAGAGCGCGCTAATAGGAATTTAGGAACCAAATTCTTTTGATTTCTCTTGGTCATTCTCGAGACATTCCATCCTATGATCTGGGACATAAGAAGGCGCCGGTGTCACCACAATTGCGCCACCTGACGATTGTGATGGGCACATCTGCGCTTCTTTCATCGCCGCAAGCCCCCCTAACTAGCTTTCAACCTCTCATCCAAGAGGCCAACTTGCCTCTGAGCGTCGATCCAATCACGTGTTTGCAATCGGCCTTCCATGCGCGCCCAAAGCGAAAGCAAGAATCTCTCATGATCAGCGTGTGAAATTCGCGTTGCCCAATTACGAGCGAATTCACGCTCGACATCCCTTGGTACATGTCCCGTTTCCGCGCGCGCAAAGCGCCGTTGCATCTTAATCATCCGGTTGCGCTCGTTGTTTGGACCTTTGGCAGGCTCTGGTGTCTGGCGCGCTCGAGGGTTTCGTCCCCCGGCTCCATGCATCCGGCACACGTTCCATCCGGGTCGCCGGCATCGCTTGCAGCGGTTACCACTACGTTTGGACTTGGCGGTACATTGCAATTCGGGGTACTTCGTTGGAGAAAACCTAACGCTGTGCATTTCACAATCCTTAGCTTCCGCGGTGCAATAAGACTGACCCGTGGCAAACTGTTTGGACCTCGGTCGGCAACTTGGTAGCCGCGCTTCAGAAAGGCCTAGCAGCGCGTTAACCTTCAAGAGAATGTCGCCAATTTCTTATTTTAAGGCAGCCCCTTTAGTTCCAAATCGCCACTCGGTTCGTTAAGCCAATCGGATACTATGTTTAGCACATCTTCAACGCTTCGTCGTTTGCGCCCTTTAAGTGCACACTCCCAAACGACTCCTACGCGCCAGCCTGTTTCCTTTAGCATCAGTGTGTTGGTCTTATCCCGAGCGACGTTAGTTTCGATCTTCTGACGCCAGAATTCCACCCGGGTCTGCGGCCACTTAAAGAGATTGCAGCCGTGGCCATGCCAGAAACAACCATTCACGAAAAGCGTCGCACGGTATTTTGGGAAAACCAGGTCAGGGCGCCCAGGCAGGTTCCGATTATGTAGGCGGAAGCGGAAACCCCGGGCGTGCAATCCGCGACGGATAAACATTTCTGGCTTCGTGTCGGCGCCACGTATTGCAGCCATGTTACGGCTTCGGGCGGCGTTGTCGTGTACATCAACCAAATCTGAGTAAGGACTCCGTTTCGATTTCTATCAATGACAGAATATGCGGTCGCATAATACGTGCAACCTCAGCGAATACCGGAACTGCAACAGAATTTCCGAACTGTTTGTATGCTTGAGTATCTGAGACTGGGATTCGAAAGTCTTCATCGTAGCCCATGAGGCGAGCACACTCACGAGGGGTCAACCGACGTGGGTTCCGGGCCTTGCCCCGGTTCACAAGGATCTCTGAACCATCCTTGTAATAACGCGCTGACAATGTTCGTGCGATGCTATTCCGTTCAACAAGCCCATAGCCGAACCCGTTACCTCTCGCCCGGTGCTTGGCGGCATAGTCTTGCAGGTAACGCCACAATTTATCAGAAAGGGTGTACTTCTCGCTGACGGCCGCGTTTTCTCCTAGTGTGTAGTGCGCTTCAGGGTCTTCAAGCCCATTCTCTGGGTGCAGTATATCTCTCATTAACCGATGCCCACGCTCGGGGAGATGTATCTCGTCAAAGTCGAACGGCACTTCTTCCCGAAACCCAACGATCACTATCCGCTCGCGGTGTTGCGGAACAAAGTGGGCCGCATCTATGATCCGTGTATGGATTGAGTATCCGAGTTCGTCCTTAAGTTTCCGCTTAATGACTTCAAACGTTCGACCTTTGTCATGGCTTTTTAGGTTTTTGACATTTTCCAAAAGGAATGCCGCGGGGCGATGATGCTTTAAAATGCGCAAGACATCGAAGAAGAGGGTGCCTTGGGTTTCGTCATCAAATCCATGTAGGCGACCAAGCGCGTTCTTTTTTGAAACACCTGCGATCGAAAATGGTTGGCACGGGAATCCTGCAACAAGCACATCGTGCGCTGGGATCGTACTTGCGTCAATGTCGCGAATATCACCAGCTATCGACCGGTTGTCAGGGAAGTTCGCCATATAGGTCTGCTGCGCGAAACGGTCCCATTCGGATGTAAACACACAACGTCCGCCAGCTCCTTCCATAGCTTTCCGAAGCCCGCCGATTCCGGCAAAGAGATCGACAAACGAAAAACTGGCTTCGCTGTCGACCGGACGGCGCTGTTCGATTTCAATATTAAGCAATCGGATTATGCTATCCCTTGGCTTCTCATCACCGCGGATCCATCTGTAGATATGACCTTCAGAGTAACCGAGGTATTTCGCTGCTTCGGGGGCAGAATATCCCGCCTTCCGAAGAAGGATTTCGAAATCCGTCATAACTGCTCCACCCTGGGTATTTTTCTGACACTATGGCTGTAAGTTGCCCGCTCAACAAGAACAATCTGAGCACATATAGTGATTTGCTGTGTGCGCTTACCTTATCTAGCGGAAGGTCCAGGATTGCATGAAAGCTCAATGATGACGAAAATACTAAACCTGTACGCGGGTCTTATGCCTTCAGCAGTTTAGCATCGAATTACTCAGCGCCAAAGTTGATAGGGCCAAAGCCATCAGCATAAGGCGGTTGGAAAACAACATTGCTTGCCGGTCTGAGCAGTGTTGGGGGGTGGTACCAAATCCAAATCAAAAAGAAAGACAATTTTTCACCGGGGACAACGATGAATACTTTGCCTATGCGAGGATACACCTTTGCTCCCAAGTAGGCGGGAAACTGCTAGCCTGTCCACCTTCGGTCCGCCTAGCAAATCAGTTTTGGTTTTAGTTTCGCAAAATGAGTAATTTTTTAGTGCACTCTTCGCCAGTTGGTCAGTCTAATTCTTACAGCACCCTCATCATTCGTGGCTGCAGCGCGTTCTTTCTTGAGCAACCTAATTGAGAACTGATCAGATTCTTCTTCACGGGATATCTCAAACTCATCCCCGGCACTGGCCCCAACATCTTTGAACCACTTCATCATATGTGTGACGCGGTACTCGTTTCTTGTGCCTTTTTCGTCGTGCAGCTTGTTATTGTAGTAAATGTAGCGAAATTTCAGCTCGTTACCGGCGTCGTCAATACATAATATCCACGCATCCGGATTTTTAACTTCAGGTGGTAAAGGTGGCAACATATCTAGTAATTCCAATTCCTTCTTTGGGATATGCACACCAGCTTGGTGCCCCCCAGTCGCGCCGACGTCATTGGCGGTAAGTGTCTTTCGGAACGTCTTTTTCATCATTGTTTCCTTGGCATGATTTCAAGCGCTTTGTTCAGATCTCCGGCATCGCGCGTTGACACTGGGACTGTTTCATTAGCCAGATCTTGCTTCCAAGCTGACCGTTCGATCATGACCTCTTCAACGGTTTCTTTGTAAAAAAGCCGATAGATCGAGACCGGTTCAGTTTGCCCTCTTCTGTGTGCACGCGCGCTTGCCTGCATTTCGAGTGCGGGGTTCCAGACAGGGGTAAAGTGAATGACCACAGTTGCAGCTGTAATATTCAATCCTGCGCCGGCCGCTTTTGGATTTAGAACCAAACAGGCAGGCCCATCAAACTCCGCAAATTGGTCCACAATCTGTTGGCGGTCTTCTTGCGCTGTCCCTCCATTGATTGCACCCCAAAACGCTGAAGGCAATTCGCTGCCAGCTGTCTTCAGGATCTCGCCGATCTTGTTGAAGAGCGAAAAGACTAGAACCTTTCGCCCATTTCGAAACGCCTCAGATAGCAAATCAAGCGCGCGCTCGACCTTTGGAGTCGTTATGGGCATGGAGTCTGAAGGGATCAGTGAAGCATTCTCCTCATCGCCGTCGTCTTCCTTTCTCAACCAAGGATGAGCGCAGAGCAACTGGAGTTGAAGAGTCGCTACAAGTGCCCCTGCCACTGGGTACTTCGCAAGAGTAGCCTGCCGCACTTCCCGGTAGTGATCTACTAGTCTGTCATCCAGCTCCAACGGGATGTCGATATCGAGGCGTTCTGGCAAATCTGCAGCAACTTCTGATACGCGCCTCTTAAGTATTATTGGGTCGGTCAGTTGGCCTAGCTGCTGCGCAGCTTCAAGGCTGTCGGGAAATTCGAACTCGAACTCGGTCTTTGTCCCGAGCAAACCGGGAACTGCGAAATCCGCAAGGGACCAAAGGTCCATTAGTGAGTTTTCAACTGGAGTGCCGGTCATTGGTATAGAACAGCGACGCGGAACTGCGGCAAGTGCCTTCCGCCTATTAGAGCTTGGGTTCTTTATAGCCTGCGCTTCATCGCAAATCACCCAAGACCACTCCATCGAGGTAAATACGGCTACATCATTCACCAGAGTGTCATAGGTCGTAATGACGACCTGGGCGGATTGAAGACCCGAGACGATGCCGGTGCGGTGCGCCCCTCTGTGGACCATGTAGCTAAGTGTTGGTGCGAAACGCTCGATTTCCCGAACCCAATTGGCAATCAAACTGGTCGGACAAACAATTAGGGCAGGAGAAGAAGTCTGCGGAGGCGAAATCAAAAGAAGTGCAATTATTTGTAGAGTTTTCCCAAGCCCCATCTCGTCTGCTAGAATGAGGCCATTCGTGCGAGTAATGGTGTCATTCATCCATTGCACACCTCGAGCTTGATACGGAAAGAGCTTGGCTTCAAGCCCAGCGATTGAAATTGCCCCATTGTTTTGTTTCGCAGCTTCGTTGCCTGTCTGGAGAACATTTCTCGCAGCATTAACCGAGAAAAGGGAATCCTCGGCCCGAATTAGCTGAATTGCTTTAGCGAAACTCAGATTTGTCGGATCCGCGTCGGCAAGAATGTCGGCAAAAAGCGTTGCTGCGTCGCGAGGCAGTGGGCGAACGACGGCACCGTCTACGACCCAGCAGTGCTCGTTTGAGGGAGCAACAAGCTCGTATCTCTGACCCTTACTCTTGCGCGTGCCTCCAAGGCAAGCAATTAGTCTATTGGCTTTGCGACTTAGTAAAATAGTGGGCTCTATGAGTCTTTCAGACACAACGTGGTCTGCTGGCAAAGAATCCTTCAGTTCCTCGAAACTACGTGGCAAGTCAGAATAATTAACCATTTTGTGTCTCTAAGAAATTTCGAATTTCTTCAATTGACCATGGGATTGGGCGTCTGGAGTGGACAGCTCGATGACATGATGGACAGAGTGGAACAAGATCTGTTTTTGGATCGTAAGGCTTGGGTTCATTCAGTAAAGAAAGAGGTTCCAAGTGATGCACTTCAATTATGTCACCCGCACTACCATAGATGCTCCGAGGATCTTTCCCGCAAGCTGTGCAATCATATCCGTGCATTCTTACACAAAGCAGCCTGCTTCTTGGGTTTCGTTCGCGACGTGTAACCACTGATTGTTTGATGGCCCCTTCAAGAAGAGCAATATCGTTTTCATCGGGTTCTTCGATGACGTCATAACCGATCAGTTCCGCCATTGCCGCCATCAAAGGGATTATGATCTCACGGCAAGTCTTGACAACCGCAGCGTCAGAATTGGGCGCATTTAAGTCTCTGACAGTAGCTTCAACAAGGAAACTACCATCGGCGACGCACCAGTTCCGGCGTTCCTGACCGGCGATCTCGAGACTGCAACTACCGTCAATAGAGTCCACCAAGGCTCTAGCCAGGTGGATGTCCTCTGCACTTGCTCTTTGAATCTGGTTGATTAATCCCCCAGCGAATGACCCAAAACTGAGGGTAACTTTGTGCCCCTTCAATCCGTACGGTTTCAGAGACGCAATTGGGCCTCCGTTTTTTCCAAGTTCCGCAAACCAAACTTTCATCGCTGAGCGAATGCCAGAAGTGTCCGGTTCAAGGTCGAATACAGCACCTGTACCTTTTTCGAGCTCGTCAATGATCAGGCGTTTTTTCTCAATGATCATTAGGAATTGGCGTCGTCGGTGAGTTCATTCGGCTCGGGATCCGGCATGCTACGCAGAAGCTTTTTTAGATTATTTGAGATCTCAGTCCGAATATCCTCAAAAACTGGCTCCAATTCATCATTGGTATTGTTCTGCTCCGCAACGGCAAACGCCCAAAGTAATAGATCCATTCCCTCAACTGCAAACCCATTGGCGGCTGCTCGATGATAAATCTTTTGATAGAAATCGTGGTGTTTGTTGAGCAAGACAGAAGGCACATGACCATCTTCGCTTGAACTCCGAAGCGCCGGCTGCCACAGCTCTCCGCTGTTGATTGTCTCGACAGCCTCTACATGGACCGTTTGCGGGCTGACGTTGTTCTCAATTGGCGACTTAATTCGTATCCGTTGCCCCATGTTGTTTGAGACAATTGCAGACTGCGAGCTAACATCCACAGAGCTTACTAAAGGCTTTGCTGCATTGGGCGTGCCAGCGATGTTGTTGTTCGCGCTACTGTGATCGACTTGTCTGGCCGTGTTTGCGTGAGCACGGCTTGTTCGCCTGTATCTGTTTCCAGCCTCCCGATAGATGGGTTGTAAAAGCTCCTTCAACCCGTCCTCGAGGTCTCTATGAAATAGTATCCGAGACTTCTTGACGTCTATTCTGAACGCGTCATCCAATCGGTGCCCGAAATCAAACTCAATTCTAAGGAGCGATGTATGAGGTTCGGGTGAACCAAATACATCCATCCAACCACCATCTTGGATCAAGCGACCTTCACGGAATACATAAAAGCCCTGCGCCCTATTGCTAATTCTTGCATAGTCTCGCGCTTCGTCTTTTGTCATGTCGCTACGATGTGGAAGAATCCAAGCTTTGATATTTGCGATTTCTTCAGTGCCGTCTGGCAATTCAATGATGAGTTTCTGTTTGGCTTCAGTTAAAACTTGGTCGGAACGTTGTGGGTAGAATGGATTCCATGGCACCACGGGGCTTGTGTTCACGAAAATATCAATGTCACGTTCGCGTTGATCGGTCTTCTCTAGAAAACGATGATAAACTAGCGATAGGTGCTTACTTAGAGTGTCGGCTAGTCTTTTTATCGCAGCCTGCTCACGGGCGCCGCCGGCTTCGTACTCTTTAGAAAGTATCCGGTCGCATTTTTCCCATACAACGAGTGTTCCTGTCTCGCCGCACAGTTCTTCGAACATTTCGTCTTCATCCGGAGTTACGGGTTCCCGCAGCATTTCCCATCTGTCTAGTTGAGCCACGTGGTCGAGATCCCAAGCCAACTTCGCAAGAGGCTGATCAACGCTCGCCCGAGAAACAAGGGTGAACTTTCGGCAAACTGAACTCGAAGCGGTTTTGAGCCCGAGACCGAATTTACCAAGGCTTTCTGGGTTATCTCTTACCGGCGCTCCATACCGCATCGCCCGATGAACTCCGGCCGCATCCATGCCTTCACCATTGTCGCCGAAGTATACGAGTTTCCGACCATCTTGATGGAGCACGATTTCAACATTAATCTTGTCAGCCTTTGCGGCAACTGAGTTGTCGATAATATCGGCGGCTGCGGTTCGGACGTTGTATCCAGTATCCCGGAGTCCGAATATCAAGCGGGTTGCATCCGGTTCGTTTATCAGATCGTTCATTGTCTTACCTTGATAGTTCAACCTGTGTCATGGCGGTTTTTTTGAGCCGTGGCTAGTGTACTCTGCTCATGGCACTAATCTTGATTTTGGGCGCCTCATCTCTATCCAGGTAGCCCTCGGAACGGGCTCTACCCAGCACTTCAACAGCTATTAAGGACTGCTTTTCGCTCGGAATTCGGTTTGGTACCGCGCCGCACGTGGTTAGGATTCCGGCTTCCTTCTCGGAGAGGATTTTCTTTGAAGCCGACCATTGTTTAAGTCTTTTCCAGAAATCACCACCGTATTCTACTACTTTTGCTTGGGCTTCGATTCCAGTAACGAGGGCTACTTCCCTGATTTCATCGCGGCGTTCTACCTCGGCTTCGCTTGGCTCAATTAAGAAAGACTTAAGGTCCACTTGGTAATCAACGTCGAGGCGCTTCAGAGTAGCCCAGCAAGCCTGCTTTTTTGCCCATTCAGTAACGTTGTTGATGCCCGCCTCTGGATTTGTGATCACAGTTGCAGCCTTTTCCGCAGCTCTCAGAAAAATCACAGCAATTTCGTCTGGGAGGCCCTGTTTGCGCCAAATTGCATCGAAATCGATCTCAAGATCGGTGTCTGCGACATCAGCCATAACTTTGGCAATCGCATAGGTTACAATGTTCGCGCGAAAACCACCGGGGTACCAATCCTGTTTTGGAACAGCTTTCTCCAAGTGGCGAAAAACAATGAGTTTGGCTATCAACCGCCGGAACCAGGTTCTATCGAATTGCCGCTCGCCTCTTATCCATGCGGCGCCGATTTCCTGCGCAAAAGCTCCAAAGTTTTTTTGAGCACCCTTGCTGACCATGTCCGGGTGCATTCTGAAACTCATTTCCACCTTAGCCAAGTCAGTTTTGACGAAGTACTGGGCTTTCGGGTACTCCATATCGAAGTGACGCCGCGCAGCTTGAGATCTCTTGGATCGTTCAACAAGGTACTGACCGCGCGCGCGCTCGTAGAACCACTTGGTTTCTCGGTTGGTGCCTTCGGCAGCTGGGGCCAAAACACGTCGCGAAAACTCTTCCATACGCATGTGAAAGGGATGGTTCGAAAAGAAGTCAGCCGCACTCACCTTATTCTGGCTGTTAGCGTACTTGGAAATATTTGGAACAAGTTCTTCAGAGGTTTGCTCTGGAACGACGGTAAGCTTCATCTGCACAAATACGTCTTTTAGAGTCTCAGGGGACGTCTTCCGTGCTGCGTGCAGCGACGCTGTCGTCTGACCGCCATTCACAATTTGAAGGTTTACTGCTGACGCGATTTGGAGTCCTTCTGGCGTATTTTTAAGTTCAACGCTATCCGCGGTCGCGCTAAGGCCGTTGTTGTAACTGAAGAACATACTAGGCTCGTTTTTTATGGTATCCCTGATACCGCGGTTTACCGCGCCACGAGCTTGGAGAAAGCTGCGCACATTCGACTCAAGTAATCGGGCACCCCATTTTTCATAGATCTCTGCGAGCTGCTCGCCGCCGACAACAGTCAAGTAGCTTTGAAGAGACTCCTCGTTCGAGGACGCCGCCAGTGCGGGTATTGGAGTTCCGAATTCCTCGGCGAAGTTTACAGTAAGTTTCTCTCGAAGCTGCCCCGATGTCTCATAGCGGTGGAAACGAGTAAGGTCCCAAATATTATATGTTACTGGCACATCCGCGATTTTTCCCGCCAGAACCGCATCTGTGTAAGCACTATAAATGTCGTTTGTTAAAACAATTAGTTTAACCTTGGTAGTCGAGCTCCAAGCGTCGGCAATTATGCTCGCCGCCCCAGCTTCAAGGCTTCCTTCTTCTAGTTCATTTGAAAGCTTACCCGTAAGAGCAGCGGTGATAAAATTAACTAGGTGAGAGAAGCGTCTCTTTGCTTCGGCAGCGTTGATTTTTTGAGGTGATGCATCCGAGTGATAGTCGCTTACGACAACGCTAAGAACGCTTTCGGCTTCTCTCGGGTCCCCACCAATTCCATCTATTCGAAGCGTCTTACCAGCGCGGGTACATTGGAAGCCAACACGATCCAGAGTGACCAATTCCCCTTCAGCTTCAAGCTGCGATCCCATGCGCTCGAGGAATGCTGCTTCGACGTCGATACCCAAATCGCTGGCTTCTGCGCTAATTTCAGCAGATAGATACTCGAAATACTCTTGAAGTTCTTGCATATCCCAATCCAAAACCACATCGTCCTACAACCAAAATTGTGGGACACACTTAACGTTTCTAACCGTCGTAAACGGAACCCGGACCCTTTCACCCGGTTGAGCCCAACCCAATCACAGGTTGTGTCGCTCTCACACAAATGTGAAGATTTGATGGTCAAATTTCAATGCATTGGCAGAAAGTAAAAAAAGAATGGCCGATAATAAAAACAATGCATTACCGAACAGAGCCGGCGGCACCGCGGGGATGCTTACGAGTTTTGCTCCCAACCGCCCGTTCAAAAAAATACACACAGCGGCAGACTCTGTGGCTTTTGCTCATCTAAGGCCATCTGTCTGGGCCAATGAACATTTGTCTTCTTGTGAATAACTCTTCGCCCCCGAAACGAGGTTCGAAGGTCGGCGCGATCTTCTTGAGTGGGCTTACCCCAGAGTAGATGGCCTTTGAGGAAAAATACGGCTCGGCTGCCATTAGAACCTCGCTTGTTCGGGAACATCAAGCAAAGAGGGTAGCTAGGGGGCGGAGGTCAGTCCCTTACAAGCAGTCCAGTTAAGTTGCGATATCGGCGACGAGGCAAAGAGGCTTTTTCACTGGATGTGTCCTCCAACGCTACAACTTTACATCAAAGCTTGGTCCGTGGTCGCCATGTGGTCGCCAAGGCGACACGGCTAAAGCCAAAAGATAGCGTAACATTTTGAAAAGGTGGTGCTGCTGGAGAGAATTGAACTCTCGACCTCTCCCTTACCAAGGGAGTGCTCTACCTCTGAGCTACAGCAGCGCTGTGGGCGGGTGATTAGACTCAAACGAAACGCGGCGCAAGGGTGTCTGGACGGTTTTTTGTGTCTGCTGTAGAGAAAGACAATGGCAGACAAAAACTCACCAAAAAAACAGGGCAAATCCGGGGATGCACGCGAAGACAGGTTGAAGGCCTCATTGAAGGCCAATCTGGCGCGACGCAAAGCGCAGGCCAAGGCGCGGGCGACCTCGGAGGCAAGGCCGGAGCAGGACAAGGACTAAGAGCAGATGGATTCGATTCTGGTGACGGGCAATGGCCCGCTGAACGGGCAGATTCCGATTGCCGGGGCGAAGAATGCGTGTTTGACGCTGATGCCAGCGACCTTGCTCAGCGAAGAACCGCTGACGCTGACCAACGCGCCGCGGCTGAGTGACATCAAGACAATGACGCTGTTGTTGCAATCGCTGGGTGCCGAGGTGTCGGCCTTGCAGGACGGGCAGGTTCTGGCGATGTCTAGCCACGCTTTGACCAGCCACACGGCGGATTATGAGATCGTGCGCAAGATGCGGGCCTCGAACCTTGTGCTGGGCCCGATGCTGGCGCGGCTGGGGCAAGCCGTTGTGTCTCTGCCCGGCGGCTGTGCCATTGGTGCGCGACCGATGGACTTACATATCGAAGGGCTTGAGGCGCTGGGCGCCGAGATTGAGCTGAAAGACGGGTATTTGCACGCCAAAGCACCGGGTGGTCTGAAGGGCGGAGTGCATGAGTTGCGGTTTGCCTCCGTGGGTGCAACGGAAAACATCGTCATGGCCGCCACCTTGGCCAAGGGAACGACCGTGTTGAAAAACGCAGCGCGTGAGCCTGAGATCGTCGATCTGGTGGAATGTCTGCGCAAGATGGGCGCGCAGATTGCGGGTGAGGGTACCTCGACCATCGAGATCCAGGGTGTTGATCGATTGCACGGTGCAACGCATCAGGTTGTGACCGACCGGATCGAACTGGGTACTTATATGCTGGCTCCGGCCATTTGCGGCGGTGAGGTCGAGCTGTTGGGGGGGCGCATGGCTTTGGTCGAGTCCTTCGCGGCCAAGCTGGATGAGGCCGGGATCGCTGTCAGTGAAACCGAACAGGGGTTGAAAGTGACCCGCAAGAACGGGCGCGTGAACGCGGTGGATGTTGTGACCGAGCCGTTCCCGGGCTTTCCGACAGACCTGCAGGCGCAGATGATGGCGTTGATGTGCACGGCGGACGGCGTTTCTGTTCTGGAAGAGCGCATTTTTGAGAACCGTTTCATGCATGCGCCTGAACTGATCCGCATGGGGGCTCAGATCGATGTACAGGGCGGGACGGCCACCGTAACCGGGGTCGACAAGCTCAAAGGTGCACCGGTGATGGCCACCGATTTGCGTGCATCGGTGTCGTTGATCCTGGCCGGTCTGGCGGCAGAAGGTGAAACTCGGGTAAACCGTGTTTATCATCTGGATCGCGGCTATGAGCATGTGGTGCGCAAGCTGGAAGGCGTAGGGGCCAAGATAGAACGGATAAAAGGCTGATGAGTGACGCAAGTTTTGATGATGGCCGCGAGGCCCCGCTTAATCTGGGTGCGCAAGACAGCGATGACCTTCAGGTGATCTCGACACTTGTGCAGGATGCGGTGTTTCCGGTGACCGAAATGACCTGGCGCCCATCCGAGCGCCGGTTTGCGTTGCTGTTGAACCGGTTCCGCTGGGAGGACAAAGACGCTGCCGCGCAGCGCAATCGCCCATTTGAACGGGTGCAATCGGTCTTGGTATTCGATGATGTGCTGTCTGTATCCAGCCAAGGGATAGACCGGCGCGACAAGGACATGATCCTGTCGCTCTTGTCGGTCGATTTCGAGGCAGGTGAAGACGGCGCGGGTCATATTATGCTGACCTTGGCCGGCGACGGTGCGATCCGTTTGCGGGCCGAGGCCTTGGACGCAACTCTGAAGGACGTCACCCGGCCGTATCGGGCGCCATCGGGTCACGCCCCGCACCATCCGGAATAAGCGCGGCATAGCCGGCGCGTTTTCCCGGCCCAAGGTAGGGTTGGCAATACGCCGCGCCACCGTGTTCGACGCGTTCGGGATCAGCCAGACACTCATCCGGTCGATAACGCTACTTTGTGTTGCGGATCATGGAAACGACGCCGATCTTCTTGCGCTTTGGACCCGGAACAAAGATCCGGAATCGGTTCGCAACTGGCTGCATTCGGGCGCTGAGATCTGGGTGGCAGAGCGCACCGGCCAGATCGCTGCCGTGGGTGGCCTGAAAGACCGTGATTTCGTGACCTTGCTTTATGTCGATCCTGCGCATGTCCGGCTTGGCGTTGGTCAGGCCCTGCTGCAGAGGCTGGAAGAAGAGTTGGTCGGGCAGGGGTGTTCTGAGGCCGGTCTTGTCGCAACTCAAACCGCGCGGGCGTTTTATCTGCGCTAAGGCTGGACCCAATCCGCTGCACCCGAGGATTGGCATGGTATCTCGCAATTCCCGATGCGCAAATCGCTGCAGTCAGCCGAGTAAGGGTTGAGGGCATGCGGGCTGGGCGATAAGACCCGTTGAAACGCCCTGGAGAGCCCGATCATGCCCGTTTTCTTAGACACGACCTCGCCCGACTTTGAGACGGGTTTCACCGCGCTGCTTGGTGCAAAGCGTGAAGACAGCCCGGATGTCGATGCTGTTGTCTCTGAGATCATCGGAGATGTCCGGGCGCGGGGTGATGCGGCGGTGCTGGAATTGACGGCCAAGTTTGATCGGCTGGAGCTGACACCGGAAACAATGGCCTTTAGCGCATCAGAGATCGACGCGGCCGTGGACAGCGTATCGGACGACGAACGCGCCGCACTGGAACTGGCGGCTGAACGGATCCAGGCCTATCACGAACGTCAGATGCCATCGGATCAACAGTGGGTGGATGAGGCTGGCGCAACACTGGGCTGGCGGTGGTCGGCGATTTCGGCTGCAGGCCTTTATGTGCCTGGCGGATTGGCGTCCTACCCGTCTTCGGTGTTGATGAACGCGATCCCGGCCAAGGTTGCCGGTGTCGGTCGCCTGGCCATCGCCGTTCCAACGCCAGATGGTCAGGTCAACCCATTGGTTTTGCTGGCGGCAAAGCTCTCGGGCGTTGATGAGGTCTATCGCATCGGCGGCGCACAGGCGATCGCGGCGCTGGCCTATGGTACTCAGACAATCGCGCCGGTGGACAAGATCACCGGGCCCGGCAACGCCTTTGTTGCGGCTGCGAAACGCCGGGTTTTCGGCAAGGTCGGGATCGACATGATCGCAGGCCCGTCCGAGATTTTGGTGATCGCTGACAAAGACAACAACCCGGATTGGCTTGCTTTGGATCTGCTCAGCCAGGCCGAGCATGACGAAAGCGCGCAATCGATCCTGATTACGGATGACGCGGAGTTTGGCCGCGCCGTGGCGCAGGCGGTCGGGGCGCGTCTGCAAACCCTGGAACGCCGTGCCATCGCCGGGGCCAGTTGGCGCGACTTTGGCGCAGTGATCACGGTTCGCGATCTCGAAGAGGCCGCAAGCCTGTCAAACCGGATTGCGCCTGAGCATCTGGAACTCTGTGTGGCCGACGCACAGGCGCTCAGCGCCAAGACGGTGCACGCGGGTGCTATTTTTCTGGGTCAATACACTCCCGAAGCCATTGGCGACTATGTTGGTGGGCCAAATCACGTGCTGCCGACGGCCCGCTCAGCGCGGTTTTCTTCGGGGTTGAGCGTGATGGATTTCCTCAAACGCACGACGATCAGCCAGATGACACCCGAAGCCTTGCGCCGTGTTGGCCCGTCAGCCGCAACGCTGGCTGCATCGGAAAGCCTGGAAGCCCATGGATTATCCGTCCTGGCGCGGCTCGAGCGGTTGAATCAGCAGTGATGGCGGCTTGAGGAAAGGCGGAAACCTTGCGGAAAGACCTTGGGCTTTGAGGTAGTTGTCACTTAGCGCAGTTGTAAGGTCGAAGCGCGCCTTCAGTGTTTGCTGTGATGCATCCGGTGCGTCTGACTGTCCGTTGCCCATCTGATGGGGTTGATATAGGTCTTAGCCGAATTGAATAGATCGCAGCACACATGACCCGAATCTCGCATATCGAACTGGACGACAGTAACCTTCCCCCGCCGACCCCCGAGATCGAGCAGGAGCGCAAGGTTGCCATCTATGACCTGCTCGAGGACAACACCTTTACCCTACCGGCGCGCGATGATCGGGCGATCCCGGATGGGCCGTATCACGTGCAGCTCTCGATCCGCGACAAGCGACTGGTTTTCGACATTGCGACCGAGGCGGAAGAAAAAGCAGCAGAGTTCCATCTGTCTCTTGGGCCCTTCCGGCAGGTGGTCAAAGACTATTTTCAGATCTGTGAAAGCTATTTCAATGCGGTCAAGAATCTGCCCCCCAGCCAGATCGAAACCATCGATATGGCCCGGCGCGGTATCCACAACGAAGGCAGCCGCGTTTTGCAAGAACGGCTGGAAGGAAAGGCAGAGGTTGATACAGATACCGCCCGCCGCCTGTTTACGTTGATTTGCGTGTTGCACTTTGGGGGATGACGGGTGACGCCTCTGCCACAGTCCCTTCTGTTCTGTTGCGACCACAATTCGGTTCGGTCCCCCATGGCCGAAGGTATCATGAAGAAATTCTATGGCACCGGCACCTATGTGCAATCTGCCGGTGTTCATAACGACCTTGAGATCGACGGCTTCTGTATTTCGGTCTGCCACGAAATCGGGGTCGAGCTGTCGCGTCACCGCTCGCGCTCGTTCGACGAGATGCAAGAATGGGGCGATGATCTAAGCTCGTTTGATCTGATCGTTGCGCTTTCGCCTGCAAGCCAACGCCGGGCGTTGGAACTGACCCGGATCTTCCACCTGGATGTCGAGTATTGGCCAATCATGGACCCGACAGGGATGGGTGAGACCCGCGAGCAAAAGCTGCATCATTACCGGCAAACACGGGATCAAATCATTCAACATCTTAGCAAACGTTGGGGCCCACCGACGGAGTGATCATGAACCAGACTGTGAAAACCTATTTCGAGGCATTCAATGCAGGCGATGTTGCCGGAATGCTGGCGTGTCTGTCGGATGATGTGGCACATCATGTGAATGAAGGTCGGGTACGCGTCGGCAAGAAAAAATTTGCTGATTTCTGCGCCCATATGAACCGCTGCTATCGCGAACACCTGACGGATATCGTGGTGTTCGAGGCCCAGGGCGGTACCCGGGCCGCCGCCGAATTCATCGTCAACGGAACCTATCTTGAAACCGATGACGGGCTGCCTGAGGCACATGGCCAAAGCTATTGCCTGCCCGCCGGATCGTTTTTTGACCTCCAAGACGGCAAGATCACCCGTGTGACGACCTTTTACAATCTGGCCGACTGGACCAGGCAGGTTGCAAATGGCTGAGATCTCGGAGGTTCGCGCCTTGACAGGAACCGCGCTTGAGGCGGTCTTGGACGATGTTGCGAAGCTGCGGATCGAAGTGTTTCGCGATTGGCCTTACCTGTACGATGGCGATCTGGCTTACGAGCGGACCTATCTGCAATCCTACCGGGACAGTGACAAAGCCATAGTCGTGGGTGCCTTTGATGGCCCCATCCTGGTTGGCGCTTCTACCGGTGCCCCTCTGGCTGATCACGCCGATGATTTTGCAGCGGCGTTTGAGGGCACCGGCCTTGATCTGTCTGACATATTCTACTGTGCCGAGTCGGTATTACTGTTCGACTACCGGGGACAGGGAGTGGGCCACACATTCTTTGATCTACGCGAGGCGCATGCCCGCGAAAACGGTTTCAGAAAATGCGCCTTTTGTGCGGTTCAGCGCCCTGAAGACCACCCAGAGCGGCCTGACAACTATCGCCCGCTTGACGCATTTTGGCGCGCGCGCGGATACGAGCCTTTGCCGGGCGTGATCGCGAATTTTTCGTGGAAAGATGTCGGACACGACAGCGAGACGTCAAAGCCACTGCAGTTTTGGATCCGCGATCTTTGACGCAATCTGCGTGCGTCAACGCATCTCAGGTTTGATTTCGGTTTTGAGTTTTCCCTAAACCGTTGTAAGTTTGTTTCCTGTTAGTCGTGTAATTTTTCTTGTTTTGGAATTTCGTTATGTTTCGTAAAACAATTGCCCCGTGGGCAAATACTTCCACTTTTACCAAATTTATCTTCGGCACAGCCAAGAACGATACCCTGGCGGCGCCAAACGCAGGAACCGGGGTTTTCGGCTTCCGAGGAAATGACCACCTTTCAAGTATGTTCAACGATACCGCCCTTCACGGTGGTGCCGGTGAAGATAAGCTGGAAACCAATATCAACCTAACCGGTGATGGCGTAAATCCGTTAGACATAAATTCTAGTCAAAGCGGAGGCTTAGGTTCCGATAGACTGACGACGTTTATCGACACGATTGGATTTCTCTCGTTCGGCACGATGCGAACGCACACGTCCGGCGGTATTGGAGACGACTTTATTTTGGTTCGTAGCCAGGACCAACTGGGCGATGTCCAAATGGAAAACTACGTGTTTGGCGGAAGCGGAGACGATGATATCGAGGTTCGCGCCAGCTATTGGCAAGGTTCGGCTCTGAACTTAATTCACGCAGGTACGGGTGACGATGTTGTCCGTGTTTCGTCCGGCAGTAGTGTGCAGGGCGTTCCTGCAACATCTGTTAACAAGGTATGGGGCGGACAAGGGGACGATTTGATAGAGGCAGGGGCCTCAGTTACCACGAACAACAGTGAGTTGGCGGCAAATTATCTCTACGGTGGAGCAGGGAATGACCACATCATCGCTCGCGTTTTGACTGATTCCAATACTGGCGTTCCTGTCGGTTTGAACGAAGTCTACGGCGGTGCGGGTAACGATATTCTCGAAGCGCGCCAGGACACCGACGGTGAGAACGGCGTGACCGACGTCACAAACAAGATGCGCGGTGGTTCAGGGGAAGACCGGATTACAGCTACATCTCTGGCCTTGTCGTTTGAAGGAGATGCAATCGCCAACAACGACATTCATGGTGGGTCTGGCTCTGACAAGATCAAAGTCTCGATAGATACTCTTGCCACGCTTCGCGTCGACGCGTCGAACAATGTCTCAGGTGGTTCCGGGAACGACAAGATTCGTGCCGAGATCACGGCTGAGTTCTATGATGAAAGCTCGGTGGTCGAAAACACTCTCTTCGGCCAGAGCGGGAACGACAAAATAATCGCATATGCATCTGCAACAAATGCCTTTGATCCCTCAGCCTTGGCAGAGGCCTTCAACCACCTCGACGGTGGCAGCGGAGATGATGTGCTAAAGGCCACAATCGCTGCTGGATCTGACGGAAAGAACACGCTCTTGGGGCGTGCGGGCAATGACAAACTTGTTGCCAATGGCGGGAACAACAACTTGCTGGACGGCGGCTCGGGGCACGATGTTCTTTATGGCAGTGACAACAACGACACTTTGGTAGGCGGTGCCGGCAAAGATAAGCTGGATGCCGGGTTGGGCGATGACTGGTTGTTCGGTGGCAAGCATGCTGACTCCTTCATCTTCAAATCGTCCTTGGATCAGGGAACCAAAACGCTGGGGGATTTCCAGAAATCAAAAGATATTCTGGTGTTTTCGGATCTGGACGATAATGGCGCCCCGGGTTTGGTGGATGATTTGGATGCAATCTCAACCTTTCAGGACGATGGGTCTGATGTGATTGTAACGCTGGACACCGGAACCGTTCTTGTCTTTGAGGGCGCTGGGAACGGGGCTGTAGACAGCTTTGCCGATCTCGTCGAAGACCCGATAACCCAGTTGCTTGGCGCAGCTGACGAGTTTGCCTGGGTTTGATTCCCACCCTGCGGCTTTAACAATGCTGCACCGATGACGTCGCGCGGAACCGCAATCAACTTGTACAGCGCGCGGCGTCGTTCTTTACTGTCCCGGTGTATTCGGGAAAGGCCGGGCAATGAAAATCGCAACTGCTGCTTATGATCTGACCTGGCTGGACAGCTGGGCGCAGTACGAAGACAAGTTGCACTGCTGGGTTTCTGAGGCTGCTGGGCAGGGGGCTGCCCTGCTTGTCTTTCCCGAATACGGCGCGATGGAGCTTTCGACGCTGGACGGCGCGGAAGCGGCAGGGGATCTCGAACGCTCGATCCGCGCGGTTTCGGATCGGATGGAGGCCGCAGAGGCGCTGCACCAGCGCCTTGCTCAAGAGCATAAGGTTCACATTTTGGGGGCTTCAGCCCCAGTGCTGGACGGACCCGGTCGGCCTGCGAACCGCGCGGTTCTGTATACGCCCGAGGGCGCGCAGGATCATCAGGACAAGCAAATCATGACCCGGTTCGAGCGTGAGACCTGGGACATCGTACCCGGTGGTCCGCTGAAACTGTTTGACACCGCGCTGGGCAGGATCGGCATCCTAATCTGCTATGACAGCGAGTTTCCCTTGCTGGGTCGCGCGCTGAGCGAGGCTGATCTGATCCTTGTTCCATCCTGCACCGAAGCGCTATCGGGCTATTGGCGCGTTCGGATCGGCGCCATGGCCCGGGCGTTGGAAAACCAATGCGTGACGGTCATGGCCTCGTTGGTGGGCGACAATGACTGGTCCGAGGCCGTGGATATGAATACCGGTGCGGGCGGTGTCTTTGGTCCACCTGACAAAGGTTTCCCTGAAACCGGCGTGTTGGCCCAAGGACAATTGAACCAGCCGGGATGGACCTATGCCGAGGTTGATCTCTCGGCGATTTCTCAGGTTCGCGCCGACGGGCATGTGCTGAACCGCACCCATTGGGACGAGCAACAGCCCCGAGTCGAATCGGTCACAATCTCTTCGTTGAGGTGATTCCGCCCTTGAAATAAGGGGCAAATAGGCCCATTTAGGCGCACATCCTCGCAGATTCTGCGAGTGCAACGTAAAGATGGAGACAACATGGCCAAGGAAGATACGCTCGAATTTCCCGGTGTCGTGAAGGAACTCCTGCCGAATGCGACGTTTCGGGTCGAGCTGGAAAACGGCCATGAGATCATCGCACATACGGCAGGCAAGATGCGCAAGAACCGCATCCGTGTTCTGGCTGGCGACAAAGTGCAGGTCGAGATGACCCCTTATGATCTGACCAAGGGTCGGATCAACTATCGCTTTAAGTAACGCTCTGAACTTATGGCGTTTGTTCTTGGATCGGGCAGCCCAAGGCGGCTGGACCTGCTGGCGCAGCTTGGCGTGCAGCCGGATGCCATTCGCCCGCCCGACATTGACGAAACGCCATTGAAGGCCGAATTGCCTCTGCCCTATTGCAACCGCATAACGCGCGAAAAGGTGCAGGCGGTTGAGGCCGATCCTGACGATATCACCCTATGCGCCGATACCACGGTTGCCTTGGGGCGCCGCATCCTCGGCAAACCTGAAAACGCAGGCGAAGCAGCTGAGTTCCTGCACGCGCTGTCCGGCCGCCGTCACCGTGTGATCACATCGGTCGCAGTGCGACGCGGAGACCGCGTTTTGCAGCGCGATGTCGTGTCTCAGGTCAAAGTCAAACGCCTGTCGGATGTCGAAATCAACGCCTATCTGGCAACCAATGATTGGCAGGGCAAAGCCGGCGCTTATGCGATTCAAGGCCCTGCAAGTGCGTTCATCCCGTGGATTTCAGGCTCGTTCACCGGCATTGTCGGGCTGCCTTTGTCCGAAACAGCAGCGCTGTTGCAAGGCATCGGATATCCTCTGTATCGCGAGGCATCATGAAAGGTCGCACAATCGTTTTGGACCATATACAGGGACGCGAAGCTGCGGCTCTGATGGTTGACGGCAAGCTCGACGACTTCCTGATCGAAGCGGATGCGCCCGCCCCGGGCACGATCTACCGCGCCCGCGCGGATCGCCCGGTGAAGGGGCAAGGCGGCATGTTCCTGACCACCCCCGACGGCCCCGCTTTTTTGCGTCAGGTCAAAGGGCTGGCCCCGGGTGCCCTGCTTTTGGTTCAGGTCAGCGGATATGCTGAGCCGGGCAAGGCCATCCCGGTGACCAATCGTATCCTGTTCAAAAGCCGCTATGCCATCGTCACACCCGACGCGCCTGGCCTGAATATCTCGCGCAGCATCAAGGATGACAACACGCGGGACCGCTTGATTGAGATTGCCCACGCGCAGATGGACGGCAGCGCTTATGGCCTGATCTTGCGCTCGTGCTGTGCCAGCGCGGATGACGACGAAATCGCCGAAGATATCTCGGCCATGCAGGCCCAGGCCGAGCAGGTGATGGGTGACGCCGGAACCGAACCCGAACTGCTCAGCGAAGGCGATGGTCCCCATCTTCTGGCCTGGCGCGACTGGACCGATCCGGCAGAGGTCGAAACCAAGGCAGGCGGGTTCGAAACCCATGGGGTTCTGGATGCGCTGGACGTGGCGCGTGGCATCGCCGAACCGCTCCCAGGTGCCGGAACGCTCTATATCGAGCCCACGCGTGCCCTGGTTGCGGTAGACGTGAACACGGGGGCTGATTCATCACTGGCCGCAGGTACCAAGGCCAATTTCGCCTGCGCCAAGAGGCTGCCCCGCGCTTTGCGCCTGCGCGGGTTGGCCGGTCAAATTACCCTGGATCTCGCCCCCATGCCCAAGAAAGATAGGCGCGGGTTCGAAGCGGCCTTGAAAGCTGCGTTCCGATCCGACCCGGACGAGACAACGCTTGCAGGCTGGACCCCGCTGGGCCATTTTGAACTGCATCGAAAACGGGGCAGAGCCCCCCTTGCAGAGATCCTGAAATGAGTTGCCCGATCTGCCAAGAAGACACGGTTCAGAAGTTCCGCCCCTTCTGCTCAAAACGCTGCGCGGATGTCGATCTGGCCAAATGGTTGAACGGTTCCTACGCAGTTCCGTCGCAACGCGAAGAAGACCTTGATGCTGAGCCCGAAGCACAAGTTCCGCCAGTGACAGGACCACACTGAAAAAATGTAAAAAAGCCTCTGGACACTCCCCGTGGCAAATCATAGAACGCGTCCACCCAACGGCAAACACCGTTCCCGTGCCCGGGTAGCTCAGGGGTAGAGCAGTGGATTGAAAATCCTCGTGTCGGTGGTTCGATTCCGCCCCCGGGCACCATTCCCAACAGGTAAGCTACTGTTTCCCTTCAGCTTTCACTGGAGCTGAACAAGGGCGTAGTACATGCTGGAGAACAAAACCGTTCCCTTCTCATTTGTAAAAGCAGGGATCTTCTACTTCACACGACGGATCCCGAAGGACCTCGATCACCACTACACCACCGGAAAAATATCGTTCTCGCTGCGGACAAGATCAGCAGCGGTTGCAAAGTCCCGAGCGCAAAGAGCTGCTCAGCAACTGGATGAACACTGGTATCACCTACGCATCCAAGACGTAGACCTGCCGGGCAAGCATCTTCTGAGGATGGGAGCTGCGGTCGACTTTGGGTCTTCGATGTCATGCACCGATCAAGCCAGCGTTGACGCCGTAAAGCTCTCAGAAGCCGTGTCAGTCTATCTGCAGCTGAAGGGGCAAGGACGTCCAATCACCTTCCACAGGGCTGCTGAGCGGTCGTGTGGCTATGTCTTGGATGTCTGCGGGGACAAAGACATCAGAAGCTATACCAAGGCGGATGCCAATGCGTTTCGCGACGAGCTGGTGAAGCGAGAATTAGCGGGTAGCAGTATAACCCGCATCTTTGGGACCGTCAGATCAGTCATCAACTTCGCTGCTTCTGAAGCCGGTATCACACTGACCAACCCATTCGCTGGTGTGTACTACGACAGAAGTGCCGGTGTCGAAGATCGTGAACCTATGCCAATCGAAGCGATCCGCTCTCTGCAATCCAAATGCCGGTCCCTTGATGACGACTTGCGATGGCTGGTTGCGTTGGTCTCGGACACAGGGATGCGGCTTGCAGAAGCTGCGGGTTTGCTCAAAGAGGATTTCGAGCTGAATGACCCATTGCCTCACGTAGTTGTCCAAGAGCATCCTTGGCGTCGGCTGAAGACATCAGGCAGCAACCGAAAGGTGCCTCTGGTCGGGGCGTCACTATGGGCCGCCAAGCGCTTGCTCTCTGAGAACACTGACAGCCAGTTCGCTTTTCCCCGGTACAACAAATCGAAAACCACGAACGCTAATTCTGCCAGTGCCGCGCTGAACAAATGGATGAAGCCATATGTACCAAGCCGTTGCACCATGCACAGCTTTCGTCATTCGATGCGTGACAGGCTTCGCGCTGTCGAGTGTCCGTCCGACATCGTCGACCAGATAGGTGGCTGGCAAACCGAAGGCGTAGGGCATGGATATGGCAAGGGCTATCCGCTTGAAGTGCTGAGCAAATGGCTGGAAGCAACGGCATAGCTCCAGCATGTACTACGCCCTTGTTCAGCTCCAGTGAAAGCTGAAGGGAAACAGTAGCTTACCTGTTGGGAATGGTGCCCGGGGGCAGTGTTCTATTCCCGTTACAGGCACCCTCATCAGGTCTCCCGTCAGCAAAACAAGGGGTATCGCGACAACCAAGCCAAGGTCAACAGGCGCGTTGTGTACTACGGTTAGTACTACGGCAGCCCGAAGACCCCGTGCCAAGCGCTATGCCAGTGCGGTTCCCGGGGGCGTACTCACATTGCTTCTGCTGGAGCGGTGAACATAGTTGTCTGCTGGAGGTCTGAGTTGCATTGAGGCCATGGGGGGAAGTGCGAACGCCCCGATGTATGTTGAGGCGCTCATATTTTTCTGGCTCAAACATCCGCGATGAAGCAAGGGTCTTGCACAAGGCCGATACCTCCCCACGTCATTGCGAGAGCATTGCGGTATCCAGCGTTACCTGTGGTGACTTCCTCAATCCCCATATCTGCCAACCCGAGCTTGAAGGTTTCGTGGTTGCGGATGCGGCGTCGGAAGTTGGAAGCGTCATATCCAAGAGCGGATCGCAGTTCGGTGAACGGTAACCTCCCCTCAGGATGGCCATCGAAGAACCTCTCGATGTAGGTCAACGCTTCTTGGACCTTGCCTTTGGGCTTGCTCTTGCCGGGCCTCCATGACCTGATCGCGCAGCCGGGGAAAACCTTGGGTAGTAGAGTACGAATGCCTGACCGCTTCGGGGCGATGATATAGGCGTTGCAGGGACCGCACTCGGAGCCAGTGCCCTGCCTGACTGAGGATCGACACAAAGCCTGCAGGATGTGGTGCATGTGCTCTCCTGCTGCCATCTCTTCCACGAGGGTCTTGGAGACCTCCTGATCATTCGAGATGCCGCAGTAATATCGCGCTTTCACCTCATAGTCCGTCTCCGGGTGGTTGTTCAAACCTGCCAATATGACGTTCTGGACATGGCGGTACTCGTTCGTTCCCTGATGCTTGCCCCAGTTAAGGAAGCTGACACGGTCGGGGTTTGAACTGAGCAGCCCCCTAATCTGATCGGGAATGGCCCCATTCTTGACCCCTTTGTGATACACAACCAGCCACGGCTCCTCGGGCTTGCTGTCGATCAGTTGGGCGATCTCCTGCGCTAGAGCTTCGCCGTTCTTCAACCACGCATTCTTCCCAGACCCCTTGTTCATGACGTTGACAGTAAGGCTTCCGTAGCTCTTGGCCGCTGAGGGCAGTCGTAAAAGGTTCCCCAGATGCTTCTCCCACAGCTCATAGGTTGCACGAACACGCCCAGAGGCGTCGAGGATCACCATGGGGGCCAGATCGCCTGGTATCGCGTCTCGGCTGTCGAGCGCAGTGATGACCGGGGAGGCGTTGTTGGGCTTTCGCAGGAGAACGCATCGACCTGAAAGAGCGTACAGGGCGTCGAGATAGGAGGCATGTCGTTGATCCAGACCCCTCCGGACCGACAACAAGCTGATCCCAGTGGTTGCTTCGACGTCAGGCCAAGTACAGGTCCCTTGACCAAATGAGGCTTCAATCTCACCCTCCAGCTTCTCGATCAGTTCAACCAGCGCCGGATGTGAGAACCGAAGCGGATCACGCAAGGATGCAAGCTGATCCGCGTTGAGGGAGACAACCTCGCCTGGAAGCACCGCCTCGTCCCATACCCGGACAGCGCGGACCTTGCCTCGATACTGGAAGACACCAACATCCCCAAAACAACGGCCACGGCAACGGCTGATGACCATGGCGTGAGTGGTGAACAGAATACGGGCCTCGCTTGGCGGTACAGAACTCATACGGTTGACCTCTTCGTCAGACGTCAGGACCGCGAAGTCAGCCTCGTCGAGGTTCATCTCCTTGGCCAGGCGAGCAATCTCCTCCAGACGGGTGACGCAGAGCAGGACCGCCACGCCGTCATGGTGTTCGGACCTCAGAAGGTGCTGGACGAAATGGATCAACGTCGTTGTCTTCCCGACACCAGGATCAAGGCTCGACAGGAAGAAGTAGGTACGCGATGTCCCATCAGCCATAGCGACCAGTGTAGCAACAAGTTCTCGCAGGGCTATAGCGACATCCTGCGGTGTAGTACCCCCTGCCCGTTGAGCCAGTTCTTTCAGCAAGGAGGTGGTCGTCGCTTCAGCCAGGTCGCCCAAGCCATAGCTGGTACAATCTCTATAGAAAGGTCTTAATGGTGTTTGTACCACCGAGCTTGACCCATGCTGAGAAGCACAAGCCAGTCCAGTGGTCAAAGCAAATGCTTGAGCCATGAGCAGGTCCTTGATCTAGTTGTTGTCGAAGAAGAGGTTGAAGTAGAAACACTCCCACCGTCACCAAAGGATCACCTAAACAAAGCGGGTGATCTCAATGGTGGGCCCTAAATTCGAAGGGTAATATTTGTAGTTCAGATTAGTTGGGGCTTTTTAGTGCCGTCTGCCAGCTCTGATCCTCTCGTAGAGCTCACGCGACAATCCTTTGTGTACTTCGGCCCGGAATGGTTGGTCGCTCATGACCTTCGAGAACACTTCTTCGTTCCCATCCATGCGGTCAATAAATAACTCATCCAATATCCGCTCCAAGAAAGATGAGAAGTTATCGTATTTGTTGGCGAGTGCGGCCTCTACGATGCGCTCGTCACTCTCTGCACTTTCTCTGACCTGCTCGAAGAAAAGCTGATCAGCACGAGTGAAGTTTGTCCCGAACCGCTCATTCAACCGGTCGACGAGGTCTCGAAGTCCGACCTCTTCATCCTTTCTTCCCGCTGTTCCGACGTCAGTGGGCCCCTTGAGCGGGTCCGCATCACCATCATCGAGGTCGATTGAACCCTGCGTCATTTGCTGTATACGAAAGTACTTCAAGGCTACCTCATCATCCAAAGTGAACGATGAGCCATCTCCTGGAGGCGGGAGTTTTGAAATCAGGTTTCGGCAAAACGTGTAGAACTGCTCAAGTTCGCTGTCCTGATAAGGGATGATCTGCGAAAGAAAGGCGTAGAGATTGCGAAAGGCTGTAATCTGCCCTCTGAACTCCTCTCGCTCTTCTTCTTCGCGCCCCTGGAAAGCAACCACCGCCCGATCCAAGACGGCGTTCATGACACGATGATCAGAAGTCGTGTGCTCTTTTGTTTTCCCGTACCACACAGAGGAAAAAGCACTCACATCCTCATGGGTGAAGATCGCCCATTCCAACAAACGGTGCTGCAACTCGTTGAGCCTTTGTGGGTCCGCGTTCTCACCGACTGGCGTTTCTTCATAGTAGGGCTTGAACGCGTTGAAGATGTCCTCCTCTTCATTGGCAAAGTCGAGGACAAAAGTTCGTGACTTGCCTGGTGCCATGCGGTTCAGCCTTGAGAGGGTCTGAACTGCTTGCACTCCCGCCAATCGTTTCACTACGTACATGGTTTGAAGCAGGGGCTGATCGAAACCTGTCTGATACTTCTCAGCGACCAGCAAGACCCGGAACTGATCGCTATCAAAGGTTTCGGGCAACTCGGCTTCCGGTAGACCATTGTTCATCCCCACTTCGGAAAATGAGCTTTCTGGTATTTCTGGGTCTTCAACTGTTCCTGAGAAAGCGATCAACGAACGAATGCCGCTGTATTCTTGATCTTCGATGTACCGATCAAAAGCCAGCTTGTAGCGCACCGCTTCGAGACGTGAGCCAGTAACCACCATTGCTTTCGCTCGCCCACCGATCTCATGAATTACGTTGGATCGGAAATGTTCAACAATGATAGTCACAACTTGATCGATATTGTGCGGATGCAATGTTAAGAACTGCGTGAGCGCCTTCGCTGCCGCTCGTTTCGGTACCTGTGGGTCGTTTTCGACCTGCTTCACTAACCCATAGAAGCGCTTGAAAGTTGTGTAGTTCCTGAGAACATCCATGATGAAGCTCTCTTCGATGGCCTGCTTCATGGTGTACTCGTGGAACGGTGATTGTCCGTCCGACCCCGGCTCATCGAACATCGCTTTTGTTTTGAACTTAGGGGTAGCTGTGAAGGCAAAGAAGCTGAGGTTGGGCTGTCGACCTCTTCGCAGGGTGTCGCGCAAGATTGCCCGCTTGGCCTCTTCGGTCAGGTTTTCGTCTTCCACGTCTGACAACTGTTCGGCGATCGCGGCCTCGATACCATCCTTGTTCAACATCCCACGCAGAGCAGATGCAGTTTCACCCGTCTGGGAAGAATGTGCTTCATCGACGATCACGGCATAGCGCTTGCCTTCGGTGGAAAGCGACAGTTCCTCGCCCTTGTCAGCAAGCGTCCGCAGTGCCTGGGCTATGAAGGGGAATTTCTGGATCGTAGAGATGATGATAGGCACACCGTTTGAGATTGCGCGGGCAAGCTGCTGCGTATTCTCGTCGATTTTCTCCACGACCCCAGTCTTGTGTTCAAACTGATAGATCGTGTTCTGCAATTGCTGATCCAGCACGAGCCGATCTGTCACAACAATGACCGAGTGAAAAACCTTGGTGTCAAATGCGTCATGCAGCCCAGACAATCGGTGGGCCAGCCACGCGATGCTGTTCGACTTTCCCGATCCCGCAGAATGCTGCACTAGGTAGTTGCGTCCTGCACCATGCTCCTTGGAGTGCCTCACTAGCTTTCGCACTGCGTCAAGCTGATGGTATCTGGGGAAGATCATCGTTTCTTTGCTGACAGTCTTCGGCCCCTTGTCGGTGGCGATCTTCTTTTCTTTTACCTCCAGGTGCATAAAGCGTTGCAGGATGTCCAAAAGGCTATCCCTTGCCAAGACTTCATCCCACAGGTACGCGGTTTTCCAGTTGTCCTCGACTGGCGGGTTGCCCGCGCCCCTGCCATGCCCTTTATTGAACGGTAGGAAGAACGTCTCTCCCCCTTTCAACCGCGTTGTCATCCACACCTCGTCTGGGTCCACGGCAAAGTGCACAAGGGCTCGTTCCTTGAACTTGAACATCAGGTCACGTTCGTCACGGTCCCGCACGTATTGCTTCTTGGCGTCTGCCGCACGTTGGCCGGTCAGTGGGTTCTTTAACTCAGCTGTCACCACCGGCAACCCATTCACCGCAAGTGTCACATCGAGGATGCATCGCTTCGGCTTGCCGCTTGGTGCTTTCTTCACCGATGTGAAAGCAACCTGTCGAGTGATCGTCAGGCGGTTCTGAGTATAGAGCGCGGTGGTCTCTGGGTTCATGCCCGTGTTCGGTTGGAAATAGGCAAGCCGCAGGGTTTTTCCATAGCAACGGAACCCGTGGCGCAGTACATGCAACGTGCCTTTTGTCTTGAGTTCCTTGGCCAGGTCGGACAGCACCTGATCTTCGGTTTGACCTTTCAACAGGGTTTCCAGCTGGTCCCATTTCTGACTTTGGGTGTCTTTGAGGAAGCCAACGACATCAGACGGGAAAAGGCACAGGTCCTCGTTGAAATCACCGGGCGCACGACTGGAATAGCCTCCTGCGGAGGTAAGTCCATGTTCGATCGCCTTCTCGAAGTCCGTTTCGGTGTGTCCTGCCATTTCAAAGGTTCTTCACGTCGATCTCGTAACCCTGCTCAGCCATTTCTTTGGCTAGGAGCGTTCCGGCTTCTTTCTCTAGATTGTCTTTGAATGGGATGTAGATAAGGCCCTGGATGTCAGAAGGGCGTTCCATTTCAACTTGAGCACCAAGCAGAATGGCTACCTTGGGACGTCCAAGTTTCACCAAGAGCATTCCAAGTTCAAGCACCACATTCTGACGTGCCCTATATGCATTTTGATCTTCATGATCCTTTGCGTGACCCATGTCGTCCGGTGTCGCAAGAACAACACCAAACCCGACATCTTCGGTATAGTCTTCGAGCTTTTCGATGATCGTTTGTCCTTTTGAAGGTAACTGGTCGAGAATAACCGGCTCCAATCCCCAACGGCGCAGCATCGCATCTAGTTGGGTTCGAGCGCCGTCGTCATGTCCATAAACAACAAACACCCTTCTATTGGGTTTGTCAGCCTTTGCCTCAGCTGCAGGAGCCGCTGTATCTGCCCCAGCAAGTACAGCATCAAGTTCTTCCTTGCCTGGCGATTTGCCTTGAACACTGACAGTGCAAGTGGAAGGCCAAAAGCCCAAAACACCACCTTTCTGTGAGCGAAAATTAAACCCGCCGTTGTTTTCTTGCCACGCGCCTTGGATACCGCTTGCCGTAATCAGCCCTTTCAGCGCGTCTATCCCTTCATAGAACTTTTTAGACATCTCGGTTCCTCTTTAATCAAGCTAGGGGTAGCAGTGCACCCCATTTCAATAACTGAAATATTCATCTTATAGCAGTGCCGCCATTTCACCTTTCACGGCTGAAGTGACGAGAGCAGCTCGGTATTCGATCAGGCGTTCCACACTTTGCTCAACCGTATCAATCGCAACGAGATGCTTGCTGTTCTCTTCGCTGCAGTAACTTGCGATTGCCCTTTGCTCATCGAGCGGAGGAATGCATATTTCGACTACGCCAAGTGCTTCACGGTTTACTTTCGGCATTGCCACCCTCAGCGATGAGAGTTCCGCATAGGCAGAGAATGCTTCGGTAAGTAGGAAGAACAGCAAGTAGTCTCGCATAACCTCGTCGCCCGGATTGAGCGCATACATGTCGGCGCTACACAGGCACTCATTGCCGAAGACAGCGGCTTTTCGTAGAGCCGGACGGATTTTTGAGTAAAGTACTGCCGTCGGAGCACACAGGTACTTTCCACTCATGGCCGATTGTTCGTCCGCGGTCCTCACCTCAACAATCCTGCCAGTACGTTGTTCGATGTGATCTGGCGCGATCAACGGCAAGCTTTTGAATTCGTCTGCCACGGGATCAACTTGCCCGCTCTGCACCCGAACACGCCATTTCAATGGCCTTACCGCCCAATGCTCCGGGATGTTACCCAACCACTTGCTACCGCTGTCTTTCAGAGGCACATCGAGGTTGAGGCCGCGAGTGACAGCGCGTGTAATGAGGGCTTGACGCTTCTCAGAAAGACGGTCCAGCAGCGCCCGTTTCTTCTCGATCAGTGCATCAATCTGCCTCGTCTTGTTATCCAAATACCCCGCAATCCGCCGCTGTGTATCCAGGTCGGGAAGTGGCAACGGTTGGTGACCCACAATCTCCCAATCTGCGCGGGGCATCTTCGTTCCGAAGCTCTCGGAATTGATGATGTCGACAAACGGATAGGATGATAGCAAATGAAACAGAAAACGAGGTAGGACACGTTCTGACGCCCGCAAGTTCAGTAACTCGCCCGAGCTGATCCCGTCGAAATCGGCATGATAGACCTTGGCGAGATAGGGGCGCAGCTTATTGAAAAGCACGTCATCGCGCCGGAAGAGGCGCCCCTCTTTATCGGCAGGCTCCGGGTCTTCCTTCAGCAACCTTCCGGTCCACGACGCAATGTCCTCGTTCGAGATATAGGGCAGCTTTTCTATGTCTTCGCCATCGGGCTTGGCCGACGCGAAAGCGACGGACCATTTGACCCAATCAGCGGTCCAACCTTCTGGCAGGTCGTCGGCCCATTTGGGGCTGCTATCTGGTCGGGCGACAAAGCTCATCCTGTCAGACCTTCCAGTAGTTTGGCGATCTCAACTTCCAACGTCTCAATCTCGCATTCGATCTCGTTCAGCTCACGCGGGGGCTTGTAGACGTAAAAATGTCGGTTGAACGGTATTTCATAGCCGACCTTGGTCTTTTTGTAGTCCACCCAGGCATCGGGCACGTGTGGCTTAACTTTGGCCTCCATGTATGCATCAATGGCCGGGGTCATCATGTTGACCACGTCGCCATTCAGCTTGTTCTGTGGGTCGGGTCCAAATGCCATGGGCAGAGGTAATTCAGTCGCATCGGGCAAAGGAACGTTCTCTGTATCTCGTAGTTCGGCGTCAGGCTCTGGTCGATTACCGACCCAGATACATTCCTCTGCTTTCTGGTCCTTATCACCAATGGTAGTCCAAAGGGTTTTCCGCTCGGGTTTGCTCAGCTTGATCCTCAGGTTTGCCGCTGCCTCTACAACATCCGCGTCGAATTCGGCGAGGTCCATGTAGAGATGATCTGCATCCATTGCCTCTGCCACTTCGCGAAAGTCGCCAACGGGGTGCTTGTTTGGGTCGAGCTGATCAAGCCGGGCAATGCGCTCGGGTGAGGTCTGAAAGTTCATACGCAAGGGACGCTCCACAACGATACGCAGAAAGCCGAACTCGTGGTTCTTGAAAACGCGAGAGACAGTGCGTTTCACCTTTTCGCCGGTCTTCTTGTCCACCACCACTTCTGCCCGTTCACCGTCGAGGTAGTTGCCGTAGATGCGTGTCAGCTGGGCGATCTGGTCGTCAGTGATGCAGTGGCGCTTGTTGTTCAGGCTCTTGTCCATTCGCTCGGCGAACAAGGTGCCATCAATCAGTTGAACCTGGCCACGTCTTTCAGGCGGCTTTCGGTTCGTCACCAACCAGATGTAGGTGTGGATGCCGGTGTTGTAGAAGAGCTGGTCTGGTAGACCGATGATCGCATCCAGCCAATCGTTCTCGATAATCCAGCGACGGATACTGGACGGACCACCGCCTGCGCTACCAGAGAAAAGGGGTGATCCGTTGAACACAACAGCGATCTTGGAGCCATCTCCGCCGGCGTCCGGGTTCGGGTGCATCTTGGAAATCATGTGCTGAAGGAAAAGTAACGAGCCGTCGTCGATGTCTGGTGTTCCCGCGCCGAAGCGACCGTTGAAACCTAGCGTCTTATGCTCCTTCTCGACAACTTTCTTCTGGTCTTTCCAGTCTACGCCAAACGGGGGGTTGGCGAGCATATAATGAAACTGGCGCCCCTCGAAACCGTCGCGGGTTTTACCGTCACCTAGGGTGTCTCCAAGGATTATATTGTTTGTCTCTTCATCCTTGATGAGCATGTCCGAACAGCAGATTGCCCAACTCTCATCATTGTACTCCTGCCCGAAAAGCGCCAGGTTTGCCGCTCCGTTACCCGCTCGGATATGCTGCTCTGAGACAGAAAGCATCCCACCCGTACCGCAAGTGGGGTCATAAATCGTCCTGTAGATGCCGGGTTTGTAAACGTCCTTTTCACCTGTGTAGATGATGTTTGCCATCAACTCGATGACCTCACGCGGAGTGAAGTGGTCCCCTGCTTCCTCATTGGCCTGCTCGTTGAACTTCATCACCAGATGTTCAAAAAGGTATCCCATCTGAAGGTTGTCCACCTCGTTGGGATGCAACGGGATTGTGGCCATCTGTTGCACAATGTTGAACAGTCGGTTGCTATTTTCGAGCTTCTCAATTTGCTCGGCGAAATTGAACTTCTCGAAGATAGCGCGGGCCGTAGGTGAGAAGCCGTTAATGTAGGCAACTAGGTTCGGGGCAATGTTCTCAGCGTCAGCGGTCAGCCTTTCAAAGGTGTACCTGCTCGTGTTGTAGAGCGGCTGTTTTCGATCCGGGTCGGCGACTTTCGCGAGCATTCGCTCCATCGCCTTTTCAGGTGTTCCTGCAGCTTTGAGGCGAGAGTATTCCGCGTGAACGCGATCGATGCTATCTTCAAGAACACAATCCAAGCGTCGTAAAACCACCATTGGCAGCATTACAAGGCGATACTGAGGGGGGCGGTAAGGACCGCGAAGCCGCTTCGCTATCTCCCATATGTCATCCGTTAGTTTTTTGTGCTGCTGAACGTTCAATTCTTGTTGCCCCTCAGATGGTTATTCCGCCTGCAAACAGCGGGTAGTTTTTCTCTGCGGCCATTTAGCAACCAGAAAGCGAACAAGTCGAGGCCGTTCAAAGGCTTTTGTGTCGCAGTCAAATCAAGACAACTGCAAGAGCAAACTAGCCGCCCACCATTGAGATCACCCGCTTTGTTTAGGTGATCCTTTGGTGACGGTGGGAGTGTTTCTACTTCAACCTCTTCTTCGACAACAACTAGATCAAGGACCTGCTCATGGCTCAAGCATTTGCTTTGACCACTGGACTGGCTTGTGCTTCTCAGCATGGGTCAAGCTCGGTGGTACAAACACCATTAAGACCTTTCTATAGAGATTGTACCAGCTATGGCTTGGGCGACCTGGCTGAAGCGACGACCACCTCCTTGCTGAAAGAACTGGCTCAACGGGCAGGGGGTACTACACCGCAGGATGTCGCTATAGCCCTGCGAGAACTTGTTGCTACACTGGTCGCTATGGCTGATGGGACATCGCGTACCTACTTCTTCCTGTCGAGCCTCGATCCTGGTGTCGGGAAGACAACGACGTTGATCCATTTCGTCCAGCACCTTCTGAGGTCCGAACACCATGACGGCGTGGCGGTCCTGCTCTGCGTCACCCGTCTGGAGGAGATTGCTCGCCTGGCCAAGGAGATGAACCTCGACGAGGCTGACTTCGCGGTCCTGACGTCTGACGAAGAGGTCAACCGTATGAGTTCTGTACCGCCAAGCGAGGCCCGTATTCTGTTCACCACTCACGCCATGGTCATCAGCCGTTGCCGTGGCCGTTGTTTTGGGGATGTTGGTGTCTTCCAGTATCGAGGCAAGGTCCGCGCTGTCCGGGTATGGGACGAGGCGGTGCTTCCAGGCGAGGTTGTCTCCCTCAACGCGGATCAGCTTGCATCCTTGCGTGATCCGCTTCGGTTCTCACATCCGGCGCTGGTTGAACTGATCGAGAAGCTGGAGGGTGAGATTGAAGCCTCATTTGGTCAAGGGACCTGTACTTGGCCTGACGTCGAAGCAACCACTGGGATCAGCTTGTTGTCGGTCCGGAGGGGTCTGGATCAACGACATGCCTCCTATCTCGACGCCCTGTACGCTCTTTCAGGTCGATGCGTTCTCCTGCGAAAGCCCAACAACGCCTCCCCGGTCATCACTGCGCTCGACAGCCGAGACGCGATACCAGGCGATCTGGCCCCCATGGTGATCCTCGACGCCTCTGGGCGTGTTCGTGCAACCTATGAGCTGTGGGAGAAGCATCTGGGGAACCTTTTACGACTGCCCTCAGCGGCCAAGAGCTACGGAAGCCTTACTGTCAACGTCATGAACAAGGGGTCTGGGAAGAATGCGTGGTTGAAGAACGGCGAAGCTCTAGCGCAGGAGATCGCCCAACTGATCGACAGCAAGCCCGAGGAGCCGTGGCTGGTTGTGTATCACAAAGGGGTCAAGAATGGGGCCATTCCCGATCAGATTAGGGGGCTGCTCAGTTCAAACCCCGACCGTGTCAGCTTCCTTAACTGGGGCAAGCATCAGGGAACGAACGAGTACCGCCATGTCCAGAACGTCATATTGGCAGGTTTGAACAACCACCCGGAGACGGACTATGAGGTGAAAGCGCGATATTACTGCGGCATCTCGAATGATCAGGAGGTCTCCAAGACCCTCGTGGAAGAGATGGCAGCAGGAGAGCACATGCACCACATCCTGCAGGCTTTGTGTCGATCCTCAGTCAGGCAGGGCACTGGCTCCGAGTGCGGTCCCTGCAACGCCTATATCATCGCCCCGAAGCGGTCAGGCATTCGTACTCTACTACCCAAGGTTTTCCCCGGCTGCGCGATCAGGTCATGGAGGCCCGGCAAGAGCAAGCCCAAAGGCAAGGTCCAAGAAGCGTTGACCTACATCGAGAGGTTCTTCGATGGCCATCCTGAGGGGAGGTTACCGTTCACCGAACTGCGATCCGCTCTTGGATATGACGCTTCCAACTTCCGACGCCGCATCCGCAACCACGAAACCTTCAAGCTCGGGTTGGCAGATATGGGGATTGAGGAAGTCACCACAGGTAACGCTGGATACCGCAATGCTCTCGCAATGACGTGGGGAGGTATCGGCCTTGTGCAAGACCCTTGCTTCATCGCGGATGTTTGAGCCAGAAAAATATGAGCGCCTCAACATACATCGGGGCGTTCGCACTTCCCCCCATGGCCTCAATGCAACTCAGACCTCCAGCAGACAACTATGTTCACCGCTCCAGCAGAAGCAATGTGAGTACGCCCCCGGGAACCGCACTGGCATAGCGCTTGGCACGGGGTCTTCGGGCTGCCGTAGTACTAACCGTAGTACACAACGCGCCTGTTGACCTTGGCTTGGTTGTCGCGATACCCCTTGTTTTGCTGACGGGAGACCTGATGAGGGTGCCTGTAACGGGAATAGAACACTGCCCCCGGGCACCA
>NZ_WQEG01000004.1 GCF_013033515.1 Ruegeria sp. HKCCA6707 | reverse complement strand
TGCTTCGAGTGATTGAATATCGAAATATGGAAGTTGAACGTTTGTTTTTATGATCCCTTTCAAAGGCGCGCAGTATCCGAAAGATGTGATCCTCTTCGCTGTGTTTGTCTATGTCCGATACGGTGTGTGATATCGCGATCTGGAAGAGATCATACATGAGCGAGGCGTTGCAGTAGATCACACGACGCTGAAGCGCTGGGTGACGCGGTATGCAGGCGCAATCGCTGAAGCGGCGCGTCATCGAAAAGGGCCGTGCGACCGATCCTGGAGAATGGACGAAACTTACATCAAGGTGAAAGGCAACTGGGTCTATCTCTATCGAGTTGTCGACAAGCACTGCAAGACGCTTGATTTCATGCTTTCGCAACGTCGAAACAAACCCGCGGACACAAAATTCTTTGCTCGTATGCTGGAGGTCAACGGCCTTACGAGAAAGAATGTAATCGACAAAAGTGGCGCCAACGCAGCGGGCATTCGAGAGGTGATCAATATCCTCAATCGCTTCGGCTGCCCAGCCAAAATCCAAACAGTCAGGTCCAAATATATGAATAATTTGATCGAACAGGATCATCGATTTATCAAACGTCGCGTACGGCATTTGTGTGGGTTCAAATCGTTCAAATCCGCCTTGGCTACAATGGACGGTATCGAGGTCGCCAACATGATCTGGAAGAAGCAATTCTCTAGTGAAACGACTTCCGGCTATCGGATGTTTGCTGAGATCGTCGGATAACAGCGTCTAGAATATCGCTGGTTCTGGTCTTTCCAAAAGTTTGCGACACAACCTCTGGCTTTCAATCAGTTAATACCGAAAGTCACTCATCCGCCTGTAACTGGGTGCCAACGGATCAAAGTTTGCAACAGATCCTGTTAGGAAATTGAGGATTTGAATTGAGTCTCAAGCATCTTAGTATGGATTTCTGTCACCAGAGGATTAAGCGCTAGTTGAAGACACTCGTCTCAGAACCCATCGGACTTGGTGTGCGGCTTCTTTCGTTGCTCGCAGCTTTCGTTTTTCTGGATCAGTGGCTTGACCACACGACTCCGTTGACGACCGGGCAATACAAGAGCGTCTCTGTTGCGCTTGCATTTCTGACCTCAAGTTGGGTGGCCACAATCGGCGCAGTTTCGTTGTTTGCGCTGGTGATTTTATTCAAACCGATGAGGCGCCCATGGACCGAAGAAGAGTTAGAGTCTGGGTGGCGTGTGTTTTCTATCGGCGTTGCCGGAATGCTGGCCTGGTGGCTGGTGACTTTGGGGCCGAACCATGCGCACGGGCAGGCCTTTATCATCGATAGGTTGCTGATCCTGGCATTCCTGGTCGCGTCATACAGGTGGCCCATTTTTCTTCTGCCATTTGTCGTGCTCGCCTACGCGCTGGCACATCAAATATCGGTGCCTGCAATCGGTGGACCTGTATTGCCACACAAACTTTTGCTACTTGAAGGTGTTTGTCTGATCGTGGTCTGGCAAGTTTTGCGTGGCGCGGGATTGCCCATACGACGCAAAGACGCACTACTGCTGCTTGCGTGCCTGATCGCCGGTCGGTATTGGTATCCGGGCTACGGTAAGTTCATGCTGGATTGGACGCAATTCGCGCATGTGCAAAATGCAATATACAGCGCGTACGGACATGGTTTTACAAACTGGCTTCCGGTAGAGACCGTAACCAGTTTTGCAGGGTTCGTGGGGCACTTTAGCTGGCTAATGATCTGGTTCGTGTTGTTGTTTGAACTAGGTTTCCTGTTAATGGCCGTTAATCGGTGGGTGACATTGTTGCTGATTGCGGCGGCTATTTTATTCCACCTAGGCGTATTCGTGATTTTCGGCTTCCTATTCTGGACCTGGATGGTGATGGACCTTTTGTTCGTCTATCTGCTTTTGCGGCACGTCAGATCACCCGAAACTTCACCATATTCGATGTGGGCTACCATAGTATCGATCCCTCTGATCATACTGACACCGATATGGAGCGATCCTTCGCGATTGGCTTGGTTTGATACTGGAATGTCTTACGTGACCCGCTTCTTAGCTGTGGGTCAAAGCGGGCAGATGTATCAGCTTCCGCCCAAATTTTTCCAGCCTTACGACGATAACATGAAGTTCTCGTTCTTCGGTTATCTGTTTCCTGACCGCGCAACTTTGGCAGGGCCCTATGGTGCAAGCAGTGATCTTGACGTCGCACGTGCCGTTCAAGACGCCAAAACGCCCGATGAGATTTTTGCCATCGAAACAGAACGTGCCGCCGAAAAACCAGGGAACGAGGAACGCATCGAGATTTTTCACGACTTACTGCGCGAATACATTGCAAACTGGAATGACGGCTGCATGTGCAAACCATGGTGGAGCGCATTGCAACCGCCACCTCAATTCTGGACATACCCTTGGTCAGATGAACTTCCGGTCTATGTTGGGCAGGAGCTGATCCGCGAAGTTCAGATAATCGGTGTAACGACGTGGTTTAATGGTGAAACCATACAGGAGATTCGCCGTGAAGACGCTGGAAAAGTCGAGATTCCGCTGTGACTGATGAAACGGTCTTGATCTACGATGGAGATTGCCCATTCTGCTCGCGCTATGTTGCGATGGTGCGGCTCAAAGAGGCGATAGGACCTGTCAATCTAGTAGATGCACGGAATGGTGGCGATGTCGTTGAACAGATCTTGGCCAAGGGCCTTGATCTGGACGACGGTATGGTTCTTTTATTTAACGGTGACTATTATCATGGCGCTGAATGTATTCATCGATTGGCGCTACTGTCCACGAGAAGCGGCCTGTTCAATCGCCTAAATGCGTTGGTGTTTCGATCACCGACTATGAGCCGTGTGCTTTACCCCGTTTTGCGATTTGGTCGAAATACAGTTCTCAGACTTTTGGGGCGGCAAAAAATTTCCGCATAGTTTGCAGAAATCAAAAAGTAGCCCGACAGCCAGTCAGTCCACGAAATATCCCGGACCAGGGGCTTCGTTCATGAAGCTGTCCAATCAAATTCATTTGCGAGACTATTGGCAACAACCTGAGCGATATCCGCCGACCAAATTCCGGTGTGACCACCTTGCATGGTTTTAAGGACAATCTGTCCGCCGACGGCCTCTGTCCACATGGAAACGCCTGCGGATTTGATTGGCCCGTCTTCGGCGCAAAACAGAACGGTTTTAAGATCGATGGGGTGTGGCTTCCACTCAACCAACTGACTTCTCAAGTCATGATTTACATCTCGCAGATGCGGGTTGCGATTTGGCTTGCGCAACAGTTGAACCGGTGTCCGTCGAAGCGCTTGTTTCACCTTGAACCGCAAACCTCTTTCAACCACGGGCTCTGCATCGATCAAAAGCAAGGTAACAGGCTGACCAGCTGCCATGAGCGTGCGCGCCGTTTCATAGGCAAAGATGCCTGCAATGGAAAAACCGACGAGGTAAACAGGACCTCTATGCGGCTGATTTAGAACGACTTCAGCAGCACTTTGAGCCATTTCATCCAGCGTAATGCGCTCGGTCGGCGCGTTCGACAGCAGCTTACCGTAGCGAATGCCAACAAGCTGTGCATATGGGCCAATAGCATCGCTGAATGCCAAATAGTCTGACAAATGCCCACCGAGTGTCGGCAGCGCATAGATTACAGGTTCGGCGTTTGAAGAGTTCATCGGGACAAGCGCCACCTGTGGGCTGTTCGCTCTGTAGTGTTCGATGGACTGTACCAAACGGTCAACCGACGCACTTTCCAAAGCGAAAAGTTCCAAAGGAAGCTTGATGCCAAGTGTCTGCTCAAGCGTCAGCGATAGCTCCATGGCCGAAAGCGAGTTGCCACCCTTTTCAAAGAAGTCATCAGACGGTCCGAAATCGTCGTGACCCAAGATCTTTTCCATTGCCTCTTTGACGTGAACTCTGGTTTCGGGGTCGGCGACGTTCTGTTCGGACTGGAATTCGGATGGCAGCTTGGCTTCAATAGAAATTTCTGCTGATGGTTGGCAGAGCGGCCGCGCGAACGGATCCGCTGCCGGATCGCGCGATACCTGCCCGAAGATAAGATCGATGGCTTCTTCTATTTCACCCTTCAGCTCACCCTTTAGCGGCGGCAGGGCATGGCCATACGAGTGCTGTAAAATGACCGCGCGGTCGCACCGCGATGGGACTTCCATCAACTGGCCAAGGGTGTGCAGGCTGTCTTGCGGTGAAATCAAATGAAGCGTTGGCGTCTCGACTTTCCAGTCGTGCTGCGCTGCGCTTTCTGACACAGGACCAGACGCGAAATTCATAAAGACCCCAAGCTCGGAGTGCCTGGCTGCAACAAGGGCGGCAACCAAAGCCCCATCGCACACACCGGCGATACCATGGATTGGCCCAAGCTCGTCCAAGGCCCGCATCACCACCTCCAGGCTTTCGTTCAGCCGCGTTGCATCGATACCGCCCCAGCTTCGGTACATCGGCTTGGTATAAAGGCCAGCGGCGACAGCCGCCCCGTGAAAGTTGGGTTTCGGAGAGCACTGGTGCGGCGCATCCAGGAAAACGAATTCAATTTTGCCCCGAAGCCCGTCGACCCAGAACGTTGCTCGCAAGCTGCGTTCGGCCAGATCGGCATCCGACGCTTCGCCATGCAAGAACAAGACGCGTCGGACACCGTCTGAAGACTGAGGTCGCTTTGCGTGCTGTGAAAGCGTAGGCAGAACAGTTTGACCGGAAATGGCTTGCGGGTTGAGCTGTGCCAACAGTGCACGAGGTGTCGGGTGATCACTGACTGCCCATGTGGGCAGGTCGGCGCCAAAACGGTCATTGAGCGCCAGCACCATTTCCAACGCAGCAAGAGAGTTGACACCAACATCACCAAGGTGTGTGTCATCGGTGACCGTCACATTGGCGCGCAAATAAGGTTGGATCACGTCGATGACGTTTTCGATCGAGATAGGGCCATCGGCAGCCATCTGTGGGTCTGGCACTGACTGCGCACTGGTGCTTTCGCGCAAAACCGGACCGTCCTTACCCAATTCGTAAGTCTCCAACTGCCCCGCTTCCGCAGGTGCGCATACAGCATTCAGTTGCTGTGATAGCCGCATTCTAAGCGGCTTACCTGCCGCGGACATCGGGAGCTCTTGGACGTAAACAAGAGTTTGCGGAAGCATGTTGAGCGGCAGCTGCTTCGCTGCCCACGCATTCAATGTTTTGAGATCGACATCGCCGAAGTCGTCCGTCACCGCGAGCGCCACATCTTCGCCCAGCAGACTGTGTGCCCTCGGAAATACCATAAGCGAAGAAGAGGCGTTCATATCTGCCCAATCCGGGAAACGCCGCAATGTTGCTTCGATTTCCAACGGAGATATCGTTTTCCCACCCCTGTTTATGGCTTCCTTGAGCCGCCCTTTTACGCTAAGCCAACCTGAGCCATCCGCGGCGAACTCCCCAAGATCGCCGGTTCGGAAAAAGCCCCTTCCGGTAAAAGGGTCGTCTGGCGCCTGATCCTCATTTTCGTAACCGTCGATCACATTCGGCCCGCGCACTGTAATCTCACCGATTTCACCAGGTTCAAGAACGGTGTCCGGCGCGCCAGCGGTGGTATCTACGATTTCGACTTCCATATCGGGCAGGACCGGGCCAACGGTGCCCGGTTTCTCAAGTCGGTAACTCGGCGGCGGGGCGGCAATCGGCATTGCCTCGGTCATTCCGTAGGTGGGTAGGACGTGCACGTTGTCACCAAAAAGAGCTGACAGGTCTTCGGCCATCTCATGGGGCAAATCTGCCCCTGCATTACGGAGCGCACGCAACTTTGGCCATGGTTTGTTTTGAGACAGCTCTGGATGTTCAGACGCATAGGCCAAAACCTGATTCCACAGCGTTGGGACCATATAAACCCAACTGATGCCATCCGAATCGTCGAGTTCTTCGAAAAAGCGGTGAGGATCGAAGCCAGTTTGAAACCGCATCGAGGCACCAGACAATAGCGGCGCTACTAGATTGCAGGAAATTCCACCGACATGGTGCAGCGGCAAAACGGACAACCCTGTTTCATGCGGCGCAAGATCCAGAGACTGGGCGATCAATGCGCCCGCACGCATGAGTTTTTCCAGGCTGAACGTAACGGTCTTTTGCGCCCCGGTGGTTCCCGAAGTTAACAGCAACAGGACGGGCTCGGACGCCAAGCGCAACGGTGCCGGCGCGCTCAGATCCTCACATGGTTTGCCGCTAGGCACGGGCAAAGCCACACCAGGCTGGTTTCCCAGCTCAATGACAAGAAAGTGCGGGATTTGCTTGGCCACGAGTCGCAACTGAGCAGCCTCGTCCGTATCCGCAAGCACCACAGCCGCCTCAACCTCCATGTTGGCAAGCTGGGTCGCAAGAAATTCCGCTGGCGCATCGGCCCCCAGCGGGACAGCAACATATCGGTTCATCACGGCCAGCAGCGCACCGGAAAGCGTGGTTCCATTCGGAAGCACCAAGGCCACACGCGCACCTGCGGCGACCCCCCAAGGTGTCAGGTCAAACTTGTCCACATAGTCTCTGAGGTCGGTGAAACTGATGTTGTCGCCCTTGGCCCAAAGCGACCGATCAGGATCGGGCAAAAACGCTGACACACCAAGGGGCTGGTCTGGCGCGCCATTCAGAACCGCCTTGGTCCGACCCACCACCGCATCGCCATATGCGGTTTCAGGCGCAACACCATCAGGTTCCTGCCAAAGACGACGCACCCGATAATTGGCCCATGCCGTGTAGAATGTCCGCGGCTGGAGCATATGCGGGAAGGTGGTGATTTCACCCATCAAGGGGCCACGCCTTGCATCCGCATACCAATCCAACCGCACAAATATTCTCATGCGATCTGCAAGGCGTCTGGACTCGACCAAGATGTCATCCAAACATTCCGGACGGCGCGCATCCGCTATTTTCTGATCCATACAAACCAAGGCACGATGCGTCCGCCAACATGTACGCGGATCCCACGCAGGTTCAGCCAATAGCTGGAAGTTCTCATCCAGAAACGCCACCCAAGTGTGACCATCTTGTTTGAAGTGCAACTGGATCCACAAAAGCTCGGACCCGATCATGAAGATTTTGTAGTCCGTTGGAGTATCGAACCCGCAGGCGTCTTCCACCAATTCCTCGATCAGGATGGTTGAGAAGTTGAACGGGTAAACCTTGCCCTCGTGGGTACAGCTTCCCTGCGCGGCCATCGCAGACAGTTCGGCAGTCACACGCTGCACATCAAATGGAGAGCCATTTCGCGTTAAATCCAGACCATCACGCACCACGGTTACGCCAAACGAATGGCCCGCACCGACGGGTTTCAGAACGAACCGACACGGCAGCTCCGGCGCAATACTTGGCAGCGATTGAGCAAGATCAGCCTTTGGAAGAACGTGCAAAAGATTTGGCAATGGAACGCCGAGCGACTCAAGGTATGTGCGCTCTTTCAACTTATCTAGTTGCGTAAAGGGAAACGGGTTGGCAGCGGTTCCGACAAATCGATTGTCCTGATCCCGCACGAGCCTCAGCTTGTCATCATGAACGTACCATCGCCGTTGCCGCGCAATAAGTTTCTCGTAAATGAATGGCTGGTGCGTTGGTGCATCGGCGACCAAAGCCGCAGCCTTTGCGACTTGCTGCGATGCAAATCTGGCGTTCTCGACGACACGTTCGACAAGCTCGTGAACACTCAGCTGTTCCAGTTCAGAGGGCGTAAGCGCGATAAGGGATCGCAAGCACTGCGTCAGGCAATAATGCGCCGCAATGGCCAGATCACGATCTTCGGAAAAGGCGCTGAGACGCAGCCCCGTTTCCTGAACTGTTTCAGAATACAAGCTTGCGCCATACTTTTCTGAGGGCGGTAGTTCAGCCCGAAGCAAAAGCCCCCAGCGTGGCTTTTGTGCGCGACGCACCGTATGCTCTCTCACATCAAGGGCTGCCATATCCGGGCTCTCAGTCCGTGGGCGACGCACGATATTGATATGTGGAACCCTTTCGATAAGCGCAGGTCCCTTGGGCACCCCGTCCTGCGCATTCAACCAAGATCCCCGTGGAAGATCAGGTATCAATTTTGTTGCTTCGGTGAACGCGTGACGCGTGCTTGCGCAATAGGCCTTCAGCGTGTCCCTAACACCCAGAAACGGTGCGACAGGTACCGAGGTATCAAGGCATCCGACAGTGTTTTTGAGCTGCGGAACCTGATGTCGATTGGAAATGACATGGCAAAGCAACGGATGGCGGTCTTGGCTGTGCTCCGCACCCGTGGTCAGTCGCGTGATCAGAGCACTGGAAAGCGCGTGCAGCAAAAGTGGCACTGTGGTTTCCAACCTTTGCGCACAGGCTTCTACTGCATGAGTCTCTGCACCGTGCAGGACGCCAGTTGTCGGCAAGTCTCCAAGCGACAATCCAAGAGAGTTGGACAGCTTCGGCGCTGGCCGTTCGGCGCGAATATCTGCGCCATCTAGCAGATGCTCTAACTTGTCTCGGTTTGCGGCGGCTTTCGGACCACTCTCCAATTCGGCGCGTGCGTTTGCATAGGTGGTAAAGCTGTCATCGCCGCCTGAGTCAGCTTTCAGTCGACCTTCAAGCAGCATCTGCTTGAACTGCTTCTCGAGGCTTTGCATGCTGATCCGGTCTGAGAACACGTGGTGCATGCTTAAGCAGATCCAATGGCGATCCTGCCCTTCGGACGAATGCAAAATCAGTGCGCGTGCCGAGGGCCCATAGGGCGAGACAAGGGTTCCTTCAAAAGCTTCAATTTCGCGTGTGACCGACTGATCAGGAACGGGGGCGGCACGCATTTCAACAGGGATTTGAAACTCGGGCAAAGCAATCTGGCGTGGCGGATCGTTCGGCTGTTCGGGTCGGAGAAGCACCATGCGAAGCGCTTCGTTCCGATCCGCTAATGCCTGGACCATTGCAGGAAGCCAGGTGGCAGGGACAAGCTTCTCAGGGATAGAGAGGCAAAGGCTGATATTTGCCCAGTCCTTCCAGCCCTCTTTTTCCAGCTCAGCCCAGATGGATTGTGTGCCTGTCAACGGCACGGGTCCCTCTTGTGGCGTTGCCATCGGTACTGGATCAGGATCAGCCCTGTCGGAAACGGTCAGTCTCTCCAGCAGGCTTTCGAATGTCGCGTCGCCGAGCAGGAACTCATACTCGATGTCGAATCCTAGCTCCTGAAGCGATTCAAGCAAATTCTCTGCATCAACGGAATCCATGCCCTGCGCGACCAAGGTTTCGGTTTCGCTTGGTGATGCCTGTAAGATCTCCGCCAAAATTTGATGGAGCGTGTCCCGAATTTCTTCAGGCACCACCTTTACATCGGTCATCGCATCATTCCCCAACGATACTACCTCATCAAAGTGAATTTGCCGGGCTCTTACGACTGAATCTGTTGTTTTTTGGCTCTTTCGCAGAAGTTAGGCTGTCAAAGCTCTAAATGGCAACCTACCGATATTCCAAACCTGGCACAGGTGATGCGAAAAAACCGAAGAAGATGAAAAACCCGAAGCAAGATGGCCGCCAATGAAACTTGAATTTCACCATATCAACTTGGTGGCCGACGATGTTGATCGGATGCATGACTTCTACACTGATGTGCTTGGCCTCGCGGACATCCCACAAGCGAATTTCCCACGCACCCAGTCGAATGAAAAGGCTGGCTATAGCGGCAAGATCAGGTTTGCTACGGAAGGCAGCATGCAAATGCATCTTGCCGAACGGGATTTTGGCGGCGCGTTCAAGAATAAGCGTGTCATAAACCCGGTCGAACGCGGGCACATTGCCTTCCGTACAGATGATCTTGATACCTTTCTCAGCATTCTGGATCGGCGCAACATCCCCTACTCAGACTATGGAACCACTTTCGCGAAAGAGTGGCGCCAAGTGTTCTTTCACGATCCCGAAGGCAATGTGATTGAGGTTCATCAACAAGTCTTTGCCAAAGATTAAAAATCGCTTCTGAGCTGAAAACCCATTCCCAGAGACGCGAGATCGGATTCTGGCCACCGAGCTCTTCTGCCAGTGATGTCGTCCTTTTCTGAATAACATCTTCGCTGCGGCAGAAATCATGGTTAGAGCACTGAAACTCAATGATCTTTCTACATCCACCGGAAGGTGCCCAGATCGTGCCTTTATTTTCGTTCTGCCGCCGCACAATAATCGGTTTGAGACCAATCCATCGGCTCGAGAAAGGACAGATCTTCTGACTGCGTTAATTGCCTGTAAATTCTATTAATTTGGTGAGTAGTTAGTAAACACACTGTGTCGGAGAGTAGCAAATCAACACCCCCTTTAAGGTTTGCAATCGATTGGAGTTGTATTAATTCTTCTGAGATACTAGTGCTAAATCGTAGGGACCAGCGTGCGCGAACGCCTTTTGCTTTTTGGAATGTTTGGCGGCGGCCTTGCAGTGTTTATCACAGTAATACTGGTTTCGCAGGCTCGTGAACAGCGAGCTGCGGAAGCCACACCCTACTTGGTACCCGGCTCCCCTGCCATGACGATAAACATGGCACAGGAGCTTTATTCCACTTTGACGCCAGCACTCTTGCTTGTGATTTACGATGCGTTCGACAAAAAACAGGAAGACGAAATTTACGACACGCTTGCGCGCGTGACACACGGTGATGCCCTCGAATATCTGTATCTTGAAAGAGTTGGCGCAATGGCCGGTGGCGGCATCGAAGAACAAGACCAAACGATCCACGAAATCAACCTCTTGGATACAAGAGTTGACCGCGTCGAAACTGCGTTACTTATAAGCTCGACCTGGCAGGTGATTGGAACAGTTGGGCACTCAGAGCATCTTCATGTTCGTGGGAACACTTATAGCGCCGACCTTACAATATCGCCTGTCGAGGGCGCATGGCGCATAACAGATTTTGAGTTGTTGGACGTCGATCGTGATACAGCAGGTGAAATCTTTCCTGCATCTGATGAGCACTAATGGTTAGGGTCGAGAACCTTACGTTTGGTTACAGCGCCGATGGGTTCCGGCTGCGGATCCCGGAATTTTCGCTAGCAGATAGTGAGCGTCTGGCGGTTGTCGGTCCAAGTGGCAGCGGTAAGACGACACTGCTGAACCTGATAGCCGGGATCTTGTCGCCGGAAAGTGGAACAATCGAAGTCGCGGGAACGGTGGTGTCAAGACTGTCGGACGCCAAACGCCGCCGTTTTCGGGCAAGCCAGATTGGATTTGTATTTCAGGACTTTGCGCTTCTGGACTACCTTTCTGCTCGACAGAATATCTTCTACCCTTATCGGGTAACGCCCGCACTGACGCTGGACGTAGCAGCAAAAGACAGGGCAGAGAAACTTGCGACCGCTTGCGGGATCGGTGACAAACTTGATCGTCATCCTTCGGCGTTAAGCCAAGGCGAGCAGCAGCGGGTTGCGATCTGCAGAGCGCTGGTAACACAACCCAAGCTGATCTTGTCAGATGAGGCCACTGGCAATCTTGACCCAGAAAGCAAGGGGCGCATTCTTGATCTTCTTTTCGAACAGGCCGCCGAAGCGGGTGCCGCTGTCCTTGCTGTGACCCACGATCACGAGTTGCTGCCACGCTTCGAGCGCGTCCTAGATTTTGCGCAGTTTCGCGAGGGGATACAGGTATGAACGCGCTGTATCTGGCCTTTTCCTACCTTCGCTACAACTGGGCGCGCAGCCTTGTATTGGTTCTTGTGGCCGCGCTCATCATGTTTGTCCCTATTGCGACGCAGACGCTGTTATCAACCAGTGAACGCGCATTGCTTGCGCGCGGCGAAGCAACGCCTCTGCTGCTGGGCAGTCGCGGCTCGCAACTCGACCTGACGATGGCGGCGCTCTATTTCTCGGAAGAACGCCCCGACCCTGTTGCGATGCGTGAGGTGGAAACTGTTTGGGATAGCGGTCTTGGGGTTCCGATCCCGGTACATACAGCATTCTCTTCGGGCGGGTTTCGGATCGTGGGCACCACTCTCGACTATTTCGATTTCCGCAATCTCGATACGGCTTCAGGTCGCGGGCTGTCGGTTTTGGGAGATGCGGTCATCGGATCAGATGTTGCGGAAACCTTAGGCAAGGGTGTTGGCGACACACTTGTCTCTGCGCCTGAAAACCTGTTCGATCTTGACGGTGTCTATCCTCTCGAAATGCCAATTGTCGGGGTTCTTGCGCCGACCAATACACCTGACGACCAAGCGATCTTTGTCGACATAAAAACCGCCTGGGTCATACAAGGTATAGGTCACGGTCATGAAAACGTCGTGACCGCTGATGAAGTCGCAGCAGGATCGTCGGTGCTGGCCAACGCGGCCGTAGTTCAATACCAGCGGATCACCGAAGACAATATTGAGAGCTTTCACTTCCACGGCAGTCAGGACGACTTTCCGGCGTCCGCTGTTATCGTTGTGCCGAATGACACGCGCTCAAGCACAGTCCTAAAAGGTCGTTACCTCGACAGCGAACTTCCGACCCAACTGATCGAGCCCGCAGGCGTTATCCAGGGTCTTGTGGATCGAATTTTCCGCATCAAATCGCTTTTGGATGTGGTCACCGCAATTATCGCCATCGCTGCGGCCGCTGCCGTCGGTCTGGCGGTATTCTTGAGTTACCGCTTGCGTGCCCGTGAAATAGCAACTGCCGTAAAACTGGGCGCGCAAAAAGGTATGGTTCTGCGCCTCTTGGCAGCCGAGACCTTTACACTATTGTTAGTCGCAGGAAGTATTGCTGCTATTGGCGCAACTATTGTTTCGCGCAACGCTGAGGCCTGGGTTGGCTGGCTGCTTGCGCTTGGTACTTAGTGGACAGGAGTTTTCTTGAAACAACTTCTAATTAAGGCTTCGCTTGCTACGCTGATTGCTGCCACGCCCGCGCTGGCACATTACGGAATGATTATTCCGAGCGACCCGATGATCAGCCAGGAAGACGGGCGTAACGTTTCGTTCTCGGTCGGATTTGCCCACCCGTTCGAGTTGGAAGGCTTGTTCCTGGATACACCGGTGTCTTTCAACGTGACGCACAAAGGCAAAACAACCGATTTGCTCGGCACCTTACAAGACGCAACTGTGATGGATGAGCAAGGTTATACCTTTGACTATCGCTTGGAACGCCCCGGAACCTATGTGTTTGCAATGGAGCCGCAGCCCTATTGGGAACCTGCCGAAGACGCCTTCATCATCCACTACACAAAAACCTATGTGACGGCCTATGGCGATGACGAAGGCTGGGACACTGAGCTTGGTTTGAAAACCGAGATCGTGCCGCTTTCCAAACCTTTTGGCCTTTGGGAACACAATGTATTTCAGGGGATCGTCAAACTGAATGGCGAAGCGGTGCCCTATGCCGAAGTTGAAGTAGAGTTCTTCAATGACGGCGCTGGTGCGACGGTTCCGGATGAGCTGATGATCACACAAACGGTTAAGTCAGACGCAAACGGTGTCTTTACCTACGCACCACCGTCAGATGGCTGGTGGGGTTTTGCGGCCCTTAATACTGCTGATTACACACTGACCGAAGAAGGTTCGGGTGAGGAAAAAGCGGTTGAGCTTGGCGCTGTGATTTGGGTTCACTTCGAAGAGTGGACAGGGCAGTGATCCGGGCGCTCGCTTTTGCAAGTCTGGTGGTCGCCGCTCCCGTCGGAGCAGCAGCACATCAGCTAGTAGTCTTTGCCTCGGTCGATTGCGAAGCGGTAACCATCGAAGCGAAATTCTCCAACGGGCGCGTGACCCAAAAGGGCGATGTGCGCGTCCTTGATGGCGAAAACAATTTGCTGAAAACGCTTCAACTGGAAAGTGACGGAACAGCGTTGGTTCCGCTCGACAGCGTCGATCATTCCGGGGGTTTGTTAATCGAAGTTGATACGGGCCACCATGACAATTACTGGATCGTGACCCCCGAAGACATCGCGCGGAAATGCGGGAGCTGAGTTCGGTGCGGAGTTTGAAGAGGTTTCTCGCGTTTGCGATGATCATGATTTCAGTGAATGCGGCGTTGGCACAAGACCGCCCGCGGGTCATCGTGGTCAATCAAGCGCTGCAATATTTCGCCGAGCGCCTGCTGGATGGTACGGCAGACGTGGCCTTTCCTGTGCCGGAAAACGTTGATCCGTCGTTCTGGCGACCTTCGATAACCGACATCAGCACGATCCAGTCAGCAGATCTGATCCTCTTGAACGGAGCTGGCTTTGCAACCTGGATCGACCGGGTGTCACTACCTCGATCACGCGTGGTAAACACCACTGCAGCGATCGAAGACCAGTTCATTGTGACCGAGAGCATTACGCACAGTCACGGGAGCGGGGATGAACACTCGCATGAGGGGCTGGCTTCCTACACTTGGCTTGATCCCACGCTGGCCATCGCGCAGGCGGAAGCGATTGCGGCCGCTGTTGTCGCGCGTGATCTTGCTTCTGCAGAAGATGTTGAACCTAGGCTTGCAGAATTACGTTCTGAACTGATGGCAATGGACCAAATGGCTCAAATTGCTTTAGGCGAACTAGATGGCATCGAGATGATTGCGACGCATCCGCGGTATCAATATCTCGCCCGACGCTATTCCTTGCCCGTCACGTCTCTGGAGTGGGAGGCCGGTGCGATGCCAACTGCGGAGGAGTTGGCAGACCTCGAAAATCTTATCGCCGAAACCGGCGCCAAGCTGATGATCTGGGAGGCGACACCCCCAGAAGCAGCCCTTGCCGCAACACAGTCATTGGGATTGCAGAACGTTGTCTTTGCTCCGCTCGCGCGGAACTCTGGTCAGTCAGCATTTGTTACATCGATGGACGCGTCGATCAAGAGCCTTGCTGACGCGGTCGAGACCGTTCAAGGCGACTAGCTCGCAGCCAGAGAAGCCTTAGCATTTCAGGCGTTATTGACTGAGGTTTACATGTCCAATTCTTCTGCCAACGACGCTGTCCATTTCCGCAAAATGTCTTCATTGCGATGGAAATCATGGTGGGAGCATTGAAACTCGATTATCTTTTTGGATTTGTCAGTTGGTGCCCAGATCGTGCCAGCATTTCCATTCTTCCGCCGCACAACAATAGGTTCGACCCCAATCCGAGGTATTTTATATTTGGATGCAGCCCAAAAATAGTTAGCCCTTATGTAGCGCGCGCGAAGTGACTTTGGAACGTTCACGCCCAGCATTCGACAAAAGCGACCAACCGAAAGAACGCCTATCCAGGTGATCCATTTCGAAGTGGTGATCCTTTCATCCAGAGCGGGTGTAAAACCATCGTTCTTGCTGAGCGTTGACAGGAACAATGCCGGGTTTTCGGGTGGGTCAATCAGTACCAAATCGTCTACTTCGTGGCCCATCGCCATCAATTGTCTGGCGACTTCATGTGCGGTGACGGCTCCCATCGAAAACCCACCGATGGAATATGGGCCTTGTGGTTGTTCTTGCATAATGACCGAAAGGAACTCTTCCCCGATGCTTTCGATCCGCTTGTTCAATTCGCTGCCCAGAGCATCCCAATGAAGCGTTATCAACTTTAGATCACGCGGCGTTTGGAGACTTTCGTTCAACAAATCCAGCATTCGCCGGTTCGCATTCAACAAGAAAGTCTTCCGCCCTGCCTGTTGAGACTGCGAAGCGAGGATGGTGCCATTTGTCACCTCTGAGTCCGCCCCATCTGAAAGATCAGATACACGTGCCGCAAGTGCCTTTAGCTGTGGAAAATCAAAAAGGTCTGACGGGATGAGGCTTAGGCCACTGGAGCGCGCCTTTGAAACCACGCTGATCGACAAAAGGCTGTCGCCGCCGAGCTCAAAGAAATCATCGTCATCAAATATCTCTTCTATCCCAAGTATTTCCGACCATATCCCTCGTAGCGTCTCCAGGCTTTCGCAAGGCGCGGTTGCAGGAGGTGCTTTACGATCCGATACAGTGGCCTTCAGCTGAGCACGGTCGGTTTTCCCGTTCGGCAATTTGGGCAACGCATCCCAGATCTCGATGCGATCTGGCACCATATGAGCAGGTAGCGTTTCCCGAGCTTGACTCAGAATTTCTTCCGACGGCCTGTTGCTTTCCACATGCGCGACCATTGAAAGAGGCACATTTAGGTGGCCGGCATTTTTCAATGCCAGAACCAATTTGTTCCGTTCCTTTGGGCTAAGTGATTGAATTTGATCTTCTATTTTCATCTTCCAATCGCCGTTACCATGACCATGGAATTACCCCAATGTGCATCCCGCGTGTCTTCGGGAATTTCCAGATCGTTGATTTTGGACACATGAAACTCGGCAAAGTGCTCCAGCAACGCACGCTGATGAGCACGCGATAGGCTGTCTTCTTCCATTGTGAGATAGGTAAAACGCCCGCCGGAATTCAGGTGTTTTGCCGCGTGTTCAAAGAAATGCGCGGCGAAGGTGACCGACCGCTGCACGCGCTCAACATATTCGTCTTCGGTTAGTGGGTAGGTGTGAAAAAGGATGCCATCGAACAGCGGCAGACTGTCCAGCGTATCCTCCCAAAACCCCTCAACCAACTTAATATCACGCCCGTCATATTGCGAACGCCATGGATGAAAAAAATCCTCGATGACAGCGCCATTGCACTCGATCAAGGTGTGCGATTTGGGTGTATGAGACTGCACAAAGTCTGCCGCCACGCCGCGACCAAAGCCAATTTCCAAAACATCTCCGCTACCTGCCGACACAGAACGTGCCATTTCCGCCATGATCGGAGTTTGCCAATCTTCCATGATATCCTGGGCAGCGATATGAGATTGACTGCGATCATAAATTTTGGCGAACGACCCACCATGCACATAGTTCGAGACCGTACGATCCAATGTGTCCAGTTCTTGAGCCAGTTCCCCTAGTCGAGTTGTCACCAAGCGCGCGCGATGGGCCGGATTTGGGCTGGCAATGAAATTGTCATTGGTCAGCTCAACCGTGATCTGGAAATTCGAAGTGCGGTTTACCCGTTTCATTTACTTAGCCTTTAAGTGCAGTCTTCAAGTATTGCTCAGCCATTCCACGTGGCATGCGCTCCAATGCGCTGCTCAATTCGTCATCGCTGACGGTGCGTGCAGGGCCAACCACAACGGCGGCGTTTCCAACAGATGACAGCGATGCCAGAACATTTTCCACCTCGTGTACTTCTATGCGGTGCCCCCTGATTTTTATCTGATCGTCGCCGCGCCCTAGATACTCGAACCGACCGTCAGGCCCGCACCGCGCCTGATCGCCGGTCCGATAAACACGCATGGTGTCGCCATCAATTTTCAGGTGTTGAAACGCCCTGTCAGTTTCGTCACGTCTTCCAAGATAGCCGCGTGCAAGACTGGGGCCGGCAACGCAAATTTCACCTATTTCATTTGCTTTGACGGGCCTGTCGTTTTCGTCCAGCAACAGCACCTGGGTTCCAGGGATTGGCGTTCCGATCGTCATCGCGCGATCCTCAGCCGGAGTGATCAAATCCGCCAAAGCCCAGACAGTCGTCTCAGTCGGACCATATTCATTGGCCAAGATACAGTCAGGCAGGATTGAGACATGAGAATGGTGCAGCGTCTCTGGCACGGCCTCACCCGCTAGAATAACCGTTCTGAGGCAGGACAGGGTTTTTGCGTCAGCTCCTTCAAGCAAGGCTTTGTAAAGCCCAGGCAGCATGAGCGTATGCGACACTTGTTGTTCGGCAATCAAGTTCGCAAGCCCCGCAATGTCCTGCTCATCACGCTCTTTCGTTACGACCAAAGAACCGCCCGATGTCAGTGCCCAATACAGACCAACGACCGAGCTGTCGAACGCGAAGGGCGAGATCAAGAGAAAGGCCTCAGGGGCAGAAGGATAAAACTGATCGCGCGCCGCCTGACTGAAAGACAGGTTCCCCCGCGAAATACAGACACCTTTGGGCGCCCCTGTTGAGCCTGAGGTATATATCACATACGCGAGATCATCTTCTTCTGTTTCGACGGGTTCAAACCCATCGCTCGACGGAACGTCTTCTATGCAAATCGCGTTTTCGATTTCGGATTCGGTGTCGCTCAACACAGCTTTCGCAGCGCAATCGGAAAGAACGTAGTCAATACGTTGACGGGGATAATTGCGATCGACAGGAACATACGCGGCGCCTGTCAGTAGTGTTCCCAGCATTGCACTGATTATGTCCGGCCCGCGCGGCAAAACAATGGCGACGCAGTCTCCTCGACCGATACCTCTGCTAGACAGGAAGGCTGCGATGTCGGACGCTCGGTCTAGCAAAGCAGCGTAACTGGTTGCCTCACCATCGTAAATCACGGCTGGCAGATCAGGATGCGTGTGTGCCTGATGCAATATTCGGCTGACGATATCCACGGGTTCGCCGCGCAAATCAGGCCCGAAAAACCCAATACGGCGTCTCAGCTCTGCTTGGTGTTGTAGTTCTGCCTTTCTAAAGCTGCGAAACAATTCGTCCACATCATGCTGGGAATAATGCGCGGTGTTGAATAACGCTGACAACGTGCCGTCCGCAGGATCATACTCGACGACAAGAGAAAAGTTTGACGGCGTGCGAAAGTGTAAATCATCAATTGCTACGCCATGAACACTCTGAACTTCCGGCAATGCTCGTATCGTCAAAACAACGTCGGTCAATGGCTGACCGGGGGCTAAACCACCCAGTCGAGCGGCCGTTCCAAGCGGCGTAAACTCTCTTTCACGCAACGCGTTTAGGTTTTCCTGAACACGCTCAAACAAATTGTCGGATGTCAGGTCAACTCGCATCGGCAGATTGTTCACAAACATGCCTACGCAGGCTTCTACGCCTGCCATCGGACTACTGCGTCCCGAGACGGCGAGCCCAAAAACGATGTCGTCGCTGTTTAGTAGCCCCCCTAGCGCCCTTGAAAATACCGCCTGAGCCGCGACCGGCACCGTAACACCCGCGGATTGTGCCGCGGCAGTCAAGCGGGATTGTTCTTCAGAGGTAAGCGTTATCGAGCTCTCGGCGAACCCCGATTTGTCATCAGTCTTTGGGTGCGTTTTAGGCTGATAGCCTGACAGATACTCTTTCCAGAAATCGTCATCATGTGACTTGCCGGCGAGCCACCTTGCGTGAACGGCAAAAACAGGCGCCGGTTCAAGCTCAATCAATTCTCCATTGATACGTTGCGCAATGCTGCGCACAAATTCATCAAGGATAAGTGTAGCGGACCATCCGTCAATGATCAGATGATGGATTGACCATTCAAATCTGGTCTTACCTTCGCTCTGAGGCCACATACGCACCTTCCACAATGGCGCATTTGCCAAATCAGCAGCAGTCGGAGCGTCGCCGATCCCAACGTCACCGGGTGCGTCTTCAAGCCATTCAAAATCCACCGACTGTTCCGAAACAACCACCTGAAGTGGTTGCTCTAACCCATCCCACACAAAGGCAGTACGCAATGCCTCATGGCGGTTCATGATTGATTGCCATGCCTCCAGTGCGATTTCCTGGGTTAATGCCCCTGCGAGAACACCAGTAACACGGGCGAAATAATGCGCCTGATGGGGTTCATTAAGAATGTGGACCAGCATACCGGACTGGGTCGGCGTTAAAGGATACGCATCAATCACTTCGGGTTGTGGTGACGGCGTGATCATATCCGCGATTTCCCGATGGCCAGCTCAATCGCTTTTCGGTCCGCAGCAGATATTCCCGCAAATCGTTCTCTCGGTTCAGGATTTTCTGCTAAATGCAGCGGTGTCACCAGTTCCGCAAGCCGCTCAATGGTTTGAGCCCTGAACAAGTCGGCGATCTCAAAATCAAGGTTTTCCTTTCGGGCGCTGCTTAGAATTCGTATCGCCGCCAGTGAGTCACCACCAAGCTCGCTGAAGGCCTGATCCACGAAGATCGGGCGATGATCCAAAACATCTGCCCAAATCTTAGAGAGGTGGGTCTCAATACTTGTCCGTGGTAACACACCTGAGGTCGATCTCTGCAAAGCGTCAGCACCGATCCGAGGAAGATCTTTGCGAGAAATCTTGCCATTTGCCGACATTGGAATTGCGTCGATCTGAAGCGCAAAATCAACATGAACTTGCGCGGGAAGGCTTCGGTTCACGATGTTTTTGACATCTTCGGCCGAAGCGCCGCCCACAAAATGCAACGCAAGGATTTGTCGGCTATTTATGGTTTGCACCGAAGCGACCGCCTGCGAAACATCGGGATGCGTCTGCGCAATATGCTCGATCTCGCCAAGTTCGATACGAACGCCGTTGATCTTTACCTGATCATCCAACCGACCAAGATAAACTAACGCGCCTTCCTTGGACCATGCGCCCGCATCGCCAGTCAGATACCAACGCTGATCATCGCCTTTTAACCCGTCAACAAAACGCTGGTCGGTCAGATCATGTCGTCCCAGGTACCCGGATGCCAGCCGACCACTGATTGCAATCTCACCAACAACTCCAAAAGGTTGATCGCGGCCAGCCTCATTTACCACTGAAACGGCCATTCCCGGCGCAGGTCGCCCCAGCGAAACACTGTATTCCGGTGGATCGTCTGGCTGAAAGTGGTGCATCATAGCCCCAACAACAGCTTCTGTCGGCCCGTATTCGTTTATCAGATTGATCCGTTTCCCCAATTGCTCAAGCGCGCGGTCTGCAAGCTCTCGTGGGAAGGCTTCGCCACTCAATGGCATACATTTGATGCGATCAACCGGCCCGATATCGGCATCCAATACAAGGTTCAGATGAGACGGTGTTGGGCGCGCAAAGTCCACTTTGTCATCTCGAAACACATCCAAGACAGCCAAGTCCGGACCTTCTGCGGGTTCAGCATATGTGACTATCTGACCACCTGTCACGAGCGGCAGGAAGATACTGTTGATTGTCAGATCAAATCCAATCGCAGAGAAAAGAGCATAGCTCCAACCATCTTCCACCGGGTAAGATTGCCGGATGGTTGCGATGTATTCGGCAAGTTCTCGATGTCTTACGACCACCCCTTTCGGGGTGCCAGTCGAGCCAGATGTGTAGATGACATAGGCAGGTGTTTCTGGAACAACATCGCAGTTTGTTGCGGTCAACGGCATGTCAGAGGCCTGGGTCGTTAAGACTACCCCGTCAAAGTCATTTTGACGTTCCTCTGTAGTTATGATCGCTGCGGCTTGTACATCGGCCAGAATGGCAGAACGTCGTTCTACCGGCATATTATAGTCTACCGGAACAAACGCAGCTCCAGCAAAGAGTGTCGCCAGAATGGCCACTATTGCGTCCGGAGAGCGAGGGAGGTGAACAACAACGCGATCGCCAACACCCACTCCTGATGCCACGAGGCTATGCGCAAGCTGATTTGAGCGATCTATCAGCGCGCCATAATTCAGAAGCTCCTGGTCTGAATGAGACCGAACCGCGGGTAAGTCTCGATCTGTGGCCAGCAGCGGCTCGAGAACCGTAGGTGTTTGAGTACTTGCTGCTGCGGTTGTATTGAAAGCCCGGATGGAGTCACGCTCGGGCTTTGTCAAAATGTCGATCTGTGAAAGCTTTTGGTCCGGCTCTTGCAGCGAAGCATCCAGCATCCGGCGAAAATGCTGAGCCGCCAATTCTCGTTCTACCTCAGAAAACTGTTTTGCGTCGAACACGATGCGAGCTGTAAACTCACCTGTCGCATTCAAGTCTGCAAACTCAATGTTCAGATCTTGAAACGGGTCGGAGCGTTCGACAGGCAAAATCTTCGCTACGCAATCTGCACCTTTGAACTTGGCGGGTACACCTGAAAAAACGTTGAGTACCACGTTTAAGTTCCGAACCAGCGACGGTTTTGTCGTGCCGCTCCCACCCTTTAGAATAAGGCCTCGCGTTGCCTCCAGAACTTTGGCGTGCAAGGTCGTTAACGTGTCTTCTTTGTTCACTTCAACGGAAAGCGGCAGCATTTCCATCACAAGACCAACCACTCGGCGCAGTTCTGGCGTAGTTCGATTATGTTGCGGTACCGAAAGCGCTATTCGCTCGGAGCCGGTGATCCGTGACAGCCATGCAAAGACAACAGTTGTAAGCAGAATTTGCGTGGACATCAGAGAGGTAAGCAACTGAAACGGAGCCTTTGAAACCGCCTGCTCGAAGCTTTTCAACTGGTTCGTATCAAGCTCAAGGAAATGGCTGATCTTTTCATGGCCGCCTTGCCCTCCTTCCTTACCGTAGAGAGACAAAGGCGGATTATCAGCGTTATCAAGGGAAGCTGCAGTTTCGCTTTTGCTTTGAAATAGAGTATTGCAGTCAAGAAAGGCCGGCTGTAGGCTTAACTCCTCGCCATTAAATCGGTCAGCCACACGTTGCATAAACAGTGAAACAGATGCGCCGTCACAAACCATATGATGTTGCACCAAATAAAATATGTGGCGCCCATCCGCTAGCGAAATGAACGCCATTCTGGATGTTCCATTTTCCAGATCAAACGGCACACGTGCGTCGGTCTGCATCCACATCATCGCTGCATCAAGATCGGTTACCCCGATCCTTTGGCATACTGGAGCGCGCGCCGTCGCATGCTGGCGAACGGTGTCGTCGCTCTCTTCGAATGTCAGACGGAAACTGTCACATTCCGCGGCTGTCTCATGAATGGCTGAAACCAACCTGTTGGCGTCCTCAACATCTGAAAACACAGCGTATATCGCTTGGTTCAAATGCCCGGCTTTCGGTGCGGTCTTATGGCCGACCCAGAACAAGTTTTGTGCGTTTGTAAGGTTACGCATCTCTAATCAATCAATCCTTTGAGGTAATTCGCAATAGCGTTTACGGATTGAAAGTTCTCATAGGTCACCTCGACAGCAGGTATCTTGACCTCAAAAGCTTCCTCAAGCGCAGCGATGGCCCTTACGGCTGACATACTGTCAATCGCGCCAGTTTCCAGAACGTCTTCATCATCCTGAAACGCATGTTTGATGCCCGCCGAGACTGTCAGGATTTCACGAATTTTACTGTGCATTGTTGAAGCCTTGATGGTTTTGGAAAATCTCTTCCAGGCCGCGCCTGGAAATTTTTTGAGAAGCGGTTCTTGGCAGCTCGGGCAAGATTTCAATCAGCGACGGTCTCGCGTAGGATGGCAGCACGTCAGACATCGCCCTGTGCAGATCATCGGCACATGTTTCGGACCCCGGTGACAACAAGACCGCCGCGCCAATTGTCAGCGTGTTGTCAGCTGTGCAGAAACTAATCGCCGCAGCCTCAGCCACATCGTCTTGTGCGTTCAAAGCCGCTTCCACCTCGTCAAGCTCAACACGATATCCACGTATTTTCACAAGTCGGTCCGTTCGTCCCAAATAGTGCAGAGTTCCGCTTTCGTTTATGCGGACCTGATCACCGGTTCGATAATATGTTTCCTTTACGCCTCCGGGGCCATAGCGCTCGAGGAAAACGATATCCTTACTTTCAGTCTTGCCCCAATACCCCATCATCACGGACGCGGCTTGCACACACAACTCTCCTGTTTCACCCACTGGGACGGAAACATCGTTTTCGTCAATGATCAACGCGCGCGAGTTCCGCCCCATCCGTCCAATCGGGATAGAGGAAATATTATCCGAGTTTTCTCGCGTAATGACTTCAACCGAACACGAATTTGTTTCAGTGGGTCCATACAGGTTGCCATACTGTGCATTCGGCATCGCATCGAGCGCGCTGCGCAAGTGTTTGGCCGCCAAAGGTTCCCCGCCAGTCAACACCCAACGTATCGCAGAAAGATCCGCGTTTTCCGGGGACCCGCGCTCAAGAAAACTGACAAGCAACGAAGGCACGGAACAATAAATGCTGACGCCATGCTTTTCAAACAGTGGTCCCAGTGAGGCAGGCAGCTTGACTTGCCCATCAGCCGCAATGACCACGCTCGCTCCGCAAACCGGACCACCAAAGTACTCATTCAACGACATGTCAAAAATCAACGGAGACAACGCGCACATAACGTCGTCGCGACCGATATCAATGCGTTCAAGCAACGTGTCCAAATAACCAAGTGCTGTTCTGTGCGAGTGCATGATACCCTTTGGTTCACCCGTCGAGCCGGACGTAAAAATGATGTAAGCAAGATCAGTATCCACTCGATCTGGCGTAACGTAGCGTTGGGATCCAGCGACCAATTCACTCCAACTGATCGTTTTTTTACAAGTGTCTGCAGCTTCGGTTGGCCCCAAAACCAGACAGTCCACACCGGACTTTTGGATAATCTCTTCCGCTTTTGTGGCAAGGACATCGCTTGTGATGATCGCCGACATATCGGTCGAATTGACAATATGGGCCAACCTCTCCGTTGGCGCGTGCGGGTCGAGCGGAACAAACGTTGTCGCCGCTTTCAGGCTGCCGAAAACCGCAACCGGAACCTCTAAGCTGCGATAAAAGAAAACTCCAATTCTTGCGCCGCGCTCTAGACCCAACGCCCGAAGCTGCGCGGCAAGCGCGTCGGAATGGTCATGCAGTTCGGCGAAAGAAAGTGTTTTGTCTTTGAAGATAAACGCTGGCTTCTCGGGCTGTACAACTGCATGAGCGCCCAGTGTGTCATCAAGAAACGCCATCATATTTGGTCGAGCAGTTCTCAAGGCAACAAATCCGCAATTATATTCCGCTGGATGTCTGAGGTACCCGAGTAAATCAGGCCACCGACCATATCTCTTAGGGCACGTTCAGCTTCATGGCCTTTCAAATAACCAACCCCGCCCGTAATCCGAAGATAGTCTAATGCTGTCTCATAGCACGCCTCAGACAAGTGCAGCTTAGAGATCGAGGATATCATGCTCGCGCTCTGGCCAGCCTCGAGTGCCCGGGCAGCTTCAAGCAAGACAAGACGAGATGTTTCGTAGCGCACGCGCATATCGGCGAGCCGATTTGAAACAGATTGGAACTCGGTGATCGGCTTCCCGAACTGCTCGCGGTTTCTGGCAAATTCCGTGGCTTCCTCGAGTTGTCGCCGCATCGCGCCAACCGAGGATGCAAATATCAACCCGCGCTCCCACTCAAGGGTTCGGCGCAAGATCGCCATTCCAGAGCCGAGGCCGCCCAACATCGACGAATTCATAACCCGAAGTCCATCAAGCTTTACATTTCCCATCGGCAAAGACCGCAGCCCCATTTTCTCAATAGATTTTGAGACCGAAATTCCAGGCTGGTCCGCCCGGGCCAGAAAAGCAGACACCCCCCATGATCCGCGTTCAGGGTGGGTTTTTGCGAAAATCAAAAAACTGTCAGCTACAGGGGCATTTCCTACAAAGCTCTTGATCCCCGAAATTATGAACCCATCACCATCGGCAACAGCTTGGGTTTTCATCGACGCGGCATCTGATCCTGCGTCTGGTTCCGTGATACACACCGAACCCAAAAGCGACCCAGAAATCAAACCCGGCAACAAAGCGTACTTTTGGTCGTCTGTGCCAAACTCCAGGATAGGTTTCTGGAATGCCACTATCTGCCCGGACATACCAAGGCACAGGCCGGTGTCTGGACATGCGTATCCGAGTGCTTCCAATGATTGGGCGAGTGTTTCGGCCGATACAGACTGACCACCAAAACGTTCCGGGTGGTTTTGTCCTAAGATCCCAGATTTCGCAGCTGTCTGCCATTGTTCGCGAAACGCTTGAAGGTTTTCGCCACCCTCATGATCTCGCTCAACAGCGCTGCCACCAAGGTGCTTGCGCGCAAATTCACCTATGTATTGCGGTATCGTGGCGTGCAATGAAGCCGTATCAGGCGCGCGATATTCCATAACCATACTCCAAGCCCAAAACACACACGCGGGCCTTAACCGTTACTGTTCTATTACGATTCTCCGGTGAGTTTGGTTCAAAATTTAATTTACGAGCCGGTTTGTTGCATCTTTCGCCCCAATTACCTGAAGTGCTCTGCCATTCTTCAAATCTGGGTATCAAAACGATATTCTTTTACATAAAGTGATACGGTTTTGTGTTTTCGACGTACAACGTTGGAAGTCAAAGGTGGTGTATCGTGTTAAATCTTCTTAAATCGTACCTGTTTCTGCTGCTATTTTCGTTGCCCGTTTCCGTCGAGGGGCACGAGCTAAACCAGTCGTACGTTTTCTTCGATGTAAAGGACACTAGTCTCTCTGGTCGTTTCGAAGTGACGCTGGAAGATGCAGCACGAACCGTGGATCTGGACGCAGATCAAAACGGCGACATTACCGAAGAAGAATTCCGCGCTCGCGCCGAAGAGGTTTTTCAACAACTTAGCGCGGGGCTAACACTCCAGGTTGGTGACGAACTCCACAAGCCTGTTTTCGCTGATGTCGGCTTTTTGGGTGCGGGTTTTGCAACCTATGGGCAACTCAACTTTGATGTTCCGACACTGGTTGACGTGCCTGAATCGTTGATGATGAATTTTGTATATCTGTTCGACGATATCGATCCGACACACACAACCTTCGCCGTTATCGAAGCCAATGAACGAACTGGTATAACCCACAACGAGTCATTTACGTCCTTGGTTTTCAAACCAGCTGCCGGGTTGCAGGAACTCAGCTTGGTTGGACAAAGCGGCTTCAAGGTATTTGTGGATTTCATCATTTACGGCGTTTGGCACATCTGGACCGGTTATGATCATATCGTGTTTCTCATAGCCTTGCTGCTGCCCGCAGTATTGTTGCTAAGCATGCCTAAGTGGACTCCGGCCGAGTCGTTCGAGACAGCATTTTGGCGCGTGTTCAAGATTATAACGTTGTTTACAATTTCGCACTCGCTCACCCTGACATTGGCCGCGCTTGGCATTGTTAGCCTACCACCCGGCCTGATCGCATTCTTGATCCCACTTTCCATCGCGGTCGTGGCTCTGGATAACATCTATCCTATTTTCCATCGCCGCATTTGGCTGGTCGTTCTCGTCTTCGGCTTGGTACATGGTTTTGCGTTTGCAGATATACTCAAGCCCTTGGGCTTTGACCCCCAACACAAATTTCTGACCCTGTTAGGGTTCAACATAGGGATTGAGATCGGACAGGTCGTGATCGTTGCAGTCGTTTTGCCGATCCTCTTCGCAATGCGCCGCTGGAACCTCTATCAGCCCTTGGTTCTCAAGCTCGGCTCAATAGTTCTGATTGCCGTAGCGCTGTACTGGGTATCAGAACGAACGCCAGAACTGGTCGCAGGCTTTGGACGCATCGCTGAACGGCTGGGTTGAGAAGAGCAGATATCATTTGTATGCGACACAACCTATTTCACTTGGTTGTCTTTCTGTTGATAGTCATTTTATCCACATTTTGAGTGATCTGGAGCAAACTTTTAACTGTTGACGCTCTAAGATGCTTCGAGTGATTGAATATCGAAATATGGAAGTTGAACGTTTGTTTTTATGATCCCTTTCAAAGGCGCGCAGTATCCGAAAGATGTGATCCTCTTCGCTGTTTTTGTCTATGTCCGATACGGTGTGTGATATCGCGATCTGGAAGAGATCATACATGAGCGAGGCGTTGCAGTAGATCACACGACGCTGAAGCGCTGGGTGACGCGGTATGCAGGCGCAATCGCTGAAGCGGCGCGTCATCGAAAAGGGCCGTGCCACCGCTCCCGGAGAATGGACGAAACTTACATCAAGGTGAAAGGCAACTGGATCTATCTCTATCGAGTTGTCGACAAGCACAGCAAGACGCTTGATTTCATGCTTTCGCAACGTCGAAACAAACCCGCGGACACAAAATTCTTTGCTCGTATGCTGGAGGTCAACGGCCTTACGAGAAAGATTGTAATCGACAAAAGAAGAGCTAACACTGCTGGCCTCAAGGCCATCAACAAGATGCTGAATGGTTTTGGTTGCCCGGTCCCAATTGAAATGGTCAGGCGGAAATAATTGAACAACATCGTGGAACAGGACCATCGTTTCATCAAAAGACGAGGCCGCACGATGCTCGGCTTCAAGTCTTTTGCTTCGGCATCAGCGACTCTGGCTAGCATCGAGTTCGCGCACATGATCCGTAAAGGCCAGTTCTCACCAGGACTCTGCCTGTTTCGTCAATTCGCCGAGTTGGCAATCTGAGTCTAAAGCGATCGCAGATCTATTTGGCCTAACTAAAACTTTGCAACGAAAACATCGTGCTCCGCATGGGCTGCCCGAGCAGCGCCCGTCACATACCGGCACGTATAAGTTCAGTATGGCATTTTTGGCCGCTTGCGTGGCGGTTGCGGCAGGTTGAAAGCCGCCGCGTCGCGGTGGGATGGTGCCCATGCCCGGCCGTTGGGCCTTCACCCCGTTCCGAGCTCGACGTTGGCAATGGTACACACTTGGATACCCAGCAAGAACATCAGAGTATTATTGTTTTGAAGGAAGTTGGGCGTTGCAAAAGCATTTGAAAAAGCAGGCACTCAAGTTGACCAACTTTACTAAGGCGATAGCACACGATGGCCGCTTAGCGATACTGTGTTCCCTCATGGACGGTGAAGAGTGTGTTTCAGACATCTACCACCTATGTTCCATGAAGCAGGCAGGGCCGTCACAACGGATAGCAAGACTACGGTTGGAAGGACTGATTCTGGTAGGCAAAAAGGTAAAGAGGTTTATTACAGCAATGCAGACGAAAGGGTACTTCGTTCTATCGAATTCTTCAGAAATAAGCTATCACGCGTAGGGTGTATACAGTAGACTAATGGCCCTAGTACCACCGCGAAGAGGATAACATCCTTCGGATCTTGTGCACGATTGAAATAAATCTTGAACTGACTTTTGGCAGAATAATAACAGACGCCATTCACTCTCTGCGTTCTTGAGCGTCAATGGCAAAGTCTTTGCAACAGATCTCTAACAAACTTGGGCGGATCGAAAGGGCGAACGGCCGACAAGCGAACAATGTTTTGGATGCCCATCCGATAGAAAACGCCACCGTCGTAGAAGCAAAGGCGGGCGACGTCGTATTTTTCCACTATTTCACATTGCACGGTTCGATGCCCAACCGTTCGAACAAGATGGGCAAAACAGTCTTGTGCCAGATCTATGACGGAAAGGACCAAATCGAGGATGGAAACAAGCACCCGAACGAACAATTGGTCCTGTCTGGGTGAAACTACGCGATCTCACGAGACGCGGCAGGCGCGCCTCGATAGGCGATTTGATCAATGTGATCGTTGCCGATGTCTACCTCAGCTTCGTTGTCAGGTGGCTAGACCGTTTTCATTGAAGAAGTGCAAGCGATCGGGTGCAAAAGCAAGTCCGACCTTGTCCCCCACTTTGAAACTGGCGCCACCTTCGACACGGACGTTGACAACGCCCAATGCGCCGCAATCGACAAAAAGGAATATGTCGGCCCCGAGGTATTCGGCCACTTCAATAACACCATCACAGTTTCCGCTGCCAGGCTGGCCCACAGTAATGTGTTCTGGCCGGATACCCAGTTTCACTGGAGAACCGCCGCCGCCATAGGCACCACCCCGCCCGTCTTCCAAGTGGAACTCACCTGCTGATGCGCTGCAAGGTAGGATGTTCATCTTGGGGCTGCCGATGAATTGAGCCACAAACAAGCTTTGAGGGTTGTTATAAAGCTCTCGTGGCGTTCCGACTTGCGCGATCTGACCAGCATCCAGGACCACGATACGGTCGGCCAATGTCATGGCTTCGACCTGATCGTGGGTGACGTAGATCATCGTGGTTTCAAGCGACTGATGCAGCTTGGCAATTTCCAAGCGCATTTCAACGCGCAACGCCGCATCAAGGTTCGACAACGGTTCGTCGAAAAGAAAAGCTGTTGGAGCCCGAACAATAGACCGGCCAATGGCTACACGTTGGCGTTGACCGCCCGACATATCCTTCGGTCGACGTTCAAGCAGGGGTTCAAGTTTCAAGATCCGAGCTGCTTCGTCAACTTTTTGTCTGATCTCTTCCTTGGGCGCCCCTGCGGTTTTTAGGCTAAACCCCATATTGTCGCGGACTGTCATGTGGGGATAAAGCGCATAAGACTGGAACACCATCGACAACCCGCGTTTGGACGGGGGCTGATCGGTCACGTCCGTACCATCAAGGACAATCGCGCCGCGCGAAGTTTCCTCCAAACCACCGATCATACGCAGAAGAGTCGATTTTCCGCACCCTGACGGACCAACGAAAATGATGAATTCACCGTCTTGAATCTCGAGATCAACACCTTTGATCACTTGAAGATCACCGTACCATTTTTCTACGGCATCCAGCTTTATCGAACCCATCAGTGTCCTCCTTTGAATGGCGAAGCAGAAGTCACGCAGACCCCGGCTGTGCCCAGAATTTCGCCCCCACAAAGCAGAGCTTTCGTATTCAATTGTGAACCTCCAGCGGTGTGCGGTTCATCAACCAGACTGTACGCTTTGAATTTCTGGGCGGCGGCTTGTTTCACATTTTCGAAGCCGCGAGTGGGACGCGCATCAAGACGGCCCGGACCCAAAGGCTTGGCCGGTCTCTCATTAACTTTTGAAAGCCAAACCACCGTTTGTCTGCGGTCATGAACGATCTGGTCCATCGGTCTAGCCCTTTACCGAACCGGCGGTGAGGCCTTTGGTCATGAAGCGTTCTAGCCCGAGAAAAATCGCCATGATCGGCAAGGTCGCGATGACCGCCCCGGCCATCAGGTGCTGGCGCGGTACCTCAGATGAATTCAACGAAGCGACACCCCGCGTAAGCGTGAATTTCGCTGGGTCATCCAACAGCATGAAAGCCAGTAGAAACTCGTTCCAGGCGATCATGAAGACATAGAGACTGACAGAGGCAAGTGCCGGCAGAGCCAAAGGTAAGGTGATTTTCCAAATGACCGCAATGCGTGAAAGGCCATCCATTAGACCTGCTTCCTCAACCTCGGAAGGCAAGCCTCGGAAATAGCCCTGCAGCATATACAAAGCGACAGGGATCGTTGTCACAGGATAGATCATGACGATGCCAACAATTGTATTCCTGAGCCCGGTCATCGAAAAAACAATGTAGATCGGCAACGCAAGAACGATCATCGGAACCATGTAGATAAGCAGGATCGAACGGCCAAACGCAGCGCGACCTTTGAACCTCAATCGCGCGACTGCATAGGCCCCGGGGATCGAAAACGCCAAGGTTATGAAAACGGTCAGGACAGAGACGTAGAAACTCGTCCAAAGATACGACCCGAAATTGAAGTCAGCAAAAAGCTCGACATAGCTGCGAAAAAGGTCCGTGCCTTTGGAGAAGTCGATCGTAAAGTCCAACGGATTTTGCAACAGCTCTTGTTGGTTCTTCAAGCTGGTCATCACCATCACATAGAATGGAACCAACACCGCTGTGGTGAAGAAAATATACCCAAATCCGGTCAGGAAGTGGATAACCGCCTCTTCGAATTCGTGTTTATCCAGCTGACCCGGAACCAAGCTTTCAAGCATTGTAAGCAACGGCCACGCAGTAAAAAGCCCGAACAAAGCTGCCGAGACAACTATCCCGAATGTGCCAGCCTCTTCACCAACAATGATTGGACCGAAACCAATCATGCCAAGCAGGATCGACAAAAGCATCAACCCCGCCGCCATGGTCAACTTATGGCGGTAGAAAAGTGTACCGAGCCCGGTTCCCGCTCCTAGCAGTAGCGAAAACATGAACGAAGGCTTAAACGGGTCGCCCGTTGAGAAAGACATTAGGACCGCGACAACGATGGCTATGGTGTAGGCCCAGAACCAACCGATAACTGCCGCTGTGATATAGCCGTTTTGGATCACCCGCATCACAGCCCTTCCTCCCGGCTCATGAACTTGAAGAAAAAGATCGAGAACGCCAGCAGAAAGCCGAAAATGACAACTGCTACGGCCGCACCTGCACCAATGTTGGAGACAGCAAAAGCCTGCTCGTAGACATTAACCGTCAAGGTACGCGTACCAGCCGAACCGCCTGTCAAAAGGAAGATGTCGTCGAATTTGTTAAAGGTCCAAATGAACCTGAGCAAAAACAATACGCTGAGAATGCCAAGCAGCATTGGCAATGACAGATACCAAAATTTTTGGAAAGGACTTGCACCATCCATATCCGCTGCCTCGTACATATCGGTGTCGATGGACTGCATCCGGGCAAGAATAAACAGGAAAGAAAGCGGGAAATATCGCCATATCTCGAAAACGGTCACCATGATAAGTGCTTGAGGCCGCTGTCCGAAAAAGTTGATTGGGCTGTCGATGGCGTTCATTTGAACCAGCAAAGCGTTCACAGAGCCGGAGAACGGGTCGAAAAGTGTCACCCATGAGAACGCCACGGCTATGACCGGAGCAACGTAGGGAAACAAGTAAAGGCCACGCATGATGCCTTTTCCGCGAAACTCCTTGTTCAAAAGCAATGCCGCGAAGAGACCAACCACAAGGGCTCCGATTGTTCCGACTATTGTGTAGAACATAGTTGCATAGAGAACAGCCCAGAATTCACGGCCATCAAAGATGCGCGCAAAATTCTCGAGCGTGAACTCCGAGTTCGTCAGTATATTCTCACCCGTGCCCGTGGTGATTGTTGGAGTGTCCTCAAGATCGGGATCAGCGTCCAGGAATGCCTGGCTCACCGTCACGTCGATCTCAATGTTTTCACGTTGGCCGCCTTCAAAATCTCCCAACTCGCAAGTCAGCAGCACGCCGTCGATCGAACAACGTTCATCCACCTGAACGACAGTCAAGCCATCCGGCAAAGTATCGGTTATCGAGACATCGGAAAGTGGTTTGTTTTGGCTGGAATTCCGTATCCGATACCTGAGCGTCGCATCGTCACCTGCCTCGGCTGGTCTTCCGCGCAACTGTTCACGAACAACGGTTTCTGGTGGTCGAAGGTCTTCGAGCCCAATCGGCTTAAAACTGACCCAGAAGATTGCCAGCAACGGCAAGATCACCACAAGTGAGACAGAGAAGATGGTTGGAAACAGAAGCCCCCAAGCCAACCGCGCTTCGCGTCTGGCAAGTGGCCCCGTACCCTTTGGTGGTACTGCAGTCGACATCGACCTCTCCTGTCTGGGAATTCGCAGGCACCGACCGGCGGTACACAACCGCCGATCAGATTTTCGAGAAAGATCTGATGCCTATTCGATCGAAGCGAGTTCTTCGTTCATTTTCGCAACTGCTGCAGCTGCTTCAATATCACCGTCAATGTACTCACGCACAACACGGTTGATGGCTTGGCTGTTGATGATCTTGGACGCCAGGCCCAACTGACCTTCAGCAACACCCCAACGCTGGCCGACATCTAGGCCAGCAACGATGTTGTCGATAACAGCCGCGTCGTAAAGCTCGGAAAGCGGTGCGCGGCGATCAACGCCCACATCCAGCTTGGACCAGCCATCAATATAGGTGGTTGGGTTTTCTGCGGTACCATTTCGGCTTGGAAACTTGCCTTCAGGTGCAATAGCAAGCGTATCCATATAACCGTCGCTTACAGCGAACCGAACAAAGTCCTGCGCTGTTTCAGTGTCGGCATCCGCCGTAATACCGAAATAGCGTGAGTCGGCCCATGCCGCGCCATCTGGATTAGAAGGTCCAGAAAAGTTTGTGACAAAGCCCGTTGCGTTGGCCAATTCACGAGACGTTGGGTCATCGTTGATGGTGACAGGAGCTGCGTCCCGCAACCCGGCCAATTCATCCATGATAAATGGCGACCAGATGATCATTGCGGCTTGGCCCGCGAAATAAAGCTCACGAGATTGCTTCCAGAACAGTTCACCAGGAGGCGACGCTTCAGCGATGGCTTTGTAGAACTCCAAGGCTTCGATGGTGTTGGCTTCATCAAAACCTTTGAACCCGTTCTCATCAACGGGGGTTGCGCCATTGGCGAGAAGCACATGCTCCAAGACCTGACTCATAAAGCCTTCGTCCACCTTGGTTGCAGCAACAAATCCAAACATCTCTGGTGGATTATGCAATGCCTCAACAGCAGCCAGAACATTCGCGTAAGAGGTGGGGGGCTCTAGGCCATTCTCTTCAAACAGATCCTTCCGGTAGACGATCATCTGAGTCCAGCCATCGACGGGAACACCTGCGACCCCATCTTCAGTCTGGGCCATATTGATCGGTCCCGGGGCAAAAGTTTCGGTTCCCAGTACCTCAAGGACCTCTTGCGCGGCCTCGGCATCCAGAATTCCCGCTTCGGTCCAGGGAAGAGCATATTGGAGCGGATAATAGATCACATCTGGCAAGTCACCGGCCGCAAAGGCCGCGGTTGCGCGCGTACCGTATTCCTGTTCATCCACAGGGATCATTTCCACCTTCACACCGGTCGCAGCCTCGTAATCTGCGGCCATTTTTTGCTGACGTTCCAAGCGCGCAGGCTGAGTTTCTGTGGTCCAGACACGCAATTCCTGAGCCGCAAGCATGTCTGCCGCAGCAATCGTGGCCATCAGGCTCGCGCCGACCAATAACGTGGAATTTTTCAAGATTTTCATGTTCTACCTCCCTGTAAGAACAGCTAGTTGAATGATGTGTGCCAGAGTTTAGCCAAGTCAGCCGAACTGCATCGAGGTGGCCCATCAGAGGCGCGTTCGATCAGTTGAGCTGGCACAAGTTCCAAAAATGCTTCAGCATCGGAATTGCGTATGCGATCGATCAATATCTGCGTCAGCCGTGTTCCCGCATGACGGCGATTGACTGAGTAGGTTGTCAGCGCGGGCACTGCGAATTCGCCTTCAGGAATCCCGTCATAGGAAATGACCGAAAGATCTTTTCCGATTTCCATGCCTGCTTCTGATGCTGTCCTGTAAACACCAAGTGCCGCTCGGTCGACCGAACAAACGATAGCCGTTGGCGGGACCTCCAAGCTGAGCAATTTACGAGCGGCGATGGAGCCCTGTTCTAGTGTCATCACGTCTTTTGCGACGAGTTCTGATGCAAACGGCAATCCTGCGGAAGCCAAGCCCTGAACATAGCCTCGCTCGCGGAGGCCGGAATAGACATAGTCCTCGCCGGCCTTCAAAAACCCTATTCGCGAATGCCCAAATTTCACTAGCCGCGAAACGGCATCATGCATGGCATCTTCGCCCGCAACATCGAACCAGTCGCATTGAATGCCTTTTGGTTCCCGGCCAAAAACAACGAACGGGACATTGGCCTGAACCAATTTGTCGACCCGAGGATCCGAAACCCGCGAGCGCGGAAGAATAAAACCATCAGCCTTACGCTCACTTATGAGCCTGGATTGCACTTCCAGAACACCGTCCATGGTGTTGGCTGTTGCTACGGTCAAAGTCCAACCGCTTTTACTGGCCGCCGTAGATACGCCTGCCAGAAAATCGGCCAAGAACGGAGCAAACCCCCCAAGTTCATCTTCTTGAATCACAAGACCGATGGATTTTGCCCTGCCCGTACGAATTGCCTGAGCCAGAGCCATTGGGACATATCCCATTCGGTCCGCCTCTGCTCTCACACGTGCGCGTGTCTCAGCGGCGATGTCCCCATAATTGTTCAGCGCGCGGCTGACGGTACCCTTGGTCATATTGAGAGAACGGGCGACATCTTGGATTGTCACCTTCGTAGGTCGCTTGGACAAGCTGTTTTGATCTGCGGTATTCTCCCCCATGCGAGCAATCTTACACTCGAAACCGGTTTCGGCAACAAAAGATTTTCCATATTGATCAATTGCTTAAGAAATTTCTGCTTAGAATCGCGTCGGTTTTTGAACCCATCACAGCACGTCGGGAGAGATGATCATTTGCAGCTATTTCAAGCCAAATCGGTCAAAATCTGAGGCCCCAGAAGCGGGCATTTTTGCTCTAACTATTCTGAGTTGTGGATCCGGGAATACCCCTCCCCTGCCCTCTTTTTGCCTGACCTTGGACCCGCGTGCGTATCGTTCGTTTTGTGAACTTACTTGGCGCTATTTTCCGCATACCCTGAGAAATATCAGCAGCAGGTGTTACTCGATCAGACCAACCTTGAAAGACTGCCCGAATTCAAGCTGGATCGCCCCTAACAGGGGTTTCAAATGATGTGACTGGATGTATTGCGCAATGAACTTGCTGGGTGCTCGCAGTATAACGATTTGATCTTGTGTTTCCACATGTTCGAGATCGCGATACCAGCTTTTGAACAATAGCGTTTCGGACTGCGAAAGACGACGAAGCGCCCTGCCCCAAGGGTTTTTCAGGTCCTGCTCTGTCGGATCCGAGGTTACTGTTGTGTCCTGACCAAACTGTACACGAACAACTTTGTTCTCGGGTTTTGGAGTCTGGGCCTCCATACGCGAGACAAAGTCAGATCCAACATTTTTCCAAGTCGGTTCACTGAGCCGGAAAATCTCGCTGTAGTTCAGGCGATATGCGGCGACACGACCTCGAACCCCAGGTCGAAGTTGAAGAAGGATTTTACATTCCGTCAATCGCTTGACTTCGCGCTTGACGGTGCGTTGATCAACCGACCAAAGGCGCGCCATTTCCTTTTGCCCCACCGTCAGTTCATCAACTCGCCAATTGTATCGAGCAGTGACCAATGCAATGAGCCGCATCATCGAACATTGAAATCCCTTCGTTCCATTGAGCCCGGCGACGGACATAGCAGTCAGAAGGTCATATTTCTGGGATCCGGCCTGAGGTCCTGTAAATCGTTTTATTTCCATTTTGATACTGCCGCTGTGCCTGATGCGGATCGGTTTCGACGTCCGATTCCATTTGTTGCAATCAGTGTGGTGAAATCCCGTAGTTTGTCAACTCACTTCGAAAAACGGGAGCGAAATTCAATTTTCCAAAATCAAAAGAAATTTCGGTATATTGGTTATGGGTGACAGATAGATGTCACCCTATTGGCCCCAGTTTGTCACCCTATATGTGGTCAGCGCTGATTTTCTGTCACCAAAACTTAGCTTCTCACACAGAATTACTCCCGTATTTCGAAGAATCTCAAGCAAAAAGCGGAATTTTGAATCTTTGCGTTTTGCAGATTCTCTAAATCGCGTTATTAGAAAGTATTCGTGATATAACAAGAGCAGCACTATGCGTGACCACACCGACCTCCAAGCGATGAACGAACGAAGCCTGGCCCAACAGGCGGCCGTTCGCCGCGCTACCTTTTCTCCTTCCGATGAGAAAGTGCTTCGACCATTTTCAATCTGGGAAATTAGCCAGTTCATGTTCGATGTCCCAGCAGACACTTTGAGGAAGAAACTGGCGGACGATCCGTCTCTTCCACAGGGTGCCACTGAAGATGACGGGCGCCAAAGGTGGTTTTCCCTCGCAGAAATAAACGAGCTCAGGCGTCGATTGAGGTTCAGAGGCAAGAGCCTCCTTCCTCAAAGACCAGCGGGACGCGCGATGAGGGTGGCGGTTTCCAATTTTAAAGGCGGCGTCGGCAAAACTGTCGTTGCACAGCATCTGGCGAACGCTTCTGCCCTGGATGGCTACCGCGTTCTTGTTGTGGATTTCGATCCTCAGGCGACGCTGACCCATTCAATGGGTCTAGCAGAAGTCAGAGAGTGGAATACGGTTTGGGGCATTATGTGTCGTGACCTTTGTCGTGAGGCAAACAGGATCGCAGAAGAATATGACGATCCGGCGGACTGCCCCTACCCTACCGCCGACGAACTGCCCGAAGATGTGCAATCAATTGGGTCGCAACGCGTACAGGATTTCATTCAAAAGACGTCCTGGTCGACAATCGATATTATCCCAAGCTGTGCGAATGCCGCGTTTGTCGAGTTTGCTTCCGCGCAATACAGATCCATTCACAAGGCCTGGAGTTTCTTTGGTTGCATCGCCCGGTATCTGGATGAACTTCCTGATGACCAATATGACCTAATCATTTTCGATTGCCCGCCCGCGATTGGGTATCAATCTTTGAATGCAGCGTTTGCCGCAGACATTCTCTACATACCCTCGGGCCCCGGCTATTGGGAGTATGACAGTACAACCAGCTACCTGGGACAACTGGGCGATGCGTTGGAAGATATTACGAACGGGTTCGAACGTATCGCGCAGGATGCAGGTATTACTCTTCCCAAGACGTTTGACGACATTCGCGTTCTCATGACGCGTTTCGAAGCAAGCAATTCGCTGCATGTCGCGATGATGGACGCTTTCAAAAACGTATTTGGTGCGGATGTCTGTCAAAATCCTATCGAGATGACGCGCGCGGTTGAACAGTCTGGTAGGTTCCAGATGTCGGTTTACGAGCAAGACTATAGGCAAATGACCCGAGACACATGGAAGCGCGCGCGTCAGTCATTCGACAATGCCTATGGAGAATTTAAGGGCGTTGTACTTAAGGCGTGGAACGCGCGGACTAAGGTTGAGGAGCGCATCGAATGAGCCGGAACAAGTTTGGTTTCTCTCCGATTAATGAGAACGATCTCAAGAAAACCCGTCGTCGCGACGTGGGTCCCATGGGTGCGGCTGTGCGCGAAACAGCAAACAGTTTGAGCGAAAGCACGGAAGATCGTGTGGAGCAACGGCGCAAGAACGCTTCAGAAGCGAAGGAGTATCGCAAAGCGCAGGACGAAGGCCGTGTCTTAGCTGTGATCGGTTTGGATGCTATCCACACCTCGGATCTTCCACGTGATCGGTTGGATCTCTCGTCGGTGGCGAGTTCGGATGAAATGGATGAGCTCAAAGCGTCGATACAGGAAAGAGGCCAGAAAGAGCCGATCGAGGTGTACAAAGACCCCGAAGGTCGTTTCCAGCTTAAGAAAGGTTGGAGGCGCCTTACGGCTCTCAGCCAGCTCTTCGAAGAAACCGGTGATGAGCGTTTTGCCAGCGTTACGGCGCGTGTAGACAACTCTCGGGTCGATCGTATCGATCTGTATGTTGATATGGTCGAGGAGAATGTCGTTCGTGAAGACCTAACATTCGCAGAGATGGCGCAGGTCGCTATTCTTGCAGCTCGTGATGCTGAGCTGGGGGCAGGGGACGCTGACGCATTGGTTGGGAGGCTCTATGCCTCTTTGCACAAGATGAAGCGCTCATATATTCGCAGCTTTGTTTTTCTTCTTGGCGCGCTCGAGGAAGCTCTGCCTTACCCCAAGGCCATTTCGAGAAACCTGGGCGTGGAGGTGGCGCGCAAGCTTCGCGCGACAGGTACTTCTGAGGCTTTGAAAGAGCGTTTGGCGCGTGTGAACACGGCAGAGGAACAAAACGAAGTTCTTGCAGCATTTGCGGCCGAGCCCGCTGAGAAACCCGCAGAGGGCAGGGCGAAAGAAAAAAGCGAGAGTGTGAAGTACGAGTTTCACGTAGGGTCTTCGAAGATTACTGCTCGAAAAGGTGAATGCAGAATCCTGTCTCGTCTGGATTTTAGTTCAATTGATCGCTCCAAGCTGCAGAAAGCTGTGGAGGCTTTTGAGGCAATCTTAAGGGAGGAGTAACCCACGGGTTACGTCCCGTCGGATTTCACCTTTGCCAGGCGGTAACCCACGGGTTACCGCCTTCTTTTTTGATGGGTGACTGAAAACTGACAGACTGCTGACAGGTTCGCCTAAACCAAGTTCATCGTGATGAGAAACGTTGATGCGACAAGCGTTCTCGTGCCGATTTAAGCTTTGTCTTGTCGTGGCTGTCAGTGCAATTTGGACTGTGGTTTTGTGCGAAGATCTAAGCTGAAATGATGGCCTAAACTATGGAAGAACCCGACTCGGCGATGTGCGCGATGTTTAGGGATGTGTGAGTAGGCTTCGGAGAAAAGGACGGCAGATACGTTTCCGATTGCCCAAGCGCTAAGTGAAGGTGTTCTATCTCGCTGGTTTAACACGTCGAGCTTTTGCTGTATTTAAGGAGAAGGTAGCTTTCCAGCATCATATGGTGCTCGTTTTCGCTCAGAAGCTACAATGTTAGTGCGAAGGCCCTCTTTCGCAGAACTCTACAATACAAGCGAAGATCAGACGTTATGTGCAAAAAGAATATATTTTGCATATATGCGAATTAAGATGCTGGTGGCGCGTCGAGAACACTAAGATCTGTTGCGAGCGTATGATCATTGACCATCGTAGAGTTTGCGCCGGTTTGGCGAGTGTTAGTATTCGACTGAAAGACTGCTCATGGTTTCCTTCAAAGCTGCGCATTGTCCAAATGACGTTGCTCTTTTCGCTGTTTCCGACGCGATCTCGAAGAGATGCGGTATGTTGGCTCGTCACACCACACTGAACCGCTGGCTGACACGTTACTCTTGTGTGATTGCAGATGCTGTGCGTAGTCGAAACAAACCCGCCAACGCCAAATTCTTTGAGCGGATGCTGGAGGTCAACGGCCCACCGAGAGAAATTGATAGCGACAAAAGCGATGCAAATACGGCTGGCATAAACGCCATAAACAAGATGCTGGAAAGCTTTGGCTGTCCGATCTCCATCGCGATGGTCAGGCGGAAATACCCGCAAAGCAACGTGGAACAGGACCAGCGCTTCGTCAAAAGACGAGCTCAGCCGATGTTAGGGTTAAAGGCCTTCGTTCGAACGGCGGCTACACTGAATGGGATAGGCGTCGCGCAGATGATCTGCGGGGCCGGTGCCAACTTTTCGGTCAGTAAGAAGCTTTGCAACAGATCCATATGCAGCTGAGCCGTTCAGACGGCAGCGCCGTGGCGGATATTTTGCCTATTTTAGACAAATGTTGACCAAAGCCCGTCTGCAGGCTGAGTATGGCGACACCGTCTTATCCGTTTTGGGTAGTTCACGATAAGTGGTTGAGGAGTGAATAATGCGCGCTGGTTTTCCTGTAACGCTATCTATCGATCTGACATCGAACCGGGTGCAGCGAGGCATTGGGACTTGCGTCTCTCAGTTTTGCGGGCGGTTGCTGGGGCCGTTTTCAAGGCTTTTTCTTACCGCTACAGTTTTGTTCTTCTGCGTATTCGGTCCGCGATTTGCTTTGGCATGCCCAGTCTGCACAACATTGCCAGAGACCACACTCGCAGATCATTTGATTGCTGCCGATGTCATTGTTCTTGCAGCACCCGTACCGGAAAACCCGTTCAAATTCGTTCCAAAGCAACAAATCAAAGGTTCACCAGACGAGCTTGCGAGAATACCTGAAATCCCTTTTTTGATTGATAGCACGACCCGCGCGGCCTTCCGTGCGAACCCCGAGATGACAGTTCTGCTGACCTACGGAACCGTGACTAAAGACGCTGCCGGACGTGGTTTGTCGCGCAAGTGGACAAGGATATTCAAGCTGAACACTGCGCGCGAACACTTCCTGGATGCGCTCTGGAGGGAACGAGAGCTTTGGCGGACAAGTACAACAGAACCCGATGCGCGCATTGCATTTTTCGCAAAGTATCTTTCGCATGAGGATCCGGTTCTACGTGACACCGCGTTGGTCGAGATGGACCGTGCGCCATACGACAGTATCCAGATGTTGCGAAATTCAGTTTCGACGGACGATCTACTGCACGAGTTCAACAACATCAACCGGATCAGCTTCGTTCCGGTCGCGATCCGGTTACTGGGTCTTCAGCTTGATGACGACAAAGCCAAACACGTTGTCCGGTCCCGATATCCCAGATCCGTTCTTCAAAACTCGGCATATGCCTATGATTGGGCGCTGGCCGGCGTCGCGATGGATGGGCCGTCGGCCGTAAGCACCATCGACGCCGCTTTGGAAGCGGCAAGTCTTTCGCTGGAGCATAAGCGCTCGCTCATGCGGGCCTTGGCTGATTCAGGCACCGTGTCACCGGCTCTTAGGGATCAGATCGTATTGATCTTTTCCCGCGAGTTGGAACAAGATCCCGCTTCGGCGTTGGAGATTGCGATTGCGATGCGCGATTGGAATGAAACACGTTTGGATAGCCAACTCGCAGATTTGCTTGAAAGCGAAGATATTGATCCGGTGACGCAGTTCATTATCCAAACCAAGTTTGGCTCAAGCGATTGAATTGTTCGGCTACCAAAGAAGGGGTTTACCAATTCGCCAGGCTGTTTTTTGTTGATTTTCAAGTCGTTGGCGACGCACGCACTGACGACAAGCCTCTGACTGTAATCAGCCAGATTTCCCAATCGTACTAAAAAAAAGACCACCGCTTTTCTCGTTTCATCATTTCTTGTGCGGTCTGGGCTGGCTATCGCTTTGCCGTAAGTCTTTGCCACGTTGTGCGTCTGCTTCGCCGGTAAATTGTCATCATGGCTAAGAGGCGATCGGGGCAGGGGATCGCGAATTCAGAACTCAGATTGCGAAACCTGTCAGGGCGGCGTGTCCAGAGTCTAAGAGTCTATGACCGAGAAGCAAATCTACTCGGAACGTCGCAATAGACCTGAAGGTCCCAACCCTATGTTGCCGGCGAGACTTGCACCATCAGACGCTCATAGCCTTTGACGAAATTTGATTGCACACCTTCTGGTGGGCTAACCACCTCGATTGTTTCAAACCGCGTTAGCAGTTCTTCCCACAAAATGCGCAGCTGCATTTCTGCTAACCGGTTAACCGAGGTGGTCACCAGCTTGGAAGCGCGCCGCGTCGATGCGGTTGTCATGGACGCGCCCGCCCTGAAATACGAAATACTGCGCGGCCGCGAACAAGCGCGTTTCGAGGACCTCGAAGTGCTGCCCTATGAGTTCGAAGAGCAGAACTATGCCTTCGCGCTGCAGGATGAAAGCGAGTATGTTGAAGTTCTCAATCGCGCTTTGCTGTCTGTCCGCAAAAGCCTGGCATGGGACACCGAGGTGCTAAGATACATCGGGAAGTGAACCACAGAATTTCTGATATACTACCGGAGCTTGATATTGATTGAGGTGTGTTGATGGATTTCTTTGTTGATGGTCTGAACGGAATTCTCTGGAACTATGTTCTCGTATACGGCCTGTTGGGGGCAGGGCTCTACTTTACGATCCGGTTGGGCGCCCCGCAGTTCCGGCACTTTGGCGAGATGCTGCGCGTCATCACTGCCGCCCCCAGCACCGACAAGCGCGGAATCACTCCGTTTCAAGCTTTAACTGTCAGTCTTGCGTCGCGGGTCGGCACCGGAAACCTTGCTGGAGTCGCCGTTGCCCTGACCCTGGGTGGTCCCGGAGCAATCTTCTGGATGTGGATGGTTGCCCTGGTTGGTATGGCAACCGCCTATTCTGAAAGCACACTGGCGCAGCTTTATAAGGTGACCACCAAGAACGGTGACTTTCGCGGCGGTCCTGCGTTTTATATCTCAAAAGGACTGAATGCCCCTTGGGCAGGTGCGATGTTCTCGGTCTGCCTGATCCTCAGTTTTGGTCTGATCTTTGTCGCTGTTCAGTCCAATTCGATTGCCGAGGCGCTGAACGGCGCGTTTGGGATCGAAAAGCTGTGGGTTGGTCTCGGCATCGCAGTTGGCGCGGCAATCGTGATCTTTGGTGGGATCAAGGCTATTGCGCGAGTCGCCGAAATTCTGGTGCCGTTCATGGCGGGTGGCTATCTATTGATCGCGATTATCGTGATGGTCCTCAACATATCCGAAGTGCCTGGACTGCTGTGGTTGATTGTATCCAGCGCACTGGGTTTGCAAGAGGCCGCGGGCGGTGTTGCCGGCGGCGTGATGGCCGCCATGTTGAACGGCATCAAACGCGGGTTGTTTTCCAATGAAGCGGGCATGGGATCGGCCCCCAATATTGCTGCTGTTGCGACACCTTCGCCTCATCACCCGTCAAGCCAGGGTTTGGTGCAGGCGTTTGGGTGCTTCGTCGACACGATCCTCGTTTGTACGGCGACCGCGCTGCTGATCTTGTTGTCTGGCGTGATTGATGGCGAAATTACGGGCATGCAACTGACACAAAGCGCATTGGACGTTCATCTGGGTCCGGTTGGGATGTATTTCATCGCCATTGCCATCATATTCTTCGCCTTCACATCCATCCTCGGTAACTATTCTTATGCTGAAAATGCCATGGTTTTTCTGGGGCTGGAGGGCCAGGTCCCGATATCTATCTTGCGAGCGGCCTGTCTGGCGATGGTTGTGTGGGGAGCACTGCAAACCGTCGCAACAGTCTTCAACTTTGCCGATGCAGCAATGGGTTTGATGGCTGTCATCAACCTGACCGCAATCCTTTTGTTGTCCGGGACGGTGTACCGGCTGACCAAGGACTACTTTGCTCAGAGAAAGGCGGGGCAGGAACCGACTTTTGTGCTGGAAGAGTTCGAAGGCGCGACGGACGGCATATCTGATAAAATTTGGAATGAAGATGCACCAACTGCCTGATCCCGCTGAAACCCAGAGAGTGCTGGACGATATCGCCACCCGAATGGCGGGAGAGACTGATCGCGGTGAGGTGGCAAGCTATATACCGGAACTGGCGCGCGTTCCGCTGAATCGGTTTGGCATGGCGTTTGCACCGTTGAACGGAGAACCGATCATTGCGGGTGACGGCGGGGTGCCGTTCTCGATCCAGAGCATCTCGAAAGTGTTCGCGCTGGTCGTGGCGCTTGGGCATGTCGGCGCGACGCTTTGGCGGCGTGTTGGGCGCGAGCCGTCGGGCGATCCTTTTAACTCGATCGTCCAGCTTGAATTCGAACGCGGAAAACCTCGAAACCCCTTCATCAACCCCGGCGCGATTGTTGTCTCTGACGTGATCTTGGAGCATCAATCCGGCCAGGCTGCACCGCATCCGGTTCTTGAGATTTGCCAACGTCTGGCCGACGCACCTGATATCGCGGTCGACGAAGACGTCTTTGCCTCCGAAGTCGCGACGGGTGATCGCAACCGAGCCTTGGCTTACTTTATGCTGGCCGAAGGGAACATTCGTGGAGACGTAACCGCGGTCACCGAAAGCTATTTCCGTCAATGCAGCATCGAGATGAGTTGCCGTCAGCTCGCTGCGGCCACCCGGTTTCTGGCAACCGGCGGCGAAGGGGCTGATGCCGAAACCGCGGGTGTAACACCAGAACGCGTCCGGCGCCTGAATGCCCTGATGATGACCTGTGGCTGCTATGACGCCTCGGGCGAGGTGGCATTTCGGATCGGATTGCCCTGCAAAAGCGGGGTCGGTGGGGGACTTTTCGCCATTGTACCCGGTGTTGGGTCTATCGCTGCATGGAGCCCCGGTCTGGACAAGAAAGGCAACTCGGTCCTGGCGATAAGGGCCGTTGAAGAATTGGCACATCGGCTTGGCTGGTCGGTGTTCTGAGCGCGAAAAATCGACTCGCTTACCGACAAAACAAGGTGGAACAAATGAACCTCGTCAAAGCAATTCCGGCTGCGTTTCTGTTTGTGACAAGCGCCGCTCTCTGCGCTGAATACGAAGAGCCACCTGAACTGTCGGCGCAGGAACCCGCTCGAGAACGCTGGTTTTCTAGAGAGCCATCTTGAGACGTGGGCGACTTTTCTGCCTGCAAAATGGTCTCAAACCCCAAGATATTTCGTCAGGATCGCGCCATTCCCGGCGACATCGGAAGGTAAGACTGTCTCGCGGTCTTTGCCGTTTTCGATAAAGGTGATGCGGTCGGCGATCGACAGAACCGCGTCGATGCGCTGTTCGACCAGTATGATGGCATAGCCTTCGGCTTTCATCTTGACCACGACCTGCCGGATTTGCTCGATCATGGATGGCTGAAGCCCTTCGGTGGGTTCATCCAAAAGAAGCACCTTGGGGCGCAGGCACAGCGCGCGCGCTGTGGCCAGCATTTGCTGTTCACCGCCAGACAGCGTTCCCGCCACCTGATCCAGGCGCTCTGAAAGGCGCGGAAAGAGATCAAGCACCCAATCGCGGGTCTGAGCGCCTTCCCCTCGCGTCATGAGCCCCATCTCGATGTTTTCGGATACGGTCAGTTCCTTGAACAGTCGCCGCCCCTGCGGGACATATCCGATCCCGCGCTTGGGCACGAGATGCGCTGGAAGCCCGTCAAGACGCTCCCCGTCCAATAGGATCTCACCTTGTTTGAGCGGCAACTGCCCCATGACTGCCTTAAGCAAGGTCGATTTGCCGGCTCCGTTTCGCCCCATCAAACAATGGATCTCGGCGGCATTCACCGTCAGGGAAACCCCAAACAGAACCTGTACCTGGCCATAGCCGGTATGGACATTCCTGACTTCAAACATCCGCGGTGGTCCCCAGATAAGCCGCCTGAACTGCGGGGTCTGCGTGGATTTCCTCGAAACTGCCCGAGGCCAACAGGCGACCCTGATCCAACACAGTGACATGGTCTGCCGTGTCAGTAACGACCCGCATATTGTGTTCGATCAGCAAGATCGTCGTTTCCTCGGCCATTGATCGCATGAGTGTCACGAACGCGTCCACTTCACCTTCGGCAAGGCCCTGGGTCGGTTCATCCAGAATGAACAGTTTGGGATCTTGCGCCAGGCCCATCGCGATCTCCAGCACGCGCTGGTGGCCATAGCTTAGATCTGCTGCGGTCTGATCGGCGCGCTCGGCAAGACCGATTTTCTCCAGCACGGCAGCGGTTTTGGCGGCATGGGCGGCTTTGTCATGGGCCAGTTTGCGGCCAGCAGCAAGAGCCACGTTATCCTCGACCGTCAGGCCGGGGAAGATCGAGGTGATCTGGAATGTATAGGCCATTCCCAACTGCATGCGCTTATGTGCAGGCAAGGTACTGATGTCTTGACCTTCGAAGAACACCTTGCCTCGGGTCGGCGTCGTACGCCCGCTGACCATGCCGACAAAGGTCGATTTGCCAGCGCCGTTTGGCCCGATCAACGCGGTGATCGCGTTGCGCTGCAAGGTGAAATCAATGTCTGTGTTGGCCTGCAACCCGCCGTAGATCTTGGTCAGGCCCTTGGTTTCAAGAATGTTCATGGCAGCCATGGCAGAGCCCTCTTGCGCAGAGTGCCCGCCAGCCCTTGTGGTGCGAACAGGGTCAGAAGCACAAGGGCCAATCCGGCTACAAGCATATAGGCGTTTGTGACCCCGCTGGAAATGTCGATCAGGTAGAACATGAAGATGACGCCAATCAAAGGGCCGACAGTGGTGCCAGCGCCGCCCAGCAGGACCCAAAGCAACGGAAAGATCGAATACTGAACCGAGGCAAAACTGGCGCCGACATAGCCGAACAACAAGGCATAAGCAGCCCCGGCCACGCCCGAGAACAGGCCCGAGACAACCAGCGCTGCCAGTTTCAACCGCGCGACGTCATAGCCCAACATGCGGGCGCGTTCCTCGTTCTCGCGGATTGCAATCAGGCGTTTGCCAAAGGGTCTTTGCACCAGTCGCGCCATCGCAAGAAAGCAGACAGCAAACAGAATGAAGGCAGTGAAATAGCGCGCTGTTTCCGTGGTCAGGTCAATCCCGGCGATTTGCCTTTGGGTCTGCTGGATGATGAAGCCCTCATCACCTCTGGTGTATTCGCCATAGTAAAGGATCACCAAATAGAAGGTCTGGGCGAACATCAGGGTGACAATCATGAAGGCCACGCCGATTGTGCGCAGAGCCAGATAACCCGCCCCCAGCGCCAGAAGCCCCGCCGCTCCGACGCCGATGAGGAAGGCGGGCAAGACGGACAAGCCGCCCAGGTTCATGCTCAGGCCGAAGCCGTACATGCCTGCGGCAAAAAACATCGCGTGGCCCAGGCTGAGAAGGCCCGTATAGCCAAAGAGCAGATTGAAGCCGATGGCATAGATCGCCAGCACCATGATCCGCGAGAACGCTCCGACATGATAGGCGGGCAGAATGAAAAAGAGCGCAAACAGCACCACCAGAGTGCCGATATGAAGCGCATTTGATTTCGTCCAATCCATCAGGCGGCCACCCGTCCCATCAGGCCCTGAGGCCGGAAGACCAGCACCATGGCCACGAGAAAGGTCGCGATGATTTTGGCTAATGTCGGCGAGAAAAACACCGAGATGATACCGTCGCTCATTCCGATAAGAAGGGCCGCGATGACGGTTCCGGGCAGGCTGCCAAGCCCGCCGATGATCACGACGATAAAGGCCAGCAACAGCGGATCACCTCCCATCAGGTAATGCGCTTGCTGAATGGGTACAACCAGCACCGCCCCCAGCGCGGCAAGCCCCGCGCCCAAGCCAAAAACCAGCGAATAGACCTGCCCGACAGGGACCCCGAAGGCTTGCGCCATATCCCGGTCTTGCTGGGTTGCGCGCATCACCAGGCCAATCTTGGTGCGAGTCAAAACCAGCCACAGCGCGCCTAGCACCACAATGGCCGCGCCGATCACAAACAGCTTGTAGGTTGTGACGCTCAACCCCCAGGGCCAGATCATCTGGAACCCGTTTTCGCCAAATTCAAACCAGGGCAGGGCGAGTCGCAGGTTAAAGGGCGGCTCAACGGGTCGCGCTTCGGGCCCGTAGAGCATCAATGTGGATTGCTGCACGATATAGAGCACACCGATTGTGGCGACGATTGTGCGATCTACGTCATAGTCGATCCGTTTGAGGATCAGTTGGTCCACACCCGCCGCGATAGCTCCGACCAAAACCGGCACGATAATCAGCGCGGCCACAAAGCCCAAGGCGGCATGCCCGCTGATCATTGTTGTCACCGCCCAGGCAAACACCGCACCAAGCATGAAGAACTCGCCATGCGCGACATTCACCACGCGCATGACGCCAAACACGATGCTGAGGCCCATAGCCGTAAGCACAAGAATAGCCGAGATGACTGCCCCCTCGAGGGAGGCAAGCATCAGGTGAGGCCCGAAGTCCATCGTTGGTCTCGCTTAGTTGAGAGTGGGTCGTTTCAGAAGGATTGTGTCGTATAATCCACTTCGTCCGCATAAAGCCCATCTTCGATCGATGCTGTGTGCACGACCTCAAGATTTCCGTCGCTGACCTTCGAGATGAACTGTTTGCCAAACGCCTGATGCGTCTTGCCGTTGAACAGCTTATCCCCCTGAGGATGGTCAAGTGACTCGGGCATTTCGGTCATGGCTTCGACCGCCTCGATCAGTTTGGTGCGATCTGCAGGGCCCTGATAGTCGGCAGCTTCCATGCCGGCCTTGATCACGTTCAAAGTCTCCCAGCAGCCAAACATATGCGCGTAGGTTGCGACGTTCGCCGGATCGTCGATCGCGGCACCGCGGTCATTAACCCCAACCGCTGCACGATAGGCCGAGGCCGCCTCGGATTCATTTGCTTGTTTGTGGCGGGGCATGCCCTCCCAGAAATAGGTGCCTTCCAGGAACTCAAGACCGGGGCTTTGTATATCGACGGCTTCGAGGCTGTCGATAAAGCCAAAGATTTCGGGTCGGCTGGGTCCAAAGAACTCGCCCATTTCCTTGACGAATGTCAAAACTGCGGGGCCGACCATCACGTGATAGATGACTTCGGTTTCGCGCGGGATGTTGGGGAAGTAGCGGGTAAAGGTCGTTTCTGTCGGTGGGATTGCGATCTTGGCAACAACTTCACCGCCTTGCGCTTCGATCGCTTCCGAGAAGAAATCGCGGTGATCGTGACCGAAGGCAAAATCAGGATAGATCATAGTGACCTTTTTGCCGAGGTTGTCGGCAACGAAAGGCGCCATCGAGATCACCTGGCTTTTCACATCGGTGATACCGGGCTGCAGCGTATAGCGATTGAGCATTCCGCTGGCCACATGATGGCCTTCAGAGACCACAAAATAGGGCAGTTTCAATTCGCCTGCGCGAGGGGCAGAACCAATCACCACATGGCTGAACAGGGTTCCGAAGGCCACATCGACCTCGTGCTGGTTGGCGAATTTTTCCAACACTTCAGCACCACGCCCCGGGTCGGTTGCGTCATCCTCGGTGATGATCTCAACGGGGCGACCGTTGATACCACCCATCTCGTTGATGCGCGCGACGGCCGCGGTTGTTGTGGTATCGTACCAACGGCCATAAGCGGCCCCGATACCGGTGGCATGTTTCTGAAAACCGATTTTGATCGGAGCCGAGCTTTGCGCCTGCGCAAACCCAAGCGAGCCGGGCAGGACACCGGTGGTCGCCAAGGCTCCGGCGCCAGCACCGAGACCCAAAAGTGTCTTTCTGCGACTGATCTTTGGGGGGTTCTTCATGGCGTTTTTCTCCTCTGTTGTTTGCTGGGCGATGTCTCGCCTCTTTTGAAGTAGTTTGTATGCACACTAACGAGTTGTCTACATTTTTATGCGCCTCTTGGGCTTGCGAGCAGCCAGAGTCCGAATATTGTGTAGAAAACCATTAGAATTGAGATACCCGACTGCAGGGCCAGGATGTCTCGACGTGAACTGCAAAAAGTCTCGGCGGTTCGGTGACTTAGGAGCACAGCCAGAACATGTGACAAGACAACCGCGCCAGCCTGGCAAAGCCATATTGCTTTTACCGTGCCAGGGACCGTCAGAAACCCGACCATCACGCGACGATGTCCCAGACCGAACAGGTTCCAGCCAAGAGCGAACGGATCTGCCAGTGTGGCTAGCACAACTTGGATTTGAACCAGGAAGGTCACAAAGTAATGTGCGAAATGATAGCCAATCGCAATCGGTAACAGGGTGAACGAAAAGCGTACGAAGGCTGTTTTGAATCCGACGCTGCCTTTGACCAAGGCTGTTCCTAAAAAAACAGCGAGTGCGAAAATAGCAGTCAGAAATAGAATGCTGCCGTAAAGGCCAAGCGTTGTAGGCCAGACCAGCGCAGTTCGGCCCGGATATTCAAGCGGATTGACCCCAATCCGCGCAAGCCACCGAAAGGTTTCGTAGAGGCCGTCGAAACTGCCCGACGCCAGGACAATCAGGATAAACCCCGCGTGGCTGAGATCTAGCTGATGTTTGCTAAATACTTGCCAACCCGGAAAACCAATTGAGCTTCGCTTCACGGGACGAAGAAGGCCGATCAGAGTGAACAGGACCGTAAAGCACTCGACCTGCCGCAGCCAGGTCTCGCGCCCGAAAACTGTCATGCCCGCCAATGTAAACACCCAGTAGCCAATAGCAAATATGGCCAGTCGTTCGGGATCATTCGGTGCGGCATCGGCCAGCACAAAGCCCTGAAACGCGGCCATAATCACCACTGCTGGCCAGATCGAAAGACCTGCTGGCAGGGTGATCAGCGCTTTGGATTCTGGCACCAAAACCCGGAGCAGGGCTGGCCAGGGGTTGATCCATGACCAGATGTCGAAAACGAGGGCCTGTACGACAAACAGCAACATCCACCAGACCGTCCACAAAACCAGAGGCATCAGGTTTGCTTGTGGATCAGTGGGGCCGCGCAGCCCGATCAGTATGAGCAGCGCCAAGCCGATGGCGGCAAAAAGCTGCCCCCAACCGCGCCAGTCCCTTTTGGCCCGTGGCGGGCCCAAAACCACCGGTCGCATCAGCGGGTCAAGTTGCCCGGGTCGCAGCAGGATAAGCAACAGGATTGTGGCCGCGACGGTCAGGGTGCCCCCGACAATATATGCGGTGGTCGGCAGAAGAAGTACAAAGCCCTGATCAGCGGCGTGGGCCAATGCGGGCCCCGACGCCAAAATGACGGCCAAAGGCGCAGCAAGGCAGGACTTCACAAGCAGCGTCATTTTATTAGTATACACATAAATTTCTGCGAGGGGGCAAGTCTGATGAAGAAACGCTGGTTCGTCATTGCGAGTGTCTTGGCTCTGCTTGGTCTCACCTACGTTTATACGAGTAAGCCGCAAAGTGAAGTTAAGGTTTCTGACGGGCGCGCCGTGCCTATGGGAGCCTCAGGCGAGCTGTTCATGGTCACTTTAAACCTGCAAAATGACGGTTCTGCGGTGGTCTTACAGGGCGTTACTTCTCCGTCCGGCGCAGCCGTATCCTTCATGAACCCCGGCTATGATGGTCGTCTTGTGGTGCCCGGGGGCGATACGGCGCAGCTTGCAATGGACGGCGCTCATGTCGTACTGCGCGTGCCGCAGGGAACGTTTCCAGCGGGCGGGTTTCATTCCCTGGCCCTGGAATTCGACGACGGAAGCGAAGTCTCGGCTCGTATCCTGCATCCCGAAGTCACCGCAGCAACGGCAATGGATCACAGTGCAACCATTGGGATTGCCCTGTCGCCGGGGCCAACCATCGCGTTGGTGCAAGATCCTGAGGTCAGACCTGAAGGGTTTGATGTTGAGATCCGCGTTGAGAATTTCGAATTCACCCGTGTTGATGATAGCGCACCCCATGTCGATGGTCAGGGCCATGCGCATATCTATCTGAACGGGCTCAAACTAGGGCGCCTTTATGAGGAACGTTTCGCCATTGGAACGCTGGCACCGGGCGAATATGTGCTGAGCGTTGTCCTCAACACGAACGACCATCGCCCTTACGTCTCGAACGGTGAGCCTGTCGTGTTGTCCTATGCGTTTACGCTGTAAACTGTTCCGGTCGGATATTTGGCGTTCTGTTCGAACACAAAAAATTTTGCCAACGGAGGTGCTTGAGCAGGCGTTTCACGTCAATCCACGAAAGCGCGTTCGACCACAAAAGTATCGGGCTTGTTGTTCGACCCCTCGACCAGCCCGAAACCTTCAAGGGCCGTCTTGGTGTCTTTGAGCATGGACATGGAACCGCAGATCATACCCCGATCAGCTTGGGGTGAGATCTGTGGCACGCCCAGATCGTCAAAGACTTTGCCCGAGGCCATCAGGCCAGTGATCCGGCCCATAAAGGGGTAATCCTCGCGCGTTGTTGTCGCATAAAGGCGCAAGCCACTGGCAAACTCACCACATAACGGGTCGTCCTTGACCGAGGCGACCAGGGTCTGACTATAGGTCAGCTCGGCCACCTCGCGACAGGTATGTGTGACGATGACTTTTTCGAATTTCTCATAGGTTTCGGGATCGCGGATCAGGCTGGCAAAGGGGGCAAAACCTGTGCCGGTCGAGAACATCCACAGCCGTTTTCCGGGCAGCAGGGCATCATTGACCAAGGTGCCTGTCGGCTTTTTCCGCATCAGGACAGTGTCGCCTTCCTTGATCTTCTGCAAGTGCTCGGTCAACGGGCCGCCCGGAACCTTGATCGAATAGAACTCAAGCTCTTCGTCCCAGCTGGGTGACGCGATGGAATAGGCCCGGAATACCGGCTTTTCCGCGTTGGGCAGGCCAATCATCACGAACTCACCGGATCGGAACCGAAACGACGCGGGCCGCGTCATGCGGAAGCGGAACAAACGGTCAGTATAGTGTTGTACCTCGGTGACCGTTTCGGCGAATACGCCTGTGGGGATCGGGAATGCGGTCTCGATTTTGCCATCCATAACACTTACTCTAATCGTTAGTATACTAATGAATAGGCGATTGCCCGCGCGTGTGTCAATTCTTGTTTTCAAGGCTTTGAGCCGAACAAACAGGCTTGACGCTTTGCCCTAAGATATATTCGTATACTAACGAACGGATGGAGGTGCTCGTGGAAAAGCTGGTCATAAAAAACATCGGCATGATTTTGTCTGGCAAAATGGAAGAGCCGATCTTTGACGGAGACTGCCTGATCGCGATTGATGGCAAGATCCTGGAATGGGGGAGCGAGAAAGATCTGGATACCGAGGATGCCACCTGTATCGTCGACGCACATGGGGTGACGCTGGCGCCGGGTCTGATAGACAGCCACGTGCACCCGGTTGTGGGTGACTACACCCCCCGTCAGCAACAATTGCACTGGATTGATTCCACCCTGAATGGCGGTGTGACCACCATGATCTCGGCGGGTGAGGTCCATATGCCCGGGCGTCCCAAGGACATTGTCGGCCTCAAGGCGATGTCGATTGCGGCGCAGCGCTGGTACGAGAATTTTCGCCCCTCCGGGGTCAAGGTTCATGCGGGTGCACCGGTGATTGAGCATGGGATGGTCGAAGAGGATTTCGCCGAGCTTGCCAATGCCGGGGTCAAATATCTGGGTGAGGTCGGGCTTGGTTCGGTCAAGGATGGCAAGACGGCCAACCAGATGGTGGACTGGGCCCGCAAATACGGCATTCAATCGACGATCCATACCGGAGGGCCATCAATCCCCGGTTCAGGATTGATCGATGCAGACATGGTGATCGAGACAGGCAGTGACGTGATCGGCCATATCAACGGCGGTCACTCGGCCTTGCCCGATGATCAGATCATCTGCCTGTGTGAAACCTGCACCAAACAAGCCTTCGAGATTGTCCACAACGGCAATGAGCGGGCCGCCGTGCTGACAGTGAACACCGCGCGCGAGCTGGGCAAGCTGGATCAAGTCATTCTGGGCACCGACGGGCCTGCGGGTTCGGGGGTGCAGCCATTGGGCATTCTGCGCATGATCGCGATGCTTTCGGCCTTTGGCAATGTGCCCGCCGAGATCGCATTTTGCTTTGGCAATGGAAACACGTCCCGTCAACGTGATTTGGATGTCGGATTGATCGAAAAGGGCTATGCGGCTGATTTTGTCCTGCTGGATCAGGCTCAACACGCTCCGGGTAAGACCATGCTGGAAAGCGTGGTGCAGGGAAACCTGCCGGGTGTGGGCATGACAATCATCGACGGGGTAATCCGCTCGGAACGGTCACGTAACACACCACCGGCCCAAAGGCTGCCGGAACGCATCTTGTAAAAGGCGCTTCAGCTGATCTTTTTAAGCAGTTGCAGAAGGGTTTCTCGTTCAGCTGTATCCAGCGGGGCAAGCGTTTCGTCCGATATCGACAGCCCGTCCGCGTATAGCTGATCCATCAAGGCCGCGCCGTTCGACGTCAGCGAGATGATCGACCGGCGCTTGTCATGAGGATCTGACGCTGATTGCAACAAACCTTTTGACTTGAGCCGATCCACCACCCCCTTGATTGTGGCGATATCCATCGCGGCCAAACGTCCAAGCTGGTTTTGACTGACCTCGCCGGTTTCGGCGACGCGGATCAGGGTGGCAAATTGCGTAGGCGTCAGCCCTTCCGAGACCCGACTTTGAAAGATTACAGCGTGGCGCTGGCTGGCCAGCCTCAGAAGGTATCCGACCTGTTCACTCAGCCGATATTTGGTTTCGCTTTCGGACAAGACGGACTCCCATTTACCGAAGCCCGTCTTTGCCCTCTGCATCCGCATGGGTCAAGCCCCCGACACGTGGCAGGGGTCGGCCGCTATCAGTGACGGCGACGGCCACCATAATCTCATTGGCGCGCGGCGCATCGTTCAGGCGCACTTCGATCCCGTCAAAATGGCTGCGCACATAGGCGGCGTCCTTATGACCGAGAGGGACGTCCAGCACCTGACCGGGTGATCCCATCTTCTTTGATGAGGGCACCAGAGCGGCGCCTTTCTCGACCTCTTTGCGCAGCGGAGCGCCAAGCTTTGGGTGCAGGATGGCTGCGGCGTGTTCCAATTCACCATTTTCGCCAACCATTGCGGATTTGCCAAAGCTTTCGGCCTGATCGGGAGTGATGCCCAAAGCCTGGACACATTTGCGACCCAAAAGCGCGCCCAGCTCTGCGCCAATATCCATCAGCAGGGTCAGATCTTCCTGATAGGCGCCTGCAAACGGGTTTTCGATCACCGCAACGGCCACGGCTTTGCGGGTTGCGGGATCTATTTTGCGCCCGATTTCGGTGTGGGTTTCTTCGATGTTAACGGCAATTTTGCGTATCTTGGCGGTCATCTCAGCCCATCCTCTCCCTTGATGTCTGCGGCGGCCAAGCCGCCTGCGCGGTTATGTATTCGCGCGCCGGTACTCATGACCAAAACCAGAGCCATCTCATGCGCTTTGGGCGCATCATTCAAGCCTACTTCCATACTGTCGAAATGGCTGCGCACATAAGAGGCGTTGATATGGGTTATCGGAACGTCCAGACGCCCACCAACACCGGCAACTTTCTTCGATGACGGCACGATTGCGTTGGAGTCGTTCAACAGCTCGCGCATCGCATAGCCGCCCGGCGCGTGCCAAAGCGCGCCATGTTCCAACTCGCCTGCTTCGCCGATCATCGCGCCTTTGCCGTAGCCTTCGATCTGATCGGCATCGCCCAAAAGGTTCACCAGCCGCCCGGCCATCTGCAGGCCCAGCGGTTTGAGATCTTCCATGAACCACTGGATATCCGGCTCATAGCGGCCAGCAAAAGGGTTGGTTATCACCGCAATTGCGGCAGCTCGGCGAAGGGGGGTCTTGGGCGCGGGGCCGCCTTCATGAAAGATTTCTTCGACCGTATAGGCGGTCTTGCGCAGGTCAAGCTTGGACATGTTCAGGCTCTTGTTGGAAGGTTAATATCTGAGCGCCAAGGGTGGCGCAGCGGCCTTGCAGAAACGCTGCAGCTGCAGCGATACCCCCTTGGGCTTGAAAGGTTCTGGCCGTTTCGATCCCGTTGGCCAGCGCGCGGTCGCACTCGTCGTCGGAGAGCGTGTCACAACTGACAGTGACAGGCAGGTCGCCCAAATCGCTGGCCTCGTCAACCTCGTGGGCCGGGCGTCGGGTGACCGCAGGATGATCCGGCAAATCGACCGCATTTGCCACAAGTGTCGCCGCCACATCAGCCTTTGCGGCGGACCGGGTCAGAACGGTGACGCTGTCGGCGATCCCCAGCGACAGGCTGCGCCCGTGACGACCCGAAGTAGCGATGCCGCCAATACCATCTTCGGCCGAGATATCGATGCGCCCCATTTCCTTACCATCATAGGCGCTGATCGCCGTCCTGAACGATGTGCCCGGTGCCAGATATAAAGCGATATCACCACCATTGTTGACGTAGGCGCGGGTAAGGGGCGCGCCAGAAGTCATGGCGCCCAGCACCTCATCGGCAATCGCACCGGCAACGGCGGCCATGCGCGTCAGTTGTGTCTGACCCACATAGGGCAGGCAGACATCATGCATCCTCTTTGCAACCGCGCCTCGGGGCCGAGCGCTGCAGGTACTAAGGCGGGTGCGCAGGTCGGGGAGTTCGTCCACAAGCTCGGCGATAATGGTGCCAAAGCGCTTGGTGGCAGCGTGATAGGCCTGATCTCGGGCCCCTTCAGCCCATACGACCAGATCGCTTGGCCCGTGTTGCAGGTGAAGCCGTTGGCCATCGGGCAGGATGCGGGCTGTCGCGCTCATTCGGGTTGGGCTTTCCACCGGTAATTGCCCAGATCCATCGGATCGCCCGCCTTGGGGTTTTGGGGCACGCGGCGTGTTTCGGTTGCGTTTATATCGCTGACACGCCGCATGCTGTTCACGTGGCCACCCAAGGCGGCATAGTCGCTGACGCGCAGAGTGAACTCGATCGGTGCCACCAGTGCGGGTGTCGGCACATAGCCGAATGAGTTGGTGGGCATGTCCAAAACATCTACCATTACCGTGATGCCGCCACCGGGCCAGACATAGGCATTTGCGCCACCGCAAGAGACATGTGTCAGCGCGTCCTTGACCGATTTGGTCAATCGCACGGGGTTCTCGGTCACACCTGCGCGCAAGCTGCCACCGGCGCCCCCCATGAACAGGACCGAGCATACCGAAGGTTCGCAGTTCTCGGCAATCAGATGGGCCGACAGCGCCAGTGGTTTGGGTACATCGCGGGGCTCTGGCACAAGGTCCGCGTTCAACTCGTAATAAGCGAATTGTTCGCCGGTTGTGGACACCATGAACAGCCGCAACCCTTCCCAGGCCACTTTGGAATTAAAGGGCCCAAGGATCGCCAGCGGGTCTTCGATATCGGTGCCGCCCCAACCGGTGCCCGGTTCGGCCACCTGGAAGTACCGTCCAGGCGTCGAACGACGCCCCTTGATCTTGATGCCTGTCGGCGGCACGTCCAGTTGCTTGCCGGTTTCATGTTCGCTGAGCACACCGGTGATGTGGTCATCCACTACCACCACATCATCCACATGGCCGATCCATTGTTTGGGGAACATGCCAATGGTGGCTGATCCACAGCCCACACGCATCAGGTTTTCGGTCACCCCGTTGATGATCGGGGGTTTGCCCGCCTCAACAACCACTTCGGTGGAATGATCTGCCTCGCCGATGGTCATCGTCACCGCCTCGCGGTTGCACAGGCGCAACAGCGCGTCGCAGGTCACCCGGCCTTCTTTTTTCGAGCCACCGGTCAAGTGCTCGACCCCTCCAAGCGACAGCATCTTCGAGCCATATTCCGAGGTCATCACATGGCCGATGGGCTCCCCATCCACGCGCACGACATCACGCTCATGGCCGATATGGCGGTCGGTGTCGATCTTTACCTTGACGCCGCAATAGCTGAAGATCCCTTCAGTTACGACGGTGACCATATCAACTCCGTCGACCTCCTGACTGGCGATGAAAGGGGCAGGTTTGTAATCGGGATAGGTGGTCCCGGCGCCCACGGCTGTTACGAATTGCCGCCCGCCCTTGATGATGTCGCCATCCCAGTCTGCTTGCGCGCCTTCACCCATGAACGGCACCAGATCCTGACCGCTTTGGATTATGGTAAGGGGATCCAGCCGGACCAACGTGCCCTTATGGTTGGCATAACGATCACAGGCACCGGAGTTGCCATCGGCGATATAGCACATCACCGGGCAGGCATCGCAGCGGATCTTTTCGGGTTTGCCCACGTCTTTCATGATGTGCCCCTTTGGTTGATAGCCGCATGGACGGTGCTTGGCGTGGCTGGTCCCTTGTACAGCCGCACACCCGTTGCATGTTTGATCGCGTTCAAAAGCGCGGGTGCAGTGGGGATCAGTACATGTTCACCCAGGCCCTTGGCCCCATAAGGTCCGTGTGCGTCCTGTTCTTCGATGATGATTGTCTCAATCGGGGGAATATCCCCGATGGTCGGTATCAGATAGTCATGCAAATTCTCGGTCCGGCCCGGGATATACTCTTCCATCAAAGCCATGCCCAGACCTTGTGCAATGCCCCCATGCACCTGACCTTCCACCAGCATGGGGTTGATGGCCTGACCCACATCATGCGCCGCGACAAATCTGATAGGTTTCACAGTGCCCAGGGTCAGATCGACCTCGACCACCGCAAGATGCGCCGCATAGCCGAATTGGGCATAGGGATGGCCCTGACCGTTTTCATCCAGAGGTTTGGTCGGCGGATCATAGCTTTCGGAGGCGCACAGCACAAAGCCCTCATCGTCAGCGGCCAAGGATCCAAGGTCCAGAACATGAGTACCGGCGGCATCGATGGCGTGAACCGCGCCTGCGCGGAACTCGAGCGTGGCATCTTCGGCCACGTTCAGCCGCTCAAGAATGGCCGCTCTCAGCGCTTCACCTGACAGCCGCGCGGCGTTGCCTGACACAAAGGTCTGGCGCGAGGCCGAGGTTTTGCCTGCATCGGGCGTCATATCCGTATCCGCTCCGACCCGTTCGATCTGGGCTGCATCAATGCCAAGTGCGGTGGCAAAGACCTGCGTGATTACGGTATTTGCGCCCTGACCGATATCCATCGCGCCCTGATGCAGCACGACTGTGCCGTCGGCGCAGATGCCGCTCTTGATGGTCGAGGGGTTCGGGAGCGAGGTGTTTCCGCAGCCGTACCAGCCGCCCGCAACGCCAACACCGCGTTTCACCTGTTGGTGCTCGGCGTTGAACTGCGCCGCCGCCGCGCGTTCGCTGGCCCAGGCGGGACGCAGGGCCTCAAAACAGGCTTTGATGCCGACCCCCTGGTCAAATACCTGGCCACAAACGGTTGGGACTCCGTTGTCCAGTGCGTTCAGGACACGAAAGTCCAGCGCATCCATACCCAGCGTGTCGGCCAGTTCATCAAACAGGCTTTCTTGCGCAATCGCCGATTGCGGCACACCAAAGCCCCGGAATGCTCCGGCAGGGGGGTTGTTCGTATGTACGCCTTTGGCGTGAGCGCTGTAATCGGCCACGTGATAGGGCCCCGAAGCGTGAACCGGCACTCGGTTTGCAACCGTCGGTCCCCAACTGGCATAAGCGCCGGTATCGAATGTCCCGCGAAAGTCGAAGCCGCAAAGCTTTCCATCCCGGTTGGCTCCAATCGTCACCGTAATGTCCGAGGGGTGCCGTTTGGTCGAGCTTTGCATCGATTCCGTTCGGGTATAGCAAAGCCGCACCGGCTTGCCCGTTTTCAGTGCGGCGAGCGCAAGATAGGGTTGGACGCTCAGATCGAGCTTCGACCCAAACCCGCCCCCAACAGCTGTTGGGACGACGCGGATTTTGGACCGGTCGATACGCAGAATATGTTCCAGCCCTTCAAGGTCCATCACCGGGGCCTGCGTGCAGGCGTGAACCTCAAGGCGACCATCGACCAGTTGGGCAAACCCAGCCTCAGGCTCGATATAACCATGTTCAACAAAACCGCTTTGGAACCGGCCCTCGACCGTGACATCGGCGCGCGCCAAAGCGGATTTGGCATCACCGCGGCTGACAAAGCCGCCGCACATCACGTTGCGTTCGCGTCCCTTGTGCAATTGCGCCGCATCCGCACTTTGGGCTGCGTCAACATCGGTAGCAGCGGGTTCTTCTTTCCAAGTGATAGGCAAGCTCGTGGGATCAATTGCGCGCAACCTGTCGCGGGGGCCGACCAGTGCCGCGACAGCTTCACCCCGAAACCGCGTTTCAGTTTCCGCAAAGACGGGCTGATCCTCGAACCCAGGGATCACGCCGTATGTATTCTGACCCGAGACATCAGCCGCCGTCAAAACCGCATCAAGCCCCGCCTCTTGGGCAAATCCCTGCAGGTCGCCGATTTCAAACTTGGCCCGTGCAAAGGGGGACCGGATGACCAGGATCTCAAGGCAACCCATTGGTGCCACATCGTCGCCATAGGCGACTTGTGCGTTGACCTTGTCTCGCCCATCCAGATGCCGGATCGCATCGCCAACGGCGCCGTCAGTTCTTACCGCGACAGCCCGTACGCCCATCACCGCATCAATGATCTTGCGGTAGCCGGTGCAGCGGCACAAAACACCACCAAGCGCGTCTTGCACCTGTTCCTCACTGGGTTCGGGCACGTCGCGCAACAAAGCAATCGCCGATACCATCATGCCCGGTGTGCAGATACCGCATTGTGCGGCACCATGGTCTAGAAAGCTCTCGCTGAGACGGGTGGCAAGAGGATCATTGGCCTGAAGGCCCTGTACAGTCTCAACTTCACGACCGGCAACCCGATGTGCCGGTGTCAGGCAGGCACAGACAGGTGCGCCATCGATCAGAACCGTGCACGCGCCGCAATCGCCCGCGTCGCAGCCGATCTTGACATCGCGCTGTCCGAGCCCTTCGCGCAGCAACTCGGACAAGCGCTGCCCGGGCGCAAGAATTGGGGCCTGATCCTGCCCGTTCAGGCGGAACGGCGTCGGTTTTTCTGTCACTGGTTTGTTCATGTTTCAATCGCCCTCAGGATAGAACGTTGAATCTGTTCGGCAGCTGCCGCCAAGCGATAGTCACCGCTTCCGCGCACGTCATCAATGGGCGCCAGCGGGGCCAAATGCGCCTGAGTGATCCGAAGTGCCCTCGGATCCTGGCCAACAAGATCGGCCTCAAGATCAGCAAGCCTCTGCGCCACGGCCGAACAGGCCCCCACAGCGATACGTGCTTCGGCGACCTTACCCTGTTCGTCCAGCACCACATTGGCCGCCGTCATGACGATTGAGATCACCAGATATCGGCGGCTTCCCAGCTTCTCAAATCCGGACCTCATGCCGGGTGGGCATTTGGGGACCAGGATCGCGGTCACCAACTCGTCTTTTGCCAAAGTGGTCTGCCGCACTCCTGTGATGAATGCGCTCAGCGGTATTACCCGAACACCGCGCTCCGCACTACAGAGCTCGACCTTTGCATCCAACGCCAACAATGGCGGCACACCATCCGCGGCTGGAGAGGCATTGCAGATGTTTCCCGCAACTGTGCCCGCGTTCTGAATTTGAAGGCTACCCACTTCGCGCGCCGCTTGTTTGAGCGCATCAAAACCTGGTGGCAAATCCGCCTTAATCACATCGGACCAGGTGACAGCCGCGCCAAATCGGACGCCCTCGTGGTCCTGCGTGATGTCCGAGAGGCCATCTATCCGCGTGATATCAAGCAGTGATGTCGGCTGTTGCCCAGGCTGCATGGCGGGATAGAAATCAGTACCACCGGCCACAACACGTGTTTCGGCCTCCTGAAGAACAGAAAGAGCATCAGATAACAAGCTGGGTTGCGAGTAGGCCATGCGCTCCTGCTATCGTCGTTAGTATGCAAACGATAAGGGCTGGCATCTGACCGAGTCAACAACAATATCTGATTGGCGTAACTGATCTGGGCCGAGTGATGAGGGATGGAATTTTCCGATTACCAACCATTGCAAGGGCAAGCGTCGCAGGCGGGTCGCGCGGAACCTAAAGGCGGTCTGGCCAGGCGACGCGGAATCCGTGATGAGGTGTTGCGCTGTCCGGCGATGTGCCCGATCGCGCAGCGATCCGGTACCGATAGCAATAAGAGCGGTGGCACAGGAATGATCCGCCTTTGGACAACTTATAACCTGGCATACTCGCTAGCCGGTCCCGGACTTGCTTCTTCAACGACTTGATCCTGAACGCATCGGCTGTCCATTCCCAGACATTGCCAACCAGATTGTACAGCCCATAGCCGTTTGGATCGAACGAGCGTGCAGGGGCCGTTGTGATAAAACCGTCTTGGCCGGTGTTAAACTCCGGGAAACGGCCTTGCCAGATATTACAGGGCAAGACATCGGTATCGTTGGGCTCTTGGTCTCCCCAGGGGAAGCGCACGTCGCCCAACCCCCCTCGGGCGGCATGTTCCCATTCGGCCTCGGTGGGAAGATAGCCTCCGACCCAAGTGCAATAGGCGCGCGCGTCGTTCCAAGAGACCTGAACCACCGGATGGTCTGCGTGCCATGTGTCTGCTTGTGTGCCAGGGCCGTTTATGTCGCGCCAGTTTGCGCCGTCGACCCGCCGCCACCATTCGGCCCCGGAAACAGCCTGTGTCGGCCCCACCTCTTTCGGGACCTCGGACCAGAATACAAACGACCATCCGATCCGTTCGGCTTCGGTGACATAGCCTGTGGCCTCGGTGAAAGCTTGAAACTCTGCGTTTGTGACTGTCGTAGCACCTAAGCGAAACGGTTTTATCCTTGTACGGCGCAACGGTGCTTCGCCATCGTTTGGAATGAATTCGGTGCGGGTGCCTAGCAGACTGTTGCCACCGGGAATCTGGCAAGCGGTTGCCCAGAGCTTTTGATTTGTCAGAGGATCTTTCGAAATCTCAACAGGGGCCAGTCGAGAGCCGTTTCGTGCTGGCCCGCAACAGTTTGGATTTTTGTCAGAATGCGTCACAGGTTGGACACCTGCCTTTATATCGGTCAAAGAAAGTGGCGATGCGGTTGGATGCGACAATATCAAAACCAGAGACCACGTCGATATGCATATCACACGATTTGAGACCAGGTCATTTTGTTGGCCCGTGGAATGGGCGCTGCGCGACGTTCATTCCAGGCCCGAGCCTATTGCGTGAGATGATTGCCGACCTTAGAGCTTACCAAGACGCTGGGTGACCCGTCGTCACCACTACAATTAGATACGTTCTTCTTCCTCGATAAGGAAACCCGATGCCTGAATTTGCAAACTATCCCAGCCTGAAAAACAAAACGGTCATCGTCTCTGGTGGTGCCCAAGGGATCGGGTCCGAGATCGTCAAGGCGTTTGCTGCACAAGGTGCCAGGGTCGGGTTTCTTGATATCGATGAGGCTGGAAGCATCGCTCTGACAAAACGCACGGAAGGTGTGACCTACGAAATCTGCGATCTTCGTGATATCGCCGCGATGCAAGCGGCGCTAGGGCGCCTGACAGACCGTTTGGGTTCTGCGCATGTGCTTGTGAACAACGCTGCGCGAGACGACCGTCATGATTGGAAGGACGTGACACCTGAATACTGGGACGAACGCCAAGCAACCAACATTCGTCACATGTTTTTTGCCATCCAAACCATCGCACCGGGGATGATCGCAAATGGTGGAGGATCTATCGTCAACATGGGTTCGAATTCCTGGTGGGAAGCTGGTGGTGGCTTTCCGGCCTATACAACCGCCAAAGCAGCGGTCCATGGTCTGACAAGAACGATGGCGCGTGATCTGGGGAACCACCGCATACGGGTCAACACCGTGGTTCCGGGTTGGATCATGACTGATCGTCAGAAAGAATTGTGGGCAACGCCGGAAGGTCTTGAAACACACCGCAATCGCCAATGCCTGCCGGACCTGATCGATCCTGTCTATGTCGCACGCATGGTATTGTTCCTGGCTTCCGATGACGCCGCGATGTGCTCTGCCAACAATTACATGGTCGAAGCTGGCTCGATCTGAATCGATGCACGTGCCGACGTTTGGCAGGTGAACGCTTTCTGCGTGTCGCTTTCGATGTATTTCGCAAAACCCTTATTGTCGCTGCGCGGCCGCGTCGAGTCCCTTGTGCGGCGACCGTCGCGCGTAATCGCTGTGGCCTCGGCATAGACCAATGCCGCGCCGCCCATGGCAAAGCGACCCAGATGCGCCAGATGCCAGTCATTGGCCAGGCCCTCCTTGGCGCGATATTGGCTCATCGGTGAGGCTGCAATACGGTTTTTGAACACTATTTTACGAAGCGAGAAGCTGCTGAAAAGCGCGGCCATCTGGTACCCTCTTGCCCGTTAGTGGCACCTTAGCGGCAGACGACGCCTAAGCCAAAATGGAAAGGGTGCGTTTGACAGATCCTGTCTGAAAAAGTTGTGAAGGGTCAGGCGTCTCGAACCTGGGCCGTTGACCCAGGAGGCTGTGTTCTGTTCAATCATTGCATGGAAAGACAGTTGAAAACCTGCTGCGCGATGATGGCTTGCCTGCTGCCCTATGTTTCGGCGGCAAACGCACAGGGTTGCACGCGCGATGCGATGTTGGTGTTTGATGGCTCGGCGTCGATGGCAGAGCTTGGTCTGCAATTGGATCAACCGCGCCGCATCGACGATGCCCGGACGGCTTTGCAGGATGCCATGCCGCAGATCGCTCCGATCCGGCGCATCGGGCTGATCACCTATGGGCCGGGACCCGAGAATTCCTGCGAGGGGATCAACCTGAAATTCGAACCGGTTGAGAACGCCGCGCAACCGGTGATGGACGCCATTGCTTTGCTGGATCCCAACGGATTGACGCCTCTGACCGAAGCGGTCCGGGTGGCCGCCGAAGTTTTGAATTACCGCACTGATCCCGGAATTGTGGTGCTGGTCACGGATGGAAACGAGACCTGCGGAGGCGCTCCTTGCGCTTTGGGGGCCGAACTTTCGGCAACCGCCGCCGATCTGACGGTGCATGTGATCGGCTTTCGGGTCGCCACGGATCGGTTTGCCTGGGACAGCCCGAATGTCGATTTGTTCCCCGACGGTATCTCGGTCGCAAAATGTCTGTCGGACAGCACGGGTGGGATGTATGTCTCGACCGAGACGATCGAAGAGCTTAGCGAAGCCTTGCGCAACACCCTGGGGTGCAGCTTTATTGGCTAGCCGTGGTTTGACGTTCCCTTTGGGTGTTGTTTGCGCGTTCGATGGAGGGCACAGCTGCCAATAGATCGCGGGTATAGCGTTGTTTTGGAGCAGAAAAGACGGATTGCCGATCTCCGAACTCGACGATATCGCCCATATACATGACAGCAACCTCATCACAGACTTGCTGCACGACACCGAGATCGTGGCTGATGAACAGATAGGTCAGGTCCAGATCACGCTGCAATTCCTGCAACAGATCCAGAATCTGCGCCTGAATCACCACATCCAGTGCTGATACCGCCTCGTCACAAATGATTAGCGACGGGTTGGTCGACAGCGCACGGGCGATGCTGATCCGTTGGCGCTGACCACCCGAAAACTGATGCGGGAAAAGCCGCATCTGATCACGCTGCAACCCCACCTTGTCGAAGAGATCGGCAACCCGGTCTTCGCGCTCGGATGCCGGGAAGGCGCCTAGATTGTCCAGCGGTTCACGCACGATATCACCGGCGCGCAGACGCGGGTTGAGAGAGGAATAGGGATCCTGAAAAATGACCTGAACCTTGGAGCGGGCAAGGCGCAGGGCTTCTCCGTCCAGGCCCAGCATATCCGTGCCATCCAGCGTGACCTGCCCCGCCTGTGCGTCCACAAGGCGGGCGACGGCCAGGGCGGCAGTTGTCTTGCCCGAACCGCTTTCGCCGACGATGGCCAAGGTCTTGCCGCGCTCGATGTCAAAGCTGATGCCATTGACCGCTGTGAACATCTCACGCTTGCCGAACCGCTTTTTCACCGGAAACTGCACCGTCAAATCCCGCACTGACAAAAGCACATCAGACTTCGCGACAGGTTCCGGTTCTTGCTCAGGCGGAGCTTCGATGGTCAGATGCGGCACGCTTGCAATCAGGGTCTGCGTATAAGGGTGCTGCGGGTGCCGAATGACCGCCTCGGCTGCGCCGTCTTCGACCTTTTCGCCACGATACATTACCACAACGCGATCCGCCATTTCGGCCACAACGCCCATGTCATGCGTGATCAGGATCGTCGCTGTATTGGTCTCACGCGAGAGTTCGCGCATCAGGGCAAAGATCTCGGCCTGGACGGTCACATCCAGCGCGGTGGTGGGCTCATCTGCGATCAGGATCTTTGGGCGGCATGCCAAGGCCATGGCGATCATGACGCGCTGACGCTGACCGCCCGACATTTCATGCGGATAGGCGCGCGCGCGCCGTTTGGCATCGGGAATGCGCACGTCATCCAGCAGAGAAACCGCGCGGGCCCAGGCCTCTTGATGGCCAAGGCCCTTGTGCAGGCGCAACACCTCGGCGATCTGTTCGCCCACAGTGTAGACCGGGTTGAGCGAGGTCATCGGCTCTTGAAAAATCATGCTGATCTGGTTGCCCCGGATGGTACGCAGCGTCTCGTCATCCATTTGGGTCATGTCACCGCCTTCAAACAGGATGCGCCCCTGCGCAATCTGCCCGATTGACGGCAACAGCCCCATTACGGCAAGCGCTGTCATCGACTTCCCACTGCCCGATTCCCCAACGATGCTGAGCGTTTCGCCTGCATTCAGATACAGCGACAGGTCGTCAACCACCGGCACCATTCCGCTGCGCGCGGCCAGCTCGATACGCAGGTTTTCGACGGACAAAAGCGGATCGGTCATCGCTGCCTCAGTTTTGGATTAAGCGCGTCGTTCAGGCCGTCGCCGACAAGGCTGATGGCCAGAACTGTCACAAAGATTGCCACACCGGGCACGGTCACCGTATAGCTGGCGTCCAGGATATATTCGCGGTTGGACCCGATGATCTGGCCCCAGCTGGCCACATTCGGGTCAGTCAGACCAAGAAAACTGAGCCCCGCTTCGAACAGGATGGCCGACCCCACCATAAGCGCGGCTTGCACGATGATCGGGGGCAGGGCGTTTGGCAAGATGACCTTGAAGATCAGCCCGCCATTGCGCACCCCACCAGCGCGCGCGGCAGTAACGTATTCCAGCTCGCGGATCCGCAGGAATTCAGCCCGGGTGATCCGGGCTACGGCAGGCCAGCTGACCAGGCCGATGGCGATGGTGATCATGGTCAGGGACGCGCCGAACAGGGCGACAATGACCATTGAAAACAGCAACGTGGGCAGTACCTGAAAGAACTCGGTAAAGCGCATCAGGGCTTCTTCGATCAACCCGCGATAAAACCCGGCCAACGCGCCCACGGTTATGCCGATTGTAACGGTCACGAAAGCTGCGGCCAGCCCAACGGTCAGCGACACCTTTGCGCCATGGATCAGCAGCGACAGGATATCACGACCCAGATAATCGGTACCTAGCAGATAGCCTTCCTGCCCCGGGGGCGTGAACGGCGCCCAAACCATGTCAAAGGGATTGCCAGGGTAAAGAAACGGCCCCAAAATGGCGACTGCCACGATCAGCAGCAGCACGACCAACCCGGCCACGGCCGCATGGTTGCGGCGGAACATCTCGAACGCTTCGGCAAAGGGCGAGCGGGCTTTGATCTGTGTTTGGTCGCTCATCCTCTCCCCCTTACTCTGGGATCAATCATCCGCAGAACCAAATCAGTCAGCAGGTTGCCGACGATCACGACAAGGGCGGAAAAGAACAGGATGCCAAGGATTGTTGGCGTGTCGCGCGCTAGGATCGAGGTCAGCGCCAATTGCCCAAGCCCCGGCCAGGAGAACACGGTTTCAACCAGAACCGCGCCCGAGATCACGGCCGAAAACTGCAACCCGGCCAGCGTCACCACCGGTGGCAGCGCGTTTTTCAGCGCGTGTTTCATGACCACATCACGCGGCCGCAAACCTTTGGCCTTGGCGGTTCTGACGTAGTCCGAGCCCAGAACCTCAAGCATCGAGGCCCGACAAAGCCGCGAATAAAGCGCAATGAAGATCGAGCCCAGCGTCAGCATCGGCAGCACAAGGTGATGCGCGACAGACAAAGCTTGCGGGAAAAACCCACCCTCAATGGTAACATCCCGCATCCCGGCTACGGGAAAGAGCGGGATTTTTAGCGAAAAGGCGATCAGCAGCAGGATGCCTGTCCAGAACACCGGCGCAGCATATCCAAACAGCGCAAAGAGCGTCACAAGATGGCTGAGCGGCCCGTTGGGATTCTGCGCGGCAAAAACGCCCAGAAGAATGCCCAGGACCAAGGCAAAGATCTGGGCCGAAAACACCAGCAGCAGGGTGGCGGGCAGGCGTTCGAATATCAGCTCGGTGACCGGACGATTGTAGAAATAGGAATAGCCCAGATCGAATTGCAGGACCCTGCCGATATAGCTGCCAAGCTGAACAATAACCGGTTGGTCCAACCCGTACTCGGCCCGAATCTGGGCCATCAACTCGGCATTTGCGCCGCCCATATCTGCGGCGATTGTATCGACCACATCGCCGGGGGCGAGGTTGATCATGGTGAAATTCAGCACAAGCACTGCAATCAACAGCAACACGGCATATCCAATGCGCTGTACAAGAACTTTCAAAAACGCCATGCACGACCCCAAGCAGTGACCTGCCCCGGCAAAACCGGGGCAGGAGTTAGATTACCGTCTTATTCGTCTTTCAGGTAAACCAGATCATAGGGTGAGCTTGATGCCCAGATGCCCAAAGGCGGGTTGCCCACCTTTTTGGAGTAGATCGTGTGATAGGGCAGAGTGTTGGTCCAATAGACCGGCAGATCCTCGGCCAGAATTTCCTGGAACTCGCGATACAGCTCTGCGCGCTTTGCGGGGTCGATCTCTTGACCCGCTGCATTCATCAGCTCATCGATCTTGGGGTTTGCGTATTGCTGGGTGTTCGACCAGATGACGCCTTCCTTGATGTTCTGGCTGTCATAGGTGCGGTGCACACCGATCACCGGATCACCCCAGTTGAACACCGTGTCCCAGGTCATGTCGAAATCGTGGTTCGAGATCTTATTGGCCCAGGTCGGGAAGTCCACAAATGAGTTGACCGAAACGTCAATGCCAATCTTGGCCAGAGAGGCTTTGGTGAATTCGGCTTGTGGTTTCGTGGTCGGGTTCCCGTGGTCAATGGTCAGGGCAAACCGAATGCCGTTTGCATCCTTTGGATATCCGGCTTCATCCAGCAGCGCATTTGCCTTGTCGAGATCAAGGTCATAGCCATTAACATCAGGGAAATAGAGTGGTGATCCTGGATGGATGCCGGTTTTGGCCTCTTGGCTCAGACCCAGCATAATGGCGTTCAAGATAAAGTCTTTGTCCAGCGCATAGGCAATGGCCTGACGTACGCGCTTGTCGGCCAAAGGCCCGTCCTGCCCGGTATTGAAGGCCAGCCAGTTGATCGGTCCGATTGCTGCATAGCCTTCATCGGTTACGTTCAGGCTGTCATTTTCTGACATCCGCTTGATGTTGCGCACGGTGTTTTCAAAGGTCGTCATGTGCAGCTCGCCGTTTTCCATCCCAATGGAGCGGGCGGCAGCGTCTTTGATGATGCGATAGACTATGCGATCCAGATAGGGTCGGCCTTCGATGAAGAAGTCGTCATTGCGTTCCAGGATGACCTGTTGGTCGGGTGTGAACTCAACAAATTTGAACGGCCCCGACCCCACAACGTCCTGCCCGTTGCGCGGGTGGGATTTGGGGTCCTGCCCATCTCCGTAAATATGTTTGGGAATGATCGGCATCAGCTGTGAGGACATGGCCAGCAAAAGCGCCGGGTGGGGTTGGCTGAGCTTTAGAACAGCGGTGTGTTCATCTGGTGTTTCGACAGTTTCGACAACACCGAACATGGTTTTGAACGGGTGGTTTGCTTTGATGGTTTCGACTGAAAATGCCACATCTTCTGATGTAATCGGCTCCCCGTCATGGAACCGCGCGTCTTGCACCAGGTTCAGGGTCATCGACAAGCCGTCATCGGACCAGGCCCAGCTTTCGGCAAGATAAGGCTGCGGTGTCCAATCCTCATCATAACGCAATGGCGCCGCGAACAGCTGCGCGCCCGGCGCCCCGGTCACAATCCCCGATTGAACCGCCGGGTTCAGGTGACGCGGTGTTTGCGGCAGAGTGGTGATCAACGTGCCACCTTTGACCGGTTCGTCGGCATGAGCTGCGCTGACAAGCAAGGCTGCAGCCGCAACGGAACGTGCCAACGCCTTTAGAAATGTGGTCATCTTCGGACCTCCTGTGTTGGAAACGGTGTTTTTTGGATTTTTGTCGAGCGTAGGCTCAGCCACGTTCCCAGCAAAATAGATTTAATGCAGCCATATACCACATTTCTTGGTGAATAGCGGCAGGACCAGTCGGCCCTTGCTGTTCAAGCTTTGGCTGCGATGCGTTTGTACGAGTAGAGGGTGGCGTTGTGTCAGGGCAGCCTGACCGCCATCTCTTCGAACACGCCTTCGTCGCGCAAAGCAGCGCAATATTCCAAGAATTTCCGAACGGGTCTTGGCGAAACGATACGTGACTGAGTTACGATACCAAAAGGCCGTGTCGGGAGCGGATCCGAGATTGGAATGACAGAGCACCCTCTTTGCGCGAGCGATGAGGTGGCCGGCCGGGCATTGAGGACGGTAAAACCAAAACCGGACGCGATCAGTGTTCGGATCATTTCAACAGATGATGACGTATGCGCCACATTGACCGATAATCCAGCTTCTTTGAAAAGATCCAAATAATAAGCGCGCGACCTCGGCAGGCTGAGGCTGATCATTGGCAAGTGAATCAGATCGGCCAATCGCACCGAGGGTTGCTGCGCAATTGGGTCTTGCGCATTCACCATGGCGTAATGGGGCAGATCCACCATCAGCTCAAAATTTTGCTGCGGGGTGATGACTTCCTTATAGCTGAACGCCAAATCGGCCTTTCCGCTTTCAAGGAAATCGATGACCGTATCCATATTCCCTTCGACCAGCTCGAACCGGACACCCTTGATGTCGGCCTGAAACCGCTCGATTGCGGGGGGCAGGAATGTTGCCGCAGCTGTCGCGAAACAGGCAAGCCGGATGGTTCCGGTCAACACGCCTCCGATGGCCTGAAGCTCTGTTTCGAAATCGCGGTGATGGGACAGGAAGCGCGTGATCAATTGCAGCGCGTCCAATCCTGCGGGTGTGGGCTGCAACCCTTTGGCGGGAATGCGGTCGAAGATATCGAACCCAAGCTCGGCCTCAAGCGCATCAATCGCAGCGGTTACTGAGCTTTGCGAGATATTCATCGCCTCAGAGGCACCGGTAATCGAGTTCAGGCGCCCGGCGGCCTCGACGTAGCGCATCTGTTTAAGAGTCAGCGCAAGCGCCACATATTCCCCCAAAAAACGTGGTTTCTCGAACTATTAAATCTAGTTTTTGGCGCAATGAAAACCCCCTAGCCTTGGGTGATCTCGCTCTTTTCTGGGTTTTTCAGCCAATGATTACAGTTTTTTCTGCCCGCAAAATCCTGACCATGAATCCCCAGCGACCGGTCACAAGCCATGTCGCCATACGCGACGGGATCATTCTGGGCACTGGCACGTTGGATGAGTTTGAAGGCTGGGGCCCGTATACTTTGGACGACCGATTTGCCGACAAGGTGCTAATGCCTGGTATGGTCGAGGGACATTGCCATCTACAGGAAGGAGCCCTGTGGTCTCATACCTATGTGGGCTTCTTCGATCGGATGTCGCCCGAAGGAGAGATGCAGGCCGGGTGCAAAACCGTCGACGAAATGCTAGCCAAATTGGCCGCTGCCGAAGCCAGATTGGAGGACCCCGATGCAGCGCTTCCGGCGTGGTCGCTGGATCCGATCTATTTCGACAATCAGAAGATCACGCGCGGGCAGCTGGATGCGATTTCTTCGACCAGGCCCATCGGGATCATGCACGCGTCGGGCCATATCATGAACGTCAACACCAAGGCGTTGGAACTGGCAGGCTTGCTGCGCACGGGCATCAATCACGAGGGTGTGCCCCTTGGAAGCGACGGGTTGCCCACCGGCGAGTTGCGCGGCCCCGATGTCATGAGCCCGGTGTCGATCCATGTGGGTTTTGACCGCGATATGCTGTCTTGTGATGAGCCGGGCATGTGGCGGTTTGGCAAGCTTTGTATTCGAGCCGGTGTCACCACCGCCACCGATCTGGCCGCCCGGTTGCCTGAAGAAGCGGTCGAGACCTTGTTGCGTGTAACTGGAAATACAAACTTCCCCGCTCGTATCGTTCCCTTGCGCTTTCACCATGGGGTCAGCCCCGAAGATTTGATTGCCCATGTCGAAGCCCTGGCCCCGCAATCCACCGACAAGCTGCGCTTGGGTCGGATCAAGATCGTTGTCGACGGGTCCATTCAGGGCTTTACTGCCCGATTGCGCGCGCCGGGATATTACAACGGATCACCCAACGGGCTGTGGTACATCCCGCCAGAGCATCTGGCCTATATCCTTGAGACATCCCTGCGCAAAGGCATTCAAGTACACACGCATACCAATGGAGATGAGGCCACGCAGCTGGTACTGGACACGATGGCGCGGGTGTTGCGCAAGGCGCCGTCACTGAACCACCGGTTCACGCTGCAACATTGCCAATTGGCCGACACCGCGCAGTTCCGTCAGATGAAAGAGCTGGGGCTATGCGTGAACCTCTTTGCCAACCACCACTTTTACTGGGGCGATCAGCATTATGATCTGACGGTTGGGCCGGAACGCGCTGAACGTATGAACGCCGCTGGAACCGCTGCGCGCGAAGGTGTGCCTTTTGCCATCCACTCTGACGCACCAATTACGCCGCTTGGCCCGTTGTTTACAGCCTGGTGCGCCATGAACCGGCAAACGGCGACCGGTCGGACCTTGGGAGAGGCTGAAAAGATCACCTTAGATCAGGCTTTGCGGGCGATCACATTGGGCGCGGCCTACACGTTGCATCTGGACAATGAAGTAGGCTCGATCGAAACGGGCAAACGTGCAGATTTCGCCGTTCTTGAGGATGATCCTGAAGAAAAAGGGGTGGAGCAACTGAACGAAACTCGCGTCTGGGGGACAGTTCTGGGCGGTACTGTCTTTGCGGCCTCCGATGTCTGACACGGGCCTGCCTCTGACCATCATCGGCGGCTATCTGGGGGCCGGGAAAACCACCTTGGTCAATACACTATTGAGGAATGCACAGGAGCAACGCCTCGCAGTTCTTGTCAACGAATTTGGAAGCCTTCCGATTGATGCCGACCTGATCGAGGCGCAGGACGGCGATCTGGTGACCCTTGCGGGCGGATGTGTGTGTTGTTCCTATGGTGACGACCTGATGTTCGCGCTGACGAAGATCCGCAACATGGATCCGGCCCCTGACCATATTTTGCTTGAGGCGTCGGGCGTTGCATTGCCTGGTGCAATCGCGTCTTCTATCAGCCTGTTTGGCGATGACATCCGGGTCCACGGAGTTGTGACCTTGGTGGATGCAGAAACGCTGCCAGATCTTCTCAGCGATACTTACATCTCAGACACGATTACACGACAACTCAAATCGGCCGATCTTGTGATCCTGACCAAAACCGATCTTGCGCCGCCTGAGAAAACGAGCCTGAGTCGTGAACTGGTCGGTCGCCATGCCCCGTCAGCTAGTGTGCTAGAAAGCAAGGTAGATGGCATTGCTCGTATACTACTATTGGATGACGTAAGCGTTGATCGTGCGTCAGACCTGGATATTGCGCCTCACAAAATCCCTTTGGTGACAAATACACTGTCAATGACCGAAACGGTCGATGCGGATGCGTTCGCCAAAACGCTGGCCTCTGATCCAAATGTTGTTCGTGCGAAGGGTCACATGGTTCAAGCCGATGGAAACCGCGTCACGTTGCAGCTGGTTGGTGGTCGTTATTCGATTACAAACGCACCAAAGACTGCGCAATCGGGAATTGTGGTTATCTCTAAGAGCGCTTAACTCGCGCTGCACATTGGTTCGATAAAAACCATTTTTGACGTTGCAAATTGGCCCTAAAAACCAATAAGCTGAAACATGTCGTGCTACTCAGCCAATTCAACTTAGTAAATAGCCGGAGGGCGGTTTGCGCTCAAGTGACCTTCCACAGAGAATTTCCAGACGATTGCTGCAAGATATCGCCTCTGGCGGGCTGCAAACGGGCCAGCATCTGGGAGCGCAACAATTGGCGGATCGTTACGGAGTTTCGCGAACTCCGATCAGAGAAGCTTTGAATTTACTTGAACAAAGAGGTTTTCTTCAGCGTCAGGAGAACCGAGGGTTCTTTGTTGGAGAACTGGATCCTGATGTCGTTGCAGAGGTGCTGGAACAGCAACCCGAGCAAGACCAAAGCCCTTATCATCGTTTGGCGGATGATTGGCTAAGGGGAGAGCTTCCCGAAGAAGTCACAGAACAGTTTTTGCGCCAGCGCTATGATTGGTCGAAGGCCTGCACAAGCGAGGTTCTGGTGAGGGCGACGCGTGAAGGGTGGGTCGAGAGAAAAGAAGGCTATGGTTGGCGGTTTCTTCCCGTGGCAAATACACCAGAAGCGTTTGACGAGATCTATCGGTTTCGTATGGCGATTGAGCCCGCTGCGATGCTCGAACCATCCTTTGAGTTGAACCGAGGAGTTCTGACTGAACTAAGGCGGACGCAGGAAGGAATGCTGGAAATGGATTTCAGCTCGGTTCCGGCAGAAACACTTTTACAAAACGGTTCGGTTTTTCATGAAGAGGTCATAAAGTTTTCCGGAAACCCGTTTTTCCTGGTTTCACTGCAGCGTGTTAATCGCATGCGGCGCCTCATGGAGTATCGTGCCGATGTGAACCACGACCGCCTTATCGAGCAATGCACTGAGCATATTGAAATCTTGGATCTGTTGGAGGCGGGAGATAACCTGGGCGCCTCTCATCGCATGAGGCGTCATCTAAGCGGTGCTCTCAAACGAAAATCGCCGCTGGCTTGGTCTTGGGCTGCCGACGCCAACTGATGGAACAGTTTAGCTTTCCAAAAATCCTGAAGCGATAATCAAATTCGCGGTCGCTTTGCTACATGCCATGGGGATGTCGTAGACGGTCGCCAGACGAGTCAGGGCTTTGACGTCTACATCATGGGGATGAGGTGTCGTCGGATCTGTGAAGAACACAAGTAGATCTATTTTGTCGAGCGCTATTAAGGCGCCGATCTGTTGGTCTCCTCCTAATGGTCCGCTCTTAACAAGTTCGATATTCTCTAAAGAGACGCCGGCCTGGATCACAGTCCCTGTTGTTTTTGTGCAGATCAAGTTGTGCGGGCGCAATTGGGTCGCGTGGCGTTTCACCCAATCGGCCAGATCAGGTTTTTTGTTGTCATGTGCGATCAAGGCAATCTGTTTCATCTGTTTGGCCCGCCTTTGCTTCAGTCCCGAACGTTGCTGTTTCAATAGATTTTTGACGTTTCCCAAAGGCCTCGCCCTCTATGGTGCGGATAGCACGATTTGGCATCGCATCGAAAGCTCGGTTTGTCTCGCTCCACCAGCGGGCGGCGGTTTTCTTTCAAACCGGTTCAGCACGACGTCTTGCAGAAGCTTCAAGATATCGTTCATGCCCAAGCGAGTGCTCTGACTTGATTGGAAGCGCAGGACCGGCCTTTGATCCATCCCGTCTATGGTCTTCAGACCGCGGGGCGTCGCGGTCCGTTTGAAGGAAATTGCACTCGAGAATTAAGCGCCAGGGAAAGACCAGAGAGGCGGCAGTTGAATACCGCCTTTCGCAAGTTTTTGTGCAACTAGCGTACGCGTTGACAGAGCTTGTCTGAAACAAAGTCAGACCAGCGCGCGTACCTTTTCAAGAATAGCGGAATTCACCGCAACACCTTCGGTCGACGCGCGTTCGCGACACTTTCGGCGCCAATCGCCTGGCAGTCGCGCACCGTCTTGAGCACGAAACGAGCCAATCAAATCCGATAACCTTTCTTGAAATAGACCGCCCGATGTAGCCTGCGGGTCAATTGCAATGAAAAACTGACCGGTTTTCGGTGGGCCGCCTTCGGTGCCCGAGAATGGGCTGGCGACAGAGCCTAGATTTGCACCAGTCATAGCCGCAGCCATCAGCTCGACGGTCAATGCGATTCCGACACCCTTGTAGCCACCAGACGGCACCATAGAACCCTTTAATCCAGTCGCAGCATCTGTGGTGGGCTGACCTTCTACATCCAGGACCCAACCTTCTGGCACCGGTTTGCCCTCACGCGCGTGTTTCATGACTTCGCTTTTTGCGATTGTGCTGGCGGACTGGTCAATCAACAAAGCCGGATTGCCATCTGCGTCAGGAACAGAAATCGAAATTGGGTTTGTTCCTAATACGGGCTTGGCGCCGCCCGAAGGAGCGATGGATGCAGGAGCATTTGTGAACCCGATACCCATCAAGCCGGCTTGAGCGATGCGTTGGGTGTGAATGCCCAGAACTCCGCAATTGTAGGAATTGTTGATTGCCAATACGGCCACCCCTTGTTCGCGTGCCAGTGGGATCAAGCTTTCAAAACCCAAATCTATTGCGCGATGGGCAAAACCGGTCGCTGCGTCTACTGCGACCACAGCGGGGCGTGGACGTGATATCAAGGGTTCGGCCAACCCGTCTACTTTGCCGCACTCAACATGCTGCGCGTAGATCGGGATATAAGCAAGACCGTGAGAGGCGACGCCATCTGCCTCGGTCATTGCCGTCGCAACTGCAAGCGGGCGCGCGTTTTCCTCGGACGTTCCCGCTTTGACAAGCGCTTGAAAGGCCAAATCTTCGATTTCGGACAGAGACAGGGTTTCAGTGGCAATCATGGTTGTTTCCTGTTCATCGTTTTGTTTCTTTTATGGGAGGAGCGCGTTGTCAGTCGTTGTCGTTCCGGCTGCTACCCGCACCGAGCTGTCGGCTTTCTTCGGTAGCAGGCGCGTAGGTTCGATGGGCGAATGCGCTGAGCTTGCTCCAGCTTCTATCGGACAAACGAGCCCTTAGCATTGGCTCTTGTCGATGCTTCAACTCGGCGGGTATTGAAAACACCATCTTGGCCGCGTGGCGCGCTTCCAGCGCCTTGGGGTCGCCTTCTACACAAATCGCTGATCCATCTGCCACTAGCCGAGCATTCTGCCACTCGACTACAACCGAGACCCCAAGAGTTGACGCGACCGCACCGATGGATGGCACTGCCAGCAATGGAAGGTCGACATTTTCGAGGGTGATCGTCCCGCGAGATAAAAGGCGGGCCGCACAGTCGCTCACCGAGGCATTCGCGATCAGGGGGCTCATCCGGCCAATCGGTGCAGACCAAGTTTCCGCCTCCAGCGAGACAGGAGATACATCAAGAATTGGAAGCGCGTCGTGCATCTCAAGCAGATCGACCAACAGGTTAACACCCGGAAAGCCATAGGCGGACAGCCAGCGTGTGGTTTTACCAGCCTCTTCAGCCAAACCCCATGGCAGACCCGCACCACGCGCGGCACGTTTGCTCATGGTTTCGATTTCGTTCAGCGAATGGCTCATGCAGTCGTCTCGGTCGAGCTTGGAAAAACCCAAAAGTCGGCGTTTGCTTGCGAGAGCTCATAGGGAAGCGGGGCGTTTCCATACATGCAAATGCGAACCCATCGATCCGACCGCGGGTCGAATTTGGTCGCGCCGAAAAAGGAAAGTTTGCAGCGTAGCATGTCGATGGGCAACATGCTGTTAGAGATCGTATTGTCGCGAATTTCCGCATAGGGTGAGGACCCTGCAACTTGAATGCGACGCAAGGTATGCCGGTGTTCCGGATTCTCTAGCAAGAAATCGGCCACTTCCACTTCGTCGGGCCAATGCGTCAACGCTTGATAGAGCACTGCAGCATCGCGACCGGGCGCCAAAGGCTGTTCATACTCTTCGATTGGTTCTTCAAATCGTTGGCCCAGACGAGGTTCTTGCTTTTCCTCCGAAATGTACCAAGCGCGGGCCATGTTGGTCGGAACCGTCCAATCCGTATCAATGGCCCAACGGTAGACATCCTCCAAAACGGCGCGAAGGCTTCCGATTTGCGTCGCGCCGGCAATGAGGGCAACAGGCTCGTCATCTGAAGCCATGGCTTTGGCGAATTTATCGACCAAAGCTCCGTAGGGTTCCAGAATCAGTGAGGCGATCCATTCTTGCCCCTCCAGCGACAAGGCTTCTTCTGACCAGGAATACAACGCGTCCCAAGGCTGTTTCATGCTGAGGTCGGTGCGCGACAGATAGCCCTTTACCAAAGCGATGTCCTTGCCGAGCACCGCTAGCTTTTCCATTTGAACTGGGTGCTGAGACTGCCACGATTCAATAAGTTGGATATTGCGGAGCAGGATGTCATGGAACTGCGCTATCTCTTCGTCCCGTGCCCATTGGACATTGCGCACAGCCTGTATGGCGTCTTCACGCGCGGTTATCCAGTTATTGAATAGTCGCGGATGGTTTAGCAAGAACGGTGCCATACCCAATCCGGTTGAATTGCCGATGCCTATTGAACGCGCGATTCCCGCATCCAATTCAGCGGCTTGTGTGCCGCTCAATGCCGCCCGCGCTTTGGCCATGTGCTGCACCAAATCAACTACGAACCAACGCGTGAGATAGACCGACAGCATTTCGACCTGGAACGGAGCGCGAAACTCGGGTCGGTCTGCAATCATTTCCCGGTCGGCGGCTCCCAGTTTGCCTGATCCATAGACAGCGGTGGTACGCATCAAATAGCCCACCGCAGCTATTTTTTCGTACGACGGTTGGCGACCTTCGGCTAATACGTTGACCACATGCTCCCAAAGGCGAACGGATCTATTGGCTCGAGAAACGGACAGCTCGGTTTCAGATACGCGTCCGGCCTCCTGCACAGGAATATTGTGCGAAAGACGTTCAATATCTTCGGCGGTTGGAACGCCATCAAATAATGTAAAAGTTGCATCCCATGCTTCTGCGATCACTCTATCGGATCGCTTCTCCGGCGGTAAATCATGTGCATAGGCAATCAGCGAATAAGACCGATCGGGCCCGTGGGCGGTATAGATCGCGTGCCCAACACCCGTCGAGTCAATGTCGAACGCTGCCCTTTCAAACCGCCAGTTTTCCCGAGCCAAGCGCCGGGTCAGGATTCGCATGAATGAAAGACGTGACTGATGCATCGAGCCAAGCCGGGCCAGGCGCATTACGATGTTCGGATCACGGCGGGAAACGTCTGCCATTCGGTCTTGCCTCTTCAGTTCGGTTACCATTCTCTCCAATCGGTATTCAAATGTATCGTTGGTCCTTGGTCAGGAGCTTGGCTTGAAACTGTGCTCGAAGAAACGATACCAGTTCGCGCCCATTATCCCGGCGACTTCTGTGTCGTTCATGCCCGTTGCACGCAAGCCAGCAGCGATGTTGCCAAAGTCGCGATTGTCTTTGAACCAGTTAGGCATCGGTGGGAAACCGGGTGCCGAGGCCGAGCCTTCACCATAGTCTATTTCTTTGGTCCAGCGACCGACACGCATCCATTCGACGACGCTGTCTGGCTGATCCTGACACAGGTCCGTGCCGATCCCCAGATGCTGGACACCATATTTTTCGGCAGTACGAGCGACCATTTCACAAAAGCTTTCCACGGTGCAGGCGGATTTATCCTTCAGGTGATGAGGATAGACCGAAAAGCCCAGCATCCCACCCTTTTCCGTGACCGCCTGGATTACGTCATGGCGTTTGTTGCGCAAGGCCGGGGCCCAGTCATATGGGTTGGCATGGGTAATCGCGATTGGTCGCTCGGAAAGCTCGGCAGCATCAATTGTAGAGCGGTCTGCGGAGTGGCTCATATCGACCACCAGGCCGACGCGGTTCATCTCTTTAATGACCTGTTTGCCCATTCGTGTGATGCCTGTGTCATCGGCTTCATAGCATCCGGTCGCCAGCAGGGACTGGTTGTTATAGGTCAGTTGCATAAATCGCGCACCCAGATCATGCAGGACTTCAACCAAGCCGATATCATCTTCGATCGGGGACGGGTTCTGGAACCCGAAGAACACAGCCGTCCGACTGGTTTCCCGCGCGATATCGATATCGCTGGCCCAGCGGCCTTTCATGATCAGGTCCGGATATTGTTCGAACCAGCGATTCCACTTCTCGAAATTCAGAACCGTCTCGCGGAAATTCTCGTGATACGAGATCGTGACATGGATCGCGTCGACGTCCCCCTGGCGCAATTGCCGAAAGATCTTTTCAGACCAGTTTGCATATTGCAGCCCGTCGATCAGCATCAAACAGGTCCCGCGCTGATATAGGCAGTCTTGACGGTCGTGTAGAATTCAGCAGCGGCTTTACCCTGTTCCCGCGGCCCGTAAGAGCTGTCGCCGCGACCGCCGAACGGCACGTGATAATCCGTGCCTGCCGTGGGCAGGTTCACGGTGACAACACCGGTACGCGCGTTACGGCGGAAGTGCGTGGCACGGGCCAATGACTTGGTCACAATGCCCGAGGTCAGGCCAAAGTTGGTGTCGTTGACGACGCTCAGCGCCTCGTCATAACTGCCGACCCTGATTACGCTGGTCAGCGGTGCAAACATTTCTTCTCGGTTGATGCGCATTGCGTTGTCGGTGTTCAGGAACACGCCTGGCGACATATAGAAACCTTCGTGAGGCATATCCAGACGAACACCTCCACAAGCCAGTTCTGCGCCTTCGGACTTGCCCAGATCGACATAAGCCAGGTTCTCAGCCAACTGCTGCTGGCTGACGACGGGACCCATTTGCGTACCTTCTTCCAGCGCGTGGCCTACTTTCATGGCTTGAGCACCTGCCACCAGTTTCTCGACAAACGCATCGTGAATGCGATCATGCACAACAAGGCGGGACGACGCAGTGCATTTCTGACCAGTGCCGCCAAACGCGCCACCCAAGGCCAGTGACACCGCCAGATCCAGATCGGCGTCATCCATGACGGCCAAAGCGTTTTTGGAGCCCATCTCCATCTGCACTTTCGTCAGGTTCTGAATGGCAGCGGTGGCAATTCCCTTTCCGACCGGGACAGACCCGGTGAAGGAAATCGCGTCTACTTTGGGGCTCTCGACCAGACGCTGTCCGACCGAACCGCCTGAACCCATGACGAGGCTGAACAAACCTTTTGGGATGTCCTGCTTCTCGATGATCTCGGTCAAGGCCACAGCTGAGGCTGGTGTGATATTGGCAGGCTTCCAGACTACCGCGTTGCCGTAACATAGCGCAGGGGCAATCTTCCAAGAGGCGGTCGCAGTCGGGAAATTCCACGGACTGATGATCGCGACAACACCCACGGCTTCGCGGCGCACATCTACCTCGATATCGGGTCGCACGGAATCGGCGTTCTCGCCGATCTGACGCAGGCACTCGGCGGCATAGTAGGTAAAGAACTGCCCCGCGCGGAAAACTTCGCCTTTTCCTTCGGCTAATGGTTTGCCTTCTTCGCGGCTGAGCAAGGTGCCCAGCTCTTCGGCTCGGGCCATCATCTCATTACCGATAGCGTTCAGAACGGATTGCTTACGCTCCAGCCCATAGGCTGCCCATTCTTGCTGGGTGATGCGGGCCTGATCCAAGGTCTTTTGCAATTGATCCGTGTTAGCCTGCGCAAAAACACCAATCAGATCGGTCAGATCGGAAGGGTTACGGTTTTCGATGACACTGTCACCGATGACCCATTCACCAGCTATTAGGTTCTTTTGAACGTCAGCCACGGCTGTTTCCCCACAAAAAATCGTTTGTTGGGGTATGGACTCCAATTGGGGCGTCAATCAAACTAAAATTATTGAAGAAAATTTCAACAAATCTGAAATCCGCCGAGATGACACTCAAAATAGAAATGCTTCGCGGCTTTGTCGCAGTTGCTCGCCATGGAAACCTGACCGACGCAGCCATGACACTGAAACGGACACCTTCAGCCCTTTCAATGATGCTGAAGCAGTTCGAAACGCATCTAGGAGAACCGCTGTTTGAGACAGATCGAAAGAACAAGCTCACCGCGCTGGGAGAGTTTGTGTTCGAGCAAGCGGAAAAGGAATTACTGCACTTTGATAGCACGGTACGCGCCATCGAGAATTTTGCAAATTCGAAAATTGGACAGGTAAAAATAGCCACGGTTCCTTCCATAGCTGCGACGATAATCCCTCGAGCGTTTGCCAGAAATATCGGGGGCTACCAAAATGTTAGGATTGATCTGAGAGACATGGATTCGAAGTCGGTTCGACACGAGCTGCTTCGTGATCGCATCGATATCGGCATTGCCACTTTGGGGGCCAATGTTCCCGGCCTGCATGGTCAGGTTTTGCTTACTGACAGGTTTGGTGTGCTGTTACCGGTCGACCATCCGCTGGCTAACACCACGAGTCCCATAGGTTGGGACGCATTGAGGTCGCAGAACTTAATTGCAAACAGTCTTTCAGAAATTATCCCTGCCAAAGAAGCGGCGGAGCTTCACGCCAGGTCGCTGTTTTCTGCTCATAATATTACCTCTATCCTTGGGATTGTTCGAGCCGGGATTGGCATCACAATCCTACCTGAACTTGCAGCGATTTCAGCGGTGCAGTGGAATTTGGTTTTTCGCCCGCTCGCAGATGAGACTGCCAAACGGCAGATTCACATCTTGCGCAAAGCTGGTGCGGTCTTGTCCCCCGCCGCGCGCAGGTTAGAGAACGACATTCTGGAAACGGCTGAAGATTTCGTCAAAGAGCGGCTCAGTCGCAGTTCGTGAGTTTGATGCCTTGCTTTTCCGGCTATTCGATAACGTTTTCAAGCTTCGAGTAGTTCTTTGCTGCGCTGTTGGGTGCTGTATGACATGGACCCCTACAGCGTGGCGTAGACAAATAAATATCGTCTGATGTCGGATTTGCAGGATTCGGAGCGTCCTTGCAGTGTACCAACAGTTAAGGAGGTTAGAATGATATTCGCGATCACGATTTATGGCGAAGCCGGTGTGTTTGAAGCTCTTCCAAAAGAGCGTCAGGACGAGGTGCTTAGTGGGCATACCGCGCTACAGGAGGTTTTGGCGCAGCGGGGAGAGTTTGTTTCGATCAAGCTGATGCCGCCGACTTCGGCTGTGATGGTCGAAGCAGCGGGGAACACAGGTGCGGCGCCCCTGATCACGGACGGCCCGTTTTCCGAGACGAAAGAGAGCTTTCTTGGCTTCTATGCCGCTGAATTCAAGGATCTTGATGAGGCGTTGGAATATGCAAAGATGATCTCTTCTCCGGTTGCGCGGCTTGAGGTGCGCCCTGTCGCCTGGGCAGGTGGCGCCATTTCTTCGGAATAGCAAATGTCGGACTGGCTTGAGGCCACATTCGTCCAACAACGCCCCCGCGCGATCGCGGCTCTGACGCGGGTGTTCCGGGATATAGATCTGGCCGAAGAGGCTTTTGCCGATGCCTGTGTAAAGGCCCTGACGGTCTGGTCGCAGGATGGTGCGCCTCGTGATCCGTTGGCTTGGCTTCTGACAACGGCGCGGAACGCTGGTTTGGATCGTTTGCGCAAATCCCGGCGGCGCGCAGAGATCCTGTCGCGCCATACCGAGGAATTTCAGCCAATGCCCGCAGAAACACCCGATCCGGACGAGTTGCGAGATGATGTCTTGCGCTTGCTGTTCATCTGCTGTCACCCCGAACTGGAACGGAGGGATCAGATTGCCATAGCGTTACGCGTTGTTGCGGGCCTGAGCGTGGAAGAAATCGCGCGAGGCTTTTTGGTCAAACCCAAAACGATGGAGCAGCGGATCACGCGGGCCAAAAAGAAAATTCTGAGCAACCGGGTTGCTTTTGAAACTCCAAGCCCAGCCGAGCGCGGGACGCGGCTGGGTGAAGTGTCGTTGATGATCTACCTGATGTTCAACGAAGGCTGGTCGACCTCGGCGGGCCCAACGCAGATGAAACTGACCCTGTGCGAAGAATCGATCCGGCTGGCCCGCTTGCTTGTGGACCTATTTCCGGCCATGGGCGAGCAAGCGGCTTTGTTGTCCTTGTTGTTGCTTCAGCATGCGCGGCGAGATGCGCGGATAGACGAGGCGGGAAAGCTTGTCGCACTTGATGATCAGGATCGAAACTTGTGGGATGGCGCCAACATCGCCGAAGCCATGGGATTGCTGCAAAAAGCGCAAAGGACCGGTCATCATGGGATTTATGTCATTCAGGCGACAATCGCTGCGGCGCATGCCCGTGCAAGGTCACCCGTGGACACCGACTGGACGCTGATCGAAAGCCACTACGCGGCGCTCTATGCACTACAGCCAACACCGGTGGTCCGGCTTAATCAGATCGCTGCACAAGCCAAAATCCACGGTCCTCACCATGCGCTTGAGGCGCTTGAGGCTTTGAAGCATGACCTGTCCGGTTATCGATGGTTTCATGCGATGCGGGGTGGGTTGTTGCAGGAAACGGGTGATCAGCGGGCGGCCATTGACGCCTTTGAGACGGTGTTGACACTTGCGCCAACTGAACCGGAACGTGTTGTGGTTAAAAACAAAATCAGGATCAGCCAAAAAATGTTGGATGAGATGTAGGTCGGCTTTCGGCTCGCGCGTCCTTGGATCAGACCCGCATGTGGCGGGCGCAACCAAGGGAGATACCCATGAGTATTCTTGAAATGACTGCAGTCGGCAACTCAGGTTGGATCGGACATTCCGGCCCCGATCAGAACAAGGCGAAGTCCTTCTATCGTGATGTCCTGGGGTGGACGATCAACGATATGCCGATGCAGGACGGATCCAGCTATTCCGCAGCCGTAGTGGGTGAGACGGCGATTGGAGGGTTTTCTCCGATGCCCGAGGACCAGGGCAGCTGGACGATCTTTTTCACTGTGGCCGATGTGGACGCAAGTGTTGATACGGCCAAGGCCAAAGGGGCCACGGTGGTTCAGCCGGCAATGGATATGCCCGGCGTCGGGCGGATGGCCACGCTGACCGACCCGCAAGGTGCCCGGTTCGCACTGATTACTTATGAAAGCATGGCTTCACAGGCATAGCGCAGAAGAGGAGCGATCAGATGGAACAGCTTCCCCAAATCGCATTGGGATTCACCGCAGTTTTTGTGTTGATGAGTATTCCAATGGCGCTTGCCGTTGGTGTGCGCCGCAGTAAAACCGGGATACTCCTGCTGCATGGTGCGGATGATGACCTGCTCAGGCTGATGCGTGCGCATGGAAATTTTGTCGAATATGTCCCGCTTGCGTTGCTGGCGCTTGCCGGAGCCGAAATTGTCGGAACCGCCCCCTGGCTGGTCTGGCTTTGTGGTGGGGCTTTGTTGCTTGCCCGCCTGATCCACTATTTCAGTCTGCGCTCTGCACCAGATGGGAAGGGGCGGGCGGTCGGTGCGGCGCTAACTACACTCACCATGCTGGTTCTGGCACTGGCCATCCTCTGGCATCTTGTCGTGGCCGGCTGATGCCTGTTGATCAAGCTCTCAACGCTCGCATACGTGACGCTTTGGCCACGTATGCGGGTATCTCGGAAAAACAGATGATGGGTGGTCAGTGCTTCTTTTTGAACGGTAACATGTTGTGTGGTGCACGGTTGCATAAGGATGGTGTTGGCCGGTTCATGTTTCGAGTTGGCAAAGCGAATGAAAGCTTGGCTTTGCAGGACGTAAGCGCCCAACCGGTGATCCACGGGGGCCGCAAACTTGGGGGTTTCGTGACCGTAAACGCCGCCGAATGTGACGGTCCCTCGCTCGACCGATGGCTAGAGCTTTGTCTAGGTCATGCCGCCGCGCTTCCGGCTAAGAGTTGAATGGAGTTTTAGATGACACGATTTGACAGTTTCAAGCCTGAAGCGCTTGTCTTTCTTAAGGATCTGAAGGCCAACAACAACAAAGAATGGTTTACATCGCACAAGGCCGTTTACGAGGCCCAAATAAAGGGTCCCGGTCAGGACTTTGCTGCAGACATGTGCGCAGCGTTGCAAGAGCTGACTGGACGTCCGCACAGCAGCAAGATCTTTCGAATCTATCGCGATGTCCGGTTCTCCAAAGACAAGACACCCTATAACGCGCATCTGCATATCGCTTTCAAGCCTGAAGAAACTGCGGCTCAACCGCCGATGTGGTTTTTTGGCCTTTCACCTGAAAAACTGTCTCTTGGCTGTGGAGTTTTTCAATATGAAAGACAGGCGCTGGCCGAGTTTCGTAAAGCGATGGCTGGGCCAAAAGGGGCTAAGCTGATCCAGCTTACTGACCGGATGCACAATGAAGGTTTCAGGGTGGGTGAGCCCGAGCTGCAACGAGTTCCTGCAGGTTTTGAAAAAGATCACCCTAATAAAGACGCTCTGCGGCGGAAGGGATTTAGCGTGTGGAATGACACCCAGACGCCCGGTTTTGCAACCGAGCCAAAGCTTGTGGCGCGAACAATAGCGGTGTTTTCGCAGTTAATGCCTGTTTTCCGGTTGCTTACCTGATTTGACCAGCAAGCAGTTGTTGGCGATTGGTCTTCGACCAAACCCCTTTTTTGGCCGGATGGCGCAGTCTTTACTTTGCGCGTTGACGGCTCATCCAAAGTTGCAAGTCACGGTCGGCCTCTTCGAGAATCTCGGAATTGATCAGCTTACGGATCAGGGCATTCGTGACTGTGCGCATTCGTTTATTCAAACCAATCCCGCAATCGCTATCAGGATCTTCGCCCAGCTTTTCGTATAGCGTCGTGAGCCTATTCTGTACGGTGCGCAATGATAGCCCGCGTCTTTCTGCGATGGCCTTGTCCGGCAGGCCGATGGCGACATCCAGAAGGATGGCATGCTCGACTTCTGTCAACGCGTCAGGAGACCGTATTTGTGAGCTTTGGAGCGAGTGAACCTCGCGGTCGATCATCACCTGTCCTTCGAAAAGCACAGCTCGCAAGGCAAGTGCCAGACGTTCTGACGACGCGGTCTTGAGCACATAGCCATAGGCCGCCGCGTCCGGTACGATCCGCGAAATGCCGCGCAGATAGGCTTCATCCGAATAGTTCGACCAAAACAGCACGCGCGTATCGGGACGTTCGCCCCAGATAACGCGCGCCGCGTCGATGCCGCTGCGATCCTTCATCCGAAGATCCATCACGACCGCGGGTATTTGTTCTGCACGCGCCAGCGTCTCGGCTTCGCGACCGTCCTGGGCAACGTCCACGCGGGCAGATGAACCGAATGTCGCAGTGATTTGGTCGCGCAAATACGCGAGGTGCATTTTGTCGTCTTCAACCAAAAGAATGTGCATGTCTCAACTCCGACAGAATTTCCGGCTCAAGACGAATTCCAATTTCGGTTCCGTCTTTATCTTTGACTTCAAATGACGCTCCGATGAGCTGAGCACGCGTCTGCATATGGTTAATCCCTCCCAAACGAGCGTCAACACGCGCTTTAAACGATCCGTTGTCGCGAATGGTCATAGCCAAAGTGCCTTCGGGTGATTGGCTGACAAGAACGTTGATTTGGGAGGCTTGGGCGTGTCGCAATGTGTTATTGATCGCTTCTTGCGATATCCGGAAAAGCGCTGTTCTCACCGTATCGCGCAGCTTGTCAATCTCGCCATTGGTTTGATCCTCATACTGGAAAGTAAGACCAGCCACCGCGCCGCCAGCGCTTTCGAAATGCGACCGCACCGCTTCTTCGAAACCAAACAATTCCAGAATAGAGGGGATCGAACTGTCTATAATCTCGCGCAGATGCTGGATGCATGCGTGCATGTCGCTGCGCAGGTCCGCTGTTTCAGATTCGGTCATTTCAGGTGTAAGACGGCGCGCCAGCCGCGTAAGTTCGGCCAGAGTCTGATCATGCAGATCCATACCGATGCGCTGTCTTTCAGCTTCGAGCGCGTGGGTAAGGCGCAAGGCCCCAACCCTTAATCCTTCTTGTTTGCTTTCTGCGCGGGCGCGTCTGACAGCCTGCCGCCGGGCATCTTCCGAAGATCGCAAAGCAAAGAAATAGGGTGCCAGGATATCAGCCAGGATCTTGACCTTTTGCAGATTTTCTTCGGTGTAATAGTCAACCTGGCGCGACGAACAATTCAGCGCACCAACAGTGCGACCGAGGACTTTCATCGCGACATTGATACGGCTTCGCAACCCGTGTTGAGTAATCGGCCCGCTTATTGCACCTGGAAAAATGTAACGAGAATCCTTGGTGGCATCCCCCGATAGCATCGAGTCTGTCTTTCCCAGCAGTACATCGCGGACCGGAGACCGAGACACCAACGTCCGTCTGGTGCTCCAGAACGTGCTCAAACCCACTTCATAGGAACGATTGGTGCGATTGGCCTCGTCCATCAGACAAATGTCCAGATGGTCTACGGTGATAATCTTGTCGATCTCGGCCTTGACCGCCCGCAACGCAGATTGAATGTCGACCTCACCTGCAAGGTGGTTCGAAATGCGTAGGAAATACTCAAGCTCGGACACATGCATTCTCCTCCTGATACCAAGCTTAGACGAAAGCTTACCCCGGGTCTTGCGTTTCACCTCATGGGTTTTGCGGGAAACCGCAATTGACCTGCGACTGCTACCCTGATGCTGGCGGGCGATTGCCGCTAGCTTTGGCCTGACGCGAGGAGGCGTTAGGAAGAATTTCTGCGGCTTCGACCGCACATGGGAGGAACATGATGAAGACGATTGCCAAACTGTTTACGGTTACAGCTGCCTTGGCGATGACCACAGCTTTGCCCGTTGCGGCTGATACATCGGGAAAGAGTATTGCGCTTTCCAATAACTATGCGGGCAACAGTTGGCGTCAGGCTATGCTGGAAAGCTGGTCCAAAGTCACCGGCGCTGCGGTGGCCGATGGGGTTGTGAAGGCTGCGGATGCGTTTACCACGTCTGAAAACCAAGCCACTGAACAAGCGGCCCAGATACAAAACATGATCTTGCAGGGTTATGATGCGATCGTTCTGAACGCTGCATCGCCAACCGCGATCAACGGTGCCGTGAAAGAGGCCTGCGATGCAGGTATCACGGTTGTATCCTTTGACGGGATCGTCACTGAACCCTGTGCATGGCGCATCGCGGTGGATTTCAAGCAAATGGGTCGAAATCAGGTGAAATACCTGGCCGAACGCTATCCTGACGGCGGCAACCTGCTGGAAATCCGTGGCCTGGCCGGGGTTTTTGTCGACGATGAAATCAGCGCAGGCATTCACGAAGAGGTCGCGAACACCAATTTTGAGATCGTTGGGTCGGTTCACGGTGACTGGGCACAAGATGTCGCGCAGAAAGCTGTGGCTGGCATTCTGCCCAGCTTGCCCGAGTTGACGGCGGTTGTGACACAGGGCGGCGACGGATATGGCGCTGCGCAGGCGATTGCTGCAGCCAATCGTCCGACACCCACCATCGTGATGGGCAACCGTCAGGACGAACTTGCCTGGTGGGCCGAGCAGAAGGCCGCAAACGGGTATGAGACAACGTCGCTCTCCATCGCACCTGGGGTTAGCACATTGGCCTTTTGGGTGGCACAACAGATCCTGGATGGTGCCGATGTTCCGAAAGATCTGACAGTTCCGTTCCTGACCATCGAACAGGACGGATTGGAAGCCGCGCTTGAAACGACACCGGTCGGCTCTGTTGCCAATGTGGAGTATTCTCTCGAAGACGCGAAGGCCGTCATCGACGCCAGCCAATAGTCCCGAGGGCATATTTTGACAGACCTCAACACAAGACCCGGCGCCGCAGTGGCGCCGGTTGTATCGCTTGACGGCGTACATATGTCGTTCGGACCTGTGCACGCATTGGTCGATGCGCGATTTGAACTTTGGCCGGGTGAATGCGTCGGCCTTGTCGGACATAACGGGGCGGGCAAGTCCACGTTGGTCAATGTGATCAACGGGCGCCTCACTCCAACCCAGGGTAAAGTTCGGTATTCCGGCCACGGCGGTCAATCCGACGCGGCCACTGGTGCGCAGGAAGCCGGTATCAGGAGTGTATTCCAGGAACTGTCTCTCTGCCCAAATCTTACCGTCTTGGAGAACCTGCGCATCCCGTATCGCAACATACCGCGCAAGGCGTGGCGCCGGGAAGCGCGGCGCATGGTGCTGGCGGCGTTGGACGAAGTTTTCCCGGATCACGGGATATCGGCTGATGCAGTTGTCGGCGATCTCAGCATTGCGGAACGGCAGATGGTTGAAATCGCCATTGCTTTCGCCGAGCGAGATACTGAACCGGCATTGGTGATCCTGGACGAGCCGACATCGTCACTGGATGCCGCCATCGCGCAGCAATTGCTGAGCCATATCAAAAAATTCTGTGCGGCAGGCGGCACGATTATCTTTATCTCGCATCTGTTGGGCGAAATCTTTGAGGTGGCCACGCGAATTCTGGTGATGAAAGACGGTCGCGTGACGCAGGACAAACAGGCCAATGCCTTTACCCGCGACAGCTTGGTCGATGCCATGGGCCATGTTGTCGAAACCTCAGGTCGTACGCAAAGTGCAAGGCAACGCCGGGCGGTTGGAGAAGAAGTTGCCAGGCTCAACAATGGCATGACGGTTCACGCAGGCGAGATTGTGGGCCTTGCCGGGCTTGCCGGGCACGGGCAGGCCGAGGCACTGGCACGGTTCTACATGTCTCGTGCTTCCGTCTGGCGCAGTACTAAGACCCCCGAAGTGGCCTTTGTCGCGGGTGACCGTACCCGTGATGGTGTGATGCCTTTGTGGTCGATCCTGAAGAACCTCAGCCTGATGACGCTGCGCGAGTTCAGCCAAAACGGTTTGGTCAATCGCAGCGAAGAAGACAGGCTCTATGAAACTTGGAAAGAGCGGATCAAAATCAAGGCCAATAACCCGCTGGACCCGATCCTGTCGCTGTCTGGCGGCAACCAGCAGAAAGTGCTCTTTGCCAAAGCTCTGGCTTCGTCGGCGCCGATAGTGATCATGGATGACCCGATGCGCGGCGTCGATATCGGCACCAAGAAAGAGGTCTATTCCATGATCCGTGCCGAGGCTGACACTGGGCGCAGCTTTCTTTGGTATTCGACTGAAACAGAAGAAGTGCTGGAATGCGACCGGGTCTATGTTTTTCGCGATGGTGAGATTTCGGCCGAGCTGACAGGTGACATGATCACCGAGGAAAACCTGCTGCGCGCTTCGTTTGAGTTACAGGAGGCCACTGCGTGACACGGGATCAACTTCGTATCCTGCTGCCAGTGCTGTCACTGGCCGTTTTGTTGGCCGCGGTGTTCTATCTGCAGCCCCGAACGATGAGCTATTTCGGCCTGAACCTGCTCTTCAACCTCGCGATACCGGTCGCTTTGGCGACTATTGCGCAGATGATGATCATCATGGTCAACGATATCGACCTGTCGATCGGCACATTTGTCAGTTTCTGCGCCTGTGTCACGGCAACCTTTGTCCATGACACGCCGCTGTTGGGCTATTCCATTCTTGCCATTGCGATCCTGGCTTATTCTGCCATCGGGGCTGTGATCCATGCCCGGGGTTTGCCTGCGATTGTCGTGACATTGGGGATGTCCTTTGTTTGGTCCGGCCTTGCCGTTCTGATTTTGCCGTCACCTGGCGGTGCATCGCCAGAATGGTTGCAGACATTGATGAAATCCAAACCGCCTCTGGTGCCTATGGCAATCATCGCTGCCACCTTGATCGCTCTTGTGACGCATCTTTTCGTAAAGCGTTCGTCTTTTGGAGTTGTGCTGCAAGGCGTCGGTGGGAACGAGCGCGCTTTGGAACGTGCCGGGTGGTCGATTGTAAAACTCAAGGCGACAGCCTACGGGATCGCTGGTCTTTTTGGTGCCTTGGCCGGAATGGCTTTGGTGGGGCTGACGACATCTGCGGATGCCAACATCGCCTTGCGCTATACTTTGCTTTCGATTGCCGGCGTTATCTTGGGTGGGGGTGAGTTCACCGGTGGACGGGTCTCACCGATCGGAGCCGTGATCGGTGCTTTGACGCTGACGCTTGCCGCAAGTTTTCTTTCCTTCCTGCGCCTGTCGCCCGATTGGCAGATCGGAGCACAGGGGGCGATCCTCATTCTTGTTTTGGCAGTGCGGCTGCTGGTGTCCCGCCGGGAGGAACGCTGATGTCTGGCTTGAGTCAAAAACCGTGGATCTGGTCTTATTTGGCGGCACTTGCGGCCTTTGGCGCAACGATGATCGTCTCGGGCGGGCAGGGCGGCGGGTCGCTTTTCTTCGCGGCGCTGACCTTTGCGTCCTTTGCCGTCATTGTGGGTGTTGGGCAGATGTTTGTGATCACGCTGGGCCCCGGCAATGTTGATCTGTCCATTCCCGCCACCATGACACTGGCGGCGACACTGGCGCTCAAGTTCATGGATACCAATACAAGCCTTATGCTGCCGGGGCTTTTGATCGCACTGGGAACTGGAACAGCCTGTGGCATCTTCAATTTCGGTCTGATCCTGCTTTTGCGTATCCCGCCGATTATCGCGACGCTGTCTTCGTCTTTCCTATTTCAGTCCCTGGCCATCTGGTCCAACCGGGGGCTGCGGATCAAGCCGCCTGAACCATTGGCTGATTTTGCAACGGGTGGACTGGTGATCCCGAACCTTGCACTGGTTGCAATCGGTGTTGCTGTGGTTGCTTGGATCGTACTTGAACGCGCAATTGTGGGGCGCTGGATTCTGGCCACTGGCCAGAACATGCGAGCTGCGCAACTTAGCGGAGTACCGGTCAATGGTGTGCGCTTTGGCGTTTATGTTGCATCGGCCATCCTTGCATCACTTTCTGGGTTTCTGCTGGCGAATTTCTCGGGTGGAGCAAACCTGAATATGGGGGCCGAGTACATGTTGACCTCAATCGCTGTGGTCGTGATCGGCGGCAGTTCCATCGCGGGTGGCAATTCAAATGTGCCCGGCGTTTGTGGGGCAGCCCTGTTTATGTTCCTGTTGGTCTCAATGCTGAACAGTTATGGATTTGGGGCTGGTGCGCGACTGATCCTTACCGGAGTAATCATCATGATGGTTGTAGTCTTTGCAAGTAAACGAAAGTACGCAGCATGAAGGCCGAATATGACATCGTCGACTCTCGTTTCCTGGATTTGATCCTTCACAACGTCCAACTCATGCAACTGTCCAGCGGTCATATGTGGACCGAAGGCCCGGTATGGGTCCCCGCTCATCAATGCTTGTATTTCTCCGACATTCCTAACCAAAGGATTCATCGTTGGACACCGGATGGGCAGATCACAGTCTTTCGCGAAAATTCGGGATTTGCCAATGGCAACACACTAGATGCCGAAGGGAGGTTGATTACCTGCCAGCATGGGACACGCAGCGTAACCCGAACCAACCACGACGGATCGATTGAGACCCTGGCCGACAAATATGGTGAAAAACCTCTGAACTCTCCGAACGACGTTGTCGTCAAAGCAGACGACACCATTTGGTTCACCGACCCGACCTATGGGATCATGGGCAATTACGAAGGCAAACGCGCTGTCCCGGAACAAGCTGCCAGATCCGTTTTTTGCTTTGATCAAACGACCGGATCGACAAAAGCAGTCATCGACTCCTTTGCGCAGCCTAACGGGCTTGCTTTTTCTCCAGATGAGACGCGTTTGTATATCGCTGACTCCGGTGCCAGTCATGATCGTTCGGTCCCCTCAACCGTCTATGTTTGCGATGTGACCGCAGACAATACGCTCTCTGAGCGCGCCGTATTCGCTGAAATTAAACCGGGTATACCGGATGGCTTGCGTGTCGATTGCCATGGAAACGTCTGGATTTCCTCTGCTGATAGCGTGCAGTGTTTCGATCAAGATGGAAAACTGCTTGGACGGATTTTTGTGCCCGAGGTTGTATCCAACCTTGAATTTGGCGGCCCAAGGAACACGCACTTGTTCATCACAGCAACCACCAGCCTCTATGCCATCCACGTGAACACACAGCGGAGTTGAACGAAGATGCCAGAGTACAGATTTGTATCGGGTCGCCACTTCGAGTTTCAGTGACATCGCCAAAGGCAGTGTTTTGAGCTCTGTCCAGTTTGGTAGGGTCTTTACGATGCGTAAAAGCGCATATCTATCAGAACGCTACCCTCTTTGACTGCGCACATATCTTTGCCTCGAATTTGGGAACTGGCAAAGCAAAACTGTTGGATTGGCCCTATGCGGAATTGGAAACCCTCGCTAGACTTGTGCTCAAGGATAGACGATGGAAACAACAATACTGACTTTCGAAATGACGGTGGTCCTTGGACTGCTGGCATTGACCGTATTTCTCTTTGTTTCGGAAATAATTCGCATTGATCTGGCGGCGATCCTGGTTCTGGTGATCCTGGGCGTGCTCAGCACACTGCCGGGTCTTGAAAGCCTCGCCAGCCGGTCCGAGCTTTTCTCAGGCTTCTCCTCAAACGCGGTTATCTCGATCATCGCTGTGATGATCATCGGGGCGGGGTTGGACAAAACCGGTCTAATGTCGAAGGTTGCCGCACTGATCCTGAAACGCGGGGGAACAACCGAGGCCAGGATCATCCCCATCGTCTCGGGCACCGTGGGTGTCATCAGTTCGTTCATGCAGAATGTTGGCGCTGCCGCGTTGTTCCTGCCTGTCATCAGCCGCATATCGGCACGCACTGAAATTCCCATGAGCCGCCTGGCCATGCCGATGGGGTTTTGCGCCATCCTTGGCGGGACGATCACGATGGTCGGCTCTTCCCCGTTGATTTTGCTGAATGATCTGCTGATCTCGGCCAATCGCAGCTTGCCCGCAGATCATCAAATGGAGCCTTTTGGTTTGTTTTCCGTCACACCCATCGGAGTGATGCTGGTGCTGACCGGGGTTTTGTATTTCGTTTTGTTGGGCCGATGGATACTGCCCGGTAAACGGGCGCGAGGCGAGGATGCGGGTGCTGCGCGTTCGATGCAGACCTATATCGAGAATACCTATGGGCTGCGCGCCGATATGTTCGAGGTGCGCGTGCCCGAAGGGTCGATCCTGATCGGTCAGACGCTGGCCGATATCATGGTGGCGCATCACATCTATATTCTGGGGACCTCCTTTCGCGGTCACAAGGTCATCGCGCCAATGGCCGATACCACAATCGAAGCGCCTGCGCGTCTGGCTGTTCTGGGTCTGCGACGGGTGCTGCATGACGAATTCGCCGAGCCTTATGGCCTGGAAATCCTGCCCGGTCTGGACGTGTTTGCCGATGATTTTGCCGCCACTGAATCTGGCGTGGCCGAAGTGGTTATCCCACCCGGTTCCAGCGTCATCGGGCGATCCCCGATCGAGCTACGCTTGCGTCAAACCCATGGCTTGTCGGTTCTGGCAATACACCGGGGCGAAGGAACTCTGAGCCATGTTGAAACCGAAGACCACGAGGCTACCCATATCGGCGAAGTCAATCTTCAGGCCGGTGACACTCTGGTGGTTCATGTCCAATGGGAACGATTGACGCGTTTGAAATCAGATCAGGATTTCGTGGTCGTGACCTCAGACTTTCCGCAAGAAGAACTGCGCCCGCACAAAGTGAACTGGGCGCTTGGGTTCTTCTTGTTGACGCTGTGCCTGATCCTGTTCACAGACCTGTTGTTGTCGCTTGCGTTGCTGACAGGTGCCGTCGGTATGATCCTGTCGCGCGTGCTGTCCATTGACGAAGCCTATGAAGCTGTCAGTTGGAGTACCGTTTTCCTTTTGGCCTCGCTGATCCCGTTGGGTATGGCGGTGCAAAACACCGGTACAGCTGCCTGGATCGCCGAAAAGATCCTGTCGCTGCTGGATGGCTGGCCCTTGTGGTCGCTCCAGGCGGGACTGGCAATATTGGCCACGATCTTTACGCTTGTGATGTCAAATGTGGGTGCCACGGTCCTGCTGGTACCCTTGGCGGTATCCATCGCGATTTCATCCGGTGGTGATCCGGCGGTTTTTGCGTTGACGGTTGCGATCTCGACCTCAAACTCGTTCCTGATCCCGACACATCAGGTGAATGCGCTGATCATGGGGCCTGCGGGTTATCGCGTTGTGGACTTTATCCGCTCGGGCGGGATCATGACCATTCTGTTCCTGATTGTGTCCATGATTGGCCTGACGCTATTTGTCTGAGGAAAGCCTGATCAGCGAGACCTGTGCGTTGGTGTCGTCTACAGTCAGATGCGCGAGCCGTTTGAATCCATCCGCATGGGCCTGACGCTCGGCCATCGGTAATAGATTATCAAGCTTTGAGAAATCGCCACCGCATCGGTCCTCGGCCATCTGCATGATCGCATCCGGGCCGCCAGATCCGCGATTGGCGTGGGTGACTGCGTTAGCCATCGGGCGCACGGCTTGCTCATATCTCAGCGCCGCAGCGTGACCAGGGCCCAGATCCTGAATGGCCGCGCCAAGCGTGCGCGCGTCAATGATGGCCTGGCTCGCACCGCTTGATCCAACCGGATAGGTGGCATGTGCGGCATCACCGATCAGAGTGACGGCCCCGTCGGTCCAGGTGTCCACAGGCTCAAGATCGACCATAGGGTACTCAAATACCGCCTCGGCTTCCGCGATCAACGCGGGAATATCGATCCAGTCGAAATCCCAATCGGTGAAGTCATCTGCAAAACGGGCAGGGTCAACCCGGCGGTTCCAGTCCTCTTTCTCGATTGTCGAGCTTGGGTCGACCCGCATTTCTGCGATCCAGTTGATAACGGTCCTGCCATCATCCGGGTTTGGCTGCGAAATCGGATAGGACACAAAGCGCTGCGTGTCATTCCCCGCCAGAATCATCGAGGCACCGGACAGGAAGGGTTTCGCAATCGTTGTGCCGCGCCACATGATCCCACCGCCCCAAACCGGAGGGCCTTGATCTGGGTACATCTGCGCGCGAACCGCCGAATGGATACCATCGGCTGCAACCACCATGGATCCCAACACGCTGTCGCGACCATCGGAGCCGCGCAGGATCAGCTCTGCGCCATCGCCTCTGTCCGCAAATCCTTCGACATCACATCCAAACGCAACAGACGCTTCACCGCAGCGTTGCAGCACCTCCTCCAGCAATTGCATTTGAAGATGACCACGGTGAACCGAATATTGAGGCCATTTATAGCCTGCAAATCGACCGCGTGGTTCGGTCCAGATCTCGACACCGGTCCTAGTATAGAAGCCGTAATCGCGAGTCTGAATACCGACCCGGTCCAACAGCGGTTCGAGCCCCAGGTCGAATAATTCCCGCACTGCCGGGGGTTGCAAGTTGATGCCCACGCCAAGCGGCTGTGGTCGCTTTACTTTTTCATAAATGCGAAACGGAATACCAATTTGGTGCAAGGTCAGACCCATCGTCAGGCCTGCGATGCCAGCTCCTGCAATCAGCACAGTCACTGTGGGGACCTCTTTCCGGGTCTGTGTACTCTCTGAAGGGAATAGCACATGATCTCGGACCGCCTTTAAATAGGGATTAGCATGAGTGTGATCGCTGGAAAGGCAAGCAATATCCCGACACGGATCAAATCAGAGCCCACGAAATAGAGCACGGCCCGATAGGTCTCGGTCATTGGTGTTTCCCGATCCATCGCGTTGATGACAAACAGGTTCATGCCCACAGGAGGGGTGATCAACCCGACCTCAACCACAATCAGCACAAGAATGCCAAACCAGATGGCTGTTTGTTCGATATTCACCCGGTTGAAGGCTCCGGTGGACGCTCCGCGCAGCCCCAGTTCACGGGCCATCTCGCGGCTAAGTTCTTGGCCTGAAGTCAACAAGGCTTGGGCCTCGGCCAAGGCGGCTGCGGGGATTTCTTTGCCAGAAGCAATCAAATCATCCAAGCGCGCAGACTGGAACTCGACCAAAGAAACAAGACCGAAATCAAGTCCTTGCACGATAGGCCAAAAGATCGGGATCGTCAGAAGGATCATCGACAGGCTGTCCATGAAACAGCCCAGGATCAGATAAAACACTAGGATCACAAGGATGATTGTGACCGGTGCGAACCCGCTGTTTGAAACCCATTCGGCGGCAGCCTGCGGCATCTGGGTCAGCGCCAAAAAGCCATTATAGAATGCAGCCCCCAGGATGATAAAAAAGATCATCGCGGTGGATTTGGCGGTGACCACAAAGCTTTCGCTCAGACGGGCGCGGGTCAGTCCGCCAGCAAACCAGGCAATAACAGCTGTGCCAAACGCGCCGATGGCCGCCCCTTCGGTTGGGGTGAACCACCCCAGATAGATACCGCCCACAACCAGCGAAAAGACCAAAAGCACCGGCCAGACATCAAACAACGCTCGAAAACGTTCTCCGTAAGGCATCCTTTCACGCGTTCCCGCCGAACCGGGATTAACGCGGACATAGACCGAAATAGCAATCATATAGCCGATGGCCGCCAGAATGCCGGGGATGAAAGCGGCCAGGAACAGTTTGGCAATGTTCTGTTCGGTTATGATGGCATAGATCACCAATACCACCGAGGGCGGTATCAGGATGCCCAATGTTCCACCCGCTGCAAGCGTAGCGGTCGAGAAACCACCCGAATAGCCATAGCGTTTCAATTCTGGCAGCGCGACACGGCTCATGGTGGCTGCGGTCGCTAGAGATGATCCGCAGATAGCCCCGAACCCCGCGCAGGCCCCCACGCTGGCCATGGCCACACCCCCTTTGCGGTGACCCAGCCAGCTTTCAGCGGATTTGAACAAGGCCTGGCTCATCCCGCCCAGCGTCGCGAAATGGCCCATCAGCAGGAACATCGGGATGATCGACAGGGAATAGTTAGAAAAGGTCGTATAGGTCTCGGTCCTTAGCCGTCCGACGGCGATGTTGGTGTCACCCGTCATCAGGATGATGCCTACAAACCCGGTCACGAACATCGCCAGACCGATCGGCACGCGCACAAAAATCAGCGCAAGAAGCGCCGGAAAGGACCACAGTCCAATGGCAATGTCGCTCAAGAGTTTTGCCTTTCGTCAGAAAGAGGGTTGTCTCGGCCTGCGATGACCTGGCCGGCGCGCAACACGGCCATGTAGATCCCTACAAGGGCGGCAATCCACATCGCGACGATGCTTGCGGCATAGGACCACCAGACCGGAAACTCCAGCAACAGGGTAGTCTGACCGGACCGGAATTTGCTGAGCCCACCCAAGGTCAGTTGCCAGGCCAGCAGAACCAGCACGGCGGCAAACAAGAGCTCGGTCAACAAGCTCAGCAACCTGTTCGCCGGGGCAGGTAGTCTTGAGGCGAAGATATCGACAGAAGCATGGGCGCCAGTGATCTGGCAAATTGGAAGAAAGGCAAAGATCGCAAAGGCCATTCCGGCTTCGACAATTTCGAAATCACCGTTGACTGGACCAATCCCCAAGGCCAGTAGCCAATCGGCAATACCCGGAGCAAAGCTTTGCATTGCATCGCCGTGCAAAACGCCATTCAGCAAGCGCCCGGCGACCGAGACGCACACAATCAGGATCAACGCAGCCAAGGTGATCCCGCCCAAATGCGCTAGCAGACGAGCAAGCCTAAAGACAAAAGCGTGCATATTCAGAATTCACCCCAAGCCTCGCCAGCGCCCGATGACGGGCGCTGGATCAGGAGGATTACATTTTCGCGTTTGCGCCTTTGCACTCACCGCTCATCAACCCTTTGGCGCGGTCGATCAATGCCTGGCCGTCCATACCTTTTTCTCCAAGATCAGCGATCCAGTTTTCATAGATCGGCGCGGCCAGTTCCTTCCATTCCTCAGTGTCCGAGATGGTGATGATCGTGTTGCCCGCGTCCACCGCAACCTCACGCGCCGGGCCATCGGCATCCGCCTGCGTGCCACCAGCAAAGACCGAAAAATCCATTCCGGAATTGGCGTCGATTACTGCCTTGTTTTCATCCGATAGGCCCTCATACAACGCTTTGTTCATGGCCAGAACAAAGGTCAGGGTATAGAGAGAGGGTCCCTCGAATTCGGTATGGTTTTCAACAAGTTCAGGTATTTTCAACGCTGGTGTGACCTCCCACGGGATAGTGGTTCCGTCAATCACACCTTTCGAGAGTGCTTCGGCGATTGCGGGAACGGGCATGCCAACCGGTGTTGCGCCCGCTTCGGACAGAAGATCGTTCACAAGGCGCGATCCACCACGGATCTTCATGCCCTCCAGATCAGCTGGTGTTTCGACCGGATCAGCGGTGTGGAACATACCCGGGCCGTGTACCCAAGTGCCCAGGATCTGAACGTCACTGAATTCACCGTCTTTCATGCTTTCTTCAAAGATCGTCCAATAGGCGCAGGACGCTGCGCGGGCATCTTCGACCATGAAAGGCAGCTCGAATACCTCAGTCGATGGGAAACGCCCGGGCGTATAGCCGACCACTGTCCAGGTAATATCATCGACACCATCAATCACACGATCCAGCAATTCGGGCGGCTTGCCCCCCAGTTGCATGGTCGGGAAACGATCAATCTTGATGCGCCCTTCGGACTCGGCCTCGATCTTGTCGGCCCAGACATCCAAAATGAGACGCGGCACATTGGCCTGCGCGGGCAAGAAGTGATGCAGTTTGAGCGTGACTTCTTGTGCCGTTGATGCGGTTGCCATCACCGCTGCCAGTGAAACGCCCCCAAGGAACGCTTTAAGATGTTTCATGATGTCCTCCCATTATTCAGTCGGGGTCTGAGCAGCTTAGACCCGCAAAGACCAATAAACCCATTATTTGATAATCCACAACTAATTGGATGAGTCACTTACTTCTTATTTCGAGGTTCTGGGCAGGAAACGGAGTGAGGAACCCACTTGTCAGGTCATCGCATGCCATTTGGGTCGCAACCTTATTGAGACGCGAAACCCTTGGTATACGCCTTTGACGACACAGGCACTAAATGGGATCCCCAAGATGCTGCACTCTGTTTCGAATGCAGAAACCCGGGGGATCCCATTGGTTGACCCACATCGGCTTCGATTGTGGATCAGGGGGTTGCTGCGGGAGAAAGATTGGAAGTCTTAGCATTCCCCGATGTACAGAATCTGACAGATGTCTGAGTGGTGGAAGATGTTCTGTATGTTGTTAATTCATGGGTTCTCTTGCGATTTCGCCAAGACGCGTTAATCGCAACGCGTTTAGGACCCTAATCCCGACTTTTGGCTCGGATACCAAGACAAAAAAAGGGCCCGCATGCAGGCCCCATTTTGAGAGTTATCAAGCGTTCTAACCAGATCGGGCGTGCTTGAACTCCGGTTGATCCGCCGGTTCGTTCGAGCCAGCAGCAGTCTTGGCTTTGTCTTCCAGACTGACCACACGAGTAAGGCTTTGACCTTGTTCTTCAGACATGCCGATCGGTTTTTGCGTGATTTTACGCTCGACCGGTTTCATGTGGTTCAATTTGATTACCGAAAAGGACACATTATCCTGATCGGGATCATCGAGATCTGAAATCGCGTTCAACAGATGCCCTGCAATTTCTGCCGATTTCCGTCGGCGATAGCGGTGCAAGATCTTTTGCAGCATCGGCTCACCCAGGTATTGAAGCCCGTCAGAGGATACGACCACGATGTCGCCAAGCTGAAGCTCAAACGGCTTTGATGGGCAGTCAAATTTAGGAATGTTCTGACCCATGATGACTGAAGTCAGGCAGTTCCGGTCCGGGTGATTTTTGGCCAACTCGGGGCTCAGAAGACCCTGTTCTGCCATCAAATCAATCTGCGGCGCCAGCGAATGGTCTTCGTTCAACTGCTGCAGCTTGCCACCCCGCAGCAAATAGAGCGGGCTGTCACCGATGCTCATCCAATACATACGGTTTTCCGCCACAACGACAGCAACCAGTGTTGCGCCCATACCGCGAGCGCCCGGATTTTCTGAAACGTAGTCACGGATCGTGCCATTGGCCCCGGCTGTTGCGACTGCAAAGTGATCGGGTATGTCCTTTTCAGCCTCGGCAAAACTGGCTGATCGGAATTTGAGGGCGCTATACACCTCGGTCGATACGATTTTCGAAGCGACGTCTCCGGCCTCATGGCCGCCCATCCCGTCGGCCAAAACGGCAACCCCGCTATCCATGCCGAAGGGGAAATCAGTTACCAAAGCGTCTTCCTGGTAGTCGCGACCACCCTGAGACAGCCCTGAGGCGACATCATAACGCGGTTCAGGCGCTCTCCACATGTTTACGCTCCTTGTTGTTGCCGGTTTCTGCCCAGCTGAAATCAGCACCGGCCAGCATTTTGATTTTCAAAACAGTTTCACCTACAATAATTTCATCCCGGTCCTGCAAGATGACATCTGACAGAACTGGTTTTTGATTCAGACGGACAATGTTTGACTTCCCACCATGCCCCAGAAAGAACTGGTTGCTGTCTGCGTCAAAGACGAGCGAAGCATGATTATTCCGCGAAATCGTAGTGTCTCCGAAGTCCAGGGAAATCTGCTGGTCTTCGCCACGTCCGATCTGCATCAGGCCCGAGTGCAGTGGGAAGAAACGCCCCTGACCTGGACCACCGATCACCACAAGCCAGCCCACGGGGAACTGGTTTTTCGTATCCTTCGCCGCTTGCTTGCGATTGCTAATCAGATCGATCACTTGAGGTTCCGACCGTTCAAGCGCAATCAAACGGGTTTTGGCCTGTTTCTTGCGGGTAGCGGGTTTGCTCGGCTGGGGCTTTTGTTCCTTGGCTTCGGCAGGTTTAGCCGCTTTCTGAGTATGCCGGTTAACCACAGCGTGGAGCCGTTTTTTCCGTTCGGCGTCCGCCTTAGCGATTTCACTTTTGGCCGACGCGCGCTTGCGTGCGTCGTGCTTGGTATCGGATTTGGATCCAAATAGCCTCTTGAGAAAGTTCACAACATCCCCTCCGTCTGCGGATCTGTCAACGTTTACTGGTTTGCGTGGCAGTGGCCGTGACAATCGGAGCATTGCCATCAAAAGGGAAAGCCACGGCCCAGATATCTTCACCGCGCTTGACAGCGAAACTGAACGAAGTTTTCCCTTGGCCGACTTGCTCTTCCAAGATTGTCTCAACCGCATAAGGGCCGGTCAGCAACTCATTTGTTATGAGATAACCGTAGAGAATGTCGCCGGGGCGCATGTCCAGGTTCAGCTCATCGGGGACAGCCGCAACGCGTGTTATCCAGCTATCGCCCTGATAAGAAGTGTTGAACACCAAACCGTTGGAAAGCGTCACACGCTGGAAGACCGGCAAAGTCAGGGTCTGTTCCCGTGCGTCCGCAGTTGTGACACCGATGCTGACAGTTACTTCCAGGGTCGACCTATCTGAATTGGCCAGAAGCCCTTTAGTCACAGCATTGAAATCGTCCCGGCTAGCAACTGGCGTCCCATTGACGGCAAAAATGCGCATTTCACCTTTGCTCGCATCAAGCAGGCGTTCATAGGGCAGCTGCACCAAGCGCTCAGACTGCAGTCCGGCAATTTCGATATCATTCTGCGCAGGAATTTCTGGGATGATTTTGGTGTCGATAGCCGCAGGCTCGGGTTTGGCGACCGGCGTCGAAGCGGTGGGTGGGGTGTTTTCGACCGCAGCCTCAACATTTGTCGTTATCGAGGACAGATCGACCACTAGCCCGGCTGGATTAAAGAGGCTGGCCAGTTCGGTAGTGTAGTCGTCAGACGTGTTTGGTGTAACGATTTCCGAAGCGGCAACTTTTGAAGCAGGTTGGTTTGTCTCGGCCGGCTGGATTTTAGCGGCAGGAATATCTGTCGCCACTTCTGTCCGCGCGACACTTTCTGGGCTTGCAGGTACCGCTTCTGCGACAGCCGGTGCGCTGACTTCGGGTTCAGCGACAGTTTCCGGCGGCTCGGCTCTGGTCGCGTCTGCGATGGTGGGGGCCGGTGCTTCCAGCGTTGTGTCATCTGCTGGCTGGGTTTCAGAAACAGGAGACGCAGGCAGGGCAGGAGCGGTCTCAGCCTGGGATGGGGTCGCCGCAGCTACTTCGGCTGCATCTTCCGCTGTTGCCGTATTCGGCTCTGCGGTTACAGCTACGCTGTTACCTGTCAACGACCCAAGATCGAGACCACCGGGCTGGCTTGATTGATACGCGACGCCAACAGCAGCAATTGCTACAACTGCTGCGGATGCCAACAACAACCCGGTGCGGGACTTCCCTTTTTGCAACTCTTGTTGTTGTTCTGCTTTGACTTCGTTTGCCGGTTTTGGTGTGGACCCATACGCAAGAACGACGACATCAGCGGAATTCGGGGCCAGCCCTTTTATCATCGCCTGCCAATCTTCTGCACTCGCCATGCGGTCTTTGGGAAGGATAGCCAACGACTTATCAAGCGCTGCAAGGAATTTGGGGTTGTAGTCGTCGAAGCGTCCTTCCAGCGGCTGGTAAGGGTCGGGGTCGCCGGCTGCCACAGCGGACAGGCGCGCCTGGCTGTTTGGCGGCACTTCGCCCGAAATCAAGTGATAGAAGCTGGCGCCAAGTGCGTACAGATCGCTATGCGGTCCTTGCTCACTGCCCGCGATATAGAACTCTTGCGGGCTATAGCCGTCTTTAACGACACGCATGGCGGTCAATACTCGGCTTTGTTTCGTGGCTTCTTCGCGCGCGGCGCCGAAGTCAATCAAAACCGGGCGATCGTTAAGGTCCAGCAGGATGTTGTCGGGCGAGATATCCCGGTGCAGCACATTCTGATTATGCACAAACGCGACAGCATCAAGCAAATTAGTTAAAATTTCTTCGATCAGCGCTGGAGAGAGATTGGTGTGCTTGTCTTCAATGATCTGAAGCAGGTCGCGGCCGTCGACAAAATCAAGCGCCATATACGCGGTGTTATTTTCCTCGAAAACCTGGTGCACGCCAACGATGTTGGGATGCTTGAGCTTGGCGAGGCTGCGTGCTTCACGCACAAATAGCTTTACGATCGAGGCAAGATCTTGCTGGTGCGCACGCGAACGGGCCACGACTTGAACAACCGAACGTCGGCAGAATGCTCCGGGGAAACACTCCTTGATGACAACGCGCCGATTGAGGCTGTCTTTGGCTTCGTAAGTGATCCCGAAACCTCCAGCATTCAGAAAACGTTCGATCCGAAACTGCCTGTGCATAAGCTCTGTACCGGGCTTCAGTTCGTCTACAAACGTCTGCTCTTCTTCGACGTATTCATTCTTTTTCAAGCCAGTCATTCTTCACATCCCTGCGCCCAACAACAGCGTTCAACTCACTTCTCTTGGTCCTCTTTTGAAGAGCCGAGAAAAGAGACGGAAAAATGACGTCCAAAAGGTATTAATTAGCAATAATCTGCCAAAGAGGCCAATGTTTCCATAATGCAAAACAAAGCAGGAGAGAATGCTTGGGGCGCCCTGCTATTCAGGGTTTGCTCAATTTTGCGGCGATCTGTGTCCTCTTTTCAGTCTTAGATTTGGGCGCGTTGAGAAGATACTTGGACGTTGGACCATGCTCGAATCTCAAATGCCAGCGAGACAGCTGAAAAGCTGCAGGTACCGCTATTGATGGCAAGGCTCCAAAACGAAACAGGCCCACGCGATTTGCGTGGGCCTATTGCGGTTGGACCGGTCTTTCAGTTTAAGACGTTTAGCCGAGATAGCATCGTTTGATTGTACCATTACGAGCCATGAAAAAGTCGAACCTGTGTTCACCTTTAGACGCGGCAACTCCCGGCACATCACTCAGTGTTCTATTGGGTATCAAGTCCTCGTCTCATCTGTTTCGAGCTAGGCGCTCGGAGGTTCCAACCGGCACACATCTGCGTCGTTCTTTCTTTGCGACAAGCTTATCTGACGCCGAAACTCAGGTTGTTGAATCGAACTAAATCCATACGATCGCTGATTGACATGCGTCCGCAGTTGGTATGCTATCCGCACCCATAACGTTCATAGAAATTCGTGACAGAGAATCGCGAATTCACTGCAGCTAAATGTCTGCAAAACGGGAGTAAAAAATGAAAAAACCAATGCTAGCGCTTGCGCTATTGATGACGACGACCTCGTTGGCCAGTGCGGAAACCTTGCGGTGGGCGCGGTCGGGAGATGCGCTCACGCTTGATCCACATTCGCAGAACGAAGGGCCGACACATACTGTGCGCCATCAGATGTATGAGCCACTGATTATTCGCGACACGTCTGGTGCGTTCGAAGCAGCTCTTGCCACCGATTGGGCCCCCAGCGCGGACGATCCGAACGTGTGGGTATTCAACCTGCGCCAGGGTGTGAAATTCCACGATGGAGCGGATTTCACTGCCGAGGATGTGGTGTTCAGCATCAATCGCGCGAAACAGCCAAACTCGGACATGAAAGAGCTGATCAATTCGATTGTCGAAGTGCGCGCGGTCGACGACCACACCGTCGAGATCGTGACAGATGGTCCGAACCCGATCCTGCCTGCAAACCTGACCGATCTGTTCATCATGGACAAAGACTGGACCGAAGCGAACAACACGGTCGACGTGCAGGATTTCGAAGGTGGTGAGATCACTTTTGCGACCACCAATGTGAATGGCACCGGTCCTTACAAACTGGTCAGCCGTGAACCCGACGTGAAAACCGTCATGGAGCGTAACGAGAACTATTGGGGACGCGATCAGTTTCCGATGGCGATCAGCGAGATCATCTATACTCCCATCCAAAACGATGCGACCCGCGTTGCGGCAATGCTGTCGGGTGAGGTGAACTTCCTGCAGGACATGCCGGTACAAGATCTTCAACGGGTCGATGCCGTCGATGGGTTGGTTGTTAAACAGGCCCCACAAAACCGGGTGATCTTCTTCGGGATGAACCAGGGCGCGGACGATATCGAAGCCGACAATGTTGACGGCAAGAACCCTCTGGCGGACGTACGCGTGCGTCAGGCGATGTCGAAAGCGATCAATCGCGATGCCATTCAGCAGGTTGTCATGCGTGGCCAATCTCAACCCGCCGGGATGATTGCGCCTCCGTTTGTGAACGGCTGGACGGCCGAGATGGACGCCGAAAGCAGCACTGATATCGAAGCGGCCAAGGCCTTGTTGGCCGAGGCAGGCTATGCGGACGGTTTCTCGATCCGGCTGGACTGCCCGAATGACCGCTACATCAACGATGAAGGTATCTGTCAGGCAGCGGTTGGCATGTTGGGTCAAATCGGGATCACGGTGAACCTCGACGCCAAGCCAAAAGCACAGCATTTCCCGCTGATCACCGATGGTCTGACCGATTTCTACATGCTGGGTTGGGGTGTTCCGACATATGACTCGGAATACATCTTCAACTTCCTGGTCCATGGTCGCGAGAGTGATATCGGCACTTGGAACGGTACGGGTTTCAACAGCGATGACCTCGATGCCAAGATCAAATCGCTGGCGTCCAACACGGACCTGGACGCGCGCAACAAGGATATCGCTGATATCTGGCGCGTTGTGCAGGACGAGCAGCTGTACATCCCGATCCACCATCAGGTGCTGAACTGGGGCATGGCAGAAAACCTGGCCATCGAGGTTGATCCCGAGGATCAGCCCATGGTCAAGCATTTCGGCCTGAATTAAACCTTTCTGGCGGGCCCCGACCCACGGGGTCCGTCACCATATGAAGTGGGAGCTATCATGAAACGTCTGACCACTGCCGCGCTGATGGGCGCGCTTGCCATGCCCGTTTCGGCTGAAGAATTTAAATTCGCCGTGACGACCGATCCGCAAACCATGGACCCGCACGCGGTCAACTCGGCCCCGGTGCTGGGTTTTCTGAACAATGTGTACGAAGGCCTCGTGCGTCGTGGCAAAGACATGACCATCGAGCCTGCCCTGGCGACCAGTTGGGAAACCATCGATGGCGGTGCGGGTTGGCGGTTCAAGCTGCGCGAAGGTGTGACATTTCATGATGGGTCCGAGTTCAACGCAGATGACGTGATCTTTTCGTATCAGCGCGCGTCGGACGAAAGCTCGGACACACGCAGCTGGTTTGCACCGGTCAGCGATGTGGTCAAGGTTGATGACTATACCGTTGACGTCATGACCACCGCGCCAAACCCGATCTTCCCGGACAGCATCGCCAACTGGATGATTATGGACAGTGGTTGGGCCGAGGCCAATGACGCGGCGCTGCCCGATAAAGAGGCCGGGAACTATGCCACGCTGAACGCCAACGGCACCGGTGCTTTCCGTGTGACCGCACGCGAGCCCGGGCTGCGCACGGTTCTGGAGCCCTTTGACAGTTGGTGGGATGAGGCCGAACACAACCTGACCAGCGCTGAACTGGTACCGATCCAGAACCCCGCAACCGCTCTGGCCGCGCTGCTGTCTGGGGATGTGGATTTCATCAACCCTGTACCCATTCAGGACGTCGCCCGCTTGCAGGGCAACCCGGATGTGAAAGTCATTCAGGGTATCGAGGCTCGCGTGATCATGCTGGGCTTTGACCAGAAAGAGGGTGCCAGCGAAACGGGGCAGGGCAGCTCGGATCTGTTCAAAGATGCCCGTGTGCGCGAGGCTGTGGCCAAGGCGGTAAATGTTCCGGCCATCCTTCAGACCATCATGCGCGGTAATGCCGAAGTGGCCAGCCAATTGGTCAGCCCCGCGATGCGCGGGTACTCGGCTGCAAATGCCGACCCTTACGCCTTTGATCTGGACGGTGCCAAGGCGCTGCTCGCTGAGGCCGGGGCCGAAGGGGCCGAGGTCAGCTTCAAATGCTCCAACAACCGCTATCTGAATGACGAGTCGGTCTGTCAGGCGATCACGGCCATGCTGACTCAGGCTGGTCTGAACGTGACGCTGGATGCGATGCCGGTCCAGAATTATTGGCCGGAACTGCGCGCCGACAACTTTGATATGTACCTGTTGGGTTGGTCGCCGGGCACGTTCGATGCTGAACATCCCGTGCGCTTTCTTGCCTCGACTCCAAATGAGGAAAAGAAGTTGGGGTCCTGGAACTTTGGCGGCTACTCGAACGCGCGCGTGGATGAGCTTTTGCCCTTGATCCAGTCCGAGATCGATGAGCCCAAGCGTCAGGCGATGCTGGATGAGGTTGCGGGAATACTGCAAGACGAGGTGGCTTATGTTCCGCTCTATGTCCAGCCGTTGGTCTGGGGTGCACGCAGCAATGTCGAACTGACCCAGCGTCCTGACAATTTCTTCCTGTTGCGTTGGGTCACGGTCAACTAAATGCTGTCATACATCGTCAGGCGCATTGCCCAGTCGGCGCTGGTACTTTTTGTCGTGGGCCTTGTCGCCTTTTCCATGTTCCGGTTTGTCGGTGATCCGATCGACAACATGCTGGGGCAGGAACGGACCATGGAAGATGTAGAGCGTTTGCGCGCACAGCTTGGTCTGGATCAACCGTTTCCCGTGCAATACGTCAAGTTTTTGCAAGAAGCGGTGCAAGGCAATTTTGGGGTCAGCTTTCGCCAAGGCCGCCCCGTTGCCGAAATCCTAGCCGAACGTGCTCCGGCGACGCTGGAACTGGCATTGGTCTCGGCCATCTTTGCGGTTGTCTTAGGGATTGCGCTGGGTGTGTTCACCGCCATCAAGCGCGACGGGTTTGCAGCGAACTTCATCATGTCGGCATCGCTGATCGGGGTGTCTCTGCCCACCTTCCTAATCGGAATTTTGCTGATCTACGTGTTCTCGGTCGAACTGGGCTGGCTGCCCAGCTTCGGGCGCGGCGAGGTTGTGGATTTGGGCTGGTGGAATACTGGGCTGCTGACGGCCAGCGGTCTTAAGGCGCTGATCCTGCCGGCAATCACGCTTGGCCTCTATCAGATGACTCTGATCATGCGTCTGGTGCGATCCGAAATGCTCGAGGTATTGAGACAGGACTATGTTCGTTTTGCCCGTGCAAGGGGCCTAAGCGATCGGACCATCAACTTTCGCCATGCCTTGAAAAACACGATGGTGCCTGTCATCACAATAATCGGCCTGCAATTGGGGGCGATAATCGCCTTTGCTATCATCACCGAAACGGTGTTCCAGTGGCCGGGTCTTGGCCTCTTGTTCATCAACGCAATCCAGTTCGTCGATATCCCGGTCATGGCCGCCTATCTGATGATGATCTCGGTCATCTTCGTCACCATCAACCTTGCGGTCGACATTCTTTATGCCTTTATCGATCCGCGTCTGAGGGTCAGCGCATGAGCCGTCTGCAAACTATTCTGGACAGCGATCAGTTCTACGCGTTTCGCCGCTCGCCCGTGGCCATGGTGTCGGCTGCGGTTGCATCGTTGTTGATCCTTGCGACGGTCCTAGCACCACTGATTGCACCGACAAACCCGTTCGACCCGTCCAGCCTGAACCTGATGAACGGTTTTACACCGCCGATGCAGCCCAACGCCTTCACCGGTGAAAGCTTTTTGATGGGCACCGACGATCAGGGGCGGGATGTGTTTTCGACGATCCTCTACGGGATGCGGATATCGCTTTTTGTGGGTGTTGCCGCTGTCCTGTTTGCCATGGTGCTGGGCATCATCCTGGGCCTGTTGTCAGGCTATTTCGGCGGCTGGACCGAGACGATCATCATGCGTACCGCGGATGTGCAGCTGACGTTCCCTTCGATCCTGCTGGCCATGCTGATCTTTGGGATCGCCAAGGGCGTGACCCCGGTGGAATACCGTGACCAGATGGCCATCTGGGTGCTGATCCTGGCCATTGGCCTGTCAGATTGGGTGCAGTTTGCGCGGGTCGTGCGCGGGGCCACTTTGGTTGAAAAGAACAAAGACTATGTCGCCGCCGCGCGCATCATCGGGCAAAGCCCGTTGACCATCATGCTGCGCCATATCCTGCCCAATGTGCTGTCACCGGTTTTGGTGATCGCCACTATCTCGCTGGCGCTTGCGATTATCGCCGAGGCCACGCTCAGCTTTCTGGGCGTAGGCGCACCGCCGACACAGCCCTCGCTGGGGACGCTCATTCGCATCGGGCAGGGGTTCCTGTTCTCGGGCGAATGGTGGATCTTGTTCTTCCCGGCCTGCACCTTGCTGGCGCTGGCGCTGAGTGTGAACCTGCTGGGCGACTGGCTGCGTGATGTTCTGAACCCGAGGCTGAAATGACCGACCCCGTTCTTTCGATCCGCAACCTGACGGTAGAAATCCCCACGCGCCACGGCGTTTTCAAACCGGTCGAACATGTGACCTATGACCTGCATCCCGGTGAGATCCGGGGCGTTGTGGGCGAAAGCGGGGCAGGTAAATCGATGACCGGCAACGCGGTGATCGGGCTGCTGGACCCTCCGGCGCATGTGTCCGAGGGTGAGGTGTGGCTGAACAGTCGCCGCATCGACGCGCTGGACGCCGAAGACAAACGCCGGATCCGGGGCAAAGAGATCGGTATGATCTTTCAGGACCCGCTGACCTCGCTCAACCCGCTTTTCACGGTGGGTGAGCAATTGGTTGAGACGATCCAGCTGCATCTGGGCCTGTCAGCGTCCGAAGCCAAAAAGCGCGCAATTGCGCTGCTCGATCGGGTCTCGATCCCAGACCCGGCAGAGCGGTTCAACCAATATCCCCATCAGTTTTCCGGCGGGATGCGTCAGCGGGTGGTGATCGCGCTGGCCTTGTGCACCGAGCCCAGCGTGCTGATCGCGGACGAACCCACAACCGCTCTGGACGTGTCGGTTCAGGCGCAAGTGCTGGATCTGATCAAGGAACTGGCCAAGGAACGTCAGGTGGGTGTCATTCTTGTGACCCATGACATGGGCGTCATTGCAGATACCACTGATACGGTGACGGTCATGTATTCCGGCCATGTGGTCGAAAGCGGCACAACGGATCAGATCCTGGGCGCGCCCACACATGACTATACCAAATCGCTGATCGCTGCGGTGCCACGGCCCCATACCAAGGTCGAGCGGTTTCCCATGGTCAGCTATGGCGACCGTGTCAGCACGTTCAAGATCGACGATCTGGCAGCCCATTGGACCAAAACCGATCTGTCCAAATCCGGCAAGTTGGTTGAGGTTGAAAACATCACCAAAACCTTTTTGCAAAAGGGTGCGATTCTTCCGTCGCACAGGCAGTATTTCACCGCGGTGGATCAGGTCAGCTTTGACATCCGAGATGGCGAAGTTTTTGGACTTGTCGGCGAAAGTGGGTCGGGCAAATCAACCGTGGCTCGTATGATCGGCACGCTTTACCCCGTGGACGGTGGCCGTGTGATCTTTGACGGTGAGGATGTTACGGCCATGGGGGCCGATGCTTTGCAAGGGTACCGTCGTCAAATCCAGATGATCTTTCAGGATCCTTTCTCAAGCCTCAACCCGCGCATGAAGGTCGGTGATCTGGTCGCCGAACCCATTCATCACCACAAGATCTTACCCAAAGCCGATATCGGCCCCCGTGTGCGTGAACTGCTGGATTGGGTCGGGTTGGCCAAAGATGCCTGGCGAAAATACCCGCATGAGTTCTCAGGCGGCCAGCGCCAGCGGATTTGTATCGCTCGGGCGCTGGCGACACAGCCCAGGTTCTTGATCTGCGATGAGCCGACCAGCGCGCTTGACGTTTCGATTCAGGCGCAGATCCTGAACATCCTCAAGGACCTGCAAGACCACCTTGGCCTGACCATGTTGTTCATCAGTCACGATCTACCGGTTGTGCGCCAAATGTGCGACCGTGTAGGTGTTATGCGGCAAGGAAAGCTGGTCGAGGTTCAGGAGACAGACAAGCTCTTTAACGCACCTCAGCATCCCTACACTCAAGAACTACTGGATTTGATGCCGCGATTGAAACAGCTGGCCTGATCCACCCGTCAATTGCGAAGATTATCGGGGGGCCGCGTAGAACGCCCGGTCCCCCGTGTCGTTTAGGCGGCCGCGCCTGTTTCATCCGGTTGATGCAAGCCGACTACAAGCAGGACCGTAACGCCCAGAATGACATAATACCACATGTCGAGACCGGCAAAGCCCAGCACGAACGGAGCAAGGACAAAGACAGCACCGACCAATCCATCGACCGCTAGGTGGAGTTTATACGGCAGCACCCGGATCATACCCAGGTGATGATCGGTCAACACCGTCAGCACAAAAGCGGCGACACCTGTGATAACAGATAGCCAAAAAGCTAGCGGGTTTGAGGCGCCCAGCCCAAACAGAAAGGGCATGGCAACCAAGCTCAAAGCAACAGGATAGTCGAGATATGCGTGAATGGTTTTGGTAACGAAACGAGGCATCGTGTTTTCCTTTCTCAATCCGGTCAATATTGCCGATAACTAAGAAATACGGGGCTAGTTTCGATCTATGAATGTCCGCCCGTTCGTTTTTTCGCGCAGAACGTTCAAACTGTTGCACGGTTTGCGTTTTCGAGGCGTTTGAACCCTGCAGGGGTAAAACCGGTTTCTTTCTTGAATACGCGCGCGAAGGCGGAATCTGATGCGTATCCTACGGACTCTGCTACATCGGCGACAGTATTCAGAGGATCCAACAGCGCCTGTTTGGCAAGCTCCATACGCCAGCTTGTCACATAGTCCATGGGTGTCATGGCCATTTTCTTCTGGAAGGCCACTGCAAAACTGGTGCGCGACATCCCTGCCGAACTTGCCAGCGTTTCAACAGTCCATGCGCGATGTGGATTCTGATGAAATGCGTCCAAGGCCTGAGCAAGGTTCTTGTCCGAAAACCCGGCCAATTTCCAATCCTCAGCCAGGTCGCTTTCAAGAAAACTGCGAATGGCTTGGGCCAGGATCGCCTCTGACATCTTCAATGCAATCAGATCGCCACCCATCCGGTGCGCTCCGGCCTCGTCGCCTATTACCCGCAACGTCGCATCCATCCATTTGCCAGCAGACTCGCCATAGTTTTTGATATGCACCAGCGGCGGCAAACGCTCGAACAGAATGTGGCGCGACTGCGCGTTGAACGAGAAATGCCCGCAGATCAATTGCGTTTCGCTCAGCGGTTGATCGTTCCCGCCATATACCAGCACCCCCGATCCGTCATAGCCAGATTCTTCTAATACTGTCTCAAGCGGCAGGATGGTTTCCTCGGGCTTGTGACCGCAATACAGCTCATGCGGCGCGCCATGGGGTATGATGATCAGGTCTCCCTGTTCGACAGATGCCGGTTCTTCCAGCCCAGCGACCGCGACCAGACATGAACCCCGATGTGCATAGTGAAATCGCGCCACGTTTTGATGCTGGGGCACGGCCACACCCCAGGGTTTGCTGAAGGACGTTCGGAAATACAAGGTGCCACGCATGGACAGCCGCGTGAGGATATCGCTGAGTAGGTCAAGCATGTTGGGTTTCGCGATCTTTCAATTCGTTTGTTCAGAATGCTGAACGATCCGCGCGAAAAAGCCAGGTTTTTCGCGATGCACATTCAAAGATGTGATGTGTTCAATGTGCGAAGAATACGGTGTCAGCTACTGTGGTTTTGACCGTATCCACTGATTTTCTCAAGAACCTCTTCGATCTGCGCATCGCTCAGCAGGGGCGGCTCGCCCAGAACAAGGCAGCCGTGATATTGGCGCGCTAGGGCCTCTAACTCTCCGGCCAACCAAAAGGCTTGTTCGATCGACTGACCCACAGTGATCATGCCGTGATGTGCCAGCAGGCATCCTTTACGCCCTTCAAGCGCCGCTACCGCGACCTTCGACAGGGCAGCGGTGCCATAGATCTCATACGGAGCGCATCGAATGGTCGCGCCGCCAAACGCTGCAATCATATAGTGAATTGGTGGGATTTCTTTGCCCATAATTGCCAAAGTGGTGCAATAGGTCGGATGCGCGTGAACAACAGCGTTTACATCCGGACGCTGCAGCAGAATGTCGAGGTGGAAATGCCATTCACTTGACGGGGCAAATTTGCCTGTGGCTTTGCCGTTCTGATCAACAAAGGCGATGTCTTCGGGTTGCAAACTGTCATAGGGGCGACTGGTCGGCGAGATCAGCATCCCATCCTGGTGTCTGATACTGATATTACCGCTTGTTCCCTGATTAAGCCCGCTGCTGTTCAGTGCCCTGCAATGCGCGATGATGGCTTTTCGTTTTGACATTTCTGTATCCGACAAACCGCATTCCTTTTCGGGCTCCAAGTATGCGTAACTCTGTCACGATTTAGATTATCCGTCGATGCGTCAATCCTCATGGGCGGGGCAAAGGCTTCCGGCAGACAGCTTGTTGTCAGACCGCAGCCACGCCTTTGCGAGCAGCAGCTTTACCGCAAACGGGACGTCAATATCCACAATGCACGATCGAAAGCGTCAACGTTGTTTTCAGCGCGCGCCGACAAATGCGCCCCTTCCAGCAGGGCAAGGGCGGCGCGGGCCTCGGCCACGGGATCTGACACGTCGCGGATCGAATTTTCTTGTTGGCATTGCCGGAAGACTTCAGCAAATCGGGCGACCATCATTGCGCGGAAAGCTTTGATTTTTTCGATCACGCCAATGGAGAGGCTTTCGCGGCTGCTGATCAGCGACACACACAGGCATAAGGTCGTGCCATCATTCAACGCGTCTCGATAAAGCTGGATCATGGCCTGCAACCGGTCGCGCCCAGTTTTGTGCTGAGTTTCGATCCGGTGGCACTCTTGGTCGAGCGCATTGTGGTAGCGTTCGACCAAGGCCGCTGTCAGATCCGCCTTGGTCGGGAAATGATAGTGGATCGAAGCTTTGCGAATCCCAACGACTTGCGCCAGATCAGCATAGCTGAATCCATCAAACCCTCGCGACCGCACAGCAAGCTCGGCCACATCCAGCAGCGCCGTTTTGGTATCAGAGCTCTTGTCGGGCAGGGGTTTTCCTTTCGATCCGGGCCATGGCGTTTTCTGCGGCTTCGAGGGCGCCTTCCACGTAGCCTCCGAATTGCGTGGCAACTTCGGTGCCGGCAAAGATCAGAGCGTTATCCCAAAGGCCCGACATGGCTTGTGGCAACCCATAGGCCGGATGCGCAGTCAATGGTCGCTGATCGGTTTCAATCGCCGTATACCGGTCAAACGCCCAGTCTTTGACAAATAGCGAAATAGGGTCCGCGGCTTTGGGCCCAAACAGTCGGATCAACTGATCTTGCAGAGCCTGGTGCAGACTTGGCGCGTCTTGCCGGGCTTGCGGCGGGACGCCGATGAAGCCAAACAAAGCATAGGGTCCACCTTCTGCAGGTGAGGCATCGTGAATTTCCACCATCGGTCCGCAGCGGCTCATTGCGTCGCCCGAAAGCCCTTTCTCTCGCCAGAACGGAGTTTTGTAGACCGCAAAAGCCTTGGCCTGACCCGCCATCCAAGTGGCAATGCCTGTCATCGCAGCCTGGGTAGCTTGCGGCAGCACAGGCGAAAACGTGATCCGGCTTGCGACCCGTGGTGGCAAGGCCAACACGACTTGCTTTGCCTTGATCTCTTGTCCTGCATTACCGGTAGCGACGATCGCGTTCGGTGTACGCGTCAGGCCGACAATGGGTGTCGACAGCATAAGCCGATCCGGCTTGAGCTGTGCCGCCAATCCGTTTGTCACGGCAGCCAACCCACCTTCGACCCGATACGAGCCCTCCATCGAGGCAAAGCCTCTGCCACGCTCCACGCGGCCCTGCTCATCCTCAAAGCTGAGCGCTCCGATGCTGTATTGATCGAAACGCTCCAGCCCCAACTGGCTGATCAGCGCCGCGATCCGGGGCTGTCCGGGCCAGAACCATGAGGGGCCCAGATCAAAATAACCGGCCCCTGAATGCTCGGTCAGTATGCGGCCCCCAATCCTGTCGCGGGCTTCGACCAATAGAAAGTCGCGGCCACTTTGGGCCAGTTGCGTCGCGAGTGACAGGCCTGAAAGCCCTGCGCCGATGATGAGCGTTTCGGTCTGCATTGCTCAGAAACCCTCTGTGGCCGGGCGCAGATCCAACTCATGGGTCCAGGTTGACGCGGGCTGTTGTGCCAATTGCCAATAAGCTTCTGCAATCGCGTCGGGTTTCATCATCTTTGACGGATCCAGACTGTGCAATTCGCGGGATCTCGGCGTATCGATGATACCGTCCAGAATGACATGCGCCACATGTATCCCGGAAGGCTGGTATTCCCGCGCCAGCGATTGGGTCAGACCGCGCAAGGCAAATTTCGCCGAGGCAAAAGCCGAAAACCTCGCGCCACCGCGCAGTGATGCCGTTGCGCCCGAGACGATAAAGGTGCCTCCACCACCCCGCACCATCGGCTGCAGCACCGATTGCCCGAGGACCACAAGGGATTGAACCATCGAAGCCCACGTGCGCTGATAGTCTTCCAGTGTTGTTCCGGTGAAGGGGGCAATAACCAGTTCAGCGGTGTTGTGCACAACGATCTTGGGTGGGCCATGGATGGCGATCAGTTTAGCTATTATCGGCGACACGCTGTCAGGATCTGACAGATCAACCTGATGGAACGTGCCAACGGTGCCTTCGGGTCTCGTGCGGCCCAGCCCGACCGGCTCCATACCGGCAGACTGAAAGCGGGTCAGGAGAGATTGGCCAAGGCCAGCGCCGGCACCGGCCACCAAAGCAAGGGGTTTAGGGTCATTCATCTGTCACACCACCGGGGCTTGAGCATAGGGCAAATGCCCGGTTTTCATCCAGATCTTTGCACCGTCCGCACCCGCTGTTGCTGCCAGCGCTTCCCCTTCGGGCAGGCGTAACCAGCTATTTTTGCGCAGAACATCAGCACCAGCTGTGATCTCGCCGTCAATCACCAGCAACTCGATCCCGCCCTTCGCATCCGACGACAATTGAGCACCCGGATCAAGGTGGCTGTAGGTGACGATCTCGCGCGGGTCTTCGTGTAAAGCAGCGGTGGCAACTCCGTTTACGGGCGCAGCAAGCTCGGCCGCCATGTCTTTGCGAAACTGCGTTCGGTCGTCCATGTCGAACTGCCACAGCTTGACGAAGATTGTGCAGCCCGGCTCGGACCCCGGTGTATGGGCCGAGGTCGGTGGGTTCCGGACATAGGTTCCTGCCGGGAAATCCCCGTGTTCGTCCTGAAACACTCCGTCCAGTACAATGAACTCTTCGCCCCCCGTGTGGGTATGTGCGGAAAACTTGCTGCCCGGCGCATAGCGCACGATTGTTGTGGCGCGGGCAACTTCACCACCGATCCGATCCAGCATTCGGCGGTCGACTCCCTTCATCGGCGAAGCTTGCCAATCAAGCTGATCAGAATGAACCACCACGCGGGACGTAAAATCGGAGTTCAGTTCCATGAGGGAATTCCTTTCTGGTGGTGAGATAACGGGGCATGAGGGGTTCATCCACTTACCTACCAGTAGGTAGATAGATTCGCAATGGTCCTTTTGACTGTGCGTCACCCCAACTGATGTGGGGTGAGCGGCTTGGACTTAGGCAGCCAGTTAGGCAGGCTCAGATCCGCATGCGCGGCACATCATGGGGATCCAGGTGAAGCTCGATCAGGAAGGGGCCTTTGCGGGTTTTGACCGCGTCAAGTGCAGCCTCCAGATCGTCTTTGGTGCGCACCTCGGCCCCGTCTGCGCCCAGTGACTTTGCGACCTCGGCAAACGAGGGCCAGTTGAATTCAGTCAGGCTTGGGTCCATCTGGCGGTCGATAAACTGGATATGTTCAGCGCCATAGGCCGAGTCATTGGCGATGATGACAATCAGATCCAGCCCCAACCGCACGGCTGTGTTGAATTCGTTGATGCCGCCCATCATGAACCCGCCATCGCCGCAGAACAAAACCGTGGGGCGGTCTGGTTCGGCAATGGCCGCGCCGATGGCCTCTTGCAGGCCCAGGCCAATCGATCCGAAATTGGCGGTCGGCACAAAGCTGTGAGGGTCGGGCACGGATAGGCGACACCAGACTTCGGTCATGAAACGACCCCCATCGGTAACCATCACGCGATTCTGGGGCAGCTCAGCCTCAAGCCGGTTCAGCGCGTGGATATAGTTGATGCAACCGTCCGCAGTTTTGTCCGCAGGGTCGGGATGGGCGGTAAGTGTTGGTACATCCAACTCGCGGGTAAAGCCGCTGGCTGGTATTTCCGCCTCGTTCAGCCAATACAGGATCGTCTCTGCCGCCAGTCCGGCATCTGCGATCAACGCAGCATCCGGGTGCAACCCACCACCAATGGCCGAGGCCTGAACATCGATCTGAACCACCCGCTTGTTCTTCATCAGCTTGCCACGATCGGTTGTGAAATCATGCAGTTGCGCGCCAAAACAAACGATACAGTCGGATTGGGCAATCAACTCATAGGCCGCCGGGGTCGAAAGCGTGCCAAAGATATCGATATTATAGGGATGGTCGTTGAACAGGCCCTTGGCCTTGAGCGTGGTGGCAAGCGGCGCCTCCAGCCGGTCGGCCAGTTTGACGATCTGGTCCTTCGCTGCAACGGCCCCGGCTCCGGCCAGGATCAACGGTCGCCGTGCCGAGGCGATCATGCCTATCGCGTCATCCAGAATATCGCTCTCCGCGACGCCGGTGGGTGCGTTGTAAACGTTCAGAACATGGGCGCTGTGCGTAACCTCTTGCCACATGAAATCAGCAGGCATGTTCAGAACAATCGGGCGCTGTTCGATCTGCGCGCGATAGAACACACGAGCCACATCCGCGCCAATGGTTTCGGGCGAGCGCAATTGTTCGAATCCGGCACCGGTGACTTTGACAACTTCGCGCTGATCGATGCCCTGCACATGGCGCGGGTTGCTGACCGGTGTGTCACCAGCCAGAACAACCATCGGAACATTGCCGCGCGCGGCCTCGGTCAGGGCAGTTGTGCAATTGGTTAGCGCCGGGCCATGCGTTACTGTTGCCACCCCAACCTTGCCTGACACATAGGAATAGGCCAACGCCATCAGGACCGAGCTCGCCTCATGCGCCGCACCGACAAACCGCCCGCCGCAGTCGCGCACAAAGCTGTCGACCATGAACAGATTCGCGTCACCCATCAGGCCGAACATGGTATCGACCCCATGTTCATGAGTGGCGCGGGCGATGGATTGGTAGGCATAACAAGTTTTTGGCATCTGAGCTCTCATTCGCGGTCGGTGGCTTCAATCTGTATCAGCATCAGCTGGCGTACAGTCCGCGAAATCGGCCTGAAACGGAGAATTTTCGCGGCTTTTTTCCCTTTTTCAGACGAATTGCGCGTGAATCTCGCGCCTTGTGACCAAGGTGGCTCTTCCACCAGCATCGTCGGACGCTGAGAACACCGCATCTAAGCCTTTGTAGATTTCAATTTAGCCAAGCTCACTCATCGGTTAGGATTTTTGATATTGAAGATCGATCAATAGCATTGCCAATGGGTCCTGATACCAAGCCCATTCTGGACAATCAGGAGTAATCGATGAACACACGCGTCTCGCTTTCATCTGTTCTGACCGAGGTTAACAAGGCCAAAGGTCTGCCCAACGCCCATTACATCGACCCGAATGTCTTTGTGGAAGAACGTGATGCCGTCTTGTTTGCCAATTGGTCTGGCATTGGGTTTGGCAAGGATATCCCCGAAGCGGGCGATGCTTATCCGATCGAGTTTCTGGGGATGCCTTTGCTGATGGTGCGAGATCGCGAAGGCCAGATAGGCGTGTTTCAGAACACCTGTCGCCATCGTGGAATGATCTTGGTGGACGAGCCTGGCAAGATCCGCGGCGCGATCCGCTGCCCCTATCACAGCTGGTGCTATGGGCTGGACGGCACGCTGAAAGCAGCACCGCATGTTGGTGGCCCCGGTCAGAATACACATGAGGATATGGACTATGCCAATCTGGGGTTGATCCGCATCCGATCCTATGTTTGGCGCGATGTGATCTTTGTGAATATCGACGGCACCGCTCCTGACTTCGAAGAGGTGCACGGAGAATTGATGGAGCGCTGGCAGGATTTCGATCAACCGATGTATCACGGGGGAGACGGCGCTTCGGTCCATCTGGAACTGGCCTCAAACTGGAAGCTGGCGGTCGAGAATTTCTGCGAAAGCTATCACCTGCCCTGGGTGCATCCCGGGCTGAACAGCTATTCCCGTCTTGAGGACCATTACAACATCAACGAACTGGGTAAGTATTCCGGCCAGGGCACCTATGTGTACCGCCAATTCGAAGGGGAGGCGGGCGAAAAGCTGGATGATTTCGCCGGGTTAAGCGAGAAATGGACCGAAGGGGCCGAATATATCGTTGTCTATCCCAACACCTTGTTGGGCGTACAGCGCGACCATGGGTTTGCCTTTATCATCGACCCGATCAGCCATGAGCGCTCGAACGAACGGATCGAGCTCTACTATGCTCAACCCCCCGAGGATACACCCGAGCACGAAGCTTTGCGCGCCCAGAATGCGGCTCTTTGGAAAACGGTTTTCGAAGAGGATGTGTTTGTCGTCGAAGGCATGCAAAAGGGCCGGCATGGCATTAAGTTCGACGGTGGCCGCTTTTCACCCGTGATGGACGGACCGACGCATTGTTTTCATCACTGGGTTGCTTCGCAGATCGAAAAGGCGCGCTCGGCGCCGCACGCGGACTGACAGTGGACCTGAACAAACTGGATCAGCAGCTGTTGCTGGCCCACGCCAAGCAGGACGTGCCGGCGCTGATTCAGCTGTATCAACAAGCGGCTGAGGTTGCAGAGGTGCGACAGGACTACGATGCCGCCTGTTTTTATCTTACACACGCGTTTGTCTACGCGCTGGAACATGGCGCACCTGAAGCAGAGGAGTTGAACCGTAAACTGTACGAGCGGGGACGTGCCGAGCGTTTGGGCATTTGACGCAAAGGGGCGTTTGAGCCGATGGTTTAGGGTATGATCGTATAGGACGAGTTGGGATTGTTAACCGAAGGGGGCGGTATCATGATCAGAACGATGGCAGGGGTCGTGCTGACGGGTCATGGCGGATTGGACAAGCTGGAATACCGCACCGATATACCGGTACCTTCACCGGGTCCGGGCGAAGTTCTGATCCGCGTTGCGGCGGCAGGCATCAACAACACCGATATCAACACCCGGATCGGCTGGTATTCCAAAGCGGTGACCGAAGACACTGAAACCGGTGGCGCTCAGGGGTTCGAGAGTGTTGATAACACCGACGCCAGCTGGTCAGGCACTCCGCTGAGCTTTCCGCGCATTCAGGGCGCAGATGCCTGCGGATATATCAAGGCCGTCGGGGATGGCGTTGACCCGTCGCGGATCGGGCAGCGAGTGCTGGTGCAATCGATCCAACCCTTGCGCGAACACCCGCCCTTCAGCTGCATCACTTTTGGTTCGGAATGCGATGGTGCCTTTGCGCAATTCACCTTGGCCAAATCCGAATTTGCCCATCCCGTTCATTGCGGTTGGACCAATGCCGAACTCGCCTCGATGCCTTGCGCCTATTCGACGGCGGAAAACATGCTGCACCGAGCCTCGGTCGGGGCCGAGCGCGTGCTGATCACCGGCGCGTCAGGCGGCGTGGGTTCAGCGGCTGTGCAATTGTGCAAACGTCGGGGCGCATATGTCATAGCCGTGTCTTCAAGATCGAAAGCTGATGAAGTTCTGGATCTGGGTGCCGACGAGGTTATTGATCGCAATGCCGATTTAGTGACCAGTTTGGGGAAAATGTCGGTAGATGTGGTGATCGATCTGGTTGCGGGGCCGCAATGGCCCAGCATGCTTGAGGTATTGCGCCGAGGAGGTCGTTACGCAACCGCAGGGGCCATCGCAGGGCCAATGGCAGAGCTGGATGTGCGCACGCTCTACCTCAAAGACCTCTCACTTTTCGGCTCGACCTACCAGGCTGAAGAGGTGTTTCCGAACCTCGTCTCATATATTGAACGGGGTGAGATCCGTCCGGCCTTGTCGGCCACCTATCCGTTGAAAGAGATTGCCCGCGCTCAACAGGATTTTCTGGCAAAACGGCATATCGGCAAGCTTGTTCTGCTTCCGCCCGAGGTGCCTGAGTGAAAATCAAGCGCATCGAACTGTATCAAGTTGAACTACCCTATTCGGGTGGTGTTTATCAGCTGTCCGGTGGCCGCGCATATCGCAGTTTTGACGCCGGGATCGTGCGGATCGAAACAGAGTGCGGGATCGAAGGCTGGGGTGAAAGCACGCCCTTTGGAGCAAGCTATATCGCCGCTCATGCGCGTGGCGTGCGTGCTGGCATCGCCGAGATCGCACCACATTTGATCGGTCGCGATCCGCGCCATGTGGATCGGATCAATGATGCAATGGATACAGCGCTTGTGGGCCACAACCACGCCAAAACCGCGCTGGACGTGGCGTGCTGGGACATCTTTGGCAAGGCCGTGAACATGCCCGTCTGTGCTTTGCTGGGCGGGTCTACGGGGAACCGTATGCCGATCATCTCGTCGATCTATGCTGGCACGCCCGAGGACATGCGCCACCGCGTCGCCGAACATCGCAGCATGGGGTATCAAGGGCATTCGATCAAAATCGGCGCGCTGGACAGCGAGGGTGGCCCGGCGCTGGATGCCGAACGGATCGCCGCGGCTCTGGCGGACCGCCTGCCGGGTGAGTATTTCATCGTTGATGCAAACGGTGGCCTGTTGCCGGAAACCGCGCTTCGGATGTTGCGATTGCTGCCCCAAGGACTCGATTTTGTACTGGAAGCGCCTTGTGCCTCCTGGCGCGAGACACTGTCTTTGCGACAAAGGTGCAATGTGCCGATCATCATCGACGAATTGGCGCAGCAGGATCAGGACATCATTCAGATCATTGCGCAGGATGTGGCTGACGGGATTGGCCTGAAAATCTCAAAAGCGGGCGGCCTGACCCATGGGCGGCGTCATCGCGATATCTGTTGCGCCGCTGGTCTGACACTCAGCGTGCAGGACACGGTGGGGTCAACCATCGCCTTTGCTGCCATTGCTCATCTGGGGTCCACCGTACCGCAGCGTTTCCTGCGCTGCATTCTGGATTGTCGCGACATGGTAACTCTGTCGACCGCGAGGATTGATGCTCCAGTCCAATATGGTGGCGTGATGGTACCGGATGCTCCGGGGTTGGGCATCGAAGTCGACAAATCCGTACTGGGCGATCCGGTTGCCGTTTGGTGAGCGCATGGGGCGGTGAAACAAGTGGATTTCTGACAGATTTGTTGCCAAGTTGGGGTGAATGTCGCTCACGCCAACTGGATATGCTCGCAGCCAATGTCTCGACGTCACTACAACTTGCCACCGCTCGCATCACTCTCGGCGTTCGAGGCCGCCGCACGCCATCTGAGCTTCAAGGACGCAGCCGTCGAGCTGTCTGTCACCCCGGGGGCCGTTAGCCACCAGATCAAGGCCCTGGAGACCGAGCTGTCGGCAGCGTTGTTTATCCGCCGTCACCGCGGCGTTGCTCTGACCGACGGGGGCACCGCATTGTACGAGGCGCTCAGCACCTCATTTCAGACAGTGTCCAAAATACTTGAACAAATTCGCAGCGGGGATTCGGAAAACCATGTCACCGTGGGCGCAACCACTGCGGTGGCGGCCCTTTGGTTGTCCCCCTCGGTGATCCGCTTCTGGCAGGATTACCCGCATGTGAAGGTGAACCAGCTGGCACAGGATACGGCCTTTAACGATCGATCTGATGTGGATTTTTTCATACGGTATGGCCGCGCGCCCGGATCATCTCTGCCGCATACGCAACTCTATCGGGATGTGCTGACCCCTGTCTGCAGCCCCACACTGGCCACTAAGCTGAAAGGGGCCACGCTTGCTGACATTGCGCAGCAGCCTCTGATCCATCTCGACACTCATGACAGCAGCTGGACCACATGGCCCGCCTGGTTTCAGGCACTTGGATATACCGGGCAGGTTCCCGTGCAATCGCGGGTGAACAGCTATGCGCTGGCCTTGCAACTGGCGCGCAAAGGGGCGGGTCTGGCCTTGGGTTGGAGACGCCTGGTGCACCCGATGCTGAACAGCGGAAAGCTCGTGGCATTGGATGAGCACGCGATCCCGGCGCCAAACAACTTCTATCTGGTCGGGCGCGCGGATGAGCATTTGTCCGAAGGCGCCCAAAGCTTGAAATCCTGGCTTTTGGCCGAAATTCAGGACGGCTCGGTTTAGTCTTGCTCATGCAGGACCGCTTTCCGGCAAACTTAATCCGGTCCCGGCTTGTATCCGATCTCGGATCGGGGTGTCATGGGTCTTGCAGACATCTGCCGAACAGGGGGCCGGACATGCCGCATGATCGACAACACACGGGTCAGAAATGGAACGCAGGGGTGCTTTGGCTGGTCTTTGCGCTTTGCTTTCCAATCATGGCACATAGCCAAGATACGCTGTCTGAACCTGCTTGGAAGGATGTGAAAGAGGTTCTGGATAAGCGCTGTGTTGTCTGCCACAGCTGCTATGACGCACCCTGTCAGCTTAAACTGACATCCCCACAAGGTATTCTGCGCGGCGCGAGCCAGCAGCCTGTCTATCACACCGAACGTCTGAGCGATGCGCAGCCCACGCGGCTGGGGATTGATGCCACAACCGTGGCAGGTTGGCGGGATCTTGGATTCTTTTCTGTCACCCGTGATCCGCAGCAGGCAGAAGCCTCGGCCAATCTGATCGAACGCTATCTTGAGTTGGGGAGGCAGACCCCCTTGGCCACGAATGCGCCTGTCCCGCAGGCATTGGAGCTTGCTGTTGATCGAACTCTGGTTTGCCCCACGCCCGATCAGTTCGACGCGTTTGCCAAAAACAACCCATTGGCCGGAATGCCCTATGCAGCCGCAGCTTTGGGCGATGACAAATATGCAACCTTGGCGGCCTGGGCGCGCGCAGGAGCGGTTGTACCTACACTACAAACCGAGGTGCCGGAAGACATCCAACGTCAGCTTGCCGAATGGGAGGCCTTTTTGAACGCCTCAGATATGCGGACCCAGTTGATGAGCCGCTATCTCTACGAACACCTGTTCCTGGCCCATCTGCACTTTGTCGGGGATGACCCCCGACGGTTTTTCCAATTGGTCCGATCCAGAACTCCGTACGGCCAAGAGATCGATGTCATCGCAACCCGCCGCCCGTTCGACAGCCCCGGAGACGGGCCGTTCTACTACAGGCTGCGGGTGATCGACGAAACCATCGTCCACAAAGAGCATCTGGTCTACTCGCTGGGCGCCGACCGCATGGCGCGGTATCAAGAGCTGTTTTTGGACAGCGATTGGGCGCTGACCGCGTTGCCGTCTTACGGAGATGCCGAGGGCGGTGATCCGTTCACTACCTTCGCCAGCCTGCCCGCAAGATCGCGCTATCAGTTTCTGTTGGACGACGCCCTGTTTTTTGTGCGCAGCTTTATCCGCGGCCCCGTCTGTCATGGGGCCACAGCGGTTGACGTGATTGAGGATCGGTTCTGGGTCAGTTTCCTGGACCCGGACGCCGATTTGTCGGTCACCGACCCAGGTTTCCTACAAGACGGCGCCGCCTTCCTTGAATTGCCGGTGGCGCAGGTCGATCGAGGAAAGCTGGGCGATTTGCATGGTCTGTCCCATAAAAATCAGGTCCGCTATCTTGAATTCCGCGACGCCCGATACCGCGCCAGTCCGGCGCATCAACAAGGGTTTGGCTATGACGCGATCTGGGACGGTGAGGGCACGAACACAAACGCCCTACTGACGGTGTTTCGAAATTTCGACAATGCGTCGGCCATGACAGGGTTTCACGGGGCGGTCCCGGAAACCGCATGGGTGATCGACTACCCCGTGTTCGAGCGGATCTATTACGTCCTGGTTGCCGGTTTCGATGTCTTTGGCCGGATCGAACATCAACTGGCCACACGGCTTTACATGGACGAGTTGCGGATGGAGAGCGAGGATCTATTCCTGACCTTCATACCACGTGAGAACCGACCAGAGTTGCACAAGAGCTGGTATAGCGGGCCTCTGGCCCAATTGCATACCTACTGGCATCAGCGGCGGGTGGATGACACGTTTCCCACCGGGATCGCGTATGCCACAAACCAACCGAAACAGGAATTTCTGCTGGCGTTACTTGCGCGAGGCGGTGGTCTTTGGCCTCTGTCTGACCCGATAAATCGGTGCACGGACGAAACCTGCAGGGATCAGGCCCTGCGCACCATCGCTGCTGAACCTGGACCCTGGGCCAAGTTCTTTCCAGATCTCTCGGTCTTGATCATCGAGACCCCGGACAAAGAGGATCAGATCTTCACCATCGCCCATGACAAAGCGCATTCCAATATCGCGTTTCTGTTTCACGAGCCGTCACGGCGCCAGCCTGACGAGGATGTTCTGACGATCCTCCCCGGGCTCTTCGGCAGCTATCCCAATTTCTTCTTTCGGGTGCCGCAATCACAGCTTGATGTGTTTACAGAAGAGGTGAAATCCATCGCGACGCAGGAGGACTATCTGACTTTGGTCAACAATTTTGGTGTGCGCCGGACCAGCCCGAACTTCTGGCCATCAAGCGACCAGTTGCATCAGGCTTTTGCCGCAAGCGACCCATTACAGGCGGGGATTTTTGATCTGAACCGGTACAAGGATCCCAAACCGGATGACACGCCGGAATAGGCGTGGCGCTAACACTCGCGGTTTTGTTAACTTGTTGCGTGGGTTCTGTGCGCTTACCTTTGATCCATGATGTCTTTTGCGCATATCCGACCAGCCTATAGCCGGGCAGAGCGTATCAGCGACGGATGTGTTCATGTACTTGGGGTGTCCTCAGCCGTCATCGCGGTGCCGATCCTCATATGGGTCACAGCCTACAGCCACCCCAAGACCGAAGCCGTTCTGGCCGCATCAATCTATGGCTGCACCCTGGTGCTGATGCTGTCGTTCTCGGCGGTTTACAACATGTTCGACACCCATCGCATGACCGACCTGTTTCGCCGTCTGGACCATTCGGGCATCTATGTAAAAATTGCAGGGACATATACGCCCTTTCTTGTGCTTTCAGGCGCCCCCACCACCGGGCTTTTGGTGGGGTTGTGGTCATCGGCCACGCTTGGATCGGTTTTGAAAATGATGGACCCTGACAGGTTCCGCTGGTTCGGCCTTGCGCTTTATTTGATCATGGGCTGGGCGGCTGTGCTTGCCGGGCATTCCATGCTGGCCGAGCTATCGCCCTTTGTCCTGACGCTTATGATCGCAGGTGGCCTAGTCTATACGGTCGGCGTGGTTTTTTACCTGATGGAATGGCTGCCCTTTCACAACACCATCTGGCATGTGTTTGTGCTGACCGGCAGTGTCTTGTTTTTTGTCGCTGTCACCGACCATCTTTTGCTGATGTCGCAAGGCGTTTGAAGTCGCCCGTTGATTTCAACGCAACAAGCGACAAAGGAAAAGCAGAAGAAAGGCTCTTGCCAGCCCGGCGCAAAGCAACCAGACAGCAGCCATGAATGAGTTCAAAAAGCCGTTTATCATGGTCGCGCCCAATGGTGGCCGCAAGACCAAGGCGGATCATCCTGCGGTCCCGACAACTGTTGCCGAATTAATCGCCTGCGCACAGGAGTGCCATGCCGCTGGGGCGGACGCCCTTCATGCACATGTTCGCGACAGCGCAGGCAATCACCTGCTGGATGCCGGGCAATATCGCGAGGTTTTGCAGGAATGCACCCTGCAGGTACCGGAATTGCAGGTGCAGATCACCACCGAAAGCCTCGACCGATATGATGCTGCGGATCAACGAAAACTGGTCAGAGATGTGATGCCGCAGCGTGTCTCGGTCGCTTTGCGGGAACAAATGACCGGTACCGATGATGCCACGGCGGGGCGGTTCTATCACTGGGCGGATGATTCGGACATTGAAATCCAACACATTCTCTATTCTCCGAAAGATCGGGAGTGGCTTGAGGAACTGCAAGACCGGCATGTGATACCCGATAAGCCGCAGCGCGTTCTGTTTGTGTTGGGGCGCTATGAGGACGGGTTACCGAGTCGCCCGGAAAACCTGCAACCGTTTCTGGATGTCGGCACTCGGCCAACGCGCTGGATGGCATGTGCCTTCGGTCAGACTGAAACGGCCTGCCTGGTCAAGGCCCACCAAATGGGTGGCGAGATGCGGATCGGGTTTGAAAACAATCTGCACAATGCAGATGGCAGCCTTGCCAAAGATAACGCCGAACGGGTTCGCGATCTACGGGCTGCGCTCGGCTTGCACGACAGCATAGGTTGACGTCTAGGCTATTCTGCTGCGGTGGTGATGAAGAAATAGACCCATTCACCTTTGAAATCCGGGTTCTCCGAGCGGGCCGCAGAAATGCGGGATTTCAGGAATCTCAGGTAGTCATCAGCGGGTTCGACCAATGGCCGTTCGTCCTGGTAAAGCGGCACCGAAGACGCAAAGGCCACTGCGATCTCCTGGCCGTAAGGTGGGCCGATGGTGATGAATAGCCCCGGTTCGCCGGGCGCATCTGCTCCGATACGAAGCGAGGCTTTGGCCGGTGTCAGCTCCACCGGTGTTGACGCGTTGGGGCTGAGGTGGATCACCTGCCCATCGGCATCGAAATAATCCACATAGACATAGGCGTCGTAATCTGCGCCGGACAGATCCAGAACCAGTTGCTGACCCTGGACATAGCGAAATTCGCGCGCGTGCACATCGTCGCCGATCAGCAGAGGGTTGGTGATCTGGTCTGTAGATTGCGGCAGGCCGACATCTGCAATTCCGCTCAGCGCGCCGCATTGTGGACGGGGCAGCAGCAGGATGTTGTCGGCGACGCGGATATTCTCGCCCATCTGGGCCTGCAACGCCGCAAGCGTCGGAGCGCGCAACCCGTCTTCGGGAATATGGCCGATCACCTCAAGCGTGTTGGTTTCGGGTTGGAACTGCACCTGCAGGCGGGAGCAGGGCACTTGGGCCAGCAGGCCATCGATCCCGTCACGCAAATCCTGCGCAGCCTGTGCGGCATCCTCGGGGCGCATGAAACTTTGGATTGCGGCCAGCGAGACGGGGTCAATCGGGCCGTCTCCGGTTGTTGACATGACATCTGAGGCCACGGCTGTTGTCGTGTCGGGCTCGGATTGTATGAGCGCAACAGGTTGTGGCGAAACCGCCTGCGCCGTTTCGGTCGCCGGGGTGGCCGAGACAATGGTCTGTGCCTCCAGCTCTGCGGGTCGTGACAATGCCTGGTTGACAACCGTAGCGACGACAGGGGTCGGGGACACTTGGGCACTCACAAGCACCTCAGCGGCGCTGGTAATTTCGGTCAGGCCCAGCGTTGGCGCCAGCTGCGCTTTGATCCGGTTGGCAGTATGCGCGAGCGGGGGCCGCGCGTTGGTTTGTGGCGGTGACGCTGCAAGCGATTGCTGTGGCAATGGGGCAGCGGCAGCGCTGGATTGCCTTATGACACCCTGATCCAAACGCGCCCCGCTGGCCGTTTTGGCCCGGGCCGCATCGGATTGCAGTTGGGCTTCGACCGCTTGGCTTTGCTTCACCTGGTGGGCCGACAATTGCATCCGCGTTTCGGGAACGGGCTGGTCCAGCACCGGGTCGGGGTCGATGGTCCCGAGCAAGAGCAGCGCCCCAGCGACATGCAGCGCGACCGAGCCTACAAGCCCGGCCCCCCAAATCAGCGGTCCGCCCGTCACCGGATCGGCCCCAGAGGTGTCACGACCAGAACTACCTCGCGCGCACCCATGGCCTCAAACCGCGCGATCAGGGGCAGGATGTCGCGCAAAATCGCGTCACGATGGGCGTTGATGCGCACACGCGTTTCAGGATTGTTAGAGATCCTCGCCAGCACTTTGCCCTGTGCGTCTTGCTGGCTCAGTTCGACGCCGTCCAAAGCCAACACACCATCAGCACCCACTGACAAGGTGATACCACCGGCAGGCATATCTGCACCGGTAGTGGCCGTTGGCGGGGTCACATCAAACGGTGCAGTAGCGTCCATGCGACCGATCAGCATGAAGAACACTAGCAGAAAGAACACCACATCGATCAGCGCGATAATGGTCTCGGGCTGCGTGCGCGGGGCAGGGCGCGTGATCCTCATGGGCTGGCCTCAAGACGCACGACACGCATGTTCACAACGCCTGCCAGTGTCACACTGTCCATCACCGATACCAGCGATTGCAGTGCCGCACCCCCTGTGGGCAGAATGATGACCTGAGTTGACGGGTCATCCCCAAGACGCACCGCCAACAATGTGTCGAGTTCGGACAGGGTCATCGGCTTGCCCTGATGATAAGGTGCGCCGTCAGCGCCGATGCGGATCAACAAGGCGCTGGCATTGGCCTCGCCCGACACCTCTTGCGCCGGGGCAGGGCGATCTGATTGCGCAAGCGCCGGGATCATGTCGAGGTTCAGATAGGTCGAAGTGACCATGAAAAACACCAGCAGGATCAGCAACACATCGATCATCGGCACCAAAGAGATCAAGGGCCGGGTCGGTTTGCGCCTGTGCAGAGTGAGTTCGTTGGTCATGACTGAGTCCTAGGGCGTGCCGCGTTCCTCGATCACCATCAACTGGCCGATGGCGTTTTCGATGGATTGCGCCCCGGCCTCGGCGCGCCCTGACAGAAGTGAGGCGCCGATGGCTGCGGGAATGGCGACCAAAAGCCCTGCGGCGGTGGTCAGCAAGGCCTGCCAGATACCGCCCGCAAGGACCGACGCGTTGGCGGCGCCCTGGGCGAGTTCCAACTGTTGGAAAGATTGGATCATGCCGGTCACGGTTCCCAGCAGGCCCAAAAGCGGTGAGATCATCGCAATCAGCTCCAGCACTCTGATCCAGGTGTTCATTGCAACAAATTCCTGATTGCCGCGTCGGGTCAATTCAGCCATCAGCGCTGATCCCTTAAACCCATCCATCAGGGCCTGCATTGCATAGGCGCAAACGCGATCAGCAGGGGATTTGCCGGCTGCCACTGCCGCCTGAGCAGGCTGTCGATCCCCGTTGGCCCATTGTACAAAGGCGGCATCCCGCGATGCTTCGCCCGACCGCACCGGCGCCAATTGCAGGGTTTTGACCACGATAAGGGTCAGCGACAGCAACGACAGCAGACCAAGAACCGCAATGATGGGCCCACCTGTGCCCAAGTTTTCAAAGCCAAACATTGTCTATTGCGCCAGATTAGCTGTCGTTTTGCTGCCAAGCGTCAGCAGTGGGAAGCAATCCATCGGTTCAGCGTTCTGTGGCTTGCAAGCAGGCAGATCATGCAGCAGAACTTCGGATATGTCTGCGCAATTGACCTCGGGGATTTCAAACAGTTTCAGCACGGTGCGCTGCACAGGCAGCGGCGAGGCGTCAATGGAAAGAAGCCGGTCAATCACACCATCATTGTCCAGGATAGCCAGCGACATTTCAAAGTCTTCAAAACTGTTCTCCGTCCGATTTCGAAACAGAAAATACGCACGACATCCGTTGCTCTCACCAGGTTCGAACTTGTTCAACTCAATCGACAGCTTCCCCTCTTCAGCTGCGACAACCAGCGGTGCGAGCATCAGCGCAATTGCGCCAAGTATGCGAATTTTCATGTTTTTCCCTTTTTCGTCGTCGTGGATCGACCCTGCAAAGCCGATGTCAGATCGCGTCAGGATCAAGAATATAAGGCTCAAACGCATTCAGGCTTGATCATTGCAGCATTCGGTTCGACGCGGGAAGAAGTTTTTTCCAAGACATGCACGAAGCGCCTGTGACCAGAAAGCCGCGATTGAATTTCAGCAGTGTAGCGCCGAGCCCATGCCGCAAAAAAAACGTATTTAAGAGGTTTGACTTTAGCCCGGTGATGCGGCTGATTCAGAACACGAGCTGCGAAAATAGTAGAAAAGTTTGCGAGTTTAATGATCATGTGAACTAGGTCATACACAAGATCGTGAGCACTGCGGTAGGCGATAAACAACAACGAAACGCGGCCAACGGGCAATAGGGTGATAACAGAAAATGGACCTATCCTCATATCTCGAACCCAGAGGTGAAGAACCTCCAAGCGGAGAGAATCTGGAATACGATCCAGCGTTTACGGATCTTGAAATCGCTGCACAGCCCGGTGAAGAGCGGCAGATGGGCGACGAGATCGTTGCAGCAGAAGAGCAGGACTGGAGCGACGTCGAAGACAAGGCGCTGGCGGTTATGGACAAGAGCCATGACTTGCGTGCCGCCATTTATCTGGCCGAGGCCGTTCTGCACACCAAAGGTCTGCCAGCGTTCGCCGCGGCAGTTGGCTATGCGAAATCGCTGCTGGATGAGTTCTGGGACACATGCCATCCCGAACTTGATGAAGACGATGGCGATGCCACGATGCGCATAAACGCGGTTCAGGGGTTGTCCTCGTCGGACCGCATGGTGCGCGCTTTGCGGCGCACCGGTATCACAGACAGTCGCATGTTTGGCCGTATGACACTGCGCCATCTCGACGTGGTTGATGGCCGGATCAACATGCCTGCGGATCTGGAAGAGATACCCGACGAAAACAGTGTTGCGGCGGCTTTCAAAGACACCGATGACGAGGTACTGGCTGCAAATGCCGAAGCTGCTGCCGCAGCGCTGGAAGATATCGCTGCTATCGATGCAATCTTTGCCGATAAAACGCCTGGCGAAGGACCAAATCTTGATCCGCTGACCGAGGCGTTGAAGAGTATTCAACAAGCGTTGGCACGTTATGCTGACGTGGGCGAGGCGGCGATTGATGACGTAAGCGATAGCGATGACGACGCGCCTGTTTCTTCTGCAGCTCCGGCAGCTGCTGGTCCGTCGGGCGGCGGGGCGATCAACTCGCCCGAGGATGTCACGCGTATGCTGGACCACATCATGGACTATTACGCACGCTGCGAACCGTCGAGCCCACTGCCCATTCTGCTTGAGCGCGCCAAACGGCTTGTGAACGCGGATTTCCTGACGATTATCGAAGATATGGCCAAGGAAGGTCTGGATGAGGTCCGTCAGATTGGTGGCCTCAAATCAGACGATGACGATTATTGAACCGCCCCAGATGCCCTGGGACAGCGGACGTAGAACAAACACAGACACATGAATCGAGGAGCATCAGATGGCTGACAGTTCACAAAAATTCATAGCCCGTAACAGGGCTCCGAGGGTTCAAATCGAATACGATGTCGAACTGTATGGGGCTGAGAAAAAGGTTCAGTTGCCTTTTGTCATGGGCGTTATGAGCGACCTGGCCGGTAAGTCCGAGGTCGAACAGCCCGCAGTGGCCGACCGCAAGTTTCTTGAGATCGACGTCGACAATTTCGATGACCGGATGAAATCGATGGCCCCACGTGCCGCGTTCACCGTGCCCAATACCTTGACCGGCGAAGGCAATCTGGCGGTCGATATCACCTTTGAAAGCATGGATGACTTCAGCCCTGCCGCGATCGCCGCAAAGGTCGCGCCGCTGAAAGAGCTGCTGGATGCCCGCACCCAACTGTCAAACCTGATGACCTACATGGACGGCAAAACCGGTGCTGAAGACCTGATTACAAAGATCATGCAGGACCCGAGCTTGCTGAAAACACTGGCAGCCCAACCCAAACCGGGCGGCGACGAAGCCGAGGAGGACTAAAAGATGGCCGAAGAAGAAGCCAAGGTAGAAGCCGCCGAAGGCGCAACAGCGTTTGGATCCTCGGAATTCGAGGCGCTGCTGCAAAAGGAATTCCGTCCGAAATCGGATCAGGCAAAAACCGCCGTTGAAAGCGCGGTTAAAACGCTGGCCGAACAGGCTCTGGCCAACGCTGGCCTGATCTCTGATGACGCGTTGCGGTCAATCGAAGGCATTATTGCCGAGATCGACAAGAAGCTGACCGAACAGGTCAACCTGATCCTGCACCACGAAGAGTTCCAACAGATGGAAAGCGCGTGGCGTGGTCTGCATTATCTGGTGAACAACACCGAAACTGACGAGATGCTGAAAATCCGCGTGATGAACATCTCGAAGAAGGACATGCACAAGACCCTGCGCAAGTTCAAAGGCACCGCGTGGGATCAATCACCGATCTTCAAGAAGCTTTACGAAGAAGAGTTCGGCCAGTTTGGTGGTGAACCTTACGGTTCGCTGGTGGCAGATTACCATTTCGACCACAGCCCGCAGGACATCGAACTGCTGGGTGAGATGTCGAAGATTGCGGCCGCAGCTCATGCTCCTTTGATCACCGGGGCCAAGCCAAGCCTGTTCCAGATGGACAGCTGGTCGGAACTGGCCAACCCGCGCGATCTGACCAAGATCTTCCAGACACCGGAATACGCCGCGTGGCGGTCGCTGCGCGAGAGCGAAGATTCCAAATATGTAGGTCTGGCGATGCCACGCTTCCTGGGCCGTTTGCCTTACGGTTCGAAGACCGAACCGGTCGAAGAGTTTGCGTTTGAGGAAGATACAACCGGTGCCAACAGCGACAGCTATAGCTGGGTGAATGCGGCCTACGGCATGGCGGTGAACATCAACCGGTCCTTCAAGGAATATGGTTGGTGCTCGCGCATTCGCGGAGTGGAAAGTGGCGGTACGGTCGAAGGCCTGCCCGCGCATACATTCCCGACCGATGATGGCGGTGTCGACATGAAATGCCCTACCGAAATCGCGATTTCAGATCGTCGCGAGGCGGAACTGGCCAAAAATGGCATGATGCCTCTGATCCACCGCAAGAACAGCGACTCGGCAACGTTCATCGGCGCGCAATCTTTGCACAAACCCGCAGAATACGACGATCCAGATGCAACCGCGAACGCCAACCTGGCCGCGCGCTTGCCCTATCTGTTCGCGACCTGCCGTTTTGCGCATTACCTGAAATGCATGGTGCGCGACAAAGTCGGATCGTTCAAAAGCCGTCAGGATATGGAAAGCTGGCTGCAGGATTGGATCAACCAGTACGTGGATTTCAACGCCGATATTTCAGCCGAAGCGGAAAAAGCGCGCAAGCCGCTGGCCTCTGCCGAGGTTGTTGTGGAAGACGTTGAAGGAAACCCTGGATACTACACATCCAAGTTCTTCCTGCGTCCGCACTATCAGCTTGAAGGCTTGTCAGTGTCCCTGCGCCTTGTTTCGAAACTTCCATCTGAAAAAGCTGGATAATTTCGCGAAAAAAAATGGCGGCATGTGAAGCAATTCACTGCCGCCCATGTAGCCCTCAGGTAAACCAAGGGTACACATACTAGAGGAACCCAAAATGGAAAACGTATTCATCAAAATGGACTTCCCTGGCGAGGCCCGGGAAAAAGCACACACAGACTGGATCGCGTGTAAAGAGATCAGCTGGAACGTCGAGCGGACGCTGGATATGTCCGACATGGGCACAACCCAGCGCGGCTATGCGAACGCAAATTTTGGCAAGGTCGAACTGAGCACTGAGCTGAGCAAAGCTTCGGCAAAGATCATGACCTATGTTGCCTCGGGCAAAGCAAACGGCGAGATGACAATCCATCTGTGCCGGGCGGGCGATGATGAAAAGAAGGGTATGGAACCTTACCTGATCATCACCCTGCGCGACGCCATCGTCGACAGCTACTCGGTCTCGGGTGGCGAAGATTCGATCCCGTCGGAATCCTGGACCGTCGCGTATCGTGGCATCTCGGTCAAATACAAGATCGCCGATTTCAAAACCGGCAAACTCAGCGACTGCAACGAGTTCAAGTGGAACCTGGAGACTGGCGACGTCAGCTAAGGTCCGATCTGAAAATGGCTCTGGCGGCAGGTGCCGCCGGGGCCCTTTTGCTTTTTTGCTTCCAGACTGCGCGAGGGTTTCATGACGCCAGAAGAACATCTTAAATCAGGCGATCTGACCGCAACGCTTTCAACGCTGCAAGACAAGATCCGCGCAAACCCCGCAGATGCAAAGCTGCGGATTTTTCTGTTTCAGCTGCTTTGTGTCATGGGCGACTGGAAGCGCGCGATAACGCAGTTGAAACTGAGCGCGGAAATGGAAGAAGAGGCCACGATGATGGCCAAAACCTATCGCGAGGCCATTATCTGCGAGGTCTATCGTGAAAAGGTTTTTGCGGGTGAGAAGACCCCAATGATTTTTGGTGAGCCCGAAGAATGGCTGGCTCATCTGATCGAAGCTCAGAAACTGACGGCAGGTGGCCATTTCGAACAGGCCGCCGAGTTGCGGGCCAAAGCCTTTGACGCGGCTCCTGCAACGTCGGGCACTGTGAATGGCGAAGCGTTTGAATGGATCGCCGATGCCGATATGCGGTTGGGGCCGGTTTTGGAGGTGATTGTAAACGGGCGCTATTTCTGGCTGCCGTTTTCCCAGATCGCCCGGCTTGAAATCGAAGAACCCAGCGATCTGCGGGATTCCGTTTGGACGGCATGTACACTAACCGTCGCAAGCGGCGGCGAGGTCGCGGCTTTGATCCCGACGCGTTACGCTGGAACAACGGATCAAGGGGATGATGCCGCACGCCTTGCGCGCGCGACCAGTTGGATTGATGCCGGGGCCGAGACCTTTGTTGGCCTGGGCCAGCGTCTTTTGACCACCGATACCTCAGATGTCGCGCTGTTGGACATTCGCGAACTGGTCCTGAATGTGACCACCGAGTCCGGGGAAATGGCAGGAGATGGCTGAGAAGGCGCTTGTCGAAAGACTACAACCTTCGCTTCTTGACCGGTTGACCGACAATGCCCCGGATCAGCTGAAAGAAGGCCGCGACGCGCGGGTGATCGACGTTGGCCGTCTACGCGAGATCATCCAACGTGATCTTTCCCTGCTGCTGAATACGACCGATCAGTCCGACCTGATCGACGAAGATGTCTATCCCCACGCCGCCAAGTCGGTTCTGAACTATGGGATTCGCGAAACATCGGGCTCATTTTCCACCATTCGTCAGGCGCAACGCATCCAGCAATCGATTGCCGATTCAATCGAAGTGTTCGAGCCGCGGATTGTCAAAGGCTCCGTAGTTGTTGACCTTCGTTCCAAACAACGGTCTGGCGAAATGCACGTTGAGTTCGACATTCGCGCCGTCATGTGGGCGCAGCCGATGCCGCTTGAGCTTTATTTGCGCAGCCGTGTCGATGTGACGACCGGTGAAGTGGCAATCGAGAGGAGCTAAGCAGAATGGACACGCGGCTTCTCAAGCATTACGAAACCGAACTGGCATTTCTGCGCGAAATGGGTGCGGAATTTGCCAGCGCCTATCCCAAAATCGCATCGCGCTTGGGCATGGAAGGGATCGAAGTTGTCGATCCCTATGTCGAACGTTTGCTGGAGGGCAGCGCTTTTCTGGCCGCGCGTGTTCAGCTGGAACTGGACATGCAGTTCCCGACCTTCACGTCGAACCTGCTGGAAATCGTCTACCCACATTATCTGGCGCCGACACCGTCGATGATGATCGCTCAGTTCGAGCCCGATATCGGCAATGCCGCGCTCAAGGAAGGCTATCCCATGCCGCGAGGCACGACGCTGCGCGCACGATTGGCCGAAGGAGAGCAGACCGCGTGTGAATTCACGACATCGTCTGATCTGACGCTCTGGCCTATTGAAGTGACCGAAGCGGAATACATCGATGGGCGCGGAGAGCTGGTTGCTGCCGGCGTGGCCAAGGAAACCAATGCGCGTGCGGGTATTCGCTTGCGCCTGAACCGCACCGATGGCGAGCCGATGGCCGAACTGGGCCTAGACCGTCTTGTGTTGCATCTGGATACGCAAAGCGGCAAGGCCTGGTCTTTGCACGAGGTGCTCTGCACGCAATGTGTTGGGCTGACTGCACGGTCCACAGACCGCCGCGCCGACTGGACGGTACGATTGAATGATGCGGATGTGATCCCCAAAGGGTTCGATGCGGATGAAGCCCTGCTGCCGACACCGCGCCAGTCCTTCGATGGCTATCGGCTGTTGCAGGAATATTTCGCCATGCCAGAGCGGTTTCTGTTCGTCGAACTGACCGGTTTGAACGCGGCTTTGACCCAGTCTGCCGGCACAGATGTAGACATCTACATCCTGTTGCAAGACGGCATGCGCGATTTGGCCCCGGCAGTCACACCGGCTGCGTTCACGCTTAATGCCGTACCAGCAGTCAACCTGTTTCACCGGCGCTGTGACCGCGTGCACATCACACAGATGGATACGCAACATCACGTGGTTCCCAACAGAACTGCAGGGTTGGATTTTGAGATCTACTCGATCAGCAAAGTCACGGGCATTCAGTCGGAAGAAGAGGGCGATATTCCGTTCCGGCCGTTCTACAGCGATACCGATCTGACCGCTGCGGGCGACAACCACCTGGCCTATTACACCGTCAAACGCCGTATGCGGCAACGGAACGAAAAGGAACGTCTGCGTGGGGTTCGGACCTCGTATTTAGGCTCCGAAGTGTATCTGACTTTGGTGGACCGCGCGCAGGCGCCTTACCCGGTCTCTCTGGATCAGCTTGCGGTCGAGGCTTTGTGTTCGAACCGGGACCTGCCGTTGCTTTTGGCTGCAGGTGGTGATGACGTGTTTCATCTGCCCGAAGGCGGGCCAGTCAAAGCGGTACGTACGCCAGTGACACCAACCCGACCCCATGCGACGCTTGCACAAGGGGACGCGGCCTGGAAACTGATCAGCCACCTGAGCCTGAATTATCTGTCCATTGCCGGTGATGGTCCCGAAGGTGGGGCAGGGGCGCTTCGTGAGCTGTTGGGCATCTACGCGCCCCTTGGCAATCGCGTCACCGAAAAGCAGCTGGAGGGCGTGGTCTCGGTCACTAGCCGCCCCATCGTGCGCCGCATGAGCGACGAGGTTCTCAGCACAGCGGTGCGGGGTCTCGAAATCTCGCTAGGTTTTGACGAGAGCTTTTACGAGGGCACCAGTGTTTACGTGCTGGGCGCCGTGCTGGAACGGTTCTTCCGGAAATACACGACCATCAACAGTTTCACCGAAACGGTGCTGAAAACAGAAAAACGAGGAGAGATTGCCAGATGGCGACCGGCGGCGGGTCTGGGCAGGATCATCTGAGCCTGCTGGCCGCGCTGGCGGCTGATCCTGAAAGGCATCACGTCTTTCAGGCGCTTCGCATTATCGAGGCGCACTATACCGACGCACCTCGCCTGGGCGAGTCGCGACGTCCGCGCGAAGACCGCGTGCGGCTTGGTCAGGATGTGTCACTTGCGTTTCCGCCCACGACCCTGACGAAGTTCGAGCCGGGAACCGCGACCGAACCTGGCAAGCTCAGCAATCTTTTCTTTGGGTTCTTTGGCCCGCAAGGCCCTTTGCCGCTGCACCTAACCGAGTTTGCGCGCGACCGTCTGCGCAATCACCGCGACCCGACCTTTGTGGCCTTCGCGGATATGCTGACCCACCGCATGATGAGCTTGCTCTATCGCGCCTGGGCCGAAGCCGAACCCGCCCCCAGTTTTGACCGTGGCGACGACCCGTTCGAGCAACGCATCGCTGCGTTGGCCGGGTTCAAGGGGGTTGATTTTTCTGACCGCGACGCGATGCCGGATATGCTGCGCCGGTTTTTTTCCGGGCATCTGGGCTCGGGTACAAAAACGGTCGAGGGGCTGATCGCCATCCTATCCGACTATTTTGGGGTCGAGGTGCATGTGCAGCAATTCGTCGGCTCATGGCTTGAGCTGGAACCCGATGACACTTGGCAATTAGGTGGGGCTGCACGGCTTGGACAGTCGACCAACATCGGCAGCCGGGTCTGGTCCCGGTCAGCCAAATTCCGTCTGCGCATCGGGCCGCTGACCCTGAGCGATTACAAACGCTTGCTGCCCGGTGGCGTGTCCCAACGCCGGATGGAAGCAATTCTGCGCACCTATATCGGCGACACGCTGGACTGGGAGGTCAATCTGGTTCTGGCAGGCGACGAGGTTCCACGCGCATCACTGGGTGGAACAACACAATTGGGCCACACCAGTTGGATAAAGACCCGAGACGACCCGGATGTGGCAGGGCAGGATGCAGATGATCTGATCCTGTATCCCACCTTCGCGACGCAAGAATTCGAGGCCCAGGAAGCGGCCCATAGTGAGAGGTATTGAAGATGACGGAAATCAGCCGTGTTTCGCTGTTTGGTAAACTGAACAAGCTGGGCTATCAGGCCATCGAAGGGGCGACCGTATTCTGCAAGATGCGGGGCAATCCATATGTCGAGGTTCAGCACTGGCTGCATCAGATCCTGAACGGGCAGGACAGCGACATACACCGCATCATTCAGCATTATGATCTGGATCCGGGCAAGATCGCCTCAGAGCTAACACGATCGTTGGACATGCTGCCGCGTGGGGCATCTTCGATTTCGGATCTTTCCGATCATCTGATGGACGCGATGGAGCGCGGCTGGGTTTGGGGCTCGTTGTTGTATTCCGACAGCAAAGTTCGCACAGGGTATCTGATCCTAGGTATGCTCAAGACCCCTGCATTACGTAACATTCTGGCCAGCATGTCGCCGGAACTGGCCAAGATCGGGGCTGATGATCTGGCCGACAATTTCGGCGAGGCCACCGATGGTTCGCCCGAGGATACTTTGGGTGCGCAGGATGGCTCGAACGTGGGTGGTGGCGCGGAACCGGGTGAGGCCAGCGGAGCAATGGCGCCCGGCGCAATGGGCAAAGGCGAAGCGCTTGAACAGTTCTGCACCGACCTGACCGAGCAGGCCCGCAATGGCGAGATCGACCCGATTGTGGGACGCGACGAGGAAATACGCCAGATAGTCGACGTGCTGATGCGGCGTCGCCAGAACAACCCGATCCTGACCGGCGAGGCGGGCGTGGGCAAAACGGCTGTGGTCGAAGGCTTTGCCCTGCGCATTGCGCGCGGCGATGTGCCACCCGCGCTGAAAGATGTGCGTCTGCTGGTTCTGGACGTTGGCCTTTTGCAAGCCGGTGCATCGATGAAAGGCGAGTTTGAAAACCGTCTGCGTCAGGTGATTGATGAGGTTCAGGCCAGCCCGACGCCCATCGTGATGTTTGTAGACGAAACCCATACGCTGGTGGGCGCCGGAGGTGCTGCTGGTACCGGTGATGCCGCCAACCTGCTGAAACCGGCCCTGGCGCGCGGCACACTACGCACCATCGGCGCGACCACATGGGCCGAATATAAGAAATACATCGAAAAAGACCCGGCCCTGACCCGGCGCTTCCAGGTCGTGCATGTCGAGGAACCCGATATCCCCAAGGCGGTTCTGATGATGCGCGGTATCGCGTCGATGCTGGAAAAGCACCACCGCGTTCAAGTTCTGGATGAGGGCATCGAAGCCGCAGTGACCCTGTCGGCGCGCTATATTCCAGCCCGGCAATTGCCCGACAAATCGGTCAGCTTGCTGGATACCGCCTGCGCCCGGGTTGCCGTGTCTCAACACGCAGTTCCGGCCGAGGTCGACGACAGCCGCCGTCGGATCGAGGCGCTGACCACCGAGTTGGAGATCATCGAACGGGATGAGACCGCAGGCTATGACGTTGCCGACCGGCGCGATGCGGTGAATGCCGCGAAACAGACGGAAGAGGCGCGGCTGGAAGAACTCACCGCCCGTTGGGATGCCGAAAAGAAAGTGGTCGAGGATATCCTCGATCTGCGGGCCAAGCTGCGGGCAGGTGGGCAAGAGGTTGAAGGTACCGGCACAGCCGAAGGCGAAGCCGCAACTGAAGAGGCCCCCGAAGTCGAAGCCCAACCCATCGACCGCGACGCGTTGCTGGCTGAGTTGAAGGCAAAGAACGAAGAGCTTGAGACCTTGCAAGGCGACAGCCCCCTGATCCTGGCCATCGTCGACCATCAGGCCGTAGCCAGCGTCGTTGGCGACTGGACCGGTATCCCGGTCGGGCGCATGGTCAAGGACGAGATTGAGACGATCCTGAACCTGGAAGACCGTCTGGCGCAGCGCGTGATCGGCCAGGACCATGCTATGAAGATGATTGCAAAACGCGTTCAGACCTCTCGCGCAGGGCTCGACAATCCCAACAAGCCCATTGGCGTGTTCATGCTGGCGGGGACCAGCGGTGTCGGCAAAACAGAAACCGCCTTGGCCCTGGCCGAGGTGCTGTATGGAGGTGAGCAGAACGTCATCACCATCAACATGTCCGAATACCAGGAGGCACACACCGTCAGCAGCCTGAAAGGCGCCCCTCCGGGATATGTGGGCTATGGCGAAGGCGGCGTGCTGACCGAAGCGGTGCGGCGCAAACCCTATTCGGTTGTTCTGCTGGACGAGGTCGAAAAAGCCCACCCCGACGTGCATGAGATCTTTTTCCAGGTCTTCGACAAGGGTGTCATGGAAGACGGCGAAGGCCGCGTGATCGATTTCAAGAACACGCTGATCCTGCTGACCTCGAATGTCGGGACCGAAATGATCATGGACATGTGCGCTGACCCCGATCTGATGCCCGATCCCGAAGGCATGGCCAAAGCGCTGCGTGATCCGATGCTCAAGGTGTTCCCACCTGCTTTGCTGGGTCGTTTGGTGACGATCCCTTACTACCCGCTCAGCCCCGATATGCTGGGCGAAATCACCAAGCTGCAATTGAACCGCATCAAGAAGCGCGTGCAACAGGCCCATGGTGTTCCATTCGAATATACGGATGCGGTTGTCGAAGAGATCGTGAATCGTTGTCAGGAGCTCGACAGCGGTGGCCGCATGATCGACGCCATCGTCACCAATACCATGTTGCCGGACATCTCGGCCGAATTCCTAAAAAGAATGATGGAAGGGCAAGAAGTTAGCAAAGTCGTGATCAATGTCACAGACGGCGAGTTCACTTATGGGTTTGATTGACCACAACGCATGATGCGTCTGGCAACCGAAAGGGACTTATTGTGAAACCGACAATGACACCGGAACTCGACCAGAAATGGTGGTCAAAGAACAAGCCCAAGCTGATGAAGAAAACCGGCTTGGGTGATGCGCTGAAAGCCTATCAGATCGCCGAGGATCAGATGGACTGGGCAAAGTCGCTGAAAGCGCTGTCAGACGTCAAGCGCAAGGTTGCCGAGGCGGTCAAAGCCGCTGGGTCCAAGCATGCCGATACGGTTACGGTTCTCAAGAAATATCCAAAGATCATCGATAAGACCGAGAAAGAGCTTAAGGCCAAGCAGAAGGACGCCGAGGATCGCGCCAAAACGGCACCAGCTGACACACCGAAACAGAAAGTCGGCAAATCAGTTGTGATCTGGAAAAAGGATCTGGGTGACGAGATCACCAAGAAGTTCAAGCCGGATTGGCTGAAGGATCTCAAAGGCTATGCGTTCCAGCTGAAGCTTAACGAAGACCTTCTGGATGTTCTGGAAGACGAAGGCGACTATGTCACGCCTCAGCAGATGGTGGATGATGCCAATGCTGTGACCGACAAGCTTGTGGCGCTGATCGCCAAAGAACTGATGTCGACGGATGCGGCGATCAAAAAGGAAACTGACGCCAAAAAGCGGGCCGCGCTGATCAAGGGGTTTGAGGACAAGCTCAAGACCATCATGAACGGCGCCAAAAAGCATTACGAGGCAATACCTGCGAAACGCTGGCAAGCCTTTGTAAAGCGCAAGCAGCAATACAAGGAATACAAGGTCAAAACCGGCTTTGACATCGCGCTTGGCACATTGGGTGTTGTGGGCGGTGCTGTAGGGGTTGCGGGTGCCGCGGCAACCGGTGGGGCGTCTTTGGCCTTGGGCATCGTATCTCTGGTGCGCGGTGTTGCGCAGCTGGCCGACAAGATCAAAGACACCGCACAAGAGGCGGAAAAGGTCGAAAAGACCCTGAAAAGCGATCTGGACACGCTGCTGAAACGGTATCGCAACGCCGAAGGAGAAGCGAAAAAGAACGTTCAGGGTGGCGCCGAAGTGGGCGCCTCGGTTCTGAAGGGCATTCTGGGCACCGACGCGCCTTTCCTGGCAACGCTGCCCAAATGCGACAAGAATTACGGGCTTTGGCAGAACAAGGTCGCCGGACTTGAAGTGGGCGGGCGCAAGCTGTCTCAAGCCATCATCAAGGGCTTGGCAGATTGCGACAAGCTTGAAAAGGCCATGAAGAAGGCCGACGCCAAGAAAGCCGGGAAATATCTGGACAAACTGAAAAAGGCCCGCGCAGCGCTGCAAAAGGCTTTGGATGGGTGTTCTTCGATGATGGAGCGTGTCTCGAACGCCGACAAAAACGCACCCAACCTCAAAAAGATGCTGGATGCGCTGAATTCGACCAACCCGAAATATGCTCAGATCTTCGACAAGGTCTTTCCTGTAGTCGTCAATCTGACCCTGGCCGGCGCGAATGCTGGCGTCGGGTTCAAGGAAGCCTCAAGCACGCTGGACACAGTCAACACGGCTTTGGGCCTGTTCAACGACATCGCATCCGAAGGCAAAGATCAGTTGGAAGAGGCAATCGGCTAACGCAATCACTGGCATCGCGCGTGCGACTAGCACGTGCGGTGCAAAATATCCGGGGGCAGGAAAACACTAGAAAACACAAGGTTCTATCATGGCAAAGACGACAGTTACATCGCACAAGTTCTACGTTGTCGATCTGATACGGTCGAAACCCAAACTGCAGTATATTGAGATCCCCAGCTATCGCGTTGACGTCAAATTCGATGTCACCGCCAAAGGCCCGGTCCCGTCGACAACGCTTAAGCGTCTTGAAGCGACCGGGATGAAAGAGCTGGAACGCTATGAGAAGGTCATTTCGGAAGAGGCCGTCAAGCTTGACAAAAAAGTTGGCGAACTGATGAAGACGCCGGGTCAGAAATCTCAAGCTGAGGCCGAGAAGATGATCCAGGCGACCAACGTGATGATCAAGAACGCGTTGAAATCTGCCGAGGGCGCCGCGCAGGTTGCAATCGAAAAGCAGATCAAGGCTGAAGCCAACAAAGACAAACTGCTGAAAGAGGCGCGGGTCAAAACCACGCTGAAGGTCACGGCTGGTGTGATCAAGATCGGCACTGCTGTAACCCGCCTGGTGGCCACGTCTGGGGCCGATGTGATGGCCTATAAGACGATTGTCAAACAGGTCTATGAGCTGGGCAAGGAAGTTCAGCAGCAGCTGAAGGGCGAGGAAAAGCTTCGCAAGGACTTGTACGGCGCTATCCAGAAATACATCACCCTGCGCGGAACATCGATCATGCAGGCCGCCGAGCGGCAGGGGATTACCGATACCTCTGAAATTTCTGTCAAAAAGCCGATGGAAGCGATCAAGAAGCTGACCGCCAAAGCCGTTGGTATGGGCGAAGAAGTGACAAAGGGGCGCGACCCCAAAGCCATCGCCAAGGACATCATGGATTTCGCGATCAAGGGCTATCAGGCTTACCAGAAGGACTCGGATAAAAAGCGCAAGTTGTACCGGGAACACACGACGAAGACCCGTCAGAAAGTGGATTCCTTGGGCCAAGCGGCAGACAAACTGATGAAGGCTGCCAAATCGCAGAAAACGCTGAAAGAAGGCATCAAGCTGGGCGCCGAGTGCATGACCGTCAAGCGCGAAGCAAGTGCCATGGCTGCCAAACTGGAAGAGCGCCAGAAGTTCCTGGCTGAAATGGAAGCTCTGATGGAAGGCAACGGTCTGAAGGTGGACGACACGACGATTGTCGACAAGCTCAAGAAGCTGGACAAGATGACTGTGCTGAAAGAGACCAAGACGATGCTGACTTCGGTCAAAGGCGTATACACGCTGGTCGACGAAATCAGTGACGTTGTAGGCTAAGACATAAATCGAACCGGGCGGGGCCAAGCCACGCCCGGTCTGCAATGAACGACAGGAGGCAATGGTGAACACCGGTATCGAGAAGAGCGAAGCGCTCCGCGACACCGTGCGCGAGTTTGTCGAGCGCAGGGCAGTCACCAACACGATCCTTGGCGTGATCATTTTCAATGCCATCACGCTGGGCCTGTCGACCTCTCCGTCAATCCAGGCCAATCTGGGTCATGTGCTTCGGGTCATTGACACCCTTGTGCTGGGCATTTTTGTCGCTGAGCTTTTGTTGAAATTCTATGCCTATAGATTGGATTTCTTCAAAAACGCCTGGAATATCTTTGACCTTGTTGTCGTGACACTGGGCCTGTTGCCCAACCGTGATGGCCTGTCCGCGTTGCGTGGCTTGCGCGTGATCCGGGCGATGCGCCTTTTGTCGGTCATCCCGCAGATGCGCGCTGTGGTTCAGGCTTTGCTGGACGCGCTGCCGGGCATGGGCGCGGTAATCATCATGATCTCGATCGTGTTCTACGTCTTTGCCGTTATGGCGACGTTGATGTACGGCCCCGATTTCCCCGAGTGGTTCGGAACGTTGGGCCGGTCGCTTTACTCGCTGTTCCAGATCATGACGCTGGAAAGCTGGTCCATGGGGATCGTACGGCCAGTCATGGAAACGCACCCGACCGCGTGGATCTTTTTTGTTCCCTTCATCGTCATCACTGCCTTTTCGGTTCTCAACCTGTTTATCGGTTTGCTTGTGAACACAATGCAATCTGCCGTTGAGGATGAATCGGTCCAAGAGTTCTCGCACCTGCGCGAACTGGTTCGCAGCGAGACCGATATTGTGGATGATCATGTCAAAGAACTGTTGGTCGAGGTCAGGGCCCTGCGCCGCGAAGTGGCCGAGCTGAAAGGTCAGACCGATGGCTGACAGTTCCCAGAAATTCATCGCCCGAAACCGGGCCCCTCGGGTCCAGATCGAGTATGATGTTGAGCTCTATGGCGCCGAGAAGAAGGTGCAATTGCCCTTTGTCATGGGGGTGATGAGCGATCTGTCAGGCAAGTCAAAAGCTGAAACGCCCACCGTTTCAGACCGGAAATTTCTTGAGATCGACGTCGACAACTTCGATGATCGCATGAAAGCCATGGCCCCAAGGGTCGAGTTTTCGGTGCCCAACACTCTGACTGGTGAAGGCAATCTGGGCGTTGATCTGACTTTCGAGAAGATGGAGGATTTCAACCCCGCTCAGATCGCGGCCAAGATCGAACCTTTGCAAAAGCTGCTTGAAGCGCGCACACAACTTGCCACCCTGATGGCCTATATGGACGGCAAAGCCGGGGCAGAGGCTTTGATCGAAAAGATCCTAGCAGATCGAGCGCTGCTGGGTTCGTTGGCTAACAGTCAGGTCTCAGGAGACGCTTCTGCCGCTACACTGGACGCTCTACGCGCCTTGGCTCCGGAGGACGTGCCCGAGGATCGATCAGTCGAAGACGCTCTGGCTTCGCTTCCTGAGGTCCACGGCAACACCCAAGACGATACTGCGCCCTACGTTTTGAAAGACCTTGCTGATGCGGCACTAGACGAGACGCCCGAAGACACGTCCGTTGCGGACGCGCTGTCTTCGTTGCCAGAGATTGCGCCAGCGGACGAACCGCATGATGACACAGGTGATGTATTGGACGGGCTGGCGACTCTTGCTCCGGAAGATCAACCCGAAGATACATCTGTTCAGGACGCACTTGCGTCGATCCCTGAAACCACGGTCGACGAAACCGATGACAAATCAACATATGTCTTGACTGACCTTGTCGACACTGCGCCGACGGAGACCGTGGAAGACACATCATTGTCGGAGGCCCTATCGTCGCTGCCCGACCATCAGGACAGCGTAGACGAAGACTCAAGCGACGATATTCTCTCGGATCTCTCCGAAGCCGAACCCCAGCCCGTTGCCGTTGACTCAGCAATCGAAGACGCCCTTGCATCGGTCCCGGAAACCGTCGAGGCCACCGAAAACGACGACTCTTCAGAGGTTTTAACCCAACTGGCCGAAACACCGGTTGAAGCCGAGTTGAGCGGCGATACCGACCTGGGTGACGTGTTGGGTGATCTTGTGGATCTGAGCAGTGATGCGTCAACTGACGAGGACACGACCGCGGACGCGTTGTCGTCATTGCCTGATTTCACCGAAGAAGATGCTGAAGATATCTCGGATGTTCTGGACGGCTTGGCTGGTGCCGCACCCGAGGACACCGAAACCAATGACAGCGACCTTGATGATCTGCTCAATGCCCTTGCCGACCAAACACCTGAGAACGGCGAGGAGGATGAGGCGCTTTCGGACGTTCTGGACCAATTGGCAGATGCTGCCCCTGAGGACGCACCTGACGCAGATGCGTTGGACGAACTGTTAGGGGATCTGGCCGAAACAGAAACGGAAGACGAAAAAACCGACGTCACACTGGATGACATCTTGGCTTCGGTACCAGATACCGAGGTAAGCGATGCTGAGGAGACATCGGACGACACCCTGAGCAGTTTGGGCGACAGCGAACCGACCGATGAAACCGAAGATGTGGACGCATTGCTTGCCGATCTTTCCGAAGATACGCCAGCGGATGAAAACGAGGTGGATCTGGATGATCTTCTGAACGACCTTGGTGCCGATGAGGAACAACAGGCGGAAGGCGAAGATGTCAACCTGGATTCTTTGTTGAACGACCTGAGCGATGAGCCGGAAGACTCGGCAGATATCGACATCGACGATCTTCTTGCCGACGATGATACGTCTGAGGCAAGCGCAGACAGTTCGGATATCGATTTGGAAGATCTGGATCTGGATGATCTGCTGGGTGACGACAGCTCGGACGATGAAGACGACGCAGCAACAGAACAACCCGATTTCGACGATGTTGATCTGGATGACTTGCTGTCAGATCTGGATGATGACGTTCCCGCGTCGGACGCAGAGGGGGCGGATTTTGATATCGATGATCTCCTCGGCGATGACGAAACAGAAGCTGAACCTCCAACAGAAGAGGCCCAGCTGACCGACGAGCCGGTTCTGGCCTTTGGTCGCATGAGCGCCGACAGACCCGATCCAGAGCGTTTGAAGCGCACGCGCTTCCGTCTTGCGATTTTCGGTGACTTTTCGGGTCGCGCAGCCCGGGGTCTGATCGAAACCGGCGATGCACTGGCAGCACGCAAGCCCATCCTGTTGGATACCGACACGGTCGATGAGGTCATCGCAAGCTTTGCCACCAAACTGGTGCTTCCCATCGGCAAAGACGGGGCCGGGATCGCGGTAAACCTGAAAGAGCTGGATGACCTGCACCCCGACGAGCTGTACGAAAATGTCGAACTGTTTGATGGTCTGTCCAGCTTGAAAAGCCAGCTCAGCGCCGGGGCAACGGCAGATCACGCGGCCAGGCAATTGACTGCTTGGGGTGAAGAGTTTGGTCAGGCCGTTGTACCACCGCGCAAAAGCTCGGGCGGCAACACTGTCCGCGCTGACCTGAAACTGAGCGATTTCCAGAAGCTGATCGGGGATAGCGGTGGAGAGTTGACGCAAGCGTCGCCAGTTGAAGAGCTGCTCAAGCGTGTCGTCGGCCCGCATATCCACAAACTGCCCAGCCCCGATGTCTCGGCCATGCAGTCTGCGGTCGATGAAGCACTGAGCGCGGCCATGCGCTTGGTACTGCACCACCCCGAATTTCAGTCGGTCGAGGCGCAGTGGCGCAGCCTTGATCTAATTGCTCGCAGCATCGAAGATGACGATACACTGGATGTTATCCTCTACGACGTGTCTGCTGAAGAAATTGCAGCCGATCTGGCTGCAGAAGAAGATCTGGCGCAGACCGGATTGGTGCGTCTGCTGACCGAAGAACCCCTGGACGAAGAAAACGGGCGCGGCGGCTATTCAGCGATGATCGGGCTTTACACGTTCGAAGAAACACCCCCACATGCCGAGCTTTTGGGTCGGATCGGGCGCGTAGCTGCACATGTGGACGCGCCCTTTATCAGCGCCATCACGCCGTCATATCTGGATATCAAACCCGAAGACCGACACTCATTGGTGGTCGAGGCCTGGGAGACGCTGCGCGCAATGCCCGAGGCCGGCTATGTTGGCTTGGCGTCGCCGCGGTTCCTGTTGCGGCGTCCTTATGGGGCGAAATCCGAACCGATCTATGAGTTCGACTTTGAGGAATTCACCGAGGCCGAAGGCCTGCGCGGGATGCTCTGGGCGAACCCAGCGGTTCTGGTCTCTATCCTTTTGGCGCGGTCATTCAAGCAAAACGGCAAAGCGATGAACCTGGGTTCGGTCATGAGCTTGGGCGGTGTTCCCTATCACTTTGTCAATGATCGTTACGGGGATCAGGTCGCGCTGCCCTGCACGGAACGCAACATCACGCTGGAAAAACACGAACATTCCGTTCAGCGCGGATACATGCCCGTTTTGTCGATAAAGGGGCGTGACGAAATCCGCCTTGGCTCGTTCAACTCGGTCGCCGGTCAGGAAATCCTGGGGCCCTGGTCCGATGCCCCGGCACCGGATCCCTCGCCTGATATTCCAGCCACACCCGAAACGGATGAGGTGGACACAAGCGACGATGAAAGCCTTGATTTCGATGCGGATGATTTGGATCTCGACATCGATCTGGAGTCTGACGACGCATCAGACGCGGAGGCGACCGACCTCGACTTGGATCTGGACCTCGATCTCGATTTGGACGACTCGAGCGATCTGGATGATTTTCTGGCCGGGTTCGACGACAGTTCGGATGATGAGGACGACAGTGAAGATGATATCGACCCTGAATTGGCGGCGCTGCTTGCCGACTTGTAACAACAGGGCGAACAAGATTTGGAAGGAATGGTAAATGGCGGAAAGTTTGCAGAGCAAAGAGTGGCCCCTCCGGATCACAGGTTCATATTCCTATGGCGAAGATGATTTGGTCATCCGACGCGCCATCGTGACCGAAGAACTTGGGAAGCTGACCGAGATACAGGTCGAGTTCATGTCGGAAAAAACGACGATTGAACTCGATAAGCTTTTGGGCAAAGTGATGACCATTCATCTTGACGCCGAAGAAGGTGCAAAGCGCAAATTCACTGGCACAATTGTCCGGGTCGAGCGTCTGGCCCTTCGCGACGGTTTCGTGCAGTTTCTGGCCGAACTGCGCCCTTGGTTCTGGTTGCTCACGCAATCGACCAACAGTCGTATTTTCCAGAACATGACATCGGTCGAGATAATCGAGAAAATCTTTAAGGACGAGCACAAGATTTCTGACTTCAAGAAAGTCCTGTCTTCGACCTATGAAAAGCGAGAATACTGCGTTCAATATCGCGAAACGGATTTCGACTTCGTGTCGCGGTTGATGCAGGAAGAAGGGATCTACTACTTCTTCGACTATTCTGACGCGGACAAGAAAAACGAAAAACTTGTTCTGTGCGACGGCCCGACAGCCCATACACCGATCAAAGGAGAGCCCAAGGTCGAATTTCGCGGCGGTGACGACTATGAACAACGGCTGGGTGATTTCGTCACCGAATGGGCCGCGTCCGAAGCGATCAAACCGGGTGTCGTCTCGCTTGGGGATTTCGACTTTGAAAAACCCAAAGCGTCGTTGGATGCGCGGGCAAATACGGCAACCAAACCCGGCCATAGTTTCAAAGACAAACTGGAACTTTATGACATTCCGGGTCACCACAAAGAGACCAAGCTGGGTGATACCCGTGCCCGGGTGCGCATGCTGGCAGAAGACGCCTTGTTTGATAGACGCCGGGCCCGTGCCTCGGTCAGGTCGCTGGAAACGGGGCGAAAGTTCACGCTGACGGATCATCCCGACAAGTCTCAGAATGCCGAGTACCTGATCGTCAGCGCCAAATATTTCCTTCAGACAACCGAAGGTTATGGCTTTGAGAAAAAGCAAAAGGACCTGGACACCGGCGCGTTGGAGTTTCCCGATGACAGCGGCGAAATGTTCATGGTCGAGTTCGAGGCTCAGCCTGCGAAAACTGAGTTCAAATCCTTGCGGACGATTGCTTGGCCAGAGATTTCCGGCCTGCACACTGCGATTGTGACAGGCAAGAAGGGCGAGGAGATTTGGACCGACAAATATGGGCGTATCAAAGTTCAGTTCCACTGGGATCGCGAAGGCAAAAACGACGAGAAAACCACCTGCTGGGTGCGCGTTGTGACACCGTGGTCGGGCAAGAGCTGGGGTATGGTCAGCATACCGCGCATCGGTCAGGAAGTGGTCATCCAGTTTGAAGAGGGTGATCCTGACAGGCCGATCTGTACCGGGATGCTGTATAACGCAGACACGATGCCACCCTATGCTCTGCCTGCCAATCAGACACAGTCTGGGATCAAGACCCGGTCCACCACCAAGGGCAGTGCGGATACTTACAACGAACTTATGTTCGAAGATAAGAAAGACGCCGAGCTTGTCCGTTTCCAGGCGCAGAAAGACCACGAGAAACTGGTCAAGAACATGTCCACCATTACCATCGGTTATGACAAGCTGGACAAGGGTGGCAATGGTGGCGACGGATGTCTAAGCCAGGTGGTCAAGAAGAACGTGGATGAAACGATCAAGGAAGGTGATCACACCTTCAAGATCGAAACCGGCAGCCAGACGGTCAGCATCAAGACCGACCAGACCGAAACGATCGAAGGCAAGTCGACCCGGACCGTGACCGGCAACACTGTCGAGACGGTCAAATCCGGCAACAAGACAACAACGGTGAGCATGGGCAACATCCAGGTCGACGCGAAGTCTGGCAAGATCACCATGACTGCCATGCAGTCGATCGAGCTGAAAGTTGGCAGCTCGTCAATCAAGCTGGACCCAACGTCGGTGACCATCAAGAGCACCATGATCAAGGTGCAAGCGAATGCGAAACTTGACGCCAAAAGCCCGATGACCACCGTGAATGGCGATGCGATGCTGACCCTTAAGGGCGGCCTGACCATGATCAACTAGGGGATAGGCTGATGAGTGATCGATTTAGTGGAATGACCAAAACCCCCGACGCGCCAGCGGCGCGCATGTTGGCGGACGCAAACGCCCGATTGGGGACCAAGCTCGACGCGCCGGCCAGCGCACCCTTGGATGTTGTGCTGGCTGAGCTGGACAAGAAAGAGGCGTTTATCGACATATTGCGTCTTTTGGGTGTTGCGCTGCCGCCACGCGAGCGGGTCTGGTGGTCGTGCCTCGCGGCGCGAGATTATGTAGGCGAAGCACCGGATAACAACACGGCTTCGCTTGCCGCCGCCGAGGAATGGGTGTTTCGGCCGACCGAGGAAAACCGTGAAAAGGCCGGAGAAACGCTCGACTTGGCAGAACCCGACGACGAGACCGTGAACTGCGCCATGGGCGTGCTATATTCCGAAGGAACGCTGGGAACAGGAGATCTGGCCAACATTCCCTCGCCTCCGGGCGCTGCTGAAACAGTGGCTTTTGCGATGAATGTTGTTGCCATGGACAACCATGAAGGCGATTTTGATGCCTACGTGCAGTTGCTGATCGACCGAGGCGTCGATATTGCTCGGGGTGGGAATGGTAAGCTGGACCGCGAGGCGGCCACGAACGAGACAGAGGATTAGACATGGGATTCCCTCAGGCCCGTGTAACGGATTTGCACATGTGTACGCTGCCGGCCCCGCCGCCAGCGCCACCACCACCGGCCCCGGTGCCAATGCCGATCATGCCACCCTGCTGTCCAACGGTTCTGGTTGCCAAGCTGCCTGCTGCGCGGCTGACGGATCTTGCGACACCGGCCTTCCCGCACCCGATCATCAAGGGGTCGGCGACGGTGTTGATCAGCAAGTTACCAGCGGCGCGGGTGATGGATACCTGCGCCTGCGGCGGCCCGATCATCAAGGGGGAGTTCACGGTGCTGGTTGGAGGATGAAGACACAGGAATGACGGTCACACTAAAATTTCAATCCACCGGCATCGTGCCGGGCGACGGGCGCCCGGTATCGATGCAGGGGGGCTCTTTGACCGTCGGGCGTGGCCCGGCCAACGACCTTGTATTGCCCGATCCCGAAAAAACGCTCAGCAAAAGCCATTTTGTGATCGAAGATCACAATGGCAATGTAGTGATCGTCGATCTGTCGACGAACGGGACCTTTCTGAACTATTCCAAGATCGCCTTGGGCCGCACCCCAACGCCTTTGAACAACGGCGATGTGCTGACGGCGGGCGGCTATGAGATGATCGTCGAGATTGGCGCAGATCTTCCGACATTCGAAGAAATGATCCCGCAGCCGATGCAACAGGCCGGGGTCTCTCCGGGTCAGGCTCAGAATGCGCCGGATCCTTTGGCTTTGCTAGATGACGCAGGGCCGGGTGGTGACTTCCTCGACGATCTGCTGGGTGGTGATGCGCCAAAGGGGCCGGGGCAGATTGCGACACCAGATCCGATGGACGAATTGCTGCCTCCGCTTGATGACGACGATCCGTTTTTCGCCAAACCCAAAGATCCACATGCAGGTATGGGGGCTAGCGATGCGATGCATAACCCGTCCACATCGGATGCGTTTACGGCCCCACAAAGCGGGGGCGGGGCGAACCTGATTCCGGATGATTGGGATGATGATCTGTTGTCGCCTTCAGGCGGCGCATCTGCAGATCCGTTTTCCACACCGGAACCTTCTGCACAAACCACTCCGCCGCCCATAAGGCCTGCGCCGCAAGATCAAACTCCTGCGCATCCCAAGCCGCCAATACCCGAACCCCCCGCACCGGTGACCGCAACTGTAGGTGATCCGTCCGCGGCGCGTGCGTTCTTGGAAGCACTGGAGGTCGATGATCTGAAAATCGACGATGCTGACCTGCCCGCAACGATGGGGCGGATGGGTCGCGTGCTGCGCACCATGATCTCGGGTCTGCGCGAAATCCTGATGACGCGCACCTCGATCAAGTCCGAGTTTCGCATTGATCAGACGATGATTAGCGCCGGTGGGAACAACCCGCTGAAATTCTCGATCAGTGCCGAACAGGCCATCGAGGCGTTGGTCAAACCCCGGGTCAAAGGGTATTTGGCATCCGAGGAAGCCACCGAGCAGGCTTTGAATGACATCAAAGCCCATGAGGTTGCGATGGTAACGGGCATGGAGGCCGCGTTGAAAGGCGTTCTGGCCCGGCTCGACCCCGAGGTGCTGGCTGGAAAAATTGAGGATTCGGGCAAACTTGGGTCACTTTTCAAGGGTAAGAAGGCCCAATATTGGGAAGTATACGAAAAGATGTATGCCGAAATCTCGGATCAGGCAGAGAATGATTTCCACGATCTGTTCAGCCGGGAATTCGCGCGCGCGTACAAAGATCAGCTGGAAAAGCTGAAATAACGCCTGAATTGGGCGAAAGAACAAAGGAGGGCAGCCATTGTCCTGGGACAGCAAGGTGCTTTGGACCGAAGGGTTGTTTCTGCAACCCCATCATTTTCAGCAGGCGGATCGGTATACCGAGGCGCTTGTCGCTGGGCTTGCCCGCCGTGTCACCCCCTATGCCTGGGGTGTCAGCGCGCTTGAGATTGATGACGAAGTTCTGAAAGTCGGCCAATTCGCGCTGAAATCCTGTTCGGGGCTGACACCGGACGGGCAGGTGTTTCGCGTGCCACAAGCCGAAGATCACCCGCCCGCGCTGGAAGTGCCGGAAACGATCAAGGATTGCATTGTCTATCTGACCGTCCCGCAACGACGCCAGGGAGCGTCCGAGGTCGATTTGAGCGGTGCCGAACAATCGGTCAGCCGGTTGCGCCCGGCGGAACAGGAAATCACCGATGTGATGAGCCAGCAGAAAAAACCGGTGACGTTGGGCGTTGGCAAGCTGCGCCTGCAATTTGCACTGGCTGTGGATGATCTGGCTGACAAGCTGGCCATTCCGATTGCCAAGATCATCGAAGTGCGCCCCGACAAAGAGATCATCCTGGATCGCGGGTTTATCCCGTCGGTTCTGGACGTGCGAGCGGCACCCGCGCTGGCTGGCTTCATGAACGAGCTTGAGGGGATGCTGTCTCATCGCATGCAAGCGCTGGCCGGGCGTTTGTCTGAGGGCGGCCCGGCTAAAGGTGCGGCCGAGATCTCGGACTTTTTGCTGTTGATGACAATCAACCGCAACCTGCCGCTGGTACGCCATTTCGCCAATATCGAAAACGTGCATCCCGAACACGCGTATCGCGTTTGTGCCTCGCTTGCGGGCGAACTGGCAACCTTCATGAGCGCCGAGAAAGAGGCCGTGCAATTCCCGGCCTATCAGCATGACACTCTGACCGAGTCATTTGCACCGGTGATCCGGGCGCTGCGGCAATATCTCAGCTCGGTTCTGGAACAGACCGCGATTTCGATCCCCCTTGAGCCGCGCAAATACGGCATCAGCGTTGGCGTCATCGCTGATCGCAAGCTGATTGGTAGCGCGGGCTTTGTGCTGGCCGTCAATGCCGATATTCCTGCCGAAGACGTGCGCCGCCATTTTGCCGGTCAGGCCAAGACCGGCCCGGTCGAGGAAATTCGCCAATTGGTAAATTCGGCTCTGCCCGGAATTACCTTGCGGCCTTTGCCCGTAGCCCCGCGGCAAATCCCCTACCATTCTGGCGTTGTCTATTTCGAGCTTGACGCCGCCAGCCCGTATTGGGGCAAAATGACAACTTCTGGCGGTATCGCAGTGCATGTGTCGGGGCAGTATCCAGGCCTTGAAATGGAGCTGTGGGCCATCCGTAATCAGTAAAATCACCCCTTCCTGTGTGAAGGTGATTACTGGCTGAGGCGAAACAAATTGATAGGGTCGATCCTGTGGCTCAGACTGCAACAGGGGGCCTTGAAGGAAACAGGTAGACGATGTCCGACAAAGATCCTTTTGCCGAACCGGACGATACCGACAAAACGGTGATCCGACCCAATCCGGGTGGTCGCCGTCAAACTGGTGGCGTGCAGCAGCCTGCGGCGCCGCAACAACCGGCAGGGTATCCCGATCCGCTAGAGCAGCCGCTTGCACCGCAAGCAGCAGCTCCGGCGGGATACGGCGTGCCGCCCGCGCAGTCGCAACCGCCTTCGGGCCCGACCGAGGATTTGGCAACCACGGGTATGAACCGGTTGAATGCCTGTGCGGCACCGCTGTTTTCCCTTATCAGCCGCATTCGCAACCGCGCACAGCATATGGACCCGGACAAACTGCGCCAAAGCGTCGTGGCCGAGGTGCGCAGCTTTGAGAATGCCGCACTACAAGCTGGCATCCCGGCCCAAAGCGTCAAGGTCGCCCGATATGCGCTGTGCGCCACTTTGGATGATGTTGTCCTGAACACGCCTTGGGGAGGGCAATCCTCTTGGGCCACTCAATCCCTGGTGGGGACATTCCATCGCGAAACTGTTGGCGGTGACCGGTTTTATGACTTGCTTGCCCGGCTGGAACAGGATCCGGCGAACAATATCGAGTTGCTGGAATTTGTGTATATGTGCCTTTCGCTTGGCTTTGAAGGCCGGTTGCGGGTGGAACAGGGCGGGCCCGACAAACATCTGCAAATCCGGCAGGGCCTGGCCCGCGTGATCCGGGCACAGCGCGGTGCGTTCGAACATGATCTGGCACCGCATTGGGAAGGTGAGAACAAGCCCTATCGCGCGCTCAGCCTATGGAAACCGGTCTGGATCGCGCTTGGTGTAACTGCCTTGTTGCTGATGATCGAGTTTGGCGGTCTGTCGTATGCCCTGTCGAACAAAACCGAAAACCTCGTCGGACAGATGTCAGTGATTGATGCAGGGCCGGTGACTGAATTACAGCGCCGTGCGCCACCACCTCCTCCACCGCCGCCGCAAGCTCAGCCGCAGGTCGAAAAGGTCGTGGCCTTCTTGCAGCCGGAAATCGATGAAGGTTTGGTAGAAGTCTTTGAAAAGGGCAACACGCTGATCATACGTATCAAAGGGTCGGGGATGTTCGGATCGGGCTCGGATCATCTGCAAGACAAGTTCCGTGAACCGGTGCGCCGCGTTGCCGTCGCCCTGAATGAAGAGCCCGGAACGGTGATAGTCGCGGGGCATTCGGACAATGTGCCGATCCGCTCGTCCCGGTTCCCATCCAATCTGGCCCTCTCTTTGGCCCGCGCCAAATCGGTGATGAACCAAATGGCTGGTGAAATGGCCAACCCCAACCGGCTCAGCGCCGAGGGCCGCGCCGATAGCGAGCCAATTGCCGATAACGCCACCCGCGAAGGTCGGGCGACCAATCGCCGGATCGAAGTCCTGCTGGTTCAGGAGGAGAGCTGATGTATTTCCTCAAGATTCTGAAATTCATATTCCTGTCGATCTACACCGTGCTGTTCTTTACGGCCACGGCGCTGTCGCTGGCCTTGTACTTCTTCGGTCCGATGATCGGATCGGATGAGTGGCGACCATTGGACAGTTCAACCACACGACTGATCTGGTGCGGGGTTATCTACGCCTTTTTCTTGGCCATCGGGCTGACAGTCTTCTTCTTGCGCCGGCGGCGCGACAAGAAACTGACCGAAGAGATCACTGAGTCCGTCAGTGATGGCGGTGACATGATCGACAGCGAAATTTCCGAGCTGCGCGGCAAGTTGAAAACCGCCATGGCAGCGTTGCGTAAATCCAAGAACGGACGGCGTCACCTGAACGAACTGCCCTGGTACGTGATGATCGGCCCCCCGGGTGCCGGAAAAACCACAGCCATTGTCAACTCGGGCCTGAACTTCCCTCTGGCGGATGAGCTGGGCAAAACGGCAATCGGCGGTGTTGGGGGCACAAGAAACTGCGATTGGTGGTTCACTGAGAACGCCGTGCTGATCGACACGGCCGGTCGGTATACGACCCAGGAAAGCGATGCCGAGGTCGACAACGCGGCCTGGATCGGGTTTTTGAACCTGCTGAAGAAATACCGCAAACGCCAGCCGATCAATGGCGCGATGATCGCGATTTCCCTGTCTGATCTGTCGCTGCAAGATGAGGTGACGCAACAAGAACACGCCAAAGCAGTGCGCCGTCGACTGGAAGAGCTGCGCGAGAAGTTGGGCGTGCGGTTCCCGGTCTATATCCTCTTTACCAAGGCAGACCTGATCGCGGGTTTTGCCGAGTTCTTTGACAATCTGGGCAAGGAAGATCGCGAACAGGTCTGGGGTTTCACTCTGCCATTGGACAAGTCGCGCAGCGAACAATCACCGGTCGCGGCTTTTGACGAAGAATTTACTTTGTTGCTGGGGCGTCTTAATGCTCAGTCGCTGGAGCGTATGCAGACCGAGACCGATCCGCAGCGCCGTGCGCTGATCGCAGGTTTCCCGATGCAGGTCGCTTCGGTCCGCAAAGTGGCGCATGAATTCCTGACCGAAGTGTTTCAGGACAGCCGATATCAACATCGCCACATGCTGCGCGGCGTGTATTTCACGTCTGGCACGCAAGAAGGTACTCCGATTGACCGGCTAATGCTGGGCATGGCGCGCACCTTCGGTATCGGACGTCAGGCCATCGGGTCCGGGCAGGGTTCAGGTCGGTCGTATTTCCTGACGCGGCTCTTTGATCAGGTCATCTTTCGCGAGGCAGGTCTGGTCAGCGCCGATGACAAGGTCGAGCGGCGATACAAAATCACCAAATGGGCGTCGATTGCGGCCACTTTGCTGGCAGCGATTGCCGTCGGCGGGTTGCTGGTGCGCAGCTTTATGGGCAATTCTGATCTGATCGCCGAAGCGCAAGAGGGCGTATCGGCCTATCAGGCAGCGGCTGCGACCCTGCCACCCAGCCCGGTGGGCGATACTGATCTGGTGCCGGTTGTTGCGGCGTTGAATTCCCTGCGCGACCTGCCCGCCAATCCGACACTGTCCGACCCAGCACCGGAACGGCGCCTGACCTATGGGCTGTATCAGGGCGATGTGATTGGCACGCAGGCAGCGCAAACCTATCGCGCTGCGTTGAACCAGCGTTTGCTGCCGCGGCTATTGCTACGTCTGGAAGAACAGATGGCCGCCAATATCAACAACCCCGACGTTCTGTACGAAGCGTTGAAAGTGTATCTGATGCTGGGGTTGCAGGGGCCTATGAACCAGGATCTGGTCAAGGAATGGATGAATATCGATTGGACAGTGTCCTTCCCTGGTCCGTCGCGGGAAGAGTTGCGCACTGATCTGAACGATCACCTGGATGCGCTGCTCAGCCAGCCAATGCAAGAGGTGGCGCTGAACGGCCCGATGGTCGATCAAATTCAGGGCATCCTGTCGGAACTGCCTTTGGCACAGCGTGTTTACAACGGCATCATCTCTAGCCCCGCGGCAACAGCGCTTCCAGAATGGCGGATCACGGATGTTGGTGGGCCCGCAGTGGGCCGTGTTCTGGTCCGCTCCTCGGGTAAACCGCTGAATGAGGGCATCGAAGGGATCTTCACGCATTCCGGGTTCAACGATGTTTTGCTGGGCGAAGCCCTCGGCGTCGCGAAACGGGTGCAGAAGGAAAGCTGGGTATTGGGCCCGCGTGGTGAGGCCGAACAGACCGAACAGGCGCTTGCTGCGCTCAGCCGGGATGTTCTGGATCTCTATTACAACGACTATATCGCCCGCTATGATGCTATGCTCGGTGATATCGACATTGTTCCGATGGAAAGCCTCAGCCACGCGGTTGAGGTGACGAACGTTCTGTCGGGCCCAACCTCCCCGATCGTTAACATTCTGAATTCGATTTCAGATGAAACCAAGCTGACCGAAAGCAAATCGCTTTTAGCGGATAGTGGCGCTCTGAACGAGGGCTTGTCAAACGCTGCAAGCCTTGAATTGCAGTCGGCCACATCGGTTCAAACCCAGATCCTGCTTGAAGCGTTGGCCAAGTCCAGCGGCGTTGGAAACTCCGAACCGGTGCAGGAACCGGGCCAGTACGTGCAGGATCGCTTTTCCTGGCTGCATCAGCTGGTCGATTCACAAGAGGGGCAACCTTCGCAATTGGATATGCTGATGGGCTCGCTAACCGGCGTGTATCAAGAGCTGAACAAAATGTCGTTCAGTGGCGTTTCAGGCGGTGAGACCGGTCAGGCGTTGCAGCAGTTCCAGCAAGAGGCCGCCCGCATACCCGGCCCGATGGAACGCTGGGCCGTACAGATCATCGACGGATCGTCAGGGATCACCTCGGACAGCACCCGGGCGTCGATCAATGCGCGTTGGCAGGCCAATGTTCTGCCGTTCTGCGAACAGGTGGTTACCGATCGGTATCCGTTCAACCGCCGCTCGGGCGCTGATGTGGCGATGGGCGATTTTGGCAAGCTGTTCGGCCCGCAGGGTTTGATCGACACGTTTTTTACGCAAAATCTGGCCAAACACGTAGATATGCGCACCCGGCCATGGTCTTGGAAATCCGGTGTCAACGAGGCCGATCTTGGGATTAGCCAGGCTGTCCTGACCCAATTCCAGAACGCCGCCGAAATCAAAGAGGCGTTCTTTGCCGCAGGTCCGCAGCCTCAGATCCAGTTTCAGATCATGCCCGAAGCGCTGGACCCGAAGGCAAAAGGTGTAAAGCTTGAGATCGACGGCCAATCGCTTGAGTTCCGTCACCGTGGCGGACTGCCATCGCCCTTGGCGGTGACCTGGCCGGGGCCGGTCGGGTTGGCGCGGGTGAGCTTTGACCCGGAAAAACGCAACATTGAAAGTGTGCTGTCCAAGGATGGCCCCTGGGCGTGGTTCCGTCTGCTGGATGCGGCAGAGGTGCGCCGCACGAATGTTTCGGACCGCAAGAAAGTGATCTTTAACGTGGGCGGTCGCATCGCGATCTTCCAGTTGCAGTCGGGATCGGTCATCAACCCCTTTGCACTGCCGGCGCTGCAACAGTTCAGCTGCCCCAAGTCGTTCTGATGCAGCAGGCGGGCTTTGGCGCTTTTGGCAAAATGCCCTCGGTCGGGGATTTTTTTCGACTGGGCGTTCCGCCGAGTTTCGTGCAGCCCTGGGATACTTGGATACAGCGCAGCATGCTGGACGCGGCGCAATCCCTAGGTCAGGCGTGGGACCAGCATTATATGTCCAGCCCGATCTGGAGGTTTTGCCTGTCGCCGGGGCTGGCCGGTCCGCAAAAGATGTTGGGCGTGCTGATGCCGTCGGTTGATCGGGTCGGTCGCCGTTTTCCCCTGACACTGGTCGCGCCATTGTCAAACGAAGGTTCGGCCCTGCTGGCGCATTTCCGGTCATTGGACACCTACCGGAAGCTTGAAGACTTGGCTTTGGCCGCGTTAGAAGATGACATGACCCGCGACAAGCTTGAGGCGGGTTTGGCGGAAATTGCCGCGCCCGTCCAACAACCTGCAGCGCCCGTCCGGGAACATGGAAATACGATGGTCCTGACACGCGGTGAAGCGTCCGACAGTTTGCTGCCGGATTTCGCATCCGGGTTGGCATCGCAACGATATCGCACCCCAAGTGTTTGGAGCACTGAAATCGACGGGGTGCCAAGGCTGATGGTCTGTGAAGGTTTGCCGGAAGGGCCAAACCTGCAAGGCCTGTTCAATCTTCACGCCGCATTATGGACCGAGGCCAGACCAATATGAATTCAAGTCACCGCGTTCGGTACAGCGCCCGCAGCCATGTCGGGCTAAAGCGCAAGGTCAACGAAGACTCGGTGCTGGCGCTGCCAGAGGAAAGCCTTTGGCTGGTTGCTGACGGCATGGGGGGCTATGAGGCGGGCGACTATGCCAGCCGCCTGGTGGCCGACATGGTTGCCGCGATGCCGCCGGGATTGCCTCCGACCGAGAGTTTGTCGGCCTTGCGCGATGCGATCCAGAAAGCGCATGGCGTGATCCGTCAGGAATCCGAGGCTCGAGGCGGTGGCACGATTGGCACTACGGTCGCGTGCATCATGCTCGCCAATGGGCATTTTGTAGGGCTCTGGGCGGGGGATAGCCGGATTTACCTGTTGCGGGAGCGCAAAATCCAGATGCTTACGACTGACCATTCGGTTGTTGCCGATCTGGTTCTGGCCGGACAAATGAGCTGGGACGAGGCCGAACAACATCCGCAATCCAATGCTATCACCCGCGCGGTTGGCGTTGGTGACACGTTGGAGCTGGACAAAATCCGCGGCAAGGTTCAGCCCGGCGACCGTTTCCTGATCTGCTCGGACGGGCTTAGCAAATATGCCACTTTCTCGATGCTCGAGAAGGCCCTGACCGAGATGCCGATTGAAACGGTTGCGGATCAGTTGATCCAAGTTGCTCTGGATGGTGGCGGGGCTGACAATATCAGCGTGATCGTGGTGGACGTTCTCTGACCTAGAACATCTGCGGCAACGGCGGGATGGCTGGGGCTGGCGGCAGTTTCATGCTGCTCAGGCTGTCGCGCACTGATCCAATATCTGTGGTGCAGGCGTCGCAAGGCCCAAGTGGCAGTCCCGGCAGGGATTTGGCCATTTTCGCCAGCGCCTGGAGGATCGGAAGGATCGGCACCGCTGGGGGTTGAACACGCATTGAAGCTGCGAGGTTCATCGCACCGCTTTGTGCGGTCTGTGCCCCTTGTGTGACGTCTTCCAGCTTGGGCAGCGCATCCAGTTGCAATTGCAGCGCCTGAGCTTCCAGCGGGACAGGGACATGCAACCGCGCCATGTATCTGAGCATCGCGTTAACCCGGGCAATACCGCTGGGCGTCAGCGCGTCGGGGCCAAAGGCCTCTTGAATCGTTGCAAGATCCTTGAGCTGATCAGCCATGGCCATCAGCTCATCCAATGAAACCGGCAAGTTCGGGACCGGTATCGCCGAAAGCGCCGCCAACTGCCCCAACAGCGCCCGCATCATGTTCGGATCCGAAACCGGAGGCAGACCCATGCTCGCCGGTGCCGCTGCCGCCGGGGCCAGCAAGGCAAGCTGTCTCGACAGATCAAGTTTGGGGCGCGGCAAGGCAAAGGGCGGGAGCGTGATACGAGGCAGGGAGGCCGCGAAGTTCAGGGCCGCAGAACAGGTGCCTCGCGATCCAGCCTCACCAACTTCCATGGCCGCCTCATAAGAATAATCGAGCCCTGCAAGCGCCATCGGACAGATCCCACGCGCACGCAACGCCAGTGTCATATTGGCTGCCAAGGTCATGTTTTGCAGCTGAGGCCCCGGTATCTTGGGCATGTTCTGCGCGGCGGGCAGGACATTTGCCGCAAGGCTCATCACCGCTTGCTGTATCTCTGCCAGAAAGGCGCGCGTGTTGGTCAGCGGGAAACCGGCGGCGACCAGTTTCATCATCATTGAGATCGCTCCACCACCGTCAGTTGGCAAGATAGCTGGCAGAGCGACATTGGGGGCCTTGGCATTCATGGTCGCCCGCATATACATGTCAGGCGTCATATCAGGCAGCATCGCGTTCAGTTTCAGATCCGCGCGCGCCTGACTGCTGGCATTGCCCTGCAGACCCAGCAACGACAAAAGCTTCATCATCTGTGGCGGCACTGCGCGCACCGACAGGTTCGCCGTTGGCCTCAGGTTGGGCAGGGTGGTCGCGTTGGATTTGCAAAAGCAGGGCATGATATCAGCGCACCCGTTCCTATTGTTCCAGAGTTGTCAGGATGCGGCTATCCAAGGACAGGATCTGCGTGTCGACGTTCCGATCCTGTTCCCGAAGCGCTTCGGCATAACCCGCAGCGGATTCGGTTGTGGGCCGGAGCGTGTCGAACAGCTGGTTGTCGGTGTGCAGGACAATCACTTTGCTTTTGCCCAACGCACTGTCATCGACTTGAAACGCGATGCCACCGTTCTCGCGACTTTCGGGGATCGAATAGGCAACCCGAACCGACATCGGACCCGTTTCACCATTTCGCAGAGCTGAGATACTGTTTTCCTGCCGTGTCACGTTCGGGATCAGGTGAAAGACGTTGCCAGACACATCGAGCACGGACACAGACAAGTAACCATCCTGCACGTCACCGGGCAGATCGACATCAATCACTGGATTTTGCCCGACAACGAAATCCCCGGATGGGTTCGGGCTGTTGTTTTCTTCCCCATTGAAAAATGCGATTGAAATATCGCTCGACGGAGCGCTTGGAAGGAAATTTTCGATCAAACACAGGGTTGGGTTAAGCAAATTGACCTGACCCAAATCAATAGGCCGACCACCGGCAATCGCATTTAACGCGGTCTGCAATCCAATCATACTGTCCTGGGATGCAAGCGTACCGCTGACTCTGATCGCTGTCTCGGGACCGTAACCTGTGGCCGGGGCATCGACCAGCTCAAGCGGCCCGCAATCAGCCAGACCGTTCAGGACCGGGCGAATATCGGCGGCGGGTAGGAACAAGGGCTCAAGCTCCAGCTCGACAGAGCCTTCTAGCCCAGCAGGAAGGCCAGCCGAGTACAGCTGCTCCAACGCGCCATGCAGGGTTTCGTTGCTGGTTTGGCCGGTCAGCCTCGCTTCATTCCCGTTCACCACCAGTCGCCATTCGTCCATTTCCATGACCGAGTCGACGATTTCAGTGACAGCGCTGCCCCAATTCTCGGAAATGTCGCCCGAAGCCAGGGTCAGATCGACTTCGCCACCTTCGGCGGTCATGTCGCTGGTCAAGGCATCACGAACATCTTCTGAAGGAACAAAGCCCACGACGCGCGGCGGAAGGTCGGCGCGTTTGTCTGCCACAAGTGTATAGGGTGCCGCGACGGGATAGGACGGGGCCAGGAAGCCGTCAAATGCACCGCCGAAGTAACCACCAGCACCAATACCTGCGACGGCCAGAACGCCAACAACTGCAACCAGTCCCCCGCGCGACTTCTTGGTTTGACCGGCCTTCGCAGGCTTTGAGCTCGTGTTGCGCGGGGCCGGGGCGGGTTCGGACGGGGCCTTCGCCGATTCCGGCGCTGGCGCGGACTGGCTTTTCGGAACGATAATTGTCGCGTCGTCTTCGCTCTCGGCTTCGACAGAAGGGCCTGACCGCGCAGACGCCAAAGCGCGCAGCACGTCGCTGGCGGTTTGGTACCTCTCATCGGGATTGGGCGCCGTCATCTTGTCGATGATAGCCTTCAAAGGTTCCGGTACACCGCTCGTGTCCAGCGGCTGTTTCTTGTTCTCGACAACTTCCAAAAGGTTGCGCCCGGCATCGGCCTTTTGCCCACGGAAGTTGGCCAGCAGCAGAGCGCCCAGAGAATAGATGTCCGTGCGCTGATCCGTTTTGCCCGAAAGCTGTTCGGGGGCTGCATAGGCGTATTTACCCGCAAATTCTCCACCGACGATGGTTTCTGCACCCGGATTCGTGTCTTTTGCAATTCCGAAATCAATGATCACAGCCTGCGCGGGATCCCCATCACGCAAAATGATGTTGTCAGGGCTCAGGTCGCGGTGGACAATCTTACGCGCGTGGGCGGCCTCGAGCCCTTCGCAAACACGTTTGCAAACGGTCAGTATGTCCGCCGCAGACATCGGACCTTGGCGCAATTTCTGATCCAGGCCAGGGCCATCCACATAGTCCATCACCAGATAGACATGCCCATCTGCGGTGCGGTTGTTCTCGGAATACCGGACAACCGCATCATGGCGGATATCGCGAATTTCCTCTTCCCGGGTCAGCAGAACGAGGTAGTCGTCATTGCTTGAAAATTCGGCCTTCAGAACTTTCAGCGCTGCGAGCCGCCCTGAAATCTCAGAGCGGGCCCGATAGACGTCAGATGTACCGCCCCGCCCAAGAATGGCCTCGATCCGATAAGTATTGTTCACCAGATCGCCCGGCTGAAACAGGTCGCCTGCGCGGGATTCAGTCATGCTGTCCTCAGTTTTTTAGGTGTTTAGCAGATTATAAATCAGCCAAGGGCCTGGAATTCAACGCGGCGATTTTCGTCAGCACGTGGATCAGCTTTGTTCAGAGGTTCGGCCTCGCCGAGGCCCAAAACCTCCAGCCGCTCTTCTGCGATGCCGCAATCGCTGATCAGAAAGCGCTTAACTTCCTTGGCGCGCAGCAAAGACAGGTTCTGGTTGTATTCCGCCGAACCGGCGCTGTCGGTGTGGCCGATGATCTGAAAGACGTTCACGTCCACATTCTTCATGGCCTGGCACAGGGACGACAGTTTCGGCTTTTCATCTTCGCGCAGCGCGGCTGAGGCGAAATCAAAGCGAACCTGAATGTTCACCTGATCTTCGGCTGCTACGGGTTGATATCCAGTGGGCGCTGTGGCGACAGTGGTTTCAGTCACGACATTGGCCGTCTCATCGGTCGCGGTGGAGGGCACCAGAACCAGCCCACGCGTTTTTTGCTTGTTGAAAGCGTCCGTAATCTCGTCAGCGGTCAGCTCGTCAGATTGGGCCAAAGCGATATTGGTCGCGCATACGATAGCAAACACCGAAGCGCCGATGTGTTTCAGGGATGAAAGTGCAATCATTTGTCCAATTCCTTCTCAATTTGAGCCAGAGATTACCGGTGCGCCCAACACCCGACAATGAAGAATGTCACACAGTCGAAAGACAATTTTAGGGCAATTGGGTGACAACTTGGCGGGCGCATTTTAAGTTCAACCTAGAAGGCAGCAGAAAACAGGAAAACCCACGCAATGCGCATCGTGCCCGCGATCATCTTGGCCGTGGCAATCATTCTTGCCCCGATTCTCTGGTATGTCGTTCCTCTGGTCATGCCTTTCGAGGAAAACTTCGAGGGCCCCGCAATCGACTCGGGCGCGCGGATCGAAATCGAGATGCTGAGCCAACAGGTAGAGGATTTGCGCAATCAGGTCGAACGCCTGACTCAGCAGATGTCCAGCAGCCAGAGCGGTGGGACGTATTTACAGCAGCAAAACCTTGATGCTGCGGATGATTTTGGGTTTGACAGTTCGACACCGAATGAGATCATAGACGCATACGCTCAGGTTGTGCTGATTGCAGACCGTAAAAAGGTGAACGAAGATCTCGAACTGGCTGGCGCGGCTTTTCTTCGCGAAACATTTGGCCTGCCGCGCGAGGAATTGACGGATGAATGCCAGTCGATGACCAACCCCCGACTGCAGGATAACCTGGTGTTGGAGGATGTTGGGCCGGTTCGGGTGCGGATGCTGAAACCGGCAATCGAGTCCCTGAGAACGGTTTTCGAGAACATCGAACGCACAGACCCCGATCTCTATGCCCGGATCAATACAGCCGGCTCATTATGTGTTCGCCGCATCCGAGGGGCGACTGAATCGGCCTCTGCGCATGCATATGGTCTTGCTGTCGATCTCAATATTGACGGTGTGCTCGATACCCTTGGCGACGGAAAAACACAGCTTGGCCTAACAATCCTTGCAGACTTCTTCCGCGATGAAGGATGGGTATGGGGGGCGGCCTGGGGTCGCGAGGATTCGATGCATTTCGAAGTGAGCCGCGACAAGATCGAAGAATGGCTTGAGCAGGGTCTTTTTTGAGTTTTTTGCACCAGGAGCCCCGCCTTTGTGATCTGGAACACAGACCGATCACATAAAACCCGCGAAGAGGTTTCCTTATGTGGGGTAAATTCAACAGGCAGGTAGTAATGCTCGAACCGATCTTGCTTTGGGTATTGGGCTGCGTTCTGATTGGTGCCGCAACGCTCCCAAGCCAAACCAGACCAAACGCCAAAGGCCGCCTCGTCCCATGACGCCTATCAACAAGTTCGCTTCGGTCGCTTCGATGATTGCGGCTTTGTCTCTGGTCACCAGCGGGCCCGCGCAGGCGCAAAGTGCCTCCAACCTGGCGCCTTCGACATTTCAACCGCAAAATCAACGCAGTACCGGGCCAGTTACTGTCGCGCGCGATCCCGGCGCTCCGATTCCCGAGGGTGCAGATCGATTGTTTGTCACCGTCGGTGGTGTCGATATCCAAGGCGCTTTGCCACAGATGGCCGAGGCCAATGCCGCTTTTGCCGAACGGCTGACCGGCAAGCGCGTTGCCGTATCCGAGATCTTTGCGGCGACCAATCGGCTTGAAACCGCCTACACCAATGCCGGGTACGTTTTAAGCCGCGTGGTTCTTCCGCAGCAGACGCTGCGAGACGGCGGAACCCTGCGGATCGTCGTGATCGATGGCTTCATCGAACGGATAGATTCCGCAAAGGTACCCGATCAGGCGCGCGAACGGGTTGTTGCGATCACGCAGCCACTGATCGGCAAGCGCGGAGTGACACTGCAGCAGATTGAACGCGCCTTGTTGCTTGCGGGCGATACGTTTGGACTGCGCCTGGCTTCAACACTGTCAGCCGGTGATGCTTCGGGTGCAACGGTTTTGACACTGGATGGTCAATTCAAGCAGTTCACCGGATCTTATGGCTTTGACAACACGCTGTCGGATGAACTTGGCCCTGTAAACCTGTCACTTGGGCTTGAGGTCAACGGTGCGCTTGATCTGGGTGAGACATTCTATTTCAACGCAGGCGGTGCGGCGCCACGCTATTTCTCAAGTGATCCCCAATACCGGATTCTTGCGGCGGGGGCTGTGCTTCCGGTCGGTTACGACGGTCTGACCCTCAACGCTGAATTCACCGCAAGTACGGCGCAACCCGATTCCAGTTTCCTGCCCAATGAAAGCCGTTTCGACCGCTTTTCGTTCCGGTTGTATTATCCCTGGATCAGGTCGCGAAAACTGAACCTGTCATCACAGCTTATTCTGGATCGGATCAGCGACTCGCAGGACATTTTGGCAGGATCACTCAAGCTGCCGATCTATGATGACGATCTGAGTGTTCTACGGGCGACGGCTGACGCGTCGGTGAATTATGAAAACGGATCGTTTCTGAGGGGCAGCGCGATCTTGTCACGCGGTTTGGACGCGTTTGGTGCCAGTTCGACTACGGGGCCGGGCGACACACCCTTGTCCCGGCAAGGTGCCAGCGCAGAGTTCACCAAGTTGGTTCTTTCAGCGCAATATCAGCGCCCGCTCAGCGCGCTGTGGTCGCTCAGCGTGAGTGGTCGCGTTCAAACAAGCTTTGGAGACCCGCTGGTGACCTCCGAGCAATTCAATATCGCCAGCTCTAGCGAATTGTCGACCTTTGATGCCGGCGAGTTGCGCGGGGATGATGGCTGGGTTGTTCGGACCGAGGTTGGGCGGTCGCAGCAAGTCACGCTTGCTGGGGTTCCTCTGTTGCTGAAACCCTATGCTTTCGGCGCATACGGAGAACTTGGCCTGCAACAACCCACAGTATTTGAGCAAAGCACAACCACTGCCTTTTCCTATGGGATCGGGCTTGATTTGTTTACGATTGAAGACTCGGCCTATCGATCCGGATCGGTACGAGTGGAATATGGAAGGGGCGAACGCGATGACCTTGGACAAGATGGAAACAGGTTCACCATCGTTGCAAGCCGCAGGTTCTAAGCGAGCCACCCTGTGGTACTGCGCGGCGATTTTGTCCGCCTCGGCGCTGTTGTGGACCACAACGGCGGTGGCCCAATCCTTGCCCAATGGCGGAACCGTTGCAGCGGGCCAGGTCAAGATCAAGAAACCCAACGCGAACACGTTGAACATCAACCAGGGTTCGAACACTGCGATTGTGAACTGGAACGGGTTCTCGATCGGGTCGGGATCGACGGTGAACATCCAGCAGCCGGGCAAGAACAGTGTGATCCTGAATCGCGTGACCGGCGATACGACCAGCCAAATCCACGGTCAGATGAATGCAAATGGCAAGGTTCATCTGGTCAATCCCAACGGTATCGTCATCGGGCCAAATGGCCATGTTAACGCAGCGGGATTTGTGGCCTCGACACTGGATATCTCGGATGATGATTTTCTGAACGGCAGATATCGCTACGCTGGCGACGGCGCGTCAGCCGCTGTTGAGAATGCCGGGACGATATCCATCGTACCCGGGGGCTATGCCGCACTGATCGGTGGCAAGGTGACCAATTCGGGGTTGATCCAGGTTCCCTTGGGCAAAGTCGGGCTTGGGGCCGGAGAAAAAGTAACATTGGATGTGTCGGGCGATGGCTTTCTTCAGGTTGCCGTACCCTCTGACACGACAATGGAGGATCTGGTCACCAATTCCGGGCGGATCGAAGCGGATGGAGGTGTTGTGCACCTGAAAGCCGCCAGCGCGCGCAATGCGGCGCGTCAGGTGATCAATATGTCAGGCGTGATCGAGGCCCGCTCGGTCAGTGGTGTGTCCGGCGCAGTCGTGCTTGGCGGCAGCGGCGGCGGTGTCCAAGTCAGCGGCAAGATTAACACCTCGGCGCGCAAAGCGGAACTGACCCGCTCGCCCCGGCCCCGTGTTCGGTCGCAGGATGGTGGTACAATCACTGTCACTGGCGAGGCGATCAAGCTGGCCGGTGCAACGTTAAAAGCCAATGGGGCAGGGGCCGGCGACGGCGGCACCATCCTTGTTGGCGGTGACTTCCAGGGCGGCGGGTCCTTGCAAACGGCGCATACAACCACGGTGGATGCAAATTCAAAGATCGTCGCAAATGGCGGTACGCGCGGTGACGGCGGGCGCATCATCGTCTGGTCCGACTATCTGACCAAGTTCCATGGCGACATCTCGGCCCGTGGCGGCGCCGAAGCTGGCGATGGCGGGTTTGCCGAGGTTTCTGGCAAGATCGATCTGATCTATCGCGGTTTCGCCGACTTGCGCGCGCCCAATGGCCGAATTGGCGAGTTGCTGCTGGACCCGATCAATGTGACCGTTCCCGGCACGATTTCGGAAGCTGTTCTGGAAGGGCAACTGGCCTCGGCAGGTGTGACGTTGACCACGTCGGGAACCGGTCCGGATGCGGGCAACATCACGATCAACGCGGATATCGATTGGACAAGCGCCACCGATCTTATCTTGATCGCGGACAATGCGATTACGCTGAACGGTGCCATCACTGCGCCCAGCGGTGGGTTGGTCTTAACTGCGCTCGGGGCCGTCGACGGGCTTGGCCTGATCACCACAGGCGCCGGTGGAGACGTCAATGTCGGCACGTTTTCTTTGCTGGCAGGGTTCTGGCGTCAGATCAGCACCAATCTGCCCAGCTTTGCGGCGTCCGATTTCGCGATCAACCCCTCAGCCAATTTCCTGCGCGTCTCGGGTGGCAACGGATCAGGTTCGAATCCGTACCGTTTGACCGACGTCTATGGCCTGCAAGGCATTGGCGGCTCGCAGCTGTCCAGCCTCAATTTCGAACTGGCCAACAATATCGACGCCTCTGCCACCTCGACCTGGTTCCGCGGTTTTGAACCGATGAATTTTTCTGGCACCCTGGAAGGCAACCGGTTTGCTATCGACGGATTGTTCATAAACGACACCTTCAACGCCGCTGGGCTTTTCAACGTCCTCAGCGGCACGGTCCGGAATTTGTCGATCACCAATGCCGACGTCTCGGTTGGTGAAGGTGGTATACTGGCCGCCGTCAACGACGGCACCGTATCGGGCGTGATGACTTCGGGGACGTTGTTCAGCGGCGGCTATGCGCCGTCCGGCGGACTGGTCGGCGAAAACAGCGGCACGATCATCGACAGCTTTTCCACAGCCGCCGTCGATGTGATCCCGATTGAATCGGACACCGTAATCACCGGCGGCTTGGTGGGTCGAAACACCGGCAGCATTATCCGATCCCATAGCACAGGGTCGGTAACCGGCAGCGCTTCGTTAACCTATGTAATGGGTGGTCTCGTTGGTGAGAATTTTTCTCTGATACGGGATTCATATTCCACGTCGAGTGTGACAGGTGGGAACAGCCTGGCGCCGTCGACATCACCAGCCTATTTTGGCGGTCTGGTCGGATCAAATAGCGGCACGATAACGCGCACCTACGCCACCGGGCCCGTCAGTTTTTCCGGGGCGAATGTCTCGCCGCGACTTGGTGGGCTGGTTGGTGCGAATACCGGCTCTGTTAACGCATCGTTCTGGAACCGCAACACAACCGGGCAATCGTCCAGCGCGGGCGGCGGCACCAGCCTGACCACGCGACAACTGCAGAACACGCAAACATTCTATCGCCTCGCTTCCGCCCAAGGGTGGAATTTCAGAACAAACTGGGCCCCCGGAACGGGCAGCACAAACCCAGCCAACTACACGACCTCGCCAGTGGTCTTTGCGATCCCGAATTCGATGGTTGTCCCAACCGGTGCGACATCGACGGCAACCGCAACCGGCACCGTCTATGGTGGGCCTTCGGTCTACCTGTTTGGACCCGCCTCGGATACGTTGAACACCGCATCCGCATTCCAGTCGCCAAATTTCGCAAGCACCTCACCGGGCACAACGAGTTTCACGCTCAGCTCCTCCAACTTGGTCAGTTCAGGCGGTGTGAACTATGCGGTGGCCTCTTTGCCGGGGGTCGCGGTGATCGGCGGCACAACGACGATTATTCCGGTGCCGCCAACGCCTACGGTAACCATCACACCAACGGTTGACACTACGATCACCGGCGGTGGCGGCGGTGGCACAGCTGTCACAACCGTGGCCGAGGCAGAAGCGGCTTTGGGTACAGTCGAGAACGCGTCGCAGGATTTCGACAGCGATGTGTCCTCTTGCGCCAGCAGCGGAGAGAATGTGAGCGAATACCTGTCCTGTCTGGCCGAAGCCATGGATGATTACGCCGAAGATCTGGATGAGATTGTCGATGGTCTTCCGCCCGGGCTTGAGTCCGTGGGTGAAATCATCCGGGGCGCCAGCGCGGGCATCCGCGAGGCAGGTGAGACCGCCAACCGCCGTCTGGCTCTGGCCACCACCGCAGAAGAGCGCGCAGCAATCCGCCGCGACGCGGTACAACAGGCGCGGCGCGAGATTCAGCAGGCGCAGCGCGAAATTCGCAAAGCGATCACATTGATCCGCGCAACGGACCCGGAACTTGTCATCATCCAGAACCAGCAGGTAGAAACAATCGTAGCTGCCGTAGGCCAGGCTGAAATCAGCCTCACCCGCGCCATCGGCCTTTGATCTGCCGGAGTAAGCACCGTGTTTTTGATCCGTAGCCTCACCGCTGTGATATTGATGCTGTTCAGCGCCTGCGCTGCGCTTGCGGACAAACGCGTGGCTTTGGTGATTGGCAACTCGGATTACCTGGCGGTTGGCTCGCTGGACAATCCAATCAATGACGCCTCGGATCTGGCCATCGCGCTTGAAGGGCTTGGTTTTGACGTTTTTCTGGGCACGGATCTTACCCGGGACGAGATGCTGACGCTTGCGGAATCCTATGGGGCGACTGCGGCAGATTCCGATGTCTCCCTTCTGTTTTACGCGGGTCACGGGTTTCAGGTGGACGGTCGCAACTATCTTGTGCCCGTGGATGCCGAGATCTCGACCCCCGCGGACATCCCCGAACAGACCGTCGCGATGGAGGAATTTGTCAGCCGCATGGAACGTTCGGATGGGATCCGGCTGGTTTTTCTGGATGCCTGCCGCGACAATCCGTTTGAAGGCACCGGGCTTGATGTAGGGGGCGACGGGCTTGCCCGCGTGGGCAGCGCGGCTGACTTTCTATTCGCCTATGCAACACAGCCAGACAACGTGGCCTATGACGGGACCGGGCGGAACAGTTTTTTCACCGAAGCCTTGCTGAGCCATATCTATACGCCGGGTCAGGATATCTCGGACCTTCTGATCTCGGTGCGCAAGGATGTACTGGCGGCCACAGGCGGGCGCCAGATCCCGTGGGACAATTCGTCCCTGACCCAACAATTCCGCTTTGACAACAGCCCTGTAACCGCATCCGAGGAAACTCTGCTGTGGCAAGTCGCGGCCAATGCGCAAGACCCGTCTTTGATGCAGCTTTATATTGATCGCTACCCTCAGGGCGCTCATGTCGGTGAAGTGGTGGCTTTTCTGGACAAAGCCGATCAAGGCGAGTTCGTCACCCGTTCATTCTCAACTGGCGACGCGGATGAGCAGGCTGAACGGCTCTGGAAACTCGCGCAACGCAGCCGGATGCGTCCCTTGCTGGAATTCTATCTGGAGCAATATCCTGACGGACGTCATGTGGAACAAGCACAGCGGGTGATTGCATCGATTCCGCGTCCCGAAGACAGCACACCCGGGGGCATTTGCGAAAGACTGGCAACGCATCCAAGGGACCGAACAGCCAGCATTCCTGGAGTTCCTTTCACGCGATTGCAGGAAAATGCGATCTCGGCGATCCAGGCCTGTAGTGCCGCGGCTGCTCAATCGCCAGATCTGCCGCATTACGTGGCCCTTCTGGCCCGGGCAACCATTGCGTCCGGCGATATCGAGCGCGCGGTTACACTGTATCGACAGGCAGCAGAGCAAGGGGACCTGCGCGCCATGGTCTCGCTTGCGCAGTTGTACGAAGGCGGCACCGGTGTGGGACAGGACACCAGCCGTGCCTTGGAACTCTACCGAAGCGCTGCGGCAGGCGGCAGTTTCGACGCGATGATCAACCTGGCCGTGACCTTGTTCGAGGGGCAGATCGTTCCCAAAGACGAAACCCGAGCAGTGGCTTTGTTGCAGCAAGCGGCAGATGGTGGCTCGGCCAAAGCCACCTTCAACCTCGGCGTACTGGCTCAGGACGGTATCGCCGGCAGCCCAGACCAGGCGCTGGGGTATTTCCAGCGAGCAGCGCGCGACGGAGAATATCAGGGCTATCTGGCGGCGGCCATTCTGCTGGATGAAGGCCGGGGGGTTCCACGTGATCCATCTGAAGCGGCCCGGATGCTGTTACGCGGTGCGGCAGAGGATGATGGTGCCATCCTCGATCAGCTCTCATTGGCATCAGACCAATGGTCACGCGAGACAATCATGGAAGTTCAAAAACTGCTCCAGCAGGCCGGCTATTACTCCAGCGCAATCGACGGAGTACCCGGACCAAATTTCACCTCGGCCCTGCAACAATGGCGCAGCGGTGGATTTGACCCGATCATTCTGGCTGAGAACTGAACCGGGCATCCTGGCACGGCCTATTGAGGTGGGTTTCGCAGACTCGAAGCCAAAGACCGACATGCGAAAGTTCCGGGCGCACGATGCCGTGCTGGATGACGCGCAAAAGTGTCTTGTCGAAGAAACGGCGAAAGCATTGTACGATCTGATGCCTAACACTGTTGCGGCCAATTAACACCTGGCCAACCTTACGCCTACATAGCCACCGCTTGAACCGGGCGGCTGCGTTGTACTTTGGGCAGACTTTAAAGGACTTGAACCGCTCGTCCATGAATGGCAACCCAATAGGAAACCAACGTCACGTGAGAAATGTAAGATGAAAAGCCTAGTTCTAACGTGCTGCTTTGGAACTATCTCCCTTGGGTTTGCAGCATTTCCGTTAGCTGCACAGCCCCGCCTAGGCTGGGCGTATCAGGTTGATGGGATTGCTGCGTTTCAAGGGGACGCGGATTTGAGCAACGGTGGTGAGTTCTCGGCAAGCCGGACATTTCTACGCGCCACCGCGCTTTACAATCTTGAAGGAGGAAGCTCCATTGGACTTTCAACCAGCTTTGGGAAGCTGGAATATAGCTTTAGTCAATTGAACAATCAGCCATGGGAAAACATCCGTGACTTTCGCGTTAGTGTTCCCATGCGATTTCGTGCGAGCGACACAGCAACAATCTTTGTGTCACCACAGCTCAGGTGGGACTATCAAAGCGGGGCTTCCTCATCTGACGGCAGAACTTACGGAGTTTTTGCAGGTATTGCTTGGCAACTGAACGAGAGTCTGACGATAGGTCCGGCCTTTGGTGCGTTTTCTCAGTTTGACGAGGACGGTGCAGATTTTTTTCCTGCATTGCTGATCGACTGGGACATAAATGATCGCTGGAACTTGAACACAGGTTCTGGAGTCGGAGCGACGCAGGGGCCGGGGTTAACGCTAAGCTACAAGTTAAGTGAGGCCTTGGACATTTCACTAAGTGCGCGATCCGAGAGAATTCGGTTCAGGTTGAATGGAGATGGCCTTGCCCCGGATGGGGTGGGCGAAGACAAGAGCATCCCTGTCGTTCTCTCGGTTGGGTACAACCCGAATCCTGGGGTTTCATTGAGCGTATTTGCAGGCGCTGAATTTGACGGCCGCCTGACGCTGGATGATGCGAACGGGGCAGAAATTAGTCGTCAAAGCTATGAGACTGCCCCATTGATTGGCCTGGCGTTTAGGGTCAGGTTCTAATTACAAACTTGAGCGCGTTAGCCGGTTTCACGCAGAGGCTTTCTTGCGGCCAAGTTTGAAAGTCCGCTTTGTCCGGCGGTCTCAATGGATCGCCGCAACACTTCACTTTGAGAGCAAAGATGGAGTGTTGGAATGGCTTATCGACGTCGGATTTATTTTACGGACCAACAAAAGGCGGAAATCTGGGATCGCTGGCAACGCGGAGAGTCGATGAGCTCGATCGGTCGGTGGTTCGATCGGAACTCATCGTCAATCTATCCGCTACTGGCACGGACAGGTGGTATCCGCCCACCTGAGCGGCGGCGCTCGCGATTGGCAATGACGCTGGCGGAACGCGAAGAGATCTCTCGGGGCCTGAAAGCCAAGCTGTCGTTTCGTTCCATTGCGCGTCAGCTTCGTCGAGCGCCTTCAACAATCAGCCGGGAGGTGCGTCGCAATGGCGGTCGACGCGTCTATCGCGCGGCCAGCGCAGACCTGGCGGCCTGGGATCGGGCCAAGCGGCCAAAGCCTTGCAAGCTGGCGGGGCAGCCGCAGCTCTGTCAGACAATAGCAGAGAAACTCGTGCGCAAGTGGTCACCTCAGCAAATTGCAGGTTGGTTGAAGCGCGAGCATCCCAACGACGAAGGCGCGCGCGTGTCCCACGAGACGATCTATAGAAGCTTGTTTATCCAGGCCCGCGGTGTGTTGAAGAAAGAGCTGCTGGCCCATCTGCGCGCAACACGAGCCATCCGTCGATCCCGTCATGCGAGCCTGAAGCGCGATGGGCTTGGTCAAATCAAGGATGCAATCTCGATCCGGGAACGTCCGGCCGCCGTCGAGGACCGCGCCATCCCTGGCCACTGGGAAGGCGATCTCATAGCGGGTTCAAAGAACAGCTTCATCGCGACGTTGGTGGAACGGCGCACCCGCTATGTCATGCTTGCCAAGGTAGGCGGGAAAGAAACGCAGACTGTCGTGGCTGCACTTACCGCACAGGTCCAGCATTTGCCCAGAGAACTTCGCCAGACGCTGACATGGGACCGAGGCAAGGAACTGGCCGATCACAAGAGCCTGACCTTGGCGACCGATCTCGACATCTACTTCTGCGATCCCCACAGCCCGTGGCAACGCGGCACCAACGAGAACACCAACCGTCTCCTACGCCAGTACTTCCCGAAAGGCACGGACCTCTCCGTGCACACCCAAGAGCATCTCGATACCGTCGCCCGCGAACTCAACGAAAGACCCAGAAAGACCTTGAATTACTTCTCACCCGCAGAGAAGTTCCAAGAGTGTGTTGCGGCGATCAGTTGAATCGGCAGCCCAAGGTGGACATTGGTCAACTAGCAAATTCCTCCAGAAGAATTCAGTCGGGAACGCCTGCGGCAATCAAGACTTGAACAAAGCGCTCTACCTGTTCGCGGTCTCGACCGGGGATTCGTCTTGCATCACTTGCTCTGACGTCCGGCGCAACTGCCAGGTAGGCGTCTAACGCCTTGTCTCTCTCCTCAATGCGGCCCGAAAGATGGAGCGTCGCCACCAACTGCCTTCTGTAGGTTGGGTTTTCGGGTGCCAATGCCAGTGCACGACGCACCGTCTTCTCGGCACTTTCGTAGTCCTCTAAGCAAAAATGGGCAAAGTAGACGCCCATCAGCCAAAGCGGTGTAAAAACGTCCTGAGGACTTAAAGTCTCTGCTCGTTTAACCAGATCCAAACCTTTTTGGGATGCGCCGCTTATGCAGTATCCGCTTCCACAAAAGCCCAATACTGTCGAAAACGAGGGCGCTAGTGTAATGGCGCGATCAAAGAGGTCAACTGCCTCGTCCCAGCGGCCGACGAACATCAAAGACCATCCTTTGATTGCCAAAATAATTGGATCTTGATTGTCGGCTCGAACTGCTGCATCTGCCGCTGCGACCATAGCCGCGGCTGAATTCTCGCCGGGTTCCGCCCAACTGTAAAATGCTTGTAGAAAATGCGCTAGAGCCAGGTCAGCGTTACCAAATGCGCCACCAGAAAGTTCGACAGCCCGTTCAAAATAGCGTCGAGCTTCTGCTGTTTCCGACTGCCCCAAACGCATGACGAGAGGTCGCCCTCTCATTACACATTCCCAAGCGTCCAACTGCGTCGGATCTTTAGCCCGGGCGCGCCTAGCTTCGGCACTCAAAAATCCTGGCCCGACCGCTGACACTATCGCGTTCGATATTTCGTCCTGAATATCAAAGATGTCAGTGAATACTCGGTCGTAACGGTTTGCCCAAACCTGTGTTTCAGTCGCCAAGTCAACTAATTGAGTAGTGACCCGAATTCGGTCTCCAGACTTTCGAACAGAGCCTTTCAGCACATAGACTATACCCAATTCTCTGATCGCTGCCGTCAAATCCAGTCCGTTGTCCTTATGAGCCAGTGTGGAATTTCGCGAAATCATATTGAACCAAGGCATACGGCTTAAGTCGGTAATGATGTCTTCCGCCATGCCATCGGCAATGAATTCGTTTTCAGGATTAGAGGATCGGTTTTCAAAAGGGAGCACTGCTATAGTCGGCTTGGAAACCGTCGTCGCAGCAATCACGGCGTCAGGTGGCCATTGGAGGATGTGAACAGGTTCTGATATGTTTTTTAGGGTGCGGGATCCTGCTGATACAAAATCTGCTTTAAACCTACCATCAAACTGGCGATGTGCGTCTGCTGAAGTAACAATCGTTGAAGGTTCCGCCAAAGCTTCGAGCCGAGCAGCGATATTGACTCCGTCACCATACAAATCGTCGCCGTCGACGATTACGTCACCAACATGCAAGCCTATCCGATAAGCAATGCGCTTAGAGAGATCTATAGACTTCTCGGCTTCCGATACTGATTGTTGAATCGCTACACAAGCACGTGCGGCGTTAACCGCCGAGGGAAATTCGACAAATAGACCGTCCCCGCTACTCTTAAAAACGCGACCACTATTTCCAGCAATAATTGGTTCGAATATTTCGGAATTTAGGCGTTGTTGCCGCGCAATTGTTCCTTCTTCATCTAAACCCACAAGACGGGAAAAACCGACCATGTCTATCGCCACAATCGCAGCAAGGCGTCTTTCCAAGTTGTGCTCCATGAAACGTTAACTCCAAGCCTTGGTTGTTCTTCCGGTAGACGCGAAATGAATTTCGTCGAGCTGAAAGTCCCTAGGCGATCTTATATGATAGGCAGTTCACGCCCATGGCTTGAATCTGAAAAGCTCTCCAAGATCCGCGATAGGTATTGTCTACTAGGATACAGCATTTGCGGCAGACGTTTGGTTGACCATCTTGAATGCGCGTGAAACAGGGGGCCTGAATAACTTAAAGGCTGATCTATCCGCAAAGCAGACCCATAGATTATCCTCTGCTTCAGATTAAACCCAGTTCGCCAACCATCACCGCGGGCTGCGCTTCGCCAGAATTCTCTGTAACGTCCGACGGTGCATATTCAGGCGACGTGCCGTCTCGGATACGTTGCGATCGCACAGCTCATATACGCGCTGAATGTGTTCCCAGCGCACGCGGTCGGCGCTCATGGGGTTTTCGGGGGGTGGGGGCAGTTCGTCGCCCTTGGCCAGAAGCGCGTTGGTGATGTCGGTGGCGTCGGCGGGTTTTGACAGGTAGTCGGTCGCGCCGATCTTGACGGCCGCCACCGCGGTGGCAATCGCACCATAACCGGTCAGAACGACAACCCGGCTGTCAGGGCGTTTTTCGCGCAGCACTTCGACCACATCCAGCCCGTTGCCATCCTCAAGCCTCAAATCCACAACCGCATAGGCCGGTGGGCGGGCTGTGGAAATCGCACGGCCTGCCGCGACCGAGGATGCGGTTTCTACCTCGAATCCGCGTTTTTCCATCGCCTTGGCCAGACGCCGCAGAAACGGCTCATCATCATCAACCAAAAGCAGGGATTTGTCGGGGCCGATTTCAAGTTGCGCGCTGTCCGCCATGTGTATTCTTTCCGCTATTTCACGCCTTTGGCTTAGCTAAAAGTAATAGCAGCGCCATGACAAAGGTCAAACCGCGTTACAGCTTGTCGATGAAACATGCGACCTGATCCGCCATCTGCTCGGCCGAGGCGTTGCGGTCAAAGAATTCGACAAAGCCTTCTTGTGGTGTCACCAGGTAGGTGAAGGTTGAATGATCGACCAGATAGTACTCATCGCTTTTGTCATGTGCTTTGTAGTAAGTCTTATAGGCCTTGCTGGCTGCATCAACCTGTTCTGGTGTCCCTGTCAACGCCACAGTCTTGCCACCCAGATTGAACGCATAGTCGCCCACCACTTCGGGCGTGTCCCGGTCAGGATCAATTGAGATGAACAAAGGTGTCACCGACTGGCCGCGCTCATTCAGCAGAGCAGCCGCATCCACGTTGCGCGACATGTCGAAGGGGCAGACATCGGGGCAGAACGTGTAACCGAAATAGACAAGGGTTGGCTCGGTGATCACATCGGTGTCGGTGACAGTCTCGCCCTTGGCATTCAACAGCTCGAACGGGCCACCAATGGCTGCGGTACCCCCGGCGATCTGGCTGGTGCGGCATTGCGCGAATTTGTCGTCGGACCCTGTGCCACTGGTCAGCAGCCACATTGCGCCGATGCCAATGGCCAGAACAACGGTTGCGAGAATGGCGTAGAGGCGGATCATGAGCGGTACCAGGGTCAAGGGGTTGTTGATCGTTTCGGCTGAGACACCTATCAAGTTACCCAGCCGCTGCAACAGGACATAATCGACGCATGGCAAATTCCAATACCAGCCTCTGGCGCGGACAGGAACGCAGCAGCTGGATCCGGCTGCGCACGCTGATCTTGCTGCGCTGGGTCGCGATCATTGGCCAGATCACTGCCATCACCGTGGCGCAGCAAACCTATCACGTAAAGCTGGAGCTGGGCCTGTGCTACTTTGCGGTCGGCGTGTCGGTGCTGGGCAATCTGACCGCGATCATGCTGTTTCCCGAGAACAAGCGGCTTTCAGAGTTCGAAAACTTCCTGATGGTCTTGTTCGATCTGCTGCAGCTGTCCTTTTTGTTGTATCTGACCGGTGGTTTGAACAACCCGTTTGCTCTGTTGCTTGTTGGTCCGGTGACCATCTCGGCCAGCGTCATGAGCACACGCTCGACCCTGATTGTGGGCGCGGTGGCGGTGGTGCTCAGCACGCTACTGGCACAGTTTCACCTGCCCTTGCGGACCGAGCTGGGGTTGGTGCTTGAGATGCCAGAGATCCTGTTGTTTGGAAACTGGTCTGCAATTGTCATCGCGATTGTGTTTCTGGGTGCTTATTCGCACCGCGTCAGCACCGAAGTTCAATCCATGTCCGAGGCGCTGTCCGCCACTCATATGGCCCTTGCCCGCGAACAGAAGCTGACCGATCTGGGCGGTGTGGTTGCAGCAGCTGCCCATGAGCTGGGAACACCATTGGCAACGATCAAACTGGCCAGTTCCGAATTGATCGAAGAATTGGATGACAAACCCGACTTAAAGGAAGACGCCGCCCTGATCCGTGAACAAGCCGATCGGTGCCGTGACATTCTGCGCGATATGGGGCGCGCCGGTAAGGACGATCTGCACCTGAGGCAGGCACCGCTGTCGACCGTGATTCACGAGGCCGCCGAACCGCATCTGAATCGTGGTAAACAGATCGAGTTTGACGAAGGGCCCGGCCAGAACGGAGATGTGCAGCAACCGTCGATCCTGCGAAAGCCCGAGATCATCCATGGGCTGCGCAACCTGATCCAGAACGCCGTGGATTTTGCCAGCACAACCGTGTGGGTTGAGGCGGAATGGACCCCGAACTGGATCTCGGTGAACATCATGGATGACGGGCGGGGATATCCGTCGCATATGATGGGCCGAATTGGCGATCCTTTTGTGCGCAGGCGCCGCTCGGACTCGGACCGCAAGGAGCGACCGGAATACGAGGGCATGGGGCTGGGGCTGTTTATCGCCAAGACCTTGCTTGAGCGCAGCGGGGCCGAGTTGAAATTCGCAAATGGTGCGGATCCCTATCAGAATTTGACTGACAAGAAGGACCGGAGGGGTGCGATTGTCAAAGTCGTATGGCCGCGTCGGCTGATCGATGCACAGCAGGGAGACTCGCCGATTCCCTCCGGTGAGAACCAACGGTTCCAGATCTGAATTAAGCTGTCGTTAACCATTTCGCGCGCACAGTGCCGGCAAGAATTTGAGATGGAAATGTTATGGCCAACTGGATCCTTCTGGCTGCTATCAGTGTCCTTGCCGTCTGTTTTGCGTTGCAGTGGCTCAGGCCCCGTCGCCCGGCAAAGTTCAACGATTTTGGCCTGGTTTCCTCGGATTCCCTGTTCGACCCCGTGTTTCTGTTTGAAGGCAGCCGATTGATCGGCCACTCTGATATTGCGCTTGCCGGGTATGAAACTGTCAGTAATTGGGACGATCTTCGACGCTTGCTGCGGCGTGATTTTCCAGCTTTCCCCGAAGTTCCTGAAATCGTGCGCAGCCGCGGAAACCTGGTCGTGTCCACCATTGACTGCACCATCGACCGCGAGGTTTTTTGCGAATGGATTGATGGGGTTATTCGTGTGCGGCTGCGCGATCTGCCCGGTGCACCGGGGCCTGTGCGCCGCGATGTGAATGACCCGATCCGGTTGGCTATGGATATGGCTCCCTATCCGGTCTGGTTGCTGGACCACCAGGCACAGGTCAGCTGGTGCAATGCCGCTTATGTTCGCCTTGCGCGAAAGATCAACGGGCAAGACACGGATCTGACCAAACCGCTGTTTGCCCAAGAAGGGGTCGACCTCAAGCCAGGGCGAAAAACGCGGGTTAGCGTTGAAACTCCCGATCATAACGCAAAGCTTTGGCTCGATCTGACCAGCGTGGCGCATGAACAGGGTCATCTGTTTTATGCGGTCGACATAAACGCCATTGTCGAGGCCGAGACGACGCAGCGGAAATTCGTTCAGACAATGACCAAGACATTTGCCCAGCTGTCCATCGGGTTGGCGATCTTTGATCGCAACCGACAGTTGGCTCTGTTCAATCCGGCCCTGATCGATCTTACCACCCTGCCCCGGATTTCCTGAGCTGCCGCCCCAGCTTATCCAGCTTTTTCGACCGTCTGCGCGATCAGCACATGATGCCAGAGCCAAAGAATTATCGCAGTTGGCGGCGGCAGATGAATGACCTGCTTGAGGCCGCGCAGGACGGCAACTACCAGGAAACCTGGACACTGCCCTCGGGCTCGGTCTACTCGGTCAGCGGTCGGCCCCATCCTGATGGGGCGGTGGCCTTTCTGTTCGAAGACATCACCGCCGAGATTACTCTGACCCGGAGGTTCCGGTCCGAAATGGACCTGATGCAATCCATTCTGGACAAGCTTGCCGATGGGGTCGCGGTATTTGCTGATGATGGAACGCTGGCCTTCACCAACTATGCCTATCACCAGCTTTGGGGCGAATTGGACGAAACGGGGTTCGAGGTGACTACAATCCTGGATGTCACGCGCAGTTGGCAAGATAAATGTGCCGCAACCCCCATCTTGGGCGAAATCCGCGAGTTCATAGAAACGCGCGAAAACCGGGCCGAGTGGAATGCCAATTTCCAAATGCGGACAGGCGAAGAGGTCAACTGCACCATCAGTCCGATGCAGAACGGGGCCACGATCATTTGTTTTGCGCGCACCAATGCGCGGATCCGACAGGGTGATCTTGAAAAAATCAGCGCCTGAACCGGGTTGCAGCCGGTCTGGCACAGGTTCATTGTGGCGCCATGACCGCGCCCAAGACCATCCTGCTGAATTCACCCGAAGACACGAGCGATCTGGCGCTTCAGATCGGTCAGTTTCTGAAACCCGGTGACACCCTGCTGCTGGAAGGCCCCATTGGCAGCGGCAAAACTCATTTTGCCCGCGCGTTGATCCAATCGTTGATGGTTACCCCCGAAGATGTGCCATCCCCAACCTTTACGCTGGTGCAGGTCTATGACACGCCTTTGGGTGAGGTTTGGCACTCGGACCTCTATCGCCTCAGTTCACCCGAAGAAACTGAAGAGCTTGGCCTGATCGACGCGTTTGAAACATCAATCTGCCTGATCGAATGGCCCGAGAAACTGGGTGATTCAACCCCGAATTCGGCGCTGACGCTCAGCTTTCGGTCAGATACAAAGGCCGAAGATATCCGGCATCTGAACCTAAAATGGACCGACCCGAAATGGGCCCGCAAACTCGAGTTCATCCCATGACCAACCGAACCATTCTGGCCGAAGCGCTGATCGCACAAACCCCATGGGCCAATGCAAAACGCAAACCCCTTGCCGGAGACGCCTCGAACCGCCGCTATGAGCGACTGACAGACCCTAACACTGGCAAAACTGCCGTACTTATGGACGCGCCACCCGAAAAGGGCGAGGATGTGATCCCATTTGTGAAGGTGGATGAATACCTCCGATCGGTGGGACTCAGCGCGCCCGAAATCTATGCGGAAGACAGCCAATACGGTTTCCTTCTGCTTGAAGACCTGGGCGATGATCTGTTTGCCCGCGTGCTTGAGAAAGACCTGGCATTGGAAGCGCCCCTTTATGAGGCCGCAACAGATGTGTTGGTGCATCTGCACAAACAGTCGGTCATGTCCCTGGACAGCTACGACCCTGCCTTAATGACAGAATTAGCGGCGTTGAGCTTTACCAAATATGCGCAAGGCATTTCGGGCGGTTTTGAAGCTGACGCCAAGGCACGGTTTGAACATCGCTTTGCCGACATCTTGCACCGCGAAACCGGCGGAAAACGGGTCGTAGTACAGCGCGACTACCATGCCGAGAACCTCATCTGGCTGCCCGAGCGCGACGGCGTGGCGCGGGTGGGGTTACTGGATTTCCAGAACGCGATGCTGGGCCATCCCGCCTATGATCTGATGTCTCTGTTGCAGGATGTCCGCCGAACCGTCTCAACCGCGATCGAGATGCGCATGATCGACCGCTATATCTCGGCATCAGGCATGGACGGCCATGATTTCCGCACCGCCTATGCGGTTCTGGGCGTACAGCGCAACCTGCGGATTTTGGGCGTTTTTGCCCGTCTGGCGACCGAATATGGAAAGCCGCATTATGTGGATCTGATCCCGATTACCTGGTCGCATTTGATGCGCAATCTGGAACATCCCACACTGATCCCAGTCGCCGACATCTTGCGCGAGGCCCTGCCGCACCCCACTGCGCAAAACCTGGCCAAACTGAAACCACTATGAGCGCCGATCCCGAAGCCATCATGCTCTTTGCCGCTGGATTCGGCACCCGGATGGGTGCTTTGACAGCGGATCGGCCCAAACCGCTGATCCCGGTTGCAGGGCGTCCGCTCATTGATCACGCCCTGAACTTGGTCGATGGGGTTCAGCCGATCCGCACAGTCGCGAACCTGCATTACAAAGCGGATCAGCTTGCCGCCCATCTGGAACCAAAGGGGGTTTTGCTGTCGCGGGAAGAGCCCATGATCCTGGAAACCGGTGGTGGACTGCGGGCCGCCCTGCCCTTTCTGGATTGCGATCCTGTGTACACGCTCAACACCGATGCGATCTGGGCCGGACCAAACCCGCTAAACCTGCTGAGGGATGCGTGGGATCCTGATCAAATGGACGCGCTGCTGATGTGCATTCCCATCGCGCAAACCCTTGGCCATGGCGGCACCGGCGATTTCACCCTGGATTCTGACGGTCGGATTACCCGCGGGCCGGGTGTTGTCTATGGCGGTGCTCAAATCCTAAAGACCGATGGGCTTGAGGAGTTTGACGAGCCCGCCTTTTCCTTGAACCGCCTATGGGACCGGATGCAGCAACGCGACCGGTTGCGCGCGGTCAATTATCCCGGTCGGTGGTGCGATGTGGGTCGCCCCGAAGGGATCGCTCTGGCCGAAAGCCTGATCGCAGATGTTTAGCCCATCCGACAAAGCGCGCGTGTTTGCGGTGCCTCCGGGCGTCGATTTCCCGCGCGCATTGGTCGAAGGGCTGCTTGCACGCACGGCCAAGCTGCCGCCAGAAGATTTGGCCCGGGCGCAGGTGATCTTAAACACAAGACGTATGGCGCGACGCGTGCGCGAGCTGTTTGATCAGGGGCCACCGGCGCTGCTGCCGCGCCTGTCGCTGGTCACCGATCTGGGGGAAAGCGTCGATCTTGCGCAATTGCCCCCGGCCATTCCAGCGCTGCGCCGCCGGTTGGAGCTGACCCAACTGATCTCGAAACTGCTTGATCAGCAACCCGATCTGGCCGCGCGGTCCTCACTCTTTGATCTGTCAGACAGCCTGGCCGCGCTGATTGATGAGATGCAGGGCGAAGGCGTGTCTGCGGATGCCATCCGGCAGTTGGATGTCAGTGACATGTCGGGCCATTGGGCACGCGCGCAGGCCTTTATCGGGATCGCGGATCATTTCTTGACCACCGATAACAACGCTCTGGATGCGCAAGCGCGGCAACGTCGGGTTGTCGAGAGCTTGATTGAACGGTGGCACAAGGCTCCCCCACAGCACCCGGTGATCCTGGCCGGGTCAACCGGGTCTCGGGGCACAACCTTGATGTTGATGCAGGCCGTGGCGCAACTGCCGCAAGGCGCTTTGATCCTGCCGGGCTTCGATTTCGAGCAGCCCGCAGCGGTCTGGGATCAATTGGATGAGGCGCTGACTGGCGAAGATCACCCGCAATACCGGTTCCGCAAGATCATGCAGGCGCTGGATCTGACCTCAGATCAGATCGCGCGCTGGACCGAGGATGCGCCCCCATCTGTTGCGCGCAACCGTTTGGTTTCATTGGCGCTTCGCCCTGCACCGATCACCGATGCCTGGATGTCCGAAGGGCCAAAGCTGCAAGATCTGGACACCGCAACATCTGCCATGACCCTGGTCGAGGCACAATCGCCGCGCGCCGAGGCCCTGGCCATTGCCCTGCGCCTGCGTCAAGCCGCCGAAGATGGTCAAACCGCTGCGCTGATCACGCCAGACCGAATGTTGACCCGTCAGGTCAGCGCCGCGTTGGACCGGTGGGATATCCTGCCCGATGACAGCGCGGGCCTGCCCTTGCAGCTGTCGCCCCCGGGTCGGTTTCTGCGCCATGTGGCGGGCTTGTTTGCCCGCCGTCTGGATGCCGAGGCGCTGTTGACCTTGCTCAAACACCCGCTCTGTCATGACGGTGACGCACGCGGAGCGCATCTGTTGCACACCCGCGACCTCGAACTGGACTTGCGCAGCAACGGTCCGCCCTTCCCGGATCGCGAAAGCCTGCTGGCCTTTGCCGCGCGGCAGGAACAGGCGGGCGACTGGGCGCAATGGGTGGCGGATCAGTTTTGCGACCAGCATATCTCGGGCACGCTCCTGCTGGCAGAATGGGTCACGCGCCTGCGCATTTTGGCCGAGGCGATCTCGGACGGGCCTTCAGCAGAAACCGGTACATTGTGGGACAAGAACGCAGGTCAAAAGGCGCTTAAGGTTCTGACCAGCTTGTCAGATGAGGCGCAGCATGGTGGCGCGATGACTGCCCATGACTTTGCCGACCTTCTGGGTGCTTTGCTGGCGGCAGAAGAAGTTCGCGACCGCGACGCCCCACATCCGCATATCATGATCTGGGGCACGCTCGAAGCGCGTGTCCACGGCGCTGACCTGCTGATTCTGGGCGGGTTGAACGAGGGCAGCTGGCCAGAAGCCCCAGCGCCCGACCCATGGTTGAACCGGCAGATGCGCGATATGGCCGGGCTGTTGCTGCCCGAACGCCGGATTGGCCTCTCGGCCCATGATTTCCAGCAAGCCATCGGCGCGCCCGAGGTTTGGCTGACGCGCGCCGCGCGGTCAGACGACGCCGAAACTGTTCCCTCGCGCTGGTTGAACCGCCTGACAAACCTGCTCAGCGGGTTGCCCGCGCAAAACGGCGACAAGGCGCTGGAAGATATGCGCGGGCGCGGGCGGACATGGCTGCAGTGGTCCGAAGCATTGGAAGAGGCGCCAGAGATTGCTGCGGCACCGCGTCCCTCACCCCGCCCCCCGGTCGCAGCCCGCCCCAGACAGCTGAGCGTGACGGAAATCAAACGCCTGATCCGCGACCCTTACGCGATCTACGCCAAACATGTGCTGCGGCTGCGTCCCTTGGATCCTTTGGTGCAGGCACCCGATGCCCTGCTGCGCGGCATCGTCATTCATGAGATTCTGGAACATTTCGTTAAAGACAGCGTTTTTGATGCGGCGCTGCTGAGCCGTGAGAACTTCTTGAAACGTGCCTCAGACCTGTTGGATACGCATGTCGCCTGGCCCACGGCGCGGAAATTGTGGCTGGCTCGTCTTGAACGGATAGCCGAGGATTTCCTGCGCGCCGAAACCGCCCGACGGAGCGATGGCGGCCCGGTCGCGTTTGAGGCACGGATGAATCTGAAGCTCAATCCTTTGGACTTCACGCTGGTTGGGCGCGCCGACCGGATCGACATCAACAGCCGTGGCGCGATGCGGATCATCGACTACAAAACCGGCGCACCACCGACCGAAAGCCAACAGTCGAAATTTGACAAACAGCTGTTGATTGAGGCCGCCGTGGCCGAGCAAGGCGGTTTGGATGGGTTCGATCCAATAGCCGTGGCTCAAGCCGTCTTTATCGGCATGGGCGGGACCTACAAAGAGGTTCCGGCACCTTTGGACAAAGAACCTTGCGATAAGGTTTTGGCTGAGCTAAAAGAACTCATTTCCTCCTATTTAGAGCCTGATCAAGGCTTTTCATCCCGCCGCATGCTGCATAAGGACAGCGATTTTGGCGACTATGACCATCTTGCGCGGTTCGGTGAATGGGATCGAACCTCGGACACTTATCCCGAGGATTTGACATGAGCACCCGCAACGACGCCACCGAACGGCAGGTTCAGGCGGCGCGACCCGACGCCTCGACCTGGTTGGCGGCCAATGCGGGCTCGGGCAAGACCCGCGTGCTGACCGACCGCGTGGCGCGCCTGTTGTTGGACGGGGTGCAGCCGCAGCACATTCTGTGCCTGACCTACACCAAAGCCGCGGCCAGCGAGATGCAGAACCGTCTGTTCAAACGCCTGGGCAAGTGGGCGATGCTGGAAAACAAGGCGTTGTCGTCGCAACTGACCGAACTGGGTGTGACCGGTGCGATCGATCCCCAGCGACTTGCACAGGCAAGAACCCTGTTTGCGCGCGCGATTGAGACGCCGGGTGGGCTGAAAATCCAAACCATCCACTCTTTCTGCGCCGCGCTGCTGCGGCGTTTCCCGCTTGAGGCCGGTGTCAGCCCGCAGTTTTCCGAGATGGAGGACCGCGCGGCCGCGTTGTTGCGCGAAGAGATCATCGAGGATTTTGCCGAAGGCCACCACGCAGCCCTGATCGGAGATGTCGCACGGTTTGTCACCGATACCGGGTTTGACGGGCTGACCGCTGCGATGACCCAGAAACGCAACCTGTTCGCCCATGAGCTGGATTGGCCCGCCATTCTGGCGCTGTTCGATCTACCCAACGGGTTCGACGATCAGGCGTTGCTGGATCAGGTCTTTCTGGGCGGTGAAGTGGAGTTAATCCAGTCGCTTATCCCGCCGCTGCTGGACAGCGGTGGCAACAACGCCAAGGCCGCAGACAAGCTGAAAGGGTTCACGCAGGCACGGCTGGATCAATTGCCCCTGCTGGAAAGCGTATTTCTGACCGGTAAGGCAGCAAAAGAGCCTTTTACTGCAAAAATCGGCAGTTTTCCGACAAAAGCGCTGCGCGAAGGCGTGCTTTCGGGCCAGATGCCACAACTGGAAAACTTGATGCGCCGCGTCGAAGCGGCGCGGGAACAGCGGCTGGCACTGAAGGCTGCGCGCAAGACCTATGTTCTGCGCCGCTTTGCAGCGGCGTTCCTGCCGGAATACGAGCGGCGCAAGCAGCTGCGCGGCTGGCTGGACTTCGACGATCTGATCCTGCGCGCGCGACAGGTGCTGAACGATCCGGCGGTCGCGGAATGGGTTCTGTACCGTCTGGACGGTGGCATCGACCATATTCTGGTGGACGAGGCGCAAGACACCAGCCCCGACCAATGGGACGTGATCGAGAAACTGGCGCAAGAATTCACCAGCGGGGAAGGGGCCCGGTCTGGCGTTGAGCGCACGATTTTTGTGGTCGGGGACAAAAAGCAATCGATCTATTCCTTCCAGGGCGCCGATCCGCAGGCCTTTGACCGGATGCAGCAGGAATTCGGGCGGAAACTGGCTGAATCAGGCTCTAAATTGTGGGATTCAACGCTGGAATACTCTTTCCGGTCTTCCAGCGCGATCCTATCTCTGGTCGATATCCTGTTTGAAAACCAAACCGAGGCGGGGTTTCACAAGGACGCATTGCATCGGGCGTTCAAGGCCGATTTGCCGGGTCGCGTTGACCTGTGGCCCGTTATCGATAAGGTCGAAGACCAAGAGGATAGCGACTGGACAGATCCCGTCGACCGTCCAAGTGCGCGCCACCATACGGTTCTTTTGGCGGATAAGGTCGCGTGCTCGATCAAAACGATGATCGACCAGAAAGAAACGATCCCCGATGATGGCGACGCCCCCGGCACATTCGTACGGCGCGCGGTGCAGCCGGGGGATTTCTTGATCCTTGTGCAGCGCAGGTCGGACCTGTTTGCCGAGATCATTCGGGCCTGCAAAACCATCGGTTTGCCGATTGCCGGGGCCGACCGCCTGAAAGTGGGTGCAGAACTGGCAGTCAAGGATCTGGCCGCGCTGCTGAATTTCCTGGCCACGCCCGAGGACAGCCTGTCGCTGGCCACGGTGCTGAAATCCCCGTTGTTTGGCTGGACCGAACAGCAATTGTTCGATCTGGCCCATCGACGAGAGGAAACCTTCCTTTGGGCCGCGCTGCGGCGGCGAGGGGAGGAATATCCCGAAACCATGGCTGTGTTGAACGATCTGCGCGGTCAAATCGACTTTTTGCGCCCCTACGACCTGATTGAACGCATCCTCACCCGCCATGACGGGCGGCGCAAATTGTTGGGGCGGTTGGGGGCCGAGGCCGAAGACGGGATCAACGCGCTGCTGTCGCAGGCTTTGGCCTATGAACGCACGGATATTCCCAGCCTGACCGGTTTTCTGGTCTGGATGCAGACCGATGATCTTGAGATCAAACGCCAGATGAGCGGTGTCGGGAACATGATCCGGGTGATGACCGTACATGGCTCTAAGGGTCTTGAGGCCCCGATTGTGATCCTGCCGGATACCGGAAAACGACAAGCGCCGCGCGATGCCGAGATCATGGTTTCGGGCGATGTGCCGTTTTGGAAAGTTCCTGCAGACCAATCGCCGACGCGGATCGCTGCGGCACGGGCTGGGGCACGGGCGCGCGAGGAAAACGAACGCCTGCGATTGCTCTATGTGGCTCTAACACGGGCCGAAAAGTGGCTAATTGTGGCCGCAGCTGGCGATGTCGGGAAAGATGGCACAAGCTGGTATCAGCAAGTAGAGGCAGCAATGGCGCGCGCCGGCGCAACGCAAGTTCCCGGATTGGACATCCAGCGCTTGTCGCATGGAGATTGGGATGGTCCCCCGCTGAAGACCGTGGAAACGACTACGGAAACACCCGAAACGTTGCCCGATCTATTCCTGCGCCCTGCGGTCAAAGCCATCGCACCGCTAGAAACACTCAGCCCCTCGGACCTGGGTGGTGCAAAAGCTTTGCCCGGAGATGCTGGCCAAGATGAAGACGCGGCCAAACTGCGCGGAACGAGGGTGCATCTGTTGCTTGAGCACTTGCCCACAGCAGAGCAGGCCGATTGGCCTCAGATCTGCGAGCAGCTTTTGCCGGACCTGCCGCAGACCGAGCGGCAAGAGCTGTTGTCCGAGGTTTCAAACGTGTTGACCGCGCCTGATCCGAAACCTGTCTTTGCCGGGAATGCATTGGCCGAAGTCCCGGTGACGGCTGAAATCAACGGTCGCCGCATCCACGGGATCATCGACCGCCTGATCGTAACCGGGTCAGAGGTTCAGGTGATCGACTTCAAATCAAACGCCACGGTCCCGGATCGCCATGATTCCTGCCCTGAAGGTCTATTGCGGCAAATGGGGGCCTATGCCGCGGCGCTGTCGCAGATCTATCCCAATCACACAATCCGAACCGCAATCCTATGGACTCGAACCGCGCAGCTTATGTGGTTGCCACACGAGACTGTGAGCGATGCACTGACCCGGTCGGTGATGCCTTGACCTTGGAAAACCACGCACCTACGTTCTGTCCCCAAGCCAATCCCATTCAGGAGACATGAGATGTCGACCGTAGCCGTAACCGATGACACCTTTGACGCCGAGGTTAAAAACGCGACCGTACCTGTGGTCGTCGATTTCTGGGCCGAATGGTGCGGACCCTGTAAACAGATCGGCCCCGCTCTGGAAGAGCTGGCAGCCGAGTATGGCGACAAGGTGAAAATCGCCAAGGTCGACGTGGACAGCAACCCGAACTCTGCCGCTGCAATGGGCGTGCGCGGCATTCCCGCTCTGTTCATCTTCAAAGACGGTCAGGTGGTGTCGAACCGCGCGGGCGCTGCGCCGAAAGCTGCGCTGCAAAGCTGGATCGAAGAATCCATCTGAACTGGCAGTAACAGTTGATCCAAAAGGCGCCTCATATCGGGGCGCCTTTTTTAGTGCGGAGAAAAAGCAACCAATGGCAAAAACGCGGGTTCTCGTGGAATTTGGGATGGGCACGTCGTTGCGGCGCATGGACTATACCGAAGCAGCAGTGCGGGCGATCAAAGACGCGCTGTGGCACAACTCGGTCAATATGGCTGAACTGTTTGGCTTTCCCAAAGAGGCGATGATCATCGACGCCGAAATTGGCGTGCAGCAGCCCGATCAGGTGGACACAGGTGCGTTGACCGCCATCTTCCCCTATGGCCAGCCCAATATCACCGTCACCAAAGGCGGTCTGGACATCGAAAAACCCGGGCGCGATGGACATACGGTCATCGCAAATGCAGCCCTGATCGTTTCCTTCGACATGGAGCCTGCGGCATGAGTGAACAGCGCATCATTCTGGAAATGGGCACAGGCAATGATCTGTATGGGCAAGACTATACCAAAGCGGCGCGGCGCGCGGTTCAGGATGCTTTGCACCATTCCTCGATCACATTGTTTTCGAAACTGGGCATCGACCATTCCGAGATGCGCGTTTGCGTGACCATCGGTGTTCAAAACCCGGACCTGGTCGATTGTGCGCAAGTGGCCGCCGATTTGCCGCGGGGCAGGGCCGAAGTGACCGCCGTGTTAGGTGGCTTGGATGTCGCGGATGAGGCTACAGGAGCCAAACATGTGATTGCCACGGCCGCGATCGAGGCGTTTGTGCCCAGCCTGGTCGGGAAATACAAACAAAGCTGAAAAAGAAAAAGCCGCCCATAGGAGCGGCTGATCTCTATCGTCTGTCTGAAAAAGCTCAGAACTTGGCGACGTCCTCACGGGACAAGCCGATGTCGTCCAGCTGAGCGTCGGTCAAAGCCGACAGCGCTTTGCGTGTGTTGCGTTCATCATTCCAACGCAGGATGTTGGTCAGAACTTGGGTGAAAAAGCCAGCTCCGTGCAGGTTGTTGACTGCTCCGAGCGGCGCATGGGTTTTTGCGATAGTGGCCATTTGCGCGTTCCTATTTTGTTGAAACAGCCGACCCTGTGTCGGTTGTGAGCCTCATGTAGGACCCCGTGCCGAGTCTTACAATTGCTACTCCAACAGGCCCGTATTGCACTGAGTGCATATCTTTTGGGCGATTTAAGAACAGTTGCACCAAACACTTACCCGGCCCATATAGGGGCGCAGACAGTACGGAGGCTTTTATGGCAGAGAACGACTTTCCCGGTTGGCACGGCACCACGATCATCGGTGTCAAAAAAGACGGCCAAGTGGTCATCGCCGGTGACGGGCAGGTCAGCCTGGGTCAGACCGTGATCAAGGGCACGGCGCGCAAGGTCCGCCGCCTGTCGCCGGGCGGGTTTGAAGTGGTTGCTGGGTTTGCCGGGTCGACAGCTGATGCGTTCACCCTGCTGGAACGTCTGGAGGCCAAGCTTGAGGCGACACCCGGCCAACTTGCCCGCGCCTCGGTCGAGCTGGCCAAGGACTGGCGCACCGACAAGTACCTGCAAAAGCTTGAGGCGATGCTGATCGTCACGGACGGCTCAGACCTGCTGGTGATTACCGGGGCAGGGGATGTTCTTGAGCCAGAGCACAATGTAGCGGCCATCGGTTCGGGTGGTAACTTTGCCCTCGCTGCGGCCCGCGCGATGATGGATAGCGACAAGTCAGCCGAACAGGTGGCACGTGAGGCCATGGCGATTGCCGCAGATATCTGCGTTTACACCAACGGCAATCTGACGGTTGAGACGATATCAGGCTAACAGCGCCTTGATCTCTTTCCCTTTCCAGCGGCGGTGCATCCCGATCAGGCCAAAGATCGCGGCGAGCACCACGATGTAATAGGGCACGCGGATATCGATGCTCATCAACCCGCCACCGATCAATGACATGACGCCACCTGCCAGACAGAAGACGGCAGTGGTCACGCCCATGACCCAGCCCTGATCTGCCTCGCTGACGCTCGAGGAGAACAGGCCCAGCATCGTTGGATAGGCGACACCGAACAGGAAATAGAAGAAAAAGACCGGCACATAGCTGATCAAGCCACTAGGGCTGAACGCGAAGGCCAGACCGCACACGATCATCACGATCAGTGCGGTATGAATGATTGCGTGTTTGCTGAACCGCTCTTGCGCGGGTTTGACGAGGAACGTGCTCGAGAACGCCAGCGCAAACCCGATCACCACCATCGCCATGCTGCCTCCGATCACGCCATATCCAAAGGCGCTGGTCAGGAAGTTGTCCACAAAGACATAGAAGGTGACATTTGCGATCATGAAGAACGAATAGACCGGCAGGATTTTCAGAACCATGGGATGGCCCCGCACGGCGATCAGGCTGTCGGTGATATCGCGCGGACGGAAGACAAAAGGTTCGCGCTGGGTCCGCGTGTCCTTGAAGAATGTCATCACCAGGAAGATTGCGATCAATACCAGCACAAAGGCGCCATAGAACGGGGTTTTCAAGGTCGCAAAACTGCCGAACAGGGCGGCATCGGACAAAACCGCTCCGATAATCGGGCCGCCGACCAGGCCAAAGCTGACACCGGTCACGATATAGCCCATGTTGCGATCCCGGTCCGCTGCATCCGTGCTGCCGTCGATCATAGCGGCTTGGGCAATAGGCTGGTTGCCAGCGGTAAATCCAGTGATCGACCGCCCGATGATCAGCAGCAGCAGGCTGTTCATGAACAGCGCGAGAATGGTGATGGCGTATCCGGCAAGGGCACCGCCCAGACAGACGAGCAATGCGTTTTTGCGCCCGATGGAATCCGAGACTTTGGAGACATAGACAACGCCCAGAAACCACGACAGGAAAAAGCAGCCGATCACCAGGCCGTAATAGAAATGGCGTTGGCCCTGAGGAGTGTTTTCAGGCAAGAACCCTGATTTGGTTTCCATGATCAGCGAGTTGATGATCGGAAAGACCAGCCCTTGCCCAATCAGATCGACAAAAACCACGAACAACAATGTGATCTTGGCAATTTTCGTCATAAATTCGCCCCCGGTTCCAATACCTTGTGCAAAGTCTAACAGACGAACACAAAGGTGGCTAACACTGTGTCGGTGGTTCTATCGGATTGACCCATTGCTTAAATTCAGGCGTCTGCGCCTGCTGTTGTCTTTGCGAATGCGGTTTCGGTCAACAAAGTTTGGTCGCTCGAAGCTCTGCAGCTTTGGTGAAAAACTGCTCTCATTCAGTGACCGGCTTGTGTTTTCCGGGGCGATGATTAGGTTCCGCTGCGAAACAAACGGATAGATTAGTATGACCGACCTGACCCCGCGCGAGATCGTCTCGGAACTGGACCGCTTTATCATCGGACAGAAAGACGCCAAGCGCGCCGTGGCCGTGGCGCTGCGCAACCGTTGGCGGCGCAAGCAGCTGGCTGATGACATCCGCGACGAAGTTTATCCCAAGAATATCCTGATGATCGGCCCCACCGGCGTTGGCAAGACCGAGATCAGCCGCCGTCTGGCCAAATTGGCGCGTGCACCATTCATCAAGGTCGAAGCGACCAAGTTCACCGAAGTCGGCTATGTCGGACGTGATGTGGAACAGATTGTCCGCGATCTTGCCGACGCGGCGATTCTACAAACCCGCGAATACATGCGCGAGGACGTCAAAACACGGGCGCATCAGGCTGCCGAAGATCGTGTGATCGCTGCCATTGCCGGTGAAGATGCCCGCGAAGGCACGCGCGAGATGTTCCGCAAAAAGCTAAAAGCCGGAGAGCTGGACGATACCGAGATCGAGCTGGAGCTTTCGGATACCTCAAACCCGATGCCCATGTTCGATATTCCAGGCCAGCCCGGGGGGCAGATGGGCATGATGAATCTGGGCGACATTTTTGGCAAAGCCTTTGGGGGTCGTACTGTGAAAAAGCGGATGACCGTCGCTGAAAGCTATGATGCGCTGATCGGGGAAGAGGCCGACAAGCTGCTGGATGACGAGACGGTTAATCGCGTGGCTCTGGAATCGGTCGAGCAGAACGGTATTGTCTTCCTGGATGAGATTGACAAAGTCTGCGCCCGTTCAGATGCGCGGGGTGGCGATGTCAGCCGCGAAGGCGTGCAGCGGGATCTGCTGCCCTTGATCGAAGGCACCACGGTTTCGACGAAACATGGCCCGGTCAAGACCGACCATATCCTGTTTATTGCCTCGGGCGCGTTCCACATCGCAAAACCGTCGGATCTGTTGCCGGAACTGCAAGGCCGTTTGCCGATCCGCGTGGAATTGCGGGCGCTGACCGAAGAGGATTTCGTGCGGATCCTGACCGAGACCGATAACGCTCTGACCCGCCAATACACCGCTCTGATGGGGACCGAGCAGGTCACCGTCAGCTTTACCGATGACGGCATCGCCGCATTGGCGCGCATCGCTGCGGATGTGAATCAGAGCGTTGAGAACATCGGTGCGCGGCGGCTTTACACGGTAATGGAGCGTGTTTTTGAAGAACTGTCCTTCACGGCCCCCGATCAGGCCGGGGCAGAGGTTACTGTGAGCGCGCAGTTTGTTGACGACAATCTGGGCGAATTGACCAAATCAACCGATCTCAGCCGTTACGTTCTGTAATAATATCAAGCTGGTTTTTGCCGGCCAAAGGTCGACATCGACTGGACGTCGCATCTGAATCCGATAGCGTGAGCGCAAGTTTGCTTTTGGGGTGACCTGTGTTCCGTTCTTTGCTCGCACTATTGACCTATGCAACACTGACCGCCTGCGTTGACCGTTCGGTTACTGAGACTTTACCCGAAGCTCTCAGGTTCGGCACTCCTGCCACGGTGTTCGCCTCAACAACGCGTGCGCGCGAACCGGATGGCTCTTACGGGTTCCGGCGCGCCGAGGCGCTTCGCTATCTCGAGATGACGATTTCGATACCGCCAAACCATACGGCTGGAACGCTGGACTTCTCGTATGCCGACCCTAACCCGAAGAAAGAGTTTGTTCTCGCCGATGTGACCGAGTTCTCGGGGCCTGAGGGCCTTCGCTCTCGTTTGAAAGGTGTCGATGATGTGGTGCTGTTTGTTCACGGCTATAACGCAACACAAACAGAGACCGCGTTTCGCGCTGCTCAGCTGACTCATGATGTAGGCGTGCCCGGAACCACATTTATCTATTCCTGGCCCAGTCAGGCCCGAGGCACCGGTTACGCCTATGATCTGGACAGCATGTTGTTTGCGCGCGATGGGCTGGAAAACACCATTCGCAGCCTCAAGGCCATGGGTGTGAAACGTGTTATCGTCATGGCGCATTCCATGGGCGGAGCTCTGACGATGGAGATGATGCGTCAGGCAGAGCTGCGCGAACCGGGCTGGTCGAAACGCAACATAGAAGGTGTCGTTTTGATTTCCCCCGATCTGGACGTCGATCTGTTCCGGTCGCAGATGCAGAGTATCAAGTCCCTGCCGGACCCGTTTGTTGTCATGGTCTCTAAGAAAGACAAGGTTCTGGGCCTGTCGGCGCGTCTGCGCGGCACGTCTGACGGCCAGCGGCTGGGGAATATCACCGATGCGGAAACGCTGGCTGAGTTCCCGATCAAGATCATAGATACGACGGCCTTCAGCAACGATGCGGAATCGTCCCATTTTGTTGCGGCCACGTCTCCGGCTTTGCTGACACTGCTCAGCTCGGCGCGACGCGTCAGCTCGACTTTCGGGCCTGACCGGCCTGCGATTGACGTGCTCGCGCCACCAAGTCTGACAAATCCCTCGGGCGCAACGGAAATCGTGCTTACCGAATCCGGCGCAACCCAGGTCACCTCTCCTTGAGTGCGTTCGACTTCCGTCAATACGTTGTCCAAAACCGCACTTGGCTGGGCGCCGGAGTCCTGCTGACATTTCTATCGTGTTTTGGGCAGACCTTTTTCATCTCGATTTTCGCAGGTGAAATACGCGCAACCTTTGGCTTAAGCCACGGGGCCTGGGGCGGCATCTATTCGCTGGGCACGATGGCCTCGGCGCTGGTGATGATCTGGGCAGGGGCTTTGACCGATATCTTTCGCGTCCGCGTTCTGGGGCCATGGGTTCTGATTGGTCTGGTGCTGGCTGCGTTGGCGATGGCGCTGAACCAATGGGTGTTGCTTCTGCCTTTGGTGATCTTTCTATTACGTCTGTTCGGGCAGGGGATGAGCACCCATATCGCCATGGTCGCAATGGCGCGGTGGTTCACCGCAACGCGCGGCCGGGCCTTGTCGATCGCCACGCTTGGCTTTGCCGCCGGAGAGATCATCCTGCCGGTCAGTTTCGTCGCCGCCATGACGGTGCTGGACTGGCGTGTGCTTTGGGTCATCGCGGCTGGCGCAACCGTTTTGGGCATCCCGTTGCTCTACACCCTGTTGCAACACGAAAGAACGCCACAGAGCCTGGCCGAAGCGTATTCCTCGACCGGGATGGAAGGCCGCCATTGGACGCGCAAACAAGCTTTGACGCATCCGTTGTTCTGGCTGATGGCGCCTGCTTTGCTAGGGCCGTCGGCCTTTGTCACAGCGTTTTTCTTCCACCAGGTGTATTTGGCGGAAGTCAAAGGCTGGACCCATCTTCAACTGGTATCCCTGTTTCCGGCCTATACCGGCGTTTCGATGCTGGCCATGTTTGCGTCGGGCTGGGCGTTGGACAGATGGGGCACGGCGCGGATGATGCCCGGGTTTCAGCTGCCCATGGCGCTGGGCTTTGTTCTTTTGGGCAGCGTCGGATCCATCACTGGGGCCTTGGTGGGCCTTGTCATTCTGTCGCTCACCGTTGGGGCCAACAGCACGTTGCCCGCAGCGTTCTGGGCCGAGTTCTACGGCACCAAACACATCGGCGCGATCAAAGCTTTGGCGACAGCGCTGATGGTTCTGGGCTCGGCCATCGGGCCGGGCCTGACCGGAGTTCTGATCGACATCGGTATCCCACTTGAAACGCAGTTCATCTGGATCGGCGGCTATTTCGTGCTGTCCTGCCTGTCTGTCTGGGTCGGTGTGCGAAAAGCAGCGCCCGCGCTTTAGCGGCTACGGCGCAGATACACATAATAAGCCCCGTCACCGCCGTGGCTGATATGAGCCGGTGTCACTTGAAGCACTGCCTGCGCCAGTGGCGGCAGCGACAGCCATTGCGGAACCTGATTGCGCAACACGCCGCGCGGGGTTGGAATCGGGCCCGGCTCGTCCCGATCTTTGCCCTTCCCGGTGACCACCAGAACCAGCCGTTTGCCTTGTGCTTGCGCGGAAAGGACGAACCGAACCAGCACCGGATGGGCCGTGTCCATGCGCAACCCATGCAGGTCGAGCTTGCCTTCGGGCTTCAGCTTACCACGCTTCATGCGACCAAACGCCTTTGTGTCCATGAGCACCGGACCATTGCGCAGGGTTTCGGTAATCGATGGTTTCAACACAGGCTTGGTGGGTTTGGCGGGTGCCTTTTGGCCAAGCTCAAAAGCCTCGATCCGGCTTTTGGGGGCTTTGGTCGGTTTCGGCTTGGGTAAAGGGGTGGGATGTACCGATTGCGGCAGTTCGGGATGCAGGCGGTCGGCCTGTTTGGCAACCTTGCGCCACAGCTCGATCTCGTCTTCGGTGAGCTTGCGCCGGGTCATCAGAATTCATCCGGTAACAGGGCATAGGCCCGCTGGATCGGCAGCAGAACCACCATGCGCCCGGGGTCTTTCAAACGCCCGGCGGCTTTACCTGCTTCGTCGCCGGTACCAAAAAAGATATCGGCACGTTGCGCCCCTTTGATGGCAGACCCGGTATCCTGCGCGATCATCAATCGCCGGATCGGATCTTTACCGTCCTTTTCGACCCAGACCGGCGCACCCAAGGGCGTATAGGCCGGATCAGCAGCGATACTGCGCATCGTTGTCACAGATCGGTTCATGGCGCCCAAAGGCCCCAGCTCGGGCGCTACCCGGTTCACCTCGCGAAAGAACACGTAAGACGGGTTGTGAAACAGCAATTCGGCCCCGGCTTCGGGGTTTTTGCGCACCCAGGCCCGGATCATCTGTGCGCTGACCTCATGCGCGCCCAGCGCGCCGCGGCGGATCAACTCGGCCCCGATCGAGCGGTAGGGGTGGCCATTCGCGCCGCCATAGCCCACGCGCAAGGCGCCACCATCTGGCAGTTTGATCCGGCCCGAGCCCTGGATTTGCAAAAAGAACAGTTCGACCGGGTCATCGACCCAGGCAATTTCCAACCCACGGCCACGCATCACATCAGTGGTCAGCAATTGGCGGCGGCTCAGCCATTTATCGACACCGCGCGCCTCGGGCGGCATTTTGTATAATGGATAGCGATAGGTCGCAGTCGGGACCTTCGATCCGTCCAGCTCGGGCTCGAAATACCCGGTGAACAACCCATCGTTTCCGTCCTCGACCAGAACCGGGCGGAAAAACAGCTCAAAGAAAGACCGCGCCGCCTCGGGCCCATAGGTTTGGGCCGCGCCGCACAGCGCCTGCCAATCCGGGTCATCCAGATCACGGCATGTGTTCAGAAATACCGACAGGGCCGCGCCGTGATCATCCTCGGCCCAGCCCTCTAGCTGATCAAAAGACAGGATGGATCGCGTCGCCTCTGCTCCGGCAGCGCTGGCGGCTGTCATCGCAGCCATCAAAACAAGCGACCGGAGCCGGGCAATCATGCGTCCGTGGCAACAAGCAGCCAGTTTGGATCGTCCGAGCCCATTACGCGGGCGAAGGTCCAGCTGTCCTTTTGGCGTTTCACGGTGTTTGGGTTGCCTTCGATGATGTCACCACCGCGATCGCGCACAACCGAGGTCAGCTCACCCACAAAACGCATGGTGATCTCGGCCTGATTGGTTTCCTTGTCGAAGGTCACATCAGCAACCGAGGTTTCGCGCACCCCAATAAATTCAGCCTCGATAGTCAGACCCTGGTCTTCGCGCGACGCCACAACCGATACGAAGGTGTCGAACACCTCTTCCGACAGGAAAGGCTGGATTTCGTCCAGATTGCCCTTTTCGAACCCCATCACGATCATCTCATAGGCGCCGCGTGCGCCCTGAACGAATTCGCTGACAGAAAACGAAGGCTCGATCCGCTTCATCGCGGCAAAGGTCTGCGCCTGTTCGCTGTCCTCGTCAACGTGATCCGTAATGTCATGGTCCGGACCGCCTTCGATCACTTCAAAGTCACGGCGCGCAGTATTTGCATCAGGCTGCTGTTGAACGGGTGGTTTCTCAAAACCTTCTCGCGTTCCCAATACGCTTTTGAGGCGTAGGATCAGGAAAACGGCAATTCCGGCCAGGACCAGCAACTGGATCATCGGTTCGTTCATTTCATCCTCTTTTCAGACAGCGACTTTGTATACGCAGCCTCTTGCCACTATGTAGGTGACAGATGCTGGCAAGTCCACTGCCCGGCCTGATCTAAAGGATAACGTATATGTATCTGTTCTTGGCATTTTTGTTGGTTCCGATCATCGAGATCGCCCTGTTCATTCAGGTCGGCGGTCTGATTGGGCTGTGGCCGACACTGGCCATCGTTGTCCTAACAGCGGTTTTGGGAACGATTCTTGTACGTACACAAGGCCGAACGGCCATCGCCAACCTTCAGCGATCCTTTGCCGAATTGGATGACCCGACCGAACCGCTGGCCCATGGGGCCATGATCTTGCTGTCGGGTGTCTTGCTGTTGACGCCCGGGTTTTTCACCGATGCTGTTGGGTTTGCCCTGCTGGTCCCGGGGATTCGTGTGGCCGTGTTCAAATATCTGAAATCAAAGGTCACGATCACACAATTCCAGATGGGAACCGGTGCTGGGTTCCACCAACGTCGTGATGCTTTTGATCAGGGCGACGTCATTGACGGTGAGTTTTCCGAAGTTCAGCCCAGAAAGAAACCGGCAAAACCTTCGAAATGGGTTGAAGGCCCGCACCAGCATTGAGGTGCTGCGCCCAACTTGCTAAGCAGTGGCGAATTTCAAATTTGGAGTAGTTCCATGGCCGAAGAAGGCGCAAAAGAAAACACTGCGGCCCAGCAAGCCGCACCTCAGGTCCAGATGCGTGTTCTGGGCCAGTTTGTCCGCGACATGTCGTTCGAAAACGTGATGGCGCAAAAAGGTGTGTCGGGCGAAGTTCAGCCTGAAATGTCGGTTCAGGTGAACCTGGACGCCAAAAAACGCCCTCAGGACCATCAGTTCGAAGTTTCGATCAAGCTGAACCTGACCTCAAAAGCCAAAGGTCTGGACGATGTTCTGTTTGTTCTAGAGCTGGATTATTGCGGCCTGTTCCACGTGGAAGGTGTGCAAGAGGATCAACTGCACCCGTTCCTGATGATCGAATGCCCGCGTATGCTGTTCCCGTTCCTGCGCCGCATTGTGAGCGACGTGACGCGCGACGGTGGCTTCCCGCCAGTGAACTTGGACAATATCGATTTTGTTGCGCTCTACCGCAACGAGTTGATGCGCCGTCAGGCCGCACAAGGCCAAACAGCCGACGCCTGATCCTTTAACCCGCGTCTGACCAGGATCAGGCGCGGGTCCATAGGGCGTTCTCGCCCAATTTTTCCACAAATTTCTGATGTGCGGCTTGTTCTTCCTCGGTGATCCGAGACGGTAGAGCCGTTGCGCGCGGAGCAGGGCGCCAGGCGTCTTCGCCGGTACCCGTGGCAGATGCGGCAGTGGACAACCCGAAATCCGGCTGCCGACCCCCGATTAATTCCAGATAAACCTCTGCCAGAATCTCGGAATCGAGCAACGCGCCGTGCAGTACGCGGTTTGAATTGTCGATATTGAACCGGCGACACAGCGCGTCCAGCGACGCGGGTGAGCCGGGGAAGCGCTTGCGCGCAATGGCCAGCGTATCCAGCGCCTGATCCATCGGAATCGGGGGCAGACCCATCCATTTTAGCTCGGCGTTCAGAAACTTCATGTCGAAGGACGCGTTGTGGATCACCAGCCGTGCATCCCCAACAAAATCGCGAAAGGCTTGCCCAACTTTGGCAAAGACCGGTTTATCCTTAAGCGTCACCTCACCTTTTTCCGGTGGACGCGGGGTTTCCAACAGGTCTGGGCCTATACCGTGAATGCCAAAAGCCTCGTCCGGCATACCGCGTTCGGGATTGATATAGACGTGATAGGTTTCACCGGTGGCCACATGGTTCCACAGCTCAACCGCGCCGATCTCAACAATCCGGTCCCCGCTTTCGGGATCAAACCCGGTGGTCTCGGTATCCAGTACAATCTCACGCATTGTTCAACCCTGCCCGTATCTGCCTGACCACATCCTGCACCTGTGCGCGGGCATGGTCCAGCGTATCTGTCACGATCACGAAATCTGACCGCGTGGCTTTTTCGTCATTGGGCATCTGCTTGGCCCTGATCTGTTCAAACTGCGCTTCGGTCATCGTGCCCCGCGTCAGAACCCGGCGCTTCTGTTCTTCGGGTGAGACCGAGACACAGGCCACCGCATCCATCAAAGCGTCACCACCTGTTTCAAACAGAAGGGGAATGTCGAACAGCAGGATATCGGCTGTCGCGGTCTTGCGAAACGCAGCCCGATCAGCGGCGACCAACGGGTGCACGATGGCTTCAATCTGTTTCAGCGCGCTGGCGTCCTTGGCGATGATTTGCTTCAGCACTTCCCGGTCCACAGCGCCATCTTTTACAGCGGCTGGGAAGGCATTGCGCATCGGCTCAACTGCCGCACCGCCCTTTGAATAGAGCCTATGTACGGCCGCATCTGCATCCCATAGCGCACAGCCTTCCTCGACAAAGATCTGGGCGGTCGTGCTTTTGCCCATGCCGATCGAGCCAGTAAGACCAAGGGCAAAACTCATGCCAAAACCGCAGCTCGCAATTCGTCGTCCACCTGTGGCCGGACGCCGAACCAGCGCTCAAATCCCGGAACGGCCTGATGTAACAACATACCCAAGCCATCCACGGTTGTGCTGCCAGCGGCGTCTGCGGCTTTCAAAAGCTCCGTCTGCAAGGGTGCATAGACCAAATCCGTAACGACAGTTCCGGGCTGCAAGCCTTCCAAGGAAACACGCAGCTGAGGCTGACCTTGCATCCCCAACGAAGTTGTATTGACCACCAGCGTTGCGTTTTCCAATACCGTATCTGCCTGTACCCAATCCACCACACGAATGCGCTGACCAAACTCTTCTTTCAGATGATCTGCCCGGGCGCGGGTTCGGTTGGTCAATAGAATTTCGGGCACCCCGGCCTCGGACAGGGCGTGCAGAACCGCCCGGGATGCGCCGCCTGCACCAAAGACAACTGCCGGGCCATCCTTTGGGTTCCAACCCGGCGCGCCCTCGCGCAGGTTTGCCATGAACCCATAGCCGTCGGTGTTATCCGCGTGGATGGTCCCATCCTCGCGAAAGACCAGCGTATTTGCTGCTCCAATCACCGAAGCGCGGTCTGACACATGATCGGCCAAACGCATCGCGGCCTCTTTATGCGGCACGGTCACATTGGCCCCGACAAACCCAGCCTTAGGCAAAGTGCGCAACACCCGTTCCAGATCCGCGGGCGCGACATCCATTGGGATGTAATACCCAGACAGATCGAACCTGTGCAGCCAATGACCATGTAGCGCGGGCGAGCGGGAATGCGCAACAGGGTGCCCGATGACCCCGGCCAATGGAATTCGATGGTCTGTCATTGATCAATTACACCTTTCACAGCCAGATAGTTCAGCAGTTCCAGCAAGGGCAGCCCCAGAACATTAAAGTAATCGCCTTCGATGGCAGCAAAAAGGCGAACGCCTTCTTCTTCCAGCTTATAAGCGCCTACGGCGTGGCGAATGCTGTCCCAGTTCCGAGTGACATAGTCCCGCAGATATGCATCCGAGCTGGCACGCATCCGCAGCCGAACTTGACCCACATGCCGCCAGATGGGTTCGCCATTCTGAAAGATCACCGCAGCAGAAAACAGCATATGCCGCTTGCCGCGCATCAATTTTAGCTGTGCCAATGCGTCATCCGGCGTTTTGGGCTTTGACAGTAAAGAATCTTCGAAATCCAGAACCTGATCGCACCCCAGAACCATGGCACCGGGTGCTTTTTCACTGACTTTGCGAGCTTTCATCTCGGCCAGCGTATCGGCGATGTCACGCGGCGGCGCGCCTTCGGCCAGCAAAGCCTGCTTGGCCGTCTCTTCATCGACACGGGCGACCTGCACCGTGAAATCAACACCAGCGTTGCGCAGCATTTGCGCCCGGATCGTTGAGCCCGAAGCCAAGACAATGGGGACAGACATGTGGAAAACCCCGTTTACAAGTCGTTAAGTGTTCAAGGACGCTTTGTATGGTTTTCCGGTTGACACGCAAGCCTTGCGGTTTGGCAAAAAACATCTGCGAGTCGTTCAAATTCTGTACCTTCGGGACAAGGATAAGTTTGCGCAGCAGGATAACCTGTTTTTCTTGCCTTATCCGAGGATTTATCCCCAAGGAGCGTCGTTCTATTTAGACTTAACACTCTGTTTTAAAAATATATTTTCTTATTTTCACAGAATCGTACAGACCGCGGAAATATCTATCCACTTGGGGAAAAACCCTGAGTAAAAAAGTAATCCACGGAAATTGATCTCCCTACAAAACCATCATCCTTTTTCTTTTCTTATTTTTTTATTAGGGAGGGTTTGATCACGAACCGAGGGGCATCATGTCTGACCTTCTTTTTACCATATACCCTTGGGTAAAGTCTCTGCACATCATGGCCGTGATCTCTTGGATGGCTGGATTGTTCTATCTACCCAGACTGTTTGTCTATCACGTAGAAAAGGCACAATCGGTTGACGGGGCAGAACCGATTTTCTTTGAGATGGAAGAAAAGCTGCTGCGTGTGATCATGCGACCGGCAAGCATCGTGGCGTGGATATGTGGCCTGATCATGGTGTTCACACCGGGCATTGTCGGCTGGGATTTTGCCTGGCCCTGGGTCAAGGGTGCGGCGGTGATCGCAATGACCTGGTTTCATCATTGGCTGATGGCCAGACGCAAGGACTTTGTTGCGGGGCGAAATACGCTCACTGGGCGGCAGTATCGCATGATGAACGAGGTCCCGACCGTTTTGATGGTTTTGATCGTTCTGGCGGTCGTTCTGAAGTTCTGAGGGGTGAATTGACTCTGCCCTTCGACGCGCTTATGTAATTGCCAACTCGCCCGTCCGGGCGGCGTATCTTCCGTACTGAAATTCCACTTTGTACCGCGCAGTTCGCGGTGAAGGTATATATTATGACAACTGACGCCCTGAATCTGGCTGACCTCAAGGCCAAAAGCCCCAAAGACCTTCTGGCCATGGCCGAAGAGCTGGAGATCGAAAACGCCTCGACCATGCGGAAAGGCGAGATGATGTTCCAGATCCTGCGCGAACGCGCGGATGAGGGGTGGACCGTTGGTGGCGATGGCGTTTTGGAGGTTCTGCAAGACGGGTTCGGCTTTTTGCGCTCGCCCGAGGCGAATTATCTGCCCGGTCCCGACGATATCTATGTCTCACCCGACATGATCCGCCAACATTCGCTGCGCACCGGTGACACGGTCGAAGGTGAGATCAAGGCACCGGATGAGAACGAACGCTATTTTGCGCTGACCAAGGTCACTAAGATCAATTTTGAAGACCCGGAAAAAGCAAAGCACAAGATCCTGTTCGACAACCTGACGCCCCTCTACCCCGAGGAACGTCTGAAGATGGAGATCGAAGATCCCACCATCAAGGACAAATCCGCCCGTGTGATCGACCTGGTTGCGCCGATCGGGAAGGGTCAGCGGTCACTGATCGTGGCGCCTCCGCGGACGGGTAAAACCGTGATCCTGCAGAACATCGCGCATTCGATCGAACAGAACCACCCGGAGTGTTATCTGATCGTCCTGCTGATCGATGAACGCCCGGAAGAGGTGACCGATATGCAGCGCTCGGTGAAGGGTGAGGTTGTGTCCTCGACCTTCGACGAACCGGCGACGCGCCACGTTGCCGTATCGGAAATGGTGATCGAAAAAGCCAAACGTTTGGTCGAACATAAACGAGATGTTGTTATCCTTCTTGATTCGATCACAAGACTTGGTAGGGCATTTAACACAGTTGTGCCGTCGTCGGGTAAAGTTCTGACCGGTGGTGTGGACGCCAACGCGCTGCAACGGCCCAAGCGGTTCTTCGGTGCGGCACGGAATATCGAAGAAGGCGGATCGCTGACCATCATCGCCACTGCGCTTATTGATACTGGTAGCCGGATGGACGAGGTTATCTTTGAAGAATTCAAAGGCACCGGTAACTCGGAAATCGTGCTGGATCGCAAGATTGCCGACAAGCGCGTGTTCCCGGCCATCGACATCCTCAAATCCGGTACCCGGAAAGAGGATCTGTTGGTCGACAAGGGTGATCTGGCCAAGACCTTTGTTCTGCGCCGTATCCTCAACCCGATGGGGACAACCGACGCAATCGAGTTCCTGTTGTCGAAGTTGAAACAGACCAAGACAAACTCGGAATTCTTCGACTCGATGAATACCTGACACAGGTCTTAACCCTCGCGAGGCCTTCGAATGGATACGATATTCGCCTTGGCCAGCGCGCAAGGCAAAGCTGGGGTGGCGGTCATCCGCCTCTCTGGCCCTTTGGCCCATTCTGCTGCGAAAACGCTGGTTGGTGGTGATCTGCCTCAACGCGGAATGCGCGTGCGGACCTTGCGCGCGCCAGATGGAACGCGTTTGGACGATGGACTCGTGTTGACCTTTCAGGCTCCGTCCAGTTTCACCGGCGAAGATGTGGCCGAGCTTCAAATCCATGGCAGTACAGCAACGGTGAACGCGGTTCTGCGCTGTCTGTCTGACATGGATGATCTACGCATGGCAGATCCCGGGGAATTCACGCGCCGCGCGTTGGAAAACGGGCGTATGGATCTGACCCAAGTCGAAGGTCTGGCTGACCTGATCGATGCCGAGACCGAAGCACAACGCAAGCAAGCTCAGACAATTTTGGCCGGTGCGCTTGGTGATCTGGTCGAGCGTTGGCGCCGGGATCTGATCCGCGCTGCGTCTTTACTGGAAGCCGTGATTGACTTTGCTGACGAAGAGGTGCCGACCGATGTCACACCTGAGGTGCGGGATCTGATCCAGGGTGTAGTGCAGGATCTGGACAAAGAAGCCAAAGGGGTTCAAATCGCGGAACGTGTGCGAACCGGGTTCGAGGTGGCAATTATTGGCCTGCCAAACGCGGGAAAGTCGACCTTGCTGAACGCATTGGCAGGTCGCGAGGCTGCGATAACATCGGAATATGCCGGAACGACTCGGGATGTCATCGAAGTTCGCATGGATCTGGCAGGTTTGCCTGTCACTTTGCTCGATACTGCAGGTTTGCGGGAAACAGATGATCATGTCGAAGGTCTGGGAATAGACCTTGCGCGACGGCGGGCAAATTCCGCAGATCTGCGCGTTTTTCTGGCTGATGATGTTGAAGCACTGGGAATACCCGTTCAACCTGAAGATGTGATTGTCCGTCCGAAAGCAGACCTCGGTCCTGAAGGGGCTGCTGGTGTATCAGGGAAAACAGGGCAGGGGATCGATCAGCTGGTTTCCGATATATCGTATAGGCTTGCGGAGCGAACCACTAGTCATGGTATTGCGACCCGTGAAAGACATCGCATCGCGATGATCCAGGCATCCAATGCGTTGACGCAGGCAGAGCGGGTACTGGAATCAGGTCCCGACATGTATGATATTGCAGCTGAAGAATTACGCACCGCGATACGTGCCTTGGAAAACCTGGTCGGACGCATAGATGTCGAAACACTGCTGGATGAGATCTTCTCCAGCTTCTGTCTTGGAAAGTAAGGAGTGTTTCACGTGAAACATTCACAGTTTGATATCGTTGTTATCGGAGCCGGTCACGCTGGAAGTGAAGCTGCCCATGCGGCTGCTCGGATGAATGCGCGAACTGCATTGGTGACCCTGTCCGAGAAAGACATCGGTGTTATGTCATGTAATCCGGCGATCGGAGGATTGGGCAAGGGCCACCTTGTGCGTGAAATCGACGCGATGGATGGGGTTATGGGACGCGTCGCAGACCGGGCCGGCATTCAGTTCCGGCTGCTAAACCGGCGAAAAGGGCCGGCGGTTCAGGGACCACGCGCGCAGGCAGACCGAGCTTTGTATCGTGCGGCAATGCAAGACGAAACGCGTCGTCAGGAAAATCTGACTGTCATTGAAGGCGAAGTTGTAGATCTGATCATGGCAGGGGATCGCGTTTCTGGTGTTGTTCTGAGTGACGGATCAGAGATCCCAGCAAAAGCTTTAATTTTGACCTCTGGAACGTTTCTTCGCGGCGTGATCCATATCGGCGACGTTTCCAAGCCTGGCGGCCGTATGGGGGATCGTCCCTCTGTCAAATTGGCGGAACGGCTGGACGGGTTTGACCTTCCCATGGCGCGTTTGAAAACGGGTACGCCACCGCGGCTGGATGGTCGGACAATCAATTGGGATGTGCTTGAGCGTCAGGATGGGGACGAGGACCCTGTTCTGTTTTCATTTATGTCAAAATCTGTCGTGGCACCGCAAATCGCATGTGGAATCACACATACCAACGCGCGAACGCATCAGATTATCGAAGATAACCTCTCACGTTCTGCAATGTATGGGGGTCATATCGACGGGGTGGGTCCACGGTATTGCCCGTCTATCGAAGACAAGATCGTTCGATTTGCGGACAAGGAATCGCACCAGATCTTTTTGGAGCCGGAAGGCATCGGAGATCATACGATTTACCCGAATGGTATTTCAACGTCGCTGCCGGAGGACGTGCAACACGCATATGTTCGGTCAATCGTTGGCCTGGAGAGTGCGGAAATCCTGCTGCCAGGCTATGCGATCGAATATGACTATGTTGACCCTCGGGTGCTGACCGCTGAATTGGCTTTGCCTGAGGTGCCCTGCCTATACCTAGCGGGTCAGATCAACGGAACTACAGGATATGAGGAAGCAGCAGCGCAAGGGTTGGTTGCCGGATTGAATGCTGCGTTGGCCGTTCAAGGCAAGGATCCGATCCATTTCACTCGATCCGACAGCTATATCGGCGTTATGATTGATGATCTCACAACGCGGGGCGTGGCGGAACCCTATCGGATGTTCACCTCGCGTGCGGAGTTTCGTCTTTCTTTACGTGCGGATAACGCCGACCAACGGTTGACATCGCTTGGGTGTGACATCGGATGTGTCGGGCAAGCGCGTCAGGCGTTGTTCGAGCGAAAAATGGAAAAGCTGGTTCAGGCAAAGGCAGCCTTGACTGAGCAGACATTCACGCCGAAGGAGGTTCGCAGCGCAGGTATTGACGTCAATCAAGATGGAAACCGACGGGACGGGATGGCTATCCTTGCTTTTCCGAATGTGAATTTCGAGGATGTTCTGCCACTTGTTCCAGAGCTTGCAGGCACTGATGCCGAAACACGGAGGCAGATCGAGCGCGACGCGCTTTATGCAAACTATATCGCGCGACAGCAAAGAGATGTCGAAGCTATGAAGCGAGATGAAACCCATGTTATCCCTCGTGACTTCGATTATTTCGCTCTGGACGGCCTATCGTCGGAGATGAAGCAGAAGCTTTCGAATGCAAAACCAGCAAATATCGCGCAGGCTGGTCGGGTTGAAGGCGTCACCCCGGCTGCGATCACATTGGTTCTGGCGAAGCTGCGTCGGGATCAGAAAGTTCGAAAAGCATGATCCATCGTTCGTCGGAGACAGTTGATGCTCTGAATGTTTCACGTGAAACACTCGACCACCTGAAAACCTACGTAAATCTCGTGGAGCAATGGAATCCGAGAATAAATCTGGTGTCCCGCGCAAGCCTTGCGCAGATTTGGGACCGGCATATTCTGGATTCCGTGCAGGTATTCCGCTGTGCACCGAAGGGTAAAACTTGGGTAGATTTGGGAAGTGGGGGCGGTTTTCCGGGGATTGTGTGTGCAATCCTGGCAAAGGAATCCGCGCCCGACACCGAATTCACCATGGTCGAGAGCGATCAACGAAAAAGCGCTTTCCTTCGCGCAGTCATTCGCGAGACTGGTGTAAATTGTCGCGTGATGTCGAAGCGCATAGAAGCAGTTGAGCCGCTAAGCGCCGATATTCTGTCGGCAAGAGCCTTGGCTGATCTGACCACTCTTCTGTCCTTTTGTAACCGGCACTTGCATGCATCGGGCACCGCATTGTTGCCGAAAGGCGCGAGATGGAAAAAAGAGCTTTCAAAAGCTCAGGAAGAATGGAAATTCAATGCTGACCCGATTAAAAGTATAACTGAGCCCCAAGCCGTTATCCTTAAAATCACAGGAGTCTCACGTGGTTGATTTGTCTCGTCCGAACGGACCTCGGATCATCGCGGTCGCAAATCAAAAAGGCGGGGTGGGAAAGACAACAACTGCAATCAACTTGGCCGCCGGTTTGGCCGAGGCTGGCTGTCGAGTTCTTGTGGTGGATCTTGACCCCCAGGGCAACGCGTCCACCGGGCTGGGCGTAGAAGATCGGGACTGGACGACCTATGATCTGCTTTTGGACGATGCGCCACTCGAAGCGGTTGTACAGGACACGGAAATTGACAACCTTCTGGTTGTTCCGGCCACGGTGGATCTTAGTTCAGCAGATATTGAACTGATCTCGAACGAGAAGCGTAGCTATCTTTTACATGACGCACTGAGGCAAACTGCGGTGGACGCGTTTTCCTTGGATTTTATCCTGATCGACTGCCCGCCTTCGCTGAATTTGTTGACTGTAAACGCCATGGTGGCTGCGCATTCTGTTCTGGTTCCGCTGCAAAGCGAGTTCTTTGCGCTGGAAGGTTTATCCCAGTTGATGCTGACAATAAGAGAGGTTCGGCAGACCGCGAATCCAGGCCTCAGAATCGAAGGTGTTGTGTTGACTATGTATGACAACCGCAACAACTTGTCCCGCCAGGTGGAAAAAGACGCGCGTGACAATCTGGGTGAGATGGTATTTAAAACCAAAATACCCCGAAATGTTCGGGTCAGTGAGGCACCGTCTTATGCGATGCCGGTTTTGCAGTACGATTCGGGTTCTCTGGGCGCGATGGCGTATCGGCACTTGGCCCGGGAAGTCATGCACAAGAATAACAAATCAGCGGCCTGACCGGTCGACAGGAGGGCAAAATGAGCGTCAAGAAAAGCAAGCCCCGGGGATTGGGTCGCGGATTGTCCGCTCTGATGGCGGACGTCACGCCCGAAGGTGAAGGGCGCGTATCTGCCACGCCACGCCGTCCTGATCTGAATGTACCCATCGAAAAGCTGAAAGCGAACCCCAATCAGCCGCGCCGGACGTTCTCGCAAGATCAATTGGACGATCTGGCGGCTTCGATCAAAGAAAAGGGCATCATCCAACCTTTGATCGTGCGTGCGATTAACGACAGCGAGTATGAAATCGTAGCGGGTGAGCGCCGCTGGCGCGCGGCACAAATGGCTCAGCTGCATGAAATTCCAGTCATCGTGCGCGAGTTCGACGATACCGAGGTGCTGGAAGTCGCCATTATCGAAAATATCCAGCGCGCCGATCTGAATGCGGTGGAAGAGGCCGCGGGTTATCGGCAGTTGATGGACAAGTTTGGCCATACGCAAGAGAAGCTGTCTGAAGCTTTAGGTAAAAGCCGCAGCCACATTGCAAACCTGATGCGTTTGCTGTCCTTGCCTATGGATGTGCAGGCACTGGTGGTCGACGGGAAATTGTCTGCTGGTCATGCAAGAGCGCTTGTTACGGCTGAAAACGCGTCCGAACTTGCCAAACAGATCGTTGAAGACGGATTATCTGTTCGGGCGACTGAAAATCTGGTGAAAAAGCAGAACCAACCGAATGATCCGAAGGTAACCCCTCGCACACGAAACCTGAATGCAGGAAAAGATGCGGATACGCGCGCGCTTGAGAAAGATCTTTCGGCCATATTGGCAATGAAGGTTTCGATCAACCATAAGGCTGGTGGAGAAAGCGGGCAGGTGGTTCTGACCTATGAAAACCTGGATCAGTTGGATGATCTGTGCGCCAAGCTTAGCCGCTAGGCCTGGTCCAGATAAAGATCATAACTCCGGCTAACGTAATCACCTGAATCACCAAGACATGTGTCGGCACAGATAGCAAAACCGAAAAACCGAAAACGGCGACAACAGACAGGGTTGCTGCCTTTTTTGCAGCTGGGCGAATAGCGCCGGATTGCTGCCAGTCCACTATCATCGGGCCAAAGGTTTTGTGGGTGATAAGCCAAGTGTGTAGCCGCGTCGAGGATCGGGCAAAAAAGAATGCCGCCAAGAGCAGAAAGGGTACGGTTGGCAGCAGCGGCAGAACAACCCCGATCATCGCCAGTGCAACGCAGAGAAGTCCAAGTGCAGCCCAAAGATAATGCATCCGTTAATCCAGCAAGTCTCGGATAACCGCGTTCAATACAGCGCGCCCATCCGGCGTGGCCATCAAGCGCCCGTCCTGACATTGAATCATTCCGATCTGGGTAAGGTGGTCCAGCTTGTCTTGGGGCAGAGAACATCCGGACAGTGCGCAGTATCTCTCTATATCTAGTCCTTCTACAATGCGTAGACCCATCATAAGGTATTCTTGAGCCTGTTCTTGACGTGTCACCTCGGTGCGAACTGTCTCGCCATTGCCATTGGCTGCGGCACCCAACCAGCGTTGAGGGGCAAGATGGGTCTCGGTCGCGTATTTCTGGCCATTTAAGGTGATCCGCCCATGCGCACCGGGACCGATGCCGACATAGTCGCCATAGCGCCAATAGATCAGATTGTGCTGCGACTCGGCACCGGGCCTTGCGTGGTTGGACACCTCATAGGCGGGCAGCCCGTGAGTTTCGCAGATCTCTTGCGTGGCCAGATACATATTGGCGGCGCTGTCATCTTCGGGCAATCCGCGCAGTTTGCCCAAGGCATAGCGATCTCCAAAGGCAGTGCCTTGTTCGATCGTTAACTGATAGAGCGACAGGTGATCGACGGCCATCGACAGCGCTTCGGTCAATTCCGCGCGCCACGCGTCCAGAGTTTGGTGTTGGCGCGCATAGATCAGGTCGAAACTGACACGGCCAAAACAAGATCGGGCTATGTCGAACGCGGCACGCGCCTCGGTGACCGTATGAATGCGGCCCAACCGGCGCAGGTCGTCGTCGTTCAGCGCTTGAACGCCGATGGAAATGCGGTTCACACCTGCATCGCGATAGGCGGCGAACCTGCCTGCCTCAACCGAGCCGGGATTCGCTTCCAGCGTGATTTCCATGTTGTTGGCGGGGCGCCACAGCGCACGCGCCGTATCAATGACGGCAGAGACGGTCTCGGGGGCCATCAGCGACGGTGTGCCACCGCCGAAAAAGATCGTGTTCAAGACCCTGTCGGGTGTTTCACCGGCAGAGCGGCGCAATTCGCTTAGATAGCAGTCAAGCCATTGTTTTTGATCAATATTTCTTGAAACATGGCTGTTGAAATCACAATAGGGGCATTTGGCCTCGCAAAAGGGCCAATGCACATACAGGCCAAAGCCCCCGTTGCGCCAATCATCCGCCAAAACAGCCTTTCACGAACATCTCCACCGCGCGGCCCCGGTGGCTGATCTTGTTCTTTTCCCAGCGATCCATTTCGGCAAAGGTAATGTCGTGGCCTTCGGGGACAAACATTGGATCATAGCCAAACCCGCCTTCGCCGCGCACGGGCCAGACCAGATGGCCGGGTGCAACGCCTTCGAACACTTCGTCATGCCCGTCAGGCCAGGCCAGAACCAAAGTGCTGCGGAACTGAGCGGTGCGTGGGTGAGGGGCGTTCTTCGCCTCGAGCTCAGTATGGGCGCGGGTCATTGCCATCATGAAGTCACGACCATTGCCGGTTTCGGCCCAATCGGCGGTATAGACGCCGGGCGCACCGTCCAACGCGTCGATGGTGATCCCGGAATCATCCGAAAGCGCGGGCAGGCCGGTGGCTTTGGATGCGGCATGAGCCTTGATCCGGGCGTTGCCGACAAAGGTATCCTCGGTCTCTTCCGGTTCGGGCAGGTTCATGTCAGCCGCACCAACGACGGTCACGCCAAAGGGTTCCAGCAGGTGCGCGACCTCTTCAAGCTTGCCTTTGTTGTGCGTGGCGACTAGCAGGCGGTCGCCCTCGAACTTGCGGGTCATGCGGTCGCGGCTTTCTGGGCTGCGGCCAGCTCGCCGACACCTTTTTCTGCCAGATCCATCAGCTGATCCATCTGTGCCCGGCTAAAGATCGAGCCTTCAGCGCTCATTTGCACTTCGATCAGCTTGCCTGACCCGGTCATGATGAAATTGCCGTCCACGCCGGCCTCGCTGTCTTCAGGATAGTCAAGATCCAGCACCGGCTGGCCCGCATAGATGCCACAGGATACGGCGGAAACCGGATCGACCAGCGGGTCCGAGATCACGTCGCCCGCCTTCATCAGCTTGTTCACGGCCAGACGCAGTGCAACCCATCCCCCGGTAATCGAGGCGCAGCGGGTGCCGCCATCGGCCTGGATTACGTCGCAGTCCACGGTGATCTGACGCTCGCCCAGGGCCACGCGGTCGACACCAGCGCGCAACGCACGGCCAATCAAGCGCTGGATTTCTACGGTACGGCCGCCTTGCTTGCCGCTGGCCGCCTCGCGCCGCATCCGGGTGTTGGTTGCGCGGGGCAGCATACCGTATTCAGCGGTAACCCAACCCAGACCCGAGCCCTTGATGAAGGGCGGTACGCGTTCCTCGATCGTGGCGGTGCACAGCACATGGGTGTCGCCCATCTTGATCAGGCAAGACCCTTCGGCATGTTTGGTAAAACCCGTTTCGATTGAAACGGCGCGCATTTCGTTTAGATCACGTCCTGAGGGTCGCATGGGAATTCCTTTGTTTGCTGGGTTGGGGATACCGCCCTGCAGCGTTACGATGCAACCCCGATTGACCTTTCCATGGCCTGCTATTTAATGACCACCCAGCAGGAGATTGCCGATGAGCGACGCGAGCAAAATTCTGGATGAGATGAACGACCGGTCCCGTGAGGTGTTCCGGTTGATAGTCGAAAGCTATCTGGACAGTGGTGAGCCGGTGGGCAGCCGCACGTTGACGCGCACTTTGTCGGAAAAAGTCAGCGCGGCGACCGTGCGCAATGTGATGCAGGATCTGGAATTTCTGGGCCTGCTCGACAGCCCGCATGTCAGTGCAGGCCGCATTCCGACCCAGCAGGGGTTGCGTATGTTTGTAGACGGGCTGCTTGAGGTGGGTGATCTGGGGCCTGATGACAGGCAGAAACTTGATGAGACATTAGGCTCTAACGCTGGGGACGTTGGTGGCATGCTGGACCGTGTAGGTGCGGCTTTGTCAAACGTGACACAGGGCGCATCACTGGTTTTGACGCCCAAGCATGAGGCCGAGATCAAACATATCGAGTTCGTCTCATTGGGTCATGACCGCGCCTTGGTGGTTCTGGTCTTTTCTGATGGTCACGTTGAAAATCGCCTGTTCACACCACCGCCCGGGCAAACGCCAAGTTCGATGCGGGAAGCCGCGAATTTCTTGAACGCGTTGATCGAAGGGCGCACACTTGGCGATGTGCGGCGTCAAATGCAAAGCCAGATCGACGCGCGCAAGCAGGAAATTGATGTTTTGGCGCGGGAAATGGTCGAGAGCGGCATGGCCGCCTGGGAAGGGGATGGCACCGACTCGGCCCGGTTGATTGTTCGCGGGCGGGCGAATCTTCTGGGTGAATCGGGTGAGGCCGAAGAACTGGACCGCATTCGCACCCTGTTTGATGATCTGGAACGCAAGCGCGACATCGCGGAATTCCTTGAATTGACCGAGGATGGCGAAGGTGTGCGCATTTTTATCGGCTCTGAGAACAAACTTTTCTCACTTTCGGGTTCCTCTTTGGTGGTGTCTCCATATATGAACGCTGATCGTAAGATAATTGGTGCGGTTGGGGTCATCGGGCCCACTCGTCTGAACTATGGGCGGATCGTACCAATCGTGGATTATACGGCGCAACTGGTCGGCAAGCTGATATCCGACCGGAGCTAGAGGGTAAGAGATGGCAGAACCCAAGAACGAAGATTTTCTGGATGACATCATGTCGGCCGAGGCGGAAGAGCTGGCGGATGAGATGGCCGAGATCAGCGATGAAGCGCTGGAGCTGGATGAGCTGCGCGCCGAGCGGGATGACTACAAAGACAAGTTCATGCGTGCCTTGGCGGATGCGGAGAACGCGCGCAAACGCGGAGACAAGGCGCGCCGCGATGCGGAACAATATGGCGGGTCAAAGCTGGCGCGCGATATGCTGCCGGTTTACGACAATATGAAGCGCGCTCTGGAGGCCGCGACAGATGAGCAGAAAGAAGTCGCTGCGGGTCTGATCGAAGGGGTCGAACTGACCATGCGGGCCTTGAAGGATGTGTTCCAGAAACACGGGATCGAGGTGATCACGCCGGAAGTCGGTGACCGGTTTGATCCCAACGTGCATGAGGCGATGTTTGAGGCTCCGGTGCCGGGGACTAAGGCTGGCGACATCATTCAAGTATCTGCCGAAGGGTTCATGCTGCACGACCGTTTGCTGCGCCCGGCGCAGGTTGGGGTGTCTTCAACACCTGCGAGCTGATTGGCCTCTGCGAGGCCAAGCCTCCGGCGGAGGTATTTTTGAACAGAAGAAGGGGCGGTCAGGATTTGGCCGCCTCTTTCAGTTTGTAGATCAGGTCAAGCGCTTCGCGGGGGCTGAGCTCATCCGGCAGGATGTCGTTGAGCATGTCTGTGACCGGTGACGTTTTTTTGGGCGCAGGTGGCGGCGGCGGAGCGGCCGAAAAGAGCGGGAGGTCATCGATCAACGCTTTTTGTTTGCCGCCTTCACGTTCGGTTTTTTCCAGTTGCTCAAGGACAACGCGGGCGCGGTCGACGACAGAGGCGGGCAGGCCGGCCAGCTGTGCGACCTGAACGCCATAAGACCGGTCGGCGGCGCCTTTGTGGACCTCGTGCAGGAAGATGACCTCACCTTCCCATTCCTTGACCGCGACGGTGGCGTTGTCGACACCTTCGAGATTACCGGCGAGAGCGGTGAGTTCGTGATAATGCGTGGCAAACAGGGCGCGGCATGTATTCGCGGCGTGCAGATGTTCCAACGTAGCCCAAGCAATGGACAGCCCATCATAGGTGGCGGTGCCGCGCCCGATTTCATCCAGGATGACCAAGGCGTGCGCATCTGCCTGGTTCAGGATGGCTGCGGTTTCGACCATTTCGACCATGAAGGTCGAGCGACCGCGGGCCAGATCGTCGGAGGCGCCGACACGGCTGAAAAGCTGGCTAACCAAACCAATATGCGCGCGTTCAGCGGGAACATAGCTGCCCATCTGGGCCATTAGAGCAATCAGGGCGTTCTGGCGCAGAAACGTGGATTTACCAGCCATGTTGGGGCCGGTCAGAAGCCAGATCGCGGCGCCGTCTTCCGCGCTGAGGTCGCAGTCATTCGCGATGAACGCGTCGCCGCTTTGGTGACGCAGGGCGTGTTCGACAACCGGGTGACGACCACCCTGAATGTCGAAGGCGCGCGATGCGTCGACCTGTGGGCGGCACCAGTTTTCGCCACGCGCCAGATCGGCAAGCGCTGTGGTCAGGTCCAGCTCGGCTAACCCTCGGGCGGCTTGGTTGAGGCGGGCGGCGAGACTCAAAATCTCATCAGAAAGCCTTTGATAGAGCCGTTTTTCGATCTCCAGCGCCAGATTACCAGCGTTCAGGATGCGGGTTTCGATCTCGGACAGTTCAACCGTGGTAAAACGCACCTGATTGGCGGTGGTTTGGCGGTGGATATAGGTTTCGCTGAACGGGGGGCTCAGCATCTTTTCGGCATGGGTGGCTGTGGTTTCGATGAAATAACCCAGCACATTGTTGTGCTTGATCTTCAGTGAGGCGATACCGGTCTGTTCGGCATAGTTCTGCTGGAACCCGGCGATGACCGAGCGGCCTTCGTCGCGCAGGGTGCGGGCTTCGTCCAGTTCTTCATCAAAGCCGGTGGCGATGAAACCACCATCTCGGGTCAGCAGGGGGGGTTCGGCAACCAATGCGTCATCTAAAAGCTGCAGAAGGTCGTTAAACCCGACAAGGTTTTGCACCGCTGATTTCAACAAATCCGGCAGGTCTTGGGAGGCGCAAAGATCGGCAAGTGTCGCGGCCTGATTCAACCCATTGCGGATTGCCGCCAGATCGCGCGGCCCACCGCGATCCAGCGACAGGCGGGACAGGGCGCGGTCAAGATCCGGGGTTTTGCGCAGGGCTTCGCGCAGATCTGAGGTGATCAAGCTGTCTTCGACGGCAAAACTCACCGCATCCAGCCGGGCGTGGATCACATCAAGGCTGCGCGAGGGGCTTGAGAGCCGTTGTTCCAGCAGTCGCGCACCGCCGGGTGTCACTGTGCGGTCAACAACGGACAACAGCGATCCGGCGCGACCACCAGACAGGGAGCGGGTGAGTTCAAGGTTGCGCCGGGTTGCGGTGTCGATCTGAACCACGCGGTCTGCAGATTCCTTTGTCGGAGGTTGCAGAAGGGGCAGTTTGCCCTTTTGCGTGATCTCAAGATAGTCGATCAGGGCCCCCATGGCCGAGACCTCGGCACGGGTAAAGCTTCCAAACGCGTCCAGTGCTCCAACTTTGAACAGCGCACAGATGCGTTTTTCGGCGGCGGTGCTGTCGAAACTGGCGCGGCCGATCGGGGTCAGCGAGATGCCCAGGTCGCGGGCGGGTTCCTGCAAGGCCTGCGCGGATCCATCAGCAATGATCAACTCGGACGGTGCCAGCCGGGCGAGTTCGGGGTTGAGCCGCACCGAGGTCAGCGGCATGACATGAAACGCACCGGTCGAGATATCGGCCCAGGCCAGCGCGGCCTCATCCCGAACCTCGGAATAGGTGGCGAGAAAGTTGTGACGGCGCGCCTCAAGCAATGCGTCTTCGGTCAGTGTGCCGGGGGTCACCAATCGCACAACATCGCGCTTTACTACTGCTTTAGAGCCTCTTTTCTTGGCCTCGGCCGGACTTTCCATCTGTTCGCAGACTGCCACGCGAAAGCCTTTACGAATAAGTGTCAGCAAATACCCTTCGGCTGAATGCACCGGCACACCGCACATCGGAATGTCGGTGTCGTTGTGTTTGCCGCGCTTGGTCAGCGCGATGTCCAGCGCCTCGGCTGCGTTGACCGCATCGTCAAAGAACATCTCATAGAAGTCGCCCATGCGATAAAACAGCAGAGCGTCGGAATGGGCCTCTTTGATCTCAAGGTATTGCGCCATCATCGGCGTGACTGTGGACAAGGCGGCCCCCTTCTGGCGTGTTCCGGGCGTGACCTTACAAATCCCCCTCGTGCGACGAAAGGCGAAAACGCAATGTCGTTGAGGCGCAGCCCTGCCTGCGTTATGACGCGTAAGCCCTGAACTCATGGAAACGACCTGAAAAGATGCCCAAAGCGAAGATCACCAAAGATGAGGCGCTGGCCTTTCACCTGGACCCGACCCCCGGCAAATGGGAGGTGCAGGCCACCGTTCCCATGACCACGCAGCGCGATCTGTCTTTGGCATACAGCCCCGGCGTGGCGGTTCCGTGTGAGGCCATCGCCGAAGCGCCCGAGACGGCTTATGACTATACCAATAAGGGCAATCTGGTCGCCGTGATCTCGAACGGGACGGCGGTTCTGGGTCTTGGCAACCTTGGTGCGCTGGGCTCGAAGCCGGTGATGGAAGGGAAATCGGTTCTGTTCAAGCGGTTTGCTGACGTGAATTCGATTGATATCGAGCTGGACACCGAAGACCCGGATGAGTTCTGCCGCGCGGTGCGCCTGATGGGGCCGACTTTTGGCGGGATCAACCTGGAAGACATCAAGGCGCCCGAATGTTTCATCATCGAACAGCGCCTGAAGGAAGAGATGGATATCCCTGTCTTCCATGATGATCAGCACGGCACAGCGGTAATCTGTGCCGCGGGCCTGATCAATGCGCTGCATATTTCGGGCAAGAAGATCGAGGACGTGAAAATCGTCCTGAACGGAGCTGGCGCTGCGGGGATTGCCTGTATCGAACTGCTCAAGGCGATGGGTGCGCGGCACGAGAATTGTATCGTCTGTGACACCAAGGGTGTGATCTATCAGGGTCGGACGGAGGGTATGAACCAGTGGAAGTCAGCCCATGCAATTTCCACGGATCTGCGCACGCTAGAAGACGCGATGAAGGATGCCGACGTGTTCCTGGGCGTCTCGGTCAAAGGGGCCGTGACGCAGGACATGGTTGCTTCGATGGCGGACAATCCGGTGATCTTCGCCATGGCCAACCCAGACCCCGAGATTACGCCGGAAGAGGCCCATGAGGTGCGCGTGGATGCAATCGTTGCCACCGGGCGCAGCGATTACCCCAACCAGGTCAACAACGTTCTGGGTTTTCCCTACCTGTTCCGAGGGGCGCTGGATATCCATGCCCGCGCCATCAATGATGAGATGAAGATTGCCTGCGCGCATGCGCTGGCCCGTCTGGCGCGCGAGGATGTGCCGGATGAGGTTGCCATGGCCTATGGCAAGTCGCTGACCTTTGGCCGCGATTACATCATTCCCACCCCGTTCGACCCACGCTTGATCCACCGGATCCCGCCAGCTGTCGCCAAGGCCGGGATGGACACGGGTGCAGCGCGACGCCCGATCATCGATATGGACGCCTATGAGCTGAGCTTGAAATCCCGGATGGATCCAACCGCCAGCATCCTGCGCGGTCTAAACGCGCGCGCGCGCCAGGCCCAAAGCCGGATGATCTTTGCCGAAGGTGACGATCCCCGCGTATTGCGTGCGGCAGTGATGTATCAGCGCTCGGGTTTTGGCAAAGCTCTGGTGGTCGGTCGACAGGATGACGTGAAGGAGAAGCTGGAAGAGGCCGGTCTGGGCGATGCTGTGCGCGAGCTTGAGGTGGTGAACGCGGCCAATACCCTGCATCTCGATGCCTACAAGGACTTTTTGTACCAGCGACTGCAACGCAAAGGTTTCGACCACAAAGACATTCACCGCCTGGCGGCCCGCGACCGGCATGTGTTCTCATCCCTGATGCTGGCGCATGGCCATGGTGATGGGCTGGTAACAGGGGCCACTCGCAAGTCGGCGCATGTTTTGGACCGCATCAATCATGTGTTTGACGCCGACGCCGCGCATGGGGCCGCTGGGGTAACGGCCTTGTTGCATAAGGGTCGGATTGTCCTGATCGGTGACACGCTTGTGCATGAATGGCCGGATGAGAATGATCTGGCCAATATTGCCGAACGCTCCGCCGCCGTCGCCCGCCATATGGGGCTTGAGCCGCGTGTGGCCTTTGTCAGTTTCTCGACCTTCGGCTATCCGGTGTCCGAGCGTGCGGAAAAAATGCATCGTGCGCCAACAGTTCTGGACCAGCGGGGCGTGGATTTCGAATATGAAGGCGAAATGACCGTGGATGTGGCTTTGAACGTTGAACAGCAGGCCAGCTATCCGTTCTCGCGCCTGACCGGTCCGGCCAATATCTTGATCGTGCCCGCGCGCCATTCGGCCAGCATCTCGACCAAGCTGATGCAGGAAATGGGTGGCGCAACCGTGATCGGTCCGATCCTGTCGGGTGTCGACAAGCCCATTCAGATCTGTTCGACCGTCTCGACCGCTAATGACATCCTGAACATGGCCATTCTGGCCTCCTGCGATATTGGGTAAGACATGGCGATCTGGAACCTCGGCTCGATCAACGCAGACATGGTCTATGACGTACCGCATCTTCCCGGTGCGGGTGAAACGCTGGCCGCCGATGGGCTAAGCCGGTTTCTAGGCGGCAAAGGGGCCAATATGTCGGTGGCCGCCGCACGGGCCGGAGCGCGGGTGGCGCATATCGGGGCGGTTGGGCCTGATGGGCGCTGGGCTTTGGACAGGCTGACTGAATACGGAATTGATACGCGTTTCATTGCCGAGGTTGAGGTGCCGACCGGTCATGCCATTATCGCCGTGGACAAGGCGGGGGAGAACAACATCATCCTGTTTCAAGGGGCCAACCACGCCATTTCCAACGCGCAGCTGGGTCAGGCCCTTTCGGTGGCCGAGGCCGGAGACGTTCTGGTCATGCAGAACGAAACCAACGCACAGCTTGAGGCTGCAAAAATGGGCCGCGATCTGGGTCTGACTGTATGTTACGCAGCCGCGCCCTTTGATGCAGATGCGGTCCAGGCGGTGTTGCCGATGCTGGACTTTCTGATTCTGAATCAGGTTGAGGCGGAACAGCTGCAAGCGGCAACTGGACATACGGTTTCAGATCTGCCGGTCGAACATGTGGTTGTGACCTTGGGTTCTAAGGGCGCTAGGTATGTCCAGAAAGACCATGAGCCGGTCGATTTCGCGGCCCATAGGGTTCAGTCCGTCGATACCACAGGGGCCGGGGATACGTTTACGGGCTATGTGCTGGCGGGGATGGATCGTGGAATGCCCATGGAACAGGCAATCCAACAAGCAAATCGTGCCGCGGCCCTGATGGTCACGCGGCACGGGACTGCTGATGTCATTCCCGACCTGAAAGAGGTCCGGGAAGCGCGGTTCGATTAGGACCCGACGAAAGGTGCGTCGCTGCCCCACAATTGTTGAACACGGGCGTCACGACCGCAGGCTTTGCGATAGGCTTTGTAGGCGTTGGCCTGACGTTTGGGGCCAAAGCGGGTGATGACCAGCTTTTTGCCTTTGTAGTAATCCTGATGGTAGGCCTCTGCGGGGTAGAACGTGCTTTCGTTCAGGATCGGTGTGACAACCGTCTGCCCAAGCGCGGCCTGCGCGTTGGCTTTGGATTGTTGCGCAAGTGCTTTTTCGCCTGCATCAGAGACGAATATTGCGGTACGATAGCTGTCGCCACGATCACAGAACTGACCGCCTGCATCGGTGGGGTCGACCGAGCGGAAGAACATGTTCAGCAGGGTTTCACGTGACACACGGGCCGGATCAAAGGTGATCTGCACCGCCTCGTAATGACCTGTTCCGCCTTTGCTCACCTGATCGTAGTTTGGGTTGGCCGCGGATCCGCCAGTAAATCCCGAAACGGCTTCGATCACACCAGGGACAGATTCAAAATCTGATTCAACGCACCAGAAACATCCGCCAGCAACCGTTAGCGTTTCGGTTCCGGCCGCCGGCGCAGGAGCCGCACGCAGAAGCGCGGCCAGCGTCAGCAGGGTAAACAAGAGGGCAGGTTTGACGTAGTCGAGGTAAGCAATCCGGGTCATGTCAGGTCTCCTTCTGAGATCAGGGTGACCCGAGATTGAGCCGCGTGCAATCACCTGAAATCGATTGTCACGGGGTGGTGAGACGAGTTTATCAGCGGTTCAACGGAACGACCCGAAAGCAGAACGACAGCAAAGGCACAGGCAAAGATGCCGGTACCTTTGCGTTGCGCTTATTTCGACAGGCGTTTGTCGCGCGCCGACAGCAGTTTCAGGCGCAGCGCGTTCAGCTGAATGAAGCCCGCCGCATCTTTTTGATCATAGGCCCCGGCGTCTTCTTCAAAGGTCACATGCGCCTCGGAATAAAGCGAGTGATCCGACCAGCGGCCCACGGTTGAAGCGAGACCTTTGTACAGTTTCACGCGAACGGTGCCGGTGACATGTTCTTGCGAGCGGTCGATGGCGGCTTGCAGCATCTCGCGTTCGGGCGAGTACCAGAAACCGTTATAGATCAGCTCGGCATATTGCGGCATCAGCTGGTCTTTCAGATGCATTGCGCCACGGTCCATGGTGATCGACTCGATCCCGCGATGGGCTTCCAGCAGGATGGTGCCGCCCGGCGTTTCATAGATACCGCGCGATTTCATGCCCACAAACCGGCCTTCGACCAGATCGAGACGGCCAATGCCGTGCTTGCCGCCATATTCGTTCAGCTTGGTCAGGATGGTGGCCGGGCTCATCGCCTCGCCATTGATGCTGACCGCGTCGCCCCTTTCAAAGCCGATCTCGATGAACTCGGGCTCGTTCGGGGCGTCCTCGGGGTGGACGGTGCGCTGATAGACATAATCGGGCGCCATATCCGCGGGGTCTTCCAGAACCTTGCCCTCGGACGAGGTGTGCAGCAGGTTGGCATCGACCGAGAACGGGGCCTCACCGCGTTTGTCCTTGGCAATAGGGATCTGGTTCGCCTCGGCAAATTCCAGCAGCTTGGTCCGGCTGGACAGGTCCCACTCACGCCACGGTGCGATAACTTTGATATCGGGGTTCAGCGCATAGGCTGCCAGTTCGAACCGCACCTGATCATTGCCCTTGCCGGTTGCCCCGTGCGCCACCGCATCGGCGCCGGTTTCGGCGGCAATCTCGACCAGACGTTTTGAGATCAGGGGACGAGCGATGGACGTACCCAACAGGTACAGCCCCTCGTACTGCGCATTGGCGCGGAACATCGGGAAGACGAAATCGCGGACGAATTCCTCGCGGATATCCTCGATATAGATGTTTTCCGGCTTGATCCCCAGCAGCTCGGCCTTTTTGCGCGCGGGCTCAAGCTCTTCTCCCTGACCCAGATCGGCGGTGAAGGTCACAACTTCACAGCCATACTCGGTCTGCAACCATTTCAGAATGATCGAGGTATCAAGGCCACCGGAATAGGCCAGAACAACTTTCTTGGGCGCGGACATCTGACTTCCCTTTATGCGTAGATCGACTGGCCCCTAACGGGTTTTGCACGCAGGGGCAAGCTGTGTGCGTTGACGTATGGAAGGATTTGGGGTGAAACGGGAGGGATAGAGAACACGGATTGGTTGAAGGGGCAGTTTTGCATGTTGGGTTATCGTTTGTTCAGACATGCGGTGTTGATGTTGATAGATAACACTTCCACTGCGTTGAGGATCAGCTTCTTTCCCTTCTTCTGCCTCGGCGTAGCAACCTATCTTTTGATAGTTCGCCTTGCGGGTGCATTGGAGTCAGGTGCGGAAAGCACTGCCGAGCCGGTGCTGGTTTTGTTCATTTTTGCATTGGTAATAATGTATCCGGTGGTTTTTGTCTGGGTCGCGGTTGGGTGGCACCGCTACGTGCTTGAAGGCATCGAACCCCGTCTGGCTTGGCCGGAATGGAACAAGGACCGGATGTTGGCCTACGCGGGAGCGTTTTTTAGGACGATTCCGTTGGCTGTTCTGCTTGGGCTGGCCGCGATATTTGTGTTTCTTATCCCTGCGGTTCTTTTTGACGATGGCAGTGTGTCTTCGAACGATGGCACAATTCTTGGGTTCCTCCTTGGTGTCGCGATCTCATTCCTATCGATGCGACTATCTCTGGTTCTGCCAGCTGCAGCGGTGGGCGTGTTTATGCGGGTGCCTGAATCCTGGTCTGCTACCAAGGAGTTCCACAAACCGATTCTTTTTGCAGCGCTTTGCATCGGAGTTCTCACAGCGATTCCAGATTTACTGCTTCAAACACCTCTTGCTCCAATGGTTGGGAGCTTTCTGTATTTTATCGTGGCCCAATGGTTTCTTCTCATGCTGGGCATCAGCATAATGACAGCCCTCTACGGTCACATAGTCGAAAAGCGCGAGTTGCGCTAACCCCTCGTACACATATGTATTCCTTGCCCTTTCAGCGGTGATCGGGCAGGGAAACCGGCATGACTGATTTCATGACCCGTGCCCGTGCCGCCGAACAGGCGATGCGCTCTGTGTTCCCGGCAACGCCCTTGCAGCGCAATGCGCATTTGTCTGATCGATTTGGTGCCGATATCTGGCTGAAACGCGAAGACCTCAGCCCGGTGCGGTCTTACAAGATCCGGGGCGCGTTCAATGCGATGCGTAAGCAGCAGGGGCAAGAGCTGTTCGTTTGCGCCAGCGCAGGCAATCACGCGCAAGGTGTGGCGTTCATGTGCAAGCATCTGGATGTGCGGGGCGTGATTTTCATGCCTGTGACCACACCGCAGCAGAAAATCCAGAAAACGCGCATCTTTGGCGGCGACAATATCGAGATCCACCTGACCGGTGACTATTTCGACGACACTCTGGCCGCGGCGCAAGCGTGGTGCACCCAGCAGGGCGGGTATTTCCTGTCGCCGTTCGACGATGCGGATGTGATTGAAGGTCAGGCCTCTTTGGCGGTTGAGATTGAAGAGCAATTGGGCCAGGCGCCTGACCATCTGTTGCTGCCTGTGGGCGGCGGCGGCATGTCGGCGGGCGTGACCACATGGTTCGGAGACCGCGCGCATTGCTTGTTCGTGGAACCTGCCGGCGGAGCCTGCTTGCGCGCGGCTCTGGCCACCGGGCATCCCGTGTCGCTGGATCATGTTGACAATTTCGTCGATGGTGCAGCGGTTGGCCGGATCGGCGCGCAACCGTTTGAGCTGCTCAAATCGCGGCATCTGTCGGATGTGCTGGTTCTGTCCGAAGATCGTATTTGTGCCACGATGGTCGAAATGCTGAATGTCGAGGGGATTGTTCTGGAACCAGCCGGAGCTTTGGCCATTGAAGCGCTGGGCGATATCCAAAGCTTTATCCGGGGCAAAACCATAGTCTGTGTCACCTCGGGCGGGAATTTCGATTTTGAACGTCTGCCCGAGGTCAAGGAACGTGCACAGCGGTATTCGGGGGTGAAGAAGTATTTCATTCTGCGCCTGCCGCAGCGTCCGGGCGCGTTGAAAGAGTTTTTGAACATTCTGGGCCCCGAAGACGACATCGCCCGGTTCGAATATATGAAGAAATCAGCCCGCAACTTTGGCTCGGTCCTGATCGGGATCGAAACCAGAAGGCCCGAGAATTTTGCCCGGCTTTTTGCGCATCTTGACGACGCCGGGTTTACCTATACCGATATCACCGATGACGAGACCCTGGCGCAATTCGTGATCTAGTGCAGGTGCTCAGCCAAGCCGGACTGGAAGATCGATTTGGACTGATCATAGGTCTTTAAGATCTCAGCCAGATCAATCTGTCCGGCTTCCCCGGCTGCCGCACGCCGCTCACCATCCTGACACAGTTTGGAGAACTGATTGAACCCAAGGCTGAGTGCGCTGCCTTTCAGGAAATGCAGGTTCTGCTCGATCTGGGTACGGTTTTTATCCTTGTTCAGCCGTTCAATCGCTTCTTGCACCTCGTCCAAGAAAATCTCGACAACTTCGGCGAATTCTTCTGCGCCAACCTCGTCCCGCAATTGTTTGACCCTGGGCCAGTGAATCATGCTGCACCTCCGCCTTACTGCGGGTGATAACCGTTTACGGGTAAACACCGCGTAAAGTTGTGCGTTTCACAAGATATTAAGGCTCGTTCGCCTAGTTTGACGTCGTTTGTGTTGATCAAGGATTCTCAGGTGCTTGCAGCCAGTCAAACCGAAGCCGGTGTTTCGCCGGACTTTGGTGCGATTCAAAAGGTTATGATTGTGGACGACAGCCGTCTGCAGCGCCGTATTCTGGCGGCCTCCCTCAAGAAGTGGGGGTTTGTTGTTCTGGAAGCGGACAGCGGTGAAAGCGCTTTGGCACTGTGTCAAAGAGATCTGCCGGATCTGGTTCTGAGCGATTGGGTGATGCCTGGCATGCGCGGGTTGGAGTTTTGTGAGAAGTTCCGCGCTCTGGACAGTCATCAATACAGCTATTTCATATTGCTGACCTCAAAAAGCGAAAAGCAGGAAGTTGCGCGTGGATTGGATGCAGGGGCTGACGATTTTCTGATCAAACCGCTTGAGGCGGATGAGCTGCGGGCGCGTATTTCGGCGGGTGCGCGCATTCTGGGCATGCAGCGTGAATTGTCGCAAAAAAACGCAATGATCGAAGCTGCTTTGGACGAGCTGAAGGTCGCGCATGATGCGATTGACAAGGATCTTATGCAGGCGCGCAAAATTCAGGAGTCGCTGGTGCCCGAGCTGTCGCGGCGATTTGGAAAGTCGCAACTGAGCTTGCTGCTGAAACCCTGCGGACATATTGGAGGCGATTTGGTGGGGATGTTTTCCCCAAGCGCCAATCGCATCGGCTTTTACAGCATCGACGTGTCGGGCCATGGCATCACATCCGCGATGATGACAGCGCGGCTGGGGGGCTACCTATCCAGCAAGTATTTCGATCAGAACATCGCGATGGTCAAACATTACGACAAGTTCTACGCTCTGCTATCTCCCGAAGAGGTTGCCGCGAATTTGAATGCCCGGCTGCTGGCAGATACCGGCATCGAAGAGTATTTTACGATGGTCTATGCCGTTGTCGATTTGCGCAATGGTCACCTGAAGATGGTCCAGGCCGGTCACCCCCATCCCCTGATGTTGCGACAGGATGGCAGAGCCGAGTTTTTGGGCGAAGGCGGCCTGCCGATCGGCTTGTTGCCAAATGCACAATTTGAGCAGATCGAAACCTATATGCGTCCCGGAGATCGGTTGCTGCTCTATTCGGATGGTTTTACCGAATGTCGTCTGACCGACGGAAGCTTGCTGGATGAAGACGGGTTGGAATCCCTTGCGCTGGATTGTGCCCAAGGACGCGGCGGCGCTGAGTTCCTTGATGATATGTTCTGGCGCCTGACCCAAAAGATGCATCCAAGTGATGGCATGGATGACGATGTCTCGGCTGTATTCTTTGAATATGAGGGGCCTTAGCTGACCCTCAGAATTTGTGCTGCAAAGAAGCGGTCACCGGGGTTACCCAAATGTTCCAGCGCATCGGGAATGTCCATCCAGCGGGCTTCGTGGAACTCTTCGGTTGGTGGGCCTTTGGGCCTGATGGGACGAGCGGTGTAAATCGTACAGAGCTTTTCGGCCCAAAGGTCGTATTCGGGCATATAGGTAAAGCGGCGAAAAGCGCCAACGCGCCGGGGGGCGGCGATCAGCCAGCCGGTTTCTTCGTAAACCTCGCGATGCAGGGCCGTGATCGGTGATTCCCCTGGATCAACCCCACCTCCGGGCAATTGCAATTCCGGTCTTTCGCCATCGTCATACCAGGTGACCAACACGGACCGGCCGCGCGGTAGCAAAGCATAGACACCAGGGCGGCGCGTGTATTTCCGCTGGGGATCAGGGCTTTCACCGAACCGTCTGATCATGTATGGCCCCTTTCAACCGACTGTCTTCGACCTATATGGTGGCGGTATGCCAACCTGTGGCGTGTAAGGAAACCCCATGTCTCTTGGAACAAAAATCGCGTGGGACGACACCGTCCTGCCCTTTCAACTTGATCTTTCCGACATGCGCGGCCGCGTAGCGCGGCTGGATGGTGTGTTGGACGGTATCCTGAAACAGCACGACTATCCCGATGTGGTCGAGGCACTGGTGGCCGAGATGGCCCTGCTGACCGCATTGATCGGCCAGACCGTTTCGCTGCGTTGGAAGCTGTCGCTGCAAGTACAGTCCAAAGGGGCTGTGCGCATGATTGCGACCGACTATTACGCGCCGCAGGAGGAAGGCGAGCCCGCGAGAATCCGCGCATATGCCAGTTTCGACCGTGATCGCCTGACCAACAGCGCCCCATTTGATCAGGTGGGCGAGGGCTATTTCGCGATCATGATCGATCAGGGCGAAGGCACGCAGCCTTATCAGGGGATCACTCCGCTGGCCGGCGGTTCGCTCAGCGCCTGCGCCGAGGCGTATTTCGCGCAGTCCGAACAATTGCCTACGCGGTTTTCGCTGAGCTTTGGCAAATCTACCGAACCGGGCGTCGGTGAGCATTGGCGGGCTGGGGGTGTTATGCTTCAGCATATGCCCAAAGCCTCACCCTTTGCTGCGTCGGCAGAAGGTAGTGGTGATATCCTTACCGCGGCGGATCTGGTTGATGGAGAAGAGGGCGAGAATTGGGGCCGGGTCAATATCCTGCTGGATACGGTCGAAGATCTGGAACTAATCGGCCCTTCGGTTGCGCCAACAGACTTGCTGGTGCGTTTGTTCCACGAGGAACAGCCGCGCGTCTATGATGCGCAGCAGGTGCAGTTCGGCTGTACCTGCTCCGAAGACCGCGTGCGCCAAAGCCTGTCGATCTACTCGGCGCGGGATATCGAGAAGATGACCACCGAAGATGGCAAGGTCACCGCAGATTGTCAGTTCTGTGGCGCTCATTATGTGCTGGATCCCAGTACAGTTGGGTTTGAGGCTGAAGATTCGGACCGTGGCTGACACGATTGCCCTTTTGCAGGCAGCGCTGGGCCGTTCGGGCGCGGGGTCCAGTGACTTTGACCTGAACCCCGATGTCGTTCTGCCCGCCGGGCGCAAATTGCGTCCTGCAGGCGTGTTAGTGCCTGTTTCCATTGCAGACGGGGCGGCGCAACTGATCCTGACCAAACGGTCTTCGGCCTTGAAACACCATCCCGGGCAAATCGCGTTTCCGGGTGGCAAGAAGGACGAAGGGGACATCGATGTTACGGCTACAGCCCTGCGCGAGGCGCGGGAAGAGATCGGACTGCCCTTAGACCTGCCAAAGGTTCTGGGCCATTTACCAACACATGAGACAGTGACCGCCTTCACCGTGACACCCGTTGTGGCGGTGCTGGAGAGCGGTTTCGAACCTGTACCAGAGCCCGGCGAAGTGGACGAAGTCTTTTCAGTGCCTCTTGCACATATTCTGAACCCGGCGAATTATGTGATCGAGTCGCGCCGTTGGCGGGGGCAGAGACGGTATTATTTCGCCGTCCCCTATGGTCCCTATTATATTTGGGGCGCGACAGCGCGTATTTTGCGTGGATTGGCAGCACGGGTACATGAATGAAGCGGATCACCGAAGACTGGATCACGGCTGAGGCCACGCAAAAGGTCTGTGCCGCGCTCACCGATGATGGGGCACAGGCGCTTTTTGTTGGCGGCTGCGTGCGCAATGCACTGCTGGGGGTTCCAGTCTCGGATATCGACATTTCCACCGACGCACGCCCTGAACGGGTGATGACCCTGGCCGAACAGGCCGGGCTAAAGGCGATCCCAACGGGGATCGAGCATGGGACGATCACGGTGGTCAGCCACGGCCTTCCGCACGAAATCACCACGTTTCGCCGTGACGTCGAAACCGATGGCCGCCGCGCGGTTGTGGCCTTTTCAGACAAGGTGGAAGAAGACGCGGCGCGACGGGATTTCACCATGAACGCGCTTTATGCGCAGCCAGACGGTACGATCCTTGATCCATTGAACGGGTTGCCCGACCTTCAGGCCCGTCATGTTCGCTTTATCGGCGACGCGCAGGCGCGTATCCGCGAGGATTATCTGCGGTCGTTGCGGTATTTCCGGTTTCACGCGTGGTATGGCGATGCCGAAGCCGGGTTCGACCCGGATGCGCTCGCGGCTATTTCCTCGAATTTGGATGGTCTTGCCGGGTTGTCCCGTGAGCGGGTCGGTGCCGAGCTGCTGAAACTGCTTGGCGCACCTGATCCGGGGCCGTCCGTTGCGACCATGCGTCAGACCGGTGTTTTGACGCATCTGCTGCCCGGTATCGAAGACCGAGCTTTGCCGATTCTGATCAAACTCGAACAAGATGCCGGGGCCACACCGGATCCAATCCGTCGGTTGGCGGCCATCGCTTCGACGGACGTGGCCCAGACCCTTCGTTTAAGCAAGGCGCAGCTTCAACGGCTAGCCCGGATGCGAGAGGAATCTACCGGAACGGCGGGAGTTGCCGAGCTTGGGTTTCGCTATGGTGCAGAAGGTGGCTTGCATGAAACCCTGTTGCGCTGCGCCTTTCTGGAGCAGCCCTGGGACGAGCAGTTCAAGGCCCAGCTGCAAGCAGGGGCAAAAGCGATTTTTCCTATAAAAGCCAAAGACTTGATCCCCGATTTTTCGGGACCCGCGCTGGGCAAGAAATTGGCCGAGCTGGAGGCCCGCTGGATCGCCTCGGGCTTTACGCTTTCACGCCAGGAATTGCTGGCGGGTTAGATAAAGTCTCAAAAGGGGATGACAAATCAGATCTTTTGTGTCTAGTGTGCGCCTGTCTCAATCTTGGAGGGAGGAATGCGAATGTATTACGGGATCTCGTTCGGCTAAGGCCCTGAACACTTGACCCGTAGGGTGGTGTTCTTGCGCCATCTTTTTCGCATGTCTGTCTATTTGCTCAATTGGAGCACTCTCCATGTTTCGCTATTTCGAAAACCTTGTTGACCCTTTTGTCGCCTATGAAGAAACGGATACGCCGCCCACGCGGTTGTGGCCCTTCATGCTGGATTACACTCGGCCATTCTTCCGCGTCTTCTTCTGGGCGGGGTTGATCTCGGTTGTTGTTGCTGCGGTCGAGGTTGGCCTGATCTATTACATGGGTCGCGTCGTTGACCTGCTGTCGGGGCCACCTGCCGAAGTCTGGCAGGCCCACGGGACCGAACTGCTGTTGATGGCGGTGTTTGTCCTGTTGCTGCGGCCTTTGTTGCACATCGTGGATGTGTTGCTGCTGAACAATGCAATTCTGCCGAATATCGGCACGATCTTCCGTTGGCGCGCCCATAAGCACGTTTTGCGTCAGTCTGTTGGCTGGTTCGAAAACGATTTTGCGGGCCGTATCGCCAACCGGATCATGCAGACACCGCCCGCGGCGGGCGAGGCTGTGTTTCAGGTCTTTGACGCGATCTCATTCTCGCTGGCCTATCTGGTGGGGGCGGCGATCCTGTTGATGGCGGCGGACCCAAGGCTGCTGTTGCCCCTTGTGATCTGGCTTGGTCTTTACGCCGTTTTGGTGCGGTGGACGGTCCAGCGGGTTGGGCCTGCGTCAAAGGCAGCCTCGGACGCGCGGTCGGCTGTGACCGGGCGCGTTGTGGACAGCTATACCAACATTCATTCGGTCAAGATGTTTGCCCATGCGGATCAAGAGCTGGATTATGCACGCGAAGCCATCGAGGAAACGCGGCGCACCTTTCAGGTTGAGATGCGGATCTTCACCATCATGGATGCGGCTTTGGTCACGTTGAACGGGGTGCTGATCGTGGGTGTTGTCGGCTGGGCGATTGCGCTGTGGATGCAGGGCAGTGCTTCTGTGGGCGTTGTTGCGGCGGCCACGGCGCTGACCTTGCGGCTGAACGCGATGACCGGTTGGATCATGTGGGCGCTGACCAGTTTCTTCCGACAGCTTGGCGTTGTGGCCGAGGGGATGGAGACGATTGCGCAGCCTATCAAACTGCTGGACTCCCCTGCGGCCAAACCTTTGCAGCTGACCGAAGGGCGGATCGAAATCCGTGACCTTTCGCATCACTATGGGCGCAAGACCGGTGGTCTGGATCATGTGAATATTGCGATTCAGCCCGGTGAAAAGATTGGACTGATCGGGCGTTCAGGGGCCGGGAAATCGACCCTGGTAAAGCTGCTTTTGCGCTTTTACGACGTTGAGAGCGGAGCGATCCTGATAGACGGCCAGGATATCGCAACGGTCACGCAAGACAGTTTGCGCAGCCGGATCGGCATGGTTCAGCAAGACAGCGCCTTGCTGCACCGTTCGGTGCGGGACAACATCCTTTATGGACGACCCGAGGCCACCGAAGACCAGATGATCCAGGCTGCGAAACAGGCCGAAGCGCATGAGTTCATTCTGGATCTGCAAGATCCGCAGGGACGCACCGGCTATGATGCGCATGTGGGCGAACGCGGTGTGAAACTCAGCGGAGGTCAGCGGCAGCGGGTGACGCTGGCGCGGGTGATCCTGAAGGACGCGCCGATCCTGTTGTTGGACGAGGCGACATCTGCCCTAGATTCCGAGGTCGAAGCCTCGATTCAGGAGACGCTCTACGGCATGATGCAAGGCAAGACAGTGATCGCGATTGCCCACCGGCTGAGCACGATCGCGCAGATGGATCGGATTTTGGTCATGGATGGCGGACGGATTGTGGAAGAGGGCGCCCATGCAGACCTGTTGGCGCAGGGCGGGCTCTATGCGCAGTTCTGGGCGCGGCAATCCGGTGGCTTTATGAACCCTGAGGCCGCTGAATGAGGTTTTCGGATTTCATAGACCCGTTCAAAAAGACAGAAACGCCCCCGCCGCAAACGCTGGGGGCGTTTATCCGCTGGTGCCTGAGCGGTGCCTGGCCAATGATCTTTATCGCGGCGTTCTTTTCGGCAGCGGCTGGCGCTTTGGAGGCCGGCACAGCCTGGATGCTGGGACTTGTGATCGATCTCGCCGTTTCCGGTGGTCGTGCGGGCTTTTTGACCGCAAGCAACATCTGGATGATCGTCGGGGTGGCCGCGTTTTTCATGCTGCTGCGCCCGATCCTGTTTGGTATTTCGGCTTTTACCAATGGCTACATGCTGATGCCCAATATCCCCACATTGGTTCTGGCCCGCTTGAACCGCTGGACCTTGGGCCAATCGGTGACCTTTTTCGACGATGATTTCGCGGGACGCATCGCGCAAAAGCAAATGCAGACCTCAAACGCCTTGGCATCGGTCGTGTCGGAAACCATCAGCGCGATTGTGTTTGCCTTGGCGTCGCTTGTGGGTTCTTTGCTTTTGTTAGGGTCGATTCACCCTCTTGTTGTCCTGCCTTTCATGGCCTGGCTAGTGGTCTATGCGCTGTTGATCCGTTGGTATCTGCCAAGGATCCGGCAACGGTCCGCTGCGCGCGCGGGTGCCCGGGCGATGGTATCGGGGCAGGTGGTGGATACGATCACCAATATCAAAACCGTCAAACTGTTTGCCCACGGGTCGTTCGAGGAAAGCGCCGCCCAGAATTCCCTGGTCGATTTTCGTGAGAAGATGCTGGCCTTCGGTAAGCTCTCGGCCAGTTTCCGGTTCTTTCTGATGGCTCTGGCCGGTGTTTTGCCGGTGCTGTTGTTGGGCGCAACATTGTGGTTGTGGCAAGCAGGCAATGCCACGGCGGGTGACATCGTGGCTGCCGGGGCTGTGTCTATCCGCATCGCGCAGATGACGGGCTGGGTCAGTTTCGTGCTGATGGGGCTCTATTCCAATGTCGGTGAAATCGAAAACGGTATGATCACCCTGACCAAGCGCGACCGAGTCGTGGATAAACCCGGTGCGCAAGACCTGAGCGTTCCTGCCGGCGGCATATGTTTCGACGATGTCACCTTTGCCTATGGGCGCGATATCGGAGGTGTCAGCGCCTTGAACCTGAAGGTCGCACCCGGTGAAAAGCTGGGTATTGTTGGTGCGTCGGGGGCGGGAAAGTCAACGCTCGTGTCGCTGCTTCTGAGGCTCTATGACAGGGAAAAAGGCGCGATTCTGATCGATGATCAGGATATCGGTCATGTCACACAAGACAGTCTGCGCAGCCAGATCGGTATGGTCACCCAAGAAACGGCGATGTTCAATCGTTCGGCACGTGACAATATCCTCTACGGCAATCCCAATGCATCAGAAGAACAGCTAATCTCTGCTGCACAAAAGGCCGAAGCGCATGAGTTCATCGAAAGCCTCAAGGATGGCCAGGACCGTACCGGCTATGACGCGCATCTGGGCGAGCGTGGTGTCAAGTTGAGCGGAGGTCAGCGTCAGCGGATCGCCCTTGCGCGTGCCATCCTGAAGGACGCGCCTATTCTGGTTCTGGACGAGGCGACTTCGGCGCTGGATTCCGAGGTTGAGGCCTCGATACAATCGGCTTTGCAGCGGGTGATGGAAGGCAAAACCGTTCTGGCGATTGCGCACCGCCTGTCGACGCTCAGCGAGATGGACAGGATCATCGTGTTGGATCAGGGACGCATCGTGGAAAGCGGGCCGCATGATGTGTTGCTGGCACAAGGCGGGCTCTATGCGCGGTTCTGGCATCGTCAATCTGGCGGATTTATTCAGACCGAAGCTGCGGAATAAGGGTTTTTTTACCCGGGCAAGCCGATTATCAGGCCTGCCATGACGCAGGAATTCACCATTCTCCGCCTTGGTCATCAGGGTGACGGCATCGCCGACGGGCCGATCTATGCCCCGCGCACCCTTCCGGGTGAGGTGGTCACAGGTGTTCCGTCCGGGACCACGCTGGAAGATATCCGGGTTCTCACCCCGTCTGATGATCGTGTGAAAGCGCCATGCCGTCACTACAAAGCGTGCGGTGGCTGTCAGTTGCAGCACGCCTCGGATGATTTTGTGGCGGATTGGAAGGTTGACATTGTGCGCAACGCGCTTGCCGCGCAGGGGATTTCGACCAACATGCGCGCAATCCATACCTCGCCCCCAAAGTCGCGCCGGCGTGCGACGATTGCGGTGCGGCGGACAAAAAAGGGCACGTTAGCTGGGTTTTACGGGCGCGCGTCGGGCACGATAACCGAGATAAGCGACTGTCAGTTGCTTGATCCAGAGCTGACATCCGCGATCCCGGTAGCTGAAGCTTTGGCGATGATTGGCGGCAGCCGTAAAGGTGTTTTGGCAGTGACGATGACTCTGTCAGAGGGCGGTCTCGATGTATCGGTCACAGGTGGCAAACCTTTGGATGGCCCATTGGAACTGGCGCTGGCCCAGGCAACTGAAAAACACGGATTGGCGCGGCTCAGCTGGGATGGCGAAGGGATTGCCATGCGTCACGCGCCATCGCAGCGCTTTGGTGCGGCCAGCGTTGTGCCGCCTCCGGGCGCGTTTCTGCAAGCCACAAAAGATGGAGAACAGGCTCTGTTACAGGCAGTTATGCAGGCAACCGACGGGGCCAAACGCATAATCGACCTGTTTGCTGGAAGCGGAACATTTTCTTTGCCCTTGGCCCAACATGCGGAAGTGCACGCAGTTGAGGGCGAAGCGGCGATGGTGCAAGCGCTGGACCAGGGATGGCGCAAAGCACAGGGCTTGAAACGCGTAACGACCGAGGCGCGTGACCTGTTCCGCCGACCGCTGATGACGGATGAGTTGAAACCTTTTGATGCGGTGGTCCTCGATCCGCCACGCGCCGGGGCCGAAGCGCAGATTGCCGAATTGGCACAGGCCGCGAGTCCAATTATCGCTTATGTGTCTTGCAACCCTGTGACATTCGCTCGCGATGCGAAAACATTGGTTGAGGCCGGTTACACCCTTGAATGGGTGCAAGTGGTGGACCAATTTCGATGGTCGTCACATACCGAACTTGCCGCGCGCTTTACCTTGAACCCAAAACCCTGACTGGAGATCCTCAATGGCGTCCGAACGCCTGCTACGCTTGATCGAATCCCCGAATTTTGGGCGCTTTATCACCGCAGTCATCATCTTCAACGCAGTTCTGCTTGGAATGGAAACGTCGCCGACCCTGATGGAGGTGGTGGGGCCCTTGATTGTGACACTGGACAAGATCTGCCTTGCGATCTTTGTTGCCGAGATTGCCATGAAACTGATTGCAACCGGGCGCAGGTTTTTTACCAGCGGATGGAACATTTTCGATTTCATAATCGTCGGCATCGCCTTGGTCCCAAGCGCGGGTGGCCTTTCGGTTCTGCGCGCGCTGCGAATCCTGCGGGTTTTGCGCGTCATCTCGGTGGCACCCCGATTGCGGCGCGTGGTCGAGGGGTTCATCTCGGCGTTACCCGGGATGGCCAGCGTCTTTTTGTTGATGGCGATCTTGTTCTATATCGGTGCCGTCATCTCAACAAAGCTGTTCTCGGAAACCTTTCCCGATTGGTTCGGAGATCTTGGACTTTCGGCCTATACGCTGTTCCAGATCATGACACTGGAAAGCTGGTCCATGGGAATCGTGCGGCCGGTTATGGCTGTTTACCCCTATGCATGGCTGTTCTTTGTGCCGTTCATCATGGTGACAACCTTTGCCGTGGTGAACCTGCTGGTGGGTCTGATCGTGAATTCGATGCAAGACGCCCACCATGCCGAGGATGAGGTAAAGACGGATGCGTATCGCGACGAAGTATTGGAACGGCTGGAAAGTATCGAACAGCGCCTGAAGACCCAGGCGGACATCAAAAAGTGATTTCGAATTTGGCGTTTTCTGGCATAATACTGAAAAAAAATCGAGTAGTAGGCAGTGATCATGGATCGTCGAGCATTTGGATTGGGTGCAATGGCAACGCTGAGTTTGTCAGCCTGTGCGTCTGCCAGCCCAAAATTTTTGTCATATAACGGGCCCGAAGTGACATCGCTTGTGGTGAACAAGGGTGCGCGCAAGCTGTATCTGTTGCACAACCAACAGATTCTTCGTGAATATGATGTGGACCTGGGTTTCGCGCCCAGTGGTACCAAAACCAAAAAGGGTGACGGTCGGACACCGGAAGGTACCTATTTGATCGACCGCCGAAATCCGCGTAGCCGGTATCATCTTTCTGTGGGGATTTCGTACCCCAATTCCGAGGATATCGCACAGGCCAAGGCCGCGGGTGTTGATCCCGGTGGTGATATCTTCATCCACGGTCAGCCAAACCTGCGGTCCGAGCTTAGGCGTGCGAAAAAGACGCCGGATTGGACCGCCGGATGCATCGCCGTTACCAATGAAGAGATCGAAGAGATCTATGCCATGGTGACCGAAGGGACGATCATCACGCTGCGTCCCTAAAGCGGTTTCCAGTCTGAAAACCCAAACATCTGATAGTCGCGCTGGTAGGCTTCGACCGCCAGCGTTTCTAGCTGGGCGTTATAAATCTGCGACAATGCGAACGGGCTGTCGGCTGGCGCGTGTTCGGGTTCAGGTGGTGTAGCATGACCCAATTGCCGGGCAAGGTCGGGCAGGACGGTTTTCATCTCATCCTCGCGCAGGATCATGTCAGGCAACGTAAACGCGGCAATGCCCTGCAGCGTCTGCGCCTGGCTGCACCATAACCCGTCGACCCGAATTGGCGTTTGTCCTGCCAACACGTTGCGCATGATGCGCAAGAACGCCGAAAACGCCTCGCGGTGCTGTTCAACCGAGTAATTCTCCGGTGTAACAGTGCCGGGAAGTGGCAGCTTGTAGCGATTGCGTAGCATATTGCGGATCGCGACATAGGCGTCCGGCCCCGTATTCACAATCCGAGTGCAAAACACCGCATGGGCACGGGCCAACGGATGACGCAGTACAGTGAACTTGCGATGGCCCGGATGGGTTTTCATCCAAGTCCGCACCTGTTTTTGACCCCGATCTGTCAGAAGCGCACCTGTTTCGGCACCGTCCAAATTGGCCAGCCAATTCGCAACCTCGGCCTCTGGCCCGCCGCGCACGGGTAAATACATCAACGCGGATTTGGGTGCTGCCACGTATCGAGGGACAGACGGGCCCCGGCGCGGTTCGAAATTTGGAACCTGGTACAGGTTGAAGCGATCCAGCTTGGCGACGGCTTGTTCCATGGCGTCTGGGTTGGTCACTTTGTCCAAAGCAGATGTCGGGTTTTGCCGTTTTAGATGCTGCTGCGAAGCATCGAGCCGCGCGGATACCCCGAGCCACTTTGCCAGCCCGTTAAGAACCTCAACATCGTTGAGATCGTCATACCCGATGTAAAAGGGCGTTTGCCCGGTTCTCTGCAAATGGTTCAGCACGGTTAGTTGAAAGCTTTGCCGCTGCTCCATCTCTTCAAAGAACTCATCGGCGTCAAATTCAATCTGGGCCTCGCGACGCTGTTTGATGTTCACCAGCTTCCACTGTTTGGTCGCTACGGCGATTTTCCACGACACGTAACTGTCCAACGGGTTTCGTGTCAGAACGATCTTTGCGCAGCGCTGATCATCCAGGGCCGGTGTCAGTACGCGGGTGTCATGTGTGCTGAAAAAGCGAAACCCGTTGAGCGCTCCGGGGGTCGATTTGATCGTTTCCAGAAAAGCCAGCGGATCACGATCGCGGTCCTCAAGGGTAAAGCCCAGAAGCTGATCCAGCTTGGGCAACCCAATGAAATAGGGGTTGAACGCCTCACCATGACAGGTGACACCGTCCAACGCGTTCAGGTTGGATTCCAGCTGGTTCGATCCGGTGCGCATGTCCGCCAAAACGATGAAATAGTCGAACGCGTCCGTCATACCGGGCTACTGTACAAGATAGGGTTTTGTGTAGGTTTTGGATCTGGATCCAAAGATGTCGTCTTCGGGGAAATCGCCAACCAGATACGGGTGCATGCCCTGATTTTTCAAATTTTTCATGAACTTACCAAACCCTGTCAGGTCGACCATTTTTGGCGCTTCGGCAAGGTGGTTCGGTTGGGTTATTCCGATATCCTCTACCACGACCTGCAAGTACTCCATCGGAGATTCAACGAACTCCGCCAGCGACCAGATCCGGATCCTTGTACCGCTGCGCGCTGTTGCCAAAGCCTGTAGCTGTTTGCTTTCGATCTGCTGTAATCGCGCAGATCGAGCGCGGATATCCGCAAAATTCAAGTTTGATCGGAAAAGTGGCAATGCCCATGCACCGGAAATTACCGATATCTGAGCGTTTTTGTCCTGTGCCAGAAAACTGCAGATCTTTTGCGTATCAAATGGGCCAAACTGAAAACACTGTCGTTCGCCGCGCGTGTTCCAGATGAGGTTCGATAAGAACGCCTCGGGGTTGTAGTCACGTAGCTTAGCACAGGAGCTGAGCCCTCCTGTTGTCGTTGCTTCGTTACTTGCAAACTTGGCGCCGGTTGGATCGAACAGATGCCCGTGGACGCAGGCGCTTGTAGTATTTGCCAACCAAGGTTCGAAATCTTCAAACAATTCTGCAAAGCCCTGAAAGACCGAATATGGAAATGCGGTCAGCGCGCTGCCTTTTCGATGTCGCGGGAAACGACCTTGCATATAAAGCCCCTCGCGGCCTTTGGTGCGCCTGTCGACCGCTTTGGCAAATAGCCGATCAATTTTGCCGGGGTTTGGTTCAGCCGGTTTGATGGCGCTGGCCTGATCGGTCAGAAAGGCCTGATACAGCCGCTCGGCCCGAGGCCAGATCTTGCGGGCCACAAAACAATCAGATCGTCGCAGCAATTGCAGGTGATCGTCATAAAACACATGTGGACGCCCCTGATAGTCAAACTTCGAAAGCGTCAGGGATCGGCTTTCGATATGCGTTGAATAGAGCCGTGTCAGGGTCTGAAAATAGCTTTCATCCGGGATCCAAACGCGGCGGAAATAGTTGTCATAGCTTTTGCGCTTTGGGTCTTGCAGGATCGCAGACAGGGTTTGCCGGGTCAGGCACCACCATTGGCTACCCATATGCGGCACCAACCCTTCGGGGATCTTGCGCCGCACACCCAATGAGCGTTGTACCCTGACATAAAAATCGAAGAGTTTGCGCTGCTTGCGCCAGGAAAACGGGAAGCGCAGCGTAAACCGTTCCAGATCCAGCCCACCGATCGTCCAGGTCACGTCCGCAGTCGTCGCGCTTTCGATGAAATCGACGCGGGGGCGTTCAGCCAGATAGTCGATCAACTCGGGGATCGGACGCAAGGGCAAGCAGGCGCCCGATGACAGGAACACGTGCCGCACATTCGGGAAACTGTACAACAATTGTTCTGCTGCACTTTGAGAAGCCGCGACGATGCCCCAGCCTCCCCATTCGCAGATATGGCGCTTGGAAAACCGGATCAGAGGATCGTTGGCACAGGCGGTAGCAAAGGCTGAATAGACATCGTTTTGAACTTTGCGGTCCACATGGATCACAACAGGGCAGCCCGAGGCGGTCCAATGCCGCGCGATCTGTTCTGCGCGATCCAGATCCGCATGCACAAGCATTACGACGCCAAGGCTGTTCATGCCCAGTTTCCTTTCGACATCAGCCCCAAAATCTCAAGCTGACGCCAGTTCAGATATTTCTCGGACCAGTCATTCCAGAATACCGGCTGCGCGTCGAGCTGATCGGCATAGGCCTGATATTCACCGGACCCGCGATAATGTTCGCCGCGTGCAACCTCTTCCTTTGCTTTGGCACCCAACGTGTCAATCAGCTTGGCGTGCAACAAAACCCCACAGGTTTTTTCACCACCTGCCTCTTCGTAGACCTGGTTCAACCCGCGTGGCAAAAGCGAGTGGGTTGAACTGACATAGGCATAGCGTCGGTTCCATTTGACCAGCGGGATCTTGTTCAGCGCCGGCGCTTTCTTTGGGGTGTCCTGAAAAAACACACGCGCCCGCGCCCCGCCCTGAATCCAGAGATTGCCGTAAGTGGGGTTCCGCGTGATCATGTAGTTGCCAGAATCGAACCACTGGGCGATCTCAAACGGATCTTGCCCCTCGCGATAGGGTACATCCTCGATCCGGCCTTTTGGGTACATGTCGATCAGCATCGTCCCAAAACTGCGCACACCAGTGCCTTGCAGCCAATCTGTCAGGGCGCGGATCGGGCGGCTGTCGCAGAAGGGATAGACAAAGAACTCATCCGGGTCGACCGTCAGAACCCAATGGCCATGCGCATATTTCCGCAGCAGATAGTTCGACCAATCGATCCCATAGGTGGATTTGCGATAGCTGGCGGTCGTGCTCCAGGTTGAAACGTCAGACTGACTGGTCAGAAACTCGGCGGTTCCGTCTGTGCTGTCATTGTCGACAAACAGAAAGTGATCGACACCCAACCGCCGGTAATAGTCCAGAAAATACGGCAGCCGGATTTTTTCGTTCCGCACGACACAGACCAGGAGGATGTCATCGGGGCGGATCGACTTGGTCGCATTGCGGAGGGGTTTGAGTTCACGTCGCTTGCGCACACACCGGATCAAACGGCGCTTGCGCCGCAATCTCATGCGATAGGAGTCCAAAAGGCTCACGCGACTGCCCCACCTTTTCTGAAACGCGAGCATGCCCAATGTTGGATACGGCCTGAAAGTACCCGGGCAATTGCCGTGTTATGCCATTTTTCAAGCCTATGAGGCAACGGGTTTAAAACCGGTTTACGTCCCCGCGGGCAGTGACCAGTCGATTTCGGACATCAGACCAAGGTTTTGCAGCTGCGCGCCGCCTTCAAACCGCGTCGACTGACCGGTCCAAAGATCGGGCGCGTCGCTGATCCCGTCATAGTAGGGGGCAAATTGATCGGGGTCGTGGAAATGCTGCCGTCGCGCCTTTTCGATGCTGGATTTTGCAACGACTTCCGGCAGAAACTTGGTGTGCAGCAACACACCAGAAGCAGCTTTGCCGGCAGGCCCATCATAGGCAAAGTTCAAATCGCGCGGCAGGGCGGAATGTGTCGAATTTACATAAGCATAATGACGGTGCCACCGGATCAGCGGGATCTTGTTCAGGGTCGGCGATCGCTCTGGCTTGTCGGTAAAGAAGGCCCGTTCCCGCACACCACCTTGAACCCACAGATTGCCCAATGGTTCTTGCCTTTGCGCGCGGTACGGGCCCGCGTCAAACCAGTTCAGAACTTCTGTCGGATCGGTGCCGGGATCATATCTCTGCTGCCCCAGCGGCCCTTTGGGGTAAAGATCCAACATCAATGTGCCAAAGGCGTTCTGGCCCCGGGACTGCAAAAGCTTTGTCAGATCGGTCAGCGGATGCTTATCGGATCCGGCATAGGTCAGCAATTCGTCTGCATCCACAGTCAGGGCCCAATGGTCCTGCGCAAAACGCATCTGGAGCCAGGTTAGCCAATCGACACCAAACCGCGCCGTGCGATAGCTTGCCGGGGTTTGCCACAAGGATACGTCAGGCTGTTCTATCAGGAATTCTGCGGTGCCATCGTCGCTTTGGTTGTCGACCATCAGGAAATGATCGACCCCCAAGCGTCGGTAGTGGTGCAGAAACCAGGGCAGACGGGTGATTTCGTTGCGCAGGGTGGTAAAGGCCAAAATGGCGTCCGGCGCGATCAGACGGGTGCGGTTGGACAGTTTCGTCAGCGCGTGACGACTGCGAAAGGACCGCCAGAGCAAGCGTTTGCGCCGCAGGCGCAGCCGATAAAGCTGCATCCAGCCCGCCGCCGTCACGTGCCGCTCATTTTTCGTAGGATCCGTTCTGATGCCAGCGCCAGGCATCTGCGATCATCGTCTCTAACGTTGATCTTTTTGCGTTCCACCCCAGCTCATCCCTTGCCCGGTCAGAGCCGGATACAAGCCGGGTGCAATCGCCTGCGCGGCGGTTTCCAATAGAATGGGGCACGGCGCGGTTGGTCACTGTCCGCGATTTCTCGATCACCTCCATCACCGAAAACCCCGAACCCGTGCCAAGGTTGAACACGCGAGAGCCCTTGCCGGATTTCAGCCATTCCAGCCCCAACACATGGGCGTCCACCAGATCGCAGACATGCACATAATCCCGGATGCACGTGCCATCCGGCGTGTCATAATCGGTGCCAAACACGGTCAACGCGTCGCGTTTGCCATCAATCGCATCCAACATCAGCGGGATCAGGTGCGTCTCGGGGCGGTGAAACTCGCCCACCTCGCCGTCAGGGTCGGCGCCGGCCACGTTGAAATAGCGAAAGATCACATGGTTCAGCCCGTGCGAGGCGCCGAAATCGCGCAGAATATCCTCAATCGCGCGCTTCGAGGCACCATAGGCGTTCAAGGGATATTGCGCGCTGTTTTCGTCCAGAACCACATTATCCTGATCGCCATAGGTGGCGCAGGTCGATGAAAACACGAAGTTCAGGCAATCGGCGGCCACAGCGGCTTCGATCAGCGTCAACGAGCCCATGACGTTGTTGGCCCAGTAGCGCCCGGGCTCGGACATCGCCTCGCCCACCTGGCTGAGGGCTGCAAAATGCATCACGGCCTGGGGCTGATATTTGGCAAACACCTCATCCAACCGCGCCCTGTCGCGCAGGTCGCCCTGTTCAAAGGGCCCGAATTTGACCGCATCTTGCCAGCCGGTGCTGAGGTTGTCATAGGTGACGGGCATATAGCCCGCCTGCGCCAGCGCCTTGCATGCGTGCGAGCCGATAAAGCCCGCACCACCGGTGACAAGGATATGCGTCATTCCAACCCCATCGTGGCCATCATCTCTTCGATCTTGGCCACGTCTTGCGGGTTGTTCAATTCCCAGAACTGGCGGCCTTTGGCCTCAACCTCGACACACAAGACCTTGCGCCCGTTTTCCATGAATCGCAGCTGTTCCAGCCCTTCCAGGGTTTCCAACGGGCCGGTGGGCCAGCCGGGATAGGCGGCCAATGCATCGGGGCGGTATGCATAGACCCCAACATGGTGGAATACGGGTGTTTTGTCGGTACCCGCATAGGTGTCTGAGGTGAACGGGATCACCTCTTTCGAGAAATAAAGCGCGCTGTGATCGGTGCCGAATACTGCGGTGGTGCCGCCGACGCGCCCGTGCTTGCGGTCATTCAACAGCCCGTTCAACGCGTCTCCGTCACAGCGCAGGACCGGGGTGGCGATTTCCGCCTCGGGCGCGGCATTCAAACCTTTGACCAGATCTTCGATGAACCAATGGGGCGTCAGCGGCGCGTCGCCTTGCAGGTTGACGACAATATCGTATCCGCCACCCAAGGCCACATGGGTCTCGGCGCAGCGTTCGGTGCCGTTGGCGCAGGTTTCGGACGTCATCACAACCTCGGCCCCGAACGCTTCCGAGACCTCGCGAATGCGGTCATCGTCGGTGGCCACTACCACCCGGTCCACGCCCGATACCGAACAGGCGGCGCGCCATGAGCGTTCGATCAGCGTCATCGACACGCCGCTTGCACCGGTCAGTGGCACCAAAGGTTTGCCCGGATACCGGGTCGAGGCATAGCGTGCAGGGATGGCAATCAGGACAGACATCAAGCCTCTTTCAGGTCAACACCCGGAGCGTAGGCAATAAAGAACGGGTTTGCATAGCCGTCCTTGCCATATTTCAGCGGCGTATGGTCGTCAAAGCGCACAACTTGGCCCCCGGCGCCTGCCAAAACGGCATGACCGGCAGCCGTGTCCCACTCCATCGTGCGACCGACGCGGGGATAAAGATCAGCCTCACCTGTCGCCACCAGACAGAATTTCAGGGACGAGCCTGCACTTTTGCTGTCTTTGACCTGATATTTGTTGATGTAGTCTTCGGTCGCCTGATCGCGGTGCGATTTGGATGCGACGATCATCAGGGAAGAATTATCCGGTTTAGACACTGATATCGCGGTGACTGGGCCAGGAGCATCTTTGTCCAGAGAACCGGTCTCTTCGACCGCCTGACCATCGGGCTGCGTATAGAACATTCGACCTTTCGCAGGCGCATAAACCACGCCGCGCGTCGGTACACCGTTTTCTACCAGCGCGATATTAACGGTAAAATCACCGCGTCGGTTGATGAACTCTTTGGTGCCGTCCAGGGGATCGACGATCAGGAATGTGTCGCCCTTTTCGGAATGCGAGGCAGCCTGTTCTTCGGTGACCAGTAGAATATCAGGGAAGGCAGCGCGTAAGCCGGCCGAGATCAGGGCATCGGCAGCCTCATCCGCCTCGGTCACGGGGCTGGCATCGGATTTGACTTTGACGTCGAAATCATCCGCATCATAAATCTTCATAATCGTGTCGCCAGCTTCCAAAGCCAGACGTCTGATGACAGGAATTAGCGCGTCGTAAGTCACAAATTGCTCCGTTCACGGGGTTTGTTGATCCAAAATCCTGACGGACTTATGATGCGCTGGAAACGGAACAGCAAGAATTTCGTGCCAGATTGTTGGCCAAACAGCAGGATGACCAAAACCCGTGTTCAAGTTTGAGCGAAACCAATCGCTTCTGGGCGGCGCCTTCACCACGATGGAATTGGTGTTTCATGCGATCGTACGAAACATACGGTCGCAGCATTCCAATGCCGTGCTGGCTGTGTTGATGAACATTATGCAGATATTGGTGATCGTGACCGTTTTTTATCTGATCATGTCGCTGCTGGGTACGCGGATCGCAAAAATCCGGGGTGATTTCATTCTTTTTCTGCTCTCGGGCGTCTTTTTGTTCATGACCCATATAAAGGCCGTGGGCTCGGTCGCCGGGCTTGGCACGGCCAACAATCCGCTGACACTGCATTCACCAATGAACTTTTCGGTTGTCCTTATGGCGGCTGCGTTCGGTCAGCTTTACACGCAGGTTGTGTCAATTTTGGTAATATTGCTTGTTTACGTCGTTCTTATAGGGCCGGTGGATATCCAGAACCCAGGCGGCGCGTTCGCAATGCTGATGTTGGCGTGGTTCACCGGATGTGCGGTTGGTGTGGTGTTCTTGGCGCTCTCACCTTGGTTTCCAAGGACAGTCAGTATTCTCACCCAAGTTTATCGCCGTATGAACATGCTGTTCTCGGGCAAGATGTTTGTTGGCAACGCGCTGGGCGGTTTCATGCTGAGCCTGTTCACTTGGAACCCGCTGTTTCATGCCATCGACCAGTGCCGGGGCTTTGTGTTCCGAAACTACTATCCGCGAAATTCCAGCTGGGAATATGCGCTTTGGGTTGGAATTGTGTTGCTGATCATTGGTCTTCTGGCCGAGTTCTATACCCGCCAGCATGTATCCAAAAGCTGGGACGCAAGGCGTTAGGTCGCCACGCGTAGCGTCAGGTTGATGCGCCCGCCCTTGGGCAGCAACCGGGATGAGCCAAAACGGATCCGGTCAATCCCGTGATAGGTCAGCCGCGCAGGCCCTCCCATCACAACGACATCACCAGAACTCAGCCAGATCGACTCGGTCTTTCCGCCGCGCGACGTGTTGCCAATCCGAAATAGTGCATCGTCACCCAGCGAGATCGACAGGACCGGCCAGGAAAAATCGGCCTCATCCTTGTCCTGATGCATACCCATGCGCGTGTTCTCACCATAGTAGTTGATCAGGCAGCAATCCGGTGCGCGTTCGGCCTTGGTGATATCGTACCAAATGTTCAGGATAGCGTCCGGAATAGACGGCCACGTCATGCCCTTGGGGTGATGATCCTGATATCTGTACCCGCTCTTGTCAGACACCCATCCCAATGCGCCTGCCGAGGTCATGCGAACCGACATGTGTTTGCCGGAAGGCGTTGTGGGATGGAACAAAGGCGCGGCCTTAAGAATCGGGCGCAGCCTCTCGACCAGCGCTGTCTGAGCGTGCGCATCCAGATAGCCCTTTCGGATGTCAAAACCCCGCAACAGCAGCTGAGTCATATTCGGTTTTCCCGATCCTTACCAAAACCTTGACAAAAAAGGGCTCAGAATCCTGAAAACCAGCGATTTACAACGCTTGCAGCCCCCTGTTTGCGCCCTTATATACGCCGAGACGCGCGATGGTTTAGTGCTGTCGCGCACATCAGATCGGGGACAGGATGCCATAATGGGTCCGGCCCTCGGGACATCGCCTTGAAGAGAAAGGGATTGAAAGAATGGGAAAAGTAATCGGGATTGACCTCGGAACCACCAACTCCTGCGTTGCGATCATGGACGGCTCGCAGCCGAAGGTCATCGAAAACGCCGAAGGGGCGCGGACCACGCCCTCGATTGTCGCCTTCACCGAAGATGAGCGACTGGTCGGTCAGCCTGCAAAACGTCAGGCGGTCACCAACCCCGACAACACGATCTTTGGCGTCAAGCGCTTGATCGGTCGTCGTGTGGATGATGCCGAAGTCGAAAAAGACAAGAAGATGGTGCCGTATTCCATCGTTGATGGCGGCAATGGCGACGCGTGGGTAGAAGCCCGCGGCGAAAAGTACTCCCCAAGCCAGATCTCGGCCTTCACTCTGGGCAAGATGAAGGAAACCGCCGAGAGCTATTTGGGTGAGGAAGTCACGCAGGCGGTCATCACCGTTCCGGCCTATTTCAACGACGCACAGCGTCAGGCCACCAAAGACGCCGGTAAAATCGCCGGTCTGGAAGTGCTGCGGATCATCAACGAACCGACAGCGGCTGCTCTGGCCTATGGTCTGGACAAGGAAGAAACCCAAACCATCGCTGTCTATGACCTTGGTGGCGGTACTTTCGATGTGACCATCCTGGAAATCGACGACGGCCTGTTCGAAGTTAAGTCGACCAATGGTGACACCTTCCTGGGCGGTGAAGACTTTGACATGCGCATCGTCAACTATCTGGCGGATGAGTTCAAAAAGGAACACGGCGTTGACCTGAGCCAGGACAAGATGGCCTTGCAGCGTCTGAAAGAAGCCGCTGAAAAAGCCAAGATCGAGCTCAGCTCGACCTCGCAGACTGAAATCAACCAGCCGTTCATCTCGATGGGTTCGAACGGTCAGCCGCTGCACATGGTCATGAAACTGACCCGTGCCAAACTGGAATCGCTGGTCTCGGATCTGATCAAGAAATCGATGAAGCCTTGCCAGGCGGCGTTGAAAGACGCGGGCCTGTCGGCTGGAGACGTGGATGAGGTTGTTCTGGTTGGTGGTATGACCCGGATGCCGAAAGTGATCGAAGAGGTCACCAAATTCTTCGGCAAAGAGCCGCACAAGGGTGTGAATCCGGATGAGGTTGTTGCTATGGGCGCCGCCATTCAGGCCGGTGTTCTGCAAGGTGACGTCAAAGACGTGGTTCTGCTGGACGTGACCCCGCTGTCTCTGGGCATCGAGACACTGGGTGGCGTGTTCACCCGTTTGATCGACCGCAACACCACGATCCCGACTAAAAAGTCTCAGGTCTTCTCGACCGCCGAAGACAACCAGAACGCCGTAACCATCCGGGTGTTCCAGGGTGAGCGGGAAATGGCTGCGGACAACAAGATCCTGGGTCAGTTCAACCTGGAAGAAATCCCGCCCGCACCGCGCGGTATGCCTCAGATCGAGGTGACTTTTGACATCGACGCCAACGGCATTGTCTCGGTTTCGGCCAAAGACAAAGGCACCGGCAAAGAGCAGAAGATCACGATCCAGGCCTCTGGCGGTCTGTCGGATGACGACATCGAAAAGATGGTCAAGGACGCCGAGGAAAATGCCGAGGCAGACAAGGCCCGCAAAGAGCTGGTCGAAGCCAAGAACCAGGCCGAAAGCCTTGTCCACGCGACCGAGAAATCGATCGAGGATCATGGCGACAAGGTCGATCCGTCGACCGTCGAAGCGATCGAACTGGCTGTTGCCGCGCTCAAGGATGAGCTGGAAACAGACAATGCCGACAAGATCAAAGCCGGCATCCAGAACGTGACCGAAGCGGCCATGAAACTGGGTGAAGCGATCTATAAGGCGCAGTCGGAAGAGGCCGAGGACGAACCTGCGGCAGCAGATGCGGCACCGGGCGATGACGATATCGTCGATGCCGAGTTCGAAGATCTGGACGACAACAAGCGTAACTAACGGGTCACCGGGCCAATCGGGGCCGGTCCGGGCATCGGGCCGGCCCATTTACGTTGAGGCAGAAGGAAATACTGATGTCAAAACGCGACTACTACGACGTGCTCGGCGTGTCCAAGGGCGCTTCGGCGGATGAGATCAAGAAAGGCTTTCGCAAGAAGGCCAAGGAATTGCATCCCGACCGCAACAAAGACAATCCCGACGCCGAGGCGCAGTTCAAAGAGGCCAATGAGGCCTATGACGTCCTGCGTGATGCCGAGAAAAAGGCGGCTTATGACCGCTTTGGTCATGCCGCGTTTGAAAACGGTATGGGCGGCGGCGGTCGCCCGGGTGGCGGTTTCGGCCAGAGTGACTTCTCGAGCGCGTTTTCCGATGTGTTTGACGACCTGTTCGGCGATTTCATGGGCGGACAGCGTGGCGGCGGCGGTGGACGTCGCGCGGCGCGCGGCTCGGACCTGCGCTATAACCTGCGCGTGACGCTGGAAGAGGCTTTTGCTGGCCTGCAGAAAACCATCAATGTTCCGACCGCTGTTGCGTGTTCGGCCTGTGAGGGCACGGGTGCTGAAGGCGGTGCCGAGCCCACCACCTGTCCGACCTGTTCGGGCATGGGCAAAGTCCGTGCGCAACAGGGCTTTTTCACGGTTGAACGCACCTGTCCGACCTGTTCCGGTCTGGGCCAGATCATCAAGAACCCCTGCAAATCTTGTCAGGGTGCGGGTCGGGTCGAAAAAGACCGGGCTTTGTCGGTGAATATTCCGGCAGGTGTCGAAACAGGAACGCGCATTCGTCTGGCTGGCGAGGGCGAGGCTGGTATGCGCGGTGGCCCTCCGGGCGATCTTTATATCTTCCTCGAAGTGACGGAACATAAGCTCTTCGAACGCGACAGTGTGAACCTTTATTGTCGGGTGCCGGTCAGCATGGCCAAAGCCGCGCTGGGCGGATCGATTGAGGTGCCGACCATCGATGGCGGGCGCGGTCGTATCCAGATCCCGGCCGGCAGCCAATCCGGTCGCCAAATGCGTCTGCGCGGCAAAGGTATGCCCGCCCTGCGCGGTGGCGGCACGGGTGACATGTTCATCGAGTTGGCGGTCGAAACGCCGGTGAACCTGACCAGTCGTCAAAAAGAACTGCTGCGAGAGTTCGATGATCTGGGTGAAGACAACCACCCGGAATCCAAAAGCTTTTTCTCGTCTGTCAAATCCTTCTGGGATGGCATGAAAGGTTGAGTAGGCGACAACGGCCGCCTACCCATCTTTTTGGCTATCGGCTATTGATGCTCTTGCACTCTTGGCACTTCGGTTTTCCACCTGTACCGGAACGCAAGTTTTCTCGCTCAATGTTGTTGCCAGTGTTGCATTCAGTATCGTCATGATAAACATTCGATTTGATTGAATGCCATGGTGCTCGTTTGGCCATGATAACGACCTTTCTCCGGTTCTACCGGTTTGAAGAGGCCGCTCTTGACAGTTTCTGACAAGTGGATTCTAGTGTCAGAGTCCAAGCAGTCGAAAGCAACCTCTGTTGCGTTTGCCTGAAGGAAAGCGCTGTCGGGCAGTTTAGCGATTCCCCGATGGCGCACCTTCAAGACAACCCATGATTCCCCGAAGTTGCCGTTGAGTCAATGATTTGGTGTGGATAACTCTGTCAGATACAAAATAGAGTGGTATACCACTACATGGCTTTGATTTGACTATGGTGTTCATTTGCTCCGATCTTAGCGGAAGACATCGAGCAGATACCTCGCTTCATCTGGCTGATAATATCCCTGAGCGCGAGGCAGAGCCTCGCAAAAACCTCTTGATTCTTTTTGCCTTGCCTGAGATGTTCCGCGCCAACCGTTGGGGTGCCCTGGTCAAGGGGCTGAGAGGTGCTGGCGCATCAACCCATCGAACCTGATCCGGGCAATACCGGCGGAGGGAACGGTCTTAACACTACAGACGTTTTCCAAGCCCGTTGCCCCAGAATTGATGGAGCATTCGGATGGCGCCTATTGCGCTGACAATCGCAGGGTCGGACAGCGGCGGTGGTGCCGGCATTCAAGCGGATCTGAAAGCCATGTCTGCGTTGGGTGTTTACGGAGCCAGCGTGATCACCGCAGTGACCGCGCAGAACACCAAAGCCGTCACCGCAGTACATGGCATCCCGCTAGATGTAATCTCGGCCCAGATTGCTGCGGTTCTGGATGATCTTGACGTGCGCGCAATCAAGATCGGTATGTTGGCGACGCCTGATATCATTCACACAGTGGCCAAGGCGATTTCGGGCTTTGAGGGGCCAATCGTACTGGATCCGGTAATGGTCGCCAAATCGGGGGATGCCCTTCTGGCGAGCGAGGCCGTTCAGACTCTGCGTGACGCCCTGCTACCGCGCGCCACTGTTATGACCCCCAATTTGCCAGAAGCGGCACGCTTGCTGGATCAGCCAGAGGCGCACACGTTGGAAGACATGACTGCGCAGGGTCGCGCGCTCTGTGCCCTTGGCGCCAAGGCAGTGCTCATGAAGGGCGGTCACGGGTCAGGATACATGTGCAACGATCTGCTGATCGACGGGTCAGGCACGCTGAGTGCGTTCAAAGCACCGCGTCAGGCAACCAAGAACACTCATGGCACCGGATGCACGCTGTCATCGGCGATTGCAGCGGGCCTTGCGAAAGGCCTTGCTCTTGAGGTCGCAGTGGCCGAGGCGCATGTATATCTACAAGGGGCGATACGGGCGGCGGATGATCTGAAGATCGGGCAGGGCCATGGACCCGTGCATCACTTTCACAAGGTTTGGTCTGCGTGACAGTTTGGTCGGTCATAGGGGCAGGCGTTGCCGGATTGGCGGTGGCCAGCGAGCTGGCAGCGCGCGGCGCGACTGTGCAGGTTTTTGACCCCGGTGGCCCTCCGGGGCCGCATGGGTGTTCCTGGTGGGCCGGGGGCATGTTGGCGCCGTGGTGTGAGTTCGAAAACGCGGAAGAGCCGGTCTTGCGCTTGGGTCAACAGGCGCTGGGGTGGTGGGCTGCACGCACCAAGGTGGATCGCTTGGGTACGCTGGTCGTAGCCAATGCTCGTGATCTGCCGGACTTGCGCCGTTTCGCGCGCCGCACGCATGGGTTCCAAGAGGTTGTAACCGACGATATCGCCCAATTAGAGCCTGATCTACATGGTTTTGGTAAAGGCCTGTTCTTTACGGATGAAGCGCATCTTGATCCGCGCCGCGCCTTGCATGACCTCTATCACACCCTGAAGAAACAGGGGGTCGTATTTCACAAGGTGCCCGCGCCCGAGGCGTTGGACAATGTTATCGATTGCCGCGGGTTGCATGCACGAGAGAGTTTGACAGACCTGCGTGGCGTAAAGGGTGAGATGCTGGTGATCCGCTGCCCCGAGATAACACTCACCCGTCCTGTCCGCCTGCTGCATCCGCGCATGCCGCTTTATATCGTGCCGCGCGGGGACGGGGTGTATATGCTGGGCGCGACGATGATCGAGTCCGAGGACAGTGACAGGATCACCGCGCGGTCGATGCTGGAATTGCTCAGCGCGGCCTATGCGTTGAATCCCGGTTTTGGTGAGGCGGAGGTGCTGGAAATCGGTGTCGATCTGCGTCCCGCCTTCCCTGACAACCTACCGCGCATCCGCCGCCGGGGCGGTCGGATCTATGCCAACGGGCTATATCGACACGGATACCTTCTGGCACCTGCCCTGGCGCAGGGTGTGGCGGACTTGGCGCTTGAGAACAAACATTCGGAGATGGTCGATGAAGATCGTGCTTAACGGCGAAGTGCGCGAGGTGCAGGCCGAAACCCTGTCGGACCTTTTGGACGAGTGCGGATATTCGGGCCGTGTCGCCACGGCGGTGAATGAAGACTTCGTGCCCTCCAGCCTTCGCATCGCGCTCAAGCTTGTTGATGGCGACAGGGTTGAAGTTGTTGCACCGATGCAGGGGGGCTGAGGATGAAGAGGTTTTACGGCACGGAACTGCCGAACCCATTGATGCTGGGCACGGCGCAATATCCCAGCCCTGCGATTTTGGAACAGGCTTTTTGCGAAAGCGGCGCTGGGGTGGCGACGGTTTCATTGCGGCGCGAATCTGGGGCTGGGCAGACGTTTTGGAAGATGATTCAAGAGCTTGGGGTCCTGATTCTGCCCAACACGGCCGGGTGTCATACCGTGAAAGAGGCGGTGACCACCGCGCAGATGGCGCGGGAGGTGTTTGATACCAAATGGATCAAGCTGGAGCTGATCGGGCACACTGACAGTCTTCAACCGGATGTGTTCCAACTGGTTGAGGCCGCGCGCGTCCTGACCGACGAAGGGTTTCAGGTCTTTCCCTATACAACCGATGATTTGATCGTGGGCGAACGTCTATTGGCCGCTGGGTGCGAAGTGTTGATGCCCTGGGGCGCGCCCATTGGGTCCGGGCGTGGTCTAAACAACGCATACGCCCTGCGTGCGATGCGGGCGGAGTTTCCTGACGTGCCGCTGGTGATCGATGCGGGCATCGGCCTGCCCAGCCACGCGGCGCAGGCTATGGAGTTGGGCTATGACGCCGTATTGCTCAACACGGCCGTAGCGCGCGCGGGCGATCCGGTTTTGATGGCCAAAGCCATGATGCAGGCCATCCAGGCCGGACAACTGGCCCATCAGGCCGACCCGATCGAGGCGCGCGATATGGCCGAGGCCTCGACCCCTGTTATCGGAAAGGCGTTTCTGTCATGACGCTGGATCGTTTCTATCCGATCTTCGACCACTCGGACTGGCTACGGCGGATGCTACCGCTTGGCGTGAAGCTGGTGCAGCTTCGGGTCAAGGATCAACCGGACGATATGGTGCGCGAGCAGATTGCCCTTTCGCGTGATCTTTGCCGTCAGCACGGCGCTATCCTTGTCGTGAATGACTATTGGCAGATAGCGATTGACCTCGGCTGTGACTGGATCCATCTGGGGCAGGAAGATCTGGATGATGCAGATCTGGAAGCCATCCGAAAAGCGGGTCTAAAACTGGGCGTTTCCACGCATGACGACGATGAGCTGGAGCGCGTGCTGGCGATGGATCCCGACTATGTGGCGCTGGGGCCTGTTTACCCGACCATCCTGAAAAAGATGAAATGGCATCAGCAAGGCCTGCCGCGCGTGACCGAATGGAAGGCCCGAGTGGGAGACATTCCTTTGGTGGGTATCGGTGGGATGAGCGTCGAGCGTGCCGCGGGTGTTTTGCAGGCCGGGGCCGATATCGTCTCGGTTGTCACGGACATCACCTTGAACGCCGACCCCGAGGCTCGGGTGCGTCAATGGATCGAGGCGACAAGATGAGCCGCTATGCCCGCCAGCTTTTGTTGTCCGAGGTTGGGGCGGATGGGCAGGCCCGTCTTGGCTCAGCCCATGCTCTGGTCGTTGGGGCGGGTGGATTGGCCGCTCCGGCTTTGCCTTTGCTGGCGGGGGCCGGGGTCGGGCGGATCACCATTGTCGATGGTGACACGGTTGATCTGTCGAACCTGCATCGCCAGACCTTGTTTTCTGAGGCCGATCAGGGGCGTTCCAAAGCCGAAGCAGCTGCCGCGCGTTGTCGTGCCTTGAACGGTGACATTGAGGTCGCAGATCTTGCGCAGGTTTTGACCGCCGAAAACGCGCAAGCGTTGGTGGCGCAGGCGGATGTGGTGCTGGATTGCGCAGACAGTTATGCCGCCAGCTATGTCCTCTCGGATACGTGTCTGGCGTTGCATAAGCCTCTGATCTCGGCTTCGGTTCTTGGGCTTTCCGGTTATGTGGGCGGGTTTTGCGGCGGGGCGCCGTCACTGCGGGCGCTATTCCCGGACGCGCCGGACAGCAGCGCCAGCTGCGCGACAGCGGGCGTTTTGGGGCCGGTCGTGGCCAGTATTGGTGCGATGCAGGCGCAGATGGCGTTGAACCTGATCCTGCAGATTGATCCATCGCCCCTGGGACAGAAGGTTCAGTTTGATGGTCGGACCCTGCGCAGCACGTCATTCAGATTTGACACCGCACCTGAGCCAGACAGCTGTTTCCGCTTTCTCTCAGCCGGGCAGTTGACCGCCCAGGATCACATCGTTGATCTCCGCAGTATCGAAGAGGCGCCCATACCCGCGCATCCCGACGCAATGCGCGTACTGCCCGAAAACCTTCATGAAATAGAGCCTAACACGGACAGAAGACTGGCACTCTGTTGCGCCACCGGGCTGCGCGCCTGGCGTGCTGCTGAACAAATTCAACCGGATTGGCCGGGCGAGATTGTGCTCGTTGCGGCCGCAACCTCGTGAATGAAAAGGAACCGCGAGATATGAAGAAACTGATTGCAGCGATTGCCCTGCTCGCCGCCGCGCCAGCCTGGGCTGAGGATAAGATGACCGTTTTGCTGGACTGGTTCGTGAACCCCGACCATGGCCCCATCATCGTGGCGCAGGAAAACGGCTATTTCGCGGATGAAGGGCTTGAGGTCGAGATCGTGCCGCCCGCCGACCCGTCGGCTCCGCCGCGTCTGGTGGCCGCGGGGCAGGCCGATCTGGCGGTATCCTATCAGCCGCAATTGCACTTGCAGATCCATGAAGGCCTGCCGCTGAAACGCGTGGGCACTCTGGTCGCGACACCGCTGAACTGTTTGCTGGTGTTGGAAGACGGGCCGATCAAATCGCTGGCGGACCTGCGCGGCAAAAAGATCGGGTTTTCGGTTGCGGGCGTGGAAGAGGCGATCCTGACCACTTTGCTTAGCCAGCATGATATCGGGTTGGATGAGATCGAGTTGATCAACGTCAACTTTTCGCTGTCCCCGTCCCTGATGACCAATCAGGTGGATGCAGTAATCGGTGCGTTTCGGAACTTTGAGCTGAACCAGATGGATATCGAAGGTGTCGCGGGTCGGTGTTTCTATATCGAAGAAGAAGGCATCCCGTCTTATGACGAACTGATCTATGTGGCCAATCCCGACACGATGGATGCAGACATGATCGCGCGTTTCCTGGCCGCGACCGAGAAAGCGACGCAATACATCGTCAACAACCCCGAAAAAAGCTGGGAGATCTTTGCAGCAACCTCGCCCGAATTGCAGGATGAACTGAACGCACGCGCCTGGGTGGATACTCTGCCCCGGTTTGCTTTGCGTCCGGCAGGGTTCGACGCCGGTCGCTATGCCCGGTTCGAGCAATTCCTGAAAGACAGCGGCATGATCGACAGCCTGAATCCTGTCAGCGACATTGCCATCGACGTGACCGCGCAATGAGCGGATATGGCAAGGCCTTTGCCTTGATGCGCGACGCCGTACCGGGGCCGTGGCGGGAATATACCCATCACGCTTTTGTCGAAGGTCTGAAAGATGGAACGCTGCCGCGCGCGGCGTTCCTGCACTATTTGCGTCAGGACTATGTGTTCCTGATCCATTTCTCGCGCGCCTGGGCGCTGGCGGTCGTCAAGTCGGAAACGCATTCCGAGATGTTGGCGGCTGTGGGCACAGTGAACGCTCTGATCACCGAAGAGATGCAGCTGCATATTGGTGTTTGCGAGGCTGCGGGTATATCGCAGGAGGAGCTGTTCTCGACCGCTGAGCGCGCCGAGAATCTGGCCTATACCCGCTTTGTGCTTGAGGCGGGATATAGCGGTGATCTGCTTGATCTGTTAGCGGCGCTTGCACCTTGCGTGATGGGCTATGGTGAGATTGGCGCGCGGCTGAAGGCCGAGGCCACATCTGATACTTATGCCGATTGGATCAACGCCTATGCCGGTGACGAGTATCAAGGCGCGTGTCAGGCGGTTGGAGAGTTGCTGGATCAGGCTCTAACACGGCGTCTTGGCGCGAATTTCCACGCCTCACCCCGTTGGGACCGCTTGTGCCAGACCTTCCGTACCGCGACCGAACTGGAGGTGAACTTCTGGCAGATGGGCCTGAACCCGTGACACAAGCGCCCGATCTGACAATCAGCGGTACAGCCACCATTGACGGCGCGACGTTGTTTGCGCCGCTGACCCTGACGCTTGCGTCCGGGGCATGGACCTGTTTGCTGGGCGGATCGGGTGTTGGCAAAACCACTGTTCTGCGCCTGATCGCCGGGCTTGAAACCGGGGCAGCATTCCAAGGCCAGATCACTGCAAGTGATGGGAAACCGGTGGCCGATCGCGTGGCCTATATGGCGCAGGACGACCTGTTGCTGCCTTGGGCGACAGTGGCGCAGAACGTGTCTTTGGGCGCGCGACTGAGGGGCGAAAAGGTCGACCTGGATCGCCGCGATCGGTTGATCGAGCGGATGCGGTTGCAGGATCATATGGCCAAGAAACCGGCGGAACTGTCTGGTGGGCAACGGCAACGCGTGGCGCTGGCCCGGACCTTGATGGAAGACCGCCCCTTTGTTTTGCTGGATGAGCCGTTTTCAGCGCTCGATGCCCGGACCCGCGCGGATATGCAGGATCTGGCAGCCGAGGCGTTGCAGGGCCGGACCGTGTTGCTGGTCACGCATGACCCGGCCGAGGCTGCGCGTTTGGGTCAGTCGATCAGCGTAATGACGCAACAGGGCCTGACACATTGCGCGCCTCCCAAAGCGCCCGCGCCACGCCATGTGGACGATCTGGAAACGCTCGAAACCCAAGGCGCCCTGCTGCGTCTGCTGCGGGAGGGGGTGGCGTGAAGTACCTGTCTGCCCTTGCCGCGACCGTCTTTGCGCTTGCCTTGTGGCAAGGTATTGTCTGGGTGACCGGGTTGCCAAAGTTCATCCTGCCCGGGCCCGGCGTGGTTGCCGAAACCTGGTGGCAGAATCGGTGGCTGATTGCGGAACATACCTGGATTACGGCTATTGAGGTGATCATCGGTTTAGCCTGTGGCACGCTTTTGGGTGTGATCACGGCCTTGCAACTGGCCAATTCACGTGCCGCACGTGTGCTGGTGCAACCGATGTTGGTCTTTACTCAGGCGCTGCCCGTTTTTGCACTGGCACCGTTGCTGACACTTTGGCTGGGCTATGGCCTGTGGTCGAAGGTCGCCATGGCGGTTTTGATCATCTATTTCCCGATCACTTCGTCCTTTTTTGACGGTCTGATGCGGACGCCTCCGGGGTATCTGGATCTGGCGCGCACGATGCAGGCCAGCAAACGCTCGGTGCTGTGGCATATCCGTATTCCGGCGGCCTTGCCGTCGCTGGCTTCGGGTTTGCGTCTGGCCGCTGTTTATGCGCCGATTGGGGCGGTGATTGGCGAATGGGTCGGGTCCTCGAAAGGGTTGGGGTATCTGATGTTGCTGGCCAATGGCCGGGCCAAGACCGATCTGATGTTTGCAGCCATGCTGACACTGGGCGTGTTTTCCATCCTTCTGCATATGGTTATCCGACGCGCCACGGCGCGGATGGCGGGTGAGACGCGTTAACGTTTCGGAAACCGATTCTGAGCCAGTGTCGGGGTATGACACAGGATGCATTCGCCGAAGCCCCCATGTTGTTTGACACAGACGAAGCGCCGGCGCAGCCGCTGCCCGGTGGCCGGTTACCCTCCTACATCAAAGATCACCGCAAGCGGCTGCGCGAACGGTTCATGGCGGGTGGCTCGGCTGCGATCCCGGATTATGAGTTGCTGGAACTGGTGCTATTCCGCTCGATCCCGCGGCAGGATGTGAAGCCTTTGGCGCGGGCTTTGTTGGATGCGTTTGGAGATTTCAACCGGGTGCTGACCGCGCCCGAAGAGCGACTACGTCAGATCAAGGGTCTCGGGGATTCCGTGATCACCGATCTGAAAATCCTTGAGGCCTGCGCGCATCGCATGGCCCGCGCGCGCGTGATGCAGCGGCATGTGATCTCGGGCTGGGATGCGCTGCTGGATTATTGCCACACCACAATGGCCCATCGTGAGACCGAGCAATTCCGGGTGTTTTATCTGGACCGCAAGAACGTTCTGATTGCAGATGAGGAACAGGCCAAAGGTACGGTGGATCACGTGCCGGTCTATCCACGCGAGGTGGCGAAACGTGCGCTGGAGTTGAACGCCTCGGCCCTGATCCTGGTGCATAATCACCCCTCTGGCGATCCGACGCCGTCGCAATCGGATATCGACATGACCAACCGTATTCAGGATGCCTGTCTGGCGCTGGGGCTGACGTTGCATGATCATCTGATCATTGGGAAATCGACAGAACTCAGCTTTCGGGCGCAGGGGTATCTTTAGGGGGCTTTGCCCCTCTTGGCCCAAGGGCCAATTCACCCCCACCGTATTTTTGACAAGAAGAAGCAGGGGACTATTGCACCCAGATTTCGACCCGTCGGTTGACCTTGCGGCCCCATTCGCTGTCGTCGCAGGCCATGGGCATCGCTTCTCCGAACCCATCGACAAGCAGTTCGACCGTTTCGGGGATTTCGGTTTCAACGGCGGCAAGCACTGCGTTGCGGACGGTGCGCGCGCGCAGTTGCGCGATTCGGGCGTTGGCCGACGCGGCGCCGCTGCCGTCGCTGAACCCGACAAAGGTCAGCTGACGGCCTTCAAATGTTCCGGCCTCCAGCGCCTGCGCCAATTGCAGGATATTGGCCCGCGATTGTGCGTCAGGTCGCGAAGACCCAGGCTCGAACCGGAAGGACAGGGACAGGCGGTCGGAGGGGCGCATGACGGCGATCATGCGTTGTAACTCTTCCAGTCCCACCTCGGCCCCGCCGGCGGCGATGGCATTGGCCAGGCGATCCCCCTGTGCGCTAACCCCAAGCATCTCGGGTGCCTGATCCACATAACCCGCTTGCCGGATCACGTCCTGGGCGGCGGGGCTTTGCGAGAAGGCCAGAAACTGTCGCGCGATGCGGGGCAGGCGGCGTGCGGGCAGGTACAGGAACATGGGTGACGTCAGAGGGTAGTCCTCGGTCTTGATCGATTGCCGGGTGGCGGCCAGCGCATGACCGCACCCACCTGCAAGGGGCAGCGCGCGTGTCTCGCCGGTTCCGGCCTGGCTGGTGATACCGATGGCAAACGGGTCACGGGCCACGGCGCGGATCAGGTCAGCATTTTGATCATGGGGTATGGTTGCTTCGGTCAATTGCAGCTTTGCCGGGCTCAGAAGCTGGTCTTCGATCACCTGGCGCAACCCCGTACCGGCACCCGGCACGTGCAGCGCAATTGGCGCATCCGGTCCGCCCAGATCGAGCCAGTTCTGTACTTCGCCCGACAGGATGCGGGCCAGGTCAACCAATGAGATCTGGCGGAAAGGGTTTTCATCGGCAACAACCGGCACCATCGCGTCCAGTGCAACGATACGAGAGCGGCGCGTTTGGGTCAGATCACCCAGTCCAGCCGCGCGCGCGGCTTCGTTTTCGGCGTCGCGCACGGCGCGCAGGGCCAGCACCACATCGGTCTCGTCCGCGATTAGATCGGCGAAGCCATCATCAGTTGTGCCAGTGCGAAAACTGAACCGTGCCATCGGGGCGTTACGATCTGGCTTTGACAGCTCGAACTGAAGTGTTGAGTCATCCAGCTGGGTACGGGTCGCGGTCATCCCTTCTTGATCTGCGAACCCCTTTATCAGGGCGGGCAACACGGTTTCCGCCATGACTGACGAGCCTGAAAACCGAACTTCGGCCACAAAGTCGATCAGGTTGGGGCAGGCCAGCCCCTCACATGTCACGCCCGAGCCGTCTACAGTCAGCTCTCCGAACTGGGTGGCGACCCGGTAGAATTCGCCGTCATAGGACAGCAGGTTGCCGGTGACTTCGACCTTGCCATCATGGGATGTCAGGGTGATGTCCTGAGCCTGCACGATCACCGAATTGGACAGCCAGATCAGCGCGGCCGCCGCCATACGGAAAAAGGTCATGAAAGTTTGATACCCGCCTGCGATTTATTTTGCGGCGATTGTCAGATCTTGCAGCAGATTATTCAACACTAGAAACTGTCCGGCCTGCGAACAGTCCGGAAGTGTCAGCGACAGGTCACGGGTGGTCAGCAGCGCATCACGCAATTCCAGCGACTGTACGGCCAGTTCGCTGTCGCAATTGGACGCGGTGATCTCGGCCTCGATGCTTAGTTCGATGGTACCGCTAGAGGTAGAGCTTTTCGGGAAGGAATAGACCTCGACATTTCGTGATTCAGACAATCCGCGCAGCCCCAAACCAACAATCGAGCCTGCACCGCTTGCTTCTGGATTGGCCCACACATGGCCGGGTTGGCCATAGCTGGCGCCGAACTCCAAAGCGTGAAGCTGCAAAGCGGTATCGCCCGTCCATTGCAGCGCGACGCGATCGAAATTTCGAACCTCGGGAACATGGGTGGTTGCGACGGTTCCACCATCCTCACCCATCGAGATCAGAAAAATCGCGTATTCAGCCATCACCGGCACTGTCAGGCGTGCTGCCCCTTCTTCGTTGGTTACGGTATTGAAGATCAGACCATTGTGGTGAATTTCGAGGGTCGCGTTTTCGTGGCATGGAGCTTTGATGGAAAGCGTTGCGGTGGCGTCAGGAGCTGGTTTGGCCCGGGCACTCAGGGCGCATTTCTGAGCGACCCTGGGTTGAAAACGGCTGGTGTTTTCAGAGGTGCCAGATTCAGAAAAGCTGGTGTTTGCTGCTGAGGTCGAGGCCGTCAACACAACGCGCTTGATACCGGTCAGATCGACAGCCGCATTCGAGGCGACAATCACCTCATCCTGGCCTGACATCGCATTTTTTTGCGCGGCCGGACCGTATTGCATCAAATAGCCAATGGCCAAGGCGCACGCGACGGTCCCGCCCATGGTCACATAGTTTCTTACGACAAACAAAACACCCTCCCCAGTTGAAGGAGCGAGTCGTACTCTGTTAAGCAATCAGGGCGGAACTGTGACCACCTAACGGAGTCATTGTGTCCATGTGATAAACTGTCGTTACGTCAACCGACCGTGGCAATGTTTGAACTTTTTGCCCGATCCGCAGGGGCACAGGTCATTACGCGAGGGGTTCCCCCAGGTTGACGGGTCGTTTTCGTTAAAACCTGGCAGTGCATCACCAGAAGCCGCCGCTTCGGCCTTGGCCTCGGCCTGATCGGTTGCCTGATCCACCGTTTTCTGAACCTGCGCCTGTTGCGCGGCCATTTGCGCGAGCATCTGCGCCTGTTCTTCCTCAGTCAGAGGGCGCACGCGCGACAATTGTTGCGTCACCGTCTCGCGCAGGCTGTCCAACATGCCTTCGAACAGTTGGAAGCTTTCATTCTTGTATTCGTTCAACGGATCACGCTGGGCATAGCCACGGAACGCCACAACCGAACGCAGATGTTCCAAAGTCAGCAGATGTTCGCGCCATTTGCTGTCGATGGTCTGCAGCAGGACCTGCTTTTCGATGTTGCGCATGTTTTCGGGCCCGAATGCGGATGCCTTCTGCGCCATCATCTCATTCGCGGCCTTGACCAGACGTTCGCGGATCTGTTCGTCGTCCACGCCCTCCTCGGCGGCCCACTCTTGAACCGGGGCATCAATGGTCAGTTTGTCCTTGATAGCCTCGTGCAGCCCGTCGACATCCCACTGATCGGCATAGGATTTCGGAGGCATGTATTCATCGATCAGGTCGTCAATAACCTGTTCGCGCATATCAGACGCGATATCCGATAGATCGTCAGACGACATGATCTCGCGCCGTTGGCTGAAGATCACCTTACGCTGATCGTTCATCACATCGTCAAACTTCAGGACGTTTTTGCGCATGTCGAAATTACGACCTTCGACCTTGGATTGCGCGCGCTCCAGCGATTTGTTCACCCAGGGGTGGATGATCGCTTCGCCCTCTTGCATCCCCAGGGTGGTCAGCACCTTGTCCAACCGTTCCGAACCAAAGATGCGCATCAGGTCGTCTTCGAGGCTGAGGTAGAACACCGTCTTACCCGGATCGCCCTGACGGCCCGAGCGACCGCGCAGCTGATTGTCGATCCGGCGGCTTTCATGCCGTTCCGAGGCCATCACGTAAAGACCACCGGCATCCAGAACCTTTTGCTTTTCTTCGGCGTGTTTGGCCTCCTCCGCGGCGCGCAGCTCGTTGGGGTCTGCTTCGGGGTTCTCGGCCAGTGCTTGCAGCACCTTCATCTCGACATTGCCGCCCAATTGAATATCGGTGCCGCGCCCGGCCATGTTGGTGGCGATGGTCACCGCGCCCAAACGGCCCGCGTCAGCGACGATCTGCGCTTCTTGCTCGTGCTGGCGGGCGTTCAGAACGTTATGCTCGATGCCTTCTTTGGTCAGCATCTGGCTCAGCAGTTCTGATTTCTCAATCGACGTAGTGCCCAACAAAACCGGCTGGCCTTTTTCGGTGGCCTTTTTGGTCTGCTCGATCATCGCGTTGTATTTTTCCGCAGCCGTGCGATAGACCTGATCGTCCCGGTCGTCACGGGCAATCGGCTTGTTTGTTGGCACTTCGACCACGCCCAGCCCATAGATCTCCTGAAATTCCTCAGCCTCGGTCAGGGCTGTCCCGGTCATGCCGCTCAGCTTGTCATAGAGACGGAAATAGTTCTGGAACGTCACGCTGGCCATGGTCACGTTTTCGGGCTGGATCTGCACCTCTTCCTTGGCCTCAAGTGCTTGGTGCAGGCCTTCGGACAATCGGCGGCCCGGCATCATGCGGCCGGTGAATTCGTCGATCAGAACAACGTTGCCATCCCGCACGATATAGTCCTTGTCGCGCTGGAACAGTTTGTGCGCGCGCAGGCCCTGATTGACATGGTGCACCACTGTGGTGCTTTCGGGATCATAGAGCGAGTGGTCTTCCGGCAGCAGGCCGGCGGCGTGCAGTTGCTGCTCCAGAAACTCGTTGCCTTCGTCAGTGAAGGTCACGTTCCGCGTCTTTTCGTCCAGCGTAAAATGATCGTCCTGCAAGGATGGGATCACAGCGTCAATCTTGGTATAAAGTTCCGACCGGTCCTCGGACGGTCCCGAGATGATCAGCGGAGTCCGCGCCTCATCGATCAGGATCGAGTCTACCTCATCCACGATCGCGAAATTGTGGTGCAGCTGATAGACGTCATCCAGATTGGCCTTCATGTTATCACGCAGATAGTCAAAGCCCAGCTCATTATTGGTGGCATAGGTGATATCGCAGGAATAAGCGGCCTTCTTCTCGGCATCGGGTTGGCCCGACCAGATCACTCCGGTGGTCATGCCCACAGCGGCGAACACCTTGCCCATCCATTCCGAGTCGCGCTTGGCCAGGTATTCGTTCACCGTGACCACATGCACACCCTTGCCGGTCAGCGCGTTCAGATAAGCGGGGAAGGTTGCGACAAGGGTTTTGCCCTCACCGGTTTTCATTTCCGAGATATTGCCCTGATGCAGGAAGGTGCCGCCCATCAACTGCACATCAAAGGCGCGCAGACCCAGCGCGCGCTTTGCGCCTTCACGCACATTGGCAAAGGCCTCGGGCAGCAGGTCATCCAGGCTCTCGCCATCCAGCGCCCGCTTGCGCAGCTCTTCGGTCTTTTCCTTCAGGCCCTCGTCGGACAGTTTCTCGAACTCGGGCTCCAGCGCGTTGATCTTTTCGATCAGCGGGCGGGTCGCCTTGATCTTGCGGTCGTTCGGTGTTCCGAACACCTTTTTGGCGAGCGTTCCGAGTCCCAGCATGTTCACTCCAGCGGATCTGTTCTTGTCTTGGTTTCGACAGGCTTGCCCCCCTTGCGCGCAACCCATAGATACGGGGGGTGAAAGGCGGCCCTGTCCAAGGCTTCAAAGCGATGTAAGCGGCAGGTTCTAAAGTGTCAACGCCGCGCCCTGTCGTGGCAAAGAAATAGGATGATTCCATGCCCAAAGGCCTCACTTTTCTCTCGTCGATGGCACTGGCCGCTGTGTTCGCCCTGCCGCTGGCGGCGCAGACCACCCCGGATGCCGACACCGTTGTGGCAAATGTGAACGGAGACGAGATCACACTGGGTCACGTTATCGCCAGCGTCGCGGTGTTGCCGCCGCAGTATCAGCAACTGGAAGACGCGGTGCTGTTCGACTTCATCATTGAACAATTGGTGCAGCAACAATTGCTCAGCCAGGAACAAGAAGGCCTGACCACCCGCAACAAGCTGGCGTTGGAAAATGAAGCCCGTTCGCTGCAAGCGGTGCAAACGGTCGAGGCAATCTCGACCGCAGAGGTCACGGATGAGGCGATCCAGGCCGCTTATGACGCTCAATTCGCCAATTTCGAGGGTGAAGACGAATATGATGCCAGCCATATTCTGGTTGAGACCGAAGAAAAGGCCCAAGAGGTAAAGGCGCAGCTGGATGATGGCGCCGATTTTGCCGAGATGGCGCGCGAGCATTCGACCGGCCCTTCGGGCCCGAATGGGGGTGCGCTGGGCTGGTTCGGTAAAGGCCGCATGGTACCCGAGTTCGAAGCAGCCGTGATCGACTTGGAAAAGGGCCAGGTTTCGGAGCCGGTGCAAACCCAGTTCGGCTGGCACCTTGTGATCCTGAATGACAAGCGCAAATCCGAAGCGCCTGCGTTGGACGCCGTGCGCAATGAGCTGGCCCAAACTCTGCAGCAAGAGGCCATTCAGGCCAAGATCGCAGAGCTGACAGAACAAGCGCAGATCGAGCGCTCTGAACTGGAAGGGGTCGGCCCCGAGATCATCCGTCAGACGACCCTGATTCAGGAGTAATCCGCGTGGCCAATATCACCAAGGTCTCTCCGCTGGCGCCGGCGGGGTTTCCCGATCTGCCCGCGATTGATGGCGTGCGTTTTGCAACAGTCGGGGCGGGTGTGCGGTATCAGGGTCGCACCGATGTCATGTTGGCGGTGTTGGATCCGGGCACTTCGGTTGCGGGTGTCTTCACGCGCTCGGCCACCCGCGCAGCCCCCGTGCTGGATTGCCAGGACAAGATCGGCGGACCCAGCGATGGACCGGCGGCTATTCTTGTGAACTCGGGCAATGCCAATGCCTTTACTGGCCACTATGGCCAGACGTCGGTGGCCGAACTGACGCAAGCGGTCGCGACGGCCACCGGTGTTCCGGTGGAACGGGTTTTTACGTCGTCGACCGGCGTGATCGGCGAGCCGCTACCCCATGACAAGATCGTCGCGCAGCTTGAGGCGTTGAAATCCGGCCTCAGCCGTCACGCCATCGAAGACGCGGCGCGGGCGATCATGACCACCGACACCTTTCCCAAAGGTGCCTCGGCGCAGGTTGAGATTGGTGGAAAAACAGTCTCTGTCGCGGGGATTGCCAAGGGGTCCGGCATGATTGCGCCTGATATGGCGACGATGCTGGTTTATATTTTTACCGACGCAATGGTCGAACAATCAGCGCTGCAAGAGATGTTGGGCGCGCAGACGGATCGGACGTTCAATTGCATCACGGTGGACAGCGATACCTCGACCTCGGACAGCCTGCTGCTTTGTGCAACGGGGGCCTCGGGCGTCGATGCGACGGGGGACCCGGCTTTCGCGCGGGCATTGGAGTCGGTGATGCTGGATCTCGCACAGCAGGTGGTGCGCGACGGCGAAGGGGCGACCAAGTTTGTGGAAATCCGCGTGACCGGAGCCGCCTCGGAATCGGACGCCAAGGTGCACGGGCTGGCGATCGCCAACTCGCCTTTGGTCAAGACCGCCATCGCGGGTGAAGACCCGAACTGGGGCCGTGTGGTTATGGCCATCGGCAAATCGGGGGCCGCCGCGGATCGGGATCTGCTGAGCATCTCGTTTGGCGACATTCTGGTCGCCGAAAAAGGCTGGGTCAGCCCCGATTATCGCGAGGAAGACGCCGCGGCCTATATGAAAGGTCAGGATCTGGTGATTGCGGTCGATTTGGGGATCGGTGACGGAGCATCCACTGTTTGGACCTGCGACCTGACACATGGTTATATCGAGATCAACGCGGACTACCGGTCATGAAAACCGTATTGGTATCCGCCGTGGCTTTGATCGACATCGAGGGCCGCGTCCTGCTGGCGCAACGGCCCGAGGGCAAATCCATGGCGGGGCTCTGGGAATTCCCCGGTGGCAAAATCGAACCCGGTGAAACTCCCGAAGCCGCGCTGATCCGAGAGCTTGAGGAAGAGCTGGGCATCAACACCTGGACCTCTTGTCTCGCGCCTCTGACCTTCGCCAGCCACAGCTATGACGATTTTCACCTGCTGATGCCGCTCTTTGCCTGCCGCAAATGGGAGGGCATTCCGCAGTCGAAAGAGGGTCAGACCCTGAAATGGGTCCGGGCAAATGATCTGCGGAACTATCCGATGCCCGCAGCGGATGTGCCACTGATACCGATTTTGCGGGATTGGCTATAGCGGTGAGACAGATGCGAGCGATCTAGCAGAGCTAAGGCGTTGCCATCCGGAAGTAAAAAGGCGCCAGAAAGCTGGACATAAGCCCGCACTTTCTGGCGCCCTATTGAACCTCATCATCCCCCCAGAGGGCGACAGCAGGCCCAGCTTGTGTTCGAACGTTACCATTCGACACCGGAGCATCGATCCGAAGACCAGATCCTCCTCGCTCAACCCTGCCTTCTGTCTCGTCCGTCACGGCGCTGATGCACCCACACGGTAAGAAACCTTCCGGCTTACACAAACCCATTCGCCACGAGGCTTTCACCCCCACGCGATCCGATCCGCATCCAGCTACCCGTTACACTCAAAGCTAAATCAATGATCCGTCCATGAGTGCCCGAAAGCAACCGGGGTCTTTGCGTCCGCATCCTCTGATCGAGATCTTCGGCTGCGGTATTGAAACGCTATGAATTCGCTGTGAGTCGATCAAGAAAAAATGTCGCAGTTTCGCAAATTTCTTGTGGATAAGCTATTGAAAAAGGTAGGTTTTTCTTGTGGATGAATTGTGGGTTAATCGAATTTCTTCTTAGTTTCGGCCTGTTTGCAGTGGGAAAAGTTTGTAGCCGACGCAGGCGTTGAAATGGGTGTGTGTGAGTGACCTGAGCAACTAATCTATGCCTGAAGCGGATGTTCCGCTGGTTCCGGCTTTTAGGGATTGATGGTGAGCCCTGAGTTTAGCTGAATCAGCACACCGGTTTTCATTGTTCGACCCACACTTTATCAGGGATTTCAAGCCTAGACGGATCCGAGGTGAAGTTGTCTTGCCATTTCACCCCCTTAAGACATTTGACTTTTGAGCCAGTAACTAAGCTGATATCCGCTGGTTCAGCTACGGCCCCCAACAAGCTTACGTTAGAGCGTTTTCGTTCGGAAATCACCTTTGGTTCGTTCACCAACCAAGTTGCTCGGCCTAGTTGTGTTTTGACTTCTGTATTGCCCGAAACAACTCTGGCCTTTTGCAGGAACTCTTTTCTCGGAACGTTACCCAGATAACCAACGCAGGCATACGCTCTGTTTTTGACCTTTACCACTTTGTGAAATGTGACAAGTTGATGCCAGTTGTTTCCCAATTCTTTTATCTACGCGCCATGGGTTGTTACCTCAAATGTGTCGTCGATTACTACAAACACCTTCGCTGCAGCACCACTGCTTACGACAGCTGAGAGCATTAGGGCCTTAAACCAAGTTATGAATGTGATACTTTTTGTTTTAATTTTCATTTGTTCACCGATCATCGAAAGTTATGTGAAAACCTAATCTAACAAAAAAAGAACCCAGATAGCATCGTGCTTTGGATCCTCCAATCGACTGTTTATCAACTGTTTTCTGAATGCCACCGCAAAATTGAAGTTATCGGAACTTTTTCCATCTCTTTGTTACAATTCGTAAGAATTGAGAAAACATCAGGCAAAACTTGACGCTGATCTTTCCGGTGCTTCTTAATCGAAGCACTGGCGACCGGGCGATAATCCGGCCCGCCGTTTCCGGCCCGGGGAGGGGTCGGATGGGGAGGAGAGAAAGATTGGCTCAGACGCAGTCGGGCGCGGAAGGGATACAATCCCTTCCGGCGCTGCTTCATCGCAATGCGACCCAGTTCGGGGATGCCCCGGCATACCGGGAAAAGGAATTCGGGATCTGGCAATGCTGGACCTGGGCAGAAGCGGCCGAGGAAATCCGCGCTATCGCGCTGGGATTTCTGGAACTGGGCGTTGCGCAAGGCGATCATATCGCTGTCATAGGCCGCAATCGTCCGGCGCACTACTGGTCGATGGTCGCGGCTCAGATGGTGGGTGCGGTGCCGGTGCCTCTGTATCAGGATTCGGTCGCGGAAGAGATGGCCTATGTTCTGGAGCATTGCGGCGCGAAATACGTGGTTTGCGGCGATCAGGAGCAGGTCGACAAAGTTATCGAGATCCAGGAGACCCTGCATCAGGTCAAGCATATCCTCTATACCGACAAGCGCGGGATGCGGAAATACGACCATTCCCAGATGAACGCGCTGGACGACATCATGGCTGAAGGCCGCGCCGGTCACGCGCGGTTTGACGCGGAACTGGATCAGCGCATTGCGGCGATCACCTATGACGATACCTGCGTGATGCTCTATACCTCGGGCACCACAGGCAAGCCCAAGGGCGTAGTACTGTCAAACCGGAACGTGATTGAGAGCGCGAAAAACTCGGCTGAGTTCGATCATCTGACGCGAGATGAGGACATCCTGTCTTACCTGCCGATGGCCTGGGTGGGGGATTTCATCTTTTCCATCGGGCAGGCCTATTGGTGCGGCTTCTGTGTGAACTGCCCCGAAAGCGCCGACACGATGATGACCGATCTGCGCGAGATCGGACCGACCTATTTCTTTGCGCCGCCGCGCGTGTTTGAGACGCAGCTGACCAATGTGATGATCCGCATGGAAGACGCGGGCAAACTGAAGCAGCGCATGTTCCGTCACTTCATGACACATGCAAACAAAGTGGGCGGGTTGCTGTTGGATGGCAAACCAGTGGGTTTTGGTGACCGCCTGAAATACGCGCTGGGCAATCTGCTGGTCTACGGCCCGCTCAAGGATACGCTGGGCTATGGCCGCTTTCGCGTAGGCTATACGGCGGGTGAGGCGATTGGGCCCGAGATCTTTGATTTCTACCGCTCGCTGGGGATCAATCTGAAGCAGCTTTATGGGCAGACCGAAGCGACGGTGTTCATCACGCAGCAACCTGACGGCGAAGTGCGCGCCGATACAGTTGGCGTGCCCGCCCCAGCGGTTGAGCTGAAGATCGATGAGAGTGGTGAAATCCATTACCGGTCACCAGGGGTTTTTGTGGAATATTACAACAACCCGGAATCGACCGCCTCGACCAAAGATGCCGAAGGCTGGGTGGCCACGGGGGACGCAGGGTTTATCGAGGAAAGCTCGGGCCATTTGCGGATCATCGACCGCGCCAAGGATGTCGGCAAGATGGCCGACGGGTCGATGTTTGCGCCGAAATATGTCGAGAACAAACTGAAATTCTATCCCGATATTCTTGAGGTTGTTCTGTTCGGCAACGGCAAGGATCGCTGCGTGGCCTTTATCAATATCGACCTGACGGCGGTGGGCAACTGGGCGGAGCGCAACAATGTGGCCTATGCGTCTTATCAGGAACTGACGGCACATCCGCGTGTGTTAGAGACGATCAAGGGGCATGTCGAAGAGGTCAACCGGTCCATCGCGGCGGATGAGATGCTGTCGGGCTGTCAGGTGCATCGCTTTGTCGTGTTGCACAAGGAATTGGACGCCGATGACGGCGAGATGACGCGGACGCGCAAGGTGCGCCGTCGGTTTGTGGAAGAGAAGTTCCAAGACATCATTGACGCGCTTTATGACGGGTCCGAGAGCGTGTCGACGACAACCGAGGTGACCTATGAGGATGGGCGCAAGGGGTCGATTTCGGCAACGTTGCAGATCATCGACGCGCCGGTTGTGGCCGTGACACAGCATAAGGTTGCGGCGGAATGATGGGCCGTCGCGCGCCGCTCGACCTGCGGTCATCGCCCCGCCCACCGTCCCGTTTTTTACGTATCGCCGGGAGGGGCTGATGCTGGATCAATCTGAAGGATATGTCACCGAAGACGGCCGCAAGATCGGTGGTGTGGTGATGGAGATGAAGAACATCACCCTGCGATTTGGCGGCGTGGTGGCGATCAAGGATATCTCGTTCGACATTCGCGAAGGCGAGATCCGCGCCATCATCGGGCCGAACGGGGCAGGCAAATCCTCGATGCTGAACGTGATCTCGGGCTTTTATGTCCCGCAGGAAGGCGAAGTCTGGTTCCATGGTGCAAAGCGCCCGCAAATGCGGCCGTTTGAGGTGGCGCAACAGGGAATTGCGCGGACCTTCCAGAACATCGCCTTGTTCGAAGGCATGAGTGTTCTGGACAATGTCATGACCGGGCGGCTGAGCTTTATGAAGACCAACATCCTGCAACAGGCCTGGTGGAAGGGAAAAGCCGAGGCCGAAGAGACGGAAAACCGCGAGGCGGTCGAGAAGATCATCGATTTCCTTGAGATCCAGCATATCCGCAAAACGCCTGTGTCGCGGCTGCCCTACGGGTTGAAGAAACGGGTCGAGCTGGCGCGCGCGCTGGCGGCGGAACCCAAGCTCTTGCTGCTGGACGAGCCGATGGCCGGCATGAATGTCGAGGAAAAAGAGGACATGAGTCGCTTTATCCTGGATGTGAATGATGAGTTCGGCACGACCATTGCGCTGATCGAACATGACATGGGCGTGGTGATGGATCTGAGCGACCGCGTGGTCGTCATGGATTACGGGCGCAAGATCGGGGACGGCACGCCAGATGAGGTGCGCAACAACCAAGAGGTGATCGACGCCTATCTGGGGGTCAGCCATGACTGAGGTGCGGGCAGAAATTGGGGGAGGCGCTGATGCCTGAACAACTGATTTTCGCGATGGAGGTCATCCTTAACGGCCTGATGGCCGGGGTGCTTTATGCTCTGGTCGCGCTGGGCTTTGTGCTGATTTACAAAGCGTCGGGGATTTTCAATTATGCTCAAGGGGTTATGGCCCTGTTTGCTGCGATGACGCTGGTTGGGATCATGAATGGGCAGGTGCCGTTTGCGCATCTGATCAATGCGATTTTCGGCACTCATGTGCATTATTTCGGCTGGAACGTGCCGGCATTGCTAGCGATCCTCCTGACCATGGCGGTGATGGTGTTGATGGCTTGGGCGGTGCAGCGCTTTGTCATGCGGCATCTGGTGGGGCAGGAGCCGATCATTCTGTTCATGGCGACCATCGGGCTTGCGTTTTTCCTTGAGGGCGTGGCCGACCTGATGTGGGGGTCCGAGATCAAGACGCTGGATGTGGGGCTGCCGCAGGGGATCAACCTGTGGATCGACGAGACCACATTGCAGATCTTTGACTACGGGTTCTTCATCGACAATCTGGATATTGTGGCGACGATCATTGCGGCGCTGCTGGTGGCCGCGCTGGTGGCCTTTAGCCAATACACCAAGCAGGGTCGCGCGATGCGCGCGGTTGCCGACGACCATCAGGCGGCGCTGTCGGTGGGCATCTCGTTGAACTTCATCTGGATCATGGTCTGGTCCGTGGCGGGTTTCGTAGCCCTGGTCGCGGGGATCATGTGGGGCACCAAATCTGGCGTTCAGTTCTCGCTGAGCCTGATCGCGCTCAAGGCGCTGCCGGTTCTGATGCTGGGCGGGTTCACCTCGATCCCCGGAGCGATCGTGGGCGGTTTGATCATCGGTGTGGGTGAGAAACTGTTCGAATTCGCGCTTGGGCCTGCGCTGGGTGGCGCGACGGAGAATTGGTTCGCCTATGTGCTGGCGTTGATCTTCCTGGTGTTCCGACCGCAGGGTCTGTTCGGCGAGAAGATCATCGAGAGAGTGTAGGCATGACCAAACTCATCGCCATCATCAACGTCGTCGCTTGGGCCGGGTTCTGGGCTTTTGGGTACATCGCGCTGACATCCGATGATCTGACCCAGGGCCAGTTGGTAATTGCGTCGATTTTGGCTTTTGCCGGGCTGATCATGGGTGTTCTGGCGTACATGAAACTGGTGCGCGCCTCGGAGGCGAGCGGATATGCCAAAGGATCCAATCAACTGGACGCTGCTGCCCGCAACCGGGCGCAACAGGAATGGGGAAAGTAATACATGTTCTATCGTGAGGCCGGGGATTTCAAAACATCCTACATCGCCGACAGCCAGACTTTCCCGATCAAGTTTGACCGGTATCGGTACTATGTGGTGTTGGCGGTCGCGTTCGGGATCGTTCCGTTTCTGATCAACGACTATTGGGCAAACGCCCTGCTGCTGCCGTTTCTGATCTATGCCATCGCGGCGATCGGGTTGAATATTCTGGTGGGGTATTGCGGGCAGGTCAGCCTTGGCACCGGCGGCTTCATGGCTGTGGGCGCTTATGCCTGTTACAAGCTGATGACGGCCTTTCCCGATGTCAGCATGTTCATCCATGTCATACTTGCGGGCGGGATCACGGCGTTGGTGGGCGTGTTGTTCGGCCTTCCCAGCCTGCGGATCAAAGGGTTCTATCTGGCGGTTGCCACCTTGGCGGCGCAGTTCTTTCTTGTTTGGCTCTTCAACCGAGTGCCGTGGTTCTACAACTACTCGGCCTCGGGTCAGATCAATGCGCCCGAGCGTGATGTGTTCGGCATCATCATCACCGGCCCAAATGCGCCCGCTTGGGCGACCTATCTGTTCTGCCTGGTTTTCCTGACTGTCTGTGCCATCATTGCGCGCAATCTGACGCGGGGCACCATCGGCCGGACCTGGATGGCGATCCGCGATATGGATATCGCAGCTGAAATCATCGGAGTGAACCCGCTTAAGGCCAAACTGACTGCCTTTGCCGTTAGCTCGTTCTTTGTGGGCATCTCGGGCGCGTTGTTCTTTGCGGTCTATCTGGGCGCGGTCGAAGTGGGCGAAGTTTTCGGCATCCAGAAATCATTTCTGGTCCTGTTCATGATCATCATCGGCGGGCTGGGTTCGATCTTTGGATCCTTCGCCGGGGCGGCGTTCTTGGTGCTGTTGCCGGTGCTTCTGAAACTGATCGGGGTCGATCTGCTTGGATGGCCGACGGATATCGTGGCGCATCTGAACCTGGTGATCGTGGGCGCCATGATCATCATGTTCCTGATCCTCGAACCGCACGGGCTGGCACAGCTGTGGCGTGTCGCGAAAGAGAAACTCAGACTCTGGCCGTTCCCCCATTGACGGGGCCGGCCCAAAGACAAGACGGGCGGCATAAGCCCGTGTTCACCATCGGATCAATCAAGGGAGGAGACACCCGATGAAAAAGAAAATGGCAACCCTGGCGCTGGGCGCGCTGATGGCCGCAGGTCCGGCAATGGCCGACCTTGTGTTCCCCTCGCTCAGCTACCGCACCGGTCCTTACGCAGCGGGCGGTATTCCGTTTGCGGATGGCTATGCCGATTATTTCACTCTGCTGAACGAACGTGACGGTGGTATCGGCGGTGTTCCGGCCCGCGTGATCGAGTGCGAAACCGGTTATAACACCGAAAAAGGTGTGGAATGTTATGAGTCCACCAAAGGTGAGGGCGCGCTGGTCTATCAGCCGCTGTCGACCGGGATCACGTATCAGCTCATCCCCAAAGTGACCGCAGATGGCATTCCGCTGCACACCATGGGGTATGGCCGAACCTCAGCGGCGAATGGCGACGTGTTCAGCCACGTGTTCAACTATCCGGCCAACTATTGGAACGGTGCATCGGGCGCGATCAACTATCTGCTGGACGAAAACGGTGGAGATCTGAGCGGCAAAACAATTGCGCTGGTCTATCATAACTCGGCCTATGGCAAAGAACCGATCCGCACGTTGGAAACTCTGGCCGAAAAACATGGCTATGACCTGACGCTGCTGCCTGTTGACCACCCAGGTCAGGAACAGAAATCGCAATGGCTGCAAATCCGCCGTGAAAAGCCTGACTATGTGATCATGTGGGGCTGGGGCGTAATGAACCAGGTCGCGGTTCAGGAAGCCGCCAATATCCGCTTCCCGATGGAGAACTTCATCGGTGTCTGGTGGTCGGGTGCCGAATTCGACGTTGAACCGGCAGGTGACAAGGCCACCGGCTATAAGGCGCTGACCTTTACCGGTCTGGGCAAGGACTATCCGGTTTATGAAGATCTTCAGAAATACGTCGTTGATGCCGGTAAGGCTGCGGGTGCTGGAGATCAGCTTGGCTCGGTGCAGTACAACCGTGGTCTTTATGCTGCAATGCTGGCCGCCGAAGCTGTGAAAACCGCGCAGGAGATGCATGGCACGGCCGAGATCGACCCGTCCATGATGCGCGATGGGATGGAAGCGCTTGAGATGACCAATGCCAAAATGGAAGCTTTGGGCATGGCAGGTTTCGGCCCCGAGTTCTCGGTGTCCTGTGAAAACCACGGTGGCCCCGGTCTGGTTGGTGTTGTCCAGTGGGATGCGGCAGCTGGAACCTGGAACTCGATCCAGGATTTCAAGCCAACCGATGCCGAAGTCATCAACGCGTTGATCGCAGAGGACTCGGCAGCTTATGCGGCTGAGAACAACATCGAAACACGCTGCAACTGATGAAACCCCAGGGGCGGCGGGCAGCTGCCGCCCCTATCAATCGGCCCGAACAGGGCAGGCTTAAGGACACGCGCTGATGCTTGATGCGGCACAAACCACCGACGTGCAGGCGGAAACCCTGCTTGAGGTCAACAATATCGAGGTGATCTATAACCACGTGATCCTCGTGTTGAAAGGCGTCAGCCTGACCGTTCCCAAGGGCGGTATCACGGCGCTCTTGGGCGGCAATGGTGCGGGCAAGACAACGACCTTGAAAGCCGTATCAAACCTTTTGCATTCCGAACGCGGTGAAGTCACCAAAGGCTCGATCAAGTATCGCGGCGAGAGCGTTCATGAAAGCGATCCGGCTGTTCTGGTAGAAAAAGGTGTAATTCAGGTGATGGAAGGCCGCCACTGCTTCGAGCATCTGACGGTGGAAGAGAACCTGCTGACCGGCGCTTATACGCGCAAAGACGGGGCCGCCGCGATCCAGAAGGATCTGCAACTGGTCTATAGCTATTTCCCCCGCCTTGCAGAACGGCGCAAAAGCCAGGCGGGCTATACCTCGGGCGGGGAACAGCAGATGGTGGCCATGGGCCGCGCCCTGATGTCGCGACCCGAAACCATTCTGCTGGACGAACCTTCGATGGGTTTGGCGCCGCAATTGGTTGAAGAGATTTTCGGCATCGTGAAGGATCTGAACGAAAAGGAAGGCGTGTCTTTCCTGCTGGCGGAACAGAACACCAACGTGGCGCTGCGGTTTGCGCACTACGGATACATCCTGGAATCGGGACGCGTTGTGATGGATGGGCCAGCTGCTGAATTGCGTGAGAACCCGGACGTTAAAGAATTTTACCTTGGCATGTCGGATGAAGGCCGCAAAAGCTTTCGCGACGTACGCTCGTACCGCCGCCGCAAGAGATGGCTGTAAGCGGATGGAGGATATGACAATGACCTATTTCGACGCATTGGAAACCCGCTCTGCCGATGAACGCGCGGCAGATCAACTTACGCGCGTCAAAGACCAGATCGAACGGGCCAGTTCCGTTCCGGGCGCTTGCCGGATCACGGACCACACAGTCGAAACGCTGGATGATCTGGCCAAGCTGCCTGTGCTGCGCAAGTCGGAACTGGCGGCGTGGCAGTCGGAAAACCCTCCGTTTGGTGGGGTTTTTACGTCCAATGTCGCGCATATCTTTCAAAGCCCGGGCCCGATTTATGAACCCGGTGGCATCAGCCATGACTGGTGGCGCATGGGGCGGTTTCTGCACGCGGCAGGCATAGGGTCTGGGGACATCGTCCAGAACTGCTTTGGTTATCATCTGACACCGGCGGGTATGATCTTTGAAAGCGGCGCGCGCGCGGTCGGGGCCACCGTGCTGCCTGCGGGCACAGGTCAGACGGAATTGCAGGTTACCGCCGCCCGTGACATCGGCTGTACCGCCTATGCCGGGACACCGGATTATCTGAAAGTGATTTTGGACAAGGCGGATGCGATGGGCGTCGGGCTCAACTTCTCAAAAGCTGTCGTGGGCGGTGGCGCGCTGTTCCCGTCTCTGCGTCAGGAATATGCGGATCGTGAGATCTCATGCCTGCAATGCTATGCCACCGCCGATCTGGGCAACGTGGCCTATGAAAGCCCTGCGATGGAGGGCATGATCATCGATGAGCATGTCATTGTCGAGATCGTGACCCCCGGCACGGGCACCCCGGTCGCCCCGGGTGAGGTGGGTGAGGTGATCGTCACCTCGCTGAACCCCGACTACCCGCTCATCCGTTTTGCAACCGGCGATCTGTCTGCCGTGATGCCGGGGCAGTCGCCCTGCGGGCGCACCAACCTGCGCATCAAGGGCTGGATGGGGCGCGCGGATCAGACTACCAAGATCAAAGGCATGTTCGTGCGGCCCGAGCAGGTGGCTGCGCTGGTCGACAAACATGACGAGATCGTCAAAGCCCGCGTCATCGCGGCGCGTCAGGGCGAAATGGACACGATGACGGTACAGATCGAAAGCCCGGGTGGTGATGACATGGCCTATGCCAAATCGGTCACCGAAGTGCTGAAACTGAAAGGCGCGATCGAGGTTGTGGCCCCGGGATCCTTGCCCAAGGACGGTTTGGTGATCGAAGATCAGCGCGTTTACGAATAGCGCACGGGTGACGGTGCCATAGAATTGTTGGCGCCCCCACTGGTGTTTCCGACCGTTTTCGTCGAATAAAGGCAGCAACCTGAATTGGGGCTGCCTAAGACGCATGGCCGAAGTCGAATACTCAGAAAACGGGACCCGCAATCGCGGGGCGCTGGGCACCCGCGTGCTTGGCTTTGTGGCCTATGCGGTGGCTGCAGCCTGTCTTCTGCCGATGGTCGCTGTTGCCCTTGCTGCGGTCACTGGCGGAACAGATACCGTCTCACACCTGATCAGCACGGTGCTGCCGGGCTATACGCTGACGACGGCGGTGCTGGTTGTTCTGGTGTCGATCGGCACGTTTTCAATCGGCGTTGGCGCAGCGTGGCTTGTGACGATGACACGGTTTCCCGGTGTACGTTTCTTTGAAATCGCTCTGGTCCTGCCCTTGGCCTTTCCCGCCTATGTGCTGGCCTATGCCTATACGTTCATTCTGGATCACCCGGGCATTGTTCAATCCACATTGCGGCAGGTCACCGGCTGGGGGCCGCGCGACTATTGGTTTCCTGAAATTCGCTCGACCGAGGGCGCAGCCGCGATGCTGGTTTTGGTGCTTTATCCTTATGTATACCTGCTGGCGCGAGCCGCGTTCTTACAGCAAAGCGACCGGGCGTTTCTGGCCGCGCGGGCCTTGGGCAATAGCCCGTGGGCGGCGTTCTGGCGGGTGTCTTTGCCGATGGCGCGACCGGCCATTGCCGGAGGCGTCCTGCTGGCGGTGATGGAGACCATCGCCGATTTTGGCACCGTCTCGTATTTCGGCGTTCAGACCTTTGCCACCGGGATTTATTCCAGCTGGTTTTCACTGGCAGACCGTGCGGCAGCAGCGCAACTGGCGCTGTGTTTGCTGGCTTTTGCGCTGATCATGGCGATGACAGAACGCCAGCAGCGCGGTAAGGCCAAATACTATCAGCAGGGCAAACGCCACGTGGCGGGCGCGGCCTCTCACCTAAAGGGGTGGGGTGCAGCGTTTGCGTTTCTTCTCTGCGCAATACCCGTCTTCCTGGGCTTCGTGCTGCCGGTGATCATTCTGGTGCAAATGGGGCTGGAGTCCGAGCAGAACCTGCTGTCGCGGCGCTATATCGGGTTCATCCAGAACTCTTTGATGCTGGCTGGTATTGCCGCCGTGGTCACGGTTGGGGCGGCCATTTCCATCGGGTTCTTTCAACGCCTCAGACCGGGCAAAGGATCCTCTGCCGCCGCCTATCTTGCCCGTCTGGGCTATGCGGTTCCAGGCGGGGTGATTGCGGTGGGGTTGATTGTGCCCTTTGCCGGGTTTGACAACGCGCTGGACGCCTGGATGCGCAAGACCTTTGATGTGTCGACGGGCTTGTTGGTGACCGGATCCATCTGGCTGCTGATCGGAGCCTATATGGTGCGGTTTCTGGCTGCCGCGCTCAGCGCGTATGAAGGTGGTCAAAGCACGGTTCATGCCAATATGGACGCTGCTGCCCGATCGCTTGGGCAATCGCCGATTGGCACGCTGCGGCGTGTTCACCTGCCGATCCTGACGCCATCACTTCTGACCGCTTTGCTGATCGTGTTTGTCGATGTGATGAAAGAGCTGCCAGCGACCCTGATCATGCGACCTTTCAATTTCGACACGCTGGCGGTGCAGGCCTATCGTCTCGCCTCGGACGAACGGCTTGAGGGCGCGGCAGTGCCGTCATTGGCCATTCTGGCTGTCGGTTTGCTGCCCGTGATCCTGATTTGCCGTCAGGTCGGGCGCAGATGACACCTGCACCCAAATTGTTACCGCCGGGCTTGATTCATTTGTGAATTCCGGCAAGGCTTGTGTCATGAATATGCAGCCTCCCAGCCGGTTTCCCTCACGCCCGGCCCAGATGCCCGTCGCTTTCGACCGGCGAGAGATGTCTCAGATCCTTTCCGTATATGGCCGGATGGTCGCCGCCGGGGAATGGCGGGATTACGGGATATCCAACCTCAAAGATGTGGCAATATTCTCGATCTTTCGGCGCACGGCAGAGCATCCGATCTATCGGGTCGAGAAACACCCCCGCCTGCGCATGCGTCAGGGGATGTATTCGGTGGTGGGGATGGACGGTCGTATCCTGAAGCGCGGCCAGGACCTGACCGCCGTTTTACGGGTGCTGGAACGCAAGCTGATCCGCTCAGTGGACCTGGATTAGAGCCTAAACCGCAGGGTGTCGGCCAAAACCGATCACTGCCCCGAACTCTTTCTGACCGATACGCTGAATGGCTTGGTCCAGAGGCTCGTTGGTGACCGCCATGTGATATGCATTGGCGTGCAACAATGTGCCCGGATCCAGCATCATGCCCACATGACCTTTCCAGAACACCAGATCGCCCCGGCGCAGATCGGTTTTTTGGATAGGTTTGAAGCAGGCTAATTGCATATCGCTGTCGCGCGGGCAGGAAAGGCCACAGGCGTTGAAGGCGGTTTGCATCAGGCCCGAGCAATCAATCCCCAGCGCCGTGTCGCCTCCATAGATATATGGCGTGGTCAGAAAGCTTTCGGCCACCGCTGCCGGGTCGGACGCGCGCCAGTTGATCTTAGCCAGTTGTGTGTCGCGCAGATAAAGCGGTGTTGCGATGTGGCTAGGGTGTTTGATGGGCATCCAGCCTGAGGCGCTTGGCATCGCATCATGCTCAGGCCAGTGTTCCACGCCACAGCCAAAGGGCAGGACCTGTTCATTGGCGTTTTTCGTGACATCGGGATGCTGCAAAGCGACTGCGCGCGGCACGCAGACGCGATGTGTCGGATGGAACTTTGCATGTCCCACATCGGTGTCCACCCACCCGACATATCCATCTTTTTCGCGGTAGCCGAACAGGTGTTTCTGCGTTTTGTCCAGAACAACAAAGGCCTCGCCGCTCAGCAACTGGCATTGCCGTGTGCCTTCGGGATCGTCCAGAATGTCGGTCACAACCCGTTGAAAATACGTCACTTCGCCTTCGGTGAAATGCTCGGCCTCAACCTGACCCTTCAGCGAGCTATGCGCAACCCGGCCATTTGAACGCAGAAGCCGCCTGTCCATCACAGGTCCAGGATTTCCGGCAGAGCGGCCAGTATCGCGCGGGGGCCCTGACCCAATCCGCCTTTGCTGCGCCCGGGTTCTTTGCTGCGTTGCCAGGAATAGATGTCGAAATGCATATAGCGACAGTCGCCCACGAAGCGGCGCAGGAATAGCGCTGCCGTTATCGAACCTGCAAACCCGCCAGAGGGCGCATTGTCCAGATCGGCAATCCCGGGCTCGATCAAGGATTCATAGGGTGTATGAAATGGCATCCGCCAAACCGGGTCAGCGGCCTTGGCTGCCGCGTCGCTGAGCGCTTGGGCCGCAGCATCGTCGTCGGTGTAGAACGGGGCCAGATCCGCGCCCACCGCGACGCGCGCCGCGCCCGTCAGCGTCGCCATTGAGATCACCAGATCCGGGTCACCCTCGGACGCCAGGGTCAGCGCGTCGGCCAGAACCAGACGGCCCTCGGCGTCTGTATTGTTGATCTCAACTGTCAGCCCGTTGCGCGCGGTCAGGATATCACCGGGGCGAAAGGCATCGCCGGCCACCGCGTTTTCAACCGCTGGGATCAGCACCCGAAGCTGCACAGGCAGGTTCAGTGACATGATCATACGCGCCAGCCCCAAAACATTGGCCGCCCCGCCCATGTCTTTCTTCATCAGCCCCATGGCTGCTGCCGGTTTCAGATCCAGCCCGCCGGTATCGAAACAGACACCCTTGCCCACCAAGGTCAGCTTGGGGCCGGCATTGCCCCAACGCATATCGATCAGACGCGGCGCCTGATCCGCAGCGCGGCCGACGGCGTGAATCATCGGGAAATTCTGCTGTATCAGAGCCTCACCTGCGATCACGCCGCAACTTGCGTCAAAGTTTTGCGCCAGATCTTCGGCGGCCTTCTGCAACTGCTCGGGCCCCATATCGGCTGCCGGTGTATTCACCAGATCACGGGTCAGCCCCTCGGCTGCGGCCAAAGCTTCGATCAGGTCTGAGTCAACCGTATCCGGAGCAATCAGCCGTGCATTGGCAACCGACTGGGCGGCATACCGATCAAAGGTATAACCGGTCAGCAACCATCCCAGACACTCGACCTCGGCGACGTCAGTGGGCAGGCCCGAAGCAATCCGGTAGGTGCCTTCGGGCAGAGCCTGAGCCGCAGCGGCCAGAGGGAACCGTTTGCGCGCCCGGCTTGCGGCTGTTCCGTACCCGGCTAGCGCATATTTCGGTGCCCCATCGCCACGCGGTATCAACAGAACCTGCCCTAAACCACCTGAGAACCCATTGGCGCCGACCCAGATCTGGATTTGATCTGGTTGGTCGGCCAGCCAGCGCTCCATTTCCGATTGGGCAATGATATGCAGGTCGATGGCCGTGTCTGAAGCTGGGGCGAAGGTGAGGGGCATGGGGGATCCGGCTGGTTTTGTGCTGCGCTCACACTAGCCGCCCACACTGCATCGGCAACCCCCGTTAGACAGAAAGGTCCTGTTGGTCCCAAACCGCTGTCAGCGATTTTTCACCCACGCGGATCAGACGATTGAGCGTGGCCCCAGTGCCCACGGCATCCCCGGCTTCGACCGTGTGCACCACGTCGCTGGCAACGCGGGCCAACACGGTCATTCCAGCCTGGTCGGCGATAGCGACCAGCGAGCGCGCGCATTTGCGCAGCTCGGTCCAGTCGCGCTGCCGCCAAAACCGCTCGCAATGGGAAATCCGCACGGCCAGCTCTTCAATGGTGCGGCACAGCACATCAATCGCGTTGGTGTCCCCCAGATGAGCGCACAACCCCTTTAGCCTATCCGGATCAAGGCGTACGGATTCCTTTTGTACAAGTGTGATTATCTTTTCCACCACATTCACCCCAATGTCTTATGCCCCCACGGCACAGTGGCGATATTGAGTGCAATGGGTTTGCAAAACCTTGCGGTGAATACGGATAATGTCTCGAATTTTGCGAGAATTCAGGTTACAGCGGCCCTTAGTGCGAAGTTCAAGGATGACAAGATGGAATTTGCCAAACCATTGCCGACCTATCTGACGAAGCGGTATCAAGGCTGGAAAGCCACAACCTTTTCGGAAAACCAGGGGTGGTATAAACGTTTGGCAACGGAAGGGCAGCGCCCGCGTGCCATGGTGATTTCGTGCTGCGACAGCCGGGTGCACGTGACCTCAATGTTTGGTGCGGATCAGGGCGACTTTTTCATCCATCGCAACATTGCCAATCTGGTGCCGCCCTATCTTCCGGATGGGGATCACCACGGCACAAGTGCTGCGATTGAATATGCTGTGACCGCTTTGAAAGTGTCGCACCTGATCGTGTTGGGACATTCGCAATGCGGCGGCATTCAGGGCTGTATCGACATGTGCAAAGGCCATGCGCCACACCTGGAAGCGAAAGAAAGCTTTGTTGGGCGTTGGATGGATATCCTCAAGCCGAAATACGATCTGGTCTCGGATATCGAAGACCCTCAGGAACAAGCCCGCAACTTCGAGCGTCAGGCCGTCGTCGCCTCACTTGAAAACCTGATGACCTTCCCGTTTGTCGCGGACGCGGTGAAAGAGGGTGAGCTGAGCCTGCATGGTCTGTGGACCGATATCGGCGAAGGGGGTTTGCAATGCTATGACCCGCAGCAAAAGGCCTTTGTCTCGGTCTAGGCTGTAGGATTCGCCTTCGGTCCATGTATCATCCCGGCATAACACCGGATTCGGAGTGGTTTCATGAGACTGATTAAGCGAATATTTGGTTTTCTTTTGGTTCTTATCCTGGCTCTTGTGGGCATATCCTATTTGCTGCCCGGCAAGGCCGAAGTGTCGCGCAGCATAGCGATCAATGCCCCTGCGGATGCGATCTTTCCCTATGTGAACTCGATGCAAGAGACGGAAAAATGGTCACCCTGGCTGTCACGCGACCCGGAAACGCAACTGAGCTATAGCGGCCCCGAGGCCGGAGTGGGCAACACTCTCAACTGGAGCTCTGAACACCCTCAGGTCGGCACGGGTTCGCAAGAGATCGTCGAAAGCGTCGAGAACGAGTTGGTTAAGACCGCGCTGGATTTTGGTCCGATGGGCAAAGCGACGGCTTCGTTTCAATTGCAGCCGGAAGGAAGTGAAACCCTCGTGACATGGGGCTTCGAATCCGATCTGGGGCTTAACCCGATGTCGCGCTGGATGGGCCTGATGATGGATGGATGGGTCGGTGGCGATTATGAGCGTGGTTTGGAAAATTTGAAAACCATGGTTGAAAGCCAAGGTTAAGGTGCGAAAAGGCTCTAATTCAGCTTGAAGCGGGCGAGTTTGCCCAAGTGGTCCGATCCCATATAGGGGCGCAGCTCGATCGTGCCCCGGGTACCTTCAGGCAGCAGGATATTGTCAATCGACAGGGGCAGGAATGTGCCCCCTAAGTAATGGGTGTTCTCAATGGTGCCGAACAGTTCGTTTCCGGCGGCCTCGGCGATCCGGCGCACGCTTGCGCCCCAAGGCACCATGTTGAAGTCACCGGCGATCACAACCGGCGCGTCCAGGGCTGAAATGGTCTCTACCGCCTCTTTGGTCTGTTCGAATTGTTCGAAGGGAAAGGGCCAGTCCAGATGTACGGACACGGCCCAGATTTCCTGACCGTCTGGTGCGATCACTTTCATCCCGGCCAAACCACTTCCCTCGGTACAGAACTCGGTCCCCTCGACCACAGGCAGTTGCGTCAGGACAACGACGTGCTGATCGGGGCGAAACTGGCAAAATACGCGGTTTGGAAAAAACGCGAACATGTTGGCCATGTATTCGCGGTTATGGGCCGAGACCTCTTGCAGCGCGACGATATCGGCATCTGAGGCGATGATGTCATCGGCCAGAGAATAACGCGGCCAGGCCTTTTGCAGCAGGTTCTTTTGATAAAGGGTCAGGCAGGTGTCATCGCAATCACCTGACGGCCCCCTGAGATCGCCAAGGATCGAACCAAAAGCAAGCGCGGAAAACAGAACCGAAACCAGGGCCAGACGTATCGACCGAAGCAACACGAATGCAAGCGCGCACAGCAAAAGCAACGCACCGGCCTGCGGGCGCAAGATCGCCAGCGAGTCTCCTACACTCAGAAACCGCCCGGTGAATCCGGCCAACACCAGCGCAATCAGCAAGACGCAGAAAACCACAAGCAGGGTATGCCACCGGGTATTGCCTGTGAAAACCGCCATATACTGCCTCGATTGCCCCGCTTGGATTGTATGACGCGGGTTATTGAGCTTTTGGAACCGAATGGTCTGCCTTACCCGTCAGGTGACGCGACACCAAGGGTTTGTCAAGAATTGCATTAGAGCTGCTATGCCAAGGTCAAATCTGATCAACAAAAAAGCCGCTTCTAGGCGAAGCGGCTTAAGTGGGTTGCAGAATATCAACCTTAACCCTTTTTCAGAACCTCGCGGCCCAGAAGTTCGGCGATCTGTACCGCATTCAGCGCAGCACCTTTACGCAGGTTGTCTGAGACGCACCACAGGTTCAGGCCGTTTTCGATGGTTGAATCCTGGCGGATGCGGCTGATGAAGGTGGCGAAATCGCCTGCGCTTTCGATGGGCGAGACATAACCGCCGTCTTCGCGCTTATCGATCACCATGATGCCGGGGGCCTCGCGCAGGATGTCGCGGGCTTCGTCTTCGTCCAGGAATTCCTCGAACTCGATATTCACGGCCTCGGAATGGCCCACAAAGACTGGAACGCGGACGCAGGTGGCAGTGACCTTGATCGACGGATCGACGATCTTTTTGGTCTCGACCACCATCTTCCACTCTTCCTTGGTCGAGCCGTCTTCCATGAAGACATCGATCTGCGGAATGACGTTGAAGGCGATCTGCTTCTGGAACTTCTTGGGTTCAACCTCTGTGGTCGGGTTGTAGATGGCTTTGGTCTGATCCCACAGCTCATCCATCCCGTCTTTACCGGCACCAGAAACCGACTGATAGGTCGACACAACCACGCGCTTGATCTTGGCGCGGTCATGCAGCGGTTTCAGTGCGACAACCATCTGCGCGGTCGAGCAGTTGGGGTTGGCGATGATGTTTTTGTTCTTATAGTCGTGGATCGCTTGCGGGTTGCATTCGGGCACGATCAACGGAATTTCGGGGTCATAGCGATAGAGCGAGCTGTTATCGATCACCACGCAACCCGCCGCAGCCGCCTTGGGGCCATAGGTTTTGGTTGCGTCCGAGCCGATGGCAAACAGCGCCATGTCCCAGCCGGTAAAGTCAAACGTGTCGATGTCCTGGGTCGTCAGTGTCTTGTCGCCAAAGCTCACCTCTGTTCCCAGCGAACGACGGCTTGCCAGTACGGCAATTTCATCGACGGGGAACTGGCGTTCTGCCAGGATGTTCAGCATTTCGCGGCCCACATTGCCTGTGGCGCCGGCGACAACGACGCGATAGCCCATTTCATGTCTCCAAAGTTAAGGACGCGCGTTCATAGCCGCGTTGCAGCAAAGAAAAAAGGGCAATCGGTGTGGATTTCGCCGAATTGACGCCGATTTTAACCGGTTCTTTCGCCCAACAGCGTCTGATAGAGGGCCACCAGCGTTTTTGCTTCACCATTGATGTCGAAATTCTCTTCGACATGGGCACGGGAAGCCTGGCCGGACAGTGCAAGGGAATCGCGGTTCTCCAGCATCTCTGCCGCGGCGTTGGTCATTTCCGATATGTTGCCGGGTTCGACTATGCGCCCCACTGAAACGTCTGTCACGATCTCGGAAAATGCGCCAACATCCGTCGCGACCACAGGCACGCCGCAGGCCATAGCCTCAAGCGGGGTCAGACCGAACCCTTCCCAACGTTGCGGAGCGATGAACAGATCCAGCACCTGATACCATTCGGCGATCTGATCCACTGTGACCTCGGGCTTGAACAGGATACGATCAGAAAGCCCTGCGGCGGTGACCTTGTCTTTCAGCTCTGCCAGAAAGCCCGTGTGCTTTTCGGTCGCGCGGCCCATCACGATGCCCGAGAGATCATCGAAACGTCCACAAAGCTCGATCATGGTATCAACGAAAGCGTCCGTGCCCTTCTGATGGCGGATGCGACCATAGCAGCCAAGCACAAGCCCATTCGGCAGGCCCAACCGCGAACGCAGCGCGGCTTTGTCCTGCGGCGGGGTGAAGTCCTGAAGATTGATGCCGTGCAGGATGACCTGAGCATCGCGCTCCAGATACCCGGCGGTCTTGCGCGAGGTCGCTACAAGCGCGTCCATCTTGCCGATCAGCCATTTGGTATAGCCGGTATGTGCCCGTTGCGAAGCGCTGGTGAACAGCAGCTTGAGCCGCAATCGCAGGACGTCGCGCAGGATCAGGCCCAGCAACATCTCGGTATTGCGGCGGGCGTGCCAGACCCGCAGGGTTTTACGTGATAGAAATGGCAGGCGGCTTAGTGGGATATGCGGGATATCATCCGGCAGACCGGGCCCGGTGGCAGCGATGTCGATCCACTGCGCCTGGAGCGGCACCAGCCGCGCTATCGTTGCAGTGACGCCCGACAGTCTGCGCTTGAGATTGGGGGCAATGACAACCGGGTCTTTCACGCAGGTCTCCTGAGTATGATCAGTCCAGGCTGTCGCGGCTGAACAGATAGATCAAACAGCCGATCGCCAGCGCGACAGCGAAAAAGCTGAATATCGCTGTGTAGGGTGCGGTTGGGCTGATGTCTACCGTTGCCGCGTGGATACGACCGGTTGCGAATTGGGCGATCCCCACACCGCCAATGCCAAAGAGGTTCAGCAGCGTAACCCCACGCCCGACCAGATGGGGCGGGATGAAGGCACGACCATGCGCCATGATGACAGGAAAAGACGCCCCGGTGAAACCTATGACCGCGGCCAGCGCAATGGAAATCCAGACAGCGTTCTGTATCCAGATGCACAGCAGCACCAAGGCAAGGACGCTCAGCGCGTTGCCGCCAAAGATCACCCATTTTCGGGTCTGTAAAAGGCGATCAAGCGGCCCATAGGAGAATGTGCCCGCGATCATCGCGGCACCCATGACCAAAGTGGCCTGACCGATCTGGGTGATGTTTAGGTCAAAGACATCTCGCAAATAGGGCCCGATCCACAGACCTCGGAGCGCGGCAGAGGGCACATAGGCGACCAGCATCAAGGGCAAGATCGTCCAAAGCGCGGGCTGCTTGAGCAAATCCAGCAGCGAGCCTTTATGTTCGGTCACAACCTTTTCGGGGTCACGCACCGTTGCCCAGATCGCGATAGCGATGATCGCCGAGATGACAGCTAACCCCGTCAATGTACCGCGCCAGCCAATCCATTCCACCGCCAATGCGGTCGGGTAGGAGGCAACCAGGTTGCCGACCGAGCCAACTCCTAACATAACCGCTGCCAGCGTGGCGAATTTTGCCGGAGGATATTCGCGGGCGAAGATGAAATACGAGGCCATTAGGACGGGTGAGCATCCAACCCCGATCAGGGCCATCGCAAGGCTGACATGAAACGGTGTACTGGCCATGGCAAACAAGGCTGCCCCTCCGGCACCACCGATCATCAGCAGAACCGCCGAGCTTTGCCGGGGACCAACGCGGTCAAGCGCCCATCCGACCGGGATCTGCATAGCAGCAAAGACCAGGAACCAAAGCCCGGAGGCAAAAGCCAGATCCTCGGGTGTGGCGCCGATATCGCGGCCAAGATCCACCGTCAGAACAGCCAGAAACGCGCGAAAAAACTGGCTGAGGACGTAAGCCAGACATAATACAATCAAACCTGCCTGCATCTTTGTCCTCCTTGTCTGCATGCTTTGCATGTCTGAGGAACGTGCACAAGCGCGTGCAATTTGCTGCCGGAGGCTGACAACATTCACAATTGCTCTAGCTTTTTCAGCATTTACACCTCACCGTTGAGAGACCCATGACCAACGCGATTTCAGACTTTTACGACTCGGTTCCCGTGACACGTGACTTTCTGGGTCTCAGTAACCCTGCGGCCTTTACACCTGTGCCCGACGATTGGGTCCTGGGTGTCGCGGATATCGTCAACTCGACCGGCGAGATCGCAAACGGGCGCTATAAGGTTGTGAATATGGTCGGGGCTGCCGTGATTTCCGCCATGATCAATGCGATGGATGGAAAGCTGTTTCCCTACGTGTTTGGCGGGGATGGTGCAGGATTTGCGATCCCTGCTTCTGATTCAGAGGTCGCGCGCGAGACATTGGCCAAATTGCGCAGTTGGGCCCAAGAGGAATTCGGTATTTCGCTAAGAGCAGCACTGGTTCCTGTAACCGAGATTCGATCTGCAGGGCGCGATCTGCGCGTGGCGCGTCATGCGCCCTCATCCGGGGTTGATTATGCCATGTTTTCGGGGGGTGGGCTGGCCTGGGCAGAGCAGCAGATGAAAGCTGGAACAATCGGGGTGCAACCGGCCGAAGACGATGCGCTGCCAGACCTGACTGGCCTGTCGTGCCGATGGTCCAACAGTCCGGCGCAAAATGGACAGATCGTGTCTGTTGTGATTCAGCCGACAGACAGAGCAACCGAAAGCGACTTTGCCGATCTGGCACAGTCCGTCGTTGCGGCCTCGGAAGGTCTGAGACGTGCCGGACATCCGGTTGCCGAACAGGGGCCGCCGATGAAGTGGCCACCGCCCGGTGTAACGCTGGACGCGCATGTGTCGCGTGCTGGGCGTAATTTAAAGCTCCACAAGATGCGGTTGTTATTCGAAAACCTGATGATCAGGGGGTTGTTTAAGTTCAAAATCCGCCTGGGTTCGTTTGAGCCTGTGCGGTATCAACGCATGGTCAGCGAAAACGCGGATTTCCGTAAGTTCGATGACGGTCTGAAGATGACATTGGATTGCGATTCAGAAACTCTGGCCCGGATCACCCAAATGTTGGATCGCGCAAAAACCGAAGGCAAGATCACCTATGGTCTGCACGCCCAGACCGAAGCAATGATGACCTGCTTTGTTCCGTCTGCGATGCGCGACGATCACGTTCATTTCGTGGATGGTGCGTCTGGAGGATATGCACAGGCCGCAGCTGAAATGCGCTCGAAATAGGCTCTAATTCGGGCTTCTTCTCTTCACAAATTCGAGATTTTGAAGATACCCGCGAGTGATGTAGAATCGCGTATGGCCGGTAAACTGCCCCTGACGTCTCGATCCTTGCCGATCGCGTTGCTGCGTGCTCGGGAAAAGGTGATGGGTCCCATACGTGCAACACTGACAGATGCGGGTGTGACCGAGCAACAATGGCGTGTCCTGCGCGTTCTGAACGAGCAAGGCCCGATGGAACCCACGCAAATTGCCGAACAAGCCTGTCTTTTGCTGCCAAGCCTGACGCGTATTCTGCGTAAATTGGAACAAAAAGGTCTGATCGACCGACACCCGGACGTGCAGGATCGGCGCCGGCAGAAGATCCAGATCAGCCGCAAGGGGTTGAATGTCATCGAAGCAAATCTGACCGCAATCCTGGCGCAGGCCGACCGTGTGCGCGAAGCGCTGGGCCCGGATCGACACGAATTGCTGCTGGATCTTCTGGGTGATTTCAATACGCTTGAAAGCTGATCTTGCGCTTCGAATGGGTCGCGTGCGCGTTCCGCTGAACCTCAAATGTCGCTAAACAGGGTCCCGTAACCAGCCATCCAGAAATACGACCTTGTCCAAGCCTACAAACCTCCGGACCCGATCCAGCTCGGACTCGAGACGTTTGGTGCGAGCGTCAGACCAGCGGATTTTCCGTTCAGGCCATACGGCCTTTATGCTCAGTTCAGAAGCATCGCGCTGGGCTTTCATATCAATCCGCCCAATCAGGCGATCCCCTTCCAAAAGCGGAAAGACGTAATAGCCATAGATGCGCTTGGCTTCGGGCACAAACACCTCAATGCGATAGTAAAAGCCAAACAGGCGCTCGGCCCTGTGACGATCCCTGAGCATCGGATCAAAGGGGCTGAGAACGCGGATACGCCCAGGCGGTGGCGGTACCGCTTGCGCGGTGGCCACAGCCTCGGGTCTGGCAAAGCATTTGCGCAGACGACCATCTGCGCATTCAACCTCGATTTCTTGAATTTCGCCCTTTGTTAGAGCATGAACACACCAGAGTTTCGCTTCGGCTGGCGCAACGGAATCCCAAAAGGCCGCGATCTCGCCTGACGTGGCAAAGCCAAGCCGATCCAGCGCCGCATTGCACAGCCAATCGACCGTTCGGTCTGCATCACAGGGCAAGACACCGGGACAAAGATGCTGTTCGATCACTCGTTCGGTCAGGTCAAAGTGCTTTTGAAACCCGACCCGCCCCACGACGGTCAGAGCGCCAGACCGCCACAGATACTCCAGAGCGGTTTTCGATGGGTGCCAATCCCACCAACCACCGGATGTCTTTTCCTCATCCTTGCCGACATCAGATGAACAGACGGGCCCGTGGTCTTGGATATGGCGCAAGACGGTCTGAAAGCGTTCCTCATACCCGTCACGACGCCAGTTTTTCCATCGCGCTCGAAGCTTTTGTGCATCGCGCTGAAACCGTAAATGCCAATGCGGGTAGAACGCCATCGGAATGACAGCGGCATCATGGGTCCAGTGTTCGAACAGCGCTTTGTCGCTTTCGTACAGGCGTTTTAGGTTCTTTGGCCGGTAGGACGGGCGGCGCGAGAACAAGATCATGTCATGCGCCCGCGCGACGGTGTTGATACTGTCCAGTTGAACAAATCCCAACCGGTGGATTAATTCCAGCAGATCCGCACCCTTGGCACCGCCCGAGGGTTGCTCGGCCAGCGCATGGTGGTGCATGAAAAGGGCCCGTGCGGCCCGGTTGTCCAGTCGCGGTAGCGCCAAGCGTCTAGCGCCGCTTCAACGTATCGCCAAAGTTGATCTTGGGCGTCAGGGTCACGCGGGTTTCAACCTCGGCCTCCGGATCCTCAAGCTGTGCCGCGATGATCTGCGCCGCGTTGCGCCCGATTTCCAGACGGCAGGCATCCATCGTGGCCAGCTTGCGCGGCAGCCCTTGCAGCAGTTCGACATTGTTAAACCCGGCCAGACCAATCTGACCGGGCACATCAATACCCTGTTCCAGCAGATACAACAGCCCACCCGCACCGATCATGTCGTTCGAGTAATACAGAAAATCCAGATCAGGCGAGCGTTCCAGCATGGATTGCGTCATCTCTCGCCCTTTTGCCAGGGCCGAGCCGCCGGAATAGAACTCGCGATCTTCGATTTCGATCCCGTTCTTGCCCAGAACTTCGGTAAAGCCTTCAAACCGTTTGCGGGCGCGGTGATCCAGCGGCATTTTGGTGCCCATGAACCCGATATGCTGATACCCGGCTTTCAGAATCGCCTGCGCCATTTCGCGCCCGGCGCGCCGGTGCGATATACCAACCATCGCGTCCACCGGTTTACCATCTGTATCCATGATCTCGACCACCGGAATACCAGCCGCATCCAGCATGGCGCGCGACGCCTCGGTATGCTCCAGCCCCGCGATGATCACCCCAGACGGACGCCAGGATAGCATCTCGTACAGAACTTTCTCTTCTTTTTCAGGAAGATAATCGGTGACGCCGACCACGGGTTGTAGCTCGGTATCTTCCAGAATCTGGTTGATGCCGGTCAGAACCTCAGGAAACACCATATTCGACAGTGACGGGATGATAACCGCAACCAGGTTCACCCGGCTCGATGCCAAGGCACCTGCTATCTTGTTGGGCACATAGCCCAGCTCTTTCGCCGCGGCCAGAACCCGAGTGCGCGTGGCATCAGACACATCGCCTCGATTGCGCAACACCCGGCTGACCGTCATTTCGGATACTCCGGACGCTTCTGAAACATCACGAAGGGTAAGCGGGCGTTTTGTGTCTGTCGTCACCGGAGGACCTGCGTCGTTGTTTTGTCCGATGCTATCGTAAACAAGGCAAACTGTTCAATACTCGAGCAAAGCCGATGACATCGCCGAAAAAGCCGGTTACAGACATCGACGCGCGGCCCCGTGGCTCAACTGGATAGAGCAGCCCCCTCCTAAGGGGCAGGTTGCAGGTTCGAATCCTGCCGGGGTCGCCAGGCGATCTTCAAAACTATGTGGTGTCTTTGCCTTGGGGTCCGTATGCGTTGGTCGTCGGCGCGTCGCCTGTTTCGCAGTGTGAACCTGCTCTACCGCTGCGGTTCGGGCTCACGAAATCTCATTGTCGATGGCAACAGCAAGAAACCGAGCGCGAAAAGCTCTGATCACTGCGAGCACTCCCGTGATCCGGTAGGAATGAAGTGTCACCATCATTCAGAAGGTCTGTGCCTTACCGGAGATCAGAAAAACACGTCACAAAGATCAACCGGTATTGAGGCCACAACGCACATGGGCGAGCCTAGATGTGATGGGCTATTGCACTCGAGCCAAAACCAAACTATCCGAAACTATCTCTGCGGGTGGTGCTATCTAATCGCCTGTAAGACACAGTTTACTTGGCTCTGTCGAGGAAAGTAGTGGTATGAAATCCGTATGTGGACCTATCTTTATTTTAGGCTTTCCTCGTTCTGGGACCACTGGGTTAGCGAGTGGATTAAGCTGTTTGGACGGATTTGCGTCTTACTCTAAAGAGGGTCATTTTATATACCTCTTTACTGAGGCAATACTGCGCATCAGAGACAATCGAGTTAATCCGAATTGTATCGTTCGGGAAGAAAGTGCCAAAGCTGCGCTGTTTTCTTCAATTGCCAAGGCCGTTGACGAAGCTTTTATTAATTCCCTGGATGCAGACTCTTTAAAGTGGATTGATAAAACACCTGATATTCAACAGGTGAACGCAATTCCAGCACTCATCGAACTGTTCCCCGAAGCGTGGTTTTTTTATATTTACAGAGATCCGCGTGAAGCTGTACGTTCGAACGTCGCAACTTGGCCAGATATCTTGAATGGAAAAGAGCTGGAAGTAGCGAACCGCTGGGTTAAATGCCAAGAGGCTTGGCGGAAAATGCGAAGTCATATCCCCGAAGAGAAGCGTTTGGAAATTTTTCAGCCTGACCTAAGAGACAGGCCTGAAAATGTTGTCGACGAGATTAGAAGATTTCTTTCTCTTGGAACCAGAGACTCTGAGGCGTTAGCTGCCTTTTGGAAACAAAACCGTGTTGTCAACAGACCAAACCATGGTGAGGCCGCAAACAGTTACGATAAGCTCGTTTTGAGCAAAAAAATCATCAAGAAAGTTGACGAAATTTCCGCACAAGAAATACAAAATTGGCCAAAGATTCTGGAATAGTGAGATAATGAAAAAGCGCGCTGCCTTTATTGGACATACATTTCACGAAAAAACTGGGTCGAGTAAGTTTTTTCAAGAAATCGTATCGAAGTTCTTCGAAGTTGACTCTTTCTTTTTCGATCCAGCTGACCCTTACGGGTTTGACTATACTCCGTTTCTCGATAACGAGTATGAACATCTATTTTTTTGGCAATCAGAACTCGCAGCGAGCCGGCTTTACCATCACGTTTCCGGACAATTCAATATTATTCCAATGTATGATGGCTCGATTCAGCTGAAAGAAGAATTTTGGCAACGATTTCCAAGAGCAACCTTTGTATCGTTCAGCTTTGCTATGCATTCCATTCTTCAAGCTGCTCGCTGCAACAGTGTCCTGGTTCGGTATTATCCCGAGGTCGAGACAAGGCTTTGGCAAGCTGACGGGCCATTATCTGCATATTTCTGGGAACGTCGACCGGGCACGGATTATGACGGAGAAACAGTAATCGAGGCGTGTCGCGTTCTTGGGATCCAAAAACTACAAATACATCTTGCCGGAGATTTTTCGTCTGAGATCGAAGAGCGAAAAGCAACACTGTTGGCCGCCGCTTCGTCTGGTGGGCCTGCGATCGAGCTTGCGTTTTCCGAGTGGTACGACAGCAAAGAACAGGCTATCGCAGAAGCGCGTAAACATGCCGTCTATTTTGCACCGCGTGAAGCCGAAGGTATTGGAATGAGCTTTCTTGAAGCAATGGCGAGCGGGCAAATTGTCATTGGACCGGACAAACCTACGCTAAACGAATACATTTCGGACGGAGAGACCGGTTTTTTGCTTGGAAAAAACCATGGCTCAGAAAGTCTTCCATCTCTGACCGAAAATGGTCTCTTGGAGATGTCAGACCGGATTCTTGAAAGCGTAGCGCGCGGTCGCAATAATTGGCTGCAGGACGTGAAACGGCTCGAAGACGTTCTCACGCAGGGGTACTCCGCTTACACCTCGGACCCCGGATCCGAGTTTGAACGCCAAGTGACAATCCAAGCTGGTCTTCGTCAATGAAAATCTCGGTCGTCACAATTGTTCTTAACCCTGACAGTGACTTTGCCAGGACAGCAGAAAGCGTTCTTGCGCAGAATTACACAGAAGTCGAATGGGTCGTTCTTGATGGGTCCAGCTGGTCTGACCCTGGCCGCCAGTATCTCAATCGGTATAAAGAAGCCTTTGATTATTATGCGTCTTGCCCTGACGAGGGTGTGTACGCGGCGATGAATACCGCGTGTGAAAAAGCTACCGGTGAATATGTCGTGTTTCTGAATTCCGGTGACATCTTCTTCAAGCAGGACACTTTGACAGAGGTCTCACAGTTTCTGCGAAACGAACCCGATATTCTATATGGTGACCATGACTACGTGTCCGGCGGCGCTCATCATTTCCGAAGAGCTTCTGGAATGGATCAGCTCGCCAAACGTTTATCTGATGGTAATTTAGAAGGTGGCTGGCATGGACGTTTTCCCTGCCATCAGGCAACCTTCTACAAACGTGAGTTGCTTGCGAAAGAACCCTTTGACACTCAGCTACGCATTGTCGCGGACCACGATCTGCTGCTTCGTGCGCATGCAAAGGGTTACCAAATTCAGCATGCTGAACTGTTCGTATGCAGGTACTATGGCGGAGGGTTTTCCGCACAAAACGCAACACGCTGCGTTGCCGAGTGGGCCGATGTTTACAGTAGATATTCAAACCATCCTGAGAAGGTAGTCGAAAGGTTCTATGGTCAGGATTTTGTGAAACGGTATGTGCGGAGAGAAAAAATTCGGACAGAAAAACCTATTCAGACAAGAGATTCCAACGCGTCGACTGACTCTGACGAGATTACGTTCGAAGAAAAATTTAGGTCGATTGCCCCAAGGTGGCTAAAGAAGGAAGGCCGTTTTGAGAAGCTTCTCGAAGACGAGCGTAGTTTATTGCAATTGGCTATCCGCTATCCGCATAAACTGCCTCGTCTCATCTACATCGGTCGAATCCGACGGCGAATGAAGAGAGATCGTTCGAAATAAGACCGTTTACGCATCGGTTTGGATACAAGCTGGCGCATAGCTCGATCGACAGCAAACGCCTCCAATCGCGCTAACTCACGAAAGCACATCGAGTGTGACCTGTGCAACTCTTTGCCATTTGTGACTTGCCGACGCTGAAAAGGCACCAGCGGGCGTTTTGCCGAACAACGCTTGCCGTGCGCGCGATGGACGTGACCACTATCGAGCATCATTTCTTTGATGGTTGGAACGGCACATTCGATGGCATCTGGCATCTGGCATCTGGCATCTTGATGGTCGGTAATCTTGCAAACGTAAGTGTTGACCGTCGCACAGGTAGCCAATCTAAGGAGAGCGTTCAAAGGATCAGATCGACCACCGATCTGTCGCATTGTTCAAGAACAAGCCTTGCGTTGACAAGGTCGTTCTCAGTTGCTTTTTCAAGCGCTTGGTTTGGGTGATAGCCATGATCGAGCCATCTGTTTATCAGTCGCTCTTTGAGCACATCAAGCTTGGGTTCAATAAACACGCTCAACGACCAGTATTGGGTCAAAGGGCGCCATGCTGGATCTTTTAGAAAGAGATAGTTGCCCTCAACGACCACGTGTCTTTGAGACACGTCAATGCGCGCAGCGTTCTGAACGACGCAATCCCTGCTTCGATCAAACAACGGAACGGTGACGGTGTCTTCGCGTAATGCGCGCGAAAGAAGATCGTTGAACCCTTCGGTATCAAAGGTTTCAGGCGCACCTTTACGGGCCAGAAGACCGCGATTTGACAGAGTGTCATTGTCCAGATGAAAGCCGTCCATGGGCACCAGCCCGCAGGGTATCCCGTTTTTCTCAAGCCGTTGGCGGACCTTTTCGGCAAGCGTGGACTTGCCCGATGCGGGTGGCCCGGCGATTGCGATCAACTGGCGTGTGTCTTTGACCTTGGACGGCTTAATCAATGCAACAATGCGGTTGACCTGTTCCTCGAGATCCATGGGTGTCACGCAGCGGCTGTTTCCGGCCTTTTCGCGCCGGTCATATAAGCGACGGCGTCGGACATTTCATGGTCTTTCGGATCAATGACAGTCAGGCGCTTGCCAAGGCGGTGGATATGGATGCGGTCGCAGACCTCGAACACATGAGGCATGTTGTGGCTGATCAGGATGATCGGGATACCGCGCGCTTTGACATCCTGGATCAGGTCCAGCACGCGGCGGCTTTCCTTGACGCCGAGCGCCGCAGTCGGTTCGTCCAGGATAATAACCTTGGATCCAAAGGCAGCCGCGCGTGCCACAGCCACGCCCTGCCGCTGCCCGCCCGACAATGTTTCAACCGCTTGGTTGATATTCTGGATCGTCATCAGGCCCAACTCGGTGAGTTTTTCGCGCGCGAAATCCTGCATCTTCTTTTTGTCGAGTTGACCAAAGACTTTGCCCATGATGCCAGGTTTGCGCAACTCGCGCCCCATGAACATGTTGTCTGCAATCGAAAGTGCAGGGCTCATGGCCAGGGTCTGATAGACGGTTTCGATGCCTTGTTCGCGCGCTTCGATCGGTGATGAGAACGCGACTTTGGTTCCATCCAGAAACACCTCGCCCTGATCAGGGATGACGGCGCCGCATAGGGCTTTGATTAGGGTCGATTTACCGGCCCCGTTATCGCCGATCACGCCTAGGATTTCACCGGGCATAAGCTCAAAATCGCAATGATCCAAGGCCGTTACACGCCCATAGCGTTTGACCAGGTTTCGGGCTTTGAGGATCGGTTCCATTATGCAGATACCTTTCTGATCCATTGATCAACGGCGACGGCGGCAATGATAAGCAGGCCGATCAGAAGGAAGGTCCATTGGGCGTCGGCCCCAAGCAGGCGCAGCCCAAGGGTGAACACGCCAACGATAAGTGCTCCGAATAGCGCGCCCAGGATCGAGCCGCGCCCTCCGAATAGCGATATGCCTCCGATCACCACGGCGGTGATGCTTTCGATATTGGCCAACTGTCCGACCGTGGGCGAGATCGATCCGATGCGTCCGACCATGGCCCAGCCTGCAAAGGCGCAGATCAAACCGGATAACAGATAGACCGAAATCAGCGTGCGTTTGACGTTTACGCCGGCCAGTTCAGCTGCATCCGGGTCGTCGCCCACCGCGTAAACATGCCTTCCCCAGGCGGTCTGTTTCAGCGCATAGGCCAGCGTGAACACCAGCGCGAGCATGAAGATCACGCCCAGCGTCAGTTGTGCATCTCCAACTTTGAACTTGGTACCGAAGATTTGCAGCAAGGGAGCCACCTCTTCGATATCCGCGCTGCGGATGGTTTCATTGGCGGAATAGAGGAAGTTCGCCGCCAGAATGATCTGCCAAGTGCCCAGGGTCACGATGAAGGGCGGCAGCTTCATATAGGCGACCAACCAACCGTTGATCAGCCCGCAGATCATGCCAACGGACAGGCCGCACAGTACGGCAAGCTCCACCGGCATCCCATAGCGGAAGGTAAACTGGCCCATGACCACGGATGACAACACCATGATCGCACCAACGCTCAGGTCGATGCCTGCGGTCAGGATCACCAGGCTTTGAGCCGCAGCCACGATGCCCACGATCTGAACCTGTTGCAGGATCAGCGTCATAGCGAAGGGAGAAAAGAACCGTTGGCCAATCAGCATTCCGAACAGGATGACCGAGGCCAAAAGGACGATCAGCGGCACCAAAGCCGGATTGACATGCAGCGAGTGCTGGATGCGCCCGATGATACCCTTCCGCGTGTCTTCAAACTCGGCAACCGTGTCTTCGGCGCCGACCAGCCCCGATTCGAATTCCTTTTCTGCCTTGCTGTCGGACATGATCCCCCCTTGGCGCGTATGCAGGATTGCGGTGTTTCAGGCTTTGGGTGCCTGAGGCAGAACGGAGGGCACAGGCTGCGCCCTCCGTGATATGTTCGGGATCAGATCAGCCCCAGCAGAGCTCTAGCCCTTCAGCCGATGAGATCGAAGGAACACCATCGACCGGGTTATCGGTGACAAGGGCCACACCTGTGTCGAAGAAGTCTTTGCCAGGTGTATTCTCAGGCTTCGCACCCGTATCGGCCCAGGCTTTCACCGCCTCAACACCCAAAGATGCCATCAGCAGCGGGTATTGCTGTGAGGTCGCGCCAATTGCACCATCGGCAACGGCCTGTACGCCCGGACAACCGCCATCGACGGATACCACGATCACATCATCGACTTTGCCGAAATCCTTCAGCGTCTCATGTGCACCAGCGGCTGCCGGTTCGTTGATTGTGTAAAGAACGTTGGTGCCTGCGTCCATGGTCAACAAGTTTTCCATCGACTTGCGGCCACCTTCTTCATTGGCGTTTGTCACCTCGTTGTTCACGATCCGCGCGTCGGTTTCATCGCCCCACTTGGCCGGATCACCAAGGTCGATGCCAAAGCCCTGGAGGAAACCCTGATTGCGCAGAACGCCTACGGTGGGCTGCGATACATTGATATTCATCATGCCGATCTTGGCCGAAGATGTATCGCCAATCGTGCCAGCCGCCCATTTTCCGATCAGCTCACCTGCCAGGAAGTTGTCAGTGGCAAAGGTCGCATCGGCAGCGTCAATCGGAGACAGTGGTGTGTCCAAAGCAATGACCAAAAGCCCCGCATCGCGCGCCTGTTTCACGGCGGGAACGATGGATGATGTATCAGAAGCGGTCAGCAGAATGCCCGAAGCTCCGTCAAGGATACAGGTTTCGATCGCCTGAACCTGAGTTTCATGGTCGCCGTCGATCTTGCCTGCAAAAGACTTGAGCGTCATGCCCAGCTCAGCTGCTTTTGCCTCGGCGCCTTCGCGCATCTTCACGAAAAACGGGTTCGTGTCGGTCTTTGTAATCAGGCAAACGCTTGTCTCTGCAAACGCCGCGCCAGACCACGCCACAGTGGCCGCAAAAGCGGCTGTCAGTAATGTCTTCATGATATCCTCCCAGTAGATCGGGCAGGCTTGGCCCACCCGCGCAATTGAATTGCGCTGTCAGGATCGTAATTGCGATTCGCCTCTGCGGTCAATAAATAAATCAACTTGATTTAGTATTGACGAGATATATGACCTGCCGCCATTCTAGTGCCGAAGGGAAAACGTGCCGTGGATGGACCGAATTTAAAACTATCTGAAAACGTAGATAAATTTGAGAATTCGGGCTCAAATCACATCGCCATGCGTGAACGGAACGAGCGTCTGGTGCTGACTATCCTGCGCCGCCAAGGACCTCTGCCCAAGGCCGATCTGGCCCGAAAGACCGGACTTTCGGCTCAAACCGTGTCGGTTATCATGCGTGCCCTGGAGCGAGACGGGCTGCTGCAAAAGGGCGAAAAGATCCGTGGCAAAATAGGTCAACCTTCGATCCCGATGCGATTGGCGCCAGATGGCGCTTATTTTCTGGGGCTAAAGGTCGGGCGGAGGTCCACTGAACTGACCCTTGTCAATTTTGTTGGGCAAGAGCTGGCGCATATCCACAAGGACTATGCCTATCCGACCCCGCAAGAGGTGCTGGCCTTTGTGAAAGACGCGGTCGCCGAGCTGTGCGCGACCTTGCCTGCGGCACAACAAGCCCGCATCGCCGGTATGGGTGTCGCCTCACCCTATTTCCTGTGGGAATGGGCGAATGTCATTGGAATAGAGCCGCAAAAGATGGCTGGCTGGAAGGGATTTGACCTTGCCGCCGAAATCGATGCCCTTGTCGATTTTCCCGTGTACCTGGGGAATGACGCAACCAGCGCCTGCGGGGCCGAACTCACCTTTGGAACGTCCGAGCTCCCACCCGATTTTCTCTATATATATATCGGGTATTTCGTGGGTGGAGGTGTGGTGTTGAACGGCGCGCTTTACGCCGGGCGCGCGGGCAACGCAGGTGCGGTGGGGCCTTTTCCTATTCTGTCCCAGAGAGGCGAGGCCTCGCAGCTTATCGACAAGGCCTCGATGATCGGGCTGGAACGCCGGTTATTCGCCCGTACCGGACAAGAGCAGCTGTCGTCTCAGGTCGCCGCCGAGTGGTCACCCGCCGAACATGAGATGATCGAAGACTGGTTGGAGGATGCCATTCCACCCTTGACCCAGTTGATTGTGGGCGCGTGTTCGATCATCGATTTCCCCGCGATACTGATCGACGGCAACATGCCAGACACTTTGCGCGACAAGATCGTGGCCCGCGTATCCGCGGCGCTGGACCAAATGCCTCTTTCTGGCTTGATCCGACCCGATGTTCAGGCCGGAACCCTTGGCGCCCGCGCGCGCCCGTTGGGGGCGGCAAGCCTGCCCCTGTCGGAACGGTTCATGCTCCGGACATAGGGGTTTTTGGGATCAGATACGAATGTCGAGATCTTGAAAAAGCCCGCGCCAGAAGGGCTGACCGTCCCAGAATGGACCGAAATGATGCATCTGCTGCACGGGTACAAAGCGCAACGCCCGGCTGCCCGTCAGGGACAGCGCCCAATCTCGCAGCCTGTCTGGACCAGCGATATGCCCGACAGTTTGTATTTCATCCGGCAACGTCGCGAGGGCCTCTTCGCGCGGCTGTGCGATGACGCTCAGGCTCATCAGCCCCGGCAAGTCCTTGGATGCTGACGCTCCGGCCACGAATACCGCATCCCTGTTATCGGTGCGCACCGCATGCCAGCCATTGGCGCGGGCCACCTGATCGGCCATGAAGCTGTCAGATGCGATATGAACGGGCGGGTTTGTGCCCTTCTGCGCATCGCTCAGATCCTTTAGCCGGTTGGCGGTAGCGATTGCGTCTTTGGGCTCTGCGTCGATCAGCACAAGGCTTTGCGGCGACGTGCATCCAGCCTTGCCATAGATCCTGAAGACACGCAGCAAAGTGGTCAGCGCTGCGTCATCAAGCGCTGTGGGGTCAGCCCAAACCAGCGAGCTGTGATCGGCAAAGGCAAAGAAGGGTGTGCCCGGCTTGTGTGGCAGAGATTCGACCGACAATGCAGCGGTGTCAGAACCAAAGAAGATCCGCGCATCTGCGGCAGAAGACCAGTCTGCATTTCTGGGGTCGTGGCGGTCAAACTGTTCGACGGTCAGGTTCTGTTGCCAGAGCCGTGTCAGGATTGGCCCGGCCCCGTTTTCCAGGATTTCATCTCGCAGATGCGCCGTCAGGTTCTCTGAACCCGTTCCGGCCTTGGCGCGAACATGCGCGCCGGTCAAAAGACACAGAGTGGTCGTTAGCGGCCCCAGAAGGCTGACATTATTAGGCAGCCAGATCGCAACATGTGCGCGCGGGCGGGCGATGCGCAAAGGCATTGAATCCAGTTCGTCGGATGCAGGCCCAAAACCTTGGGTGAACACCGCACGCAGGGCTGAGCCGCGCATGAAGCCCAAAAGATACCCCCACTCGTCGCGGCTGAATGCCGGTGGGGCCGTACGCCGTGCCATGCGGGCTGTCACCTCGTCATATTCGGCGCATAAAGCGTCGAGCGCAAAGGGGAGTGCAACCTGAACCACGCCACCGTTGCCGTCGCGAAAGCCGTGGTAGACGGAGGAGGTGTCAGACATTGGCGCATCCCCGCGTCTCGGACTTGGGCAAGCGCCCCAGCAGCTTGAACCGACGCCCGGACCGGCCACAGGCGCAGGGATCGCGACGCACTTCGCCCTGATCTTCGGTCAATACGCTGTGGTAAGGCGCGCCGCGTGGTGTCACGTTCATCAACTGAAGCTGTGCGGGCGTGTTATAGATCACATCATGGCTGATCGGATCACGCCCCAGCACATCGGCCCAAACCGGGACATGGCGCCACCCCGCCACGCATTCGGGATAGAGCAACCCGTTTTGTTCAACCAGCCCGTAGTAGTCAATGATCTGAGATCCGGGGCCTGAAATCCCAAGCAATTTGTCTTTCAAAGCGGCGGGCGCAACCCGTTCGGATTCCAGCTTTTTCCAACCGCCGCTGTGCACATAAGTCACTTTTACATCACGCAGGCGTTCGGCCAGATCTGCGGGCATGTCGCTGTCTGCCCAAATGCGCCACAAGACCCAGGTAAATCCATAAACCAGAACGCTATCGCTACTGTGCAGGGCATCGCGCAGGTGATCCCACAAGACCGCACTGTCATGGTCTTGCGAGGCCAGCCCGAAATACAGCCGCGTTGCAAAGGGGCGCAGCGCAAGCCCCGCCGCGATGCGGGCACTGACCGTGCCACGCTGCACAAGTGCCGATTTCGCGTCGAGGATGATCAGCGGTTGTTCGGCCTCACCAATGAAATCCGACAGGATGGCCCGGCTGCTTTTGGCCTGTAACGCGGTGCTGTCCCGATCCAGCGCAATTTGGCTGGAGAGGTTCGACGATGTGGCGGATGAGTTCAGCACCCTTTCATGGCGGATCGTCCCATCCTGGGTTTGAAACAACACATTTTTGAAGGCCGAGACATGCAGAAAGGGCAGATCCTCGACCTTGGTGGTGGGTGTGAAACCGGGGAAAACCCGCGCGTATTCCGGGCAATGGTTGATGTGAAACCGGGTCAGCCGGTTCATCTCGGCCAAAAACGCCGTATCGTCGCGGGGCCCATAGGCGGGCATGTCGAGCAGCGTGTTCATTGCGCGCTGACCTCGGTGATCAAAGCGGTCAGCGTGGCGGGCCGCACCGTCGCGACGTTGGTGCGTGTGCAGAAGTCGCGCAGGATGGATTTCCAATGTGCCTCGATCAAATCGGGCCAATCCAGGGGCAGATCAAGTGCGGGGGTCGAGATCGAATTGGCCAGCGCCAGCAGCGCATCGCGGTCGATACCCACCGCTTTCAGGCGATCCGCCGCTTTGTCTGAACGCGTGAAATTATACCGCAGAACCGGGGCCAGAAAGCCCGAACACAGGCGGGCGTGACCCAGTTGATCCTCTCGTCCCATTGTAGCCAGTTCGGCCCGCGCGGGGGCCTCAAGCACATGTGCCAGCCCATGCACCAGACCAACCGAGGCCTGCGCTTGACCCGCGTTTGCCAGCGCGGACAGTTCGAACCATTCGGCATCGCGGGGGTCGCTCAGGTCCAGCATGGTGTGTAGTACATCAGCAAGATCTGCGCGCAACGCGTCTGTCGCCAGGGGGGACAAGAGCCCTTCCAGAGCGTGAGTCAGCGCATCGCCTTTTGACCAGAGAAGCGCGTCCTCGGGCAGGGTCTGCAAAACACCCGGCAGATAGGCCCGGTATTCGGGCCGGAATTCCGGGCCTTTCTGAATGGTCTTGGCACCGCGATCATCCAGTACGGCGATATCATTTGCCTCGGCCCCGCTACCGAACCGGGTCGGGATGGCCAGCAAGGCGCAGTCGGGTCGGTTGCGACCGCGCCAGGCTTTTGCCGCGTCCAGCCGCGTACCGCCGCCCAGCACCACCACTAGATCTGCATCTGAGGGGGTCTTAGCCGGTGTCTCGACAACGGGAAGCGCGGCCAAAGAGGGCACATCCTGCGCTGCCGCCACCCTGCCGGTGATCACCGCACGTCGACCCGACAGCAGATCGGGCAGATCCGTCAGGGCGATGCGCGGGGGCAGGTCAATCAAAGGCGACACCCTTGGCTTTCAGGAAGGTGATAATGTCCGTGACACTGGCCAGCGCAATGGCTTCTTCTTCGGTCGGGTGATGACCAAACACCTCTTCGACCCCAATCGCCACTGCAACCGTTGCCATCGAATCCCACGTCTCGACCCCGTCCCGCGTCAGATCAAGCGAGAACTGCCCGTCTTCGAGCAAAAGCACGTCCTCAAGCAGATCCTGCAGCTTTTCGAGATTGGTCATGAAGATCTGTTCCTTTTACACGCGCTGATCCCAGAGGATTTCCTGATCCGGCAGCGTTTCCAGTGCCAGAAGATCGATTTTTGAATTGCTCAGCCGTGGCAGCTTGTCAACGCGAATGATTTGCAGCGGCCAATGTGCCCGCGGATGGGCCGCGCGAAACCTTTGCAGGATCGTGCGTGCGGCGGCACGATCCGCCGACCCTGCCAGGAACAGCTGCACCCCGGGCTCGCCAGAGCGATCCTTTGCAGGTGCCAGAACGAATTCCTGATCCCATACGGTTTCAATGGTTTCCCGTAGCCGCAGCAGCGAGATCTTTTCTCCATGGCGCTTGAACACTTCGCTTGTGCGCCCCAGAAGCTGCCAATGACCCGAGCTATCCTGCTCAGCGCGGTCTCCGGTCGCGATCCAGCCATCTGGCGCAAAGGGAGTATAGCCCTCGGGCGCGACAGAGCCCAGCGCGGCGTAGGGGCTTTGGAATTGCAGCTCACCGCTGTCAGAGCTGCGCAGGGTGATCCTGGTCAAGGGAGTACCAAGCTGACCCAAAGGCGGCGTGGTATCGGCCTGCACATGCGCGGTGACGTCCGCGATGGTCAGGCGCGGCATGGCTTCGGCGCAGCCGTAATTGTCAAAGAAACGTGCATTGGGAAACAGCCGGGCAAGGGTGTGGGACTGAGCCCAGGGAAACGGGCTGCCTGCAAATGCCACGGTCTTGATTTTGTGAAAGCTGACTTCACCCAAAGCGCTCAGCAACGGCACTTGGGCCGCTACAAGGCAGAGCAAACCCCGTTCGCTTTCCCCCAGAACCTTTGCGAAGTGGTCCGGATCGGACAAGCGCGCGAAGATCCTATTTAGACTCTGTTTCTGTGCCAGCACCCATTGGTTTACGAAAGAAAAACAATAGCTGAGCGGCAGGGTCATGATCGCCGTATCCCCGGGGGCCACGCCCTGCATCTGACCGATCTCAACGGCGATGGCTTCGGCACGTAGTCTGCTGGCCACCAGCAGCTTGGGCGCCCCGGTTGAGCCTGACGTGGCCAGCAAGACATGATCGGTGCGCAGAGTTTCGGGCAGCGCCTGCACGCAGGCTTCGACCCACGCGCTGTCCTGATCAAACCGGTGCGGCAGAAGGGCAAAGCTGGGCGTGCCGGGCTGCCACATCCGCGAAAGATCGTGCAGAAAGTCCGGGGTGGTTTGGTCGTGAAGGATCATGAGCGCGCAGGTGACAGGTCAGGAATTGTGGTTTTCAACTCTTATCCCTGCAAAGAGGGGAAGGAAACTCTTGTGACGAGGATAGTCTTGGTCGGTATCTTGGTAAAATCACTTCGCAATTTGGTGTTCATGCGTTTGGCAATGGCATCGCGCGACCCGTTGTAATAGCACATGGGGCGAGACAAACGATGGGGCTTATGGTGACGCAAGATAGCGACATGCCAAATTCGACCGAGGCAGCACATACAGAAGCCTGGGACACGCTCAACGCCGAACTGGATCAATGGCACGCTCAAGGACGCATCGCCACGTTCTGGTGGCGCGATGATGATGCCTCGCGCCCCGGTCCACAGCTGTCGCGTCTGCTGTCGCTGTCGGCCAAGACCGGCACACCCGTTGTTCTGGCCTCGATTCCGGCGACTGCGGATGTTGCCTTTGCCGACACGGTTCTGGCCCATCCAACTGCCTATGTCGCGCAGCACGGGTATGCGCATATTAACCACGCCAAGGGCAGCGGTGACAAAGGCGCGTGGGAATTGGGCCGTCATAGACAGTTAGAGACTGTTTTGGACGAGCTGCAACAAGGCCGCCGGGTCCTGGCGGAGCTGTTTGGGCCTGACCGGTTTCTACCTGTCATGGTGCCCCCTTGGAACCGCATTGACCCGAGCGTTGTCGCGGGGCTTCCGGCGTTGGGCTATACCGCGCTGTCCTTGTGTGATGCGCGGCCGGCGGCAGAGGCCGCGCCGGGGCTGCGCTTGGTCAACAGCCATTGCGATCCAATCAAATGGAAAGGCGGCGCCCGGTTTACCGGCACGGCCAAATCCATATCGTTCCTCACCGACCATTTGATCGCGCGTCGGACCGGTTCTGCCGATGCGGCTGAACCCACCGGGCTGCTAACCCATCATATCGATCACGACGCCGCCACCTGGGATTTTTGCGAAACGCTTTTGGGGCACCTCACGGCGCATCCGGCTGTCCGGTTTCCCGCGCCCAGCGAGGTTTTGGCGTCATGATCATCCGACCTGCCGAAAAAGAGGATACCGAGGCCGCAGTGGCGCTGCTGCATGGCAAGATGAACTCAAAACTGTCGCCAGAACGCTGGCGCGGCATCTTTGATTATGACTGGAACATGCCCAAGCCCAACTATGGCTATGTGGCCGAGGCTGATGGGCGCATTGTGGGCTATCTGGGGGCCGTTCACTCCCAACGCATGTTGCCGCAAGGGGTGCTGAACCTGACAAATATGTGCGCGTGGTATGTGGAAAAGGAATACCGTGGCAGTGCGGGGCTGCTGATGATGGTCCGGGCCACAGCTGACCCGGATCGACACTATACCAGCATGACGAGCACCAGCAATCCGCGCACGATGGCGGCGCTAAGGGCCTGCGGATTTGCCTCTTTGGACGATTATCGCTGGGATTGGCAGCGGAGCAGCGCCGGGTCGGAGTTGTTGGACGTGATCACCGATCCTGCGGATCTGCTGCCGCATCTTCAGCCGCATGAGGCGCGATATATGCAGGATCTGCTGCCCTATGGGGTGCGCCCGGTGTTGATGCGTCACCCCGAAGGTGAAAGCTTCGCCATCTTTTCGGTGACGCAAAAAGGGGCGGATCAGCCGTGGTGGGATGTGCTCTATATTCGTGACGCGCATGAGGGGTTTCTGACCCGTTTCGGGCAAGAGATCGCAGACGCCCTATTGCCAGCCGACAACGCGGTGCTTTCGGCAGATGCGCGGTTCTGCGGCGGTGACCCAGACGATGCGACGCGTATCAAACTGCCCGCACCGCGCTTTGTGAAATCCAAGAGCCTGAACGGGCCAGAGCTGGATCACCTTTATACCGAGCTTCAGCTGCTGTCGCTCAAGCTGGATTGAACCGCGCGCCCTTGGGTGGCGCGCCAAGTTGTGTCACAAGCAGTTGCAAACAAAGACCAAACCTCAGCAAAGGCCGGCCATGCTTATCAAGTTGCGCAAGATGTTCTATCGGGCACGGGGCTATTACAATGGCCGCCTCAATGGGGATCCGTTCCGGCTGGATCCCTATCACTCCAAATTCTGGCGCAAAGCGACCGCCGGGGATTGGGAGCCCGAAACCTTTGCCATGCTGGACAAGTTTCTGTCGCCTGATCGCGACTATGTCGACATTGGCGCCTGGGCCGGGGCCACTGTACTCTATGCCGCGCGCCGTGCGCGCCATGTGTGGTGTTTTGAGCCCGATCCCGTTGCCTATCGCTATTTGATCTGGAACCTCGAATTGAACGGGATCACCAATGTTTCGGCCTTTGGGGCCGCGCTTTGGGGAGAAACCGGGGTGATGCGCATGGCGAGCCTGGGCGGCGAGCCGGGGGATTCCATGACGTCCGTGCTTGGCGACACCAGCAAGGGCACCGAGGCGCTGAGCCTGTCATGGGAGACGTTTGAAAAAGCGGTGGATCTGAGCGATGTTTCATTGGTCAAGATGGATGTGGAAGGCGCTGAATTTGCGCTGGTGCCCCATCTGCGCCCCTGGTTGCAACAACAACGCCCCGCTTTCTACCTGTCCACCCATGCGCCTTTTGTCGAGCAGGATGGCGGTGCTGTAGCGTTGCAAGAGCTTGCGAAGAATTTGGAGTTCTACGGCGGATGCAGCCTTGATGGGGTGGAACAGCCGGTCCAACAGGCTTTTTCCTCGGACCGGGCGCGAACTCAATTCCCAAGCTTTCTGTTCACTTGAAGCCCAATAGGGTCCGGGTTTTCACGTGACAAGGAGTGCCCGCTAGGACACGGTAGAGTGACTTTTTGGTCACATGCTTTGCAGGGCGCGCCTAAAACCTTTGAGTGAATCGGCGTTCCCAACTAAACGGCGGTCTCACATCGGTCCATCGGACCCAAACCGTAACCCCTAGCAAAGAAAGGGAACCATATGCTTATTCGCAATTTTGCCCTTTCGGGGCCGATCAATACCTAAGCTGAAATCAGATCAGGTTTGATCCCAATCGCTGGCGTTTGGCTGGCGTTTCTACATACGTTTTTGGGTACTGTCTTATGGGCAATTCTGTCTTGGATGGTCGCGCGTCCGCTGTGATCAGCGACGGCATCATCACGAAATTCTATACATCTGCGGCCTGGATTGATGGTCGGGCCGAACAACAACTTGAGGACATCGCGGGTTGGCCCGGCGTGCGCAAAATCGCGGCGTTCCCGGATCTGCATCCCGGTAAATTCGGGCCGGTCGGTTGTGCCGTTCTGGCAAACAGGATCTATCCGCAACTGGCTGGGAACGATATCGGCTGCGGCATGTCGCTGTTCCAGCTGGATTTGCCTGTGCACAGGCTGAAGTTGGACAAGGCGGTGCGGCGGCTGCGCGCGCTGGGCGGGCCCGCCGATCACAGCAACGGAGCACGGTTGGAGGAGGCAGGCTTTGCGCCCGACCTCTTTGCTGATGCTTTGGGTACCATCGGTGGTGGCAATCATTTTTGCGAGGTTCAACAGTTGGACGACGCCGTCGCTCAGGTCGGTCTGGACACGACGCGCCTGTATCTGCTGGTGCATTCCGGCTCTCGCGGATTTGGCAATGCGGTTCTGGCGGCTTTGCCCACGGGGGCCTTTGCGGGACTTGCCGCGGAAAGTGACAACGCGCGGGCATATATTCGCGATCATGACCGGGCCGTGCGCTGGGCGCGCCTGAACCGCCAGATCATTGCTGAACGGGCAGCCGAGGCGCTGCGGGCTGATCTGCAACTGGTGGTCGATGCGCCCCATAACCTGATCGAGCAGACAGCGCAGGGTTGGCTGCACCGTAAAGGGGCGGCGATTGCCGCGCGCGACCATGTTCCGCTTGCCGGGTCGCGGGCAAGTGCAAGCTACCTTCTGGCTCCGACCGGTCACGGTGACGCGCTGGGTAGCTTGGCGCATGGTGCGGGGCGGCGCTATGACCGGTCTTCGATGCATGGGCGGGTTCGGGCCAAAAGATCCGACCTTGAAGCCATGCAGCACACCCCGTTTGGCGGGCGCATCCTGTGTGAAGACCGTGATCTTTTGGTTGAGGAAGCGCCTTTGGCCTATAAATCCGCCCAATCCGTTGCAGAGGATCTGCATCGCACCGGTGCGGCAGATTGCGTGGCGCGGTTCCATCCGCTCATCACCTTCAAGAAGGTCCGAGAGGGAGGGCAGAGATGAACGCGCCCGAACATATCTCACTTTTGGTGACCAGCGGCTCGGGCCCGGCTGAATGTCAGCAGGCGGTGGCGCATGTGCTGAAGGCCATGCGTTCCGAGGCCGAGGCCGAGGCGTTGGATTTCGATGCGCATGCCGAACGTTCTGAACACGGCGTCAGATCTGCGGTGGTTGTCGTCAGCGGTGCAGCTGCGGCGGATTTCGCCCGAAACTGGCGCGGTACGATCCAATGGTGCGCGTCAAGCAGGCTCCGCCCATCGCATAAGCGCGCCAACTGGTTCATTGGCGTGTTCGATTTGCCCGTGCCCGCGCAAAACCCCGATCATCTTCGTGCGGGTGATGTCGTGTTCGACACGTTTCGCGCCGGTGGTCCCGGCGGGCAGCATCAGAACACAACCGACAGCGCGGTGCGCGCGACCCACCGGCCAACCGGGCTTGCTGCGGTGGCGCGTGCGGCACGGTCACAACATCGCAACAAAGCGCTGGCGCTGGCGCGGCTTCAGCAATTGCTGGCCGCCCGCACCGCCGCGTCAGAGGCCGACCAGAAGGCGCTCCGCAATGGGCTGCATCACGCTTTACAGCGCGGCAACCCGGTGCGGTGCTTCAAAGGCCATGACTTTCGAGACGTAACAGGGGGCTAGGATGGCGATCGTGGATCAGTTTCTGACCAATGCCCTGACCAGCGACTTTTTCGCCGGTGGTCTGGCACTGGGTGCCTTTGGGGTTGTGGTTGCCTTTCTTCGCCTTGCGTTCCTGTCGCTGTACCGTTTGGTTCTGCGGCGCGTCTGGGTCAGCCTGACATTGGACAACCGTAGCCCGTCCTATCGCCATTTCTGCATCTGGATGGAGCAGAACAGTGTTCTGTCCCAGTCCCGACATGTGCGCATGACGGATGGCGAATGGGCGAGTGGTACGAAGGGCTATGCGCCGTCACCCGGTCAGCACTGGTTCTTTTGGCAAGGCAACCCATGACACACGCTACGGCGATCCGTTCTTCTCCACCGATGGTCGCATGTTCCTGAGCATGTCACCGCTGGGTGCATCCAAGGCGAAACTCTATGAACGCCTGTCTGACGGCACCATGGTCGAATATCCTTCCAAAGAGGCGAACGATAATCTGGGTGCGGTCATTGCCGCCCGCATTACCGACGACGGCGTGATGTGGATTCTCGACCTCGGTAAGCGAAGCTTTACTGGCTGGGACATCAATGCCAACAAGCTGGTGGCAACGTATGACTTGCCCGCCGATGCCCTGGTTGAACACAGCTTCCTTCAGGACTACGCGCTGGATCAAAAGCGTAGACATCTCCCTGAACCACTGTTCCATCAAAGAAAGATCGCCCTTCCAGCGGCACCACCCGGTCCGTCCATCCATGCGTGTGGAAAAGATACACCGGTTCGGCACAGCGGTCTGGCAACTTCTCCCAAAAAGCACCTGCCAAAGCAGCATAGGCATCAGCAAAGTCCGGTTGCCAGCATGCCATGTCCCAAACCATTGATCCGCCCCGCGAGAACCCGGACAAGAGCAATGGAGCTTCTGCAAGGTCAGTCTTGCTTTGGATATCAGCCAACACCGTGCTCAGAAACTCTGCGTCGTTACGTTCGAATTTCATACTATCTGCGCGGACCGACCAATCCTTTGTCCATTTTGCTTCCGGATGCTCTCCGTTCGGCGCTAGGAAAACATAGCCCCGCGAAAGAGCCTCACTGGCGAGATCAGACTTGAGCATACTGCCGCCGGTACTGCCACCGCCATGCAAATGCATGACAATCCCCGTCGGCTCGGGCGTTTCAGGCAACAGAACATGGTACGTTCCGCCCTCGACGACACAGGGCGTTTCAAGATTACCGCACGATTGCGCAGACAGGCTTGGCGGGCTCAACAAAGTGACAAAGACAATGATTGCCAGTTGGAAAATACCTTTGTTCAATACACTGACCTCCAATCAGCTTTCCATGCCTGTTGGACTCACCCCGCGACCAAATCCAGCATCTGGTCGCAAAATATCTTTGCAAGTCATAGTGCAACCTCTGGCCACCACCTCCAAGCGGTGACCAGAACAGCGTCATGCAAGATCAGTTAATGTCTTGCACTTTCATAACCAGCTCGCCCCAGTTGCGTTGGTTTTCGATGTCATGTTCCAGGCCCTGCTCATCGGCAGTGGCAAAGCGTTTCACAGCTGGCGTTTTGCTGGTGGCTTGGTACAGCCAATAGGCTTCGGCCTTCAACGCATCCTGGATAGGCTGGTCGATGGATTCATAGACCATCTGCTTGCAGGCATTGATGGACTCTGCCGGGAACTGCGCAATACGTTGCGCCAAAGCATCCACGTAGGGACCGATCTCATCGGGATCCAGCGCTTTGTTGATCGTACCCAAACGCTCGGCATCATCTGCATCATAGTCCTGCGCACTGAGGATGATCTCAAGCGCCTTGCCCAGCCCCGTCTGACGCGCCATGCGGGATGCACCGCCGCCGCAGGGCAGGATACCCATTCCAACTTCCATCTGCATGAATTTGTATTTTCCGCGCGCGACAAAACGCATGTCGAGGGCAAGTGCCAGCTCGTGACCGCCGCCGCGCGCGAAGCCTTCTATTTTCGCAATCGTCGCCTGTGGCACCTTGCTGATCCGCTCGCAGACAGCCTGCAAATCCAGAAGTTTTGCGTCGTCGCGCGATACAGCTTCTGTCGACATATCCTTGAGCAACTCAGTATCGTAGTGGCAGACCCAGACCTCGGGATTGGCCGACTGGAAAATCACGACCTTCACCGAACGGTCACCCTCAAGGCGCATGGCAAGGCTGTTGAGGTCCGCCAGCATCTCTTGTCCCTGAACATTGACTGTCCCAAAATCGAAGGTGACGGTCGCGATTGCGCCCTTCACATCCACCGTAAATGTCTGAAAATTCTCGTACTTCATCGGGCATTCCTTTCTTGTTGCCCCGCAGCAAGGATGCGGGGGTTGGGGAAAAACAAATTGTAGGTACGGTTGCCGCGCGCGGTGTGGGTCAGCTGTTTTGGCGCACGAAGCTTTGGATCGCCTCCATCACTTGTGACGCATGTTCAGGGCTCAATGCCGCACTGTGCGGGTCTGCGAAATCTCGGCTATCATTGTCGAAATAGGCACCAGACGCGTTGGTAAACCGATCACCAAGGGCGGCGTCGATCAGTATATCGGCCCCAATATTCAGGTCATTGCCTGCCATACCAAACCCCTCTTTCACCATTTTGGACGCAAGCAACGACCCGGGATTGACGGCGACCATCAAAGGCCCATTGGGCCGTGTCTTTGCGAGTTCGCGGGTCCAAATCGTGATGGCCAGCTTGCTTTGTGCATAAGCATCCATATCGCCGAGGTGTTTTGTGCCACGCATCGCATCCAAATCCACAGGCGCTTGCGCGGCAGACGACAGGTTCACAACACGGCCCTCGACCGGCATGATGGGAAGCAGCAACTCCGTCAAAAGATATGGGGCAAAAGTGTTGACAACAAAGCGAATGTCCAGCCCGTTGCCCAGTATGGCCTTGGGTGTCTTCAGCACTCCGGCATTGTTGATCAGAACATCCAGCCTGTCATGCTTGCTGTGGATTTCTGCTGCCAGAGCTTTCACCGCGTCCATGTCCGACAGGTCTGCAATGTAGGTCTCGACCTCACCACCAATCTGTTTCGCAGCAGCTTCGAGCTTTGTGGTGCTGCGTCCATGGATCAATACACGATGCCCACTCGCAGCAAGTTTCTGCGCGGTGAGTAAACCGATCCCATCGGTCGAACCTGTGATAAGAATTGTCTTACTCACGTAGTCAGTCCTTCATACAAAGTTGAATTGCAGATCTTCTGCCCGCCGGTTTTTTGGGGCGCTTTAGAAAGCATTTGCCAAGCTTCAATAACGCACCAGCGTGCGGCTCTCGATACTCTTGCGGATCGTTGTGACAGTTGGATCCTCGACCATATCCAGCGCGCTATGTGCGATAGAGGGCAGCCCCTGATTGTCGTAGATATTGAAGAAAGCCACTTCGTCCGGCGTCATCTTGGACTGATACAGCCATTCGTGATGGTTGTTGCCCACCAGACCCATGATTTGGCCCTTACGATCCGGATAGATCAGGTCCAGCAATATCCAGTCTTCGGGATCAACACTTGAGGGACGGACAAAACCCAAAGGCGCGCTATTGATCGGGTCACCGATCGGTCGCCAGATGTTGACAAAGGCGTAGTGGCCTTTGCTCCACTCTGCCGCTTTCTCTACACCCACCAGGTCAACAAGCCGCTGTTGCGCACCAGCTTCACTGTAGTCGCTGTGGACATTGCGCGCAGGCTTCCGCGTCGCTTCCGGATCATCAACTCGGACTGTGTGGTCAAAGATGACCACTTCGCTGACACCGAGTCGATCCGTCAAAAGCCGTGTGAGCTCACCATCGTAGGTGGTGCGCCACGCATCTCCGGCAAAATCCTCAACAATGCTGGGACAATTGACAAACTCCACCGCGTCGTGCGCAAATCGAAGTGCTTGTGCCGACTGCCGCATATCGTTCAATCGCACTTCGGTCGGGGCCAATTCGGGTGAAATGAGATTGCCGATGATACCACCCGCATCCAGCTCAAATGCTTGCCGCTCGTCCTTATGGACATGATAGTTGACTGTTGCTGTTCCGGTCATAGCAGCGATCTCCTGGAATCTACGACATTCCCTTTGTCATGCTTATGACTTCTGGTATTTGTTAAATAAAGCAGGCATTTAGGTATTCAGAATTCGGAAAATTGGCATAATGGGAATAGATACAGATGAGTTGCGACTGTTTATCCTTGCGGCAGAATTGCTGAACATCAGCGCGGCGGGGCGAAGACTGGGCATGGCGCCAGCCGTCTCCAGCGCAAAGCTGTCCAAGCTTGAACACAGGGTCGGATCCGAGCTGCTGCACCGGACCACGCGCAGAGTATCCCTGTCTGTAGAGGGCGTTGATTTCCTGCCCTTTGCACGGGAAATGGTTGCGCAGGAAGAGGCGGCCCTTGCCGCTTTGGGGCAAGGCTCGGCCAAAGCAAGCGGCACGCTACGATTCACGGCACCCAGCACATTCGCACAGACCTATATCGCACCAATCCTGCCCGAATTCCTCGACAAGTACCCTGATGTGACACTCGATTTGCGCATGTCTGACCTTCAGTTCAATCTTATCGAAGGCAGCTATGACCTCGCCCTGAGGTATTCCCCACTGTCGGATACAAGTTTGAAAGGGCGCAAGCTGGCGGATGATAAACGGGTTCTCTGCGCGTCGCCATCCTACCTGAAAACCCATGGGACACCTGCAACCCCGTCTGATTTGGCGCGTCACAGACTCATAGCTTTCAGCAATCTTGATCCAAGGCCCCTGAAATCTGCTCAAGGCGATATTGCAATGTTTGAGTATGGCGACAAAAAGAACCAGTTGATTGTAGATGACGGGCTCACTCAAAAGCGGGCTACAATAGCGGGAGCTGGCATTTCGATGAATGCACTTTGGAGCGTTCATGAAGAGCTCGCCTCAGGACTGCTAGAACACGTTCTACCCGACTATGAGGCCGCTGAAGAAAACGTGCTGTGGATGATCTACCCGAAATCCAACGTGCTTTCGCCGAAAGTCCGGGTGTTCATGGACTTTCTCATCGCAAAGATTGGAAAGAACCCGCCCTGGGAGAATAAGCTTCGCGAGCTTTCAAGAGCCAAAGGCGGTAATGTTCAGTAACCCTAGGGTACATCAGATTTACACGTCACACGCAGCCATAGATGTTCCATTAACGAGGTCGGTTGTCTGAGTAAAGCCGAGCTTGCCTCCAGCCAACCATCCACTAAACCTATTTAGACCAGTTTGTTCTCGGCCCAAGGTGCTCAGATGGCGGAAATCCCTATCAGGTCGTTTATTGCTTCGCTTGTTGCCATTCGACAGACGCACGCGCGTCATGAGGTTCTTCTTCTAAAGAGGACCCAAACTTTGATCGGTGAATGGTGCCAAGTTGCTGGTAGTATTGAGGACGGTGAAACAGCATGGCAGGCCGCTGTTCGAGAACTGGTCGAAGAGACCGGCTTGCGACCCAGGACTTTGTATTCGGCGGATATTTGCGAGCAGTTTTACGAAGCAGATCGCGATGCCATCACTATGGCACCGGTCTTTGTTGCATTCGTAGATGCCGCTGCCCAGCTTTCATTGAATCACGAGCACAGCGATTACCGCTGGGTTTGCTTTGATGACGCGATAGAAATGGTTGCTTTCGGGGGCCAACGGCGCATTCTCCGCTGGATTGAAGACGAATTCGTGAAGCGAAAGCCAAGCGGTCATCTTTTGATCGATCCGGGCTAGGCAGTATCGCAAGTTACTAAAAAGTAGGCCTATTTCGACCGGTTTTTGCGGCAAACACCTAACCCATTCGCCGACAGGAATCATCCGCCAAAGCCAGCCCCACGCTTTGGAAATGCGAATAAGTGGTATGCGTTTCTGGCAGTGGTGCTCATGCTTTCGACCAAGAGGCCGGTTAAAGGGCCTCCCAGTTGGCCTGCCGATAGAGCTCCAATGTCTGTCAGTTGTGCCAGCCGATTGGCGGCGAAGCGAAACTGCCGTGATTGTGTCTTTTCCTGTTCGATGCACTCTACCAGTAAAGCAATGAGATACTTTATTGACTTTAGAATGATCGCCTTACTCTTCGATTTCCACATCTGCTCAATCGCAACTACCCGCGGGTCACGGTTTGGAAATTCGGCTACGATTTCATCGTCTGTGCTGTTGGGACCAAGAATTGTGGTCTTCGCTGAATTGACGTTAAGCCCTCTTTCACGAAGACAACCAATCAAATCCAGCATTGCCTTTTTTGCAGCGTCGTGGGTCTCGCAAATGATCCTTATGTCATCGACGTAGCGATAGTAGTCGTATCCTAGCTCCGCCATTCTCCTGTCTATGCGACACAGCACAATGTTGGCCAAAAACGAGGATGGATCACGGTTCTGCGACAGCCCGAATCCGTCGGAGAAGCTCCACTTTTCAAGACATTTTCCGAGAAGATCTAGAGCATTCCGAATCTGTTGCTTCTCATCGGGACTAGCGTCGATCTCGGGTAGCAACTCTTCAAACGCGTTCAAAATATCCTTGTTGCGGATGTTCTCGAAATAGTTCGCCAGGTCGGTTACCAATAGATACCGCTGATCACGGGAAAAAGTGAATGTAACTCCCTCGAAGGTGAACCAGCGCTCAATTCGGTTCTGGAAAAGATACTTCTTACCATACTTCGAGTAGCGATGGCTAAGTACTCTGTGGCTTAGTAGGGGGTCGTAGAACCTAATTAGAAACGTGCATATTGCTTGGTAAACAAAGCGATCAAAGAAATCTGTCTCTAGCGAGTATCGAACAGGCAGTCCTTTCTTTGGAATGTTCCGGACGATTCTGGACTGAGGCGGGTAGCGTCCATGGCCTTTTCCGATTTCATTCTTAATTGTCTCGACAACATGAGGTTTCGACTTGAGCAGGTCTTGGTAGTTTAGACAGTCGTAGAACCATTCATCAAATAAATCCGAGTTCAGGTTTCGAAGTATCTGCCCAACATCAACGTCAAAACCGAACACAGACGATAAACTATTGTTTTCATTGGGTTGCAAAATTTATGCCTGCTTGAAATCAGAAGAAAGGATTTAAACTAAGACCGGTACTTTTCAACGGGGCCTCCAAGAGACGGCGAAGTTCTTGATGCGTGGCTCATTCACCAAGGAGATTACACCGGGAGGGATGGAGGTTTCCAGATGCCCACCCCCGGGGTCCACCAATTTTATGCATGTACTAGAGCCGTGTTGAGCTAAGAAGTTCAATGCCGCATGCAAGCGCGATGTCTGCTTGCTGGGCAAGGTCGTTGGCAGCAAGTTTGCGACCAACGAGAATACCCCCAGTCCACCTACGTCCGCCTCAGTTGATTTTTGCAGATATCGCGGGCATCCAGTGCAATTTTCCAAATCAGCAAAATAAGCGACGCAGGTCACCAAACACATGGCCTGAGAAGGCAAAGGATAAGAACGTAACGATCGATATCTTAAGAGCGAACCAACGATATTTTTTACGTTCTGATCTCAAGAATTTCTATCAGATGAGCGAATTCGCAAGCTTATGCTCCAAATTCGCACTCTTATGGTTCATTCACAATAGGAAACAGTGGTGACCCGTGCAGGATTCGAACCTGCGACCCACTGATTAAAAGCTATTGGGATAATTTTTAAAAACAATATGTTAAAGAAACTTTTTCCAGGCTGTTTCAATGTTGACCTTAGATAACTGCAATGCCGCGGACCAAAGCGGCGAAATTGCGCGACGCGTGGTATGTAACGGCGGTTACGCGCGCCCAGCATTTCGCGCCTTAGCGGATGTTTGCTCTGCGGCGACCCAACGACCGCTATGCGGACAAAGCGGATGTACAGCATCACCTAAAGGTGGATGATCTCGAGATTGGTTTTAAGGATTTGAAAGAGGCAGGTCTAGGCATAGGCAAAAGCAAGCAAAACTCCTGCCCCGCCCAAGCAAAGTTCTTCTGACAAGACGCTTGAAAGATCTGCGTTTTGTAGCGCCGGATCGCTATTCAGCTCCCCGCCCGCCCAGAACTGATCTCTTCAAATGATCGCCAGCAGAATCTTAGTAAAGACCCGCGACCTTTGCCCTCAGTTTTATCAGTGATGCAACAGTGTCGATTGTGGGTGTTGCGATCCCGGTCAGTTGCCCCAATTCCTGTACTGAAGTGACCAAGGCATCAATTTCCATAGGTCGGTTCAGCTCCAAATCCTGCCACATCGAGGTCTTGTGTGCTCCGACAGCCGCTCCTCCGTCAATGCGCTTTTCGACATCAATCGGGAACCTAACCCCCAGTTTTTCACCGATTTCCTGAGCCTCTAGCATCATTCCACGTGCCACGAAGCGTGAACCTTCATCAGTACACAAGACATCAAGTGTTGAGTGGGTAAGTGCGGAAATCGGGTTGAACGACAAGTTGCCCCATAGCTTCAGCCAAATTTCGTCCCGTATTCTTGGTCTTACGGGCGCGCGCAACCCGGCGGTGGACAATGCAGCCGAAAGGTTGGAGGCACGGTCTGATTTAGTGCCATCGGGCTCACCCAAAGAAAAACGATTGCCTTCGACATGCTTGATCGATCCCGGAGCAATGACTTCCGCGGCCGGATAAACAACACACCCAAGCACACGACCCGGTCCGAAACCGTTCCATTGCGCGTCTCCCGGGTCTACAGATGACAATCTCGTCCCCTCGAAGGGACCGCCCAGCTTGTGGAAATACCACCAGGGTACCCCGTTCACTCCGCTCACTATTGTCGTTTCATCCCCAATCAGTGGCTGGATCGAGTCCACAACTGCTGGAACGGAATGCGCTTTCAGTGTGATAAAGACATAGTCTTGGGGGCCGAGATCGGCGGCATTGTCCGAGGCGCGTATTGGCACGTTGATTGGGTCCTGCCCATCCTCTTGGAGAGTCAGCCCTTTTTCTTGCATTGCAGCCAGATGTGGGCCACGTGCAACGACACTGACGTCGACGTCAGTCTGCGCGAGCTTCGCGGCAACGTAACCTCCGATAGCTCCGGCACCAAAGATGCAAATTTTCATGTGTCTAAGCCTTTGCCAGTCCCAATTTAGCGGCCAGCCCGATCCTTTGTATCTTACCAGTCGCGCCTTTTGGAATCTCTTCGAGAATAACCACTGAAGTCGGCACCTTGAACTTTGCGAGCCGAGCGCCAACGAAATCCCGGACTTCCTGACCTGCAATCGTCGCTCCTTCTGAGAGCACCACCGCCGCCGCTAAATCTTCGCCCAGTTTCACGTGGGGAACGGCAAAACAAACTGCCTGAGCAACGTCCGGATGGCTTAGAAGCACGGCGTCAACTTCAAGTGGACTGATTTTTTCTCCACCGCGATTGATAAGCTCCTTAAGGCGTCCAGTCAGTCGCAGATAATCCTCTTCGTCGAACGACCCTTGATCACCGGTGCGAAACCAGAGTTTTCCATCCGCTTCAAAAAAGTTATCTGCATTTGCCTGCGGGTTGCTCTCATACCCAGGGGTCACGTTCGGACCGCTGATAACGATTTCTCCGACATCACGCGAAGCGATCAATACATCTTCCGTTTCGTCTGCAATTCTGACTTCGGGGCCCGCTGCTACTCCGACGTATCCGGGCTTTTGCTTTTGTGGAGGAAGCGGGTTGCAACACATTTGATGCGTAGCCTCAGTCATACCGTAGGCTTCGATCACAGGCGCATCAAAAGTCGCAATCAACTCTTCCATTACCGGCGCGGGCAACGACGCGGAAGAAGACCGCAAGAAACGCAATCGTGATTTCTCAATAATCGATTGGTTTCGGGCGGCTCGGGCGAGAATAGCTTGATGCATTGTTGGAACTGCTGTGTACCATGTCGGATCAACCTCAGCGACCTGTGAAAAAAAGCTGAGAGCGTTGAACCCAGGGGTGCAGCTAATTTGCGATCCAGCGCATAAAGAAGCGGCGACGGCCGCGATCAGACCATGGATATGAAACAGAGGCATTATACTTAGACAACGATCGTCTGTCGTCAGCTTCAAAGACGAAGCCACGTTCCGCGCCGACGAATAGACATTGGCCTGCGTCAAAGGAACGATCTTGGGGCGCGACGTTGTCCCTGATGTGTGAAGTATCAGGGCGACGTCATCTTCGCCCGGTGCTGATGTATCAGCCACTCCGATTGAGTCACAGACTAAAACGGAGAACTGCCCGGCTGGGCGAGAACTATCACTAGAAGCCCGCAAGATGGTTACACCCAGTTCCGTCGCCGCTTGCACGGCTGGGCCGTTTTCGTTTTCGCTTACAAGAAGTGCCTTGGCTTTCAGGTCTTTCAGATAGAAGACGTATTCTTCGTAAGTGTACACTGGGTTTAAAGGTGCCGTCGTCGCAACCTGGGCGACGGATATGAAAGCAGTCGCCATCTCTGGCCCGTTGGGCAACACAATCGCCACTCTGTCGCCGCGCCCTATTCCGATCTGATGCAGATCCTCTTTGACCTTCGCGCAATGCTCGCGCAAACCAAGGTAGCTCAACCAAGACCGGCCAGGCGCGCCAATGGCATTTGCAGTGTCTGCGTGGCGTGCGATCAATTCAGCGACTAAATGGGGCATCTGTTATCCGTCTACACAAGCGTCGGTTTGTTTCGCAGAGTAAGGTTTTTGCAGCAGGTCTTAAGTTACGCGAACGGTCAGACTACCCAGCTTGTCGACGGCCAAGACCATAACATCCCCACGGTTGACGGGACCAACACCAGACGGTGTCCCTGAAAGGATAACGTCACCGGCCGCAAGCTCGAAGTAGTCGCTCAGGTAAGAGATCATCTCGGGGACTTTCCAGATCATCTGGTTCAAGTCGCCTTCTTGCCGAACTTCACCATTCACCGTCAGAGTAATCGGACCTCTGTTGAGATGCCCGACCTCTGATGCCTTGTGAATTGGTCCGCATGGCGCCGAGCGCTCAAACGCTTTCCCAATTTCCCACGGGCGGCCCATCTTTTTCATCTGCCCTTGCAGGTCGCGACGGGTCATATCAAGCGAAAGGCCGTACCCAAAGACATGATCCAATGCATCGTCCACCGAGATATTCGTGCCGCCGGACTTGAGCGCAACAAGCATTTCTGCTTCGTGGTGCACGTCGGAACTGTGCGGAGGGTACGGGAATTCCCCTGAAGGGTCCAAATTGTTCGGGTTCTTTTGAAAGAAAAATGGAGGTTCCCGGTTCGGGTCATGGCCCATTTCAATTGCATGCGCCGCGTAGTTTCGCCCAATGCAGTAGACACGCCGGACCGGGAACGTGCCGCCCCCCGATACGGGTATGACATGCACCTGCGGCGCGGGAACTACATGATCGGACATCGCTTTCCTCCTGAACGCTTGACTGCCAAAGATCGGATTTCCGAACGGTCAGATACCTTCCGATCGATGCCACGCCACATTCAAACGGACGCGGCGGCTTACCAAGTCATCGCCAAAATTCAGGCTGTTTTGCAAGACCAACGGCTACAATCTGCCCCGACCATTTCCCGAATTGGTTGGGCACCAGCGCTACTTCAGCTGTCGGACTGGATGCTCGTAGGCAGCACCCGCGAATAAACCGATTTCAGGTGATCCACCATGGCACTGGCCGCAAGCTCACAGTCGCCCTTTGCTATGGCAGACACGATCACATCATGTTCGCTAAAGCTGGAATAGTCTTCTGCGGGCTTTAAAGTTTCGCGTGGCTGCCCCCAAACAATCGATCTTCGAACCGAATTCAAAGTCTCAAAGAAGTATAAAAAGAGCTGGTTACGAGTGGAGCGGGCTATAGCGTAATGCAAATTATTGTCCCAAGCTTCGTACGTGCGCCAATCCTCTGCGGTACGACATTTGTCCGCGCATAGCCTCATTTGCTCACGATCGGAACGTGTGGAATGGAGCGCTGCGAGGCGGCTAAGCTGCGGCTCGATAGTAAATCTAACAGATACAACCTGCTCAGGTTTAATTTGGTTGCCCAAATAAGTTACATCGGTGAGGTTGAGAACCGGCCTGGAACCAACAAATGTTCCCCGCCCCACATGACGCCAGATCAGCCCCTGGGCCTCAAGCTCTGCCAACGCTCTTCGCAACTGATTGCGAGTGGTCCCAAGTTTTGAACACAGCTCACGTTCAGGTGGGAGCCTGTCGTTATGCCTGTATCCGGCATTGTTAATCAGGTCGCGTACACGGTGCGCGAGTTCGGTTGGTGCACTCATATCTCCACCCAATTTGGCGATTGGTTGATTGATTGAAACGCCAAGTCGGAAAAAACTCAAGGGCAAGAGGAAAGCAAGAAACGAGTCGCCGGACAGGATCCGTGACCACGTCTTGACACAAGCACGAGGGAGGAGTGCCGAGTGCGGTTAGCAACTGTTTCCGTAGAGGGCCACGCCGTTTGCGTGGCAATACTAAACGATGGCGGCAAGTTGGACGTTTTGCGCGCAGCGCAAGTGCTTGGCGAAGCGCTGGACGCAGGTTCAATGCAGCATCTGATCGCAGGCGGAAAAGAAACGCTCGGCGTTTTGAAAACCCTCGTTTCATCGGCCGAAACGGGTAATCTAAACGACGCACTGGTCCCGGATGACGCGCCGTTTCTGGCACCAATTCCTTCCCCGCGTAAGAACGTTTTCTGTGTCGGGCGCAATTATGCTGAACACATCGCCGAGGGCGAACGTGCCCAAAACCAAAAAATTGGCGTAACAGAGCATCCGGTCTTCTTCACAAAACCGCCGACATCGATTGTGGCGCCAGAGGCAGACATTCTGATATTCCCCTCGGTCTCACATGCCATTGACTATGAAGTTGAACTGGCAGTTGTGATTGGAAAACCGGGGCGAAACATAGCCAAGGCTGACGCATACGACCATGTATACGGCTATACGATCCTCAATGACATCACCGCACGCGACATTCAACGCCGACATGGTGGGCAGTATTTCAAAGGCAAAGGTTTAGATGGGTCTTGCCCATTGGGCCCCTTCATAGTGACCGCTGATACAATCAGTGATCCGCACGCTCTATCAATCGGATTAACAGTCAACGGCGAACAGCGCCAAAACGGATCGACGTCGGACATGATTTTCGACATTCCAACGCTGATCGCATCCCTTTCAGAAGGTATGACCCTGGAACCTGGCGACGTAATCGCGACCGGCACACCGTCTGGTGTCGGATACGCCATGGACCCACCACAGTTCCTGAAAGACGGGGACACTGTGGTTTGTGAAATTTCAGAAATCGGCACGCTCAGGAATACCGTGCGCGTCGTTTAAGTGGCTCCTGCATAGCTGAATCTGCGGGTTGCCAACCATGCAAGGGAGGAAGACTAAAATGATGAACAGAAGGACTTTCACAGCGTCCATGCTTTCGGCGGTTCCGGTAGCAGGAGCACTAGGAACACAGGGCTTTGCGCAGGACTTGCGTAAAATTACCTTCGTGCAGCCAAGCCCTTCGGCAATCAATTCATTTCCGGTTTTTGTCGCCATCGGCGAAGGTTATTTCGCTGATGAAGGGTTGGATGTGACCGTCGAGGCGATCAACGGCTCAGGAGCCGTGCTTCAAGCATTGTCCGCCGGACAGGCTCACTTCGGTCGCCCCGGTCCTGGCCCCTTAATTGCCGCACGGTCGCGGGATGTAGATGCCGTACACATCTACAACGTTGCGGCACGCAGCAACTTTGGCATAGCCGTGCCAGAAGACTCTGACATCCAAAGTGTTGAAGAGCTTCGAGGTAAAGTTATCGGAACAGGTACGGCCGATGGCGCAGAAGTCGGCTTTGCACGTAACGTGATGACCGGAGCAGCCATGAAAGAGGGTGAAGACTTTACCTTCCTTACCGTCGGCGACGGTGGCCCGGCGACCGCGGCTTTCCTAAACGGCGAAATCGACGCTTACTCTGCTTCGACGGCTGATACGGCAATTCTGAACCAGCGCGGAATGGCGGTGCGTGACATCACGCCTGCGGAGTTCGGGCGTTTCTTCGGTAACGGCATCGCCACAATGGCTGACACAATCGCCAACGACCGTGAATTGGTCGAAGCTTGGAGCCGCGCGTTCGCACGTGGTCATGCATTTGCACTGGATGATGCCAACCGTGAAGCTGTTTTGAAGCATTTGGCGGATGGCAACCCGCAGGAAGGCGAGGACAAGGAGTTCCAGTCAGCACTGTTCGATGCCGTACGCTCGAAAACTATCGCGGCGGATCCGAGCAATGGCCTGGGATGGTACCCCGCCGAAGTTTGGCAGGAATGGCAAGACGCACTTGTTGCAGGGGGCGAAATCCCAGGGCCGCTGGATGACCTGAGCGCTGCTTGGACCAACGAGTTTGCTGCCATTGGCAACGCGGCTGTCAGCAAATGAACGCTGTAGTCACGCATGAGTTTTCCGGCGCGCCTTTGGGCACGCCGGTCTATGAGTTGACCCATGTAAGCAAGACCTATGCACGCAATCTTGTTGTCGCTCTCGAGGACATCAATCTGACGCTTCGGAAAGGAAGCTTCACATCTGTCATCGGGTCCAGCGGGTGCGGCAAGTCAACTCTACTAAAGATCATGGCGGGTCTGATCCCGCCCACCAAAGGGCGTGTAATCCTTCAGGGGCAACCAGTCACTGGGACCCGCCGGGACATCGGTATGATGTTTCAGCAAGCGACGCTTTTCCCCTGGAAAACAGCGGTGGAAAACATCGTCTTGCCAATTGAGATCCGCGATGGAAAAGCGGCGGCCAAGCAAGCTATGGCCAAGGCGCATGAACTTTTGGACATCGTAGGTTTGCAAGGGTTCGAAAACGTATATCCGAACGAATTGTCAGGCGGTATGGCACAACGCGCTTCGATCTGCCGAATGCTGATCACGGAACCAGCCGTGCTATTGATGGACGAACCGTTCAGCGCGCTCGACGAGTTGTCACGCGACATGATGAACATGGAATTGCAGCGGATTTGCAGGGAACAGGATGCGACTGCTTTTCTTGTGACGCACTCAATTCAGGAAGCTGTTATTTTGTCTGACGAAATCGTCGTCTTGAAACCGCGCCCAGGCAGGATTGCTGAAATCGTTGAGGTCGACCTGCCACGCCCACGAACACTCGACATGATGACGACACCCAAATTCGGCGCTATCGTTGACTACATTCGCAGCCTCCTTGATAAGGGAGAAGAAATGTGAGCGAAGTTCAGAATTACTCACCTTCCGTAAAAGACGCTGCCCCCTCAGAAGACACTGTATGGGAGCAGAAGGTTCACTTTATCGACTCGGTTCCTCGCTGGCTGGCGATGACCTTTGTCTTCGTGGTTTTTGTCGGAACTTGGCAAATTGTGACCAGCCTTAGGCTGGTCTCTCCGATCATTCTACCGACGCCGATGGAGACCCTCAAAGATATGATCTTCGTGGGGCAAAACCTTTTGACCGGCGGCTACATGCTTGGGGCACTGTGGATTACCATCAAAGAGGTAATCTATGGTTTTGCGCTGGCAATCGCGATCGGATTTTCGCTGGGTGTTTTGGTTGGCGAAACAGCCTTTGGCGAGAAGGCAGTAATGCCCTATTTGGTTTCTATCGATACGATGCCGAAAGTCGCATTCGCTCCTCTTTTTGTGGCTTGGTTGGGGTTCGGCATTGAATCCAAGGTGGCACTTGCGGCCTTTATCGCGACGTTTCCAATCGTGGTTGGGACTGCGGCCGGACTTCACGCCGCCGACGAAAACGCGCGCATGTTGTTCAAGACGATGGGCGCCAGCCGGATGCAGACATTGATCAAGATGAAGCTGCCAACCGGTCTGCCGCAGATATTCACCGGCCTCAAAATCGGAGCAGTTGGTGTTATGGCAGGCGCGATCACAGGAGAGTTCCTGGGGGGCGGTAAGGGATTTGGTGAGTTGATCCGTGTTGCGGCATCGCAGCTCAATACTCCGCGCGTGTTCTCCTTGATCCTGTACCTAAGTCTCGTTGGTCTCGCTGTATTTGCGACGGTGGTTTGGACACAGCGAAAACTGGTGTTCTGGCACAAAGAGCAGGTTGGCGGAGATGACTTCTGAGCCAGTGAAAATAAACTGCCAGATCTTGCGTGAATTTGTGGCGAGCGCGCTCGAAACTCGAGGTGTTCCAAAAGCGGATGCAGATCAGGTGGCCTCGACGATGGTTGAGGCCGACATATTCGGATATGGCACCCATGGAGTCTTTCGCTTGCGCCAGTATCTTGCCCGATTGGCCGGAGGCGGGTGCAACGCCAAACCAAACGTTACCGTCATACATCAGTCTGTCGCGACCGCGTTGATTGACGGCGATGACGGCCTTGGGCATTTGGCTATGTCGGCGGCGCGAGATCTTGCGATAGAAAAGGCGAAAGAGGCAGGTATCGGATGGGTCGGTGTTCGGCGCGGCAATCATGCTGGACCTTTGGCACTTTATGTGCGCCCACAAGCCGAAGCTGGAATGCTTGGCATGGCCGCAGCGGTGGGCAGTGCTAACCACGTTCCGCCCTACGGCGGAAGCGACTTGCTTCTTGGCACTAATCCTATCGCTTTCTCTGCACCTGCCGATGGCCCCGACCCGTTTGTGTTTGATATGGCGACGACAGTTGCCGCGATGGGTAAGATCAAGACCCTGTTGCAGCAAGGCGAACCTATGCCCGAAGGTTGGATGGTTGGGCGTGATGGCAATCCGTTAACGGACCCTGCCCGCAAATCAGAAGGGTTTCTTTTGCCGATCGGAGGTCCGAAGGGTTTCGGCCTTTCCGTGGCCATAGGGTTGATGGCCGGAGTCTTGAACGGCGCTGCCTTCGGCTCTGACGTAGTCAACTTCACATCAGACACAACCTCACCCACAAACACAGGGCAATTCGTAATGGCGCTTGATCCGGCGGCCTTTGGAATGGAAAAAGACTTTGCTTCGAATGCAGCCCGCGTCTTCTCTGAAATGCGCGCATCCGCCCCCCTGCCCGGTCATGACCCGGTACGCCTGCCCGGAGACGAAAAAACGGCTGCAGCTGAGGCCCGTCGCAAAGACGGTGTAAGCCTCAACCCCGCTCTTTGCCGAGACCTCAACAATCTCGCCCTGGACTGTGGACTGACTCCCCCGTTTCCTGATGTTAACACTGACTAGCGGCATATCTGAGGGAAGCCGGACTGCACTTTTGACCAGGGTTTAGCGAGGCGTCACTTCTGGCTTCAGCGCTTTTACAAGCGCCGAAAGTTTGTTCATCATGTGAAGTTTCATTGCCTTACCAAGCCCGTCTGCATCTCGGGCCTTGAGCAACTCCATCATGGTTTCATGTTCGTCAATTGCCTGTGCCCAACGCTCGTCCGACAAGTTGGCCAAAAAACGTGCACGGCGGACCCGCGCGGCCAAAAGCTTGTGGTGGTTTTCTAGTATGTCGTTTCGCGCGCCCTTTATAAGTGCCTGATGGATGTCTTGATTGGCTTTAAAGTACGCCTGTCGATCACGCGCTTCGTACGCGCTCAGCATATCCTTGTGGCTACTTTCAATCCGTTGAATTTCCGCAACGTCCATTTGCTGACACGCTAGTTCCCCCGCCAGTTGCTCAAGCGCTGCGAGCACTGGAAACGTGTTTTCCAATTCTTCCCTCGTAACACTCGCGACACGGGCACCCCGGTTGGCTTGAAGCACCACAAAGCCTTCGGATGCAAGAACCTTTAGGGCCTCTCGCAATGGTGTCCGGGAAACACCCAATGAGTCGCAAAGCTGTTTCTCGGGCACTTTCTCACCCGGCTTCAAAACGTCTTCGACGACAAGATTGCGCAAGCGTTCGACCAACTCTTCATGTAGGGTCGGGCGATTAATGCTATCCGTCAGGTTCATATCCACATCCTAATATTCAAGGACCATATCCAGCAGGCGTGCGACGTGCATCGCTTGGCGCTGCGTACCTTCGGCGATTTGGTGGCGACATGATGTTCCATCCGCCACAACAATTGCATCCGCGGGCGCCGCCTCCAAAGCTGGAAACAGGTCGAGTTCCGCCATCTTGAGCGAGACATCAATAGTGCCGGGCGCGTATCCAAACGCCCCGGCCATACCACAACAACTGCTTTCGATCATGTGAACCTGTGATGCGGGAATACGCTTAAGTAAGTTGAGCATCGGTGTAACGGCATCGTGTGCTTTCTGGTGGCAATGACCATGCACATAAATGGGGCGATCTACCGATTTGAGAGGCAGATCCGGCTGTTTGGCCAGAAACTCCTCAAAGGTATGAGAGGCTTTGGATAGCAACTCCGCATCCCGCCCCGGACAAAGAGCCAAATATTCGTCCCGGAATGTGAGGATAGAAGAAGGTTCGAGACCGACTACCGGTATGCCCTGTGCAGCTGCTTCTCGCGTCGCGTCAATCACACGCTGTGCCTCGTGACGCGCCTCTTCCACGCAACCCTCAGCCAAAAGAGTGCGCCCGCAATCCAGCGGCCTTCCTGTTTGGTCATCTCTTGCTATGGCAACCCGAAGCCCTAGCGCACGCAGAACCCGGACAGCGGCGCGCAGATTGTCTGGCTCGAAATATCGGTTGAACACATCGGCAAACAGAAGCAGCTGCGGATCTGTGTCTTGGGCCTCGACATCCCGGAACGGGTCAGAGGACCACACTGGCAGGTTACGTCGCGCCGAAATTCCAGTTGGTTTCTCCAACAGCGTACGCAAGGGCCCAATTTTGTTCCGAGCATTCAATAACCACGCGACTTTTGCAGCTTTTGGCGCATATCTCGGCAGATAAGCTATTAATTTATCAGCCAATGTCAGCCCGTCTTTTTTGCGCTTTGCTGAAAGTACTTCGATCTTCATGCAGGCCATATCGACGCCAGTCGGGCATTCACGCGCACAAGCCTTGCAAGACACGCAGTATTCCATCGTGTCCTGCATTGCGTCTGAAGTTAAACCACCCGGCAACTGCCCGCTGATGGCAAAACGCAACGTGTTTGCCCGCCCACGTGTGGCATCACGCTCGTTTCTCGTCGCACGGAAGGAAGGACACATTACTCCGCCCTTGAGCTTGCGACACGCACCGTTGTTGTTGCACATCTCGACGGCACCCTGAAATCCTCCTCCGGCACCCGGCCAAGCGGACCAGTCCAGCGCCGTTTCGAATTCAGGAACTGAGTAGTCCGGGCTGTAGCGGAATAGGCGGCGATCATCCATGGCAGGCGCGTGCACGATTTTGCCGGGGTTCATTAGCCCGGCAGGGTCAAACCGGGCCTTAACCTGTTCAAACGCGGAAACGATACGAGAGCCGAACATCTTTTCATGAAACTCTGATCGCACGATCCCATCACCGTGTTCGCCTGAATGAGACCCTTTGTATCTCTTGACCAGATCAAAGGTCTCTTCGGCAATCGCCCTCATTGTCCGGACGTCTTTGTCCTGCCGCATGTTCAGGACAGGACGAACATGGAGACACCCGACTGAGGCATGCGCGTACCATGTCCCTTTTGTGCCGTGCCGGTTAAAAATTTCGGTCAGGCCAGCGGTATAATCGGCGAGATCAGGCAACGGGACGGCGCAATCTTCCACAAAAGAGATCGGCTTGCCGGCCTCCTTCATCGACATCATAACGTTCAACCCGGATTTTCGGTATTCGGCGATCGAGTTTTGCAGTTTGGTATCAGTAACTGATACAACCCCGCCCCAACGGTTTTCAGTACCACTGAAATCAAACCCGAGATCTCCCATCAGTTGCGATAGCTCGACCAGCTTTGCAGCATTGGCGTCAGCGCTACCCTCAGCAAATTCCACTAACAACAACGCTTCAGGGCTGCCTTCTACAAACGCCTCAATCGTACTGCGGAACAATGGGATATCTCTACCCAACGCAATCATGGTGTCGTCGATCAATTCTACCGCCTGCGGCTTGAGCGTCACGAGGTGCTGTGTTGCCTCCATCGCAGCACAGAACGTCGGGAAATGACACACGCCGACAACTTTCTCGCCCGGCAAGTGAGCAAGGTCCAGTTCCAATTCAGCGAAATAGGCCAGAGTGCCTTCTGACCCCACGAGCAAATGAGACATATTGACGTCGTTGCCGACAAGCGCATCGATGTTATACCCGCCCACACGACGCTGGAGATTGGGAAACCGGGCGTCAATTTCCGCAGCCTCGCGACGCCCCAGAGCACGCATGTCCCCAACAAGATCGGCATAATCGCCAGATGCCGTCGTATCGGCGCTGAACCGTGCTTCCATACCATCGCTGAGGATTGCACTTATTGCACGGACGTTATCGCGCATGATCCCGTAGCGCAGGGATTTTCCACCAGAAGAGTTGTTGGCGGCCATTCCTCCAAGCGTGCAACGCGACGCGGTCGAGGGGTCTACGGGAAACCATAAGCCATATTGCTTTAGAGACTGGTTCAACTGATCCAGAACAACGCCGGGCTGAACACGCGCGACACGGTTCTCAACGTCCACGTCAAGAACGCGATTCAAGTGCTTGGTGTTGTCTAAGACAACGCTTTGATTGACCGTTTGCCCACATTGCGATGTGCCGCCGCCGCGCGGAAGAACGGAGCATCCTTCGTCGCGCGCTACAGACATCACGGCCTGCACGTCCTCTTTGTTTCGGGGAATGACCACGGCGTCCGGCATCATCTGATAGATCGAAGCGTCAGTCGAGTATCGTGCGCGTGATGCCGGGTCAGCCATCACCTCGCCTTGGACGTCAGACATCAGTCGGCGATGCAACGATCCATTCTCAAGCATCGGGTTCGCCTTCCCTTCCCAACTAGCCAATTAGAAGATTCACTTCACCGTTGACTGAATAATGAATTCATAATTAACTTTTGCCAATAGGTAATTGCGCCACTGTTTCGGCGCCAGCGGAAGGATCAGTTCAGATGCGCCAGGCGGGCAGACATTTTTTGCAAATCCCAGGGCCAAGTGCCGTGCCGGAACGCATCCTGAAGGCCATAAGCATGCAGACCATCGATCACCGGGGGCCAGATTTTGCAGAAGTAGGCCACAAAGCCCTCGCTGGGATGAAAACAATTTTCAAGACAGAACAAAACGTCTTTATCTACCCTTCATCCGGTACAGGCGCGTGGGAAGCTGCGCTTGTGAACACAGTGTCGCCGGGCGGAAATGTTCTCATGTACGAAACAGGACATTTCGCATTCATGTGGTGCAACTTGGCTGAAAAAATTGGGTTACAGCCAGAGTTGATTGAAGGGGATTGGCGTGGCGGTGCGGACCCCAATCAGATAGAAGACCGCTTGCGCGCGGACAGTCAGCACGAGATCAAGGCGGTATGCGTCGTCCACAATGAAACCTCTACCGGGTCAGTCTCGCCTATTGAGGAAGTGCGCAGGGCAATAGACACGGCGAAACACCCTGCCCTTCTTTTGGTTGATTCAATCTCTGGCCTTGCATCGATCGATCTTAGGTTCGACGAATGGGGCGTAGATGTCTGTGTCTCCGGTTCGCAAAAAGGGATGATGCTACCGCCGGGTCTCAGCTTCAACGCTGTGAGCGATCGTGCTCTGGAACATTCAAAATCCGTGACCATGCCACGCAGCTATTGGAATTGGCAGGATATGGTCGAGCCGAACCAGAAAGGGTTCTTCCCTTATACCCCTGGCACCAATCTTATCTATGGATTGAATGAGGCCATCGATATGTTGCACGAGGAGGGGCTGGAGAACGTATTCGCTCGTCATGCCCGCCACGGAGCCGCGACTCGAGCTGCCGTGCAAGCATGGGGGCTTGAGGTATTGTGTGCCCGCCAAGGTCAGGAGTCAGGCGTACTGACCGCTGTCAAAGTGCCTGAGGGACATTCTGCTGATGCCTTTCGTGCGAAGGCGCTGGAGCACTATGATATCTCACTCGGAAATGGTCTATCCAAAGTAGCCGACAAGGTATTCCGAATAGGTCACTTGGGCGATTTCAACGACCTGATGTTGATGGGCACACTCTCAGGCGTAGAAATGGGACTCGCCAAAAGCGGCGTGCCGCACACTACAGGCGGTACTCAGGCTGCATTGGAGTATCTCAAGGCCGCGTAACGCCGGACAGCGTCATCAAAAACGCAACTAAGTCTGCAATCTCTTGCTCAGACAAATTCAATTGCGAGAGAATGGCTTCGCCATCGGCGTGAAGCCTTTCTATATCAATTTCGTTATAGTGTCGGACCACGGCGTCCAGATCATCCAGGCTGCCGTCATGCATGTAGGGAGCGGTTTCGGCCACACCTCGAAGGCTGGGCGTACGAAAGGTTCCAAAATCGGAATGGCTCCTTCGTACATTTCGGACCGCCCACGCGCCTTGCTTTTTCGGATCGTCAGTCCAGTCTTCGTCCAATGTGTAAGGGCTGGAGAGCAAGAAGTTCAGCCCTCCGAACCGGCCATCGTCGACTTCGGTTTCACTCAGAAAATATGGCACGCCCGCGTCGTGGAATTCGTTCCTTGAATTCAACTAAATGTCCGCTCTGCGGACAAAGCCGTCGGTGGTGCTAAAGCATTTTCAGACGGTTTAGAACCTATCGCGCCCAAGTATTCGGTGCTCAGATGGCGAGACGCCAGTGGCGGTCTTAAATGCACGACTGAAGTTGTTGGCGGTCTCGTATCCCAGCGCAGTAGCAATATCGGCGATGGTGCCAGACTGCGATGAAAGTAACTCTTTCGCCCGGCTTACGCGAACATCGGTTACTATGCGACGGAATTGCGCGCCTTCTTCATCTAGCTTCCTTTGAAGAGTGCGAACACCAAGCCCGAGTGCGCGAGCTGTTGCGTCAACCGAGATTTCTTTGTGGTGGAGTTGCTGTCGGGCTATTGCGGCAACCTGACCAGCTATTGTTTCAGGTGGACCACCGACGCGTTCCCTCGCAACATCGTCAACCGTCACAAAACCGCGAACACGATATTGCCTTCTGTTCTCGACCAAAAGCAATGAGCTTTCGAATTCCACACCTAACCTTGGTGCGTTCCAAACTATGGGACACCCATATGTGTCCTCGACTTCGACCGAGTTCGGTACTTTTGCAAAATCCAAGAGAACTGCGGTAGGCGTCCATCCCCTCCCTAAGTACTCGCGAAAAATACTCAGGAAAACGCCGATCGCGGAAAAAGCTATATCAGCATAAGCGGGGTGCTCCGGCATTCCGAATTTGTAGCAGTAGCGCGAGCGTCGGCCAGAGGCTTCCAGCCATGCGCGATCAACTGATGAGTGGAAAGGCATAACTGATGTTGCGCGACGTAGTGCGTTTCCCAACGTAGGCGCGGACAGGACATACTCTCCCCAAAGCCCGTAGTCTGCGACTGTTAGGTAAGGAGACCAAAGCAAGCCAATGTTTTGATGGCCCGCCGATCGAGCCGCCTGCTCGACGAATGTCGCCAATGAATGCTCAGAAATGTACCCCGACCGTTCTTCGATAAAGTGATGCGGAAGGTCAGCGGCCTCCATGGCCTTCTCTAATCGTTTTTCACCGGCGACCTCGTAGACAAACTGCGGCATCGCGCCGAGCGCCTTCGCTGAAATCATCGGTGGTAGCGTCATTGAGATCCCCAAAGAAACATCTGTCGTGAAATGATACGCATCTGCGTTCCGGATGTGCAAGTCTCCCAAAAATCTCAAGGGAGTAGTCACGAATGAAACAGATGGGCACATTGTTCACAAACTTATCGACCAAGTGTTTGGTTGCGGCCGTTTGCGTCGGCAGCGTCGCTGCTCAGGTCGAGGCGCAGGAATTTAACGACACAGGCGACATCCTCGCGCGCTCGGCGCAGGTCGAAGACATCGAATACAAAATTATGGTCCAGCGCGCGACACAAACCGCAATCTGGGGAATGCCCGCCGCTGGTATGATTGATTTCCTGAAAGGTATTCGCCGCGATCTGGGCGGAGACTACAACGACATTGTGTACCTTAATAAACCGTTCGACTCCAAACACGGGTTTCTGACGGCCAATGATGTGACAGCTTACGCATGGGCCTCGATGACGTCTGAGCCCGGGCCGTTGGTGATCGAGGTCCCGGCGGCAACCGACAAGGTTAATTACTTCGGTACGATTGTGAACGCTTGGGACGTGCCGATTGCCGATGTTGGTCCGGACGGGTTCGACAAAGGAGAGGGTGGTAAATATCTCATGCTACCACCCGACTATGACGGTGACATGTCGATCGAGGAACTGACCGAAGCTGGGTATTTTCCGTTTGAGACTGACACCTATGAGTACGGATTTTCATTCCGTCCAAAGCTGACCAATGGGGGAACAGATGCAGATGCCGCGGAATATGCGCAGACAATCAAGGTCTATTACCTTTCGGAGGCCGATAACCCACCGCCAAACACCTATCACGAAGCGTCGGAAGTACCCTACGACTCGCTGCCTTATTACAACGAAACCTTCTTTCAGGACCTAAACGACTACGTCCAGAACAATCCGGTCCGCCCTCAAGATAAGGTCATGGTGAACCTTCTTAAGGACCTTGGCATTGAGAAAGGTAAGCCGTTCGAACCAACTGAACAGCAGCTACAGGCGATGGAAGAGGGGCTGTTGTTGGCCTATGCCTCGATGCAGAAGTACTTCGTAACACCCGGTAAGGCGATGATACCGCTTTGGGTGGATGAAAACGGGGATATGAAAAGCCAATGGCTGATCTGGGACTTCGCTGAGGGTCAACCTGAAGCAGGTTTCCCGTACGAAACCGAAACCGAGGTGCTTGTCGATGCCCGTGCGGGCGGAAGCTATTTCTGGATTACCTATTTGCCGAAAAAACTTGGCGGCGGGACGTTCTACCTAACTGGGCTGCGCGACAGCGAAGGTGAGATGTATGACCACAATCAGACTTACAAGCTGAACGTGCCAGCAGACACACCCGCCGAGGATTTCTGGTCAGTCATTGTCTATTCGATGGAGACCAAGAGTTTCATCCGCAACGTCGATCCTGTGGGACTTTCAGAGCGCGACACCGACACGATGCAAGCAAACGAAGATGGTTCTTACGACATCTACTTCGGGCCTGAAGCGCCAGAGGGCATGGAAAGCAACTGGATCCCAACCACCGAGCCCTACTTCCTCCTGTTCCGCCTCTACGGCCCTGAAGAGGGCTGGCTGGAAAGCGGCTGGATGCTCGGAGATCTCAAGAAGGTCGAGTAGCTGAACTTTTTGGCAATTGAATTCGGACACTGACCGGTATTGGCACCAACCAATTGGTCAGCAATTGGAGAGGCGGTGTATACCTCGGGACGCCGTCTCTCCAAAACAAACACTAAAGTGCCAAGTCGCGAAAAGCGCACAAAGGCAAAAATGGGAGAAGCAAAATGAGAAACGTAAAGACTTGTATGACAGCGATTGCGATTGCACTCGCAGTCACTACGGGACCACTTCATGCGCAACAATTTGGCCAAGAAAGAGCACGAGCGGTCGGTGAACTGACAGATGAAGCGGTTGTGTCCGCTTTGCGCGAAGATGGTCGCGTCTCAATGAGCGGCGGTTTTTTTGAGACCGACAGTGACGCGCTGACCGGCACGTCCCCAGAGGTGTTGTTCAAAGTTGCCAGCGCGATGGCGACGCTGCCTGAAATGCGACTGGCGATCGTGGGCCATACGGACTCGGTGGGTGACTTTGCTTACAACATTGACCTCGCTGAGCGCCGTGCGGCGGCCGTACGCAATGCACTGATGGGCGAACCCTACAACGTCGCAGCGGAACGTCTGGTCGCCATGGGCGCAGGTCCAATCGCGCCTGTCGCCTCGAACTTGTCCGAAGAAGGACGCGCGCTGAACCGGCGCGTGGAGTTCGTTTTGTTGAACGAAGACATGATACAACAGAATGAGGGTACAAACGAACAAGTCGCATTGCCTCCCCAATCCGACAGAGAGTTTGCTGCAATAGTACCTGAAAACGTTTTGACACCGGATAGAGTGGAAACAGAGACACTTGGCACACTTGAGTTTTTCGATGGCATGCCTTCACCAGCTACGGTTGAGAAAGTCTTCGACAATCTGGACTTGATGCGCGCAACTACTGCTTTTCTTGATGGCATGAAAATCGCGTCTCTGCGTGGAATGTTCCAAGGTTATGAAGATGTAGGCGCACAACCAAATGATGTCGTCATTGCAGAGAACTTATTGGATGCCAGATCAATCTGGCTGACGCCAAACACAACGACAATTTACGTTGGTTCCAACGTTGATATCTCCGAAGGCCCGATGGTCATCGAGGTGCCGGCAGGCATGTTGGGTCTGTTGGACGATGCCGGGTTCGACTACGTCGCCGATATTGGCGCGCTTGGTGCAGACAAAGGCGACGGCGGGAAATACCTGTTGATGCATCACGACGATGAAACTGCAGTGCCAGAAGGGTATTTTGAACTTCGTACAAGAACAAATGAACACTGGTTGCTGCTGCGTCGTTCCCCCGGAGCAGATGGTGACACAACAGGACCAGTTGCAGAGATCAAGGCCGGATTGAATATCTATCCGCTCAGCGCAGCCGATAATCCGCCACCAGAGAATTTCATCAATATCTCCGGCGTTCAGCACAACACTGTCCATGCCAACAACGAAGACTTCTTCGAGGAGATTCATGTAGCTTTGGATAACAATCCGGTCGGCGCTTTTGATCCGGAAATTGTTGGGACATTTGCTTCCATTGGCATCAAGAAAGGCGAACCGTTCGAACCGGATGCCAGAATGAAGGGCATCTTCAAAGAAGCAGCCGCCATCGCAAACGCAACAGCGCGTGCCATCACATACGCCTCACGCGATCCGGGCGTGTATTTCTATGAAGATCGTCAATGGAATTCGCCGTTCCAGCGTCAAAGCTATTTGTTCCTAGAGGATGGCGCGCGTATTCTCGACGACCGGACGTACTTCTTCTACATGGCTACCGGTATCACACCTGCCATGACCGCCCCGCCAGTCGGCACTGGTTCAGTGTACGCGATGACGGCCCGCGACAAAGATGGTGAGTACCTCGATGGTTCAAAGACCTACAAGGTAACGCTTCCCGCGCCGGTTCCTGCCAAAAACTTTGCGTCGTTTATGCTCTATAGTGGGCAGACTCGTTCGATCTTGGAAACGGACCAACAAGCCGGAGGGATCGACTCCAACAGGCCCGGAATCAAGCCGAACGATGATGGTAGCTTCAGCATTTATTTCGGACCGGAAGCGCCTGAAGGTTGGGAAAACAACTGGGCGCAAACGGTCCCCGGACGAAGCTTCAATGTCATGATGCGTCTTTACGGCCCACTTGAACCGTGGTTCGACAAAAGCTGGCGGCCCGGTGACTTGGAACTCGTGGAGTAGTCTTGGAAGTTTAGACCAGACGAGCAAATGTCTTATGGCGCATATGGACGCTCCAAGAAATTGGGGCGTCTCGAGAACCGGCAGCTTTGGGCTCAAAGCAGACGTACGGCAGAATTCAATGAATGCCCGCAATGCGGACATTGCAGCCATCCGCATTCATAATTCAAAGGACCGCAGTCAGCCCAAAGCGAACGTTAAACTGGTGTCTATTTGCCGGTAGTTTTAAGATAAAGTAGGCATCTGCATTCTGCCTCAGTTTTTTCGCAAGTACCGATCCAACAGAGCGTCGACCAACACTTCCTGAAGTTGGTAACCAGTTGCTTCGTCCACACGCAAAATGTCTTCAAGAATGACAAGTTGTTCCAGGCCCGTCGTCATGGACAATCGCTTCGCCAGGTCGTCAATTTCCTTCGGCTCCATCAATGGGTGAACTGGCGCAAGTGCTTCTGAAAAAGCCGCCACTCTTCTGGTGCCACGCATTTTGACAGTTCCATCCTCAAGAGATGCTTTGAGTGATTCAGCTAAAAACTGCCGGAAGTGCGCCTCATGAACCCGAGAAAAATCCAGATAGTAACGCGCAACGACATGTACACGGCTCCTGACGTTATTCAGCCCCTCGAGAAGTTCTGACGTTGGAGTAACTTCAAGATCGAGCGTCGCGTCCAAAGCCAAGACACTTGGGTCAGAAAAGTAACGATAGACCGTCGCACGGCTGGTTCTGGCACGTTCAGCGACTTTTGCCAGCGTGACTTGGCATGTATTTCGAGGACAGTTCCTCAACGTGGTATGCAGCTAGATCCGGCGATGTGGTGTTCAGTTCGATTGACCTTTGGAAGGGATGCGTATCGGTAGTACCGCCGGAGTTTGACCGCGCGCTTGTTACAAAGGAATTTCCGATTTACGAGATCACGGACGACCGCCTTGATCCAGTGTTCCTCTCTAGCCTGTTACGAAGCCGGTACTATCAGCGTGCTTTCAGGGCTATCACGACCGGACACAGCAACCGTCGGCGCACCCAAGTAGGTGACTTCGAAGATTTGGAGATTGCTTTTCCCGAGGAACGCGACGCCCAGGCAGCGCTCATTGCCGGTTTGGTTCAGGCGCGAACTGGCCAACGCGAAGCGTCTGAACTAATGTCTCGTGCGATGGTGACCTTCAATGATGCCATTGACGGGCGCGGCGATGAGGCTTTGCCAGATGTCGATGCCGAATAGTAAATGCATGCATGACACCCAATATTTCCTATGCTTGCTGAGATCGGCAACGAATTTGCTCTTTAGGAGAATGCATCTGGCCGCTCTCGTTGCAAAATTGTTGCAAAAACCGAAAACCGCCAAGCAGGCGCTCGACGGTTTTTCGTTTCCGATCAATCGGTTAAAGTGGTGAGCCGTGCAGGATTCGAACCTGCGACCCACTGATTAAAAGTCAGTTGCTCTACCAACTGAGCTAACGGCCCACTCTTGTTTGGATCTGTGCGATCCGTGGCGCTCTCTAAGGTATTTCCCTGTGCAGGTTCAAGACCCATTTTTGCGCCTCGTTTCGCCCAACTCATTGCTGTGTCAGGCGTCCCGATAGGCGGCCTAATTAGGCAGGTGGCGCGGGGGGGTCAACCCCTTTTTTCAGGAATCTGCGTGGCAGGGTGGATTCCGTTCTCGGGCAGGGTTATATGCCCGCCATGCAAGGAATTATGGAAAACAATTTGCCGTTCATGAAGATGCACGGGCTGGGCAACGACTTTGTTGTCGTTGATGCGCGCGCGCATCCGGTTGGCGTGACGCCTGCGCTGGCCAAGGGAATCGGGCATCGGCAATTTGGCGTCGGGTTTGATCAGCTTGCTGTCATCGAACCCGGTGACGCGGACGCGCATCTGGTCTTTTTCAACGCCGATGGGTCAACCTCGGCGGCCTGCGGCAATGCCACGCGCTGCATCGCGCGCTTCCTGATGACTGAAAGTGGCAAATCCGAGCTGACGCTCACCACCGAACGGGGCACGCTTTATGCGCGCGACGCAGGTGACGGGCTTACAGCGGTCAATATGGGCGCGCCACAGCTGGACTGGCAGCAGATCCCACTGGCCGAACAGATGGATACGCTAGAACTGCCGATCGAGGGCGCGCCGACCGCCACCGGCATGGGCAATCCGCATTGTACCTTCTTTGTCGAAGACGCCGAGGCGATCCCGCTGGCCGAATTTGGTGCGCGCTATGAACATCATCCGCTCTACCCCGAACGCACCAATGTTCAGGTGGCGCAGATCATCGGGCCGGACCACATCCGCATGCGCGTTTGGGAACGCGGTGTGGGCATCACGCTGGCCTCTGGCTCGTCGTCCTGCGCGACGGCCGTTGCTGCCGCCCGACGCGGCCTGACAGGGCGGAATGTACGTATTGAACTGGATGGCGGCTCTATTTGGGTCGACTGGCGTGTGGATGGTGTCTGGATGACGGGCCCGACCCGCCATGTCTTTTCCGGCAGCTTGACGCCCGAGTTCCTGAGGTCGCTGGGATGAACGCGCCCAAATTCACCACCCTGGGCTGCCGCCTGAACGCCTATGAGACTGAGGCGATGAAAGAGCTGTCACAGCAGGCCAGTCTTTCAAACGCCGTGGTGGTGAACACCTGCGCCGTGACCGCCGAAGCGGTCCGCAAAGCGCGGCAGGAGATTCGCAAGCTGCGCCGCGAAAACCCTGATGCACGCCTGATCGTGACCGGCTGCGCCGCCCAAACCGAACCCGAAACCTTTGCGGCCATGGCCGAGGTCGACGCGGTCATCGGCAACACCGAGAAGATGCAGCCAGACACCTGGACGGGCCTCGCTGCGGATTTCATCGGCGAAACCGAGGCCGTGCAGGTTGATGACATCATGTCCGTCACGGAAACCGCAGGCCATTTGATTGATGGGTTCGGAACCCGCTCGCGCGCTTATGTGCAGGTTCAAAACGGTTGTGACCATCGCTGCACCTTCTGCATCATCCCCTACGGCCGTGGCAACTCACGCAGCGTCCCCGCAGGCGTGGTGGTGGATCAGATCAAACGGCTGGTGGACAAGGGCTACAACGAGGTGGTTCTGACTGGCGTTGACCTGACCTCCTGGGGCTCAGACCTGCCCGCGCAGCCAAAGTTGGGCGATCTGGTGATGCGCATCCTGAAACTGGTGCCGGATCTGCCGCGTCTGCGCATCAGCTCGATTGACTCAATCGAAGTGGATGAGAACCTGATGCAGGCTATCGCAACCGAGCCGCGCCTGATGCCGCATCTGCACCTGTCGTTGCAGCATGGCGATGATCTGATCCTGAAACGGATGAAACGCCGTCACTTGCGCGATGATGCCATCCGCTTTACCGAAGAGGCCCGCAAACTGCGTCCCGACATGACCTTTGGCGCGGACATCATCGCGGGCTTCCCGACCGAGTCCGAGGCCCATTTCGAAAACTCGCTGCGCCTGATCAGTGACTGCAACCTGACCTGGCTGCATGTCTTCCCCTATTCGAAACGCGAGGGCACACCCGCCGCGCGGATCCCGCAGCAGGTGAATGGCAAGACCATCAAGTCCCGTGCCGCGCGCTTGCGCGCCGCTGGCACGGAACAGGTCGCCAAGCATCTCGCCGGTCAAATCGGCAAAACCCATCACATCCTGATGGAAAACCACCATATGGGTCGCACGGAACAATTCACCGAAGTCAGTTTTGCAGCGCCGCAGCCCGAAGGACAAATCGTAACAACAAAGATCATCGGGCAGAACGAAACCCAACTGACTGCCTGATCGGCGCTTCATTGGGCCAACATATCCGGTGGGTGAGTTGGTCGCAGACCAAGAGGAGGGCCGAACCTCCGGCCATTATAGAAAAAGAGACACCCGCAGCCTTTCGGTGCGGGGGTTTCGATTTCTCTGCTTCGGGTGACCCTAGTCCTTGCGGGCTTTGCCCTTATGCGGCGCCCAGATGCGCTTGTTGACCAGGTAGAGAAGTACCGACAGGACGGACAGGAAGATAACGCCGACAAAACCAGCATTCTTGCGATCCATCATCTTGGGCTCGGCCGCCCACATCAGGAAAGCCGCTACGTCTTCGGACATATGTTCGACCGAATTCGAGTGGCCGTCAGCAAACTCAACCTGTTCATCCGAAAGCGGCGGCCCCATCGAGATCCAACCGCCCGGGAATGCGGTGTTCTCGTACAGGATCGTGCCTGCTTCTTCCTTTTCCTTGCCGGTGTAGCCGTCCAGCAGCGATGCGATGTATTCCGCACCACCCATGCCTTTGACCAACTGGTTGATACCCAGACCATAAGGCCCGTGGAACCCGGCACGCGCCTTGGCCATCAGACTCAGGTCGGGTGCGCCAACAGCAGTGTTCGCCGGGAAGTGGTCCGTTGGAATCGCCGGGCGGAAATCGTCCAACTCCGGATCGAACACTTCGAAGTTGTCCGCTGCATAGACGATGACCTGCTCTTCGCTGTAACCCAGCGCTTCCAGATCGCGCAAAGGCACGTATTGAAGGCCGTGGCAAGCCGCGCAGACCTCGGTATAGATCTGAAGTCCGCGTTGCAGCTGGTTCTGATCCCAAGTGCCAAAGGGGCCTTCGAACGAGAAGTCGAAATCCTCGATATGCCCCTCGGCACCTGCCGCGAAAGAAGCAGCAGGTGAAAGAGCCAGAGCAAACGCGGCGCCGATTGCAAGTTTCTTGAACATGTTTCCGGTCCCTCTTCTTACTCGGCCGGCGTGGCTTCGGCGTCAGCCTTGCCATAATGCGCGTTGAAGTCGTCTTCGATGGTCTCGGGCTGTGGCAGCGGTTTCTCGATCACGCCCAAGACGGGCAGGATTACGAAGAAATACGCGAACCAATAGGCCGATGCGATCAGCGAGAAGGTTGCATAAGGCTCTTCCGCGGGCATCGCACCCAGCCACATCAGGGCAAAGAAGTCGATGATCAGCAGGTAGAACCACCATTTGAACATCGGACGATACTGACCCGAGCGCACATTCGAAGTGTCCAGCCACGGTGCCAGCGCCATGGCCAGGATCGCACCGAACATCGCCAGAACCCCAAAGAACTTGGCGTCGATGATGCCACCGGTGATGAAGCTGGCGAATTGCACAACCCAAACCTCACCGGTAAAGGCGCGCAGGATTGCGTAGAAGGGCAGGAAGTACCATTCGGGCACGATATGCGCCGGTGTCACCAGCGGGTTGGCCTCGATATAGTTATCGGGGTGGCCCAGATAGTTCGGCATGAAGCCGACAATTGCCCAGAAGACAACCAGGATCACGGCCAGCGCGAACAGGTCTTTGATCACGAAATAGGGCCAGAACGGCAGGGTGTCTTTCTCGGCCTCGGCTTTCGATCCACGACGCACTTCAACACCTGTCGGGTTGTTGTTGCCAGTGGTGTGGAAGGCCCAGATATGCACGATCACCAGCGCCGCAATCACAAACGGCAGCAGGTAGTGCAGCGAGAAGAAGCGGTTCAGCGTGGCGTTGTCCACGGCGGGTCCGCCCAGCAGCCAGGTCTGGATCGCCTCACCCACAAACGGGATCGCGCCAAACAAGCCGGTGATCACGGTCGCACCCCAGAATGACATCTGACCCCAGGGAAGAACGTAACCCATAAAGGCCGTGCCCATCATCATCAGGTAAATCAGCATCCCGATGATCCAGGTGATCTCACGCGGGGCTTTGTAGGAGCCATAGTAAAGGCCGCGGAAGATGTGGATATACACCGCGACAAAGAACAGCGACGCGCCGTTCTGGTGCAGGTAGCGCAGCATATAGCCGCCATTCACGTTGCGCATGATGTGTTCGACACTGGCAAAGGCCAGATCAACATGCGGGGTATAGTGCATCACCAGCACGATACCGGTGACAATTTGCAACGCCAGGCAGAACGCCAGAACGATGCCCCAGATCCACCACCAGTTCAGGTTCTTGGGGGTGGGGATCATGATGGTATCGTAAATCAGGCCGACGATGGGCAAACGGCTGTTCAGCCACTTTTCGCCACCTGTTTTCGGCTCGTAATGATCGTGGGGAATTCCGGACATCAGTTGGGTCTCCCTTAGCCGAGTTTGATAGTGGTGCTGTCGACCCATTCCGCAGGCGGAACAGGCAGGTTCTCAGGCGCGGGGCCTTTGCGGATCCGGCCAGCCAGGTCATAGTGCGACCCGTGGCAGGGGCAGAACCAGCCGCCGAAATCTCCGGCATCACCCAAGGGCACACAGCCCAGATGCGTGCACACGCCCATCTGAACGATCCAAGCTCCGGGCGCTTCCCCTTCGGGCGACGGCATGACGCGATTGGCGTCGGTCGCAGGAGCATCGGCGTTCAGGTTGAAGTTCCGGGCCAGAGGGTCCGGCAGATCACCAACAGCCTCTTCATCCTGCTTTTGCGCCTCGGCAATCTCGGCACCGGTGCGGTGACGGATAAACACGGGCTTGCCCAGCCACTTAACGGTCAACTGTGTGCCCGGCTCAACCCCGCTCACATCGGTGCGGATCGAGGACAGCGCCTGAACGTCTGCCGACGGGTTCATCTGGTTGATCAGGGGCCATACGGCTGCACCGGCAGTCACGACACCTGCACCGCCAGCGACGTAATACAGGAAATCTCTGCGGGTGCCTTCGTGGTCTTCTGCGTGGGACACGAGGTTTTCTCCGATTGTCTGGCGCCCGCGAACGGGCAAATAGCTCGCGCACCGCACAAAGGCGGTGTCTTAAACGCGCTGTCTATCGACGCAAATAGATTTCGTCCAGCGGTCATAAACGCGCAATACGCCGCATCTGTGTAATTTGTCACCATGCGGCGGTGTTTTTTGGTGTTTCGCCCCCACATCTTTTGGCTCACCGACGAATCGAGCGCAGTTGATTCGGCGGTGGACTGCAGGTTTGCAGAGATCTTGAAGGGTTGACCGATCAGCGCGGCGGAACTGTTGCCATCATGCTGGGGCGCTGGCTGATTGTTTCATACCAAGCCGCCAAGGCATCATTTCCGTTCCGCCATCCTCGCGCCTCGTGTCGCAGGTCCAGATACCCTAGCGCACAGGCAACCGCGATGTGACCCATGTCAAATGGCCCCGACAGATGCGCCATCCACCGCTGATTCAAGACAGCACAAGCCCGGTCGATCTTAACCCATTGCGATTCGACCCAGGGCTCCCATTTCTTGTCATCGGGGCGCAGCCGATCTTCATAGGTCATCAGCAGGGCTGCATCCAAGATACCATCCGCCAATGCTTCAAGCGTCAAAACATCCCAGCGGCGCGCGCCCTCGGGATAGAACTGCCCGCCAGCCCGCGCGTCCAGAAACGCGCAGATCACCCGACTGTCGAACAAGGTGGGGCCATCCGGGCGCTCGAGCGCCGGAACCTTGGTCAAAGGGGCCTTGCCCAGCAAAGGTGCCGCGGGTGTAATCGGTGTACCGGCCACTGTTTCCAACGCAACATCCTCAAGCTGGTTGGTTTCATGTAGCAATACCATGACCTTGCGCACATAGGGCGAGGTGTGGCTGTGATAGAGTTTCATCGGCGCTCTCCTTGATCCACGCGACCTTACAAGAGCGGTGTGGAAACGAAACCCGTCAATTTTCGCCTTCCTTCACCGCCTGCATCAGGTTTTGCAGCTCTGATAGTTCAGAGCCAAACCCATGCGCACCAATCTGATCCGCTGCCCGCAGGCGCACTTCATCGGGTTTGTTCTGGTTCAGCTTCCATGTGCCTTGAATATCGTCAACCCGGAACCGGCAGGGCACGATCATCCGCATCATGCGAGCCAGCGCTTCCTCGTTCATCTTTGCGGTCACCCAAGGCGGTTTCGGGCGCAGGCGATCCTCATAGAAGGCTGATTGCCGATCCAGAACGTCCCGCAGCTCTTCCGCTGGCCGCCGTTCCAAGACGCCGGTCAAATGCACGGCGACATAGTTCCAGGTGGGCACCTGATCGACGACCCCGTACCAATCGGGCGAGACATAGCTGTCTGGCCCTGACACCGCGATTCGCGCTGTCAAAGGCTGTTTCAGCGCGCCAACGATCGGATTGGACCGCACCAGATGCAGATCGGCCCAAGTGCCATCCTCAGCAAGTAGAAATGGCACATGGCTCAACAACGGCGCCGCCTCGGTCGACAGCGCCAATACGCCAAACCCCCGTGTCCGGGCAAAGGCAATATTGCGCGCGTCTGTCTCTTTGCGAAAGGCAGGGTTCGGGTGCATGGCAATCCTCCTGCCAAATGCTCTTGCAGAACCGCGCGCGCCTTGGCAAGGTCGCGACGTTCTCAGGGCGGGGTGAAATTCCCCACCGGCGGTATGCGGGCCATGACCCGCCAGCCCGCGAGCGGCCCCAGACCGGGGTGTCAGCAGATCTGGTGAGAGGCCAGAGCCGACGGTGAAAGTCCGGATGAAAGAGAACGCGCAAACGGGCCGGTTATGCGGCGCGTCTGCTCGTGATCGCCTTGGGTGACGTGTCTGCAAACTCAGGAGGTCCACATGACACACACCCGCTTCGCCTTCATCAAAGCCAATTGGCATTCCGACATCGTTGACCGCGCGCTGGACGGGTTCCTGGAGCTCATCCCATCAGATCAGGTCGATGTCTTTGATGTCCCTGGCGCGTTTGAAATGCCTCTGCTGGCCCGCGATCTGGCCCAAAGCGGCCAATACGGTGCCATAGCCTGCGCCGCCTTTGTGGTAGACGGCGGCATCTATCGCCACGATTTCGTCGCGCAGGCCGTGGTCGATGGCCTGATGCGCGCGGGCCTGGATACCGGCATTCCGGTCCTGTCGGTCTCACTGACACCCCACCAGTATCAAGAAACCGATCATCACAACGCCATCTACCGCGACCATTTTGTGCAAAAAGGGCGCGAGGCCGCCCAAGCCGCACTCAGCATCACAAAAACCCGGCAGGCCCTGAAAGCAGCCTGATCTCTTCTTCTGTTCGCAAATACCTCGGGGGTGAATTGAGCTGCAAGCTCAAGAGGGGGCTGGCCCCCTCCCTCCTTCTCACCGGAATCTGCTTGAGGCCAAAGGCGCGCACCGGTAATCACAGCGCGCAAAGGAGCACTGCCTCATGTCGATGAACAGCTTTGGACATCTTTTCCGCGTCACCACCTGGGGTGAAAGCCACGGTCCTGCTTTGGGGGCCACCGTCGATGGATGTCCGCCGGGCGTGGAGATCGATGAGGCTATGATCCAGCATTGGCTGGACAAGCGCAAACCGGGGCAGAACAAGTTCACCACCCAGCGGCGTGAGCCCGATCAGGTGAAAATCCTGTCCGGGGTGTTCGAAGGTCAGACCACCGGCACTCCGGTGCAGCTGATGATCGAAAACACCGACCAGCGCTCCAAGGACTACGGGGATATCATGGACAAGTTCCGCCCCGGCCATGCCGATATCACCTATTGGCAGAAATACGGCATTCGCGATTATCGCGGGGGCGGGCGCAGCTCTGCCCGTGAAACCGCGTCACGCGTCGCTGCCGGAGGGTTGGCACGCGAGGCGATCAAGCAGATTGCACCCAATGTGCAGATCACCGGCTATATGGTCCAGATGGGTCCGCGCCGCATCGATCGTTCGAATTTCGACTGGTCTCAGATCGAACAGAACCCGTTCTGGACGCCTGATGCAACAGCCGCCGAGGACTGGGCCACTTATCTCGACGAGCTGCGCAAATCCGGCAACTCGGTCGGCGCGGTGGTCGAAGTGGTTGCGCGCGGTGTTCCCGCCGGGCTGGGCGCGCCGATTTATGCCAAGTTAGACACCGATTTGGCCGCCGCGATGATGTCAATCAACGCTGTGAAAGGCGTCGAAATCGGCGAGGGTATGGCCGCCGCCGAACTGACCGGTGAGGCCAATGCAGATGAGATCTTCATGGGTCAAGACGGCCCGCAATACAGCTCGAACCACGCGGGTGGCATTCTGGGCGGCATCTCGACCGGTCAGGACATCGTGGTGCGCTTTGCGGTCAAGCCGACGTCATCTATTCTGACCACCCGCAAGACGATCACCAAATCCGGCGAAGAGACCGAGATCATCACCAAAGGTCGCCACGACCCCTGCGTCGGCATCCGGGCTGTACCAGTGGGTGAGGCGATGATGGCCTGCGTGATCCTGGACCATTTACTGCTGCATCGTGGTCAAATTGGCGAGAACCGTGGTCGGATTGGCTGATCTTCACTCCCGTTTGCGCGCAATCGTTGCGCAGCGGATGCAAACGGACCCCGCCCATGATCTGGCCCATCTGGACCGGGTCTGGACCAATGCACAGGCAATTACAGAGGATCATGTTGATCTGACGGTTCTATTGTCAGCATGCTATTTGCATGACCTGATCAACCTGCCCAAAAACGATCCCGACCGGCATCTTGCCTCGCGCCAATCCGCGAAAGCCTCAGAGCCTATTCTGAGGGATTTGGGCTTGGACGACCACCGGATTCGCGCCGTCCAGCATGCGATCGAGGCGCATAGCTTTTCCGCAAATATTCCGCCGCGCTCGACCGAGGCGCGTATCCTGCGTGATGCAGATCGGCTGGACGCGCTGGGCGCCATTGGCATTGCCCGGTGTTTCGCCGTGTCCGGGGCTTTGGGCCGTGCGCTTTATGATCAGGATGACCCTTTTGCCCAGGACCGCACGCTGGACGATTTGAGCTTTGCCATTGATCACTGGAAGGTCAAACTGCTCAACCTTCCCGATGACATGCTGACCGAAGGTGGACGCGATCTGGCGCGCAAGCGGGTGGCCCAGATGCGCGGCTTTTTGGAGGTGCTGGCCCAAGAGGTCGGACACCCTCTGCCAGACAATTGGAAAACCGGCTGATTGGTACAATCCCGTCGTTGATCTTTCCGCAGCAAAGGCGCAGGGTCGCGCTCAATGGCACAATCCTTAACATCGCATCGACCCATGCTTGCCGTGGGGCTGAAACTTGCCGCTTTGCTCTTGTTCACGGCGATGTCTGCCCTGGTCAAAGCGCTGTCTGACGAGTTTCCAGCCGGTGAGCTGGTCTTTTTCCGCTCTCTTTTCGCCATTCCTGTGATCATCGCCTGGCTGATCTGGCGCGGCGAGTTGGTGCAGGGCTTTGTGGTCAAGAAACCTATGGGCCATTTTTGGCGCGGCGTGTTGGGAACCAGCGCGATGGGGTTGACCTTTACCGGCCTGAGCCTGCTTCCGCTGCCGGAAGTTACAGCTATTGGCTATGCCACTCCGATCTTTACGCTGATTCTTGCAGCTCTGATCCTGGGTGAGCGCATTCGCATGATCCGCATCGGGGCTGTTGCACTTGGTCTGTTGGGTGTTCTCATCATGATCTGGCCCCGGTTGGGCAGCACCCAGATGGAGGCTGCGGCAACCATTGGTGCGCTTTGTGTTCTGACCGCGACCGTTGCGCGGGCCTTTGTGCAGATCCACATCCGGCAATTGGTCAAGGTCGACCACCCCGCCGCGATCGTCTTCTACTTCTCGATGACCGCCAGTCTTCTGGCCAGCCTGACCGCCTTTTGGGGCTGGGTCATGCCGACACCAGAACAGGCTCTGATATTGGTCACAATGGGCTTGATCGGCGGAGTGGCGCAAATTCTGGTTACCTCATCCTATCGGTTTGGTCAGGCCTCGATGCTGGCGCCGTATGACTATGCAACGATGCTGTTTGCGATTTTCATCGGCTATGTCTGGTTCGACGAATTGCCGACAATGACCATCCTGTTGGGGGCGGCACTGGTGATCGCGGGCAACATTGTGGTCGTCTGGCGTGAACACCAGTTGGGGCTTGAACGTGGCAAGGCGCGATCTTTGACCGATCACAAACCGTGACTTTACCTTTCGCCAACTTCACCTAGGTTGGCCCGAACAGAGAATGAGGGTTCCCGATGAGCGACGCGCAGGATCACAAGGAAAAGATGCAAAAGGTGCAGGCCAAGCACCGCAAGAAAGTGTCCGAGGCCGTGGATCCGGGTCGAGGGCTGGTGCTGGTCAATACCGGCAAGGGCAAGGGCAAATCCTCGGCGGCCTTTGGGGTTGTGGTCCGGGCATTGGGCTGGGGTCAGAAAGTTGCCGTGGTGCAGTTCATCAAGGGAAAATGGAAAACCGGTGAGCGCCGCTTTTTCCAGGAGCGTGATCTGGTCACCTGGCACACGATGGGTGAAGGGTTCACCTGGGACACACAGGACCGCGACCGTGATATCGCCGCCGCCACAGCCGCCTTTGGCAAAGCTTGCGATCTGATGGCCAGCGGTGAGTATGATTTGGTGTTGCTGGATGAGATCAACATTGCGCTGCGATACGAATACCTTTCGGTCGAGGACGTCATAAAGGGGCTTGAGGCACGCTCGGAGAAGACCAGCGTGGTGCTGACGGGCCGGGATGCGCCGCAGGCCTTGCGCGACTATGCGGATCTGGTCACTGAAATGACCGAAGAGAAACACCCTTTTCAAGCCGGGATTAAAGCGCAGCGCGGGCTGGACTATTAAACGGAAAATGCCCCGGACCGCCCGGGGCATTCCATGTGATGTTCTGTTTTGGCTTATGCGCGGCTTTGCGGATCCAGCGTTACTGACCAAAGCTCGGTATCGGCGCGGTCCATCAGACGCACGGTCATCTGCTGTGTCGCTCCGTCGATATCGACCAGACCAAAGAATTGCAGCCCCTCGCTGGGTGGTAGGTTCACGCCCTGACCCTCTTCCGGCGCTTTGACGAACTTGACCTCGGGCCCAAAGGTGCCATCCAGGCTGTTGGGACCGAAAGTGCCAGCGTGCAGCGGGCCTGAGACGAACTCCCAGAACGGTTCAAAATCCTGGAATTGGGCCTTGTTAGGGTCGTAGTAGTGCGCGGCGGTATAGTGAACATCTGCCGTGAACCAGACCGTGTTGGTCACGCCGGCTGTCTTGATGAAGCGCAGCAGATCCGCGATCTCAAGCTCGCGCCCTTTGGCCGGGCTGCTATCTCCATTCGAGATCGCCTCGGCCCCGGCTTGCTCCTTCCAGTTGTCCCAGACGATCAGGCCAATGGGCATGTCAGAGGCGATCACTTTCCAGGTGGCCTGCGACGATGCGAGTTCCTGCTTGAGCCATGCCAGTTGCTCGGCACCCAGAATGCGCGACTGATCGGTGATCTCATCCTCCATCGCCGGGCCGTTCGGGCCGCGATAGCTGCGCAGGTCCAGGAAGAAGGCATCCAGCATCGGCCCGTACGAAATCTTACGATACACGCGACCGGGTTCAGCCGGTGTGATCCGCAACGGGGTCATCTCGTGGAACGCACGACCGGCACGGGCTTGCAGCACGTGAACGGATTTTTCGCTATAGCGGTCATCCGAGATCAGATCTTTGGCGTCCGACCAGTTGTTGACGACCTCATGGTCATCCCACTGGAAGAAGGTCGGGCAGACAGCGTTCATGGCGCGGACATGGTCGTCCATCATGTTGTATTTCCACTGCGCGCGGAATTCGTCCAGCGTTTCGGCCACTTTGCGCTTTTCATCGATCAGGGTGGTGTTCTTCCAGATCACCTGCCCGTCTTTTTCCACCTCATCCTGCATTGGACCGTCGGCATAGATCGTGTCACCCGAATGGATGAAGAAATCCGGGCGGTGCTGCGCCATGGTGGCATAGGTGCGCATCCCATCGTCGTCGATGCCCCAGCCCTGACCGGCGGTGTCGCCCGACCAGGCAAAGCGGATATTGCGGCGCGAGGTGGGGGCAGTACGGAATTGACCCACAATAGGCTCTGATACGGTGTTGATATCGCTCAGGTCAGCGGCCACGAAACGGTAGAAGATGTCCTGATCCGAAGGCAGTCCGTCGATCAGCCGCTTGACGGCAAAATCGCTGTTGGGGATGGCGTCCATCGGTGGCAATTGGCGCGCGTCCGCAAAACTTTCGGTGGTTGAGACTTCCATCATCACACGGGCAGGGCGGTCTGTGCGGGTCCAGATCATACCCGAGGATGTATCTACGTCGCCCGACTGGACACCATGAGTGAAGACCGGACGCGATGCGGCGCGGCTGATGGCGGGCAGGGCCAGAGACGCAGCAAATGCTGTGCTTCCGGCCAGAAAGCTCCGGCGTGAGGGGCGAATGAGTTTGGTCATGAGGGCTCTCCTGGGTTGGGACCTTGGTGCAGGTCACGCGGTTGGCGAGCGGAAAAGAGCCGCCATTTGTAAAACATTGGGCTCAGTTTCGTGAAAGTATCACAATGATCTTATGACAGTTGTGGATAACGCGTCTAGTTGTCGATGCCGTAGGTACGCCAAGGCGCGCGTTGCCCAGAATCAAAAACCCCCGCCGAAGCGGGGGCCTTTAACGTTATGACCGAACCAGTTTTTCGTAGTCTTCCGCGATCTCGCGGGTCAGGTCGCCGACCTCGAAGGTATACTCCCCAATCTGGCCCACAGGGGTGACCTCGGCTGCGGTGCCGGTCAACCAGCATTGCTCGAACTCGGCCATTTCTTCGGGTTTGATCCGGCGTTCATGTACGGTGATGCCTTTGTCTTTCAGCATCTGGATCACGGTCTGGCGGGTGATGCCGTTCAGAAAACAATCGGCCAAGGGGGTATGAACCTCGCCGTCTTTCACGAAAAAGACGTTGGCCCCGGTTGCTTCGGCCACGTAACCGCGCCAATCCAAGAACAACGCGTCCGAACAACCTTTGGCCTCGGCCTTGTGCTTTGAGATGGTGCAGATCATGTAAAGCCCGGCTGCTTTGGCGTGAACCGGGATGGTTTCGGGGCTGGGGCGCTTCCATTCCGCGATATCCAGCTTCGCCCCTTCGAATTTGGCGTCGCCGTAATAGGCGCCCCAGGGCCAGACGGCGATGGCCATCCGTACCGGGTTTTTCGCCGACGCCACGCCCATATCTTCACCCGAACCGCGCCAAACCAGGGCACGCACATAGGCGTCCTGCAAACCGCTGGCTTTCAAAGCTTCTTCTTTTGCGGCTTCGATCTGGTCCACCGTGTAAGGCATCGGCATATCCAGTGCCTCGGCCGAAGCAATCAGGCGCTCGGAATGCTCGCGGCTTTTGAAGATCTTGCCGTTATAGGCGCGCTCTCCTTCGAACACGGAAGAGGCATAGTGCATCGCATGGGTCAGGATATGCACATTGGCTTCGCGCCAGGGTACCAGCTTGCCATCCAACCAGATGGTTCCGTCACGATCGTCATATCCCGCCATGCTATCCTCCTGAACCGGCACGTTTTCCGATTGTTGCGTCATTTAGGTCCGTTTCGGACATAATGTTGCTCAAAAACTGCGATTCGATACCGCTGCGCCCTTGGAATGTCAATATCACTGACATAAGCTGAGGCGCAAAACATACGAGGCAAACCATGTCTGATACCCGGCCCTCATCAGCCTTTGGTGGTGAAAGCCTTTTGTTTCTGACGGATGAGCAGCTGCGTCAGGGCATTGAGGCGATGTTCTTCGCATATCGCGGCTTTACCGCCGATCCCGATCGCATTCTGACCGAGATGGCCTATGGCCGGGCCCACCACCGGGCAATCCATTTCATCAACCGAGCGCCGGGTACAACGGTGAACAATCTGTTGGCGATTTTGGGTGTGACAAAGCAATCCTTGAACCGGGTCCTGCGCAGTCTGATCGATGATGGTTTGGTCGAAAGCCGGGTCGGAACAGTGGACAAACGCGAACGCCACCTATTTCTAACAGAACAAGGAAAGGCGTTGGAGGCGAAATTGTCAGATGCGCAACGTGCGAGAATGCGGGCAGCCTATAAGGATGCAGGCCCGGATGCGGTGGCGGGCTTTCGCAAAGTGCTTGAAGCGATGATGGATGCTGATATGCGTCATGCCTACACGAAATTGCGGGATACGACTTCATGAGCGAACAGGACGCCCATCTGCTGATCATTGACGATGATGAGCGGATCAGAGACCTCCTCAAGAAATTTCTGGTGCGCAGCGGGTTTCTGGTGACGTCAGCGCGGGATGCCGCACATGCGCGGCGGGTCTTGTCGGGGCTGGATTTTGATCTGATTGTTCTGGACGTCATGATGCCGGGCGAAGACGGAGTCAGCCTGACGCGGTCTTTGCGGGAAACGAATGCCACACCGATCCTGTTGCTGACCGCCAAAGGCGAGACCGAGCATCGGATTGCGGGGCTTGAGGCCGGTGCGGATGATTATCTGGCAAAGCCGTTTGAGCCTAAGGAGTTGTTGCTGCGGATCAATGCGATCCTTCGGCGTATGCCGGAAGCACCCGCGCAAGAGGCCATTGCAAAGATCCTGAACCTGGGCCCAATCCGTTACGACATCGAACGGGGCGAGATGTGGCAGGGCGAAGACCCGGTGCGTCTGACGGCAACGGAAAGCCAGTTGATGAAGATCTTCTCGGCCCAGCCGGGTGAGGCGATCAGCCGTGCGAAACTGGTCGAGGATCTGGGCCGCGACAAAGGGCAGGCGCAGGAAAGGGCGGTGGATGTGCAAATCACCCGATTGCGCCGCAAGATCGAGCAGGACCCGAAACAGCCCCGTTATTTGCAGACCGTTCGTGGCGCGGGCTATATGCTGGCGCCGGATTGAGTGTGCCGCTGTGCGGCGATTTTTGCCTTCGGCGAGGATATTTTTAGCCAGATGAAGATGGGATCCCGATGACCACAGCGCTTTTGACCCATGCCGATTGCCTGAACCATGTCACGCCCGAGGGTCACCCCGAGCGAGTGGCGCGGTTGGAGCACGTGCTGCATGCGCTGGAGGGGTTGGAGCTGAAGCGGGTCACAGCGCCGATGGCGGCGGATGATGATTTGCTGAGGGTGCATCCCGAAAGCCATATTCGCGAGATACAATCAACGCGCCCAACCGAGGGCTATGCGCAGATTGACGGCGATACGTTCATGTCTCCCGGCTCGCTGGATGCGGCCTATCGCGCGGCAGGGGCGGCGGTACGAGCGGTTGATCTGGTTCTGGGCGGCGAGGCGACGAATGCGTTTTGTGCCATTCGTCCACCGGGGCACCATGCGGAATCCGAGACGCCCATGGGGTTTTGTCTGTTTGGCAATGCGGCTTTGGCGGCGAAGCACGCGTTGGATCATCACGGGTTGAACCGTGTAGCGGTGGTGGATTTCGATGTGCATCACGGCAATGGCACGCAGGATCTGCTGTGGGATGAGCGGCGCGCTTTGGTGATCACCAGCCAGCAGATGCCGCTGTGGCCCGGATCGGGCCGGCCCGATGAGACCGGTGCCTTTGAAACTGTTTTGAACATCCCTTTGGCCCCCGGAACAGGTGGTGGTGAGATGCGTGCTGCCTATGAGGCGCAGGCCTTTCCCCGTTTGCGAGCGTTCAAGCCTGAATTGATCATAATCTCGGCGGGTTTTGACGCGCATCAGGATGATCCTTTGGCCAATCTGAACTGGTCCACCGGTGATTTTGCCTGGATCACAGCCCAGCTGTGCAAGATCGCCAATGAGCTGTGTCAGGGACGTATCGTCTCGACTCTGGAAGGCGGGTATGATCTGAACGCATTGGCCGAAGCGACACGCGCCCATGTGGAAGAACTGATGAAGGCAGCAAGATGACCGAGACCCCCGTTGATCAGATGACGTTTGAACAAGCGATGAAAGAGCTTGAGGCCGTTGTGGGCCAGTTGGAGCGCGGCGACGTGGCACTGGATCAGTCGATTGCCCTTTATGAACGTGGGGCGGCGCTGAAGAAACGCTGCGAGGATGAGTTGAAGCGCGCCGAGGAGAAAGTGGCCGCGATCACTCTGAACGCGGATGGTCAGCCCACCGGGACAACGCCTGTCGAAGGTCAGTAAATGTTTCGTGAAATTCTGGCGCAGGATGCCGCGCGTATTCAGGCCCAGTTCGATCTGGTTCTGGGTGCGCTGGACGATATCGATGTGGCACGTGCGATGGGGTATGCCACGCAAGGCGGCAAACGCTTGCGCGGGTTTCTGGTGTTGGAAAGCGCGCGTTTGCATGATGTTGATGCCACGCGTGCGATCTGGCCTGCGACCGGGATCGAAGCCTTGCATGCCTATTCCTTGGTGCATGACGATCTGCCTTGCATGGACGATGATGACCTGCGCCGTGGGCGCCCCACGGTGCACGTCAAATGGAATGACGGGATTGCTGTACTGGCAGGGGACGCGCTGCAAACCTTGGCGTTTGAGCTTTGCACACGACCAGAGGTCGGAGGGGCTGAAATTCGCGCTGGATTGGCTCTAACACTGGCGAAAGCCAGCGGTGCGCAGGGGATGGTTCAGGGGCAGGCATTGGATATCGCGGCCGAGACCGCGGCAGAGCCTTTGACTTTGGGCCAGATAACTCGCTTGCAAGCGGGCAAAACCGGAGCGCTGATCGAATGGTCGGCCTGTGCGGGCGCGCGCTTGGCCCAGAGTGATCCGGCCCCCTTGCGCCAATATGCCCAGGCGCTTGGCCTTGCTTTTCAAATCGCTGATGACATCTTGGATGTAGAAGGAGATGCCGAAAAGGCAGGAAAGCGGCTGCAAAAAGATGCCGACGCGGGCAAGGCAACCTTTGTTTCGCTGTTGGGTCTGGATGAGGCCAAGTCTCGCGCTGCCGAGCTTGTCGATCAGGCCTGTGCCGCGCTGGACAGCTATGGCCCCAAGGCAGAAACCTTGAAGCAGGCTGCTCGCTTCGTTATTGCCCGGGACAGCTAAGCCAGGAATGCCAAATGTCTGACCGCCCGAATACGCCCCTGTTGGACCTTGTGAACCGCCCCGCGGACCTCAAGCAGTTTTCAGACGCGCAACTGCATCAGCTTGCCAGTGAATTGCGGGCCGAGACGATCTCGGCCGTGTCGGTCACGGGTGGACATTTGGGTGCCGGGTTGGGTGTGGTCGAGCTGACCACAGCGCTGCACGCCGTGTTTGACACGCCGCGTGACAAGATCATCTGGGATGTTGGCCATCAGTGCTATCCGCACAAGATCCTCACCGAACGCCGTGATCGGATTCGGACATTGCGGATGAAAGACGGGCTAAGCGGGTTCACCAAACGCAGCGAAAGCCCATATGACCCGTTTGGTGCGGCGCATTCCAGCACGTCGATCAGCGCGGCGCTGGGCTTTGCCGTGGCGCGGGATCTGGGCGGTGTCACGCCCGAAGGGCTGGGCGACGCGATTGCGGTGATCGGTGACGGCTCGATGTCGGCAGGCATGGCTTTTGAGGCGATGAACAACGCGGGCCATCTGAGAAAACGCCTGATCGTGATCCTCAACGACAATGAGATGAGCATCGCGCCGCCGGTGGGGGCCTTGTCGAACTATTTGTCCCGGATCTATGCCGAAGAGCCGTTCCATGATCTGAAAGCCGCCGCAAAAGGTGCGGTGTCGCTGCTGCCGGAACCCTTCCGCGAAGGCGCCAAGCGCGCCAAAGAGATGCTGAAAGGCATGGCTGTTGGCGGAACCTTGTTTGAAGAGCTGGGCTTTTCCTATCTCGGCCCCATTGACGGGCACGATATGGACCAGTTGCTGCCGGTTCTGCGTACGGTCAAAGCGCGCGCTACCGGGCCGATCCTGATACATGTGCTAACCAAGAAAGGTAAGGGATACGCCCCTGCCGAGCAAGCGCGTGACAAGGGCCACGCGACGGCCAAGTTCGACGTGGTCACGGGTGAGCAGAAAAAGGCGCCTTCAAACGCGCCGTCCTTTACTTCGGTCTTTGGCAAGACGCTGGTCGAAGAAGCCGCGCGGGATGACAAGATTGTTGCGATCACCGCCGCGATGCCCGATGGCACCGGGCTGAACCTCTTTGCCGAACGCTATCCGTCCCGCTGTTTCGATGTGGCCATTGCCGAGCAGCATGGTGTAACGTTTTCGGCTGCACTGGCCGCTGGCGGGATGAAGCCGTTTTGTGCGATCTATTCGACCTTCTTGCAGCGTGGCTATGATCAGGTGGTTCATGACGTCGCCATTCAGCGCCTGCCTGTCCGCTTTGCCATCGACCGTGCAGGTCTGGTGGGCGCGGATGGGGCGACCCATGCGGGTTCTTTCGACATTGCCTACCTCGCCAACCTGCCGGGCATGGTTGTGATGGCCGCCGCGGATGAGGCTGAACTGATGCATATGGTCGCCACCGCCGTGGCACATGACGCGGGGCCCATCGCCTTCCGCTATCCGCGTGGCGAAGGCGTTGGTGTTGATCTGCCCGAACGTGGCGAAGTGCTGGAGATCGGCAAGGGCCGCATGATTCAAAAAGGCGCGCGTGTGGCGCTGCTGTCGTTTGGCACCCGCCTGTCCGAGGTGCAGAAGGCCGCCGAGGCGCTTTCGGCCCGTGGCATTACGCCTACCATCGCCGACGCGCGATTTGCCAAACCGTTGGACCGCGACTTGATCCTTGATCTGGCCGAAGATCACGAGGCGCTGATTACCATAGAAGAGGGCGCCGTGGGTGGGTTTGGCAGCCATGTCGCGCAGCTTTTGGCCGACGAGCGCGTCTTTGATCGCGGGTTGAAATATCGCTCGATGGTGTTACCGGATGTTTTCATTGACCAGGCCAGCCCCGCCGACATGTATGCGGTGGCGGGCATGAATGCCGAACATATCGAGGCCAAAGTTCTCTCGGTTCTCGGTATCGCCACCATCGGTGAAAAACGAGCCTGATACAGGGAGATTGGCGCCTTAGGTGCCAACCGTGTTGATCAAGCTCTGCGCGCGTCTGAGGCCCGCGATCACATGGTTTTGCCCTCGTGTCAGTTCAGTGCGCGAAAAGCCCCGAAGCGTTTCTGCGCGCGTGGCGATCTTTGTCGCCTCTTCCAGGGCGGGCAGAGGCGGGATCGTCAGGGCCGGATCATGGCGGAACCGATCCGAGCGGTTGAAATTCAAAGGCACCAGAATGCGCGCAAGGGTCTGGATCACCTGATTGGCCGCCGATTCCGGGATAGCCCCGCTTTGGGCGCGCTCATAGAACGCCTCAAGGTCGGCCAGTAGGGCGGCGATGGCTGTTGAGGTTCTGGACAGGTCAAAATGATCAGTCGCTTGCGTCTGATAGTCCGCGATGGTCGCCTGAAACTCGTGCATCGTGGCGCGCCAGTCCATGGGCAGGATGCCCGCATTGGCGTTGCGGAAGACGGCCAGTAGATAGACTTTGATATCGCGCAGCAGAATGTCCTTGTCGGCAATCTCGAGCGTATCGTTTTCCGTATGCCACGCGATGTTCATGCCGCAGCCGCCGACCGCATAGTATCCCAACTCTTCCCGATGGGCGTCGGTCATGGCAGAGGACAGCATCAAGTAGCTGGAGATGCCGATATCGTTGAACGAATAGTCCCCCGCGCGATGTGGACGTTCGGACTGCAGCGTTTTGCCGGCGACATCCTTGATGACCTTCGCCAAGAAATCATGCGCTTCGGACATGACCGAGACATTTATGAACTCAGTGGCCCAGCGGCAGCCGGGACTGTCGCAATTCACCTGCGCGACGCAGTTTTCATCGAGGTCCAGCGCAAACGTATCCGAATACCAGGTTGATCCTGCGTATCGCCCGGTCGAATGGCCTGGCCACCAACAGATCTTGACCGTGCGCCGCAGCTTGTCACGATTGGCCCAGAGGACGCGCGCGATTTCCAACATGGTCGCGTCGCCCGTGGCATTGTCGCCGACGCCTACATCCCAGCTGTCCAAATGGCCATGGAGCAGCACGTATTTTTCTGGCTCTTCAGAGCCGGTGATCGTGATTTCGGGCAGTTTCGAGGTGAACCAACCCTCTTCCATCTCGGTAAAGATCGTGGCCTCACCTCCGGCTTTGGCAATCTCGATCAGCGCCTTGCCGCTCTCCATATTCACCGCTGCTGCTGGGATTGCGGGCTTGCGATGTAGGTCACTTGCACTTGGGATACCCCAGATAGTGGTGCAAATCCCCCAATGGATATCAACGCCGGGATTGATGGCGATGACGCCCACGGCACCGCAGCCTTCCATCAAAGAAATGATGGCGGGGCTGGCAAAGCCTTCGGTCAGGACAATCTTGCCGCGCACGCGGGCTTCCATCTCGGGCCCGGCCTCAAGCTGGCTTTCGAACGCATCCTCTTCGTCCATATTCGTGGTGCCCCGGATATAGACCAGCGGGCCACTAAAACCGTCCGGCGCATTGGCGCTGAATGCCGGAGGTTTGGCACGATAGGTCACGCCTTGTGCTTCGACCCGTGCCTCTCCGGGCAGGCTCAGGAAAAGCTCGGGTTCGTGTACGTTCACTTCGACCCCGTGTTTGGTCAGTCGTTCGACCACCTCATCCATACCGCGATTTACGTCGTTGGGATGTTCGCGCTTGAAGGTTGCGAAACTCTCGACCAGAGCCCAGGGCTCATCAATCGCGACCTGGTCAAGCAATGCGGTTTCTTCGGGGGTCATGGGGATCTCCAATGTTTTATTGAATGAAACACAGTAGCGCTGAATAAAACATTGACGAACAAATTGATTCCGCGCAAGGCCCCCGTCCAGGAGGTGCGTGTGAAAGAAAAGTGGAAAGTGCCTAAAACTTGAGCACGTGCCCGGATCAGCCCAATGTCAGCTTTTCCGAGATCTCATTCGCGGCAGTGAGCGCCTTTTCGATATAGCTTGCACGCCGCACCTCATCGAGTCGAACCGACGCGCCCGCCACCGACAGGCCTGCGATAATCTCGCCGGCACTGTTCTTGATCGGCGCTGCGATCGAAAAGGCGCCGTCATCCAGATCATTGATCGCCACGTTGTACCCATTGGCCCGGATCAGCAGCAAAACCTCGCGCAATCTGTCCGGGTCGGTGATCGTGTGGGGGCTGAATTGTTCAAGCTTGCTGGCCAGAACACTGTCGCGAATACTGGGTTCGGCATAGGCCAGCAGCAGCATCGAAGCGCCACCAGCATGGAGCGGTCCGCGCCTGCCTGGTTGAGCAAATAGCCTTATACTATGCAGCCCTTCGCGTGTCGCGATGGCAACAGAAGAGGTGGCCTCGCGGATCACGAGGTTCACGTTTTCACCCGTGTCATCACGCAAGGCGTCCATCACCGGACGGGCAACCTGTAACAGCGCGCCTTCGCGCCCAACGCGCTCACCCAAAAGTGCTACGCGATACCCCAGCGAATAGATCGCGCGCTCTTCATCGCGTTGAACATAGCCATCTTGTTCCAGCGTCTGCAAAAGGCGGAACACGATCGATTTCGTCAGCCCAAGCTTGTCGGCCAAAGCCGTTGCGCCGATGCCGGGAGTCTCGGCCAGCGCCTCCATCACGCGCAACGCGCGTGCCACGGCATCGATGCGATAGGATTTGCGGTCATTTCCGGCTTCTACAGTTTCCTGCGACATGGATTGCTTTGACGCCCTTGCTTTTAATCGAATCTGTGTTTTACTGAATGAACGATAGCAAACCTGTTTCAGTGAGTAAAACAAAAAAGAATCCCATGGCGGTGACGTCAATGGGTGACCACGGGAAAGGTACTGCACAATAGGCGGCGGATAATCGACCGTCACTATCGAAACAGCCCGCGTGCCCGTGGGCCAACCAACGGGAGAATGACCTTGAAGACTCTTGTTAAGGCCGCTGCAGGGATAGCTGTCGGAGCATCGCTCTGGGCAGCAACCGCCAGCGCACAGGACCAAATCCGAACCATCGAACTTTTGACCCGACCGCAAGCCGCTCAACCGGCCGAGTTTCAGGCGATCCAGCTGATCGCGCAGGAATGGCGCAAGTTGGGGCTGGATGTGAATGTAAATGTCATGCCCTGGTCCCAGATGGCTGATGCTGTCTGGTATAACCGTGACGATTGGGATGTAACTGCGTGGCAGATGACCGGACGGCCCGAGCGGTCGGACCCGGATGAGATCATCTTCAACCTGTTCCATTCGTCTACGGCGGAGAACGGGTATAACTTCATCGGATATGAAAACCCCGAATATGACGCTCTGGTCGAAGAACAACGCGTAACGGTCGATCCCGAAGCGCGTCAGAAACTGGTGTTGCGAGCACAGGAAATCCTGGACGCTGATCAACCCAACATGATGCTGGTTCACCCGCAGCAGGCTTTTGCCTTTGATAAGACCGTGTTTGACCCTGCAACCGTCGTGGATCAATCCGGCATCGGCATCCGCAGTTATTGGACCTGGCTGGAGCTGACACCTACCGGCGACCAGAAAGACATCATCGTCAACAGCTCGGACAACGTGATTGCGGTGAACCCACTTTATATCTCGGGCGTGACCGACAACTGGCTGACCGAGTTGATTTATGACCGCCTGTTCCGGGTTGGTCCTGATGGTCTCCCGCAGCCTTGGGCTGCCGAAAGCTATGAATGGCGCGATGACACGACCATTGCGATCACGCTGCGCGACGGGTTGACCTTCCATGACGGCAAGCCGGTCACAGCCGAGGATGTGGTGTTCTCCTACGCGGCCACCACCGGTGGCGAGGCCCCGATGTATGCGCCATTTGGCAGCAATGTGGCCAGCGTTGACGTCGAAGGGGACAACACGATTGTCTTTTCGCTGAATACGCCTTCGGCCTCGTTCCTGACGTCAAGCCTGGCCAAGATCAACCTCATCCCGAAACATGTGTGGGAACCGGTCCTGGCGGATCTGTCCACAAAGGATGAGAATGCCGAAAGCTATCAGGAAGATACTCCCATCGGGTCTGGTGCCTATAAGTTTGTTCGCTGGCTGCCGAATGAGGAAATCGTGCTTGAGGCCAATGCAGACCATTTCAATGCGCCCAAGGCCGAACGGTTCATCCTGCGCCTTGTGCCCAATGCCGAAGCCGCCCTTGGGATGCTGCGTTCGGGTGAGTTGAACTTCCTGACCGACTTCCAAGGCGACCCACAGGTTCTGCTGGATGCGGCTGAACAGGATGGCGATCTCGAGGTGGTCTCAACCGTTGATATCGGTTTCCGCTATGTGGCCTTCAACCTGCGCCGCCCACCGTTCAACGACCCTGCATTCCGCCGAGCGCTATCCGCAGCGGTGGACCGGCGCCTGATCGTGAACGCGGCGTTCAAGAAATTCGCGGTCCCATCGAACTCGGTCGTATCCCCTGCGCTGGAATACTGGCACGCGAGCGACGTTGTCAGCGGGTTCGAAGCAGGCAGCGATGTGGCCAAGGCGATCCTGGAAGAGGCTGGCTATGGCGGCATCGGTGATCGGCTGACTTATCCCGACGGTGTGACGGAAACACTCGCGGACTAACGCCTGTCGGCATGGCGCGGCAGTTAACTGCCGCGCCATTTTCTCAACATTAGACCCTATTGGGCCCCTCAGGACCAGCGATGAGCACCCTCAAGCCTTTCCTCATACGAACGCTGCAGCTTTTGCTTGTGCTCTGGGCGGTCGTGACGATCCTGTTTTTGATGTTTCGGCTGATGCCCGGCAATCCGCTGGCCGCCTATATCGACCCGACCTTCACAGCCGAACAGCAAGAGGCGCTTATTCGTCAGTTCGGTCTGGATAAGCCTCTCTGGCAGCAATATTTCACCTATCTGGGCAATCTTTTGCAGGGTGAGCTTGGCGATTCCTTTCGCTACCGCACCCCTGTGGCCGAGCGTATTTTGCTTTTGCTGCCCAATACGCTGATCCTAACGTTTTCATCCCTGATCGTGGCCTATACTTTTGGCATTCTCGCCGGTGCCTGGCTGGCGTGGAAGCGCAACTCGCGGTTCGAGGCCGCGGCCTTGCCCGCCGTTCTGGCCACCCGCGCCATGCCCGAGTTCTGGCTGGGCATGGTCTTGCTTGCGATCTTCTCGTTCTCGCTTGGGTGGTTTCCCGCAGGTGGTACCCGTTCGGCGGGCACCAGCTATGACAGCCTTTGGCAGCTTTATACCTCGGCCAATTTCCTGTCTCATCTGTTCCTGCCGATGATGACGCTGGCGATCTATTCGCAAGGCCTGCCGCTGCTTTTGATGCGGTCGAACATGCTGGACGTGATGAAAGAGGATTTCGTCACCATGGCCAAGATCAAAGGTCTGTCGCCCTCGGCTGTGGTGATCCGTCATGGCGCGCGCAATGCGTTGCTGCCGGTGATGACGTCTTTTGCCATCGCGGTCGGCTATCAGTTACAGGGCAATGTGGTGGTTGAAAGCGTATTCTCTTGGCCGGGTCTGGGCCGAGAGCTGGTAAATGCCGTTGCAGCTTCGGACTACCCTCTGGCGCAGGGGGCGTTTTTGATGATCGCCATTGTGGTGATCACCATGAACCTGATCGCCGATCTGCTTTATACCTTCCTGGACCCAAGGATTTCTCATGCCTGATACGACGATCAAGGCGTCTTCGGGTGTGGCGCGCATTTTCGAAGCCATCAAACTGCCGGTTGGCGACCCTTTTGCGTTGGCGGGGCTGCTTATCTATGCGCTGTTTATCGTAACAGCACTGGCTGCACCGCTGATCGCGCCCTATGATCCGACCGAGATCCTCTATACCGCTGATTACGACCTCGCCTCGGACCTTTTGCCGGGACAGGAGGGGCATATTCTGGGCACCACATCGCTTGGGCGCGATATCTTTTCGCAGATTGTCTGGGGTGCGCGGTCGGCCTTGCTGGTTGGGTTCACAGCGGCCTTCATGGTGGCCTTTATCGGCTCGGTCGTTGGGCTGCTGGCGGGCTATTTCGGCGGCCATGTCGATGCGGTCTTGATGCGCTTGGCCGATGTGGCGTTTGGCATTCCGTTTCTGCCCTTCGTCATCGTGATCTCGGCTTTTTCCGAACCGTCGATCTGGAACACGGTTATTGCGATGGCTTTGGTTCTTTGGCGCGACACGGGCCGTGTGATCCGGTCACAAGTCCTCTCGCTTCGGTCGCGCGGATATGTCGAGGCTGCCCGCGTCGTTGGCTCATCCGATCTGAAGATCATCCTGCGCCATATAACCCCCAATATCCTGCCGCTCAGCTTTCTTTATGGCTCTATCGCCATTGGCTGGGCCATCCTGACCGAGGCGTCGATCAGCTTTCTGGGTTTTGGCGACCCGGATGCGATCAGTTGGGGCTTTATGCTGCAGGATGCGTTTGCCAGCCAGGCGCTGGCGCGGCAGGCCTATCACTGGTTCATTCCACCGGGCTTGGCCATCATCCTAGTTGTCAGCGCCGGATTCTTCATTTCACGCGGGTATGAAAACCTGCTGTTCCCCAAGTTAGGGCGCTGAAATGGCTGAGACACTCCTTTCGATCCGCGACCTGTCCATCGCCTATGAGGTGGGGTCAAAAGACGTTGTCGCTGTTAGCGGAGCATCTTTTGACGTGCCGCAAGGCACCATCGTTGGCCTTGTCGGTGAATCTGGGTGCGGTAAGACAACGATGGCCCGCGCTTTGACCCGTGTGATTGCCGACAACGCGCGGATTGATGGCGGAGCGATGCAATTCGACGGACAGGATCTGGCGGCCTTGTCCGAACGCGACATGAACGCGCTGCGCTGGCGCGACATTTCCTTTATCCCGCAATCCGCGATGAACTCGCTCGATCCGGTCTATCGCGTGGAATACCAGATAATCGAGGTTCTGCGCGACCGGGGCGGGATGCGTAAAGCGCAGGCGCGGGCGCGCGCCGTCGAACTGTTCGAGATGGTGGGCATTGATCCGGGCCGCCTGCGTGACTTTCCGCATCAATTCTCGGGCGGGATGCGTCAGCGCGCGGCGATTGCGCTGGCTTTGGCTCTGAACCCCAAGCTGGTTGTCGCCGATGAACCGGTGACCGCGCTGGACGTGATCATCCAGCGGCAGATCCTGGATCAACTGCGCGGGTTGCAGCGCGAATTGGGGCTGTCTGTCATCATGGTGACCCATGATATTTCCGTGGTTGCCTATATCTGCGACCGGACCGTGGTGATGTATGCGGGCAAGGTCGTTGAAAACTGCGATACCGCAACGCTTTTGAACGAACCGCTGCACCCATATTCAATGGGCCTGAAGAACGCGTTCCCCGATCTGCAATCTGCAGGTACTGGGGTTTTGACGCCTATCGCCGGCAGCCCTCCGGATTTGATTGATCCACCCAAAGGCTGTCGTTTTGCCGCGCGTTGTCCCTTTGCCACTGATCTGTGCCGCAACACCGAACCCGCGCTGACCGAGGCTGCGCCTGATCACCATGTCGCCTGCCACCGCGCCAGTGAGGCTGCTGTGCTGCGTGAAACTGCCAAAGATCCCGCGACATGGGGGGCAGTCACATGACCGTACCCCTGATCCAGATGGAGAACGCCCAGCTTCACTACAAAATCGGTAATGCGATTTCGGCGATGATGGGCCTGCCAGCGACAGTCAAGGCTGTGGATGGCGTCAATTTGACCCTAAACAAGGGCGAAAGCGTCGGTTTGCTGGGTGAATCGGGCTGCGGCAAAACGTCGATGGGGCGCATCCTCGTCCGGCTGGAAGAGATCACAGGCGGGTCGGCGCAGTTTGACGGGCAAGAGATCAAGGATCTTTCGGGCGATGCGTTGCAGGCGTTCCGCAGCCGATCGCAAATGATCTTTCAGAACCCGTTTGACGCTGTGAACCCGCGTTACTCGATCCGCAAGACGCTGGAAGAGCCCTTGGCCAATGCCCGCATCGCACAGGAGGAATGGCAAGGCCGCATCGTCGATGTGCTTGAGCTTGTGGGCTTGGGTGACCCAACGCAGTTTCTTGAACGCTTTCCGCATCAGCTGTCCGGTGGGCAATTGCAACGGGTGGTGATGGCCCGCGCGCTTATTCTAAAACCTGAATTTGTGGTCGCGGATGAGCCGGTCTCGATGCTGGATGTATCCGTGCGCGCCGGTGTTCTGAATGTGTTTCGCGATGTGCGCGACCGGCTGGGACTGACGGCGATCTATATCAGCCATGATCTGGCGCTGGTGCGTTATGTCTGCGACCGGACAATCGTCATGTATCTTGGCCGGATCATGGAGGATGGGCCGACCGAAGACATCGTGCACGCGCCGCTGCATCCCTATAGCCAGGCCTTGGTTGCTGCAGTTCCAACACCCCATGTTGACCAAAGCCATGATCCCCTGCCCATCGGTGGCGGCGCGCCCGATCCGCGCAATCCACCTTCGGGCTGTGTATTTCGGGATCGTTGCCCCCGGGCGCAGGCGCGCTGCGCCGAAGAAATCCCTTTGCCGCGCCCCATCGGAACACGCCGCGTCGCGTGTCATTTCGCCGAAGAATGATGCAGGCAGCGTCATATACAAGATCTGCGCCAATGCGCGCGAAGGGCCTATTAGGGCCTGTTTTCAGCCTATCATACGGGAGAGGACCATGAACAAGCCGTCACGGCTCAGCGAAAAGGCGCTGTGCGATCCGGTCTCGCTTGAGATCATCCGCGGGGCGATTGCTGCCGCGCAATCCGAGATGGAAGCGCTGATCGAGCGCACCGCCATTTCCGCCTTTATCCGCGAAAAGAAGGATTTCTATACCGCTTTGTTTGACGGCAACGGGACGATGGCGGTCGGCTCGATGGTGCCGATCTTTGGCGACATGACGCGGCCCGTGCTTGAGAAATTTCCGATGGAGACTATGCAAGAGGGTGATGTCTATTGGTACAATGATTGCTATGGCTCATATGGCGCCATCTCGCACTCCAATGATCAGGTCTTGCTGGCCCCGGTGTTTCGGGACGGGCGCGTTTGCGCCTTTGTGATGAGCTGGGCGCATTTTGCTGATATCGGGGGGCTGCGCCCCGGGTCGATCAGCCCCGATGCCACGGATATCTTCCAAGAAGGCGTGATGATCCCGGTCACCAAGATGATCGAGGCCGGTCACGTCAATCAGGCGGTTCTGGACATTTTTCACCGCAACTCGCGCTATCCTGACCAAAGCGAAGGCGACATGCGGGCGCTTATGGCCAGCGTCGAGCTGGGCGTGCGCCGGGTGGGTGAGATTCTCGACCGGTTTGGCCCTGATGTGACCGAAGATGCTTTGGCGCAGTTGTTGGAGCGCACCCGCAACCTTGTGCGCGACAAGATGGCCGAGACCTTCGACTATGGAACCCATTCCTTTACCGATGCGATTGACACGGATGGACATGGTAACGGGCCTTTCCATATGCGGTTTTCGCTGACGCGGGAAAAAGGCGCAGACGGCCAGGACCGCTTTGCCTTTGACGCGCGCGACAGTGATGATCAGGCGCCTGGCCCGGTCAATTACCTGATGAATAAAGGGGTGCCCGGCATGGCGCTGGGCTTGTTCTACTTGGGGGGCGATCCCAGTCAGGTCTGCAACGCGGGTGGCCCCAATGCGCTGGACGAGGTGCTGTTTCGCAAGGGCAGTTTCCTGCAACCGGAATACCCGGCCCCGCTGGGTTTGCGCGGCTTGACCGCCATGCGGATGATTTCGGCGATGTGCGGCTTGCTCAACGCCGGTGGAGGCGAGGCACCTGCCGCTAATTCAGCCTATGTGGTCAATATCATGCGCGGGACATATCGTACCAAAAGTGGCGCGTTAGAGCCTTATCTGTTGGCCGATGGCATTGGTGTTGGCTATGGCGCGCGGGCAACGGCGGACGGGATTGATGCGGTCTATTTTGTTGCTCAGGAAAACTATCCCGTCGAGTTTCTGGAGGCCGGTTATCCGGTCACGATGCGCAGCTATGGGATCGTAGCGGATTCTGGCGGTGCGGGCCGGTATCGTGGCGGCTGCGGGATCGTGCGCGAATATGAGATACTGGCCGAAGAGACCATGGTCGCCATCCGCATCGACAGCGTCAAGAACCCGCCCTGGGGCATTCACGGCGGCAAATCCGGCCGGCATGGCATTGCCATTGTGAACCCCGGCACACCGCAGGAACTGCGGCTCGACCCGCTCTCGGACGGCAATATGCTCAAACGCGGGGATATCTTGCGTATCGAAACAGGCGGCGGGGGCGGCTATGGCCACCCGTTCGACCGGCCTGCCGAGACCGTGTTGCAGGATGTCCTGAGCGGCTTTGTCACCGCTGATGCTGCGCGGGCCGAATATGGCGTTGTTGTCTCAGAGGATGCGATAGACGTTCCCGCCACCAACGCCTTGCGAGCCAAACGCCCCGAAACGCGCCGTTTTTACCGACAGGAGTATGTCGATGCCCTCGTCTGATATGTCCTTTGACCCCTCTTTTGCCGTTGCTGTCGATATTGGTGGGACCTTCACCGATATCTCGCTGATGGACAGGGTGTCGGGTGCGGTTTGGCGGGCCAAGACCGCTTCGGTGCCCAGTGACCCCTCGCAGGCCTTCATGACCGGTGTGAACATGGTGCTGGAACAGGCGGGCATCAGCGCGCAAGAGCTGTCAGGCGTGCTGCATGGCACAACCGTTGCCACCAACATGATCCTTGAGGGCAAGGGCGCACGCACCGCTTTGGTGACCACGCGCGGCTTTCGCCACGTGCTTGAGATCGGGCGGCAGGATATTCCGCGCCATGCCAATCTGTTCACCTGGGTCAAACCCGCGCGACCCGTTCCGGCGGACCGCATCCACGAGGTGGATGAGAGGATCGGCACCGGCGGGCATGTATTGCACGAACTGGATGAGTCCAGCGTCACCGCTCTGGTCGAAAAACTACGCGCCCAACAGGTCGAGGCTGTCGCCATCTGCCTGCTGCACGCCTATGCGAACCCGGGTCACGAAAAGCAGGTGGCACGGCTGCTGCGCGCCGCTTTGCCCGACGTGGCGATCACCTGTTCCACGGATGTGCTTCCGGTGGTTCGCGAGTTCGAGCGGTCTTTGGCCACTGTTCTGAACGCAAATGTCATGCCCGGCGTGTCCACCTATATCTCACGGCTGGAAAACCGGCTGGCTGAGGCCAAGGCCAGCTCACCCTTGCTGCTGATGCAGTCAAATGGCGGTGTTGCAGGGACTGAGGCGATCCGAACCGCGCCTGCGCTTACGGCCCTGTCAGGGCCCGCAGCAGGGGTGGTTGGTGCCGTTGACGAAGCCGCATCCTGCGGGATCAAGGATATCATCACCGTGGATATCGGCGGCACATCAGCCGATATCTGCCTGATCCGCGACGGGCAAGTAAACCTGACACAACAGGGCAAGGTGGGCGAATGGCCGCTTTCTCTGCCGATGGTGGATATGGTGACCATTGGTGCGGGTGGCGGGTCGATCGCAGCGGTCGCCAATAACACGCTGTCGGTCGGCCCCAATTCGGCTGGTGCGCGTCCGGGGCCTGCTGCCTATGGTCATGGCGGGGTCGAGGCGACGGTCACCGACGCGCACGTCACTTTGGGTAACCTGCCCCACGCGCTGCTCGGTGGGGCGATGTCACTGGACGTGGACGCAGCCAAAGCCGCCGTGACCAACAATGTTGCACGGCCTCTGGGTTTGACGCCCGAAGACGCGGCGCGCGGGATCCTGGCCATCATGAACAACAATATGGTGGGGGCGGTGCGCACGGTCTCGGTCGAGCGGGGCCATGATCCGCGAGACTTCACCTTGGTGCCCTTTGGCGGGGCGGGTCCCTTACATGGCTGCGCTTTGGCAGAACTGTTGGGCATTCGGCAGGTCATGATCCCATCGGCCCCCGGGCTGCTGTGTGCCGCTGGTTTGCTGGCCGCAGATATGAAGGCCGAATTTACCCGCGCACTGCCAATGCCGGGGCCTGTTGATCAGGATGCTGGCGACAAGATCCTGTCCGAATTGACCCAAGATGCCGTCACTTGGATGGAACATGAAGGCATCGCCCCTGATCAGCGCAGCCTTCAGGCGCGCGCGCTGATGCGCTTTCACGGGCAGGGCGGTGAGATCGCCTTGGATTGGGGCAGCACCGCGCAAGAGACCGAGGCTCGCTTTCGCGACGCACATACGGCGTTGTATGGCTTCATACTGGACGCCCCGATTGAACTGGTCACATTGCGGATCGAGGCCGTTGGCAAAACAGAGCCAGTGGACAGCCCAATGCTTGCGAAAACCGACCTGCCCGAACCCTTGCAGTTTCAAAAGGTGATCTGGGCAGAGGGCGTTGTCGAAACACCGATCTATGACCGCGCGGAGCTGGGCGCTGAGGCGGTGATCAAAGGCCCGGCCATTCTGACTCAGCTGGACACCACAGCCATCATTGCCCCGGGCTGGGTGGCTACGGTTCATCCCTCGGGCGCGGTGCTGCTGACGAAAGAGACCACATGACCCAGGCCCTGTTTGACCATATCGACCGAAATGCCGACAGCTTTGTCGAACGCGTCATGGAATATGTGCGGCATCCGTCGATTTCGGCCCATGATATCGGTATTCGGGATGTGGCGAACATGCTGGTCGTGCATCTGGACAGTCTGGGGTTTGACGCAGGGCTTGTCGAGACACCCGGGCACCCGTTTGTGCTGGGGCACGCGACGGTTGACCCGCAAAAGCCGACGGTCCTTCTTTATGGTCATTACGATGTGCAGCCGCCCGATCCGTTGGATGCGTGGATCAGCCCTCCGTTCGAGCCGACACTGCGCGACGGCCGGATCTGGGCACGCGGAATCGGAGACAACAAAGGTCAGCATTTCGCGCAGCTGCTGGCCATCGAAACGCATCTGGCGGTGAACGGCTCTTTACCCTGCAACATCATCTTCTTGCTGGAAGGCGAGGAAGAGATCGGTTCGCCGCAAATAGCTGATTTTGTGCGCCAGAACAGGGATCGTTTGCGGGCCGATCTCGTGGTGACCTCTGATGGGCCTCTGCACGAAAGCGGGGCACCGGTGATTACCTTTGGTGTGCGTGGCGTGGCCTCGTTTGATCTTGTCGTAAAGGGGGCCGCGCGCGATGTGCATTCGGGCAATTACGGTGGTGTCGTCCCCAATCCGATCTGGACGCTGGTGCAATTGCTGGCCACGATGAAAGATCCCGAAGGCAACATCACCGTCGAAGGCCTGACCGAGCCGGTCATCCCGCCCACCAATCTGGAACGCGACGCCATCGCGCGCCTGCCCGATGACGAACAGGCGGTGATGGAGGATCTGAAGCTTGACCAAATGGATGGTCCTGCGGATCGCCCCTATTGGGACCGGCTGATGTTTCATCCAACCCTGACGATCAACGGGATGCACGGGGGGTATGGCGGCCCGGGCAGTAAAACGGTGCTGCCAAATGAGGCCATTGCGAAATGCGATGTCCGGCTGGTCGAACCGTTGACCCCGGATTATGTCTTTGAACGGATTGAGGCGCATGTCGCACGCCACGCGCCCGAGGTTGAGGTTGTGCGGCACAATGGGATGTTGCCGTCAAAGACCCCGCTCGACAGCCCGTTTGCCAAACCTCTGCGCGAAGCGATTGTTGCCGCACGTGGGGTCGAGCCGTTGATCTATCCTACGGTAGGCGGCTCGCTGCCTGATTATGTCTTTACCAAGATCCTGGGCAAGGATGCTTTCGTCATTCCTTATGCCAACGCGGATGAGGCCAACCATGCGCCCAACGAAAACCTTGAGGTCATTCGGTTCATCGACGGGATCAAGACCGGTTCCGCGGTTCTTGAGGCTTTGGGTCGATGTGAGGCCAACTCTGGATCAGCGACCCACTCCAAATAGACGCGCCGAGGTGGCCTGATCGGCGACGATATTGGCGCCGTTCAGGGCATAGGCGGCATGCGATAGCAGGAATACCGCAAGCGCACCCATGTCGTCGGGCGTTGGTACGGTGCCATTGGCTTGCCAGCTTCGAAACATCTGGTCGATTGCGGGGTCTTCAGCGGCTGATGCCGCGCGTTCGGTCATTGTCAGCCCCGGTGACAGGCAATTGGCGCGGATGCCTTGTGGCCCAAGGCTCCAAGCCATGGCGCGGGTGGCCGCAACGATCGCACCTTTGGTGGCGGCGTAGCCTTCGAAGCCGTGATCCGTTGCGTCGGCATGGACCGAGGCGATATTGACCAGCGCACCTTTGGTGCCGTCCTCGGCCATGATCCGCGCGGCGGCCTGACAGCCCACCAGAACCGAGCGCTGGTTTACACGGTAAAGCTTGTCCCAATGGTCTATATCCGCCTCAAGGAACGGTGCCATTTCGGTTATGCCCGCATTGCTGACCAGCCCATCCAACCGCCCCTCACGCGCTCTGACGTCTTGAATGGCTTCAGGCAGGGCCTGGGCGTCGGTGACATCGACCTGCATGGCTTCGGCACCAGCGCAGCGGATCCGCCGCAAACCGTCGGATGAGATGTCAAAACCGGTCGCACGCGCACCTGCGCCAATGACGGCTTTTAGGACTCCCAAACCGATGCCCGCAGCGGCCCCTGTTACGATGATGACTTTATTTTCCAGTGATCCGCTCATTTGACCGCCCCTGCCGTCAGACCCGCAACAATACGTCTTTGGAAGATGATGAACATGACCAGCAAAGGCAACGAGCCCAGGACGGCCGCAGGAAACAGCATGTCGGGTTGCACGTTTTGATTGCCGACAAACCGATAGACCGAGATGGTCACAGTGAACTTGTCTTTGTCGGTCAGCAGTAGAAGCGGGTATGTGAAATCATTCCATACCATCAGCATGACAAACAGCGACAACGTGGCCGTAGCAGGCCCTAACAAAGGGCGAATGACGTACCAGAACACCTGCCAGTCTTTGCAATTGTCAAGCTTGGCGGCTTCGAGCAGCTCTTTCGGGATCGCTGCGATGAAGCCGACATAGAAGAACACCGCAAGCGGCAGGTTCAGCGCCGTGAAGGCCAGGATGATGCCTATGTAAGTGTCCAGCAGCCCGAGGTCGCGAAAGATCACATAGATTGGTGTGATCGTCACAAAATTCGGCGTTGCGAGGCCAAGCGCCACCAGCATGATGAACAGCCGCGAATACCGGCCTGTATTGCGTGCCAGCGGGAAAGCGGCGATCGATCCCAGAAGCGCCACAATGACTGTGACGGAAACCGTGATCCCGACCGAGTTCAAAACCGACCGCAGATAATTCATCGCCTCAAGCGCGTTGGCATAGTTCGACCAGGCAAAGCTTGTGGGCAAAGCAAGCGGTTGTTGGGCGATTTCGGTCGCGGTGCGAAAGGACATCGCGATCATGTAGAAAACGGGCAGCAGCATCGCCACGACCAGGCCGATGATGGCAGCGTTCAAGGCAAACCGCCCGGTGGTTCTGGCAAGTTGGAGCATCACAGCTCCTCCTTGCGGCGAAGATACCAGTTTTGAATGACCGCCACAGCCACCACGATGACCAGCATGACAACCGACAGTGCCGAGGCAAAGCCAAAGCGATAATTGCCGAACAGCTGCTCGATGATCTCAAGGCTGAGGGTTCGCGTTGCCCCGTCCGGCCCGCCCCGCGTCATGATGAACGGTAGTTCGAACGTCTTCAGCGTACCGATGGTCGACAGAATGATGTTGATGGTGAACACCGGCGCCAGAAGTGGAATTTCAAGATATCGAAACCGTTGAAAGGACGAGACATTGTCCAGCCGCGCGGCCTCGTCAATGTCGCGGGGGATATTGGCATAGCCCGCCAGGAAAATGGCCGTGGTGTATCCGGTGAACATCCAGACATGGGCCACGGCAATCGCATAAAGCGCGGTGGAGGGATCGCCCAGCCAACCCCGCGCCAGCCAATCCAGCCCCAGCATGTTCAGCATCGAGTTCAGGCCACCCGAAAACGGAGAATAGATGAACTGCCAGACATAGCCGACGACAACAAAGGACATCATCGCCGGTGTGAACAAGGCGGCGCGGGAAAAGTTGCGGATGGCGGGCAGGCGGTGCAGCAAGGCCGCCATAATCAGGCCCGCCAGGGTTTGGACCGTCACCACAAAGACCGTGAACTTGACGGTGACCCAAAGCGCCTCGGGGTATCTGCTGCGGCCTATGATACGTTCATAGTTCTTCAGGCCAATATTTTCCGAAACGCCCACGCCCGTGAAGTTGGTGAAACTCATCTGGAACGTGAGCAATATTGGATAGACAAAGAACACGCTCAAAACAATCAGAGCGGGCAGGGTGAACATCACCGCAGAGCTTCTAGATACCATTGTCCTCGTTCCAGTGAGAAGACGCGTTAAAACGCGTCTTCAACTGCCTCGTCCCAACGTGTCAGAACGTCTTCGCTTGGCTTTGACGGGTCAAGCAGGAAACCGGTCAGGCTGTCCCAGATCTCACCCTCCAACGGTTTGGGCCATTGCAGCAGTGCAAAGGGATAATTGATGATACCGCCTGCGCTGCGCGCCGCATCATAAGGTGCGGCCTCGGCCGGGGTGCCGCTGGCACCGTCGTCAAAGGGCGAATAGGCGGATTCGGCATCCAGCATGACCTGAAGGTTTTCGGGCTGGGCAAACCAGTCTACGTAAGTGCGCGCAGCGTCTTTGTTTTTGCTGCCCGACGCGATGGACCAGCCGATGCCAAACAGATCAAGCGCGACGCCCGATGGTTGCGAGGTCGGGATCGGTCCGAACGCAAAGTTCAGCCCGTCGATCTGCTTGAACGCCGCGATATTCCACGCGCCCTGCGGCATCATCGCAAAATTGCCACCCTGAAATTCGGTCAGCGCCGTGCTCCAGGGATCCAGCCCCGCCTGCAGCGATGGATCAAAACAGCGGGCGTCAATCAGATCGCGGATCAGGTCGATCCCCTGGTTGAATGCCGCGTCTTCGGCAAATTTCGCGTCACCTGATCCAAGCGATACAGCTGCGTTGGTTGTTGTCTCAAGCCCGTTTGCGATCAGAAAGAGAGGTGCCTGAAAGCCGCCCGTAAAGATCATCGGATTGATCCCCTCATCCGCAAGCGCACCGCAGGCTGATTTCAGTTCGTCCAATGTTGTGGGCATTTCATCGACACCAGCCTGGGCCAGCAGGTCCATATTGGCGAAATTGCCCATGCCAATCACTTCGAGCGGCATGATGAAAGCGTTGCCATTCAAGGTCAGAGCCGCCTGCAGGCTTTCGGGAATACGCCCATACCATTCGGAATCTGTACCAAGGTTTTCCAGCAGACCGGCGTTGCCCCAAACCTCGACCAGCGGCATATCAGTCATCATGACGTCTGGTGGATTTCCACCCTGCAGGCGCGGCGGAATGATCGTGTCGGTATCCAGACGCCCAATGTAGCTGAGTTCGACATCAATATCGGGGTGTTCCGATTCGAATTTCTCGATCAGTTCGGCCAAACCCGCAGGCTCTGCCTCGTTGCCTTTCCAGGCGGTGACATCCAGTGTTACAGATTGACCAAAGGCCATTGTTGCAGTGACTGCCAATATCGAACTCGCAGCCGCCAAAGCCGAGCGCTGTTTCATGGTTTCCTCCTCGTTGGGATCCGCTGGTTGCGAATCTCTCGTCACGAAAATAGCATCATTTCTAAAAAATCGTCGATTATTTTTTTCATTTAGTATATATTGTGGTTCACACCACTGATAATCTGTTTTGAACTGAAGTTGGTGTGCCTTATGGTATATGCCTGCGGAAAATCGGGCCACAAATACTAATGAAGCGGAGTGCGTATGACGATTGAGCTGAAAACAGGCGACGAACAGAAGGCCACGCTTTACCAGGCAATACTCGACGATATTTCCAGTGGAAGGCTTGTCGGCGGCCAGCGTTTGAAAATCTCGGCACTGGCTGATCGGTTTGGTGTCAGTGCAAGCCCGGTGCGCGAAACGTTGCGGCAGATGCAAGGCGAGGGCTTTGTCGAGATCCACCCCAATCGCGGCGCTACAATCAAACTGGCCGATGCCAGCACAATCCAGAACATCTTTGAAGTTCTTCAGTTGCTAGAGCCTTATTTCGTCAGTTGGTTCGCCGAGCATGCCCGCCCTGAGGACGTCGCGCGACTGAGCGAAATTCAAGAAAAAATTCGAACCTGCGGTGACGGCAACATGCTGAAATTCCGCAAGCTTGATCTGCAGTTTCACAGCGTGATCTGTCAGCACCATTATAATGACGTTGCCGCTGAAACATGGAAACGACTGCGCACGGCGCTGAACGTTCACGCTGCGCCTCTGCGCATCAGTCAGGGGCGGTTGCGGAACATTCTGAAAGAGCACGATGATCTGATCGAAGCGTTTCGTCAGAATGATCCGGAACAGGCAGATCGGGTGATCCGCACCCATGTGGACGGGTCGTTTGTGCAGATGTCGCAGCAAATGCGCGCCTTGGGGCTGTGACCTCGGGTCTGAGTACCCGGATGTGACGGCTCGCGCCGCGGATTCTCGAACTTTGACCGACTGACTTTTGCCTTTGTGCATTTTAAGTCGATTATTGCGAAAAAATCATCGACGATTTGTTATGTTTCATATTATTGTTTTTAGCATTCGATTCGACGAACTGGGGAGGAGTGACGGTCGTGGGTAGCCTTGGGCTCTTTAAGCACGGCAAGCAGGTCGGGTAATGCCAAAGGGCCAACCGAACGTATTGCTGATTACGACGGACCAGCATCGCGGCGATTGCATGGGCTATGGTGTGCGAGGTGTGAAAACACCGCATATCGATCGTCTGGCAGAGACCGGGACACGGTTTAATACCTGCATCACGCCCAATCCAATGTGTCAGCCCGCGCGCGCGGCAATTCTGACGGGCAAGCTGCCTTATTCGAACGGTGTGCGCGACAACGGGCGCAACCTGGATGAAGCTTTGGGGCAAGACGGGATGGGTGGCGTGTTTTCACGCGCCGGGTATCAGACCCATTTCATCGGCAAGGCACATTTTTCATCAAATGAGACGTTTGACGCAACCGGACGTCCAGAATGCTATACGTCGACCGCAGATTTCCCGGCAGATTGGTGCGGGCCGTACTTCGGATTTCAACATGTTGAACTAACCCTGCGGCCGCATCATCACTGCGCGTGGAACGATCCCCCCTATACGTTGCATTTCGAGAACTTTCTGAACGGTGACGGGCTTGGCCGTGCGCGTTGGCAGCGTGCGAAAGAGCAGGCGCCGCCGGCTACAGATCATCCACAAGCCTGGCGAACCCCTCTGGGTGATCGCTGGCAATCCACAACCTGGATTGGTGACCGCGCTGTGGATCTGATCGAGAGCAAGGGTGAAAAGCCCATATTTTCCTGGATTTCCTTTCCTGACCCGCATCCGCCGTTTCTGGCCTCGGAGCCTTGGTCGCAGATGTATGACCCGCAGGACGTCGTCATCGCCGAAAGCAGATCGCGAGATCTTGAGGGCCGCCCATGGTGGCACAGCGCCTTCTTGAAACACCGGCTTGCAGGCGACGTTGAGCGCGAAAATGCGGAAGGTGGCAAAAACTGGAGCGATATGGGCCGGCTGGACGAGGCCGAATTGCGGCAGATCACGGCGATTTACTTCGGCATGATCTCGGCGGTTGATCATCAGGTCGGTCGGATCGTCAAAGCACTTGAGGACACGGGCGCGTTAGAAAACACCATTATTGTTTTCGCCAGCGACCATGGCGAATGGCTTGGGGATCACGGGCTCTTGCTGAAAGGGCCGATGCTCTATGATGGGTTGCTACGTGTCCCTCTGGTGATTGCGGGGCCCGGCGTCCCGCGCGGACGGGTGATCGACGACCCGGTCTCGACCCTGGATCTGCGATCGACACTGGCAGAGCTGGCTGCAATCGACGCGACGGCAGACAATGGGTGTTCGCTGGTGCCCGTCATGACCGGCGCGGAACGCCGTGACTTTGCTTTGAGCGAATGGGAAGTCGATGCGGAACGCAGTGGTGTTTCGCTGGACCTGCGCACCGTCAGAACGCGTCGCCACCGGATGTCGGTTGATCTGAGCACCGGTGCAGGTGAGCTTTACGATTTCGACACCGACCCCTCTGAGACAACCAACCTATGGTCCGATGCGTCGCACAGACCGCTGCGCGATGAGTTGATGGACATGATCCACAGCCGACCAGACGACATGATTCCGGCAGCCCCACGCGTGGGCTGGCATTGAGAAGGACATGGAATGACTAAGATTGCCGCAATTGAACCTCTTTTGGCCCGGGTCGGGATCCGTAACCAGCTTTTGGTCAAAGTGACGACCGACGACGGTTTGTACGGGTGGGGTGAATCGGGTCTTTCCTGTCGTGAAGGCCCTGTTGCGGCGGCTGTCGAACATTTTGCCGAGTTTCTCGTTGGCAAGGATTCCCGGCAGATCGGGCGCATTTGGCAGGAAACCTATCGCAGCCAGTATTTCGAAGGCGGTCGCGTTCTGACGGCGGCAATGTCTGCCATCGACATCGCCCTTTATGACATTCTGGGCAAACGCCTTGGAGTTCCTGTGTATCAGCTTTTGGGTGGTAAACAGCGCGATGAAATCCCCACCTTCCCAAGCTGCCAGGGCCGAAACGTCGAGGAACTGCTCGGCAAAGCCAGAGTTCTGGTGGACGCTGGCTGGGATTGTCTGCGCATCTACACTGGCGAGTTCGACGGGAATGGTGAATTCGACCCAAGGCGCAATCTGAACCGCGCTGCAAACGAATTGATCGCGTTGCGCGAGGAGTTTGGTCCAGAGCTTTGTATTGGCATCGACATGCATCACCGGCTTTCGCTGGCCGAGGCCGCTGATTTCTGTGCCCGGCTGCCTCAAGGTACTTTGAATTTCCTGGAAGAACCCATTCGTTCGCAGACGCCAGACGCTTATCGGACGTTGCGTGGCATGACGAATATTCCGTTCGCCATCGGTGAGGAGTTTTCCTCGAAATGGGAGGCGCTGCCCTATATCGAAGGCGGCCTGACGCAATATATGCGGCTCGATATCTGCAATATTGGTGGGTTTACCGAAGCCATGAAAGTCGCGGGCTGGTGCGAGGCACATTACGTCGATCTGATGCCCCATAACCCGCTTGGCCCGGTCTGCACCGCGGCCACGGTTCATATGGCCGCAGCGGTCGCAAATTTCAGTTGGGTCGAAACCAGGCAGGCTCAGACTGAGTCCCTGGGTTTTCACGACCCCGAGATTTTCCCGGTTCAAGTTCCGCTGGAAGGGATCACCTACAAAGTGCCGGATCGACCTGGTCTTGGCGTCGAGGTGGACGAAGAGAAGGTTCGGAACTCGAAACCCGAACATGTCGAGCCGCCGCATCTGTGGCGGCCCGATGGGTCTGTCACCAACTGGTGACACACACGCATTAGGAGGAGGAGAAAAAGATGAGTTTGGATTTTGGACATTTACGTCCGTTGGTTACGGCGCTTTGCCTGACCGCAGCGGGTACGCTGCCGGCTTGGGCCTATCAAGAAGCGCCGGCGCTGGCCGAAAAAGTGGCAGCGGGGGAGTTGCCACCGGTTGAAGAGCGGATGCCCGATGAGCCGATGGTGATGGAAACGCTCGACAGCATTGGCGAATATGGCGGCACCCTGCGCCGTGCGATCCTTGGGGGCGGTGATCAGCACAACATTCTGCGCCAGATCGGAACCGAGCTTTTGGTGCGCTGGAGCCCCGATTGGAGTGAGGTGAAACCCAATATTGCCAAGAGCTGGACGGTGTCGGATGACGCCACGACCTATACGTTCGAACTGCGCCCGGGCATGCGCTGGTCGGATGGTGAGCCCTTTACTGCCGACGATATCATGTTCTGGTATGAAGTGTTTCTGGACGAAAGGCTGACGCCGTCGAAGCACGCGAATTTCGTTGATGCCGGCGGTCCGGTGCAGGTCGCAAAGCTTGGGGATTACACGGTTGAATTCAAATTCAACGAACCGAACGGTCTTTTCCTACAGGCACTGGCCTATGGGTTCGGCTACCCACCCGTAGTCTATCCCAAACACTATCTGAGCCAGTTCCACATCGACCACAATCCCGATGTTCAGGCTCTTGTGGATGCCGAACCGGCAGCGACCGATTGGGTTTCTCTGTTCAACCTTAAAGCGGGCCCGATGCATACGCCTCTGTTCTGGCAGAACCCGGATCGCCCGACATTGCATCCGTGGAAGGTGAAAAACGCCTATGGCTCGGTCGACCGTGTTGTGGCCGAACGGAACCCCTATTTCTGGAAGGTCGATGAAGAAGGCAATCAACTGCCCTATATCGACGGCCTGACCTGGGATCAGGTTGAAGACGCCGAGACCATACTGTTGAAAGCCTTCAACGGTGAGATCGACTATATGGCGCGTCATATCGGTCGCCCGGTGAATCTTGCCGCTCTGACCGACAACAAAGATCGTGGCCAGTATGGCTTCTTTCAGGTCGGAGACATTCCCGGCAGCCAGACCGCCTTGCTGTTGAACCTCAACAACCCCGATCCGGTGAAAAACGAGATCGTCAACATGTTCGAGTTCCGCCAGGCGCTGAGCCATGCGGTGGATCGCCAAGAGATCAACGATCTTGTGTATCTGGGTGCTGGCCGACCGGTTCAAACCGCACCGCACCCGAACGCACCATTCTATAATGAAGAATGGGCGACGCGGTATACCGAGTTTGATCCCGATCTGGCCAACGAATTGCTCGACGGTATCGGGTTGGATCAGCGCGATGCGGATGGCTTCCGGCTGGGGCCCGACGGCAACCGGTTTACGCTGGTCTTCCTGGTCGCGGATGTCTTTGGGTGGCAATACCCCGATGTGGGCGAGCTGCTTCAGGGATATGCCAAGGATGTTGGCCTTGATTTCCAGATCCGTGCCTCTGACCGGTCGCGTTTGCAGGAAATCGCGTCAGCCGCCGAACATGACGCCTATATCTGGAACTGTCCCGGCGGTCTGGTTGATGCCTATGTCAACCCGTTCTGCTACTTGCCGCGTGGTGGTGCCGTTTACTGGGCGCCGAAATGGGCTGATTGGGGGACCGACCCGAATACCGGGATCGAGCCACCCGAGCACATCAAAGAGCTGTTCGAGATCTATCGCGGTGTGACATCGACCAGTGACCCGGCAGCGCAGGAAGCGGCCTTGCTTGAGCTGATCGAAAAGGCGAACTCGCAGCTGTTGACCATTGGTTTGATCCAATCAAACGGGGCCTTTGGGATCGTGCGCAACAATGTGCGCAACTATGTGGATCCGATGCCCATCGCCGGTCAGCTGTGGACGCCTGCGCCCTATACCTCGCAGGTGTATTTCGAAGGCGGCGCCAACCTGCCCTAAACGCCAATAATTGCGTCCGGCCCATCCGGGCGTGATTTCTGCGGGGTGAGCGTGTCCTCCATTAGCTCACCCCGTGTTATAACCGCGCTGCACCGCGCCTGAAACGGAACCAAGGATCGTGCTGGGATTTCTTTACCGCCGCATACTCTACATGATCCCGACAGTCTTTCTGGTTTCGGTGGTCACCTTTCTGATCATTCAGCTGCCCCCTGGGGACTATCTGGACACGTTGGCGGCGGAACTGTCGGATCAAGGCGGGCTGGACGAGGCAACGGCGCAGGCGTTGCGTGATCAATATGGTCTGGGTAAGCCGTTCTATGTCCAATATTACAAGTGGATCACGGGGATCATTTTTGATTGGAACTTTGGCATCTCGTTTGAAAAGAACGTGCCGGTCAATGATCTGATCTGGGATCGATTGGGTTGGACCTTTGGGATTTCGGTTCTGACGCTGCTGTTCATCTGGATTGTCGCGCTGCCCATCGGGATCTATTCTGCTGTTCGAAAGTATTCCTTTGGGGATTACGCTGCCACATTGTTCGGGTTCATCGGTCTGGCCGTGCCGAATTTCCTGCTGGCTTTGGTGATGATGTATGTGGCCTTCAAATATTTCGGCCAAAGCGTTGGTGGTCTTGTCAGCCCACAATATATCGGCGAGCCCTGGACATGGGACAAGTTCGTCGATCTGCTGAAACATATCTGGATGCCCATTGTTGTGGTTGGCACGTCGGGTGCGGCGGCGCTTATCCGTATCATGCGCGCCAATCTGCTGGATGAGCTGTATCGGCCCTATGTGGTAACAGCACGGGCCAAGGGCATGTCCGAGTTTCAGCTTCTGATGCGCTACCCCGTTCGCGTCGCGCTTAATCCCTTTGTCTCAACAATCGGCTGGATCCTTCCCACGCTTGTGTCCGGCGAAATCATCGTAGCGGTTGTGATGAACCTGCCGACCACCGGCCCGCTGCTGCTGCGGGCGTTGTTGGTGCAGGACATGTACCTTGCCGGATCTCTGATCCTGATCGTCAGCCTTTTGACGGTGCTGGGCACGTTGATCTCGGATCTGTTGCTGGCATGGATCGACCCGAGGATACGGTATCAATGAGCTTGGCAGACACACAACCCGAAGCCGCAAAGCAAGCGGATGTTGCCGTGCCCGAACTGCTGGGGCCGTGGTCGCTGATGTGGCGAAAGTTCCGGCGTCACCGGGTGGCCTATGTCAGCCTCTGGCTGGTCGGTTTCATCTATGCGCTGGCGCTGTTTGGGGATTTCTTTGCGCCCGAACGTTTGGATGACACCAACCGTAGGGGCATCTTTGCACCTCCGCAGGGCATTCATTTCTTTGTGGAAAACGAAGACGGATCGAGTGAGTTTCAGCTTCACGCCAAGGCGCGCAAGGTGCAGGTCAATCAATCGACGATGCGGCGCAGCTATGTTGACGTTCCGGGCAAGATCATCCCGCTTGGCTTTTTTGTCGAAGGCTATGACTATAAGCTTTTGTGGCTGATCCCGTCCAACACCCATTTCTTTGGCCCGAAAGACCCTGATGATGTTGTCTATTTCCTTGGGGCCGACAGATTGGGGCGCGATATCCTCAGTCGGATCATCATTGGCACCAAGATCTCGATGTCGATCGGTCTTGTAGGTGTGGCGATTTCACTGGTCATCGGCGTGTCGCTTGGGGGTTTGTCGGGTTATTACGGCGGCTGGGTCGACAATGTCATCCAGCGTTTGATCGAGTTTCTGCGGTCGATACCCACCATCCCTCTTTGGATGGGTCTTGCGGCCGCGATCCCATTGGGATGGCCGCCCCTGCGCACCTATTTCGTGGTCACTATCATTGTGTCGATGATCGGTTGGACAAGCCTTGCGCGCGAGGTGCGCGGCAAGTTTCTGTCATTGCGCAGCGAAGACTTCATCGTTGCGGCTCGGTTGGACGGCTTGTCGGATTGGGAAGTGATCCGCAAGCATATGATCCCCAGCTTTTCCAGTCATATTATTGCATCGCTCACGCTTGCGGTGCCGATGATGATCCTGGCCGAAACCTCATTGTCTTTTCTGGGTATTGGGCTGCAACCGCCCATCGTGTCCTGGGGGACGTTGCTGAAAGAGGCTCAGAATATCCGCACGATTATCGAGGCCCCCTGGCTGCTGCTGGCGCCGGGCACGATGATTGTTGTGGCCGTTCTGGCGTTGAACTTCCTGGGGGACGGCCTTCGCGATGCCGCAGATCCACATGCCCACTGATATGTCCATCGCCCCGCCCGAAGGATCTCCGCTGGTCGAGATACGGGGGCTTAAGACCCATTTCTTCACCGATGACGGTGTGGTCAAGGCCGTGGAAGGCGTTGACCTGGACATCTTCGCCAATCGGACCTTGTGCATTCTTGGCGAAAGCGGTTGTGGCAAATCCATCATGGCGCGGTCGATCCTGCGGATCATTGATGCGCCGGGCAAGATCACCGCAGGCAGCATCACCTATCACGGGCGCGAAGGCGGGTCAGTGGATCTGGCCCGGGCGCGGCCCGGATCGAAAGAGCTGCGCGATATCCGCGGCAGTGACATCGCGATGATCTTTCAGGAACCGATGTCCTCGCTGGGTCCGATCACGAAGATCGGCAAGCAGATTGTCGAAACCTTGCACCTGCACCGAAACCTGAGCAAGGCTGAAGCGCGCGAGCTGGCCATCGAAATGCTGGCCAAGGTCGGTATCCCCAAACCTGCAGAGCGGTTCGAGGCCTATCCGTTCGAGCTGTCCGGCGGTATGCGTCAGCGGGCGATGATCGCAATGGCGCTGTCGTGCCAACCTCGGTTGCTGATCGCGGATGAGCCGACCACCGCGCTGGACGTGACCACCCAGGCGCAGATTCTTGATCTGATCGCCGAGTTGCAGGACGAGTTGAAGATGGGCGTCATGCTGATCACCCATGACCTGGGCGTGGTGGCCGAAGTGGCCGAGGATGTGGCCGTCATGTATATGGGGCAGATTGTCGAGAAGGGCGATGTCTACTCGATCTTCGAGAACCCGCAACACCCCTATACACAGGCTTTGCTGGCCTCAATCCCGCGTATGGGCATGACGCGGCAAAGGCGTTTGCCTGCGATTCAAGGCATGGTGCCACATCCATTGGCGCGCCCCTCGGGCTGTGCGTTCCGAACCCGGTGTAACCACGTCATCGCGGGCAAGTGTGATGCGCAGACCCCACCTCTGGTGTCGCGCGATGGCAGCGAGGTTGCGTGTTTCCTTCACGATGAGGGGGCCAAGCATGTCTGACCCCATTCTGAAGGTCCGCAATTTGGACAAGCATTTCCCGATTGGTGGCGGGTTTTTCGGCAAGCCCACAGATATCGTGCGCGCCGTCGACAACGTGTCGTTCGATGTTGAGCGGGGCGAGACCTTTGGCATCGTTGGCGAAAGCGGTAGCGGAAAGACCACGCTGGGCCGCTGTATCATGCGCGTGTTGAGCCCGACAAACGGGGACATGACGTTGCACCGGAAGGGCAAGGACTCGCTTGATCTGGTCACTGCCGACCGGGCACGCTTGACCGAATCCTGGCAGGACATGCGGATGGTGTTTCAGGACCCGCAATCATCCCTGAACCCCCGTTTGCGCGTGCTTGAGATCGTTGGTCAATGCCTGCGTAAATCCGAAGGTCTAAGCGGCAAAGCGCTGTCCGACAGGGTGGGCGGTTTGCTGGAAGAGGTCGGACTGCGCAAGGAATTCCTGATGCGCTATCCCAATGCCTTTTCGGGCGGACAGCGTCAAAGGTTGGGCATCGCGCGCGCCTTGGCGACAAAGCCCGAATTGGTCATCGCGGATGAAGCTGTCTCGGCCCTGGATGTGTCTATTCAGGCCCAAACGCTCAATCTGTTGCAGGACCTGCAAGAACAGTTCGCCCTGACCTATATCTTCATCGCTCATGATCTGGCGGTGGTCGAACATATCTGTGACCGGATCGCGGTGATGTATCTGGGTGAGATCGTCGAGCTGTCGACAACCCAGGATTTGTTCCGCGCCCCGAAGCATCCCTACACCCGAGCGCTTTTGTCTGCGGTGCCTATTCCCGACCCGCGCGCGCGTCACAAAGCGAAACGACGCTTGCCGGTCGGGGATGGCGGCGTGCCCGACAAGGGCTGCCGTTTTGCCCCGCGATGCCCACATGCAACCGAGCTGTGTCGGAACGAAACACCCAAGGCCAAACCAATGGCCGGCGCGGATGTGCTGTGCCACTATGCGGGAGAGATCTAGTGACCGGTCTCAGCCCTTCAGCGCACCGGCTGTGAGCCCGGATTGGAACTGGCGTGTCATCAGGAAATAGGTGACGACGACCGGCAGGGTTGAAACAACCACCGAGGCAAATACAAGCCCCCATTCGGTCGAATACGATCCTACAAAAGACACGATACCAACCGGCATCGTCTGCACTTCGGGATCGAAGGCGATGATGAGGGGGATGAAGAACTCGTTCCACATCCAGACACCGTTCAGGATCGAGACCGACAGCAAGCCCGGTTTCAACAGCGGCAATACGACCCGCCGAAACACTTGCCATTCCGACGCCCCATCCATGCGGGCCGCGTGGATCAGGTCACGTGGCAGGCTGGCGGCCAGCGGCGTCAGCACCAGCACACCCAGCGGCAGCCCCATGGCGATATAGGGGATGATCAGTGCAAATAGCGTACCAAAAAGCCCGACGGTCTTGAGCAGAATAAAAAGCGGCAGAATGATCGCATGGACAGGCACCAGCAGGCCCGCCACGAACAATGTGTAAAGCCCGGTCGAAAACTTGCGTTCTTTCCGAGACAAGCCATAGGCAACCATGGCCGACAGAAAGCTGGAGGCGGCAACAGCCGTTCCGGTCACGATGATCGTGTTGGGCAATGTCAGAGACAGGTTCGCCTCATCCCAGGCGCGTTTGTAGTTCGAGAAGCTCCATGATGATGGCAGACCAAACGGGTCCATGAAGATCTCGCTGACCGATTTGAACGAGGCCAGGACCATGAATAGAAGGGGCAAGATCACCCAGGCAGCGGCCACGATCAAAACCGCTGTTCGCGCTGAGGTGATCAGAAACCGTGACTTGGCGCTTGTACGTTGAACCAGTTCAGTGGAACTCATGTCTCGATCTCCCGCGCGCGCAAGACTTTGAGGATCAGGCGGCAGATCACTGCCATGACCAGCATGGTCAAAAGCGCCATGGCGACACCAAATGCGAAGCGGATTTCAGCGCTGGAGAAGGATGAACTGCCGAAAGCCGTCCGATAGATGAGCGTGCCCAGCACATCGGTCGAAAAGTTCGGCGCCCCGAGCGGGCCGGTCAGAACATAGACAACATCGAAAGTGCGAAAGGTTCCAATGAAAGTCAGGACGCTGAGCGCCGTGAATGCCGGAGAAAGCTGAGGGAAAGTGACGCGCCAAAAAATCTGACGGGTATTTGCCCCATCCATTGCGGCTGCCTGGCGCAGCTCTTCCGATACGTTCTGCAATCCCGCAAGGTAGATAATGATCGCCCAACCCAGCGAGTTCCACGCGGTCACCGCAATGACGACACCCAAAGCTGAGGTCGGATTCGACAGCCATTGCAGCGCCAGAAAATCAAGCCCCACCGATCTGAGCGCCGGATTGATCAGGCCGATATTGGGCGACAGCATCAATGTCCAGACAAACCCCGTGGCCACCAGCGACAGAATGACGGGAAGAAACAGAACCGTGCGGTAGAATTCCATAAAGCGCGGTTTTTCGTTCAATAGGACCGCAATATAGAGCCCGACTGTGTGTTGAAACACGAGGATCGCCACAAAGATCGCCGCATTGTGTAACGCTGCACGGTAATAGGGCCAATAGCCTAGAATTTCGGTATAATTCGCCAATCCGATGAACGACACATCATTGCCAAGCCCGCTCCAGTCGGTCATCGACAGGCCAAAGGCAAACAGGATCGGAAAGATCATGACTGCCAAAAAGAAAGCCAGCCCTGGTAACACAAACCAGAGATGGCTGTAGGATGACCGTCTGTTTTTCGGATTGCTTTGCATGTGCGCTCTTGTTGGATCGGCTGCACCAAATGGCGCAAGCGATCCTGTCTTGGTGTCAGTTGGCAATTTTGACGGCGTCCTGAGCCGCCTGAGCAAAGTCTTCTGGGCTCATCTCTCCCAAAAACAGGGCCGCTACGTTTTGCTGAACGACGGACCAGACATTGCCGGTTTCGGGCAGCTCATAGAATACGCGAACGTCGTTTACCTTTGCCGCCGAGGTGAACTCATCCAGGATGCGGTTTTCACTGGGCGTGACGTCTTTGTGCGTGGTCATCGTGATCGTATCGACCACCATCTGCTGCGCCTCTTCCGACAGCATCCAATTCAGGAATGTGTAGGCCGCGTCTTTGTCTTCGGCGTCCGAGTTGACCAGAAAGATGTATTCCAGACCTGTCACGGTCGAGGGCGCATTATCCCCAACTGCGGGGAACGGCACGACACCGAGATCGACATTGGGGTTGATCTCTTTATAGCCGACATAGTCGGCCGAGCCGCCGGGCATCATCGCGCCGCGTTTCATCGCCGCCAGCGCCTTGCCTTCGACATAGGGTGTCGACAGAGCGCCAGGTTGCAGACAATTCTGCCCGATCTCTTGCAGGAACCGGGCAGCATCGACCATGTCAGGGTCTGTGAACTTGCGCTTGCCGGCACGCAGATCGGCAAACCCATCGGCCCCCATGACCGAAGAGGTCAGCATCATATACATGAAGGATGGCACGATGCCGTCAGAGGCTGGCACAACCATCGGCGTGATGCCTTTGTCCTTGAGCGTTGTGCACATCTCCAGGAATTCCGCCTGCGTCGATGGGGGCGTCAATCCGTTCTCTTCAAAGACATCCCGGTGGTAATAAAGACCTACGGAATAGGCGCCCAGGATCGGAACGCCCCACACCTGACCATTGGTTTCAATCGCTTCACGTGCCGCGTCGCGCAGGTTGGCAACGTCAACTTTGCCGGTCAGGTCGGTGATATAGCCTGCCTCGGCGGCGGCAACCGTCTCGGGCCCTGCGGGTAGGCCAAACAGATCAGGGGCTTCGCCTGCGGCAAGGGCTGTGTTCAGCCGGGCGGAGTAGTTGGTGCCTGCGATCTCTTCGAGATCGATCTTGATGTCGGGATGGGCGGCTTCGAATTTGTCCAGAATGGCTTCGACCGCCGATTTCCATTCAGGGTGCTGATGCCACATGGTCAGGGTCGTTTCAGCCAGGGTCTGGTTCGCGCAGAACGCCAACCCGGCAGCTGTGACAAGGGAACGGAACACACGTTTCTTCATTTTCTTCTCCTCCAAGTTGGTCTTGATGTCACTTCACTGGTTCAGCGCTCCTCCTGTCGCCGGATCAAAGAAGTGAAGGTTATCTGTGGCGATACGCGCGCGGACGCGGTCGCCGGAACGGGCTTTGGATCGCGGTGAAAAGCGGCAGATACACAATCCGCCGGATGTAGGCCCAAGCGGGGTTTCGACCTGATCCTGGGGTTGATCACCAACATGGACCTGCTCGGCCTCTAAGGCCAAATGAACCATGTGATCCGCGCCAAGCGACTCGAGATGTGCAACTTCGGCTGTGATCGTGTCGCCCGCGCGCGTGTCTGGGGACAGATCCGCGTCTTCGATATCTTCGGGGCGGATCCCAAGGATGACATCACCTGTGTGTGCGGAGATTCCGGGATAGGCTTCAATGCTTTCGGGGGCGATGGTCAGGGTCTGGTCCCCAAGTGTTATCTGCTTGTCGCCGGTCCCGCTCAGGCTGGCCCGAAACAGGTTCATCGGGGGTGAGCCAATGAAACTTGCCACAAATGTATTGGCAGGTTTTCGATAGAGGTCATCAGGCGTGGCCACTTGTTGCAGCACGCCTTCACGCATGATGGCCACGCGGTCACCCATTGTCATCGCTTCGACCTGATCATGGGTCACGTAGATGGTGGTCACATCCAGACGTCGCTGAATCTGGGCGATTTCCGAACGCATTTTGACCCGCAGTTTTGCGTCGAGGTTCGACAGCGGTTCGTCCATGAGAAACACCGAAGGCTGGCGGATGATCGCCCGCCCCATCGCAACCCGTTGCCGTTGGCCACCCGACAAGCGGCCCGGCCGCTGGTTTAAAAAAGCGCTAAGATGCAGTGTTTCAGCAACGGCTTGAACACGCTTGGAAATTTCGGCTTTGTCAACTTTGGCGATCTGAAGGGGAAAAGCGATATTGTCGAAGACCGACATATGCGGATAGAGCGCATAGCTTTGGAACACCATCGCGATGTCCCGGTCGCGCGATTCAAAATCCGTCACGCGTTGTTCGCCGATATAGACGTCACCCCCGGAGGGGTCTTCCAGTCCACCGATCAGCTTGAGCGCGGTAGATTTTCCGCAGCCGGACGGGCCGACGAGCACAAGAAACTCGCCATCTGAAATCTCAAGATCGAGGTGATCCAGCGAAGGCTTGGCGGATCCATCGTAGACCTTCGAAAGCCCCTGAAGCGTAACGCTTGCCAAAAGCCCCTCCCAGCAGTTTTGGCGGAATATGCGCTTCGCATCGCAAAGGCGGCCGCATTTTGTTATACGTTCCAAATGAAATACTATATTATTTTGGCCGTATCAACGATTAAATAGTTTGCGAGGCGCAGAGTGTCAGTGATTTTAGTGATCGCGGCTCTGTTTGATCAGGCAGGGGGGCGCTGGTTTCCGCGACGCTCTAGTAACCGGTGCGGCAGAGGGACCTGTTGGACTTTATGCTGAGTCTGGGCACACATGCGTCACGCGCTTTTCGGCTCAGACCTGCTTGGGTGATATGATGTCTTGGCTGGGTGCTTTGTTCGGCGCCTCGATCGCGCGGATGGCTGCCTTGGCCAGAAAGCTGCCGGCATTTTGAACATCCTCGCGCACCACTTTGATCGCGTGCCGGAAGTGCTGCAAGAACGGTACCGCTTCTTTTGCGAAGATATCCAGATCCTGACCCAGAACCCTGCCCGCCCCTTCGGCCCCGACGCTGGCAAAGATCGCCGCCGTCGAGGAGGGAGCGATAATGCCGTCGATATCGGTCCGTCTGAGCAGAAAATCCCTGATATGCTCTTTGATGTCCTCGCCGCTTTCATCGCTCGATGATCCGGGGATCGCCTCGAAATGCGCCTCGGTCTGCGCAATGGCTTCGCGCGCGCCTTTCAGCATGTCCTGTGCATAGTTTTGGGTCAGCGGCGGGGTCAGCATCGCAATGCGGCGACGACCGCTGCGGACAAGCTCTTGCGCTGCGATCCGCCCGAAGGCGACATTGTCAAAGTCGAAATAGGGGTGCTGTTCGCGCCACTTCGTCCGGCCGTAAGTGGCAAAGGGGAATTGACGCCGCAGCAGATAGGCGACGCGCGGGTCTTCGACTTCGATCCGGTTCAGGATCAACGCATCCGCCGATCCGGTCTCGAGGATGTAGCGGACCGGCTTCATCGGGTCCTCGCCGGGAAAATAGGGCGTCACAATCAGATGGTAACGCGTGTCGCGCAGCGCATCCGCAATTGACGAGACCAGTTGTCCGGTGTGATCGGTCACCTCATGATCAGAGCATAGGACCAGTGAGATCACATTGGTCTTGCCGGTGCGCAAGCGCAATCCGGCCCTGTTGGGGACGTATCCGATCTGTGACGCGATTGCGCGTACCTTTTCCTTGGTCGCGACCCCAATATCCGGCGCATCGTTCAGTGCCCGCGATACAGTGGGCACCGCCAGCCCCGAAAGCTCGGCGATGGTGCGCAATGTTGGTCTGGGCTTGTCCGAATCCGGCATCTCTTGGTGCGCCTTGGTGGAGTTTGTTGGGCTTTATGGCGGCTCGATAGCTGCCGTTCGCCCTATTTTGAAAGACGAAATTAACCTGCGAAAGGCCGGAAGTAAATCCGTTGCAAGAAATTTCTAAAACGTTATAGTAGCGATCTATAACGATTTAGATTTGGGAGGAATCAATGAATCGCCTGGCGAAAATAATGGCTGGAACTTTTCTTGCAGGGGCCGGAGCAGCCCATGCAGCGGACCTTGAGGTCACGCATTGGTGGACATCAGGAGGCGAGGCCGCAGCGGTCTCGGAGTTTGCCAAAGCCTTTACTGAAAATACGGATCACAACTGGGTCGACGGCGCGATTGCCGGATCAGGTGGTACAGCGCGCCCGATCATCATCAGCCGCATCATCGGCGGTGACCCGATGGGCGCCACGCAGCTAAACCATGGACGACAGGCGGAAGAGTTGATCGAGGCCGGTTTGCTGACCGACCTGACCGAGTTGGCAGAGAAAGAAGGCTGGAAGGACGTTGTGAACCCGTCCTCGCTGCTGGATGCATGCACCTATGAAGGACGCATCTATTGCGTGCCGGTCAATATCCATTCCTGGCAGTGGATCTGGCTGAGCCATGACGCCTATGAGACAGCGGGTCTGGATGTCCCCGCCGACTGGAACGAATTCGTCGCCAGCGCACCGAAACTGCAAGAGGCCGGTATTGTTCCGCTGGCCATGGGGCAGCAAAGCTGGCAGCAGAACGGTGCCTTTGGCGTCTTGGCTATCGCCATTGCAGGTGTTGACGCCTGGCGCAAAGTGGTTGTCGATCGCGATGCAGATGCGGCGATGGGCCCGGAATACCAAAAGGTGTTTGAAGCGATTGTAACCGCACGTGAGCTGGCTGCCGACTCAAACGTCCAGGACTGGAACCAGGCCACAAATATGGTGATCACCGGCAAGGCCGGCGCGCAGATCATGGGCGATTGGGCGCAGGGCGAATTCCAGATCGCCGAGCAAGTGGCCGGTGAAGACTATACCTGCCTGCCCGGTTTGGGGATCAATGAGATCCTGGATACCGGTGGCGACGCGTTCTATTTCCCTGTGATTGATGATCCGGCGGTGCAAGAGGCCCAGATGGCCCTGGCCTCGACCCTGATTTCCCCGGATGTGCAGGTGGCCTTCAACCTGAAAAAAGGGTCGCTGCCGGTGCGTGGCGATGTTGATCTGTCTGCGGCCAATGACTGCATGCAGAAGGGTCTGGATATCCTCAAGGCGGGTGGCATCCTGCCATCGGGCGAAATGAACCTAACGCCCGACACGCAAACCCAGATCGAAGACCTGATGGCCGAGTTCTGGTCGACAGATATGTCTGCCGGTGATGCGCAAGAGCGCTATGCCGACATCATTCGGTCTTCTGAGTAAAGCGCCACCACTCGCGCGCCTGTCCGGGATTAGGTAATCTCGGGCAGGTTTAAGCCGCGCCAAGGGACTATCATGTCAGATCTGTCGTCAATCAACACATCCGAGCGCAAGCAAGCGCAACGGCCTGTGTCACTGTTTCGCAACCTGTCCGCCAAAATCGCTTCGATCCCAATGATCCTGACCGCTCTGGTCGTGTTCGTGGGCGGAACGGCCTGGACGGTGGTGCATTCTTTTACCTCGTCGAAACTGCTGCCGAAGACCAATTTTGTAGGCTTCGAGCAGTATGAGCGACTGTGGACCACGCGCCGCTGGCTGGTGTCGCTGGAAAACCTTGCGCTCTACGGTATCCTGTCGTTGGTCTTTACCTTGGTCATCGGCTTTACGCTGGCCGCCCTGCTGGACCGAAAGATCAGAGGCGAGAACGTATTTCGCACAATCTTCCTTTACCCTTTCGCGCTCAGCTTCATTGTGACGGGTCTGGCCTGGCAATGGATTTTGAACCCCGATCTGGGCATTCAGCACGTGGTGCGCAGCCTGGGGTGGGAAAGCTTCACCTTCAACCCGCTGAACGACCCCGACATCGTGATGTATGGTATCCTGATTGCGGGGCTGTGGCAGGGTACCGGGCTGATCATGGTGATCATGCTGGCGGGTCTGCGCGGCATTGACGAAGACATCTGGAAAGCCGCCCGAGTGGACGGCATTGGCACCGTGAAAACCTATGTGGTGGTCATCATCCCGATGATGCGCCCGGTTTTTGTGACCGCGCTGGTGCTGATCGCAAGCGGCATCATCAAGCTTTATGATTTGGTGGTCGCTCTGACCAACGGGGGGCCCGGCATTGCCTCGGAAGTGCCCGCGAAATACGTGATCCAGTACATGTTCCGCGCCCAAAATCTGGGGCAGGGCTTTGCGGCCTCGACCATGATGCTGGTTTCGGTGGCCATCATCCTGATCCCCTGGGCCTATCTTGAATTCGGAGGGCGCAAACGTGGTTGATCTGACCTCATCCCGCAGCCTCGACGGCCCCCGTGGCCCCAAACCCAAACGCAGCTTCAGCCGAGCGAACATCTTTCTCTATGGCACGCTGATTGTCGTGTCTGTGTATTACCTGCTGCCGCTTTACGTGATGGTGGTGACCTCACTCAAGGGCATGCCGGAAATCCGCACCGGGAACATCTTTTCCCCACCGCTTGAAATCACTTTCCAGCCTTGGGTCAAGGCCTGGGCGCAGGCCTGTACCGGGATCAATTGTGACGGGCTGAGCCGGGGGTTCGGCAATTCGGTCAAGATCCTGATCCCTTCGGTGGTACTGTCCATCGCCATCGCCTCGATCAACGGCTACGCTCTGGCGCGGTGGCGTTTCAAAGGGTCCGAGGTGTTCTTTTCGATCCTGATTGTGGGCGCATTCATACCCTATCAGACGATGCTGTATCCGCTGGTGATCATCCTGCGCGAGATCGGATTGATGGGCGATCTGGGTGGGCTGGTGCTGGTGCACACCATCTTTGGTATGCCGATCCTGACGCTGCTGTTTAGGAACTATTTTGCCTCGATCCCCGAGGATCTGCACAAGGCCGCGCGGGTCGATGGGGCCGGGTTCTGGAGCATCTATTTCCGCATCATGCTGCCCATGTCTCTTCCGATCTTCGTGGTAGCGATAATCCTGCAAGTCACTGGTATCTGGAACGATTTCCTGTTCGGAGTGATCTATACCAAGCCCGAAACTTACCCGATGACGGTGCAGTTGAACAACATCGTCAACTCGGTTCAGGGCGTCAAGGAATACAACGTCAACATGGCCGCGACCCTGCTGACCGGGCTGGTGCCGCTGATCATCTACTTTGTCTCAGGCAAGCTGTTTGTGCGCGGTATCGCCGCCGGTGCCGTGAAAGGATAACCATGCATTCTGTCGAAATACGCGATCTTGATCTCAGCTTTGGCGCGGTCGAAGTGCTCAAAGGTCTGAACCTGAATATCGAGGACGGAGAGTTTCTGGTTCTGCTCGGTTCATCCGGCTGCGGCAAGTCAACGCTGCTCAACTGCATTGCCGGGCTGTTAGAAGTCACCGACGGGCAGATCTTCATCAAAGACCGTAATGTTACATGGGAGGAACCCTCGGACCGGGGTATCGGCATGGTGTTCCAGTCTTATGCGCTCTATCCGCAGATGACGGTCGAGGGGAACCTGTCTTTTGGTCTGAAAAACGCCCGCATGTCGCGGGACGAGATCGCCAAGCGCGTCGCGCGGGCGGCCGAGATTTTGCAGATCGAACCGCTGCTGAAACGCAAACCCGCGGCCCTATCGGGCGGTCAGCGTCAGCGTGTCGCCATCGGTCGGGCGCTGGTGCGCGATGCCGATGTGTTTCTGTTCGATGAACCGCTCAGCAATCTGGATGCCAAACTGCGTGCCGATCTGCGGGTGGAAATCAAGCGCCTGCACCAGCAGTTGAAAAACACCATCATCTATGTGACCCACGATCAGGTCGAGGCGCTGACATTGGCCGACCGCATTGCGGTGATGAAAGGCGGGCAGATTCAACAATTGGCCTCGCCCACGGAAATCTACAACCGGCCAGGCAACCGCTATGTTGCGGATTTTGTGGGCTCTCCGGCGATGAATTTCATCGATGGGATGCTGATCGAAGACCGGTTCGAGATGCAGGATCAGGTGCTGTCGGTGGCAGGTTATCCCTTTGCCAAAACGCCAGGCGGCCCGGCCACATTGGGCATCCGTCCCGAGCATATCGAAACCGGCGCTGCCGCCGAGGCTTTGCCGTTTCACACTGATGTTCCCGTTGAGGTGATCGAACCGATGGGGTCAGACACTCTGGCCTGGACCCGTTTTGCAGACAAGGCGTTCCGTGTGCGACTGGATGGGCAGACCGATATCCGCCCCGGTGATCAGCTGAAAATCGGGATCGATATGGCGAAGGCCTCATTCTTTGACGCCGAAACCGAGGTTCGGTTGTGAAGGACATGATGAACGGCGGCACCCTCAATCTGACCGGGCCGTGGCGCATGACCGATGCGGATGGCGAATATGATCTGACGATCACATTGCCCGGGGACGGTATCTCGGCCCTCTATGATGCGGGTCTGATCCCCGATCCTTATTTCGGGCGCAACGAGTATGATCTGCGCTGGATTGCTGAGCGCGATTGGGTGTTTGAACGGGCGATCCATCTAGATGACCCAAACGTCGTTCTGTGCCTGTCCGAGGTCGACACGGTGGCCCGGATCGACGTGAACGGAACCCCGGTGCTGCGCACAGACAATGTGTTCCGATCCTACCGCGTTGATCTGTCAGACGCCGCGCGCCAGGGTGAGAACATGCTGCGGATCACGCTGCGCTCCAGCGTACGCGAAAGCGCCGACCGTCAGGCAGCTCTGCCCTATCCCGTGCCCAGCCATCCGCGAAACTGCCCGATCCTAAACGGCAATATGCTGCGCAAGGTGCAGTGCGACTTCGGCTGGGATTGGAACATCGCGCTGGCACCCTTCGGGATCTACGGCGAGATGCAGCTGCGGCCCAAAGACCAGCCGCATTTCTCTCAGATTACCACAAAACAGGCCCATTCCGAGGGCTGTGTAACACTGACCGTGCAGGCGCAACTGGACGGTGCGGATCAAGCAGAGCTTTGCTTTGCAGGCCAGGCCCAGACGGTTACCCGCGATGCGCATGGCCGGATCGAAGCGATGTTCGAGGTCGAAAACCCGGATCTGTGGTGGCCGGTTGGGCTGGGCGCTCAGGTGATGCACAGCCTGACGCTCAGTGCCCAAGACGTCACCGAGACGCGCAGGATCGGGTTGCGCGACATGCGTCTGGTCACCGAACCCGATGAGATCGGCACCAGCTTTCGGGTGCAAGTTAACGGGGTCGATGTCTTTTGCCGGGGCGCAAACTGGATCCCCGCTGATGCGTTGCCGGGCCGGATTACGCCGGAAAAGACCCGCGACCTGCTGCAATCGGCGGTTGACGCCAATATGAATATGCTGCGCGTCTGGGGTGGTGGGCGGTATGAGCCCGACAGCTTTTACGAGGCCTGTGATGAGCTGGGGTTGCTGATCTGGCAGGACGCGATGTTCTCGTGCAACCTCTACCCGGCGCATGACAGTTTTCTGGATGATGTGCGGGCCGAGGTGACGGAACAGGCCGCGCGTCTCTCGAACCACGCCTGCATCGCGCTGTGGTGTGGCGATAATGAGCTGGTCGGCGCGCTGGGCTGGTATCCCGAAAGCGTAAAGGACCGTGACCGTTATCTTGTGGCCTACGACCGCCTGAACCGCACCATTGAACGCGCGGTCAAGGACGTGCTGGGCGACGACGCCAATTGGTGGCCCTCATCACCGTCCCTGGGGCGGCTGGATTTCGGTGACGGCTGGCATGATGACCGCGCTGGTGACATGCATTTCTGGTCGGTCTGGCACGAAGGGCGCGATTTTGATCATTATCGCGACGTGGTGCCGCGGTTTTGCAGCGAGTTCGGTTTTCAATCCTACCCGTCGATGGATGTAATCCGCAGCTTTGCCGGGGAACGAGATTTCAACATCGCCACCCCGGTGCTGGAAAGCCACCAGAAGAACAAAGGCGGCAATGCGCGGATTGCCGAGACGATGTTCCGCTATTTCCGTTTCCCCGAAGGCTTCGAGAACTTCGTCTATCTCAGCCAGGTACAGCAGGGTTTGGCTATCAAAACCGCTGTATCCCATTGGCGCGCACAAAAGCCACGCTGCATGGGGACGCTTTATTGGCAGCTCAATGACACTTGGCCTGTCGCCAGTTGGTCTTCGCTGGATTATGGCGGCGGGTGGAAGTTGATGCACTATATGGCGCGCCATTTCTATGCGCCGGTCAGCACCACGCTTGTGCCCAGTGACGGCGCCTATGATCTGATCACGGTGAATGACACATCGGCCCCGGTTGAGGTCACTGTTGCCCTCTGCGCGCTGGGCATGGACGGGCAAGAGCGTGAGGTTGCGCGGGCGAAAGGGCAGGTCACGCCAGATCGTGCCGCCAAGCTGTTGCAGGTGCCAACCAGTCTGATTGCTGCCGACGAAATCCTACTCTACCGCACCACCCTGCCGGACGGATCTGTGCAGACCGATCACCATGCGCCCTTACCCTACAAGGCCTATGACCTGCCGGCGACGCAGTTGGTCCTGACGTCTGCGCGTGATGGTGACAGATACAAGTTGACCGTCAGCACCGACAAGCCCGCTTTTTTCGCCGGTATCGAGGCCGACAAACCGGGCCGGTTCTCGGACAACGCGCTTTTGGTGCTTCCGAAAGAGCCGCGCCAGTTGACCTTTACGCCATCCGACCCGCACGCGCGCGTCGAATTCGTTCTGCGCGATCTGTATTCCGCCACATACGGCACGACCAACAAGGATAGATCATGACCGCTTTTGGATATCAGCTTTATAGCTCGCGCAATTTTGCGCCACTCACCGATACGCTTAGCTTGCTGGCCGATATCGGCTATCAAGAGGTCGAAGGTTATGGTGCGCTGTTTCAGGATGCTGAACTGCTTGGACAGTTGAGGGCAGGGCTGGACCAAACCGGGTTGCGCCTGCCCACCGCTCATTTCGGTTTGGATGCCGTGCGCCAAAACCCTGGCGATGTGGTCAAACTGTGCAAGGAACTCGGGGTCGAGATCGTCTTTTTTCCGTTCCTGATGCCTCAGGATCGCCCGGTGGATGCGCAGGGATGGACAGCGTTTGGTCAAGCTTTGGCTGAGGCTGGCAAGCCTTTGCAGGATGCCGGACTGTCCTTCGGCTGGCACAATCATGACTTTGAAGTTGCCGATCTGGGGATAGCGGAAACGCCATTGGATCTGATCTTGCAGGCGTCGGATGAACTGTTGCTGGAACTCGACGTGGCTTGGGTTGCGCGCGGCGGGCGTGACCCGTTCGACTATATCGCCCGCTATGGTGACCGGATTTCTGCCGTTCACGTCAAAGACATCGCGCCCGAAGGCATGTGTCAGGACGAAGACGGCTGGGCCGATGTAGGGCAGGGCGTTTTGGACTGGTCGGCACTGTTTGCAGCGCTGAAAGGGACCAGCGCAAAGCACTTCATCATGGAACATGACAACCCGTCTGACCATGCACGGTTCGCCCGGCGTTCGTTCGAGGCAGCAACCGCATTTGCAAAGGACAACACATGACGAATTTGGGCGTAGGTATTATCGGGGCCGGAAACATCTCGGCCGCCTATCTAAGGCTCGCCCCGTTGTTCAAAGGGTTCGAAATGCGGGCCATTGCCGATTTGAACCTGGAAACGGCACAGGCACGGGCGGCCGAGTTCGGGATCCGGGCCGCGACGGTCGAAGAGTTGCTTGCGGCGGATGACATTGACGTTGTGGTCAACCTCACCATCCCTGCGGCGCATTTCGAGGTTTCGAAATCGGTGCTTGAGGCGGGAAAACATGTTTATTCGGAAAAACCGGTTGTTCTGACGCTGGATGAGGCCATCGCGCTGTCCAAACTGGCCAATGAGCGCGGGCTGCGTGTCGGGTCTGCACCTGACACTTTTCTGGGTGGCAGCCACCAACAGGCGCGGCAGCTGATCGATGATGGGGCCATTGGTCAGGTCGTTTCGGGGACCGCCTATGTGATGGGGCCGGGGATGGAGCATTGGCATCCAAACCCCGATTTCTTCTTTTTGCCCGGCGCTGGGCCGGTTCTGGATATCGGGCCGTATTACGTGACCAACCTCATCAACATGCTGGGGCCGGTGCGAAAGGTTGCTGCCCTGTCGCAGACCGCTTTTGCCGAACGGGTCATCAAGTCTGAGCCCCGGCGCGGTGAGACGGTACCGGTGAAGACCCCCACAACGCTGATGGCTTTGCTGGAGTTTCAGTCGGGCGCGATCATAACGCTTGGCACCAGTTGGGATGTGAAGGCGCACACCCATAGCAATATGGAGCTTTATGGCAGCCATGGCTCGCTCTATGTGCCTGATCCGAACTTTTTCGGAGGTACGCTTTCCCTTGCGGGTGAGAACGGTGAGGTCAAAACGGTCGAGCCTTGGAACCACCCCTTTGGTCAGGCCAATGAAAACCTCGATTCAAATGAGCCGCGCGCCAATTATCGCTGTGCGGGGCTGGCCGACATGATTGCCGGTCTGCATGCGGGTCGCCCGCATCGGTGTGCCTTGGAACTTGCTGTGCATAGTGTCGATGTCATGACCGCTATTCTGAAATCGGCCAAGATCGGTTCGTTTGTCGAGATCGAGACAGATTGCACCCGGCCCGAGGCTTTCCCACCCGAACTGGCCCGGGAAATCCTGAACCCAGCTTGAGTCCATGGGCGGGCGACACCTAAAACTGCTCATCGCTTTCGCAGCCTCGCCGTTTCCGCTCAATTTTTGAGCGGAAGTGGACCCGAAAGCGGTGGGCCTGACCCTGCTGATTGAGGTCGGCCCAACAAGTGTCCAGATGGTCTGCATGAGCCAGAATCTGACCGTTGTTGTCGTCGAGCAGAACCAGGAACGCGCGTTCGCGATCGTTGATGCCTTGAAAGAGGCGGGCGACGCGGACGTGTTTGTGATTGGCAATGTCTCGGGCTTGGCGCGCCAGATTGCTGTGCATGACCCCGACATCGTTCTGATTGATATCGACAACCCTTCACGCGACATGCTGGAAGAGCTGACCGTCGCTTCCAGCCCGCTCGAACGCCCGGTGGCCATGTTCGTAACCGGTGCGGCGGGCGGTTTGGCCAAAGCGGCTGTTGAGGCCGGCGTGTCTGCCTATGTGGTCGATGGCTTGCAGGCCGAGCGGATTAAACCGGTTATCGATACGGCCATTGCCCGGTTTCAGGTCCTCCGTCAGATGCGCGTGGAACTGGCCGAAACCCGCCGCGCACTGGAAGAGCGTAAGGTGATTGACCGGGCCAAAGGATTGATCATCAAGGCCAAGGGAGTTTCCGAGGACGAGGCCTATGCGCTGTTGCGCAAGACCGCCATGAACCAGAACCGAAGGGTCGCGGAGGTGGCTGAGGCACTGGTCACCGCGTCGGGGTTGTTGTCATGAGAACCGTGACTCTGCCCGTCGCCTATATGCCTCTGGTCGATGCCGCCCCCCTGATCGTTGCGCGCGAGATGGGGTTTGATCATGCCGAAGGCATCTCATTGGATTTGCGCCCGGCCCCGTCTTGGTCATCGCTGCGCGATATGCTGGCCTTTGGGCATGTGGATGCGGCGCATCTGCTGTCACCAGTCCCGGTGGCGATGGCTTTGGGCCTGGGGGGCATTGCAACTTCGCTTTCTGCGGTTTCGGTCCTGTCGCTGAATGGGAATGTTATCGGCGTTGGTACGCATCTGGCCCAGCGGTTGGCGGATCAGGGTTTTGCCTTTGACTTTGCCGATGCGCAAGCGGCGGGTGCTGCCTTGGCAAAGGTGGCCGGTGACGTTCTGGTATTCGGCGTGCCTTTCCCGTTCTCGATGCATGTCGAGCTTTTGCGCTATTGGGTTGCGGGCACCGATCTGGCCTCGAAACAAGTGGAAATTCGCACGGTTCCGCCCCCTCTGATGGCACAGGCGCTGGCCGGAGGGGAAATCGATGCGTTTTGCGTGGGTGAACCTTGGGGCTCTTTCGCGGTGGATGACAATGTCGGTGCGCTGCTTTTGCCCGGTCGTGCGATCTGGAGCTGTGCGCCGGAAAAGGTGCTGGCGGTTAGAAATGATTGGGCCGAGACCGAGCCACATTTGCTGGGCAGTCTGATGCGCGCCGTGTGGCGTGCAGCGCGGTGGCTGTCGCAACCGGACAGCCGGACCACCGCCTCTGAAATGTTGTCGCGTAAAACCTATCTTGATGTCTCGCCGGAACTGGTTGACCGCGCGTTGATGGGTGAGTTCACCATTTCGGCCCGCGGTGAGACGCGCCAAGTCGAAGGCTTTGTTGAATTCTTTGACGGTGCGGCCACTTTCCCCTGGCGCAGTCAGGCGAAATGGGTGGCGCACCAACTGGCGATGCGAAACGGGCTGGATGCCAGCACAGCCGAACGTCAGGCTGCCAAGGTCTTTCGCAGTGATCTGTACCGGCGTGAGTTGCAGGGGCTTGGGGTCGAAACTCCCGGCGCATCCGAGAAACTGGAAGGTGCTTTGGCCGAGTCAACAGCCGTCGCTTCAGCCAATGGAAGCCTGATTCTGTCTCAGAATGTGTTCTTCGACCGGCGCATTTTCGAGCCGACCAGTTAAGTCTGCACAAAATTTTTGCATCGCAGCGTAGTTTGACGCTGCATTGCAGAAAAATCGGGGCGCAAACCTCAAAAAGGAATGACGTCGCCACCTGTCAGGGGCTTAATGAGGTCATCGGAAGGCAACGAAGCCCACCGACGGAATTCGCCCACAACGCAGGGCATCTAAAAAGAGCAAAGCCGCTCGACCAACCGCCAACTCCTCCCGGCGGTGTGTGTCGGCGGCTTTTTTTGTTTGCCCAATGGGCTGAACCGAGAGGGATGAAGATGAAAAAGCTAATTCTGAGCCTGGCAGCGACGACGGCCCTTGCCTCGCCTGTATTTGCCGAGCTGGAGCTGGAAAAAGACGAGCTGACCTTTGGCTTTATCAAGCTGACCGACATGGCGCCTTTGGCGGTTGCCCAGGAACAAGGGTTCTTCGACGACGAAGGCTTGTTTGTCACGCTTGAAGCGCAGGCCAACTGGAAAGTGCTGCTGGATGGCGTCATCGATGGTCAGCTGGATGGTGCACATATGCTGGCCGGTCAGCCTTTGGCGGCAACAATCGGCTATGGTACCGAAGCGCATATCATCACGCCCTTCTCGATGGACCTGAACGGCAACGGCATCACCGTGTCCAATGAGGTTTGGGAAGAGATGAAGCCGAACGTGCCGAAAATGGACGATGGTCGCCCGCAGCACCCGATTTCTGCGGCAGCGCTCAAGCCGGTGATCGAAAAGTACAACGCCGAAGGCAAGCCTTTTAACATGGGCATGGTCTTCCCGGTTTCGACGCATAATTACGAGCTGCGCTATTGGTTGGCAGCGGGGGGTATCAACCCCGGTTATTACTCTCCTGAAAACATCACCGGTCAGATCGCAGCCGAAGCGTTCCTGTCTGTGACGCCTCCGCCGCAAATGCCGGCCACGCTCGAAGCGGGCACCATTTATGGCTATGCCGTGGGCGAGCCATGGAACCAGCAGGCCGTGTTCAAGGGCATCGGCGTTCCGGTCATCACCGACTATGATATGTGGAAGAACAACCCCGAAAAGGTCTTTGGCATCACCAAGGAATTCGCGGAAGAAAACCCGAACACGACCCTCGCCGTGGTCAAGGCGCTGATCCGCGCGGCTATCTGGCTGGATGAAAACGACAATGCCAACCGCGAAGAAGCGGTCGAGATCCTGAGCCGCCCGGAATATGTGGGTGCGGATTACGAGGTGATCGCAAACTCGATGACCGGCTTTTTCGAGTTTGAAAAAGGCGACCGTCGTCCGGCGCCCGACTTCAACGTGTTCTTCCGCTATAACGCGACATACCCGTTCTATTCCGACGCGGTGTGGTATCTGACGCAAATGCGCCGCTGGGGCCAGATCTCGGAAGCCAAACCAGACAGCTGGTATGACGAGGTCGCCAAGTCTGTCTATAAGCCTGAAATCTATCTGGAAGCTGCCAAGCTGCTGGTAGACGAAGGCCTGGCGAACGAAGCCGACTTCCCCTGGGACAGCGACGGGTACAAAGCGCCTACTCCGGCAGCGGACGTCATCGACGGCATCGGCTATGACGGCAAAGCGCCCAACGCCTATCTGGACAGCCTGCCGATCGGCCTGAAGGGTGACCAAAAAGTCGTTGGCACCGAGATCCAAGGCTAATTGAGCTGCGCCTCGGTGATGGCTTGCGGCGGAAGGATTCTTCAAATCCTTCCCCGCCCCGGCATCACTGATGCGCGATCCCTCCATCCAACTTCCCGCCACAAAGCAGGACCCGACACATGACCGCGATCGACCCCAGTTCCTTAGCTTCTGAACAGCGCAAAGAGCGTTTGTTCACACGTATCAACCAGGCCGACAAATGGTTTCAGGTGCTTGGCCTTGCTTGGCTGACGCCTGTCCTGAAGGCTGCTGCGGGCGATAACCCCAAGGCACAAGTCAGCGAAATCTGGCGTCTGTTGATCGTGCCGTTGTTGGCCATTGCGGCCTTTCTGGTCTTGTGGGGCACGCTGGCCCCAAAGGTCCAAACTTCTCTGGGGGCGATCCCCGGCCCGGCGCAAGTCTGGACCGAAGCGGTCAACCTGCACGAAGCGGCGAAAGCGACCGCTGAAAAACGGGCAGCCCATGAAGAGCGCGTCGAAAAACGCAACCAGCGTTTTATCGACCGGGGCCAGCCTGAGAAGGTGAAAGATATCCCCTTCACCGGCGCGCCATCTTATTACGCGCAAATCTGGACTTCGATCAAAACCGTGTTCTTCGGCTTTCTGATCGCCACGGTTGTCGCCGTGCCGCTTGGTATCGCGGCGGGCCTTTCGCCGACCGCAAATGCAGCGCTGAACCCGTTGATCCAGATTTTCAAACCGGTCTCTCCTCTGGCATGGTTGCCCATCGTGACCATGGTTGTCTCGGCCGTTTACGTCACGCAGGATGGCTGGTTCGCCAAGTCCTTCCTGGTCTCGGCTATCACCGTCACGCTCTGTTCGCTCTGGCCTACGCTGATCAATACCGCTTTGGGTGTGGCATCCATCGACAAGGATCTAGTGAACGTCTCGAAGGTGTTGAAAATGAACACCTATACCAAGATCACCAAGCTGGTTCTGCCCTCGGCTCTGCCGCTGATCTTCACTGGTCTGCGCCTCAGCCTTGGTGTTGGCTGGATGGTTCTGATCGCCGCTGAAATGCTGGCGCAGAACCCTGGCCTTGGTAAGTTCGTCTGGGATGAGTTCCAGAACGGCTCGTCTCAGTCGCTGGCCAAGATCATGGTTGCGGTTTTGACCATCGGCATCATCGGCTTCCTGCTGGATCGGGTGATGTACGCGCTGCAATCCCTGTTTACCTTTACCAATAACCGGTGAGTATGATGGGTATTCTAAGCATCAAAAACGCCTCGAAATCCTTTGGTGAGGGCGCCGGACGCACCGATGTGCTGAAGGGCATCGACCTGGATGTAGAAGAGGGTGAGTTCCTGGTCATCCTCGGCTTTTCCGGCACCGGCAAGACCACGCTGATCAACCTGCTGGCAGGGCTGGATACCCCCACATCGGGTGAGGTCACGTTCAAAGGCGCACCGATCAAGGGCCCGGGCCCAGAACGCGGCGTGATCTTTCAAAGCTATTCGCTGATGCCGTGGCTGACGGTCAATGGCAATGTCGGGTTGGCGGTGGACACTGTGTTCCCGGGTCTCAGCAAGGCGGAAAAAGCCGAGAAGGTCGCGCATTACGTCAAGATGGTGGGCCTCAGCCACGCCGCGACGCGCCGTCCGGCGGAACTGTCGGGCGGGATGCGGCAACGGGTCAACGTGGCGCGCGCCCTGTCGATGAACCCCGAGGTTCTGCTTCTGGACGAGCCGCTGTCAGCACTGGATGCGCTGACCCGCGCCAATCTGGCCGATGAGATCGAACATATCTGGGAAGCCGACAAGAAAACCTGCGTGCTTATTACCAACGATGTGGATGAGGCGATCATTCTGGCCGACCGTATCATCGCATTGAACCCTGATGGCACGCTGGGGCAGGAATTCCGCGTCTCAATCCCGCGTCCGCGTGAACGGGGGGCGATGAACAACAACGAGACGTTCAAGCGTCTGCGTGCTGATGTCACCAAATACCTGATGGATGTGGGGATCGAGGCCAAGGTTGAAGGCACGCGTCTGCTGCCTGATGTCACCCCGATCCACGGCGTGCCCGCTGCAGTAGCCGAGGCACAGGCCGGGATGATCGAAAACCGGTTCCTGGACTTCTCGCAACTGCACAAGGTCTATCCGACACCCAAGGGACCGCTGACCGTGGTTGAAGATTTCGATCTGAAGATCGACAAGGGTGAGTTCATCTCGCTGATCGGCCATTCAGGCTGCGGCAAGTCCACGGTTCTGACCATGGCGGCCGGACTGAACGAGATCTCGAAAGGCGCGATTAAACTGGATGGGCGTCACGTTGAAGGCGCTGATCCCGAACGTGCGGTGGTCTTCCAGTCACCCAACCTGTTCCCCTGGCTCAGCGCCAAAGAGAACGTGGCGATCGGGGTCGACAAGGTCTATCCCAAGGCCAGCCAGGCCGAGCGGCAAGATGTGGTCGAATACTATCTGGAACGGGTCGGTCTGGCCGACGCGATGGACAAATCCGCCAGCGATCTGTCGAACGGCATGAAGCAGCGCGTTGGCATCGCCCGCGCCTTTGCTCTGTCGCCCAAACTCCTGCTGCTGGATGAGCCCTTTGGGATGCTCGACAGCTTGACCCGCTGGGAGTTGCAAGAAGTGCTGATGGAGGTCTGGTCGCGCACCAAGGTGACCGCGATCTGCGTGACCCATGATGTCGATGAGGCGATCCTGCTGGCTGACCGGGTGGTGATGATGACCAACGGTCCGCAGGCGACCATCGGCAAGATCACCAACGTCGATCTGCCGCGCCCGCGCACCCGCAAGGCGTTGTTGGAGCATCCCGATTATTACGCCTATCGGCAGGAAGTTCTGGATTTCCTGGAAGAATACGAACACGGCGCCAAGCCGAAATCGCCCGCCCCCAAGGCGATTGCAGCGGAGTGAAACCATGAAACAAAGACTTGTTGTCATCGGCGCAGGCATGGCCTCGGGTCGGGTTCTGGAAACCCTGACCGACAACGCGCCGGATGCGTTCGACATCACCCTGTTCAATGCCGAGCCGCGCGGGAACTATAACCGCATCATGCTGAGCCCGGTGCTGTCGGGTGAGAAAACCTATGACGAGATCGTCACCCATGACGATGCCTGGTATGCCGAGCGTGGCGTGGCCTGCCGCTTTGGCGAAAAGGTTGCGAAGATCGACCGTGAAATGAAGGTGGTCGAGGGTGAGAAGGGGCATGTGCCCTACGACAAACTGGTGATTGCCACCGGGTCAAACCCGTTCATCATCCCTCTGCCCGGTCATGATCTGGACGGTGTGATCGCCTATCGCGATCTGGAAGATACGCAGCAGATGATGGGTATGGGTCCCGATAACAAGGTTGTCGTGATCGGTGGCGGCTTGCTGGGCCTTGAGGCCGCAGCGGGCATGGCCGCGCATGGGGTGGACGTGACAGTGGTGCACATCATGGGCCACTTGATGGAACGTCAGCTGGATGAGGCCGCCGGTTACCTTCTGAAGAAGTCGCTGGAGGAGAAAGGCATCAAGATCTGCCTGCAGGCGAACTCGAAGGAGATCCTGGGCCAGGACGGCAAAGTACGGGCGTTGCTGTTGGAGGACGGCACGGAATTGCCCTGCGACCTGCTGGTGATGGCGGTGGGCATCCGGCCCAACACCACACTCGCGCAGGAGGCCGGCCTGGCCACGGGGCGTGGTATTCATGTTGATGACCAGATGCTCACCTCGGACCCGGATGTGTATGCGGTGGGCGAATGTGTCGAACATGATGGTGCGGTCTTTGGCCTTGTGGCGCCTCTTTATGATCAGGCTAAGGTGGCCGCGCAGGCTCTGATGGAGCAGGACGCGGCATTTGTTCAGAAAACGCTCTCGACCAAGTTGAAAGTCACCGGGTGCGACCTGTTCAGCGCGGGTGATTTTGCCGATGGCCCCGGGCGCGAAGACATTGTGTTCCGCGATCCGTCGCGCGGCGTCTACAAGCGGTTGGTGATCGAAGAGGACCGGCTGGTTGGCGCGGTCATGTATGGCGACACGGCCGATGGCAGCTGGTTCTTTGGCCTGATCAAAGACGGCACAAACATTGACGAAATGCGCGAGACGCTGATCTTCGGCCCGGCTTATCAGGGGGGCGATACTGCGGACCCTCTCTCAGCCGTTGCAGCATTGCCGCCTGAGGCGGAGATTTGCGGCTGCAACGGCGTATGCAAGGGCGAGATTGTCGCAGCGATCACAGCAGGGGCCGGTGATCTGGGCGCGGTGCGGGCCAGCACCAAGGCCAGCGCATCCTGCGGGACATGCACCGGGCTGGTCGAGCAATTGTTGCAGGTTACACTGGGTGATGAGTTCCAGATGCCAGCGGCGCAGCCGGTATGTGGCTGCACTGATCTGACCCACGAGGATGTGCGCCGTCTGATCAAGGGGCAGGAGTTGAAAAGCCAGGCTGCCGTCTGGCAGGAGCTGGGTTGGACAACACCCAATGGCTGTCATATCTGCCGCCCGGCGATCAACTATTACCTGCTGGCCGATTGGCCGCTGGAATATCAGGACGACCCGCAAAGCCGGTTCGTGAACGAACGCAAACACGCCAATATCCAAAAGGACGGTACTTTCAGCGTTGTGCCGCGTATATGGGGTGGGATCACCACGCCGGATGAGCTGCGTGCCATCGCAGACGCCGCCGACAAATACGATGTGCCCACCGTCAAGGTGACAGGCGGCCAGCGCATCGACTTGCTGGGCGTTAAGGGTGAGGACTTGCCCGCGATCTGGTCGGACCTGAACGATGCGGGTTTGGTCTCGGGCCACGCCTATTCCAAGGGTCTGCGCACGGTGAAAACCTGTGTTGGCACTGATCACTGCCGGTTCGGCACGCAAGACAGCACCGGGCTTGGCATCAAGCTTGAGAAAACCCTGTGGGGGTCCTGGACACCGCACAAGCTCAAGCTGGCCGTTTCGGGCTGTCCACGCAACTGTGCCGAAGCGACCTGCAAGGATATCGGCGTCGTCTGTGTGGACTCGGGCTATCAGATCAGCATCGGCGGGGCTGCCGGGATGGATGTGAAAGAGACCGAGCTGCTGTGTCAGGTCCCCACCGAGGATGAGGCGATTGAGGTCGTCATGGCCGTCACGCAAGCCTATCGCGAAGGCGGCAAGTATCTGGACCGCCTGTATAAATGGCTGGGCAAGGTCGGCATGGACTGGGTCAAGGCGCAGGTCGTCGAGGACCTGGACAACCGTGCCGCACTGGTTGCGCGGTTTGAGCTGTCGCAAAGCATCTACCGCAAGGATCCCTGGGCCGAGCATGTGCGTGACAAGGCCAAGACCTATGCACCGATTGCAGATTTCACATTGGAGGCCGCGGAATGAGCTGGATCGACATCGGAAGCCTCGATGATGTGCCCCTGCGCGGCGCACGTCTGGTGAAAACCCATATCGGCTGTATCGCGGTGTTTCGCACCGCCGAGGCCGAAGTTTTTGCCGCCACCAACAGCTGCCCGCATAAGGGCGGGCCTTTGTCCGAGGGCATCGTGCACGGGCAATCCGTGACTTGCCCGTTGCACAATTGGGTGTTCGATCTGAACACTGGTCAGGCGCAGGTCGCGGATGAGGGGCGGATTGACACTTATCCCGTACGCGTCGAAGACGGCCGCATCTTGCTGGACGACAGCGCCGTCACCCGGCGGAGCGCGGCCTGATGGACGGAACCGGCCTGCCCGAGACCCGGTCAACCTGTGCCTATTGCGGTGTCGGCTGTGGCGTCTTGCTGCGCCCGGACGGGGCCGGGGGGCTGGCCGTGCGTGGAGACCCGGAGCATCCGGCAAATTACGGGCGTCTATGCTCGAAAGGCATGGCCTTGGCGGAAACTGTCGGACTGGATCACCGCCTGCTAGCCCCGCGTGTGTTGGGACAAGACACAACGTGGGACGACGCGTTGCTGCTGGTGGCGGATCGCTTTGCCACAACGATCAGGGATCACGGGCCCGACAGCGTCGCCTTTTATGTCTCGGGCCAGTTGCTGACCGAGGATTACTATGTCGCCAACAAGCTGATGAAAGGGTTCATCGGCTCGGCCAATATCGACACCAATTCGCGGCTGTGCATGGCCTCCACCGTGGCCGGGCAAAAACGGGCCTTTGGGACGGATACGGTTCCGGGCACCTACGAGGACCTGGATCAGGCCGACCTGATTGTTCTCGTGGGGTCAAACCTCGCGTGGTGTCACCCGGTTCTCTATCAGCGCATAATCGCCGCGCGACAGGTGCGGGGCACCAAGATCGTGGTAATCGACCCGCGCCGGACAGCCAGTTGCAGCCAGGCCGATCTGCACCTTGCCTTGCAGCCCGGCAGCGATGTGGCCTTGTTCAATCACCTGTTGACGCAAATCCATGCAGGCGGGCATGTCGCGCCTGAGTTTCTGGACCACACAGTTGGCTTCGCCGAAGCGCTTGAGGCCGCCCAACAGGATGATCCGTCGGTCACCGGTTTGGACCCTGACGACATCGAACGGTTTTGCACGCTTTGGACGCAAACGGAACGCGTGGTGACGATCTTCAGCCAGGGCGTGAACCAATCCTCCAGCGGAACGGACAAGGTGAACGCGATCCTGAGCTGCCATCTGGCGACCGGGCGGATCGGGCGTGAAGGCATGGGGCCGTTTTCGGTCACCGGTCAACCCAACGCGATGGGCGGTCGAGAGGTGGGCGGCTTGGCCAATATGCTGGCCTGCCATCTGGACATCGAAAACGAAGACCATCGCGCCGCGGTGCAGGGGTTCTGGAATGCGCCAACGTTGCCGCAAAAACAGGGTCTAAAAGCGGTCGATCTGTTTCGATCAATCGAAGAAGGCAAGGTCAAGGCGCTGTGGGTCATTCACACCAACCCGGCGGTCACCATGCCGGATGCGGACCGGGTCAGCGCCGCGATCAAAGACTGCCCCTTCACGGTGGTCAGTGATCTGACCGCGCAGACAGACACAGCGCGCCTTGCGGATGTGGTGCTGCCTGCGGCAGGCTGGGCCGAGAAATCGGGCACAGTCACCAACTCGGACCGCACGATCAGCCGGCAACGCGCGGTTCTGACGCCACCCGGCCAAGCCCGCGCCGATTGGGACATCCTGGCTGAGGTCGGACGCCGTATGGGCTGGGACGAGGCGTTCAGTTTTGACTCTCCAGCGCAGATCTTTCGCGAATATGCAGCCATGTCGTCGCTCGCGGGGTCTTTCGGCAAGGATTTCGACATTTCTGGCCTCTCGGATATCACCGAGGATGACTATGCCGAGCTTGCGCCTACACGCTGGCCCGTATCTGCGAAACGAACCGGTGGACGCTTCTTTGAGGATGGAGTGTTCTTTCACCCCGACGGCAAGGCGCGTCTTCTTCCCGTTTCCCATCGCCCGCCTCAGAAAGCGCCTTCCGAGACCTATCCATTTGTGCTGAACACCGGGCGCAACCGCGATCAATGGCACACGATGACCCGATCGGGCCTGTCGCCGCGCTTGTCTGCCCATCTGGCGGAACCTTATGTCGAGGTGAATCCGGAGGACGCGAAGAAATTGGGCCTTGCCCCAGCAGATCTGGTCGAGATCACAAGCGCGGTTGGCAAAGGTATCTTCCGGTTGCGGATCACCGATGCGGTCACGCCGGGGCAGGTCTTTGCCCCCATCCACTGGACGGGTGAAACCGCGCCTGCTGCGCGTGTCGATGCCTTGGTGCCCAGCGTGACAGATCCGATCTCGGGTCAGCCGGAAAGCAAAGCGGCGGCTGTGTCCGTAAAGCCCATGCAAGCGGCATGGTATGGGTTCGCAGTATCGGTTTCGGCGCCTGCTCCGTCTTCGGATTATTGGGCTTTGGCAAAAACCGACAACGGGTACAGAACCGAATTGGCGGGATGTCACGCCATTGATGATTGGGAAGTTACCGCGCGCGCGTGGTTTGACTTGCCCGATGCTACGGCAACCGTGATCGAAGACCCGAAACGCGGCGCGTATCGGATTGTGTTGTCCAATGATCACCGGGTTTTGGCCGCACTGTATGTTTCGTCGCAACCGATCTCGTTGATGCGCGACTATCTTGCAACCCTGCCAGATGTGGCCCCCTATCAACTGCTGTCGGGACGCGCTGCGCTGGATCAGGTCGATTGCGGGCCGGTTGTCTGTTCATGCTTCGGCGTTGGGCTGAAGACCATCATCAGCGCGATACAAGACGAGCGCCATCTGAGCGTCGCTGAAATCGGCGAAGCGCTTCAGGCGGGCACAAATTGCGGCTCGTGCCGGCCCGAGCTTGCGGATCTGATCACCGAATATTCGACGCCAGAGGCCAAGACCCCAAAACGCCGCGCACAGGTCTGAGGTCTATGGCTTTGACGCTCAGTTGATCGGCGTGGAGATCTTCCCAACGACATCTAGGCTGCGATCACTGCTGTGAGTTTGCGGCGTCGGCCTGAACACGTTTGAAGTTGAGGAACTGCACGATGTCGGCAGCTTCGTTTTCCTCGAAATCGGCACCCTCAAAATGGGTTCTGTCACCGTTCAACGTAACGACCCCCAACCGTTCGCCTGAAAACACACTGAACTGGTTTCGATGGTCTCCGCGGCGATGCAGTGTGTATTTGGGCGCCGATGCGTTTTCGCCCCAGATCATGCCTCGGATCGGGCTGGTACAGGCTTTGGCATCAGCCAATGCCACGAGGCTGTTGGCAATGTCGACTTGGCTGAATTGCGTATCGACACGTTTAGAATCGGGGGCAAGAACCGGCCCGATCACAACAGCGGGTATTTGGGTATAGGCTTTTTCGTACCCGTATCTGTCGACCTCTTGGCCGAGTAACGGGCGCATCGCGCGATGATCACCCAAAACTATCAGATGGCCTGTTTCGAAAAAGCCAGCTTCTGAAAGATGGCGGTATAGCGCGCCGATTTGCCGGTCGACATAGCGGATAACCTGTTCTTCCGAGCGGATACCACTGTCTGGCGCGACGAACGGATGATGGCTGGAAGCCGTTTTCGCAAAGATCAACGTTGGCACGGTGGCGCCTTGTATGACGTCGATGATCCGCTCGACCAAAGCGGCATCGGGTGCCGCATCAAAATGATAGCGGGGCCATCCTTCATAGAATTTGGCTTCACTGCCATGGACCGTCTCGAACCCCAATGCGTCGGCCCATTCTCCGGTTGATGAAAACTCGAGATCAGAGGTGGTCAGGAAATAGCTGTCATAATTGTTTGCAGCGTATGCCGATACCACCGAGTCTTTTGCAGCCCTATATCCGGCGAAATGGGTGTTTCCTCCGTCGGTCAGGGTGTTCGGAGGATAGATCGGGTATTCGGCGGTCAACAGCGAAAGCTCGGCATCTTCGGTCGTAAAGCCGTTGGCCAGGAAATTGCCCAAGGCAAGGTTTTCACGGGCCAGTTTGTCAAGCTCTGGTGTCCAGTCATTCAGTCCGCTGAAAAACCCAGATTGATAAGACGAAAGGGATTCGACCATGTAGATAACCAAAGGCCCGGCAAGCCTTGGGGCGTCAGAGCATATCGGTTCGAATGGATCAGAAAGAGTGCCGCGAAACTCGGCACTATAGGCCCGAAACTCGCTAAGATCTGTCTGGTGTAGGAAATGACGTTCTGGAAAAGACGGTAATGCACATATCCGGTCTCGCGCATGTTCCAGACGAGGATGCCCGCAACCGCGACGACAATCCCCAAAGCTGTTGCCGTATGGTGACTGATCCTAGTACTTTGCAACAGGCGCCAGACACAGAAAACCGCGCAGCAAAAAGCCACCAAAGTCGATGCAATCGCGATCAGCGTAAGAGGTTTGAAGTCAAACAGGTAGGTCAGCGAGTAGGAACCAAACTTTCCAATGTCGGATACGGTCAAACGCTGCCCATATTGCTGCGAAATGAGGACATCGAGGAAGATCAAGCTCAGCAAGAAAATGGCCACCAGAAAGCACCCGACCGCTATGTTTTTCCGCCTCGATGCCGCGGAAACCAGCAGCAAAAGCAAGATCGGCACCAGCAGAATAAAGTCGTTTCGAAGCGTTTCAACGAACGCATGGCGTGGCGTTGAAGTCATGCTGGAAACAAGGAGCTCGACTTCAAGGGCGCGATAAAGGCTTGGGCCAAAAACGGCGCCCAAAACAATAATAATTCTTAACATATTCAGTTTTTTAATTCGATCTAACGTTTGGTTTCTAAAATCTGTGTTGCAATGGGATGCGCCGAAAAAAGACACGTTTGCGCAGGGTTAGATTAATCAGGCCACGCATTGGTCAATAGTTAACTTTCAACGATTAGGTGAAAAATTTTTGTGGTGATGTCTTATTGCGATACTTGCGTGACGGCGTAGGCGAGATGACATAAAGTCGAAAAATCCGACATATTGACGTTATTACCGGCCAATTCGTCACTGTGGTCCCTGCACCTCGGACATTTCGCGTCTCATACTGGAGTAAACGCGTAAGGAGGCAGCGCATGACCTGGAATATTTGTGTTCTTGGCGGTGGTAAGATTGGGCAGATGATCGCCACTTTGCTGAAGCAATCCCGCAATTATTCGGTGACGGTGGCAGACCATGATTTGACGGCGCTTGCGGCGTTCAAAATCATGGGCGTCCCCACTCGCCAGATCGACGCGACGGACGAGACCGGGCTGAAAGCGGCGCTGGAAGGGTTTGACGCGATCATCTCGGCGGCTCCGTTCTTTCTTACTCCGGCCATTGCAGCGGCTGCCAAGGCTGTAGGGGCACATTATTTCGATCTGACCGAAGATGTCGCGGCAACTGCCACCGTGCGCGCGTTGGCCGATGGCAGCAAATCCGCCTTCATGCCGCAATGTGGTCTGGCCCCGGGCTTTGTTGGTATCGCGGGCGCTGCGTTGGCGGCTGAGTTTGACCAGATCGACAGCCTGCATATGCGTGTTGGTGCCTTGCCGATGTTCCCGACCAATGCGTTGAAATACAATCTGACTTGGTCGACAGACGGGTTGATCAATGAATATTGCAACCCGTGCGATGCCATCGTGAATGGTGAACGCGTCAAGACCGCACCGCTCGAAGATTATGAACGGATCGGTCATGACGGGGTTGAATACGAGTGTTTCAATACTTCGGGCGGGCTCGGGACTTTACCGGAAACGCTGGAAGGAAAGGCGCGGGCGGTGTCCTACCGATCGATCCGCTATCCCGGTCACTGTGATATCCTCAAACTGTTGTTGCATGATCTCGGGCTCGCGCAGCGTCGGGATCTGCTGAAAGGCATATTCGAGACGGCATTGCCACGCACCGATCAAGACGTGGTTCTTGTCTATTGTACGGCCAAAGGCAAAATCGACGGGACCCTGCGCGAAAAATCTTTGATCAACAAAAGCTTTGCGCGCGACATCAACGGTCAAACCTGGAGCGCCATTCAGATCACAACAGCTGCAGGCGTGCTGGGCGCGGTTGATCTGATGCGCACAGGCAAGCTGCCGCAAAACGGGTTTGTGCGGCAAGAGCAGGTCCGGTTGGACGACTTCCTGAACACCGAATTTGGTCAGCTCTATCGGGCTGGCGATGTCACCGAACAGAACAAGGCGGCCTAAGCGATGAAAGATGTTGTTATGACGGCAGAGCAGATTTTGCAGAATTTGGGGTTGAGCGCAGCAGAGCTGACGGGTGGAACACTGGCCGTTACCTCTCCGATCGATGGCAGCCTGCTGGGTGAGGTGCATGAAACACCGCTGTCCGAGATGGATGCCGTGTTCGACCGTGCCAAGGCGGCGTTCAAATCCTGGCGCATCGTGCCTGCGCCCCAGCGCGGTGAGCTGATCCGCCTGCTGGGCGAAGAGCTGCGCGCGGCCAAGGATGACCTGGGCGCGCTGGTCAGTTGGGAGGCGGGCAAGATCACCTCGGAAGGTCTGGGCGAAGTGCAAGAGATGATCGACATCTGCGACTTTGCAGTGGGTCTGTCCCGGCAGCTTTATGGCCTGACCATCGCATCTGAACGCCCGGGCCATCGGATGATGGAAACCTGGCACCCTGCCGGGCCGGTTGGTGTGATTTCGGCGTTCAACTTCCCTGTTGCCGTCTGGTCCTGGAACGCGGCGCTGGCGCTTGTCTGCGGGGATCCGGTGATCTGGAAACCGTCAGAAAAGACTCCACTGACGGCGATGGCCTGCCAGAAGATCTTTGAGCGTGCAGTGGCGCGGTTCGGCGATGCGCCCGAGGGTCTGCTACAGACACTCATTGGCGGTACGCAACTGGGCGAGGCGTTGGTGGCCAGCGAACATGTCCCGGTGATTTCGGCAACCGGCTCAACCCGGATGGGCCGTGCGGTGGCCCCGGTTGTAGCATCGCGTTTCGGCAAATGCATTCTGGAATTGGGCGGCAACAATGCAATGATCGTCGGCCCCTCGGCTGACCTTGAAATGGCGGTGCGGGCCATTGTGTTCTCGGCGGTTGGTACGGCCGGTCAGCGCTGTACCTCGCTGCGGCGGTTGATCGTCCACAACTCGATCAAGACCGATCTGGTTGCACGTTTGAAGAAGGCCTATGCCGGATTGCCCATCGGCAACCCGTTGGCCCAGGGCACATTGGTTGGTCCTTTGGTTGACGAGGCCGCAGGAGCCGCGATGACCGCCGCGCTGGAGGCTGCCAGAGTCCAAGGCGGCACCGTTTTTGGCGGCAATCGTGTCACCAGCGGTGTGCCGGACGGGGTCTATATGGAACCTGCGATTGTCGAGGTGCCAGGCCAGACCGAAGTGGTTAAGACCGAGACCTTTGCACCGATCCTCTATGTCATGGGCTATGACGATTTCGATCAGGCCGTCGACATTCAGAATGACGTGCCCCAAGGCCTGTCATCTTGTGTTTTCACCCTGAACATGCACGAGGCCGAGCAATTCCTAACCGCAGCCGGGTCTGATTGCGGGATCGCGAATGTCAATATTGGCCCATCTGGGGCCGAGATTGGCGGCGCGTTTGGCGGTGAGAAGGAAACTGGCGGCGGACGCGAAAGCGGCTCGGACGCCTGGAAAGCCTATATGCGGCGGCAGACAAATACGGTGAATTATTCAGCCGAACTTCCGCTGGCCCAAGGGGTCAAGTTCGACATCTGAACCAATGGCCCGACCGATTTGGACGTGGTCGGGCCTTAGTCGGCAAACAGATAATCCAGGCGCATGATGGCCTGCGCTGTGTCAGATGGCAGGCCCAGAAATCTAGCAACCGCGCGTTCATTCTCGGCGCGGTTCGCGGTTTCGCGCAGGCGCAAATAGCCGTCAAACTCGGCTCGCCGGATCAATTCGGATTCGTATGCGATATCGTTGCGCAGTGTCGGCAGCAGGTGGGCCACCGTTTCGGGCCGGCTGTTTTCACCGGTCAGGCCGACCCTTCGGGCATGCCCGGTCAGGTAGTCATCGGAATAGCTGCATTCAACCTCGAGGATATGGGTGCGGACCTGGTCGGCACAAAAGTCCTGAATGACGTCCAGATTGGCGGGATCGAGGCAAATCACCAGTTGATCAGACTTGAAATTCTCAAACAGCATACGCACAACGGCGCGCCGATGCCGCGAGCGTTTCAACAGAGTGGTCTCGATCCCGCCCAGATCGGGGAGGGGCGTTTCCTCTTCGTTGAAAAGGTATTCGATACAGGGAATGTTGGTTTCCGAAGCGATCTGATCGACCAGCCGTTTGGCGACGTGCCACTTCTTGCAAACTACAAGATACAGATCCCGTTCGGGCCCGAGTGTGTTGTTCGCTTCCCAGAACCGTTGGCCAAAGCGCCGCCCAACCCTGCCGCGACCGGTAAGAAAGGCGTGTAGATTTCGCCCTTCGTTCGAGATCTGAAAACTGACCCCTTCCTGCGCGTAAAGCTGGCCCAACCGTTCTTTCATCTCGCGTGCTTCAGGACTGATCTTTCGGGCGAACAGATAGTCCTGGCTGAGCAGTAAATCGTAGTGATCGTTGTAGAACGTAACCGGCATACCATAGTCGGAAAACATCAGGAACGTCAGCGTGCGGTTCTCGATCTCCTGTTTCGGAACCAGATGGCGGACCAGGGTTTGAAAAAACGTCTCGTCCGGTATCCAGGTGGTCGAGAAAAAGCGGATGATATCGCGGCGTTCGCGCAGCAGCTTTTGGATCATCTCGATTGTTCGGCGCCGCAGACACCACCATTGGCTGCCAATCATCACTTTCAAATCACCGGGTATTTCACGTGTCAGGCCCAGTTTCTTTTGTGCCTCATAGCTGGCGTAAAACCGGCCCGCCTGCGTTCGTTCGTTGAAATAGTGGCGATAGATCAGCCGGTCTTCCTTCATTCCGGTCTTGATCCAGTTGCTTTTGAAAAAGTCGTGGCTTTCGATAAAGTCGAGATCGTGCCGGTCCAGAAAATCATGCGTATATTCTGCCGTCTTGATGGCCATGCAATCGCCGGACAACATGTAGAAATGCGTGGCCCGGGGGAACGCTTCGGTTGCCGCATCTATGGCATGAAGCGTGGCTTGTACCAAAGACCACGCGCCCCAGCCGCATTTGATCCGTTTGGCCGCAAACGCAACATTCGGGTTTTCACGCAATGCGTCGCGGATGCGTTGATAATCTTTGGCGGATGCGCGCACATCGAAATGGATGGAGATGCAGTCCCCCACCGCCGTCAGTTGCTGAGCCTGAGCAATGATAGCGTCGGGGTCTTTGTGGCATAACAAGATAAAGGCAATTTTTGCCATTGGTTTGCGCTATTTCCGTTTCTGCCCGTTTGCACCCGTGATACTGAGGATGAGCGATTGAATAAACAGAATATTTTTGATTTTTTGTGTGTATAGGCCAAGTGTCGGACTGAGATCCGTTGGCATAAGGAGGCGCAGTTAATGGGGTTTCCCGGGACATGGATGACCGAAAGTCAAAGCATGGTCTACCGTGTGGTGCCCAAATGCGCCTGCTCGACCATTGGTCAGATCATGTACTATTCGGATCATGGTGTCTTTTTCGACGGCGACATCCACGATGCATCAGAGGGGCTGCACAAGTGGTCCTTTGAGAACAGCAAATCCCCGATTGCCGAGAATGTCCGTGGGCATAGCTCCTACACATTTACCTGTGTGCGCAATCCCTACACGCGGATCCTGAGTTCGTTCTTCGACAAGATTTGCGGCATTCAGCGCAACGGCAAGCGATACCGGGGCAATCTCGTGCCCAGCCTGATCTATAACTATGGGATTGAGGTTGGCGGGGATGACGGCAAGGGAGAGTTCGACCAGATCGCCAGCTTTCGTCGGTTCCTTCTGTTTGCGCGCGATACGATACGGTGGCGCCGCCCGATGGATCCCGACATTCATTGGTCGGCCATGTCGGGCCATGTCTCGACGCTGATCGTGAATGGCGGGCGTTATGACCGGATCTTTTGGACTGAAAAGTTCAACGACGGCATGCAGGGCGTTTTGGATCAGGTGCAGACCGAGCATACAATCACCTTGTCAGATGTGCCGCGCTTCAACGAATCCGAAGGTCATGGGCCAAAACGCGCACATCCGGTTGAGGATTTCTTTGACGATCTGTCCATGCATCTGGTCTACGAGATCTACAAACCGGATTTCGAACTGTTCAAATACGATTTCGAAAACCCGGCGAACAAATTGCCGATCGGCGAAATCGACCTGGACGAAATTCATGCCAAACTGGGGGACTGAGAAGCAATAGGTGCCCACGGCAGAGATCTATCTGCGTAGAACACGATTTGCACGTGAGTGTCTGCTTGGAGCCCAGATTGGCCAATGCTGCGCGATACCCCAATGACCGCAACGCGGGGGCAAGCAGACTTTGAAAAGCCGACTGCAGACCCAATGCGTCCGGATAGAAAGAGGCATGAAACCGCGTCAGCTCCAACGTTCAATGACATTCGCATCTCGCGTGGCTTTAGAAGCTTGAAACTCCCTCAGGCCCGAGAGATGAAACCTGCTTCTTTGAGTTGACCGAGATGCAATGCATTCGTAGACCGCGCAAGGTTCGAAAGGTGAGCGAGGTCGGACCGTGTCGCATCAACTTCGGGCTGCCGATCAAAAAGATTGTCTTTCACACGCACATCTGCGAGCCGCAAGAGAAAATAGTGAGGCGCTGAGTAGATCAGAAGATGCAGCGGGCCGCTGCCCGCCACGATACGGAAGATTCACCTTCAGCGTTCTTTGACGGCGGCACAGGGTACTGAAATCAGGCACAGCACAGTCCAAGCCATTCAGCCGCAGGTGACTACCCACGAAGCCCGTGTTTTGCCTCAGCGGCAACCCGACAAAACCTTCAGGGTCAAACACGCTTGGAATGCGGATTCGCTGAAACTGTGGCGACGATCGCGCTTGCCTTAAGGTAGCGGTGTCCAATCCACCTCTGGATCAAACCAGATCGAGAGCAATCCTCGTGTTTTCAATGCGGCATTGCACGAAGGCCAGTACCCGGTCTTCTACTTCGTCCGGGCCCAACTGGTCGAATCTCTTAGCTATCATGCTGCATTCATGAGGTGAATCCTTCAGCCCATTTGTGCAGCAAAGCAGCTTGGCTCCAGAATTGGCGACCCGTCAGTTGGGAGAGAATCACGATTCTAGGCATTAGGATTCCGGTAAGGAATCAGGCGATTTCATGACAAAGAATCGACCAAACCGCCAAATCTTTCAATCTAAGCGTGTATTTCTCCGTGGTTTGGAGGATGCGGCGTCCTGATCGCGGGACCTAACCTTGTGGAAGGCTCCGTCGGTATGGAGGGGGTTAGAACGCCGCAAATTTGGGCGGCATCCACGAGTAACTAGTGAGTTAACTAGGAGAGTATGATGTTGAAGCTTTATGTAATGATGAAGACCATGGCACGTGACGAAAACGGCGCGACCATTGTGGAATATGGCGTCGCTCTGACAATCGTCACGGCGATTGCAGTTGCTACCCTGACTGCTTTGGGCAACGACGTTAACGCTCAGTTCACAGACGCTGAAACCCTGATGTAATGAACTGACCGAAGACAAAGCACGCGGTGCGCTCAGCCCCGCGTGCTTATCGTCCCCGAATTTTTTCTTGATCCGCTGGCAAAGTGCAACCGCTCAGATCGGTTCATTCGATAAACGCCAGGAAATAGCTGAAGGAGCACCAGATGAGACTCTCTGCCATTTTCACAGCATTGACGGGCCTTGTCGTAGCCGGAGGGTCCGTTTACGTCGCTCGGGATTACATTCAATTCGATACACAGTCCGCAAATGTCGAGGCCGAGAGCGAGATGGTGAGCGTGGTCGTTGCATCGCGCGATATTTCGTTTGGCGAAGAAATCGAGCCCGGCGCGCTGACGACCATTGACTGGCCCCGTGGTGCTTTACCCGTGGGCGTCTTTACAGATTACGACGACCTGATTGCAGCGGCCAGCATGCCGTCCCGTCGCGCCCGTCGCGCAATTGCTCAGGGTGAACTGATCCTGAACAACAAGGTTTCCGACTTTGGTGAAAAGGTCACCATCGTTCAGACGCTGGGTGCAGATCATCGCGCCATGGCCATTGAAGTTGATGCCGAAACCGCCGTCGGAGGCTTTGTCACCCCGGGTGATCGGGTCGATGTGGTAATGACCACTGGCGAAAAAAGAGACATGCACGCTGTCACCATTTTGCAAAACATTAGAGTCATTGGTGTTGATCAGGAATCTGACGAACAGACCGACCAACCCGTTGTTGCGCGCACGGTCACTGTTGCTGTTACCCCGGATCAAGTACAGCGCCTTGCTCTGGCGCAACGTGCCGGTCGGCTGAGCCTGACCTTGCGGTCCATTGATGACACAGAAGACAAGGCGCTGACCATGACGCGGCTGAACGATCTTCTGATTGATGAACCGGTTGTTGCGCAGGACATCAAAGAACCGGTGCGCAAAACGATAATCCGGGTCCGCCGCGGCACCGAAGTGACAGAATCCGTCATCAACTGAATCGACCAAGGAAGGTTTCGACCGTGTCCCTCGCGCAATTCATACGTCAATTCCGTAGCTCCGAAGACGGCGCGATCCTGGTCTTTGTCGCGGTGGCCCTGTCGGTCATGATCGGAATGGCCGCCCTTGCATTCGACATTGGTCGGGTGACCACCACTCAGTCGGAATTGCAGAGCTTTGCGGACAATGTTGCCCTTGCGGCTGCGGGGGAACTCGATGCTCGCCCGGATTCAATCACCCGCGCCACAAATGCGGCTGCAAACATGATCCGCGACCGTCAAAGCTTTGGCGTTCGGAACAAGGATCAGCTGTTGTCAGGCGCTACGGATTACCAGCTGCGGTTTTACGAAAACCCGCCGACAACTGCGACTGATCCCGCCCAACCCGCGCAACTGCTGGATTCGACCGATCCGGCCAGCGGACCGAAAGCTGCATTCGTTCGGGTGACCGTCGATACGCACGAGGTCGGTACTCCGCTCGCGGCGGCAGCGGCGGCTTTGTTGGGCAATGCGCAGCCCTTCTCGAGCGTCAATGCCGAGGCTGTGGCAGGGTTCACCCTGATGGCCTGCGACATCACCCCTATGTTCATTTGCCTGCCGCAACCTAGCCTCGATCTGACCGAAGGCCAGTTGGTTCGGATGGTAAGTCAGGGCGGCAATGGCCATTGGGGTCCCGGAAACTTTGGTTTTCTGTCTTCTAATCAGACTCTGGCCATCGACGCGTCTGGTGCCTGCGAACCAGCACCAAACGGTCAGGAAGATTCTTGTGCTCTGGCCGCATCGCGCGCTGTTTCCATGTGCTTCAGCCAAAGAGGTGTTGAAACCAGACCGGGTCTGAGCGTGGGCAACATGGTGGCTGGCTTTAACACACGTTTCGACCGGTTTGATTCCAGTGCCAAACAGTTCAGCAACGGCGCGCGCTACGACGTCGACAATTTCGCTTCTTCTCCGCATGTCCTGGACGGTTGGATCACAGCAGGTAACGGAAACAACTGCACCAGCCAGCAGTCGCCCACTTATGATGCTAACGGGATCCTTGATCCGGCCGCGACCGTTGGGCTACCGCTTGACGATTGTTTTGCCAGCGGCACTTGCCCGACGCCTCGTATCGGCAACGGCGTTTTCACTGCTGGTCTTAACGAATACCTGACGATCAACTATGGCGCAGATTTCAGCGGCCCTGTCCCAACCGGTATCCCGTCATGGTTCCCGACTGGTGGCACCCGCTATGACATCTACAATGCTGAGGTCACCAACCAGGTCGCTCTGGAAGCTATCCTGAACGCCGGTGGTAAAGCTGAAAGCAGCATGCCTTCATGCCAACCCCCTTCTACCGGTCGTGCTGATCCTACGCGCCGCGTCATCACCGTCGCCGGTATCGATTGCGCAACGTTTGCAGACGAGCTTAACGGCGGATCGGGTACGATTCCGGTCACCAGTTTCATAGAGATGTTTCTGATCCGCCCCTCTGAATCCGGCAGCACCGGTGCCAACGCGGTCATCTATGGTGAAGTCATTCAGACCGTATCGGACGGCGTTGGCGGAGCCGGAGTCGGCGGCATCGTTCACGATCTGGTTCAGCTTTACGAGTAATGATCATGTTTGGTGCATCCCGTCATATCAGAATGACCCTCAACCGGTTCCGCAATGACCAGTCCGGCGCGGCGTTGGTCGAATTCGCGATCCTTTTGCCGATCCTGTTAGTGACATTTGCCCTGATCGTCGAAGGGGGACGGATTTTCTGGTCCTATCAAAATGCGATCACGGGGGTTCGGGACACTGCCCGTTATGTTGGCCGGATCGCCCCGTCGGACCTGTGCACTGCTTCGCCAAGCGCTGCTATCGGCGATTTTCAAGCCGCTGTATCAAACACTTTGACTTCACTTTCGACCACCGACATTGCCGTAGGTCTAGACTCTCTGTCCCTCGAATGCGTTGGCAACGCAGGTGAATACCGCGTTTCGCCCACACCGGTAGCCGTACTGACCGCGTCACTGACGATTTCAAATCTGCCATTCACGCCCCTGTTCCAACTGGTCGGAGGCTCGACAGCGACGCAGATCCAAACCACGATCACAGATCGCAGCCGGGTGTTTGGACCATGACCCGCCGCATTCACAAGATAACCCGCGAAATGTCGCGACTTGGCCGTCAGGAAGATGGGTCGACGATCACTGAGCTTGCCTTTGTCCTGCCGTTGTTCCTTTTGATTTTCCTGGGCCTAATAGACTTCGGCAGATTGGCCTTCCACTACGTGGCTGCTGAAAAAACGGCACAGGTCGCCGCTCGGATGGCTGCAGTGATGCCACCCGCATGTGGCGGTGTTCCAACAACCAACAGCCGCGGCACCTATACCGATATCACCGGCCCGCGCTTCGGAACCAATTGCAGTTTCGCATCGGGCGTTTGTGTTGAACCGGTCGCAACCGTATGCACCGGAGCGGCGCCCGCGAATGCAGCGGCGCAGACCACCGTGACCGACATCTGGAACATGCTTCAGTTTGCCGTTCCCAACGATCCCACCGCAACTTTTGACGAAAGCAACGTCACGTTCACTTACGAGTTCGACCCGGAAATGAATTTCCTGGGTGGCCCTTATGTACCGATGGTCACGGTGACAATCGAAGAACTTCCATTCCGGTTCGTCTCTCCGTTGGGTTCGATCGCAGCGCTGGTTTTGGGCGGCTCAACGCCACAAACCGATGCGCTGACCTCCGCGACAACGGGCTTCAAAATATTTTCCGACTTTAGCGCAACCCTTCCTGGTGAGGACCTCGCCAGCGGAGTCAACGGTTGAATTTCTAATCATGGGAGCTGAAGAATGACGCAAAAATCATTAGCCCTAATCTCTGACAATGAGGCGATTAAGAATTCAGTCGCCCAGGCCGTCGACCGGTTCGACGATCTTTCGCTAGAGACACATTCCGGGACCTTGTCTTCGGTAAACGGTCGCGCCTGTGATCTGATGGGTAACAATGACCTGCTGGTGTTCAGCTTTTCAGGCGAATTGGATCTGGAAACTGTCAGCGATCTTCGTCGCAGCGCCGGTTCGCGCGGTACCTTGTTGGCACTTAGCGACGGTGACATCTCATTGACCGAAGCGCGTGCGCTGAACAAATCGGGTGTGGATGAGATTCTGCCCTATCCCATCGGGCAGGACGAACTGGCCGAACAGATTCAACGTCTGACGGTCGACAAGTCTTTGCTGCCGACCATTTACTCGCCGCAACCGCAGCGGCTGGGACAGATCATCAGCGTATGCCCGGCCCGTGGTGGCATCGGTGCGTCGACGTTGTCCATCAACCTGGCCGACCAGTTGCAGGGGTATTCCGGCATCTTCCGGAAAAAGACGCGAAACAAGGTCGCCGTCGTAGATCTGGATTTGCAATTCGGCACGGTCGCGACGTCATTGGACTTGCAGCCTTCTTCCGGGCTTTTGAGAATGGCCCAGGATGGGGTCATGCCGGACCGGACGTTCCTTCAGCAATCTCTGGTTCAACATGCGTCCGGTTTGGAAGTCCTGAGCGCGCCCGAGGAATTCATTCCTCTGGATGTTCTGACACGCGAACAGGTCAGCGCGTTGATCGAGACTCTGCGACTGGAATTCGACTTTGTCGTCATCGATCTGCCTCGTTTACTGGTCGATTGGCTGGGCGCAGTTGTGACCGCGTCCGACCGGATGCTGATGGTGGGCGACAGCTCGGTCTCTTCGGTGCGTCAAGCCTGCCGTTTGATTGAATTCTTCTCAAAAGAGCGGCTCGAACCTCCGGTTGAGATCGTCATAAGCCAGGAAACAAAACCGACATTCCGGTCAAGCCAACATGTCGAGGCCCAAAAAGCGCTGGAACGCGAATTGGGCTTTTGGCTGCCAAGCGACGCGCGCCACGCAAAGCAGGCGCTGGATCGGGGTCAACTGCTATCGCAGGCCTCAGGCAGCTCTGCCTTGTCCAAGGCGATCCGCACAATGGGTCGGAAAATCATGAATGAAGCCATGGTCAGCAAAACCGACCTCAAAAACAACGCAGCCTAATTGGAGTCAAAGGGATGTTTGAAAAGTTTACACGCGCCGGGCGAACCAATGAGGCCGAAGTCATTCAGCTGAACCAGCATGCTGATCAAATGGCCAAGGACATTCAGCCAGACACTACAACGGAAGATACCGAACTCGCAGACTGGCTTGAGCTAAAAAGCACGTTGCACGCGGCTTTGCTGGAACGGTTGAACCTTTCCGTGATAGAAAAGGTGGAAAAGGACGTGCTACGGCGCGAAGTCGCCGGGGTCGTTGGAGGTGCTCTGTCCCAAACTGGCAGGCCGCTGAATACCGAAGACTTCAACCGCATCGTCGAAGAACTTCTGGACGAAATTCTGGGTTTTGGCCCATTGGAGCCGTTGCTGGCCGATCCAACGATCAATGACATTCTGGTTAACGGTTATCAGACGGTCTATGTCGAACGCTCGGGTCTACTGGAACGCGTGCCGGTGCGGTTCCGCGATGAAAAGCACCTGCTGCGGGTTATCGACAAGATCGTCAGCAAGATCGGGCGGCGTGTCGATGAACGGCAGCCTTGGGTGGATGCCCGGCTGGAAGATGGCAGCCGTGTCAACGCAATCATCCGCCCCTGTTCGATTGATGGCCCCAGCGTTTCAATCCGTAAATTCGCGCAGTCAAAACTGACGATGGAAAAGCTGGTCGCAAGTGGGGCTCTGAACGATGCCGCCGCGCGGTTCCTGCAAGCGCTGGTATACGCGCGCCTGAACGTTCTGATCGCCGGCGGGACGGGGTCGGGGAAGACAACGATGTTGAACGCCCTGTCTTCGTATATCGACCATGGCGAGCGTGTTGTCACCATTGAAGACGCAGCAGAGCTGCAACTCCAGCAGGAGCACGTTGTGCGACTGGAAACACGCCCGCCATCTCCGTCTGGCGACGGCCAGGTCATTCAGCGTGATCTGGTGCGCAACGCGCTGCGTATGCGCCCCGACAGGATTATTGTCGGTGAGGTTCGCGGAGCGGAGACCTTCGACATGCTTCAGGCCATGAATACGGGGCATGACGGCTCGATGACGACTGTACATGCGAACTCGGCACGCGATTCATTGGGCCGCTTGGAGCAGATGGTCACGATGACGGGTATCGAATTTCCCGCCGCAGCCATTCGATCCCAGATCGCGTCGGGGCTGCACTTTATTGTGCATCTGTCGCGGTTGGCGGATGGGTCGCGCCGCGTCACCAGCATTTCGGAAATAACCGGGATGGAAGGTGAGATCATCACGATGCAAGACATCTTCGTGTTCCAGAAGGAAGGCCGCGCGGAAAGCGGCGAGGTACTTGGTCGGTTTGTTCCCACCGGGATTCGCCCGAAATGCTATGACATGCTCACCGCTGCTGGCGTCGATCTCGAACCCGAGACTTTCCGAGTATCAGGAGGCTGAAGCATGACCAGTATTAACACAGCCGAACTTCTTAACTATCTGACGCTGGCTTGCGTCTTCGTCGGAATGTTCATGCTGATTACCGGTGTGTTCCACTTTGCCCGTCGCGGTGAAAACCACGCCGAGGCCCGCAACCGACGAATGCGCATGGTCCGGCAAGGCGTTACTGATGAAGATCGGCTCGCCTTGCTGCTTCCCGAGACCCAGACAGGGTTTTTTGCGAAGATCCCGTTTTTTGGGAACTTGCCGGATACACTAGTTCAGGCGGGACTGCATGTTTCAGCTAAGAATTTTGTGCTGCTTTGCCTGTTTGGCACCTTGGCGATCGCAACCGTCGGTATGATGTTTCTGCCGCCCTGGCAGGCGGCCCCGATCGCACTCATCATAGGTGTGCTTATGCCTGCTTTGGTGGTGAAATCGCGACAGACTGAACGCCAAAAAGCTTTGACCAGTCAGTTGCCCGATGCGCTAGAGCTAATGGCGCGAGGCCTGAAAATTGGCCACCCGGTCAACACCTCGATCAAAGCCGTTGCGGACGAGATGCAAGACCCTATCGGGACCGAGTTCGGCATCATTTTCGACCAGATCAGTTTTGGCGACGAATTGCCCGACGCGGTTCAGGACTTTGCTGACCGAGTCGGTTCGGAAGATGCACAATACCTGGCGGCAAGCATGGCAATCCAACACGGCACAGGTGGCGATCTGGAGCGGATCGTGTCTGTTCTGGCCGCCGTGGTCAGACGGCGCATTGCATTGCGTGCGCGGATAAAGGCTATTTCCGCAGAAGGGCGCCTGTCCGGGTTTCTTCTGTCGATCATTCCGCTGGTGATCATGGGGGTAATGTCGATCAACGCACCGGGATATTACACCGATATCAGCGACGATCCCGCATTCATCAAACTTGCTGTGCTGGTTGTCGTTCTGATGGTCTCGAACGTAATCATCCTGCACAAACTCGTCAATTTCCGTATCTGAGGGCAGTTTCATGGAACATATGCTGGAAATCATGTCGTTGCGTTTCGGTCTTCCAGCCGAAACAATTCTGCTGACCATCTTTGGCGTTGGCGTGTTGCTGGTATTCGTTGCCGTAACCTCGGCACTAAGCCGCCGCCATCCTGCGGCTGTCCGCATCGCCAATCTGCGTGCCCAAAGATATGGAGCCCGCAATGATCGTGGACTGTTGCGGGAAACCATTGCTACCCCAAAAGGCCTTTTTAAAGCAGCGCTGCCGAGCAAAGAGTCTGAGCGGCGCAAGATCGAGGAGCAGCTTATTCAGGCCGGGCTGACCGGCCGGAATGCCCTGCGGATCTATGCGCTGACGCGAGTATGGCTTGGGATTTTCGTGCCGATGATTCTAGGTCTGCTTATTGTTGCCTCAAGAACTCCTGGCATTCCCGTTCCCAGTGCGATTACAGGCGTTTTTGAATCCATCAGCAAAGCCAACGCCATACAGCTTATCGGTGTGCTGACGGCCGTCGGATATTTCCTGCCAGCAGCCTGGCTGAAGCATCGCCGTAAGGAACGTCAGCAGCGTATCCGCGACGCGTTTCCAAATGCCCTCGACTTGTTGCAGATTTCGCTTCACTCCGGTTTGGGCTTTGATGCAGCTATGACCCGGGTCGGAAACGAACTCGCGCTGGCCTCCCCTGATCTGGCATTTGAGTTTCTGAATACACAACACGAGATTCAGGCTGGGCGCCCCCGCGCAACCGCGCTGTCTGACATGGCGCGGCGTACAGGGGTTGATGAAATCCAGTCATTTGCCACAGTCGTCCAGCAATCCATTCGCTACGGAACGAGCATGTCCGAAGCCCTGACCACCTATGCATCGGAAATGCGGGATTCCCGCGAAACCAGGGCGCAGGAGCTGGCAAATCAGTTACCAGTAAAGATGTCGGCCGTTCTGGCTGCACTGATGCTGCCGACGCTGATAATCATCACCGCCGCACCTTCGATGATTCGATACTTCCGGGGCTTTGGGGCTTAGAATTCGTGCTCGGTTCCACTGCAATAACGTATTCAAACAGGCCGTGTTTCCAAAATGAGAACAAACAGAGCTCTTGTCGCGGAACTTTTTTGCTCGACTTAGGCTGATATGGCTAAACTTTTAAGCAGTTAAGTGGAGTCCGGCCACACAAAAAAATCGAGACACAATCGACGGGTGGGGGCGCTTGTCGAAAGGGTTGATCGGGTTTCGGTCAATGTTAAACGGTATGAATGGTATGTTTTCGGCGCATCGTTTCGCGCCAGATGCAATGGCACCGACTTCAGAACTTCTTAAAGTCGTAGCGGTCCTTTGCCAGGCCTCTCAGGGGAAAGTCCCATTGCTAAACGCATTGCGTGAAACGGCTCGCGCGATTGATGCCGAAGTGGTTGCAATCAGCCGGGTCGACCTGCAAGGCAATCAGAATTCGGCAAAAGTGCTGAGCTACGACGCCAATCACAAGACGCCGGACAGTTTCAGCGGCTTCGACTTCTGCATCGCGCCTGCGATCTGCGGCGACAACATGAGCCGGGCCAAACTCGGGTCGGCTTGGTTCGGCAAGCTCGATGACCTTTCCGAATACGAACATCTGTCAGAGTTCTATGAGTTCCGCAGATTTTACGAGTCCGTATCCATTTTGCTGGAAAGACAAAATGGTGTCGCCGACTTTCTGGAATTGCATTTTAACCACCCCATCTCTTCGGCTCTGGTAGATATTCTGAGCGTTCTGGGCCCTGTTCTGTCGGATTGCTGGAAGAAAAGATCTCTTGGTCGGTTTTCCGAAGCGAAGCTGAAGAACACACGCCGAAAGCTTATCAAGAAAGAACCAAAAAGCATTTTGTCTATGGACAACCCTTGTCGGCTGAGTCGCTCGGAGTATCGGGTTTGCCTGTTACTGGCGCGGGGACTGAACAACAACGCCTTGTTGTCCGAGTTGTCGATTTCAATTTCGACACTGCGTACGCATCTTCGCAATATCTACGTCAAAACAGAAACATCCTCTCAAGCCGAATTGATCCATGATTTGTTGACCCCGATGGTCAAGCGCCAATCGCCGACTGCGAGTAGCAAAAATGTCGCCTGAAGTCGCGCAGTTCGTCCCTTTGATCGTCATCACCCCGCTTTTGGCTGCAATGGCATGGAATGACCTGAAGAACCTCAAGATATCCAATAGGCTGGTGCTGACTATGCTCGCCGCTTTTGTCCTCTCCACGCCCGTGTTTCTATCCTTCCACGAGACGTTATACCGCGCGGTCTTCGGCGTCGGCGTATTTGTCGTTGGTTTTATTGGTTTCACGCTGCGCCTGTGGGGTGGAGGCGACGTAAAGGCAATCGCCGCGCTGATATTGTTTGTGCCCAGCTACTTTCTTTTGCTGTTCTTCTATACTTTCACCCTGTCCATGGTCGTGGGCATGCTGTTTGTGATCACAACCCGCTCGATAATTGGATTTCCGGAATGCCGCTGGCTCGCATTGCGACCAAAAGCCAGCTATCCGATGGGTGTGTCGATAGCCATGTCGGGTATGTTATTGCCCTTGGTGGCGATGGGTTTGGGGTAGAACTTTAGGGTGGTCTTAGGCCTCATAGCCAAAAAAACGGTTGCAGGACCGCTTTAGCAGAAAGGAAGGCTCTCCAATTTGCGTCTGCAAAGAATGTCCGGATGCCGCCCTCGCGCCGGATGCCGGGCATCAATTCAGTGGCTGCAAAGGGGCTTAACGTCGTCATTAGGTGCTTGGGTGCGAACAGCTGCTTAGTCCTGCCGATTCAACTGATCGCCGCAACACACTCTTGGAACTTCTCTGCGGGTGAGAAGTAATTCAAGGTCTTTCTGGGTCTTTCGTTGAGTTCGCGGGCGACGGTATCGAGATGCTCTTGGGTGTGCACGGAGAGGTCCGTGCCTTTCGGGAAGTACTGGCGTAGGAGACGGTTGGTGTTCTCGTTGGTGCCGCGTTGCCACGGGCTGTGGGGATCGCAGAAGTAGATGTCGAGATCGGTCGCCAAGGTCAGGCTCTTGTGATCGGCCAGTTCCTTGCCTCGGTCCCATGTCAGCGTCTGGCGAAGTTCTCTGGGCAAATGCTGGACCTGTGCGGTAAGTGCAGCCACGACAGTCTGCGTTTCTTTCCCGCCTACCTTGGCAAGCATGACATAGCGGGTGCGCCGTTCCACCAACGTCGCGATGAAGCTGTTCTTTGAACCCGCTATGAGATCGCCTTCCCAGTGGCCAGGGATGGCGCGGTCCTCGACGGCGGCCGGACGTTCCCGGATCGAGATTGCATCCTTGATTTGACCAAGCCCATCGCGCTTCAGGCTCGCATGACGGGATCGACGGATGGCTCGTGTTGCGCGCAGATGGGCCAGCAGCTCTTTCTTCAACACACCGCGGGCCTGGATAAACAAGCTTCTATAGATCGTCTCGTGGGACACGCGCGCGCCTTCGTCGTTGGGATGCTCGCGCTTCAACCAACCTGCAATTTGCTGAGGTGACCACTTGCGCACGAGTTTCTCTGCTATTGTCTGACAGAGCTGCGGCTGCCCCGCCAGCTTGCAAGGCTTTGGCCGCTTGGCCCGATCCCAGGCCGCCAGGTCTGCGCTGGCCGCGCGATAGACGCGTCGACCGCCATTGCGACGCACCTCCCGGCTGATTGTTGAAGGCGCTCGACGAAGCTGACGCGCAATGGAACGAAACGACAGCTTGGCTTTCAGGCCCCGAGAGATCTCTTCGCGTTCCGCCAGCGTCATTGCCAATCGCGAGCGCCGCCTCTCAGGCGGGCGGATACCACCTGTCCGTGCCAGTAGCGGATAGATTGACGATGAGTTCCGATCGAACAACCGACCGATCGAGCTCATCGACTCTCCGCGTTGCCAGCGATCCCAGATTTCCGCCTTTTGTTGGTCCGTAAAATAAATCCGACGTCGATAAGCCATTCCAACACTCCATCTTTGCTCTCAAAGTGAAGTGTTGCGGCGATCCATTGAGACCGCC
>NZ_WQEG01000030.1 GCF_013033515.1 Ruegeria sp. HKCCA6707 | reverse complement strand
GCCAACTCGGAACACAGATCCAGCCCATCCCGATTTCCAGCATCTCAGATGACTACTGGATATACATCCACTGCGATGATGTCCGCTGTATCCATTGTGCGAGCTTCCGGCCCAGCGACCTGGTTGAAAGGCTGGGAGGTGATGTCACCCTGCGCAGCGTTTTGGGTAAAGCCCGGTGTACCCAATGCGGCAGGCACCCGGTCAGCATCAAACAGGTATATAGACGGCAGAGCGGGTGGTGAGGCTCGTTTGAATATAGTCAAAAGTCTTCTTTGAGCCCAAAGCCGCGCGTCAGGCTAACAAATCAGCTTCGAGATGTTCAGTAAAGGTGTATGAGTGTGTGTTGATGTCGCCACTCCAGCGCCAGATTGCGATAAAGCCCTCTGCGCCTGTTCGAAATGCATGTGGCATCATACTTGGATGGTGAATCATTGAACCAACCCCTCTCATCCGAATGTCATCTCCGGCCGTCCAAAGGGCCTGTCCCGCAATAATGGCATATGTCTCGTCGGCGTCATGAAGATGCATAGGATAGTAGCTGTCGGGTCGCATGTAGACCAAACCCAACCTTACGTCCGGCGCCGGTATCGGTCCTTCTGGTCCCATCAGTGTTAGGACGCTTATCAAGGCGGCTATACTCGATTGGGTGTTGCCCTCAACCGGGTTTGATCCCCAGCTCAAGAGATGCTGTGCCGCCAAGACCGAACGAGCTGCCGGATGATTGCTATTGGCCAAGACAGCACGCATACCCGCATCTAGGGAGCAAGGTGGAACGGATTCAAAGGCAACAGGAGTTGGCGTTACCAAAAGCGTGTTCGCTGTATGAGGTCCTTGAATGTCTACCTCGGTCTCATAGACCTTTGCAATTTCTACCAGCATATCTTGAATGATTTCGTCTTGCGCCATGACCAGTGCATCCAAATCCCAAATGTCAGCGCTGCTTTGATCGATTTTCAATGCTCAATCTGAAAGAAATACGACGGGTTTGCGTCGCTATCCTGCTTCGGCAAATGAAACTCGTGAGGTTTGACAAGCTTGAGCAGGTCGAAAGCAGTATTCTCGGGTCCAAAAACAGGTTATTTAGGCCGACCACGTCGGCCGATAGCTCTAAGCCCAAAGCAGTCAATTGGCAGAACAGTATCC
>NZ_WQEG01000003.1 GCF_013033515.1 Ruegeria sp. HKCCA6707 | reverse complement strand
GACAAGTATTTGCCAGGAGCATGAAGTGACGTCGCCAATGTCCGAATAGTCCGCAGACTGTGAGTTCGTGCACCCTGAAAATTTGCGCCTGCAGCGAACGGCCGGTTCGACGGGCCGCACCGCAGCGGCGACATGTGTCGATGAACGTCCGCTTCGGGCCGTTTCTCACTTCGCCTAAAACGATCGGTTCGGCACTAATGTTCGAAATATGCGCGGTGCGTTGTGTAGATCGCGTCGATAACCGGATCGAGCCGGCTTAGGTGCTGACGAAGAACCTCTTCGGCCCTTAAGGCGTTATGATCCATCATGGCCTCCAAAATGGCGACGTGATCTGCGAAGAGCGTTTCCATCGTTTCCGGGCTCGTTAGCGACAGCACACAGAGGCGATCCACCTGAGCTTTGTTTTCGGAAATGATTTGAAATGCTGCAGGCCGGCCCGCTGCCTCGCACATCAGCTTGTGGAATTCATAATCCAAATCATGGAAGGCCTGCGTATCGCCGGTGTTCACCGCTTCGCGTTGTGCCTTAATGCTGGATCGCAGTTTCTTGACGGCTCCCGGAACAGGGATTGCCGCCGCTTGTCGGACGACCTCCAATTCGATCGCCAGTCGCATGAACCGCGCGTCTGCAATGAGTTCCAAGGAAAACGGTCGAACGAGCGTGGCACGCTGAGGTCGGATCAGAAGAAGGTTCAAGTTCGCGAGCCGCGTAAATGCCTCTCGGACCGGTTGGCGCGAATACCCCAGGGATTTGGCAACTTCCGTTTCGGAGATCTTTGTTCCGGGCAACAGTTCAAGGCTGACAATTCGCTCGTAAAGAGAATCGAAGATGAGGTCAGTGCTTGTCGTGCGCTCAGCAACATTTGAGAGTGCCATATCGTTCCTTCTTGCGCGATTCTGTGCGTTCCGCTGCGCCACAACGCTCAGTTTCTCTTCGTATCTTGTATGCAAGCATTTCCTAGGCATCGCAAGAGGTCTGAGTTAATCTTATGTTTTTATGGCAATAAATAATCTTCTTCGATTCAGGTTGACTAGTATACAAGTTTTGGCGTCCTATCCGAGACATTCATCTTGGGTTCGTTACGGGCGTGGACCGCGTCTCTTCGAAGCCGGGAACAGACGGTCCGATCTAGCCGGGGGAGCGTCTGGGATAGGGAGCAAAATGGGAGGAAACCATGCTCAATTTTTCACTTAAAGCTGTGGCTGTCGCCGCGATGTTTGTGGGCGGTGTGTCAATCGTGCAGGCACAGACCACGCTCAAGGGTGCCAGCATGTTTGATGAAGAACATGCCTTCACCAAGACGATGCGCGAGTTCGAACGCCTGGTTGGCGAAAAGTATGATGGCGATGTTTCGTTCGACCTGCGCCTGAATGGCGAACTCGGCGTCGAAAGCGACTACGTCACCTACCTGAACCAGGGTGTGGCGGTCGACTATACGATCCTTGCGCCCTCGAACATGGCGGTTTTTTCGGAGTCCATCCCGCTGATGGACATGCCATTCCTTTTCCGCGATCTGGATCATTGGAATGCCGTTCTATCCTCGAATGTACTGGCACCGCTGGAGGACGATCTGCGGGAAGCCGCAGGTATCGTGATCATCGGGTATCACGGTGGCGGCGTGCGCAACCTGGCCTCTGCTGAGCCAATCACCAATATGGAAGAGCTTGCAGGCCACCGGATGCGGGTGATGGGTGCACCTATTCAGGCGCAAACATTCGATGCTGTCGGCGCGGCACCCTCAGCGATTGCATATAACGAGGTCTACAACGCCATTCAGACCGGCGTGATCGCCGGTTTTGAAAACGAAGCGGCTTCTATCCAGAACCTGAAGTTCTATGAGGTTTCGCCGCATATTTCCTTGACGCAGCATACGATCACCGTGCGCCCCATCGTGATGTCGGCCAAGACGTTCGATGCGCTGCCCGAAGACCTTCAGGCCGCGATCATGGAAGCAGGTGCCGAGGCGGGGGCCTTCGGTCGTGACCTTGAGAGCAGTGCCGACGGAAAAATCCTTCAGGAAATGGCCGACGCGGGCCAGATCGAAATTCACGAATTCGAAGGGCGTGAGAAGATGCTGGAACTCGTGAAACCTGTTCAGGATGATTATGCCGCAAGCCTCGGGGCGACCGAGCTTCTGGAGGAAATCCGGGGCATGTAATCTCCTCCCTGCGGGCGCGGGCCGCTGGTCTGCGCCTGCGCCTTTGTGGCACATCACTCCCATGTCTCCATTTAGGACAAAGCTATGATCGGACAGCTTCTGGATCGGTTTTGCACCGGTCTTCGTTTCCTGCTTGGTCTCCTGATGGGGATCCTTGCGATCCCGGTCGCGATGCAGGTGATCTCTCGCTACACAGGCATCATTCCGACGTTTCTTTGGACCGAGGAACTCGCCACTTTCATCTTTATCTGGATCGTGATGATCGGGTCTGTTGTTGCAGTATGGGACGGCACGCATTTCGACGTGCGGGTGATCCCGGACGCCGAGCGGCCTATACTGAAGCTCCTGCAGAAAGGAATCGTGTATCTCTCCATTCTTCTATTTGGACTGATGTTTGCCGTCTACGGCGTTGAATACGCCGAGTTCGGAGCGAAGCAGCGCTCGGTCATGATGCGGGCCAACCTTGTCATCACGCACATCTCGCTTTCGATTGTCGGAACGCTCTGGGCAATCCTCTCCGTGTATCGCCTGGTTGAATGCTTTACAGAATACAGACACGCGAGGAGCGCGGGATGATACTTGAGACCGCCACCGCGTGCCTGATGTTGGTTTCGGCCTTTCTGGTTCTTGTCATCATTAGAATCCCAGTCGCTTTTGCGCTTGGCCTGGCCACGGTCCCGGTCGTGCTGCTGGAGTTGCGCCTGACGCCGTTCATTGTGCTGGATCGGATGTTCCAATCCTATAACTCCTTCATCCTCCTGGCCGTTCCGTTCTTTCTGCTGGCCGCAAACCTGATGAATTCGGGAAAGGTGACCGATCGTCTGATCGAACTGGCCCGCGTTCTGACGGGCTGGATGCCGGGCGGGCTGGGCCATGTGAATGTGGCGGTGTCGATGCTGTTTGCGGGCATCTCGGGGTCTTCAACAGCCGACGCCGCAGGTATCGGGAAAATCCTGATCCCGGCCATGCAGCGCGAAGGCTATGACACCCGCTTTGCCGTCGCGATTACAGCCTGTTCGTCGGTGATGGGCGTTATCATTCCGCCCTCGATCCTGATGATCGTTTGGGGGGGGGTGATGCAGGTGTCTGTCGGGGCCTTGTTCCTCGGGGGCGCGGTGCCAGGCCTGATGATCGGACTTGCTTTGATCGGAACGGTTTACGGCTTTGCCAAAGTGCGGGGATATCCTGTGAATGCTGTTCCAAATTGGGCCGAGTTTTCTGCGGCATGGAAAGGTGCGGCACTTGCGCTGCTGACACCGGTTTTCGTGATCGGTGGCATCGTTGGCGGGATCGTGACACCCACGGAGAGCGCAATTATTGCTGCAGGATATGCGCTGATCCTTGGCATGTTTGTGTATCGCACAGTCAGGCCGCGAGATCTTGGCTTCATTCTTTACGACACGGCACGCTTTGCGGCGATTTCGCTGTTTGCCATTGGCACGGCAACGGCTTTTGGATGGCTTCTGTCGTTCTATAACGCACCGCGCATGATCGTGGCGATGCTGACGGCGTGGGAGTTTGGACCGTTCGGGACGGCCCTTGTGATTGCGGCGCTGTTCCTCATTTTCGGCCTTTTCATCGACGCGATCCCGACCATCATCATTCTGGGTACGGTTTTGATGCCGGTCGCTCAAGCCGGAGGGCTTGACCCGATTGCCTTTGCCATCATCGGCATTGTCTCTTTGGCATTTGGACTGGTGACGCCACCCTATGGCCTTTGTCTCTTGATCGCATCGGCCATTGGAGGGCTGAATGTCGTGCGGGTGTTGCGCGAAGTGGCCGTCATCCTGGCACCGATGCTCGCGATCCTTGTGCTGCTCGCGGCCTTCCCTGACATCATACTTTGGTTGCCACGTCTCTTGATGCCGGCGGCCTTTCCCTGACATACGAAATCGCAGGCACGCCTGCCCAAATCTATCGGAGACACTCATGAAACTTGCAGGTCAGACCGCAATTGTCACAGGCGGGGGGCGTGACATCGGTGCAGCCGTCGCACGCAAGCTTGCCGAGCAAGGGGCGAGTCTCGTGATCAACTACTTTGCGAGTTCCAGGAGTGCCGAGGCACTCGTCGCGGAGATTGAAGCAAACGGTGGGCATGCCATCGCCGTGCAGGGTGATCTGAATGACCCCGCAGCGGTCCAGGCCTTGGTGTCAAAAACAGTTGAGACCTTCGGCGGCCTGAACATCCTCGTCAATAACGCCGGGGGTCTGATCGCCCGCAAGACAGTGGCGGAGATGGAGCTTGAGCACTGGAACGCGGTCATGACGCTGAACCTGACCAGCACGTTTCTGATGACCAAGGCGTGCCTCGCGCACATGACATCAGGCGTGATCGTCAACATCGCAAGTCAGGCCGGGCGCGACGGCGGAGGACCAGGCGCCGTCGCCTATGCCACGGCCAAAGGCGCTGTCATGACGATGACCCGTGGCTTGGCAAAGGAACTGGGGCCGGACATTCGCGTCAATGCCTTATGCCCCGGCATGATCGATACGGATTTTCACAATATCCACACACCAGATGCCGGGCGGCGCGGCTTCGAAGCCAATGCGCCGCTCAAGCGGCAAGGGCACGTGGACGATGCAGCCAATCTTGTGGTGTTCCTCGCAACCGAAGACAGCGCTTTCATGACCGGCACCAACATCGACATCAACGGAGGTATGCTGTTTTCGTGACGGTTTGCGAACTCGTCGACCGCTATGCTCCAGGGTCGAATGTCTGGAATGCAGGCTGTGACTGCAGCATCGTTGATGCTGTTCAAGAGTCCGCAATGGGCCGTACCATAATGGCACGCTTGCAAACACGTGAAGCTGGGACAATGACGGCATTGAGCTCTACCGTGCATCAACAGCCTGCACGCCAATTTCCCAACCTTAAAACGAGGAAGGCTCTTTTAGCTTCGTCTGAAAGCTCCTGGGCTTCAATTGAGCAGCCAAAGTGTTTCAGATTTTATGTGTTTGAGGTTCCGGAGCACTGTCAGCTGAAGCAGGAAGGGCGCAGGCGAAGAGAAATAAATTGGCGAAAATACGCATTTTGACACTCCTGTGTAAAACAAATTGGCCGAGATTTTTTCGACGGGCGTTGCGAAAGAGTAAGATAGCAACAAGCCAAATCATGTCGTAACTATCGATTGGAGCCACTCAAAAGAGGCTGCTCTTGAACAAGTGCGGGTTCCCGCAAAAACGTTGCGGTCTTGACAATTTGCCGAGTGATCGATGTGCGGCATACTTAAAAGCTAAGTCCTCTGAAGGTACAAAACTTTTCTCGATCGCCAAAGGCATTCGGGCGAAGCCCTGGCGTGGACACCAACATCGAAAGTCTAAGGCCATTGCCCTGATCTCCAGTTCGAGTCGATGTCGTGCCTTTCGAGAACATGAAAGCCGGGATTGCACGAGGTTAGATTGAAACGGAAAATAGGCTATCATCAACCAAAGGTATCGGCAGAGGGATTTTCGGCATCAATGCCAAATGCTGACGAGGCTCTTCACTGTTATCTGTCGATTGCGCAAGCGATCGCCGGTCAAACTGAGTACGACTTGGTGTTGGAGAACTTTGCCAATCGTCTGCGTACACTGATTTCCCACGACCATCTCGATATTGTTTTGCTGCACCCATCTGGCACACAAATATGCTATGAGGCGCGTTTACATACCTCGTGGAGTCACACCCAAAACCCAGCGAAGCCGACTACTGAAAGTCCGATCCGCGATGTGCTGCGCGGTGACACGCCCTATATCCTGACCCACGACGCGTGGACCGACCCGCGGTTTCATTTTGAAGGGTCAGACAGCAAACCCCTTTTTGATGCAAATCTGCACAGCCGGATCGTTGTACCCTTGCGGGTTCAAGGTGAGTTGATTGGATCGCTCGCGATTTCCAGCCACAAGACGGATTTTTATGATGAAGAGCTCTTGGTATTAGCGCAAGGGGCAGCAGACCTGGTATCGGCCTACCTTTTTGCGCTTGAGCGGGGCAAGGAAGCCAAAGAGTCCGCTATCGCCGAACTGGAGGCGACTGGGCGTGAACAAGCACTTCGGCTTGGAGCGCTGCGGCTTACCGAAGGTATAGAACGCGAAAGGCAACGCCTTGGCATGGACCTGCATGATCAGACGCTGGCTGATCTCGCGCGAATACGTAGGCGCATGTCGCGGATTGATGGAGGTTCAGCGGCGGCGCAGAAGGAGATTGACGACCTGCAGGATGAGTTGGACCATTGTCTGGACGAGGTTCGAGGTATTGTCGAAAATATGAAGCCCGGCGTACTACAGATGTTTGGTTTTTCCGAAGCCGTCGAAGCGCACTTGCAGCGATGCCAAAAGCACATGCGACGTGAGATAGCAATGCGAGTGCGGGACTTATCGGACGCCCAAATGGATACCCTGCAAGACACAGTTCGCACGGCGGTGTTTAGGATCGTACAGGAAGCCGTGAATAATGCCCTGAAACACGCAGAATGTGATTCACTTGATGTTTGGATCGTAAAGGTTGGTGGCGAAATGGTTGTGACAATTGACGACAGCGGCACTGGTATTTCCGAGTCTGATCTGCGTTCGAACAGTGGGATCAGTAATATCAAAACTCGGGCTGATCTGATATCTGCCAAGGTATCGTTTGAACGACTGAAGGATCAGAAGGGCACTCGCGTAAGAATTACCGTACCACTGAGCGCCGGCAAGACTGTCGGTGAGGCGCTCGTACTATGATCAAATTCTCAAAGCTGCGGGATCTACCATGCGCCTCCTAATTGCAGAAGACGACAAGTTACACCGAGCATTTTTGGAGAAAGTGGCACTGAACACTTTGTCGGATCTGAGCTTTTTGAAGATAGCTGAAGATGGTGAGGAAGCTATCAAGGAATTTGACGCGGCCGAATATGAGTCAGTGGTACTGGATTTGCAGATGCCGCGTCTTACAGGGGTTGAAGTAGCCAAAAATATCTGGGCCAAGAAGCCATGCACCAAGATTCTGTTTTGGTCAAACTACACCGACGAAGCTTATATTCGTGGGATCACTAAGATCGTTCCCGGCGCCTCTGTCTATGGCTATATCCTCAAATCCGCTCCGGCAGAACAGCTGAAATTAGCTATGCAAGGGGTTTTTGTTGCCGAGCAATGCGTAATCGACCGTGAGGTACGCAGGGTACAACAGAGGGCGGGAGATCGGCTTTCTGGGCTGAGCGAGCCGGAATACGAAGCGCTGGTCGACCTCTGCTTAGGTCTGACGGACAAGGCGATGGCTGCGCGGCGCAATGTATCCTTGCGAGGTGCCCAGAGCCGGCTGCAGCATCTTTATCAGAAACTTGGTTTGGACAAAGGCGATATTCCCGTGGGCCAGTGGGGACCAACCTATAACTCTCGTACACGGGCCATATGTCTTGCATTAAGCCAAGGCATCTTAAACGCGGACGCGTTGCGCAAAGAGGAAGAAAACCTCCGCGTTTGGACCGGGCGTCATCTGAAGTAAACGTCCCTGCCGTTGTGTTGCGGGAACCCGCAGCTTTCTTGTGGGTGTCCGCTCAATTCCTGCGTAAGCCGACGCATACTGCCGCTTCCCGGTGATCTACCGTTGTTCTCACACGACCTGCGAGGTCGGTAGCATAGGGCTTTGATCGCAAGGGAGGATGTCGATGCCGTTTGTCAATATTCGCATCGTGAAGCAAGTTATTGAGCGTGACCCTGAAGGGATAAAATCTAGGGTGCAAACCTCAGTGACGGAGTCAATTGCTGAGTCCGCAGGAATTCCGAAAGAAAATGTTTGGGTAACCTTCGAGGAAGTCGATGAGACGGATTGGTTTGCGGGTGGTCAACGCGTGAAAGAACTCCGGGCCGAGTCATGAGTGTCGAGGTTCGGAATTATGGGATGCACGACATCGTAGATGCTGAAGCGACCCTCGAGAAAGTTGCGGAGGGGTTTCTCTTTACCGAAGGTCCAATCTGGCATCCGGTGGAAGCACATCTAACGTTCTCGGATATTCCAGGAAACGAGATGTTTCGCATGGATGCAAATGGCAATGTGACGTCGTTTCGCAAGCCGAGTGATATGGGTAACGGGAACACATACGACCACAAAGGCCGGATGTTGACATGCCACCATGCCACCAGCTCTGTCACCCGCACTGAACTAGACGGGACCATTACTACCCTTGCTACGCACTATGAAGGCAAAGAGTTAAATAGCCCGAATGACTTAGTGGCACGCCGCGATGGATTGATCTTCTTTACTGACCCGACTTATGGGCGCATGGAATACTACGGCGTGATACGCGAACCGGAGATGGGTGCGCAGGGTGTCTATTGTTTGACACCCGATGGTGGAACAATCACGCGGATCGCCGATGATTTCGCCCAGCCCAATGGGCTTTGTTTTTCGCTCGATCACAATACGCTTTACGTCAACGACACCGAGCACAAACACATCCGCAGGTTTGAGGTTGCTGAAGACGGCTCCGTTACAGGCGGGGACGTTTGGGTCGAGGTGACAGTCGGGGAGGGCGACGGCCACCCGGATGGAATGAAGATCGACAGCAAGGGCAACGTGTATTGCACTGGTCCTGGTGGAGTCCACGTGATTACGCCGGACGGGGAGACACTGGGCGTAATCCGCATGGCAGAGTTCACAGCAAATTTTGCCTGGGGGGGTGATGACTTGACGGATCTCTATTTCACCTCGTCCACGTCGATCTATCGCATTGCGGTCAAAACGCCGGGACTAGCGCTGTTCTAGTCTCTAGCTCGACAAGATAACGGACGGGTGACTGTCCGACATCCGGCACAGATGTCTGGGATCGTATCCTCCCAAAACGTGGTCGCGGCATCTGTTGCCGGATGATCTTTGGAGCGCGCCGCGCCGGAAGATCTGAAAGTACAATTCACGGATTCATTCAAGTTCATGGTGCTTGTTAAGCATCGAAATTCGGAAATAAGGAGAAGTTTATGGCACATGTGATGCCAGATCTGTTCAAGATTGATGTGCTAGGTCACGCAATCACACATGCCCGCACAGAGATGGTGGCGCGTGGTAAGGTCGTTAACACCGATGAGCCACCGGAACGTGGCGGCACCAATCTCTTTGCGACACCGCTGGAAACGATGCTGTCTTCCTTTCTAGGCTGTACAAATGTGATCGCGAACTACGTGGCCGGTCTGTTGAAGATCGAACTGCGTGGCATGGAAATGTCGGTTTGCGGCCACTTCGATACTCGAGGTGTATTTGGTAAGGCCGAGATTGCGTCGCCCTTTCCAGTCATTGAACTGCGAGTGGTTCTCGACACCGATGTGGGCGACGAACAGATCGCAGAATTGCAGCGAATGACAGGTGAGAAATGTCCTGTTTCCGTTCTGTTGCGCCGCGCGGGCTGCCAGATTCAAGAGAGTTGGGTGCGAAAGTAGGTGTCCAAGGACGTTGCTGCGGATGTACCCGTCAATGCTGCGGGTTCCCGCAAACTCAAAGCGCGATCCCCGGTACAAATGGATTGGTTTACGGCGGTATCAATCGACAGGAAGCGTGAAGAGCGCGAAACGACCTGAAGGGAGGAATTTAGCGTTTGAACGCAGGTATGCCTGAAGGGGCCAGCGGCCTCAGTATTTGACTAAGAAACTACGATAGGGAGAGAGACTAAGATGAAATCCTTCAGAACGCTGTTTGCAAGCGCGCTTGTCGCGGTCACAGCTTTGACCGCACCGGCAACCTCCATGGCAGAGGAAATTGACCTGAAGTACCATGCCTTTACCGGAGTAGGGCCTTCCAACCTTGCGACTCGATGGTTCATGGATGAAGTTGAGAAGCGCACCGATGGCAAAGTGAAATTCACTCGGATCTTCGGCGGGCCGCTTGGCAAGTTGTCTGGCCAGCCGGAGAACATCAAGGTCGGCGCTTTCGACATGGGAGAGTTTTCACCCGTATATAACCCGGGCATCTTTCCGCTGGCCAATGTGACATCGCTTCCATTCATGACGGACAACCCGATGGCGCACGCGCAAGCCGGGCACGAACTCTTCAAGACTCCAGCGGTCGAGGCTGAATTCACCGCGATGAACCAGAAGTACCTGTTTCCGGGTCAATGGGGTTCCATTCAACTACTGTCGCACGACCCCATTCGTACGATCGATGATCTAAAAGCGGCCAAGATAAGGGCCCATGGTGGGGCCGCTGAAATTCTGAAACAACTGGATATTTCTGTTTATGGAATCCCATGGGGCGAACTGCCTGCAGCTGCGGAGCGCAAAGTGGTGACAGCTGCAATCATCGGAGCGCCTGCAGATGCCTATGCCTTTGGCTTCGGGGAAATCTTCAGTTACTGGGACAACGTGGACTGGTTCTATTTCCCGATGCCGGTATCTATCAACCTTGACACATGGAACGAACTTCCAGCCGACGTGCAGGAGGTGATGGTACAGGTCGGCAACGAAACAGTAGCGCAGGCGCGCAATCTTCTTGAGGCTGAAGAGATTGAGGCGCGAGAAGCATTACATCGGTTGACAGAGGTGGTGAACTTGGAGCCGGCTGAACAGGCCAAGATGGATGCCGTGCGTGACGCGACCTGGCAGAGTTGGGCGGATGCGCGTGAAGCAGAAGGTCTTCCGGGTCAGGCGGTTCTGGATGATTTCCTTGTGATCCTCCAAAAGCATGGTGGGTGAAAGCTCTGCGGTTTGAGACCCGGGGCAACACCCGAACACAAACAAAGCGCCGCCCGGCACATCTGAGGAGGTTGTGGGCGGCGCAGCAATAATAAGACATTGCGAAATAAGCTGAAAGCACATGAGTTTGGATAAACTGAGCCATGCGCGGTCGAACGGATTTCTCGGTTCATAAGGGGGGGGCGACGATGCCGAATTCGGTGAGCAGCGGTATTGGGCTGCAACGCAGGCTGGAAGAGATCGCTTGTTATTTTTCGGCGCTGGCTGTTGCGACGATGATGTCCATCACCGTGCTAGAGGTTGTGGCAAGGGGGATTTTCAAGATCAGCGTGCCTGGGTCCTATGAATACGTCAGCCTGATGTTCGTTTATCTGATCTATCTCGGCCTGGCCTTTTCCCAGCGACGTGACGCCCATATCACGGTAGGCGTTCTATACGACCATTTGCCACGCGGTGCGCGAAAAACCAGCCAGGCGATTTACCTGCTTGTGGCATGCCTCTTCTTTTCTGCCCTGACTTGGACGAGTGCTGTGTCGGCCTTCAGCGCCTATGTCATGGGCGACACCGTACTTGGCATCATTGAAGTTAAAACCTGGTGGGCGCGTGCCGGAATTCCAGTTGGGCTGGCGCTCCTCTCCCTCCGGTTTTTGGTTCAGCTCTATTATTTAATCACTCAGGACCTGCTGCTTGAAGAAGCTGCTGAAAGCGAGACCGCCCTGCAAGAGACCGTAGAGGAAGAGACAGCAAAATGATGGACGCGCTTCAGTTGCCCTTTGTGCTGGGTATGGTGGTCGTTTTGATGGTCATGCGTATCCCGGTTGGGATTGCCCTGTTGTTGTCGGGCGCCATGGGCTTTGCCTTCATTCGTGGCATGCCGATAACGCTCGACACCATTGGCGGGCGGCTCTTCGATATTGGGTCGGGCTATGCGCTGAGCGCAGTACCGCTCTTTTTGCTTATGGGGCATGTTGCGGCCAAGGCGGGTATCACGCAGGACATCTACCGTGCCGCGAGGGCCTGGTTGGGGCACCTGAAGGGCAGCGTGGTATTTGCGACCACAGTTGCAGCTGTCGCCTTTGCCGCCTGTTCGGGGTCCACCACGTCCTCGACGGCCGTGTTCGGGCGCGTTGCCATCCCTGAAATGTTGCGGCTCAATGTGAACCGAAAGCTGGCTGCGGGATGTGTGGCCACCGTAGGTACGCTGGCTGGTATGATCCCTCCCAGTATCAACCTCATAGTTTATGGAATCATCGCGCGCGAATCCATTCCCAAGCTGCTTATTGCGGGGATTGTTCCGGGCTTGCTGACGGCCTTTGCCTATCTGGTAATGATCTACATCCGCGTAAGCCGGAACCCAGAAATGGCGCCTGCACTTCCGAAGGCGCCGATGGAGGAGCGGTTAAACTCGCTTAAGGGCGTCTGGAGCTTTCTGGCCCTTGGCGGTATCGTCATCGGCGGTATTTATGCCGGTATCATTACGCCAACTGAAGCGGGAGCCATCGGGGCTGTCGGCGCCTTCCTGATCGCGCTCTTTCGCAAGCGGCTGTCATTTTCTGTGTTGAGGGAAGTCTTCCTCGATACTGCGCAGACAACCTCTGTGATCTTTATCATCTTGGTCGGGGCGTTGATATTTTCATCCTATCTTGCGGTCAGTGGCGCGTCCGGAGCAGTGTCGGCCCATATCATTGGGCTTGATATGCCAATGATGGGGATTGTCTGTATATACGTGCTGCTTTTGCTGGTGCTCGGTTGTATGGTGGATCCGGTTTCGGTCATGTTCTTAACGGTGCCAATCTTCGTGCCGCCGCTGGTCGCACTAGGTGCGCATCCCATCTGGCTGGCCATCGTGATCGTCAAAACACTTGAGATCGGGCTGATCACTCCACCTGTCGGACTGAACGCTTTTGTTCTGAAAGGGGTCGTACCGTCGTTTTCGCTAAGAGAAATCTTTGGTGGGATCTGGTGGTTCCTTCAGGTGGAAGTGATCACCCTCATCTTGATCCTGCTCATCCCGTCAATCGCGACTTTCCTGCCCGAACTCGCGTTTTGACGTGGGAGATAACGCTGGTTTTCAGGATGTGTCGCAAACTTTGAACCTCGATTGACGAGCATGCATGATCCGAAGATTGTACTGGTCGACTAGTTTACTTTTGTCTGCGGTACACGGTGACCTAGATGGCGCTCAACGAACATATAGGAAAAGATCAGAAAGGGTTGTCTTCAGAATTAGTTCTTGTCGTCACGCTATAATTCTCATTGCTCTTCTCAAAAACCGATAACCCACGGTTGCTTGCAAAAAAGTAAAATTAAGCGGGATTTAAGGGAACCTAGCTTACAATCCAATCTGCGGTGTGGATAATGCCTAAACCAGCCAGATACCTGTTTTCATCCTGTTTATCGAACAACTTGTGAGACGTGCAGCTTGAAAGAGTGGAGTTATCCGCTCGCGAGAGACACTTTTCCGCTTCTTTTCCGCTAGACAAAACAGCGCTTCAGCCTCCGCCTCAACAGCCTCTAAGCGCCATTTAGGTTGAGTGTGACGGTACCGTGTTAGCCATTGATCACCAAGGACATCAACGAAGTCGGCGTCGAGCGCTCGCCGTAGCACTTGGATTAATGGCTACAAAAGTTGAACTACCATTCGTTCAGCGGAGACGTCTCGGAATAGGCGGCGAGTGAGACGGAGGGCGACGTATTGATCGAATGCATCAAGATCCACTTTTGCCGTGTTGAAAGACGGTGGCGATAGCGTAAGCTCGACATTGGGGTCGGCGTCGAAATCTACTCGGCTAAACTGCATCGGCTCGAAAGTGGAAAAGCTGATAGCCGATCGCGCGTTAATTGGTGCATGACGTGTCGATACTTTCTGAAACACTTCTGCCCCTTGGATAAGTGCTGCCCCTGCTGAGAGCACACGAGAGCTCTGTGACATGGCGGCTTCAACTGTGATTTACCCGCCAGTTGCCTGGTAGGGCGGGTCGAGAGTGATATGGGCATCTTCCTCTACCAAGCCTTTGATCTTAGCGCCAAACGAAATGAAGTCTTGCAGTGTCGCCAAAGCCGACAACGATTTCGAGAAAAGAGCGCGATCTTCTCCGTTTGGACCACCTGGCCGCACAATCAAATTTGCAGGTGCGCTTGCCTTGCATGGAAGAGCGCCGATAGAAAACGAGCATTTGCAGTGTTCGGCGCTGGGCGCTGGTTCTGAGGTTTAGATGAAGACTGGTTGTGTCGCTTAGGCTCGTTCAATAGCGCTGGCTTTGTGGTTCAAAGGAAACCGATTCAAAGTTGGAGTATAGCTGTTAAACATATGATGGCATTTAGCGGACACCCGGTGGTTTCGCAGCGGATGACCGCTAGGAGCCCTTAGTGACCAATGCTGCGCCTCGCTCATTTTGTAGCGATGTGCGGAAAGCCGTCATTGGTCCAGTTCGGGATAGTAATTTGGCAGTATTGCCGCGTGAATACCGCATGTTTCGGGTCGATGAACTTATTCAGCACGGATAGTTTCACACCAAACAACCACAGGAATTCCCGATGTACGGACGCGACGCACTCTTCCCGGATTTCGACCAAATAACAGACGCGGAAAACGCGTTGACCGAGCGCTTGAGCCAGGCACGCCGCGACTATGCCAATCGCAAGGCGACCTCGGCTGAGTTAACGCCTGACTGGTTGGGAGAGTTGAAATCCAAACAGTTTGATCAGGCAGAAGAACTCGAACCCCTGATGGATTGGGTGATTAATGCACTAGATGTCGGCAGCGTTCAGATGACTCATCCGGGATATCTTGGTCTGTTCAATCCCGCGCCAACCTTTGCCTCGGAATGTGCCGACCGGATCGCGTCAGCCTTCAATCCGCAAATCTGTGTGTATTCTCATGCGCCAGCCGCTGTCGAAATTGAACAGCATGTCATCAATGAACTGGCCAGGCGCGCCGGGCTTCCCAAGGGGTCCGGGGGGCATTTTACCAGTGGTGGGGCTGAGGCCAATTCGGCGGCTGTTTTATGTGCCTTGCAGGCCAAATGCCCGGAGTACAGCGACAAGGGCATCTATGAGTTCGGTGGCCAACCAACGATTTACGTTTCGAAGGAAAGCCATCTCGCATGGTTGAAGATGGCGCAATCGGCGGGCATCGGGCGCAACGCCGTTCGATTGATCGCAACTGACGGCCAAGGCCAGATGGACGCAAGTTGTCTTGCGACCGCCATTGATGAGGATTCGAAAAACGGTTGTGTCCCGGTCCTGATCGTAGCTACGGCTGGCACCACGAATGCCGGGATGATCGACCCCCTCAAACCTTGCGGTGCTCTGGCGCGAGAGCATGGTATGTGGTTTCACGTCGATGCGGCATGGGGTGGGGCGATGATCGCCAGCACCGAACGGCGAACCGCACTGGACGGCATTGAGCAAGCGGATTCGATCACGATTGACGCCCACAAATGGTTCGCCACCACGATGGGCGCAGGCATGTTTCTGACCTCGCGCCCCGACATACCCGCACAGGTTTTCCGTATCTCGGCCAGCTACATGCCGGAAAGCGAGGCAGCCAAGGATTTCTATGTGAATTCCAATCAGTGGTCACGCCGCTTCGTGGGATTGCGCCTGTTCCTCGCCCTTGGTGCCGCCGGATGGGACGGCTACGGCGACCATGTCGAGCGTACCATCCGACTGACCAACCGGTTCACGGAAAATCTTAGAAATGCGGGTTGGACAAAGGCAAACCAGTCTCTCATGGGGGTAAGCTGCATGGTTCCGCCGGAAGGGCACGACGCCGTGCAACGCTATGTCGATGCGGTTCACGAAGATGGGCGTTTCTGGATTTCCAAGGCGATGTTCGAGGGCAAACCGGTTTTGCGGGCCTGCGTCACCAATGGACGTACGGATGAAGCGATAATTGATCAGTTGACGGAATTTCTGACGACGGTTTGAGGCAAGGAAACATGCATCCGCCGCAAGAAGGGCGGGTGCTTTCCAGTTGGTCAACCGGCGCGCAGATGCGTGGTTGTCATGTCGATCAACAGACGCCCTGTTTCTCCGCGAACCTCGGTGCGAATGACAATGAGCTTGCCACCGCGTTTGACCGTTGTGGAGGTTGCAATCAGATCGCCTGCCTTTTCATTGCCCGACAGCACGGTATGAAGATCAACGGCGAGCGGAAAGTCTGACCCGTCTTCACCAATACTGTCCAGATCGCCGATGGCACACAAGGTTGCTGCGATATCGGCAAACCAGATCAAAGCGCCCGCGTGCATCGTTCCAAACGGGTTCTTTGCAGCTTCAGTTACCGGCATTCTGGCAACCACGCGTTCAGGCTCGCGGCTTTCAATGGTGAAGCCGATTTCGCCCTTCCATTCATTCTCAGCCAGTCTTTGTCTGATATTCAATTCCATACCCTCAACTTTCAGTGGCGATTGCAGGCTTGCATCTGAGATACCTGAAATCGACCCAGAACTTGCGCATTTGGTCTTACCGATGCGGGTAATGAAATGCGCTGCAACCGGACATTCGAGCAACTGCGGTGAAGGTCCGGAAGATCCGCGGAGCGGTCGCTCGTGGTATTCAGGCGAATGACCGCTTCGAGCCTAAAGGCGACCACGATGATCGCTGGCAGAGCCATAAGGCTTGTCGCAAGTACCATGGCGTATTGAGATGCGGTACAGGGCGCGACCGCAGTTTTAAGGAAATTACGACCTAATAATTGAATCTGAGTCCAATCCCGGCGCCTTGGTCATAGGGGCGATCAGCACCAATTCCGATCAGCACGTCTGCATAGAGCGCCACTCCAGGGCTCAGGTTCTTTCCGAACTGGAATTCTGCGGTCGCGGGCCAGGCGTCATTCTCCCAATCATAGGGCGCTTTAATATCTGCTTTGATCCAATACCCTTCACCAAATGGCTGAAGTGCAATTAGGCGCATCGCGGTTTGGCTGACATCAGTTGGTCCATTGTAAGATGCAAAGTGCTGGACCAGAGGGATCAGAGTCAGCCCAGTATTAGTGTTTGCAAATGCGAACCCACCAAATGGGGCTATCTGATCCGACCCGGTGCCGATGCCTTCGTCGGGGTCACCAAAATCGAGGATCCACTCCAAACCAAGTGCGGACTTCACGCTCCAGGTGTCATCCAAGGGTTTCTGTGAGGGAAAGTAGATCAGCTTGAAGCTTGTCTTTTCGAACCCTTTGAACCTTTCGCCAGTAGCATTCGTTGAATTGTAGTGGAGCTCGTATTTTAGTTTCAGATCGGGGCGTAACATGTATGCACCATCGACAAAGGTATCCCGACGGTCTGCATCCCCTCCAAGATCAAAGTACTGATATCGAATGTCGGTGTTGTCAACCGCAGCCAATGGATTTGACGCGTTTTCCTCAGCTTCGGAAGCAGAGCCTACCACGAGCAATGCACAGATCAGTGGAACAAGACAATGTAAGTTGCGTGACATCATACACCTGAGAGAAGTTGGAGGGTCAGGTGAGACGGCGACAGGTTCTCGCCGCCGTCTACCTTCATCATTGCCAGCTGGAGAAGATTTCTCGGGTCAACTCGCTTTCGGGACGAAGGTTCTCAATACCTTCATACGGCACACCCTTGCCCAGCGGCAGATGCGGGTGCTTTGCAATGGTTTTCTGATGGCGCTTGACCATGTCTTGGAATGATGCACCGGACCACAATGAATATCCGACAAGCGGATGTGCTTCACGTGGGTCGCGATAGACATTGAAAACGGGGGCCGCAGCTCCGGGCTGACCGGGGGCTGGCAAATGCATTTTGAACTCTTGCTTCACGACTGAACGCAACACGGGCCCTTCATACACATAGACGTAGTCGCGACGCGAGTTACCTTCACCTTCAAGTAACAGCGCCGTCTGGTCAATGCCGTCGATCACGCGGTCGCGAGGGATGCGGTCAGTTGCGCCTGCGATCCGCGCGAACGTGGTGAACAGGTCAGATACATGTACGATGTCACCTGCCGCACTGCCTGGCTCAATTGCGCCGGGCCAGCGGATGAACGCGTCAGTTCGCACTCCGCCTTCAAGGTGCTGCGTCTTGCCGCCGCGATAAATCAACTGGTTCAGACCGGACGTTCCTTCGTAGTGATACATCAAGCCATTGTCAGCCATGATCATGACGACGGTGTTGTCTGCCTTGCCAGTTTCATCTAGCTTTGCCAGAACCTCGCCTATCCAGCCGTCCAAAACCTGCAACTTGTCGGCATGGAAGCCACCATTGCGGGAAACAGCCTGATCCGGATAAGCAAAATTCAGCGGATAAAGTGGCCAATATTGCATGAAGAATGGATCATTCTGCGAGGTGAGGCGGTCTAGCTGTTCCAGTGCCTGACGCTGATAGCGCAGGTTCATTTCTTCGTATTTGGCTTGTGTCCATTCTTCGCCCGGCGCCATGTCTACTTCGCGAGCTGGGCCACCTGCTTCCCCTTCAACGCCGGTTACTAGACCGTAGGGCTTGAATCGCTCATCCAACTGGAATTGGTTGGACTGTCCGGACGGATGGAAGCCAAGCATATTGTTGGCAACCATCGCGTCGCGTGTCATCAGGCTGAGTTGAACCTGCTGATGCAAGGGGAATGCCGCCCAGTCAAAACCCTGATTATGCGGATAGGCCTGCTCAATATCGCCCTGATGCCATTTCCCAACGTGCGCGGTGTTGTAACCTTGTTCCTTTAGAATTTCGGCAATCGTGACTTCCTGGGCCGCAAGACCTTCGCCAACCAACGCAACTTTGACCTCCTCCACACCGGCACGTACCGGATGGCGACCGGTCAACATTGCCGTTCGTGTCGGTGTGCAAGATGGCTCGGTGTACATTCTCATCAAAGACATACCTTCGGTGGCAAAGTCGTTGATGTTGGGCGTGTCGAAACCTGTGACATAGTTCATTGTCCGGTTACCCATCTGACCGAAGCTCACATCGTCAATCAGAATATAGAGGAAATTAGGCGGTTGCCCCCCATTCGCGCCACGGATCTCGGCAAGTCGAGCATCTATCTCCATATCCTGTGCGTCCCATTGCTCCCCAAACTGTGCGCGGAGATACTCGAACTCACCATCGTGGATGATAGGCGTTTCCTGAGCAAAGCTCGCGCCAGCCATCAATACTATGGCCGCGACTTGTTTTGAGACTGATTTCATCGGTATCCCTTCCTCTTTTGAACTACGTCTTCCCGGCCCGCCGCAGTGACCGGGCAATTTCGTCCCGAAGACCATCCAAAGTTTCGCGGATGTCGCAGGCAAACTGGTACGACTTACTTCCAGGCTCAGCGCTCAAAGAGAGGTGCTCGTCACTGAGAAGCTGATAGTCTCGGCAAATTTCATCGAAAACCGTGTCCTCCCGCCTTAGGTCCGCTATCGCGGCCTCCTGATTGGGAAATAGATTATCAACAGCGTTACACTTCATTTAGACAGCTCATTCGATGGAGCAGCATGTTTCCAACGCGAACAACGAATTCACTTTTCACAATAGGTTTATCGGGGCATAATACGGTGTAACGATGGATGTAACTCTCTGAAAAAATGGTATTATCCGGCAGATCATCCCCAGCGGCAGAAGATCAGGAAAAGCCCGACGCCAAGGATGTGCGGGCAGCGCTTCAGCGGCTTGTGAACTCCACGACCTTCGAAGGGTCACTGCGACTACAGGACTTTCTCGTGTATGTAGTTGAGGAAACTCTCAACGGAAGGGCAGATCAAATTCGCGCCAAGACAATTGCAATGGATGTCTATGGTGGCTCAGTGGACGAGATAGAGCGCCGCGAGAATGTCGTGCGGGTGGACGCTGGTCGCTTGCGCCGCAAGCTTGCCGAGTATTACGCCGCGGACGGGCTTGACGAAAAGACGGTGTTTGAGCTGCCAAAGGGTGGTTACGCACCTCGAATTTCAAAAAGCGGCTCCGAAACCGCTCAGCCCGAGTTCTCAAAGCTGGAAATCAGTGCGCGCGCATGGGCTCGGCCAGGTGTTGGGGTTGTGGGGATTATCATTCTAGGCTGTTTTGCGGTTGCCTATCGTGTGAACTCGACGAAGCAGGATGTGCCGGCTGATTTGTCGGTAGATGGGCTAAGCCGTGATGAGCGTGGCGCGATTTTTGATGCATCCCCAATGCGACTGCAGGCTGTCAATCTGGCAAATACTGGTCGCGATCTGATCTTTCCCGCCTTGGAACCTGCGCGCCTTGAAGCGGCGTTGACCATTTTCAAAGGCGCAATTGAAAACGACGACAGCTATTTCGGCGGCCATGCAGGTGCGGCCCAAGTAGCTGCAACTATCGCGGTGCTGACACCTGATGCCGACCTCGGCAAAGAAATGTTGAACTACGCCAACGTGCAGGCCAACAGGGCCATTGAGTTGGCCCCGGAAACAGGTTGGAGCCAGTCCGCAATGGCCTGGGTCAAGTTTGCCACGGGAAACTGGCCTGAGGCCATGGAATTTGCGCAAAGAGCGCAGCGTTTGGCACCGCACGACGTTCATGTTTTGGAGTTCGTGTCGCTTGTCCTGCTCTATTCCGGTTCATTTGAACAAGTTGTGGAAATTAGCGAGGAAGCACTCTCAAAAATCGAGCTAGAGCGAGGCTATGTGTTTCAGAACGCGATGGGATCTGCAAAGTTCCATATGAAGGACTATGAAGGTGCCGTGTCGGCCTTTGAGAGAGCAACAGAAAAAGGCGGCCCTGTCGGACCTGTATCCGTTGCTTACCTCATGGCGTCACATCAGATGCTGGGGAATAAGGTGGAAGCTAAGACGCTATCGGAACAACTGTCACGCGAGTGGCCTGACAGTCGCGTGGATGCGCTGTTTGAGAGGCTTTTTGCAAATCCGCAATACGGGAAAGACCTTGGCGACGCTATGAGACAGGCCAATTGGAAACCACCAAGTTAAGAGCATACTCTAGAAGTGCGCCAGCCAGGGATTCTATCATTTTCACTGGGACCGAATTATTCGCAAATCTACCATGTCCGTTGCTTTCGCATTCCTGTCAGTCTGACATCGTCGGGTCTAGCGTCGACGCATGCGGCAATTACTTATAAAAATGCTGGTATGATCCAACAATCGGCGCAGCCGCTAATACGGGTTGCGGCAGACGAAAATTCGATTGACCGCGTCAAAATGATAGTTGCGCGTTGCAAGCAGCTTCCAAGAACCCGAAACTGTCTGAGCTTGGCTCTGTTCGGTCATTTGCAGGTTTTTTGTGAGATTCAGCTTTGCGGACTTTCCGGACTCGTGCAGCCGCAGTGAGTGCGATCGGTGAAGTAAGCTAGTGGTATTCGCGCCTGCGGCGACGCGAGTTCGCCAGCGCAGCGATTTTCCCCTGACGGGTCATTGGCGGGCGCCTTCAACCGCCGGATCCGTTGCCGTCATTCGCTGCGCCGGTGTGGAACTGGGAAGATGCGGACGAAGCTGGCTCCCATGCTGAAGCCCTCATCAGGGTCCACCAGTTTATTATCAATCGAAATTAGACTATCATGTCATGATTGGCAGGCAATTCCAGAGGCACCCGTAGCGTTCACGGGTGTTTCTCCTGCTCGCCCACGAGGATTTGCACATGATCGCGATGCCTCAAGAACGAAAACTCACGACCATACTGTCGGCAGATGTCGTCGGTTACAGCGCGATGATGAATCGTGATGAGAGCGGGACGCTCGCATCGTTGAAGGAACTGCGCCGGAATCTCATCGAACCCAAAATTGAACAATACCACGGACGAACCATAAAACTCATGGGCGATGGAACGCTTATGGAGTTTTCAAGCGTTTTCGACGCGGTCTGCTTTGCGGTGGATATTCAGCACAAGGTAGACGAATTCAATGCAAGCCGGGACGAGGAACCGATCCTGTACAGGATCGGCATCAATGTCGGCGACATTATCGTAGATGAAGAAGACATTTACGGAGACGGAGTGAATATTGCTGCCAGGCTTGAGGCCCTGTCCGATCCGGGTGGCATCTGCCTTTCGGGTTCCGTGATGGAGCACATCGCCGGAAAACTCGATCTCGACATTACACCGCTTGGTGAACGACTGGTCAAGAATATCCCGACTCCAATTCTTATCTACAAAGTCGAGCGAAACGCGAAAGCGGCCAGCCTCTCGACGCCGATGCTGGAAGTGCAATCGCCACCCTCCAAGCGCCAGTTCACCCCTTGGATCGCGGCAGTCATTTTGGCCGTGCTATTCCTCACAGGTCTTGCCGTTTGGCAGCCTTGGAAACCCGAATTCTCCCGCGCGTCCGTTGACCGGATGGCCCTACCATTGCCAGACAAGCCGTCGCTTGTCGTTCTCCCATTCGAAGATTTCAGCGACAGCAAAGAAAACGAGTATTTTGCCGACGGAATGACAGAAGATCTCATCACCGATCTCTCCAAGATATCAGGTATCTTCGTCATCTCGCGCAATTCAAGTTGGACCTACAAGGACAAGGCCGTCAGGTCGCAGCAAGTAGCCGAGGAACTGGGCGTGCAGTACATACTAGAAGGCAGTGTCAGGCGGGCAGGAGATCAGGTCCGCGTGAACGCGCAGCTCATCGACGCGCTCGGGGGGCATCATATTTGGGCCGATCGTTATGACAGCCAGATTGAAGATGTCTTTGCCTTGCAGGACCAGGTTCTTCGGGAAATTACCACCGCTCTTGCCGTTCAGCTGACGGCGATTGAAGAAGGTGGATTGGAACGCGCGGAAACAGAGTCTCCGCTGGCATATGACGCTGTGCTGCGTGGCCTCGACCTTTTGCGACGTGACAACGAAGACGCTACCGCGGAAGCGATCTCTGCTTTCGAGAATGCGATTGAACTCGATCCCGACTACTCGCGAGCCTATGCAGGGCTGGCTGCGGCGCACTGGCGTATCGTTCAAAGTGTTTGGTTCCTTGCCGCCGGAGGCGGCTTCGAACGCTCTTGGAGAGAGGTCCTGAAAAACATCGATAAAGCGATGGAGGCTCCCTCTGCGCTTGCCTATTCGCTAAAAGCGCAGATTCTCGTTGAACAAGGGCGTCACTCCGAGGCGTTTGACGAGTTGGACAAGGCGCTCGCTCTGTCACCGAGCGATCCGGATATACATGTTGCAAAGGCAAAAGTACTGAACGCCACCGGTCGGGCCGCCGAAGCGGAGGTTGCGCTGCGTTACGCGGTCCGATTTGACCCCTTGCAGACCACGCGCTACCTGCGTGAGTTGGGCGTCGCGCAACTTCATCAAAGGAAATACCGGGAAGCGGTAAGCACGATGCGGCGTGTCATTGCAAGGGAAAACGACAGTGCGCCGGATATCATGACCCTTGTTTCCGCTCTCGGCCATCTGAACGAAACAGATGAAGTGCCCGCCTTGATCGAAAAATACAACGAGATCGCGGTCCCTTCTTTTTATGACCCATTCACTGCACAGGAGAGTCTTCTGTGGTGGTACGGAGACATGTTTGGATACGACCCCGAATACAGGCAGCACCTTTTTGAGGGGTTGGTCAAAGCAGGGGTTCCGGAAGGTGCAGGGAGTGATCTGAAATGGTCGACGGTACGCGAACTCGTTTCTCAATCAGAGGGGCTCTATTCGGTCGAAGATGTTCGCATGATCTCAACAGAGGAAGCGCATGAACTTTGGAGGAATAACGCCGCGGTTTTCGTGGACGTTCGTGCCGAACTCGACTTCGATGCCGGTCATATCCCTGGCGCACACTTCCTGTCGTTGATGGTCGGACTTTCACGCGAAGCGTTGATGGAAATCGCGTCAAAAGACGACACGCTGATCTTCAGCTGCCATGGACCACACTGCCCTTATTCTGCATATGCCGCAGCTAAGGCGCAGCTTTGGGGCTTCGAGGAGCCCCGCTACTATCCCGGTGGGTTCCCCGCATGGCAGGAAGCGGGTTTGCCCACAGAAACCACTGAAAGTCAGCAATAACGACATTCATATGAAGGGTGAATGTCTTGTTTGGGTTCAGAGCCCGAATTAGCGGCGTCCGGCGTGATCGTCGCCTACCGATGGGCGAATGTCTCCGGATCGACAGAGACGGCTAAAGATCAAGAACTTCGCGCTCTTGACGAACGGCAGGTTTCATGCGGCCCGAACTCAGCGACCTGTCGCGGTGGCATTGAGCGGCTCAGAGCCCATAGCGACCGATGCTACGGTCGCCTTCAACGTCGGCGATGCGCAGAATGCGTTCATGGCGTATCTGCTGAGAATTCGGCATTCCGGGTATTGAGAGCGGCTATTGTCGTATCTCGAAGACCTTGAGCTGAAGGAGAGACAGCCATGAATAATTATGTTGGCTTAGATGTGTCCCTGACCAATTGCCCAGATTGTGTGTTGCAAGAGGATGGCACGCGCGGTTTTGAGGGTGAGTGTTCGACTGACCCGGACGCGATCAGCGAGACGATTTATCTATATGCTGTCTGCGTTGAACGGTTCTTGCATGAGCCTGTGCCGCTCTCAATTTGGCTCTCACGCGAGTGCGATCGCCCAGCTGTGACGGTGGTATATACTGAGCCCGAAGAGGGAATTTCGCGGCAGTGGCACGGTTTGCGGATTGAGTTACTCTCCGTAACTAGAGAGCGTTCTATGACCCGCCATTTTGGAATGGATCAAAGGCCGATGATGCATTAACAATCAAACGGGGGCAGCCAGATGAGGCTGCTCATGATATATTTGCTGGCAGTTGGGTTTCGGGTTGCGGCTTTAGCTCCGTTTCATCCGTTGGCGCTACAAGACTCTGACTACGCAATCTTTCGTGCTTCGGCGAAATCGCGGGCATTACGGTGCCGGTGCTTGTTTTTGTATGGCTTGCATTTGCCTGGTTCATGAGTGGAACCCTCGCGGCGGTGCTCTCCACAGCTTATGGCCAAGCACTTGTTATCAAGGCAATGCTCTTTTTCGGGTTACTGAGCCTTGCTACCTTTAACAAACTGAATTCGTCCCCGCGTTAGAATATGGTGGCTCAGACGCGGCGTCTAAGTTGCGCCGTTCAATCAAGATTGAGGGCTTTGTTGCCCTCTTGATACTTATTACGACAGCAACATGTTCTTCTGTAACGACTCCGCCTGTGAACCTTTATGAAGAGTAGACTTATGACATCGCTTTCACGTCGCTTATTTGTAACTGGTCTATCTGCGGTCGGAGCAGTTCCCTTGCTACCAATAAACAGCCATGCCAACGGAACTCAGTCGGTACTTCGAGCAACGACATCAACAGCGCAACTCACCCCTGAAGGGTATCCGCGAACGGATGTTTGGGCCTATGCCCAACAAGGTGCCGGATCAGTTCCAGGTCCTGCGATAAGGGTTAAGGCCGGCGAGCGGGTGTCGCGCACGTTGCTGAACGAACTGCCACAGCCTACAGCTGTACACTGGCACGGCATCCGTATCGACAATGCAATGGATGGTGCGGCTCCGCTCACCCAAGCACCTGTGCCAACTGGAGGCGAGTTCGATTACGATTTTGTCTGCCCCGACCCCGGAACATACTGGTATCACTCCCACAACCGGAGCCGAGAGCAGGTGGCACGCGGACTTGCAGGTCCATTGATCGTGGAAGACACCGAGCCCTGGCTGGGCCTGTCCGGCGCGGCAACTCGCGAATTGATCCTCGTGCTAGATGACTGGTTACTCAACGAAGATGGATCGATTGTAGAGGATAGATGGGACGATCTTCATGCAGCGGCTCATGCAGGACGGATGGGCAATACAGGGACAGTAAATGGACAGTCATACCCGGAGTTTGCGCTTCGCCCCGGGGAGCGTGTGCGCCTGAGGATGATCAACTTCGCAACCGACCGGATCATGCCAATTCGCCTGCCTGACCTATCCCCGACCCTGATCGCGCTGGACGGTCATCCCGTTGCACCGCGTAGCCTGGAAGTCTTGGAACTGGCGCCAGCGCAGCGGGCCGACATAGTCGTTGACGCACCGGCGACCTCTCCAGAAACGACCAGTCTCCTGGTCGACATTGGAAGAGGAAATCAAGTGGAGTTTGCCTCGTTCCGTATGGAGGGCAAACCGGTACAGCCCTCGGAAGAAAATGTCCGACCATTACCACCGTGGAAAACACTGCCAGAGGTTGATTTAGCATCTGCGCAAAACCAACCGCTGCTAATGAACGGTGGTGCCATGCGGGGTATTGATGAAGCCATTTATCAAGGCGAGACGATGGATTTCCGCGAACTGACATCTCGCGGCATGGCATGGGCATTCAATGGGGTCGCCCATGGTATGGAGGAACCATTGTTTGTGGCAAGGCTTGGTAGAACCGTGCGCATGGAGTTGGTCAATCGCTCAGCGTTCCCACACGGCATACATATCCACGGACATCATTTTACTGTTCTGTCACGCAACGGTGTTTCTGCCCCTTACAAAGACGTACGGGACACCGTTCTCATCCTTGCTGATGAAACTGTCGAGCTGGCTTTCGTCGCGGATAATCCTGGCAAATGGATGATCCACTGTCATATGTTGTCACATCAGGCGACTGGGATGATGGGTTGGTTCGAAGTCGCTTAGTCATATGAACCCCAGGTCCGCAAAGCAGATGCTCACGAGTACTTTGCGAATGACCGCACCGAGCCCAAAGCAGCCTTCAGACCAACCGTCGCCAACGCCTGCTATACTACTCTGCATTGTCGAAGGTCATCCGAAAAACCTCAACTGGTTCGCGGATAAGCATGAACACTATGGTGGCGCATGACTGATATTGAGGTTACATCCCGTGATCAGCTGTGGGAGTGGTCGAGCACGCATTTTACCCAACGAGATAGCGTCCGCCTGATCACGTGGAAGTCGGCACATCCGCAGAAATATGTCAGTCGGGGAGAGGTGCTGGATGCGCTGATCGCGCATGGTTGGATTGATGGAAGACGATTTATGATCGATGAAGACCGGACGGCGCAACTGATCAGCCCGCGAAAACAGCAAGCTTGGTCCCAAAGCTACAAGGACAGAGCAGAGCGCCTTAGGCAAGCAGGCTTATCGGCAGCGCTCCCAAATACCGATGCGATTTCATACAACTTCAGGCTCACATGAACTCTAGCTGGACCGCAAATAGTGCGGTTTAAAGATGTGTTTGGGGGTACGATTGGGGGTACGTTAGAAAACGTAGATAGTAATTATATTTATATACAAATATTTAGATTTTAATTGGGAAGACGTGTGGGGGCGCCATTTTCCCATATTTCAAAGTGCAGTGACATCCATCTAAGCCATGTAGGTCTTGTCAGCAGAACTTTGCTTGAGCGGGGCAGGGTGCTCTCGTAGCCTTCGCGTATGATTAAACAATCGCCATTCAAGTATTTCAAAACCAGCCCCGAGATCATCCGCCTTGCGGTGATGTTGCACCTCCGCTTCCCGCTGTCGCTTCGGATGTCGAAGATCTGTTGCACGAGCGAGGCATCGGCGCGAGCCACGAAACTGTCCAAATTTGGTGGAACAGGTTAGGGCCGATGTTTGTTGCTGAAATCAGACGGAAGCGTGCGCGCATTCTCGAAATGGAAGTGGCACGTGGACGAGGTTTTCGTGAAGCTGAATGGCAAGCGGCATTATCTTTGGCGGGCTGTTGATCAGGAAGGCGAGGAACTGGAAGCCGTTGTCACCAAACGCCGAAACAAAGCTGCGGCAGTGAAATTCCTCAAGAAATTGATGACGCGGCACGGTTGCGCCGAGGAGGTCGTCACAGATAGCTTCGCTTCCTATGAGGCTGCGCTCAGAGAAATGGGCGCGCTTGCAAAACAACAGACGGGCAGGTGGCTTACCAACCGCGTTGAGAATTCGCACCTCCCGTTTCGACGACGCGAACGCGCGATGCAGCGTTTCAGGCGCATGCGAAGTTTACAGAAATTCGCATCCGTTCATTCCTCGGTCTACAACCAGTTCAACCGGGAAGGATCGCTAACCGAGACGCCTTCAAGCAGAGACGCAGCGCTGCTCTTGCCGAGTGGCGTCAACTTTGGTCCGGATAGGTTCGCGGTTTCTACGGTACACTGAGACTGGTTCGAATTCGTCTGACAGCACCCTGTCAGGTGCTTGCCGAAGTCTGCCGTTTCTTTTCCGGCCAGAACTCATCCACCACGACATAGGCAACGATCACGAAGATCGCGGCACTGGCGACTTGCAGAACGCGCGTGATGCTTTTGACGTCGGCCTCATCCGAAAACGGAGAAATCGATCCACCATAGACGATCAGCACCGTTGTCAGGGCCGAGCCGGCCGCCGCGGCGAGCGAAGCTTGAGATTTTCCGAGCGCCCCAAGCGTTATACAGACGAAAAAGCAAAGCAGAACGGGTGTCAGAATAATAGGGGCGATGACGTTGATTTCGTAACAAAGGATGGATACTGCCGCACCAAGCAGGTTTGCCGTTAGCATTGCCTTTGCCACGGTTTTGCCCGCCGCAGGCATCGCCGCCAACTGCTGGCTGAGAAGCGCAACAAAGAACAGAACCAGCAACGCCGACGCGCCGGACACAAAAAATACCAAAGCAAATGGAACCGTGACAAGCGACATTCTGACGATCCGGCGATACGGATCAAAGTCTGGTGGGGACGCAGCTTTTTTCTCGGTCGCTGTCTGAGGTGCGGCTGGTATCACCACAAACATCAGTGTCGAAACAAAGCCTGCAAACAGCAGGTTCAGTGGGATCCAGAATACAAGCACCAAGGCCAGATCTTGCGATTGAAGCGCAAGGTTGGGGATCATCAATGCCCCCATCAGAGCGATGACCCCCGGTAAAACACCTGCGCCGGAAATCGACCAAATGAACGACAAGATAATCCCCATGGCCACCAGAATGAGGAAAACCAGCGGATAAGGCGCGAAGGTCGATGACAGTAGGAAAGAAATGAACATCAACCCAATTGAGAACACAAACAACTTCGCGAAGGCAGCCAATGGCAGTGCGGCTGGGGCCTGAAGAAACAGGGCCGTGAACACGGCCCCGACAATGGACAAAGGCCACCCCAGAAACAGGCCCAGTGCGAAGACGCTGGTTACACCTAGCGCTAGTCTGTGTACTGCGCGCCGATCTTCAGTACGCATAGGACAGGATCGAAACCACGCGAATGTAGGCGCGGCCCACCGCGTTCAGCAGAGAGCTGTCGCTAAGGTACATGATCACGTCGGCTTGCCCGTTGAGCTGAAAGCGCAGGTCATCCTCAGCGCTTCCGGCCTCGTAGCCCGGCAGCACGATACGTACCGGAAAGCGCTCGGGTTCGCGAAGAAACCCCTTGGTGCTTGGTGGGCTGGCCAACTGTCCGGGTGTGTCGCCACCGCTTAGGGAAACGGCTGCGCTGAAGCTTTCGATGACGCCTGGGACAATTTTGCCGGGATGCATGTCCAGCACCACATCCACGGGAGATCCAACCGACGCCCGGCCCAGGTTGTTTTCGGTGAAATACGCCTCGATCCAGATATCCGTCGCATCCAGGAAGGTCAGCAGGTCCTGCCCGGACCGGGCATAGGTTCCGGGTGCTATCAGCAGGTTAGAGATCACGCCTGTCGCCGGGGCGCGCAGTTCTGTCCATTCAAGGTTAAGCTCTGCATCCGCCAACGCGGCCAACGCGCGCTGAATCTTGGGGTTTTCAATTCCTTCGTCACCCAACCGCTGCTTGGCCTTTTCCAGATCTGCTACGGCGTTTTCAAAATTCGCCTCGGATTCGGCCAGTTGACCTCGCGCATCGTCTGCTTTTGAGACGGCAATCAATCCTTTCTTTTCAAGTGCAAAAACGCGTTCTGTTTGGATGCGCATGGTGTCCAGATCACTCTGCGCCCTTGCCAGTTTGGCCTGAGCGGCGCTTACTTCTGCCGACGAGGCGCCAACCTCTTGGGTTGCTGCTTCCAGGTCAGCTTCGGCTTTGTCGCGATCAATTTCGTACGGTCTTGGGTCGATACGAACCAGAAGATCACCGGCCGAGACGACCTGACCATTTTCGACCAAAACCTCGATCACAGTTCCGGTGACTTGCGGGACGATCTGGGTTGCCACGGCCTTGACCCTGGCATTTCCGGTAAATGGCGTTTTTCGATCAGCAACCAGATACCAGACGAGAAGAATCATTATGACGGCTAGGGTCGTCCATATCGTCTTCCTCATTGCGCCGCTCCGTCCGCAGCGTCATGACCGTCCGGCGTGGCATCGATCCAAACCTTGAACAGCTCGTAAAAAACGGCAAACAGAACCGGTCCCATGAAAATGCCGATCAGTCCATAAGCCATCATACCGCCGAGAACACCGATCAGGATCACCAGCATAGGCGTTTCTAGGCCCTTTGAGATGAAGACGGGCCGCAGGAAGCTGTCCATTATCGTTGTGGGAATGGCGAGAATGGTGAACGCCAAAGCCGCGCCGCCTGACATAGAACTCCACGCGTAGATGATAACTGGCAAAAGAACCAATCCCGGCCCGATCTGGATGATCGAGAGGATCAGGCAGATAAACGCCAGAGTCGCAGCGGATGAAATCCCGAACAGCGACAGCAAAATCCAGACAACCACGGCCTGAATGGCAGCAACACCGATGACACCCTTGGTCACATTCCGGATCGTCGCACCCGCCAGCGTCACGAACTCGCCACCTCGCGGCGCGAATACCCGGTTGGCAAAGCGTTGAAGGCCTTGAACCAAATTCGGGCCGGGGCTGAACATGCCACCCATGATCAACACCGAAAGGGCAAGGCCCAACAGTCCGATTCCGATGCCCAGTACCTTTCCGAACAGCGACTTGGTGATCTCAAGAATCTGCGCCCCGTATTTTGCGAGCGCACCATCCAGATTCCGTTCAAACAACCCCCAGACTTCTGCAATTCTTTCTCCGATCAGGGGCAAGTCCTTGATGCTGTCCGGGGCAGGTGGAATTTTCAATTCGCCGCTGTCAGCCTGTTCGGCAAACTCGGACCCAAGTTCAGCAGCCCCCGACACCGCAGTGGCAACCGGCCCCAAGGTCAGCACAAGACCCAGCAAAACCAGTATCGTTGCGGCCAGCGACTTTCGTCCGCCCAGCTTGGACTGCAGCCAATCGAATACCGGGTAAAGCGCTACACAAAGGATTGTGGCCCAAATCACCACGCTCGCCAACGGGGCGACCATTACCAACGCGCTGTAAAGAAATACCCCGAGAAAGAGCAAACGTATCGCAAGGTCGACGATCTTGGCGTCCTGTGTCTTTTCCATTCCATCCCTCCGTTACTTTGGCAACAATACACTCAAAAAACCCAATATGAATATCTTTTGTGAAATCCGGGCTTTGGTCGTCGTTAGGGCCCTTGCGTCGCCTTGGATGGAGATCTGCCTAATCATCTAGAACCCGACCGTCAGGCGATCTTGCAGCACTTGAGTTTTTTGGCGTTTTTGTCGGTGACTATTCGTCGTCCTGAGATAGGATTGTGTTTGCGATTGTGGTCGCCGCGGCCACAAAGATGCCCAGTCCTACGATGATGTAGACCATCGTAAAGATCTTCCCCGCCGCAGTCTGAGGGGAAAAATCACCGAAACCTACGGTCGAGATTGTCACGACAGAAAAGTAGATGGAATCTAACCAACTCCAGCCTTCAACATAGTGATAGAAAACAGATGCCCAGAGGACCATTCCAAGTGTGAAAGCAAGCAGGCTTTTGACCCGGCCGTCCCGCAAGGCGGCACCTATTCCCCGTGTAATTCTTGTCAGTGAGTTCATTGGTCCCTCATATATTTGAATTATCATATATCATTAATTTTATGGTATGAGAAACCGGCACTTGCTGCCTGCCAGAACCGTTAGAAAGATCGTGCATAGAATGACTTTTCGTTATCGAAATGTCCCGATAGGGCAGGTGTTACCGATATTTGGTGCGAGGCTGCCCGGCATGACGACATCGCAGGTGTTTATGCGGACTGAAGTTGTTTCCTGTTTGATCAAGTCACTGGAAATTGGCAGCTTAACCTTCAGGCGCGCGCAGTGCTCAGAGCATCAGCAGAGCCGCGTATTGAAGTGTCGCACGTGGAATTGGCCTGGCCACACAGTGCTTCGAAACCAAAGGAGTAGAACGTGCGTTTGATATTCAACGGCATTTTGATTTGCTGCGCGATCGCGTTTGTTGCTGTTTTGGCGGCTTGGCTGTTCCTGTCCTCGGCGTTGTTTTCTTCGCTTAGGACCGGTTTCGTTGAAAACCTGATCTCCAAGAAACTTGGTCAGGACGTTTTGATTGAGGACGAAGTGCGTTTGGGCTTTGGTCGGCAACTGCAGGTCTCGGCAGCGGGGCTGGTGCTTCCCGGATCGTCTGGGGTAGACGCGAATCTGGCAGCCATCGACGCGATTGAGTTCCAAATCTCGGCCCGCGATATTTGGAACAGCAAGCTGTCGCTCAGCAACCTTTCCATATCGGGTGTTCACCTGAATCTGATCACCGACAAAGACGGAAACGCGAACTGGCAGTCGCTTTCCATGGCGGAAACCCAAAGGTCTGGGAATTCTCAGGACCCTTCTGTCGGTGGAATTTTGGCGGATCGTCGAATTGACCTGACGGACGTCACTGTTCGTTACCAGAACGACCTGAACGGACTTGATCTGGATCTGCAACTCGAGGACCTGGTGCTGGCGCGTGACGAGGGAACGAAGACGGCATCGGCGGTTGGGACAGGATCGTTAAACGGTGAAACATTTGACCTGAATGGGACATTCCCTGCAAAAAACCCGTTTCAGATGGCAATGGATTTCGAGCAGATATCGATTGCGGCTGAACAGATCCCCCAAGAGAACGGGTTACAGGTCAAGGCGACTGTGGAGGTTGCAGAACTCGGACAGCTACTGGACGCACTGAAACTTAACCGTGTGTTGGAAGGGGCGGGTAGTGTCGCGGCAACCTTCAAATTGGCTGATGGCGTCGCCCGGATTGATGATCTGAGCGTGTGGGCTGAATTGGACGGCGGGCAAAGCCTTTCGCTGACGGGCCAAATCGGAGAGTTGGGGAACCCCGCAGATGTGTCGCTGACGACCCGCATTCGGCTTTACCCCGAAGATGCGGAACCGGCCCCTGCGGCATCTCGCTATGATCTCAAGCTAATTGCGGTTGACATGGTCATGGACAGCGTGCCGGGGCAGGTGCCTCAGCGGCAAATGGTTATCAAAACCAACGGTTTTACCTTGGAAACCGCTGGTGAAGGGCCGCCGCCGATCAAATTTTCGGAACTTTTCAGAACGGCCGACGGTAATTTGCGGGTCGGAAACATAAACCTGCGCATCGGGAACCCGGCTGATCCATTTATCATTCTGAATGGATCAGTTGATAACGCGCTGCAATTGCAAGGCGTATCAGCCGAAGGCCAGATGGATATTCCCGCGAGCAGCTTGATTTCGCCCGAACTCATCGGGCCAGACGATCAGCTGGGTCGGTTTTCGGGTGACTTTCATTTGAACGGGAACATCAATCAACTTTCGCTGACCAACCTTGATGGCAAGACGAGCGAAACGGATGTCTGGTCCCTTGAGGTGCACGGCACGGTCAAGAATGTCCTCAAATTCGAAAACCTGGATCTGGCAATCGATGTCGACGTTCCGTCCGGTGCAGACCTGTTGGCCGCATTGTCGCTGGACCCGGTTGAAACGGGGCGGGCGCGCTTTGGGATCGATTTGGTGAGCGAAGGCACCGATTGGAACGCAAACGCCAGTGTCGAACTCGCCGAGTCCGTACTGCGCATAGAGGCCGATCTTGATGATGCGACAAGCGATCCAGTGCTGCGGGGCACTATTGAAAGTGACCTGATTAAGATCGATCAACTTCGTGACATCGTTCAGGCCGCGGCGCAACTGAGAAAACTCGGCGGCTCAGCGGAGGATGTCGAAGACGCCAGTGGCGAAGCAGATGAACCCGGCGCATTGAGGGATGTGACGCTGAAACCCATCGGACGTTCCATTCTTCTGTCGGGTATTGATATGGATGTTGATATTGACCTTCGGCATATCGAAGGCGCCAAAGGTATCAGCAGCTTGCAGAGTGAACTGACACTCAACAAAGAGGAATTGCGCGCAGGTCCGCTGGCATTTGAATATGGTGGGGCCCAGTTTGATTTGAGCGGGCAGATAGATCTCTCTGATGAGGCGCATCTGCTGACCCTATCCGGCAAGGCCGGTGGTTGGCAGTTGGACGACATCCTTCACAACCTGAACTTCAAAAAGGGTGCAAGTGGCACAATCTATGTGGATTTTTCGGTGACCGGAGGAACCGATTCCGCCAAACACTTTGCCAGTACCATGAGCGGCAGTGCCACGGTTTCTATGCGCGACGGGTCAATCGAGACCCAGTTGTTGGATCTGGCGGGGCTGGGCGTTTTGCCCTGGGTTTTCTCCAAGGAAAAGCAGAAGGTTGCGCCAATCGTATGTATGCGCGCCCCCCTTAGCATTTCCAACGGCACCATTACGACCAAGCAAACCACGTTGGAAACGGATCAGGTGCAAGTCGTCGTCTTCGGCGGTGTTAACATTGCCGACAAGGCCCTGGACCTGAACCTGCAACCGCGCAAAATCGGCGAGCCGCTTTCGCGCAGCCCGTGGCCGGTCACGTTAAAAGGCCCGCTGACCAAGCCGAACGTCAAGGTAAAGGACGGGCCAAAACGGCTCAAACGATCGGACGGTGCGGATCAAATGCCGACACAGCGGAAGCAGTGCATCCCAGATATCCTGCAATTGAAGTAGCGGTGCGGTCGGACCATCAGTAGGGCGAGGACAATCGCATAGGGCGCGTCAGATGCTCAAACCGCTGTGTCGCTGATCAGGCGCATCCCGAGGTGGGCCGGCGGCGTTCCGACAGCGCAACCTCCACGTGCGGGATCCCTGACCAAATAAGACATCGCTGCCAAGTGCTCTCCACCCACGAAGAACGCCGGGCAACGATCAGGAGCGGTGCCACCATCCAGTCCATCGTAGCATTCCGTTGTCCATTCCCAGACGCTGCCGTCGAGATCGATGACGCCTTCGGGGGATGCAGAAAAGCTGCCTTGAGGCTTGAGCGCTCGTGGGGCTAGGCCTTCAACGAGATAGCTGGATGCCCAGGTTAACGACGGGTCCGTAAAGATAGGATCGGGTTTCTCGGGAAGAACCGCGGCGGCCATCGAGTTCCATTCTTCAGCTGTCGGCAGCCGGAAATCGTGGCGGCTTCTTTTGTTGATCCAAGAGACATACTGCTGAACGTCCACATAGCTCAGCCCGGTTGCCGGTGTTGTAGCAGGGTCCTGGTCAGGTCGTGCGCGCAAGGTCAGCTCACAGGCACCTTCGTCCGCGCATCTGTTCCATTCGGTTACGGTGACTTCATACTTTTGCACGTAGACCGAACGCCCATCCGGCAAATTGACGGCCCGCTCGGCCATCGCGGGCAAAAAGGCTGGATCCGGGCCGCGCTGCATGAGCGCGACCCAGACGATGCTTGCCGCCGCAAGACCCAAGATGGCGAAACGAAGGGACGTCTTACCAAGTCTTGCTTCTGAGTTTGCGGCGACCGACATCGGTCCTCCTCCTCTCTTAGGTCTCGAAACTGCGCGGAGCGACAACCTGCTCCATCAGCGCATTGTCCCACTGACCTTCGACCACCACGTGAGCGGTCGCCCCGAGCATCACGCCCTCGATGAGGTTGTGGTTCACGTAGGCATAAACACCCGGTTGTTCGAAGGTGTACATCGCCGCGACCGCACTGCCACCCCGCACGAACCAGGTTTCCATGTCCTGCAAAGGCGGGTCAGTGAACGAGCTTTCCCAGACATAGTTGCCGTGCCCGCCGATCAGGTGTGGACGGGAGTCGCGGTTCGCCTGGTTGTGAACCATCAGCACGGTCTCGCCGACCTTCGCTTTGATCGCGCCTTCTCCGGTCAGAGCGCCCACGGCACCGTTGAACACCGAATGGGTCGGGATCAGACCGCGCATCACCTCAAGACTGTCGGCATAGTCTTCGCCTGCCGCCTCATAGGTGCGATAGTCGCCGTTTTCGTCCTTGGGCAGGTAATAATCCTGCTCACCGAAGTACGCGATGCTGTCATAGCGCAGCGGATTGCCTTCTTTGTCCTTCAGGCCATCGCGCGGCAGCACCATGATCGCGCCGTTCATACCGTGCGTGACGTGGTAGGGGATCATGTCACCACCGGGTGCGCAGTGATAGGTGAAGCAACCCGGTTTCGTCGCCTTCCAGCGGAGCACGCATTCCTCGCCGGGATAGACATGAGTCAGGCCACCGCCCCCCAAAGCGCCGGTTGATGCGTGGAAGTCGATATTGTGCTCCATCATGCTCGACGCGGGGTTGCGCAGGGTGAGTTCGACCATGTCACCTTCGTGAACAATGATCAGCGGGCCCGGCACAGAGCCGTTGTAGGTCAGCGCCCAGATGCTTGCGCCGTTGTCCTCGTCGACGACCATCAGCCGCTCTTCGGTCTCCATGGTGATCTCAATGATCTTAGGCCCCCCGGTCGCGACCTGCTCGTGTACCGGAGCGAAAGGTGGGGGTACGAGTTCTTGCTTCACCCGGGTGTAGCCTGACAAATCAGCAGGTTTGGCATCTGACGCGGCCTCTTCCTTGCCCGCAGCGTTGTAGATTTTGGCCGATGCGGCGTTGATGCCGTGCAGCTTGGGTGCCCGAGGTGCAGCCATTGCACCGGCTCCCGTCATGGCAGCGGCACCGGCGAGCATACTGCCGCGCAAGACATTGCGGCGGCTTGTCTTGATGAGGCCGGGATTGATGAATTTGGTCATGGGTCCCTCCATTTGGGTTGTTTCTGAAGGCGGACGTTAGATCCGCCGAGCCGTTAATTTGTTGCGAGATTGGCGAGCTGTGCTTCGAAGCGCTCTTTGGCTTTCGGTGGAACCCGACCTTCGAAAAAGTCGTCAGGCACCTCGACGTCACCAACGGCGATGCTCATCACCATGCCCATGGCGTAGTGCGGTTTGCAGATCACGCCGTAGACGCCTTCGGTGTTCAACGTGACCTCTATCTCTTCGTTGATTTTGCCTTTGAAGACGTCTGCGCCATCCGGAAGCATGCCTTTGTTTACTTCGGCGTTGTGGCCCTTATCAGCCGCGATGAACTTGATCGTGTCGCCGGGTTGCGCCTGGATGAAGGCAGGTTCAAAGACCATCCGTTCCCCATCCGCGCCCTTGTTGAGCATCTGAACTTCGAAGGTTTCGGCAAAAGCTGCGCCCCCCATCAGGGCGGCAAAAGCGAGACCGGATACAACAGTGCGAAGCATTTTCGTTTTCCTTTCCGTTCGCGTTGTTCGTTGAGGACAAGGTTAAGATTTTCGACGAAGAGAACTTTGCGCTGGCGCAAATTCAAATTCGATCGCGCTGCAGGTGGCTCTGAACCGATAAGCGATGGAATTTACGGTAGATATTGTGGCATGACTTTGTGCATGACCGATTTGTCACATCGCAAGACCCTGCCGTGGCTCGATGAAAGCCTGCTGACGCATCTGCCGCCCTTCTCCAAACTGGAGAAGCGCGAGATCCGCACGATTCTCGATCAGGCGACGTCACGCAGATACGACGAAGGCGTCGCGATTTTTGACGAGGGCGCACCCGCCGAACGCTTCTTCATGTTACTTGATGGATATGTGCGGGTGGTGCGGGTCACTCCAACGGGAGAGCAAGTGACGGCTTTGCACATTCCCACTGGGCAGCTGTTGGGAATTGCAAAGGCGATTGGGCGAGAGATCTACCCGGCAACAGCACTGACCGCGACCGAGTCGATCGTGCTCAGTTGGCCTACCCGGCTTTGGGATACATTTGTTGCAGACTATGATGGGTTTGCTACGGAAACATACAAAACTGTTGGTGATCGCATGGGCGAAATCCAAAATCGCGTTGTGGAGATGGCAACACAGCAAGTCGAGCAGAGGGTCGCGAATGCACTGCTGCGGCTAATCAACCAGACGGGTCGAAAAGTATCGGACGGGATCGAGATTGATTTTCCAATCACGCGGCAGGACCTGTCGGAACTCACCGCAACCACGCTTCATACCGCCAGCCGCCTCCTCAGCGCTTGGGAAAAACAAGGGCTGGTGCAAAGCAAGCGCAAACGCATCAAGGTACTGGACCCACACGCGCTTGTCGTGATTTCCCAGCCCAAGAGTGATTTATAGACCCGCAGCCTCCATCAACTCCGCGATAAACGTGTCTTCTTCCAGACCGTACTCCGCGCAGGCATCAACAATCGTGTGGAAGGGGCTGATGAGGCACCCGACACAAAGCATCTTGTGCCTGTTGAAAACGGCAATTGTCTGTGGCCAACTCGATATCAAATCTGACAGCGGCAGGTCGGGATCATTGAGTTTGATCATTCCCATGTGTCTCTCCTGATGACCCAAGACTAGACACCCAAACAGGCGAAACGTTGTGCTGGCGCAAACTTTGACGTGTCGCACCGCGCTAGAGATCGGTCATCCCGAATTCAAGGAGACCGGCTCATGGCGGAAATTCTTACAAAATCGCGGGCGCGAAACATCTTCTACGGGGGCTCGATTTTCTTTGTCGTGGTCTTCGTGGCGATGACCGTCCACTCCCATAGATACGTCGTGAATGTCTCGACGGCGGGTATGCCGCTGAGCGAAGAGGTGATTCACGGCAAGCATGTGTGGGAGCAACACTCCTGCATCAACTGCCACAGCCTGCATGGCGAGGGTGCGTATTTCGCACCTGAAGTCGGCAACGTGATGACACGCTGGGGCGTGCTCGACAGCCCTGAAGACGCATTTGAAACTCTCAAGGCCTGGATCGAAAGCCAGCCCAGCGGAATCGATGGACGCAGGCAAATGCCGAAATACGAACTGACGGACGAGGACATTCGCGGTCTCGCGGAATTCCTTCGTTGGGCTGACCAGACCGACACCCAGGGCTGGCCGCCAAACGAGGCCGGATAAGGAGACGAAAAAATGAAATATCAATCACAGAAAGTGGCCTACTGGTACTTCCTTGCGGCCATGACACTGTTCGGCATTCAGGTGCTGGGCGGGCTTCTCGCAGGCTGGATTTATGTCTCGCCCAACTTCCTGTCCGAGCTTTTGCCGTTCAATGTGATCCGGATGATCCACACAAACGCGCTGATCGTTTGGCTGCTGCTCGGCTTCTTCGGTGCAGCTTACTTCCTCATCCCAGAGGAGTCCGAACGCGAGATATGGTCGCCCAAACTGGCCTATGTCCAGCTGATCATCCTTTTGGTTGGCACACTTGGCGCAGTCGGCAGTTACCTCGTCGGCATCCATGGTGGACGCGAGTTTCTCGAACAGCCGCTTTGGGTGAAGTTCGGTATCCTCGTGGCGGCTCTGATCTTCCTTCTCAACATCTCGATGACGGTGCTCTCCGGCAAGAAGACAGCCATCACCAACGTGCTGCTGATGGGCCTGTGGCTTCTGTCGCTCTTGTGGATCTTCGCCTTTATCAACCCGGATAACCTCTCGCTCGACAAGATGTACTGGTGGTTCGTCGTACACCTCTGGGTGGAGGCAACCTGGGAGCTGGTGATGGCCGCGATCCTCGCCTTTCTGCTGCTGAAGCTGACGGGCGTTGACCGCGAGGTGGTCGAGAAATGGCTCTATGTCATTGTCGCTACCGCTTTGTTCTCCGGCATCCTTGGCACCGGACACCACTTCTACTGGATTGGCCTTCCAGGCTACTGGCAGTGGATCGGTTCGATCTTTTCGACCTTGGAAGCAATCCCATTCTTCCTGATGATGAGCTTTGCCTTCGTCATGGTCTGGAAGGGCCGCAAAAACCACCCAAACAAGGCCGCTCTCTTGTGGTCGCTCGGGTCCAGCACCGTCGCGTTCTTCGGCGCTGGCGTCTGGGGCTTCCTACACACACTGCATGGGGTCAACTTTTACAGCCACGGCACGCAGATCACCGCCGCACACGGGCACCTGGCATTTTTCGGAGCCTATGTGGCGCTCAATCTCGCGGTGTTCACCTATGCGATGCCGATGCTGCGGGAACGTGCGCCTTACAACCAGGTGCTGAACATGGCGTCTTTCTGGCTGATGACCGGTGGCATGGCCTTCATGACCTTCGTGCTGACCTTTGCAGGCACCATCCAGACGCATATGCAGCGGGTGATCGGCGACTACTACATGACGGTGCAGGACGATCTGGCGATCTTCTACCTGATGCGGTTCGGTGCCGGTGCGGCGGTCGTTCTGGGGGCGCTCCTTTTCATTTACTCGATGCTGGTGGTGCGCAAGGACGAAATCATCGAACCCGGCCCCGCCAACCCTGTGCCAGGAGAGTAGGCCATGAACATGCAAACCACGCCGACCCTGCCTTTCTATCAACCGACGGGTCGCGAATGCGACCTGTTCGAAACGGCACATGACAACGGTTTGCCCCTTCTTCTGAAGGGGCCGACCGGCTGCGGAAAGACGCGCTTTGTCGAACATATGGCGGCGCGTCTGGGCAAACCGCTTTACACCGTCGCCTGCCATGACGACCTGTCAGCCGCAGATCTCATCGGGCGGTACCTTCTGAAAGGCGGAGAAACTGTCTGGGCCGATGGCCCCCTGACCCGGGCTGTGCGAGAGGGTGGCATCTGCTACCTTGATGAGGTGGTTGAGGCCCGCAAGGACGTCACTGTCGTTCTGCACCCGCTTACGGACACGCGTCGCACGCTGATGATCGACCGCACGGGCGAAGAGCTCGCGGCACCCGCGTCGTTCATGATGGTGGCCAGCTACAATCCCGGCTACCAGAACGTGCTTAAGCGGTTGAAACCCTCGACCCGACAGCGGTTTCTGTCGATCAGCTTCGATTTCCCCGATGCAGAGACAGAGATTGCGGTGGTCGCATCCGAGAGCCGACTGGAGCCGGGGCGTGTCGCGCCGTTAGTCCGTCTGGCAGGCCATATCCGCAACCTCAGCGGCATGGATCTGGAGGAAGGCGTTTCAACGCGCCTTCTGATCTACGCCGCGACGCTGATGGCCGGCGGTATGGGGGTAACCCAGGCGCTGGAGGCGGCAGTCATCGAACCATTGAGCGACGAGCCGGATGTACAGCAATCGCTGCGCGATCTGGTCAGTACGATCTACGGGTGACGATGATGCAACTGCGCGACCTCATGGAACCCGAAGAGACGGTCGGAAACATCTGGCACGACATGGCCAGCGGGATCGGGGCTGGCGTCACATACCCCGAAGCGGGGGTCACGCTGGCCTCGGTCCGACCCAGCCTTGCCGTTCTCTTCCGCGCGCTCGGCGGCGCACCGGGGGTCGAACTGGCCGAGGTTGCACCAAGCATCGTGCAGCATCGGCAGGTCATGCGCCGCAAGCTCGGGGCCGAGCGGGATCGCGAATGGGTGGCCCGCTTCGATGGCGAACGGCTGGCATTACCGCCCGTCATGGAAGCCTTCCCCGACCCAGACCTGAACCGTGCCGCCTTTTTGTGGCTGACGGCACTTGCTGCTATGACCGAGGTTGACGCACTTGATCCGGGAGCGTTCGGCCCCATGCTCGATTGCGCCTACATTCGCGCGAATGCAGCGGCCGCGGAGAAGGCTTTTATTGCCTGCCCCGGATTACGCGACCGCTATGTCGCCATGGCCAAGTTCTGTGCCGAGGCTCGGACAAACATGCACCGCCCTGCGCAAGAGGCCGCAATGGAACAAGCTGTCCGCGACCAGCTGTGCGGCCAGAGGCCCGCACTTGATACTATTGACGCTGACGCTCGCAGCTACATGCCCTGCGCGCCTGTCCCCATATGGCTGCGCTTTGAACGCCCGGGCACGGGCGGTCAGGCTGCCGACGATGCCGAGGCCGATACCGCCGCGCCGGCACCCAACGCCGCTCTCAGCAACCGCAAGCTGGGCGAGCGCAAGGATCAGGATCAGCAAAACCGCAAGGACAGCTTCATCATTCACCGGTTTGAATCGATCCTGTCATGGGTCGAGTCGATGAACATCAACCGCAGCGTCGATGACGACGATGACGAAAACGCACGGAAGGCGGCCGACGATCAGGACCGGATCACACTGTCGAAACAGGACCGTAAGGTCGCCACGCGGCTGCGCCTGCATCTCGACCTGTCGCCGGCTGATGCCGATCACGAGGCTCTGGCGGGCAAGCATACCTATCCAGAATGGAACCATCGGTCACGCAGCTACATGGAAGATCACTGCCGGGTGCTCGACGCACCGATTGTGGCCGGTGGGGAAACCTACACACCCAACGAACGCTATATCCGTGAAGTCCGCCGCCAGTTTGAGGCCCTGCGCCCGCGCCGCATATTGCAACCGCGCCAGATTGACGGGACCGAGCTGGACCTTGACGCTGTGCTGACCGCACGTGCCGACATGGTGGCGACCGGGCGCGGATCGGATCGAATATGGCAGTCCGCGCGGCAAATGGATCGCGACGTGTCAGTTGCTTTCCTGATCGACACGTCGCGGTCCACCGAAGCGGCAATCGGCGATGCTTGCGTCATTGACGTGGCCCGTGACACGATGGCGGCTTTGGCCGCCGGGATCGACGCGGCGGGCGACCGCTGCGGTATCTGGGGCTTTTCTTCATTGCGCCGTGACCGAGTGTTCCTGACCCGCTGCAAGGGCTTCGAAGACCCGATGTCACCGGCGATCACCGCCAATATCGGCGCATTGAAACCCGGCCACTACACCCGGCTTGGTGCTGCGATCCGCCACGTCAGCGCGCAATTGGCCGAGGAACCGAGCGTCCGTAAGCTGCTGATCGTGCTGACAGATGGCAAACCCAACGATCTGGACCACTACGAAGGCCAGCACGGGATCGAAGACAGCCACATGGCCGTGCGCGAGGCTCGTGCAGCGGGCCAGAGCCTGCATGGTGTTGTAATCGACGAAGACGGGCAGGACTGGTTCGCGCGCATCTTCGGGCGCGGTGGGTTTGCCCTTCTGCCTAATCCCGAACGCCTGCTGCGCGCGCTGCCTGACATCTACAGAACACTGACACAGGAGACCTGATATGCGCTTCTTTCTTCCCCTCACCGGCGTCTTTGTCCTCGCAGGCTCGCGCCTCTTCGCGGACGGCTTCGACCGGCCGATCCCACAGGCGCAATCCGCTACGGCGGAATTCTGGTACGCCATGGCCTGCATCACGCTTGTGCTGAGCATGGTGGCGGTACAATGGTTGGTGTCGCGCAGATGACACGGGCGGGCTGGTCCACAACCAAAATCGCGGTCGCGCTATACCCGTTCGGTGCGGGCGCGACGGCGGTCAATGTGTTCTTTGCCTCACTGATCTTCAGTTGGGTAGGCGGACCCGTGCTACCCACCAGCTTGACGGTCCTCATTGGCGCAATCGTCGGTGTGCCTGCGACATGGTACTTTGCGCGGCACATCCGCCATCTGATGGATGTCGCGGATGAAAAGGCAGAGGTATGAGACTGCAACGGACCCGCGCCGCGGACGGCAGAGTTTCAATGCACAACAGACCGCAAGCGGGAGCTCTATGATGGCTCAGACATCTGCAGAACAAATGCGCCGTTGGCAGGGGCCCGCTCTGTTCAGTTTCGGGTTTCGGCCCTTTTTCCTCTTTGGAGCGGTCTGGGTCATTGTCGCCATGAGTCTTTGGCTGGCTATTCTGGCGGGAATGCTCGACTTGCCGACCCGCTTTGACCGTGGATCCTGGCACGCCCATGAGTTTCTGTTCGGCTATCTTGGCGCGGTGCTCGCCGGGTTCCTGCTGACAGCCGTGCCCAACTGGACCGGACGGTTGCCGATCGTTGGCTGGCCCTTGGCGGGACTCTTTGCGCTATGGTGCGCCGGGCGCGGGGCCATCCTGTTCTCCCGGGTATTGCCGCCCCTGATCGCTCCCGTAATCGACCTCTTGTTTCCCGTCGCGCTCGGCGGTCTGATCCTGCGAGAGATCATTGCAGGCAAGAATTGGCGCAATCTGATCGTGCTGAGCCTGCTAGCCGTCTTTACGCTGGCCAATGCGCTGTTTCACTTTGAGGTGCTTGTCGGTGAATATGCGGCGCAGGGCTATGGATTGCGGTTGGGCCTGGCGACAGCTGTGATGATGATCGCCGTTATCGGTGGGCGGATTATCCCGTCCTTTACCCGCAACTGGCTGGTGCGCGAACAGCATAGGGCACGTCCTACACCGCCGATGCAGCGCTTCGACAAGGCCACCTTGTTGCTGAGCCTGCCGATCTTGGCGATCTGGACGCTTCGGCCCTTTACGGCAAGCACCGGGCTCTGCCTGCTGGTGTTGGGCATTTTGCATCTGATGCGGCTGGCCCGGTGGCAAGGGCACCACACGCTGAGCGAGCCTTTGTTGTTTGTCCTGCATGCGTCCTATGCGTTCATTCCCCTGGGCGCCTTGGCGCTTGGCCTGGATCAGATCTTGGGCAATCCGGGCACCGCGGGGGCACAGCATCTGTGGATGGCAGGTGCCATCGGGGCGATGACACTCGCGGTCATGACCCGAGCCACACTGGGCCATACAGGCCGCGCATTGACGGCGGGCAAGGCCACGGTTGCAATATTTCTGTGCGTCTTTTTAGCAGCTCTGATGCGGTTGCTGACCCCTCTCCACCAGGGCCTGAGCACCCTTTCCGGCATGTTCTGGCTGCTGGCCTTCGGGGGGTTTGTTCTTGTCTATGGTCCGATGCTGCTGCGGCCAAAGGTCGTACAAAGCACGTGACCGGGGCAGGCTTCATCGGCATCATTGCCTTGTCTTTGTCAACGCACTCGATCCCGGTGCGGCCCGCGATAAAGTCGCGCATCGTTGCCCAGGTCGGTCCGCTCGGGTTTGCCGTCGGCCACTCGATCTTGTCGTTTGCAATGCTGGCATTGCTTATTTGGTCGGCCGAGCGCTGATCAACCGCCGCAAAAAACGTGAGATGAGATCGGATCAGTGGCATCGATTGAACGAAATCGTTGCAGAGACTCCGGTTCTCGGAGGACCGGCGTCTTGGTTTGGCGACATGGCCCGACTTGTACTCGGCGTCGTCCTGTTTGCTGCCCTGATCGTCCTGCACCCCATTGTCATCGGTGTGTCGGCGCTGTGAACTTCGCAGCGATCTTCGCTTTGTCCGGTCGCTCGGGGCGCTCATGAGTAACGCAGGCCCTTTGAGACATGTTGATCAAATACTGAAGCAATGATGCGGGTGAGAGGCTGACGCTCGGGCAAAAATCGCGATGCATGATCCATTCTTTTTGACGAAACAAGCGAAGCGGCCTTCAATTTCAGAAAGCTGGGGTATCAGGGCCGCTGCACGGCGTCCGAATTCAGGCCTCATATCCTCCAGATCCAGAGCGAAGGTGCACATCAGACGCTCAATCGCGCGTGCATTAGGGCGATCTGATTGGCGTCATCTCTGCCCCGGTGAACTTCTCCGCCGCCAGCGCCGTTAGCGTATACCGCGTCATATCATCTGGCAGAGCGTCCTCGTCGATCAACTTCTGCCGCCTTGAGACCCAAGGCATATGCGCATAGCCGTGTAGCGCAACGCGGTCCGGCTCGAAGGTCAGAACCTTGTCAATCGTACCGTCATTTCGTTGCTGTCGCGCGCCGATCTGATTTTGCCAGAATCCGCTACGCATTTACTGCCGGAATCCTTTTCGCCGCGACTAGCATCAATGACCCGTTTCGTTGCCGCGCAGCAGGGCACTCACCGCGATCAACCGACGTGAATACTGGCACTTTTCCAAGCAGAATGAGTCCCTGGCTGGTCCGTTCCGGGTGTTACTTGGCGGCACTCGTTTTGTCAGATTGCCGGTGCAGGGAAATGTCTAAAAAAGTAACAATCGGTGAGCTTCTTGGTGTTTTCGTTTGTGTATGGAAAAACCGATAGTGAGAAAAAACGCGCCCTTTGTTGCGAGGGGATAAACAATTGTCGCACCGGTGGGGGAAAATACTCGGCAGCGTGCCGAGCCGTGGTATGTTCGGGGGGCGGTGGACGCAGGGGAAGGCTTTGATCAATCCGGTGGCGCATGGATCCGCGATAGATTTGTGATTTGAATAGCCTGAGGGCGAGGTGCCCGCTTTGTCCGAGAACGGAGAGAATGGTTGACGCGTTTATTGGTTCTTTTGTTTGTTCTCTGCGCCAACACGGCAAACGCAACCCCAGGATGTGAAGAAGACGTCTTGAGCCAGGCACGCACTCCCTTTGAATTGCCAGCAGATCTTGGGGAAATCCCAGAAGAAGAAGTGGTTGCCCCAAGGAAAGAGCTCACAACCTCTCCAAGGCCACGGCTACGTCCGTGCAGATTTCGTAAATTTGAGGTCGAAATCGAAAGGATGAATGATCGTGGTGCGATCTGCGGAGATTGGACCATAATTGGCGAAACCCGAAAGCCGTTTAAAGGCAGATACCCAGGCTGCGGCATCGTTGAACCTGTGCGTATCCGCGCGGTATCTGGGATACTACTCAGCCAGTTTGCGACATTGGATTGCCCGACCGCGATCACGCTCAAGGCATGGCTTGAGAACACCGCCAAACCGGCCTTTGCAGATCAAGGCGGTGGCCTGAAGGGGCTGCGGCTGGCTGGTCACTATGCGTGCAAGACACAGAACAACCAGCCACGCGCGCGGCTTTCAGCCCATGCGCAGGGTCGGGCCATCGATATCTCATCCTTCATCTTGATGGATGGCACTATCATTACGGTTCAGGACGGATGGGCGGATGAGGACACCAAGGACGTGATGAAAGAGCTGCACGCAGGCGCCTGCGGTGTGTTCGGCACGGTGCTTGGCCCTGATGCCGACCGGTTTCATGCCGGTCATTTTCATTTCGACACAACGCGCCGCAGAAATGGATCTTACTGTCGATAGGGTGCGGAAATGGTAGCCCGTAGGGCTGCCATCCCTGATTGACTTGCGTTGCCACCTGTTGAAATTCTCTTTTTAAATACAGGCATGTTTGTGTTGTGCGTTGCCATGCGTGGACGTACAATGACAAAAAGAATGTTGGGTATAATGGTAGGCAAGCGAAAGGGTCAGCATCCCCAGAACGCATTGAAGGCTCCGTTTGTTCGGTCAGCCAAGGGGCCTGCGCTTTATGCTGATGGTAACGGCTTGTACCTCAAAGTTGACGCAAGCGGTGCACGGCGCTGGATTCAACGTCTGATGATCCGGGGTAAGCGGCGCGAGATTGCAATAGGATCAGTATCCCTTGTTTCTCTATCCAGTGCGCGCGAGGCGGCGCTAGATAACAGGCGTACCGCTAGGGCAGGGGGCGACCCAACGGCTGAGAAAAGACGCGCCGAAGAAATCCCGACTTTCGAGAAAGCCGCAAGGGAAGCGCACGAGGCCAACAAGAAGTCATGGCGCAACGCCACCCTATCCCTCAGAGATTGACGAAACCCATGTGGGCCGCGCCTGTCACTTTGTGGGGGAATATCTTCGCCACCATGCCTATCGTGCCTATGGCGCTGCCAAGATTCCTCCCGAAGTCGAAGGTGCTCAGTCGATTGCAAGTTTGATCCGCTCAGAGGGCCTTAAAACCTTAAAGGCGCGCGATATCTATAATCGCCGCCGCTCCGGTCTGACTAAATCTCAGCAAGTAAAGGCCGCTCTATCAGTTCTGATTGAAGCTGATTGGTTGCGCGAAATCCGCGCCGCGACTGGTGGCAGCCCGAGTGTTGATTACGCCGTTAATCCAAAGCTGGAGGTTGGTAAATGAGCAGGTGGTTAGACATAGTCCGCAAGGCCCGGGAATACCCCGACCACCATACCGGCACCCAGCAAGAACCATTAAAAAGGGGTGGAAAGAAAAGGGATCAGGGCTTTTTGCTGGTTTCTAATGGGTGCCGGGTAGAGAGCGAAGAAAAAGACAGAGCGCCACATCCCCCACAACAGCCCCCAAATCAAGGGCCGGTGCCCAACAAGGCCGGCGTCGGTGGCAGGCCCGTCACGTGGACCGGCAAAGTCGTGAATCTGGACGAATGGCGGAACATGACCGACTGGGAACGGTACGGCCCCAGAGGCAAGCATTGGAATGGCAAAACTCAGAAATGGGAGAAAGCAAATGAGCAGTGATGAGAACCGTAACAGCGGTGAAAATACGGATGACAGAAACCCGGACGGCACTTTTGCTGCGGGCAACCCAGGCAAGCCGAAAGGGTCGCGCAACAAGGCCACGCAGGCGGTTGAAAAAATGCTGCACGGCCAACTTGAGGCCCTGACCGAAAGCGCAATCAACAGAGCGCTGGAGGGTGACACCACCGCACTGCGTCTCTGTCTTGAGCGGATAGCCCCTGCCAGAAAGGATGCACCGGTCAGTTTTGACCTGCCATCCATCAAATCTGCAGAGGACGCCTCTGAGGCCGCACAGGCGGTGCTGCAGGCCGTCTCAGATGGTGAGATTACACCACTGGAGGGTGCGACCGTCATGGGGCTCGTTGAGCAGTACAGGCGGGTACTGGAAACAACCGAACTTGAACGCCGGATCACGGCATTGGAGGCGAAGAAATGAATGTAAAACGCAGAGTAAAAAGCTTGGAACAGAAGGCAGGGAAGCAAATTGTTGTCGCGGTCATTAAAGGTGAATACTTCGACGCAGAGGGGAAACAGATACCCACTGAAAAAGGCCCGCCGAAGAACTTCAGTGAAATCCTGGACAGCGCAAACATTGGTAGCTCGGTGTCAGATGAACGCGTCCCTATGAAGCGAGAAAAGGATGAAGATTATTTTGACTTTCAGGCTCGCATGGAGGCAACGGGGCGTGAGGTTGGGCGACGGGCAGGCGCGGATATAACGCTGATGTTTGGTATCGATTGGCTATGAAAACCAAGGAGCTAATAGAGGGCAAAGCATGCACGACGATTCACAGCAGAAGCGTGACGAACAGACTTTTCATTTAACTGATTAAAACAAAGACATTTTTTATCCTCAAGTGTAATTTTTTTACAGTATTTGTCGCAATCGGTAAATAGCTTTACAAGATTATGTTGTAAATCCAGTAATTTGTTGCGTAATTTTCTAACAGCCTTCCATTGTTGGTTTGCACGCCTGTGCACTTTCGTCTGCTGGAAGAGGAGCCAGTAGACGTAAGATAGGGAAATGGGAGGAATTAATGACCAATAAATCTATCACACGCCGCGGCGTATTGAAGTCTGGTGCCGTTACAGGTGCTGGTCTTTTCTTGCCTACGATCTTCACGGCTTCGTCGGCTGCTGCTTACACCAACGAACCAACCGGCGGTTCCGTAACGCTGGGTTTCAATGTTCCCCAGACAGGGCCGTATGCAGAAGAGGGTAACGACGAGCTTCTGGCGCAACAACTTGCGGTCGAACATCTCAACGGTGAAGGAGATGGTGGTTGCCTGAACACTTTCACTTCGAAGGTGCTTAAGGGCAACGGTATCCTTGGCAAAAAGGTTGAATTCGTCACCGGCGACACACAGACCAAATCAGACGCCGCACGTGCATCTGCAAAGTCGATGATCGAAAAAGACGGCGCGATCATGATCAACGGCGGTTCGTCATCGGGTGTGGCCGTTGCGGTGCAGGGCCTGTGTCAAGAAGCAGGCGTTATATTCATGGCGGGTCTAACCCACGCCAACGATACGACCGGTAAGGACAAGAAAGCAAACGGGTTCCGTCATTTCTTTAACGCGTATATGTCCGGCGCTGCACTCGCACCCGTGCTTGCGGCTGAAATGGGCAACGAACGCCGGGCTTATCATCTGACTGCGGACTACAACTGGGGTTGGACCCAGGAAGAGTCGATTGTTGCCTCGACCGAAGCTTTGGGATGGGAGACGGTCAATACTGTAAAAACACCACTTGCGTCGACGGACTTCTCCTCCTACATCACGCCGGTTCTGAACTCGGGCGCAGATGTGTTGGTTTTGAACCATTACGGCGGCAACATGGTTAACTCGCTGACTAACGCGATCCAGTTCGGCCTGCTCGATAAAGTCGCTAATGGCAAGGACTTCAAGATCGTCGTACCGTTGTACTCCGAACTGATGGCAGCTGGTGCTGGCGAGAACATCAAAGGCGTGCTGGGTTCGATGAACTGGAACTGGCAGCTTCAGGATGAGGGCACAAAGGCCTTTGTGAAGTCCTTTGGTGAAAAGTACGGCAAGCCGCCGTCCAACTCAGCACAGACTTGCTATGCACAAGTCCTGCTTTATGCGGATGCCTGTGAGCGTGCTGGTACATTCAATCCGTGCGGAGTTGTTGAAGCTCTGGAAGACTTCGAGTTCGACGGTTTGGGCAACGGTCCGACTTGGTATCGTGGCGCAGACCATCAGTGCTTCAAAGACGTGTTGGTTGTTCGTGGCAACGAGAATCCGACAAATGCTTATGACACTCTGGAAATCGTCGAGATCACGCCACGTGCTCAGGTCGAATACGACCCTGAGCATCCGATGTTCAAAGGTGGTTCGCTGGGTGAGTGTAATCCAGGCGCATGAGTCCTTTTGCCTATGTCTGGCCGCTGAAACGGCGGCCAGACATAGGCAACTGGTTTGATCCCGTTACACAACCAAATTCACTCTGACCAACCCTGAGGTGGGGCCAATGGACGCCATCCTATTGCAAATTTTGAACGGTCTGGACAAAGGGTCGGCTTATGCGTTGATTGCGCTGGGACTGACGCTTATTTTTGGGACGTTGGGTGTTGTGAACTTTGCCCACGGGGCACTGTTCATGATCGGTGCATTTTGTGCCGTTACCCTGCAAAAGCTCATGAACCTAAGCTTTGAGACCATCGACGAGAGCCAAACCGACTTTCTGGGCAACCCACTGAAGGTTGAAACACCTTACGTCGAAGCTTGGTTCGGCCCAGAGACTGGGGCGACGATCATCGATTGGTCTGTTCCGCTGGCTATCTTGTTTGCGATCCCGATCATGTTAGCAGTGGGCTATGTGATGGAAAGGGGCTTGATTAAGCACTTTTACAAGCGCCCTCACGCTGACCAGATCCTTGTAACCTTTGGTCTTGCGATCGTGTTACAGGAAATCGTGAAATATTTCTTCGGCGCCAATCCAATCCAAACTCCGGCGCCTGACGCGTTGAGCGGATCGATTGACCTTGGCACAATGATTGGGTTTGATCCCAATGCCATAATCTACCCAATTTGGCGTCTGGTTTACTTCGGATTTGCTGTCGCCATTATAGGTGCTGTCTTCTCATTCTTGCAATTTACCACATTTGGCATGGTAGTGCGCGCAGGAATGGCGGACCGCGAGACCGTAGGTTTGCTGGGTATCAATATCGACCGGCGCTTTACGATCATGTTCGGCATTGCCGCCGCAGTGGCCGGATTGGCCGGTGTAATGTATGGGCCGCTAAACCCGCCAAATTATCACATGGGGATGGACTTTCTGGTCCTTAGTTTCGTCGTTGTTGTTGTTGGCGGCATGGGCTCGCTACCTGGAGCCGTGCTGGCTGGTTTTCTGCTCGGTATTCTGGAGAGCTTTGCCTCAACGACCTGGGCCACCACGACCATCCCAGGGATCAACCAAATCATCATCTACCTTGTTGCCATCATTGTGCTTCTGACACGCCCCCGCGGGTTGATGGGACGCAAAGGCGTGATGGAGGAATAATCGATGTTTGGACTGAATAAAAAAGACACGAGCCTGCTGATCATCGTCGGCCTTCTCACTCTGTTGGCCCCGTTCATCCTGAACCCGTTCCCAGAAGGCAGCGCCATGGCGCAGTTCAACGCGGGTTATCCGGATTTGATGCAACGGTTCGTGATCTTTGGCATCTTTGCCATCGGGTTTAACATCCTGTTCGGCCTAACCGGGTACCTGTCCTTCGGTCACGCAGCCTTTTTGGGTGTCGGATCATATTCAGCCGTTTGGATGTTTAAATTGCTGAGTTACAACATTATTCCGGCTATCGCACTCAGCGTTGTGGTCGCTGGGGTATTCTCGCTGCTGATTGGGTATGTCAGTCTGCGCCGGTCCGGGATCTACTTTTCGATCCTGACCCTGGCCTTTGCGCAGATGAGTTTTGCACTGGCCTACTCTGTCTTGTCGAACCCTAAGTTCAACCTAACCAACGGGGAAACCGGACTGCAGGTTTACGCAGACGATCCGCAAATCCTGCAGGGTGCCAACTCACCGGATCTGCCACATCTATTCGGGCTGCCGATGCGCGCTACTTATACGATGGATGTTGGAGCTTGGAGCTTTGATTTTAACGCGGGATATTATTTTTGTGCGATAGTCATGATGGTAGTGTTCTACTTGTCTATCCGCATCTTCCGCTCGCCTTTCGGCATGATGCTACGGGCTGTCAAATCTAACCAGCAGCGAATGAACTACACCGGCCTGAATTCAAAGCCTTACACACTGGCGGCGTTTGTTATCTCTGGTATGTATGCCGGTCTGGCTGGTGGTCTTATGGCTGCAATGGACCCATTGGCAGGCGCAGAGCGTATGCAGTGGACCGCGTCAGGCGAGGTCGTTCTGATGACTATCCTTGGCGGTACCGGAACATTGATAGGCCCAGTTCTGGGCGCAGGCTTCATCAAATACTTCGAGAATATCTTCTCTAAGATCAACGACAGTGTGTTGCACAGTTGGTTTGCTTTCCTGCCTGATGGGTTGGAGGACGCGGTTGTTTTCGTGATCCATCCGTTCATTGGAAAAGGTTGGCATCTAACGCTTGGCATACTTTTCATGCTTGTCGTTATCTACCTGCCGGGGGGGCTGGTCGAAGGTGGCCAGCGTTTGCTCAACCGGATCAAACGCAAGAAACCAAAAACCGATGATGCAACGTCTGGCAAAACAGAACCGGCGGAATAAGGGGCGAGCCATGGCAATTCTAAAAGTCAAAGACGTGAGCAAGCGTTTCGGCGGCCTCAAGGCGCTGACGAACGTAAACCTAGATGTAGAAGAAAACTCGGTTCATGCGATCATTGGGCCCAATGGTGCTGGTAAGTCGACCCTGCTGAATTGTCTGGTGGGCAAGCTTATGCCGGACACAGGAGCCGTATTATTCGACAACGCCTCGGTTTTGGGACTCGAACCTTTTCAGATTAATCAGATGGGCATTAGCCGTGTTTTCCAGACACCAGAGATTTTTGGTGAACTGACGGTGATTGAGAACATGTTGATCCCTATTTTTGCAATGAGGGATGGAGTTTTCCGGATGCATGCGTATGAGACCATCGCCAACGAAAAAGCGATTGTTGAACAGGCTGAAGCGATGCTGGAAGAGATGAACATGGCTGACAAGCGCGAAATGCATGCAGCCTCGCTTTCACGTGGCGATAAGCGCCGACTCGAGATTGGCATGTGCCTAAGTCAGAATCCGCGGCTACTGCTGTTAGACGAACCTACCGCGGGTATGGCGAGGGCGGATACAAACAACACAATCGACTTACTGAAACAGATTAAGGATGAGCGCGACATCACCATCGCAATCATCGAGCATGATATGCACGTCGTATTCAGCCTTGCCGAACGCATCACCGTTCTGGCGCAGGGAACACCCCTGGTTGAAGATACTCCTGAAAACATCCGCGGAAACCCTAAGGTTCGCGAGGCCTATCTAGGCGAGGCTGCGTAAGGAAAACCTATGAACGAGAAACCTGATTTTTCGAAAAATGCCAATATGGCCAGCACTGCACCTGCGTTTCTCTCCGTTTGGGATATGCACTCGTACTACGGCGAAAGCTATATTGTTCAAGGCATCAGTTTCAACGTGCACGAAGGCGAAATTCTTGCGCTTCTTGGGCGTAATGGTGCGGGAAAAACCTCAACACTTCGTTCGATCGCGAGAGTTGGAGAGCCTGAAGTAAGACATGGCGAAATCTGGCTGGACCATAAGCCACTACACAAAATGACTAGCTACGAGGCGGCGGCAGCTGGTCTTGGTCTGGTACCAGAAGACAGGCGAATAATTCCAGGCCTGACAGTCGAAGAAAACCTGCAGCTTGCTCAGATTGCACCCCCAATCGGATGGTCACTAGAACGGCTTTACGAGTTGTTTCCGCGTTTGGGAGAGCGAAGAAAACAAGAGGGAATTACACTGTCAGGAGGCGAACAACAAATGTTGTCAATCGCCAGAGCCCTGGCGAGGGACATCAAGGTCTTGCTCTTGGATGAACCATATGAGGGATTGGCCCCCGTCATTGTCGATGAGATCGAAAAAACCCTTTCTCACGTTAAGCAACAAGGTATGACAACGATAATTGTCGAACAGAATGCCGTACGTGCCTTAGAGTTGGCGGACCGTGCGATCATACTGGATACCGGAACCATTGTTTTTGATGGTACAGCGAAAGAGGTGCTTGAAGACACCAAGCTTCGTGAGGAATATCTGGCGATCTAGCTCGGATATTCCGCGCTGATCAGACTAGTAGAGAGGGTTTAATGCTTGTCCACAGCGGTGGTTTGCTTCGGCTGTAAGTCTGCTGAACAACATGAAACGACAAACTAATGCGCAGCGCCGCAGTGGCGTTGAACGCAGCGTTCCCGGATCAGCCAGACTACAGGCTACGCATCGCGTTAAACAGTGGCGACGCCTTCGGAGGAACGCTGGGAGCCCGCGGCTCGATGAAGTACAACGTAATAGGAGACACCATTAACGTCGCCGCCCGCTTGGAAAGTTACAATAAATCCCTAACACCGGATGCCGATGGTTTCCCGGGGATCTGCATGACGCTGGAAGCGGCATGCCTTATCGACCCAGAACGTGATTGGCTGGTTTTAACCGAATACCTGCACGACAATGGACGGACAAATATTGATGTCATCGAGGTGCCGTTTTCAGGAATAAATAGCGGCAATGCAGCGTCGTTGGAGTCGGGCAGCCAGCCGGTCGAGCCGTAGGTCAGATTTCGCAAACTTTGCTTTCTACTCGTCACTGACATTGGATCAAAGGCTGGTAGATCGAATGTGCATGAGACTTCTTGAATGCCTGCTTTTTTCGAGATCGACACTGTAACATCGCGGATGCAGAGAAGGTCTGCTTTCCGTCCAGATTGATGGATGATGCGCAGAGAACCAGCGTCCAGTTTAGCCGGGATAGAATGCGCGATTGCAATGTGTAAAACGGTCCTCGATTTGAGTAGGCGTAGTCGCAAACAAAGATGTTCTCTCAAGCAGCTAATTTGAATTTGAGCGTATCGAACCAGCCTAGGGTCAGGACTCATAACCAGAAGATGACGGTAGCAGCGATGCAGATTGCCGACAGGAACAGCTCACCGCATCGATCATAGCGGGTCGCGATACGACGCCAGTCTTTCAACCGTGCGAACAGGTTCTCAACGCGGTGCCGTTTGCGATACATGCAAGGGTCATGGCTGGCAGGGTCCCTTCGTCCTCGACGCGCTGGAATGCACGCAGCGATGCCGCGTTCGGCCAGTGCCTCTCGGAACCAGTCTGCGTCATACCCTTTGTCCCCCAACAGAATCTTGGCGGGTGGCAAGCTGCCGAGCAAGGCCAGCGCACCTTTGGCATCGCTCATTTGTCCAGCTGAGAGAAAGAACGTCAGAGGTCGCCCGCGCCCGTCGCAGACCGTGTGCAGCTTGCTGTTCAAACCACCTTTGGTTCGACCGATGGCTCGTGTTCGAGCCCCCCTTTTGAAAGGCTTGCCGCTGTTCGGTGCGCTTTCAGGTGGGTGCTGTCGATCATGATGGTTTTGCCGTCCGGTCCCGGTTGCGCCAGTTCCCGGAAGATACGAGCGAATACACCAAGGCGGGACCACCTGACAAACCGATTGTATAGTGTCTTGTGCGGCCCATACTCAGCCGGTGCATCCCGCCATCGCAGCCCATTGCGGATGACATGAATGATACCACTGAGAACCTTGCGGTCGTCGGAACGCGCTACCCCGCGCGGTTTGGGGAACAGGTGCTGGATGCGTTTCAGGTGCTGTAGGTCGAGCCAGAACAAGTGCGACATGGACAATCCTCCTATCGCCCTTGAATCATGATGGCGTCACCGATGGAACCGGCTCATACAATGTCCGCTCAGAACAGCGAACCGGTCATCCGACAAAAAGCCTCAGATGACGGCTCCGAGCCCAAAGCTGGCCTTTATTGCGTTAGCTTTCGCAGCCGGTTTGCGCCAATAGCTGAATTTGCATGGGGGCCCAAAATTATCGGTGGTCAGACTGCTCAAAAGCTTATCAGGCGCTGACGTTCATAATTTGCAGTCTAGTAATCCGATTACTCTTGCGAAAAGCAGTTTGCCGTTGTGATCTAGTGTTTTACCTTTCCGGTCCCATGCAATCCACTAGTAAGGCACTCACTTTTCTGGCTCGTCGGTGGCGAGTGACGCCGAGCCAGCTTAGTCTTCTCGGCTTCAGTCGCTCTCTGAGTGGGGCCTCTCGCGCGCTAAACTATCCTCATTTCGGCCTTGCGAGGTTTCAGACACCACTTGAGGGTTCCCGATGGAATATTGCATCGGCGATTCAACCAAGTCTGTCGAACGTTTGTTTCGAACAAAAAACGAACAGTGCGATTGGTTCGCCTCTACACCCGAAAACATCTCAATGTGACAGTGGTTGAGGTGGCTTTGACTCATGTGATAAGCGACACGACACAGTCAAAGCAAACACTACAGCGCCTTTCGGTAGGCTTGCAGTTCAATCAACCTCTCTCGAAGGATTGACTAATGCGTGTATCGGCTAGCGCGAACGGTTTTCGACCCGAAATTCAGGGACTTCGAGCAATTGCAATGCTATTTGTCGTCGGGTTTCACGTTTGGCCTTCCGCAATCCCCGGAGGCTATGTTGGCGTCGATGTTTTTTTTGTAATTTCGGGGTTCCTGATTACTGGACTGTTACTTAGAGAGTATCAAGAGACTGCCAGGATCGATCTGCGTACGTTCTGGGTTCGCCGCATTAGGCGTCTTCTACCCGCAGCGTTACTCGTGCTTTTTACCTGTGTTGCCCTAACCTTTCTTATTCTGCCAAAGGGACTGTGGAAACAGACTTTGACAGAAGCTGCTGCAAGCGGGCTTTATGTTCAGAATTGGTTGCTTGCCTGGGAATCCGCTAGCTACTTCGCGGTCGAATACGACCCAACTATGGTCCAACATTTCTGGTCCCTCTCCGTCGAAGAACAGTTTTATATAATATGGCCTCTGGCTCTGGTTTTTGCCTTAGTGAAATCCAGCCGGAATACTCGAGAGCACGGTGACGGGCGTGCTGGGTCCTCAACAAAAAGAGTATTCCTGACCCTTGTGCTTTCCTTATTCTTCATTTCGCTCTTCTATTCGGCCTATGTGACGTCGACATCGCCCGGTATAGCATACTTCTCAACCGCAACCCGGGCGTGGGAGTTTGCGCTTGGTGCTCTCCTACATGCTTTACCTAGATCGCCCCGAAATGTTTTTCGGGCAGAGTGGCTGTTTGCTGGCGTAGCGTGGATTGGTGTTGCTGGGATCGTCGTCGCGGCAGTGACATTCTCAGACACCACCGCTTTTCCTGGCGTTGCGGCTCTTCTGCCGACGATTGGTACTGCAATTGTGATTTGGGCTGGTAGACAGGATGAGGTCTATTCTTGGTCTCGGTTGAGCGAGGTACGAGTTGTTAGGCTGCTCGGTGATTTGTCTTATTCAGGGTATTTATGGCACTGGCCACTAATAATCGCTTTCCCATTGGTGTTTGGCCGCGATCATACAGGATGGGATGGCATCCTGCTTGTAATCGCTACGTTACTTTTGGCATGGCTGACGAAAAAGTATGTTGAAGATCCGATCCGCTACAAAACACCGAAATCCGGCAGCATCCGGACGGTTTTCGGGTTTGCGGTCTCCGGGATGGTCGTGCTCACAGTCGCGAGCGCTGTAGGGCACCAGATCGTTCAAAGGGATCACGAATTACGTTTTGATGGGGGTTTTTCATATTTGTCTGTAGCAGATATCAAAGCTGAGTTGAGGACCACGCTCGAGTCTAAAAGCTGGCCGGAGGGAAATCAGCCTCCCGGAAAAGAAGCCCTCCCTAAAGAGTGGATGGTAGACAAATGCCTTAGCATCAGTCGGAGTGGAGAGCAGTTTTGTCGATACGGAACACCCGACGCATCGCGAAAACTAGTACTCCTAGGCGATTCTTGGGCCATTCACTTGTTGCCCGGCGTACGTCAGGCGTTTGGTGAGGATTGGGATATTCACGTCGTAACCGTAGGCCAGTGCCCGATAGCAGACGTGGCAGTTCACAAATGGAGTGATAGCTATGAATACTCAGCTTGTGCGCGACATAGAAGTTCTATTCCCACGATCCTTGAACAGATTAGTCCGGATCTAGTTATCGCATCGGATTCGACGATAAGTGCGCTTGACCGGTTGAATTCCAGCGCGACTGGTGATGCCGCCTTCGACGAAGTAGTCACCGGGGTTCAGAAGTCTTATCGGGTCCTCAGTCGAGGTAAATGGCCCATCGTTATTGTGGAATCCCCACCCAGGGCAAACTGCCTTGTGACGGGGCCTACTGGTCCGGCGGACTGTGTGACGTCGAAAGCTACCCTTTTCGAGCATCGGCTGGCAAAAAAGAAGGCGGTTGTGGCAGCTGATGCGGGTTTACCGTTCCTAGACTTAACGTTTTGGGTCTGCAGTTCTGATTTGATCTGCCCTCAGCAGATAGGAGGTTTCTTAGTTAAAGCAGACACTGGACACTTCTCTGAGACGTTTTCCCGAAAACTCGGATCCCTATTGCGCAATCAAATTGAAGCAATAGTGGATATGTAGGCAGATTTGGTCGCTGTCGGTTGTTTTTCCGGGTTTTCAATTCCTGCGACGTATATGCTTGGACAGTCCTCGCCTATGAACTCATACAGCGTGATTGGTGTCACACAAACTGAGTGTAGCGACTGAAGTTGCCGATTGGTGGCTTTGTCACGCGAACTTTGAGTTCGGTCTGGTCAAGACGCTGCCCCATCAGCGAATGACTGTAAATCGGGTGTGACGACAGCATTCCGACCGCATATCCAAGGTCTGGAATGAGCCGATGCCTTAGTCCAACACTTCGACCGCAATCTCGATATAGTCAAATCCGCCGGAACGACCACCAAGATGTTCTGTCAGAAACTCTTCAACACGACGGGCATGACGGATTGAATTTTGCCAGCGGTCAATCCCATGGCCCTCGTCTTCGAAAATCAACTCTTCCGGTTCCAAACCTGCTTCGCGGGCTTTGCGCAGAAATTCTTCAGATTGTTCAAATCCGACGATCCGGTCTCGTTTGCCTGCGACGATCATCACCGGAATTTGTAAGCCATCGATGCGGTTAGACGGTGAAAAAGCACGCATGTCTTCAACATCGTCAGGGTTATTCAAGCTACCGAAGTAACGCTCAAGGTAGGACGTGTTCAGGCCCCAAGCGAAGGGATTATTTCGCATCTGGTATTCAACGTCCAAGACTGCGTGTTCGATGATGGCCGCGGCAAATGGGCCGTCAGGATCGGTTGCTGCCATAGCCGAAGCGTAGCCGCCATAGGAACTACCATTAATCGCAACCGCTTCGGGGTCGGCAATGCCATTTTCAACCGCCCATGCGACGGCATCGTAGAGGTCCGTTTGCATCGCGCGACCGAACTGTCCAAATGCGGCGGATTGAAATGCACGGCCATAACCCGTTGAACCGCGGAAATTTACTGAAAGCACGGCATATCCGCGATTCACAAGGAACTGTCGAAAATTGTTGTACTCCCACTCGACATGGCTAGCCGGACCGCCATGCACTTCAAGCACCATTGGTACTGGGTCGTCGACGCCCAATGGCCGAACCAACAATGCTGGGATCTCCAAACCGTCGCGAGCTGGAATGAACACTTCTTCTGTTGGCGCAATCTTGTCGAGGTGATCGCGCCGGAAAATATAGTCGCCCAAATCTGAGGTTTGTTCCGCTTCAAGATCGATAAGAATGTTCTGATAGTTCTTAGCTTCCGGCGACAAGAAGGCCAAAAGGTGCGGGCTGCCGCCCGAATTTACGATGCCGTCAATCATCACTTCGTTGCCAAATAAATCAAGAATGCGGCGCAGGGTCTTTCCTCGTTCCGAAAGTGGAATAGGGGGCATGCCCTTTCTGTGAGGCAACGCCAAGTCCAGCTGACCATCGTGATTGGACAGGTTCACGACGCGGAAGATATCGGTCCGCTCGTCTGCTGCCAACACCTCTTCTGCACCGGTCTGCAAGTCGACTTTCACCACAGCGGATTTGTCCCGACCGCGCGACGAATTGGCGAAGGCAAACAGGCGATCTACGGTAACCTCATGCACCCAGAACGTTTCAAATGCATCAAGGGTGAATAACTCGCGCCAGACTTCGGTCGCGGGATCGTCAAATACGAGAACCTTGGTCTTATTCTTCTCGGCGCGATCAAACCGCATTACAGGCTTGTGGTCCTGACCAATGGCCCAACCTAACGTCTGTCCTTCGTTTTCGATAAACAGCTCTTTCCCGCCGCCATCCAAGCGCGTTTTGTAGAGATCCGCAAAAGCAGGATTGCGATCTCTCGACGAGACAATCCACGGGTCTTCGGATGTTTCTGGTTGGTTCACAATGAACCAGCTCTGAAAGCCGCGAGGGGTCACGTCCATCCAGTTTTCTCTATCGGCATTCGAGGGGTTCACACGCCACAAACGATCGTCGATGCTGACGTGCAGTTCTTCCACAACGTTCGACCAAAAGTAATAATCCACATTCTCGATGACAGCGAACTCGTTTTTTAGAGCCGCGTCACTTAGGATCACCACCTCTTTCGTTAGCCGTACCGCCCTTCGGGCGACGTAGGTTCCTATAATAGAGACCCGGTGTTCCCATTCAGCGCCTGTATTGGCGAAGAAATCGCGAATCGGAATGATGGGAGGCAGATCGGCCGACTTAAGCGAAGCGTGGGTCGGCGCTGTATCGCGACTAAGCCACGCGATTGTGCCACCACCGACAGTACCAAGGAGAACGACGAGAGCCAAAAGCCATTTGAAAAAACGTTTCATGATCAAATCCACCTGCCTTCAACGCGGAAAATCATGCCATTGTTTCGCGGTTCAGTCTAGCAAGCGCCACGGTCGTTGATGAATGAAAAGGACACTTCGTACGGCAGACAATAAATTCAATCTTGGTCTTGTTTCGCTGGTGCCGCGAATGGCAGTTATTCCGACTGCGGGCGCAACATAAAGACAGAAGGCCAAATGTCCGGACAGGACCGTTCTACGCGATCAACTAACTGCGGGGCAAGGAACTTGCTGTAACAGCACCAAGGTCCGGAATGAGCTCATCGACGCCCGTGTTCCAAATGCCTCGAAGATCAATTGTAGAGTCCGTGGCTCGCGTGCATAGGCTCGGGAATGACAACACCGATCCGCCACCTCGCTCATTTCAGCTGGGGCATGTTACGTGCCTCTGTGGACGACCCGCAAATCACTACCTTTGCCGAGGCCGTTCCGCGCGTCAACGCGAGAGCCGAGGACAGTCCCGGCTTTGTCTGGCGTTTCGGCGACGAGCGACCACCAGCGGAGGCGGCAGGCTGGCCGCTCTTCGATGATGATCGCATCATCGCGTCCTTTTCCGTTTGGGAACCGCCCGAGGCGCTTAAGGCCTTGGTGTACCGTGGCTCGCACGGCGCCTTCTAAAATCGGCGCGCCGAGTGGTTCGATCAGGATTCCCCGCGCGGTTACGCTCTGTGGTGGGTCGCGCCGGGTCACAGACCCGACATCACCGAAGCCTGGAGCAAGGTCGACCAAATGGCCGCCGAGGGGCCGTCAGACGCCGTCTTCGCCTTTTCGCATCTCACGCTTGCAGCCGGCCCAGCTAGATCGTAATCGAGACCCATCGGTGCCTTCAAGCTTTGGAAAGGCCAAGCTTTCCCACGACAGATTTATTTGGTCCGCATCGATGAAGTGACGAACGGCAGGTTTGTCCGCACAGCAGACATCGGGCTGAAATCACTGAACGACCGCTTCGAACCCAAAGCAACCGCGAACTCCTTTGTGATGTTTTTTGTTTGGTGGGATCCACACCTCACATAGAAAACTCTTTTGGCTTGCTTTGCCGGTGTTCCCGTTCGATAGGGCGGTATGTTCAAGAACCGAGCTATTGTCTTCATCTTACTAACACTGCTAATCGACGCTATCGGCATCGGTATCGTGTTCCCGATTATGCCGGATTTGATGAACCGGGTCGGAGCGGGTGATACTGGGCAAGGAGCGTTCTGGGGTGGTTTACTGATGGCTGCCTACGCAGGGGCGTTGTTCCTGTGTGGCCCCATTGTCGGAAGCATTTCAGATGCCGTTGGACGCAGGCCAATATTGATCACGGCACTTGTCATGCTGGCACTGGATTATGTGATCATGGCCATGGCGGACAGTTTTTGGCTTCTTCTTCTCGGGCGGACCCTCGCTGGCCTTGCAGGGGCGACCTATATCACTGCGACAGCTTATATCGCCGACATATCTTCTCCTCAGGAAAAGGCGGCGAATTTTGGCCTTATTGGCGCAGCGTTCGGGATCGGCTTTGTACTGGGACCAGCTGTGGGTGGCATTGCTGCAGAAATCAGCATTGCGGCACCGTTTTGGATTGCGGCGGTTCTATCGGCAAGCAACGCCTTGTTTGGTTACTTCGCGCTACCAGAAAGCCTGGCGTCGGACAAACGCCGTGCTTTTGGAAAACGCGACCTCAACCCATTCAAGTCGATTTTAGATGCTTTCCGCCTACCGGGCCTAGCGGTGCCCCTGCTTTGCATTTTTATCTTTGAGTTTGCCAATATGGTCTACCCAACGCTTTGGGCGTTCTGGACGCGCGAAGTATTCGACTGGCCGACACTTTATATCGGACTGTCGCTTGCGGCCTACGGCGTGCTGTTAGCTTTGGTTCAGGGGGGGTTAATGCCCATCTTTATCAGGTGGATCGGAGATTTCCGCACGCTGATGTTGGGCATGATTTCGGCACTGATTGGGATGATCGGTTTTGGCTTCACCGGTTCGGTTGTGGCCCTGATCATCTTCCTTGTTCTTGCGGCGTTGTCTGACCTCGTACCAGCGTTTACTACAGCGATGGCATCAAACCAAGTAAATGAAGATCGGCAGGGTGTCGTGCAGGGCGTTATTGCGTCGCTGTCATCCGTTGCCGCAGTATTATCTCCCTTGGTGATGACTGGATTGTTTCAGAATTCCGTTGATGCGACAGGTTTTTACTTCCCGGGTGCACCGTTCCTTTTCGCGGCCGTACTGGTTCTGCTGATGATGCCGCTGGTGATCCGATTGCGGGGGTATGCCTCCGTTTGAAGGTCAATCATTTCAGAACAATTTTGCTTCAGCGGGTCATGGCAGCTTTGTCCGCATAGCGGTCCCTCAGACAGATCGTAGCGAAAGACCGCACCGAGCCCAAAAGCGACCAGTGCAGCGACATGTACTAATATCTGTTTCCAGTTCCAGAAATTATTACAACGGAATTTAGCTAGTCAGCCTTTGAACTAATTGAGACAACGGAGAAAAGATGCTCTACCGCGAACGATTACTAACTTTCATCGCATTGGTTGTCTTTTTGGGATGAGCTAGCCCGCCATAGATGCCTTAGAGGCGCATGCCGTCGCTGGGTACACCCCGTTAGAAGACTGTAACTGATGGCGAACCCAATTGCGTTAGGCGATGCACCGCCACGTCTTCTTTGATATCGACCTCCTGCAGCGACCTGCATTTGGCTCAACCACAAGCGCTCGAAACATCGAGATTTTTGTTTATTTCGAATGAATTGGTGACTACGCTCAGCTCAGGGAGGCTGTGAAGGAGTGAAACTTAAGATTACACTATATGGACCGGTTACTCTGGCCTGGTCCGACGAAGGGCGAATTATTGGTCTGGGTGCGAAGCATCTGGCAATAATCGCCATTCTGGCGGCTTCCCCGAACATGGTCCGAACGCGGGCCTGGATTGTCGACAAATTCTGGAGCCGTGTGGACCAGCGTCTCGGGCGTAGCAGTCTAAGGCAGGCGCTTACAACCATTCGACAAAAGCTTGGCGAACGGTTCGATGATGTCTTTTTCGTTGAAGCGGACAGGATCGGACTGAAACTAGAAAACATTCAACTTGAAGGTGACCCCTCGCAAGGCGATTTCCTCGAAGGACTGGATATTTCCGAGGAAGGCTTTGAAGATTGGTTGCGAGACCAGCGGCTTTCGGAGGCGCCAGTCTTTCCAGGCCAGGAGAAGCACGACGATCCCGTTCCGGTTGTGGAAGTTCGCCCGATCGTAGCTGTTCTTCCATTCGTGCTTTACGGCGAGTCGTCTCAATGGGACGGTTTGGGCGATTTCTTTGCCCAAGAAGTTACACGCATGCTTTCGAAGTCGCAGCTGATGAACCTCATCTCGCACCTTTCGAGTCGCAAGATCGACGCGCGAGTGGTGGACTTGGCGGATATCCGAAGTAAGCTTGATGCCGATTTCGTTGTGGCCGGATCAATCAGAAATCTTGGCGGGCGCCTTATGCTGCATGTCGATTGTCTCGACAGTGATACTGGCGAACAGATCTGGACAGAGCGGTTCCTTGTTCCCGTCGAAGCGGTTTTCGACCAGGATTGCGGTCTTGTTTCGGAAGTCGCTGCCGAGATTGTCCGAGTCTTGCTGGTCAACGCCTCGGATTTCACAGCTACACGACCGCTCCCGGATTTGCCGGCCCACCGCCTTTTAATGTCTGCGATTTCGCTCATGTATCGGATCTCCGAAAAACAGTTTTTTGCTGCAGAGGACAGACTGGCAGAACTGATGGTGCGAGCGCCAAATCACTCGGTGCCCCTCGCTTGGTCAGCCCAATGGCACCTTCTTCGCATTTATCAAGGCTGGAGCGATGATCCCAATCAGGACAGGATCATCGCAAACGATCGATTGAGCCGAGGGCTTGATCTCAATCCCTCCTGTCCGCTGAGCCTTGCCATGGACGGCAATGTGAAAACAGTTCTCGAAGCTGATTTTTCATCCGCCAGAGATCGGTTTGCGTCGGCGATGGCGGTCAATGGCAACAGCGCGTTAACCTGTACTTTCAAAGGCGTTTTGCACACGTTTCAGGGTGAGTCAAAGGATGCCATCGCGATGGCAGAACGCAGTATGCTCCTGTCGCCTTTGGACCCGCGCAAACATTTCTTCGATGCACTTCACGCCAGCGCCTACCTCGTAGGCGGAGAGTATGAGCGGGCGGTTACCCTTGCTGACGCCTCGTTGCAACTCTCCCCCGGACATCTTTCGGCGCACCGATCAAAGGTGGTGGGGTTGAGCCTAGGAGGCCGGTCTCAGGAGGCGCGGAAGGCTGCGTTGGAATTGCTGCGGCTTGCTCCGGACATGACCCTCTCACAATACCGCAAGACGCATCCCGCCAAAGGTACAGGAATTGCCGACTTCTTCGCGGATGCGATGCTTGAAGCAGGAATTCCAGAATACTGAGGAGGATGTAATGCCAATTTCACAAGCGACGCAGGCCACACAGGCGACGCAAGCAACACAGGCAACGCAAGCAACACAGGCCACCCAAGCGACACAAGCGACGCAAGCGACCGGTGGCACAGGTGATGTTGGAAGCCCCTTGGGATTGATGACCGCGCGAGACGGAATTGTTGGACCTTGGGAGGGCTCGCATTCTCCATCGGAACTCACCGCACATTCGCACGACAATTTACGCATGTGGCCCGATTGGTCTCGGCAGATGGCAGCCGTCGCCGATATTGTTGGGCGCATCACCTACCTGGAGGACACGTCTAACGCCGGGATCACCGTTGTCCTTGCCGCTGCGAATGACCAGCACAAGGTCGGGACCTTGTTCCGGCCAACTCTCCAAGATTTCGAAGCCCAGACAGCCATTGTCTATGACTATGCCGATCTCCGGGGCGATCGGATGCAGGAAATCATGGATCAGATCGGTGGGACGACCGCTTACTTTGCGACGCTGCTGCCGATGACGGCCGGCCGAATGGCAAAAACCTTGGAGCTCTTGTCGCTTGTCCAAACCGTCGCCGCACTTGTCGCCCAACGCTGCAAGCACAGCCTCGCCTGCCGCCGGCCCGATGCGTTTTCAGCGCAGATCCAACCCGCCATCGCCATGCCCGGCCACGGCGCCCTGCCAAGCGGACACGCCACCGAGGCATTCGCGATCGCCGAGACGCTCCGCCGTCTCATCCCCACAGGTGTGAAAACGCCATCGCTCGATGACATGTTGTTTCATCAAGCCGCGCGTATTGCGGTGAACCGGACGGTTGCCGGCCTCCATTATCCGGCCGACAGCTTCGCGGGCGCTGCGTTGGGATTTCTTGTGGCGGACATCCTTGCTGGTATGGCCGGAGTGGGCAACAGAGTCGTCGTGACCGCAAATTTCGACGGGCGCGGCATCGACACCAGTGATTTCTTTGCCTCACGCGTTTGGAACAACAATCAACGCCAATCGTTTGGGAATGTTGTTCGGTTTTCTGCTGGGTCCGTTGCGGCCGACGAGAGTCCGATCGTGAACTGGTTCTGGCAAGAGGCGGAAAACGAATGGTGAGGCACTATGAATGGGAGCCAAGCACTGTCGTAGATCTTCGCATCGATCCGATGGCCTATTGGCTGGTTGGTCACGGCCGGGAATTTTTTGTCCGTCAGGTGCAGGGGCCGGCTGACGAAAAGTGGGATTTCGGCGTTCTTGGTGCAATCGATATCGCGAATCCGGTCGAGCCACTGGCAGGTGACGAACATCTGCTTTCGGTCCAGAAACCGCAGTCCGATGCATGGTGGCAGGACATGCAGGAATTCACTGACGCTGTGGGCATGCAGGACCCGCGGGTCTTTCCGATGCCGGTGCCGCGCGCCCTGCAAAACGGCGACCAATTGGACAAACTCTCTGATCTGGATGGGCCGCCCGTGTTCACCGATCACGCAAAGGCTGTCGTGGGCATTATCGACCACGCCATCTGCCTTCCGCACTATCGGTTCCGAAATGCACAAGGAGGCACGCGGATTCTCCGGGCGTGGCACCAGTCCGGCGTTTATCAGAGCGACGCCCGCGTTCCGTTTGGACGAGAATATTCCGCAGCCGAGATTGACGCCGCCATCCGGGCAGCAGACGGCAATGAAAACGACGCTTTACGCGAACTCGGACTGGTCGGGTTCGGCAATGGCGGAGAGACGCATCTGGCCCGTGGCGCAAGCCATGGAACCCATGTGCTCGACCTTGCCGCCGGAGCAGAGCCCGGCACAATGGAAGCCCCTCCACCGATAATCGCGGTCAATCTGCCGCCGATCGTGGCGCGAGAGACGACGGGCGCGTTTCTGGGCATGTATTTTGTGTTTGGCGTGGAATTCATCCTCAGGCGGGCGCGCCAACTTGCTCCAGGCCTTCCCGTCATCATCAATTTCAGTTTTGCGCTTTCGGGAGGTCCACGCGGAGGGGTGCATCCGCTCACCAGATGTTTGCGACAACTGATCCGCGCTCATAAAGCGCAGCCCGAGGGCGGGCAGGTGACACTCGTGACGGCCGCGGGCAATCGGAATCTTGCGCAATCCCACGGCTGGCAAAGGCTCAAGGACACAGGCGAAGACGGCGCGCCGGAAAGGTTTTCGTGGAAGCTACAGCCTGGCGACACGACCGCAAACATGTTGGACATCTGGTTCTCGTCCGAAGAAGAACCGGACGCGGGTCTTGAGTTTGAGCCAGAGATTCTCCTCAAGCTTGTTGCGCCCGGCGGGCAACAGATTGACGATGCCAGTTTCGCAGAACCGGGTCTGCGGCACCTGAAGCTGGATGGAAAGGTGATTGGCCAGGCACTGCTGCGCCGGGAAGGGGAGAAGCGATTGAGCCTGTCGCTCATACTCGCTCCAACGGATCCCGGCAGATCAGGTCGCGAACCGGCTCCACCGGGCGAATGGCAGGTCATGGCAAAAGTTGTCACCAGTGGGGAAGACCCGGTGATCATGGAGGCCTGGGTCATGCGCGATGACGTGATCCCGGGCTTTCCGGATACGGGGCGTCAAAGCTACCTGATCGATCGGAGCAAAAGTCTGTGGACCGAAGATGGCTGGCCAACTGAATGGGACGCGCCGGATGCTACCTCGGGATTACGCCATGGTGGAAGCCTCAATGTCTTGTCTCTTGGCGACATGAGCATTTGCGTTGGAGCAGCTATGCAAGAGCGCGGCGTTCGCGATCGGGAAACAGGTCCGTCGCCTTACTCCGGAGGCCCGCTTCCGCGAAAAAGTCCGATGTACGACGGCGAGCAGGTCGATGTCAGCGCCATTGCCGATCGGTCCAAATTGCGTCCGGGCGTTCGTGCCGCAGGAACGCAGGGCGGAGCGCGCGTCGCAATGAACGGTTCCAGCGTCGCTGCGCCTCAAGTTGTTCGTGCCCACCTGGATGCCGTCAGCGGTTCAGCGCCACCATCGACAGAACCCAGAATGGGCAGAACGGTCTTGGAAGCTCCACCAGAACTTCCTGTCCGCTGAGACAACCACGCTATTTTTTGGCCCGGAACGTGCGAGTTTTTCGGGCCAAACATCAGATTTTCCCACCCTTCGTGCATTTTTTTGCGTGCTTTGACACGCCTTTGACTCCGCGTTGACACCCGGCTTTCCAAAACAGTTCCACGGCGTGCCCACAAGAGCGTCGGAAGCACCAAAGTCATGACGCCGCTGCTTCATGACGCCTGGTTCTCTAAATGGAGTTAAAGACATGGAAATGACGATGGAACGGATTGAACAGACAAACATTCGGCCTTTCACGAAGCCAGCTTTTCGGCTCGGGATGCCGCATATGGATTTCAGCGGCGTGTCACGCGAATGGTTGCTGCGGGAGGCTTGCCATCTCCACTGGGAGAGCATCGCGGGCGACTTCGGCGCGCACCCCAAGGAATTCCGCGATAAGTCAGGCGCTCGTGTTTTGCCCTCGGTCGTGGCCTGCACATTGAACGGGGACGCCGAACTGTTCAAGGAAGGCGATCTTTGCCAGTTCTTTCAGGTCGAAAAACCCAAAGCTGAAAATGGATGGCGCAGCCAGGTCGATCTTTTCGGCAACGCTGTGACGCTGAGAGCCGAGATCATTACGTCTTTTGCGCGCAGAAACGGACCGGCAAACCGCGACCTTGTTCGCGCGGACATGGAAGAGGGATTGCAACCCTTCCGTGAGGGCGAGCAGGCCAAGCGGGCAAATACAATTCGGCTTCTCGGAAAATCCGAACGAACCAAGGCGGAGATGGAAACAGCGCCTCCACACCTGACTTTCGCGATCGATCGCTATCAGCATCTGAACGGTGTCGGCCTCGTGTACTTTGCCGAGATCCACAAGATGATCACAATGGCGGAGCGCAACGCCGCACCTGATCTTGTTGTGTCCTGGCCTATGCGCAACCGACGGGTCCATTACTTCTGCAATCTCGATGTTGGAGATCGTCTGGAGCTGACAACCGAAACCAGCTTGCAGGCGTTTTCGCCAACCGCGTCGGTGGTTGTGCGCACATTCGCCAAGCGCAGCTCTGACGGCGCGGTCGTGGCATGCGCTGAAGCGATCTACGGCGCCGCAATCTAGTCCGATCCACCCGCTCGATTTTGGAAACGAGGCGTCAAAAGCCTAATGGGGGCTTCTGATTCACGCCTCTACCGGAGAGCCCACGAGGTCAGCGTAGGCCTCCAGGCCTCGCCTTTTTGCATAAGTTGGAAAAACAATGATCAATCATCCTTCGCATTCACATAGCTCGCTGATTGGCTGGCTCTTGCAATACCGTTTCCGCTGGTGCTTGCTTGTCATCGCCCCGGTTTTCTGGGGCGGAAACTTTGTTTTCGGCCGATACGTGAGCCCCGACGTACCGGCGGATGTGCTGAATCTGTTGCGGTGGGGCGTTGCGGCGCTGGTGCTCTTGCCAATAGGGGCAGGCCGGCTTGTTCACGAGCGACGCCAAGTGTTCGGCGACCGCTACAAACTTGCAGTCCTCTCGCTGTTAGGCGTCGTCGGCTTCAACACAACCCTATATTTGGCCCTGCAAGAATTCACCGCCTCTCAGGTGGCAATCGGGTTCTCGCTGACGCCCGTTCTAATCTTAGTCATCGCAGCAGCAATAGACCGGAGAGTGCCAAGACCGAGGATACTTATCGCAACAGGTATCTCTTTCCTCGGTGTCTACTTGGCTTTCCAGCAATCGCTCGTCGGACTGTCGGTGCCTGAAAGTCTCGCTTTGGCCCAGCGCATGTCTCCACCGGTTATTATCTGGAGCCTCTATTGCATCGCTCTCAAGCGGTTTGCGCTAAATGTATCGCCGCTAACAGGATTTCTGGTCCAAATCCTGATTGGAATGATCGTGCTGTCGGTGTTTGTCGGCTTCAGGTCGAAGCCAATGGACGTGGTTCCGGAACTCTCGTTCGAATTAATACTCGCAGTCCTCTACCTGGGCATTTTTGCCGCTGCCGTCGCATTCCTCTGTTGGCAACTCGCCTTGAGGCACGCATCCGCCGGTGAAGCGGGGGTCGCCATGAATCTCGCGCCTTTGACGAGTTTGCTCCTGGCTTGGGTCTTTCTTGGCGAGGCGTTGAGTGGACGCGAAGCGCTTGGAACGGCGTTAATTTTCACCGGCCTTGTCGTTGCCGGCATGTTTGAGGCTCTGCGCCTAAAACCAACGCTTGCGAGCGCCGAAGTCAATTTGAACATCGACGAAAGAGTGGCATTGCTTGAAGCGCAGACACAGGAGCACGCCGCTCAGATCGACGGCCTTGTACGGGTCAACTCCGAACTTGTGGCTTCCCAGCAGAGCATCGACAAGCAAAACGCCCTTACTGAGAGGCTTCGTCATTTCGCGGATCGTCATCACGATCGGGCGCGAGCATCTCAGGACCCTAATCAAAAGTCGTATTTGGAAGCCAAAGGTGAACTCCTTTCGACAATCTCGGGAGAAGCTACCAACCTCGGGCAACAAATGCGTGCCGATGATCTCCATCAAGCCAAAAAATGACGTTGAAGCAGAGTGACGCCATGTGATGTCTATTTTCACCAGGACCGGACGTTCAGCAAAATCGGGTCTATGTCCGAGTTGCGGACTAGGCGGCCGGAAGCCTACGTAGCATATTAACAAACTTCGGTGTTAGTTTATTAACTAAAAACTAGAGTACCAGCGCGTTGCTATTCTGATCGCCGGTTGGTTCATGGTCAGCTACCGTTGTGGCTTGTCGAAGGAAGAAAATGAAAACACGTAAACTAGGCGCAATCGGACCAGAAATCGGTGCCATTGGTTATGGCGCAATGTCGTTCTCAGACATGTATGGACCAACAAATGAGAAAGCTAGCCACGCGATCCTAAACGCTTGTCGTGACCTCGGCGTCACACATCTGGATACGGCCAACGTCTACGGTATGGGTAAATCAGAAAATGCTATCGGGTCCTATCTGAAGGCCAATCCAAGCGCCCGTGAAGAGTTTGTAATTGCGACCAAAGCAACGATTACACGCGACGCCGACGGCAATCGCGTATTCGACAACTCGGCGGAGCATCTGGAGGCCGAGCTGGACAAATCGCTGCAGCGTCTTGGGCTGGACTGCGTGGATCTGTTCTATGCGCACCGCCGCGATCCTCGCCTTACGCCAGAAGAGACTGCGGCCAATCTTGGCCGACTGGTCGAGAAGGGAAAAACCAAAGCAATCGGCCTTTCCGAAGTCGCGCCTACGACGCTGCGCCGCGCGATGCAAACCTTTCCAATCACCGCCATCCAATCCGAATATTCATTGTCGACCCGGTTTCCCGATCTTGGACTGGTACAGACCTGCGCCGAACTGGGTGTCGCTATGGTTGCGTTTTCGCCTGTCGGGCGGTCGCTGCTGACAGATAACCCGATCCCGCGTGAGCGCATCACAAGCCTGCCATTCTTAGCTGGCAACCCGCGCTTTATGGAACCCAACCTGTCTGAAAATCTCCGCATCACAGATGGGTTCAGAAAACTTGCGGCAGAAATGGGCACGTCAGCTGCAAGTTTGGCGAATGCTTGGCTCCTGAGCCGCGGACCTCACGTCATACCGATCCCAGGAACGCGGTCTGTAGATCACTTCCAAGAGTGCATCGCAGGTGCAGAGTTGGACCTCACGAGCGCCGACCTCGAACGAATAGAAGAAGTTTTGCCCGTTGGCTGGACGCACGGGGACCGATATTCGGTAGAGCAGTGGATTGGACCAGAGAGATACTGTTAAACGGGTAGTCTGATCAGTCTTATTTATCGACGATACGATGATACGTACTCAAAAAATGCAGCGAGCCGGCATTCGAGGCAATAAATTCGAAACACCGGCTAAACGTCTGCGTCGTCCGCAACCCGGTCATAGCCGTGTTTTCTAACTGTGTCTGCTCTAGATCAAAGCAGCCGTTGACGCTCCGACCTGTTAATAGGTCCAGAGCCTGGTGTGTTGCACTGCGATTCAACGTAGAGCCTATCCTTATAGATTTCTGTATTTCAAAAGCTTGCGATTAAGATATTTTTCATCAGGTCGTTCCTAAAGAGTTATTGCTACTCGATTTCTAGAATTATGGTTGGAGGTAAGCTTGATGTTGTAGCCCAGCCTATCCTTTCTACTCTGGTTTTTTTTCTCCCGCCTTTTCCAATGGAACCAAACGACCATAGCTTTCGTCCAAAGGTGATGATTCCCGTAGTTTTTGGGGATGGCCTGGCGCCCAATTTTCGAACTCCAATTTTCGACCTGACCGCCAAAACCATCTTCCCTGCAATTGCCGCAAACCTATCGCAGGTCCTTGGTTATTACGGATCGAAGTGGCTCCCCATAATTTTTGGTCAAATCTAACCAACTCTCGAATGAAATCTTCTTCTTCTTGACTATCAATTTCTACGAGAACCCCGTTGGTCTTTTCTTCCAAGACTCGCAGTTCAGAAAGTCCTATTGTTGTTCCAAGACTAGTAGCCACGTAAAGTCTGTTTTCGAAATACCCATAAATTATCTCCTGGCCAAGAAACACAGAAAGAACTTGGTCCAAACGGGGGTCTTCCTCTAACAATGCAACAGCTTGGGGATCCAAAATGCGTGCCAAAGGTCCGGACGTTGGGTAGATCGAGGCATCGTATTCAAGGCGCCCACTTGATCCCCACCCACCGGTTTGATTAAGCGCAAAGAGGGTTGCTCGGGTAGGTAGCCCTGTTGTTGGAAGCGATCTGTTTTCTTGAAATTTTTCGATCCCTTTCCTCGTTTTCGGTCCGAATTTTCCGTCAATCCCAACAAAACCTATCCTTCCGTACGCCAACGCATTTTGTATTTGCGTAATTTGCCTTTCATCCAATTTGATCATCGCCATCGCTGTTTGACGCATTTCACTTGTAATGGACGTTCCGACGTTTGAGCTACGATAGCGCCCCCAAACTCGATCTCGCAGGGCGTTTAAAAAAACTTAAATTCTCCTGCAATCGCGCGCTCTTAGCCATTTTTCCAACAGGGTAATGCTCAAAGAAAAGTGCCCATGCACGCGGAGAGTCCAAACTTTCGGCTGCTGAAAAAAGCGCCAGTTCATCCGATTTCGGTGATTCGGGGACGGCCATCTGTTTTTCGTTGTGATGAAGTAACGCAGTTCTTCGAGACAAACCAAGTTCGTAAAGCGGATGAGCAGCTTCGTTTGCGAAATGTTCCAGAAAAGTGTTCCAGCCTTGGAGAGATCCCTCACCATCTGCCTTTGCGAATGCCTGTGCTAGGGAATCGAAGATTTGTTTTGAGGCGACTGCAGGAACAAGAAAAATATCTTCGCTGGGCAATGAACCATAAGTAAAAGGTTCTTGGTAGCCGGATGTTGTTTCAAAAACTGTATCCCGAACCTTTCGAAATAGTTTCCCAAGCTCGAGTCCTGGTTCTTCAATGTGTTGAAGTAGGGCCTCAGCGTACGGGCTATTTCTACCACTTCCATCTAAAGCAAGTGTCCCGCCTTTCGCGGCGTAGCTAACAACTACTCCACTTGGATCAATGCGACTTAGTCCGCGGCCGATTGAGCGAGTTTTGTTTGTTCTATTCATTGTATTCAAAAATGGATTGTTTCGACACGCGTCTACTAGAACGATTTTCAGCCCTTCGGAAGAAGACAGCGAGGCGACGACAGTATCCAAGCGAATAGCTTCGAAACTAACATCGACGTCGCTTTGGAGTTCTGCATTGACTGGAATTAGATAATTGACGTTGTCTATCTCCAATCCGTGGCCGGCAAAATAGAGTAATACTACCTCAGCTTTTTCTGCCCTTTTTGCAAAATCTCGAAGAGCAACTCTCATTCCGCGGAAGTCTAGATCTAGGTTGTATTCTACGTCGAAACCGATCCTAGAAAGCGCAGAAGCGAGGTCTTGTGCATCGTTCAATGAATTGGGTAGGTCGGTGACGTGATTATAGCGTCCATTACCGATTACTAGCGCGACGCGATCAGTCTCTGATCTTCCGGAAGCCGCAGTCGTAATCCAATACGTAATTGCTGCAACAAGCAATACAACATGGCGATATCTGATCAAGCTCATTTCGAATCACCACCCACAAATAAAAATACTTTTCGTGGGCTAAGATAGCACACCTAACTTGAAATTTTCGGATAGGTTAGTCGTCAGATACGTTATGGTTGGCCCGTTTTGACTGGTCCGAATTGATTGTTAGTGCATGATTGGCCTCTCGTCCATCGGGACAATGGTCTCTGGTGCCGGTGTGATGGCAGTTGTGCTCCGGGCAAGGCTGCTCCTCCTCGGCGCCCTCTTGCTCCTTGGAACACAATTTGTCGTTACCTGTGGATACCTTCCGACTGAGCCGGTCTGGCTGATTCCGGCCGCCGGAGCTTTTATTCTCGTTGATTTGCTTCAGAGGGCGTCGGTTAACGGGCAAAATCAAAACACCGGAAGGGATGGCCAACCCTCCTTTGCAGACGATACAGCGGAGAAAATAGGCCAGAGTGCTCGAAAGGCTGTTAGGGTTTGGTGAGGTTCAAGTGGTCTTGTGTTGGGGCCGTTGCCGGGCCTGGTAGTCGCAATCGGTCATCTAAGCTGCACCCACTCAATTGTTGCAAATTCATATGCAGTTGGTCGTTACTTCGATACTGTTGCCGGATTGCACTTCAATCGGGGGCAAATAGTGCCCTTACAACCGCTTTTGCTTTAGATTTCAGCGCAAGGTGCTACTGCCAGTATCAAGTACTGTTTAAGAGTTCTTTGTTTCGAGTAACTCAATTCGGAGTTCGACGTTGTGAGAGTGAAGACGTGGGTTTGTTTGACAGTGGCCTACGTCTGAAAGTCGAAATCTCCGCCGATAACCCCATGCCGATCCGTTCCCCACTTTCGGCGTGGGGTTACTTTTTTGTACTTGACCCATTGGGAACCAAAGCAAGAACGTGGCGTGTGCGAAAGTGGCCACGCAGAAACCCATTTTACCTCAGGTGCAAGCTAAAAGCGCTGCATGGGTATCGCAGTTCAGCTCGCCTCCCCGACTGGTTGGGTGTGGTGTTCGAGTGGTTTGACGTTGCGAATGATGCATCGTTCCGGCCTAATCGGCGCGCGCAAATTGAATTTCCAAGCATGGATTACACTCTGGATACTCCCGACACAGCCCCTTTTTGTTGTCGTTGTCTAGTCCCAGATGACGGCGTTTTCGTATTCCCGAAGAGCCAAGACGCCATCCTCTGTAATTCGGTATGTTGTCTCTTCACCTGAACTGGGCGCATCGCGCGTGGCAAGACCTTCGGCGACCAGTCTATCAAGACAAGCAATCGCACTAATCTCAACCTTGTCTGGCTTGAGCGGGAACGAGTGCTTTTCAACCACATCTAGCATTTTGAGTGCTAGTATTTCATCAAACGGTCGCAATCGTTGCCTCCCTATTGCGTACTTTCTTAGTTTCGCAAAATATCTTGGAGCGCAACAATGAGTCTGCGGACTCGATAGTCGGAAATACTGTAATAGATTTCCTTGCCGTCCCGTCGTGTAGAAACCAGGCCCTCAAGACGAAGCCGTATGAGTAGTTGGGAGCAGCCCGCCTGATGCATCGATAAGTCTCTGCAGAGGTCAGAAACGTTTTTCTCACCTTCCATTAGTCTTAAGAGTATCTGCAGCCGCCCTAGGTGCGCCAGAGCCTTTACAAAGCTAGCGACCTCTTGGGCATGTTCTTTCATCTGCTCTTGCAAGGCGCATCTCCTATTGGCTGTTTGCTGGCTCCAGCCAAACCTTTGACACTTCCCCACCTACCAGCGTTCATTCCGCCGCTGATGTCTTAGGTTGTTTACTCTGTCCAATGCTACAACTTTCACACCGGAGCGCATGTCCTGCCGCGAACCGTTCCAATTGTGAGCATTTTGCAAGCGGGATGCGGGAATCAGGGAATCGGGCTGATGGTTGATTCTGCCGCCTACGGTCGGTCATCAGAAATCAATTGTATGGAAAAATGTTGGGTATCTCCGCCCTGATTTTGGGAAAGTTCTTATTTTTAAGGGGTTTGGAGAGTACAAGTGGTAGCCCGTAGGGGAATCGAACCCCTCTTTCCAGGTTGAAAACCTGGCGTCCTAACCGATAGACGAACGGGCCATTTTGGCGGATGCGCAGCCAAAAGTTGTCTCACTGGCGCAAAAGCAAAAACAAGGTGGTAGCCCGTAGGGGAATCGAACCCCTCTTTCCAGGTTGAAAACCTGGCGTCCTAACCGATAGACGAACGGGCCACGCGGCCTTGTGGAGGGCCTTTTACGGATTAGCCGCCCCCCCCGCAAGCCGAAAAGTGCCAGATGGAACAACTTTTTTGGGCCTTTCGAGGCGTCGTTGCACAGTGGGTTTATTGCGCTGGTGCCGCGTCTTCCAACCGCAGCTGAACGTTCTGGCGTCCACCCCAGCTGTTGATCTCAAGCCTGCCGGCAAAATGAAAGCGCGCACCGCCATGATTGCTCAGCTTTTCGCCCATTGGTCCGTCAAACGCGCCAAAGGCGATGGCGTCCAGACCTGCACCCAGCCCATCGGATAAAGACAGTTTCAGATGTGTCTCACCCACCCGTTTGGCAAAGCGCACTTGCAGGTCGGGCAGGGCATAGCGCGGGGCAGGGGCTCCGGCACCAAAGGGGCCTGCCTGCTCGATCTGCTCGATCAGATCAACCGTCGCGGCCCCGGGCATCAGAGCACCATCCAGTTTCAGATCTGCGGGGCCGGCCTGGCCCGCGCCTTGTTTTGCCAAAAGCTCGGACAGACGCGCCATGGCTGGTTCCAATTTGTCTCGCATCACGGTCAGGCCCGCGGCCATCTTGTGGCCGCCGCCTTTGACCAGCAGGCCCTCGGCGGCAAGCTTTTGGATCGACGCGCCCAGATCGACGCCAGACACCGACCGGCCCGAGCCCTTGCCTTCGTCGCCGTCAAATCCGATGACGATAGCCGGGCGATTGGCTGTTTCTTTCAGGCGAGAGGCCACGATCCCCACAACACCAGGATGCCAACCCTCCCCGGCGGCCCAGACCAGCGGTGCCTCCAGCCCGCGCGCCTCGGCTTGTTCCAGTGCTGCTGCGCGGACTGCGTTTTCGATCTCGCGGCGTTCAGTATTCAGCGCATCCAGCCGTTCGGACAAGGCCTGCGCCTCGTGCAGCGAATCCGTGCTGAGCAAGCGCGCGCCCAGATCGGCCTGTCCGATGCGGCCACCGGCGTTGACGCGCGGGCCCAGCAGGAACCCCAGGTGGTAAGAACTTGGGGCGGTGTCCATGCGTGCAATGTCCGACAGGGCAACCAGACCCGGCCTTTGCCTTTGGGCCATCACCTTCAGGCCCTGCCGTACAAGCGCCCGGTTGGCCTCGATCAACGGGGCCACATCGGCCACCGTGGCCAGCGCCACCAGATCCAGCAGGGTCATCAGATCCGGCCCTTTGGCACCTTCAGCCCGCAATTGCCGACCGGCTTCGACCAGCATCAAAAACACGACCCCGGCAGCGCAGAGGTATCCCAGATCACCGCTTTCATCCTGCCGATTGGGGTTCACCACCGCAACGCAATCGGGCAGTGTCTCGCCCCCCAAATGATGGTCGAGCACAATGACATCCGCGCCTTTGGCGGCTGCAATCGGTTCATGGCTAAGCGTCCCGCAGTCAACGCAGATGATCAGGTCATGTGTCCCGGCCAGTTCCTGCATCGCGGGGACATTGGGGCCATATCCCTCATCAATGCGGTCAGGTACATAGAGCGTGGCCTGCATCCCCATCTGCCGCAACCACACCAGCAGCAACGCGGCCGAGCTGCCGCCATCCACGTCGTAATCCGCAAAAACCGCGATCCGTTGGCGCTGCTTCACGGCCTCAAGGAACCGCGCGGCCGCTGCCTCCATTTCTTTCATCTCACGTGGGTCTGGCAGCAGCTCTTTGAGCTTGGGGTCCAGAAATCCACGCGCCTCGGCCACCGGGACGCCACGACGCGCCAGCACCTGACAGACGGCGCGGGGCAGGTCGGTCTGCTGCGCCATCATCTCAGCTGTGCGCTCGACCTCGGCCCCCGGACCGACCCAGCTGCGGCCTGTCAAGGATTGCTCAACCCCAAGAAAACTCATCGCGTCCCCTCATGCGGCACAGCCGGACCTTTTCAGGCCCGGCCGCTTCATCTTTTCAAAAATACGCGCGCCAAAGGCAACGGCGCAAGCCGTTATGCTTCTTCGTGCGACCACATCGGTGTGCGGTAAGACATGCGGCGTACCGAACCGGTCTTCGAGCGCATCAGAAGTGTTGTGGTCTCGACCCAGCCGGGCTCGCGTTTGATACGCGGCAGCAGTGAGCCTCCGGTCACGCCGGTTGCGGCAAAGATTACATCCGCGGTCACCATTTCATCGCGGGAATAGATCCGGTCCAGATCGGTGATCCCGGCCTTGTTGGCACGGCCCCGTTCGTCATCATTGCGGAAGAGCAAGCGACCAAAGATCTGCCCGCCCATGCATTTTAGCGCAGCTGCGGCCAGTACGCCTTCGGGCGCGCCGCCTTGGCCCATATACATGTCAATGCCTGTTACTTCGCTTTCGGCGCAATGCATGACGCCAGCGACGTCCCCGTCGGTGATCAGGCGGATCGACGCGCCGGTTTCGCGCACCTCTGCTATCATCGCCTCGTGCCGGGGGCGTTCGAGGATACAGACGGTGATATCTGCAGGCTGGCAACCCTTTGCTTTGGCAAGAGCTTCCACCCGTTCGCTCGGGCTCATGTCCAGCGTTACGACGCCATCGTCAAACCCCGGGCCAATGGCCAGCTTGTCCATATAGACATCGGGGGCGTGCAGCATTGACCCGCGCGGGCCCATGGCGATGACGGTCAGCGCGTTGGGCATGTCTTTGGCGGTCAGGGTGGTGCCTTCCAGCGGGTCCAGAGCGATATCCACGCCCGGGCCATTCCCGGTGCCGACCTCTTCGCCAATGTAAAGCATAGGCGCCTCGTCGCGCTCACCTTCACCGATGACAACCACACCGGCGATGTCCAAAAGGTTCAACTGCTCGCGCATGGCGTTCACCGCGGCCTGATCGGCCGCTTTCTCATCCCCACGGCCCACCAGCGAGGCCGAGGCCAGCGCAGCTTGTTCGGCCACCCGAGCCAGTCCCAGAGACAATAGGCGGTCGTTGAAATCGATCTTGGCAGCGCTCATGTTGCGTAATCCTTTGGGCAGTGAAAGCGTTCTATTGGGCATAGCCTGCCGTCACGGCAGGCCGCAAGGGGTTAGACCTGCTCGATGCGCAGTGCGACCGGGGTGCCAGCGACCACATCGGTGCCGCTCAGCCCGCTCAGGGCGTGATCCAGCGTGGCGCGCGTTGTTTTGTGGGTCACGATCAGTACCGGCGCGGTGCTTTCGGTATGCGCATATTGGCGCATTCGGTCGATCGAGACACCAGCATCGCCCAAAATCGCGGCCACTTTGGCCAAAGCGCCGGGTTTGTCCAGCAATCCAAGCCGCAGGTAATACGGGGCGGGCAGACCGGTCACCGCCGGGCTTGCGGCCTCAAGCGACGTTGCCGGGCGTCCAAAGGTCGAGATCTTCAGGCCACGTGCCAGGTCACAGACATCACCCATCACGGCGCTGGCTGTGGGGCCTTCTCCCGCGCCGGGACCGCGCAGCACAACCTGTTCGATGGCGTCACCTTCGATCACGACCATGTTCGTGCCGCCCTCCAGCTGCCCCAAAGGTGAGTCGCTGGGCACCAGACACGGCTGCATCCGCTGCTCTAGCCCGCGCGCGGTACGTTGCGCGACACCCAGCAGCTTGATGCGATAACCCATATCTTCGGCCTGATCGATGTCGTCCAGGCTGATCTGCTGAATGCCTTCGATCTGGATCCCATCGAAATTTGGCTTCGTGCCAAACGCAATTGAAGACAGCAGAGCCAGCTTGTGCGCCGCATCGATGCCGCCCACATCCAGGTTCGGGTCAGCTTCCAGATAGCCAAGCTCGGCACATTCATCAAACAGTGCGTTATAGCCCTGCCGCTGTGACTGCATACGCGTCAGGATATAGTTGCAGGTGCCGTTCATCACGCCCATGACGCGCGTGATTTCGTTGCCAGCCAACCCCTCGGTCAGCGATTTGATCACCGGGATGCCCCCGGCAACTGCCGCCTCGAACCGGATCACCCGCCCCGCGGCTTCGGCCTTTTCAGCCAGTTCTTGCCCGTGGATCGCCAGTAGTGCCTTGTTGGCTGTGACCACATCCTTGCCACTGGCCAGAGCGGCCTCGACCGAGGTTTTGGCAGGGCCGTTCTCGCCCCCCATCAACTCGACATAGACATCGACATCGTCGCGCTGGGCCAGCGCAACCGGGTCGGTTTCCCAGGCAAAGTCCCGCAAGCTGACGCCCCGGTCCTTGTTGGGATCGCGCGCGCAGACGGCTGTGATTTCAATCGGTCGGCCCGTGCGCGCGGTCAGCAAGTCGGCGTGACGGCGGATGATCTTGACCACGCCAATGCCCACGGTTCCCAATCCGGCTATGCCCAGCCGTAGCGCCTGTGTCATTCGCAAGGGTCCTTTCCGCTCGAACACGCCCGATGGGGCGCAAAACCTGTTGTCGGCTGCCTTAGCGGGTTCAGGGAAAGGGTGCAATCCGTCATGGCGAGCACCGCGCCGAAAGGCGCGTTGGCCTAGTTGATTTCTGCGTTTTGCAAAGCGTCTGCCCGTTCCGTCAGCGCTTCTGCCCGCGCGTTCAGGTCTTCTTCAACCTCGGCGGCTTCACTGACGGGATCTGCTGGCGGGCCAAGCGCTTCTGACAATGGGATCAGCTTCGGGTAGGGCGCTTTGCGCAGAGCAGGCCCTTCACTGCCTTCAAGCTCTGGAATATCAGCGCAGGCGGCACAGATCAAAAGACCCAAGATCAACGGTAGCGGTTTCATAAACGATCCAAAGCTCGCATCATCACAAATGTGATGCACCTTTTGCTGCGTCTGATCAAGCGGGCTTCTATCTGAACATCTGTTCAGATATGCTTGCGCCATGGCACGTACTCAGGGCTCTCATTCCGGCATCACCGGCCCGCGCGTTCGCGAAGCGGCGGTATCACTGTTCGCGCAACACGGCTATGCCGCTGTTTCCATGCGCCAAATCGCGGGTGAGGTCGGCGTGCAGGCCGGGGCGCTGTATAACTATACCCCAGACAAGCAAAGCCTGCTCTTTGGTCTGATGCGGGATCATATGCAGGATGTGCTGGCCGCCTATGAACAGCTTGAACCTGCTAAAGATGCGCAAGAGGCGTTACGCCAATTTGTCGGGTTTCACATCCGCTATCACCTGCAGAGGCCGGATGAGGTCTTTATTGCCTATATGGAACTGCGCAACCTGACCCCAGAAAACTTTGCCGAGATCGAAACCCTGAGGCGTCGGTATGAAGACGCGCTCGAAGCCATTTTGTGCCGGGGTCAGGACAGCGGGCAGTTTTCGGTGGCGGATACCAAGATCGCAACACTCGCCGTCATCGCCATGCTGAACGGTGTGATGACGTGGTACCGGGCAGGGGGGCGGCTTTCCTTGGATGAAGTCGAGCTTGTCTACTGGGACATGATCCGGAAATCCGTCGCCGCCTGATGTGCCCTGTCAGTGTGCGGGCCGGATGAACGTGCCGTTGCGCAGCTCGCGAAAGGCTTGTTCAAGCTCGGCCCGGCTGTTCATCACGATCGGGCCGTGCCAGGCCACCGGTTCATCAATCGGCGCGCCTGATATCAGCAGAAACCGCACACCGTCGGGTCCAGCCTGAACCGTGACTTCATCCCCGGTCCCAAACCGAACCAAGGTGCGATCCCCAGACATGTCGCGAATGTTGACTTCTTGCCCGGCAACTTCTTTCTCCAGCAAGACCCCGGTGGGCTGCGACGCGTCGGCAAAGGCCGCTTGACCCTGAAAAATATAGGCGAAGGCCCGCCGATAAGTATCTATACGGAAAGTCTTTTTCACACCTGCCGGGATCGAGATATCGAGGTATTGTGGATCAGCCGCGATGCCATCAACCGGGCCCATCTTGCCCCAGAATTCGCCCACGATCACGCGCACAATCGTGCCGTCATCATCAATGACTTCGGGAATGTCCTTGCTTTCCACATCCTGATAGCGCGGGGCTGTCATCTTTTGGCTTGAGGGCAGATTGCCCCAAAGCTGAAACCCGTGCATCTGACCGGCGGCGTTTCCTTTGGGCATTTCCTGATGCAAGATACCCGACCCGGCGGTCATCCACTGGACGTCGCCAGCCCCCAGACTGCCGTGATTGCCCAGCGAGTCGCTGTGATCCACCGTCCCGGACAGGACATAGGTGATGGTCTCGATCCCGCGATGGGGGTGCCACGGAAACCCGGCCTGATAATCTTCGGGCCGTTCGTTGCGAAAATCGTCGAACAGTAGGAACGGGTCCAGCTCGGACGGGTCCTGAAATCCGAAGGCCCGGTGCAGCTTGACGCCTGCGCCTTCCATGGTTGGCATCGCCTTACGTGTTTCAAGTGTTGGTCTAAGGGACATGACGGCCTCCTGTCAGATTGCACACATATCTATCTCTTGTTCGAAGCCAATCAATCCGCAGGAACACACTGGTTCTGTGCGCGAATGATCAAGCCTGTCCTTTGCGGTGCAAAGCGGATATGGAAAGCCGCGAAGTCAGGAGAAATTCATGCAAGAAGAAGTGCTGGCCACGGTCGACGCCTCGGCCCCGCGACGTTGGATCGGGGTTGTGATGCTGGTCGTCATATCGGTTTTGGTGATCTACGTCGCGCTGGCGACGCCGCCTGAGCTGGCGTGGCAGGTCTTTTTGCTTGTCATAGGCGGGGCAACACTTTGGTTGGCTCAGCGTATGTGGTCGGCAACGGCAGATGGTCTTGAGTTGACTGCTACAGAATTGCGAACACGCTCGGGCCGCGTGATCTGCAGGATCGAAGATGTGGTGTCGGTGGATCGCGGAGTGTTCGCCTTCAAACCCTCGAACGGATTTCTGATCCGCGTTGCGACTTCAGAGGGCAACGCCTGGGCGCCCGGCCTGTGGTGGCGGCTGGGCAACCGCGTTGGCGTAGGGGGCGTGACCGCGGCTTCGAAGACCAAGTTCATGTCGGAACTGCTGACCGCGATGCTTTCGGAAAATGAATAGCACTGGCAACTAATTGTCTTAGCCAAGCTCAATATTACAGTTGCTCGCGAGAGGATCGACAACGATTTGGTCGAAGACCCGCGGATGCGTAAAGACGATGTTATCCATTTGAAAGAAATCTGCCCCAAACCCCAATTTGAACGGGCGAATGTAGGTGTTTGTGGTTTCCACAACGATCATCCGTCCCTTGTCCGGCATAACAGGCAACGACGCTTTCATGCCCTGGATGTTTGCCTGACTCCATTCCTTGCCCTGGTAGACGGCTCCCCTGACACATGACCATTCCAAATCAAGCTGGTCACCTGTCTGTTGATAGATCAAATATGTGATTCGTATGGAAGAATCCGTACGCTGCGACACCATGTTTTCAAACACCGCGTGCAGGTTTGTAAAATATGCGGTATTGACCTCTGACCGCTCACGGGACACGACGTCCGCCAGAGCATAGGCGGCCTTCAGATTGCGTCCGCTTTGGCGATAGCCGTCAAAGAATGTGAAAGACGCGAACATCGACCAGAACAGAAGCGGCACCATAAGCACAGCTTCGATGGTAATACCGCCGTCTTCACAACGACGAAATCGTTTGAAGAACCGCTTGAGTGATGCGCGGGGATACTGGTTACGCAGGCTCATGAACAAATACCGTGGTTGCGTGAAGTTCGTATGTTCCTGACGCCCGAGTGGCGGTCAGCTGCCCCAACATCGAGTTCAACCAAACCGGGTTGGCCTCGACACAGGCCCGAATAATCATCAACTCATTCGATGCTCCGGGGACGAAAACCTGATCTTCGGGTTTCCGGATGTCTTCTGCGGTATTGACGCAAAACGGGGTCGGATCCAGGTTTTGACCGACAAACGGATCAATGGACCGCATTTCCAGTTTCAGGTTCGTTTCGCAGTTTTTGATGTATCGCGCCTTGTCGCAAATGATGTCTTTGAGCATGTCATGCTCCCAGGTGGCACCTGGTGAGGTATCGTATTTGTCGATGTTGTTCAGGCGGACATCGCGGATCACTTCGTCCAGAGCTCGTTCAAGATTGGCGTGATTGAAGGCCATCAAGCCCATATCTACACCTGAATAGGTGACAGCCATGTAGAACGGCAACCAAAATACCATTTCAATGGCCTGGCTTGACCCGTCTTCTTCGCGCCGGAATCGACGTAAATAGTTGCAGACGCGCCGGATCATTGGGTCAGCCTCAGGTTCTGGATGCTCGAGCCAATAGATGCGAATACGTCAATAATCTGGGTGCCATCAGCCTCGTAATAGGCGCCGTCGGCGGTCGCGCAATCCTGCAGCAGCGGCTTGACCCCGTCTGGTGCTTCGAAGGCAATCGAGAAGATAACGATCCGCTCCTGTTCCGCGTCCGCGCACAGCGACCGAACACGCGGGTCTTTGTCTGATTGTCTCAGTTCATCAGAGGACGCGTTGAACCATGTGTTGGCAAAAGTGCGACCGTATGCATTGTCCAAAAGGTCGTACATATAGTTCTTTGTTGTACGCTCCCACATTGAGGGCCAGTCGACTGAAACGACTGGTACCGCCGCGTCGAAGTTCGGAACCGGTTTGTCGCGCTGGTAAGAATAGTTGTAGCTGGTACAGCCATTGCTATCCCCGGCAGAGCATCGGATTTGACGATAGGTTGGTGCGGCACCATAGGCATCTGGCTGCACACGCTCGCGCGCCCAATAGAAGCCACGTGTGCTATCATATTCGTACAGATCAACTGTAGGCCACAGGAAATCCGGGTCCGAAGGATCAGTAATCGGAAGATTCGGCAGCGAATAGGTGGACGTGGTCGAGCTATAATAGAAACCCGAAGCGTTTTCGTGATAAGGTGGCAGAACCATGTGCTGGCGGGTGTTTTCACCATCCGTCATCAACACGACAACCTTCAAAGTATCCGCTGTTCCATTCGGTGCAGGGCGGTCCGAGAATTCATTCGGGATCGCACCAGTCGCAGTGATGTTGCTAATCAACGGCTGCATGGTCTCATCAAGCAGTGCAAGCCCCCATTTCAGGCCAACGTCAATTGATGTCCATCCGTAGGCTTCCATATCGTTGATCCGCTGTTTGAGCACAGTCGCGTCTTTTTGCAGGATGGTCATTTCGCGCTGACCGGAATTGTTGCCATTCCCGATATTGTGGTTGTTAGACAGGCAGATGCGCTGGTCGTTCACAATACCACCGCTGGGACGTCGGTCATAGTTGCCCGAGTCGGTGAAGTACAATGTCTGCGGGATCGAGGGGCCGCCTGAATGGTAGTTGAAGGCGGTGGTCGAGAAGTCTGATGCAGCAAAGTCGATGCAGTTTGCATAGTCGTTGCGACCAGTCGTATTGAGGCGGCTCATCAGGATATCGGGAACCGATACCTGTTCCGAATAAGGAATAATCGAGATCGAAAGTTTGCCGTCTTCGGATTTTGTGGTCATTTCGTCCACAAAATCGGTGGCCGCTTTCTGCAAATTCGCCAGCTTGGTGCCCGCCATCGACCCAGATACGTCGAGAACAAGTGAGATTTCCACGTCACCGATGGATTCTTCGGCCACGCTTGCTGCGGCACTGGCGATGGTGTCGACACCTCTCCATTTCATGAAATGCATTTCAACGTCGATATTGGCCTGAGCCTCTACACGACGATATCCTTGCAGAACAACAGCTTGCGAACCGCAAACATCAGGTGTCACTATGGGATCGCCGACCAAGTATTGATCCAGACCTTCTTTGCTTAGGTAGTCGACGACCACATCTTTGGGGCAGAGGTCTTGATCAAGGTCGGCTGCCGCAAGAACGGCGCGGTCCAAAGCGTATTGCAGTCGGGCCCGTTCACGATCAAAACGCATCACGTCCACCGCGAACCCGGCGGCTGTGAAGATCACCAAGATCAGGAAAATTGTCAAAATGGTCATCGAACCGCTGTCCGATTTTCCGAACGACCTCAGGCGGTGCAACGCGCTGAAGTTCTGGGTCATACCATTTCGTTTCGACTTCCAAACAAACTTATTCATAACGAATTCCTCTGCCGGCCGGGCACAATGCTGCCAGTGGTTGGCAACTCAACCAAAATATTCCGGGAACGTGGCGAGATTTGGGCGCTATGGCAGCTGAAACCTCAAATTTGGTCTATTTATGTGGGTATTACACGAGTAATCACAGGCTTTGTTTCGTGCCCTGAGACAATGGCGAGGTCGAGGTTAAAGAAGTCTTAACAAAACGACTCAGCTCGACCGGGCGTAATACTCGCTTCACCATTTGATGAAAAAAAGTGCACTTGGTGATTGCTGTATCCGTAAAGCGGTGCGACAAAACGCCATGACCAACTGACCTGCCGGCACGGAGGATTTGATGACCAGTGTTCAGGAACCCAGTTTTCGGGAAAGCGTTGATTTGATGTTTAACAGGGCGGCCTCATTGATGGACCTGCCGCCGGGGTTGGAAGAAAAGATCCGGGTCTGCAATGCGACCTATACCGTGCGGTTTGGTGTGCGCCTTCGGGGAGAGATACATACTTTCACCGGATACCGCTCGGTCCATTCCGAACATATGGAGCCGGTTAAGGGCGGTATTCGCTATGCCTTGGCGGTTAATCAGGATGAGGTTGAGGCGCTGGCGGCGTTGATGACCTATAAATGCGCGCTGGTTGAGGCACCGTTTGGCGGCTCGAAGGGGGGGCTGTGTATCGACCCCCGCAAATATGAAGAGCATGAGTTGGAACAGATCACGCGACGCTTTGCCTATGAGTTGGCCAAGCGCGACCTGATCAATCCCTCGCAAAACGTCCCAGCGCCGGACATGGGCACCGGCGAGCGGGAAATGGCCTGGATGGCCGATCAATATGCGCGGATGAACACAACCGATATCAACGCGCGTGCCTGCGTCACCGGCAAGCCTTTGAATGCCGGTGGTATCGCCGGGCGAGTCGAGGCGACCGGGCGCGGCATCCAATACGCGCTGCGCGAGTTTTTCCGCAATCCGGAGGATGTGAAAAAGGCGGGCATGTCCGGTAGTCTGGATGGCAAGCGCGTGATCGTGCAGGGCTTGGGCAATGTGGGTTACCACGCCGCCAAATTCCTGAGCGAAGAGGACGGGTCTCTGATCACCGGTGTCATCGAATGGGACGGCGCGTTGTACAACCCCGATGGCATAGATGTTGAGGCGGTGCGGCAATGGATCGTCAAACACGGCGGGGTAAAGAACTATCCCGATGCCACGCATACGGCTGAAGGTGGCGCTGTTTTGGAGGAAGAATGTGACATCCTTATCCCGGCGGCACTGGAAGGGGTGATCAACCTGTCCAATGCTGACCGGATCAAGGCACCGCTGATTATCGAGGCTGCAAACGGCCCGGTGACGGCCGGTGCGGACGAGGTTCTGCGCAAGAAAGGCACCGTAATCATTCCCGACATGTACGCAAATGCGGGCGGTGTGACCGTATCCTATTTCGAATGGGTCAAGAACCTCAGCCATATCCGCTTTGGTCGCATGCAGCGTCGACAGGAAGAGGCGCGGCACGAGTTGATTGTCAGCGAACTGGAACGCCTGGACCGTTATCTTGGCGGGGCATGGTCGATGTCTCCGGACTTCAAGGCCAAATACCTGAAGGGTGCGGACGAGCTGGAACTGGTGCGCTCGGGCCTCGATGACACCATGCGGATCGCTTATCAGGCGATGAGCGAGGTTTGGCATTCTCGTACTGACGTCGATGATCTGCGCACAGCTGCCTATATCGTCGCCATTGATCGGGTTTCGAAAAGCTATCGGGCGAAGGGCCTGTAACCGGGTTTTCAAATCACGTCTGGGCCGGAAAATGCGGCCCGGGCGCGGGCCGTTTTTGCCGTGCAGAGTTGCACTTGGCAAAGGGCATTCCGTGAGCGTGCAGCATTTGGGCCGCTCAATACGCATTCTTAAGTTTCCATCAAAATCAGTCGCGCATAGACCAGTCCGGGTCGAAAACAGAGGCGGATTGAGATTCGTCGCTTGCTAGTGCTGGCCCAAGTTGGTTTTCTGCCGACTGAGCTGCACGGAGGTTTGAATGCGGTTTTCCGGCTTGCGCGTCCTCAAAGAAGGTTTGACCGGCAACAAGGGGTGGACGCCGCATTGGCGCGATCCCGAGCCGAAAAGCGAATACGACATCCTTATCATCGGTGGCGGCGGTCACGGGCTCAGCACAGCTTATTATCTGGCCAAGGAACATGGTTTGACCAATGTCGCCGTTCTGGAAAAGGGCTATATCGGCGGTGGCAATGTTGGCCGGAACACGACGATTGTGAGGGCCAATTACTTTCTGCAAGGCAATTCCGAGTTCTACTCGCATTCGCTGAAACTCTGGGAAGGGCTTGAGGAAGACCTGAACTACAACGTCATGCATTCGCAACGCGGCATCATCAATCTGTTCCACTCGGACGGGCAGCGCGATGCAGCGGCGCGGCGAGGGAACATGATGATCAGCCAGGGGGATGATGCGATCCTGCTGAACCGTGATCAGCTGCGCGAGATGCTGCCCTATCTGAACTATGACGATCTGCGGTTTCCGCTCTATGGCGGGCTGTATCATCCACGCGGCGGTACAGCACGGCACGACGCGGTGGCCTGGGGTTACGCCCGGGGTGCGGATCAGCGCGGAGTGGACCTGATCCAGAATTGTGAAGTGACCGGTATCGATATCGAAAACGGCGCGGTGCGCGGCGTGCAAACCACACGTGGACCGATCCGGGCCAAGAAAGTGGCGATGGTTGCGGCGGGTCGGTCGGGGCAGGTGGCGGCGATGGCCGGGATGCGCCTGCCGATTGAAAGCCATGTGTTGCAGGCCTTTGTGACCGAAGGGCTCAAACCCTGCATCGATCATGTGGTGACCTTTGGTATGGGGCATTTCTATATCAGCCAGTCGGACAAGGGCGGGTTGGTGTTTGGTGGCGATCTGGATTTCTATGCCTCCTACGCAGCGCGTGGCAATCTGCCCACGGTCGAAAGCGTGATGGAGGCCGGAGTGGCGCTGATGCCGATGATCGGTAAGGCACGGGTGCTGCGATCCTGGGGCGGGATCATGGATATGTCACCGGACGGCTCTCCGATCATCGACCGGACGGGGATCGAGGGGCTTTATCTGAACTGCGGCTGGAACTATGGCGGGTTCAAAGCGGTTCCGGGGTCCGGAAACGTGTTTGCCCATCTGATCGCGACGGATCGGTATCATGAGAACGCAACCGGGTTCCAACTGGATCGCTTTCGCACCGGGCGCGGGATCATCGATGAAGAGGGCAAAGGCTCTCAACACAATCTGCATTGAGGGCGGTGATGTCGGATATCCGTATTTTTGACAAGAAGAAGCAAGGGGCGCGGCTATGAGGATCACCTGTCCGCTTTGCGGAGAACGGGATCGGCGCGAGTTTTACTATCGCGGCGCGGCTGTGGATCTGGCGCGTCCTGAACCGGATGCGGGCGAGGCGGCCTGGGACGAATTTGTCTATCTGCGCGACAACCCGGCGGGCATGACACGCGAGCTTTGGTACCATGAGGGCGGCTGCGGTGCCTGGATCGTGGTCACGCGCGATACGGTCACGCATGAGATTTCAGGCACGGAACTGGCCTCAGGGGTGAGCGCATGAGGATTGCGGGCAAAGGGCTGGTTGATCGCAGTCAAACGGTGCCGTTTGTCTTTGACGGTGTGCGCTATGAGGGTTTTGAGGGCGATACGCTGGCCTCGGCCTTGTTGGCCAACGGCATCAAGCTGATGGGGCGGTCGTTCAAATATCATCGCCCGCGTGGCGTTTTGACGGCGGGAAGTGAAGAGCCTAACGCGCTGGTCACCGTTGGTGCAGGCGCGGCTCAGGAGCCAAACGTCCGGGCGACGATGCAGGAGATTTACCCGGGCCTTGAAGCGCGCAGCCAGAACCGGTGGCCGAGCCTGGGGTTCGACATGATGGCCGTCAACGATCTGGCGGCGCCGTTTCTGGGGGCGGGGTTTTATTACAAGACTTTCATGTGGCCCAAGAGCTTTTGGGAAAAGCTCTATGAGCCGATAATCCGGCGCGCTGCCGGGCTTGGGGCTTTGTCCGGTGAGGACAATGCGGACAAATACGAAAGCGCTTATGCCTTCTGTGATGTTTTGGTCATTGGTGCCGGGCCTGCCGGACTGATGGCCGCTCTGACGGCTGCACGAGCGGGGGCGGATGTGATCCTGGCGGATGAGAACGCGCGGATGGGGGGGCGTTTGCTGGCCGAGACCTATGAGGTGGATGGCAAGCCGGGTCCTGTTTGGGCGGATGAGGTTCTGGCAGAGCTGCATAGTATGGGCAATGTGCGCTTGATGACGCGCACGACTGTCGCCGGGGCTTATGATCAGGGCACCTTTGCCGCGCTGGAGCGGGTGTTGCATCATACTGATCACCGCCCGCGCGGGGCGCCGCTGGAAACCTATTGGCGGATCGTGGCAAAACGCTCGGTACTGGCGGCTGGGGCTTTGGAACGTCCCATAGCCTTTCGCGACAATGACCGACCGGGGATCATGACCGCAGGGGCTGTGCGCGCCTATTTGAACCGCTGGGGCGTCAGCCCGGGCCGGAACGTCACCATCTTTGGCAATACGGACGACATTCACCGAACCGCGCGTGATTTGCTGGAGGCCGGGGTCCATGTGGCTGCGGTCATCGACAGTCGCCATGATGCGCCGGGCTCGGATGACTATGAGGTGCTGCGCGGTGCGCAGGTCTGTAGCAGCGCCGGTCGCAAGGGACTGGAGTCCATCACCGTACGGCGGGCCAGCGGTGAGGATCGTATTCACACCGATTGTCTGGCCATGACCGGTGGCTGGAACCCTTCGGTCCATCTGACCTGTCATATGAATGGCCGTCCGACCTGGCGGCGCGAGATCGAAGCCTTTGTGCCGACACCGGGTGCGGTGCCGGGGATGGTGACGGCAGGCGCGTGCAACGGATCCTTCTCAACCGCGGCCTGCCTAGAGGAAGGGATTACCGCAGCGGAGTCGGTGCTGGGCGATCTGGGCATGACAGCGCCAAAAATCACCGTGCCGCAGGCCGAGGATACGCCCTATGAGATCGCGCCGCTCTGGGCTGTGCCCGGCAAAGGGCGGGCCTGGCTGGATTTCCAGAATGACGTCACGGTGAAAGACGTCAAACAGGCTGCGACTGAAAACTTTCGGTCGGTCGAGCATATGAAACGCTATACCACCCAAGGCATGGCGACGGACCAGGGCAAGAACTCGAACGTGGCGGCGCTGGCAATTCTGGCCGATGCCACCGGGCGCGGAATACCCGAGACCGGGACCACCACGTTCCGTCCGCCCTATTCTCCGATCGCGATTGCAGCTTTGGGCGCCGGGGCCGAAGGCAAGGGGTTCAAGCCGCAGCGCTTTACCACGTCGCATAAGGCGAGTGTGGCGCGTCAGGCGCCGATGGTTGAGGCGGGGCTTTGGTACCGGCCCAGCTATTTCCCCAAAGAGGGTGAGAGCAACTGGCGGCAGTCCTGCGACCGCGAGGTCAACATGGTGCGCCAGACGGTTGGGGTCTGTGATGTCTCGACCCTGGGCAAGATCGACATTCAGGGCCCGGACGCGGGCGCATTTCTGGATTTCGTCTATACCAACATGTTTTCGACCCTGAAGGTGGGGCGCACCCGTTATGGCTTGATGCTGCGCGAGGATGGGCATGTCATGGATGATGGTACCACCGCGCGGCTCGGTGAAACGCATTATCTGATGACCACCACCACCGCCGCTGCGGGTGACGTGATGAAGCATCTGGAGTTCGTGCATCAGGGCCTGCGCCCGGATTGGGATGTCAGTTTCACATCGGTCACCGAACACTGGGCGCAATTTGCGGTCGCAGGGCCGAAATCACGCGAGCTGTTGAACGGGATTCTGGACATGCCGCTGGATGACGACAGTTGGCCCTTCATGGCGTGCGGCCCGGTATCGGTTCTGGGTGTTCAGGGGCGGCTGTTCCGCATCTCATTCTCGGGCGAGCATGCCTATGAGGTCGCAGTGCCTGCGCGATATGGCGCAAGCCTGTTCGACATCCTGACCAAACGCGCCGAGGCATTGGGTGGCGGGCTCTATGGGATGGAAGCGTTGAACGTTCTGCGCATCGAAAAGGGCTTTATCACCCATGCCGAAATCCACGGGCGCACCACTGCCTATGACATCGGAATGGGGCGGATGGTGTCGCAGAAGAAAGACAGCATCGGCAAAACTATGTCGCAACGTGCAGGCCTGGAAGAACCCGGGCGCGAGCGGTTGGTTGGGCTGAAGCCTGTTGGTGAAAGCAAGCAACTGTTGGCCGGTGCGCATCTCTACAAAGAAGAGGCCGAACCGGTGCGCAGCAATGATCAGGGCTACCTGACCTCGGTCTGTTACTCGCCGACGCTGGGCTCGATGCTGGGGCTGGGCTTTCTGGCGGATGGGCCCGAACGATACGGTGAGGTTGTCAAATTGGTTGACCATCTGCGCGGTGTGACCACGCTGTGCGAAGTGGTGAACCCTGTGTTCTTTGACCCCGAAGGAGGGCGCGTGCGTGGATAAGCTGAGTGCCAAAACGCCCTGCGATGGGCTGCTGCCACTGACTGTTGGCTCCGTGACGCTCAGCGAGGTCGACGCCGGGTCAATCCATTCGATTTCGGCTTTCAATGGAAAGCAGAAGCAGGTGTCCGATGCGCTGAAGGCGGCGCATGGGATGGCATACCCGGCGGCCAACCGGGCAACGGGCAAGGCTGGTGCTCGAGCGATCTGGTTTGGCCCTGCGCACGCGATGCTGATGGGGCCCGTGCCTGATGATGCACTGGCCGAAAACGCGGCTGTCGTGGATCAATCAGATGCTTGGGCGGTTGTGCGGATCGAAGGCGACGGTGTCGAAGACATATTGGCACGTGTCACCCCTGTCGATCTGCGCAGCACGCGGTTCAAGCGTGGCCATACCGCACGGACATTGTTGTTTCATATGACGGCCTCGATCACGCGCGTCGGTGACACCGCGTTTCAGATCATGGTCTTCCGGTCCATGGCCGAGACGCTGGTTCACGATTTGAAAAGGGCGATGGAAGGCGTTGCCGCGCGCGGCTAAACTGCCCTGAACGAAACGAATCTTCGGAGACCCCTATGTTGCGTATCGCCTGTGTTGCGGCCCTGTTGGCCACACCCGTGGTTGCGGAAGAAACCAAGGAACAAAGCTGCAAGTTTCAGGCGGATGTTGTAGCCGCGATTCAACAGGCGCGGTTAGACCGGGTGAAGGAACGGGATGTGCCGCAGGCGGTGGCAGACAGCGGCCCCACGTGGCCCGAGAATTACAATGCCGCGATCCCGCTGATCACGCCTTGGGTCTATGAACAAAAGATGCGCGACGTGCGTAAGAAAGACCTGGGCGCAGCCTGGCTTGAGCTGTGTCTGCAGCAATAATCCACAGGCGCTGCATTTCGCTGTGGACAACCCTGCGCGCGCCCCTTGGCGCGCGTTTGCATTTCTGGCAGGTTTGATCCATGTCACTGCCCCCCGGTTTTCTGGATGAATTGCGCACTCGCCTCAGCCTGTCTCAGGTTGTGGGGCGCAAGGTCATGTGGGACCAGCGCAAATCCAATCAGGGCAAGGGCGACATGTGGGCGCCGTGCCCGTTTCACCATGAAAAGACGGCTTCGTTCCACGTCGATGACCAAAAGGGGTTCTACTACTGCTTTGGCTGCCATGCCAAAGGTGATGCAATCAGCTTTGTGAAAGAGACCGAGAATGTCTCATTCATCGAGGCGGTTGAGATTCTGGCGCGCGAAGCCGGGATGCCGATGCCTGCGCTTGATCCCAAGGCGCAGCAGAAACAGGACCGACGCGCGCAACTGGCCGAGGTCATGGAGCAGGCGGTGCAGTTTTTCCGTCTGCAGCTGAAAACCGGGGCAGGGGCGGGTGCGCGCGATTATCTGAACCGTCGGGGGCTGGACGGCGACGCCTTGGATCGGTGGGAGATCGGGTTTGCCCCGGATGGCTGGCAAGCACTGTGGGATCATCTGCGCGGCAAGAATGTCGAAGAAGACCTGATCCTTGGGGCCGGACTGGCCAAACCCTCGAACAAGGGCAAAAAGCCTTATGACACCTTCCGCAACCGGATCATGTACCCGATCCGCGACCCGCGTGGGCGCTGCATTGCCTTTGGTGGTCGCGCGATGGACCCCAATGACAATGCCAAATACCTGAACTCGCCCGAGACCGATCTGTTCGACAAGGGCCGCAGCCTCTATAACCACGGCCCCGCGCGGCAGGCGGCGGGCAAGGGGCAGCCTCTGATCGTGGCCGAGGGCTATATGGACGTGATCGCCTTGGCTGAGGCAGGGTTCGGGGCCTCGGTCGCACCGCTGGGCACGGCGATTACCGAACATCAGTTGCAGTTGCTTTGGCGCATTTCAGATGAGCCGATCATTGCTCTGGACGGTGACACGGCGGGCCTGCGCGCGGCAATGCGGGCCGTTGATCTGGCTTTGCCATTGCTAGAGGCTGGCAAGTCGCTGCGCTTTGCGTTGATGCCCGAAGGCAAGGACCCTGATGACCTGCTTCGCGCTGATGGGTCCGCAGCGGTGCAGACGGTGTTGGATGCTGCGATCCCCATGGTCAAACTGCTCTGGCAGCGCGAGACCGAAGGCAAGGTTTTTGACAGCCCCGAGCGCAAGGCGGCATTGGACAAGGTCTTGCGCGACAAGATCAAGCTGATCCGAGATCCTTCAATCCGGTCCCACTACGGGCAGGAAATCAAAGACCTGCGCTGGCAATTGTTTCGTCCGCAGAGACAATCGCCCAATCGGCCCTGGCAACCGCGCGGCAAGTGGCAACCCAAGCCAAACGCGACTCCTGGTGCGCGGGCGTCTTTCCTGGCCTCGTCGGAAAGCGCAGATATCCAACTGCGTGAAGCCGCCATTCTGGCCATTGCCATCCTGAATCCCGAGGTCGTGGTCCAGTTTGAGGTCGAACTGGAAGAGGTGGAGTGCCAAAACCCCGATCACGCCGCGCTGCGCGCGGCAATTTTGCGCCATGCGATCGACGACCCTCAGAACCTTCAAGACCACATCGTGGAAACTTTGGGGGCCGCGCCCCTTGAAAACCTGTTGGCCCTTCGCCATGTCGCTGTGATCCCCTGTGTGTACAAGCCAGGCGATGTTGAAAAGGCTCAGATGACGCTGGCCGAAGAACTCGCAAAGATCAAAGCGCTCCGGGGGTTGGATGCTGAGATTGCCGAAGCGGCAGAAGAATTGTCTGATCTGACGGATGAGGCGTTGACCTATCGGCTGGCGCAGGCCGCCGAGGAGCGCAATCGCGCGAGCCGCAGTCAGAATGAAGACAAGGCCGTGTTCGACATCGCCGACAATGGGGCGCGAATCAACCGCGACGAGAAAGACGCGTTTGAAGCCATCATGTCGGGTATCAATTTCGAAAGGAAACGCCGGTAAAGTGGTGTTTTCGTAAGGCACTGGAAAAGAAAAACAGGTAAACGGGTGGCCGAATCAGATTCACGCGCTAATGATTCGGCTCTAACGAATCACCCATCCCTGCAGGAGCATTGAATGGCCGCCAAGGATACGAACGAAGACCGCAAATCCGACGAGCAGGAACAGGAAATCTCGCTGGACATGAGCCAGGCCCAGGTCAAGAAGATGATCGCCGAGGCCCGCGAGAAAGGCTACATCACATATGACCAGCTGAATCAGGTGCTGCCACCTGATCAGGTCAGTTCGGAACAGATCGAAGACGTGATGTCGATGCTGTCCGAAATGGGCATCAACATCATCGAAGATGAAGAGGCCGAAGAAGAAGAGAACAAAGGCTCGACCGAACTGGTCGCCGCCGAGGGCCCGCGCGAGGTTGCGCTGGCCGGGGCGCAGACCGAAAAGCTGGATCGCACCGATGACCCCGTCCGCATGTATCTGCGTGAGATGGGCAGCGTCGAACTGCTGAGCCGCGAGGGCGAGATCGCCATTGCCAAGCGGATCGAGGCCGGTCGCAATACGATGATCGCCGGTCTTTGTGAAAGCCCGCTGACCTTCCAGGCGATTACGATCTGGCATGACGAACTTCTGTCGGAAGACATCCTGTTGCGCGATGTCATCGACCTGGAGGCCACGTTTGGCAACCAGTTGGACGAAGACGGTGACGTCGAAGAACCGGTTGTCGATACGTCGAAGGTTCAGGCGGCCAAACCTGCCAAGGACGAGGGGCCCGAGCTGGATGCCGATGGCAATCCGCTGAACAATGACGACGACGATGACGACGACGATCAGGCCAACATGTCTTTGGCCGCGATGGAAGCCGCGCTGAAAGATCAGGTTCTGACCACGCTGGAACGGATCTCGACCGATTTCGCGATGCTGAGCGAAATGCAGGACAGCCGGATCTCAGCCACCCTGAATGAAGACGGCACCTTTAGCGACAAAGACGAGGCGACCTATCAGAAGCTGCGTTCTGAGATCGTTGAACTGGTGAACGGGCTTCACCTGCACAACAACCGGATCGAAGCGCTGATCGACCAGCTTTACGGCATCAACCGTCGGGTCATGTCGCTGGACAGCTCAATGGTGAAACTTGCCGACCAGGCCCGCATCAACCGTCGCGAGTTCATCGACGCCTATCGCGGGCGCGAACTGGACCCGAACTGGCTGGCCGAAATGGCAGAAAAGCCGGGCCGTGGCTGGCAGATGTTCATCGAACGCTCGACCGCCAAGGTCGAAGAGCTGCGCGCAGATATGGCGCAGGTCGGTCAATATGTTGGTCTGGATATCCCTGAATTCCGCCGCATCGTTCAGCAGGTTCAGAAGGGCGAAAAAGAGGCGCGGCAGGCCAAGAAGGAAATGGTCGAAGCCAACCTGCGCCTGGTGATCTCGATTGCCAAAAAGTACACGAACCGTGGTCTGCAATTCCTTGATCTTATTCAGGAAGGTAACATCGGCCTGATGAAGGCGGTGGACAAGTTCGAATACCGTCGCGGCTATAAGTTCTCGACCTACGCGACCTGGTGGATCCGTCAGGCGATCACCCGCTCGATCGCGGATCAGGCGCGCACGATCCGTATTCCGGTCCACATGATCGAAACGATCAACAAGCTGGTGCGCACCGGTCGCCAGATGCTGCATGAAATCGGACGTGAGCCGACGCCGGAAGAACTGGCCGAAAAGCTGCAGATGCCGCTTGAGAAGGTCCGCAAGGTGATGAAAATCGCCAAAGAGCCGATCAGCCTTGAGACCCCCATCGGGGACGAGGAAGACAGCCAACTGGGTGATTTCATCGAGGACAAGAATGCTGTGCTGCCGCTGGACAGCGCCATTCAGGAAAACCTCAAGGAAACCACCACCCGGGTTCTGGCCTCACTCACGCCGCGCGAGGAACGGGTTCTGCGGATGCGCTTTGGCATCGGCATGAACACCGACCACACGCTGGAAGAGGTTGGACAACAGTTTAGCGTGACCCGCGAACGGATCCGTCAGATCGAAGCAAAAGCGTTGCGCAAGCTGAAACATCCCAGCCGGTCGCGCAAGCTGCGGTCGTTCCTGGATCAATAAGGCAAAAGGCGCTGCGGCGCCTTTTTCTTTGCCTGGAAACGGGTAACGGGCTGCGCTTGATCTCACGCTGGCTGAACCACGCATCAAATTGGCGAGAACTCACAAGACCTGCACCGTCGCGATTTCTATATCGCGGCTGTCCACTCATGGGACGGGCCGGGGCGAGGTAGTTTTGCCGACGACCCCCGGCCGCAGTCAATCCGTGTTCAGCGGGTGCTCGACCCGTTTGCGAAAGGCGGTTGGGGCCTGACCCGTCCAGCGCTTGAAGGCGGTCGAAAACGCGGCCTGATCGGAATAACCCAGCGAAAACGCGATTTCGGAGAGCGCCATTCCGTTCTTGATAAACGTCTGCGCCAGATCACATCGAAGGTCTTCGACAATCTCGCGATAGGTTGTGTCTTCTTCAGCCAGCCGCCGCGCCAACGTCCGAGGGCTCAGGCCCAATTGCGCGGCCGCGTCATCGGCGTGAATGATGGTTCCGGGCATCGATTGGGTTATCAATCCTTCTACCTTCGCCCGCATCTGTTGTTGGGGCGAACGCCGCTCGGCCAGTAAACGCTCGCCATATTCCAGCAGATGCGCCCGCAGGCTGGGCTCGTAGGTTGGGATCGGCGTGTCCAGAGACGGCAGGGACAGGATGATCTCCATCCGCTCGGCACCAAAGGTTACGGGGAAACCGCCGATCTTTTCATAGGCCTGCGCCTGTTGCCCCACTTCGTGCTCGAACCGGATCTCAAGGGGATGCAAGTCCGTCTGCGTCAGGTTGCGCATCCGGGCGATGGCCGCAAACATCAAAAATTCGGTCCTTCTGTGGTACCGGCGAAAGCTTGGGTCCTTCCAATCCACTTCGAACACCGCAGCGTTTCCGGTAGAGCGCAGGGCAAAGCTGAGTGCAGGATCGATCATCCAATGAAAATAACACGTGTTTTCAAGAGCTTGCCGGAGGTCGCGTGAGTATTTGCTGATATAAGCCGTCACACTTGAAGAGACATCGAACCCAAGACCTGCTTGCGCCGCAAATGTGATATTTTGCAACGCGTCGCAGGCATGGCGCACGAACAGTGCCTCTTGATGCGCGCTATAGCTGGTTGCTGGCGCTGAAATCTGAATACGGGACAGGCCGCTTTTCTGTAGCACTTGATCCGTTGTGTCAGGCATGCCGGATACCTGATCTAGAATACGGGTCAGTAACTGAATTCTGGAAATATCGACGTCCATATCCACGCAATCTGATTTTTGAAATCAATTTCGACATTAGCGAGTAGTAGCTGCAGTGGGCCAGCTTTTTGAATCGCGTAGCGGTCCCGGGCAATTAATTGGCTGGAAAACACAAGATTTTGACTGATTGGCGCATGAACGTACTGTCAGGGACGCATAGATACGGGCTGCTGTCGGGTCAGTGCCTTATGGGGATGAGGCCAGAGCCCAAACAAGCGGCCCACCGAGCCAGCTTTCCGGGTTCCCCGACACGCCCTTACCCTATCTGTCGCATTGTCGGTCCGGGTGTTTCATGACAGCTTGAAACGGTAGGAATGCGTAGTCGCGGGCCATTTTATGACGAAGACGCTGGAAGACTATTGCGCTGAAAAGGCAAATCTAATCGTCTTTGATGGCGAATGCGTCCTGTGCTCAGGATTTTTCCGGTTCATGTTGATCCATGATCGCCACCACCGGTTTTCTTTTGCAACAGCGCAATCAGCTTTGGGGCAACGCCTCTATACGCAGTTGAACCTGCCAACAGGCGATTTTCAAACGAACCTCGTTTTTGTCGACGGGCAGGTCTATCAAAACCTCGACGCGTTTGCTGCTGCGATGCGGGCCTTGCCGGGCGGGTGGCAGATCTTGTCTTGGTGTCGGTTTTTGCCGGGCTTCATAAAGACGCCGCTTTACCGTTTGATCGCCAGCAACCGGTATTGGTTCTTCGGGCGGTCGAAGGTCTGCTTAATGCCCGATACCGCGATCCGGGCCAGGTTCGCCACGGATGGATTTTGAAACTTTGAAAGACCCGTTCTTGCAAGTGCTTGGCGAGTTTCACGCTTTACCTGATGCGCTTGCGGTGCTGCACAGCCGGTCTGGTCGCTTTTCGGGCCGCTGCGAGGTCGTGCGAGGCAAGGGGTGGGTCGTGGGTGCACTGCTCGGATTAGGTCGCTTTCCCAAATCGTCTCCGGACCAACCCGTGTCCCTGACTATCGAGCGTACAAGCTCTGAATGGGTGTGGTCGCGCGATTTCGGCGGCCACAAGACGGTTTCTCATATCCGGTTGGACGCGCATACCGGCTGGGTCAAAGAGGAAATCGGCAATATTCGCATCTGGCTCAAACCTCGTTTTGAAGCCGGGATGTTGCATATCGATATCAAGGCGCTTTCGGTGTTTGGGCTTCCATGTCCGTCTTTCCTGTTGCCCCGGTCCGCCTCGATTGAATTTACGGATGAGGAGGGTCGTTTCGCATTCGACATCTCAGCGCGCGTGCCTGGTCTGGGCCTTTTGATCCGATACAAGGGGTGGCTGACACCCGATCACTTTTTCCATGCGGAGTGCTGAAAGGATTGTGATGTCGGTCGCGGTCTAAAATCGGGCACTATATTTGCGGCAGGATTGGTTAACAAAGGACACAAGTACGATGAAAAATTTGGTTCTTTTCACATGCGCAGCGGTGCTTTCCTTCAGCGCCAACGCATCGTTTGCAGTGGGAGCGTTCGGGTTCGATGCGAACGCGATCAGCGACACAGAATTCGAAGTTATTCCACGAACAAGAAAAGATATCGATGGGTATTGGTGCGAAGCATCCGATTTTGCACGTCGGATATTGGGGGCCAGTTGGCAACAACAGATCTATGTTTTGCGCGGTTACGGTCCCAGTGTTACAACAAATCGTCGCACTGCCGTTCAGTTTTCATTGACCAAACCGACAAACACCGCTCAAGAAGGCAGCGGCGTTTTTTCGGGTTTTCGTCCCGGAGACAGTATGTCGGTGCAACGGGCAAACACGCGCTGTACCCGTATTCGCATCAATTCCTGAACGGGTAGCAAAAGCAGGTGCAAACCGAGTTTACAATTCAGACACGCGGCGCTGGGCTATATGAGTTCACGACCCAAGTGCGTGCTTGGGTCAATCATCAGCCCAGCGACGGGTTGCTGACGCTGTTTGTGCGACACACCTCATGCTCGTTGTTGATCCAGGAAAACGCAGATCCCGAAGTTCAGACGGACCTGCAGGCATTTTTCGAGCGGCTTGTTCCACCGACCGATGACCCCTCAATGTCGTATCTGCGGCACACTTACGAAGGGCCGGATGATATGCCGGCCCATATCAAGGCGGCAATGATGCCGGTCAGCCTGTCGATCCCAGTGGCATCGGGTGTGCCTGTGTTGGGAACGTGGCAGGGCATTTACCTGTTCGAGCATCGCAGCGCGCCTCATCACCGTCGCGTTGCAGCTCATTTCGCGTGACCCCTTTATGTAGCGGTGAACATTTCCGACTACCCAAATCCTAGCGGCTGCCCTATAGTTGTGGATAAGTAGGCCGCAGCGCTTACAACAAAAGGCGGAACTAGGGACGAGGAGACGGCGGATGCGCTGCCCGTTTTGCGGAAATATCGACACTCAGGTCAAGGATTCACGCCCGGCAGAGGATCACGTCGCGATCCGCAGGCGCCGGTTTTGCCCCGCATGTGGTGGCCGGTTCACGACCTATGAACGGGTGCAGCTGCGCGATCTAGTGGTCATAAAGACCAATGGCAAACGCGAAGACTTTGACCGCGATAAGCTTGAGCGTTCGATCCGCATCTCGATGCAAAAACGTCCGATCGAGCCGGACCGCATCGATCAGATGATCTCGGGCATCGTACGCCGCTTGGAAAGCATGGGTGATACCGACATCCCGTCCAACAAGATTGGTGAGATCGTTATGGAAGCTCTGGCCCGGATCGACACGGTGGCTTATGTTCGGTTTGCAAGCGTCTACAAGAATTTCCAGGCGGCCGACGACTTTGAAGAGTTTGTGCACGAGTTGCGACCGCCGCAGCCAACCTCGGACGAGTGACCGCAGAAGATAACCGATACATGGCGTTGGCCCTGTCACTGGGGCGGCGAGGCCAGGGGACGTGTTGGCCTAACCCCGCTGTGGGTTGTGTCATTGTGCGCGACGACCGGATCGTTGGCCGCGGCTGGACACAGCCCGGTGGGCGCCCGCATGCAGAAACCCTGGCGCTTGCGCATGCGGGCACCAAGGCTCGTGGGGCCACAGCCTATGTTTCGCTGGAACCTTGTTCCCATCACGGCAAAACGCCGCCCTGCGCACAAGCATTGATCGACGCAGGGGTCGCGCGTGTTGTTTCCGCCATCGAAGACAGTGATCCACGCGTTGCGGGCCAGGGTTTTGAGATGTTGCGCGCCGCTGGGATCGAGGTTGAAACCGGTGTTTTGGCCAAAGAGGCGGCGCAAGATCACGCCGGGTTTTTTCTGAAGACCGAACAAGGCCGCCCGTTTTTGACGCTGAAACTGGCAAGCAGCTTTGACGGACGTATCGCTACAGGCTCAGGCCACAGCCAGTGGATCACGGGCCCAGCTGCGCGCCGCGCTGTCCACGCCATGCGCGCGCGCCACGATGCGGTGATGGTGGGGGCAGGGACGGCGCGCGCGGATGACCCCGCGCTGACAGTGCGTGATTTGGGGATCGCGCATCAGCCAGTGCGCGTTGTCGTCTCGCGCCATCTGGATCTGCCGCTGATGGGTAATCTGGCACGTACGGCCAAAGAGCATCCGGTTTGGATCTGCCACGGTCCGCATCCCGATCCCGACCGCATTCGCGCGTGGGAAGGGTTGGGGGCAAAGCTGATCCCGTGTGCGCTGGAGGACCATCACCTTGATCCCAGCGACCTGCTGCAACAGCTTGGCAATGCAGGGTTGACCCGCGTGTTTTGCGAGGGTGGGTCGGCTTTGGCGGCCTCACTGCTGGCCCGTGATCTGGTGGATGAATTGGTGGGGTTCACCGCAGGTCTTACCATCGGTGCCGAAGGTCTTCCTGCCATCGGGGCGCTGGGATTGGACAGTTTGGACAACGCCGCGCGGTTCCAATTGATCGAGACGCAGACGGTAGGCCCAGACATCCTGCATCGCTGGCGCCGCGCGAACGACTAGACCTCAGCGCCAAAGATTTGCATGGGTCGCGAATGTACCCTGTAATTTCGACAATAACCTGTTCAAAAGACCGATAGACGGATCGGGCTCGTTGGCCAGCCGTTCAACGACAACCTCGACCGGGCAGGGCATGCCTGTCACCGGATCAAGATAGCGCGGATAGTCGATCAGCGAGGCGTGAATCAGCCCGGCCAGCGTAGGCCGCGCACCGCGACGAGCGGGCACACCGCCCAAATCGGTGGTCAGCCCCCATCCCGCATAAAATGGCGCGCCCAGAGTGGTCACCGGGATCTCGCGTAACAGGGCCTCAAAGCCCAGCAGTGAGGTCATTGTCCAGACCTCGTTCACATGCTGCAACAGGTCAGCAGGATCCGTGTGGCGCAGGATCACATCCGCAAGACCTTGGGTCTCGACTGCTCCGTCCCGCAACCCTGCTTCGACATCTGGGTGAGGCTTATACAGGATGACCGCATCCGGGTTGGCATCCCGAACAGCCTGCAACAGCGCCAGATTGCTGCGCACCTGGCTCGTTCCCAAACGGATCGAGGCGTCGTCTTCCACCTGTCCAGGCACCAGAATCCGATGACCCTCGGGCAGAGGCGGTGTCGGTTGGCCGATATTGTATTTGCTCAAGCCAGCCTGGCGCAGCTGAGTGATCAGTGCTTCGGCCCGCAGCTGTTGATCGGGTCGCAGAGCTTCCCGTTTGGTGATCCAGTGTTCCAGCTGGCTGGGCCGGGTCGGGTCATAGTAAATGCCCTCGTTATCCGTGACCAACGACAGCGGCGGTACAAGCTGCGCCCCCAATCCACGCGACCGCAGAAACCCATCCTCGACCCGCGTGACGGCCGATGCTTCGCCCGCGCGGCTGGCCCAGACCATGTGCGGCTGGTTCGGGGTGCCTTCTGTTGCGGCGGTAAACCTGACTTTCTTGTACCGGCCAAACATCCGTTGCAGATGCGGGCGCTTCCACAGACGCATGCCCGAGGCGGTCCAGCCCTTGTGATCCGCACGCCAACTGCGCGTTTGCGCCTCAAGCGTGTCGAGCACCATTTCCAATTCACAAAGCCGGTCGCGATAGGGGTCGTACCAGGTGGGATAGAGGATCATCGCGGCAGCAAAAAGTTGCGCTCGGGTCAGGCTGCGCTGGCGCCGAGGCAGCGGGTCTTCATCCTGCGTCAGGCCCCAACCCGAATAAAAAGGCTGACCAAAGACGCGCGGCTTATGCCCGGCTAAAATCGCCTCGAACCCCAGCTGCGAAGACAGGGTATAGACCCCAACTGCCCCCTCCAAAAGCGCCCAAGGACTTGCAGGGGCTTCCAGCAGTGAGATGCGCTGATTTTCGTCCTCGGCGGTGAAAAAGCCCGGGCGATGCCCCGCAGATGTTTCAGGATGGGTCTTGATCACAACCTGCGCTCCGGGGTTTTCCTCTTGCGCCATGACCAGCATTTCAAGGAATCTGGCCCGTGTGCCGCGATTTGCAGTGACCGAGGCATCGTCGCGGGTCTGGTCGACGACCAGAACATATCCGGGCTCGGGCAGTGCGGTGTCGTTGTCGAACGCAGAATACTTGCTGAGCTGCAATTCCTGCATCCGGGCCATCGCACCGCGCGCGCGGTTCAGTAGAGCGGTATCGTCCAGCGGTTCATTGACCAGAAGCTGCTCCAGGTCCGTCGGCGTTGACGGATCGAAATGCACCCCGGATCTGTCCAGCAGCAGTCCCAAAGGTGGCTCGCCGCCGCGCCCCGGGTGCAATGACCGCAGAAACGCATCTTCGACCCGCAGCACTGGCGCTTCGTATTTCTGCGCCATGCCCAAACCGCGATGCGCTGTCGGGCTGTTTCCCCAAACGCCAACCCAGTCACCCTGGCCCGGCACCCCCAAGCGGATATCGTAGCCCGACAGAGACAGAATGCGCCGGACGCGCCGCTGGGTCAGAAAACCGCCATTGTAAACCAAAAGCCGGGACCGTTTGGCCCCGGCCTGGGTATCCGTTGCAGGATCGGGCGTCATCCGCCTGTCAGGGTCGTGATATTGGCAAAGGGTGTCAGGCCACCGGCGATCAGAGAGACCGATTTACTCCACTGGGCGTAGGGGGCTTCAGTCACATAGATCGTATCGTCGTCACGGATGACAAAATCACGGGCCACGAACAGACCATTGGGTGCAGTCAGGTTCAACAGATAGATCACACGCTGTTCACCCTGCAAATTGGGCTGCCCCATCACATTGCGGGCGACATCCTCACGCTCATTACGCAGAACAAAAATACCGGTAGGGTCCGAGGACAGCGACTGCAAGCCACCAACTTGAGCCAGAGCTTCGAGTGCTGAAAGATCCTGACTGTCGAACGCGACGCGCGACTGCCCGCCAGTGGCCCCCAGCGCGATATAGGAGCGGCTGTCTTCTTCCACCAGGATACGATCACCGCCCCGCAAGGCGATGTCGGTCGTTGGCATACGAAACAGATCGTCGTACCAGATTGTTCCCTTCTTTCCGTCGCGGATGACCGTGACCAGGGCAATGTCGGTGGCGACCGTAACACCGCCTGCACCGGCCAGCATGCCCGAGAGCGTCCGTGTCGGATGTTCGATCGGATAAAGGCCCGGCACGCCGACTGCACCAGTCAGAGATACAGCAGAGCCGTTGCCAGGCGCGCGGCTGATCTGGACCTGCGGATCAGGGGTTTGATCTTCCAGCTTGCTCGAAATCAACATGCGCAATTGTTCAGGCGTATTACCGGCTGCGCGGACACGACCGGCGTAGGGGACAAAGATAAACCCGTCTGCATCCACCTGAACACCTTCCAAACTGGTTGCGTTGCTGGTCTCGCCTGACAACAGGCCGTCATCCACATTTTCCCAGATTGTAAGGCTAAGCACGTCGCCCGGACGCACCGTATCTGCCGTCACGCTTTGTGCATTGCGGAAATCATGAGAAAACCCATATTGCGGAACGGTCGACGTGGCGCGCGCAACGCGATCATCGACTTCAACGACGAAGGCGTTGCCGCCATTCGCGGTCGATCCTGCCAGAATTTCTGTTTTGTTCGGCCCTGCCTTTGGCAGCTGACATGCTGCCAAAACTCCGCAAACAGCTGCTATCGCAGCCATGCGCGCCCATCGCATGGAAGATAAATGCACTGCCGGATATCCTCAATATTCTGTGGTTCTTGTCTTTTGTTTTCGGCAACGTACCTGTTTTTTACGCCAACTTCCAGTTGCAGGTCTTTGAGATTAGCCGATGATTCGCAACTGTGGCCTCTCAGCCGCGCTGCTGGTGAAACGGGCCTGATAGGGGTCTTGCTCATTCAGCATCATATCGACGGCGCGCCTTAACAATTGACGGCGACCGCGTCGCGAATAAAACCCCCCGGGAACCTGGCTGGTCGCCAGCAAAAACCGTCGGTAGGTTCGATAGTACTCGGCGTCTGGTGGCTGAGGGTTGGCAAAGAACTCCGACACAGATTGTCGGGAGACAAATTCGGGCTTGTCATAGACCGACTGCCCGAAACTGCGCAACGGCAGGCCGCGCCACAAAACCTGCTGTCCTGCGGTCGAGTTTATGGTGACCGCCGATTGCGCATCGTCCAGCAGACCGGCCAATTTGCCCCCCGGAACATAATGTACGCGATCATCGATCTTCAGCTTGCGGGCCAGTTGCGCGACCAACCGGCGCAAAGGTTCGCGGTGGTTTTCCAGGGGATGTTCCTTGATCACAAGGTGGTGGTGTCGGGGCGCACCTTCGGCAAACCCTGTTACCATCTCCTGCACAAAGTCAGACATCCGCGCATAGCCGGAATGCGACTGGACCGAGCTATCATGTCCCAGTTGCAATAAAACGAGGTGGTAGGGGAAGCCGCTGCGATTGACTTTCCACGTTGCCAGCTCGCGCCGCAGGCGGTGAACCGGCATGCGCAGCAATCGTTTGAAATACAGCGCAAATTCCTGAGATACAGAAACCTCGCGATGTGACCGAAAATGGCGGTAATTTCGGTTCAAAAACATCACGAACCAATGATAGAGCGCACCATAGAAAATATGCTGCCGCATATCTCCCCAATGGGTTGGCGGCGGGGGTGATCGCTGCTCGGACCGATCCAGACATTGCTCCATGTCAGCCACGCTCATCTGCATCAGGCGGGAGTTTCCATTCGAGCCGTCGCGCTCATATGTGACCCACCAAGGGCGCAAATAGCCTTCTTCGAAGACATGAACCGTAAGGCCCGCAGCTTTTGCAATCTCAACAGCTTGTGCGTGAACGGGACGGGTGTCGCCATATAGCACCAGATCTGTCACGCTCAGTTCCGCGATCATCTGCCGGAAGGTGTCGGGCCAGTTCTCGGGCGTGTCCATGAAGGGCACGTAGCTTTGCGCATCGCGCCAAAAGGCCTGGTCACCTGCGTTGAAACCAACCCGCCATGCTCTCGCACCAGTCGCGCGTAGAACTTTTGCCAACGACCAGAAAAACGGACCATGGGGTCCTTGAAGGAACAAAAAACTACGCTGCCCTGAAGCGGAATAATCAAAGGACATGGGACTGCTTCTGCCTCTTTTCTTTCTGACAATGCCTGTTTGTGCCCATCGGAGCAAGGCAGGGCTTGCCCGCAAGCTCACTTGCCCTTACCTCGGTGCCAGTCAGCCTAAGCGAAAGAGGGTTAAGGAATGTTCACTGGGATCGTTACTGATATCGGCACCATTGCCGAGTTGGACCAGCAAGGTGATCTTCGCGCACGCATTCGCACTGGCTATGACACCAACGGGATCGATATCGGAGCTTCGATTGCCAGTGATGGCGTGTGCCTGACCGTTATCGCGCTGGGTCCTGACTGGTATGATGTCCAGATCAGTGCCGAGACCGTGTCAAAGACCAACCTGGACACATGGAGCCTCGGGAAGCGGGTCAACCTTGAACGCGCGCTCAAAGTCGGGGACGAATTGGGCGGGCATATCGTGTCGGGCCATGTGGACGGTGTGGCAGAGGTGATTGCCGTAAAAGATGAGGGCGACAGCAAGCGCGTGACATTGCGCGCGCCCAAAGACTTGGCGCGGTTCATCGCGCCCAAAGGCTCGGTCGCGCTGAACGGGACATCGCTGACGGTCAATGATGTGGATGGGTGCGATTTCGGCATCAACTTCATTCCGCACACCAAAGAGGTCACAACCTGGGGCGATGTCGCTGTTGGCGACCGTGTGAACCTCGAGATCGACACGCTCGCCCGCTATGTGGCGCGTTTGGCGGAAACGGTCTGAACTTCAGGCGTTTGGTCCAAACCGCGCGGTCAGCTTTTTGGCCAGCCACCAAAAGAAGACCATCAGCAGTCCCGAGGCATAGCCGTCAATCGCATAGTGCCAACCAAGATGCACTGACCCCAACAGGATAGTGAAGGCGAAGCCTGTCAGCGCCCAACCGGCCCAACGTGCATAGCTGAATCCATAGAAGGCCAAAAGCACGCTTGAGGCGACATGCATACTGGGCATTGCGGAAATGCCCCGCGCGGGACCAGCATTGTGATAACCCTCCAGCAACATGTTTTGCACGCTCAGCGACCAGACCGGGCTTATTTCATTTGATTGGCGCAGCATTTCCATCTGCGGCGCAAACTCGAGCCCCAGACCAAAGGCTTCGAAATAGACCGGGCCGACCGAGGCGAAAACCGTAGCTAAAAGGTTGCCACCGACGAACCAGCACAACACGAAAGCCACAAGAAACACGGTGCAACGATTTGGGTCTCTTCGATCCAGGCAAGCCACGCAAACCGCAATATAAAGCATGGGAAACCACATGTGATAAGCGACGTTCAGCGCGGTGGTCACGTAAGGTGACCCAAAGATGGGCCAAAGCAATACCCAGGGATCAAAGCCGCCGTGCAGCCATCTATCCCATCTCGCGAACTCGGCGTCCCAGAGAGACGGGTTCACCGCATGAATTTCATTCTTAAGGAACGTGTACGACGCAATCAAAGCAACGATGCTGCCAAAACAGAGCACTGCATCAGGAGCCTTTTGGGGGTCGGTCAGTTTAGACCACAGATCGTGTAGCAGCCATTTTATCGGTTTGGCAGGGCGGATCGAAAAAACGGCCACGCCAAAACGCCAAAGCACGAAATTGGCGAACATAAAGAGAAAAAGCTTGAACGAAAGCCCCAGCATGAGTGATGTCGAGGCATCCCAGAAAGACCTTCCGACATAAATGCTGACTGCGACCGCGCAAACCAGTTGTAATCCGACAAGCGACAACAGCAATCGATTGCGCCAAAAGGCGGTTCCAAAAGCGACACTTGAGGCGGGCACGTCAACGGTCTTGAACATGGTGCGGAGGGTCTTGTCTGACGTTGGAAATACTGCATACAGAACTCTGCCAGCTATCGGGCGATCAAAGGGCTTGTTTTGGGCAATTTGAGGACAAACCCGGGAGAGATCCGCCAAACGTCGGGTAAATGGCAACAATCGCAGGGCGCATACGCTCTGGTCTTTGCCTTGCGCGTGGTCTATCCCGCGTTGCAGAAATGCTCTTGTGAAAGGCTGCCCCATGAGCTTTGAAACCCCCGGTCCGGTCGAGGCCCAATTGCGCGACGCGATCAGCCCGATCGAGGACATCATTGATGAGGCGCGCAAAGGCCGGATGTATATTCTGGTCGATCACGAGGACCGCGAGAATGAGGGCGATCTGGTCATTCCGGCAGAATTTGCCGATGCGGATGCGATCAATTTCATGGCCACCCATGGGCGCGGATTGATCTGCCTGCCGATGACCGCCGAGCGGATCGATTCCTTGGGCCTGCCGATGATGGCGGTCAACAATTCCTCGCGGCACGAGACGGCCTTTACCGTGTCGATCGAGGCGCGAGAAGGTGTCAGCACCGGGATTTCCGCCGCTGACCGGGCGCTGACCGTGGCGACCGCGATAAACGAACAAAACACCATGGCGCATATCGCGACACCTGGTCATGTCTTCCCCTTACGCGCCAAGCGGGGTGGGGTGCTGGTGCGGGCAGGCCATACCGAAGCTGCCGTGGATATCTCGCGTCTGGCGGGGTTGAATCCCGCTGGTGTGATCTGCGAGATCATGAACCCCGACGGTACGATGGCGCGCCTGCCGGATCTGGTGGAATTCGCCAAAACCCACGATATGAAGATCGGAACCATCAGTGACCTGATCAGCTATCGCGCGCGCAATGACAATCTGGTGGTCGAAACCTCGCGCCAGATGGTGACATCGGAATATGGTGGCGAATGGGAGATGCGGCTCTTTACTGATCAGACCCATGGGATCGAACATGTGGTCATGATCAAAGGGGATATTGCAACGCCCGAGCCGGTCTTGACCCGTACCCATGCCTTGCATGAAGCGCCGGACATATTGGGGCTTGGTCCCAAATCCTCACGCGAGTTGCCGCGCGCGATGGAGAAGATTGCCGCCGAGGGTCGGGGCGTTGTGTGCCTTTTCCGTCAGCCGCGCAACTCGCTCTATGCGGCCGAGGACGAAGGCCCGCGCACCATCAAACGCACGGGTCTGGGGGCGCAGATCCTGTCCAAAATGGGGATTCAGGAACTGGTGTTGCTGACAGACTCACCGGAAACGAAATACCTGGGGCTCGACGCATTTGGTTTGTCCATCGTCGGCACCCGCTCAATTCTCAAGGATGACTGATCGTGGCTGAACAAGACAAACACGGCGTTCTGCCAACGCCGACATTCGACAAACCCGTGAAGCTGCTGATCGTGGCGGCTCCGTTCTATCGCGCCATCGCTGACAATCTGATCGCCGGGGCCAAGGCCGAGATCGAGGCGGCTGGTGGTACCTGCGAGGTGGTCGAGGTGCCCGGAGCGCTGGAAATTCCCACGGCTATCGCGATGGCAGACCGCCAATGCGATTTTGACGGTTATGTCGCGCTGGGCTGTGTAATCCGGGGCGAAACAACGCACTATGAGACGGTCTGCAACGATTCCAGCCGCGCCATCCAGTTGATGGGGCTGCAAGGTCTGTGCATCGGCAACGGAATTCTGACTGTCGAGAATGACGAGCAGGCCGAAGTGCGCGCGAACCCCGAAAAGATGAATAAAGGTGGCGGCGCGGCAGCTGCGGCCTTGCATCTGATCGCGCTCAGCCGTAAGTGGGGCTCTTCCAAAAAGGGCGTGGGCTTCAAGCCGCCGTCCGAGTCCATCCTTGTGGCGGGCGACAGCAACGGATCCACGACAGCATGACCCAGACAGACGCGCCCAAACCGGCCAGTAAAAAACGACTGATGAAATCCGCCGCCCGGCTTTATGCCGTGCAGGCGCTGTTCCAGATGGAGCAGTCGGGTCAGACGACCGAAGCGGTTGTGGCCGAGTTTCTGGATCACCGGTTTGGCGCTGTCTATGAAGGCGATGAAATGCTCGAGGGTGACACCAGCCTCTTCCGCAAGCTGGTTGACGATGCGGTGAACTATCAGGCGCCCATTGACCAGATGACCGACCGCGCTCTGGTCGCCAAATGGCCGATCGGCCGCATCGATCCGACTCTGCGCGCCGTGTTCCGTGCAGCCGGCGCAGAGCTGACCCAAAGCGATACACCGCCCAAAGTTGTGATCACTGAATTCGTCGACGTCGCGCGCGCCTTTTTCCCGGAAGGTAAAGAGACGAAATTCGTCAACGCCGTGTTGGATCACATGGCGCGCGAAGCCCAGCCCGAGGCATTCTGACACCTTTACGCGGCCCAAATATGCGCTAACCTGAATGTCACAGCGCAAAGGGGTTCGTCATGCCAAAACTGATCCGTCTGTATATCACCCAAGTGGCAATGGGCTTTGTCATCTCGGCAGTCTTTGTCGGTGTTCTGCTGGTCTTGAACGTGGCCAACCTGCGCACGCTCATCTTGGGCTCGGATATTGGCCTCGTTGCCTTGGCGATGATCTGGTTCATGAATGGTATCGTCTTCGCAGGCGTTCAGTTCGGGTACAAGATCATGAGCATGGCTGAGAAACCGCAAGGTCCGCGTCGTGGTACGTCGGTCGTCGCCGGCTTGAAGCCCGCAACAATCCGAGTTGAAAAAACCTAAGAGCCGCGTCGGAAGGCTCATCCTGCCGCGGGTGTGGCCTACGGAGCGTATTTTTGGTTCAAACGGCTTGAACATGACGCTGCGTTGTCCTTTCATGCCTGTCAGCGACAAGAAAAGGCAGCAAAAGAGCCGAGCTTTTGAACACTCTCACATATGAAGAGGTTATTGCGTCCCCGAGTTTTCGCGATGATCTTGAATCCTTAAACCACGCAATTGCCGAAGGGTTGTCAAAGGCTGGTGAGCCAGTGGCGATAAACGGTAACGTGTGCTACGGCCATATGCAGGAAGACTTCCACTTGACGGCTATGTCGCCTGGGATGGAGCCGAAAAGGCGTGCGCTTTTTCAAATGGCTCAGAGCAGCTCGTGTTTTGCAGAAGTGGGTGTGGCCGGAGGCCACGCTGCATTGTTGGCCCTTCATTCCAATCCATCGCTGAAGTTCATAGGGATTGACCTTGGTCAGCGGCTACGGGCGTCGTGGCCACCCGTGAACATCTATGTTCCTATTGTTTTCAAGTGGTTTGAGACCAGGTTTCCGACGCGCGTAAAGCTTTATCTGATGGATGCGATTGATGGTCTTCGTCAGGCGGTGGCAGAACGCCCCTTTGGTTCAATTGATTTGCTGCATTTGGACGCCGCGAAGAACAGCAGAGTCTCCGAGCTCGAGACAGCTTGGCCGGGATTGGCTGGTCGATGCTACTTGTTCCAAGGGGATAACAAAAACGGGAAGGTGAAGGAGAGTTCCAATCAGTTGATCGCAGAAGGGCGCGCGCGGCGGGTTAGCTCGTCTAGGTTTCAGAATTTCGCAAACGCCAATTTTGACGTATTGGAAACCGGGCCAGACGTGGCAGCGGGCAAGGTTAGTCTTGCCAGCCTCAAGGATGACAGGATTCTTCTTTGCGTTTGCCATCAGGATGATGAGACGTTGTTCTGCGGCTCCACCTTGGCGCATTTGAAAGATCGGGCGGATGTGACCATCGTCAGTTTCTTTCGACCCGCTCCAAACCGCAAAGACACAAGTACGCGTGAGGCGGCAATGCAGCGCGTCTGTGACTCACTTGGTTTTCAGAGAGTCCAGTTCCCATTTGCCGTAGAGCCTGATCATCGCAGGCTGAGGCGATTCATTCAGATGCCGACAGGGCCCGAGCAGACGCATCCCAAGATCGTGCGTCCGCTAAACCGTCACCCCTTGTTTAATCTTTTGGAGGGATCGGTCTTTGCCATGATGCAGCAGTTCGCCCCGTCGACTGTCATAACCCATAACAGCATTGGAGAGTACGGTCACATTGAGCATGTGCTTTTGCACCATGCGGTTTCGCGTGCGGCCACACGATATAAATCCGCTCGAGTGCTGAATTTCGGGGTTGGGCTAGATAAGCCGGATTTGCTTGTGCCGTCTTGTCCTGATCAGAAGAACAGGTTCTTTGACGAATACATGCCGCAATGGAATGGTCGTAAGATCTATGATTTTGCGCTTTCGGACGAAAGTTTTGTGAACCACAATCTTTCAGACCCCGAAGTCTAGGATGCGTATGTGGCGGGACCACCAGTCAACCGTGCGGTGTGATTCCCGAGGACCTGTATGTACAGGTGGGCGCCAGGTAATCAGGCCAGGACCTGAACAGAGCCAGCCCCCTCGGAATTGCTTAAGGCCACCAGAATGCTACCAGTCACAAGAAGGGCAGAACCCGCCACACGCCTAACTAGGGCGAATGGCGGGCAGGTACAAGGGGTCAGGCGTCAACAGGTTCGTGCAAGGCCGTACGCATCTTGCCAAAATGTTCGTCCCAGCCATTGTCCAGTGCCAGGATCAGTCCAAAACCTTCGGCGGTCTGAGGCAGCCCTTCATGGCGCAGGGCCAGACGGGTGCCACCCGGAACAGGATCGAGCGTCCATTTGACCACGCTCACCGCATCGCCCATCGGTTTGACGGTAAAAGTGTATTCCAGATATTCGGGCTTGCGCGCGGCTGTCACCGTGCCCCAGATCAGCAGATCGCCGCTGGTGGTTCCAAACATCTCCAGCTTTTGACCAGCGGCCAAGGGGCGCTCGGGTTTGTGGAACCACTCGGCCAGCCGATCAGGTTCGGTCAGATAATCCCAAACCGTGTCTGGATCGGCGCGCAGAAAGATGGTCTTTTGCAATATAGTCTCGGTCATTTTGCTTTCCTTTCAATGGCTTCTTTCAGATTGGCCAGGCGATCATCCCAGAACTGGTCAAAATAGCTGAACCAGTCCAGAACAGGGGCCATGCCCATGGGTTCCAGTCGATTGATACGTTCGCGCCCCCGGGTTTCGACTGTGATCAAGCCGCCATCCGACAACACGGTCAGGTGCTTCTTCACCGCAGCGCGGGTCATATCGAATTGATCCGTCAATTGAGCGATCGTCATGTCCTGTCGGGCCAGTATATGAACGATGTCCCGTCGGGTCGGATCGGCCAGCGCGCGAAACGCGTTTTGGGTTTGTGAGGTCATGGCAACTCCATTGTGATACCATTTGGTATCGTATTAATGGGATACCAAATGGTATCATGTCAACCCTGATGTGCGGCTTGATTTTTGTTCACGAATTGTTCACATTCACCACATGACCCTGGATCTGCAACCCGGACAAAAACTGGCCCGCGGCGTTTCGCGCCACTTGCTGACGCATGGCTTTGTATCTGTTGAGGAATTTGTGCCTGCGCGCGGGCTGCGCGTGGATGTCATGGGGTTGGGCCCAAAAGGCGAGCTTTGGGTGGTCGAGTGCAAATCCAGCCGCGCCGATTATCAGTCGGATGCGAAATGGCAGGGCTATCTGGAATGGTGCGACCGATTCTTCTGGGCGGTCGATACCGAGTTCCCGGTTGAACTATTACCGGATGAGACCGGCCTGATCATCGCCGATGCCTATGATGCCGAGATCATTCGGACCGGGCCGGAGACCAAACTGGCGCCAGCGCGGCGCAAGAAGATGATCCAGAAGTTCGCTGTCGACGCAGCCCGCCGCCTGCAAACCTTGCGCGACCCGCGAATTTAGCCTTTGACCGCACGCGCGGCTTGGGCGGCTGCGCGGATCTCCTCGGCGATCTCTTCGGCTTCTTCCGGGTCGAAATCCATCGGAATCTCGATGCCTGCGCCTTCAATGAACAGGCGCACCATACCTTGATCGGTCGGGCCGATTTGCAGGTTCGCTTCGATATCGCGTTCGGTGTTGATACCCATGGGTGCCTCCGGGGACTGAGATTGTGTGCTATCGCGCAGAGGGTTGAAAATCAAGCGAAGGATGCCGACAAAGACCGCATGTCGGATGTTCAGCTCAGACCGTTTCGCGCCGATGATGCGCCTTGGCTGGTGGAACGCCACGCCACGCTTTATGCCCGCGACGAAGGGTTTGACGACAGTTTCGGGCAGTTGGTCGCGCGTATTCTGGACGATTTCATCGCCGATCACGACCCCGAACGCGAACAGGGCTGGATCGCGGAGCGGGGCGGAACACGACTAGGCAGCATCTTTTGCGTCTCGCAAGATGATCAGACTGCCAAGCTGCGCCTGTTTCTGTTGGTGCCCGAAGCGCGCGGGCAGGGCGCCGGGAAACGTCTGCTGCGCACCTGTATGGATTTCGCGCGCACCGCAGGTTACCGCGAAATGGTTCTGTGGACCCACGAAAGCCACCGCGCCGCCTGCGCGCTCTATCGCTCCTTTGGTTGGCAGCTTTTGGACAGCAAACCAGTCCATTCCTTCGGTGTCGATCTGGTCGAACAAAGCTGGAGGATTCAGCTTTAATCCCCTTGCATTCCCCGCACGCCTTCGCTACATCGCCCTCCACAAGTGCCGCCTTAGCTCAGTTGGTTAGAGCGCTGGATTGTGGATCCAGAGGTCCCCTGTTCAAGCCAGGGAGGCGGTACCATCTTCCCAGCTTGATCGTTTCCAGTTAGTAAGCTGTTTCCGGGCACTATAGGGCGTCGGAGATGGTAAATTCTGTCAAAGGCAAGAGGCTTTATGTCGGTAAAAGCTCAACCTGACCTCCAATCTGCGGCCCGACTAAGCGTGGCGCCAATGATGGATTGGACCGACCGTCATTGCCGGTACTTCCACCGCCTGCTTAGCGCTCGGACGCTGCTCTATACAGAGATGGTCACGGCACCTGCGTTGGTGCGCGGTGGGGCGTTGCATTTGTTGGACTATAGTCCTGAAGAACATCCTGTGGCGTTGCAACTGGGGGGCTCGGATCCGCAGGAACTGGCGCAGGCGGCAGTGTTGGGTGCCGAGGCTGGCTATGATGAGATCAACCTCAATTGCGGATGCCCGTCGGATCGGGTGCAGTCGGGGACGTTCGGGGCTGTTTTGATGAAAGACCCCGCGCGGGTGGCAGAGTGCGTGGCCGCGATGCGAGAGGCGGTGGATGTCGATATCACCGTTAAGTGCCGTATTGGGGTGGATGATCAGGATCCCGAGACCGTCTTGCCTGAATTTCTGGACCGGATCCGCGCGGCCGGGTGTCAGCGCGTGACGATCCATGCGCGCAAGGCTTGGTTGCAGGGGCTCAGCCCCAAGGAAAACCGGGATATCCCACCTTTGGACTATGATCTTGTCCACCGGATGAAAGCGGAGTTTCCAGACCTGCATATCTCGATCAACGGCGGGATCACTTCAATTGCGCAGGCCAAGACCCATCTTGAGGCGGGGCTGGATGGGGTGATGATCGGGCGGGCGGCCTATCACCAGCCTGCGGATATTCTGGCCAGTGCCGATCCGCAGATCTTTGGTGCGGGCGAGGTCGCCGATCCGGTGGCGGTTGTCCATAAGATGGTGCCTTATGTCGAACGTCACCTTGCCAGCGGTGGACGGTTGCACCAGATCACCCGGCATATGCTGGGGCTGTTTGCCGGACGTCCTGGTGCGCGGGGATGGCGGCGTACGCTGTCAGAGGGCGCGGTGCAGGACAAGGCTGGCCCCGAGGTGATGCTTGACGCGCTGGCCCGCGTGACGCAGACGCAAGTGGAACAGGCGGTGTAAGACGGCCCCGGTGCCGTGGATGGGGGAATGATGCCCGAAACGATGTTGCTGGCCCAGATGCTGGGCCTTTTGCTGGTGATCGGCGCATTGGCCGGAGTGCTGGCGGGATTGCTGGGCGTGGGCGGCGGTATCGTGCTGGTGCCTGCGTTTTTCTATGCCTTTCAGACGCTTGGATATGGCGGCCCGCAGTTGATGCAACTGTGCCTGGCCACGTCGCTGGCGACCATCATCGTGACCTCGGTGCGCTCGGTTCTCAGCCACAACAAGAAAGGCGCGGTAGATTGGGAGATCCTGCGCGGTTGGGGCCCCGGCATCGCAATTGGCGCGATGGTTGGTGTTCTGGTGGCGTCGGCGCTGCGGACCGAATGGCTGCAGGCCCTGTTCGGTATTCTGGGTGTGGTGATTGGCCTCTATCTGGGGCTGGGTCGGTCGGAATGGCGTTTGGGTGATGCGATGCCCAAGGGGGTGCGCCGCGCGATCCTGTCACCGGTCATGGGGTTTCTGTCGGTGCTCATGGGGATCGGAGGTGGCAGCTTTGGTGTGCCGCTGATGAGCCTTTACAACACACCGATCCACCGCGCCGTGGCCACCGCTGCCGGGTTTGGCGTAATCATCTCGGTGCCTTCGGTGCTGGGCTTTTTGTTCGTGCCGATTGCGCCGGAACACCGCCCGCCTCTGACCATCGGAGCGGTGAACCTCGTCGCGTTTGTCATCGTCATAGCCATGACCACCGTGACGGCACCTTGGGGGGTCAAGCTGGCGCATGCGATGGATCCAAAGCCGCTCAAGCGCGTGTTTGCCGTGTTCCTGACGCTTGTGGCTCTGAACATGCTGCGCAAAGCGCTGGGCTTTTGATCGGCTTTGACGATACGGGCTGGATCCGGTTCCCAAAAGATTCGGTTCTGCTGAACTGGATCCGGCACGCTTTGCCCGCCGCACGCACCGCAGTCACTGACCCGACCCATGCGCGCTGGCTGGAATGCGAAGGCACGTGGTTCATCGGCGTCGATGCGCTCGACAATGACTTGCAGGGCCGAGTGGGACAGTCAGGGCCTCTGGCCGGGCAGGCGATGACATTCGTTGCCGAAAGATACGGAACACTTCCGCTGCACAAAGGGCAGGTTTCGGTGATCTATCCGGGGTATCCACGTCCCCGCGCGGGTGAGAGCGCGGCGGCTGCACGTTATCGTCGCAACCGCGACGCGGCCCATGTGGACGGGTTGCGCCCCACAGGGCCGGATCGTCGCCGCCGGGTGGAAGAGCCGCATGCCTGGATACTGGGTATCCCGCTGACCGAAGCCAGCGCTGACGCCGCCCCTATGGTTGTGTGGGAAGGCAGTCATAAAGTCATGGGCGCGGCTTTTGCCCAGGCGCTGGAAGGCAAGCCGCGTGACAGGATGCACCTTGAGGACATCACTGACATCTATCAGGCGGCACGGCGCAAGGTGTTTGACAGCTGTCCGCGTATAGAACTGCCTGCTGGGCCGGGTGAGGCATACATTTTGCACCGCCATTGCCTTCACGGGGTTGCACCCTGGGGTGAGACGGCGACAGCCGGGCCCGATGGAAGAATGATCGCCTATTTCCGACCCGAATGCGCTGGCGGTGTAGCCGAGTGGACCGAATCCCCGTAACCTCTTGCCATTGTTGGTTTGGGAGGTTGTTGAAATGATTTCTATTCAGGTGAATTCCGACGGCTCGATCATCGAAGCGGAGCTGTCAGGAGAGGTGACCAGCGCGGACTATTCCTCAAAACTGGTTCCAGCGATCGAGACGGCGCTTGCAGACAACGATGCTGTGCGTCTGCTGGTGATCGTGACGCCGGAATTCAAAGGGTATGATCTGGGCGCCGCGTGGTCGGATACAAAGCTTGGCCTCAGTCACTGGCGCGGGTTTGACCGTCTGGCTGTTGTGGCCGACCAGGGTTGGGTGCAGACCAGTGTGCGCCTTGCGGCGCCAATCCTGCCATGCCCGGTACATATCTTTAGTTTAGAAGAGCTGGAAGAGGCCCGTAGATGGATCCGCGAATCCCTTGGTGCGATCCATGTAACGGATTTGGGTGGGCCTTGCGTTCAGGTCAGCCTGATGGGGAAGGTCGACTCAGCCGAATACGCGCAGGCGCAGACGGACCTGGATGCCCTGCTGCACGAGCGCGAAGGGTTCCGGCTGTTGATCGACCTGCGCGAATTTGACGGTTGGCAGGGGCTGACGGCCATGGCATCGCATTTCCGCTTGGCTGCGGGTCACATCGGGATGCTGGATCGCGCTGCCATCGTCGGGGACAAGGCCTGGCAGAAAATGGCGCAGCGGATGGCAAGCCATGTCTTGGGAACGCGCACGCAGTATTTCCCGTCAGACGAGTATGAGAATGCGAAGTCTTGGCTGGCATCAGGATAAGGGGTCGGAAAGATGTCGATCCGCCAAGAGCTTGAAGCCGTGTTTGAAGCCTATGTTGCGGCCTACCGACGGTTGGACGCCAAAGGCTGCGCAGCTTGTTTTACACCAGACGGGCAGCTTTTTTCTCCGTTCGGTCATGCCAAGGGGCAGGGTGCAATCCAAGCCTTGCATGCGGACTGGCTTGCCGGAGGGGGCGAGACCAAAGAGATGTCGATTTTGGATGCGCACCAATCTGGAAACACCGCCTGGTGTGTTGCGCAATACTCCGAAAGTGACAGTGACGAACGGGGCGTTTCGGTCAATATCCTTGACCGTCAAGCCGATGGAACGTGGCGCATTCGGGTGTGCAGCCTGAACGAAGACTAGTCGCGATTCAGTCGAGCGGCACGCCCGCCACGGCGTTTTGCCAGACGCGGCTTTCGGTCAGGCAGGTCCTGCATGATCTTTGACCGTTCCGAACTGTCCATTTTGGACCAGCGGGTGATCTCATCGATGGTGCGGTAACAGCCGGTGCAAATACGCTCGGTCGGATGAACGACGCAGATCTGGATGCAAGGGCTTTCGACCTCGTTCCGTTTCCAAACCATCTTTGTCATATCTGTGTTCCGATCCATCAAAGAAAGCGCAGCCGATCCAGCGCGCCTTGCAGAATATAGCCTGCCGCCACGTGATCAATAACCTCTCCGCGACGTTTTCGTGTCGTATCCGCCTCGAGCAGTGCTTTTTCTGCCGCAACCGTGCTCAGCCGTTCGTCCCAGAACCCGATCGGTATTTCGGTCAAACGCGAAAGGTTTCGTGCAAAAGCGCGGGTCGATTGGCAGCGCGGGCCCTCGGATCCGTCCATATTGCGCGGCAGACCAAGAATTATGCCTCCGATCTCGCGATCCGCGATGATTTCAAGCAAACGGGCCGAGTCCAGCGTGAATTTCTTGCGCCTCACCGTCTCCAGAGGGCTGGCGACCGTGCGCATCCGGTCGGACACCGAAACCCCGATGGTCTTTTCGCCAAGATCGAGCCCCATCAGGGCTGTCATCGGGGCCAGAGATCCGACGAAATCTTCGAAGACGTCATGGATCATTTGGCAATTCCTGCACGCAGCGCGGCTTCTTCGATCAGTCGCAGCGCTTCTGGGTCATCGGCAAAGACTGTTTCGGCCTCGTCCCGGATCGCGATTGCGCGCCCGGCTTCGCCCAACACGCCAAGAGCTGCGATCAGACGTGCCCAATCCTGCGGCGATCCACCTTCGGTTGCCAGCCGGTCGGACAAATTGTTGACCATCCCTCGGATCATTTCTTGCCGCTCTTCGGGGGTCATTTCGGCGGCAGCGTCGACATCTGCCTGGGTCGGGCCTGGCGCAGACGGGCTTAGGTTCGGCGCGTTGAAGACACCGGCCCGGAAGGCAAGTTCATCCAGTTGGGCACGTATGGCCTGAACCCAAGGTGCGTCTGCCGGGGAGGTACGCACAATGTCCACCCACAGGCGGTAGGCCAGATCAGGGCGCCCGGTCTGTGCCAGCATCTGCCCCATGTAATAGCGCGCAGGCCCCAGATCCGGGTTGCGTTCCAGCGCTTGGGCCAGGGCCTGCTCAGCCTCGGGTGAGACATAGCCGCCGGCCGCAAGGATCATCATCTCGGCCAGATCCGCATAGTTTTGGGCACTCGCCGCGTCGCCGGAGAGTTCGATCACACGGGTCTGAGCCTCATAGCCAGTTTTGAAATTGCCTACATTGGTTTCGTGCTGGGCCAACAAAATGTGGCCCTGCAGATCATCCGGCCTTTGCCCGACCGCATCGCGCAGCTGGGTCAAAAGCGTCTGGTACTCTTCCGTCAAAGCGCTGGGCTGCGCTGGTGGCGCTGCTGCTTCGGCGGCTGTCTGGCTTGGGCGGTTCGCGTGGAACTCGGTCGCCAGAGCAATCCGCTCGGCCAGGGGCATGTCAGGAAAGCCAACCGCGCCCATCTGGCGATACATCAGCATCGCGCCTGCGATCAGAAAGGCGCCAACACTAACCAGCGTGATGACGGTAACAGCGCGCGACGGGCCGGTGCCGGAATGCTCGCCTTTCATCTGGGCATCGGCGGCCAGAATCCGACGCGAGATCTCGGTCCGGACACGCTCGGCATCCTCGTCACCGATCACTCCACGGGCCAGATCACGATCCACGCTTGCCAATTGCTCGCGATAGACGCGCAGGTCATAGGCCGCTGTGGGCTCGCCCTGGCTGCGCCCACGCAACAACACGAATCCCAGAAAACCGCTGACGACTGCCGCGATGAAAAAGATGAGAATCCAGAACGTCATCGTCCCTCCTGACCCAATGCTTCGATTTAGACCTCTGAGGGCTGCGAAAAAAGAGGCAAAAGACCGCGAAGCGCGCTCATGTCGCAATAGTGCGATATTGCGGCGCTGCATGGCACGGCTAAAATGTCGCCGCGCGGCATATCTGCGCCAATCACCGAACCGGATGGATTCGCTCATGAAACACTACTCAGCTTTTGCTGTTGCCCGAGAAGCGTTGCGCTATCACACAGGGTGGGAACGCGCATGGCGCTCGCCCCAGCCCAAGAAACGCTATGACGCAATTATCGTGGGCGCTGGCGGGCATGGTTTGGCGACGGCCTATTACCTGGGTCGGAACTACGGCATCCAGAATGTGGCCGTGATCGAAAAGGGCTGGCTGGGCGGTGGCAATACCGGGCGCAACACGACGATCATCCGGTCGAACTATCTGCAAGACCCGTCTGCGGCGCTCTATGAAAGGGCGCGCAGCCTCTATGAGGACCTGAGCCAGGAGCTGAATTACAACATCATGTTCAGCCCGCGCGGGGTGATCATGTTGGCGCAGACCCAGCATGAAATTCGCGGCTATCAGCGCACCGCGCATGCCAATGCGCTGCAAGGGGTCAAGACCGAATGGATCGGGCCCCAGCGCGTGAAAGAACTGGTGCCGATCATCAACCTCGATGGTCCACGCTATCCGGTTTTGGGCGGGCTATGGCAGGAACGCGGCGGCACCGCGCGCCATGACGCGGTGGCCTGGGGCTATGCGCGCGCCTGTTCGGCCATGGGGATGGATATCATCCAGCAATGCGAAGTGACCGGCGTGCGCTCGGACAATGGTCGGGTCGTTGGTATCGACACCACCAAGGGCGCCATCGATTGTGACAAGCTGGGCATCGTGGTTGCGGGCCATTCCGGTCAGTTGGCCGAGATGGCGGGCTTCCGTCTGCCGCTTGAGGCCGTCGCGCTACAGGCGCTGGTGTCCGAGCCGATCAAGCCCTGCATGGATGTGGTGGTCATGGCCAACACTGTGCATGGGTACATGTCGCAATCCGACAAGGGCGAAATGGTGATCGGCGGCGGCACCGACGGGTTCAACAACTACACCCAGCGCGGCAGCTTCCACCATATTGAAGAAACCGTCCGTGCATTGGTTGAAACCTTCCCGATGATCTCACGCCTGAAGATGCTGCGGCAATGGGGCGGGATCGTGGATATGACCGGTGACCGCTCACCCATCCTGTCGAAAACGCCTTTGGGCAATTGCTTTATCAACTGCGGCTGGGGCACCGGTGGCTTCAAGGCCATTCCGGGATCGGGCTGGGGCATGGCACAGCTGATGGCCACGGGCCATTCACCCCTCACCGAAGCCTTTACTCTGGATCGCTTCAAGGAGGGTCGCTTTATTGACGAAAGCGTGGCCGCCGGGGTGGCGCATTGATGTCAGTCGACACTATCTCCACCGCTATCGCTCGCGTCGAACCATTCAGAACGGTTCGGCCTGCGGCTGCGTTGTCGAGCGGTTTTGCGCTCTTCGGATCGAAATATCAGTGCGGCCACCAACGAGATTGCGGCAAGGGTACAAATAACAGTCAAGAAAATTGTAAAAATATCCATCCGCTCAATTTGCGCGTGTGGAGTGCGAAAATCAAGCAAGGAGTGGCGCAATGCTGATCCTGAGATGCCCCTGTTGCGGAGTCGACGCAGAAGAAACCGAATTGGCCGCCGGTGGCGAAGCGCATCTGAAGCGTTTTGGGCCAGGATCGTCCGATGACGATTTCCACGACTATCTGTTCATGCGCGAGAACCCCAAGGGCGTACATTTCGAGCGCTGGCGCCACGCCAATGGCTGCGGCAAGTGGTTTCATGTCGCCCGCTGCACCCGGACGCTCGAAGTGTTCGGCACCTATTCCGCCCAGACGACAGAACCCCCGCAAGAGATCAAAGACGCCATCACCGCAAAACGCCCAGGCTGGACCTGGAGAGAGTTCTCGTGATGCTTCATCTTTTCCAAAATACTCCCGCCGGAGGCCCTGACGCCTCCACCTGCGAAAGGTCCGCAGCATGAGCACCCGCCTGACAAAACAGGGCCGGCTTATCGACCGGTCAAAGAAGATCTCGTTCACCTTCAATGGCACAACGATGCAGGGCTATGCGGGGGATACGTTGGCCTCGGCGCTTCTGGCGAACGATCAGATGATGATGGGACGGTCGTTCAAATACCACCGCCCGCGCGGTGTGGTGGCCAGCGGCGCGGAAGAGCCCAATGCTCTGGTCGGTTTGGGTCAGGGCAATCGGTTTGAACCGAACCAACGGGCCACCACGACCGAGTTGTTCAATGGCCTGACATCGGTGTCGCAGAACCACTGGCCCAATCTGGATTTCGACATCGGTGCGGTGAACACGGCGCTGGCGCGGTTTTTGCCAGCGGGCTTCTACTACAAGACATTCATCCACCCAAAACCGTTCTGGAAACATATTTACGAGCCGTTCATCCGTCAGTCTGCGGGACTGGGCAAAGCGCCTGACAAAGACAGCCGGGATGCGGACACTTATGAGCATTTCTATGCCTTTACGGATGTTCTGGTAATCGGTGGGGGCGTTGCCGGACTGCAAGCGGCCAGGGCGGCCGCTCAGTCCGGTGCCAAGGTGATGCTGATCGAGCAATCGGCCCATTGGGGCGGGCGTGCTCCGGTGGACGGCGGAACCGTTGACGGCCAACCTGTGGATAAGTTCGTGGAACAATTAGTTTCCGAATTGGAAACAATGAAGAACGTCACCCTGCGAAACAGATGCATGGGGGCAGGCGTTTACGATCATGGCTATGCGCTGGGATACGAGCGCCTGACCGACCATAACCCCGGCATGCAAGGCCCGCGTCATCGCTTGTGGCGCATCCGGGCCAAGCAGATCGTAACAGCCACGGGTGCTATCGAACGCCCGTTGTCATTCGCGGGGAACGATGTACCCGGTGTGATGCTCGCGTCGGCCATGCGCGACTATCTTGTGAACTGGGGCGTGGTTCCGGGCGAACGAGTGATCATCGCCACCAACAATGATGACGCCTATCGCAGCGCGATCCTGCTGAAACAGGCAGGTGTGGATGTTCTGCGTGTGGTTGATGCCCGCGCCACCGCCGGTCCACTGGCGGAAGAAGCACGGCAACTGGGTATCCGCGTTGATCCCGGCAAGGCGATTGCAAAGGTCAAGGGTGGTAAGCGGGTCAAATCGGTGCAACTGTGCAATCAGGACGGTATCGGCGGCGCACGTGAAGAGGTCGAGGCCGACGCGGTTGCGATGTCGGGCGGCTGGTCCCCGGTGGTGCATCTTTGGTCTCATTGCGGCGGCAAACTGATTTGGGACGAGGCGCAAGCGCATTTTCGCCCCGATCCGACGCGTCCTCCGCTGGGCGCAGATGGCGAAGGCTTTGTCATTGCTGCTGGCAGCGCAAATGGACCTTTGGCGCTGGGCGACATTCTGGCCGATGCCGATGCGGCAGGCAAAGCGGCGGCCAAGGCGGCGGGGCACAAGCCCAAGCGCGCGAAGGCTCCGGTGGGTGAGGCCAGTTCCGAGGCTCCGATGGAGCCTGTATGGCTGATGCCCGCCAATGCTGACATCCAACTGCGCGGTAAGGCATGGCTGGATTTTCAGAACGATGTCAAAGTCTCGGACGTACAACTGGCCGCGCGCGAAGGCTATGAAAGCGTCGAACATACCAAACGATACACCACGCTGGGCATGGCGACAGATCAGGGTAAATTAAGCAATATCAACGGTTTGGCGATCCTTGCTAATGCGCTTGATGCTGAGATCCCTCAGGTCGGAACAACCACCTTCCGCCCGCCTTATACCCCGATTTCGATGGGGGCCATCGGTGGCGAAGCGCGGGGCGAGGTATTCCAGCCGATCCGCCAAACCCCGATGCATGACTGGCACGACAAGCATGGCGCTGATTGGGAGCCCGTGGGCCATTGGCGCCGGACATACGCCTATGTCCGACCCGGCGAGTCGGTGCATGATGCGGTGAATCGCGAGGTTAAAAACACGCGCGATAACCTTGGCCTGCTGGATGCCTCGACCCTTGGCAAGCTGATCGTCAAAGGCCCCGATGCGGGCCGTTTCCTGGACATGATGTATACCAACATGATGTCCACGCTGAAGGTCGGCAAATGCCGCTACGGTCTGATGTGTTCCGAGAATGGTTTCCTGATCGACGATGGCGTTGTGGCCCGGATCGATGAGGATACCTGGCTCTGCCACACAACCACAGGCGGAGCGGAGCGCACTCATGGCCATATGGAAGAATGGCTGCAGACAGAGTGGTGGGACTGGAAAGTCTACGTCGCCAATGTGACCGAGCAATATGCGCAGGTCGCCGTGGTCGGCCCCAATGCCCGCAAGGTATTGGAAAAGCTCGGCGGCATGGACGTGTCAAAAGAGGCGCTGCCCTTCATGGAATGGCGCGATGGCAAGATCGGTGATTTCGACTGCCGCGCTTACCGAATCTCTTTCTCGGGTGAGCTGTCCTATGAGATCGCGGTTCCCGCAAGTCAGGGTCAGGCGTTCTGGGACGCGCTGTTGGAGGCGGGTCAGGAGTTCGGCGTGATGCCCTATGGCACCGAATGCTTGCACATTCTGCGAGCCGAAAAGGGCTTTATCATGATCGGGGATGAGACCGACGGCACCGTGATCCCGCAGGATCTGGGGCTGCATTGGGCGCTGTCCAAAAAGAAAGAGGACTACTTGGGTAAACGCGCCCATGACCGCAGCCATATGACCGACCCAGATCGTTGGAAACTGGTTGGGCTTGAGACTGTGGATGGATCGGTTCTGCCCGATGGCGCTTATGCCGTAGGCGAGGGCGTCAACGCCAACGGCCAGCGCAACATGATCGGGCGTGTGACGTCGACCTATTACTCGGCCAATCTGGGCCGGGGCATCGCCATGGGCTTGATCAAACACGGTCCCGACCGGATGGGCGAGATCGTCGAGTTCCCCGGCACCGATGACAAAATCTACAAGGCCAAGATCGTCGACCCGATCTTCTATGACAAAGACGGGGAGAAGCAGAATGTCTGAACCCATCAGCGCACTGAACCACGCCAGTTATGACGGGATCGCAAGCGTCAAGGAATGTGGTCTGCAAGGCATGATCACCCTACGTGGAGACCTGTCTGACAAGCTTCTGGACAAGGCCGTAAAAGATGCTACCGGTCAGAAAGCGCCAGGTCAGCGCGAGGCTTTGGTCAAAGGCGACACGGGTGTCTGCTGGATGTCTAGCGACGAGTTGTTGGTGCTTGTTCCCTACGCCGAAGTGGGCGCAAAGCTGTTGGCCATGACCGCAGCCCTGAGCGGCACGCACGCTCTGGCCGTCAATGTCTCGGACGCGCGCGCCGTTTTCAGCGTCTCGGGCAGCCATGCACGCGATGTGATGGGCAAACTGGCCCCAGTCGATTTCTCACCTCAGGCCTTTCAACCTGGCCAAATCCGCAGAACCCGCCTGGCACAAGTAGCCGGGGCATTCTGGATGGATGACGCAGACACCTTCCGCGTGGTCTGTTTCCGTTCGGCAGCCGACTACGTGTTCAAACTCTTGAAGACTGCCGCGCAGCCCGGCAGTGAGGTCGGAGCCTACAACCGCTAGGCCCGCCCAGGGGCACCATGAGATAGCAAAATTGTTGCTCGCATCCGCATGCGCTCGGTTGGGAATTGGCAGCGCTGCCCTTTTTTGTTGCTTCGGTTTGCCTTGCATTTCAGCGCTCGACATCATTCATCTCTAGATAGATTGAATTTTGTTCCCATAATCTATTGCGAGAATTTTTTCGCTCCGCTATCGTACCCGTAATAAAGAAATAGTGTACGGATTTTTAAGGGTTTATGCGCAAAAAGATTGCGTCTGCATTGTGTATTGCAGCATTTTTAGTGTCTTCTTCGGAAACAGTCGCCGAGTCATATTCCGAAAGTTTCGAATGTACGTTTGATCGTGGACTTGCGAACCTATCGACCCCCACGCGGGTTGTGTTTTCGGTCGATGAATCTCGGCGCTCTGCATTGTTACACCAGGTCGATATTCCCGGAATCGTCACCAGCAGGCTTGCAGCAAGCATCGATCGGGATAGCTTCCGCCTTATTTCGATTTCCTGGCCCGGTGACACATACCTGTTTGCTGCAACCAATCGGCCCACGCATGCTGGCGATAATCGAAGCAGAATTCGCGATTTAAGATAAACAGAGTTTTCCCTTTTTCTTGATCGGGGAAACAACCAAGCCATCGTGCGATCGAAGGTCGCTGACGGGGCTTCTCTGATCGGAAACGCAAAGGGGAAGTGCGTTCCCGTAGATCTCAACAATTGAAAGCAAACAAAAGGGTACGATTTTGAAAACAAAGGTTATTGCATTTGCAATTGGTGTTTCGCTTTTACCGTTAACGGCTGCAGCGCAGTCCTACTAAGAGACATTTGAATGTAGTTTCGCAAAAGGTCTTGCAAACCGACCAACCCCTTCGAAAGTTATCTTCTCAGTGGATGAATTTGGTCGATCTGTCGTTTTGCACGACGTCGAGATGCCCAAGATAACTACAAGGCCCGGGACGGGGCGGGTCAAACGCGACACGTTACGCGTATTGTCGATCACCTGGAGCGGTGAAACATATGTTTTCGCGGATAGTGGGCGGTCATATGCGTCCAACGAGTCGAGATACGATGCTGTTGATCTTCTGGATGTCGATTTCTCGCTGACACTGGATCGTCGAAACATGAAAGCGATCGCGAAATCGAAAACCTCGGTGGCCTATGCCTCGCGAGATGGTTTTGCCGATGGCTCCTGCACAAAAATTACAAATCCAAACAGCTAATAGGGGACAGGAATGAAAACGAAACTGCTTACGATAGCATTCGCAATGATGGCCTGCGGCGCAAACGCCGCCGTGCAGAACTATGATTGCCAATTGCACAGTATCGAGGCGCAGGGTTGGATTCCGCAGCGCGTGATCCTGAGCGTTGATACAGACGGCAAACAAGCCCGCGCCTTCGACGGCCATATTCGCGAGTCCAACAATCTGGCAGGCTTGGAAGAATTCACACCAGCTAAAGCCAAGCTTAAGACAACCTCGAAGGGCGAGTATCGTCTGACATGGAAAGTCAGATTGTCGTCCAATGGCAGCCGCCGGTACCGCGTGAACTATATTGCGACACTGGATCCACAAACCAACCAGTTGGGCCTGCGGGCGACATTCCCAATGGACGGCCTTTCGAACAGGCCCAGTGGTGAGGGCCCTTGCAAGTTGATCGAAACAAGCCTTTTCTGAATACGCAAAGTGATCAAAAGGTCGCGCGCTGATCAAGATGGCCGCGCGACCCAAAACGTTTGACGCTGGTGCGGCTTTTCTTGTCTCTGCCCTTGACCTGCGGCCCTTGCCAAAGCATTTAACCCTTGGAAACTGCAACATTCATTTCAACAGGGGGCCGAGATGGCTTTTGAACTTCCTGATCTTCCTTATGCACATGACGCGCTGGCAGCCAAAGGCATGTCGGCCGAGACGCTGGAATATCACCACGACCTGCACCACAAGGCCTATGTCGACAATGGCAACAAGCTGATCGCAGGCACCGAGTGGGACGGCAAGTCGCTGGAAGAGATCATCGTTGGCACCTACGACAAGTCCGCGGTCGCGCAGAACGGTATCTTCAACAACATCAGCCAGTTGTGGAACCACAACCAGTTCTGGGAGATGATGGGCCCCGGCGGCAACGCCATGCCTGGTGAGTTGGAAAAGGCTCTGACCGAAAGCTTCGGTTCGGTTGATGAATTCAAATCGCAATTCAGCGCGGCCGGTGCCGGTCAGTTCGGCTCGGGCTGGGCCTGGCTGGTCAAGAACGCAGACGGCTCGCTGGCCGTCACCAAGACCGAGAACGGCGTGAACCCGCTGTGCTTTGGCCAGACCGCGCTGCTGGGCTGCGATGTGTGGGAGCATTCCTACTACATCGATTTCCGCAACAAACGCCCGGCCTACCTGTCGAACTTCCTCGACAATCTGGTGAACTGGGAAAACGTCGCCTCGCGCATGTGATCCGACGAATAGCCGTTTGATGGCCCGTCGGCAGAGATGCCGGCGGGCTTTTTGTTTGGAGTGTATTTGCCCGGATCGCTTTTGCTTCTTCTGAAAGTCGTAGCGGAGCCCAAGTTGGTGGCTAGCGATCCGTAAGTTGCCACCCCGAACAATTCGACCTGATTGCAGGCAAGGCTCTGTTTATGTTCATAGCGGGAGAACACGCGATCAGCATCGAGCGCAGTCATATATGTGGACCGGAAGGATCGGACTACCTGAGAGCGATTTGACAGGCGTTGCGCTTTATATCATTTTTGCAGTTGCAAGACGCTGCCCCCTCGAAGCTTCTTATAATTTTGTTGACGTCTTGTGAGTAGCAAGCCCGTCATTAGATGAACGCCGGGGGGGCGTGATATGCGCCAATTTCTGTTAGTTTTTGTTCTTTGTTTGGCTGGATGCGGTGAAGCATCCCGGGGCTTTTCGGAAACAGAATACTTGCAAAATATAGATAATTATTTGCAGGCGGATGATCGTTGTGGAGTACATCGATATGTGGTCTTGCGACCACGTGCTCTTTACCGCGACGACGAGTTATCAAGGGAATTGCGCGATTTTGTGAGGAATTCACGCGAGGAATGCTCCCCACCTGTCAGACCTGGCTCGAATGGTTCAAGAACTGATCAGCAGGGGAACACTCTAGAAAATGCAAACAATCGCACTACGCGAGCGACAGCCGACAATGGAACCAACAGCGCCGAAACGAACTCAAAAGAGTCGGACGGACTAGAACGGGACGAAAATGAGAGTGAAAGCGGCGCCAGCAATGGCAAAGGCAATGGCAACCGCAACGGTAACGGCAAAGGAAATGGCAACGGCAATGGCAAAGGAAATGGTAAAAAGTAATCTCGTCCGAGCCAAAAACAGCACCATCGAAACGGCAGTTTTGTCTGCTTAGCAGACCTTGAAAACCGCGTGTACGCCGAGGCGACCTTATCGCTTCACCACAGGAGAAAACCTGCCGAGGCGCCAACTTTCGAGCTGACGCCTATTGTACGGCCCCCCGCAATACCTAGCTATAGTAGGCGGGAGGGAGAAATCCGCCAAATACTTGATAAACAACAGCGTTGTGCACCGAGAATGCCTGGGCACACGTCGCGAGAGTTGTACCAAAAATCGAAGGGAAACAAGAGTTAACCGATACAGGAGATCACCATGGCAGCACTTGAACAGGGAACTTGGGTCATTATCGCAGACGGCGAAAAGGCGCTGGTGATGGAGAACATCACGGATGCGCAGGACCCGAATCTTGTGATCGTATCCGTCGAAGAGCAGGACGGCGCGCCTTTGAAACCCTCTGATCGGGCCGGGCGGCGCTATGACGCCGGGCCGAACCAGAAATCGGCAGTTTCGGAAGGGACGTGGAAAACGCACGCAAAAACGCTCTTTGTTCAGGATGTCGCCAACTTATTAAATAAAAAGGGCCTGAAAGGGCGTTTTGACCGGTTGGTTCTGGTCGCAAGCCCCCATGTTCTGGGCCTGTTGCGCCGCAGGTTGCACAGCAAGGTGCTGAAGAAAGTGGTGGCCGAGGTCGACAAGACCCTCACCAACCACCCGCTGCACAAGGTCGAAAGGCTGTTGACGGACCGGCTGGCAAAGCCTGCCTGATGCGGGTCACAGGCTCGGGCGGTACGGGCCGCCCGGCGCCTCAGGTCAGATGCGTGCGTAAAGCCTCCATAGCTGTTTCCGCATCCTCGACCCAGGTGACAAATTCAGCCAGTGAGGCATCGGCAAAGCCCTGATCGATCACCTGTTCCAGCAGGGCTTTCAACGCATCCCAATAGCCATCCACATTCATCACCAAAATGGGCTTTTCATGCAGGCCCAGCTGTCGCCATGTCAGGGCCTCGAACAATTCATCCAGTGATCCCGGACCGCCCGGCAAGACGACCACGGCGTCGGCATTCATGATCATCACCTTCTTGCGCTCGTGCATTGTTTCGGTGATCACGAAATGGGTCAGGTCGGTCTTGCCGACTTCGCGTTGCACCAGATGCACGGGGATCACGCCAAAGGTCTCGCCCCCGGCGGCTTGTGCGGATCGGGCCACTTCGCCCATCAGGCCCACATCTCCGGCCCCGTAGACCAGCCGCCAGCCTTCCTGCGCCAGTAAGCTACCGAATTGCTGTGCGGCCTGCGTATAGGACAAATTTACACCATTGCGTGACCCGCAATACACACAGACGGACTTCAGGGGCATATTTGTGTTTCTCCGGGCTTGTGTCTGAGGTTTTGACCCCTGATAGCGGGATTGATAGATTGTCTCAACCGCCGGGCAGAAAGCTTGCGAGACAAGGCGTTTCTGCGGCGGAATGGAAGGATAGGGATGGACGACAAGTCGGGAAGCAATGGCAGCGGATCGTTTGTCTGGGGAACGATCGCCGGTATCGCCGCAGTGATTGCTGCTGGCGGGTTGTATTTGTCGGGGTATTTCGGCACTGCGCCGCAAGAGGCAGAGGTTGAGCCTGTTGAAGCCTCGGCCCCTCAAACGTCTACCGCGCCGACACCAGAGACAGATCCCGCGCCGGATACAGCCAGCGCCCCGGCTGTTTCGGCCGACGAGGATGTAGCAGAGCCAGCCAAGACCGCAGAGGCGACCGGGCAGCCCGCTGCCGAGGACCCCGCCGCAGAAGAACCAAAGCCGCAACCCGAGATCGCCACGCCAACTCTGGACCAGATTTTTGTCGAACGCGATGGCTCGGCCCTGCTGTCAGGCAGCGGACAGCCTGGCACAAAGGTCAGCGTCAAGCTGGACGGTGAGACGCTGCATGACTTCATGGTTGATAGCAGCGGCCAGTTTGCCGAGTTCGTTTCGATCCCATTTGCGAACAATGCCCGCGGACTGGTTTTGGAAACCGGAGATGGTGCTGAGCTGCGTCGGTCCGACGACTATGTAATCGCGGCTTTGCCGGAACCTGAACCCGCGCCCGCGACGGACGCACCGCAGCCTGAAAGCGCCAACACTGAAACTGCAGCCTTGGACGCAACGGAGGAAGATCAGACAGAGGCCTCGCCAACTGTCAGCAATCAGCCTGACGATGAGGTCGCCAGCGAAGCGGACGAGAACGCGACAGGCCAAGAGAAGGTTGAGGTCGCCACGGCAACACCCGAGCCAAACTCGGAAGCGCCAGCTCAGACTGCCGAAGACACGACAACCGAGACAGAAGAACCGCAACAGCAGGTGGCGATCCTGCGTTCTGGGGAGGAAGGGGTGGAGCTATTGACGCCGCCCACCGTGAACGAAGCGCCGCCCAAACAGATTGAACTGGATACGATCGGCTATTCGGACACGGGTGAAGTTGAGCTGACAGGCCGTGTTCAAGCGGAATCTTCCGTACGCCTGTATTTAAACAACGAGTTGGTCGCCGATCTCAATCCATCGGATGACGGTGACTGGCGCGGCGAAGTTGAAGGCATCGATCCCGGCGTCTATACGCTGCGCGTGGACGAGGTTGATGACGCTGGCACCGTGGTCAGCCGGTTGGAGACACCATTCAAACGCGAACCGGTTGAAGTATTGCAGGCGGCTGAGGCTGCGGCGACACCTGACCCAGGGGCAGAGGTGCCGACAATTCGGTCTGTCACAGTTCAACGCGGCGACACGTTGTGGGCGATATCGCGAGAACGGTTCGGCGATGGAATCCTTTACGTCAAACTGTTCGAAGCAAACCGGGATTCGATCCGCGATCCTGATTTGATCTATCCCGGTCAAATCTTTACCGTCCCGGAATGATACTCGCCTCTGGCCCGTTCTGGGCCCGGGCCACTTTCTGAACAAAACCAAGGCACGCCATGAGACGTAAGGGCGCGACCCAATCCGAAGATATGCCTGACGCTGACGAACGTCGCTCGGGTTTGCGCACGATCCGCAAGGTGGCGCCTTACCTGTGGCCCGATGATCAGCCTTGGGTGAAACGTCGTGTTGTTCTGGCGTTGTCCATGCTGGTTCTGGCCAAGCTGATCGCGGTTTACACGCCGATCCTTTATAAGGGCGCGGTGGACAGTCTGGCCGGTGAAGGCGTTCCGCCCTTGGCTTTGGGGGCCGTTGGCTTGACCGTTGCCTATGGTGTGGCGCGCATGATGACCGTTGGGTTCCAACAGTTGCGCGATGCTCTTTTTGCCCCTGTCGGGCAGAGGGCACTGCGGGCGCTGGCGCTTGAGACGTTCCAACATATCCATCAGCTTTCGATGCGCTATCACGTGGCACGCCGAACTGGTGGGTTGAGCCGTATCATTGAACGCGGTGTCAAAGGGGTCGAGTTTCTGCTGCGGTTCCTTCTGTTCTCGATCGGCCCGTTGATCCTTGAACTGTTGTTGGTCGCAATCGTTCTGATGTGGCTGTTTGATGTGTGGTATCTGGTTGTCGTGGCCGCCACGATCGCGCTCTATATCTGGTTCACTTTTGCCGTGACCGAATGGCGGGTAAAGCTGCGGCGTGAGATGAACGATCAGGACACCGAGGCCAACCAACGTGCCATCGACAGCCTTCTGAATTTCGAAACTGTTAAGTATTTCAATGCCGAGCAGCGCGAAGCTGAACGCTATGATGTGTCGATGAAGGCTTATGCAGGTGCGGCACTCAAGACAGCCTATTCGCTGGCGTTTCTGAATTTCGGTCAGTCGATGCTGATCACCGGGGGTCTGATCGGTGTGATGGTTCTGGCCGCGTTTGGGGTGCAGAACGGTTCGCTGACCGTGGGCGATTTTGTCATGGTCAACGCCTATATGATCCAGATCACCGTGCCGTTGAATTTCCTGGGAACGGTGTATCGCGAGATTCGCCAATCTCTGGTGGATATGGGGCAGATGTTCGACCTGCTGGAACAACCTGCCGAAGTGGTCGACAAGGCCTGCGCTCCGAACCTGCGCGTGCAGGGCGGTGCGGTGACGCTGGAGGATGTGCACTTCGGCTATGATCCCGACCGAGAGATCCTCAAGGGCGTGTCATTGACCGTTCCCGCAGGCAAGACTGTGGCGATTGTGGGCGCGACCGGCTCGGGCAAATCCACCATCGGGCGGTTGCTGTTTCGCTTCTATGACGTCACCGGCGGTGCGCTGAAGATCGACGGCCAGGATGTGCGCGATGTCACGCAGTCCAGCCTGCATGCCGCGATTGGGGTTGTTCCCCAGGACACGGTGCTGTTCAACGACACAATCCGATACAACATCGCCTATGGCCGCGACAATGCCACACAAGCTGATGTGGAAGAGGCCGCCAAGGCCGCGCAGATCCACGACTTCATCGAAACGCTGCCGCAAGGCTATGACACCAAGGTGGGTGAGCGCGGGCTGAAACTGTCAGGCGGTGAGAAACAGCGCGTCGGCATCGCCCGGACATTGCTGAAAAACCCGCCCATCCTGCTGCTGGATGAGGCGACCTCGGCGCTGGACACCGACACGGAGCAGGAGATCAAGGATGCCCTGGCCCGTGCCGGAGAGGGGCGCACCGTCATCACCATCGCTCACCGTCTCAGCACCATCGCCGAGGCTGACCTCATCGTGGTGCTCGAACGTGGCGAGATAATCGAGCAGGGCACCCATGACGACCTTCTGGCACGCGAGGGGCGCTATGCCCAGCTCTGGAACCGTCAGCAATCGGATGTGCAGGCCGCCTGACCTCAGGCTGCGAGATCAATCTGGAGCTTGCCCTGATGCAAAAAGAGAATCCGGTCGAACAGCGACAGGTCCAGTGGATTGGGCAGGCGTATGTCTGACCGGTCGGGCATGGGCTTGCCGCTCAGATCAAAGGATCGGTCGATTTGTGAGATCAGGACGCAGATCGCGCCGGTGGCCTTGGCATAGTCGCGCAGGGCAAGGGCCTGATCGTTCAGGCTGGGATTGCTTCGCTTTTGGTCCAGCAGTTGCAAATAATCCACCACGATCAGGGCAGGGCGCTGCGCCTGTTCCACGCGGCTGATGTCATAGCTCGCGGATACGTCATCCGAGGTATCAACACAGAGCGCCTTTTGCGCTTCTGACAGCCCCAACGCTTGCAGGCGATCCGCGATGTCGCGTTGGTGATAGTCGAGGGTAAAGAAGTATCCGTCTCGTCCCAGCGTTTTGGCCTTTGAGGCCAGTTCCAGCCCCAACAGCGTTTTGCCTTGGTCGGGTCTGGCCCCAAGCAAGATCAACTGTCCTGGCTCCAGCCGTGACAGGATCTTCGTTGCGGCTGTGTCGCTGGACGATGCGAGATGGCTCCAGCTTTGGAATCCTTCTTGTTGTGCAATTCGGTCCAGCGCTTCGTGCAATGGGATTGCGCGCTGACGGGCAAGCTGTTTGGCCTGTCGTTTCAACACATAGATGGGGGCGGATAAAAGCATAGGTGGTCCTCCTCTTCCGAGCAGCCGATGCAATCCCTCCTTATGCGTGCGCTCGAATGAGTCGGGTTCAGATTGGATCAACTCCGCATGACAGATGCTTCCCGGATGGAGGGCGGAGGCCCGAGCAAGACCTTAAGGAAGAGTGCCCAAAATCAGCCCCCAAGACAAGGTTCAAAACGAAAACAGGGCCTGCCATTGGCAAGCCCTGTGATCAATGCTGAGGGGTCATTCAGCCGCGCGAAGCGGGGGGCCGGGGGGCAGGTCCAGCTCAGGATCGCGCGGTTTGCTTGGGGGCGGGGCCTCGCCCTCGGTCCATACAATTTCTGTCGATTGCATGTTGCGGGCGGTGCGTCCGATGGCCATGTCGCGTGCGATCTGGCTGGACCGGCCAGCGGTGACCCGTGCCAGCGACTTGGCGATCCAGACGATATAGGTGGTCACCCAGACCCGCAGCGCCAGCAGCGAGGGCGTCACAATCAGCGTCAGCACCGTGGCGGTGCCCAGGCCAAAGACCACGGCGGTGGCCAGCTGTTTCCACCACAGCGCGGTGGGGCTGTCGATCGAATAGCCGCCGCCGATAAAGTCCAGCGACAGGCCGAACATCATCGGTGTCAGGCCCGCCATCGTGGTCAGCGTGGTCAACAGAACCGGGCGAATCCGCGCCTCGGCCGTGCGCACGATGGCGTCGATCCGGGGCATATAGCGGCTGTATTCCTGATATGTGTCGATCAGAACGATATTGTTGTTCACCACGATCCCCGCCAGCGCCACGATGCCTGTACCGGTCATGATGATCGAGAAAGGCTGTTCCATCACGATCATGCCGATCAGAACACCGGTGGTCGACAGGACCACGGCCAGCAGGACCAGAACCGAGTTGTAGAACGAGTTGAACTGCGCCAGCAGGATCACGAACATCAGGCCCAAAGCGGCCAGGAACGCGCTGGACAGGAAGGCCTGGCTTTCGGCCTGATCTTCCTGGTCACCGGTCCATTCCCAGGACACAGAACTGGCGAAGGGCGACGTGTTAAGCCATTCGGTCAGAACCGCGATCCGTTCGTTCGGGTTGACCAAGGAAAACCGCGCGTCGCCATCATCGATCATTGCGCGCAAGGCGTCCACGCTGTCCGCTCCGGTCAGTTGCACCAGTTCATAGGTTTTACCGTCTGCGCTGGTGATCACGGTGCCCGCAGGCTCGGCCCCGTCGGCCACTTCGCGAACCAGAGCCTGACGTTGCTCGGACCCGTCCGCGCTAGTGGTGACCACTTTGCTGAGGCCAGGTTCGACATCCGCCTTCACGTCATAGTACCGCTGCTGATCCACACGGTTGATCTGCGCCAGCTTTGCGACCGGCTTGCGGGTCACAAAGTTCGACAGCGGAACCAACCCGTCCGGTGTGCGTACTTTGAGCGTATCGAGCGTAGACAAGACGCGATCCTGATCGGGCAGACGGACGCGTATCTCGATTTCTTCGTCGGTGCTGTCGGGGCGCATCTCGCCCAGCAGGATACCGCGCGTGACCAGTTGCACCATGGCACCCACCGTGGCCACATCCGCGCCAAAGCGACCGGCCTTGGCCACATCCACGTCGATCTGCCAGTCGATGCCGGGCAGGGGCAATGTGTCTTCGATCTTGATCAGGCCCGGTGTGTTGTCGAACGCCTCGCGCGCCGCCAGCGTGGCCGAGGTCAGATCCTCCCAGCCTTCGCCCTTGATGCGCAGATGAACGGGCTTGGCCGAGGCCGGGCCTTGTTCCAGCGGCAGGATTTCGACGACAAAACCGGGCAGTTGCGCCAGCTGCGCGTTCAGCTCATCAATCACAAAGTCGCCATCAAATTCGGGCGCGACGAAATGCCGGTCAAACAGACCCCAGAACACGGTTTCCGAGACGTTCGGGCGGTCTTCCCAGGGGATGATCTCGAACTGAACCTGGCCGATTGTATCGGCAGGCGGTTGGGCTCCACCATTGTTCTGGTTCAGTCCGCCTTCGCCAGCGAAGGCAAAGACGTTGATCACCGCAGGGTGGGCCGCGATGACCTCTTCAGCGGCCAGAACCAGTTGGTCTTTTTCAGCCAGCGATACGTTGCCGCGTGCGCGGACATAGGCGGTGGCCTGCTCTGGTTCGCTTTCGACAAAGAACTCCACACCCCGGGATTCCTGCGGGAACCAGACGAAGGTGACGTAGAATACCACCCCGAACACAGCCGCCAACGACACCAGCGGCATCACCGGGTTGCCAACGAGGAATTTCATCAGATAGCCGAACGGCGTGTGTTCCTTCGTGGTTTGGATACGCTCTTCGCGGTTGCGTTCGATCTTTGCCGCGCTCAGCGTTACCGAACCTGCAAACGCGCCGAACAGGAACAGGAGTGCCCCCAAGACGACCCCGCCGCCGGGCACCAGATAGTCAGGGTTCAGCATCTGCATCGCGCCCAGGAAAATCATGTAAAGCGCCGGGGGCACCAGCAGCGCCCGGACCCACCACGGTGTGCGTGCCCGCAGCCAGTTCGAAATACGATCAAATACGCGGCTCAGGCGGCCCGATACCCCACCCATCACCGGCAGGTAGATCAGCGCCACAATCAGCGAGGCCGAGAGAACAAAGATCAGCGTGACGGGCAACATGCCCATGAACTCACCGGGCACACCGGGCCAGAACAACATGGGCAAGAAGGCACAGAGGGTTGTGGCGGTGGATGAAACAATGGGCCAGAACATGCGTTGCGCTGCCTCGACATAGGCGTGCATCGGGCCAACGCCTTCTTTGATGCGCTTGTCGGCGTATTCCACGACCACGATAGCACCATCGACCAGCATTCCGACGGCCAGGATCAGACCGAACATCACGATGTTCGAGATCGTGACGCCCATGACGGCAAGGAAGGCAAAACACAGCAGGAACGAGGTGGGGATCGCAAAGCCGACCAGCAGCGCCGCCCGTGTACCCAGGGACGCCAGCACCACGATCATCACCAGTGCGATCGCCGTCAGAACCGAGCCTTCAAGCTGTCCGACCATTGACGCAACGATACGGCTTTGGTCATTCGAGGTGCCCAGGGTGACGGCGGCCTGTAGCTCGGGTGGCCATTTCGTCTGCGCCTCGGCGATGGTCTCTTTCACCAGTGCGACTGTGTCGATCAGGTTGAAGCCCTTACGCTTGACCACCTGCAAAGCTACAGTTGCTTCGCCATCAAAACGGGCCGTACCTTCGCGATCTTCGAATGTGTAATTGATCTGCGCCAGCTCGCCCAAGGTAACCACCCGGTCACCATTGACCTTGACGGGCAGACCATAGACATCCTGCGCGGTCTTGAACGACGAGGGGATCTTGACCGAGAATGTCCCTTGCGCTGTTTCCACCTCACCCGCCGCGATCAATTGGTTGTTGTTTTGCACAACATTGATCAGCTCTGCTGCGGTGACGTTGTAAGATTCCAGTCGAAGCGGGTCGATCACGACCTCAAGCATCTCATCGCGGTTGCCCGCAATACCGGCCTCAAGCACCGCGTCAAGCGCTTCAAGCTCGTCCTGCAAATCTTTGGCGACGCGGGCCATAGTCCGCTCGGGTACGGCACCGGTCAGATTGACGATGACAATGGGGAATTCCGAGAAATTGATCTCGGTCAGCGTGTATTGTTCGGCCCCGGCGGGGAAATCCGCCTGCGCGCTGTTCATGGCATCGCGTACGTCGGCAGTAATGGCCGTTTTGTCCCAACCAAAGTCGAACTCGAGCGCGACACCGGCATAGCCTTCGGCAGCGGTGGCGGTCATTTCCTTCAGACCGTCCAGATCGGCCAGCTCGGTCTCCATCGGTTTGACAAGCAGGCTTTCTGAATCTTCTGCCGAAATACCGGGGAATTGCACCGATACAAAGAGAGCCGGGATTTCGATATCCGGCTCACCTTCTTTGGGCAGACTGACATAGGCAAACCCGCCGATGATCAGCGAAATCGCAATAAAGGCCAGGACCATCCTGGCACGATCTGCAGCCCAACTGACAACACCGGTCATTGCGACGCTTCCCGATAGGTGGGCGCGACCTGGACGCCGCGCGTGACAAATTCCTGGCCGACAACAATAACATCAGCCGTTTCGGCCAGCCCTCCGACCCAGACGCCTTCGGACGTGTCGCGCAGCAGACGGATGGGCATGAAGTCCACCACGTTGCCAGCTCCCACGGTTCTGACACCCAATGTGCCATCGTTGTTCAGGGTAAGAGCCGATTGTGGCAGCTTGTGGGCTTTCACGCCTTCCGCCGCGATCTGAATGTCAGCCGTCTGGCCATCCCGGATCAGAAGCTCGGGGTTTGGAACGGTGATTTCCACTTCGAACGTGCGGGTCGTTTCATCGGCGGAACGGCTCAGGAAGGTAACACGACCTTCGACCTGCAGGCCTGTTACCAGCTGCGCCTGCGCCATCGAGCCGACAAGGATGCGGTTCACCTCGGTTTCCGGGACAAAACCCACCAGTTTGATCGGGTTCAGTTGGATCACGGTGGCGCAAAGCGATCCGGGCTGCATCAGGCTGCCCAGCTCGGCGGTGTCACTTTCCAACAAACCACGGAAAGGAGCTTTGATGGCAAGTCGACCCATTTCGCGCTGCGCGGCAGCGACCTCGGCACTTGCGGCTTCGATACCTGCTTGCGTTGCCTCAAGTCCGGCCTCGGCAGATTTCACACCGGCAAGGGCAGAACTCATCGCAGCTTCACTTGAAATACGGCGCGTTTCCGACCCGAACCCTGTCTCAGAGAGTTTACGGGCAGCCTTCAGATTGATGTCCGCCTCGGCCACAAGTGCGTGGGCTTCTTCAAGGCGGGCTTCGGCTTCGGGTACACGGCTTTCGGCCTCGAGTTGAGCGGCCAATGCCTCGGCAAGGCTGGCCTGACGCGTGCCAACGTCGAGTTCGCACAACAAATCGCCGGCCTCGACGAAGGCGCCTTTGCGTTTTGGCTCGGATACAACCGTCGATGTCGTTTCTGCCAGAACTTCGACCTGACGGTTCGCCTTGGTCTGCCCGCGCAACTGAACGGCACTGCCGATTTCCTGGGCTGTGGAGCGCAATACAACGACTCCAATCGCGTTTTCAGACGACGCCGTGACGTCAGCTTCGGCAGATGCGGGTATCTCTGTTTCTGAGTCTTCGCGTCCGGCAAAGGCAAACAATGCATCACGCTCGAACACTACGAAATAGAGCACGGTGATGACCAATGCGGCGTTTACGAATGAAATCAAACGCATGTGAAGCCTCTTTAACATCTACAGCCGGAAAAACCAAAGACTCAGTATGCCATGAAGTGGGGTCAGAATCCCAATTTGTCCATACTGAACTGAATAGTTCGGTTTAGTTTTTTTAGCAAGCCCTGCGGCTATAGGGGGAAATGTGAGGAAACCGACCCTTGGCTTGCCCAAAGCACCGGGGTATGACATGGCGCTAGGAAATCGAGAAATACAGCCTGGGGGCGGGGATGAGCGACGTCGACAGTTTCATTGATGAGGTCACCGAAGAGGTGCGCCGCGACCGCATGTATCTGCTGCTTCGGCGATGGGGCTGGGTCGGCGTGGTCGCAGTTGTGGCCATCGTTGGTGGGGCCGCCTTCAATGAATACCGCAAAGCCAGCAAAGCGGCACAAGCTGAGGCGCTGGGCGACTCCATTTTGGCCGCGTTGCAGCAAAACAACTCGGCCGAGCGCGCCAACAGCCTTCAAGCCGTGGTCACAGAGACACCCGGAGAAGACGCAATCTTGAAGATGCTTCTGGCCGAGTCGCAGGTTCAAAACGGCAATCTTGACGAAGCGGTCGCCAACCTGAACGCGGTCGCCGTTCAGGGCGACCTGCCGGAAATCTACCGCGCAATGGCCACTTTCAAAGCGCTGTTGCTTCAATCGGAAAGCCTGCCTGCGGCGGATCGCCGGCAACAATTCGAAGCATTGACCGCGCCAGGTGCGCCGTTGCGGCTGTTGGCCGAAGAACAGATAGCTCTGATAGATGTGGCTGAGGGCAATACCCAAGCTGCTCTGGATCGTCTACAAACCCTGCGTCAGGACGCCGAAGCCAGCACCAGCTTGCAACAGCGCGCGGCGCAGATGATTGTCGCCTTGGGGGGCGAGCCCGAGCCGGTTGTGGCCCCGCAGGGCTAACCGGCGATCAGAGGAAGAAATGACAGGCGGGTTCAAAGACACATGGTAACACGACTTTTCCCACGCTTCGGCCTCGCGACTGCGGCGCTGGCCCTGACGGTGCTGAGCGCCTGTGAAGAACCCGAAATCATTCTGCCCGGCCCGCGTGAGGATATTCGGCCCGTCATCGACAACGAAACGATAGCCATTTCCGGGGCCAGCCCGATCAGCCTTCCGGCCCAGACCAACAATGCGAGTTGGGCACAAAGCCCGGGCACTCAGGCATTCCGCACCACTCATGCCGCGCTCAGTTCTGCGCCTCAACGGATCTGGTCGGCCTCGATTGGCAAAGGGGATAGCCGAAAAGAGCGGATCACAGCGGACCCGGTTGTTGCTGGGGAGCTGATCTATACGCTGGATTCGGGCGCGACCGTCTCGGCGGTGAATGCGCAAGGGCAGGTTGCCTGGCAGACCGGTCTGATCCCGGCCAGCGAGAAAGAGGGCGACGCCACGGGCGGCGGCATGGCCTATGCAAATGGTGTGCTCTATGTCTCGTCCGGGTTTGGTCGTCTCACGGCAATTGATGCGCAATCCGGTGCGATCCGCTGGCAGAAACGCCTGAACGCGACCGGCAGCGGAGCGCCGCTGGTCAGCGATGGGTTGCTCTATGTTGTTGCAGGCGATGAAACCGCTTGGGTGGTCGATACCAAAGACGGGCGCATCGCCTGGCAGATTCAGGGTACACCCAGCGTGGGCAATGTGCTGGGTGCGCCTGCTCCGGTGCTCGCCTCTGATCTGGCTGTCTTTGCCTTTGGCTCGGGCGACATCGCAGCCGCGTTCCGCCGGGGTGGTATTCGCCGCTGGAACGCATCGGTTGCAGGCGGGCGGCGCGGACGCGCTGCGGCGCTGATCGTCGATGTAACCGGCGGGCCGATGGTTGTTGGCAACACTGTCTATATCGGTAACCACTCTGGCCGGACTGTCGCGTTAGACGGCGCCACGGGTGAGCGGAACTGGACCGCGCTGGAAGGGGCTGTTGATACCGTCTGGCCTGCGGGCAACAGCATATTCCTGATCAGTGACCGCAGCCAGTTGGTGCGTCTTGACGCGGCGGACGGTTCGATCGTGTGGGCACAGGACTTGCCGGGTTTTATCAAGGACAAGCCCGGTCGGCGTGGTCCGATTGTGGCCCATTATGGCCCGATCCTGGCCGGTGGCCGTATCGTGATTGCCTCAAACGATGGTTTTTTGCGGTTCTTCAACCCGGTTGACGGAGCGCTTGTGCATCAGGTCGAGGTGCCGGGTGGGGCAACCACCGCGCCGGTTGTGGCGGGGCAGACGCTCTATGTCGTGTCGACCAAGGGTGATCTACACGCTTTCCGTTGACCGCAAGATGCGCTAAAGGGCGCATCTTGAGTCTTGAAAGTTGAGTATCATGTCGCTGACCCTCGCCATCGTGGGGCGCCCGAATGTGGGCAAATCCACCTTGTTCAACCGCCTTGTGGGCAAACGTCTGGCCTTGGTCGACGACCAGCCTGGCGTGACGCGCGACCTGCGCGAAGGCGAAGGCCGTCTGGGCGATCTGCGCTTTACCGTGATTGATACCGCCGGGCTTGAGGATGCAACCGATGACAGCCTGCAAGGCCGGATGCGCCGCCTGACCGAACGTGCGGTTGATATGGCTGATGTCTGCCTGTTCATGATCGATGCGCGCTCCGGTCTGACCCCAACCGACGAGATGTTCGCCGAAATCCTGCGCAAACGCGCCAAGCATGTGATCCTGGCGGCCAATAAGGCCGAAGGGTCGGCGGCAGATGCCGGTGTGCTTGAAGCCTATAACCTTGGGCTTGGAGAACCTGTGCGCCTGTCGGGCGAACATGGCGAAGGGATGACCGACCTCTATGCGCAGCTGATGCCTTTGGCCGATGCAGCGGCCGAGACGGCGCAGGACGACACACCGGAAACCGATATCGAGCTGGACGAAGATGGTGAGGGCGATGCGCCGCTGATCTCGGACGCCAAGCCATTGCAAGTGGCCGTGGTGGGCCGCCCGAACGCAGGCAAATCGACGCTGATCAACAAGATCATCGGCGAAGATCGCCTGCTGACGGGCCCCGAGGCCGGGATTACCCGCGACGCGATCAGCTTGCGCGTCGACTGGGCTGACCCGGATGGCGGCAGCACGCCAATGCGGATTTTCGACACCGCCGGAATGCGCAAAAAGGCCAAGGTGCAGGAGAAACTTGAGAAGCTCTCGGTCTCGGACGGGCTGCGCGCGGTGAAATTTGCCGAAGTTGTGGTGGTTCTGCTGGACGCGGCCATTCCGTTCGAACAGCAGGACTTGCGCATTGCCGATCTGGCCGAGCGCGAGGGCCGTGCCGTTGTGGTGGCCGTGAACAAATGGGACGTTGAGGATAACAAGCAGGAGAAACTGCGTGATCTGAAAGAATCCTTCGAACGTCTGTTGCCGCAGCTGCGCGGCGCCCCCCTGATCACCGTATCAGCCAAGACGGGTCGGGGGCTAGAGCGTCTGCGCGCCGCGATCCTGCGCGCCCATGACGTCTGGAACCGTCGTGTGCCAACCGCTGCGCTGAACCGCTGGCTGACGGCGATGCTGGAGCAACACCCGCCACCGGCCCCTCAGGGCCGCCGTATCAAACTGCGCTATATGACCCAGGCCAAGACACGGCCGCCGGGTTTTGTTGTCATGTGCTCGCACCCGGACAAGATGCCCGAAAGCTATAGCCGTTATCTGGTCAACGGGCTTCGTGAAGATTTCGATATGCCCGGAACTCCGATCCGCCTGACGCTGCGCGGGCAGGGCGACAAGAACCCCTATAAGGGCCGGCGCAAGAAAAATGCCGGCGCACTGGCCAAGCATCTGAAAGGACGGGCGTAACCGCGCCAATTTTCAGCATTTTTGTTCTCAGGGCGTGACAGGCTAGTGTCATCGCGATACCCTTAACCTGCGCGCCTCCCGTTTTGCGTGCAAGCTGCTTGTCTGCGGGTCAACCGCATCTAGTTTGAAAGGTGAATTGGCCGGGCCACTGTGGGGACAGGACTGGATGGATCTGAGAGAATACACAAGACAATATGCGGTGCAGGACAATCGACTGGCTGCGTTGAGCTATTTTGGAACCTTTGCGGTGTATTTCGCGTCGCTGGCGCTGGCGATCGCCTATGTTCACCAGTGGTACATCATGCTGCCCGCAGGCATCGTCTTTGCCTTTTCCGCTGTGCGTCTCTATGTGCTTCAGCATGATTGCGGCCATCATTCCCTGTTCGAAACACGCGCGCAAAATGAATGGGCCGGGCATGGTTTGTCGCCCTTCACCTTTGCCCCCTTTGAGGTGATGAAGCAGAACCATAACCTGCATCATTCGGGCATCGGCAACCTGGAGCATCGCGAAACCGGTGAAATCCACACCATGACCTTGCGGGAATGGAACGCAGCCGACTGGAAAACGCGCCTGTTTTACAGGCTTTATCGCAATCCGTTCATCCTTGTGCCGGTGGGCGCTCTGTTCACCTATTTCATTCGTTATCGCTGGCCCAAGAACACGCTGCGCTTTGGTGTGACCGGAGTTATTCTGCACAACCTGTCCATCGTGGTTTTCCTTGGGCTGCTCTATCTGATCGCCGGAGCGACCGGTGTGCTGGTCTGGCTGGTCTTTTCCTTTGTGGGCGGGATGCTGGGCGTCTTTCTGGTGTATCTGCAACACAATTTCGAAGACACCTATTGGGACCGTAGACCCGAATTGGATCCGAAAATTGCAGCGCTTCAAGGCTCGTCCGCGCTGGATTTCGGGTGGTGGTTCGACAATGCGGTGGCGTGTATCACGCTGCATGACATCCACCATTTCAACGCGCGCATCCCATCCTACCGGTTGCGGGCCTGCCACTATAACCTGCCCGAAGAGTACACCCCGCGGCGGATCAAATTCCCCGAGGCGGTGGCGGCTTTGAACCTGAAACTTTGGGATGAGGATGCCAAACGCCTGGTGCCGTTTCCAAAGCCCGACTCAGACATCAGGTTGGCGCAGAGCAGTTAGCAGCGAAACTTCTGTTCAAGGCATAGGCTTGCGTAGGTGTATATGCTGTGTATATACCGTTTCCTGAGACGTTAGTGAGAGGACCAACAATGACAGCAGTTACCGAGGTGCGCGGAGTGGGGTCAGCATTGGCTCAGGCTTTGAGTGGTGCCGGTTTCAAGACGGCCGAAGACCTGGCCAAGGCCACACCTGAGGATCTGCTGAAGGTTCCACGTATCGGTTCCGCGCGTGCGGTTGCTCTGATCGCGGCTGCGAAACAGGCGGGTCAGACGAAACCGGTGGCCAAGGCACCGGCCACGCGCAAGCCCGCTGCACGCAAACCCGCGACCAGATCGGCGACGCGCCGGTCCACTGCTGCTGCCAAAAAGGCGGCGGCGGAAAAGAAAGCGGCCGAGCAGAAAGCAGCGGAAGAAAAGGCAGCGGCAGAAAAAGCTGCAGCAGAAAAGGCTGCTGCCGAGGCGAAGGCCAAGAAAAAGGCCAAGGCCAAAGCCAAGGCCGAAAAAGCCGCCAAAAAGAAATCCGAGATCGAAACCGCCTTCAAGAAAGCCAAAGAGAAGGTGAAGGAAAAGTCCAAGAAGGACAAAAAGTCCAAATCGAAGGACAAGAAAAAATCGGATAAGAAAAAGGATAAGAAAAAGGCGAAGAAGTAAACCTTCCTCGCCCGTTGTATCGGAACCGGTTCGTCTGCCGACGCGCCGGTTTTCTTATATCAGCGTTCCGTCCGCTGTCAGAGTACGTTTGCCACCCAGATAGGGCGCAAGCACTTCGGGCAGGGTGACAGTGCCGTCTGCATTCTGACCGTTTTCCAAGACCGCAATCAGGCAACGGCCGACGGCCAGGCCCGAGCCGTTCAGCGTGTGAACATATTCCGGCTTGCCACCACTTTCGGGGCGGAAACGCGCGTTCATGCGGCGGGCCTGAAAGGCGCCGGTGGTCGAGACCGAGCTGATCTCGCGATACGCGTCCTGACCGGGCAACCAGGCTTCGATATCGAAGGTCCGGCGCGCGCCAAAGCCCATATCCCCGGTGCACAGGACAACGGTGCGATAGGGGATGCCCAACTGCTCCAACAAATCCTCAGCGCAGCGCAGCATGCGTTTCTGCTCCTCATCGGATTTGTCCGGATGGGTGATCGAGACCATCTCGACCTTTTCGAACTGGTGCTGGCGCAGCATCCCGGCGGTATCCTTACCAGCGCTGCCAGCCTCGGACCGGAAACAGGCGGTATGGGCGGTCATGCGAATGGGCAGGGCGGCTTCGTCCAGAATGTCACCCGCCACCGAATAGGTCAGGGTAACCTCGGACGTGGGGATCAACCACCAGCCATTGGTGGTTTGATAGCTCTCTTCGCCGAATTTCGGCAGTTTGTCGGTGCCGTACATCGCCTCGTCCCGGACCAGAACCGGAACTTGCATTTCGGTCAATCCGTTCTTGTCGATATGGGTGTCCAGCATGAACTGAGACAGCGCGCGGTGAATCCGCGCGACGCCTTTGGACAGGTTCACAAAGCGGCTGCCGCTGGTCTTGGCCGCTGTTTCGAAATCCATGCCAGCAGCGACGGCAGGGATTTCATAGTGCTCTTTTGGCTCGAAATCGAACGCGCGTGGTGTGCCCCAGCGGCTGACCTCGACATTGTGGTCTTCGTCAGCCCCTTGCGGGACGTCATCGGCAGGCAGGTTGGGAATGCGCGCAAGTTGATCGGTCAGCAGAGCATCAAGGTCCTTGGCCTCGGTCTGCATTCGAGCGATCTCGGCCTTCTTCTCGGCGACCAAGGCGCGCAGCCGCTCAAACTCGGCCTCATCTCCGCGACCCTTGGCTGCGCCGACCTCTTTGCTGGCCTTGTTCTGTTCAGCCTGTGCGGTTTCAGCTGCCAGGATCTTGGCCCGGCGGCTCTCGTCCAGTCGCAACAGATCTGACGACACCGGCGCGTCCCCACGGCGCGCAAGGGCGGCGTCGAAGGCGGCAGGGTTTTCGCGAATGGCGCGGATGTCGTGCATATCTCAGATCCTTGATAGGTGAATCACTGAAGCTGCTTATGCACCATATGGCTGCAAGGGTGTAGCACTGGTTGCCCAAATTGCGCTAACTGTCTGGCACTCCTTGCTGATGTGCCAGATGACCGTCCCATTCTTCGGCCGGTATCTTGGGTTCGGGCGGGTCCGCCATGTAAGAAGGCGTCATGATCTGAACGTTGTTCTCATTGAACACGGCCACAATGTTACGATGCAGATCTGATCTGATTTTGGGAATAATGCTGCCCCGCGTGGTATAGCCGTTGATCTGATAGTTGATCGCGTAATCCGCCAGCGCGGTCCACAATACAAAGGGTTCGGGCTTGGCCTTGAGACCCTTGGTGCGATTGGCGGCTTCAACCAGCATCGCCTCGACCTTCTCGGGCGGTTCCTCGTAGCCGATCCCAACCGTGGTATGCAGCAACAACCCGCTGCCATCGGTCTTTTTCGAAAAGTTCACCACATCCGAGTTCATCAGCTGCCCGTTCGGGATCGAGATCAGCTCATTCTTGATGGATTTCAGATGTGTCTCCATCAGTTTGATTTCGACCACATCCCCAATATGTTCACCGATCTGAATCCGGTCACCGATCGAGGTTGAACGGCGATAGATCACAAACAGGCCCGCCAACATATTTGACACGACCGAGTTCGCACCTAGCGACAGCATCGCGCCAACCAGAATGGTCAGTCCTTGGAACGCTGCCGAATCCGAGCCGGGTATATAGGGCACCGCAAAAACCAATGCGATCAAAACGATGACGACTCGTGCGATATTGAAGGTCGGGTTGACCCAGTGTTTCTCGAAGTCTCCCAGGTCGAACGTGCCGGCTTCGACCGCATCAAAAAACACTCGCAAGCCTTTGATAATGTACAACGTAATCCATGAAATAATCCCCAGCATGATCAGGTTGGGAATGTAACTGAGAATGCCCTTGAATATCAGCAGAACCGGTTCGGTCAAATAGGTCAGCAGCAACTGGGCAAGGTACCTTGTCTCGGCAAAGGCCATAAGGACAAAGGTCAGGTAATAGTAAAAACCCAGGAAGAAGATGATGAGCAGCAAAAAGTTCAAAGCATAGCGGATCAGGGCAGCAATCGCTTCGGCCTGAACGCTCTTGGCCGTAGCGGTCTCGACATCCTTGAGATAGCGCTTCACCACTTTCAGCGTGCGGCGTCTAATGCGTCTATGCAGCCAAAGGATGACCACCACAAAGACAGCAAAACCGATGGTCCAAACACCGGCTTCAATCGCGCCCGAAACCAAGGCTTCGTCGGTCCGGTTGGCGCGGTAGGTGGTAATCGCTTCTTCGATGGCCTGCCCATGCAAAAAGCTCAGGACATCCAATTCCATCTGGTCCAGTTCGGCATCCGCTACCGTAACGATCGAGACCATAACACCATCGGCCAGGATGCGCGTGCCTAACTCTGTGTCTTCAAAAGTGATTTCGACGTCCGTGTCGTCGGACGCCTCGGCGACTTGGATTATCGCGTTTTGCACCGTCTCTGCCCGTTCTGGCGCAGGCAGCGCGCTGGAGCCGCGCAAGAAAAACAGCATATCCCCATCAATGATCACCGGGGCCTTGAAACTGTCGCTTTCGCTGTCTGCAGGTTCGGGCAGTTCCGGCGGCACCTCTTGTGCGTAGATTGATGTCGAAACCATGATTGAAAGAACCACGGTCGAAATCAAAAGCCTAAGCAATCGGAAGGGGTTATAAGTGCTTCTCATTGCATCTCCTGAGCGGAAAGTATATCGAAACCCGCATATTTTCCTAGCAGTTTTCTGAGCTTGTTCGTTCTTCAAAGCGAAGACCGCGAAAAGAGTTGCCGCACCAGAGTGCCGCCTTACCTTGCAAAGCCACGGATCAACGCATAGGTTCCGGCCAAATTTGCGGACAGCTCCGCATCCACAGAACAAAGGAATATCCCATGGAAGGTGGCGCAATCGCCCAGTTTCTCCCGCTGATCCTGATTTTCGGGATCATGTATTTCCTGCTGATCCGTCCGCAGCAGAAAAAGATGAAAGAGCACAAGGCCATGGTGGATGCTCTGCGGCGCGGGGATCAGGTTGTGACCCAAGGCGGGCTGATCGGCAAAGTTGCCAAGGTCAAGGATGACGGAGAGCTTGAGGTCGAAATTGCCGATGGCGTCAAGGTTCGTGTGGTGCAGGCCACCATTGCTCAGGTCCTGAACAAAACCGAACCAGCGAAGTAACTTCGCGCGATACTCCGTTGAAAAGGCAGGGTAATGCTGCAAATTGATACCTGGAAGCGGGTTCTGATCTGGTCGGTCTGTGTGATCGGCCTTTTTATGGCTCTGCCGAATGCGTTTTACACACGCGTCGAAACGTCGAACGACGCCAAGGCCGCGATTGAGCTTGGCGTGGACACGCCGGAAAATCAGGCCGAAGCGGCGGAATGGCCCAATTGGTTGCCCTCATCGCTTGTCAATCTGGGCCTCGACCTGCGCGGCGGTGCGCATCTGCTGGCCGAGGTAAAGGTCGAGGATGTCTACGAATCCCGGATGGAGGCGATGTGGCCGGAAATCCGCGACGCTTTGCGGGATGAGCGTGCGACGGTTGGCACTATCCGTCGGCAGGAATCGCCCCCAGACCAGATCCGTCTGCGCATCAGCCAGCCCGAGGGTATGCCCCGCGCGCTTGAAGTGGTGCGCGGTTTGGCCCGTCAGGTGCAAACGCTCAGCGGCGTGGGCGCAACCGATATTGAGGCCCGCGCGCAGGGTGACACAATCATCGTGCAGCTGTCCGAAGCCGAAAAGCTGGCCACTGATGATCGGACCGTGCGGCAATCGCTTGAGATCGTCCGCCGCAGGATCGACGAGGTTGGCACGCGCGAACCGACGATCCAACGTCAGGGCGCGGATCGTATCCTGATTCAGGTCCCCGGGATCGGCAGCGCGGGTGAGCTGAAAGAGATCATCGGAACCACGGCACAGCTGACGTTCAACCCGGTTTTGGGGCGCGGAACGGATGAGAACGCCTCGGTTGGAATAGGTGAGAAGCTTGCGCCGTCATTGGACGAGCCTGACGTCTACTACACTTTGGATTCATCGCCGGTCGTTACTGGCGAAGAACTGGTCGATGCGCAGCCCGCTTTTGACCAGAATGGTCGCCCAGCGGTCAGCTTCCGGTTCAACACATCTGGCGCGCGGAAATTCGGCGACTATACGCTGGAGAATATCGGTGCGCCCTTCGCCATCGTTCTGGATGACGAGGTGATCTCGGCCCCGGTGATCCAAAGCCATATCCCGGGCGGATCGGGCATCATCACCGGCAATTTCACCGTCGAGGAAAGCACCAACCTGGCCGTGTTGCTGCGGGCAGGGGCCTTGCCTGCGGAACTGGAGTTCCTCGAAGAACGCACCATCGGCCCGGAACTGGGGCAAGACAGTATCGACGCCGGTAAGGTCGCCACCATCGTGGCCTTTGTGGCGGTTCTGGCCTTCATGGGTCTCAGCTACGGTCTGTTCGGCATCTTCGCCAATATCGCGCTGATCATCAACGTTGGACTTCTCTTTGGCCTGCTGTCGCTGATCGGGGCCACGCTGACCTTGCCGGGTATCGCAGGGATCGTGCTGACCGTCGGCATGGCAGTGGATGCCAACGTACTGATCTTTGAGCGCATCCGGGAAGAGCTGAAATCGGCCAAAGGCCCGGCCCGTGCCATTGAGCTGGGCTATGAAAAGGCGCTGTCGGCCATTCTGGATGCCAACGTCACCACATTCATCACCGCCGTGATCCTGTTTGCCATGGGCAGCGGTCCCGTGCGCGGCTTTGCCATCACATTGGGCTTGGGTATTCTCACCTCGGTCTTCACTGCGATCTTCGTGACCCGTTTGATGATCGTGATGTGGTTCGAACGCCGCCGCCCCAAAACGATCGAGGTTTGATCATGAGACTGAAACTCGTCCCCCAACAAACCTCGTTCGATTTCTTCAGCCGCTGGAAAATCTGGCTGGGCATTTCGGGCCTTATGATGGTCATCGCCTTTGCGTCCTTCATGCTGCAAGGGCTGAATTTCGGCATTGATTTCCGAGGTGGGACCACGATCCGCACCGAAAGTACGCAGCCGATTGATGTCGGGGCATACCGTGAAGCCATAGCTCCGTTGGAATTGGGAGATGTCTCGATCACCGAGATCTTTGACCCAACCTTTGGCCCCGATGAGCATGTCGCAATGATCCGCATACAGGCCCAGGAAGGGGCCGAAGCGGTAAGCGCCGATATGATCACGCAGGTCGGTGAAGTTCTTGCCGCTGCCGATGCGGGTTTGAAGCTGCCTTTTGAATCCGTCGAATCCGTCGGCCCCAAAGTCTCGGGCGAGTTGATCCAGACCGCCGTTATCGCGGTGGTTCTCGCGATTGGCGCGGTCTTGGTCTATATCTGGCTGCGCTTTGAATGGCAGTTCGCACTGGGCGCGGTGGCCGCATTGGTGCACGATGTGATCCTGACCATCGGTATCTTCTCGGAGCTGCAAATCCGCTTTGACCTGGCCATCATCGCGGCCCTTCTGACCATCGTGGGTTACTCGTTGAATGACACCGTGGTGGTCTTTGACCGCGTGCGCGAAAACCTGCGGAAATACAAAAAGAAAGACCTCAAAGAGGTGCTGAACATCTCGATCAACGAAACCCTCAGCCGGACGGTGATGACCTCGGTGACCACATTGCTGGCGCTGATCTCGCTCTATGTGCTGGGCGGTGACGTGATCCGGGGCTTTGTCTTTGCGATGATCTGGGGCGTGATCGTGGGCACTTATTCGTCGGTCTTTGTGGCCTCGACCATTCTGCTGTGGCTGGGGGTCAAGCGCGACTGGTCGAAACCGTCAAACACGGCGGGCAACCAATTCGCAAATATCGATGCCTGAGCTTTTCGGCCAGTCCCCACAGGGGCTGGCCATAATTATAGTCGGAGCATTGCTTGGCGGCATCGTCCGCGGCTTCTCCGGCTTTGGCACTGCATTGGTCTTCCTACCCATCGCAAGCCCGTTCCTGGGCCCGTTTGGTGCCATTATCGCTTTAGTGATCATGGATGTCTTTGGCCCCCTGCCAAATCTGCGCCGCGCCTGGGCGGATGTGAACAAACCCGATCTCGCCCGCCTGCTGCTGGCTTGCGGCCTGATTCTACCTATGGGTCTCTGGCTGCTCGGTCGAACCGAGCCCGAGGTCTTTCGCTATGTGGTCAGTGGGTTGTCGCTGACGATGCTGGTTATCTTGATCTTTGGCCTGCGCTATCGCGGGACTGTCACTGGCCCGATGGTCTTTGGCACGGGTGCCGCTGCCGGGTTCCTGGGAGGTATCGCGGGGCTGCCAGGCCCTGCGGTGATCCTGTTTTACATGTCGCGCCCGCTGCCCGTTGCGGTGATCCGCGCCACGATCCTGCTCTTCCTCTTGGGCTTCGACGTCCTGATGCTGGGTTATCTGACCGGGATGGGAGAACTCAGTTGGACAACCGCATCGCTGGGCCTAGTGCTGGCAATCCCGAATGTGGTGGGTAACCTGCTGGGCGGCTGGGTCTTCCGCCCCGAAAAGGAACATCTCTATCGCGGTGCAGCCTATGTGGTCATCGCGGCCGCCGCCTTGTTTGGCCTGCCAATTTGGAGCTAGAAAGACCTATGCGATTGAACGAAATCACCTATAGCGATGCAAAGCCCGTCGACGGATACGGCCCCGGTTTCTTCCGCATCGGTGGCACTGTCCACGACGGCGCGGTCCTTACTGGCCCCACCGGTACTTCTGCTTGGGGCGGCCTTAGCGACGCGGACCTGCTGCTTGAACTGGCCACCCACGTGGATGTCATCCTGATCGGAATCGGGCCCGAGATGGCGCATATCCCGTCAGACCTGCGCAGCCAGTTGGAATCCGCGGGCCTGGGCGTCGAAATCATGAACTCCCCCGCCGCCTGCCGCACCTATAATGTGCTTCTGTCGGAAGGACGCCGCATAGCGCTCGCTCTACTTCCCGTCTGACGAGATCCGCCTTCATCTGGCTGAAATCACCCGATGGTGTACGAGGGACTGGCCGCTCACGCCGTCCCGCACCAACCACAGCCGGGGGTATTCCTGCGGCAAATCCCACCTTTTGCGCGGCCCAACAATCAGTTAAGCGGGTTTCATGACGCTAAAGGTTTCCGATCTGGCCATCGCCCGTGGTGGCATCCCTGTGCTCGAAGGGCTCAGCTTTACCCTGCCCCCGAGCGCGGTGCTGATCCTGCGCGGGCCCAACGGGATCGGAAAAACCACGCTCTTGCGCACCCTGGCCGGGTTGCAGCCCGCCTTGTCAGGGCAGATCGCTGGGGCAGAGGACCAGATAGCCTATGCCTCACACGCGGACGGAATTAAGCCAACCCTGACGGTGACCGAGAATCTCAGATTCTGGGCCTCGGTCTTCGGCACCGCAGATATCAACACGGCTCTGCAAGCCTTTGCTCTGAGCGACCTGGCGCACCGCCCCGCCGGGCAGCTCTCGGCCGGGCAAAAGCGGCGCTTGGGTCTGGCGCGCATGCTGGTCACGGGCCGTCCGATCTGGAGCTTGGATGAGCCCACGGTCTCGCTGGACCAAAATGCCGTGACGCTGTTTGCCGACGTCATCCGCGAACATCTGGGGCAGGGCGGTTCGGCCCTGATCGCAACCCATATCGACCTTGGTCTCGACGCCAAGGTTTTGGAACTGGCGCCCTTCAAAGCCAAACCAAAACCGATCGACGACACGGATGGAGGGTTCCTGTGATTGCCCTTCTGCTGCGTGACCTCAAACTCGCCATCCGCGCCGGAGGCGGGTTCGGCCTGGGTCTGGCCTTTTTCCTGATCGTCACCATCCTGGTCCCATTTTCGGTTGGGCCGCAATCGGCGCTGCTCGCCACAATTGCACCAGGTGTTCTGTGGCTTGGCGCGCTCCTCGCTTGTCTACTGTCCCTCGACCGACTGCTGGCGCTGGATTGGGAGGACGGCTCGCTTGACCTGCTGGCCACCGCCCCGCTGCCACTGGAAGGCGTTGTTTCGATCAAGGCGCTGGCGCATTGGATCACCACCGGGCTGCCCCTGGTTCTGGCCGCGCCGGTTCTGGGTGTGCTGCTCAGCCTGCCCGGACAGGGCTATGTCTGGCTGGTGATCTCACTCTTGCTGGGCACCCCGGCGCTCAGCGTGATCGGAACCTTCGGAGCAGCCCTAACCGTGGGGCTGAAGCGCGGTGGCTTGCTGCTGTCGCTTCTGGTTCTGCCGCTTTACGTCCCCACACTGATCTACGGGGCCGAGGTCGCCCGACGCGGCGCCATCGGAATGGAGGTTGAAACCCCTTTGCTGATGCTGGCGGGGATAACAGCGGCCACTGTGGCGCTGCTGCCTTTTGCCAGCGCGGCGGTTTTACGTGTCAATCTTCGGTGACAAGTGGGCGCGATTGATTGATGTCAATTGAGAACCGGGCCGAGTCAGACTAGATACAGCACATGACAATTGCAGCCAAAGCCAACTCTGTTTGGGAATACGCCAACCCCAAGAAATTCCTGGCGACCAGTGAACGCGTCTTGCCGTTCTTCTGGGTTACCTCTGCGCTGTGCGTGGGGATCGGGCTGATCTGGGGGTTCTTTTTCACCCCCGATGACTACAAGCAGGGCTCGACCGTCAAGATCATCTACTTGCATGTGCCCTCGGCGCTGATGGCAATCAATTGCTGGCTGATGATGCTGGCAACCTCATTGATCTGGCTGATCCGCCGCCACCATGTCAGCGCTCTGGCCGCACGCGCCGCAGCACCGGTTGGCATCGTGATGACATTGATCGCTCTGGCGACCGGAGCAATCTGGGGGCAGCCGATGTGGGGGACATGGTGGGCCTGGGATCCGCGTCTGACCTCGTTCCTGATCCTGTTCCTGTTCTATCTGGGCTATGTGGCCTTGTGGCAGGCGATTGATGACCCGGACACCGCCGCCGATTTGACTTCTATCCTTTGCCTCGTTGGCTCGGTCTTTGCCATCCTCAGCCGCTATGCAGTGAACTTCTGGAATCAGGGGTTGCACCAGGGTGCCTCGGTGATGCGGGCCGGTGCAATAACGGGCACCGACACAGAGGAAAAAGTCTCCAACGTCTTCTTCTATCCCTTACTGTTCTGCATCATTGGCTTTGTCCTGCTGTTCATCGCGCTGGTGCTTTATCGCACCGGGACCGAAATTCGCGCCCGACGCATGCGGGCACTGTTGGCACGTGAAAGGGTAGGTGGATGATCCCCGATCTTGGAAAATACGCTGACACGGTGCTGTCAGCCTATGCGGTCTCGATCCTGCTGTTGATCGGGTTGGTGGTCTTCAGCCTTCTCCGCGGTCGCAAGGTGCGCACCCAGATGGAGCAGGTCGAGCAGAGGGTCACCCGAAATGGCTAGGATCTCACCCCTGATGATCGCGCCGCCGCTGATCTTTGGCGCTTTTGCCGTTCTGGCCGGGATCGGCATGTTCCGCGATGACCCCGATGCGTTGCCCTCTGCGCGCGAAGGGCAACCCGCACCACCTGTGGTACTTACACCTTTTGCCGACAAGACGGGTTTTGATGACGCCACGCTGCGCGACGGAGAGGTCAAGCTGGTCAATTATTGGGCCAGCTGGTGTGCGCCGTGCCGGGCCGAACACCCAAACCTGCAAGCGCTGTCGGATGAGGGCATTCCGGTCTATGGTGTGAACTACAAGGATCAGCCCGATAATGCGCAGGCCTTCCTGAATGAACTGGGCGATCCCTATGCGGGCATCGGTACTGATGCGCAGGGACGCATGGCGCTGGATTGGGGCCTTTACGGCGTGCCCGAAACCTATGTGATCGACGGTGACGGCACTATCGTCCTGCGCTTTGCCGGCCCCATCACCCAGCGGGTGATCGCCAGCACAATCCGCCCGGCGCTTGAAAAGGCCGCGCAAAACAGAACGTTACGCTAAAGGCGATACCCTCCGCCCACGCCCAGAATTTCGCCAGTAATGAAATCGGCCGCATCCGAGGCCAAAAACCGTACTGCCTTGGCGATATCCTCGGGCTTGCCAATTCGGCCCAGCGCTGTGTCCTTGACAAAGAGCGCGGTCAACTCCTCTGACCGGGGGGCTTCGGGAATGTTGATCGCACCCGGTGCAACAGCATTCACGCGGATCCCCTCCGGGCCCAGCTCTTTTGCCATGGCGCGGGTCCACAGGTTCAGCCCCGCCTTGCTGGCCCCGTAGGTCGCGGCCCCGCGCGGGGGCAGGACGGCGTTGATTGATGAGATATTGACGATCGCCGCGCCTGCTTTCAAATGCGGCAGCGCGGCAGAAAGCAAGGCCGCGGGAACTGACAGGTTCAAATCCAAAATGGCCTGCTGGTCCTGCCAGTTAAACGCCTCTTTCGGCGACATCAGCACGGCACCGGCATTGTTCACAATCACGTCCAGCCGCCCGAACCGCGCAATCACCTGCGCTACAACAGCCTCTGCCTGGCCTTCCTCAGTCAGATCAGAGCGAATCGCCAAAGCGTTGCCTTGCAGCAGATCCTCCGACGGCTCCGAGTTCAGATAGGTAAACGCAACCTGATGATCGCGCCTCAGCTCTTCGACAATCGCACGCCCAATGCCGCGCGCGCCGCCTGTGATCAATGCAACTTTGTCCATGCGCTCATCACATCGACAAAATCGCGAAAAATCAACTTCTTCTGTTCAAAAATACCTCGGAGCGCGAGGCAGAGCCTCGCAAGAAAAAAGGACGCCCGAAGGCGTCCTTTCAGATGCTATCCGCTATTCGCGCTCAGCCCGCTTTGGCCAGGTTGCGCAGAACATAGTGCAGAACACCGCCGTTTTCGATGTATTCAATCTCGGGCGCGGTATCGATGCGGCATTTCAGGGTGATCGTCTTCTCGGTACCATCCCCGTAGACGATCGAACAAGGCACTTCCTGAAGCGGTTGGATCGTATCCAGACCATGGATCGAAACTGTCTCATCACCCTTCAGACCCAGGGTCTTGCGAGTGTCACCACCGGTGAACTCGAACGGGATGACGCCCATTCCAACCAGGTTCGAGCGGTGGATACGCTCAAAGCTTTCGGCGATCACAGCCTTCACACCCAAAAGCGCGGTGCCTTTGGCCGCCCAGTCGCGCGAAGACCCCGCGCCATATTGCTCGCCACCGAAGACGACCAGCGGTGTGCCCTGTTCTTGATAAGCCATGGACGCCTCGTAGACCGAGGTCTGTGCGCCATCGGGGCCTTTGGTATAGCCCCCCTCAACACCATCCAGCATCTCGTTCTTGACGCGGATATTGGCGAAGGTGCCGCGCATCATGATCTCGTGGTTGCCACGGCGCGACCCGTACGAGTTGAACTCGCGCGGTGCCACTTGACGTTCTGTCAGATACTTGCCCGCAGGTGTGGTTGTTGCAAAGGATCCAGCAGGCGAGATGTGGTCGGTTGTGATCATGTCCCCCAGGATCAGCAGAACCTTGGCGCCGTCGATATTTGAGATGGTGCCCGGCTCGGCCCCCATGCCTTGGAAATAAGGGGGGTTCTGGATATAGGTCGAGGTCGGTGGCCAGTCATAGGTTTCCTGCTGCGGAACCTCAACTTCCTGCCATTTCTCGTCACCCTTGAACACATCGGCGTATTTCGACTGGAAGGCCTCGCGGGTCACGGTTGCCTCAACCAGTTCGGCAATCTCGCTTTGGCTAGGCCAGATGTCTTTCATATAGACGTCGTTGCCATCTTTGTCTTGGCCGATCGGCTCGGACGTGAGGTCGATGTCCAGCGTTCCGGCCAGCGCGTAAACCACGACCAGCGGGGGCGAGGCCAGATAGTTGGCGCGCACATCAGGCGAGATCCGACCTTCGAAGTTGCGGTTGCCCGACAGGACAGAGGTTGCGACCAGGTCGCCCTCGGCAATGGCTTCCGAGATCTCTTGCTGGATGGGTCCCGAGTTACCGATACAAGTGGTGCAGCCATAGCCCACAAGGTTGAAGCCAACCTTGTCCAGATCCTCTTGCAGACCGGCGGCCTCAAGATAAGCCGAAACAACCTGCGATCCCGGTGCCAACGAGGTTTTGACCCACGGTTTGCGGTTCAGGCCCAAGGCCGCGGCTTTGCGTGCCACCAGGCCCGCGCCGATCATCACATACGGGTTCGATGTGTTGGTGCAAGAGGTGATCGAGGCGATCACAACCTTGCCCGATTCCATGGTGTAGTCTTCACCTTTGACCGCGACTTCCTTGCCCATGGGGCGCTTGAAGGTCTCGGCCATTTCTTTGGTGAATGCGGCTTTGGCATCGGTCAGTGCCACATAGTCCTGCGGGCGTTTTGGGCCCGAGATGGCGGGAACGATGGTGCCCATGTCCAGCGACAGGGTGTCGGTATAGATCGGCGCGTAGTCTGCATCGCGCCAGAATCCGTTTTCCTTCGCATAGGCTTCGACCAGAGCGATCCGATCTTCGTCACGGCCTGTGTTCCGCAGGTAGCGCAGGGTTTCACCGTCGATCGGGAAGAAACCACAGGTCGCGCCGTATTCAGGCGCCATGTTCGCAATCGTCGCCCGGTCGGCCAGCGGCAGACGGTCCAGACCTTCGCCATAGAATTCGACGAATTTACCCACCACGCCTTTTTCGCGCAGCATTTCCACAACTTTCAGAACCAGGTCAGTGCCGGTGGTGCCTTCGACCATGGCGCCGGTCAGTTCAAAGCCAATCACTTCGGGGATCAGCATCGAAATCGGCTGACCCAGCATCGCGGCTTCGGCCTCGATTCCGCCAACGCCCCAGCCCAGAACGGCCATGCCGTTGACCATGGTGGTGTGGCTGTCGGTGCCTACCAGCGTATCAGGGTATGCAACCTCGTCGCCGTTCTGATCGGTATCTGTCCAGACGGTCTGGGCCAGATATTCCAGGTTCACCTGGTGGCAGATACCGGTTCCGGGGGGAACAACGCGAAAGTTGTTGAACGCGTTCTGGCCCCATTTCAGGAACTGGTAGCGCTCCATGTTGCGCTCATATTCGCGATCCACATTCATCTGGAAGGCGCGCGGGTTGCCGAACTCGTCGATCATGACCGAGTGGTCGATGACCAGATCCACCGGGTTCAGCGGGTTGATCTTCTGTGCGTCGCCACCCAGACCTTTGATCCCGTCGCGCATCGCGGCCAGGTCCACAACGGCGGGAACGCCGGTGAAGTCCTGCATCAATACGCGGGCCGGGCGATAGGCGATTTCACGCGGGTTGTTGCCGCCATTCGCACCCCATTCGGCAAAGGCCTTGATGTCGTCGACCGAGACCGAGAAACCGTCATCCTCGAACCGCAGCATGTTTTCCAACACCACTTTGAGCGCGGCAGGCAGTTTCGAGAAATCGCCCAGACCGGCCTCTTGCGCGGCGGGGATTGAGTAATAGGAAATGGACTTGCCATTCACGCTCAGGCTGCGGCGTGTCTTGGCGGTATCCTGTCCGACTTTGATGGGCATCTAATGGCCTCCCTCTCAAATGACGTGGATTTTGGGATTCGCTGAGGCGTATCTGCATGACGTTGGCCTTCGGTTCAAGAGCTTACAGACCATCTGCGTCAATTTTTGTATACCATTGCACACATTTTTGTGCGTCACACTGCAGTATCTCTCTCGAAACCTTGATTGGAGGCGGAACCGTTAAGCAAGTATTGTGCCCGAAATGCTTACCAGATCGAGTAGTCAAATGTTCCGAGCCGCAGCCCTTGCGCTGGCATCTCTATTGCTTGCGCCCACCGCCCACGCCCAGCAAAACCCGGTTGTGGTCGAGCTGTTCACGTCTCAGGGATGCTCATCCTGCCCGCCTGCCGATCGTATCCTAGAAGAACTGGTCAAACGGGATGACATTATCGGTCTGGCACTGCATGTGGACTATTGGGACTATATCGGATGGAAGGACGAGTATGCCCATCCGGATCATACCTTTCGTCAACGCGCCTACGCGCGCGAGGGCGATCGGACAATGATCTATACTCCTCAGATGGTGATCAACGGCCAGCAGGATGTCGTGGGCGCAAAGGCTGCCGAGTTGGCCGAGGTAATCAACTCGTATCTGACCGAAGCGCCAAAAGCCTATGTGCAGGCGGCGCGCGTGGGTGAGGATGTTACGGTTGAAGTGACCCCCGTGGAATTGCCGCAAGGGCAGACCTATGAAATTCGCGTGGTGCAGTATTCACCGATGCGACACGCCTCGATCAAACGCGGTGAGCTTGCAGGACGTGACCTGAGTTATGCCAATGTTGTCGAGAAAACGCAGATTGCCGGACATTGGGACGGGATCGCGCCACAGAAATTCAGCGCATCTCTGTCTGAGGCACTGCCAGCCGTGGTCCTGGTGCAACGCGTCGGTCATGGCCCGATTGTAGCGGCAACCAAGGTCAAGTGATCAGGGCATGTCCTGCGGTTGAACGCCCAAGCCGTTCCAAGCCTTCCAGCGACGGTGGATCCAGAACCACTGGCCCATATGCTGTCGCACCATGCCTTCAAGGTCGTCATTGGTGTACTGAGTCATGGTTTTGGGGTCGGTATGCGCAACCGGATCGTGGAGGACGATCTCGAAATCGATGCCATTGGGCTCTCGGACCGCATAGCAGGGGATCAGAACAGCGTTGTATTTGATCGCCAGTTCGGCGTTGAGCACCGAGGTGACGGCGGGCTTGCCGAAAAAGGCCAGTTCTTCACCGCCATGGGCATGCAGATCGGAAACAATGGCGATGATGCCGCCCTTCTTGAGCGAGCGTACCATCTCGACCATGCCCTTGCGCCCCTGTTCGAACATGGGCGCACCGGTTTTGTAGAATGCCTGCACATACATGTCGTTGAAATAGGGGTTTGCCATCCGACGATAGAGGCAGCCGATTGGTTTGCCGCTACGCGCCTGCAAAGCAATCCGCGCGGCCAGGTAATGGCCGAAATGGGCGGTGATCATCATCACCGGGCGCCCTTCGGCAACTGCTGCGTCAAAGGCGGCGACACCCGAGCCTGAAACCTTGGCATTGCTTTGGCGTTCGATGAAGCCTTCGGGTGAGAAATGCTCCATGATCGCGCGGCCGGCATTGTCGGGTACTGCGCGGCTGATGCGACGGATTTCGTCTTCTGAAAGCTCGGGGCAGGTGAGTTTCAGGTTGCGCCGCACGCGCGTGCGAAATCCCACCACAGGTGCCAGTGTGCGCATGATCGCGCCCATCGCACCGATCCGGCGCTCGTAAGGCAACAAGCGCATTCCGCCGATAATACCCTTTAGGGCCAAGTTGATGGCATAGTAGCCTGCAAGCTCGAGACGGCTGCGGTCCGACTTTTCGACGGGCATTCGGGGGACTCACCAAGTGCTGTGATTTTCGGCACCAGACATATCGCCACAATTCGCCAACCACAAGCCGCGCAAGCGGGGGCGCGATGCTTTGTCAGTCTACGTCGTCCTCATCGGTTTCAACCAGGGTGATGGTTCCGTCGTCCAGAAAAGACCGGATCGCCGTGACGATCTGAGACATCGCGTCTTCTGCCTCACTCAATTTCACCTTGCCGCGTTCGGCCATTTCCTCGCGCAGGTTTTCTGCCATCCGAGTGGACATGTTGGACAACATGAACTCGGCTGCGGCCTGGTCGCCTTGGGTTGCGGCACCGGCGAGGGCAGAGACCAGAACGGGCTGATCCACCCCGCGCAGAACGGCGGGGATGTCGCGGGGCAGGATGCGCGTGGGGATATGGGCAAAGATAAAGATCGATTGCCGGACGGAGTTTGCGAAATCGGCATCTTCTTCGTCCAGTGCAGTCAGCAACCCATCCCGTGTTGTTGCTGTCGACTGGTTGAGAATGGCTCCAACCCGTGCGCCGGGTTCGTCTTTGAAAGCCGGGGTCGGGCGCTGATCCAACTGGGCCGCCAGGGACCATCCGATCCGCTCTACAGCGTCTGGGTTGACATTGGCCGTTTTCGACACCGCATAGGTGATCCGGCGCGCCACAGGGCCGGGCAGATGGCCCAGTAACTGCGCGGCGTTAGCGGTTTCGAGCTTGGACAGCATGACCGCTGCAACTTCGGTGCTTTCGGCCTGCGCGATCTTGGCCAGATCTTCAATCGGCACCTCGCGCAACCGCTGCCACGGATCCCCAATCTGACGGACACCGGCCACTTTGCGCAGCCGAGCGGCGGTGGACGGTGCAATCTTGTCGTTGACCGCGTCCAAAGCACCTGCCAGCCCGTGCGGAAAGGCCAGCCCGACACTGTCCAGCGCATTGGCGAACTCTTGTGCCACGGCGGCCAGGGTCACACGATCCACCAAGCCCATCTGGCCCAGTTGATGTGTGAGTTTTTCTTGCAAGCTATCGGGCAATTCCTCAAGCGGGATATCCGCGCCCTCGTTCAGCAGCAGGCGCACAACAATGGCGGCCTTTTCCCGGCTGTTCAATCTGCGCGGTACAACCTTTGTAGCCGCGTCATCCGCGTCGACAACAGGTTGTTGACGGCCCGGCGTCATCTGTACCAATGCGTTTGTGTCTTGCATCTGCCCGTGAAGTCATAGTGTGATTCACGGGCAGATTAGCGAGGTCGGGGTAAAGAAACCCTGAAACTCAGTAGCTATAAGTCAGCCCGGTACTGATCGCGTCGCGCAGAGAGGCTTCGGCCCATGTGCCTTCGCCGCCACGCGCCTTGATTTCCCGCCATTGTTCGATCGCCAGGTCGGTGCGGCCTTCGGCGACAAAACCCTGACCCATGTAGCTGCGTGCCAGAAGGTTGTCGGGATTTGCGTCAATGGCCTGCTGATAGAACAGGTTGGCCAGTTCAATCTCACCCATCTTGCGATAGGTGAAGCCCCAATAGGTTTTCACTCGGTCATCGTCCTGATCCATAACCCGCAAGATGTCCTGCGCATGTTCAAGCTGCCCGTCATAGGCCAGTTCGCGCACGGCATCATATAATTGGTCTTGGGAAAAATTTGTCTTGTTGGGTTTTACACATTTGCCAGCAGCTTCGTCATAGACTCGGCCAAACAGGCATTTCTTGGTTGTGTTCGTCGGCTTGGGCGGGCTGCTGTCGCCTCCGCCTGCTGCATGAACCATCGGTGCAAAGGCAAATGCCTGAAGGGCGATGGCCGAAGCGAGTACCAGACGCATATTCTTACTCCATTCTCAAAGTGATCAAAAAAAGCATAGCGTTGCCTTGTAAAAAGCGAACAACGCTGGTGCCAATTTTATTCACAAATTGGAGAAGAAAATTCTCAAGCAGTGATTTTGGTGCAGCTATGGCTGTCTGAATCCCAAACGGTCCCTTCAGCGCAAGACTGTGTCTGCTTTGAGTGCCCATTGCAGGCGAAGCTTGCAGTTGCTGCAAAAACAAGCGCCACAGCGCAGATGGTTGTCCGGATCATGGTGGTGTCCTTTCCAAAGACTACGCAGTGATCCTATCACAAATTCGCCAGCCTTCCAAAAAAGAAGGCCCGGATTGCGCCGTGCAACCCGGGCCTTCGGCAAAAACTGGCCAGAAATTAATCTTCGCCAAACACGCGGGCGAAAATCGTATCGACATGTTTGGTGTGATACCCGAGGTCGAATTTCTCTTCGATCTCATCCGGGTTGAGTGCTGCGGTGACGTCCGGGTCGGCCAGAAGCTCCTCTTTAAAATCAGTGCGGTGTTCCCAAACCTTCAGCGCGTTGCGCTGTACCATGGCATAGGCATCCTCGCGGCTGACACCGGCCTGGGTCAGCGCCAGAAGCACCCGCTGGCTCATGACCAGGCCGGGGAACTTGTTCATGTTTTCGATCATGTTCTCGGGGAAGATCAACATCTTGTCGATCACGCCGGTCAGACGGGCCAGCGCGAAATCCAGAGTGATCGTGGCGTCGGGCCCGATCATGCGTTCGACCGAAGAATGCGAGATATCGCGCTCGTGCCACAGCGCCACATTTTCCATTGCCGGAATCACCGCCGCACGCACCATGCGGGCCAGGCCGGTCAGGTTTTCTGTCAGAACCGGGTTTTTCTTATGCGGCATCGCGGATGAGCCTTTCTGGCCCATCGAAAAGAACTCGGCCCCTTCCAACACTTCGGTGCGCTGCATGTGGCGGATTTCGATGGCGATGTTTTCGATGCTGCTGGCGATTACTCCAAGCGTGGCAAAGAAAGCGGCGTGGCGGTCGCGCGGGATAACCTGCGTGCTGATCGGCTCGGGCACCAGGCCCAGTTGATCGCACACATGTTCTTCGACGCGGGGGTCGATATTGGCGAATGTGCCAACCGCACCGCTGATCGCACCCGTCGCAATCTCGGCGCGCGCATCGCGCATCCGTGACAGGTTGCGGTCCATCTCGGCATAGAACCGCGCAAAGGTCAGGCCCATGGTGGTGGGTTCCGCGTGGATGCCGTGGCTGCGACCGATGCGGACTGTGTTCTTGTGCTCCATCGCACGACGCTTGAGCGCGGCGAGCAGACCTTCGAGATCGGCAATCAACAGATCCGCGGCGCGGGTCAGCTGCACGTTCAGGCAAGTGTCCAGCACGTCGGATGAGGTCATGCCCTGGTGAACAAAGCGCGCTTCTTCACTGCCAACATGTTCTGCCAGATGGGTCAGGAAGGCGATGACGTCATGTTTGGTGACCGCCTCGATCTCATCTATCCGCGCCACGTCAAATTCTACGTCCTTGGCTTTCCATACGGCTTGCGCGTTTTCGCGCGGGATCACACCCAGATCAGCCATGGCATCGCAGGCATGGGCTTCGATCTCGTACCAGATGCGGAATTTGGTTTCGGGCGACCAGATAGCGACCATGTCAGGACGGGAATAGCGGGGAATCATTGGCGGCAGACCCTTTTTGTGATTGGGATGAGGCGTTGGCGCGGGGTTTAGCCGTGCTGGTCCAAGGGAACAAGGCACGAGTGGCGGGATGAGACGGTTTGCCCTGATTTTGTTGATCTGGCCGGGTATTGCGGCGGCTGATACGTTCAATACCTTGTCGGGCGATGAAATTCTGACCGCCTTGTCGGGCCAAAAGCTCGACTACGGGCAGGGGGTCTGGCAGGTGTTTGAGCCGTCTATGGTGACGAATTATTTCTCGGGTGGTCCAAGCACCGGGCGCTGGGCTGTGCGGGGGGATCAATATTGCTCGATCTGGCCACCGTTGGACCTGTGGGCGTGCTATGACGTACAGCAAAAAGGCGACGTAATCCGATTTGTGGATGATGCGGGCGGCATTACAGACGGGACGTATTCCGAGTGAACCTGCCCACAGGATTGACCGATTTCGAAGGGCGTTGGGCACTGACGCGACTGATCCGCGATGAGCGGGCCGGGCAGGTGGTGCAGGCCGATGGTGAGGCTGAGTTGCGCCCCGGATCAGGCGGGTTGATCTATAATGAGACGGTCACGCTGCGCATTCCCGGACAACCTGAAATGACCGGAACGCGGCGCTATTTTTGGCGCGCAGCCGAGGGCGGGATTGCCATCTATTTCGACGATGATCGCTATTTCCACGCGCTGACATTGGGTCGACCCCACGAGAAGGATCATCACGATTGCCCCCCTGACAGCTATGATGCAGAATACGATTTCACAGGATGGCCGCGCTGGAGCGTCCGCTGGACCGTGTCGGGCCCGCGAAAATCCTATGAAATGGAGACCGAATTTACGCGACGATAGCGTAATCATCTTGCAGCAGGGGGCCGGAACAGGCATTGCTGCATGTGCAAAGAGATCCGCAAGTGGAGAAAACGAAATGAATGCGAACGTATTGGCCAATGCAATTGGCCCGCGCGAGGGGACAGCGCTGCGCGTCAAACAGGTTGTACTGGTTGCCTTGGGCATTGTTGCTCTGGCCGTTGCCGCCAAGATCAAAGTTCCGATGTGGCCGGTTCCGATCACAATGGGGACCTTTGCGGTATTGACCATCGGCACCGCTTATGGCGCACGTCTTGGGCTGGTTACCATGCTGGGCTATCTGCTGGTTGGCGCGTTGGGCTTTGACGTGTTCGCAGGCTCGACAGCCGAGAAAAACGGCCTGACCTACATGATGGGCGGCACCGGCGGCTATCTGGTCGGCTATGTGCTGGCGACACTGGCGCTGGGTGCCTTGGCCGCGCGCGGCTGGGACCGCTCGGTCGGCAAACTGGCGCTGGCGCTGGTTTTGGCCAACGTGCTGATCTATGTGCCGGGCCTGCTGTGGCTGGGCCAATTGTTCGGCTGGGACAAACCGATCTTGGAATGGGGTCTGACACCGTTCCTGCTGGGTGATGCGATCAAGCTGGCTCTGGCGGCGCTGCTGATCCCGGCGGTCTGGAAACTGGTCGGCAACGCGCGTACCTGATTTCCCTGGATTTCGACAAGAGCCCGCGGTCGGTATCTCCGGTCGCGGGTTTTTTGTGCCCCGTGTTTGCAGGCTGGACAAACAGGGGCATACGCGTCCAATCTGATGGCAGAGAAATCATCAGGTTATTAAGATATGCGCTTTCTTAAGAATTCCGCCCTTGGGGCTTTTACTGCGCTTTTGCTGGGCAGCGCTGTACCTGCCAGCGCAGATACTCCCGTCACCTATACAGATGGTGGCGCGCCGTTGTTCCAGTTCATTGTCCCTGACTTCTGGGCGCTTCGGGTCGGTGGCCCACGCGAGATTGAAGACACCAGCGGCAATGACCCGCGCAGCGTGTCCCGGGTCATGGGCATGCGGCCTGTAACCGATGATGCGGCTTGGATCGGGTTCATTTCGCCCGAAGGTGTTTCGACGATCGATGGGGGGATCCAATACCTGCGCGATATCGACAAGTTCCTGGTCAAGGACCCGCAGGTGAGCAGCAACACGCGTCAGCGCATTGGCGGATTGCCGGCTCAAATCATCCGCGGCACCGGGCGGCGCGATGGGCGAGGTGTGAACTTTACCGCGACCGTGATCGACCTTCCGCGCGACCGTGTGGCTGTTGGCGTTGCCATCCTTCGTGACAGCGCCGATGCGGGCTATGTTGAGGATTTGAACGCCGTGTTCGAATCCTTCCGGTCACTGCGATAGGAGGGCAGCAAATGGCGTATTCGATCCTTAAGCGAACGGTGCTGGCTCTGGGGCTGGGAGGTTCGGCGTTTGCTCTGTCTGGTTGCGATGGTGTCGCTGTCGGGTTTGGCGTCGGCTACGGCTATGATCCGTTCTACGATTCGATGCTTTGGAACGACTATTACCGTCGCGATGTCGATGTGGATATCGATGTTGATCGACCAGTCAGGCCCAATCCGCCTGCGGGCAAACCACCGTCCAGACCAAACCCACCTGCCGGGAAACCGCCCGCGCGTCCCAAACCGCCTGTCGCTAAGCCTCCGGCCCGACCGCGCCCGCCAGTTGCGCGCCCACCCACAGCGCGACCGCCAATCCACCGGCCTGGCCCGCGCAGATAGTTCTGACTGCGCTGCGGGGTGGGCCCGTGGCGCAGACCTATTCAGTGGGCAATAGTTCGGTCGTGATCTGAACTGTCCCTTCCAGGGTGCGATGTACCGGACATCTGTCCGCGATCTCCATCAATTTGGCCCGTTGTGCATCGTCCAGCGGACCTTGCAATCGGATCTTGCGGCGAAAGACGTCCACTTTGCCTTCGTTGATGGCGAGACCGGCGTCCTGTGCGTGTACCTTGTTGTGACACACATCCACACTGACACTGGTCAGCGGCCAGCGCTTACGCCGTGCATACATGCGGATGGTCATCGACGTGCAGGCGCCTAAGCCCGAGGATACAAAGCCATAGGGCGACATGCCTCGGTCCGTGCCTCCGTAGGACACCGGCTCGTCAGCTATGGCGTGATGGTGGGGACCGGACTGGATGTCCTGCAGAAATCCGCTGGGATCGGCTTCGGTCACGCGCACAACACCCTCAGGCGCGCCGATCGGTGGGGCGGGAGGGCTTAGCTTAACATAGCGTGACACCCAGGCGGTGATCACATCTGCTGCGTAATTCGCGTCTTCGATGCGCGTGATCAAATGGTCTGCGTCATCCAGCGTCACAAAGCTTTTGGGATGTTTAGCAGCCATGAAGATACTGCTGGCATTGTCGATGCTGACCGTGGAGTCCAACGGCGCATGCAGGATCAGAAGCGCTGCGTTCAGATTGGCAATCGCAGGCGTTAGCGCGGTTTCCGAGATATCGTCGACAAAGGCCTTGCCTATGCGGAAAGGTCGACCACCGAGCGATACTGCGGCACTGCCATCCTTTTCGATTTCCGGGAGGGCGGCCTCGAAATGGTGCGAGACATGGCCGGGATCCGCCGGGGCGCCCAATGTCACAACGGCCTTGACCGACTCGATTGATGCACGGGCCCGTAAAACCGCAGCCCCACCAAGCGAATGACCAATCAACAGCGCAGGTGCCATATTCCGCCCCGCCAGATACTGAGCTGCTGCAGTCAGGTCCTGGACGTTCGATGTGAAGGTCGTATTCGCAAACTCCCCTTCAGAATGCCCCAGCCCGGTGAAGTCGAACCGCAAGATGGCAATTCCCATGGCTGCAAGACGCGCCGAAATGCGCCGCGCCGCCGGGATATCCTTTGAGCATGTAAAACAATGGGCAAACAGGGCAGTGGCCAAGACAGGCCCATCCGGCAGGTCTAACCGGGCCGCAAGTCGGCTGCCGTCATGTCCGGCAAAAGTTACGCGTTCCGTTGGCATAGGGAATCCTTGGTGTTTGGAGGCGGAACCATACTGGGTGCTGACGGGGAGCGGCTCAACCCCTATGTCAGAACCGTAACGGTAAGGTGAGGGACTGAAACTTTGTCTCGAATGATCCAACCGTTCAGCGGAGCATTGGATCAATATATCACATTTTGTGATTCAATTCCGATTAAACATTCATTTTCATTATTTCTCGGCGGCAACCACATTGGGCTTACAGATAAGTCACGAACGGAGGCCAAAATGGCACACGCACCTTGTGTCCCGCACAAACCCATCATTCAGCCAAGCCTTGTCTTTGCGGTTTTTCTGACCGGAGCAGCTGGATTTGCCTTAGGGCAGAACTGGCCACGTGATATGGCCGGCCAGAACGCCGCGACGACGCATGAGGACTGGCATGGCAATGTCAGAAGGTCAGGTTGGGGGCAGAGCGAATAGTTTTTAAGCGGTGTCCATCAGTTGCGCATCGAACGGGTATTTGGTCAGGTTCTCATAACCGTCTTCGGTGATCAGGACCTGATCTTCCAGCTTGATCGAGAAGTCGCCGCCAACCTCACCCACTGCTGCCTCGACGCACAATACCATACCGGGGTCAAGCGGATAGTCATATGAACCGGCTACCGCCTTGTCAGGGTAGGCGACCAGGGGCCATTCGTCACACAGGCCAACGCCGTGCATCAGGCAGCCGTATTTCTGCGCTTGAAACTTGTCGTCCAAACGATGGCTGTTCGCAGTCAGTTCGGGGATCATCACACCGGGTTTCAGCATTTCCATGTTGGTCATGATGTGCTCATGCGCGTGCTGCATCGCATAGATCATGTCGGGGCGAGGCTTTTGGTCGCCGATCCACCAGGTGCGTGAGATATCAACACATATGCCGTATGATCCAATGAGGTCGGTATCAAAGGCAATGATCTCGTTTTGCTGTGTGATCCGGGGGCCGCATTCCTGAAACCATGGGTTGGTACGCTGCCCCGAGGCCAGCAGGCGGGTCTCGATCCATTCGCCTCCGCGCTTGATATTCTCGGCGTGTAGAACGGCCCAGATGTCATCTTCCGAGGTTTTGCCATCCCCCACATTCGCACGGGCGAAACTTTCCATTTCGGCCACGGCGGTTTCGCAGGCATGGCTGGCGCAGCGCATCGCCAGAATCTCGTCCGGGCCTTTGACGGCGCGGGTCCTTTCCGTCAGCTCCTCGCCTTCCATGATCTCAAAGCCCTGCGCCTCTAGTGCGCGCAGGCCGTGCAGCATGATCTTGTCGACCGCCAGGCGTTTATTGCCGCCGCCATGTTCGTCGATCAGCACGCGCACCTCGTTCGAGAACACATCAGCCGCAACATCGACCTTGTCGCCACGGTCAAAATAGAACAAGTCCGCGCCCGAGCGCTGCTCGCGCACCAGCGGGTTGAACTTGGACAGAAAGGGCGAATTCTTATAGTCCCAGATCACCATATACCCATCAGCACAAAGCAGAACGGCGCGAAACGGATTATGCGTGTTCCACAGCTGCATATTGGTGCTGTCGGTGGCATAGCGGATATTGAGCGGATCAAAGATCAGCAATCCACCATAGCCTCGGTCGACAATGGCCTGTGTCAGGCGCTGCCAGCGATATTTGCGCATGGTTTCCAGGTTTGGCAGCTCAAGCCCGGCTGCGGCCCATTCAGAAAACGCCAGCTGCGTCGGTCCGATCTCGATCCGGTCATTGTCATTTGGTGTGCCGTCGCCCAGAGCTGCCCCTTTGGTCGGGTCAATCTTGCGCGTGTCGCGATATGGAACGTTCACTTAGGGCCTCCATCCTTGCCAGATGACTGTGCAAGGTGCAATTTTGCAGGTCGCAGTTGTTTGCGACCGTTCCGACGTCGCTTTTTTACCGACATTTCCGGGTGAGGCTGCTAGTGCGGGCGCATGACTACGATCTTGCAGAGCTCCATACCCTATGACCCGCTGACTGAAACCGCACTCCCCGGTATCGGCGCTGCTGACGCAGATGATTGGCTGCGTCGGGATGATGCCTTTGATGCGCAAATGCGCCGTAGGGCCGAGGTTTTGCGAGATCATCGCAAGGATGTTCTGGCGTTGGACGCGCAGGCATTTGAACCCGCGCAAGAGCTTTTGGAAATGGCTCTGGCGCTACATTACCCTGATGCAGGGGATCATGCGCTGCGCCAGGACGGTGTTCGGGTCAGGATTGATCGCGCCAAGCCACTAGAGACGCTGTGCCATCTGGTGCAGGAAGATCTGTGTATCTTGCAGAAACAGGGTGACGAACACGTTCTGACCGGAGCCATTCTATGCTTTCCGGCCAGTTGGTGCTTGTCCGAGAAGTTCATGCGCCCTTTGATCGGCATTCATGATCGAGTTGATCCCTATGACGCCAATATCGCCCGCCGAGTCCAACGGCTGTTCGATGGTATCCAGCCCGGCCGCCCGTTATGGCGCTTCAATGCCCTCTGGTATCACGACGCTGAGTTGTACCAGCCACGCAGCGTGAACGATCCACGCGAGATCACGGATCGGGGCTCTGCTCGGTTTCTGCGCAGCGAACGGCAGGTTCTACTCCGTTTGCCAAGAACCCGCGCAGTGGTTTTTTCGATCCACACCTATGTCCTGGACGCTCAAACCCTGCCCAAAATGGAAAACCCCGCCAAATGACGGGGCCTTCCTAGGAGGGTCTTAGGGTTGTCTCGTTCAAAAGCCGATAGCAGAAGTCACTCCGGCAATGGCGCCACTGGTGTTCAGCCCGAAAAGAGCCACTGTAAGAGCGACGACTTGCGTGTTCAGACGGAAATCCTCACCACGGATCAGATTGACCGCCGCCAGGGACAATGCAATCGGGGCCGAGACGCTTGCAATCGCACCGGTCATGCCCCAGCTGGACAGGCGCAGAATATCGCTGGGTTGCTCCTCGGGCGCACAGGTTACCAAGACTTGCTCGGATCCCTCGCCATCGACGGGTTCAGTGCGAAAGGCGATGCTGAGCAATTGGTCATCTGTCAGCTGGATCGGGCGTGCAGTTGGTTCGGCAAAAGCCACCACATCGGCTTCATGGTTTGCCATGTTCAAACCCGCAAACGGGCCGCTGATCACATCAAAAATCTGCTTCTTGTCGCGCAGCCTGCGTGGTGCGAATGAGTCGAATGCGCTGAGGAACTGCTCGGCTGTTAAGACGGTCTTTTCCGACAACCATTCGATGCGACGGGTCGAACAGATATCGATCATCCGGTAGAGCATCACGACCAACATCAGTTCCGAGACTTCAGTGTCGTCCAAAATCGCCGAAACCGGAGTAACAGTCAGCGCGAGCCGGTTCTCGGGCTGTTTGCTCTTTTGACGCTCAAGCGTCTTCAACCCGGCTGCATTGTCCATGCGTTGGTAGCGGGGGTCAGCATGTTGCGGGAGCGAGTCAAGCGTCAGCCGCACAAGGTATTGGCTGGACACGATGCTGGCTTCGGTCTCGCTCAGCTGCGCCTTGCGTTCCACCTGGTAGCCATAGTCCTCAAGCGTTGCGGCAACGATGTCACTGAAATGTGTCAGCGCATCCTTAGCTTCACCGTCAAATTGAACGCCGCCGTGATAGTCGTGTTTTGAGGTCACAGACTTTTCCTCTTTCCGCCGCAGTGGTCGTTTTCACCAGCAACCATAAGGAGCGAACTTGGGCAAAATTTGGCGCTTTAAGAAAAAATCGAGAAATATCAGGGATTGGTTACGCATTGGAAACCAAGAAACATTGGATTTCATTAAATTGTTGTGTCCAAAAGATGGCAAGACGGGGCTTGTCCACCCTTTTCGGGATGTGGGTGTTAGTTATCGATTCGCCACGCAATAATCGCAATTGACTGCTGATAGACAGACGCTGCATTCCACTGTTTGATCACTGCAAAATTCGGCTCTCCTTGCTGATAGCCTCGACCGGGTTTCCAGCCTTTCTTGCGAAGGAAATTAGCTGTTGAGGCCAGCGCATCGGTCATATTGTAGAAGTCAACTTCGCGATCTCCGGTGGCGTCGATACCATAGGTAAGGGCGTTGCCGGGCAGGAACTGCGTGTGTCCCAACTCGCCATGTTTTGCCCCTTTTGTGGCCATGGTGATGCTACCTTGGTCAACCAGTTTCAGGGCCCCAATGGCATGGGGAATAAAAAACTCGGATCGGCGACAATCATAGGCCAGCGTCGTGATTGATGACACGACGGGGCTGTCACCCATGAAATTTCCAAAGCCTGTTTCCATTCCGTGAATGGCGATCAGCACACCTGAAGGGACGCCAAATTGGCGCTCTAGGGCAGCGTAGAATTCGGGGTCGCGAGCCTTGCGTTTGCGGCCTTGGGCCACGATAGCGTCTGCGCCGCGCACCTGCATGAACTTGTCCAGCGAGTATTTAAAGCTTTTCTGGTTTCGGTCGGCTGCGATGGTGCGGGTTGCGTATTGGGTCTGCGCCAGGGCCTGCAGCCCCTTGCGTTTGACACCAGCGCGTTTCGCGGTCTTGGCGAAGTCTGCTTTCCAGGCCTCGAAACCCGCGCTGGTGTTACCGCAGGGGGCAGCTGCAGCAGCGGAAGTCAGGGCGAGCCCCAGAACGAACGCGGCGGTCAATCGAAGCATGTCTTTACCTTTCAGGCTAGGCCATCAAGGTCAGCCTAGGCCGGACAGGTTCAAACGCAAGCAGTCTTCAATACAGATCAAGCTCTCCTGCTTCTTTGAGCTTTTCGAACCACTCATCCGGGGTGGACTGAATCCGCGCGTGCTTGACCATCATGGCATTCATATCCGCCAGGCTGGACGTGTCGGGCCAGTTTTCAGGCTGCCAGAGATTCGCGCGGATGACGCATTTTGGACAATGGGCAAAGACAGATCGAACATGGATCAGCAAGGCGAGCTTTGGTGCTTTGCCATTGACTTGCATTTGGGCCAGCAGCTCCGGGTCTTTGCACAGACGCGCGGTGCCGCGCAGGCGCAGCGTTTCCATTTTGCCCGGAACCAAAAAAATCACCCCGGCACGCGGATCGCGCAGGATGTTGTGGAACGTGTCCATCCGTTTGTTGCCGGGCCGATCCGGGATTGCGATCAGCTGGTCCGAGATGACATGCACAAATCCAGGCGGGTCGCCGCGGGGCGAAATATCGACATAGCCATCCGGGTTGGTGGTTGCGATCAGACAAAACCCCGAAGCTGCAATGAAGTCGCGGCACATCTGGTCCAGCGCTGGGATCTCTTTGGCGACGATCTGCGGCAGCGGATGACCGGCCAGTGCTTCGAGCTCATCGGTGGATGTGATGAAATCGGAATAGGGGGCGAAGGGCGAAGGCTCAGGGGGCATTTGCGGGCTCCGATCTGACTATGCCAGACCATAGTGAGGGATCAGCATGATGTGGTCAAACCGGGGGCGAACGAATAAGGGCGCCCCATTGGGACGCCCTTGCATTTCAAATCCAAAAAAGGATTAGCAGCTGTAGTACATGCCGTACTCAACAGGGTGCGGAGTATGCTCGTAGGTTTCGACCTCTTCCATCTTCAGTTCGATGTAACCGTCGATCTGGTCTTTGGTGAACACGTCGCCCTGCAGCAGGAAGTCGTGGTCCGAGGCCAGAGCTTCCAGAGCTTCGCGCAGGCTGCCACAAACGGTCGGGATGTCGGCCAGTTCTTCGGCAGGCAGATCGTACAGGTTCTTGTCCATGGCTTCGCCCGGATCGATCTTGTTCTTGATGCCGTCCAGACCGGCCATCAGCAGAGCAGCAAAGGCCAGGTATGGGTTTGCGGCCGGATCGGGGAAGCGAGCTTCGACGCGCTTGGCTTTGGGGCTTTCGGTCCATGGGATACGGACACAACCCGAACGGTTACGAGCCGAATAGGCGCGCAGAACAGGAGCTTCAAAGCCCGGGATCAGGCGCTTGTAGCTGTTGGTCGACGGGTTGGTGAAGGCGTTCAGCGTCTTGGCGTGCTTCAGGACACCACCGATGAAATACAGCGCCTCGTCGGACAGGTCGGCGTATTTGTCGCCTGCAAACAAGGGCTTGCCGTCTTTCCAGATCGACATGTTGCAGTGCATGCCGGTGCCGTTGTCACCTGCGATGGGCTTCGGCATGAAGGTTGCCGATTTGCCATAAGCGTGCGCAACGTTGTGGATCACGTATTTGTATTTCTGCAGCTCGTCGGCCTGCTTGGTCAGGCTGTCAAAGATCAGACCCAGCTCGTGCTGACACGACGCAACCTCGTGGTGGTGCTTGTCGACCTTCATGCCCAGGCGCTTCATGGTCGACAGCATCTCGGAACGCAGGTCTTGCGCTTCGTCTACAGGGTTGACCGGGAAGTAGCCGCCTTTGACACCAGGGCGGTGGCCCATGTTGCCCATCTCATATTCGGTGTCGGTGTTCCAGGACGCGTCGGTTGCATCAACTTCGTAAGATACTTTGTTGATACTGTTCGAGAAACGCACATCGTCGAACAGGAAGAACTCAGCTTCGGGGCCGAAATAGGCTACGTCGCCGATGCCCGAGGATTTCAGGTAGGCTTCGGCCTTTTCGGCGGTGCCGCGCGGGTCACGCTCATAAGCTTCGCCGGTGTCGGGCTCGACAACCGAGCAGTGCAGGCAGATGGTCTTTTCCGCATAGAACGGATCGACATAGGCGCTTTCGGTGTCGGGCATCAGTTTCATGTCGGATGCTTCAATCGACTTCCAGCCGGCAATGGACGAGCCGTCAAACATAAAGCCTTCTTCCAGGAAGTCCTCGTCAACCTGGTCAGACATGATGGTTACGTGCTGAAGCTTACCGCGCGGGTCGGTGAAGCGGATGTCGACATATTCTGCGTCTTCATCACGGATCAGCTGAAGAACTGCGTCCTTGCTCATTCTCTCTATTCCTCTGATTGGAGATTAGTCGATTACAACGCGTCCGAGCCGGTTTCACCGGTACGAATGCGGATGGCTTGTTCTACGGGTGAGACAAAAATCTTGCCGTCGCCGATCTTGTCTGTTTTGGCGGCCGATACGATGGCATCGATGGCGGCATCAACCTGATCATCGTCCAGCACAACTTCGATTTTAACCTTGGGCAGGAAATCCACTACGTATTCGGCGCCGCGATAGAGTTCTGTATGGCCTTTCTGACGGCCAAACCCCTTGACCTCGATCACGCTGAGCCCCTGCACACCAACGTCTTGCAGCGCCTCTTTCACCTCGTCCAGTTTGAACGGCTTGATGATCGCCTCAATCTTTTTCATCACAGCTCACCTTGAATGGTTGTCTGGATGGCAGTGATCACGTCTAAGATCAGGCAGCAATGTGAATGCGGATTCTGCCCGGTCAGGGCCCATCGAAATCAAGCTGCCGATTAAAGTTTTATCGGCTTGCCTAAAATGTAATCGTTTTTTGAATCGAGTGGTGTTGAGATGACGGAAGTGTTGACAGCAGCTCAGATGCGCGCGGTTGAGCAGGCTGCAATCGACTCGGGCGAGGTCACCGGGCTGGCGCTGATGGAGCGTGCGGGGCAGGGCGTGGTGGACGCGATCTTAGAGGAATGGCCCGCGTTCAACGATCCGAGGGTCAGCCTCTCAACTTCCCCGGAAAGTTCGGAGCCAGATAAAGGGGATGCCTTTCGCGCAGTTGTGCTGTGCGGCCCTGGGAACAATGGTGGCGACGGCTTTGTCGTGGCGCGGCTTTTGTTTCAGCTTGGTTGGCAGCTGGAGGTTTTTCTGTACGGGGACCCAGACAAGCTGCCGCCGGACGCGCGGGTGAACTATGAGCGCTGGCTCGAGATCGGTACTGTCGCGCCTTTGCCGGAGGGTGTCTGGCTGCCGCAGTGCGATTTGCACGTGGATGCGTTGTTTGGGACGGGCCTGACGCGGCCGGTGCCCGAGAGCATTTCATATTCACTCTCGTATCTGCATAAGCGTCATCCCCCTTTTGTTGCGGTCTCTGTGGACCTGCCATCCGGGTTATGTGCTGATAGCGGGCGCCCGATCGGTGTGGCGGGCAAGGCGGATTTGACGGTCACGTTTCACAAGGCCAAATGCGGTCACTTTCTCGCGGAGGGCCCTGCGCGTTGTGGTAACGTGCGGGTCGCTGATATTGGTCTGCCGGCCCCGAAATTTCGCAGTACTGATGAATTAGTCGCTTATGTAAGTGACCCGGCGCGCGAGAAAATGACCGGCGCCCAGTTGAAGGAATACCATGAACGTCAAAAGGCTGAGGCGCGGTCTTTGGTGCGATTGATCGACGGGCCGGTGTCGTTCGGAATGCGTCACGCCGACCGCAAGGATAATGATGCCCACAAATACACCCACGGCCACGCGCTGATCCTGTCAGGTGGTTCCGGCCAGACCGGGGCGGCGCGGTTGGCGGCGCGGGGGGCGTTGCGGATCGGAGCAGGGTTGGTGACGCTTGGCGTACCGCCTGCGGCGCAGATGGAAGTGGCATGTCAGATTACAGCCTTGATGATGCGCCGGGTTGAGGGGGCGGAAGGTTTGGCGGAGGCCTTGCAGGACCAGCGTTTGAACGCGCTTTGCCTTGGGCCCGGCTTGGGGTTGGATCGTGCACGGGCGTTGGTGCCGGTGGCTTTAGCCGCGCAACGGGCGACTGTATTGGACGCAGATGCTTTGACAGCGTTTGGCGAGGATCCAGACAAGCTTTTCGACCTCTTGCATCCGAATTGTGTTCTGACGCCGCATGGGGGCGAGTTTGCGCGCCTGTTTCCGGATATTGCCGAAAAGCTGACATCAGCTCCGACTGTGGGCCCGGCCTATTCCAAGGTGGATGCCACGCGTGAAGCGGCGCGACGGGCGGGGTGTGTTGTTCTGTTCAAAGGGCCCGACACTGTCATTGCTGACCCTGATGGGAGATGCGCGATCAACGCGGCGATGTATGAGCGCGCGGCCCCTTGGTTAGCCACCGCTGGATCGGGTGATGTTTTGGCGGGGTTTATCACGGGGCTTCTGGCACGCGGGATTGCGCCCCAAAGCGCGGCAGAAACCGCAGCTTGGTTGCATGAGGAATGCGCAAGACAGTTCGGGCCGGGTTTGATTGCTGAAGACCTACCTGAGCAATTGCCTGCGGTTCTGCGTAACCTACTGAGTGATCAAAAAAACTGACGCGGGTCCAAAGGTCGTCATAACCGCGTGGCGCGGGCGATTTTCTGCGTGCTGAACCGAGGTTTCGGTATCAAATAGACACATATTATGATATCACGATGAGACTCACTCCTTTCCTGCTTTCGGAGTGAAAAGAACTTCTGATCAGAGGCTTGCTGGTATGTCGCAGCGCTTCGTTACCCAGTGAGTATCCAGACTCGAACCGGTCGGACCCTTATTTGAGGTATGAAAGATGTCACGCAATTTCCGAATTTCTGTTTCTGGGGCCGCGTTGGTCGCAGGGTTGGTATCGCCTGCAGCTGCCGAATTGAAATATGAAAACAACAGCGGCGGGTATGTATTGCTTTACGGCCAGTTGCACCCGGCGCTGATCTCGGTCGATGACGGGCAGCAAACTGAAACGCGCCTTTTGGACAACGACCTCTCGAACAGCAGGGTCGGGCTGCGCCTGATGCAACCTTATGGTAGCAACGAATTTACTTTTCTGCTCGAAACGGCCTTGGGTCTGCCCAATTCAACAGAGTGGAACCAGTTGGGCACAAGTTTCAGCGGTTGGACGCGCACTGACATCCGTCACGTGGATTTCGCGTTGGAAGGAAGCTATGGCAAGTTTTCTGCCGGCCAGGGCAGCATGGCTGCCGATGGCGCTGCCGAAGTGGATTTGTCCTACGTTGGGACTGCGCTGTATTCCTTTACCAATGATGAAAACTCGGCCTTCTTCTACCGTGGTGCGAATGGGGTTCTGAGCGGGATAACCATAGGCGACTCCAGCAGTAACTTTGATGGCGCTCGGCGCGGGCGTGTGCGTTATGACACCCCGGAGTTCAATGGTTTTTCGGCGGGATTTGCCTATGGCCAGAACATATTGTCCAGCAGTGATGATGATACCTATTACGACGTTCGCGTCTCGTATTCCAACACGTTCGGGGACGGGGTGGAGTTCGGGGCGGCGCTTGCCTATGCGGTTCGCGATCGAGACGATAATTCCGGGGACCAGGAAGACTTTTTCGGGTCTGCGTCGGTTCTGCTGCGCAACGGGCTTGGATTTACGGTTGCGGCAGGCACGCGCGACGACAAAAGGGCTGGTGCGAGCGATCCGGACTATTTCTATGGCAAGGTCTCATATGAAGGCAATTGGGTCTCGTGGGGGAAGACGGGGATCGGGATCGACTACTACGATGGTTCGGATTTCAACAGCAGCGGATCCAGTACCGAGTCATGGGGTTTCGCGGTTGTTCAGAAAATCCAAAGCATCAACACTGATGCATACCTGAAATACCGGAATCACGATTTTGATGACGGAACATCGTTCGACAGCAATGACACTTGGGTTCTGGGTGCGCGCTGGAGGTTCTGAGCCGGTTTAACGACACACCTTATCGCCACGGTCGATCCGGGGCGATTTTTCGGTTCAAGGCGGTCAAATCCGGGGCTGATGGCGCCTTTGCCTCTTGCACGCGCGCGGCTGGGCAAATAGAAGGCGTCAAATTTGCCTGGCGCGCCCGTGTTGCGCGCCCCGAATCCTATGGGGACTACCATAATGCAGGTTACCGAGACGCTGAACGAAGGTCTGAAACGCGGCTACAACATCGTTGTGACCGCATCCGAGCTGGACGACAAGGTTAACGAGAAACTGACCGAGGCGCAGCCGGAAATCGAAATGAAAGGTTTCCGCAAAGGCAAGGTGCCTATGGCCCTGCTGAAAAAGCAGTTTGGCCAGCGTCTGCTGGGTGAAGCGATGCAGGAAAGCATCGACGGCGCGATGAACAAGCATTTCGAGGACAGCGGCGAGCGTCCTGCGTTGCAGCCTGAGGTCAAGATGACCAACGAGGACTGGAAAGAAGGCGACGATGTCGAGGTCGCCATGTCCTATGAAGCGCTGCCCGAGATCCCCGAAGTTGACTTGAGCACGGTTGAGCTGGAGAAGCTGGTTGTCAAAGCAGACGATGCAGCCATTGAAGAAGCGCTGAACAACCTGGCCGAAACCGCGCAGGATTTCAAAGCGCGCCGCAAGGGCTCAAAGGCCAAGGACGGCGACCAGATCGTGTTTGACTTTGTCGGCAAGGTTGACGGCGAAGAATTTGAAGGTGGATCGGCTGAAGACTATCCGCTGGTTCTGGGCTCGAACAGCTTCATCCCCGGCTTTGAAGAGCAACTGGTCGGTGTGAAGGCCGAGGAAGAAAAAGACGTCAACGTCACTTTCCCGGAAGAATACGGTGCCGAGCATCTGGCGGGCAAAGACGCCGTCTTTACCTGCACCATCAAAGAGGTGAAAGAGCCTGTGGCGGCAGAGGTCAATGATGAGCTGGCTAAGAAATTTGGCGCCGAGGATCTGGCTGGTTTGAAAGAGCAGATCTCGGAACGTCTTGAGGCAGAATATGCCGGTGCGTCCCGCGCCGTAATGAAGCGTGGTCTCTTGGATGTTCTGGACGAGAAGGTTTCCTTCGACCTGCCGCCGTCGCTGGTTGAAGCCGAATCCAAGCAGATTGCACATCAGTTGTTCCACGAGGAAAACCCCGATGTGGAAGGCCACGATCATGGTGAGATCGAGCCGACAGAAGAGCACACCAAGCTGGCCGAGCGCCGCGTGCGTCTGGGGCTGTTGCTGGCTGAACTTGGGCAAAAGGCCGAAGTTGAAGTTACCGATGCCGAAATGACTCAGGCGATCATGAACCAGGCGCGTCAATATCCTGGTCAGGAACGCCAGTTCTTTGAGTTCGTGCAGCAGAACGCCCAGATGCAGCAGCAGTTGCGGGCGCCGATCTTTGAAGACAAGGTCGTTGACTACGTATTTGAACTGGCCCAGGTCGCCGACAAGGAAGTCAGCAAAGACGACCTGCAAAAAGCGGTTGAGGCACTGGAAGAGGAATAAACCTCTTCCTCCCGGGGCGATCCGGAGTGACAAAATTGCGGAGCCGACTTATCTCGAAGACGGCTCCGCATGGGTGGCTTTTGGTTCTATGAGGCGAGGGGGTCAGACCTCATGAGCAAAAGCACGGGGGGTTCCAAGCAGAGCAACTTTTTGCTCTGGCGAGAATGTATCTGTTAGAGTTTCGATCAGCTTCAGCGTGGCCATCCGTTCGTCTTCGGTGGTCGAGGCGCTTATCTGCTCCACAAAATACCTTTCAAGATCGGTGAGTGGCTTGTGGTCTTGGTTCGCAGGCAGAGGCGATTTTGACCGCGCAAACAGCGCCAGCGCTTCGTCTTCGGACAAGAAGACGTCATGTTCAATACCCGCATACGCGCGGATGCCAGCGATTCGTTCTTCCGAACAGTCCATCATTGCGGCCATGGCCACGACTTTGCCCATTGGTTTAGCCGTGCCAAGATAGTCGTATGGAGCGTTGCCCGATCGTTGCAGCACCCGGTTCATGACCGGATCGATCACCGCAATCGAATCCAGCACTCCGGCCTGCATCGCATATTCAAACGACCCGATCATGACCTCGCTGGTCACATAGGAAATCGAGTTCTTCCCCCGGCCGCGCCCCAGTTTTTTCGTGTCCACGCAAAAGCGCGTTGCCTCCCAAACCTGGGCGCTTCGGATCGGCGGTTCGCCATCCAGGATCGCGTTAAAGACGTCGGCCATCATATGTGGCCCGGTTGTCTGCAACAGGCGCATGCACCCAACGACGTCCCCATCGTCGTTGATGCTTACGACATGTGCCGGATGCAGGTCGTCGAACGCATCGCGTTCGCGCCCGTTTTCGATATTGACTTCCCAGCCCAGGCGATCCCCGAAAACGCGCGCGCGGAGTTGGTACATCTCGTCCAAGATGTCAGTGAATAAGTGTTGGTTGATACCATCGATAACGATGATCATTTCCATCCCCCTACAGATTGGTTACCGTAGGAGCAGGATTAACGAACATTTGAAATGAGACTATTGGGGGTTTCCCGTATTTTTGTATTTTTTTGTTAACCTGGCGTGATTAAGCCTAGACCTATTGCCCGGCCAATAGCCTGCGGCGTGGTCAAAGCGCCAAGTTTTTCCCGACCCGAACGCATGTGAACCTCGACAGTCCGGTGCGAGATCGAAAGGATGTCACCGATATCTTGTTGTGACTTGCCTTCAGCAACCCATTGCAGGATTTCTTTTTCACGGGTGGACAGGGAAGGAAGATAGAGCGCACGGGACAGGACACCCGATTGCATGACAGTATCATGTGCATTGACGGCTGCCATTTGAAGGTCGCCCATCACGTACCGTTTGTACTTGTCCCATTCGGCATCGGAACAATCCCGGGTGACGTTCAGCAAGCCACATTCGCCGTAGGGACCGCGCACTGGAACCGTCAGACCGCGCGATGTTATGCCGAAATCATGCGCGTCCCGGAAGACCGCATTAAACTTTTCATCTTTCTGGAAACGCCCCCAATCCACCGGTGCAATACTGAGCATGGAGGTATAAATGGTGGGGTCGAATTTGTGGTAGCCGTGGCTACCGTAGTGAATCTTCCACTCATCGGGATAGTTGGCATATCCCTGTACATCGCCTCCGGCGGTGTTCATCGTGGCATAAGACGCATAGTCAAAGCCCAGCTCGTGGCAAACAGCGTTTATGATATCTGCGGTCGACTTTTCATCTTGGTCGAGCGCAGCCAGGTCTATGAGTTTCACCGTTCAAACCTTTAGAGCGATGCATCTTTTGACACTTTGCCAATTCAGGGGTGTCCAATGTTTACGTCAGGGCAGCTTCTGATACGGATGCAAGTGAGGGGTGCACATACTGTAATCTTAATTCGAATTTCATTTGACAGAAAGGCGCATTTTTTGTCGGGTCAAGAACGGTTTGGCCCCGGTGTTGCTGTCATTTCGTCAAAACCTGAGAAAAAAGCCACGTTTAGTTCGAGCGAAGCCCGGTTTCGACAAGCATTCCGCGCGCTTTGGCCTCGGGGTAAAACCCTTTGGCGTATAGAAAAATAGCTCGATCCTGATTGCCGTCTGAAAGCAGCCAGGCCCCACGCAGATACTTGCCCGCGAATTCCAGATTGGTGTCCGCATCCAACAACCCCTTGGCGTTTCCGCTGTATCCCATTGAGCGAGCCGTTGCCGGTAGAATTTGAAGCAAGCCATAGTAGGGACGGTTTACAGCCCAGGGACGGTGGGTGCTTTCGCGGATGGCGAGCTTGTGTACCAGCTCGCGCGGGAGTTCATAATGGTCGGCCCATCTGTTGATTGATGCGCGAAGTTCGGGGGTTTCGTTAGGATAAAGCGGTGGATCAAACGTATCTCCACGCGATACAGCGTTGTCAGCTCCGCCGCAGGCTGCGAGCGGAAGAATTGCAGCCAAAGCCAGAAAGTCGCGACGTTTGAACGAGAGCATTTGAAACCTCTTTGTCATTGCTTGCGGATCATAAGGAACAGCCGTTACCTCGCAAGCCTAGGCATTTAATCTGGCGAAATTTTGCCCGTATAAGCTGAAAATGGAAAAGGCCGCGCTGTTGTCAGCACGGCCCTTCAAGTGGCTCGTCCAAATACCTTGTTAGGCTTGGGTTTCGTCTTCGGCAGCCTCTTCGGCAGGAGCTGCATCGGCGACCAGTTCGTCATCTTCCGATGCCGCAGAACCGATATCGTCAAACAGTTCGGCGATCTCGAACTCGGCTGCAGCTTCTTCTTCTGCGGCCAGTTCCTGGATCGATTTGCCCGAAGCTTGCAATTCGGCTTCTTCTTCCGAGCGCGCGACGTTCAGCTTGATCGAAACTTCAACTTCGGGGTGCAGGTGAACGGCGACGGTGTGCAGACCCAGCTCTTTGATCGGAGCGATCAGGGCGATCTGTTTCTTGTCGACGGTGAAACCTGCTTCGGTGGCGGCGTCTGCGGCGTCACGTGGAGTGACAGAGCCATAGAGCGCACCGGCATCCGAGGCCGAGCGAATCACGATGAACTGCTGATCGTCCAGCTTTTCAGCCAGCGCTTCAGCTTCTTTCTTGGTTTCCAGGTTGCGTGCTTCAAGCTGAGCCTTTTGGGCTTCGAACGAGGCGATGTTCGACTCGGACGCGCTCAGGGCTTTGCCTTGGGGCAGCAGGAAGTTGCGGGCGTAGCCGGGCTTGACGTCAACGACGTCGCCCATCTGACCCAGTTTCGCAACACGTTCCAGAAGGATAACTTGCATGTCAGTCTCTCCTTACTTCACGGCGTAGGGCAGCAGGGCGAGGAAGCGGGCGCGCTTGATGGCACGGGCCAGTTCACGCTGCTTTTTCGCCGAAACGGCAGTGATACGCGAGGGAACGATCTTGCCGCGCTCAGAGATGTAGCGCTGCAGCAGACGAGTGTCCTTATAGTCGATCTTCGGCGCGTTTTCACCCGAGAACGGGCAAACTTTGCGACGGCGGAAAAATGGTTTTGCGGCCATGGTTTATGTCCTTTCGTCAGGCGTTGATCAACGGCGCTCGCGGCGGTCGCCACGTTCGTCACGCTTTTGCATCTGAACCGACGGGCCTTCGGTGTGCTCGTCAACTTTGATGGTCAGAACACGCATGACGTCGTCATGCAGGCGCATCAGTCGTTCCATTTCCTGCACCGCGCCCGAGGGGGCATCGGTCTTCAGGAAGGAATAGTGACCCTTGCGGTTCTTGTTGATCTTGTAGGCCATCGTCTTGACACCCCAATACTCGCTATCGACGAGTTTGCCGCCATTGTCGGACAGTACGGTGCCAAAGTGTTCGATCAGGCCTTCGGCCTGCGCGTTGGACAGATCCTGACGCGCGATCATTACATGCTCATACAGTGGCATGTTCACTCCTGTTTATATCAAGGCGCATTTCAAAGGCGGGGCCATTTTGTCCTTCGCGACCCTGCCACGAGAGGCTGCGCGATTCACATCTGTGCGAAGGATGGCCCCATATACACGTTTGGGCGGTGGGAACAAGCCCTGCCTTACATGCCATTGAGACGCCGTGCTATTTCCACCAGGGTGCCCAATTCCTGACGCTTTTCTCCTCGAGGTTGTTCATTAAGACGGGGACACCCGGAACATCGCAACAGATAAAGACAGGGCAAACCAATGGCCGTAGTGAATACGAACACTTTCGAAAAGACAGCGCAGAGCGCAGTCTATGAAAAATCCGTACCTCTGCTGATCAATTTCACACCGAATTGGAAGGCACGACTTGTACTGGCTCGGATCGCCGGAGCCCTGTTGATCATGATCGCCTTCTCGATGTGGTTGATGCCAGGTTCGGTGATGGGTGCCGAGGTATGGCCGTTCAAATTGATCGCATCGCTGGCGTTTCTGATTGGCGGTGTCAGCCTGCTGACCGTAGAATTGCTGGATACCCGTCCTGACGCCTATTTTGACCCGATCCGCCGTGAGGTTCGTATCCTGCAAAAGAACGAGAATGGTCGTCCGCAAACCGTTCTGCGCCGCAGCTATGAATCTTTGGGTGGTGCCCGTTTCTCGGATGATCAGGTCGAACTGTTTGACGTTGATGGCAGCTTGCTGATGAAGCTTCCCCTGCAATCGGCGGATGTCAGCCGCGCGCTGAAAGGACAACTGAGCCAGAACGTAACAATCCTCGGCTGAGTTTTATTCTGTTCAAAAAAGAACAGAACCTGTTGATCAAAAAAACTTGAGTGCCGCCCTTGGGCGGCACAAATGTGTTATGAGCGAGCCTTGAGGTTTGCGAACTTAACACCGCGGAGATAACCATGAAATCCACCATTATTGCTGCAGCACTGGCCGTATCGGCGACAACAGCGTTTGCCGGCGCCGAAAAATACGTTTTGGATCCCAGTCATAGTCAGGTTTTGTTTTCCTATGACCACCTGGGTTTTTCGACCACCTACGGGATGTTCTCGGGATTTGAAGGTGAGATCATGTTCGATCAAGAAAACCCGGCTGCTTCGAGCGTGAGTGTTTCCATGCCAGTCATGTCCATGTTCACTGGCTGGGAAGCACGTGAAGGTCATTTCATGTCCGAGGACTTTTTTGGTGCGAAAGAGGGTGACCTGATCACTTTCACCTCGACCGGCATTGAAGTGACCGGTGACGACACCGCAAATATCACGGGTGACCTGACGATGAACGGTGTCACCAAATCTGTTGTTTTGGATGCCTCGCTGAACAAGGTCGACAACCACCCGATGGCCAACAAGCCATGGGCCGGTTTCAACGCGACAACCACACTGACGCGCAGCGAGTTTGATTTGGGCCAGTTTGCGCCGTTCGTTGGTGACGAAGTGACGGTTCAAATCTCGGTCGAGGCGCAAAAGGCCGAATAAGCCAGCCTCTACCGGATGAAATTCAGCCGCCAGAGCCAAACGCTCTGGCGGTTTTTTCTTATTGAGTCCGCGTGGCCGTCAACTCGACCCCAACGGTGACAACAAAACCCAAAGAGTCTTCGGTGGGCTGTGAGGTCCCGACGTCAAACTCCAACCGGTTCAACTCCAATGCGCCACTCATGGCTGCTGTGTTATCCTGAAGGTCCAGCGAGAAGGGCAGGACGATTTCCATGGTTTTGTCACGTATGGTCAGCGGACCGCGGGCTTCGTAACCTGTTTCCGTCTTGAACAGATCCGCTTTGAACTGTGCGGTTGGAAACTGGGTCGCATCGAAGAAATCTGCCCCCATGGCCTGATCCGTCACGGTGCCCAGACTAAGCGAAGCGATGGCGATGGTGACATCGACCGACCCGGCGGGTCCGGGTGCATCAGGCTCGTCAAAGGTGATGGCAGCCGTCCAATCTGAGAACGCTCCTGTGACCGGGCTGCCCAATTGCGAAATCGTAATCGACAGAGTACCGTCCTGAATCTGCCAATCGGATTGAACTTCGGCCAGCTGTGCGTCTCCGTGATCGTGATCCCCATTATCGTGACGACCGTGCGAGAACTCTCCCATCGCCCAGCCACCAGTGAGGACGGCCACCCAAACGGCAAGCGCCGCGACAACCGGGACCGGGCTGTGATGTTGTTGCGGTGGTTGCGGTGCGTCTGAGCGGCCCGGTAACATGCGACGCAGAGTGCTGTCCTTGTCGACAATATGGTGCTTGAGCGCACCGGCAATATGCAGGCCCAGGGACGCGACCAGAACCCACATCAAAAGCTCGTGCAATGTACCGGTCAGCTCGGCCAGGCCAAGAGATTTCGGGACGAAAGGCAAATTCTGTCCAAAGGGCCAGAGAATCGGCGCAAAACCCTCGCTTGCCGCGTGGTGGAACCATCCGGTCAGAGGGACCAGAACCAAAGAGCCATAGAGCAGCCAGTGAACCGTTTCGGCAGCAAGGGCTTCGGGTTTGTTATCCGCATTCAGAAGGCCTGGTTTGGTTTGCGTGACTGCCCAGAGGATGCGGGCCAGGGCGACAAAGAAAACCGTTACCCCTACAGTCTTGTGCAGCGAAAACAGATTGGCCGCGCGCGCAATCTGCGCTTCGGTCGGTGTGACCGTTGGATCAAACAAGACATGAGCCAGGTCGTTGGCGATCCAGCCCAGCGGTAAAGCCGTTAGGATCAGCAAGGCGGTCAGCCAGTGAAAGGCCTTGGTGACACTGCCGTAGCTTGAGGAAGTATTGCTCAGGGACATCGGGGAAATCTCCGGGACATTCAGTTCGCTACACCCTAAATCGCTGCCCATGGGACACAAGTGCGAGAAACGCACAGAACCGGTGCCCAGATGCAGAGCGCAGGCAATGCTTGTGCCGCGCGGCCTGTCGGTTTACACCGCGCGGCAACCTGACGTCATCCAAGAGGCATCTATGACACGCGCGTTCGTATTTCCGGGGCAGGGCGCCCAGACCATTGGCATGGGGAAGGCTCTGGCCGAGGCTTATCCGGCGGCCCAAGCCGTGTTCAATGAGGTTGATGAGGCCCTGGGCGAAAAGCTGAGCGCCTTGATCTGGGAGGGTGACATTTCTGATCTGACGCTGACCCAGAACGCACAACCGGCGCTGATGGCGACCTCGATCGCGGCGATGCGCGCATTGGAGGCCGAAGGCGCGTCGATTACGGATGCCGCTTTTGTGGCGGGGCATTCGCTGGGCGAATATTCCGCGCTGGCGGCTGCGGGTGCGTTGTCCGTGGCGGATACCGCGCGCCTGCTGCGCACGCGGGGGCAGGCGATGCAATCTGCCGTACCGGTGGGTGAGGGCGCGATGGCCGCCGTTCTGGGCCTTGATCTGGACGCGGTGCGCGCAGTAGCCGAAGAGGCCGCACAAGGCGAGGTGTGCCAAGCCGCAAATGACAACGATCCCACTCAGGTTGTTGTGTCCGGTGCGAAGGCGGCGGTGGAACGTGCTGCGGTGATCGCCAAGGAAAAAGGTGCCAAGCGGGCGGTGATGCTGCCCGTCAGCGCGCCGTTCCATTGCGCGCTGATGCAGCCCGCCGCTGATGTGATGGCCGAGGCTTTGGCCGGCGTTGAAATCAATGCACCTGCAGTGCCGCTGGTGGCAAATGTACGGGCCGAAGCAGTCACCGACCCGGATCAGATCCGGTCGCTGCTGGTTGAGCAAGTCACCGGCTCGGTCCGCTGGCGCGAAAGTGTGCAGTACATGGTGGCCCAAGGGGTCGATAGCGTCTGGGAGATCGGAGCGGGCAAGGCTTTGTCGGGGATGATCCGCAAGATCGACCGGGCGGTTGCATGTCAGGCCGTGGGATCGCCGGATGATGTTCAAGCGGCGCTGGGCGCAGGTCAATAACAGGGATGACACCCGACAGGGTGTGCAACGAGGAAGTTTTACATGTTTGATTTGACAGGAAAGAATGCTCTGGTCACCGGCGCGTCAGGCGGTATCGGTGGTGACATCGCGCGTGCTTTGCACGGCGCGGGCGCAACCGTGGGTCTGTCCGGTACACGTGTTGAGCCGTTGCAGGCGCTGGCTGACGAGTTGGGCGAACGCGCTCATGTGCTGCCGTGCAACCTGAGCGATGCCGAGGCTGTTGAGGCGCTGCCGAAACAGGCGATCGAGGCAATGGGGTCGGTCGATATTCTGGTCAACAATGCCGGGATCACGCGGGACAACCTGTTCATGCGCATGTCGGATGAAGACTGGCAAAGCGTGATCAACGTGAACCTGACCTCGACCATGAAGCTGTGCAAAGGCGTGATGCGCGGCATGATGAAGGCCCGTTGGGGGCGGATCATCAACATCTCATCCGTGGTTGGCGCGACCGGGAACCCAGGACAGGCAAACTATGCCGCGTCCAAGGCGGGTATGGTGGGTATGACCAAATCGCTGGCCTATGAGGTTGCCAGCCGAGGAATCACTGCAAATGCGGTGGCGCCCGGTTTCATCACCACCGCCATGACCGACAAGCTGACCGATGACCAGAAAGCTGGCATTCTGGGGCAAGTTCCTGCCGGTCGCATGGGCGATCCGGGCGAAATTGCCGCGGCTGTTCTGTATCTAGCAAGCCCCGAGGCGGGTTATGTCACGGGGACAACCTTGCATGTGAACGGCGGCATGGCCATGTTGTAGGCGCTGCAATTGGCAGGCGCGAAAGCGTTTGCCTTGTGCGTTGTGTATGCTATAGGCGGCGCATCTTAAAAGGGACCGGTTCCGATCGGTTCTTTGTTTTCCCGGGGACCCGGGACCCAAACCGCCCGGAATGGGCAAACCAAGGCCACCCCGCGCGGGCAAGGGCAGAACCGGGCAAACCGCCCTGAAATGGAATGAGGAATAGACATGAGCGACGTCGCAGATCGCGTAAAGAAGATCGTTGTTGAGCACCTGGGTGTTGAAGAAGACAAAGTTGCGGAAAACGCATCCTTCATCGACGATCTGGGCGCAGACAGCTTGGACACTGTTGAGCTGGTTATGGCCTTCGAAGAAGAATTCGGCATCGAGATCCCTGATGACGCGGCCGAAACCATCCAGACCTTTGGCGACGCCGTCAAATTCATCAGCGAAGCTTCCTAAGAGCTTCGGTTCTGAAAAAAAGCGGCGCTTCCGGGCAACGGAGGCGCCGTTTTTTGTGGCCAGACAAATTTCTCTCTTGCATGAGATGTTTACCCTTCGCAACGTATTGTCTGAGGCAGAAAACATAAGCGGGCAAGGGCATGATAAGATCCACCCCGATGATCAACACCGCACGGTTGACGCTGTGCGCGATGCGACCTGAGGACTTTAACCGGTTCGCAGAGATATGGCGCGACCCCAAGGTTGTGTGCCATATTGGCGGCAAACCCAAAACCCGTGGCGAAGCCTGGGAATCGTTCGTGCGCAATGCCGGGCATTGGCAAATGGCAGGGTTTGGACAATGGGCCGTTGTGCTGCAAGCCAACCGGACGCTGATAGGCCAGGCGGGTTTCTTTTATGGGAACCGAGACTTGGGTGAAGATTTCGATACTTTCCCAGAGGCTGGCTGGGTTTTGGCCCAAGAAGGTCAGGGGCAGGGCTTTGGGTTTGAGGCGGCGCAGGCCGCGCATGACTGGTTTGATCGCGTGATTCCCGGCCCGTTGGTGTCCTTGATAGGCAGCAAGAACGAAGCGTCGCTGAAACTGGCACAGAAACTCGGCTATACATTGATGCGCGAGGCCAAGTATCGCGGAACCGATGTTCACTTGCTCAAGCGGGATCGTCCACCGACGCGACATTGATCGATGCCGCAAAACAGTCCGGGTTTGCCGATCTTGTGAAACCGGAACCCATTTTGAGACTCTATGCTACCGTGGAAATCCAGAGTGATTCAGCGGAGGAAATGAGTCATGATGATCTACCCCACGATGGAGTTGCAGAACGGTCGGTGCGTGACCCTGGACAAGGGGCGTTTGGAAGATGCGTTGATCTGGCATGTGGATCCGGTGGAAACGGTGCGCGGCTGGGCGGCTGCGGGTGCCGAGTGGATGCAACTGACCGATTTTGACGCAATCGAGGGTCGCGATACCAACGCCGCTTTGGTGGAGGAGATCATTCGCTCGGCCGAGATCCCTGTGCAATTGGCCGGAGGAATGCGCACCCGCGAACATGTTGAGCATTGGCTAGATAAAGGTGCAGGCCGGATCGTGATCGGCACCATGGCGGCATGGGAGCCGAATCTGGTGAAGAAATTGGCCAAGCTGTATCCAGACCAGATTGTTCTGGCGGTGGATGTCTGGAAAGGTCGTGTGATGACCGAAGGCTGGCGCAGCCAGAGCGCGTTTACGGCCGAAGCCTTTATCGACGCATTTGCGGATACGCCTTTTGCGGCGATCCTTGTGACAGATATCGACAGCGACATGGAAGATGTCGAGGCGCAGTTGGGGTTGATATCGGGTTTGGCGGCGCAGTCTCGCACACCGGTGATCGCCAGCGGCGTGGTACGCAGCGCGGATGACATCTCGCGCCTAGCCTATATACCGAACATTTCCGGGGCAATTCTGGGGCGCGCATTGTTCCGCAAGAAACTGTCATTGGAGGACGCGTTGCGCGTCGCCCGGGGCGCTCAAGAGCCGGTGGCTCAGTTCCAGTAAGACTGCGGTGTTCGCCGAGGCGCGCGGTCTGACCTGAGCATGTCAGCGCCAAGCGTTACGACGAGCCCAGCTTGCGTTTCAGTGCGGTCGCCCGGGCAAGTTGCCGTAGCGACCGCATATGCGAATACGCTGATGGTCTTGCCCCCGGACCCCGTGCCGGGGTATGAGCGGTTCTAATAACAGTAAGCAGGCAAGAGGCATATCTATGCGCAGAGTCGTTGTTACCGGCCTTGGATTGGTCACTCCTTTGGCCAGCGGGGTCGAGGAATCCTGGTCGCGGCTGCTGGATGGTGAATCCGGTGCGGGTCCGATCACTCATTTCGACGCGGTTGAAAGCGGCGTCACCACGACCTATGCCTGTGAAGTCCCGCGCGGCGATGGCGCCGATGGCACGTTCAATCCTGACGATTGGATGCCACCAAAAGAACAGCGCAAGATCGAAGATTTTATCCTCTATTCCATCGCTGCAGCCGATATGGCGTGTCAGGATGCGAATTGGTTGCCCGAAGATGAAGAGGCGCGGCTGCGCACCGGTGTCTTGATCGGTTCCGGGATTGGTGGTCTGGGATCTATCGCAAACACTGCGAACCTGATCCGCGACAAAGGTCCGCGACGTGTGTCGCCCTTCTTTATTCCCGGCGCGCTGATCAACCTGGCTTCGGGACAGGTATCGATCCGCCACGGCTTCAAGGGGCCGAACCACTCGGTTGTGACAGCCTGTTCGACGGGTGCACATGCGATTGGGGACGCAAGCCGTATCATCCGGGCGGGTGATGCCGACGTCATGATCGCCGGTGGCGGCGAGGGCTGTATCTGCGAAATCGGTATCGCGGGTTTCAACGCCTGTAAGGCGCTTTCGACGAAATATGCCGATGATCCCAAGAAGGCGAGCCGCCCTTATGACGTTGACCGGGACGGCTTTGTCATGGGTGAGGGCGCCGGTATCGTAGTGCTCGAAGACTATGAGCATGCCAAGGCGCGCGGTGCCAAGATTTACGCCGAAGTTCTGGGCTATGGCATGTCTGGGGACGCGTATCATATTACGGCCCCATCCGAGGACGGGGACGGCGCCGAACGTTCAATGCGCGCCGCGCTGCGTAGCGCCGGGTTGGAGCCGAAGGATCTGGACTATATCAACGCGCATGGCACGTCGACCATGGCCGATACCATTGAACTGGGTGCGGTCGAGCGTTTGCTGGGCGATCACGCCAGTGAGGCGACCATGACCTCGACAAAGTCGGCAACAGGTCACTTGCTGGGGGCTGCAGGTGCGATTGAGGCCATATTCTCGATCCTCGCGATCCGCGATCAGGTTGCGCCGCCGACAATCAACTTGGAAAACCCTGCCGTGGAAACGCCTATCGATCTGGCACCCAACACCAAGCGTGAGCGCAAGATCGACGTGGCCCTTTCAAACTCGTTCGGCTTTGGCGGGACTAATGCCAGCGTGATCTTCGGAAAGGTCAGCTGAATGTGGCGGGCCCTTGCATCGAACGTGTTGACCATCCTTGTGGTTGGCCTGTTCATCATGGGCGGTGTGGTCCTGTGGGGGCAATCGCAATACCGGGCTGAAGGCCCTTTGGAAACCGCGATTTGCCTGCAGGTGCAGCCGGGCTCGAACATGACGCGTGTCAGCCGTGATCTGGAAGATCAGGGCGCGATCAGCAGTGGCACGATTTTCCGCATGGCCGCCGATTACAGCGACAAGTCCCAGCAGTTGAAAGCTGGCAGTTTTCTGGTGCGCGAAGGCGCGTCGATGGAGCAGATCATTGACGAGATCACCAGCTCGGGTGCCAGTACTTGCGGCTCAGAGATCGAGTACCGGATCGGTGTAACACGTATTCAGACCCGCGTGCGCGAGCTTGACCCGGCCACGTTGGATTTCGTCGAGATTGCTGCGTTTGACGCAAGTGATGAACAGATCCCTGATGCCTATACTGAGAAGCGAGACAATGCGGATACGCGGTACCGTGTATCGCTGGCCGAAGGTGTGACGTCGTGGCAGGTTGTGGAAGCGCTCAAGAGCTTTGGGGCGCTGAGTGGCGACATTGCCGAAATCCCGCCCGAGGGGATGCTGGCCCCCGACAGCTATGACGTGACGCCAGGGGCGGCGCGCGCAGACGTTTTGCGGGACATGATGGAAGAGCAGCAGCTGCGGATCAAAGCGGTCTGGGAGGCCCGTCAAGAAGGGCTGCCGATCACCAGCCCTGAAGAGATGTTGATCCTGGCCTCGATCATCGAAAAGGAAACCGGCGTGCCGGAAGAACGCGGGCAGGTCGCGAGCGTGTTTGTGAACCGTTTGAACCAAGGGATGCGTCTGCAGACAGACCCTACTGTGATCTATGGTGTCACCAAAGGTCAAGGAACGCTGGGTCGCGGGTTGCGGCGTAGTGAGCTTAACCGCCCAACACCTTGGAATACCTATCAGATCGACGGGTTGCCACCGACCCCGATTGCCAATCCGGGTCTGGCGAGCCTTGAGGCCGCTGTGGCCCCTGATGACACGGATTTCGTGTTCTTCGTGGCGGATGGCACAGGGGGTCACGCGTTTGCCGAGACGTTGCAGGAGCATAACCGCAACGTTGCAAAATGGCGCGAGATCGAAGCCGAACGGAATTCGGGGAACTAAAACGGTTTGGGTTTAGCCCTGAACGTTTAGAAGAAAAAAAGGCGGGCTGCGGCCCGCCTTTTTTTGTTTATGCTGCTGAACGGCGCCGGGGGCGGCGGCGTCTTTGACTTTGTGATGGTGCAGCACCTGATTTGTTCTGTGGTTTGGGGCCACGGCGGCGGTTGCCCGGACGACGACCGGGTTTCGCTGGTTCCTCACGCTCGGGCATGGTTCCGCTGGCCACAGGAATTTCGATCTTCATCAGCTTTTGGATCTGGATCAGCTTGTCGATCTCATCACCGGCACAAAACGCTATCGCCTCACCCTCGCGACCTGCGCGTGCGGTGCGCCCAATGCGGTGCACATAGTTGTCGGGCACTTCCGGCAAGTCATAGTTGATCACATAGGCCACACCAGGGATGTCGATGCCGCGGGCGGCGACGTCTGTTGCCACCAGAATGGTAACTTCTCCGGCGCGGAAAGCTTTGATGGCGCGATCCCGCTGCCCCTGGCTTTTGTTGCCGTGAATCGAGGCAGCGTTGAACCCGTCAGCGACAAGGCCTTTCATTAGCTTTTCGGCCCCATGCTTGGTTCGCGAGAACACTAGCGTCAGTGCGTCGGGGTCCTGAGACAGGATCTCGCGCAGCTTGCCGGGTTTCTCGGGCTTGGAGACGAAATGGACCGACTGCGTGATCTTGTCGGCTGCTTTGCCCGGGGGCGACACTTGCACCCGCTGCGGGTTATCCAGATAGGCACGGCTGAGCTCTTCCATCTGCTTCGGCATGGTCGCCGAGAACAACATGGTTTGGCGGGGTGTGCCTAGGGCGGGCGCAATGCGACGGAGCGCATGGATAAAGCCCATGTCGAGCATCTGATCCGCCTCATCCAACACCAGATGCCGAACGGAGCCAAGATCAACGGCCCCGCGCTCCATCAGGTCGATCAGACGGCCCGGTGTGGCGACCAGAATGTCCGTGCCACGCGACAGAAACATCACTTGTTTGTTGATCGACTGCCCACCCACAACAGTGGCCACGCGCAGTTTGGTCTTTTGCGTCAGCCCGCGCAGGCTGTCGGCGATCTGGTTCACCAGCTCGCGCGTGGGCGCAAGGATCAGCGCCTTGGCTGTTTTGGGCGCAGGCTTGCCGGGCTGCGCCAGCAAATGGTCGATCAGGGGCAGGCCAAAGGCCAGAGTTTTGCCAGTGCCGGTCTGCGCCAGCCCAAGAATATCATGCCCATTCAGAGCCAGCGGGATCGCCTGGTTCTGGATCGGTGTCGGTTGTGTAAGGTTTGCGCGTTTCAGCGCGTCATTCAGTGCGGGCGCAAGGCCCAGCATGTCGAAATCGAACAAAAAACTATCCTTCTGCTGCCCAAGGCATCAGGCCACGGGCAAATCGTGATGGGCCGCGTCCGCGACCGACAGGGGTGTACGAGACCTTGGGACAAGCAGGCGGTTCCTGCTTAGCCTGGTCGTCGCGTCAAGAACCCTGCGTGATGGGGAACTATGGGGTTGATCGGGCGCTGGCTGGCTTTTCGGCCTGTGTGCTCACGCTGCAGCGCTGTTTGGTGGCACATGCGCCCTGAAGGGTTGAAAGTCAAGCACTCAATATGCGCGACGCTTGCGAAGGGCGGGCCTTTGCCGGATACCGGACAGAAGGATTCGCGGGATGGCTGTGTATGCTCAGAGCTTTTGACAGGGCGGATTTGAGAACCGCCAGCATTGCCCTTGTCATCGGGGGAATGATGTGGGGACTCTATTGGATCCCGGTCCGATACTTCGTGAGTCAAGGGCTGAGCGGCGCATGGCCGGGCATCGTCATGTATAGCTCGGCCATTTTGGTTCTTTTGCCGTTTTTGTGGCGGGAACGCAGGTCGTTGCAGCGCGCTTGGCGCAGTCTGATTTTTAGCGGCATGTTTACAGGCGCCGCCTTCAGCCTGTTCACCATCAGTCTGGTTTATACGGATGTCGTCCGCGCCATCCTGCTGTTTTATCTCACTCCGGTCTGGGGAACGATCCTGGGCATGGTGGTGCTAGGCGAGCGACCGGGGCCTTTGCGGCTTTTAGGGCTTGTCTGCGGTCTGGGCGGAATGTTCATCATCTTGGGAGGTGAACAGGGGCTGCCCTGGCCTCGGAATACCGGAGATTGGCTGGCGCTGATCTCGGGCATGACATGGGCCTTTGGAACGCTTGGACTGTATCGTGCCTCGGGTATTTCGGTACGGGGACAGGTCTTTGCCTTTATTCTGGGTGCCTTGATTTTGTCGCTGTGCAGCCTGCCATTTGGGGCGGGGCTTGAAAGAGCGCTTGGTGAAGCGGTGCTTCAGGTCGGCCCTGTCGCCTTGCTTTCGGCGCTTTATACATTGCCGATGATTTTTCTGACCATTTGGCCTGCGACCTTACTGACACCAGCACGCGTTGGGCTGCTGCTGATGAGCGAGGTGGTTGTTGGCTTGATTTCGGCTGCTTTGTTCTCGGGTGAGCCGTTTGGACTGCGCGAGTTGATTGGAGCGACTTTGATCGTGAGCGCAGCCCTGTTGGAGGTGGTTCGCAGTTGAGGGGCCAATCGTAAACACGGCGTGCGCTGAGTGTTGCAGGAGGGTTGCGTAACGCATTGACATTGCGAACTTAATTTGGTATCCCTTATGTCATGCTAGAAGAAGTGGGCAACGGCCCCGGGGGAAACCCGGTGGCCGTTTCTCGTTTCTCTCGTGCGGAAAAACTCATGCATGAGGTCACAAGCAAAACATGACTTTGATTACCCCGGAAGAGCGGATTTCTCAGACGGCAGACTTGTTGCAGTCGCTTGAGGCGTCCATTCGCGGTTTGCGCCAGGCAGCGGAAGAACTGCGCAGGCAAATCGGAGCCGGGGAGGATGCAGATCTTGCTAGTTCAGCCAGGCAACTCGGTCAGCTAGAGGGGCTGATCCGAACCTGTCAGAAAGTGGAGACAAGCTTTGTCGAACAACATCACAGACAAGCCGGAATTGCCCAAGGGGGGTACGCGCTCGACCTTGATCGGGCACGATCTGAGATCGGGGAGGGGGGGGCTGTGTGCCCTCCCTTTCCTGTTTGAGTTTTGGGCGCTGCCGCATCAATTGCCGCCTGAAGGCGACTGGCGGTCCTGGGTGATCATGGGTGGCCGTGGCGCCGGGAAGACAAGGGCCGGTTCCGAATGGGTGCGGTCGATGGTCGAAGGGTCCAAGCCTTTGGACAAGGGTGCGGCCTGTCGGGTGGCTTTGGTGGGCGAGACGTTCGATCAGGTGCGCGATGTAATGATCTTTGGCGATAGCGGGATATTGCAGTGCTCACCGCCGGATCGGTGACCGACTTGGAAGGCGTCGGAGCGCAAACTGATCTGGCCCAATGGGGCCGAAGCGCAGGCCTTTTCGGCCCATGATCCCGAGGGGCTTAGGGGTCCTCAGTTCGATGCGGCCTGGTTGGATGAGCTTGGCTGCGCGGCAATAGACAAAGGCACCAACCAGCCGAACAAATTTTTGGACCCTAAATCGTCGGAATCAAAACTGCCCAATTATTCTAATGGCTTGAGGGACGATTTCATCCAGACACGTTACCTTGAGGCGGTGCTGGGGTATTGGGGGGATCCGGCCAACAACCCGGTTTCATCGCGCTATGGTGCGCCCATGATTGATATGTCCAACGCCTATGTCTGGGCATGGGACGCGCGGCCCTTTCCCAGCTTTCCAAACCGCCGCTCGCTATGGTCGGATGGGGCGAACTATGCACGCGGCCATTGGCTGAACGGGCGGTCGGGCGCACGCACGCTGGCCTCGGTGGTGACCGAGATCTGTCACAGCGCCGGTGTGACCCATATCGATGTTTCGGGTCTTTATGGCGTGGTGCGCGGGTATGCGATGCATGATGTGATGAACGCGCGGCAGGCCTTGCAACCGCTGATGCTGAGCTATGGGTTCGACGCGATCGAACGCGACGGCCTTTTGGTGTTCCGTATGCGCAACGTATTGTCTCCGGTTGGTTTGGATCCTGATCTTCTGGCCATCTCGCCCGACATTGACGGCACAATCGAACACCGCCGCGAGGCTGAGGCCGAGACGAGCGGCCGGGTGCGGCTGCGATTTGTGCAATCGGATGCCAACCATGATGTGGTCGCTGAAGAGGCTGTGTTGCCTGACGACGCAACCCATGCGGTTTCGGTGAACGAGATGCCTCTGTCCCTGACCCGAGGGGAAGGGCGGCAGACGGTCGAGCGCTGGCTGAGCGAGTCTCGTGTCTCGCGCGAAACGGCGCGGTTCGCGCTGCCGCCATCGATGCTGCATCTGGGGGCGGGCGATGTGGTCAAACTGCCGGATCGTCAAGATGGCATGCTGTACCGGATCGACAGGCTGGAGCAGGCCGAGATGCAATTGGCCGATCTGGTGCGGATCGAACCCGGCAATTATTCGCCCGCCGAGATCGCCGATGATGTGGTGGCCGAACGGCCCTTTACCGCGCCGGTTCCGGTCTTGCCGGTGTTTTTGGATCTGCCGCTGATCACCGGCGGTGAAGCGCCACACGCGCCGTATCTGGCAGTGTCGGCCAATCCATGGCCCGGCAATATCGCGGTCTATTCAGCGGCGCAGGACGAGAACTATGCCCTGAGCGAGATTATCGCGGGTCAGGCAGTGATCGGCTTTACCGAAACGCCCCTGTGGCGCGCAAGCCCTGGGGTCTGGGATCAGTCCGCGCCTTTGCGGGTCAACCTGATCGACGGAGTTCTGGACACACAACCGAGGTCGAGCCTGTTGAACGGGGCCAATCTGGCCGCAATCGGCGATGGCACTCCGAGCAATTGGGAAGTGTTCCAGTTTGCCGAGGCTGACCTGCAAGATGTCGGCGTATACAACCTGTCGACCCACTTGCGTGGACAGTTGGGCACCGATGCGCTGATGCCGGATGTCTGGCCAGCGGGTTCATGTTTCGTGTTGCTGGACAACCGTGTCTATCAAACCGGGCTGACACGCGGTGAGCGACGGCTGACCAAGCACTACCGGATTGGCCCGGCCACGCGCGGCAATGATGACCCGTCTTATGTACATCTGATCGAAACCTTCGAAGGCAATGGCTTGCGCCCATATCGGCCTGTGCATCTGAAACGCGCAGGTTCAGGGGGCGAGGACAGCTTCACCTGGATACGCCGGACCCGTATCGACGGGGACGACTGGGATGGGTTGGATGTGCCTTTGGCAGAAGAGACCGAGAGCTATCTGATCCGAGTTGTGGTCAGTGGCGGTGTCGTACGCGAAGAAGTCTCTCAAACACCGCACTGGAGCTATACCCCGGCGATGAAAGCGGCTGACGGCGTCGTCGGACCCTATGAATTCCGTGTGGCGCAGGTGTCTGCCACTTATGGGCCGGGTCCCTTTGCGGCCCTGGTGGTCGGGTAGGTCTGATCATGCGTCCCGTTCTTCACGGAGATGTCAGCGCGGCGGCACGCGCCTTTTTGGCCGTGCCCGCCACAGATCGAGAGCGACTGTGCGGGCGTATGATCGCCGAAGCCGAAGCTGCGGACCAGCACGTGGCCCAAACGGGGCGTCTGCATCCAGTCTTTGGAAACGGCTCATTGATGGCGGCGGCACGTGGTCGCCACCTTGCGGACGAGCCGGGATTTGACAATCTTAGTTACTGCGCTTGCTTCGAGATGGTCTTGCGGCATCTCATTCGGTTTCACGCTAACCTGCGGCGCAGCTGATGCATTTGCTGGCGGCGGGGTCCAGATCCAACCGCCCACGCGCGATGTCTTCGCCGCAATCTTCGCAATATCCAAACTCTCCTTCTGCAATACGCGCAAGCGCGGCCTGTAATCTGAGGGTTTCCAGATCGCGGCGGCTTTGCTGTGCCTGCGCCATCGCCTGGTTTTGCAGCGCGTCCATCCGACTGAGACGCCCAACAGCCTGTTGATCCAGCTCCACAACCGAGCGAGCGTCGTTTGTGCCTTCTGTCTGGGCCCGGATTTCTGCCAACAGGGTCCGAATTCGGCCTTTGAAATGCTGAATATCGGCATCATTCATTTTTGTTGCCCTGTCGATCACGGGTTTGCGTTTGGTAATTTTACCACTAAATGGCATTCTAGGCGCAGCAAAAGGACATAAGCCATGTTGGAAAAGCGCAGTCACGTCACCACTGTTGACCCGGTCTGGACCAGAATCACTGAAGAAGCTCAGGCTGCGGTCGATAAAGAACCGCTCATGGGCGGCTTGGTGCATGCCTGTATCCTTCACCACCGCAGCCTTGAACGCGCGCTGTCGTATCGTGTCTCAGCCAAACTGAGCTCGAACGAGATGTCGATGATGGTTCTGCGCGAAATCGTGGATGAAGCCTATGCGGACGAACCGGCGCTGGTCGAAGCTGCGCGGGCCGACCTTATGGCCGTCTACGAACGCGACCCGGCCTGTCATCGCCTGTTGCAGCCAGTTCTTTATTTCAAAGGCTACCAGGCCATGCAGGCCTATCGCGTGGCTCATTGGCTGTGGCGCAAGGGCCGTCATGATCTGGCCTATTTCTTCCAGATGCGTTCGTCTGAGATCTTTGGGATCGACATTCACCCCGCTGCAAAAATTGGCAAAGGTATCATGATCGATCACGCCCACTCCATTGTCATCGGTGAGACCGCGGTGGTGGGTGACAATGTCTCGATGCTGCATTCCGTGACCTTGGGCGGAACCGGAAAAGAAGAAGAACAACGCCATCCCAAGATCGGCGATGGCGTATTGATCGGGGCCGGCGCCAAGGTGCTGGGCAATATCGAAGTTGGCCATTGCAGCCGTATCGCCGCCGGGTCTGTTGTTCTGCAAGAAGTTCCGCCGTGCAAAACAGTGGCGGGGATCCCTGCAAAGATCGTCGGAGAAGCCGGCTGTGATCAGCCGTCAATTTCGATGGATCATATGTTGGGCAAAGATCAATAAGTCGGACTTGAGAAACGTAAAAAGGCCGCCTCGTGGGTTGAGGCGGCCTTTTTTGTACGTCGTTTGCTGGGATTACGCCAACATCACCATCGGGTTTTCCAGGTTCTCGACAATGGCCTTGAGCAACTCGGCCCCCAGCGCGCCGTCGATAACGCGGTGATCGACCGACATGGTGACCGACATGACGGTGGCCACGGTCAGCTCTCCATCATCGCCGACCACCGGTTTCTTGACCCCGGTGCCCACGGCAAGAATACCGGCATGGGGTGGGTTCACGATGGCGTCGAAATTGTCGATGCCGAACATGCCCAGGTTCGAGATTGCAAAGGTGCCGCCCTGATATTCGTGCGGAGCCAGCTTGCGTTCGCGGGCGCGGGCGGCGAGGTCTTTCATCTCGGTCGAGAGCGCCGAGAGCGATTTCATATCGGCATCCTGCAACACCGGCGTGAAAAGCCCGCCTTCGATGGCGACGGCCACGGCTACGTCCGAGGGTTTCAGTTGCAGCACCCTGTCGCCTGCCCAAACCGCATTACAGGCCGGAACCTGTTGCAGAGCGTTGGCAACGGCTTTGATGATGAAATCGTTGACGCTCAGCTTGACGCCGCGGCCTTCCAGCTGCTTGTTCAACTGGCTGCGGAATTTGAGCAGCGCGTCCAGTTTGATGTCACGGCGCAGGTAGAAATGCGGGATGGTCTGCTTGGCCTCGCCCAGACGTGCGGCAATGGTTTTGCGCATGCCGTCCAGCTGGACTTCCTCGTACTCGCGACCCTCGTACATGCGCGCAACCATATCGGCTGAGGGGCCTGTGGGCGCAGTCGCCGGGGCCGGAGCCGCAGCAGCGGGTGCGGGCGCAGCAGCGGCTGGCGCCGCCGTGGCGCTTTCCACATCGGCTTTGACAATGCGGCCATGCGGGCCTGAGCCGGTGATCTGCGCCAGGTCGAGACCTTTTTGCGCCGCGATCCGACGGGCCAGGGGCGAGGCAAAGATACGGCCACCGTCGGCTTTGACCGGCGCCGCCGGGGCTGGGGCTGCCGGTGCGGCGGGTGCCTCGGACGCCACAGGGGCGGCCTCGTTACCCGCGGCGGCTGCGGGGGCAGCCGCTGGCGCTGCGGCTGGTGCGGCTGCGATGTCATCGGCGCTTTCACCGTCTTCCAACAGAACCGCGATGGCGGTGTTAACCTTGACGCCTTCCGAGCCTTCGGGGATCAGGATCTTGCCTATGGTGCCTTCATCCACGGCTTCGAATTCCATTGTCGCCTTGTCGGTTTCGATCTCGGCCAACAGGTCACCGGACGAGACGGTATCGCCTTCCTTGACCAGCCATTTGGCAAGCGTGCCTTCTTCCATCGTCGGCGAAAGGGCGGGCATCAGAATTTCAGTGGGCATCTGTCTCGCTCCTTACCGGTAGGTCACTTGTTTCACGGCTGCAATCACTTCGTCGGTGGTGATCAGGGCCAGTTTTTCGAGGTTTGCGGCATAAGGCATCGGAACGTCCTTGCCGGTGCAGTTGATGACCGGGGCGTCGAGATAGTCGAACGCCTCTTGCATCACCACCGAGCTGATATAGCTGCCGACTGAGCCTTGCGGCCAGCCTTCTTCGACGGTCACCAGGCGGTTGGTTTTCATCACCGAATTGATGATCGCGCCGGTATCCATAGGGCGGATGGTGCGCAGGTCGATCACTTCGGCGCTGATGCCGTCTTCGGCCAGCTTGTCGGCGGCCTCAAGCGCGTATTGCATGCCGATGCCAAAGCTGACGATCGTCACATCCGAGCCTTCGCGCCAAATGCGGGCCTTTCCCAGCGGGATAGTCAGATCATCCACTTGCGGCATGTCGAAGGACCGGCCGTAGAGGATTTCGTTCTCCAGGAAAACCACCGGGTTCGGATCACGAATTGCGGATTTCAGCAGGCCTTTGGCGTCGGCTGCCGAATAGGGCATGACAACTTTCAGGCCGGGGATCTGCATATACCAAGCGGCATAGTCCTGGCTGTGCTGCGCTGCCACGCGGGCGGCGGCGCCATTGGGGCCCCGGAACACGATGGGGCAGCCCATCTGACCGCCAGACATATAGAGCGTCTTGGCGGCAGAATTGATGATCTGGTCAATCGCCTGCATGGCGAAGTTGAAGGTCATGAACTCAACAATCGGTTTCAGGCCACCAAAGGCAGAGCCCACAGCGATACCCGCAAAACCATGTTCAGTAATCGGCGTGTCAATCACGCGCTTGGGGCCGAATTCATCCAGCAGGCCCTGGCTGATCTTGTAGGCGCCTTGATATTCGGCGACCTCTTCGCCCATCAGATAGACGTCTTCGTCGCTGCGCATTTCTTCGGCCATCGCGTCGCGCAGGGCTTCGCGGACGGTTTCGGATTTCATCTCGGCATCGGCGGGCCAATCGGGCGACAAGTCCACAACCGGTGCGGCGGGGGCAGCAGCGGCGGGAGCAGGGGCCTCAACCGCCGCTGAGGCGGCTTCGGTCTCTGCTGCGGCGGCGGGTGCCGCAGCGGGCAGGGCGGAGGCGTCTTCGCCTTCCTCGACCAGGATCGCGATGGGGGTGTTGACCTTGACCCCTTCGCTGCCTTCCGCGATCAGGATCTTGCCGATGATGCCTTCATCAACGGCTTCGAACTCCATCGTCGCCTTGTCGGTTTCGATCTCGGCCATGATGTCGCCCGAGGATACAGTGTCGCCTTCCTTGACCAGCCACTTGGCCAGCGTGCCCTCTTCCATCGTGGGCGAAAGGGCGGGCATGAGAATTTCGGTTGCCATGTCTTAATCGTCCTCTCAGGCGTAAATGTCTGTCCAGAGCTCTTCGACCGAAGGCTCGGGGCTTTCTTTTGAGAATTCGGCGGCCTGATTGACGATCTCTTTGATCTCTTTGTCGATCGCCTTCAGATCCTCTTCGGTCGCGTGTTTGCCAGTTAGAAGCATCTCGCGCACATGTTCGATCGGGTCACTTTGTTCGCGGACCTTCTGAACCTCTTCTCGGGTGCGGTACTTGGCCGGGTCCGACATCGAGTGGCCGCGATATCGGTAGGTCTTGACCTCAAGGATATAGGGGCCTTTGCCTGCGCGGCAGTGAGCAACGGCCTTTTCGCCCGCAGCCTTGACCGCCAGCACATCCATACCATCGACAATCTCGCCGGGGATGCCGAATGCTTCGCCGCGCAGGTAAATGTCTTTGGTCGAGGTCGAGCGTGCCTGCGAGGTGCCCATGGCATATTGGTTGTTCTCGATCACGAACACCACCGGCAGATCCCAGATCGCGGCCATGTTGAAGGTCTCATAGACCTGGCCTTGGTTGGCGGCGCCATCCCCGAAATAGGTAAAGGTCACACCGCCGTTTTCCTTGTACTTGTCGGCAAAGGCCAGACCGGCCCCCAACGGCACCTGCGCGCCAACAATGCCATGACCACCATAGAAGTGCTTCTCTTTCGAGAACATGTGCATCGAGCCGCCCTTGCCCTTGGACAAGCCGCCTTCGCGCCCGGTCAGTTCGGCCATCACGCCACCCGGATCCATGCCGCAGGCCAGCATATGGCCGTGGTCGCGATAGGAGGTGATCCGCTTGTCACCTTCTTTGGCCGCAGCTTCAAGCCCGACAACAACTGCTTCCTGACCGATATACAGGTGACAGAAACCACCGATCAGGCCCATGCCATAGAGCTGGCCCGCCTTTTCCTCGAATCGCCGGATCAGCAGCATCTCGCGGTAATATGTCGTGAGTTCTTCCGCAGAAACATTTGGTTTCTTTGTGGTTTTTCGCGCAGCCATAGTGGCGATCTCCCCCTCTCGGCAAGATAGTTTAGCGTTAAACTATTTCATAAAGCATTTGGCGCTTGCTGGCGAGGGTAAATGTGACGCATGGTCATTCACGCGAAATTAATGCGCTCTGACGCGCTATGCCATGAGGTCTTACAAGGTGGATGGAACTATTGAATAACGATCTCATCCGCGCGGATCAGGCCCAGAATGGACCGCGCCTGCTGATCCAGCAGATCCAGATCCAGGTAGGTATCTGACAGGCGCAGGGTCAGGTTTTCCATCTTCGCGATTTCGGCGTTCAACTGCGTAAGATCCCGCGACAGCGCGTCCCGTTCGGCAGCGATCTCGACACGGCGGAACAGACCATAGTCACCTTGCACGGCGGCAAAGGTGAAATAAGCGCCCAACATGAAGGCGACCGAGAAGAACAGGACTGCACCCAAACCGGGGCGATGTGAACGGGTCACTAGGGAAACCACCGAATAGAAACTGCCTCGAACATGTGCCCTTAGCGGACATCTGGAAACACTATGTCACAGGTGATTCGGCTTGTGAATCCCCTGTGCTACAAAAACAGGAGCCAAAAACGAGATTGGCAAAGCGCCGCTGACTAGCGCTTTGTGCAAGCTCTGTTTTACTGGTCCAACGCCGCGACGCCGGGCAGGGTTTTGCCTTCCATCCACTCCAGGAACGCACCGCCAGCGGTTGAGATATAGGTGAAATCCGCAGCCGCGCCCGAGGCGTTCAGCGCTGCGACAGTGTCACCACCGCCGGCGACCGAGATCAATTGACCCGAACGACTGAGTTCAGCCGCTTTCAAAGCGGCCGCATTGGTGGCGGCATCAAACGGCGTCAACTCGAACGCGCCCAGGGGGCCGTTCCAGATCAGGGTCTGGCTTTTTGCAAACACCTCAGTGATGGTGGCTACGCTGTCGGGCCCTGCATCCAGGATCATGCTGTCTTCGGGGCATTGATCGGCGGGCAGGACCTGATGCGGCGCATTGGCCTCGAATGCAGTGGCGACCACCACGTCACTGGGCAGAACGATCTGACAACCCGCGCTTTGCGCTTTGGCAAGGATCTCGGCCGCTGTGTCCTTCATCGCGGTTTCGGCAAGAGATTTCCCAACACTGATGCCTTGCGCCACCAGAAAGGTGTTGGCCATCCCACCGCCGATGACCAGATAATCGACCTTCTCGATCAGATTGCCCAACAGCTCCAGCTTAGTTGAAACCTTGGCGCCACCCACAACCGCGGTCACGGGGCGTTTGGGAGCGCCCAATGCACCTTCAAGCGCTTGCAGCTCGGCCTGCATCAGACGGCCCGCACAGGCGGGCAGCAGGCGGGCAATGGCCTCGGTCGAGCTATGGGCGCGGTGGGCGGCGGAAAAGGCGTCATTGCAATAGACATCGCTCAGCTTGGCCATGCCCGCGGCCAGATCGGTGTCGTTTTTGGTCTCTGCCGCGTGATAGCGCGTGTTTTCCAGCAACAGGACCTGACCGGGTTGCAGCGCCTCTGCCGCCTGTTCTGCTGCGGGCCCTACGCAATCCTCGGCAAAGACAACGGGCGTGCCAAAGGCCGTCTCAAGCGCGGGCACCAGCTGTTTAAGCGACATCTCGGGCACGCGTTCGCCCTTGGGGCGCCCGAAATGAGCCAGAAGGATCGGCATACCGCCAGCGGCCAGAATATCTTGAACCGTCGGCACAATGCGCTGAATGCGGGTGTCGTCGGTCACAACACCGTCTGAAACCGGTACATTGATGTCGACACGCACCAAAACGCGCTTGCCGTTCAGGTCCATGTCATCCAGTGTCTTCCAGCCCATCCTGCGATCCTCGCTGTTTGCAATCCGTTTAGGCGGTTCTTTTCCTGCTATTTGCCCTCAGGTCAATGCGTCACTTGGCTTTCAGGCGCGCGCGTCATAACTATTTGCCAAGAATAAATGACAGGAGGGCCTCATGGCCGAGATCAAAGACCCCGAAAACACGATCATAATCGAGCTGAAGGATGGCAACGTGACCATCGAGCTTCTGCCCGATGTCGCGCCGCAGCACAGCGCGCGGATGAAGGAACTGGCCCGTGGGGGCGAGTATGACAACGTGGCCTTTCACCGTGTGATTGACGGGTTCATGGCGCAAACCGGCGATGTGCAACACGGCGATATGGAAGACGGCTTTAACCTGCGTATGGCGGGCACCGGTGGTTCGTCGCTGCCAAACGTTCCCGCCGAATTTTCGTCGCTGCCGCATGATCGCGGCACCTTGGGTGCGGCCCGGTCGCAGAACCCCGATTCAGCCAACTCGCAGTTCTTCATCAACTTCAAGGACAACCATTTCCTGAACGGCCAGTACACGGTCTATGGCCGTGTGATTGACGGGATGGAGCATGTGGACGCGATTGTACGCGGAGAGCCGCCGCAAAGCCCCGATCGCATGATCAGCGTCAAAGTGGCTGCCGATGTATAAGCTGGCGGCTGCATTTGCCCTGCTGGCCGGTCCTGCGCTTGCGACCGGTTTGCAGATCGAAATCGAAGGTGAGGGGGCCAATGGCACCGTCACCGTCGACCTGTTCGAAGATCTCGCCCCCCAACATGTGGAACAGATCACCGCACTGGCCGCCGCCGGCCAGTATGACAATGTGGTGTTTCACCGGGTGATCGAAGGTTTCATGGCGCAGACCGGCGATGTGGAACATGGCCGTCTGGGCAGCGATCTGCGCCGCGCAGGCACAGGTGGGTCAGACCGTCCTGACCTGCCCGCCGAGTTCTCGGATTTCAACTTTGACCGAGGCGTCGTGGGCATGGCAAGGGCGCAGGATCCCAACAGCGCCAACTCGCAGTTCTTCATCATGTTCGAACCGGGGCCGTTCCTGAATGGTCAATACACCGTTATCGGGCAGGTCACCGACGGTATGGATGTGGTTGACGCGATCAAGCGCGGCGATGGACCGAATGGCGCTGTCATCGGGCAGCCGGACGCGATGAAAACGGTCACCGTGACCGAGTAGAAAGACCAAACCCGGCGCTCATGACAGCGCCGGGTTTTTTTGAGGCTTTGCGCGGCGGCGTCTGAACCCCGCACTTTTGCAAGTCAGTCTTCGGACGACATCACCTTCCAGATCAGCGCACCTACGGCTCCACCGATCAGCGGTGCGACCCAGAACAGCCATAGCTGTGCCAATGCGGGACCATCCGCAAAGAGCGCAACGCCGGTCGACCGCGCCGGGTTGACCGAAGTGTTGGTTACTGGGATCGAAATCAGGTGGATCAGCGTCAATGCCAGACCAATAGCGATGGGGGCAAAGCCAGCTGGGGCGCCCTTGGACGTGGCGCCAAGGATGATCAGGATAAAGAACGCGGTCAGCACAATCTCGATCACCAAGGCCGACATCAAAGAATACCCTTCGGGCGAGGCCGCGCCATACCCGTTCGAGGCAAACCCTCCAACGCCTTCGAAACCGGGCGCACCGCTGACGATGATATAGAGTACAAGCGCTGCAACAACGGCACCCGCGACCTGCGCAGCCCAGTAGGGAAGCAGATCTTTGGCCGGAAAGCGCCCACCGACCATCAGACCCAGACTCACGGCAGGATTGAAATGCCCGCCCGAGATATGGCCAACCGTATAGGCCATGGTCAGGACAGTCAGGCCGAAGGCAAAGGAAACGCCCAGCCAGCCGATGCCCACATCGGCCACACCCGCCGCCAGCACCGCACTCCCGCAGCCCCCCAGAACCAGCCAGAACGTGCCGAAGAACTCGGCCATTAGTTTCGATGACATCAAAATCCCTCCGAAAAACAAACGTCTTATACTCATTCGAATAACATGTTTTTTTACGTTTTGTGAGCGGGGAATCTTTACCGCTCCGGCGTCAGAACCCTATGAGGAGACTGCCCGATTTGCGGCACCACGGATCAAACCGCCTTGATCGCCTTGCGCAGCAGTCGATTGCATCGACCGGAGAGAAAAGGAGACACTTCCTCGGTGCCTAGGCCACGTCGGTTCAGAAATAGCGCCAGGGCAAAAGCACGCGTGGGTTGGGTCATGTACCCCGACCAGCCGGCGTCATCAGCGCTTTGCAACTGGAACACGCCGAAACCGGCGATGATACATCCCAGATCCGTGGCAAGCTCATGGGCTTCATATCCGCCAGGCACGGCGTCCTCATGGCCGTCCAGCCGAGCGTGCATAAGCTCATGCGCCAGAAGGTTGATGAATTGTAAGGGCCGTTTCAACAGCGCGGGATCGTATCGGATCACCGTTGCCCCATCGATGGACTGATGTGTCCCAGCAATCGATGTAGCGGATTCATACGTGTGTCGGTATTCCTCGGGCAACACATCCAGCGTTAACAAGGTGACTGGCTTGCTCAGGTGCAACAGGCGTTTGACGTCTATCAACACGCGCTCGGCTGTCTCATGATCTTCGCCGCCGGGAGCCGAGAAGAATTCTTTGGTTGGCAGGATGACTTTACGCGGTGGTTCGAAATGTTCATCGAACCAGTCAAAGCAGTCTTCAACCCAAGACCGTAAGTTATCAGAGATCAATTGACGCGACCAAAACACTTTATGTTCCAAATACAATGTCTTGGACTTATGTCGCGTGTGTCCGCTTGGGCGTCAAGTCGCGAATTTGCGCGGTTGTACTGCAAGGAAAAACGCCGCAGACCTAGGTCCACGGCGTCGATCTTCAGTAAGAGAGGGGGTCTTACTGTTTTACGTCTGCCGCCGCGTTGGCGGCGGCTTTGCCACCGCGACCGGGGTTCAGCGGGTCGTCCTGGCGCTGCACAGATCCTTCGAAATGCGCACCACTTTCGATCGCGATTGTCTTGTGGATGATGTCGCCTTCGACCCGCGCGGTCGAGGTCAGGCGAACCTTCAGGCCGCGCACACGACCCACGATGCGGCCATTGACCACAACGTCATCAGCGGTCACTTCGCCCTTGATGGTGGCGGTTTCGCCAATGGTCAGCAAATGCGCGCGGATGTCGCCTTCGACAGTGCCTTCAACCTGAATATCACCCGATGTCTTGAGGTTACCGGTGATGTGCAGATCCGAGGACAGCACCGAGGCAGGGGGTTTCGGCTTGGGCGCCGTGCTTGCCTTTGGCTCGGCTGGTGCAGGGGCCGGAGCAGCCGGTGCAGCTGCTTTTTCCGACTCGGCGGCCTTGGTTCCGGGCTCGTTGATTTTGCTCTTAGAAAACATTTCTCGCAGCCTTGATGTAAGTCATTGGGTTTACGGGCTTTCCGTTCACGCGCACCTCATAGTGCAGATGTGTTCCGGTTGACCGTCCAGTGCTACCCATATCAGCTATATGATCCCCGCGCGAGACCCTTTGACCCACCTTGACCCGGATACTTGTGTTATGAGCGTAAAGTGTCTCAATTCCAAAGGCATGGCGAATTCTGACCAGACGGCCAAAGCCCGATTGCCAGCCCGCATGCGTGACCACGCCATCGGCCGTAGCGAAGATGTCCGTTCCGGGTGATCCTGCGAAATCCGCCCCATTATGCATACGGCGGCCGCCCGTTTTTGGGTCGCGCCGTGTGCCAAACCCACTGGTATAGCGCACAGCTGCGTTCACTGGGCTGGCGAAAGGGGCTTTCTCGGCGGCGATGCGAAAAAGATTCAACTGATCCATCTGCTGCAGCAGAGTATTCGCGCGGATCTGGTCGGGGGTCAGTTCCGACTCACCGCGCGTGCTGAAGGATAAAGGGGTCAGCGGACCGCCCATACCGCTATATCCGCGCCGGACCTCTTCGATGATACGATCTGTCGGCATCCCGGCCTGGCGGAACATCTTGTCCAGCGGCTCGACCGAAATCACCATTGCCTCTTCCAGCTGGCGAAATATCTCGTCGCTGCGTTCCTGCATCAAACGGATCTCCAGCTCTAGCTCAGCGCGCTGTTCCAACGCGCCCTGTGCATCGGCTGCAATCGCGTCACGCTCAAGCGCGGTGCGCGCAAGCGCGTCGGTCATGAACGCCATCTGCTCTGGGTTTGCGGCGGCCATCATGAAGGGCGCGTCCGCTTCGGTCAGTTGCTGCATTTTGGCCAGCTCAGCGCGCGCCTCTTCGCGCTGTTTCATGGTCGCCCGCAAGGTTGTCTGGATCACCTCAATCCCGGTTTCCAGCTCGCGGCGGCGGTTTTCTGACGCCAGCAGTTCTGACTGCATCGCCGAAACCTGTTCCAGCGCTGCGTTGAACCGATCATGCGCAGCCAGAGCTTCGGCTGCGCGCGCATCGCGTTCTGCAGACAGAACATTCAACCGCTCTTGATAGACGGCCTGATCGCGTTTTGCCTGATCTCGAAAGTTGCCCGACCCGATACTGTCCATCAGCAAGATTGAAGTTGCCACTGCGGTCCAGCCGACCATCACAGCAACGCCAGTTACCGCAATAACCTGTGTTTCGGAACTCAGCCGGATATACCGTGTATCACTGTCGGATTTCAAAAACACCCTGCGTTCAGGAAAAATCCGCTCAAGCAGTGCGTGTAGTTTAATAGCTAGGCGTGTTCGCACGCGTCCTACCCCATTGTCCCCATATTCGGGCTGGTTGTGAGTGAGTGGCCTGCCCTTGGGCAGAGTGCATAATGGGGTGTCGTGTTTTGAGCAAGTTTCTTGACCAAAGAGTCAGCATAAGCGGAAGAATCGCGCTTGAGATCGGCGGGAAATCGCCGAAAATCCGGTATTTGAGGGCTCTGTGGCCGATTGACGATGGGTAAACTCACGATCTCGATCACGCAGATCGTGGCCGCGATAGTTGAAACTCTGAGTATCGATTTGCGCCCCCCGCAACCTTCTGCGCCGCGGGGCTGTGCCGGGTTTTTGGCCGGTCAGATCACATTTCTTGCACGGCTTGCAGCACCTCATCCACATGGCCGGGCACTTTGACCTTTCGCCACATACGTGCGATTTTTCCATCCTTGTCGATCAGAAAAGTTGACCTTTCAATCCCCATGGATTTGCGCCCATACATGTTCTTTTCGACCCAGACACCATAGTCTTCGCAGACAGTTGATCCGTCATCTGACAGCAGCGGTGTGGTCAAACTGTGCTTGGCGACGAACTTGTCATGTTTCGCCACCGTATCTTTCGAGATGCCGAAAACGTGAGCCCCGGCTTGCTCAAACGCTTCTAACTGCTCTGAAAAACCAATGGATTCCTTGGTGCAGCCCGGCGTATCATCGCGAGGGTAGAAAAATAAAACGACGGCCTTGCCGCGTAGCGCGGACAGGGTTACGTCGCCGCCACCATCGCGCGGCAAAGTGAAGTCAGGGGCAAGATCTGAGACGTCGGGCATTTTATACTCCGGCTGAATTTGTAAACGGTTACGGGGTATAATAGGGCGCTGCGGGCAGGTTGAAAGACGTGGAAAGCAAAGTGGTGCAACCAGAACCGAAAGACGGTGTGAAACCGGCGCGAAAGCCGCGTCGGCGTTCGCGCAGCCTGTCGACTTTGTTCTGGGCTTTGCGTGGTGTTTTCATCCTGATCGCGCTGGCACTGTTCACCGGTTTCATGACGTTGGGCCAGCAAATGCACGCACCGCAATGGGTGCGGGATCGCGTTGAGGCGCGGCTTGATCGCGCGCTTGGTGGGATCAAGGTGACCTTTGGCGATGTCAGCCTCACGGTTCATCAAGGTTGGCGGCCTCGGTTACAGCTTAGCGATGTGCGCGTGAGCGACGCCGAGGGGCAACAGGTTGCCGAAGTCTCGCATATGTCGGCCAGCCTTGCGATGCGACCCTTGTTGCGTGGCCAGGTCCAACCAAAGCGAATAGAATTGCAGGGCGCGCAAGTGGCGCTCACTCGCGGGTTGGATGGTGCGCTGTCCTTGACCGTGGGGTCTAGCAGTGCCCCGGTCGGCGAGGCTCCTAACTTGGCGCAGCTGATCGAAGAAACCGATGAGCTCTTCAAATCGCCGAATTTATCTGCGTTGGTATCGGTTCGTCTGGATGCGATCACGCTGGATTATCAGGATCTGCGACAAGGACGTTCCTGGGTTCTGGATGGTGGTCACATCCTGTTGACGCGAGACGCGCGCCAATTGCGTCTGGGCACCGGGTTTTCGGTTTTGTCGGGGCGTGATTTTGTCAGCACCATCGAAGCGAACTACACCAGCTCGTTGGACAGTGCGGCGGCCGAGTTCGGAGTCAACATCACGGACTTGCCGACAGAGGATGTAGCAGGACACTCACCGGCGCTGGCTTGGATGCAGGTTCTGCGGGCGCCGATATCGGGTGCCTTGCGCGGATCGGTCAATGAGAACGCGGATCTGGGGCCAGTATTTGCAACATTGAACCTGGGCGCAGGCGCTGTGCAGCCCACGACCGCGACGCGTCCCGTCAAATTCGAATCTGCTCGGACCTATTTCACCTATGATCCAAAAGCTGAAGTTTTGGACTTCAATGAGGTGTTGATAGACTCGGCCTGGGGTACAGTACAGGCGGATGGAACGGCTTATCTGCACGGGGTCGACAGCGGTAGCCTGCAAAGCATGGATGGTCAGTTCCGCTTCAGCGGCATCCGCGTAAATCCGGCGGATTTGTTTCCGCAAGATCTTGAACTGACGCGCGCCGATCTTGATTTCCAGATCAAGCTTGCCCCGTTTCGGATGCGGCTTGGGCAGGCGACAATTGCCGACGATGAACACCGTTTGCATCTGACGGGCGATCTTGCCGCCGAGCCAGAGGGTTGGTCGGCACGTATCGACGCTCAACTTGCTGAACTGAGCTCGGAACAATTGTTGCCCTATTGGCCGGAACGTCTCGCCTCCAAACCGCGTGAGTGGGTGACGAAGAACATCCACAAGGGCAATCTCTCTGACATGGATTTTGCCTTGCGTCTAAGTCCCAATCAAAAGCCGAATATCTATCTGGATTTCGACTTTGACGACACAGAGTTGACGTTTGCCAAAACCTTGCCGCCGATCCAGCGCGCACAAGGCCAGGCTAGCCTATTGAATGGTCGATTTACGGTCACGGCGCAGCAAGGGATTGTGGTGGCGGATGAGGGGGGCGAAGTAGACGCTGCTGGCACGTCGTTCATCATCCCGGACACCGAAAGCAAAGGAATTACCCCCAGTGTCGTCAGGATTAAAGCCAACAGCAGCGTGACTGCGGCGCTGTCTTTGCTGGACCGCCCTCCGCTTCAATTGCTCACAAAAGCTGGATTGCCGGTTGATCTCGGGGCAGGGGGCGTGGCGCTTGAAGGTACCCTGGCGCTGCCACTAAAGAAAAAACTGCGTTTTTCTGATGCCGAATTTCATTTCGAAGGGGATCTGGCCAACCTGAACAGCAGCCGTTTGGTGCCAGGTTTCGAAATCAGCGCTGATCGGCTGGGAATACGAGGCGACCAAAGCGAGATCGAAATCGACGGGAATGGTCTTTTTGGTGCGGTCCCCGTGACCGCCCAATGGCTGCAACCGATCGGGGGCCCCGAGGCGCAGCGCAGTCAATTGACAGGGCAGATCGAGCTGTCGCCGCGCTTGATGGACGAGATCAATGCGGGTTTGCCACAAGGGATGCTGACGGGCCTTGGCATTGCCGATTTCAGCTTGGGTATCGGCGGCGGTGAGGCTCCAGAGTTGCAGGCTCAATCGGATCTAGTGGGTGTTGTGTTGGCCATCCCTGAGCTGGGGTGGCGCAAACCCGCGTCGCGCGGCGGTAGTTTGAATGCGCAGGCGACATTGGGTAGTGCGCTTGCGGTCAATGACCTGCAGATCGACGCTGCCGGGTTGCGCAGCCGTGCGTCGATCTCGTTTGCGAATGGTGGGGTCGAGCGGGTGCGCTTCAGTTCATTCGAGCTGGGCGACTGGCTTGCGGTCCCGGCCGAGTTGATTGCGCGAGGAAACGCGGTACCGGATATCCGCGTTCTGGGCGGCGTTCTGAACCTGGCCAAATCAACCATTGGCGAAGGTGGAAGTGGCGGTGGCGCGGGCGGTGGCGCCGGACCGCGACTGGATGTGTCCCTGGATCGCTTGCAAATCACCGAGTCGGTGGCGCTGACCGGTCTGTATGGGACATTTGAAACCACAGGTGGCCTAAAAGGGGGCTTCTCGGCGCAGGTAAATGGTGGTGCTGCGGTAAATGGGCAGGTGACACCCGTTTCAAGTCGCAGCGCGGTCAGTCTTACCTCAGAAGATGCAGGCGCGGTCTTGCTTTCTGCTGGGCTGTTGACGCAGGCGCGTTCAGGTTCGTTGGATCTGAATCTAAACCCAATCGGCGACCCCGGAAACTATGACGTTGACATGCGTATCGAGAATACACGTATCCAAAACGCCCCCGCCATGGCCGCGTTGCTGAACGCGATCAGCCTGGTCGGGCTGTTGGACGAAATGGCCGGGCAAGGGATCTTTTTCTCGGCCATCGATAGCAAAATGCGCATCACGCCAACCGAGGTCAAAGTGCTTAGCGGCAGCGCTGTTGGTCCTTCTATGGGGCTGTCCTTTGATGGCACCATCGACATGGTGACAGGGATGATGAACCTGCGCGGGGCGATCTCTCCGATCTATCTGCTGAATGCGGTCGGCAGCGTGTTGACCCGCAAAGGGGAGGGGGTGTTCGCGTTCAACTACACGCTGACCGGCCCGCTCAGCGATCCGAAGGTGGCAGTCAATCCGCTATCGGGTCTTGCACCGCTGTTCTTGCGCAACCTCATGCGGGCCCCGCCGCCCACGGTCTCAGACGGGCCAAATGCCAAGCCCGAAAGACCCCCGCCACCAAAAACGCCGAGAGGTGAGGACCGATAGCCCAATCAGAGTGGCCGAATCTATCCGCGCAATGTAGTGCGCCTGCATGAAACTTACCGATTTTGATTTTGACCTGCCTGAAGACCTGATTGCCACGCGGCCCGCCAGCCCGAGATCCTCGGCGCGCCTGCTGGTCTCGGAGGGCACTGAAATCCACGACCAGAGGGTGTTGGACCTGCCCAAATGGCTCCGCCCCGGGGATCGGCTGGTTCTGAACGACACCCGTGTCATCCCGGCGCGCCTGAATGGACGCCGCCACCGCAACAGCGCGCAGGGTCCGGTCTCGGCTGCGATCGAAGTCACATTGCTGGACCCGCAGGCCGATGGCACATGGTCGGCGCTGATCAAACCTCTGAAAAAGGTCAAGCCGGGTGAAGAGATCGTTTTTTCCGATGACCTCAGCGCGCAACTGGATCGAGTTGCCGACGGTCAGGCGTTTCTGCGGTTCAATCTTTCAGGCGACGATTTTGACGCCGCGCTCGAACAGGCAGGCGCGATGCCGCTGCCTCCCTACATCGCCGCTAAACGCCCTGCCGATGAGCGCGACAAAAGCGATTATCAGACCGTTTGGGCTCGCCATTCAGGTGCGGTTGCGGCGCCAACCGCCTCATTGCATTTCGACGATGCATTATTGCGGGCTTTATCTGATCACGGCGTGGCCTTTACCCATGTCACCTTGCATGTGGGCGCGGGCACCTTTCTGCCGGTCAAAGTCGAGGATGTGACCACGCACAAGATGCATGCCGAATGGGGCCGCGTCAGTGAGGATGCTGCTGCCGAGATCCAAGCCACCAAGGACGCGGGTGGGCGGGTGATCCCGGTAGGCACCACCGCCCTGCGGCTGATCGAAAGCGCGGCGCGCAGCGGTCGGATTGCACCCTGGGAGGGCGAGACGGATATTTTCATCTATCCCGGCTTCGACTTTCACGTCACCGATGCGCTGATGACCAATTTCCATCTGCCCAAATCCACATTGCTGATGCTGGTCTCGGCCCTGATCGGTCAGGACCGGGTCAAGGCCGTCTATCGCCATGCCGTTGATCAGAAATACCGTTTCTTTTCCTATGGGGACGCATCACTCCTGATCCCGTAACCGTCACAGGGGCGCGGATTGCCTCAAGATGTCGTAGACAAGCGCGACACCGACGATTCTATCTTTCACCACGGGTGATACCCGCAGCCACGACGAGGGAGCAGCCATGTTACAAGTCCTTTCCAGCGCTTGGGCGCTTCTCCTCGGCATGGGTTTGCTGATGGTCGGCAATGGCCTGCAGGGCACCCTGCTGGGCGTGCGGGGCGATATCGAAGGGTTTTCAACCTTCGAGATGTCCTTTGTCATGTCGGCCTATTTCGTTGGCTTTCTGGGCGGATCGCGCCTTGCACCCGAGATGATCCGCCGTGTTGGACATGTGCGGGTCTTTGCGGCGCTGGCCTCGTTTATCTCGGCTGTGATGATCATGTATCCGATGCTTGCAGACCCGATCGCGTGGTCGCTGGGCCGGGTGGTGATCGGGTTCTGTTTCTCGGGCGTTTACGTGACCGCGGAAAGCTGGCTCAACAACGCGGCCAGCAACGAAAACAGGGGGCAGGCGCTGTCGCTCTATATGATCGTTCAGATGATCGGGGTGGTCAGCGCGCAGGCGTTGCTGCTGGTAGGTGATCCCGCAGGGTACGAGACCTTTGTGATCGCGTCGATTCTGGTCTCGATCTCTTTTGCGCCCATCCTGCTGTCGATCTCGCCAACACCGGCCTTTGACACCACCAAACCGATGACGCTGCGCAAGTTGATGGACACGTCACCGCTGGGCTGTGTCGGCATGTTCCTTTTGGGCGGTGTCTTTTCGGCCCAGTTCGGGATGAGCGCCGTCTATGGCGCGCAGGCCGGGCTGACCCTGGTTGAGATTTCCACCTTCGTGGCTGCCTTCTATATCGGGGCGGTGCTGCTGCAATATCCGCTGGGTTGGGTATCGGACCGGATGGACCGGCGGATTTTGATCCTTCTGGTGTCTGCGGTGGGCGGTGCCGGAGCGGTCTTTGGGATGTTCTTTGGCGCGGGGGCCTTTCCGATCCTCTTGCTGGCCGCATTCATTATTGGGGGTATGACCAGCCCCCTCTATTCACTGTTGATCGCCTATACCAATGACTATCTGGAATATGACGACATGTCCGCCGCATCCGGTGGGCTGGTGTTCATCAACGGCCTTGGCGCCATCGCCGGACCGGTCATAACAGGTTGGTTGATGGGGCTCGGGTTGCTGGGGCCATCAGGCTTTTTCCTGTTCATCGCGACCTTGATGTTTGCCATGGCGCTTTATGCCGCCTATCGCATGACCCAGCGCGCTTATGTCCCTGTGGACGAAACCGGCGCTATCGCTCCGATCTATCCCACCGCCTCGCCGGTGGCCATGGAAGTTGCGCAAGAAGTTGCCATCGAGGCGGCGCAAGACGAATCAAGCTCACAAGAACAGGGCTAAGCGCCGGAAATATGTCGTCAATGTTGCAATATGTTACTGTTACAAATCTGTAAAACTGCCATACTTGATCCATATCCCTGGGGTGGGAATAGATGTGGAGTTTAGGACATGACTGGTCCTGAAGATGTACTGAGTTTTTGGTTAGATGAAATTGGCCCCGACGGTTGGTACGTTCAGGATGATGCGCTGGACGCGCAGATCCGCGAACGATTTTTGGCCACCTGGCAGGCCGCGTGTGAAGGTCGCTTTTCCCTTTGGCTGACATATCCCAGCGGTACGCTGGCTTACATCATCCTGATGGATCAGTTCCCGCGCAACATATTCCGGGGAAGCGCCAAGGCGTTTTCTACGGATAAGGCAGCGCTGGCAGCGGCCAAAGCGGCCGTTGACAGGGGCTGGGACCTCAAGATCGACGAACCTGCTCGACAGTTTTTCTATTTGCCGATGATGCATTCAGAAAACCTGTGTGATCAGGAACGTTGCGTGCGCCTGATGCACGAACGGATGCCCAACGACGGGGCCAGCAACCTGCTGCACGCCCGGGCACATCGCGAGGTGATCCGCCAGTTTGGCCGGTTCCCCTATCGCAACGAAGCGCTCGAGCGGTCAACGACGCAGCACGAAGCGGCCTATGTCAGCAATGGCGGCTACGGGTCTACCGTGCGCGCCTTGCAAACGGCAGGTTAACTCGCAGGCGTACAGCCGCGCAGGTCATGCAGTTGATCGGTAACCGCCTCGGATGCGGTGGTTATCGCATGGTTTATGAGGTCTTCGGGATTGTCCACCAAGCCATTTAGGCGCGCTTGGGTTGCTGACAGTTTTTCTTCGACGTCGTTCAAACGCTTTAGCGCATCGTTTAAATTCGTGCGTGTGGTCTGATCCAGGTTTCCGCCTTGTACGCGCAGATCAGCCAAATCGCTGCGAAGGCCTGCCAACTCTCCGCGAATGGCTTGCGCCTGATCCCGAAGCGGAGCCACTTGTTGAAGGTTTTCGGCGAAGCCGGTTTGGATGTTTTCCACCGATTGGGCGAGTTTCCACCCAAGGAACAAACACAAAGCCACCAGGATCAACGTTGCGTTCAGCAGAGCCAGAAGAAGATCCTTTATTGTTTTGGCCAACTATGCCTCCTGTTTTTCAATGAGTTAAGAAATCAGTACCGGTTGGATTTGTTCTCTCTTCTAGCCATTGCAGCCATGCGGGTATAGGCTCAAAATTGGTGCCACGTTGCCGATTGCCCCTGCGTCACATATGTCGCGGGCAGTCATGTTGATGCGTGGAGAAGAATAGTTTAATGGTAAACTAGTTTTGAAACTGATCTGCGCCGCGAGGTTAACATGGCTGCACAATCCTTTGATCTGATCGTAATCGGCGCCGGTCCTGGCGGGTATGTTGCTGCGATCCGCGCGGCTCAGCTTGGCCTGAAAACAGCCGTGATAGAGCGCGAGCATCTTGGTGGCATTTGCCTGAACTGGGGTTGTATTCCCACCAAGGCATTGCTGCGCTCGTCCGAAGTGTTCCACCTGATGGAGCGCGCCAAGGATTTTGGCCTGAAAGCAGACAAGGTCGGATATGATCTCGATGCGGTGGTCAAACGCTCGCGCGGGGTGGCGGCGCAGTTGTCGGGTGGTATCGGTCACCTGCTGAAGAAAAACAAAGTCACTGTGTTCATGGGCGAGGCAACACTGCCAGCCAAGGGCAAGGTCAGCGTCAAGACCGACAAGGGCAGCGAAGAGCTGACCGCCAAGAATATCGTGCTGGCCACCGGTGCGCGCGCGCGGGAATTGCCGGGGCTTGAGGCTGATGGCGATCTGGTCTGGACCTATAAGCACGCGCTGCAACCGCCCCGTATGCCCAAGAAGCTGCTGGTGATCGGCTCGGGCGCGATTGGGATCGAATTTGCCAGCTTCTACAACACGCTGGGCGCAGACACGACCGTGGTCGAGGTGATGGACCGCGTCCTGCCGGTTGAAGATGCCGAGATCAGCGCATTCGCCAAGAAAGCTTTCACCAAACAGGGCATGACCATCATGGAAAAGGCGATGGTCAAGCAACTGGACCGTGCCAAAGGCAAAGTCACCGCGCATATCGAGGTGAAAGGCAAGGTCGAGAAACACGATTTCGATACCGTTATCTCGGCCGTTGGAATTGTCGGCAATGTCGAGAATCTTGGGCTCGAGGCGCTGGGCGTGAAGATCGACCGCACCCATGTGGTCACAGACGAATTCTGTCGCACCGGTGTCGATGGACTGTACGCAATCGGCGACATCGCAGGCGCACCCTGGCTTGCACACAAGGCCAGCCACGAAGGTGTCATGGTCGCCGAGTTGATCGCAGGCAAACACGCCCACCCTGTGAAACCCGAAAGCATCGCGGGCTGTACGTACTGCCAGCCGCAGGTTGCATCGGTGGGGTATTCCGAAGCGAAGGCCAAAGAGCTGGGATATGACATCAAAGTCGGCCGCTTCCCCTTCATCGGCAATGGTAAGGCCATTGCCTTGGGTGAACCCGAAGGTCTGATCAAGACGATCTTCGACGCCAAAACGGGCGAACTGCTGGGCGCACACATGATCGGCGCGGAAGTGACCGAGCTTATTCAGGGGTACGTGGTGGGCCGCCAGCTGGAGACCACTGAAGAAGACCTGATGAACACCGTATTCCCGCACCCCACGTTGTCAGAGATGATGCATGAAAGCGTGTTGGACGCCTATGGGCGCGTGATCCATATGTAGCAGAAGGGGGCTCTGCCCCCGCCGCGGCGAGCCGCGACTCCCCCGAGGTATTTTCAAACAGAAGAAGCTGGCGAAGCGTCCTGACTTCTTCTGTTCTTAAATACCTCGGAGCGCGAGGCAGAGCCTCGCTAAGATTTCTTTACGTTGTCAAAGCGTCCAGAATTCGAGCCCAGGAGCGTATTCCCTTGTGGAAGCTCTTCACATCATATTTCTCGTTTGGAGAATGGATGGCGTCGTCGTCATTCGCATAACCCACCAGCATCGAGTCCAGCCCTAAAACCGTGTCGAAATAACCGACGACCGGGATCGATCCACCCATGCCGGTAAAGACGGCTTCGCGATCCCATTCGGCAGACAGCGCGCCGCGTGCGGCTTCGAATTCGGGACGGTTCAGGTTCATCACCGAGGCGGGCGAGCCGTCGAGGTCGGTGTCCCACTCGACGCTTGCATCTGGTGACAGCCGTTCTTCCACATGTTTGCGGATTTTCCCGCGCAGCGCGACCGGGTCCATATCGCCCACCAGACGGCATGTGATTTTGCAATGGGCCAGAGACGGGATCACGGTTTTTGATCCGGTACCGTTATAGCCCCCCCAAAGCCCGTTCACTTCAAGTGTCGGTCGGGCCCATTGCTGTTCCAGCGTGGAATAGGCCTTTTCGCCATGCGATTGGGTATAGCCGACCGAGTTCAAATAGTCCGCCTCGTCAAACCCGCAATTCTCCCATTGCCGCAGCTGATCGGCGGGGACTTCGTGCACGCCTTCGTAAAACCCGTCGACCGCCACGCGACCGGTTTCCTCATCGTAGAAAGATGCAACGATGCGCGACAATTCCCGCAGCGGGTTCAGGCCAGGGCCGCCATAGTGGCCCGAGTGCAGATCGATCCGAGGGCCTTGAATGGTAAACTCATCCTTGAGCATTCCACGCAGTTGCGCGGCAATCGACGGCACCCCGCGTGAGACCATGGATGTGTCGCAGACCAGCGCGATATCCGCCTTCAGTTCGGCTGCGTTCTCTTGCAGGAACGGGACCAGCGACGGCGAGCCCGATTCTTCTTCGCCTTCAAAGAAAAATGTGATGCGGCAGGGCAATTTACCGTGAACAGCTTTCCAGGCGCGGCAGGCTTCGATGAAGGTCATCAGTTGCCCCTTGTCATCCGAGGCGCCGCGCCCGCGGATGACCTGGCCGTGCTCGCTGTCTTCCAGCGCCGGGTCGAACGGGTCGCGATGCCACAGGTCCAGCGGGTCAACCGGTTGGACATCGTAGTGTCCGTAGAACAGAAGATGCGGTGCGTCACCAACTTCGCCCACATGCCCAACAACCATCGGATGGCCCGGTGTTTGCCGTTTTTCTGCTGCAACGCCAATGCTTTGCAGGTCCGAAACCAACCAGTTCGCTGCCTTGTCGACCTGGTCCTTATAGGCTGGATCGGTTGAGATTGATGGGATCCGCAACAGGTCCATCAGGCGATCGATCGAGGTGGATAGATCGTCATCGATGCGGCTGAGCACGGCGTCTAGCGACATGGGAAACTCCTGAGTATCTGGATTCTGGCGCGACCCTAGCAGCGTCAGCCGCACCGTCCAGCCCGAACTGCGGAGGGAACCGGTGTCGAAGACTGCGGCGTTTCCTCGCGTCTTGGAGCAGGAAGTTCTCTTGCCGGATCGGTTCCAAGGGGATATTTGATGCAGATCAATGATAGGTTTTGCTCTGGCCCCTAGACCGGATATCCAGAGAACCACAATCGCCAGGGCAGATTGATCTGAATGCTGGCGGCGGAATAGGAAGGCCCGGTTGCTGTTTGCAGTGACAGGGAACGTTAGGAGGGTCCGTTGGACTATACTGCCCAGCTCGATACTGCGATTGCCAGGCTGCACGAAGAAGGTCGATACCGCACTTTCATCGACATCGAACGCAAGAACGGACAATTCCCTCATGCCGTTTGGACATGCCCTGACGGGTCACAGCGCGACATCACCGTGTGGTGTGGCAACGACTATCTGGGGATGGGCCAGCATCCGGTTGTTCTCGAGGCCATGCACGAGGCCGTGGACGCCGCTGGCGCTGGCTCGGGCGGAACGCGTAACATCTCGGGCACAACGGTCTATCACAAGCGGCTTGAGGCCGAACTGGCCGATCTGCATGGCAAAGAGGGTGCTCTGCTGTTCACCAGCGCCTATATTGCCAATGACGCAACCCTCTCGACTTTGCCAAAGCTGTTCCCCGGCCTGATCATCTATTCCGACGCGTTGAATCACGCCTCGATGATTGAAGGTGTGCGCCGCAACGGTGGCGCGAAACGCATCTTCCGCCATAACGATGTGGCCCATCTGCGGGAATTGCTGGAAGCCGACGACCCAGCCGCGCCCAAGCTGATCGCATTTGAGTCGGTCTATTCGATGGATGGCGATTTTGGTCCCATCGAGGAGATCTGTGACCTGGCCGATGAATTTGGCGCTTTGACCTATATCGACGAAGTACATGCAGTAGGCATGTATGGCCCGCGCGGTGGTGGCGTGACCGAACGTGACAATCTTGCGCATCGGATCGATATCATCAACGGCACCCTGGCCAAGGCCTATGGCGTGATGGGGGGCTACATTGCGGCAAGCGCGAAAATGTGTGACGCTGTACGCTCTTACGCGCCGGGCTTCATCTTTACCACATCGCTGCCGCCCGCAGTCGCGGCTGGTGCGGCAGCCTCGGTTGCCTATTTGAAGAATGCCTCTGAATTGCGGGAGCGCCATCAGACCCAGGCCAAGATCCTCAAGCTGCGCTTGAAGGGACTGGGCTTGCCGCTGATCGACCATGGAAGCCATATTGTACCGGTGATCGTGGGCGACCCGGTACACACCAAAATCCTCAGTGATCGCCTGCTTCAGGATCATGGGATCTATGTGCAGCCGATCAACTTCCCGACCGTACCGCGCGGGACAGAGCGTTTGCGCTTTACCCCGTCGCCTGTGCATGGCCCGAATGAGATGAACAAATTGGTCCAGGCAATGGACGAACTTTGGTCACATTGTGCGCTAAATCGCGCCGAACTTGCTGGATAGCCTCAGAGCAAAGTGTGCAACGCGTTTTGCGCGTGTTAAGCTTACGCTAACAAGATTGGCGGACGAATCATGTGGGAATGATTCGCTCCGAGCGTGTAACACGCACAAGGCAGTAATGGGGCAGCAAGAATGATAGGGCGCAAGTCGCAGCGCGAGTCCGAAGAAGACGCCGAAGACGTCAAGCTGAAAGGGTTTGACGATTATGAGGTGAGTCTGGGCGACGTGATGCGCGGTGAACGTGCCACCATGGGCAAATCGCTGCTGGATGTTCAGCGCGAGTTGCGGATCAAAGCCAACTATATTGCAGCCATCGAGAATGCAGACCCCGACGCGTTCGACACGCCCGGGTTCATCGCGGGCTATGTTCGGTCTTACGCGCGTTATCTGGGTATGGACCCGGATGAGACCTTTGCCAATTTCTGCAAGGAAAGCGGGTTTGAGGTTGCGCACGGCATGTCTGCCGAGGCTTCCGTCGTGCGCAAGCCTTCGGGCGGCCTTCCGAACCGTGGCCCGATGGGGCAAGACCCGTTCATGTCTCCGAACACGCCGTTTGTTCCGGGCAAGGAGTCATTCGTCAGCCAGATCGAACCACGGGCTATCGGGTCTTCGCTGGTATTGTTGGCGGTGATCGGCGGGATCGGCTATGGCGGTTGGTCGGTGCTGAACCGGATTCAACAGGTTCAGGTCAGCCCCGTGGAACAGGCCCCCGTGATCTTGACCGATCTTGATCCGCTGGATGCGGTTCGCAGCACATCCAACCAAACCGAAGCTGAAACTGTCGAAGCGCCAAGCGCCGAGGCTCTGGATCGCCTCTATCGCCCCCAAGCGCTGGACGTGCCGGTTCTGGTTGCCCGCGATGCGCCGATCTCGACACTGGATCCCCGCACGGTTGGCACGTTCCGTCCACCAGAGCCGCCCAAGATCGAAGTGGCCGAGGTGCACACCGTCGAAAGACCGACTGTTTTGCCACAAGTGGTCGAACAGATCGACAAAACGCTCAAGATCGTAGCTGTTGGCCCCGCCTGGATGCGGGTCAGTGCGGCCGATGGCAGTATTCTGTTCGAAGGCACGCTGGGCACGGTCGAACAGGGCAATACCTTCGAAGTGCCGCTGACCGAAGAACCGCCGCAATTGCGGGCAGGGGCCTCGGGTCAGGTCTATTTCTCGATGAACGGCGAACATTTCGGACCAGTTGGCGCACCTGGCACTGTGACCAAGGGCGTCGTGCTGTCGAAAGAGGCGGTCAGCGAACGTTATCAGGTGGCGGATCTCGAGGCGGACCAGAACAGCGCGCTCAAGCAGCTGGTGGCCGAGTTGCAGACACAGGCAGCCGAGGCACCGGCAGAGTAATCTGACCATTGCAGCGCAGCGGTTGCCGGACTATCTAACAGTCAAGTTTGGCAGAGTTGGATCAGCCCCATGTCTCTCAATCATGTGCGCCCGTGGCGTGACATCTATCGTCGCAAGTCTCGCCAGATCATGGTGGGCAATGTCCCTGTCGGGGGTGATGCGCCGATTGCAGTGCAGACCATGACCAACACGCTGACCACAGATGTGGCGGCAACGGTGGCACAGGTTCAGGCCGCAGCCGAGGCGGGCGCGGATATCGTGCGCGTGTCTGTCCCGGATGAAGCCTCGTCAAAAGCACTGAAAGAGATCGTGCGCGAAAGCCCGGTTCCGATCGTCGCGGATATCCATTTCCACTATCGCCGCGGCATTGAGGCCGCCGAAGCCGGCGCCGCCTGTCTGCGCATCAACCCCGGCAATATCGGCGATGAATCGCGGGTGAAAGAGGTTATCCAGGCCGCGCGCGACCACAATTGCTCGATCCGCATCGGCGTGAACGCGGGCTCTTTGGAAAAGCATCTGCTTGAGAAATATGGCGAGCCATGCCCCGAGGCGATGGTCGAAAGCGGGCTGGAACATATCCGCATTCTGCAGGACAACGACTTTCACGAGTTCAAAATCAGTGTGAAGGCCAGCGATGTGTTCCTGTCGGCTGCGGCCTATCAGGGGATTGCCGAGGCCACCGACGCGCCGATCCATCTGGGCATCACCGAGGCTGGCGGGCTGGTCAGCGGTACAATCAAATCCGCCATCGGGCTGGGCAACCTCCTGTGGATGGGCATCGGCGATACGATCCGCGTCAGCCTGTCGGCGGATCCGGTGGAAGAGGTCAAGGTCGGCTTCGAAATCCTCAAATCTCTGGGCCTGCGCCATCGCGGCGTCAACATCATCTCGTGCCCGTCCTGCGCACGGCAGGGGTTTGACGTTATCAAAACTGTCGAGGCGCTGGAGCACCGGCTGGAGCACATCAAGACGCCCATGAGCCTGTCAATCATCGGCTGTGTCGTCAACGGACCGGGTGAGGCTCTGATGACCGATGTTGGCTTTACCGGCGGCGGCGCCGGGTCGGGGATGGTCTATCTGGCGGGCAAGGCCAGCCACAAGATGTCGAACGATCAGATGATCGACCACATTGTCGAGCAGGTCGAACAGAAGGCGGCCGAGTTGGATGCCGCGGCTGAGGCGGCAGAGTAGTACGCCTTTCAAGGCTATCGGATTGGTGTGCTGATATCCACGGCTGCACCGTTGGGATCGCGTAGCATCAGGCGTCTTTGCCCATAGGGCAGGTCCGTCGGCTCTTGAATGATGTCAGCCTGCATGGCCTGCGCATTTGCAACGACGACGTCCAGATCCGAGACCACAAAGGTGAAGATGCAACCTCCATGCATCTTGGCGACGCCTTCCGGTATGGTGTCATGATCCTTGTTCAGTATGCCCAGTTCGAAACCGGGCTTATCCTCGTCCGACAAAAGGACAAACCAACCGAAATCACCGGTTCTTTTCAGCCCGAGAAGGTCTTCGTAGAACTCTGCCGTCTGTTCGACATCGCCGGTTAGGATATTGGTAAAAGCGCGGTTCATCAGAGCCTCCTGAGGTTTGGACAATCAGCATACATATGTGTATGTTGCGTCCTACATACATAACTGTATGTTAGGCCAATGCAACCCAAAGCACTCACAACCGAAGACTGGCTGGATCTTGCGCTGAACGAACTGAGGCTAGAGGGGTATACCGCTTTGAAGGCGTTACCCTTATCGCGGAAGCTGAACGTAACGCGCGGCAGCTTTTATCATCATTTTCCAAGTCTGGATGAGTTTCACAAAGCGCTGATTGCCCATTGGTCAAGAAACACAAGTGACTCCGTGATCCGCGCGGCCCAAGAGGCAACTGACACGAAAGCCGCGCTGGATGATTTGTTGCAAAAGACATTGCGCTCGGGCGAGCAGTTGGAACGCGCTGTCCGGTCCTGGGCGACCGTTCAGCCCTTGGTCGCGCAAGAGGTTGAGAAGGTCGACAACACCCGAATTAAGGTGGCCGAAAACTTGCTTGTCAAAAGCGGGATTGCCAAAGCCCAAGCCACGCCGCGCGCGCGCTTATTGTACTGGGCCGCAATCGGCCGCCTTATGATGCCATTTCCAGAGCACAACCTGCTGTCACAGAGTGAGATAACCGATCTAGCGGCGCTCATGCTGGACGGCTTAACCGCCCTGAGAGCCAAAGGCTAACAGGCGAAATAGCCAGCACCTGGACGCTAGGGGATGTCGGTGGTCCCATAGTCGATCCCCATCGCATGCAGCGCGCTGGTTACCTGGCTGCGATGGTGTGTCTGGTGGTGGAAAATCTGCACCACCATAACCCAGCGGGGCACGGTGGGCAGGTCAGGCGCCTGCAGATCGCGCTTTGTGGGCGCGGCGGATAACCACTTTTCGGTCCATTCATCTGCGCCTGCTGACAAAAGTTCGTCTTGTTCCAGACGGACAGCTTTCAGGTCGTCCCAATCGGGCCAGACAGCGCCTTTGGAAGCGTACCGTTCCGGTAATGCTCCATTGAGGAAGGTCAAAATATTGCGATTGACCACGCAGATATGATCCAGCGTTTTGTGGATCGAGCCAAAGAACATCCCCCGGTCCAGGTTTCGTTCCGCGTCGCCAATCTCGTCGCAAAGGTGATAAACCGTATCGTTTTGCCAGCGCGAAAATGTTGCCATCTCACGGACAAAGCCATCTGTGATCATAACCTGGCCTTCCTAAAACGAATTGCGTCGGTCCTGACAAACCAAACCCTTGGAAAACGGGATGCGCTCAAATTCAGTTTTGCAAATGGGTTAAACGTCCCAAAGGTCGAAAGGGGCTGCGACCGGCAAAAGCTGCGCCCCCAATCCCATCACCCCTGTTCAGCGCGGACGCCGTCGGCGATCTCCAGCATTTGATCGGCGGGCAGGAAGCCGCGCAGCATCTCGGTGCCCAGAACAAAAGACGGCGTGCCCGAGATCTGCATGCGTTGTGCCAACTCGCGGGTTTCGGCGATTTCTGCGGTGACCTCGTCGCTGTTCATCGCAGCGATGATCGCGTCGCTGTCCAGGCCCAAGCCCTCTGAAATACGGCGTAGGGACACTTCGTTGGGCTCGCCGGTGAACTCCAACAGAGCGTCATGGACCTGTTTATAGGCGTCGTCGCCGGCAACCTGTTTGGTGGCCACCGCAAAGCGGGCAGAGGCCACCGAAGCCTCGCCCAGAATGGGCAGTTCTTTGATCACCAGCCTGATATTGCCGTCTTCGGCCAAGAGCGTGGCGATTTCGGGCACGGCCCTGCGACAAAAACCGCAGCGGTAATCCATGAACTCGACCAGGGTGATGTCACCATCGGGATTGCCACCCACCCAGCTATAGCCGTCATTGAACAAAGCCTCGGCGTTTTCGGCCACCAGCAGCTTGTCGGCTTGCGCTTCGGCTGCAGCGTTGCGCTGTTCCAGAATATTGATCGCCTCGATGATCACTTCCGGGTTTTCCAGCAGGTATTCGCGGACCTGCGCGCCAAACTCGGCTTTTTCGGCGTCGCTCATGGCGTTCAGGTCCAGCGCCTGGGCAGGGGCTGACAACAAGGAAAGACCCACCAGGGCCGGGGCTGCGTGTTTGAGGATCATTTCCGTTTCCTTTTCCGTTTCTCGGCGCGCTCTGATGCAATCAACACATCCTGGGCCCGTTGCCAACCCGGAGATCCTTCGGGCAGCAGCCGGACAGCGCGTTTGGCATGGATGCCCGCATCGGCCAACCGGCCCTGCAGCGCATATCGTTCTGCGGTCACGGCAGAGGCCATGCCGTTATTTCCCAGCTGCGAATAGGCCGTTCCCAGATCGCGCAGCAACCGCTGATTGCGATCATCTCGGGCGCGGGCCTTTTCCAACACGGGCAGGGCCGCTTTGGTGTCGCCACCCGCCAGCAGAGCCCGGCCATACCCCGCCAGGATCAAAGCGTTGGTCGGTGCCTTTTTTACGGCATCGCCATAGGCTGTAATGGCTTCGCTCACTTGACGGTTCTCCAGCAGGATCTGCCCTTTCAGATCATAGTAATATGGGTCATCGGGGCGCATTTCCAATGCTGCGTCGATGGCAGCTCGCGCACGGCTCAGATCCCGGTTCTGGTGGTGGGCCGCTGCTTCGCGCATCAGTCGAATATCGCGGTTGCTCTCTTCGGCAGCACGGCGCAAGGTCCAACTGGGGGACCGCAGGAAGGCTGAAAGTTTCCCTTTCACTCGCGCGAACCAATAATCGGCATTGGCATTGGGTTCGGCGCGATCTCCAAATTCGTCCAAAAACGCCTCGGCCGCGCGCAGGCGGTCGCGATCAGTGGGGTGCGAGCGCATGTAAGGATCGCGCCGCGCCTCGCTCAGCAATTCCTGCCCTGCGAATTTGCGGTGCAAGGCGACCATGCCCATGGGGGATATCCCGGCCCAGCGCAAATAACTGGCAGCACTGCGGTCGGCGGCGGCTTCTTCAGCCCGTGTATGGCTGAGAAAGCTGCGCAGGGCCGAGGATTGCGTACCAGCAGCGATGCCGGCAGCGGCCTCACCTCCACCTGCGGCAGCGGCTGCGATGGCCACCGCAAGGCCAAGCGATGCATTGCGCTGAGCAGCACGCAGGTTTTCGGCCCGGCGCGCCAGATGACCGTTGGCGATATGCGCGGCCTCATGGGCGATCACCGCTTGCAGCATCTCTGGGGTTTCGACTGACAGGATCAGCCCGTAGTGCACATAGATGGTGTTGTAGTCGATGACAAAGGCGTTGAACGTGTCATCATTGACCACGATGACCTGCACGCGGTTTGTGTTCAGCCCGGCAGCGCGCAGGATGGGAAAGGCCAGTTCGCGCAGCCCGTGTTCGATATCGGGATCGCGGATCAGGCTTTGCGCAACGCTTCCCACAACCGAGGCCATCCACAGAAGAATGGCCAGCAGCAGCGCCGGGATTGACGCGGGCCGGGATACGCGGTCAAAAGCCATGGCAACAACATGAGAGATGGGCATGAGAAACTCAACCCGGTCCAAGGTCGATCCGTTCATCGTGATGGATGTCATGGAAGCCGCGCGCCGCGCCGAAGGGGCCGGGCGAAGCGTGATCCATATGGAGGTCGGCCAGCCCGGGACCGGCGCCCCCAAACAAGCTGTTGAGGCTTTGGCCAAGGCGATGCAGCAGGATACTCTGGGGTATACCGTAGCGCTGGGATTGCCCGCGCTGCGCCAGCGGATCGCGCGGCTTTATGGAGAGTGGTACAATGTCGATCTTGATCCCAACAGGGTGGTGATCACGCCCGGATCGTCCGGCGGATTTCTGCTGGCTTTCACCGCTCTCTTCGACAGTGGTGACCGTGTGGGCATTGGCGCACCCGGTTATCCGTCTTACCGGCAGATCCTGTCAGCCTTGGGGCTGGAACCAGTGGACTTGCCGACCGCGCCGGAAAACCGCTTGCAACCGGTGCCTGGTGATTTCGCGGATTTGAACTTGCAAGGGCTGATGGTGGCCTCTCCGGCCAATCCGACCGGCACGATGCTGGACCATGCGGCGATGAAAGCGCTGATCGAGGCTGCGCAAGGGCAGGGGGCGTCTTTCATCAGTGATGAGATCTATCATGGGCTGGAATATGAGGCCAAGGCGGTCACGGCGCTGGAACTGACGGATGAGTGCTATGTGATAAACTCGTTTTCGAAATACTTTTCGATGACCGGCTGGCGCGTGGGTTGGATGGTGGTGCCCGAAGATCAGGTGCGCGTCGTCGAGCGGATCGCGCAGAACATGTTCATCTGCGCGCCCCACGCCAGTCAGGTGGCGGCGCTTGCGGCGATGGACTGCGAAGATGAGTTGCAGGCCAATCTGGATGTCTACCGCCGCAATCGCGCGCTTATGCTGGACGGCTTGCCCAAGGCCGGGTTCAGCAATATCGCACCTCCAGATGGCGCGTTTTATGTCTATGCCGATGTGTCCGACCTGACAGAGGACAGCCGCGCCTTTGCGGCCGAGATACTGGACAAGGCCGGGGTCGCGGTGACACCGGGCTTGGATTTCGACCCGGTGCGCGGGCACAAGACCTTGCGCTTTTCCTACGCGCGCGCCACGGCGGATATCGAAGAAGGTTTGGCCCGTCTGCAACGGTTCATGGCAGAACGCGGGGCGATTGCCGAACAAGCTTAGGGCGTTCACAACGCCCGCGAATTGCGGTAGACTTACCTTCAAACGATCTCGGGAAAACTTGAGGCCATGAGCAGGATTTTCTACGCATTCACCCTGATCTGGGCGTTGACCTCTGCTGCGTTCGCGCATGATTTCAACGCGCTGGCGCGGGTTTTGCCCGAACAGAGCCATATCGCCAACGAAGGCCGATCCGGCGTTCGGGTGCAATTGGGTCTTAGCCAGGGCGTTCCCTATCGTGTATTCACGCTCAAAGATCCATATCGCATGGTACTGGACTTCCAGGAGGTCGACTGGACAGGGCTGAAGCGCGATGGATTTCTGCAATCCGAGCGGATCAGTGATGTGCAATATGGCGCTTATGTTCCGGGATGGTCGCGTATGGTGCTGGAACTTGGGGCCCCTTTGATGGTCTCTTCTGCGGACATGCGGGTCGACGAGGCCAGCGGGCAAGCTGTGTTGGCCCTGCATCTGACCGGCACGGATTTCGACAGTTTCGTTGCGGGCGCAGGTGCGCCGCGTCAACCGGGCTGGGACCTGCCCGAGCCGTCGGTGGCCCCCGCGTTGCCTTTGATGGAAGGTGGACGCCCGGTGCATGTGATGCTCGACCCCGGGCATGGGGGCATTGATCCGGGGGCCGAGGTCGACGGGTCGGATGAAAAGACGCTGATGTTGACCTTCGCTCGCGAGCTGCGCGAGGCTCTGTTGCGCGCGGGTGGGTTCGAGGTGTCGCTGACCCGGGGCGACGATCATTTTGTCTCGCTTGAACGCCGCATCGCGCTGGCGCATCGGGCGGGTGCGGATGTGTTCATCTCGCTTCACGCGGATATCCTGTCCGAAGGGCGCGCGCATGGGGCTGCGGTCTATACCTTGTCAGATGAGGCGTCGGATGTGGCCAGCGTGAAACTGGCCGAACGTCATGATCGCGGTGATTTGATCTCGGGCATTGACCTGAGCGGGACGGACGACCAGGTGACCGATGTGTTGCTGGACATGGCCCGGCGCGAGACCAAGCCGCGCACCGACGCTTTGGCACAGGCGCTGGCCGATGGTATGGCGCAACAGGGCGGGCCAATGAACAACCGACCGATCCGGGCCGCGTCTTTTTCGGTGCTAAAGGCGGCTGATATCCCGTCGGTACTGGTCGAGCTTGGCTTTCTGTCCAGCCCACGCGATCTGAAGAATATCCGCGACGCCCAGTGGCGTGCGCGCATTGCCACAGGGTTGACAGAGGGGCTTATCCAATGGCGTCACGAAGATCAGGTCCGGCGGGCGCTGATCGGGCAATGACAGAGCAATGACGGGGCGGCGTAATTCAGCCTTGCAGCGTTTCGTGTTTTGACCCTGACACGGGGCGCCCTTATATAGACGGCACCGCGAAGAAAAGGCAGTAACGTGATCCGGTTCATTCTTTCGATTTTCGGTGGGCTGTTCAGCTTCATCACCCTGGGTATCTTCATGACCGCCCTGACCGTGGGCGGTGTGTTCTGGATGTATGGGCGCGATCTGCCCAGCCACGAGTCGTTGGCGCAATACAAACCGCCAACGATCAGCCGGATCTATTCGGGTGAAGGCAAGCTGATTGACGAGTTTGCTCAGGAACGCCGCCTGTTTACACCCGCCGAGGAAATCCCGGATCTGGTGAAACAGGCTTTTATTTCTGCCGAAGACAAAAATTTCTATTCCCATCACGGCTATGACCCGCGCGGTATCGTAGCCGCCGGTGTCGAAGCTGTGCGCACCAAAGGTGGTACCGTGCGCGGTGCGTCGACCATCACCCAGCAGGTGATGAAAAACTTCCTTTTGTCCGGTGACCGTCAGGCCGAGCGCAAGATCAAAGAGATCATTCTGGCCACGCGGCTTGAAGACACGTTGGACAAGGAACAGATCCTCGAACTTTATATGAACGAGATTTTTCTGGGTCAGAACTCCTATGGTGTGACCGCCGCGGCGCAGACCTATTTCAACAAGACCCTGCAAGAGCTGGAACCGCATGAGGCCGCGACCCTTGCTGCGATGCCCAAAGCTCCGTCGGATTTTCATCCGGTGCGCCGGAAAGAGCGGCTGTTGGATCGCCGCAACTATGTTCTGCGCGAGATGCAGCAGAACGGTTATATCGACCAGGCTACGTATGAGACCGAGGTCGAGATGCCATTGCGCTCGGTCCAGAACGGTGATTTCGAAAGCTTCCGTACGGCCCTGCCGCCACGCGATTATTTCACCGACGAAATCCGCCGCCAGCTGAGCGAAGACTTTGGTGAAGGCGAGTTCTTTACCGGAGGCTTCACCGTGCGCGCCTCGGTCGATGAGGAAATGCAGGTCGAAGCTGCCAAGGCGCTGCGCACCGCATTGCAGAAATACGACCGGTCACGCGGCCGCTGGCGCGGCACTGGCGAGGTGATTGCCGAAGAGCAACTGGCAGATGAGGCGCAGTGGCGCGAAGCGCTGTCGCTTGTGAAGATTCCGCGCGATGTTGAACTGCCAACGCAATGGTATCCGGCGGTGGTGCTGGAGGTGGCGGATCAAAGCCTGACCGTCGGGATCGAGGATGGCCCCGCCGATGGCGTCATTCCGCGCTCGGACATCCAGTGGATGCAAGGCAACTTCTTTGACAATTTCAAACGCGGCGACGTGATCCTTGTGATGGCCGGGGAAGAGGGCCAATGGTCTGCCCGTCAGGTGCCCGAGGTGCAGGGCGGCTTTGTCGCGATGGATGTGAACTCGGGCCGTGTTCTGGCGATGCAAGGCGGATTTTCCTATCAGGACACCGTGTTCAACCGCGCCACCCAGGCGCAACGCCAGCCGGGGTCATCGTTCAAACCCTTTGTCTATGCCGCCGCGCTGGACAGCGGATACAGCCCCGCCACCATCGTCGTGGACGCACCGATTGAGGTGAACACACCGCAGGGCCTCTGGCGGCCCAAGAACTCATCGAACAAGTTTTACGGCCCAACACCGCTGCGCACCGGGATCGAACAATCGCGCAACCTGATGACGATCCGTCTAGCGCAAGAGGTCACGATGCCGGTTGTCGCGGGCTATGCGGAACGGTTCGGGGTCTACGACCGGATGGGCGCGTTTCTTGCCAACTCGCTGGGCTCTGAAGAGACGACGCTCTACAAGATGGTGGCAGCGTATGCGATGTTTGCCAATGGTGGTCAGAGGGTCGAACCCACGCTGGTAGACCGCATTCAGGACCGGTTCGGGAAGACGATCTACCGCCATGATGATCGTGAATGCGTGGATTGTAACTCGGGCTGGATCGCACCTGATCAGTCGCCACGCATTGTTACGGATCGCTGGCAGGTGATGGACCCGATCACCGCTTATCAGCTGACATCGATGATGACCGGTGTGGTCGACCGCGGTACGGCCTCGTCGCAAATCGATCTGCCGGTGCCAACCGCAGGCAAGACCGGCACAACCAACGAATCTAAAGACGCCTGGTTCATTGGCTTTACGTCGAACATCGTCGCAGGCTGCTATATCGGATATGACCGTCCGCGTCCGATGGGGCGGGGGGCCTATGGCGGCACATTGTGTGGCCCGGTCTTCCAGAGCTTTATGGAGAAAGCGGTCGAGAAATATGGCGGTGGCCCGTTTGAAGTGCCGCCCGGTGGCCATTTCATCAAGATCGACCGGTTCAGCGGTGCGCGTCTGCCACCGGACGCAACCGGCGACTATGTCGTGGCCGAGTATTTCCGCGATGGCGTGGATGGATTTATCGACCGGATCTATGATGGCGGTTTTGCCATCGGCTCGGATCTGCCGCTGTTCGAAGAGGTTCAGCGCGCAGGCGTTCAGGTTCAGACCTCGACCGGGGAAACTGTGATCGTTGCCCCCAATGCCTCGCAAGGGGATCTGAGTACCGGCGGTCTTTATTGATCGGCAACTGCCAAAAGCAGGTTCAGCAGATCAGCCTCGCGGTCGCCTGACAGAGTGCCACCCGAACGCCAGAAGATCGACAGAGTGCATTTGGCCGCCGCCCATTTCGCGACGCGGCCGCGCGGGGCGTTCATGGCATCGGCGTAGAGCGTCAGGCAGCACTCGATATGAGCGGGCTGACGCATCAGATCTTCCAACCCTTTGGGATTGCGCAGCGCATTGGCCAGTTCAAAGGCCGGATCGCCGACATAGCCCTTGGCGTCAATGACCCGCAGTCCTGCATCCGTGACGATCACGTTGTCATGATGCAGATCGCCATGCAGCGGGTGTTTGAACTCGGTACCATTCAACAACGCGCGCGCAAACGCCATCCCTCGCGACATATCCTGTTTCAATCCGGCGGGGCAGTCGGAGGCAAACTGGCAGTCAAACATTGCGGCAAAGGTCTTCTCCAGCGGTTCCAGCCCGGCTTGAGATGGGGGCGGGCCCTGATGCAGGCGCCGGGCCGTCTCGGCCAGCATCTCTGCGGCGCGGTCAGGCGCACCATCGCGGGCGATATCGCCCAGTGAGGGGCCCTCAAGCCACTCCATCAGAACAGCGCTCTCTGCCCGCGCCAAAATCTCCACCGCACCGCGATCCTGCCAGCGCTCCAACAGGTGCAGACCGGGGCCTTCATTGCCCATATCTGCGCGCCGATAGACCTTAAGCGCGGCCTCTTGGCCGCGCTGCGTTCTGACCTTCCAGACCTGTGCGTGCCCGGTATCGGCGATGTGGCAAATCTCGGTCAGGTGCCATTCGGTCATAAACTCTTGGGCTGTGCCCTGCATTCGCGTCCTGCCTGTCTTGTGGTGCCTCACGCCTCTTGCTATCACGCAGGCCTGATTGAGCAAGTTGGGACAAGACCATGCGCGCCGAAACCCAGAATATTGTGGTGGAAATCGAAAAGTCTCTGGAGCTGCTGGCGCAGCGCATGGACTATGAAACCGCGCCGCACCGGCTTGAGGAATTCAACGCGCGGGTCGAAGACCCCAACCTGTGGGACAACCCCGAAAACGCACAAAAGCTGATGCGCGAACGGCAGATGCTGGTGGACGCGATCGAGACCTACGAGTCGATCAAGACCGATCTCAGCGACAATATCGAACTGATCGAATTGGGTGAGATGGAAGACGATCAGGACGTCGTGGATGACGCCGAAGCCGCCATCAAAGCGTTGCAGGACAAGGCCGCCAAGAAAGAGCTTGAAGCGTTGCTGGATGGTGAGGCCGACAGCAATGATACCTTCCTCGAGATCAACTCGGGCGCGGGCGGCACGGAAAGCTGCGACTGGGCCTCGATGCTGGCGCGGATGTATGTACGCTGGGCTGAGAAAAAGGGCTATACGGTCGAGCTGCAATCCGAGACAGCGGGCGAAGAGGCGGGGATCAAATCCGCAGCTTACAAGATTTCGGGACACAACGCCTATGGCTGGTTGAAATCCGAATCCGGCGTTCACCGGCTGGTGCGGATTTCGCCTTTTGACTCGGCAGCCAAGCGGCATACCTCGTTCAGTTCTGTCTGGGTCTATCCGGTGGTGGACGACAATATCGAGATCGAAGTGAACCCTTCGGACATTCGCATCGACACCTACCGGTCGTCAGGCGCGGGCGGACAGCACGTGAACACGACCGACTCGGCGGTGCGGATCACCCATATTCCCACGGGGATTGTTGTGACAAGCTCGGAGAAATCTCAGCACCAAAACCGCGATATCGCCATGAAGGCGTTGAAATCGCGGCTTTATCAGCAGGAACTGGATCGTCGGAACGCTGATATCAATGCAGCCCACGAGGCCAAAGGGGATGCGGGCTGGGGCAACCAGATCCGGTCTTATGTTTTGCAGCCTTATCAGATGGTGAAGGATTTGCGGACCAATCACGAGACCTCGGACACCAAAGGGGTGCTGGATGGGGATCTGGATGAGTTTATGGCCGCAACGCTGGCGTTGGACGTGGCGGGCAAAAGCCGATCCGAGGCGCAGGGCGACTGAGGTCGGCAGGGGGCTCTGCCCCCGTCGCTGCGCGACTCCCCCGGGATATTTTTGGCTAGATGAAGCGGATCCGGGTTGGCCGGGCTGACCGGCAAAAACATACATCCAAACAACGGGTTTTCTTGCTGCAAGGGCTTGGCTAGGCTGGTTTGAAGGACCAGTCTTTTCCAAGTGGAGCCCTCATGGATCTAAGCCGAACCTCTGCCACCCAGCTGCTGAGCGAATTGTCAGCGGGCCGCCTGTCGGCGCAGGAACTGATGCGCGCAACGCTGGATCGGATCGAGGCGGTGAATCCCCGGGTAAATGCCGTTGTAGCTTTGCGGGATGCGCAGGAATTGCTGGCAGAGGCGCAGGCGGTTGACAAAAGCGAGGTGAAAGGCCCGTTGCACGGGCTGCCGATTGCGGTGAAGGATCTGGTGAATGTGGCCGGCATTGCCTCGACCCAGGGTTCGCCATTGTTTCGGGACAATGTGCCTGCGCGCGATGATCTGCTGGCGGCGCGTTTGCGGGCGGCAGGCGCGATCCTGATTGGCAAGACCAATACGCCTGAATTTGGCCTGGGCTCCCACACGTTCAATCCGGTCTACGGCGCCACGCGCAACCCCTATGATCTGGATCTGTCCTGCGGCGGGTCTTCGGGTGGGGCGGCGGTGGCGTTGGCCACGGGGATGCTGAGCCTGGCGGACGGGTCGGACATGATGGGCAGCCTGCGCAATCCGGCGGCATGGAACAACGTCTACGGCTTTCGACCCAGCTGGGGCAGGGTGCCGTCCGAGCCGGTCGGAGATGTGTTCTTGCATCAGCTCTCGACGCTTGGGCCGATGGCGCGCAGCCCCGAAGATATTGGTTTGCTGCTTGACGTGATCTCGGGCGCAGACCCGCGCCAGCCCTTGTCGGTTGAAACGGCACCCGTTTCGCCTGTGCAAGCTGCAGACCTCACGGGGGTGCGGATCGGCTGGTTAGGGGATTGGGATGGCGCGCTACCATTTGAGCCGGGAATTCTGGAGTTGAGCGCTGAGGCGTTGCAAGTGTTTTCCGACCTGGGCGCAGTTGTTGAATCCGTGGCACCCCCTTTTGAGGCCGAACGGCTGTGGGACAGTTGGATCACCTTGCGCTCGTGGAGCGTGGCAGCGGGGTTGGTCCCCTTGGCTGCCCAGCGGGGGGCGCTCAAAGACACCGCGCAATGGGAGCTGGATCGGGGCCTGGCCTTGTCGGCGATGGATGTGCATCGCGCCAGTGTCATCAGGTCCGAGTGGGCCCAAGCGGCGGTTCAACTGTTTGAGCGCTATGACGCGCTGGTTTTGCCCTCGGCACAGGTTTGGCCTTTTGAGATCGATCAGCCTTATCCAACGCAGATCGCGGGGCAGGCGATGGATACGTATCATCGCTGGATGCAGGTGGTCGTACCCGTCAGCCTGATCGGCTTACCCTGTCTCTCGGTTCCTGCAGGCTTAGGCGCAGCGGGGCTGCCCATGGGCGTACAGCTCTTCGGGCCACGCGGATCGGACGCGCGAATCTTGTCGACGGGCGCCGCCTACCATGCGGCGACGCAATGGCCGCAAACCAGACCGGCCTTGTGACGCGGAATTCTAAGGGAGGAGGAACAGGGTGATGGATAAATCCTTTGGGGTCCCAGACCTGCGCCCGGCCAATACGGGGATGCTGAAACAGGCGCTGCATATGGCCTGGGCCGATCTGCGCCGCGCGCCGGTTTTTGGTCTGCTGTTTGCGGGCTTCTACGTCATCACGGGCTGGCTCATGGCCTGGGTCACGCTCGAAACCGGCACATCCTATTGGCTGGTTCTGGCGGCCATCGGGTTTCCACTGCTGGGCCCTTTCGCCGCCGTGGGGCTTTATGAGGTATCGCACCGATTGGAACAGGGTGAGCCTTTGGAGTTCAAGGCAATCTTCGGAGTTGTCCTGCAGCAAAGCCGTCGGCAGCTGCCGTCGATCTGCGCCATCATCGTGGTGATGTTCCTGTTCTGGTTCTTTCTTGGCCACATGATCTTTGCGCTGTTCATGGGGCTGTCGACCATGACCAATGTGTCCTCGTCGCTGCAAGTGTTCCTGACACCCAACGGGTTGACCATGCTGGTGGTCGGAACAGCGGTGGGCGCGGTTTTTGCCCTTGTGCTCTATATGATCACCGTGTTGTCGATCCCGATGCTGCTGGACCGCGAGCTGGATTTCGTCTCGGCCATGATCGCGAGTTTTTCCTATGTCCGGGTCAATCTGAAAGTGATGCTGATCTGGGGTTTGCTGATCGCGGTCTTTACTTTCGTGGCGATGATCCCCTGGTTCCTGGGTCTGTTTCTGGTGCTGCCGCTGCTGGGTCATGCCAGCTGGCACCTCTACCGGTTGATCACTGTTGATAGTGACGGCGCCTCAGCCGCGTGACAGGCGTGCAATGGGCAGTGCCGTCGACACCAAGCGCCCAAGATAGCGCAGTTTGAGCTGTTGCGGCGTGAGCGAAGAGCCGTGTGACATCTTCGACAGCGTGCCGGACCATTCCTCATCCTCTGTCGCGCGGGAAAACACCATCATGCGCTGATCTTGTGCATTGCGGCGCGACATCAGGATCAAAAGGCTGGTCTGTGTTGCGACAACCATGCCTTGAACCTCGCGTCCCTGCGGTGAGTGCGCTGAAGTCGAGCCGCGCGGTTCATATCCGCGCAACAGGGTTGTGTGCCCAACATGACGAATATGTACCAGGCTATGATGCGTTGTGGCATGCGCCTCGGGTGCATCGGCAAGCAATTGGTAAAAACCGCTCGCGAGGGTGGGTTTTTCTTTGGGTACCAAAAAACGGTCGAGCATTTCGGCTGCAGGATGTGGGTGCGTCTGGGTGATTTCATCCAAAGGCTGCAAGAGAATCCGGGCGTCCACGCCGAAGAATCGGCAAATGCGCTCCAATACCTCGGGCCGGGGAAAGTTCTGTCCTGACAGATAACGGTTGAACTGTGTGCGGTTCATCCCCAGTTGACGACACAACCCCGAGACCGACGGGTATTGGCTCGCCAGAACGCGTAGATTAGCCCCAAAAACACCCTGTGTTTCAGATCGGCTGACGCTTAGGTCGGTTATGCTTGTCCCAAGTTCGTATTGCAGGAAAAAACACAACCGCACCAATCTGGTACGTGCTGCAGTCACACTCATCAACCAAAAGCGGCGGGCAGAGAAATCAACCACGCAGCGACCTTCAGGCTAATCGGATAAGCCTGAAGTTCAATGGTCTTTTTGAGGTATTGTCTGATGTTTAGCGCAAAACCCTCGGAGCGATCACCGGGGGTGTACTTTTTCATCAATCGCCACGCAAAAGTGCGGCAACACCGGTTCGGGCAACCTCGATCAGGCCCAGAGGGCGCATCAGATCGGCGAAAGCATCAATCTTGTCGGGCGCACCGGTGATTTCGAAAATGAACGAGTTCAGGGTGCTGTCGACCACATTGGCGCGGAAGATATCGGCCAGTCTTAGCGCCTCGACCCGTTTGTCGCCTTCGCCCACGACCTTGATAATCGCCAGTTCCCGTTCGACCGAGGGGCCTTCGACGGTCAGGTCATGCACGTCATGCACGGTCACAATCCGACCCAACTGCGCCTTGATCTGTTCGATCACCTGCGGCGTGCCGGTGGTGACGATGGTGATCCGGCTGAGGTGGCCGGTGTGGTCCACCTCGGCCACGGTCAGGCTTTCGATGTTATAGCCGCGGCCCGAGAACAGCCCGATCACACGGGCCAAAACACCGGGTTCGTTCTCAACCAGAACGGCGATCGTATGGCGCTCCTGCACGTCCGAGAAGGTGGGGCGTAGATTATAGGCCGAATGGCGGGTGGAGCCTTTTTTGATATGTAGGGCAGACATTAGTCGGCATCCTCTATTAGAGCGTCTTCTGAGAAACGACCACGTACCATCATGACGTTCAGTGCCATTTGAGCAGCCTTTCGAAGGTCTTCCCATGCAGAGAGTGCGATAGCTGCACTCAACTCGGGAAGGGGGTTACGCGTGCGACGGCTGACGTCAGTTAAAGCACGGGAGTATTCTCGAAGCGCGATTTCTTCAGATTTCGTATAGATCGGTTTCGGAAAGCAGAATGCCGTGTCGTCAAACACGTCGTCCCATTGATTTATGACTTCGTTTGTGACCGAGACCGAAGGTGTATTTTGTTGGTACTCACGTTGACTGGGCCACGAAGATGCAAGCTCCAGCGCTTCGATCTGACGATTGCGAAGTCTCTGGTACACCAACATGTTTTCGTGGCCAGCCATGCGTTTACACCAACACCGACCCTTTGGAATCGATCACGCCCTGCGTTTCGGCCTCACCCAGCAGCATCTCGTTATGGGCTTTGCCTGACGGGATCATGGGGAAGCAGTTTTCGTGCTTTTCGACCAGACAGTCGAAGATCACCGGACCATCGTAGTTGATCATCTCCATGATCGCGTCATCCAGATCGGCTGGATCGGAACACAGGATGCCTTTGGCGCCAAAGGCCTCTGCAAGTTTGACGAAATCGGGCAGGGCCTCGGACCAGCTATGCGAGTATCGCTCGCCATGCAGCAGTTCCTGCCACTGGCGGACCATGCCCAGACGTTCATTGTTGAGGATGAACTGTTTCACCGGCAGGCGGTACTGCACGGCGGTGCCCATCTCTTGCATGTTCATCAGCCACGAGGCCTCACCCGCCACGTTGATAACCAGCGCATCGGGGTGCGCCATTTGCACGCCGATTGAGGCGGGGAAGCCATAGCCCATCGTGCCCAGCCCGCCCGAGGTCATCCAGCGGTTGGGGTCTTCGAAACCCAGATATTGCGCCGCCCACATCTGATGCTGGCCCACTTCGGTGCAGATATACCGGTCGTGGTTTTTGGTCAGTTCTTCCAGCCGTTGCAGCGCGTGTTGCGGCTTGATGGTCTTTTCGCTGGCGGTGAAGGCCAGACAGTTCACCTTGCGCCACTCGGAAATCTGCGCCTGCCAGCTTTTCACAGCCGCCGCGTCCGTCTTGCGGCCGCGCGATTTCCAAACTTTCAGGATGTCTTCCAGCACATGGGCGACATCGCCGACAATCGGGATATCGACGCGGATCACCTTGTTGATCGACGAGGGATCAATATCCACATGCGCTTTCTTGGAATTGGGCGAGAACGCATCCACGCGACCGGTGATCCGGTCATCAAAGCGTGCGCCGATATTGATCATCAGGTCGCAATCATGCATCGCCAGGTTGGCCTCGTAGAGACCATGCATTCCCAGCATCCCCAGCCAGTTCTTGCCCGAGGCCGGATATGCGCCCAGACCCATCAGGGTGGAGGTGATCGGGAATCCCGTGGCATCGACTAGTTCACGCAGCAAATGGCTGGCGGCGGGGCCCGAGTTGATAACGCCACCGCCCGTATAGAAGACGGGTTTTTTGGCGGTCTCCATCGCGGCGACCAGTTCAGTGATCTCTTCCAGATCACCTTTCAGAACCGGCTGGTAATGCGATGTAGAAGGCTTGGGTGCGCTATAGGTGCCCGATGCAAACTGCACGTCCTTGGGGATGTCGATCAGCACCGGGCCGGGGCGGCCCGAGGTGGCGACGTGGAACGCTTCGTGCATCGTTCCGGGCAGCGAATCCGTGTCCTTCACCAGCCAGTTGTGCTTGGTGCAGGGGCGGGTGATGCCGACAGTATCGGCCTCCTGAAACGCGTCCGAGCCGATCATGAAGGTGGGAACCTGTCCGGTCAGAACCACGATGGGGATCGAATCCATCAACGCGTCAGTCAGTCCTGTGACAGCGTTGGTGGCGCCGGGCCCCGAGGTCACCAGGGCAACACCCGGCTTTCCCGTCGCACGGGCATAGCCCTCGGCGGCATGAACAGCACCCTGTTCGTGGCGCACCAGAATGTGCCGGATGTCGTTTTGCAGAAAGATCTCGTCATAGATGGGTAGCACGGCGCCACCGGGATATCCGAATACCGTGTCCACGCCCTGATCCTTGAGGGCCTGAACCACCATCTTTGCGCCAGTCATCTCACGTGTCATCTGCTTTGCTCCGTTGGCGACATGTGTCTTGCGTTTCGCATAAAAAAAGCCCCCGATGATTTCGGAGGCGCATGGGTTCGATTATGGTTTACCGTTACCGGCCCATGCGCTTGGTTCCCACGATTACGACTAGCGTTCTCATCGCCAGAGGCTCCTTTTTGCGTTGGCAGCGACATTATGATCAGGGAATGGGGGCGTCAACAGGCAATTGCGCCAATTATCTAACCCAAGAGTGTAAAATTTTGACATTTTGTTGCGCAAAATGACGCATGTTGAGAAATTTCCGCGAAGCTGATGCTGTGAGAGTCGTGTCGAGCGCGCCGGAGTCCGGTCTTTGGGGCTGCGATGCAGCTCGGTATCAAGCCAAGCTGCCGGATCAGAGTTATGCTATTTTGTAGGTGAATTCAGCTTGGAGGCTTTCTGTGGCGCAGCTTTTGCAACTCACCCCTTTTGTCCTTTGCGCATCGCTGGAGCGGCAGATCCGGTTCTACTGCGATCGGTTGGGGTTCACCTGCACATTCCGGCAAGACAATTACGCGTTCTTGCGTCATGGCGCGGTGGCGATCCGATTGCTGGAATGCCCGCCGCGTGCTGATGGCAAACCGCTGGGGGATGAACACTCCTTTTATATCGACGTCGAAGGCATCGATGAATTGTACGAAAGCCTGCGTCCGGGCTTGGACGACCTGCCCGAAACCCGCGTGCGTGCCCCGTTTGACCAGCCGTACATGCAGCGGGAGTTTCATGTTCTGGATGAGGACGGAGCTTTGGTGTTTTTTGGCGAGGGTATTCAGAGCGCGGAAAGCTAGGTCTCCCGCTCATCGGCGACACGCCTGCGGCGCGTCTTCTCTTGTTGGGCCAGGCAGCGCGTTCCGCGCTGCGGTCAGAAATTGTGACCGGTGCCCTGCAGCATGCCATGTTCCAGCGCATAGCGGGTAAGGCCCGCGGTTGAAGAAATGCCCAGTTTGCGTTTGATGTTCTTGCGGTGGGTTTCGACAGTGCGCACCGAGATCTCCAACGCCTGGGCCACCTCTTTGTTGGATTTGCCCTGGGCCAGTTCCAGCAGGATGGTCTGTTCACGCCCGGTCAGCGCCTCGCGCGTGTCATCCTGTTTGGGTTGCAACGAACCACGAGCCCCGGTGCAGAGATATTGCTCGCCCTGCATGACCGCGTCGATCGCTTGTTTGATTTCATCTGTCGGCACATCTTTGAGCACATATCCCCGCGCGCCATGACTGAGCGCGGTCGAGATATATTCGGGGCTGTCATGCATGGACAGGATCAGAACGCGGGTATCTGGCAGGCGTTCGAGGATCATCTCGGTGGCGCTGAGCCCGCCGAGGCCGGGCATGTTCAGATCCATCAGGATTACATGCGGGTTCAGACGCAGAACCTGATCCACGGCCTCTTGACCATTATGGAGCGTGCCGACCACTTCGATTTCGTCATAGCTTTCCAGCAGTGACTGGATACCTTCGGCCACCATCGGGTGGTCATCGACGATTAGCACGCGGATGGGATCGGACATCAGGGGCTGGCCTTTCGCTTGGGAGTTGCGTCATCCTGCGGCGAGAGCAGGTGGCTCAGCGGCAGGCTCGCTTCGATCACCGTACCGCTTTGCGCGCCGCGTGATGACAGAATACGCAACGACCCGTCAAGCTGCTCGATCCGTTCCTGCATGTTGCGCAGCCCGATCCCGGTGCCGACGCTGCTGCGATCGCTGGGCAGACCGCGCCCGTTGTCGGTGATGCGCATGGTCGCGCCCTTAGTGTGGCCGCGCAGATCAATGGTCACGCGGGTGGCGCCCGAGTGACGTTCGATATTGGTCAGCGCCTCTTGCGCGATACGGTAGAGCGCGATTTTGCTGTCCTGATCCAGTCGGTTACGGAACACAACGGTCGAGAATTCGGTTTCAATTCCCGTGCGCTCGCGGAAATCATCGGTCAGCGCCTTGAGCGCGGGGCCAAGGCCCAGATCGTCAAGCACGCCCGGGCGCAGGTCGCGGCTGATGCGACGCACCTCGGAAATGGCGGTGCCCAGATTGTCGATGCCTTTTTCCAGCGGATCCTGTGCACCAGCCTCATCGCCCCGCGTCAGCCGACGGCGCGCATTGTCCAGCGCATAGCGCACACCCACCAGAATCTGGCTGATCCCGTCATGCAATTCGCGGGCAACCCGGCCGCGTTCCTCTTCTTGCGCATCGAAAACCCGCTGGGTCAGTTCCTTGAGCCGCGCATCTGCAAGTCGTCTTTCCCGGATATTGAGCAGCATCCCCGAGGCAAACACGATCAGCACGGCGGCCAGAACAATAGCGCCGATATAGCGGAAGGTGCGCTGTACCCGCGCCTCGACCTCGGCGCGCGCATTGGCAACTGTTGCCACGATATCGTCGATGAAAACACCGGTGCCCACGGCCCACCGCCAATCCTGCAATCCAACCACATAGGCGATCATCTGCGCCTCTTCCCCGGTCGAGGGCTTTTGCCACATGAAGCTGTGCCAACCGGCCCCCTGGCGGGCGAGGCGGATGAATTCATCGACAATCGGCGTTCCATCCGCATCGGTCAGGCCTTCCCAATTGCGGTTGATAAACTCGGTCTGGCGCGGACTGACCAGATTGGTGCCATCATAGTCATAGACAAAGAAGAACCCGTCCTTTCCATAGATCATGGCCGACAGGATTTGGGTTACCAGGTTTTTGGCAATATCATCATCAGGTGCTGCGCGCCCGTAGATATAGGCAAAGCCGTTGCGGGCCTGTGTGACGTAATTGCGTAACTCCTCTTGCTTGGCTTCGATCAGGCGTGCCTCAAGCGCTTGGATTTCGCTTTCCGCGGTGGCGCGGGACTCATAGGCCACGACAAGCGCAATCGCAGCAACCGCCAAAAGCAATGGCAGCGCTGCCACCAGCGACAGTTTCTGCGCATAGGTCAACGTGATGAGGTTTCGCAATCCGCCCATGGACGAATCGATACGCAAGACGGGCTGAAATTGCAAAAAGATTGGGCGTATTTTGCAGCCAGCGCTTGGGCGAGCCCTGCGTTGCAGATCAAATCTGCCCAGAATTGACCCAAATGAGCCGAAAAAAGCCACTCGCCTACGCAGTAGTAGGTATTCACATAAATTTCTGCCGCATTAGGGTGACGGGCACTGAACTCGACTGACCCGGTGATTTGCCGGGTATTTGAATATGCAGGGGAGGAACACTCATATGGATCGTCGTTCATTTCTGAAAACATCTGCACTGGGCGGCTCGGCGGCTGCGGCCACCACGCTGGCAGCTCCGGCTTATGCGCAGGGCAATCGCAAACTGACCATGGTGACCTCGTGGGGTCGTGGTCTGGCAGGCGTGTTTGACAGCGCTCAGCGTTGCGCCGACAGCATCAACGCGATGTCGGATGGCAGCCTGACGGTTGAAATCAAAGCTGCCGGTGAACTGGTTGGCGCGTTCGAAGTTTTCGACGCCGTGTCATCCGGTCAAGCCGACATGTATCACGCCGCTGACTATTACTTTGTAGGTCAGCACCCGGGTTATGCGTTCTTTACAGCCGTTCCGTTCGGTATGACCGCGCAAGAACTGGTAAACTGGTACTATCACGATGGTGGTATGGAACTGCATGATGAACTGGGCCAGATCTTTGGTCTGAAATCGTTCATTGCAGGGAACACCGGTGCTCAGGCGGGTGGCTGGTACTCAAAAGAGATCAACAGCCCCGAAGACTTCCAGGGTCTGAAGTTCCGTATGCCGGGTCTGGGTGGTCAGGCGCTGGGTAAACTGGGCGCATCGGTTCAGAACATTCCGGGCTCGGAAGTGTATCAGGCGCTGTCGTCCGGTGCGATAGACGGAACCGAGTGGATTGGTCCCTGGGCCGACGAAAAAGCGGGCTTCCAGGAAATCACCAAGACCTACTACACTGCGGGCTTCCACGAGCCGGGCGCAGGTCTGTCGCTGGCGACAAACCGCGACGTGTTTGAAGAGCTGACACCGGCCCAGCAAAAGATCATCGAGATCGCAGCTGGTGAAGCGCACCAGTGGAACCTGGCGCAATTCCTGGCCAATAACGGTGCAGCGCTGCAGCGTCTGCAAGCCGGTGGTGTGAAGGTTCTGGAATTCCCGGATTCGGTCTGGGATGCGTTCGGTGCCGCAAGCCAGGAAGTTCTGGACGAGAACATGGGCGACGAGCTGTTCAAGAAAATCCACGACAGTGCAATGACTTCGATGGCCGCGTCGTCGGGTTGGCAGAACCTGTCGTCGGGTGCCTACACCGCGCAGCGCGACCGCGTTCGCGGCTAATCGCAACGCGCTTGATCAATCGGTTTCCCCGCGGTCGCGGGGAAGCCTTTCCCGTTGCACATAAGCGGTGCGGACACCGCCATAAACACACGTGCAACCGAGACGACCTGGGGACAACATGCAGGACGAAAACGGTATCTCGTTCTTCGGCGCCCTGTGGAACGGACTGATCTGGTTCGTTCAGAATATCGCCGAAGCCTTCTATAATTTCGGATACGCCATCACGCATCCGCAGCTGTGGCTGGACTGGTCAGACAAAGAGGCGATCATGCGCTTTGTCTATTACGGCGGTTCCGTCGAGTTCTTCTTTGTGGTGTTCACCCTGTTTCTGGTGCTGACCGTGATTGGTGTCATGTACCGCAATGTCATGTGGAACATGGTGCGCGGGCTGGAAGGGTTTGCCAACGTGACGGGGCGCTTCTTTGCCTGGGCGGGGCTGTTGATGGTGGTGCAACAGATCATCATCGTCTTCATGCAGCGCGTCTTTACCCGGGCTGATATGGCCTTTGGGTTCGGTATCCCTTTTCAGAAGGATATCAGTTGGTTCGCGGAAGAGCTTAAGCTTTATAACGCTATGGTAGTCTGCATGTGCTGTACCTACACCTTCGTGCAGGGCGGGCACGTGCGTGTCGACCTAATCTATGCGGGGATCAGCCACCGCGCCAAGCGCGTGGTCGATATGTGCGGCGCGCTGCTGTTCATGATGCCAATGGCGGTTCTGACCTGGATGTATGGCTGGTACTTCATGTGGCGTCACCTAATCGTGCCGAAACCGTCGGCCAGTGACACTCTGGATCGTTTGGTGGCCAAGTCGCGCGCCCTGCGCTGGAACGTTGAAACGATCGGGTTCAGCCCGAACGGGTTCAACGCGTATTTCCTGTTCAAGATCCTGCTGATGTTGTTTGCAGGCATGGTGTTCCTGCATGCCATAGCCTTCCTGTGGCGATCCTACCTGGAATATGTCGAAGGACAGGAAAGCACCGGGAAATACCTCGACAAGGACAGCCTTGGCGAAGGTGAAGAAGCCTACGAAGGCGCACATTAGGGACGGAGACCCAGACTATGCTATTCGGACTTGATGGCGTCGAAATAGGCCTCATTATTGTATTCTTCTGCCTCTTCGGAGGCATCTTGTCAGGCTTTCCGGTGGCTTTCGCCATTGGTGGTGCCGGGGTGATCTCGTTTGGGATCATCGCTGCGCTGGACAGTGCCGGGCTGTTGATCCACCAGGCGATTGACACAAGCTCGACCGCGTATCGTGATCTGGTGAATTCCGGGGTCAAACCCGATGTCATATCGGTTTTCCGATACCCCGAGTTACCGCGCATCGGTGAGCCGGTGTTCCCCTCGGGCTGGGAAACCGCGCTGGACCGCAACGTATCCTTCATTGTGAACCGCATGAACGAGCGTGTTCTGGCTGGTCAGTCGATCGAGACGCTGCTGGCGGTTCTAATGTTCGTTCTGATGGGCATCACGCTGGAACGCTCGAAGATCGCCAACGATCTGCTGACCACGATGGCGCGCGTCTTTGGCCCGCTGCCCGGTGGTCTGGCCGTGTCGATCGTGGTTGTGGGTGCGTTTCTGGCCGCTTCGACCGGGATTGTGGGCGCAACCGTGGTCACCATGGGCCTGCTGGCCCTGCCGACCATGCTGCGCAATAATTATTCGCCCGAGCTTGCCACCGGTGTCATTGCCGCCTCGGGCACGCTGGGTCAGATTATTCCGCCGTCGATTGTGATCGTTCTGCTGGGTACTCTGGCCGGGGATCTCTACTCCACGGCACAGGAAACCCGCGCGCAAGAGGCCGGATGTACCGATGCGCTGACCTATCTGGGTGAACCTGCGGTGGTTTCGGTGGGCACGTTGTTCCAGGCGGCCTTGCTGCCGGGGATCATGCTGGCGCTTCTCTATGCACTTTATGCCTTTGGCTATGCGTTGTTGAACCCTGACAAAGCGCCGGCTGTGGCCGTTTCTGGCGGATCGGGCGAGCCAATCACCCGTTCGGAAGGCCTGACCTGGCTGCTGGGTGTGCCTGTCGCGCTGATCGTCGGGACGGTTCTTTTGGGCAGTGCCGGAGTTGTCGGCAGCCAGAACATCTCGGTCTCGGCCTTCTCGGACATCACAGAAGGCGCGTCGTTGCGGACCAATGTGTCGGAAGAGTGTAAAGCTTCGATGATCGACCTGCATGGGCAGGCCGCCTGGGATCAGGCGGTGGCCGAACAGGAAGAGATCGACGCCGCCGGTGGTGCGGAGCAGTCCGAGCGCTTGACCGAAGAGGAACTGGCCGCAGCGCGCGAGGCCAAGATCGCCAATGCCGCACCCATCGGTAACGGGGTCGCAGTGATCGTGGTTCTGCTGGGTCTGACGCTGGCGCTGGGTCGCGGCATTGCACCGTCGCGGTCGCCTCAGCCACTGATCGTCGGGGCGATTGGCTTGGTGCTGATGCTGCTGGTGGATATTCTCTTCATCTCACCAACCACGTCGTCCGGCTGGACCTTTGTCAGGCTGGCGATCCCCTTTGGTCTGGCGATCTATGGCTGCAAAGAAGCAGCCATGCGCTGTGCCACAAATGATCTGATCCGCGTGGTCTTCCCCCCGCTCGTTCTGATCATCGCGGTGCTGGGCTCGATCCTGGGTGGTGTGACCAACCCTACGCCCGCTGCGGCTCTGGGCGCAGGCGGGGCCATCATGTTGGCGGCCTATCGCAAGCTCAAGGATCAGGATCGTTCGGCCAAGGTGATCATCTGGGCAACCTTTGCCGTGATCATTTGTCTGCTGCTGGGTGTGAACTTTGATTTGCGTGTCAATCAGGAAAGCGTGCCGTTCGAAAGCTGGGTTGCCTTCTTCTTTGCCTATGCAACTTACCTCTACGCGGTGTTCGGCCTGCTGTTTGGCTGCTGGGTGCTCTATACCAGTGGCGTGCTTACACCGGTGGTGCGTGAGACCGCCAAGGTAACCTCGATGGTCTTTACCATCCTGATCGGGTCGCAATTGCTGAACCTTGTGGTGATCTCGTTCGGAGGCGAGCATTACATCCAGCAGTTCCTGCGGAGTTTCGACAACGAGTTCACGGTTTTCCTGATCGTGATGCTGGTGTTGTTCATCTTGGGATTTGTGCTGGATTTCCTCGAGATCATCTACATCGTGATCCCCATCGTGGGCCCGGTGATCTATGGCGGGTCGTTTGACCCGAAATGGGTGACGATCATGGTGGCGGTGAACCTTCAGACCTCGTTCCTGACCCCGCCGTTCGGCTTTGCGCTGTTCTACCTGCGGGGCGTGGCACCAAAAGAGGTCACCACAGGCCATATCTATCGCGGCATTATCCCGTTTGTGATCATTCAGGTGGTTGGGATTGGGATCCTGTGGTTCTTCCCGACGATCGTGACCATCATCCCGGATCTGATCCCGAACTGATCGTGCAGATCGCTGTTACAATGGAAAGGGGGCCGCTGGGCCCCCTTTTCTTTATGCTTTGGGGAAGGGGCCAGCCCCTTCTTGGCCCGCGACCAATTCAAACCCGGGATATTTCCGGCCAGATGAAGAAACGATCAGGTGAACTGAATCAGATCCCAGCGATTGCCAAACGGATCTTGCCACACAGCGACGATACCATAGGGCTCGGTGCGGGGGTGTTCTTCGAAGGTGACACCCGCGGCGCGCATGGCAGCGTGATCGCGGCCGAAATCGTCGGTTTCGAGGAAAAAGCCCACGCGCCCACCGGTCTGATTGCCGATTGCAGCGCTTTGTTCAGGTCCTTCGGCGCGTGCCAGCAGTAATGAGCCATTAGAGGATCCTGGTGGTGCGACACGGACCCAGCGTTTGCCGTCGCCCAGATCTATATCCTGTAGAAGCGTGAAACCGAGCGTATCGGTGTAAAAGGCAATAGCGGTATCGTAGTCCGGCACCACCAGGGAGACGGCGTGAAGGGTCTGTCTCATAAAAGGTCAGCCTTTGGTTGGGTGACGGTCCGGCAGTTGGATATTGGCCACCTGTTCGGCAATGGGGGCCGAGGACAGGGGGTGATGCGACGTATTGGCGAGTGCCTGCGGATTTTCTACCGACTGCCACGCCCCGTTCAGGAAGACCTCAAGCCCCGTGAACTTGGCCTTGTAGCCCATCTTGGGGCTGCCGGGCACCCAATAGCCCAGATAGATGTATGGCAGACCCGCCTCGCGCGCGATCTCGATATGGTCGAGGATCATGTAGGTGCCCAGAGAGTTTTGGTGCTGATCGGGATCATAGAAGGAATAGACCATGCTGAGCCCGTCATCGAGCACATCTGTCAGGCTGACGGCAATCAGATCCTGACTGCTCGGGTCGCTGTATTCCACCACACGGCTGCGGATCGGTGTCTCTTCGATCATCGCGGCAAATTCGAACACATCCATATCGGCCATGCCGCCATCGGCGTGGCGCACGTCCAGATAGCGGCGGAACAGGTCAAACTGATCATCCGTAGCCCAGGGCGAGGTGGCACGGCGTTGCAGATGCGCGTTACGTTTGGCAGCGCGCTTCTGGCTTTTGCTTGGGCGGAATTTCGACACATCGATCCGCGCCGACAAACACGCGGCGCAATCGGTGCAGGACGGGCGGTAGAGCACGTTTTGTGATCGGCGAAACCCTTGTTGTGAAAGGGAATTGTTCAACCTGTCGGCACCTTCGCCCTGAAGCGCGGTGAACAGCTTACGCTCCATCCGGCCTTCAAGATAAGGGCAGGGCTGAGGAGCCGTCACATAGAATTGTGGCGCAATTGGCAGCGTGTGTCGCATATGGGTCCCGCGTTTCCTTGGCGGGATGATAGCAACCGTTTCCGGGCCCGCCAAGTGTTTCGCGAAAGCAGGCGATTATGCGCGCCTGTTGATCATTACCGTTCCTAGGAAAGCGTCGGTCAGACCCTGACCACGCGCGCTGGTGAGCATCATGACGACCGAAATGATCTGCAGGACAAAAAACGTCATGCTGACAAAGTAACCGGCCGTATGTGCGATGGCCTTGCCCAAATCCATACGTGCGCCAAACGCGTCGCGCAGTTCGATCCCCATAAAGCGCATGCCCAGGGTGGCTGATCCGTTCGAGATCGTCACCACGCGATAGATGAAACTGACCACGCCATAGATCAGCGCCAGCACGAAAATGCCCAGGCCAAAGGTCAGCAAGATAGCCACTGTGCACAAAAGCGAAATGAAGGCGATGTCGAACAGCCAGGCGACAAAGCGCTTGGTCGCAACAGATTGATAGAATTCCGGCTGGGTATCCGGATCAGGCAAATAGGTCATTTCTGATGTCCACGAAGGTTTTCAAATACCCTGTCCCGATTGAGGGGACAGGGCAAGCTGTGATCAGGCCGGTTCACCGTTTTCAGGTTCATCACGGTTGTCGCGGGCGCGTTCATCCATGAACTCGTCGAACTCGGCCTTGTCCTTGGCTTCGCGCAGTCGGCGCAGGAACGCTTCAAAGTCTTTCTGCTCACGTTCCAGCCGGGCCAGAGTATCGGCCTTATAGGCGTCAAACGCGCTGTTGCCCGAAGGTTTCATAGCGCTCATGTGGCTGTTCCAGGAAGAACGGCGGCTGCAGGATTTGCTGAACATGCGTTTGCTCCAGATCATATAGGCAAGAAAGGCCAGGCCGATGGGCCAGAAGAAGATAAAACCAAGCACCATGGCAGCGATCCAGGCACCTTTGCCCTTGCTGTCCAGCCAGGCCTCGGCGCGGTGCAGCCATCCCGGATTGGAAGGGACGACGGTGTCGGACAATGCGGTCATATTGAGGTCTCCGGGGTTGATGTAAATTGCGTTCACATCTAACAGATGGGAGGGCCTGGTCCGGCTTGCAAGGGGTAAATGTGAAAAAGATTTACATTTGCCTGAATTGGCCAACTTGCCCGTTGACGCGGTGGCCGTTCAGGCGCAGGTTCCCGTCATGCAAAAGACTGAAAACACAAACGCTCCGTCCCTGAATGACATATTGGCTTTGGAGAAGCGGGTCTGGTCCGCTTTGGTCGAAGGGGATGCCCAGGCAGATCGCGCTCTGCTAACCTCGGATTTCCTGGGCGTCTATCCCACCGGGTTTGCCAATCGCGATGATCATGTGGGCCAATTCGCCGACGCGCCGACCATGGCCCGGTTCGAGTTGAGCGAAGAAAAACTTAGGGTACTGACCCCGGATATCGTTCTGCTGTCTTACCGGGCCGATTATCAACGACCGGGCGCGTCAGAATGGGAGGCGATGCTGATCTCGTCGCTGTGGGAAAGGCGCCACGACAAATGGCTCAACAGCTTTAGTCAGGACACGCCGCTGGAGCGGACATGACCGCGGCACTGACAGTCCGACGGATGCCGCGCGCATTCGACCCAGAATTGGGGGCTGAGACGCGTGAAAAAGTTTCGGATGTCACGTCAGAACAGGCTGAACTGATCGCCGGAACCGCTGGGTCCAGCCCCTATCTGAAAGGTTTGATCGAGCAAGAGGCCCCTTGGTTGGCCGAAGCGTTGCAGCAGCCCGACCAGGCACTGTCAGATGTGATGGCTGCGGTGCGCGATTTGGAACCGGCGCAGCTGAAACCGGGTTTGCGTCTGGCCAAGCGGCGCATGGCAGTGTTGACCGCTCTGGCCGACTTGGCCGGTGCGTGGCCATTGGAAAAGGTGACAGCAGCGCTGACGGATTTTGCCGCTTTGGCCGCCGATATGGCCGCCAAGGCCGAGATCGCAGCGCTGATCCGGCGCGGTAAACTGCCGGGTATGACCAAAGAGGATATAGCAACTGCGGGCGGGTTGATCATTCTGGCCATGGGCAAAATGGGTGCGCATGAGCTGAACTACAGCTCGGATATCGATCTGATCGTCTTGTTCGACGAGACGCGCTTTGATCCTGGTGATTTCTATGAGGCGCGCCACGGCATGGTGCGTGCGACGCGCAACATGTGTGCAACGCTCAGCGACAGGACTGCCGATGGCTATGTCTTCCGCACCGATCTGCGCTTGCGGCCAGACCCTGCGGTGACGCCTGTGTGCATGGCGACCGAGGCGGCCGAGCGGTATTATGAGAGTTTAGGCCGAACATGGGAACGCGCAGCTTATATCAAGGCGCGCCCCTGCGCAGGTGATCTGGCCGCCGGTCAGCGATTTCTGGACGCGCTGCGCCCCTTCGTCTGGCGCAGGCATCTGGATTTCGCGGCCATTCAAGACGCCCATGACATGCGCCTGCGCATCCGCGAGAACAAAGGCACCGGCGGGGGACTCAGCATCCCCGGTCACGATATGAAGCTGGGGCAGGGCGGCATCCGCGAGATCGAGTTCTTCACCCAGACCCGTCAACTGATCGCTGGGGGGCGCGACCCGGATCTGCGCCTGCGCGGCACGGTTCCGGGGCTTGCGGCCCTGGCCGAGAAAGGCTGGGTGCCAGCCGATGTGGCCGAGAAGCTGACGGATCACTACCGCGCCCATCGCGAAGTCGAACACCGTATTCAGATGGTCCATGACGCGCAGACCCACAAGGTGCCGCAATCCGAGGATGGCATCGCGCGGGTCGCCTGCCTGATGGGCATTGACAGTGCCGAGCTGACCTCTGACCTGACCCGCCGCCTGAGCGAAGTGCATGAGTTGACCGAAGGGTTCTTTGCCCCCGGTCAAACCGTGGCACCTGCGCCCGATCACGTCTTTGATCAGAAAATTCTGGCGCGCTGGCCCAGCTACCCGGCGCTGCGCTCGCAACGGGCCCGGCGCATCTTTGACCGTCTGCGTCCCGAGCTGTTGTCACGCCTGTCGCGCGCGGCGCAACCAAGTGAGGCGCTGGTGGCGCTGGATGGGTTTCTGTCGGGCCTGCCTGCCGGGGTGCAGCTGTTTTCCCTGTTCGAGGCCAACCCGCAACTGATCGATCTGCTGATCGACATCGTCGGCACCTCGCACGCGCTGGCCATGCACCTGTCGCGCAATGCATCTGTTTTTGACGCGGTGATCGGTGGTAGCTTCTTTGATGACTGGCCCGGACAAGCCGCTTTGCAGGCGGAGTTGGCGCAGGCGCTGAGCGCCGAAAGCGATTATGAAACGCAGCTGGATCTGGCGCGGCGCTGGTGCAAGGAATGGCATTTCCGCGTTGGCGTCCACCATTTGCGCGGGCTGATCAACAGCGCGCAGGCCGGGCAGCAATACGCTGATCTGGCGGGCGCGGTGATTGCGGCCATCCTGCCGTTTGTTGCTGCTCAATTCGCGCAGAAACACGGCCCGGCTCCGGGGCGGGGCGCTGCCGTATTGGGCATGGGGTCGCTCGGAGCGGGCCGGATCAACTCGCAATCTGATCTGGATGTAATCGTGATCTACGACCCGCTGGATCAGGACATGTCCGACGGCTCGCGCCCTTTGGCCACCCGCACCTATTACGCGCGTTTCACGCAGGCGCTGATCACGGCACTAACTGCTCCGATGTCGCAGGGGCGGCTCTATGAGGTCGACATGCGCCTGCGCCCCTCAGGCAATCAGGGGCCGGTGGCGACCAGTTGGGCCAGTTTCACCAACTATCAGCGCAACGAAGCCTGGGTTTGGGAACATCTGGCCCTGACCCGCGCCCGCGTGGTCGCTGGCGATGCAGGCTTGGCGAAGGATATCACCGATTTCCGTGCGCAGCTTTTGGCCGAGCCGCGCGACCCGGCCAAGGTCTTGAAAGAGGTTTCCGAGATGCGCGACCGTCTGGCGGCGGCCAAAGCACCCGCTGGGCTCTGGGACGCCAAGAACGGGCCTGGGCGCCTGATGGATATCGAATTGCTGGCGCAAACCGGCGCGCTCTTGTCCGGTTCGGTTCAACGCGATGTACATGCCGGGTTGGATGGCGCGGTCGCAGCCGGGCTTTTGCAGGTCGCAGAGGCGCAAACACTCAAGGATTGCTATGATTTATGCTGGTCCGTGCAATGCGCCGCGCGCCTGCTGTCAGGCAAGACAATCGAAGCCGACAAGATCGGCGAGGGCGGCACCGCATTCCTGTGCCGGGCCACGGGTTTCGACGATGTGGAGCAATTGCAGGAGGCGCTGCAAAACAGCTATACGACCGCTGCCGATATTATCGGCCGCGTGGTTGAGGAGGGTACAGATGGCGCGCAGTGACGATCCCAACGATCACAAGGGCCTGATCCGCGAGGCCTATCGCATCGATGGCATCACCCTGAAGGAATGCCGCAGCATCTTTCTGGACTGGGCGCTCAGCCTGCCTGTAGAGCGGGACCAGAGGCAAGCCCTGACCGATCTGCATGCACTCTATGTGGCCCAGGCTGCGGACCATCCGATGACGCAGGTGCTGGCCGAAGGGCTGCAAGCGGCCCAAACCCCCAAGCGGCGCGGCGGCTGGCGGTCTCGCCAGCGTTAGGCGCGCACACCGGGGGCTTTCACCTCTGCGCATTCGCGACTAAGAGGGCGTCATGACAGAACCCGCCGACCGCCCCCGCATTCGCCTGAAACCCAAAGCCAACGCACGTGGTCTGCGCCATGGCTTTCCCTGGGTCTATGGCAACGACGTCGTCACCGACCGCCGCACTCGCAAGATCCCCGCAGGCGCGCTGGCAGTGCTCGAAGACGACAAACGTGCGCCCATTGCGCTGGTGGCGGTGAACCCGAACTCAAAGATCATGTGCCGCGTGCTGGATCGCGACATCACGGCTGATTTGGATGCCACATGGTTCGAAACCCGCCTGCACCGCGCGCTTGAACTGCGCGAATGCCTGTTCGATGCGCCCTATTACCGGCTGCTCCATGCCGAGGCGGATGGCTTTCCCGGAGTGATCATCGACCGCTTTGGCGCGGCCTGCGTGATCCAGCCCAACGCCGCCTGGGCCGAGGCGCATCTGGATCTGTTGACCGACGCGCTGGTCAAGGTCACGGGCGTGACTGTCGTGCTGAAAAACGCCTCGGGCCGCACGCGCGGGCTGGAAGGTTTGGACGATGTGAGCCAGACCCTGCGCGGCGAAGCACCCCAGGCCCCGCTGCCGGTACCGATGAACGGGGCCACCTATATGGCCGATCTCACCGGCGGTCAGAAAACCGGCCTGTTCTATGACCAGCGCCTCAACCATGCGTTTGCGGCGAGGCTGGTGCAACCCGGCGCGCAGGTGCTTGATGTGTTCAGCCATGTGGGCGGGTTTGGCCTGGCCATGCTGGCCGGTGGGGCCGGGCAAGCGCTTTGCGTCGATGGCTCTGCCGCTGCGCTCGATCTGGCGACCCAAGGGTCCGAGGCCTCGGGGCTGGCCGGCCACCTGAATACTCGCCAAGGCGACGCGTTCGAGGTTTTGACCCAATTGGGCGAGGAAAACGCGCAATTTGACGTGGTGATCTGCGACCCGCCCGCCTTTGCGCCCTCAAAACAAGCCCTGGACGCAGGCTTACGCGCTTACGAGCGCATCGCCCGTCTGGCCGCGCCGCTGGTCAAACCGGGTGGCTATCTGGGTCTCTGCTCTTGTTCCCACGCTGCTGACCTGTCGCGCTTCCGCGACGCCTCATCTCATGGCATTGGCCGGGCCGGGCGACAAGCGCAACTGATCCACACAGGCTTTGCCGGGCCCGATCACCCGCAATTGCCGCAACTGGCAGAAAGCGGGTATCTCAAAGCGGTGTTCTATCGGCTATGAAGGCCGTGCTCGACACCTGTGTTATCTACCCCACGGTGATGCGTCAGATGCTGCTGGGCGCCGCAAAGCTTGGCCATTTCACTCCCATCTGGTCGGCGCGCATCCTCGAAGAATGGGCCCGCGCCGCCCGCAAACTGGGCCCCGAGGGCGAGGCGCAGGCCCGCGCCGAAATCGCATTGACTCAGGCACAGTGGCCGCAGGCCGAACACCGCCATGACCCAGGCGCAGAACAACGGCTCTGGCTGCCCGACAGCGCAGATATTCACGTTCTGGCCACCGCGATCACCGCCTCGGCCGATCTGGTCATCACCGTGAACGCCAAGGATTTTCCCCGCAACATCCTGGCTGAAGAGGGGCTCGACCGACGCGATCCCGACAGCCTTTTGCGCAGCCTTTGGGAGGTGGACCCCGAAGGCCTTGAAAGCCTTGCCGACAAGGTCCTGACTGAGGCCAATCGTCTGTCGGGGGATCAATGGACCCGGCGCAGTCTGATGAAAAAGGCACGCCTGCCCAAACTGGGTAAAGGCCTCGCTGTCTAAAGCGGATACCCGATCATCTGGTTTAAAAAAATTTCTCGCTGAACGCGAGAGGCAGGTCTCTCGTCCCTGCCTTAACCGCCCGCACCCCAGCGCTGCTCAAGCGCCTCCAAAGCGGCAATCCGCTCCTCCGTCTTGGGATGGCTCATCAGCCAGGCCGGCACAACACCGGCGCGCTGCTGGGTCAGATCCTCAAGCTTGTGAAACAGCGACTTTTGCGGCCCGATGCCGATCCCGGCCTTGGTCAGCAACGCAGCCGCATATTCATCCGCCTCATACTCATCCCCGCGCGACAGGCGCGAGGCCAACAGGGCGGTCAGCGCGTTGGCGATCATCGCACCCACGAAGGGAATAAACCGGTTCAACACCAGCATCAGTGCCGTGCGCAGCGCGTTCTGGCCGGAAAAATCAATCATCCGCCGCCGCGCATGCCCCAGCGCCACATGACCCAACTCATGTGCAATCACGCTGGCCATCTCCTCGGCGGAAACCTCGCCCGAACGGAATTTCCGGTAAAACCCCCGGGTGATGAAAATTCTCCCATCCGGCGCAGCAAGCCCGTTCACCGGGTCGATTTCATAGATATACACCGGCACCCGTTCGATCTCTAGCGCTGCGGCTAGACGATCCGTCATCCGCTTCAACGCCGGATCTGCCAGTTCGGTCGACTTGGCATCCAGATCCTTGTGCGTGCGCCAGACAGAAATCCGGTACATGACCAGACCATAGAGAACGGCAAGAAGGATCGGGGTGAGGCGCAACATGCGTTAGATATGGGTGTCCGTTAATCAAGAGCAAACAGAAATTTCGAATACCGGTTTGAGTTTCCTTGCAAAGATTTGTCGGCGAACACTGTAGCCGAGTATTTTCTTATAGATGCCAAGCCTCTATCCTCAGACTGTTATGCAAGTTTACCAAGGCGTTCGCCGGATGAGATGAAAAGGAAACGACATGTCGCAAAAACCAAAGGTGAACGCTCCAGTTGGAGATTTCAGTTTCGACAGCGTATCTGACGGCCGGATTGAAGTGGGTCAGCCCAAAGACCGATGGACCATGCTTTTTGTCTATCGCGGGCGCCATTGTCCACGGTGCAAGCGGTTTTTGAACAAGCTGAATGCGATGCTATCCGAATGGGTCAGTGTCTTGGATGTGGTGGTCGTGTCAGCGGACACGAAAGAAAAAGCTCTGGCTGACAAAGACGAGTTCGGATGGACGTTTGATCTAGGCTACGGGATGACCGAGCCGCAGATGCGTGTGCTGGGTCTCTATGTGTCAGATCCACTGTCCGAGGCCGAAACATCGCAACGATTTGCAGAACCTGGCGCATTCGGCATTCGGCCCGACGGTACCTTGATGTTGGTCGACATCTCGAATGGTCCTGCTGCGCGTCCGGACTTAGACGAGTTGCTGGACGGTATGAAGTTCAATATCGAAAATAACCGCCCCGCAAGAGGAACTGCTTGAAAACACCAAGCCTTTACAGCGGTGTCCGTTAATGCATCAAAGCACACAGGCCTCAATTGGAACCGAGCGCTAGCGCGTCAGCTCTCGCATACCCTGTTCCAGACCGGCCAGTGTCATCGGCACCATGCGGTTCTCGAAAATCTCCTGGATCATGCTGATCGAGTGGGTATAGCCCCAGTATTTCTCGGGCACCGGGTTGATCCACAGGTTTGACGCCCATTGGTCGCGCGCGCGTTGCAGCCAAACCTGGCCTGCCTCTTTGTTCCAGTGCTCGTTCGCGCCACCGGGATAGGCGATTTCGTAGGGGCTCATCGAGGCATCGCCGACGAAGATACATTTGTAATCCGGCCCGTAGGTGCGCAGCACCTCATGGGTGGGGGTCTGTTCTGACCACCGGCGGCGGTTGTCGCGCCAGACGCCTTCATACAGGCAATTGTGGAAGTAGAAATATTCCAGGTGTTTGAACTCGGTGCGCGCGGCCGAAAACAGCTCTTCCACCACCTTGATATGCGGATCCATCGAGCCGCCCACATCCAGAAACAGCAGTACCTTGACCGCGTTGTGGCGTTCCGGGCGGGTTTTGACGTCCAAATAGCCATGCTCGGCCGTGGCGCGGATGGTGCCGTCCAGATCCAGCTCTTCCGCCGCACCTTCACGGGCCCATCGACGCAGACGCTTCAGCGCGACCTTGATGTTGCGCGTGCCCAGTTCAACTGTGTCGTCCAAGTTCTTGAATTCACGCTTGTCCCACACTTTGACCGCACGCTGATGGCGGCTTTCTTTCTGGCCAATGCGCACCCCTTCGGGGTTGTAGCCATAGGCCCCAAAGGGAGAGGTGCCAGCGGTGCCGATCCATTTATTGCCGCCCTGATGACGGCCTTGTTGTTCCTTCAGACGCTCGCGCAGCGTGTCCATCAGCTTGTCAAAGCCGCCCATGGCTTCGATCTCGGCCTTTTCTTCGGCTGTCAGATGCTTTTCGGCCATCTTCTCAAGCCAGTCGGAGGGGATGTCCACAGCCTCCAGCACCTGATCGAAACTGATCTCAGACAGCCCTTCAAAGCTGGCGGCAAAGGCGCGGTCGAACTTGTCGATATTGCGCTCATCCTTTACCATCGAGGCGCGGGCGAGATAGTAGAACGCCTCGACATCATAGGTGGCCAGACCCTTTTTCATCCCCTCCAGAAAGGTCAGGTACTCCCGTAGTGAAACGGGGATACCAGCTTTGCGAAGGTTCTCGAAAAAGGGTAAAAACATGGGGTTACGTGATGAACCTCACCAATATCAGCGACAGGATCAGACCTAGCAGAGCGAAGGCGATGCCATACCCTGCCGCATATTGCGCCATATCGGCCTTGTTGCCATTGCGCTTGCGTGCGGCCATTGCACCAAGCGCGGCCCCCAAGATCGCCATTCCCAAAACAACCAACATGCGCCTTACCCGTTCGTGTTGCGCGCGGCCTGTTCAGCGATGCCATCCGACACGGAACGGGCCACAAGATCCGAACCGAACCCGTAGCGTGCCCATCCGATACTGTCCAGCCTGACGGTGCGTGCCTGATCCGGGCGACCGGATTGCCGCAGCGCTTCGGATTTTAACAATAGCAACGTGGCCAGCAACGCAGCATTTTCCGCTTGTTGCATGACGGCGATGGCGTCGTCCAATTCGGGGATCACCGATGGGCCCCGTCCTCGGGCCAAGGCGTAAGACGCGGTTTGCGCCGTCACATGAGCCTGATGTATTTCGGTGCCGGGGGTTGCCTTGAGGTATTTTAGCGCCACCGCATAGTGCCATTGGGCCCGCTCGGCATCGTCAAACTGCGCCATGCGGCCCAGAAGATAGTGCGGATAGGCGCGCCGGTGATCGGTCCAGCCTTGTTCTTCGCCGATGCGAACGGCCTGTTCCGCGGCGCGCACCCGCCGTGCAGATGCCGATGTTGATCCCAGCGAGGTCTGGACGGCCTTGATCCACTCGCGCGGGGTCTCGGATATCGGTTGGGCAGGTATGTTTTCACCGCGCGGGTTCAACCGGCGCAATATGCCGGGCAGAACCGCCGCGACCTGATCACGCGTCATGCCGCTGCGCAGTTCAGGCGCATAGGCCGTGCGCAGGATCAGCATGTCGAACCCGGTCAGGATGGTGTGGAAATTGTCGTCGTTGAACACCGAATCCGGCAGATGATAGAGATCGTTCAGAGGTCCAAGCGACTGGGCGAGTTCCTCGTGAAGGCAATCGCGAATTTCTTGCGGACTGGCGTCATAGGGAATGAAAATGCCGATCTTCTCGCGGCTGCGCAGCGCGGTCCAGTTGCTTTTCTGCTTGCGCCGGTCGCGCCGGTATTCTTCCAGACTGGCTGAGTTTGGCACCACGAAACAGGCCGCTTGGGGCAGGGTGCGTTGGATCTGCTCTTGGCTGACGCCTTCGATCGTGATGCTGGCCGGTCCGTCCGAGACCTGTGTGATGTCCAGACGCGCCTCGCGGCGCAAGCGCGACAGAAGTCGGGTCAGGTCCGATTGCATGGTTGGAGGAACCGTCCCGGTCAGACGCACCGTTATCGGGGTTTCGAACCGGGTGAAAACCGGCAATTCCGCACCGCTTTCCAGCGCAAAATGCAGATCCAGGAAATCGGCGGCAATATTTGCGTTTGATCGTGCCGCCGGTTGCGGACGGGTGGCGCCAAAGGATTTCGCCGGGGGCAGGGCGGCTTCGATGGCCTGCACCCGCGTCGGCTGTTCCACCGCCGGGGTGGTGGTGCAGGCAGCAAGCGCTGCCGCCGCTATGAGAGCCAGAGCCGTTCTCATGGCCGCTGATACCTGATGAAGGGCGTCAGCTTGCCGACACGATCATAGAGTTTTCTGGCCGTTTCATTGAAATCTTGCGTCAGCCAATAGACAGCAGGTGCACCCTGACGGTCGGCTTCGGCATAGACCGCTTCGATCAATGCGCGCCCGACACCTGAACCACGGGCTTGTGGTGCGGTGAACAGATCCTGCAGATAACAGACGTTTTCCACCTTCCACGCGTGCCGATGAAACAGGAAATGCGTCAGACCGACCAACTGCCCGTCCAATTCGGCCACCAGGCATGAGAAGTCTTGCGGATCCTCGCCCATGAGCCGGGCAAAGGTGCTGTCATAGACCTCATCACTCACTGTGCTTTCGTAAAACGCCAAATAGGCGCGCCACAGCTTTGACCAGGCCTCGCGATCCTCGGCACGAAGGGGGCGAATGAGAGGAGTATTCGGCAAATGCGCCATCCTTTCCTGCAGAAGACAGGACCGCCCCCTGAATTGTCGTCATGCTGACATCCGACCTGACCCTTGGCAAGCGATCATCACCGGATCGTCAACAATGCGGCGGTATTCAGCGCTGCGAGCGCGCCATAAAGGCAAGCCGTTCAAACAGATGGACGTCCTGTTCGTTCTTGAGCAAGGCGCCATGCAGCTTGGGCAGCGCATTGGCCCCGTCGCGCTTGAGATCTTCGGGTGTCAGATCTTCTGCCAGCAAAAGCTTGAGCCAATCCAGCACTTCCGAGGTTGAGGGCTTTTTCTTTAGCCCTTGTGTCTCGCGGATCTCATAGAATTGGGTCAGAGCCGTGGTCAGCAGCGCGTCTTTGATGCCGGGGTGATGTACCTCGACAATGCGGCGCATCGTGGCCTCATCCGGAAAGCGGATATAGTGAAAGAAACAGCGGCGCAGAAAGGCGTCGGGCAGTTCTTTTTCGTTGTTCGAGGTGATGATCACGATCGGGCGGTGCTTGGCCTTGATCGTCTGACCTGTCTCATAGACATGGAACTCCATCTTATCGAGCTCTTGCAGCAGGTCATTGGGAAACTCGATATCGGCCTTGTCGATCTCATCAATCAGCAACACGACCTTCTCGTCCGCCTCAAACGCCTGCCACAACTTGCCTTTGCGAATATAGTTCGCGACATCGTGCACGCGTTCCTCGCCCAATTGGCTGTCGCGCAGTCGACTGACCGCGTCATATTCATAAAGGCCCTGCTGCGCGCGGGTGGTCGATTTGATGTTCCATTCGATCATGGTCAGACCCAAGGCTCCGGCCACCTGCTTGGCCAGCTCGGTCTTGCCGGTTCCAGGTTCCCCCTTGACCAGCAGAGGGCGCTCGAGCGTGACCGCAGCGTTCACGGCAATGGTCAGATCGTCGGTGGCGACATATTCGGCTGTGCCCTGGAAACGTGCGGTCATGTGATCCTCGTTGACAACGTTCAGTCAGCCCTGATCGGGTCAGACCGCTCTGGGTTACCGTCGGGCGTTCTGCAATGCAAGACGGGTCGCTGCGTTGCAGCTTCACGCGGATGTGAAGCTGTTTGAGGTCTGCGCGGCATGATTCGAAACGATGCAACCAGAAAAGGTTGTGGGCCGCGCCTTGAAAAAGCCCGTTAATTTCCACAGAAAACAAGCTTTTTTGTTGCATGTCTCATAGTTAGACAAGGCCGCATGGCGACGCTTACAGGCAACGTTTGCATAGTGACAATCCTCGCGCCGTCAGTTAAACGCACCGCAGAAGGGGAGTGCCGAATGTCTGGTGACACGACCGCGACCGACGGTTCAGCCCGTACCGAGGGAGCAAAAATGAAACAGGAAGTTTTCCTGCCGGAAGATTACCGCCCGGCTGAAGATGAGCCGTTCATGAACGACCGACAGCTTGAATATTTTCGTCGCAAGCTGACGGATTGGAAAACCGAACTTCTTGCAGGCAGCCGCGATACAATCGAGGGTTTGCAGGACAATACCCGTAACATTCCCGACGTTGCAGACCGCGCCAGTGAAGAAACTGATCGCGCGCTGGAGCTGCGCACACGGGACCGTCAGCGCAAGCTGGTGGCCAAGATCGAGTCGGCTCTGCGCCGTATCGACGAGGGTGAGTATGGCTATTGCGAAATGACCGGCGATCCGATCTCGCTGAAACGTCTGGATGCGCGTCCGATCGCCACCATGACGCTGGAAGCGCAAGAGCGTCACGAGCGTCGCGAAAAGGTTCATCGCGACGATTGATCGCCGCATTTTTGAACAAGAAAATCAAACGCCGGGGCCTGTTGCTCCGGCGTTTTTGCGTTAAAGCGGGGGCATGGGTGTCAACGGTTTGAAATTCTGTGTCATCGGGGGCGGGATCGGTGGTCTGGCCGCCGCTTTGGCTCTGCGCCAGCAAGGCGGGGATATAACCGTGCTTGAACAGGCCCCTGCCTTGACCGAGGTTGGCGCGGGCCTTCAGATTTCTGCCAATGGAATGGCAGTTCTGCGCGCTTTGGGTGTCGCATCCGAGACGCCCGAAGCCGGCCAGAGATCCTTTGGCACCGAGCTGCGCGACTATCGTCACGGGCGTTTGGTCAGTCGGATCCCAAGCCCCAAGGCTGGGCCCACCTACTATTACCACCGCACTGATTTGTTGGATCTGTTGCACGCGGGTGCCGTTCAGGCAGGGGTCGATATTCGTCTGGATGCCTGTGTCGAAACGGTTCTGACAACCCCGGACGGGGCGCGTGTACAGCTTGAAAACGGAACACAGCTAGAGGCCGACTGCATCATCGCTGCCGACGGGGGCCGCAGCCGCATCCGACCCATACTGAATGGTCCTGAAGAGCCCCGATTTACCCGGCAGACCGCCTGGCGCGCCACCATCCCCTGGAAAGGTCGAGACGACACCCCGCGCGCGGTGCTGACGATGGGGCCAGGTCGACATGTGGTCACCTATCCCCTGCGAGATCAGAACCTGATGAATATCGTCGCAGTCGAAGAACGCTCGGATTGGCGCGCCGAGGGCTGGCGGCAGGAGGGCGATCCAAAAGACCTGCGCGCCCGCTTTGCCGATTTTGGTGGCACGGTCGGTGAAATCCTGGATCGGGTCGAGCAGGCGAACCTATGGGCGTTGTTCCTGCGCCCTGTGGCGCAGCAATGGCAAAACGGGCGGCTTGCTCTGCTGGGCGATGCGGCACATCCGACATTGCCCTTCATGGCCCAAGGCGCCTGTCTGGCACTTGAGGACGCTTGGTGTTTGGCGCGTGCCTTTCAAAACCAGCCCGATATCGCGCGGGCGCTGTCTGTGTATGAAACCACCCGAAAACCGCGCGCGACAAAAGTCGTTGCGGCGGCAGGCGCGAACGCGCGCAATTTCCATCTGCGCGGCCCGGCCCGATTTGTCGCGCAAGCGGGATTGATGGTTTTGGGCCCTCAACTCGGGCGGCGCTATGACTGGATTTATGACTACGATCCGACGGTCTGAGCCGTTACAGATCCAGATCAACCCAAACCGGTACGTGATCTGATGGCTTTTCGTGGCCGCGAATTTCTGCATCGATCTTGCAGTCACGCATCAGATCAGCGGCTTGAGGGGTCAGCAGGAAATGATCGATCCTGATACCGTCATTTCGGTTCCAGGCACCCGCCTGATAGTCCCAAAAGGAATAGTGCTCAGGCCCGCGCGTAACGGCCCGAAACGCTTCGGTGAACCCAAGGTTCAGAATTTTGCGAAACGCTGCCCGGCTTTCCGGCCGGAACAACGCGTCCTCGCGCCAGGCCTCAGGGCGCTTGGCGTCTTCCGCTTGCGGGATGATGTTATAGTCGCCAGCCATCAAGGCCGGCTCTTCTGAGCCGATCAGCGCTTGCGCCCGCGCATAGAGCCGTTCCATCCACGCAAGCTTGTAATCATATTTCGGACCCGGCGCCGGGTTGCCATTGGGCAGGTACAAACCGCAAATCCGCAGCGCCTGTTTGCCGATCACCGTCGCCTCGATCCAACGTGCCTGTTCGTCACTGTCATCACCGGGCAGGCCGCGTGTGACGTCTTCCAGAGGAAGCTTCGACAGGATCGCCACGCCGTTGAAGCTCTTCTGGCCATGGGTTTCGACGTTGTATCCCCGCTCTTCAAAGATCTCGCGCGGGAAGTTTTCGTCGACCGATTTGATCTCTTGCAGCAGCACCACATCGGGTTGCGCGTCATCCAGCCATCTGGGCAGTGCTTCAATCCGCGCCTTGATGCCGTTGATATTGAACGTGGCGATTTTCATCTGCGGTCCTCCGATGAGCTGAGGCAACCTATCGCGTAGAAAGGGACCAACGGCAAGTATGGGGCAGCATCCGAGCTTGATATTTGCCAAATTGACCGGGGACCAAATGTGGTGAGGTCTGTGTGACCGATACCGTTTGTCAGATTGACATGACAAACGGCATCGCAGCTTCAAAGCGTATGACAAACGACCAGTGCGCCTGCTTTACCCGGTGCTGGCGAGATGTCTGCGCATCTCTGATGATGGTCGAAGGCGCGCGTCTCAGACCTGTTGCAGCGCCTTCGTTTGTAACCAGCTAGGTAGGCAAGATGTTGTGGTTAACACGAAAGAGGTTGGCGGGGTCGTAGCTGCCTTTGATCTTGGATAGCCTGTCAACATTGTCGCCGTAAGCGCCGGTTGTTGGGTCCGCTTCATCTTCGGGCATGAAGTTTACATAGGCGCTGCCGCTGGAATGCGGTTGCATATTATCATAAAGATCGCGCGCCCAGTCGATACATTCGGCATCTTTTCCGGGATCTTCCCAGCGCGTGTGAACATTCATGATAAAGTGCGCCGATCTTTGGGGGTAGGCTGTTGAACCCGTATCAACGCGCGCCATTGCTCCGCCGACATGCGCTATGAAGACCTCGCAGGCGGGATCAGGCAGGTTGGAAATGGCTTTCAGAAGCTCCGAGATGGCGTCCGACGGCAGGGCGTCGAAGTCATGGCTTTTCCAATAATTGCGAGCCCCTGGTGTCAGAAGAGGGTCAAAAGCACCCTGCCAATCGACGAATTTATGTGGAGAAATAACATCGGCGATCGGATCTCCCAATGCGCGCAGTGAAGCCATGGCTTTTTCGCCGTCTTCCATTGGTCCGCTATAGCAGGCGGCGAAGATCAGGACTTCCCGCCCATGCCATTCCTCGGGCAGGAAAGGCAGAGGGGGCGCTTTGCGCATCACGCTCCACACGGTGAGCTCATCAGGCGATGTGTCTGCAATTACAGCATATTCCGCAAGCAGTTCCGGGGCTTTTTCAATCGGATGCACAATCAGGCCTGACAAGACGTCGGGTCCAAGCTCGTGCAACTGAAACTCGAAAGAGGTGACAACTCCGAAGTTTCCACCACCACCCCGAATGGCCCAGAACAGATCCGGGTGGCTCGTGGCTGATGCGGTGACAATTGTACCGTCGGCAGTTACGACTTCTGCAGAGATCAGGTTGTCGATTGTCATGCCAAATTTACGTGTGGTCCATCCAAACCCGCCACCCAGCGTCAAACCGGCAATACCCGTTGTCGAATTGATCCCGGTTGGGACAACAAGCCCATGCGCTTGCGTTTCGCGATCAACATCGCCGAGCAGCGCTCCGGGTGCCACCCGCGCTGTCTTGTTCACCGGATCAACATGGACCGAGCGCATCTGCGACAGGTCAAGCATCACCGCATCGTCTGCAACTGCGTGTCCTGCTATCTGATGCCCACCCGAACGAACCGACATTACGAGGCCAGCATCGCGTACAAAATTCACGGCTTTCTGTACGTCGCTTGCGCCCAAGGCGCGGACGACAAAGCCTGGGTAGCGTTCGAACATGCTGTTCCACGTTGTTCGAGCGTCTTCGTATTCTGCCGAACCTCGTTGATACACACCGCCACGAAGGGATGAATCAAGCGCGTCCAAAGCCTCTTGACTCACACGTGTCTTGTTTCCGTCGAGTGTAATTAGGTCAAACATGTTTTGGCCTCCCTATTGTTAGGTAGGGCTTCTTGCAGGTCTGCCTCTTATGATTGTTTTCCGTTCAGATGAATCGAACGAAAAGGGGTCTTGGAACTTGGACGAAACCCAAGGTCAGGCAAAAATCGCGGGATCAATCCGATCCACTGGCGTTATTACATCGGCTGGGATATTCAGACGCTCGGCCGCCTTTCTCAGGCTTTCTTCATCTGGGGCCTCATACAAACAGTATGTCTTACGTTTGTCAGCGCTCAGAAACGAGAAAATCCACTCAACTCCAACCTCGTCATTAATCTCTTTGATGTGGATCTTGGCATCATCGGTGATGTTCAATTGTTCGGCAAAGTTTCTTTCGATTATATACCTTGGCATACGGTCCCCCAGATTGTTTTTCGTATGTTAACTCGCTACTCCTTCGAGCTTTGACCTGAGGGAAACCATACTCAATTTTTGCGAAATTTCCAACGCTTCCCCTTCCAGTTGAAAAGCCTGTTCAACATCGTTTGGGCGGCCCCGGCGTCTCAACGCCTTGGCATACGCTGCTTTGCTGTGCGCTATCCAGGGCGGGCACTTCATGCGCGTGTCAATTTCGATGGCCTTGCACAACAACTGCTCTGCGGTGTCCCAATCTTTTAGAACGGTGCACAGATTACCCAACCGCCGCGCTGCCGCGCCGGAACAAACAGTTGTTGCCCCCGCGGTGATCGTTAGCTCTTCGTAAGGTGCCAGTAATTCGAGAAGGGTCTTGGCATGATCCTGATGTTCAACAGCGACACAAATGTCGGCCAAATAGGACAATGTGGTCGAATACATGGCGTCGGGCGGTAAATCGAAATTGTTTTCAGCCATTTCGTTCAAAATGCGCTCGGCAGGTTCTTTATACCCAAGTTCGGCTGCGATCAGCCCAAAGCCGGGCTTCCACGAGATATCTTCAGGACTTTCTGACATCAGTTTTTTGATGACCGGCGCCACCTCGTGAAGACGGTTTTGCTCGCGCCGGATGGTAAACATCTGAACCCCGAACACGCCTTCGACATGCTCGCCATGGGTCTTGCGACCAATCTTTACCGCTTCGGTCGCGTGTGTTTCGGCTTGGTCAAAATCACCATCCATGATTGCAACCATGGCGCGTGCGTGCTTCTGCACCCAATAGAGTTGCAGATGATTGTCCTTCTCGGAAATCTCGGTAAGCAGATCCAGCGAATGGTCCATCAATTCGCGATCAGCCATTTCAGCCCCGACGAACAGACTGAGAGTTCGGTCTCGCCCCTGATCGATGCTGCCAAGATGCTCGGCCACTTCGTGCATCGCATCCAGGTGTTCTCGCCAGCGGTGCGCATCTCTTCCTTTGCGCGCGATGAACGGGGCCCCAAAATGCATCATCATCACCGAGAACTGCGATTTGTGGTCGCCCAGTTTTGCCGCCAGTTCCATCGACTTCTGTCCGAATTCTGCGCCTTCGGCCAAATTGCCGACAAACATATACGCGCGTGCGAGTTGGCTCATCAATCGGCAGCGGCGGGTTTCGTCATCCTGGGGCAGGTCTTTCAGCGCATTTCTGCAAAGCTCGATCGCGTCGCCATGCCGCTTGCTCGACATCATGCTCGAGTCAGCAAAATGGTTGGCCGCGTCCGCAGCAAGTTCGACATTTCCGATCGCCCGGGCCGCTGTCGACGCCTCTTGCAAAATCGCGATGCCTTCCGGCAAATCGCCCAGGCTGTCATGGCTGCGACCAACAAGAATTTGGCCCACGACCCTTTCTGCCTTGGCCTCAGACCCAAGCTCTTGGGCGGCTCGGAGGGTTTCGCGGGCGTGTGTCATTGCCTCTTGGCTGGCAGATCGTGCCAATGCCATTTCTGTCGCAATCTTCCATTTTTCGAATGCCTCTTTCCATTCTTCAGCTTCAGAAAGGTGGCGGGCAACCAGTTCCGGTCGGCGTTCGATCTCTGCGGGCCTCAACTGCATGAGGGCACGTGCGACCATTGAGTGTTGTTTTCTGCGTGTCGCACTCAGCATGGACTGATAGGCCGTATCGCGGATCAGCGCATGGCGGAAAACAAAATGCCCGCGATTGTTCCCGCTTTCAAAGATCAGACCTGTGCGCGCAAGTTCTTCGAGGCATTTGTTAACATGGGCGGCGTCAAGGTTCATCGCCGCTGCCAGAATACCTGGCTCAAACTCGCGACCAACGACAGAGCCTGTAAGTGCGATCTGTTTGGCCTCATTCGACACAGCATCAAGCCGCGCCATCAACGCGCCTTTCAAAGAAGAGGGTATGTGGACTTGCCCTTGCTCACCCGCCTCAACAATTGCCCGTGTCAGTTCTTCGACGAACAAAGGCACACCATCTGTCTTTTCGATGATTGTTGATATCAGAGCGTCGTCCGGGCTTTGGCCTGTGATGCTTTCAACCAGGTTCGCGACATGCGCGGTTCCGAACCTGCGCAGGACAAGAGTCTGAACATGCGTATCCCCTTCATCACACGCCAAGTCCCAGCCGGGCCTATGTGTGATCAGGATCATGAGCGGAAGATCGGTGCAAATTGACTTAAACCGCTCCAGCAAGGCGTGTGTGGACGGATCCATCCAATGCGCGTCTTCGACACAAAGAATAACGGGTTGAACGTTCGACCTGACCTGTACTGTGTGGATCAAGGTTTGAATCGTTTTGTCGCGCTGTTCCTGCGGTGACATCTCGAGAACGGTACGCGCGAGCGCGCTGCGGGGGGCGACCAGTGCCGCAAAGACCGGCAGAACTTGTTCCCAATCCAGCCCCGATCGGCTTTCCAGTACTTTTCGGACATGCCGCAGGATCCGGTCATCATCAAAGTCCGGCTCAACACCGGCATCTTGTGAAATTCGCTGGGTAACCGGATGAAAAGGGCTGCTGCTGAGATAGGGGGAACAGTTCAACCTGATGACATCAGCGTGTTCGACGACGGCGTCGGAGGCAAGGAATTCCTCAGTTAGCCGCGATTTGCCGATCCCGGCTTCTCCGGCAAGAAGGACGACCTCTCCATGGCCGCTCTGAGCACGTTGCCATGATTGCAGCAGGATCCCTTTTTCGTAGTCCCGGCCGATCATTACGCTGTCGACATCTTCTCGATGCACAGCTCGAAACCGGCTTTCCGCACTGCGTTCCGATACAGCTTTCAACAAAGTATGCGGCTCGGCAAAGCCTTTGAGTTCGACTTGCCCAAGCGAGTCGAACTCGAATATCCGATGCAACGCCGTTTCGGTTTCTTCAACAGAAACCACGACCGAATTTGGTTCGGCATGTTCCTGAATTCGCGCCGCAAGATTGACGACCGGGCCGGTCATCGCTCCTTCTTCATAGGTGTTTTCACCCACGGTATCCCCGACCACCACATCGCCGCTTGCGATGCCAAGTCGGACCGATAAGCATTCTCCATCTGGCGCTTTAAGCACGCTGACACGTCGGACAGCATCCAGGCCTGCTTTAATCGCTCGAATGGCGTGATCTTCGTAGGCCCTGGGCCAGCCAAAAAACACCAGCAGACCGTCACCCAGATACTTTGCGACATAGCCCCCATACCGGCTTACCGCTCCTGCTACGGCATCCTGGTAGCTCTGCAGCAAGTCCCGCATGTCCTCTGGATCAAACCGGTTGGTAAGTTCGGTCGAGCCCACAAGATCAGCGAACACGACGGTTACATGACGTCTCTCGGCGGTACTATGCGCGGCGTGTGTTCGGGACAAAGGATTGCTGTCATTCGCAGTAGCCGCAGCTGAGGTCGGTGGCATTTCACGCGCAGGTTCATCGGCGGTTTTGATAGAAGGCGCCGCGCTTTGATGATCCTGCAGGCTCTGGATTGCTGCGAGTATGATTTTGCGGTGACCGAGGCTGACTCCAAGCTCTTTCAGGTCTTCGCCGGACAATAAGGGCAAAACACGCGCATCAATGTCGTTTTCCGCAAAAACATCTGCGTATTGACCCAGTTCGAGATCGTTTAGCCACTTGTAGATATCGACCGACATCTTTGGATCATGCTGAGATACGGTGCGCAGATCAAGAAAACGCTTTCCACAAAGCCAAAAATCGTCGGATAGCAGGGTGTTTCATCGTGTTTGGTCGATTGTCGAGACTGCCGGACAGTCGTTATGGCTGCGCACGCCGGGTCAAGGCACCGGGAACGGGAAACGACCCCTGAGGTCTAAAGGCCTTTGGCGTATTCTGGTCGCTCGGGTAGCGAGGACCGATCAATCTGTTCGCATATGGCTGAGAAAGGCCACTCTCTCAGATGGGTCTGTTCCAAGAAATGATCTCATTCGGCGTCGCTGCCCAAGCCTCGGTCTGTACTTGGTGCGTGACTTGGTGCGTGCGAAATTACATCGAGAACGACGTGCCGCAGCCGCAGGACGAGGTGGCATTGGGGTTGTCGATCACAAAGCGCGCGCCGATCAGTTCCTGGGTGAAATCGATCACCGCGTTTTCCAGAAACGGCAGCGAGATTGCATCGACGATCACCTTTTGGCCTTTGCCCTCCAGGACCAGGTCATCTTCTTTGGGCTCGTCCAAAGCAATTTCGTATTGAAACCCGGAACATCCGCCGCCTTCCACTGCGACGCGCAAGGCTTGTCCCTGATCTGCGGCGCCGATCTCGGCCAGGCGATCAAAGGCGCGTTCTGTGACGGTTGGGGGCAGATTCATGCCGAACTCCAAAGGTTTATTTCCCGGTTGAGGTACAATATATGAAACCCACAGACAGGCGACAAGGACAAGACCTTTGAAAATAGCGGGTTTTGCCTCGGATCCAGGTCGCGCAAGGGGGCGGCTTGTACCGGAGGAAGAAAGCAGTTTCCGGTCATGCTTTCAGCGTGATCGTGATCGGATTATCCATGCCAGCGCCTTTCGGCGGCTGAAACACAAAACGCAGGTCTTTGTTGAACATGAGGGTGACAGTTATCGCACCCGCCTGACCCATTCGATTGAAGTGGCGCAGGTGGCACGGACCATAGCAGGTGCGCTGGGGCTGAACCCCGAACTGACCGAGGCCGTGGCACTGGCGCATGATTTGGGCCACACGCCGTTTGGCCACACCGGCGAAGACGCGTTGCACGCCCTGATGCAGCCTTATGGCGGGTTCGATCACAACGCGCAGGCCATCCGGATCGTGACCAAGCTTGAGCGTCACTATGCCGATTTTGACGGCTGCAACCTGACATGGGAGTGTCTGGAGGGCATCGCCAAGCATAACGGCCCTGTGGTGGGCGAATTGCCCTGGGCCTTGGCCGCGTGCACTCAGGAGTTTGATCTGGAACTGCACACCCATGCCAGCGCCGAAGCGCAGGTGGCGGCGTTGTCGGATGACATCGCCTATAACAACCACGATCTGTTTGACGGGTTGCGCGCTGGTCTGTTCAGCGATGAGGACATCCAACAGCTTCCAATCATCGACCGTTGTTTTGCCGAGGTGGATGCCAAATACCCGCAGCTCGATGCCTACCGACGCCGACATGAGGCTTTGCGGCGGGTTTTTGGGGTCATGGTCTCGGATGTGATCGATACGTCTGGCGCGTTGATCGCCGCTTCGGGTGGGCGATCGGTCGAAGAGATCCGGCATCTGGGCTATCCCGTCATCCAGTTCTCGGATGGGCTATGGGCGCAGCTCAAACAAATCCGCGCTTTTCTGTTTTCCCGCATGTACCGCGCACCCAGCGTGATGGAGGTGCGGGCCAAGGTCAGCAAAGTGGTCGAAGAGCTGTTCCCGATCTATCTGAACGACCCCAAACAGATGCCCGGTCACTGGCATGGCGATATCGAGGCCGCTGTGGATGAAACTGCACTCGCCCGGATCGTATCCGACTATATCGCGGGCATGACCGACAGGTTTGCCCTGCAGGATCACGCCCGACTGACCGGGGATCATTCAATCGCGATATAGACGATGACCCGGACCCGCTGGCTGGGCTGCTCATTGGTCATATTTGCGTCTGTGGGTTCGCAACCATCGCGGGGCCACAGCCTCGGTTCCAGATTGGGGCGTCGGCTGCTTGCACGGCGACGATGGCGCAGCGCATGGGGGGCGATTGTCTGGGGCAGGGCCGAGGTGACGGCGCGCCAGCGCTAAACCAACGATAGGCGTCCATTGACCTTGGCGCTTTGCGTGGTAAACCGCCCGACAAGCAAAAGGACATTCGAAATGAACCTGTTTTCCGAGATCCGCAGTCTGGTGTTGGATGCGCTGGCGCAGATGCAGTCCAAGGGCGCGCTGCCCGAGGGGTTGAGCTTTGACAACGTGGCCGTTGAGCCGCCGCGCGACGCTGCGCATGGGGACATGGCGACCAATGCGGCGATGGTGCTGGCCAAGCCTGCCAAGATGAAGCCGCGCGACATCGCCGAAGCACTGGCCGGTAAGCTGGCCGCGGATGATAGGATCACCAGTGCCGAAGTCGCCGGACCGGGGTTCCTGAACCTGCGGTTGGCGCCCTCTGTTTGGCAGGGTGTATTCGCGGCAGTCTTGGAGAAAGGCACCGATTTTGGACGCTCGGCCATGGGCCATGGTCAGAAGGTCAATGTGGAATATGTCTCGGCCAACCCAACCGGGCCGCTGCATGTGGGGCATACGCGTGGCGCTGTGTTCGGCGACGCTCTGGCCAGCCTGCTGGCCTATTCCGGCCATGAGGTGACGCGGGAATATTATATCAACGACGGTGGTGCGCAGGTGGATGTGCTGGCGCGGTCGGCTTACGAGCGCTACCGCGAAGCCAACGGGCTGAGCCCCGAGATTGCCGAGGGCTTGTATCCCGGTGACTACCTGATCCCGATCGGTGAGGCGCTGAAAGATAAATATGGCGACAGCCTGATCGACAAGCCGGAAAGCGACTGGCTGGAAGAGCTGCGCAATTTCGCCACCGACGCGATGATGGACCTGATCCGCGCTGACCTGAAGGCGCTGGGCGTCGAGATGGACGTCTTCTTCTCGGAAAAATCGCTCTATGGCACGGGGCGGATTGAATCCGCGCTGCAATCTCTGACTGACAAAGGCCTGATCTATGACGGCGTTCTGGAACCGCCGAAAGGCAAAAAGCCCGAAGATTGGGAGCCACGTGAGCAGACACTGTTCAAGTCAACCGAGCATGGCGATGATGTCGACCGCCCGATCAAGAAGTCAGATGGCAGCTGGACCTATTTTGCCCCCGATATCGCCTATCACTACGACAAGATAAACCGGGGCTATGACGCGCTGATCGATGTTCTGGGTGCAGATCACGGCGGCTATGTCAAACGGATGAAAGCGGCGGTGTCGGCGCTGTCGGATGGCAAGGTGCCGCTGGATATCAAACTGACGCAGCTGGTGAAGCTGTGGAAAAACGGTGAGCCGTTCAAGATGTCGAAACGGGCAGGGAATTTCGTCACTCTGCGCGATGTGGTCGATCAGGTGGGCCCTGATGTGACCCGGTTCGTGATGCTGACCCGTAAGAACGACGCGCCTCTGGATTTCGATTTCGACAAGGTGCTGGAGCAGAGCCGCGAGAACCCGGTGTTCTACGTGCAATATGCCCATGCCCGGGTCATGAGCGTGCTGCGGAAAGCGGCTGAGGCCGGGATCGCGGCGGATGATGCTACTCTGGCTGCCGCTGATCTAAGCCGGAACGACCATGCATCCGAGCTGACCGTGGCCAAGAAGCTGGCCGAATGGCCGCGTCTGGTCGAGATCGCTGCGCGCACCAACGAACCTCATCGGGTGGCATTCTATCTCTATGAACTTGCCGGGGATTTTCATGCGCTCTGGAACAAGGGCAATGACGAGACCCAACTGCGGTTCATCCAAGATGGCGATGTTGCCACAAGCCAGTCGAAAATTGCTTTGGCCCGTGCCGTTTCTGTTGTGATTTCGGCGGGCTTGGGTATTCTTGGCGTTACCCCGGCGCAGGAGATGCGATAACAAATTTCGCCCGAACCGCCGGATCGAGGTAGGCAAGAAATGACCCGCGCGCCCTTTTGAGGGTGCAGCAGGGCAGTGAGGCGGATATGGCGAGTTATGATTACTCGGGGCATCAAGTCCCCGAGCGGGCGCATTTCAAAAACCAGGCGCATCCCGAAGAAGATTACGGTTATTCTGAAGACGATTATCGCGATCCGGCACCGCGAGGTGGCGGGTTCAGCCGTATCGTGAATTTCCTCGGCGCCACCGCGTCGCTGGCGCTGGTCGCCGGTGTCGTGCTTTGGGGCTATCAACTGATCGTGCGCGATGTCAGCGGTGTTCCTGTGGTGCGCGCCGCCGAAGGGCCGATGCGCATACAGCCTGAAAATCCGGGCGGAACGCCAGCAGATCATCAGGGTCTGGCCGTAAACACTGTGGCGGCCGTTGGGTCAGCCGCAGCCCCTGCGGATCGCTTGATCCTTGCCCCCAAACCGGTGTCGCTCAGCGACGAAGACGCGCCGATGGGGCAACTGCAGGCCGCAGAAACCGAAAAAGAACTGGAAGAGGCCAAGGCGCGGTTGGCGGATGACATTCGGCAAGCCGCAGTAGACGGTGCCGTCGCCGAAGCCGAAGGCCTGACCATTACCGAACCGGTCGAGATTCCGGGCCTTCAACTGGCCTCGCTGGCGACACCTGAAGACGAACCTGCCATCGATCCCGCGGATCTTGCCGCCCAATTGCCAGACCCGGAACTGGCCGCGCTGCCGGGCGTGCGCCGGTCGCTGCGCCCACAGACGCGACCTGCACGTGTAATCTCGCGCCGAGCCACCACCAGCAGCGCCACTGAAGACGCCATTAACGCAGCGGTCAAAGCGGCCGTAGGTCTGGATGTGGATCCAAATACTCTGGCCAAGGGCACGCGTCTGGCGCAGGTTGGGGCTTATGAAAGTGTCGATGTGGCGCAGGCCGAATGGGATCGCCTGAACAGTCGATTTGGTGAGTTCATGAATGGAAAACAACGCGTTATCCAGAAAACCTCAAGTGGTGGGCGGACGTTCTATCGTCTGCGCGTCATGGGGTTTGATGACCTAAGCGACTCGCGCCAGTTCTGCGCCGCGTTGGTTGCACAAGGGGCTGACTGTATCCCGGTCAGCGTCCGGTGAGCTTTGGCGCCGCGATCACCGATGCCGAAGGGCTTCGACTGAGTTCCGAAGAGACCGCCCTGTTTCGAGATATGAACCCGTTCGGGTTTATTCTGTTTGCGCGCAACATCGAAAGCTCCGATCAGGTGCGTGCCTTGTGCGACGATTTCCGCGAGGCCGTAGGGCGCAACTGTCCCATCACGATCGATCAGGAAGGGGGCCGCGTCCAACGTCTGCGCGCACCGCTGGCGCGCGAATGGCTACCCCCTTTGGACCACACCAGGGCAGCCGGGGATCAGGCCGAACGCGCCATGTATCTGCGCTATCGCCTGATCGCGCGCGAGCTGTTTGAGCTTGGCATCGACAGCAACTGCGCGCCCATGGTCGATGTGGCGCGGGATGAGACACACGAATTTCTGAAGAATCGGTGCTATGGCACTGACCCAAAAGCGATTTCCCGGATTGGCCGCGCCGTGGCGCAGGGCCATCTGGACAGCGGTGTGCTGCCTGTTCTGAAACACATCCCCGGCCACGGGCGCGCCACGCTCGACAGTCATTATGACCTGCCACATGTAGATTTGGATCTTGAGGACCTCAAGTCACAGGATTTCGCACCGTTCCACGCGCTGAACGACCTGCCATTGGGCATGACCGCGCATCTGGTTTATGACCGCATCGATCCGCAACCCGCCACAATCTCAGCTGCCATGATCCGCCTGATCCGTGACGAGATCGGATTTGACGGCTTGATCATGACCGACGATATCTCGATGAAAGCGCTCAGCGGGTCTTTGGCCGATCTGTCGCGGCAATCTCTGGATGCTGGTTGCGACGTCGTTCTGCACTGCAATGGCAGCTTTGACGAACGTGTTGAGGTGTTGCAGGCCGCAGGCGAAATGACCCAAGCGGCCCAAAGCCGGGCCGAGCGGGCGCTGGCCATGCGTAAACCGCCGCAGGAACTTGACATCGACGCCGCTGAGGCGGAACTATCTGCCCTAATGGGCGGGCAGGTATATGAACGATAACCTTTTCAGCGAAGACCCGGTCTCGGTCGCCGATCGGCTGGCCGCCGAAGCGCTGATCGTTGATGTGGACGGGTTTGAAGGCCCGTTGGACGTGCTGCTGACCCTGTCGCGCACCCAAAAGGTCGACCTGCGCAAAATCTCGGTTCTGGCGCTGGCGCAGCAATATCTGGCTTTTGTCGAAAAGGCGCGGGCGCTGCGTATTGAATTGGCCGCTGACTACCTGGTGATGGCCGCTTGGCTGGCGTTTCTGAAATCGCGCTTGCTTCTGCCGCCTGATCCCAATGACGAAGGACCCTCGGGCGAGGAACTGGCCGCGCATCTGGCGTTTCAGTTGGAACGGTTGCAAGCCATGCGCGATGCTGCCGCGCGGCTGATGGCCCGCGACCAACTGGGCCGTGATTTCTTCAAACGCGGGCAGGGCGAAGATGTCACCCGCATCCGCACCGTGACCTATTCCGCCACGTTGCTGGACCTGATGCAGGGCTATGCCCGTATCCGCACCCGCGATGAGTTCCGCCCCTTTGTCATGGACCGTGATGCCGTGTTCACGATGGAACAGGCCCTGGAACGGATGCGCCCCTTGATTGGCTTTGCCGGTACCTGGACGGATATGGAGACCTATTTGCCCGAGGGCTGGGATGCCGATCCGGTTCGCCGCAGATCGGCCACGGCGGCCACATTCGCCGCTTCACTTGAGCTGGTGAAAGAAGGACATATGGAGATGAAGCAAAGCGATACGTTTGCTCCGATCCAATTGCGCAAGAGGACAGACACGTGACTGACGCCCCCGAAGAGACCGGCACCCTGTTCGAAGCCCCTCCCATGGCTGAACAGGAACGTATGGTCGAGGCGGTGCTGTTCGCCAGTGCCGAGCCGGTCACTCTGGCCGATCTTGAAGCGCGGATGCCCCATGGCAGCAATGCCGCGCAAGCGGTTGAAATGCTGCAAAAACGTTACGATGGGCGCGGGGTGCGCGTGGTGCAAGTGGGGGATGCCTGGGCGATCCGCACCGCACCCGATCTGGGCTTTCTGATGCAAAAGGAAACGGTTGAGACCCGTAAGCTGAGCCGTGCTGCGATCGAAACGCTGGCGATTGTCGCCTATCATCAACCCTGTACCCGGGCCGAGATCGAAGAGATCCGGGGCGTTTCCGTCTCACGCGGGACGATTGATCAACTGCTTGAAATGGAGTGGATCCGGCTGGGCCGCAGGCGCATGACACCGGGCCGCCCGGTTACCTTCGTGGTGACGCCGCAGTTTCTGGATCATTTCGGGTTGGAAAACGCCCGCGACTTGCCGGGCCTCAAGGAATTGCGCGCCGCTGGGCTGTTGGAAAACCGTCCGCCCCCCGGTGCGATGCCGTTGGGCGAGGGGCGCGAAGAGATCGAAAACGACGACCAGAGCGAGATGTTCGAAGAAGAGTGATCACCGCGCTCTTTTTCTGCCGTGGCAATCGGCTATATTGGCCGCGAGGCAATGGAGTAGAACAATGAACGCCAACCGGATCATCGACATGATCGTGCGTCAGGTGGTGCGCCGTCTTGTGTCCAAAGGGGTGGATAAGGGCTTTGACATGGCCAGCAGGATGTCGCGCAAACCCGACAGCCTGGACAGGCCGGCCAGCCCCGAGGTTGAACGCGAGATGCAGCAGAAAAGCCAGCGGACCAAACACAATATGAAACAGGCGCAGCGGATGAGCCGACAGATGCGTCGGTTCATGAAGTTCTAGTTTGCCGGTTTGAAATGCTTGGACAGTTTCAACCCCTGTCCCTGATAATTTGACGCGATGCCAGCACCATAAAGCTGCGTAGGCATCTCGGCCATTTTCTCATAGACAAGCCGCCCGACAACCTGGCCGTGCTCCAGCACAAAGGGTGCCTCATGGCAGCGCACTTCCAGCACGCCGCGCGATCCGGCGCCCCCGGCGGCTGCGTGACCAAAGCCGGGATCAAAGAACCCGGCATAATGCACACGGAATTCGCCGACCATTGCCAGATAAGGGGCCATTTCAGCGGCATAAAGCGGTGGGATATGCACCGCCTCGCGGCTGACCAGTATGTAGAATGCGCCGGGGTCGAGGATGATTCGCCCCTCTTTGGTGCGCACCTCTTCCCAATAATCCTGTGGGTCGTATTCTCCGATCCGGTCCAGATCGATCACCCCGGTATGGGGCTTGGCGCGATAGCCGACCAGATCTGTGTCGGGCAATTGCAGATCAACCGAGAACCCCAGCCCGTCTTGAATGACGGCGGGGCCATCCACCAGCGGTGAGGCATTGTGCAGGGCGGTCAACTCTGCGTCACTCAGAACCGCCTGACCCTGACGGAATCGGATCTGGTTCAGGCGCATGCCGGGGCGCACTAGAACCGAGAAGGACCGGGGGCAAATCTCGGCATAAAGAGGGCCGGCATAGCCTGCGGGAACGCGGTCAAATTCGGTGCCGCCATCGGTGATTGTCCGCGTCAGCAAATCCAGCCGCCCGGTCGAGCTTTTGGCATTGGCCACAGCGGTCATGTCTTGCGGCAGGGCCAGCGATTCCATCAACGGCACCAGATAAACGCAGCCTTTTTCCAGAACAGCACCGTCCGTGATATCGATCTGGTGCATCTCGAATTCTTGCAGGCGGTCGGCGACGGTGCGGTTTTCACCAGCCAGAAAGGACGCGCGCACCCGGTAAGCTACTGTTCCAAGGCGCAAATCCAGGCTGGCGGGTTGCACCTGCGCTGGCAGTACGTCCGGGCAGGCTGAAATCTCGCCCCGCGCGATCATCGCTTCGATCTGCTGGTTCGGGCAAACACCTGTCATTTCGATCCCCCCTGGTGCCAGAGCGGGATCTGGCGAATGTGCCATATACGTCGGTGTGATTTGGTCGGGCTAGCAGGACTCGAACCTGCGACCTTCCGTCCCCCAGACGGACGCGCTACCAGGCTGCGCCATAGCCCGACGTTGGAGTGTTCATAAAGACTTTCCCGACAGGGGCAAGAGGAAATCATCGCCTTTTTGCTTATCCCGCAATTCGGGTTTCGACCCGGTCGAGCCAGGCCCGCAGGTCTTTGGCAATCGGGGCGATATTGCGCAAAAGCTGAGGGTCAAACTCTTGCACATTCCAAGCCTGAGACGCGATGCCGCCCATCAGGGGCGCTTCGTCAATCTCGGTGCTGGGCATGATATCGGGGTCGACAGACGGTGTAGCCGGTTTTGGCGCTGTGGGCTGTTGGGATTGAAGGGGTGGCTCTGAAGACGCGGCAGGCTCTGCCAATGGGGCTGGGGCGGGCTCAGCGTCGGGGGCCAGGTCCATCTTGAATTGTTCAACAGGGGCAACAGGTTGTGGCGTGGGCATGGGAACCACCTTGGCCTCAATCACCTCTGCTGGTCCCTCAGAGCCATCATCAAGCGGTGGCGACAGAGCTGCAACATGGGCCACACCCTGTTCGCGCAGGATACGCTGCGCGCCCTTGATGGTGATCCCGTCCTCGTGCAGCAGTTTCTTGATACCGCCCAGCAGGCGCATGTCATTGGGGCGGTAATATCGCCTCCCACCCGCACGTTTCACCGGTTTGACCTGGGTAAATTTGCTTTCCCAGAAGCGCAGAACATGGGCCTGAACCCCGAGCCAATCCGCAACTTCGCTGATCGTGCGGAACGCGTCGGGGGACTTGCTCATGCTTGGATGCCTCGGGTTTTACTTGCGGTTCCCGGCAGCGACGCGATCTTTCATCAGATGCGACGGGCGGAAGGTCAGAACGCGGCGGGGCTGGATTGGCACCTCTTCACCGGTTTTGGGATTGCGGCCGATACGAGCGGTCTTGTCCCGAACGCTGAACGTGCCAAAGGACGAGATCTTCACCTGTTCCCCACGAACCAGCGCATCTGACATATGGTTCAGGACGCTTTCCACAAGCTGTGCGCTTTCATTGCGTGAAAGGCCCACCTCACGAAAGACAGCCTCGCTTAGATCCATACGAGTGAGTGTTTTGTCGCTCATGCCTAATCCCCTGTTGATGACCGAGCATAGGGCGGCGGCAATTTCGCTGTCAATATCAATGAATTGCGGCTGTGTGTGTAAGCCGGATTGTGCCGGTTACCACCGCAGCGCAACAGCGCCCCAGGCCAGACCACCGCCAATAGCTTCGGTCACGATCAGATCACCGGGTTTGATCTGACCGCGCTGCTTGCCCACTGACATCGCCAATGGGATCGATGCGGCCGAGGTATTGCCGTGATCCTGCACGGTGACGACCACACGATCCATCGGCAGATCCAGCTTGCGGGCGGTGCCCTGGATGATGCGAATATTGGCTTGATGGGGCACAACCCAATCGACATCCGCGTTGTTCAAACCAGCGCGCTCTAACGCAGTTTCCGCAGTTTTTGCAAGTTTTTCAACGGCATGGCGGAAGACCTGATTGCCCTGCATCCGCAAGTGACCAGTTGTATTGGTCGATACGCCACCGTCGACGTAAAGCAATTCGCGATAGCGCCCGTCCGAGTTCAGGTCGGTTGACAGAATGCCGCGATCGTCCGAGGTGCCGGTGCCTTCCTGCTGTTCCAGTATCAGGGCGCCAGCACCATCGCCGAACAAAACGCAGGTCGACCGGTCGGACCAGTCCATAATCCGCGAAAACGTCTCGGCCCCAATCACCAACACGCGTTTGGCCTGCCCAGACAGGATCAGAGCATTGGCATTGGCCAAGGCAAAAACGAATCCCGCGCAAACCGCCTGCACGTCAAAGGCAAACCCGCGGGTCATGCCCAGCCGTGCCTGAACCATTGTTGCAGCTGAGGGGAACGTCAGGTCAGCGGTTGACGTGGCGAGAATGATCGCGTCGATCTCGTCTGCGGTCAGATTGGCATCTGCCAGAGCCGCTTCGGCGGCGTTGGTGGCCAGATCAGAGGTCGTTTCGTCTTCGGCAGCAAAATGGCGGCGTTCAATACCCGAGCGGGTCCGGATCCATTCATCCGTCGTATCCAGCGTCTTTTCGAACTCTGCATTTGGGACGACGCGTTTGGGTAGATAATGCCCGACACCTACAACAACTGAACGGCTTGCCATGCTTTGGGTACTGCCCTTTTATTCTTATTGCGATTGCTGCGGCGCAGCTTGCGCGGCATCTTGTGCAAGGGCGGCTGTAGATGCAACCCGTGCCGCCAACTTTTCCGAAAAGCCTGATTCGGCCAGGGTAAAGGCCAGCTTTACCGCAGCGGACACACCGGTGGCGTCGGCACCGCCGTGGGATTTAATTACCGTGCCGTTCAGCCCCAGAAACACGCCCCCATTCACGCGGCGTGGGTCGATACGTTTTTTCAGTCGGTTTAGCGAGGTGATCGCCAGAACCGAGGCCAGTCGCGACAGCGGAGAAAACTTGAACGCCTGGCGCAGCAGGTCGCCAATCAGGCTGGCTGTACCCTCACCTGTTTTGATGGCCACATTGCCGGTAAACCCATCGGTGACAATGACATCTGCCGTATCGCCGGGGATGTCACTGCCTTCGACAAAACCGACAAAATCGAAGTTTGCCTGTTCCGCAAAATCGGCGATCAGCGCGTGGGCTTCTTTCAGCTCGGCGCGGCCTTTGTGTTCTTCGGTGCCGACATTCAACAGACCGATCCGAGGGCGGGTCAGCGCCATCCCATTGCGCGCGTAAGAGGCGCCCATCAGGGCATATTGAAGCAGATCCTTTGCGTCGGCGCGCACATCGGCGCCCACATCGAGCATCACGTTGAACCCCTGAGGGTTGCGCGAGGGCCACAGAATCGCGATGGCAGGGCGGTTCACCCCCGGCAGTTTGCGAAGCCGGATCATCGACAATGCCATCAATGCGCCGGTATTGCCGCAAGACACTGCACCATGCGCTTCACCTGCGCGCACCGATTCCAGCGCGGACCACATCGAGGTCTGCTTGCCGTTGCGCACCACCTGGCTGGGCCGGTCCTCCATCGTGACCACATCAGGGCAATCACGAAAAACGACGCGCCCCTCAAGGACGCGCCGTTTGGCAACCAGTTTTCTCAACTCGGATTCCTGACCGTGCAGGATGAACCCGATCTTGGGATTCTTGTCCGCAGACTTGGCAATACCCGCAACCACTACGGCGGGGCCTGAATCTCCGCCCATGGCGTCAACCGAGATGATGATCCGGTCGCTTGGCGTGGGCTGATCCGTCATGCGTTCGCCTGCGTTCGATCAGGTTTATGCCGCGTCTTCATCCAGATCGATTTCGTCGGCCTGCGCGACAACTTCACGATCGTCATAATGGCCGCAAGATGCGCAAACGTGGTGGGGGCGTTTCAGCTCGCCACAGTTCGGGCATTCGTTCGGGTTTGCAGCAACCAGAGCGTCGTGTGCGCGGCGGTTGTTGCGACGCGACTTGGAAACTTTGTTCTGTTGGACGGCCATGGTCTCAACCTTTGTCTGACTGGGGGCCGCAGATTCGCTGCTGACCCGGGTTACATTCTTCGTTTTCTCGTGGTGTGACGCGCGTTTAGGCCGCAAGCCTCGCAATGTCCAACCCAAATTCGGATGAGCGCGCGAAAATACTGCGATTCTCGACATGTTCAAGCGATTTTTCTGACGGCTTGCTATGACAGGAAAACATTGCTCTGTCACTCGTCTTTTTTCAGCGCATCGCGCAGTTCCGCCAACCCGGCAAAGGGTTTGGCATCATCATCTGTCATCGCTTCTTTGCCCGGCTCGGTGTAATTGCTGTGTTGCAACTGCGCGTCGGGTTTGCGCGGATATTGCGGTAAGGCCAGCGACAAGGCCTCGGCCAGCACCAATGCGGGGTCGATCTCGGCCGCAAGAGCTTCGGTCTCGTCATCTTCGGGCATTTCGAATTCCGGCTCGTCCGGATCGGACCATTCGGCCAAATAAATCCGACGTACCGAGGTTTCGATCCGCGTTGTCACGGGGTCAAGCGTGACGACGCAGGGCTGAATGACAGTGGCGCCTAGCTTGCCAGTCAGCTTCCAGTCGCGTTTGCCCTGGGATTCGATTTGGCCGATGAAGGAAACCTTGCGCAAACCCAGCAGCCCAAGATCGTCTTTGAGAACGTCCAACGCATCGCCGCTGGGGCGCAGTTCGAACGCCGTCGGCACGTTTTGCGGCAGGTCCGCGACGCGCAGAGCTGTATGATCGGCCATTCGTGACCCTTTCCTGTGTTGAACCAAAGCACCGGTTTCTGTAATCGGATAGAAGCCGCACGGTGCCAAGGCAAGAGGGTGAAGATGATCAACGTGTCGAACAACAAGAACCTGGCGCTCAAATCGCTGGCATTCGGCGCGCTCCTGGCCGTTGTTGCATGTTCCCCCGTCTTCAAGAATCACGGCTATGTGCCACCCCCCGAAGATTTGGCGCAAATCAAAGTCGGGGTCGACACCCGCGAAACCGTATTGGAGACCGTCGGCGCGCCTAGTTCCTCGGGCGTTTTGCGGGATTCCGGGTTCTATTACGTGGCCTCCCGTGTTCGCAAGTCGGGCGCGCGTCGGCCCAAAGTCGTCTCGCGCGAGTTGGTTGCCGTCAGTTTTGATCAGCGCGGCGTGGTCAGCAATATCGAGCGGTTCGGGCTTGAGGATGGCTATGTCATCGTGCTTGAGCGTCGCGTGACGGATTCGAACGTGGAAGACAAAGGCTTCCTGCGTCAATTGCTGGGCAATATCGGTAACTTCAACCCGGCCAATATCCCGGGCATTAACCAATAAGAGTTCAAATCTGCTGTTTCCGTCACCGGAAAGTCATATGCTCTGTGCTACGGAGCAGACGAAGTCTTAGTCGATAAATGTGGAACGTGCCGCCATGGCCAGAGCAGTTTTTCTGAACAAAGGACGGTACCGAGCGCGTCTGGCAGAGACGACCGCGGATCTGGATGCGGCCTGCAGGCTTAGAACCCGTGCCTTTGATACGGCGCAGCTTGATCAAGACCGGTTTGACGATCTTTGCGCACATGTCCTGATCGAAGATCGCCGTGCCGAAGATCAACTGGTGTGCTGTTTCCGCCTGTTGACCATGCAAAACGGGGCCGAGATCGGCGCCAGCTATTCGGCGCAGTTCTATGATCTGTCGGCCTTGCACAGCTTTGAGGGTCGCATGGTCGAGATGGGTCGCTTTTGCGTGCATCCCGGCAAAACAGACCCGGATATTCTGCGGGTCGCCTGGGGGGCAATGACCGCCTATGTGGATCAAAACGGGATCGAGATGCTGTTTGGCTGTTCCTCTTTTGCCGGGACGGAAACCGCGCAATACCTGGATGCCTTTGCGATGCTGAAACACCGACACCTGGCCCCAAAGCGCTGGTTACCCCGGATCAAGGCGCCCGATGTGTTCCGCTTTGCGACCCGTCTGCGGCGCAAGCCCGATGCCAAAAAGGCAATGCAGCGGATGCCGCCCTTGCTGCGCACCTATCTGATGATGGGCGGATGGGTCAGCGATCATGCGGTGGTGGATCGGCACTTGAACACGCTGCACGTCTTCACCGGGTTGGAAATCGGCGCGATCCCCGCAACTCGCAAACGTTTGCTGCGGACGGTGGTCGGTTAATTTGAGTATTTCTGAAAAGGTGAAACAGGGGCGTTGACGCCTTCTGCCCACCGGTTTAGCTGGCGGGCATGGCGAGAATTCCTTTGTTGCAGATGTCCGGCATTTCCCTGACCTTTGGGGGTGATCCGGTGTTTTCCGAGCTTGATCTGGTGGTTCAGCCCGGTGATCGTGTCGCGCTTGTGGGACGGAACGGGTCGGGCAAATCCACCCTGATGAAAGTGATGGCAGGCCTGGTCGAGGCGGATCAGGGTGACATTACTGTGCCTCCGGGGAAATCTGTGGGCTATATGGAGCAAGATCCCACCATGGCGGGGTTTGCCACGCTGGGGGATTATGCGGCAAGCGGGTTGGAGCCGGGTGAGCTCTATAAGGTTGAACGCGCGGGCGAGGGGCTCAAGTTCGATCCCACGCGCGCGGTTGAGACGGCCTCGGGCGGTGAACGGCGGCGCGCAGCGCTGGCCAAGCTGATGGCCGAAGCGCCCGATCTGATGTTGCTGGACGAGCCGACCAACCACTTGGATATCGAGGCGATTGCCTGGCTTGAGCGTGAGTTGGGGGCAACCCGTGCGGCCTTTGTCTTGATCTCGCATGACCGCGCCTTTCTGCGCGCTTTGACCCGCGCGACGCTGTGGATCGATCGCGGCATGGTGCGACGGCAAGAACAGGGGTTTGATGCGTTCGAGGCCTGGCGCGACAAGATCTGGGAGGAAGAAGACCAGCAGCGCCACAAGCTGAACCGGCTGATCAAGTCCGAGGCGAAATGGGCTGTGGAAGGCATCAGCGCCCGACGCAAACGCAATCAGGGCCGGGTGCGCGCCTTGCAGGCCTTGCGGGCCGAAAAGGCCGCGCAGATCAAACGCCAGGGCTCGGCCGCCATGACACTGGAGGCGGGGCCGAAATCCGGCCGTAAGGTGATTGAGGCGAAAGGGCTGACCAAAAGCTTTGGCGACACAGCTATCCTGCGCAATTTCGATCTGCTGGTGCAGCGCGGCGACCGCGTGGCCTTTGTTGGCCCCAACGGTGTGGGCAAGACAACGCTGCTGAAGATGTTGCTGGGGCAGGAACAGCCGGATGAAGGTACGGTGACGCTGGGCACCAACCTAGAGGTCGCCATGTTCGACCAGACCCGCGCGCAGTTGGACCCCGAGATGAGCCTGTGGGACAGCCTGACAGGCGACCCCGAAATGCGGGTTTCAGGCAAGGCCGATCAAGTGATGGTGGGCGGCCACCCCAAACATGTGGTGGGCTACCTCAAAGAGTTTCTGTTCGACGAACGGCAGGCCCGCGCGGCGGTCAAATCCCTGTCCGGCGGAGAAAAGGCGCGCTTGCTGTTGGCCAAGCTGATGGCCAAAAGCTCGAATCTTCTGGTGTTGGACGAACCGACCAACGATCTGGATGTGGAAACGCTCGACCTGCTGCAAGAGCTTCTGGATGACTATGACGGCACGGTGCTACTGGTCAGCCACGACCGTGATTTTCTGGACCGGGTCGCCACCACCACTGTTGCGATGGAAGGCGACGGACGCGCCACCGCCTATGCGGGCGGATGGTCGGATTATCTGGCCCAACGCGGCGAGCTTGCCCCCAAGAAGGAAGACAAGCCCAAAGCCGCCAAACCAAAGCCTAAGGCCGAGGCCAAGCCGAAACCGGGCCTGTCTTTTTCGGAAAAACATCGCTTGGACAAACTGCCCGCCGAGATCGCCCGGCTTGAGGCCGAGATCGCCAAGCTGGAAGAGCTGATGGCCGACCCCGAGCTTTTCACCCGCGAACCGGTCAAGTTTCAAAAGGCAACCGAGGCGTTGGTGGAGCGTCAGCAAAAGCTCTCAGCCGCCGAGGAAGAATGGCTGCTGTTGGAAGAAAAGGCCGAAGGGGTCTGATCTAAATCCCATGCGCAATCGGACGGGCAGGGTTCCCGACAACAGTTTCGTTCGCTGCCACCGGCTTTGTGACCACGGCGCCTGCACCAATAATGGCGTTATCACCAATAGTAACGCCGGGAAGGATGATCGCCCCGCCGCCAACCCAGGCGTTTTTTCCGATACGAACCGGGCGGGCATATTCCAGACCACGTGCGCGCTCTGCCGGGTCTTTGGCATGTTGCGCGCAATAGATCTGCACTTGGGGGCCAAACATACAGTCATCACCGATCTGAACGCGCGCCGTATCCAGGATGACGCAGCCGGTGTTGAAATACACCCGGTTCCCAAGATGTATGTTGAAGCCGTAAACGCAGTGAAACGGAACCTCAATCCGGTGATCCTGACCTGCATCGCCCAACAAGTTTCGAAGCTCGGATGACATGGCACCGCGACTGTCCGGATGGCTCGTATTATGCGCATGCAAAGCCCGCCGCGCGTTTTCGCGCAGTGCATTCAGCTCGGGATCAAGGCAACAATACCAATCGCCCGCTTCCATTTTCTCACGCTCGGTCATGGGCAAGCGTTACCGCATCCGCAGGGCGCCGTCGATGCGTATGACCTCTCCATTCAGGTAGCCCATTTCAACGATGAAACCGGCCAGGCGGGCGTATTCCTTTGGGTCGCCCAATCGGGCAGGGTTGGGCACGTCGGCGGCCAGTTGTTGTTGCACCTCTTCGGGCAGGCCCGCCAGCATCGGGGTCATGAAGATGCCGGGTGCGATTGTCATGACGCGGATACCGGTCGAGGCCAGATCGCGGGCCATGGGCAGGGTCATGCCAACGACTCCGCCTTTTGAGGCCGCATAGGCTGCCTGGCCTTTCTGGCCGTCAAAAGCGGCGATTGAGGCGGTGTTGATGATCACGCCGCGCGCGCCATCTGCCTCGGGATCGGCTTTGGCGATCTCGGCTGCGGCCAGACGCGCGACGTTGAACGTGCCGACCAGATTGATGTCTATCGTACGCTGGAACGCGTCCAGCGGGTGTGGGCCATCGCGGCCCACAGTTTTGATACCATAGGCAATCCCGGCGCAGTTCACCGCAACGTTCACACCGCCCATGGCGTCGACCGCCTGGGCAATGGCAGAGCTGACCGAGGTTTCATCGGTGACATCTGTCTGTGCAAAATGCCCGTCAATATCGCTGGCGACCGCTGCGCCGCGTTCGGCGTCCCGGTCCAGAATGGTGACCTGCGCGCCTTGAGAGGCGAAATAACGCGCCGTGGCTTCGCCCAACCCCGACGCTCCGCCGGTCACCAAAGCTTTGGTTGTGGACAGCTGCATGTCGGTCTCCTCCCTGTGATATGAACAGTTGTTCAATAACCGGTGCCGCCCTGGTTTGTCTACACATTTGCGGCCGACCGAAACGGTTTGGGTTTCTAAAGAGATCTTCAGGCGGGCTTCACCCGGACTTCACGGCCAGTCGCCAAGTCGTGTTCGAAGAAACCACAGCAAACGCGTGTTTAGCTGTCAGGAGGTACCGACCATGGTAAAAGGTAAACAGAAACTCCTTGGTGCACTGGTCGCGGCGCCATTTGTCGGAGTTTTCATCGTAAGCGACGCGGCTGCTTCTACTGAGGCGTGCAACTGGCGCACCGCACGGGATCTGGCCAACGCTGGTGACTATGCTGCGCTGTGTGACTGCGCGCAGGTCACCCCCAGTTTTCTTGAGCGCCTGCAACGCCGGGCGGATTTTGAAACGACGCTGAGCGTGACATCTGCGCAGTGCCCCGGGTTGGCCTCTTTGCTGACTGACCTGCCGACCGCAAGTGTCTCGGGCAATCTGTTTGGCGAGGACCGAAACTCTGACCCGTTAGGCGGGGGCGAGGCGTTTGCGGATGCAGGTGACACCCCAGGTGGTGCAGGAGGCGGTGCTGGTGGTGGCACCGGCAATTCCGGCGGTGGCGGTAGTCCCGGCGATGGTGGCGAAAACCCCGGTGGTGGCGGTGATAACCCAGGCGACGGCGGTGGTCCCGGTGATGGCGGCGAAAACCCCGGTGACGGAGGTGGTAAACCCGGCAACGGCGGGGGTAAGCCCGGTGGTGGCGACGGCAAGCCCGGTAAAGGGGGCGATAAGCCCGGCAAGGGCGGAGACAAACCCGGCAAAGGTGGCGGCAAAGGCGGCGATAAGCCTGGCAAGGGCGGTGGCAAAGGCGGCACCGGTGAAGGCCCCGGTAATGGCAACGGGAACAACGGCAACCCGGGCAATGGCGGCGGAAACACCGGTGGATCCGGGCCAGGAACCGGCAATGGCGGAGGCAATAACGGCCAAGGTGGCGGCGCTGGCAACGGCGGCGGCGGCGAAGGAAACGGTGGCGGTAAAGGCGGTGGCAAAGGCCGGACCTGACCCACTGAACGCATAAGCTTTAACATCTTGCGGCCACCCCTTGGTGGCCGTTTGACCCTTTACTGCTCGGATTTGTCTTTGGCCGAAACCGTAGGCTAGCCCCCAGCAGGGCGTTACAATGCCAACGTGTAGCTTTCGGCCTTGGTGGCCAAGGTCTTTGGCATCTTCTTTGACGCGTCTGCCGGAAGCTGGGATTTGGCCAACCGCTCATTGGGCTTGCCGTCAGGAAAGAAACTGTCCAGCCGCCAACTGGCCTCAAGGGTCCTTGGCAGCTTGCTCAGCATTCGCACAGTCTCTTTCGACGCGCCACCCCACCAGGGTTTCATGGACCCTTTGCACTTGGCGTGAAACCTGACCCGCGCGCGATAGCCGGATGCTTTTTCTTCCTTTCGGATTTCCTGCAGCTTTTTGATCAGCTTGGATTCAAAACCACTGTAGTAGGTCGAATTCGAACTGGCCGACATCGGCGTCAGGTTTGCATTCGTCCCCGGACCGCCCAATTTTTCGCTGAGGATGTGGCCTTTGATATAGGTTTGTGCCTGCAACTCGGAATAGTCGGCCATCATGTGGATTTCCGAAAGGGCAAGCAGCTCCAGTATCTTTTCCACCGAATTGGCTCTGGCCAGTTTTTGCAATGTGCTTTTGTTGGACAGTGCCTTTTGCACCGCCCCCAGATCAATCAGATCCTTCACGTCCCAGCGCGCGTTGAACCGCTCGACAATTGCGCAATGGCCCGATGCAGGGGAACTGCCTTTCAGCTTCAGACTGTCGGTTGTCAGGATACAGGTAACCTCATCGGCACCGGTCGAGAATTTCTCGCCTTCGAAGACAACATCGCTGCGACGGGATGAAGTGAATTTGTTGGGAATAGCCATGGTCGATACTTCAAAGTGCTAAACTGAAAGACAGCTTAGCACAGAAGTGAACCCGGCCAGAATTTTTCGGCGAAGGACGCCCGGGCTCGATGTGATGCGCCCGAGCCGCAAGGAGCCTTAACCCATCTGAACCAGCGCGTGCCGCTTCTTGCCTGCGCTCAGTTTGATCGGAGAGGACAGGGCGCCCGCATCGATCATCAGCCCGGCATCGGTCAGCGGTGCGTCGTCCAGCTTGGCTCCGTTTTCGGCGATCAGGCGCTTGGCCTCTTTGCCCGATTTCGCGAGGCCCGATTTGACGATCAGCTGCACGATGGAGATCGGAGTATCGGCTTCGGTCAGTGTCAGTGTCGGCAGATCATCCCCGACACCGCCTTTTTCGAACACCTCACGTGCGGTCGCCTCGGCGGTGGACGCGGCCTCAGCCCCGTGCAGCAGCGTTGTCACCTCATTGGCCAGACGGATCTTGGCCTCGTTGATCTCGGACCCTTGCAGAACGGCCAGGCGGTCGCATTCGTCGACCGGCAGTTCCGTGAAGATCTTCAGGAACCGGCCTACATCCGCATCTGTGGTGTTGCGCCAGAACTGCCAAAACTCATAGGGGCTCAGCATATCGCCATTCAGCCAGACCGCACCGCCCTGGGATTTGCCCATCTTGCGGCCATCGCTGGTGGTCAGCAGCGGCGTGGTCAGGCCATAGATCTCATGATCCAGCACCCGGCGCGTCAGATCGATCCCGTTGACGATATTGCCCCACTGGTCCGAGCCACCCATCTGCAACACGCAGCCATAGCGGCGGTTCAGTTCCAGGAAGTCATAGGCCTGCAGGATCATGTAGTTGAACTCAAGAAAGCTCAGCGATTGTTCCCGATCCAACCGCGATTTCACCGACTCGAACGACAGCATCCGGTTGACCGAGAAATGCCGCCCGATATCGCGCAGGAAGTCGAGATAGTTCAGACTGTCCAGCCATTCGGCGTTGTTCAGCATCAGCGCGCCGGTATCGCTGTCGTCATAGGAAAGGTATTTCGCAAACACCTGCTTCATGCCCGCGATATTGGCGTCGATCTGTTCGGGGCCCAGCAACGGGCGTTCATCCGAGCGAAACGACGGATCCCCCACCTTCGTCGTGCCGCCACCCATCAGGGTGATCGGCTTGTGCCCGGTCTTTTGCAACCAGCGCAGCACCATGATGTTCATCAGGTGCCCCACATGCAGGGACTGCGCCGTGGCGTCATAGCCGATATAAGCCGTTTGCACCCCCGAGATCAGCGCGTCGTCAAGGCCCTGATAATCGGTGCAATCGGCCAGAAAGCCGCGCTCGATCATCGTGGCGATGAAATCCGATTTGGGGTGGTAGTTCATAACGCTCAACAGGCCCTGTGGTTTGGCCCTCTCAGCAAGGGCTGGTGTAAGTTATAGGTCAGTGTTTGTCAATCTGGACCGCTCGCTCACGAGATTACCGATGCCTCGCTAGATCGTTTCTCTAATCTCCGAAGTCATAGAGAATGTCTAGTCGTCTGTGTCATGCGAGGGCTCAAAATTTGAAACAGTACTGTGATGGAGTTGCAAAAAATGTGGTGTTTTGTCGACTTCTAAGGGCTATGATTGCGACTGAATAGGCAAGTTGTGATTTTCGAATACAACGACACAGAGAAACTCTCCTTAACGGCCAAGAAGGTGCAAATTCAACTATTTTGCCTAAGTATTACAAACATCACACTGTGATAGGTCCGCAGGGGATCTCAGATGCCTATGTCCTCCCACCGAAATGCAGCAGGTTCATTCGACAGTTCCAGCGTGGAGTGGACATTCGTCACCGGACTATTCAATTTCTGCGATACGGGACCAAGCCGACATATGCTGAGGTTTAGCTGAACTTCCGCTATGCCGACAAATTGGCTATTTCGTTTTTCTGCAATCAAATGCGACAAGCAAGTGCGAATTTCTTACTGCAATCAAACTTGCGGTAAGACAAATGCGTAGAGGCGTGACTTTTTTCCATCATCGGTCAAGATGTATAGAACGCCACCACTTTCATCCAAAGCGATCCCCTCAGGGTTCTTCACTTCCTTTGCTTCATCCTTTTTGGAGTAAATTAAGTCGATAGTTTTGACCGTCAGAACTTCAGGATCAAAAACGAATATTCGGCGCCCTTCATCGCTGAGTATCCATAAAGATTTGGTCTTGCCGGACCAGGCAATCCCGCTGATGTCTAGTTCGTCATCGTCGGCACGAGATGAAACAAAACCAGCCTGAGCCGTTAATGGAACTGCTTCGACAATCTCATCAATCTCTGGCGAAATGATGAGCAGCAGTCTTGGTTGACCCTCAATGACTACGAATACTTGCCCAGAGTCTTGATCTACAGTGATCCCTTCTGGCCCCTTGTTCAAAGGGTTCTCAGCAAGCATTTCAGCAACTTTGCCGTAGCCCCTGAGTGAAGAAATTGAAGTAGAATTGACTTTGATTGGATCTGTTGGTTGGACCGTTGCGATAGATCGGTCAGTTTCTTGTAACAGCAATACAGACCCGTCCTTTCTTCCAGCGACACCTTCCAAATCTGTGCCCAGATATTCTGGAAGTTTGAACGAACTCTTTAGTTCTCCATCTACTCCTAGAAGGTGCAGCTTCGATGCTTCATCGCTTACTGCCCACAAGAACCCATCAACGCTGGAAAGCGATAACCCAGATGGCTCAGAAAAGCCCGCTGATTTATCTGCAACTTTGTAAGACTCAATAAGTTCCAACATATCAGTCTGCGCTCTCACTGGGCTCGTTAACGCCAAAGCGTTGGCGACCACAGCAAGGCTTGCGCAAATTACCTTCGCAACTCTTCGTTTGTGCCGATCATTTGGCTGGTTCATTCGAGTAAAACCTGTGTTCTTTTGGACTTAGTTCATACTCGATCAAAAATCGATGTTGTCCAACCTAACACAGTATTTGGCGGAAGTTTGATGTTTCATCCCGCAAGGCTTTACCGGAACCAAATTCATAAGGTTGAATTAATCTATGGGAGTGCGGCTTCATCGCGAGGTGTGGAACGATTGCGTCAAGTTACTCACTTCGCAGCGACATTTAGACGGTACAGCGGGAGGGAAAGACTTTTGAGTAAGCTATTTTCGATATTATTGGTCCTTTTGGCGGTGCTTTTGCCTAGCGTTAGCTATTCTCAGATTGATCCTGCTTCCTTGCTTGCGGGAACGTCCGAGTCAGAGATAGTGATTGAACGAGGCTGGACTCAGTTCCGTGGTAAGCAGGAACTCTACTTCTTCACGCTAGACGTCATTGTAACGATCATTTTGACCGCATTGATTGTCTATCATCCCGTACGACGTAAAGCGCGCCGAAGTGTCAGCGATCTGGTTATGCCCAGACTGTTCTTCCTATACGCGCTAATTGGAATGGCTGTGGGATTCCTGGTGGTCCAGCACGGGTCAATGATTGGTTTCGTTATTTTTGGCATCGGTGCGTTGCTCAGGTTCCGCTCCAATCTGGATGATCCGGTCGATACAGTCGAAATGATAATCGTAACGGTTCTTGGTCTTGCCGTCGGTTTGGGCTTACCGCTGATGGCCACACTGGTGGCGATTGTGTGTTGGAGCTTCATTTGGCTCGGAGGGCGAAACAAGGGCGTGGAAGTTTCGCTCAAAGCTTCAGATGAAGAACACTCATTGAAAGTCAGCGGAGACATTGAAGCGATGGCCGCAGACGCTGGCTGGAAGCTGGTCAGAAAACACCACGTCCCAGGAAAATCTCGCGTTTCATTGCTTTTCATCACCTCAGGAGGACTCTCAGAAGCCCGGATCGAAGAGATGATAAACGATCTGGTCCCAGAAAAGGTCGAACTGAAACTCAACCTCTAGTCATTTGACAAGGTCTAAGCGTTTCAACACTGCATTCGGAGATCTGATCTCTTTTGGGAGCGACTTGAAATTTACTGACCTTTCGAAATCAGGTCCTCGATATACCGCAATCCCAAATTCTCCGTTTGGCTGGAACGTTACATGAGTGAAGCTGTGAGGCGACCTGGCTTTTGAACCGATTAACCGTCGCGGGCCACCGCCCAAACAAGCTTGGGAGACGTAAGCGACACCGTCTTTCCAACCGGGATAGAAGGCATGATGGTGGCCTGACAGATGCAGAACAACACCGCTTTCCAGATAGACTTTTTCAAGTGTTGGGTCACCGATGATTTCGCGTTCGCGCTGGATCGCAAACGGCCAAAGTGGGAGGTGACTGAAAGTGACAATCGGGTTTCCGTCTGCACCCAGTTCCTGTAGGCGGTCCTGCTGGTCACCGGACAAGGGTCCTAGGGTCGTTGCATCCAAAGACGCAAACGTTACGCCCTGCATCTCAAAAGCGTAGAAGAACGGGTAGTCATCCGAAACCAGGAAATCGACGTCTAGTTTTCTCGGAGTCCATTCCTCTGCGTATATTTTTCTTTCACGCTCGAACCCACGGTACGCAGAGGCATCATGGTTTCCTGGCGTGACCGCAAATGGAATGCCGGCAGCCTCTAAAGGATCTGATACGGCCTCGTGAAACGCCTTCCACATATCCCTGACCTGTTTGTCGGACAAGTTGGGAATGCGCTGTCCCGCAACCATATCTCCGGTCGAAATAACCAGATCTGGATCAATATCGACTATCCGCTCAATCGCCTTGTCGACGCGGGCATCGTATTTTACCGAACCATAGCTTCCGTTCAGATCTGATATGACGATAACATCCAATGCCGCCGCTTTGCTGGCGAGCAGAGCGGTCCAAATGAACACCACAATAAGAGCAGAACACCTACGGTTCATAACAGTCCACAGCCTCTACCTCGGTGTCGTTCCTCAAAAAGAATGCGACAGGATCCAAGTCGAACGTCAGATCGCCATTTGAACAATTGCTCTGGAGGATGGCCGTTGCCAGTGCAGTGTTTTTGACAACTTGTGCAATCTGACTTTCTGACAACCCAAAGCTTTGCGATAGCCAGTCATAGACCGAGTCTTGGGTTTGAAGGTCACTATTCAATGCAACCAAGCTCCGATATGTACTTGGAGAGAAGTGGCGAATTTTCTCCAGCATTTGTGTAGATTTCGCGAAGTTGGCATACTCGACACGCCCACCAGCATCGTTGTCGTTCAGATTGCTGCGACGGATCAAAAACGCGTTGGCGGGAACGTCTCCATCGTTTGGCTCATGGTGCTTGGCTTTCTTATGCTTCAGCTTTCCGTCTTCGACCCAATACCAATAGGGTGTGAAGTCTATGTTTCCTACGCGGTCCTGCTGGCTAAAGATGAAATCGAGGAGAACAATCTCGGTAAGTTCTTGCATCCAAAATGCCATCTGTTGGTCGCTGACATCGGGACCGAGATCCTTGTTGATCATCCGGTCTCTTCGACCTTCTCTGACGCCCTCTACAATGGCCTTTGACAAGGGTTTTGAAGAACGCAAAGCCAAGAAAGCGGGGGTTTCCTGAAAATCACGGTTTTGTCCTTTTCCCCAGCCAGATTTTCGGGTGCCGTTGATTTCCGAGCCGTAGCGATGTCCAGGGCTATCAAGCAGAACACCGTATATTTGCTTTCGGTCTGCGGTGAATAGATCATCGGTCGGTTGGTATGAGTTCGGGTCAGCATCCGCGGCTGCGAAGACCCGCCAGCCTTCGTGATTCATGCGCCCACCATGCGAACCACCAGAGATCGCAAGGCCAGGCTCTGCGACTTCGGAAAAATGCGCCTGGGCGTCCATGCTACGCCAAACGGCGACTGGAACTCTGACAGTCGTGTCGAAATATCTGGAGAAATGATAGTAAAGCAACGACGAGGTGGAAAACGTTCCGCTGGTGCCTTTTTGGTTCATGGTGGACTTGAATTTGGCGAGCCTGTCCTTGGCCAGATCTTTCGCGGCCTTCCCCTCTTTGCAAGCGTTTCTCTCGAACTCAGAACGGTTCCCCGTGTAGGGTCCTTCCGAGATATCGTAGACGGCCATTCCTGGGCTGGTGCTCCAGGTTTTCGGACAAATAGCAATTTCGGAGGCATAAAAATCAATCTCGCAATAGGCCGTTTCTTCCTCAAGATCGCTATTCATGTACACGCCCGTTGGAACTTTTTCGATCCGAATGCAGCGTTCCGTAACACCATTGGGACTATCAAATGTCGTGGCTTCACCGAGAACATCGTCGCTCGCCCACAAGGCAGTGGGTGCAATGAAAGCAAGTGACCACAAAAGATTGAAAGTCATTTAGATAGTCCTCCAGGTATCACTTAGGGCAAATCGCTGCCTGTTGTTCGGTGGAGATCTTCAACTTTGGGTCGACGCTGAAGTTGGAGAATTTTGAGTCAATCCACTGGTCGCATCCGCCTGAACATGGCGCCCCGTTTCGGGCATCATTCCAATATTCCTTGGCCCTTTCTTCCGTCCAACCGCAAAACTGAACGAGCGCCATTGCCGACAATGCACCTGAGGAATGAACGCCCCACATACAGTGCACCAGGACAGGGCCTTTTCCGGGGTTTTCAATCACCTCGTGTATGGACGCCATGACAGCACCGGGTCGGGAGGATCTGGCGCTTTGATAGTCAAAGGATCCGTTTCCGCAACTGGTGCGACCGTATTCAGTGTTTTTACCAAAGTCGGCGTAGAACCCGGTTGAAAACCCTTCACCGCACAGAGTTTCGCGTTGACCTTCACTTAGGCCCGTTCGCTCCTTGTCGCCGCCTTTGAAACCAGAGCGATACAATACTCCGCTTAAGACGGGGCGAAAAAAAGCGACGCCATCGATGCCTCCGTCACCACCCTTTGAGAGCATTTGACTGTTGCTTGGGCCGCCGTTTCGACTGGTCACGTCAGAATTGGCAGCGGTTGCGAAAACACCAATGAATATGAGGGACATCAAAAACCGCATGCCAGCTCCTTCCTATTCTTGAGCACTTGATGGTTACACTCTTCCGACCTGATAAACTCTCGAAAGGGCTGGTTCACGATAACCATTTCAAGTGGGCGGTTAACTTAACGTTATGAAACTTTAAATGGGCCACACCAGGTTGATGATAACGACGACCACGAAGTAGGCTAGAACAACTTTCCAGTTCCATTGGTGTTTGTTTTCTTCATTGATCACGCCAGCCGATATCAAAGCCAGATTTGTCATAACTAGAGCGGCAATGATGACCGCCGCATGTGCCAGGTCAAAGTGCAAGTGCGAGCTCCTTCTTTCAGATTGGAGATTGATGAAAATGTGTTAGCAATCACCTGATGGCAGCATAGCTACATCTGAGTACCTTCCCTCGGATGTCGTGATCCGAGCACAGGCACCGGTATCTTTGTTAAACCAGTACGAGGTCAGCCCTTCGCTTCGGATGAGTTCAAACCCGAGACTTTGAATACCCATTTCAGCTTGGCCCGCTCTTGCCCCTTCAAATGAAGAAAGATCGCTAGAGCTGCCCACAGTTGGTGCACTTGCATCTGCCGAACCGCTACTCTCATCGCATGCTGCAAGCGCAGAAATGCACATCGTGCCGATCACAAATAGTACTTTGGATTTCATCTGTTTTTCCTAGCTTTTTGGGGGATACGTTTCGGGGGTTCTAGTCGATCACCTATTCAATTCCGAAAATTACGTTGTAGCTGACGGAAGAGTTGCTGCGATTGATAACCTCCACAACATGATCACCAGATTGCCAAAGCTGTCCTCGATACTCTTTGTCCGCCGACATCAATCCCAACAGTTCAGTACCATCGGGGTTACGAATAACGTAGTCCAAGGAGCCATTTCGCGGAGCAACGCGGACGTAGAGGAACTGTTCGTTTTTGGCACCCAGAACATATTGCTGAGAGGCGCCGGGCGCGAGTTCACCAACGAGTTCGGCGCCGGTGGAGCCAGCATCGAATTTGACACGTTGGCTACCGGTAGAACCGGCGGCGCCTGCCATTGCTCCACCGCCATCATCCATAGCTTCGACAACCGACATCTCGCCGATGCTTCCATCCTTGTACGCGATACAGCGCCAGAGTGTTCCACCTGCATCACGCAGTATGACCAGCGTACCGGCTTCCGAGAACTGCGAGCTTTCAATCGTACCTGATTGACCGTCTGGTCCTCCCACCTGCCGCAAATGGTCAATACACGCATCGTCGGCTTCTGATATTGCAAAAGCAGCTGTACCCGCGATTGCGAAGACGGGTGTGAGGAGTTTGAGTATCTTGAGCTTCATCAGTTGGCCCCTGTTGAATGATCGTTATAGTTTCGTTTGGCCCAAGGTTGTGGCGGGCATATTTCTGACTTCAGATTTGCCTTTCTCTGTTGCTTAGCTTCCAAATGAAGATCAACGTGTCCCGAATTTCTAATCCCTCGACAAAGACCCATCTGGTAAAACGAAGTTCACTGGCTCAAGTTCGTTTAGGCAGGGCGCAGAAACCACGTTTGAAACGTCGGCAAGAAACTTGACTAAAAGTGAAGCCGCGCAACGGTTGAATTCCCCAATCTGGACATGCGTCCCAGACGGAAAAACAAACTGTTGCGCGTTCGGCAGAGACTCCTCGACCTTGTCAGCAAGGAATGCTGGTGTTCTAGCATCTAATTGGCCTGTCAGTATCAGCGTCGGAACGTCGGCTCTGAGCGGCTCATCTGTATCAGGCGAAAGCTCTGGAAGCGCCAAAGTTTCACAGGCAGTATTGTACTGTTCACCTACCAACCCAGAAAACAACGAAGCATATTCACTCGTGTCAGGTGTTGTCTTGACGTCTTCGGTAGAATTGACCGGATCTTCAGAACAGACGACTGTGAAGTGCATCAACGACGCAAGATTGCCAGCAGGTGTGTCCCTGGCTTCCAGCGCTGCTTGTCCGATGATTGGGCCGAGCCCCTCTGACAAGCTTGCACGACCATCGGCAAGTAAGAGTGTCAGTATGGCCGGTAGACTGCCGACTGAGATCTGACCGCTTTGCCGCTCAAACACAAACTCAACGAAACTTTGCTTGGAGATGCTGAAGGTTAAAGTCTCTGTCTCGTCTTTCGGGTTCACATAGGTTGTTGGGATCGGGCCCTCTTGAAATAGGTCAATTCCCTCTTGAACCAGAGAAAGCAGATCGAACTCTGCCGCGCATTTTGGCTCGGCGGAACACTGCGTTGCGAGTTGCCCAATCGAGAAATCTACGGCAATCGCCCGGTTTTCCGCCCAGTTTTGGGTCGTGGGTGTCTCTGCGCCGTCAAGTATGAGAGCTTCAAGGTTGTTGCCGAACATACGAGCGTAGTGTTGCGCCAGAAGTGTTCCATAAGACGCACCGTAGACGGCGATTTTTTCATATCCAAAGGCTTCACAAGCAGCGTCTAAATCCTGTGCCATTTGCAAGCTATTGAATTTGGTCAAATCAATACCGTCAGCTTCAGCATCAGATTTGCAAGTTTGAATAGCGTCACGAAGCCAATTTGTAGTATCTGATTTGGTTTTGTCTTCCACAACAGCACGCCACGGCAGACGATGGAAGGGTGTGCAATCCAAAGAAGGTACACTGTGTTTGGAATCGAGCTCTTCTAGGATAAAGATATCTCGGGTCGCGATCAACGGGCCGAGCATTGGGTCTGAGAAGACGGCGTAAATCCCTTCAGTCAAAAGCGAGGATCCGGGTCCGCCTGACAGCATAAACATTGGCGGATCTGCCGCTTCCCTTTTTTGGGAAGCACGGACGAAAGGTAGGCCAATTAAGTCATCGTTAGGGTAGGAGCGGTCCCGAGGAACATAAAACGTGCCGCAAGACACATCCGAGGTAATTTCTGCTTCATCTGGGACGGGTACAACGCAGGGACCAGGAACAATCTCAAACGCACTTTGCGCGAATGCTGATCCGCTCAAAACGATCATCGTCAACATGCCCAATGTGCACATCAAACGCAGCTTGCCGACAGTGGATAGAGCAAATTGGTAACAAACAGTAGGTTTCAGCGTCCTGCTGCTCATCAGGTCATGGTCCGTACGGCCATACTAGATTCAGCAGGAAAACAACAACGGCCATCGCGACAACTACTTTCCAGTTAAACTTGCGACGTTCCTCTTCTTTAATGATTCCTGACATTTGAAGTACAAAGAGTGTTGCCACTAGTAGTAGTACGGTTACGACTGCATGCGCCAAGTCAAAATGCATTCAACAAGTTCCTTTCTTTTAGAAATCAATCCCTTCTTTGAACTAGGATCAGGTGATTTCACTTCGCTTCTCTTAACTTTGACAGAAACTCATCGCATGCCTGTGCGCTACCGACGATCTCGCCCGTCGTTTCAATTCCCTGCAGTGACGCCATCTCGGAATTCACGCGATTGAGGATCTGATCCGCTTGCTCGGCGGTGATCAGGTTCTCGGCTTGTGCTCCTTTCAGTGTGGTGCAGACACCGGCGGACAAGCCTGTCGCAACGCCGACACCCACCGCGGCCCCGCCACCCAAGGTCATCGCCCCAACCACGCCAAGGACGAGCCCGATCACAATTCCCAAGATTACTTTTCCCATGTTTTCCTCCCTTTTGGTGAGACAGAGCTCCGCCTTCACTTCTGGCGCCAACCGCGTGCCCATCTGCAAATTAAGACCAATGCCAACAGGTTGAGTGCGGGTGCAATCGCTGCGAACCACGGTTTGACTGGCTCTGAAACCAAGTCCGATACAAGTATCCAAGGCAATCCTAACGGCAAAAGGAACACCCCAGACAAAGGGTCTCTTTCTTGTCCCAACCAGCCAAATGTACCAGTCAAGAACACAAACAAAGCCAGCAGGTAAAAGATCGCGAATACGATGTTGGTTATTCTACAAACCAAGTCGAACTTTCTGAAGAGCAAGCCAGTGTTGCGCGGCCGTGTTCAGCCACGCACCATATTGATCACAATGCGCCTTCGTCGCCCAAGAACTCGATACCAGCTGTCGCGCCATCACTGTAGGCAATACAATTCCAAGGAGCACGATCCTCGCCAACGCCGACCGTTACTTGTGTTCCCGCCTCGCTAAACGCAGACGACAGCACCACGACTTGCGAATTGTTTGTCGTATTGGCGACATCACGCAGACACGCCTGCTGGGCAGGAGTCAGTTCCGATGACGCAGTCGAGCCGCCAGTATCTTCACATGCTGCAACAGTCAAAGTCACAAACAATACAGCAGTGGGCATCAATATTCTCTTCATTGTTCTTCCCCTGTGAGTTCCGCCTAGTACTAAGTCAAAGACTCAGGACAAAATCAACAATTTGATTGTGTCGAATTTTTTGCGTGATAGCGGATGTCAGACGGGGACAACTTGTTTTGATGGCTGAAGTCTTTCTAGCAATAGATCCATTTAAATTTCCGCTTTGGGCTCAATCCAGACCAAAGCTGCGGAATCCACGATTAACCGCCAAGCGGGACAGGGCTCTTGTTCGCTGCTCTATTTGAATTTCATGTGATACGATGACCACCTAGCAACTATAGCGAGGGAGTATTTTGACGTGGGTGGAAAAGTCTGTGTGATCATCGGCTTTGGGCCGGGCCTCGGGACCGCGTATGCCGAAGTATTCACGAGAGCCGGGCATGACCTCGCGCTTCTAAACAGGTCGGGCGCGGGTACAAGCGGAGACGGTGCGACTGGTCCGGTTGTGAAGACCTTTGCCTGTGACGCTGGAGACCCGGACAGTCTCAAGGCGGCATTGCAATCAGTCCAGAGCGAACTTGGCCAGATTGACGTTGCGATTTACAACGCTGACCTCGCTCAATTCGGCACGCTCGATGAAGTGTCGGAAACCCAATTCGAGCAAAGCTGGCGCGTAGGCGCATTGGGTCTATTTGCGACGGCCAAGTTTCTCGGGCCGCAAATGTCTGAGCGCGGTTCAGGCACAATTATTGTGTCAGGAGCCACTGCGGCACTTCGAGGCAACGTTTGGACAACGGCCTTTGCGCCATCCAAGTCCGCCCAGCGTGTCTTAGCGAACGCTCTCGCGAAACAACTAGGCCCGAAAGGCGTTCATGTGGCATACATTGTTATCGATGGCGTAATCGATACGGAGGACACTCGGACGAACTTTGCGCCAAACGAACCGGACGAGTTCTTTATCAATCCCGTGCATATTGCAGAAGCTGCGTTAATGCTCGCACACCAAGACAAATCGGCATGGACCTTCGAGCTCGACATTCGCCCGTTCGGAGAGAAGTGGTAGGACAGCTGATGGGTAATTTGCCGCTTCGCGGACTAAGCCGACATCGGCCCGGCCAAACTCAAAGTCGTTTAGTGCAGCAAACTGCGAATCTAGTAACCGGCTAGAAAGGTTGAGGTTTTTGCTTGAAGCACAAAATCGGGAGGCTACTTGAACCTGATCAAGTCCCCAAAAAGCAACCCGCGCAATGAAATTCACTGGCCCGTTCATCTTCATACTGCTCACACTGCTGATCGATGCGATGGGTATCGGTATTGTCTTTCCCATAATGCCGGATTTGATGGATCGGGTTGGGGCTGAGAGCACGGCTCAAGGCGCATTGTGGACAGGTCTCATCGCATCCGCCTATTGGACTGTGTTAGACACACCCTTTGCCCCTCCCGTGACGGGGGGCACGGGTATGTGAACTATTCGTATTACCACTCAATATTTTCTGACAGAAATGTTGACAATCCAAGGCACTATATCGCATTTGTGGTTAGTGACAGACTTGATCCCTTAGGTAGGTTCGCAACCTCCAGAACTCTCGCGATTTGTTCGTTGCTTACCAATAGCCGTTTAGGCTGGAGAGCCACAGGTTCGATTGCTAGTGCCCTGTCTTTGCTGCACCATTCGTTTGTCAGCGCGAACTTATAGATCGCCTTAAGTAACCGTCTTACATGAAACGCTGTGCCTTTTCGTTCGATTGCGACCTCGGCTACGAGATCAGCAAGGCGATACAAGGGCACTTGGTCGAGTAGTGTTCTCCTAAGTTCATTTGGAACGCATCTCCATGCCTGATCTATTTGTTGGAGAAACGAAGTCGATTTGCCTTCTTGGGATTTTTTTCTCAGGTAGTACGCGTAAGCTTGAGCCATCGTAAGGTGAACTCTAGGCTCTGCCCAATCAGCCTCCTCTTGCTCACGTTTCAGCTTGTCGAGCGCTTTGATCGCGAGAGAGCATGACATGCCTGGCCATTCTCCCAATTTGCGCCTAACAGTTTTCTTCGCGTGTGGGTTCTATAGCCTCGCATAGAACACCTTTGATCCGGTGCTTCGAACCCGGATCGTCAAACCTCTGGTGTAAGCTATGGTGTAAGTTAGCTCGCCATTCTGAGGCGAAGGTAGATTGCGAAGCGTTTTTTCAGTTATGCGCTCAAGCTTGCGGTTTTTTGAGTCGTCCATGCAGATTTGGCCCTTTTTTCAATGCGCTGAAAGGACCAAGGGCACGACATGACTCCAGCGAGTGAAGCGACACACCGTGCCAAATGGATCATCGTGGCGATGAAATCCGATTTGGGGTGGTAGGTCATGTCGTGCCCTTTGGGTATGTGTTGCGCGGCACTGTATAGGGGGCGGACGGTGCAAGGAAAAGGCAGTTTCGGCAAGAAAAACACGGCGCGCATGCGATGTTGCTTGCCTTAGATGTCGCTTGACGCGAAACATTGTGCAAGACACCCGGATAACGGGGCAGCAAGAGCGAGGGCAGCGTGAGCCGGGTCATCAGCAAAACAGGTGTCGTCGCGGCCTTGGGGGCGATGTCGGGAACATCTTTGGACGGTGTGGATGCGGCTGTCCTGCAAACCGATGGACACCAGATCCATGGTTTTGGCGACACCGGCTACCGGCCCTATTCCGACGCCGAACGCGTCGTATTGCGTACAGCTCTGGGTCAATGGCACGGGCCCGATGTGGACGCCGCCGCCGAGTTGGTGACCTTTGCCCATGCCGAGGCCTTGTCCGAGTTCGATCAGATCGATCTGATCGGCTTTCACGGTCAGACCCTGGCGCATGAGCCGCGCGGGCGTGGGACGTTGCAGGTGGGGGATGGTGACGGACTGGCCCAGGCGCTGGGTGTGCCGATTGTCTGGGATTTCCGCAGCGACGACGTGGCGATGGGGGGCGAGGGCGCACCGCTGGCGCCGTTCTTTCACTTTGCCTGTGCCAAGTGGATCGGCGCGACCCGGCCTTTGTGTTTCCTCAATCTGGGCGGCGTTGGAAACCTGACCTTTATCGACCCCAGCTTTGACGGCCCCGAAGCCCTCGGTGCGCTTCTGGCCTTTGATACCGGCCCCGCAAACGCGCCCATTGATGATCTGGTGCAGGCCCGATTGGGGCAACCCATGGATCGCGACGGCAAAATCGCGCGAGGTGGGGCGGTGGAAACTGGTGCGCTCGAACGGTTTCTGGCCGAGCCCTTCTTTGCCCGCATGCCACCCAAATCACTGGACCGAAACGACTTTGCCCGCATGGTCGGGTTGGTGAGCGAACTGCCCGATGCAGATGCGGTCGCCACACTGACCGCGATGTGTGCGGCGGGCGTGGCACAAGGCATGGCCCATTGCCCCAAACCCCCAACCCGCGTGTTGGTCACCGGCGGCGGACGTCACAACCCGGTGCTGATGGAAATGCTGCGCGTCTCACTGGACTGCCCGGTTGAGCCGGTCGAAACCGTGGGCCTGAACGGAGACATGCTCGAAGCCCAAGCCTTCGCCTATCTCGCGGTCCGAGTGGCGCGGGGCTTGCCAACCTCATGCCCCGGAACGACGGGGGTGAGCGCGTTGGTGGGTGGAGGTGTCGTAAGCAGCACTCGGCTAGCGTGATCTGCGCTGTCTGGTCGTCGAAGAATGAACCTGACCCGCAGCTCTGCTGATCACTTGGACACCAGTACCTTTCCCTTCATCGGCTTCGGCATACGACCATTCGCCTGCTGAACCACATGGGTCAGCTCATGCGCAATCAGTTTTTTGTCCTTGGCGTCCGAACTTTTTGCAAAAAAGATGTCTTTTCCATTGGTAAAGGCTTTTGCGCTCAGAGCTTTACACAGATCAGCAGCATTGCCACCCGTGTGAATCCGCACCCCTGACAAATCCGCTCCTAATACGCCTCCCAGGCTCTCTGTCAGCTTTTTGTCCAGTTTCGTCGCCTTGGTTCCGACGATTTCATCTTTGATTGCCTTCGTTTTTGCCTTTTTGTTTTTAAGCCCTTTTACGATTTTTTCAGCTTCTTCGGTTTTCATTTTCACGTCCTTCAAATGCAATTGGGTGTATGCTTTGGGGTCATAGGGCTGTTTCAGTGTGTGGTTCAGTGAAACGAATTACACTCGGCCAAGCAGTTTCAGGTGGTTGCCCGGCTTTTACAGGCTTTTTCACGGTTCCATTGTTCGAAGATACTCTGCCGTAAACGCCGAGTATCCCTCTGAGGTAGATTTCAGATGCGGTCCGGCCTGTCGATGCAGGGCCGGAAGGTGATGAAAAGGGACGTTTGGAAAGGCATGGTGCTCGGCGTGGTAGGGCATGTTCCAGGCCAGGAACCGGATGATCCGGTTGGTAAAGGTTGTGCGTGAGTTCTCGAGCATATTGGCGACAGGCGGGCAGAGGCCGTGCTCAGCCAACAAGTAGAGCCTGAGCGCAGGTTGCCCGACCAGAACCGGCAGGATCCAGATCCAGAACAGCAGGGGCGAGAAAAACAGGCTGAGGCCCGCTGCCGCGTAAAGCACTAAAAGCAGGCGGGCCTCGATGCGCATGGCGCGGTGTTGGCGGGGCGGCAGGTAGGGCGCGTCGATCCGACCTAAGGCGTTCAAAACCAACGTCTTTGCCATACCGCTCCAGTAGGGCCAACCGCTCAGATAGATCAAAAAACTTGGCCAGTTGTCGGGCCGGGGCTTGCCACCAATTTCGGGGTCTTTTTCGGGGTCATTGGTCCATCTGTGATGGGCTAGGTGGTAGTACCGAAACCAGGTGAAAGGCAGTGCGATAGGGATTGAGACCAGATGGCCGACGACCTCGTTCAACCGGCCGCTGCGAAACGGGGTTTTGTGCGTACACTCATGGCTGAGCGTGAACAGAAAGACCAAGAGAACGCCCTGGGGCAGGATCAGAAGCGGCCAAAGTGGAGTTTTTGCGGCGATTGCGGCTGCACATGCAGCGATCAGCGCAAAGTGCAGCGCAAGCTGTTTCAGCCCAGCAGCGTTCGAGCGTTGTTGCAGCGCGGCTTTGGTCTGGGCGGAAAGCGAAGCGATGAGCGCACGGTGATCCATGGCCGCAGGTTAGATATGTGGCGATCCGGGTCAAGAGAACACCGTTTGTATAGCAGTGGCCCGACTTTAATTATGCCAGTCAGTTGCCTGTAAAAAATAGGTTTTGCAGTAGGTGACGGTATCTTTGATCTTGTGAGGTTGAGATTTCTATTGACAGAAATCCTGTTCCTTCGCCAGCATTCCTACCAGCGCAATGATCAAAGATGGTGTACGACTCGTGCTTGCATCTGTTGAAAATCTCGGACGCCGGGCCACCGGATGTGACTTGGTCGCCTGACCAATCGCAGGGATGACCGGCCGCGCTCGCTGGGGTGCGGTGGATTTTCGATCTTCACTTGACCGAGTTCACACGATGCACGAGATGACAGGATTGCGCCTGGCCGTCGATATCGGCGGCACCTTCACCGACACGGTTTTGGTGGACGGAACCGGCAAAATCCGCGCCACAACCAAAACGCCAACAACGCCGGACCACCCAAGCCTGGGTGCATTGGACGGCGTGCGTCGCGTGATGACGCAGGCCAGGGCAGACTGGGCCGGGATCACCGGGTTCATTCACGGCACAACTCTGGCCACCAATGCGCTGATCGAACGACGCGGGGCGCGTGTTGCCACGATCACGACCGAAGGGTTCCGCGATATCCTTGAGATCGGGTATGAGCGGCGGTACAGCCAATATGACATCAATCTGGTCAAGCCAAACCTGCTAGTGCCACGGTCTCGGGCCTTCACCATCGGCGGGCGGATGAATGCGCAGGGGCAGGAGATTGAACCGCTGAACCGAGCGGATGTGGCGCGGCTTGTGCAGGCGTTGCAGGCCTGTGACGCGCAGGCCGTTGCGATCTGCTTGCTGCATGCTTACGCAAATCCCGACCATGAGCTGCAGTTGAAAGAGCTGCTAAGCGCCGCCCTGCCAGATTTGGTGATCTCGCTCAGCCATGAGGTCAGTCCCGAGGCGCGTGAGTTTGACCGGCTCTGCACAACGGTTGCAAACGCCTATATCCAACCGCAGATGGCGCGTTATCTGCATGATTTCCAATCGCGATTTCAAGCAGAAGGATTGCGCTGCCCGATCCTGATGATGACCGCTGGCGGTGGTATGACGACGATGGAAACCGCCGCCCGGTTGCCGATCCGGTTGGTGGAGTCTGGTCCGGCGGGCGGTGCCATTCTGGCCGCGCGCATTGCCGCCCAGATCGAGGCGTCAGAGGTTCTGTCTTTTGACATGGGTGGCACCACCGCCAAGCTCTGCCTGATCGATGAGTTTCGCCCCCAAACCGCCCGCAAGTTCGAGATCGCGCGGGCTGCGCGGTTCATCAAAGGTTCGGGCATGCCGGTACGCATTCCGGTGATCGAGATGATCGAGATTGGTGCGGGCGGCGGATCCATCGCCCATGTGGATCGGCTGGGGCGGTTGCAGATTGGCCCCGAAAGCGCGGGCTCTGATCCCGGGCCCGCGGCTTTTGCCAAAGGGGGCACGGCGCCAACGGTGACGGATGCCGACATCGCGCAAGGCCTGATCGACCCGGACCGGTTTGCCGAAGGGCGTCTGACCATCGACACAGACGCCGCCGAACAGGCGCTGACCTTCGGTGTTTGTAAGCCCTTGGGCCTGTCTGCCGCTGACGCAGCCCATGGGGTCAGCACCATCGTGGATGAAAACATGGCCGCCGCCGGGCGTATGCATGCGGTCGAATCCGGTAAAGATTTGGGTCGCCGCGTCATGATCGCCTTTGGCGGCAACGGGCCGCTGCACGCAACCCGCGTGGCGCGCCGGTCTCAGGTCGATCGCATCGTCATCCCCAATGATCCGGGCGTGGGCTCGGCTGTCGGGTTCCTGCTGGCGCCGGTCTCGTTTCAGATCATCCGGTCGCGCTATGCAAAGCTCGATCATTTGGATTTGGACGACTTGAACCAATTCTTCGACGCGATGATCGACGAGGCGCAAGCCGTTGTCCGCGCCGGGGCTCCGGAGGGTCGCCTGCTTTGCCGACGCCAGGCCTTTATGCGCTATCACGGGCAGGGGCATGAGATCGAGATTGCTCTGCCGGATCGGGCGCTGCGGTCGGACGACATTTGTGCTTTGCGTCAGGCGTTTGAGGCAGAATACAGCCGTCAGTTCAGCCGCGCAGTGCCGGGGATGCAGATTGAGATCCTCAACTGGGCGTTGGACGTGTCTACCAAAGCCGAGGTGTTGAGCCCGCAGGTACAACCCGAGACGTCGCAACGGGCCGTACCTGTCGGGCACAGGCACATTCTGTGCGAGGTCAGTGGCTCATGGCGTCAGGCCGACCTTTACGACCGCAGCGCGCTGAGGCCCGGAGATTGGCTGGAAGGCCCGGCTCTGATTGTCGAGCCGCAGACAACCACCTTTGTCAGCACAGATTTCACGGCGCAGATCGATGGGGGCCACAACATCTGGCTGATCCGCGACAGAAAGGACGAGCAATGACCCAGACGAATACCGCGCTTCAGGTTATGTGGAACCGTCTTTTGGCCGTTGTCGAAGAACAGGGTCAGGCGCTGATCCGCGCCGCCTTCAGCCCCATCGTGCGCGAATGCGGGGATATTTCTGCCGGGATCTTTGACGTGCAGGGGCGAATGCTGGCGCAGGCCGTCACCGGAACGCCGGGGCATATCAACACGATGGCAGAAGCAGTTAAGGCGCTGCGCAACCGCTTTTCGGTGCAAGAGATGGAGCCCGGCGACATTTACCTGACCAACGATCCCTGGATCGCTTCGGGGCATCTGAATGACTTTTTGCTGATGATGCCGGTGTTTTACAAAACCCGCGTCATAGGCTTCACGGCCTGCACTTCACATCTGGTGGATTTGGGTGGTCTGGGGATGGGGCCGGAAGGGCAGGATATCTATGACGAAGGTTTGCTGATCCCCCCGTGTAAGCTGGTGGAGGGCGGTACGCTCAATACGTTGCTGATTGAGATCGTTAAGGCCAATTCGCGTGAACCCATCGCCAATGAAGGTGACATCTATGCGCTGATCGCCTGCTGCGAAACGGGCGCGCGCCGTCTGGCTGATATGATGACCGAGTTTGGGATCGATCACCTGGATACGCTGGCCGATTTCATTATCGACACCTCCTATCGCGGCACTCTGGCGGCCATTGCCGAACTGCCAAAGGGCACCTGGCGTAGTCAGTTAGCCGTGGATGGGTATGACCGGCCGATCGACCTGCATGCAGCGTTGACGATATCAGGTGATCAGGTCGCGCTGGACTTTACCGGCACATCGGGCCTGTCGAACAAGGGCATTAACGTGCCGCTGAACTATGCAACTGCCTATTCGGTTTTTGCGCTGCGCTGCATCATCGGGCCGGATATTCCCAATAACGCAGGATCTTTGGCGCCGTTCGTTGTCTCTGGGCCTAAGGATTGTATTTTGAACGCGCAACCGCCTGCGCCTGTGGCGATGCGTCATACATTGGGGCAGATGACACCCGATCTGGTGTATGGCTGCCTGTCCCAAGCTTTGCCGGGCGCGGTGCCCGCCGAAGGCGCGTCCTGCATGTATGATCTGCCCTTGCGCCACGCGCCCGAAGCTGTCTCGCGCGGCGATACGCAATTTGCGTCAGAGCTGGTGTTCAGCGGTGGAACCGGTGCGCGGCCCGGATTGGACGGGCTTTCGGCCACAGCGTTTCCGTCGGGCGTCTGGGGCAGTCAGGTTGAAACCACCGAAGCGGTTGCCCCCGTATTGATCACGCGGCGAGAGCTGCGGACAGACAGCGGCGGGCCGGGGCAGAGGCGCGGCGGCTTGGGGCAACGGATCGACTTGCGCGCGGCCAAGCAAGAAGACCTGATGCTGTTTCTGTCGGTCGAGCGCGTAAAGAACCCGGCGCAGGGCCGCTTTGGCGGCCAGCCCGGGGCCGCCGGGCGCATCCGTCTGCAAGGCAAGGATTTGCCGGGCAAAGGTGAGGTTCGCATCCCCGTAGGAGACACGCTGATCTTTGAAACGCCCGGCGGGGGTGGGTTTGGCGATCCCAAAAGCCGCGACCAGGCCGAGGTTCTGCGCGATCTGCAAGAGGATCTGATCAGCCCCGAGGCGGCGCAAAAGACATATGGGGTAGAACCATGATCCAGCCCGTGCCTCATATCGCCGATATGTCACCCTATACCTTGGCGCAGCTCAAGGCACCGGCGGGGAAGCCTTTGATTTCGCTTTCGCAAAACGAAAGCCTGCGCCCGCCCAGCCCGGAGGCGATCAAGGCTGCGGCAGAGGTCATTGGACAAGGCCACCTTTACCCCGATCCCGATTGGGGCGAACTGCGCGTGGCGTTCGCTGAAACCTATGGTCTGGAGGCCAGTAACATCCTTTGCGGGGCGGGGTCGATGGACCTGATTGCCTGTCTGGCACGCTGTTTCGCCGGGCCTCAAGCGGCGGTTTTGGCTCCGGCCCATGCGTACCCGTTTTTTCGGACGGCTGCACAGATGGTGCGGGCGCGGTTCGACACAGCGCCAGAGCGGGACGGGCATGCCTGCGTGGATGCTCTGATCGACGCCATCCGGCCCGACACACGCCTGCTGTTTCTGGCCAACCCGGGCAATCCGACAGGCACCCGCATTTCGCGATCCGACCTGATCCGGCTGCGCAAAGGGATTCCCGCGTCGGTGCTGTTGGTGATCGATGAGGCCTATGGCGAGTTCGCGGACCATCTGGCCGAGCCCATGTTTGATCTTGTTGCGCGCGGCGACACTGTGATCCTGCGCAGCCTGTCCAAAGCCTATGGGCTTGCGGCGATGCGCGTGGGCTGGGGGTTGTTTCCGCCTGCCATTGCCGCGCAGATGCGCAAAGTCATGAATCCCAACAACATCCCTGCCGCAAGTCAGGCCGCCGCTGCTGCGGCGGTAAGAGATCAGCGATATATGGAGGAAACCTGCGCCTTGACCAGACACGCGCGCGACGGGTTTCGCGCCCGGTTGCAAACGGCCGGGTTTGATGTGCCAGAAAGCTTTACCAATTTCACGCTCATCCGATTTGCCAGCGATGACGCGGCGCAACGCGCGGATGCCGCGTTGCGTGCGGAAGGCGTGTTTCTACGTCCGCAAGGCGGTGTCGGTCTGGGGCACTGCCTGCGCGCGACCATCGCGGCTGAAGCGCAGCTTGATAAAGCCGCAGCTATTCTGGAACACCAGAGCAAGGAGCAGGGATCATGACCCAATCGCGTGGGCGCGCCCGGTTTGGCATTCTTGTGCCCTTCACCAACACCAATCTTGAACCCGACATGGCGCTGTTGCGCCCGGATGGCGTGTCCCTGCATTTCGCGCGCATCGGCGGCTATGATCAGGATGAGATCCCGGATGCCGACCAGATGCACGGGCTGGGTGCGGCAGATCTGGACGAACCACTGCGCCTGTTACAGGGGGTGCGCCCCGATGTGATCCTTTATGGCTGCACATCGGCCACGCTTACCCATGGGCCGGAGTTCGATCGAAACCTTGCCCAACAGATCAAGGCCCAAAGCGGCGCGGAAACCGTGACGGCGGCAGGGGCTTTTGTGCATGCGTTGCAGACGCTGGGGGTGAAACGGATCGGGTTTGCGTCGCCTTATGTGTCGCAGATCAACGATATGGCCATCGGTTTTCTGCGGCGGACCGGGATTGAAACAGTCGCACGCTCGGAAGTGCGCGAGGCGCTCGACAATTACGGGCAGGGCGCGATGGGCCCGGACGCGGTGTTTGACCTGGGTCGCGCCGCGGATAGCCCCGAGGCCGAAGCCTTGGTGCTGTCCTGTACCGATATGCGCAGTGTCGAGGTGATTGACAGGCTGGAACAGGCGGTAGGCAAACCGGTCATCACCTCGAACCAGGCGATGGTGTTTCAGGCGTTACAATTGGCGGGGATCGCTGATCCGGTACCGGGCTATGGCACGCTATTGCAACGCACACGGCTTTGAAATCAGCCAGATTTGCGCGCTATCGTGACAAATTGCGTGATCGAGAAAAAGAACCGACCCTGCTGCGCCAAGTGGTGTTGCTCGTCAAACCACGCGTCCGCTACGGCGACGGGCATATGCTGATTGTCGATCGCAAAGCGTCGCATCAGATGCATCATCATCACCGCCAGCCCATCCGGTTTCAGCACGTGATCGGTGAGCGTAACCGTCTCGACGCCCTCAACCGTTTGCCCCAGCTTTCTGAGCAATCCCGGCAGTCGGGCAGGGACGTCACCCGCCGCAAAATGGGCATCCCAAGACGCCAGCATCCGGTTCATACGCTCGGCGTTTTCGCTGAACCAGACAAGGCTGTCGAAGTGCAGATCGCTGATCACCAGACGGCCGTTGGGCTTAAGGCAGCGCAGGGCCTCTGACAGGGCGGGCTCCATGTCCTCGAGATATTCGAACACCTGCACGGAAACGGCTTTGTCGGCCACGCCATCCGCCAGCGGCAACGCGTCGGCCAATCCGACATGAAACTCGACATTCTGGAACTCGGCACAGCGTTGCTTGGCCGCTGCCAACATGTCGGCGCTTTGATCGACGCCCAGAACCTTGCCCTCGGGCCCCACCGCGCGGGCCAGTTCTGCGGTCAGCAGCCCGTTGCCACAGCCGATATCCAGGATGGTCTCGCCCGGGCATGGCGCAAGCGCATCAAAAGACGCCCGGCGGCGCTTGATCACATCAGCGCCCTGATAGGCCATGTCCAGAATTTTGGTGGTTTCCGCGTCAAACTTCAGCATTTGGATTTCCCCCGTTCCAGGTCTAGCGCTCAGAGTATCGCTTGCCGGTTTTGCAGATGGTCCTTGGCATCCAGGTAAAGCTCTTCAACGATCTCAGCGGCAGGCATGATCTGCCGGACAAGCGCGACACCCTGACCGGACCACATCGACATCGCCTCAACATCTCCGTCTGTACCTGGCAGAGGCGTATAGCTTTGATAGCGCACCACCGGCCTGCCATCCGGGCGATGTCCGATCACCTGTTGCTCACCCGGACGGTTGCCCGGGCTTGCAGACCCGGTTGTGTGCCAATGTTCCGAGGTCGAGTTCTTCAACGCACGATGCGGCGCGGCGGGCCAGTCCACGTCATAAAGGTCATAATACCATTCCGTCGCTGTCTCAGAGGCGTCAAGAATGCTCTGGCGATAGGTGTCGTGAATCGTTGCCTCGGTGCTGCCCAGAAAACGCGTACCAACCCAAACGCCTTCAGCGCCCAGCAAAAGCGCGGCTGCCATCCCGCGACCATCGGCGATCCCCCCGGCAGCGACCACCGGCAGCTTGACCGCATCGGCCACTGCCGGGATCAGCGCAAGGGTCGAAACCTGCCCCCAGACATGGCCACCGGCCTCCCAGCCTTGGGCAACGATCACATCGGCGCCTGCATCCTCAGCCGCCCTGGCTTCGGCGACGCTGCCCACGCTGGCCAGAACCACAAGTCCGGCTGCTTTGGCTGTCGCAAAGGCCGACGGCTCCATCCCCCAGAACAGGGAAACAGCGTGGATCTTGGCGTCGATACAGGCCTCAAGCTGGTCTTGATAGGGAAATGAGAGGTTCAGATTGACCGCAAAGTTCCGATCTGTCAGCGCGCGGACGGCGGCAATCCCCTCTACCACCTGATCCACCGGCTTGCCCCATAACGGGATCACGCCATAGCCACCGGCATTGCAGACCGAGGCCACAAGGTCAGGACCGGCGGCGCCGCCCATCGGGGCCGACAGGATCGGTTTTTCGATATCCAACAATTGGCACAATGCGCTGGGCATAAGATCGCTCCTTTATGTACGGCAGGCTTGTCCGGAGCGCAGCGGTCGTTCAGCCACGCGGGATGTCAAACTCTGGTGCCGCCAGTTCAAACCCCTGAAACTCGAATCCCGGCGACACGGTGCAACTGACCAAAGTATAAGCGCCCGTGCTGCGTGCGGCTTGCCAGTGATGTTTCGGGACAACCACTTGCGGGCGTCCCTGAGACAAGTCCGGCGTCAGCACATGATCCGTCGCAGGCCCTTGATCTGTCGCACTGATCGACAGGACCAGAGGCGCGCCTGCGTGGTAAAGCCAGATCTCGTCGGCATTGACCCGGTGCCAATGGCTGCGCTCGTCCTGTTGCAACAGGAAATAGATGCAAGTGCCCGTTGCGCGGCCTGCATTATCCGCACGCCATGTCTCGGCATACCAACCACCTTCGGGATGGCGTTGCAGGTTCAACTGGTCGATGATCTCTTGCGCGTTCATATAGGTTCCGTCCCTTTGCTGCTGATTATGCACAGGGTTGCGCAATCTTCTATGGCAATCGGCAAAGCGGACCATATGTTTGGCTCATGACACTGACGATCCCCTTCGACAACAGCTATGCCCAGCTGCCCAACAGCTTTTACGCTCGGCAAAAACCCGAACCCGTGCGCGCCCCGCGACTGGTTGCGTTCAACGCAGATCTTGCACGCCTGTTGGGGATCACGCCGGGTGACGTGCAGGACATGGCCGAGACCTTTGCCGGTAACGCCATGCCGGAGGGGGCCGAGCCTTTGTCTCAGCTCTATTCCGGGCATCAGTTTGGGCATTACAACCCACAATTGGGCGATGGTCGTGCGGTGTTGCTGGGCGAAACCTTGGGCACTGACGGAGAGCGGCGGGATATTCAGCTCAAAGGATCGGGCCGCACGCCGTTTTCCCGCAATGGTGACGGGCGTGCGTGGCTGGGGCCGGTGTTGCGCGAATATGTGGTGTCCGAGGCGATGCATGCGCTGGGCGTACCGACCACGCGCGCGCTGGCAGCGGTCGAAACCGGAGAGGTCGTGCTGCGCGAAGGCCCGATGCCCGGTGCGGTGCTGACGCGCGTGGCGCGCAGCCATTTGCGTGTGGGCACCTTTCAGGTTTTTGCCGCGCGCGGGCAGTTGGACGATCTACGCAAACTGACCGAATACGCTATCGACCGTCACTATCCGCAGGCTGATGGCCCCATGGGCCTTCTGCGCCATGTGCGCGACGCACAGGCGCGCCTGATCGCGGCCTGGATGAGCGTGGGCTTTATTCACGGTGTCATGAACACCGACAACAGCTCGATCGCGGGAGAGACAATAGACTATGGGCCTTGCGCCTTCATGGATCAGTATCACCCCAATACGGTCTTCAGCTCAATCGATCAGTTTGGGCGCTACGCCTATTCCAACCAGCCCGACATTGCAGTGTGGAACCTGGCACAGCTGGCCACGGCCCTGATCCAGCAATATGACGACAAGGAAGCCGCCGTAGAAGAAGCGACCGAGATCGTTCACGCCATGCCTGACCTGTTGCAAGCGGAATGGCTTGCGCGGTTCCGGGCCAAGATCGGGTTGACCACATTCGAGGAAGGGGATCAGACGCTCATCTCGGACCTGCTGAAACGCATGGCCGACGAACAAGCAGATTTCACCAATACCTTCCGAGCGTTGGGCGGCGATGCGGCCCGTGATCAGTTCACCAATCCCGAAGCCTTTGACAGCTGGGCCGAAGGCTGGCAGGCGCGCCTGACACGCGAGGCTGACCCCATCGTGACAATGACAGCGGCCAACCCGGCCTTTATCCCGCGCAATCACCGCATCGAACAGATGATCTCGGCGGCGGTGCAGGGGGATTATACGCTGTTTAACCGGCTGAATACTGTTTTGGCGCAACCCTATCTGGATCAGCCGGAAAACGAGGATCTGCGCCGTCCGCCCAGCGCGACTGAGGTGGTTCAGGCCACGTTCTGCGGCACCTGAGACCGGCCGCGGATCTCAAAGCTCAGGCAGGCCTCAGACTCGTCTATCGGCATGGTCGGGGAAATCACGCCGCTATCAGCCAGCATGACAGATTCCCGTTTCAGCCTGATCTCGCGGCCCGCTTCGGATTTTACATAGGTGCCCGAGGTGCTGCGGTCGGTCAGGATCAGTTTGCCCGCCTTCATGCTCAGCACCGCATGCGTCCGTGACACCCAGGGTTGCTGCAGCACGACATCGCAATCGGGCGCGCGGCCGATGGTCAGCTCACCATTGTCACCACACCACCAGACACTGTCTTCATAGCGCAGATGCAGGGTCAAACCCGCATGGGGTTTCCAGTTGGTCTCGGACCGTCCAAAATTCGTGGGCAGACGGGTCTGGAAAATCATGTCCGAAGTGGGGTCGACAAGCGAGAATGCGGGTAGGGGCTCGGCCACGCCTTTCAGGCTGAGCCGCCCAAGGGGCTTGAGCATGGACCGGTGTTCCGGGTGCAAAAGCTTGGCGGCGGCCTCGCTGACACAAGCCTCGCCGGGGTTGGCGGCCGTGGCAAAGCGCGCGGTGACGTTGACCGCCTCGCCATAGATGCCGCGCTCGCCGATCACGATGGGGCCTGAGTGCATCCCTACATGCACTTGCAGAACCGTTTCCTCATCTGGCTCAACCAGTTTTAGGGCGGCTTTGAGCGCGGCGTTTGGGTCGTCGAAAAAGCTTAGGACATCGTCGCCTTTCTGGCCAACGGGCACACCTCCGAAAGACAGCAGCACGCGCCGCAGATGGTCGATCTTGAGCTGAATCAGGCGCTGCGCCTCATCGTCACCTACCGCATTGTACAATGGAGTGCTGCCAGCGATATCTGCGATGATCATGGTTGCGAATTTGGAATCTACGTCCAATTTCGGGGTCCTCTTCGGGTCGGGTCAGCCGTATCGACGATCATACCAGTCGCGTTTTCGTGGACTTCAGTCCTAGGATAGGAAAATCCGTGTTTCAAATTAAACTTCAGGTTCTGCGTGATTGCATAGCGCGCCTGTGGCAAAAAATCGAGTTGTAATGGTGCGTGGGCCTGACATGCTTGGCTGGGTTTGGATGATCTGAGACATGATGAAACGCGAAAAGACTGTCAGGCTGGCCAGCTACAATATCCAGAAATGCCTTGGCATGGATTTTCGCCGCCAACCGCAGCGGACGCTGCAGGTGATCGACAGTATGAAGGCCGACATCGTTGTGCTGCAAGAGGCCGACAAACGTCTGCCGCCGCGCCCCGCCGCCTTACCGCATTTCATGCTGGACGAGGCCGGCTGGCAGATCGTCGACCTGGGAGGCGCGGGCAGTCTGGGCTGGCACGGAAATGCGGTGATCTGGCGGGGCGCCGGGTTGAACGTGCGACAGACTGGCCATCACGACTTGCCGGGGCTTGAACCCCGCGGGGCCGTACGGGTCGAGTTTGACACGCCCATAGGACCGCTGCGTGTGATGGGAATGCATTTGGGCTTGTTGCCCGCCTCGCGCCGCCAGCAGATTACCCATCTGCGACATTGCGACGCCGGTCTTGCCCAAATGCCCACGGTTTGGGCCGGAGATTTCAACGAATGGTCCCGCCAACCGGTTCTGGATCACCTGGCTCCCGACATGAGCTTCCTGCCTCCGGTCCCCAGCTTCCCAGCGGCCCGGCCGCTGGGCGCGTTGGACCGGATTGCGCTGGGCTCGGGCCTGCAAGCTGCTGCGCATGGTGTTCAGACTGCGCGGCCCGCGCATATCGCGTCGGACCACCTGCCGGTCTGGGTCGACCTTCACCGCGCGGCTTAAGGCGCATTTCCGCTGTGGCGCAGGGCGCACAGACGTATTAAGACAGAGACCCGAACAGTTCCGAGAGTCACCATGTCCGATACGATCATCGCCCGCTGCGAAGCCAAAGGTCTGCGTATGACGGGTCAGCGCCGCACCATCGCCCACGTGCTGGAACAAAGCGCAGATCACCCGGATGTCGAGGAACTTTATACCCGCGCTTCGGCTGTGGATGAGGGGATTTCCATAGCTACGGTCTATCGCACGGTGAAGCTGTTTGAAGAGGCCGGCATTCTGGAACGGCTGGAATTCGGCGATGGCCGTGCCCGCTACGAAGACGCCGAGCGGGACCACCACGACCACCTGATCGACATGCAATCGGGGCAGGTCATCGAGTTCGTCGACCCCGAGATCGAGGCGCTTCAGGAAAAGATCGCCGCCAAGCTGGGGTATCGCCTCAAGGGCCACAGGCTTGAGCTTTACGGCGTGCCTCTGGATCAGGACTGACGATCACCAAATGCGATTGGCGGCGCCACGTTAATTCATATTTCGCGGCGGGATAAAGCTTGCGACCGCGCTCATATTGCGGTTGTGGTTAGATGTCTGACGCGGCTTTGATCGCGCGCCACGGAAACGGCTCATGAACAATTTAAACGGCATCTTGCTGCTTGTCGGATCGATGGCAGCTTTTGCAATCGAGGATATGTTTATCAAACACCTGTCGGTCAGCGTGCCGACCGGGCAGATCCTGGTTGTGCTCGGCGTCGTGTGTGGGGTGGCTTTCGCGCTTTTGACCGTAGCCTCGCGCAAGCGGATCTTTGAACCGGCAGCGTGGAAGGCGGTGCCTTTGATCAGAGCCTCGACCGAAGGCGTTGCCGCGGTTGCTTTTGTGACCGCTCTGTCTTCGATTGACCTGTCGACGGTGGCAGCCGTGTTTCAGGCGTTGCCTCTGGTCATCACCATGGGGGCTGCATTGTTTCTGGGCGAAACTGTGGGCTGGCGGCGCTGGAGCGCAATCGGTGTTGGCTTCATCGGAGTGTTGATGATCATCCGCCCGGGGTTGGAGGGATTCCAGCCCGAGACGCTTCTGGTGATCCTTTCCGTTGTCTTGATCGCAGCGCGGGATCTGATCACACGGCGGCTGGATACAAGAGTGCCCTCAACCGTCGTGGCGATGCAGGCCTATCTGAGCGCGACGCTGGCCGGTGCGGTGCTGATGGTCTGGGCAGATCAACCGGTTGCGCCGCTGCAATCGGCGCATGTCTTTCCCTATCTGGCTGCGTTCCTATCCAGCATGTTGGGCTATTACGGTATCGTTGCGGCCATGCGGGTGGGCGAGGCGTCTGCAATGATGCCGTTCCGCTATACGCGGCTTGTGTTCTCGATGATCGCGGGGATGCTGATGTTCTACGAGCGCCCGGATGCGCTGACCCTGGCTGGGGCCAGCCTGATTATCGCCTCAGGTCTTTACACCTTTGTCCGCGAACGCCGTTTGGCCAGACAGCTGGCCATCGCCTGACCCGTTTGATGCAATTCCCCGGGTGTTAGCCCTAAAGGCAGGAAAATATGCCTGTTAGCGATAACGTAACCGGTTTACTTTCCGCCGGTTGCTGCTATGACGCGTGCAACCGACTGCAGCCATAGGGACAGACCTGATGAGCACCATTATCGACATCCATGCACGAGAAATTCTGGACAGCCGGGGCAACCCGACCGTCGAGGTCGACGTCATTCTGGAAGACGGCACCATGGGCCGCGCGGCCGTGCCCTCGGGCGCCTCAACCGGTGCCTATGAGGCGGTTGAAAAGCGCGACGGTGACAAGACCCGGTATATGGGCAAGGGCGTTCTGGAAGCAGTTGCCGCCGTTAACGGTGAAATTGCCGAAGAACTGGTTGGCTTTGACGCGACCGAGCAGGTGGCGATTGACCAGGCGATGATCGATCTGGACGGGACCGACAACAAAGGCCGTCTGGGTGCGAACGCCATTCTGGGGGTCTCGCTGGCTACGGCCAAAGCGGCGGCGGATTTCACCACGCAGCCTTTGTACCGCTATGTCGGGGGTACCTCAGCGCGCATCCTGCCGGTGCCAATGATGAACATCATTAACGGGGGTGAGCACGCGGACAACCCGATCGACATTCAGGAATTCATGATCATGCCCGTCTCGGCCAGCAATATCCGCGAGGCGGTGCGCATGGGATCCGAGGTGTTCCACACGCTGAAGAAAGAGCTTTCGGCGGCGGGTCTGGCCACCGGCGTCGGCGACGAAGGCGGGTTTGCTCCCAACATCGCCTCGACCCGTGAAGCATTGGATTTCATTCTGAAATCCATCGAAAAGGCCGGGTACAAGCCGGGTGATGAAATCCACCTGGCGCTGGATTGCGCTGCGACCGAATATTACAAGGACGGCAAATACGTCCTGTCGGGCGAAGGCAAGACCCTGACTTCCGAGGAAAACGCCGCCTATCTGGCTGCGCTGGTGAACGACTATCCGATTATCTCGATCGAAGACGGTATGTCCGAGGATGACTGGGACGGGTGGAAAGCGCTGACGGATGCCATCGGCGACAAGGTACAGCTGGTGGGTGACGATCTTTTTGTGACCAACCCGGCACGTCTGGCCGAGGGTATCAAGCGCGGCTCTGCCAACTCGATGCTGGTCAAAGTGAACCAGATCGGTTCGCTGACAGAAACTCTGCGCGCCGTCGATATGGCCCACCGCGCGGGTTATACCAACGTCATGTCGCACCGCTCGGGCGAGACCGAGGATGCGACCATTGCCGATCTGGCGGTCGCCACCAATTGCGGTCAGATCAAAACCGGCTCGCTGGCGCGGTCGGACCGGTTGGCGAAATACAACCAGCTGATCCGCATCGAGGAATCGCTGGGCGAGGTTGCCGAATACGCCGGACGTTCGATCCTGCGCACCTGAGCCTTTAGTTGATACGGTGATCCTCAAGCTTGGCTCGGGGATCGCGTTCCATCAAAGCTATTACACCTTAAACGCCGGACCAGCTTGAAGCGGTCCGGCGTTTGTGTTGGGTACATCACGATTTTCTGCTGGTGCTGATCGGTCAATGCAAAGCCGTTGGGTCCCAACGAATCCTTTTGAATGCGGGATAACCTCTGGTTGCATCGGAGCGGTAATATTTGCCTCTGGGTTTCGAAAAGCGCGATAGAAATTCGGACAACTCCAATTTTTCGTCAGCTCGCCCTACTTTTATCGAGATGTATGTGAGATCGGAACAGGTATAGTTTTCAACGAATTAACAGTGTTCGGGATGTCCGGCGAATCCAATTGGTTCGAAAATTCCGACAATTTTTCAGTTTTGTGTGAACTAGTTCCTAAACACGATCAATCGACGTGACCTAACCTGACTGCAGTGCAGAAAGGAGATCACGATGTCTGTATCCAAATTCCTTCTGATTTGCTCAGTTTCTTCCGTCATGCTTATCGCGGCCTGTTCCGGGCCCAGCACCTATCCGATCACGGGGATCGCCGCTTCGGCCTCGGATCCGGTGATGGATATGGAAATGCCCGGCGTGAATATGGGCATCCCGACACACTAAAGCGCCTTGCTCATCAGCATATAGCGATCCCGGGGTTTGAAACCGGTCCGCAGATACAGCTTGTTGGCGCTTTCATTGGTCCGGTCGACCTCAAGATGCAGGGCGGTCAGACCTGCACCCGCCAACGCCTTGGGCAATTCAAGCAGAACTTCGGTCGCGATCCCGCGACCGCGGACAGCAGGGCGGATGTAAATCTCGTCGATGAACCCGTCCATGCCGCCAAACTCGACCGACCAGCCAAAGGTCAGGATGAGATAGCCCAACGGCGCGCGCGACGGACCGATCAGATAGATGCAGCCATGCGGAATGCCGTCCAGCAAAGGGGACAGCGCCGCGCGGCGCGTGTCAGCGTCCTGATCAATCCCTTCCTCGGCATGAAATGCCGACACAAGGGTCATCAGGCGATCAAGATCCTCGGGGCGGGCCAACCGCAGGGCGGCGCTCATAACCGGGCCAGTCGTTCGGTGAGCAATTTGAAAAATCCATCGGCGTCAACATCACTGATAAACAGCGCATTGGGTGGATGGTCGGTCACGCCCCACCAATCGGCCACCGTCATGCCCATGGTAAGGGGAGACGTGGTTTCGATCTGCACATTGACGAAACGACCCGAGAACAACTCGGGCTGAATGAGGTAGGCGGTGACACAAGGATCATGCAGCGGTGCACCGTCCGAGCCGTATTTCTCTTTATCGAAGCGTTCGAAGAAATCGGTCATCTCAGCCACCGCATGACCGACCTTCGAATCCAGCGCGCGGAATGCATCGTTGCGATGTGGCGTGACCAGCGCTTCATGGGTCACATCCAGTGGCATCACCACAATGTCTGCGCCCGATTTGAACACGATATCAGCCGCTTGTGGGTCAACATAAATGTTGAATTCGGCCGCAGGCGTGATGTTGCCAACCTCAAAATAAGCGCCGCCCATCAGCACGATCTGCTGTACACGCTCGACAATATCGGGGGCTTTTTCAAACGCGGTTGCGATGTTAGTCAGCGGCCCCAGCGGGCAGAGCGTGACGGTGCCGGGCGCGTGCGCGCGCAGGGTGTCGATGATGAAATCCACCCCATGGCCGTCAGCCAATGGCATTTCAGGGTCAGGCAGCACAGGGCCGTCCAGCCCGGTTTTGCCGTGCACATGTTCTGCCGTGACCAGTTCGCGGTTCATCGGGCGGTCGCAGCCTGCATAAACCGGGATGTCAGGGCGACCGGCCAGTTCACATACGATGCGGGCATTCTTGGCGGTCAGCTCCAGCGGCACATTGCCTGCCACAGCGGTCAGTCCCAGCACTTCGATCTCATCCGGGCTGGCCAAGGCCAGCAGAATGGCCACCGCGTCGTCCTGTCCGGGGTCTGTGTCGATGATGATCTTGCGCGCTGCCATTGTTTGCCTCCGGACTGTCAGAGCGCGGACACTCGCAAGTGCTGCCGATCTTGTCCAGTTATTTTACGCCTCGCTGCGCGCGGGCGTCGCCACGGCAGGCGAGAGTTTGCCATTGGCCCGGTGTTCTTCGGTTTTGACCGCGTCCCACAGTGCGTCCATTTCTTCAAGCGTGCTTTCAGATGGGGTTCGGCCCCGTTCGGCCAGCCGGGCCTCGACCTGTCCAAACCGGCGGGTGAACTTGGCGTTGGTGCGGCGCAGGGCGGCTTCGGGTTCGATGCCCAGATGACGGCCCAGATTGACGATGACGAACAGAAGATCACCGAACTCATCCTCCAACGCGTCCGCATCCATCTGGTCGCGTGCCTCTTCTAACTCGGCGGCTTCTTCGGTGATCTTGGCCAGCACATGGCTGGCATCGGGCCAGTCAAACCCCACGCGGGCCGCACGTTTTTGCAGTTTATGTGCCCGCAGCAGGGCGGGCAGGTTGGCGGCAACCCCATCCAAAGCGCCTTTCTGTGCCTTGCCTGCGCGTTCGGCGGCCTTGATGGTCTCCCAATCCTGCACCTGTTGTTCGGCGGATTTATCGCGAGATTCCTCGCCGAAGACATGCGGGTGCCGGGCCACCATCTTGTCTGACATGGTGCGCACCACATCCTGGAAGGTGAAATGCCCGGCTTCTTCGGCCATCTGAGCGTGAAAGACCGATTGGAACAGCAGATCGCCCAATTCACCCTTCAGCTCATCATAGGCCTCGCGTTCAATGGCGTCGGCGACCTCATAGGCCTCTTCAATCGTATAGGGTGCGATACTGGCGAAATCCTGTTCGATATCCCAGGGGCATCCAATCTGTGGATCGCGCAGGCGGCGCATGATTTCCAGCAGACGTTCGATACCTGCATCGCTGTTGTGGATCAGAGAGTTTTCCGCCATTGCGCCGCCTTTCATTCCCGTGTCAGATGCATCCATTCCGCAGCTTGGATCAGGAGTCCACCCCAGATGCCCGTCGTCAACCGAATTGCCGATTTCTCAGCCGATATGACCGCATGGCGGCGGCATTTGCATACGATTCCCGAGCTGGCCTTTGATTGCCATCAGACTGCGGCTTTTGTGGCCGAAAGGTTGCGCGAATTCGGCGTGGATGAGCTGCATGAAGGTATTGCCCAGACAGGTCTGGTCGCAATCATCAACGGGCAGGGCGAGGGGCCAACCATTGGTCTGCGCGCCGATATGGACGCGCTGCCGATCACCGAGGAAACCGGCGTCGACTATGCCTCGACCAACCCCGGCAAGATGCACGCCTGTGGTCACGACGGGCATACCACGATGTTGCTGGGGGCCGCACGCTATTTGGCCGAGACCCGGAATTTCCGTGGTCGGGTGGCCCTGATCTTTCAACCTGCCGAGGAAGACGGCGGCGGAGCCGGTGTCATGGTCGAAGAAGGCATCATGAACCGGTTCGATATTTCTCAGGTCTATGCGCTGCACAATGCGCCGGGCTTTGTCGAAGGGTCATTCTATACCACCCCCGGGCCGATCATGGCAGCGGTGGATACGTTCGACATTCATATTCAGGGCAAGGGCGGTCACGGTGCCATGCCGCACGAGACCTGCGATCCGGTGATGGCGGCTTGCGGCATTGCACAGGCGATCCAGACCATTGTCAGCCGCAACCATTACGCGCTGGATGATCTGGTGGTCTCGGTGACACAGATCCACACCGGCACGGTCAACAATGTGATCCCGGATACCGCCTATATCAACGGCACCGTGCGCAGCTTTGACCCATCGGTGCAAAAGATGGTCATGCGGCGAATGGCCGAGATCGTCGAAGGCCAGGCCAAAGCTTACGGGGTGGAAGCGCGTCTGGATTATGACGTCAACTACCCGGCCACGATCAACGACGCCGAGAAAGCCGACTTCGCAGCCGAGGTCGCCCGTGAGATTTCAGGCAAGGACCGCGTCACCGGCAATACTGGCCGTGAAATGGGGGCCGAGGATTTCTCCTACATGCTGCAAGAGCGCCCCGGTGCCTATCTGTTTTTGGGGCAGGGTGATGGCGCCGGGCTGCACCATCCAAAGTACAATTTCAATGATGAGGTCGCACCGGTGGGGGCCTCGTTCTTTGCGCGCATTGTTGAGCGCGCGCAGCCACTGAGCTGAGGGGATTGGGCATGGCATTGGAAGACGCAAAGAACCAGGTGGACGAAGCCTTCACCAATCCCGACCTCAAAGGTCTGTCGTATGAAAACACCTTTGGCGGCGCGACCTCGTTCCTGCGGCGTCTTTATACCAAAAATTTGAACGGCGTAGATATTGCCGTAACCGGCGTGCCCTTTGATCAGGCGGTCACGAACCGACCCGGTACCCGGCTGGGGCCACGTGCGATCCGAGAGGCCAGCGCCCTGCAATCCCCCGATGAGCCCTATAGTTGGCCGTTTGATGCGCTCAGCGAGCTTGCCATCGTGGACTATGGCGATGTGGCCTATGATTACGCCAATATCCCGGCCTTTCCAGACACGTTGACCGACCATATCCGCACCATCCTGGCCGCCGATGTGGCGTCTGTAGCGCTTGGTGGGGATCACTATATCAGCTTTCCGATCCTGAAAGCCTATGCCGAGAAATACGGGCCGATGTCGCTGCTGCAGTTTGACGCCCATACCGATACCTGGGCCGATGACGATATGAGCCGCGTGGATCACGGGACGATGTTCTACAAGGCGGTGAAGTCGGGGATCGTGGACCCGAAGTGCTCGGTTCAGGTGGGGATTCGCACCACCAACGAAGACACGCTGGGCGTCAACATTATCGATGCGCGCGAGGTTTACGAATCCGGCCCGGCGGTGGTGGCGCAAAAGATCAAAGGCATCCTGGGCGATAGCCCGGTTTATCTGAGCTTTGACATCGACGGGCTGGACCCGGCCTTTGCCCCCGGCACCGGCACACCGGTTTGGGGTGGGCTCAGTTCGATCCAGGCGCAAATCATCCTGCGCGACATTGCCGGGATCAATATCAAAGGTGGCGACGTGGTTGAGGTTTCGCCACCCTACGACACATCGGGCGCAACAGCGATTGCAGGGGCACATGTGGCGACGCAGATTATCTGCCTTTTGGGCTGGGACAAGCTTGTGCGCCCTTAACCTTTGGTTAGCCATAGCTCCGATAAGTATTTGTTTAACAACAGACCCGGGTGGGAGAGGCGCAGAATATGACAGAGTTTAATCAACCTCTCAGCGGCAATGAGCTGGCGCGTTTTTCAGGGCCGAATACCTTCATGCGCTTGCCGCAGGCGCAGGCTTTGGACGGGTTGGATGTGGCGGTGCTGGGGATACCGATGGATATCGGCACCTCGTGGCGGTCGGGCACACGGTTCGGGCCGAAGCAAATCCGCGCCGAAAGCGCGATGATCCGGCCCTATAACATGGCAACTTTCGCGGCCCCTTTCGACAGCCTGCAAATCGCGGATATCGGCGATCTGGCGATCAACACCTTCTCGCTGGCGGACAGTCTGAAGATCATCAAGAACAGCTATGACGGCATTCTGGCGCAGAATGTGATCCCGGTGGCGATGGGCGGCGATCACTCGATCACCCTGCCGATCCTGCGGGCGATTGCAGGGAAACACGGGCCCGTGGCTTTGGTCCATGTGGATGCTCATGCCGATGTGAATGATGAGATGTTTGGCGAGCGTGAAACCCATGGCACCGTGTTCCGCCGCGCCTATGAGGAAGGGCTGATCGTGCCCGACAAAACCTTTCAGATCGGCATTCGCGGCTCTGGCTATGCCGCCAGCGACTTTACCGAGGCGCAGGGCTGGGGGTTCCAGCAATTCCCGGCGTGGGAGCTGTGGCAACAAGACCTGACCGAGATCGGTGCGCGCATTCGCAAGTCTGTGGGTGATCACCCGGTCTACGTCACCTATGACATCGACAGTCTGGACCCGGCTTATGCCCCCGGCACCGGTACGCCCGAGATTGCGGGCCTGACCACGCCGCAGGCATTGCAATTGATCCATGCGCTCAAGGGCATAAACCTTGTGGGCTACGATCTGGTCGAGGTTTCGCCGCCCTATGATCCCTCGGGTAATACGGCGCTGACGGCGGCCAATCTTTTGTTTGAACTTTTCTGCATCCTGCCCGGCGTGACGTCACGATAACCTACGGCTTGGCTTGCCCGGCGAAGCGATACGTCTAGGCTGTGCCCAAAAGGGTTAGCGCGAGATGAGGACCATGTTGCTTGCCATATTCATTGCTGCCGTGATGGTGGTATTGGGCTTTGTCCGGCTGGCCCCATCCGATCCCGCGCGTTGGCATGTTCCACCGCAGGCCCAGGCCGATCGGGACTTGCCCAAAGGCGTTCTGCGCGTGTTTGAAACCGGACCGGACGGGCTGGCGCGGCTCGACCGGATCGCGCAGGCAACACCACGCACAACGGTTTTGGCGGGCAGCGTGGCGCAGGGGATGGTGACCTATATCACCCGCACTAAGGTCTTCGGCTTTCCCGACTACACCACGGTTCAGCAGGATGGTGATGCGCTGCGGATCTATGCCCGCCTACGATTTGGCCGCAGGGATTTCGGCGTCAACCGAGACCGGGTCGAGCGCTGGCTTGCTTTGTTGCAGCCCTGACGACAAACACCCCTCTTGCACCTCGCGCCACATGGGCACGTTCAGGGACATCTGGCATTGGGCGGTGAACATGCGGCCATCGACCTGCAGGCAGATCAATTCCCCCAATTCGATGCGGGTGCCTGATGTGTCGGTGCAATAGCAGTCGCGGGTCTTGCCATCCGGGCCGATATAGTCGGCCAAGGCCGGGCTGGAACTCAGAAGAAGCGCAAGGATTAATCGTTTCATAGCAGCAAGCTTAGCATGATGTGGCCCTTGACCAAAGCCCCCGGATGGGACACACCCCCGTGATGATCCCCGAAGAACGACTTGAACAGATCACACAGCGGTTTCAATACCTCGAGGCGGCCATGGCCGATGGGGCCTCGGGCGCAGATATTGCGGTTTTGGCCAAGGAATATTCCGATCTCAAGCCGGTGGTTGACCAGATCAGCCAATGGCGTCAGCTGGTGTCGGATCTGGCTGAGGCGCAGGCGATGCTGGCCGATCCGGATATGAAGGAACTGGCCGAGGAAGAGATCCCTCAGCTGCAGGCTCAGATCCCAGAGGCCGAGCATGCGTTGCAACTGGCCCTGTTGCCCCGCGATGAAGCTGACGCGCGCCCCGCGATGCTTGAGATTCGCCCCGGCACCGGTGGGGACGAGGCCGCCTTGTTTGCCGGTGATCTGCTGCGCATGTATCAGCGCTATGCTGAGGCTCGGGGCTGGCAGTTCGAGATCATCGAAGAACAGGCCTCGGATCTGGGGGGCATCAAAGAGGTGGTCGCCCATATCAAGGGGGACAATGTCTTTGCCCGGATGAAATACGAATCCGGCGTGCACCGGGTGCAACGTGTGCCCGAAACCGAAAGTGGCGGGCGCATCCATACCTCTGCAGCCACCGTGGCCGTTCTGCCCGAGGCCGAGGATGTGGACATCCAGATTGACGCCAATGACATCCGCATCGACACGATGCGCAGTTCGGGCGCGGGAGGGCAGCATGTCAACACCACCGACTCGGCGGTACGGATCACGCACCTGCCCAGTGGGATCGTGGTGACCAGCTCTGAGAAATCTCAGCACCGCAACCGCGAGATTGCCATGCAGGTGCTGAAAACCCGGCTTTATGATCTGGAACGCCAGCGGATCGACAGTGAACGTTCGGCAGATCGGGCCAGTCAGGTGGGCTCGGGTGACCGGTCCGAGCGGATCAGGACCTATAACTTCCCGCAGGGGCGGATGACCGATCACCGCATCAACCTGACGCTTTATAAGCTGGATCAGGTGATGCAGGGCGATCTGGATGAGGTGATCGACGCGCTGACCGCTGATGATCAAGCGCGGCTGCTGGCTGAGATGGCGCTATGATCGCTGCTTTGACAGCAGCGCAGGCCATGGTGGCTGCCACCGCGCGGCTGCGGGCTGCAGGCGTGCCTGACCCGGCGCGCGATGCCCGCTTGCTGTTGGCCCATGCGGCCAAAGTTGAGGCCAGCCGCGTAACTCTGATTGCGCCAGAAGAACTGGCGCCGGATATCGCCGAACGCTATGACCAGTTGATTTCGCTGCGCGCCATTCGTGTGCCGGTTTCGCATCTGTTGGGCGAACGTGAGTTCTATGGCCGCAGGTTCCGTGTCAGCGGCGATGTCCTGGACCCGCGCCCGGAAACCGAAGCGCTGATCGAAGCAGCGCTGAGCGAACCCTTCGATCATCTGCTGGATCTCGGCGTCGGCTCGGGCTGTATCCTAATCACGCTGCTGGCGGAACGCGCCAGCGCCACGGGTGTCGGCGCGGATCTGAGCGAAGCCGCCTGCTTGCAGGCCAGCGCCAATGCCGTGCAGCATAATGTGCAAAACCGGGCCGAGATCCTGCAATCGAACTGGTTTGAAAGCGTTGAGGGGCAATTTGACCTGATCGTTTCGAACCCGCCCTACATTGCGCAGGATGAGATGGATGACCTTGCACCCGAGGTGCGCGATCACGAACCGCGCCTCGCCCTGACCGATGAAAGCGACGGGCTAGAGGCCTATCGTCAGATTGCGGCTGCAGCGCCGGATTATCTGACCAAAGGCGGCCGACTGCTGGTCGAGATCGGGCCAACTCAGGCGCGCGCCGTGTCTTCCTTGTTTGATGCGTCAGGGCTGGCCGATATTCGCGTCATTCCTGATCTGGACGGGCGCGATCGGGTTGTCGGCGCAAAATTGCCAGAACAATAGGGTGGGCAAGGGCCAAATTGTGCCGCTTTATGTAAAAAAGCTGCGAAAAAACCGACAAACCCCTTGTCTGCGCGCGCTGGACATGCTTACTCAATAACAGTCGGCGAGGTTGATGCTGTTCCAGCTCACCCCTGACGCCAAGCCCAAAAGTCGATCATTCGTTACGGCACATGCCTTTGAGCAGCGTAAAGAACGGGTGGATCGACAGCGAATGACAAGGCTGATGTAAAGTAGATGAGATCTTCCAAATCCCGCTCGCGGGCCAAGAATAACCGCAATCGTCCCTCTGGTGGTAACGTTGTAAACCGGGTTTTCGACAGCTCGGGCCCCGAAGGCAAAGTGCGTGGCACGCCGCAGCAAATTATTGATAAATACAATCAGTTGGCGCGCGATGCTCAACTGGCGAACGATCGCGTGGCGGCTGAGAATTTCCAGCAACACGCCGAGCATTATCTGCGTCTGCTCAGCGAGGCACAACGCGAGATGGAAGCGCGCCGCGAAGAGCAGGAGCGCCAGAACCGTGAGCGTCAGGCCGAGCGTGACCGCGAGCGCGCAGAACGTCAGGAGCGCGAAGCAGCCGCCCGTCAGACTGACCCTGCTGAGACACCGCAGCCCGAAGTGATGGATTTTGCCGCAGCCGAGGCCGCTCCGGAAAGCGGGTTGGTGGAAACACCCGAAAGCAAAGGTGCCGAAGCAGCGGTGCCTGAGAAAAAGGAAAAGCCTGCCCGCAAACCGCGCGCGCGCAAGCCCAAAGCCGCGCCAGCGGAAGAGCCTGCACCAACCGATCCCGGTGATGCGCCAGAAGCAGCGGAATAAGGTATAGTCCTGAAAGCAAAGCCCCGAGGGTCAGGCCCGGGGCTTTTTTCTTGCCTTCAGTCTTTTTTGAGTTCTCGGGCTAACGCACAGAATGCCTCAAGCGGGATCTGTTCGGCACGGTCGGTCGGTTGGATACCTGCCGCGCGCAGACGGTCTTCGATATCCGGGGCGAGGCCCTTGAGCGAAGCGCGCAGCATCTTGCGGCGCTGATTAAAGGCAGCAGCGACCACTCGCGACAATGTAGCGGCGTCAGCCGGATAGCGTGGCGTGGGCAGGGCGGTCAGATGAACCACCGCGCTGGACACTTTTGGGGGTGGAGTAAAGGCTCCGGGCGGCAGTGACATTGCGATGCGTGCGTCAGCCCGCCATTGCGCCAGTATGGCGAGGCGGCCGTAGGCTTTGCTGCCGGGCTGCGCCACGATGCGGTCGGCCACTTCGCGTTGGAACATCAAGGTCAGGCTTTGCCAGAAGGGTGGCCAAGCGGGTGGTGTGAGCCAACGCACCAGCAATTCCGTGCCAACGTTGTATGGCAGGTTGGCGGCGACGCGAATGGGTGGCGTGAGATGCGCCATCGGGTCGATCTCCAATGCGTCCCCGTTGATCACCTCAAGTCGGCCCGGATAGGCGGCGGCAATCTCGTTCAGCGCGGCGATGCAGCGGGTGTCTTTTTCCACAGCCACCACATTGCGCGCACCTTCGGACAAAAGCCCACGGGTCAACCCGCCCGGGCCGGGGCCGATTTCCAGCACGTCGCATTGGGTCAAGTCCCCAGCTTGACGGGCAATCTTGGCGGTCAGGTTTAGATCCAGCAGAAAGTTCTGGCCCAGCGATTTGCGCGCGGAAAGCTGATGGGTCGCGATGACCTCACGCAGAGGGGGCAGGGTGTCGATTGCGCTCATGATCCGGCTCCCGTGACGCGTTCCCTTTGGTATATGCCAGGAAACTTTAGGCCTCCAGCGGGGATATTTTCAGCCAGACCAAGGTTCAAGAGCTTAGTGCCATATGTTGCGCGCGCTTAAGCGCTTCGATCAGGCTTGTGGGATTGGCGATGCCCTGACCCGCGATATCCAGTGCGGTCCCATGATCTGGCGAGGTGCGGATGAAGGGCAGGCCCAGGGTGATGTTCACGCCCCGGTCGAAATCCAGCGTTTTGATCGGGATCAGGGCTTGGTCGTGATACATGGCAATCGCCGCGTCATAGCGGCTTCGCGCAGCGGCGTGGAACATGGTGTCTGCGGGATGAGGGCCGGTGACGGTGGCATTTTCAATGTGGACGTCAACCAGCAAGGGTGCAATCCAGTCCAGCTCTTCCTGACCCATTTTGCCACCTTCGCCTGCATGGGGGTTTAGCCCGGCGACCGCAAGGCGCGGATGCTTTATGCCAAACTGCCGCTGGAGGCCGCGTGCGGTGATCTCGAGCGTGTCGCGCAGCAGATCCGGGGTCAGCGCCTTGGGCACGTCGGACAAGGCGATATGAATTGTGGTGGGGACCACGCGCAGCGCATCGCAGGCCAACATCATGACCACTCGATCGCATCCGGCAAGTGCGGCGAGAAACTCGGTATGGCCGGGATAGGCAAAACCGGCACCATCGATCAGGGCCTTTTTGTGGATTGGCGCGGTACACAGGGCCGAGGCCGCACCGCTTTGGGTCAGGGCCACACCTTGTTCGATCGCCGCGATCACGGATGCCGCATTGCGCGGATCGGGTTGTCCGAGGGTGTTGGGCGCGGGGAAGTCGATCTGCCAGACGGGCAGCGCTTGGGCGCTGATGGCGTTTGCTTGGGCAAGATCGGTGATCTGTTCCGCTGGCGTGCCCGCTGGAAGATGCGACGCATCGCCCAGATAGACAAAGGGGCAGCGGTCACGCAGAGCATCCCAGGCTTTGGCGGCGATTTCGGGACCTATGCCCGCGGGCTCTCCGCAGCTAAGGGCGATTGGCGCGGTCATTCTTCGATGATCACGGCCTCGGCGCGCAGCTGGGATAGCAAGCTGTCAGCAAAGGCCGACAGGCGCTGTTGCGTCAGAGCATTGGCAACATCTGCTCTTGACGTGTCCTCTCCCAAATCGCGGGTTCGGTTGCACAGCATCAGAAACATCAGCGTTTGACCGCTATTGCGCGTGAGCGCCGTTGAAACCTCATTCGGGTCGAGCTTGGCCAATTCAAGCGCAACATCGCTCGGGATCTCACCGGGCGCGGCGGTAACGCGTTCAAGAACCTCACTGGGTTGATCTTTGGCAACACCATATAGATCGTCACATGTGTCAATCTCTTCCCTGAGCTGGGCCGCAGCGGAAAGCGCCGCAGAGCTACGGCCGCCGGGGATATAGTAGACAGCGTAATCGATACTGGAATATCTGGGTGCGCCTGCCGCAACCTCGCGAAGACCGCGCATTTGAAACAGGGCTATGGCGTTGGGCAGGGACAGGGGCGTGGTAATCTCGCCGGGCCGCAGGCTGATGATCAAAGGCTGAAGCGTCGGAGGAAGGTTGCTGATCGGCAACCAGTCCAGACGACCGCCATTGGACCGGGTCTGAGAGGCGGAATACTGCGCGGCGGCAGACGAAAAAGCCTCTTGCCCTGACAGCGCGGAAATTTCCTGCGCCAAAGCATCAACTTGTGCCAGGTTCTGCTGGTTCACTGGGATAATGATCTCAGACAGAAGAACCTGCAGGCCACCGCTTCCACCTTGGCCCAGGGCGCGGTTGATCTCATCCTCGGTGGGACGGGATTGGGACAGGAAACGCGCGGCCACAAAATCGTTCCACGCAACCTGGTCTTCGATGAAATCCCGGACCGTCTCCTGGTCAACGCCCGCATCACTTAGCAATTGCAGGAATTGTTCGGGCTCCAACCCGCCGCGCGCGGCGAATTCGTCAATGCCACTTTGGACGGCTTCGGGGCTCGCCTGAATGCCGGCATTGCGCAATACCTGTTTGCGGATCCGATCATCGATCAACGCGCGTCTTACGTCAGCTTCAGTGCTTTCAGGTATGCCCAAGAGTTCAAGAAACAGCTGTCGCTGTTCCAGTTCGTACCAGGTGACGATATCCTGGTTCACTTTTATTGCCGGTGAGAACAGGCTTTGGGCAGCAGACGGCAGAGTCCCCAACGTCAGCGAAACAGATGCCAGCACGGGCAGAGCAAAGCGGCGCAGAAACGCGCCAGGAAACTTGTTGGTACCTAAGATCAACTGCATGCCTTTTTGAACTTCCTGCCACCACCGTCAACGGAATACCCAGTCAGGGCTACGGTAAACCCGAATTCGGTCGAAGGCTCAATAGTCGAGTTTGAGGTGAAACGACGTCTGGCGGTCAAGTCTACTTGAACGCATTCGTTTCTATAGGTGACGCCCAGACCGACGCGGATCGGTTCGGATTCACTGAAATCGTATCGGGCAGATGCGGTCGTGGTCCAACTTTGGTTCACGTTGTAGCGGCCTGAGACCAAGATTTCTGATATTTCGTCACCACCGGTTTCGACGGGATCAGGTTCCAGCCAGACATAGCTGCCAGCCAGACCAGCGTCGCCGTTATTCCATGCTGTGCGGAACTCAGCTTTGCTGAAGCTGAAATCTCCGTCCAAGAGGCCACGCGCCGAGAACGTCAGGCCGTTGCCATTGTTCAACTGACCGGCAAGCAGCAGATCAGATGACGTCCCTTGCAGGCCTGATGTCAGAGTGAATTCGGGATTGGCCTGTGTCCGAAAGACCTGACCAATTGTGGCCAGCGCGTGCCAGCCGCCCGGCGCATATCGCGACCAGTTCAAGCCAATTGCGGCAGTAGCGGCATCTTCGCGCTGATCTTCGGCCGGAAAACGTGACAGAGACAAAAGATTGCCCTGATCAAACTCTTGGAATGTGCTTTCCTCGTTTGGAACATCTGTATCCGACACATGCGCCCAGCCGATCTGCGCAATGGGTTCAAGCACTTGTGACGCGCCCGACTGTTCGCGGCGAACCATTGGATAGCGCAGCGTGAACGCGGCACGCGGGGTAGCGCGCGTGATCTGATCGGGGAACTGGCTGTCATTGCGGATGTCAAACGTGTCGACAGAGGCCCCCACCCGGGCTTCGGCCCGCAAACCGGTGGCATAGGTCCAAGACCGCAGCCATTCAGCATCCAGCGTGGCGCGTGCGACGTCGCGACCGGTGACGTCCAGATCACTTGTGCGCTCATGAGCATGGGTCAGGAACGCAAGCTCGACCTCGCCCCCCAGCATGCGCGGGAAAAAGCGTTTGCGATAGTTCAGGTCGAAGACCAACGAAGGAATCTCACTTTGGCTTTCCGAATCCCGGAGGGTTTCGAAATAGATCACACCGGTTTTGAAAGCTGTGTCTCGCTTGATCCGCTCAAGAGCAACTTCACTGCGCAGACGGTCGAAATCCGGAAGTCCGTAATCGGCAAGATAAGCGTTGTCTGACGTGGTCTGAATGTCGAAGGACAGTCTGAAATCATTGTTCAGGTTGAAACGTCCCCGTCCAAACAGATAGCCGCGATTTTCGTCAGGTAGCAGATCATCGCGGGTGAGGGCGCCGTTGAACTCGATACGACCCCGTTTGAACCTTTGCCGATAGCGGAAACCCAGCGTTCGGGTGCTGGATGAGATGTATGGCGACAGAGTCAGATCCTTGTGATCCCCGAGCTTGATGAAATAGGGGACCTGAACACCCGTGCCCAACTGCGAGGTTGTGCGGATTGACGGCACCAGAAACCCGGTGGCGCGGTCCAGGGTCGGATCGGGCAGGCGCAGGACGGGGAAGTAGAAGACGGGTACATCCAGAATGCGAAACTGAGCACCCTCGAAATACAGCTGGCGTTCAAGCTGATCATGGGTGACCTTGCGTGCACGGATTTGCCACAGCGGTGGTTTGCCGTCATCGCAAACCCGGCAGGATGTGGCAGCCACTTTGCTGAACTGCGTATAACGCCCTGCGGTCCGGGTGGCTTGCACCGACGCAATCTGGACCTGTTGGTCAAACACCATCCGGGCACCGGTCAACAAACCGTTGCGCAAACCATTGTCCAATTCGGCGCTGTCGGCCAGCAGGGTCGACTGACCGGCCTGGTCAATGCGAATAGGGCCTTCCAGTTGAAGCTCACCCGTACTGCGGTCATAGACCACGCGCTCGGCTGTCAGCTTTACATCGCCTTGAAACGCCTCGACGTTCCCCTCTGCAACAAGCTTTCGGTCCGGCGTGATAAAGATCTGGTCAGCCACAAGCAGCGCTGGAGCGTCTTGTTGTTCAGTTGCAGACTCTTCTCCAGCGTCTTGAACAGGTTGCGCAACAGACACCATCGAAGTGCTCAGCACCAACGCGGTCGACAAAAGCCATGGCAGCAAACGCGGCATCAACCGTCCTCCGCGTGAAGCAATAGACCCATCGACAGAAGTATGGCCGCAAACGGAGGCGCCCAGGCGGCGACAAAAATAGGTAGTTGCCCGTTCTCGCCCAGGATCTGCGCAAAGTTGCGAATGAAATAAATGGCAAATCCCAAGAGAACTGCGGTTAGTACGGCGATTCCGGTTCCCCCAAAGCGCACATGGCGCATCGTGAACGCAGCACCGATCAGGACCATGGAAACAAGGAATAAGGGCCGCGCCAGCTGAGTTTGCAGCCAGACCTCGTATTGCTTGGTCGAAAACCCTGCCTCGCGCAGATCCTCGATCAGCTGAGGCAGGTCGTAGATGGATACAGACTTTTTCTGGCCCAACCTGTCGAGTATTCGCTCACGTGTCAGGGTCGTCGGAATGTCGAGCGTTTTATATGAGGTTGCCGTAGCTTCCGGGTTTACCTCGTCGTCAACCAATGACCAGGTTTTCGCGCGTTTGAGCACCCATTGCCCCGGCTCCAACTGCGCACGATCCGCGACAATTTGTTCTACCGGTGTGCCATCGCCCGAGAAGGTGGTGATGGTCACATTGCGCAGTACCAGCATTTCTTCGTTTGTTACGGCCCGCGCATGGATCACGGATTGGCCGTTTGCCGAACCTTGGCGCAGCCACAAGCCCTCGCGACTGATAGACAAGGTCGAACGCGAATCGCTGCGATAGCTTTCGGACAGGCGTTGAAACTCTTCCGAAGTCGCAGCCGCGATCGGGTTCAGCAGGACCACCGCCAATCCACCGATAACCAGAGCCAGAAAAACGGGTGCAAGCAAAGCCCGAATCCCGGATCTGCCGATTGCGCGCGTAACCACAAGTTCGGAACTGCGTGCAAGGCCAACAAACAAGGCTATTGTCGACAGGATCATCAGCAACGGCAGCATCTCACTGATGGCTGCGGGGGTATTCAACAACGTAAGCTGGATCAACTGACCAAACGTCAGATCCGCATCGTCGAAACGACGGACTTGTTCGATCAGGTCGATCAGTATGATCAGAGTCAGGAATATTGCGCCGATGATCAGGAAGCTTTGCAAAAAGCGGCGTGCGAAATAGCGGTCGAGGATCACGAATAGGCCCTCGTGATCCATGTCGCCAGGCGACACTCAGGCGGCTGCGACGGCACATGCGTAACGCATAAGGCCTTATGCCTGCCCCAAACTTGCACTGAGAATTTCCCCCGAACCTGCCGAATTGTTTTCCGGCGACCTTACTGCAAATGCTGATCGGGGAAAACTGCTATCTGGTCAACTGCGATCGCGCGAGCTAGGTCTTAGGCAATTCAATTCTCAGGAGCACCTCATGAGCCTTTTGCCCGCCGTGACTTTTCAACCCGTTGATCTGGACCTGATCGCCAAAGCCGAAGGGCATGTGGCTGTCATCGTGACCGAAGACGGGAAAATGGGGCCAGCGGCGCGCCGGGCCAATCGCCTGACCCGAGGGGCCGTGGCCCGGCTGCTGGAAAGCGAGGCGTTTGAGAAAGTGAAAACCGGGCAAGTAGTCACAATGGCATGGCCTAGCGGGCTGGCAGCCGAGGCATTGCAACTGCTGGTTCTGTCGCGGCGTCCTGAGCCCATCGAAGCCCGCAAGATCGGGGCCAAGCTGGCCAAGCTTGCAGGTGGGAAACCGGTTCTGGTGTCAGCGGACAGTCAGAACCGGGTCGAAGAACTGGCACTTGGCGTTGTTTTGCGTAGCTATGATTTCGACGCGCACAGGACCAAGCAAGCTGATCCTCTGGGTGCTGTCACCATCTGCCACAACAAATCCGATGAAGCCGAGGCCGCCTTTGCACCGCTTTATGCCGTCGCCGATGGCGTGCGGATGACACGTGATCTGACCAATGAGCCTGCCAACGTTCTGACCACCACCGAATTCGCTGACCGCCTGGCCGAGATGAAAGCGCTTGGCCTTGAGGTTGAGGTTCTAGAAGAAGATCAACTGGCTGAACTGGGCATGCGCACCTTGTTGAGCGTGGGGCAGGGCTCGGTCAGCCCGTCCAAGGTCGTGGTGATGCAGTGGAACGGTGGCGCAAAGGGTGACGCCCCATTGGCTTTGGTCGGCAAAGGCGTGGTGTTCGACACTGGCGGGATCTCGCTGAAACCGGCGGGCGGCATGGAAGACATGACCATGGACATGGGCGGTGCCGGTGTTGTGGCCGGAGCCATGCGCGCGCTGGCCAAGCGCAAGGCCAAGGCAAATGTGGTGGGGCTGGTGGGCCTTGTTGAGAACATGCCCTCGGGCAATGCGACCCGTCCGGGCGACGTTGTGACCTCGATGAAAGGTGACACGGTCGAGATCATCAATACCGATGCCGAGGGCCGCTTGGTTCTGTGTGACGTGATGTGGTACGCGCAGGAACGTTTCAGCCCGGTCGGCATGATCGATCTTGCCACTCTGACGGGCGCGATCATCATCGGCCTCGGCCATGAAAACGCGGGCGTCTTCTCGAACAACGACACGTTTTGCGAGGCCTTCCTCAAGGCCGCCAAAGCCGAAGACGAAGGCGCGTGGCGGATGCCCTTGGGTGCGAAATATGACGAACAGCTGAAGTCGCGTATCGCGGATATGAAAAATGTGGGCGGTCGCCCCGCAGGCTCGATCACCGCGGCGCAGTTCCTGCAACGCTTTGTAAAAGAGGATACGCCCTGGATCCATCTGGACATCGCCGGTGTTGCCTCGGTCGCGGCTGAGACATCCTACGCCCCCAAAGGGGCGACCGGTTGGGGCGTGCGTGCGCTCAGCCGGTTTGTGCAGGACAATTTCGAGTAAGACACCATGGGCGCCGTCTATTTCTATCACCTGACCCAGCAGCCGCTGGAGCGCACTTTGCCGGTATTGCTGGACAAGGCGCGGCAAGCCGGGTGGCGGATCGCGGTGCGCGGCACCGATCCCGCGCGAATGGACTGGCTGGACGAAAAGCTGTGGCTGGGGGCAGAGGACGGTTTTCTGCCCCATGGTCGCGCCGGTGGGCCGCATGATGCAGAGCAGCCGGTCTTGCTGACCACCGAAACGCAATCTGCCAACGGCGCGGTCTGTGTGATGGCAGTGGATGGCGCGCCGGTCGAGGCCGATGAGGTCTCGGCGCTGGAGCGCGTCTGCATCCTGTTTGACGGTACAGACGAGCGCGCGGTGCAGCACGCACGCGGACAGTGGAAAACGCTGACCGGCGCAGGGTGTTCAGCGCAATATTGGTCAGAGGAAACAGGGCGCTGGGAAAAGAAGGCCGAGGCCTGAACGCGGCCCGCGTAGATATGCAGGAGAATTTCAGATGCAAATGAAACCCTTGGGGCGCACCGGAATTTCGGTGTCGGATATGTGCCTTGGCACCATGACCTTTGGCACGCAGACATCCCAGGCTGAAGCCCATCGTCAGATGGATATGGCGCTGGATGCTGGCATCAATTTCGTTGACGCGGCCGAGATGTATCCGGTGAACCCTGTGTCAAAAGAGACGGTGGGGCTGACCGAAGAGATCCTGGGAAACTGGAACGCGGCCAATGCGGCACGGCGCGGTGATTATGTGCTGGCCACCAAACATTCGGGCGAAGGCTTCATGCATGTCCGCGATGGTGCGCCGATCTCGGACGAAACGATTGCTGAGGCGGTCGAAGGCTCTTTGCGCCGTCTGAAGACCGATTGCATCGATCTCTATCAATTCCACTGGCCCAATCGCGGCAGTTACATGTTCCGGCAAAACTGGGGCTATGATCCATCAGGCGGGGATCGCGCGGCGGTAATTGCGGATATGCAAGCCTGTCTCGAAGCGCTGCAAGCGCAGGTGGACAAGGGCAATATCCGTGCCTTCGGCCTGTCAAACGAAAGCGCCTGGGGCACAGCGCAATGGCTGCGCCTGTCAGAGGAGACGGGCACACCGCGCGTGGCCTCGATCCAGAACGAGTATTCGCTGATGTGCCGCCTGTTCGATACGGATCTGGCCGAGCTGTGCGTTTATGAAGATGTAGGCCTTCTGGCCTTCTCACCTCTTGCGGCTGGGTTCCTGTCGGGCAAGTACCAAGGCGGCGCCGTACCCGACGGCTCGCGCATGTCACTGGTGCCCGGCATGGGCGGGCGCAACTCGGACCGTGTGCTGGAGGCGGTTGCCGCCTATCTCGACGTGGCCAATCGGCACGGTCTGGATCCGGTGCACATGGCCCTAGCCTGGTGCCGCACCCGCCCGTTCATGGGCTCGGTCATCTTTGGGGCCACCACAGAGGTACAGCTTGCGCATATCCTGAACGGTCTGGACCTTGAGCTGTCACAAGAGGTGATGGACGACATAGATGCGGCCCATAAGGCCTTTCCAATGCCGTTCTGAGGCGTGTTGAGCTAAGGGAAACAGGCCTCAATCGCGAGTCAATTCCGCACCTTTCGGCCATTTCGGGCCATTGGGTCGTGGTGCGGCGAAATCAAACTATGAGCCCAATGTGAAATTTGCTGCGGATTGAATGAACGGCAGAAATCTGCGGCGAAGCGGCCCTTTGACTATTCACTTCTTCGTGCCGAGTGCGTGTAGAGTAAATATCTTATTCGATTTACCTGGGCTGATAGACGGGGTCGCGACGCTGATCGTCAGGATTCCGATTTTTGGAAGCGATTATTTTGGAAACAAAAATGTCAGTTGCAGCCGCACGCCCCAGCCTTCCGGCCCGCCATCCGAACTTTCGGCCCAGTAGCGGAGCCCGCCCCCAACACTCACCAGCTGCCCGCCGATTTGCGTAACCTTGGACGCAATCACATTCACCGGGACGGACCATTGCTCGCTCTCCCAGTCATAGGTGGACTCGCTATTGATCGTGAACGACCACGCTGTAGGCGTCGTGTAGGAAAGAAAGGGCTGAACGAAAGTCTGACTGATATCCATGTCGCCGCCAATGTCCCATACATGGTTGGCCAGTCCGCCATAGGTCCACGGGCCTTGCTGGCGCAGGGCGACGCCTGTCGCACCCGCCCCCCACTCACCTGCACCCAGAGTGTCATCCGTCGATGTCGGTAGTAGCAAGACCGGTCCGGCGCCCCAAATCCATCCTCCGGATGTCGGCTGCTTCGGCGAAAAGAAAAAGCTCTGAACCGTGTCCCCTAAACCCGTTTCACTGCTCGACCCAGGAAGTATGCCCTCCGTAGAAATAACCGGCAAGATCGTGCGCGAAATCAAGTTCCAGTTGCCGCCGAGACTGATCGGGACGACAGGCTGGATGTTGAGTGTCCATCTTGAGCCGCTGTCGTCCACGCCGATGTTTTCGTCGTAGTTCAATTGAAACGGCACACTGATAAGGTCGGCGACTGGGTTCGACAGTTGTTTGGCCAATTCTTCCGCACCAGCGGCTTGAGCGCGCACATTTTGGGAAGAGATGAGAAAGGCCGCCAATGAGGCAGCGCTCAGCCGTTTTAGATTTGGGGACTTAATGGTGATTCTCTTTTGCATAAAAGCTATCTTAAGACACAGAACCGGCACTGTCTTTTGACTATACCTTCGGCGTTAGGTTCCTTATCTTCTGGCGTGCCGGGTTGGGTTTCCTTGAACCGCATGCAGCTCACTACAAACTTCGGTCTTGCTTTCTGAATATCACGATCTTGAAAGTCCGGGAATCTCGTGGGAGCAGACCTTCGTGCTCGACAGCCATACGGCAGAAAAGTCCCGCATTTTAGATATCCGTAACCGCGTAGCGAAGGTAAGCAAATTGGCGCGGTTGGTTGCCCGTTCTGTGCCGCTACCCAGGTTTTGGGGATGCTTCGACACGCAAGCTCAAGGCGAAAGGGGCGCTGCCTCCACTTGGTCCGTTGGGCCAATTCGCCTCCGGGATATTTAGGGCCCGATGAGGCCTGACCCGATCAGTGCGGGGTTGGCGTGGCGCGTTCTTGTCTGAGGTCACGGGCCGAGAGGCCGTGGGCGGTGCGGAAGGCGCGGGCGAAGCTGGATTGTGAGGCAAAGCCGGTGGCCAGCGCCACCTCCATCAGCGGGGTGTCGGTATCGGTGACCAGACGCCGGGCTTCGGCCAGGCGCAGGTGCAGGTAATGATCTTGCGGTGTGGTGTTCAGGCGCAGGCGGAACTGTTGTTGCAGGGTGCGCGGGCTGGTGCCCAGGGTCTCGGCGATTTCAGCCAGAGGCAGGGGCTCGTCGAGCGAGGCTTCCATCAACGCGTTGGCTTTGGCGGTCAGGGCCGTGTGGCGATGCGGGGCTCCGGTGCGGCTTTGCGGTTTGGTGGGCGCGGGCGCGCCATCATAGAGGAACAGGCCCGAGACGCGGGCAGCGAACCCTGCGCCGTGGCGAGCGGCGATGATGTGAAGCATCATCTCAACCGCCGGGATCGCACCGCCCGAGGTCAGGCGCTGGTCGGACACGGTGAAACGGTCGGGGCGCACGTCAACCTCGGGGAAGCGGACGGCGAAATTGTCGAGGTCTTCCCAATGGGTTGTGGCCGCGTGGCCGTTCAGCAGACCCGCCTCGGCCAGCAGCCAGGGGCCGCCGTCGATACCGGCCAATGTGGCGCCTGTGCCTGCGATGCGGCGCAGGCCTGCCAGCAGGCTGGGCGTGGCGTGGCGGGCCAGTTGAAACCCGGCGACGACAATCATCAGGTCGCAGCTTTGCAGCCGTGCCAGCGGGATGCCCGGCACCGTCAGCGCGCTGGTAAGCGTCGCCGGAGCGCCCGTGGCGGTCACGTAGTCCCAGTCAAACGCCGGGCGATCCGCCAGCCTATTGGCCGCGCGCATCGGATCGACGGCCGAGGCAAAGCTGAGTGTGTTGCAGTCATCCAGCACCAAAACCGCCGTTTTCAGGGCGCGATGTTCGGGCTGGAGGATGTTTTTTGCGGATTTCATCAAGTCTGATTCGCATTCTGGCAAGTGTTGCCCCAAGGCTGCGCCAGACTCGCGTGTAAGTGCAAATCGATTGCCGGGGAAAAGCCTGGGGAAAACCCAAGGCAAAACCGGGTATAAGCTGGGGAAAACGCCATGCCACTGGAAATGAACCGTGAGGTCTTTATCACCTGCGCCGTCACCGGCTCGGGCGGAACACAGGATCGCAGCCCACACGTGCCACGCTCACCGGCGCAGATTGCCCAAAGCGCCATTGCCGCGGCAAAGGCGGGTGCGGCGGTGGTGCATTGCCATGTGCGCGACCCTGAAAGTGGTGCGCCGAGCCGCCGGTTGGATCTGTACCGCGAGGTGACGGACCGGATTCGCGAGGCCGAGGTTGATGTCGTGCTGAACCTAACCGCCGGGATGGGCGGAGATATGGTGTTTGGCCCGACCGAAGCTCCGCTTCCGTTGCGTGAGGATGGCACCGACATGATCGGGGCAGCGGCGCGGGTAGAGCATGTGGCGGAATGTCTGCCCGAGATCTGCACGCTGGATTGCGGCACGATGAACTTTGCCGAAGCCGATTACGTGATGACCAACACGCCCGGCATGTTGCAGGCGATGGGGCGGATGATGACACATCTGGGCGTGAAGCCCGAGATCGAGGCCTTTGACACCGGTCATCTGTGGTACGCCAAGCAATTGGTGAAGGACGGCGTGCTGGACAGCCCGGCTTTGGTGCAGCTCTGCATGGGAGTGCCGTGGGGCGCGCCGGATGATCTGAACACCTTTATGGCGATGGTGAACAACGTGCCCGATGACTGGACATTCAGTGCGTTTTCGCTGGGTCGAAGCCAGATGGCCTATGTGGCCGCAGCAGTGCTGGCGGGGGGTAATGTGCGCGTCGGGCTGGAGGATAATCTGTGGCTGGACAAGGGCGTGCTGGCCGAGAACTGGCAATTGGTCGAACGCGCCGGGACCATCATCGAGAATATGGGCGCGCGGGTGATCGGGCCGCAGGAGGTGCGGGAAAAGCTGGGGCTGGTGAAACGCGCGCCGGTGGCGAAGTAAGCGAAACATAGGGGCCGCGACCGACCCTGGGTGGGTGCGAATGCGCCCTCCCGGGGGGAGGGTCGGGCGCGGCCCGGTCCGCTTTGCGTACCGAGCATGGAAAGTTTGAGGATATCACATGAAAACAGCAGCGATCATCGGCGGTGGTGTAATCGGCGGCGGGTGGGCTGCTCGGTTTTTGCTCAATGGTTGGGATGTGCGGGTGTTTGACCCGGACCCCGAGGCAGAGCGCAAGATTGGTGAGGTTCTGGATAATGCCCGGCGGTCTCTGCCCGGGTTGAGCGATGTGCCGTTGCCGCCTGAGGGCGCGCTGAGTTTTCATGAGGAGATGGCCGAGGCCGTGCAGGGGGCTTCGTGGATTCAGGAAAGCGTGCCGGAGCGGCTGGACCTGAAACAGAAGGTCTACAGGGGTTTGCAGGAGGCGTGTGATCCAGCCGCGATCATCGGGTCTTCGACCAGTGGGTTCAAACCGTCCGAGTTGCAGGAGGGGTCGCTACGCCCCGCGCAGATTGTGGTGACGCACCCGTTCAACCCGGTCTACCTGTTGCCGCTGATCGAACTGGTGCCAACCGATCAAAACCCGCCCGAGATGATTGCGCGTGCGCAGGAGCTGCTGAAATCACTTGGCTTCTTCCCGCTGCATGTGAAGAAAGAGATCGACGCGCATATCGCCGACCGCTTTCTTGAGGCCGTCTGGCGAGAGGCTTTGTGGCTGGTCAAGGACGGCATCGCCACCACCGAAGAGATTGACGAGGCGATCCGTATGGGGTTCGGCATTCGCTGGGCTCAGATGGGGCTGTTCGAGACCTATCGCGTGGCCGGGGGCGAGGCCGGGATGCGGCATTTCATGGCGCAATTCGGCCCGGCGCTAAAGTGGCCGTGGACGAAGCTGATGGATGTGCCCGAGTTTACCGATGAGCTGGTTGACTTGATCGCCGATCAGTCGGACGCACAATCGGGGATGCACTCGATCCGCGAACTTGAACGCATCCGCGACAACAATCTGGTCGGGATGATGCGCGCGCTCAAGGCTCAGAACTGGGGCGCGGGCGCGGTGCTGAACCAGCATGATGCGACGCTGAAACCGGGCGCTTTGCCGACGCTGGACCAGGCGGATCTGAGCCAGCCGATCCTGACGCTGTCGCGGGCGGTTCCTTTGGATTGGGCGGATTACAACGGCCATATGAACGAGGCGAAATACCTGGAGGCCTTCTCTGCGGCGAGTGACCGGTTCATGGAGGTGATTGGCTGCGATAGCGACTATATCCGGTCGGGCGGCAGCTATTTCACCGCCGAAAACCATCTCCGTTATGTGCAAGAGGCACATGCCGGGGACCGGATCGACATAAGAACGCAGATGCTGCTGGGGCAGGGCAAAAAACTGCACGTTTTTCACAGCATGTACCATCGCGAAACCCTATTGGCGACGGCCGAGAGTTTCATGCTGCATGTCAGTCTTGAAACCCGTCGCCCATGCCCGCCTTCGACCGAGATTCAGTTGGCGTTGACGAGGATCGCCAAGACTCAGGCCGGTCTGCCTTACCCTGAAGGGGCAGGGGCGGCCATTCGGAAACCTGCATGACCGGGCGTGTTTTGGTGACGGCTGGGGCTTCGGGTGTTGGCCGGGCCATGGCAGAGGCCTTTGATCGCGCGGGCTATGACGTCTGGGTCAGCGATATCGATCCTGCGGCACTTGCTGCGGTTCCCGGTCATTGGTACGCGCACCATGCCGATGTCAGTGACGAAACCCAGATGCGCGCCCTGTTCGATGCGATCAGAGCAGCGGGCGGGCTGGACGTGCTGTGCGCCAATGCCGGGATCGCAGGGCCAACTGACGCGATTGAAGATATCGATCTGAACGCGTGGCGCACCTGTGTGTCAGTCAATCTGGACGGAGCATTTCTGGCCGCGAAGTACGCGACGCCGCTGATGAAAGTCGCCGGGTCTGGCAGCATCATATTGACCTCATCAACCGCAGGGCAGCACGGCTATCCCTTCCGCGCGCCCTATGCCGCTGCGAAATGGGCGGTGATTGGATTGATGAAGACATTGGCGATGGAGCTTGGACCGCATGGCATCCGCGTCAACGCGATCTGCCCCGGTGCTGTCGAAGGTCCACGGATGGAGGGCGTGCTGACCCGTGAAGCAGCGGCAAAAGGGATGACCCGGGATCAGGTCTATCACGGCTATGCCTCAGGCACTGCGATGGGGCGCTTTGTCGAAGCGCATGATATCGCAAATATGGCAGTTTTTCTGGCCTCGGATGCAGCACGGCTGGTTTCGGGCCAGGTGATTGCAGTTGACGGGTTCACCGTGAATCCGGACCCGAAGCTTTAGCTATCCTTGATTTGGTCCGCGGATCTGCCGGATTGCGCGCCGTACAGCTTGCCAGTTCTGCGCCTGATCAGTGTCTCCAGCGTCGTGACTTTCGCGTTCTTTTTGGGCAGCTTCTGCTTCGGCCTTGTCACCATGTGCTGCAAAAAGGGCCCGGGCGTATTCTGCGGTTCTGAGAGCGTCCATTGCCATCCTCCTTCCAAGGTGAAGTGACGTGTCAGTGGTTCGCGCACATCAAGTATAGCGCAAAAAGGCACCAACCGCACGTTTCAGGCGACGATTTGAGAACGCAGCTCTTGCAGATGCGCAGGAAATTCTCGGGCGGTCAGGCTTGCCTCACGCACCAAGTGGTCGAAATGTCGGGTAAACAGCTCGATCCTGTCCCGGTCGCGAAAAGCCATATAGTGGCTGCCAGCATAAAAGACGCAAAGTTGCGGACCAAACAGTGTGAACGGCGCGGAATAAAGCCGCTTGGCGTCAAACAGGTAGATCCGCAGGCGCGGATAGAGTTGGTCGCACAGGGCAAGCAGGTGGTCGATCTGCTCCAGCCGGGCTTGGAGCGGTAGCGTTTCGTAATACCCCGTTCCGAGGGCACAGCTGCGGATCTCGAATAATGGCATTGCGATTTCGTAGTCGGATTGCGCCTCTCTCATCCACTTCAACCGATCCTCGGATGCTCCGATCGCCTGATCGGCTGTGCGACCCAGGTGCGGCGCGTATTCCCATTCCAACACCGCGCGCGTCTTGAGCATGTCGGGCAGGGTCGCCGGGACATAGCGAATTTTGTAGCCGGCAGCCATCTTGTGCCATTCGAAAATACGTTCATCCACCAATGCGCGGGGGGCCTCGGTCATGGTCAGGGAGCTGGCCAGCAGCTCAGCCGCGCTTTCGGGTCGGTCCGAAAGGCTCAGCAGCCAATCTGCGGACACACCCAAGGCCGAAGCGCAACTGCCGACCACATGAGCATTGGGCAAGCGCGCGCCCGCGTCGGTCAAAAGCTGCGACACGGTCGAACGGTCCACGCCGATATCACGCGCCAGCGCGCTTTGGCTGATCTGACGCTCCTCCATCGCCTGGGCCAAGCGCAGACGAAATTGGGCAGCGCGGTCTCGTTTGTCTAGTTTATCCAGCATGCGATGACAAATATCACATTTGATGAATTTTGTTAATTGTATTCAGAATTTCCACCCGGCGGCTGATCACGTAGCTGTGAAGACATAACAAAAACTAGGGTGACGGAATGGAAACACGACGCAGATCAGTCGTGAAAGCAATGCTGTGGAATGCGATGGGCCTGATTGTCATGTCGGGTGTCGGGTTGGTCACTACCGGCTCGTTGGCATTGGGTGGGACATTGGCCGTGGCGAACACCGTCATTGGCTTGGCGATGTACGTGACCTATGAACGGATTTGGGCCGGTATTGCCTGGGGCAGACATGCCTGAGCGCGCAGGGTCCGAATGGGGCACATTTGCACTGATCCTGGGCTGCTATGCGTCATGGTTGATCACCATCTTCCTGCTGCCGCTCTGGTTGGCGATACCGGTAATGGCACTTGTGGCCGCGCTGCATTCATCGCTGACGCATGAGGCGTTACACGGGCACCCGTTTCAGCAGAACTGGCTCAACGAGGCGCTCATGGCACTGCCCTTGACGCTGTTCATTCCCTATGGCCGCTTTCGCGATCTGCATCTGGCGCATCATCAGGATGCAACGCTGACCGATCCCTATGATGATCCCGAATCCAACTATATGGACCCAAAGATCTGGGTCGGTTTGCCGCGAGCGGTGCAGATGATTTGCGGGATCAACAACACGCTTTTGGGGCGCATGTTGATTGGTCCCACCATCGGGCAGGCGCTGTTTCTACGCGACGAATTACGCGGGATCAGGCGTGGCGACCGAGCGATCCTGCTGGCCTGGGCGCTACATCTGCCGGGGGTCGTCGCTGTTCTTTGGATCGTTTCGCTTTCGCCGATGCCGGTCTGGGGCTTTGTTCTGTCAGCCTATATTGGCCTCGGACTGGTCAAGATCCGCACGTTTCTGGAACATCGTGCGCACGAAAAATCTCGTGCCCGAACGGTGATCATCGAAGACAGGGGGCCGCTGGCTTTTCTGTTTCTCAACAACAATCTGCACGTCGTTCATCACATGAACCCACAGGCGCCGTGGTACCAATTGCCTAGCCTCTACGCGCAGGGCAAAGACAGGTATCTGGCCTGCAATGAGGCCTATGTCTACCGGTCTTACAGCGACGTGTTTCGCAAATACCTGCTGAAGGCCAAAGACCCGGTGCCGCATCCGCTCTGGCCAAAGCAATAATTTCCCGACACAAGGGAGCCCATGAGTTTATGGGTTCCCGTCACACTCGCAGCCGCCGGATTTCAAACCGTGCGCTTCATGCTGCAGAAATCGCTGAGCACAACGCGGCTGACCGCAGCAGGGGCCACCTTCGCGCGCTTTGCCTATTCTCTGCCGCTGGCGCTTTTGGCGCTGGTTCTGGCCCTGCAATTCAGCGGTCTGCCCTTGCCGGAGCTAAGCGCGGGGTTTTGGCTGTTTGCTGTGGCGGGTGGGACGTCGCAAATCCTTGCCACGATTTGTGTTGTGGCCCTGTTCAAACAGCGCAATTTTGCCGTCGGCATCACCTTCAAAAAGACCGAGGTCATCCAGACCGCCATTGTCGGCTTTCTGGTGCTGGGCGATCAGGTGTCTTCAGGCGCTTTGGTGGCGATCCTTCTGGGGCTGGCAGCGGTTTTGCTGCTGTCCAAACCCCCTGAGGGTCAGGGCGCGTGGTGGCAGCACCTGACCAATCGTGCCTCAAAGCTGGGTCTGGGGTCGGGGGTGCTGTTTGCAGTGTCCTCGGTCAGCTATCGCGGGGCGTCTTTGCAGCTTGGTGATATCGACGCCTGGTTTCGTGCCCTCGTTACGCTGGCGGCTGTGGTCAGCTTTCAGTTCATCAGCATGGCGCTGTGGCTCTTGTGGCGTGACCGGGCCGAGTTGCGCGCGGTTTGGGAGACCCGGAACACCGGCGTCTTTGTCGGGCTGACCAGCCTGTGCGGATCATTTTGCTGGTTCTTCGCTTTCACCCTGCAAAATGCTGCCTATGTCAAAGCGCTGGGACAGGTTGAACTGATCCTCAGCCTGCTGGCCTCGATCCTGTTTTTCCGCGAGACGATCACACGGCGCGAGATTGCCGGGATGACACTTTTGGGGATTTCGATCCTGGCGCTGGTGCTGGCGATCTAGCTGGCGCGACGCTCATCAAAGCTGAGCGCTATGAAGCTGGGCAGGTGATCTCCCATCCCGACGACAGCCGGGCCAGAGTCGTCCCGCCGGCCACGTCCCTTTTTGCTTTCGCCCTTCTTGCCGTCGCTTTTCTTGCGCTCGGGCTTTTTGGCGTCGGCCTGCTTTTCGGGCTTGGCTTTCTCGGGCTTGGGCTCGTCCTTGACCGGGTTATCGAGACGCGGGATTTCCTTTTGGATCAGCTTTTCAATCGCATCCAAGGCTTTTTCATCACGACCCGAACAAATGGTCACCGCCTTGCCTTCACGTCCGGCACGACCTGTGCGGCCAATCCGGTGAACATAGTCTTCGGCATGTCCCGGGACGTCGAAGTTGAACACGTGGCTGACGGAGGGAATATCCAGTCCGCGTGCAGCCACATCCGAGGCGACCAACAGGCGCAGTGATCCATCACGGAAGCCGTCCAGTGTTTTCATCCGCTGCGACTGGTCCAGATCGCCGTGGATGGCAGCGGCGTTATAGCCATATTTCTTCAGCGATTTCGCGCAGATATCCACATCGGTCTTGCGGTTGCAGAAGATGATCGCGTTGGTGCATTTTTCACCTTCTGCATCAATCAGCGCCCGCAGAACCTTGCGTTTGGCGCTGGCCTCGCGGTCGCGGCGACCGCCTTTGAACATGACAACGCCCTGTTCGATAGTCTCGGACGCGGTGGCCTGACGCGCGACTTCAATCCGAGCAGGGGCCGACAGGAAGGTGTCAGTGATCCGCTCGATCTCGGACGCCATGGTGGCCGAGAAGAACAGGGTCTGGCGGGTGAAAGGCGTGAGCGAGAAGATGCGTTCGATATCGGGGATAAAGCCCATATCCAGCATCCGGTCGGCTTCATCCACCACCATGATCTGAACACCGGTCAGCAACAGCTTGCCGCGCTCAAAATGGTCCAGCAGGCGACCTGGGGTTGCAATCAGTACATCGACGCCGCGATCAATCAGCGCCTCTTGCTCTTTAAAGCTGACCCCGCCGATCAGCAGCGCTTTGGTCAGTTTCAGGTGCTTGGTATAGGTGTCGAAGTTTTCGGCCACCTGCGCCGCCAGTTCCCGCGTCGGGCACAGGACCAGCGAGCGCGGCATCCGCGCCCGGGCACGGCCACGCGCCAGCAAGGTGATCATCGGCAGGGTGAAACTGGCGGTTTTGCCAGTCCCTGTCTGCGCAATGCCCAGAACGTCGCGCCCTTCCAGAGCGGGCGGTATCGCACCTTCCTGGATCGGGGTGGGGGTTTCGTATCCGGCTTCCTCAATGGCTTTGAGGACCTTCGGGTTCAGGTTCAGTTCGTTAAACTTTGTCATGTATGTCCGGTTAATGCGGACACTTGACCTGGCCCGCGCGTCTGAAAACTGCCGGGCCCGGATGGCCATGCGCGTCATGCGCATTTCGGCTTTGGCGGGGCATAACAAAATCGTGCGGCAGGGTCAAATCAAGAGCGTGAAGCCAAGGCAAAGGTGAAGGATCTTTCGGGTTTTTGCGCAACAATTCAGCGGGTTCCAGGGAAATGTTTCAAGACTTTTTGATCAAGCGCAAGGGGGCGGTGCAGGATCAGGCCGTGTTTTTCCAACCGCGCACGCACGTCTGGATTTGCTGCACTCATCTCATCATAGAAGGCACGCAGCCCCGGTTGGCCCTGTTCGGCCTCGATCCAGCTAAGCAATTCATGTTTGTTCAACCCGCCAAGCGCACGTGCCGTATTGCGTTTCAGCCCGGGTTTGTATGACCCATGTTGCAACCGATACCGGTAATGCGACATCCAGTGATCCCAGCTTGGGGCATGCCGGTGGCACAGATCGATCTGAGGCAGTTCGGTATTGCAGGGCAGAAGCTGCTTGTACTGAAAAATAGTGTGGATACGGTCGCTGATCTCGGGCAAGCCGGTGCGAACGAATAGCTTGCCTTGAGTATGGCTCAGGAATCCTGACACCAGAAAAGGGCCATAGTTCGGGTATAACGCCTCAACCAAAGCGGCGCGCCGTGGTCCTTCGGGGATAAAGGCTTTGTACCTATCGTCGTCACCCGCCAAAGCCTCAATAGGGCGGATACGGACAGCGGGGATGTCGTCTGGGATGTCGTGCAGAAGATCAGGGATTGGGGTTTTGGGCCACAAAAACTCATCGACGTCGATATGCGCCAACCAATCCACATCGGTCTGACGGTATATGAAGTCGGCATTTTTGGACTGGCGCACCTGATGCTTGTCGGGGCGGTCGATTTTGCGCCGCTGCCAATAGTCATCTGAGCAGACCCGGATATCGATCTTGGGGTTTTGCCGCAGAATGCGCACGGCACGTCGATTAGGCTCGTCCAACAGCAGATGCACCCGATCCGCGCCCAAATCCAGATGATAGGCAGCAAAGCGCAGGATGTCGGGCAGGGGCGCGCGGGTCGTCGCGACAATGCCCCAGCTCGGACGCCCCTGCGCGCGCATGGCGTTAGGTCATCATCTCTTTGGTGGCTGTCAGGGTCAGCGCCGGATAGTCGCGCTCAACCCGGTCGATATCCCATTGCAACCGCGTCAGATAGACGATGTCGCCGTCGTGATCATGGGCGATATGCTGCTTGTTGGCGTTGACGAATTTCTCGACTTCGGAATTGTCGCCGCTGACCCAGCGGGCCGAGGTGAACTGAGACGCCTCAAACCGCACAGGCAGGCCGTATTCCATCTCTATCCGGCTGGCCAATACTTCGAATTGCAGCGCTCCGACGACGCCCACGATAAAGCCAGACCCGATGGAGGGTTTGAACACCTTGGCGGCGCCTTCCTCGGCAAATTGCATCAGCGCCTTTTCCAAATGTTTGGCCTTGAGCGGATCGCCCGCCCGCACCCCTTGCAACAACTCGGGTGCGAAAGAGGGGATGCCGGTCACGCGCAGCGCCTCACCCTCGGTCAGCGTATCGCCAATGCGCAATTGCCCGTGGTTAGGGATGCCGATGATGTCACCAGCCCAGGCCTCATCTGCCAGTTCCCGGTCGGAGGCCAGAAACAGCACCGGGTTCGAGATTGCCATCGGTTTCTTGGACCGCACATGTGTCAGTTTCATGCCGCGTTTGAAATGGCCACTTGCCATGCGGACAAAGGCCACACGGTCACGGTGTTTTGGGTCCATATTGGCCTGAACTTTGAAGACGAACCCGGCCACTTTCTTCTCATCGGGTGCAATCTGACGCGGTTCGGCCGACTGCACTTGTGGCTGCGGTCCGTAAGCGCCAATGCCCTCCATCAGCTCTTTTACACCAAAGGAATTGATGGCCGAGCCGAACCAGATCGGGGTCATATGCCCCTCTAACACGGCTTGCGGGTCGAGCTTGGGCAGCAACTCGCGCGCCATTTCGACCTCTTCCAGCAACTTCTCCAGCAGATGTTCGGGTACATGTTCGGCCAGTTTCGGGTCGTCCAGCCCGTTGATTTCGATGCTTTCCGCCACCTTGTTGCGGTCAGCGCGGTCCATCAGCTCCAGCCGGTCGCGCAGCATGTCATAGCAGCCGATGAAATCGCGCCCGACGCCGATAGGCCAGGCGGCGGGGGTCACGTCGATGGCCAGCATTTCCTGAATTTCGTCGATGATCTCGAACGTATCGCGGCTTTCGCGGTCCATCTTGTTACAGAAGGTCAGGATCGGCAAATCGCGCAGGCGGCAAACCTCGAACAGTTTCTGTGTCTGGCTTTCCACACCCTTCGCGCCGTCGATCACCATCACTGCCGCGTCCACCGCGGTCAGCGTGCGATAGGTATCTTCCGAGAAATCGCTGTGGCCGGGGGTGTCCACCAGATTGAACCGGAAATTCCCGTAATCAAAGGACATGGCCGAGGCTGAGACCGAGATCCCGCGATCCTTTTCCATCTGCATGAAATCCGATCGTGTACGGCGTGCCTCACCCTTGGCGCGCACCTGACCGGCCATCTGAATCGCGCCCCCATACAGCAGGAACTTTTCCGTCAATGTCGTCTTGCCCGCATCCGGGTGCGAGATGATGGCAAAGGTCCGGCGCCGGGCGATCTCGGGCGGCAGAGAGGGTTGGTTCGAGGTATCAAGCATAAACGCGCGTATAGGGGGGGAATCCTGCCGAGGCAAGACATAGGGGCTGGATCGAATCGGTCGAATGTGAGAGTGAGAACATATAGTGAACAAATAATGGAGATAACCGATGAATTTGAAAGAGATTGCAGAGGAACTGGTTGCCGGATGTCGCGAAAACCGTGCCAAGGCGAATTTGGATAAGCTCTATGCTGCCGATGCGGTGTCAGTAGAAGCGGCGGACCAGCAAGGCATGGGTCGCGAAGCACACGGGCTGGACGCCATCAAAGGAAAACATGATTGGTGGGAGAGTTCCACCGAAGTGACAGGTGGCGACATAGCCGGGCCTTTTCTGCATGGAGAGGATCGGTTTGCCGTGATTTTCGAAGTGCAGGGCAAGATGAAAGACAGCGGAGAAAGCTTCGATATGCGCGAAGTTGCGATTTACCACTTCGCTGACGGCAAGATTGTCCGGGAAGAGTTTTTCTACTGACCGATCATCCGTTTCTGGTCTTCCCTGTCTGGCCGGTGCTAGACACGTCTGGGACGACGGATAGGGAGGACCTTCATGGATCTGGGAATTCGAGGAAAGCGCGCGCTGGTCTGTGCGAGCAGCAAAGGATTGGGCTTGGGTTGCGCCGAGGCCTTAGCCGCCGCCGGCGTGGATTTGGTGATGAACGCGCGCGGGGCCGAAGCACTGGAGGCCGAGGCAACGCGCTTACGTTCGGAATATGGTGTCGATGTAAAGACCGTGGCCTGTGATGTAACCGCTTCCGAGGGTCAGTCGCAGGTGATCGACGCGGCGCAGGGTGTTGATATCCTTGTCACAAACGCGGGTGGCCCACCTCCGGGTCTGTGGTCGGACTGGGATCGTGACGATTTCATCAAGGCGCTGGACGCCAATATGCTGACACCGATTGCTTTCATGAAAACTTTGCTGCCGGGGATGATGGACAAGGGCTGGGGCCGCGTGGTCAACATCACCTCTCAATCCGTGCGGGCGCCCATTGGTGTTCTGGGCCTGTCGAACGCGGCGCGCACCGGGCTTACCGGGTATGTCGCAGGCACATCGCGGCAGGTTGCGCCGCATGGGGTGACAATCAATAACCTTCTGCCGGGCATTCACGCCACCGATCGGGCGGATGCGCTGGACGGTGGGGTTTCGACGCAAAAAGGCATCACCATGGATGAGGCGCGTGCCGAACGTGCGGCCACCATTCCCGCACGCCGCTATGGCACGCGACAGGAGTTTGGCGCAGCCTGCGCTTTCCTGTGTTCTCAACATGCGGGCTTTATTGTCGGGCAGAATATCTTGCTGGATGGCGGTGCCACCAACTTGACGATGTAGACATGGCGCAAGGCTTTTCACTGAAAGATCAGTTGTTCAACGCGGAAAAAACCCGCTATCTTGCGGGTTTATTCGCTGAGGCTGATGCAGAATTCGACGCTGTTGCGTTCGAATCTGCAGTGATGGCACGGTTGCCGGAGCTGGAGCTGAAAGAACGCATCACGTGGATTGCCGAATGCCTGCAAGCGGCCCGGCCCGGAGACTTGCCGCAGGTGTCGGACCTGCTGTTGCGGGCGCTGCCCCCGCCGCTTGATCCGACTAAAACGGATGACGATTTCGGTGACTTTATCTTTGCGCCATTGGGCGAATGGGTCGTGGCCACGGGGATGGAGCATCCCGATCTGGCGCTGGATGTGCTGGAGGAACTGACACAACGGTTTTCGATGGAGTGGGCGATCCGACCCTTTCTGAACCGCCATACTGATATTGTCATGCAGCGGATGCAGCTCTGGTGCGACCATTCCAGCTATCACGTGCGGCGGTTGGTCAGCGAAGGAACCCGGCCCAAACTGCCCTGGGGGTTGGGTGTGGATCTGGATCTGAGCGATCCTCTTCCGTTGCTGGATCGGTTGCACAGCGACCCAACGCGTTATGTGACCAGATCAGTTGCCAATCACCTGAATGACATCACCAAAAAAGCACCCGATCTTGTGCTGGACCGGTTGCAGGGGTGGGGTCAATCTGGTGCGCAAGACAGCAAGGAATTGGCTTGGATGACATCCCATGCGTTGCGCGGGCTGGTGAAGGCCGGACACCCCGAGGCCATGAAGATGCTTGGCTACGATCCCGAAGCCGAACTGGACGTTCAGATCACTCTGGATGGCGAAGCACGTATCGGTGCCGAGCTTAGTTTCGCGGTTGAGGTTGGGGGCCAAAAGGGGCAACCTGTTTTGGTCGATTATATCATTCATTTCCAACGGCCTGGCGGAAAAATCTCACCTAAAGTGCACAAGCTGAAGCAAGCAAAAATCGGCTCAGATGCGCTTACGATCAGCAAGCGCCACAAGCTTAAGGGAAACGCGACCACGTTCACTTTGGTGCCGGGTCCGCACAGGCTTGAGGTTCAGGTGAACGGCCGGGTCCGGGCCGGGGTCGATTTCGATCTGTTGGGCTGATCGCGCAGCCTGGCTCTCACGCTTTCGTCAAAACCGGGCCTGCCTGATTGCGCCACCGGGGTGGTTGCACTAGCTCAGCGCAAACACAGGCAAAAGGAACGCTCGGATGAAGCATGAGGTTGTGCAGAATTACTATGGTGAGGTGCTACAGGGCAGCGATGATCTTCAGACCAATGCCTGCTGTACTCCGGATGATATTCCGGACCATCTAAAAAGGATTCTGTCGCAAATTCATGATGATGTGCTGACGCGCTACTATGGCTGCGGCTTGATCGCGCCGCTGGATCTTGAAGGGATGTCGATCCTGGATCTGGGCTGTGGCGCCGGGCGCGACGTCTACGCTCTGTCCGCGATGGTGGGTGAAACGGGCCGCGTTGTCGGTATCGACATGACGCCCGAGCAGCTCGACGTGGCGCGCTCCCATCAGGACTATCACGCCCAAGCTTTTGGTCACTCTGCCAGCAATGTGGAGTTTCACAACGGCTATATCGAAAAGCTGGATGAACTGGATCTGGAACCCGGGAGCTTTGATATCATAGTCTCGAACTGTGTGATCAATCTGGCGACCGATAAGGCTGCGGTTTTGCGCGGTGCGCATCGTCTGTTGAAAGAGGGTGGCGAGATGTATTTCTCGGACGTTTATGCCGACCGCCGCGTGCCCAAGGCGATGGCTGAGGATGAGGTTTTGTATGGCGAATGCCTGTCTGGGGCGTTGTATTGGAACGATTTTCTGACGATGTCGCGCGATGCAGGCTTTGGGGATCCGCGCCGCGTGACCCATCGCCCGCTGACCATTGAAAACCCGGTTCTGGAAGAACGCGTTGCACCACTCAGCTTTATTTCGGCCACGTACCGCCTGTTCAAACTGCCTGCGCTGGAGCCTGCTTGTGAGGATTACGGTCAGGCGGTGATCTACAAAGGCACGGTACCCCACGCACCGCATCAGTTTGCCTTGGACGATCACCATTTGATCGAGACAGGCAAGGTCTTTCCAGTCTGTGGCAATACCTGGATGATGTTGAAAAACACTCGCTTTGCCCGCCATTTCGATTTCATCGGTGATTATTCGACCCATTACGGGATTTTTGAAGGCTGCGGTGGCGATAGCCCCTTTGCGGTGCAAGGTGAAGACGCCTCAGCCGGGTGCTGCTGACGCCTTGCGTCGGACGGGCGGGGTTGCTATCCCCGCCTAAGCCCGATGGAATTGATCGGGTAAGGCAAATGGGATCCACCGGTGACAGGCACGACAACGCCTCCGCGTCTTGAAGTTCGCAATCTTGTCGCCCGGTTTGACGGGCGCACGGTGGTCGACAATATCTCGTTCCAGGTGCAGGCGGGGCAGGTGACGTGTCTGCTGGGCCCGTCGGGTTGCGGCAAATCGACGACCCTGCGGATGATCGCTGGCGTCGAGATGCAAAGCGCTGGTGAGATCTATGTGGATGGCAAACTGATCTGCGACACCATCTTCCGCGTACCGCCCGAACGGCGCGAGATCGGGTTGATGTTTCAGGATTTTGCTCTGTTCCCGCATCTGAGCGTGGCCGATAACGTAGCGTTCGGGCTGAAAGCCCCGAAAGAGCAGAAACGAGCCCGGGTTGAGGAATTGCTGTCCAAGGTGGATCTGATGCGCTTTATCGACGGCTTTCCGCATCAGCTGTCAGGGGGCGAACAGCAACGCGTGGCACTGGCCCGCGCGCTTGCACCGCGCCCTCGGATCATGCTGATGGATGAGCCGTTCTCGGGGCTCGACAATCGCCTGCGCGACGGCATCCGGGATGAGACGCTGGCCATTTTGAAAGAGGAAGACGCCGCCGTTCTGCTGGTCACCCATGAACCCGAAGAGGCGATGCGCATGGCCGATGAGATTGCCCTGATGCGCCGGGGCAAGATCGTGCAGCAGGGCGCGCCCTATAACGTCTATACCCGCCCGGCAGATAAGCCCGCGGTGGCCTTCTTTAGCGATATCAACGTGTTGCAGGCGCGGGTGAATGGGGCTTTGGCCGATACGCCCTTTGGGCAGTTTCTGGCCCCCGGCGTGCCTGACAACACAGATGTTGAGATCGTTTTCCGGCCCCAGCATGTGCGACTGGATTTCGACCGCAACGGCAAAGGCCCGTCGCCGACACCCTCGGATGGTGTAGCAGCCCGTGGCGTGGTTGAACGCGCCCGGTTTCTGGGCAGCGAAAGCCTGATCGAGTTCCGCATGGACTATGACGGCTCGCTTTTGAAAGCGACGGTTCCGAATGTGTTTGTGCCTGCGCCCGGTCGGGTTATGTGGCTGACCATCCGCCGCGACCGGTGCTTCGTTTTTCCGCTCTGAGGCCTTTGGGCACCAATTTGCAAGCAAGTGGTGCGGGAAAGCCGCATTTTGCACCTGTCGCTTGCTTGCCGCATCGCCAAGCCCCGTCTATCAAGGTCAAAATCTGGGTGTAAGGCGGATGCATGCGAATTCTTCTGACAAATGACGATGGGATAAACGCGCCAGGGCTTGAGGTGCTAGAAGCCATCGCGGCAGAACTGGCGGGCCCTGATGGTGAGCTCTGGGTGGTTGCACCTGCGTTCGAGCAATCGGGTGTTGGCCATTGCATCAGCTATACCCGCCCGATGATGATGACGCAGCTGGGCGAGCGGCGCTTTGCGACCGAGGGCTCACCCGCTGATTGCGTGTTGGCAGGGCTGCATGAGGTCCTAAAGGACGTACCGCCCGATCTGGTGCTGTCCGGGGTGAACCGGGGCAACAACTCGGCCGAAAACACGCTCTATTCCGGTACAATCGGCGGTGCGCTGGAGGCCGCTTTGCAGGGCCTCCCTGCGATTGCCCTGTCGCAGTATTTCGGCCCGCGCAACCTTGGTCTCGAGGACCCGTTTGAAGCGGCGGCGCGGTATGGCGCCGATTTGGTGCGCCGTATTCTTGCGGCGACCCCGGTTGAAGACCGCGATTACCGCCTGTTCTACAACGTTAATTTTCCACCGGTGCCCGCCGCCGAGGTCCTGGGCACCAAAGTGGCACCACAAGGGTTCCGCCGCGATACGCATTTCTCGGTTGAACCCCACAGCTCGCCCTCGGGGCGCAAGTTCTTGTGGATCAAAGGCGGTTATCAGCATAACCCAACCGCGCCCGGCACCGATGCAGCGGTCAATCTGGAAGGCTATATCTCGGTCACCCCGATGCGGGCTGATCTGACCGCCTATGACACGCTTGAGGCATTGAAGGCCATCGAATGACCGGTTTGACCCCTGAAACCAAGATGCAATTCCTGTTTGCGCTGCGGTCGCGTGGGGTGCGGGATGCGCGTGTGCTCGAGGCGATGGAACAGGTGGACCGCGGCGCCTTCGTAAAAGGTCTGTTCGCCGAACGCGCCTATGAGGATACGCCGCTGCCGATTGCCTGTGGGCAGACGATCAGCCAGCCCTCGGTTGTGGGGCTGATGACGCAGGCCTTGCAAGTGGGGCCGCGTGATACGGTTTTGGAGATCGGAACCGGCTCGGGCTACCAGGCCGCCATCCTGTCGAAACTGGCGCGCCGGGTCTATACGGTTGAGCGGCACAAGCGTCTGGTGGCAGAGACCGGACAGCTGTTCAAGGATCTGGGCCTGACCAATGTCACCGCCATGCTGACCGATGGATCCTTCGGATTGCCGGAGCAAGCGCCCTTTGATCGGATTATTGTGACAGCGGCGGCAGAAGATCCGCCCGGACCGCTCTTGGCGCAGCTTAAAATCGGCGGTATCATGGTGCTACCCGTAGGCCAGTCGGATGCGGTGCAGACCCTGATCCGGGTCACGCGCACCGAAACCGGTCTGGACTATGATGAATTGTTACCCGTTCGCTTTGTGCCTTTGCTGGAAGGTTTGGGCAAGGACGGGGCCTAAAGGTTTAATCCGCGTTTGCGCCGGAACCCCGGAAAACAGGGGCAGGTGTTGAGGACAAATAAATGAGAGCAGTTTCCAAATCAGCCATGTGCCGGTCTTCTGTGGCAGCCATTGCCCTTGTGGTTCTGGCCGGGTGCGAAGGACCCTTCGATTATGACCTTCGCGGTAATGTCGGCGGGTTTTCGACCGCAGATGCGGCGCTTGGTGCCACGACCAACCGGCCAGCGCCAGATGCGCGCGGTGTGATCACCTATCCCAATTATCAAGTGGCCGTCGCGCAGCGCGGTGACACAGTGACCGATCTCGCGACGCGTGTGGGCCTACCAGTCGCGGAACTGGCGCGGTTCAATGGGCTTCAGGCCGATGACAAGCTGCGCGAAGGCGAAGTTATTGCGTTGCCACGCAGCGTCGGGGCGAGCAATGGCAATGTGGACATCGCGACGATAGCGGGTTCTGCCATCGATGAAGCGCCCGCAACCGGATCAAGCGGCGGTGTTCAGACAACGGCTCTGCAACCGGCGCCGCAGAATGCGGCACCTGCGCCAGTGGTGTCCGGTCCTGAGCCCATTCGCCACAAGGTCAAGCGCGGGGAAACCGCGTTTACCATTTCGCGACTGTATGAAGTGCCTGTTGAATCGCTTGCGGAATGGAACGGATTGGGGCCGGATTTCGTTGTGCGCGAAGGTCAATTCCTGTTGATCCCGGTGAAAAACCAACCCGCACCGCAAGCTGCGCCTGCAGCCAGCGCAGCTGCGGCACCTGTCGCGACCAATGTGACTCAACCCGGCGAAGGGTCGCCAACACCGACCCCGCCAAGTGCGACACAGCCGCTGCCTGAAAATGACGTGGCCCCGGCGACCGAAGCGCCTGATGTCACCGCCGAAGCACCGACCAATGCCAGCACAGCGGCGCTTGGCTTCCCGGTCACCGGGCGGATTATCCGCACCTATGACAAGGGTACAAATGAGGGTATCGATATTGCTGCCGCGCCCGGAACCCCGGTCAAGGCGGCTGAGGCCGGAACCGTGGCCGCCATCACGGCAGATGCGGATCAAGTGCCGATCATCGTGGTCAAACACAATGACGATCTGCTGACCGTCTATGCGAATGTCGCCGATATCAAGGTTGAAAAAGGCGACCGTGTGCGCCGGGGCGAAACCATTGCCGCCTTGCGGGATGGTGACAACGCCTATGTGCATTTCGAGGTGCGTGAGGGCTTTGAATCGGTGGATCCCGAGCCTTTCCTGAACTGAGGTAAACGGCCCTGACCAGGCCAGGCCTCCGGCGGGCGTGTTTTGGAAAAGATGAAGCCTGTCAGGCGGTTGGGTCGTAATCGGCCAATCGCTTTCCGGGCTCGTCCGCAAAGATTTCGGGCAGGGGCTGCACGGTTTCTATTAGATCCACACGAAAGACGCGAAAGCCGTCGCGCAACTCGCACCAGGCTGTGAGGGTCCAAACCCGGCCCCAATATTCCATATGCAGCGGGCGGATCCTGCGGTTGGTCAAAACCCCATCGATCCGGCGATAGCTCAGTTGGAGTTTCTGGCGCGATTTGATGGCGGCGCGGATCGGGGCCATATGGGCCAGCCCGCGCGCCGCATCTGCAAAAGGATAGACCGCAAACTTCCACGCGTCGGCCTCGGCCACAACCTGGGTGGGCAGCACCGCATCGATCTTGTCGGCCAGCGTTTCGGCGGCAGCCTTGAGCTCGGGGTCGGCAGCCTCGGCGACGATTGCCATGCCAAGGTTCAGCGCCTCTAGTTCGGACGGGGTCAGGTTCAGCGGGGGCAGGGTGATCTGCTCGCGAACCATATAGCCCACGCCGCGCTCGCCCTCGACCGGCACGCCCGAGGCCACCAGCGTATCCATATCGCGATAGATCGTGCGGACCGACACCTCAAGTCGATCCGCAATATCCTGCGCGCGGTGCAATTTCCCGTCGCGCAGGATCTGGATGATATCAAACAGGCGGTCAGTGCGGCGCATGACACGCCTGCCGGACCGCCTTTAGGCAGTCATGTTCCATAGCACATTCTCATGCCGCATCTGCATGGTCTCGGGATCAATAGCAGCCATCAGGGCCGGGGCAAAATCCTGCTGAGGGAACTGCGCGGCGGCGTCTTTCGCGGCCTTCATATCTGTCCAGATGACGTAATCGGTCCAGCGGCCATCCTCGCCCTGGCTGAGTCGACGATGGGCAAATCCGGGGGCAGCGCGGACAAAAGCCTCGGTCGACTGGCTGAGCTTCACGAACTCTTCCGGTGTGGTGCCCTTGGCGAGGGTAAAGGTGACGATTTCAGCAACATGGGTCATTTCATTCTCCGTTGACCAGGTTTCGATAGGCCCGACCTACAGTGTTACAACTGACATAAACCTGTCAGTTGTAAAAAGCGAGCCCCCGGATTCTTTTCAAACAGCCCAAATTTGAGCGAGAATTCGGCCAGCTTGACTTTTGCGACGCCCGACATCGGCGTAAAAACCAATCCGAAATCGACGATTGGGCGCCAATGCGCCAAAAAACAGGAGAAGAAACATGCTCAACAATATCGGCCTTCCCGGACTGCTGCTGATCGCAGTTGTGGTGTTGGTGCTGTTTGGTCGCGGCAAGATCAGTTCGCTGATGGGCGAAGTGGGCAAAGGCATCACCTCATTCAAAAAAGGCGTCAAAGAAGGTGCTGACGAGCTGGAGCAGGATGCCTCTGAGCTGGCCAAGGACGTCACACCCGAGACCGACAAAGACAAGGCGTAACCTTAGATGTTTGATCTGGGCTGGACCGAGCTTCTGGTCATTGGTGTCGTGGCCCTGATCGTTGTCGGGCCCAAGGATCTGCCTGTGTTGTTCCGCAATGTGGGCCGTTTTGTCGGCAAGGCACGCGGTATGGCGCGCGAGTTCAGCAGCGCCATGAACGAGGCCGCAGATCAGGCCGGGGTCAATGAGATCAAAAAGGGTCTGAACGCGGCCACCAACCCTGTCAGCACAGCGATGGACGGCGTCAATGAAGCGGCACGGGATGTTGCCAAAAGCATCGACCCGACCAAGTTTGATCCCGACAGCGAGACCGGAAAGTTGGCAGCGGAACGCGCTGAACAGGCCAAGAAGATCCAGGCCACCTCCGCCCGCGCCACCGCAGAACGCAAAGCTAAAGAGGCGGCAGATGCCTTGGCCAAGGCTGAGGCGGCTGAAGCCGCTTTGAAGACTGAAAGCGAAACATGAGCAAGACCGACGAGATCGAAGATTCCTCGGCCCCTTTGATCGAGCATCTGGCCGAGCTGCGCACGCGTCTGATCCGGGCGGTGATCGCCTTTGTGATCGGCATCGTGCTGGCTTTTGCTGTGGCCGAGCCGATTTTGCAGTTTCTGCTGAGGCCCATCGAGGCGACGCTGCGCGAGTTGGGTGATCCGTCACCGACGCTGCAATATACCTCGCCGCAGGAGTACCTTTTCACACTGTTCCGCATCTCGATGGTTTTTGGCTTTGCGCTGGCCTTTCCCGTAATCTCGTACCAGCTGTGGCGCTTTGTGGCGCCGGGGCTTTATCGGTCCGAGAAAGGGGCTTTTCTGCCTTTTCTGATCGCTTCCCCCTTTATGTTCCTGCTGGGTGCGGCCTTTGCGCAATTCGTCGTGACGCCGCTGGCGATGCAGTTCTTTTTGGGATTTGCAGATGTCAGCTCGATCTTCGCCAATCTCCTTTCGCCGGATGCCGGTGAAATCCCCGAGGAAATCGTTGTCGTGCCCGAAACCGCAGACGGCGTGCGGGTGACGTTCTTCGGCAAGGTGAACGAATCGCTCGACATCACTTTGAAGTTCATCATCGCTTTTGGCCTGTGTTTCCAATTGCCGGTGTTGCTGACGCTGATGGGCAAGGCTGGACTGGTCAGCGCCGAAGGGCTGGGCTCGGTGCGCAAATATGCGATGATCGGTATTCTCGTTCTGGCCGCTTTGGTGACCCCCCCAGACGTCATCACCCAAGTGATCCTTTTCACAGTGGTCTATGGGCTCTATGAGATTTCCATCTTCCTCGTGGCCCGGGTCGAGAAAAAGCGGGAAGAGAAACTGCGCGCCGACGGCTATTATGACGATGAAGAGGCCGAAGCTGACGCAGACCTTGCCGAAGAATACGACGAACAGAAGTAACCTGTTCTGCAATGAGAAACAGGCGCGCCCGTCCAAGGCGCGCCTTTTTTGATGCGGGCTCTTGTTGCGGGGCAGGGAACGTGGTTTGAACCGGCCCAGACCAGAGCGGAGAGACAGATGGACGATCAGGCCCTGAACCGTATTGCCGACGCCTTGGAGCGGATGGCTCCGGCCCCGCTGGCAGCGCCGGATTTCGCGGCAGCCCTGGCTTTTGTCTGGCATGTCGAACCGGATCGGCTGGAGCCTGTCGAACAGGTCAGCCGGGTCGATCTGGATCTTTTGGTGGGGATCAACCGTTCGCGCGATACCTTGCTGGACAATACGCGCCGCTTTGCAGATGGTTTCAAGGCCAACAACGCGCTGCTCTGGGGCGCGCGTGGGATGGGCAAATCCAGCCTGGTCAAAGCCGTCCACGGAACCTTGCAACCCGAGTTTCCCGATCTGAAACTGGTTGAGCTGCAGCGCGAGGATATGGGTTCGGTCGCGCGGCTGCTGAACCACCTGCGCGCAGCACCCCATCGGTTCATCCTGTTCTGCGATGACCTATCGTTTAGCCATGACGACCAGCACTACAAATCGCTCAAGGCTGTGCTGGATGGCGGTATCGAGGGGCGGCCCGAAAATGTGGTCTTTTACGCCACCTCTAACCGACGCCACCTGATGCCACGGGACATGATCGAGAACGAACGCTCCAGCGCCATCAACCCGTCCGAGGCGGTTGAGGAAAAGGTCTCTCTGTCTGATCGTTTTGGCCTCTGGCTGGGCTTCCATCCTTGCGATCAGGATGAATACCTGGCCATGATCAACCGCTACTGCGCCGCTTACGGTGTCACCGTTAACGCCGACACCCTTCGTGCCGAAGCCATCGAATGGCAGGCAACGCGCGGTGCGCGCTCAGGCCGCGTCGCCTGGCAATTCTTTGTCGATCTGGCCGGGCGCCAAGGCGTTCATATCGCCTGACCCAATCCTTCTTCTGTTCAAAAATACCTCCGCCGGAGGCATGGCCCACAGGGCCATTTTTAAAGCAATGCCAAAATCCGCGCCGCTTCATCCGCCGGGCGGTTCAGCGCATCGCGATCCTCGCCGGGATGGAACCGGGCACGCACGGCTGTGGGCATAGGCGCGGGCTCGACAATCGAAACCCGCGGTCCTGTACGTTCGGTCTCTGCCTGCCAACTGCGGGCCAGAGCCACCTGCGCGGCCTTGGTGGAACCATAGATGCCGTAGAATTTCTGACCCGCTTTGGGATCGTCAAAGAACACCGCATGGCCATCCGTGCCCAGCAAGGGCGTCACATAGGGGATCAGCACCGAGGTCGCGGTGGCATTGGTGTTCAGCGCCTTGGCCCATTCCTTGGGATCCACGAAATGCGCAGGCGTCAGGGCAGATGTATGCACCGCCGTGTGCAGCCACAAATCCACCTTGCCCCAGCGGTCGTGAATGCCTCGGCACAGGGTGGCCATCGCATTGGGATCGGTGATGTCCATTGGCGCCAATGTGGCTGAACCGCCCTTGGCCTGGATCCGGTCGTCCAGCTCTTCCAACCCGCCCGTGGTTCGGGCAACGGCCACGATGTGATAGTCGGGCGCGAGGGCTTCGGCCAAAGCAGCCCCCAGCCCGCGCGAAGCGCCGGTCACCAGCGCGATTTTGGTCTGATCGGTCATGGGCGGGGTTTGGCCTGCGACGCGAGGGGCGTCAAGCCCGGATCACGCGCCCGGGATGACCATTCGTCGCGTCTCGCCACCATGCTGCAGCAAAATACCCTCGGCATCGATAGCGATGACCTTGCCAGATCCGACGCGGCTGCCCGGTGTGACTTCGCGCACGCGGCCCGACGACAGGCGCACAAGCGCACGCATCTTGGTGGCAGGGCCAAAAATCCCCAGCAGCGCGGTTGCATTCTTCTTGAGCGCGCCCCGCTGTGTGGCCGCGTTTTCAACGGAAATGTTGGGCATGTCTTACGGTCAGAAAGTATTCCTGACCCCTTTGCATGAGTGGTTTGCAGCGGGCCGTCTAACAAAGAAATTCGGGAATGAAAAGTCATCCACAACTGCGACAGAATGGCGTTGCCAAAGCCCGTTCAAGTCTTTGTTCACAAGAGAGACTACGGTTAGCCCGAGGCGAGTTTGGCCCCGTTCCAGGAATCACCTACGACCTCCATGTCATGTTTCTTGCGATCCGAACGGCTGCTTTTTTCCAACGTGCTTAGATAATCTTCTTCGACCCCGGTGATGTAATTGCCGTCAAAGCAGGAGCAGTCAAAAGCTTCGATCTCGGGGTTGCCTTCCTTGGCAGCCCAGATCAGATCGTCCAGGTTTTGATAAAACAGCGCGTCGGCACCCAGTTCCTGGCGGATTTCCTCGATGTCTTTTCCATTGGCGATCAGCTCGGCCCGGGTGGGCATGTCGATACCGTAGACATTGGGATATTTCACCGGCGGCGAAGCGCTGGCGATGTAAACTTTCTTGGCACCGGCCTCGCGACACATCTGGACGATTTTCTTGATGGTGTTGCCGCGCACAATCGAATCGTCGATCAGCAGAACATTGTGCCCCTCAAATTCCAAAGGAACAGCGTTCAGTTTGCGCCGCACCGATTTCTGGCGCTCGGCCTGACCGGGCATAATGAAGGTCCGCCCGACATAGCGGTTTTTCACCAGTCCTTCGCGATAGGGAATTCCGGTGATCTTCGCCGCCTCAAGCGCAACTGGGCGGGCGCTGTCGGGGACGGGGATGATCCGGTCGATCTGAAGACCTGAATCCTGGATTTGCTTGGCCAGCGTTTGCCCCATTCGCATCTGCGTTTTGTAGACAGACACGCCATCCAGCAGCGAGTCGGGCCGAGCCAGATAGACATACTCGAAGATACACGGCGTCAACTTGCCTTCGACTGCCTGGAACTCGTGCATATTACCGTCAAGGTCGATCAGGATCGCTTCGCCGGCGCGCAGGTCGCGCAGTTTCTCAAACCCGTTGATCCCAAAGGCCACATCTTCCGAGGCAAAGGCGAAATCGTCGCCCTGACCTGGGATTTCGCGTTTGGCCACCGACAGAGGGCGAATGCCATAAGGGTCGCGGAAGGCCAGCATGCCGACTCCTGCGACCAGACAGATCACGGAATAGGCGCCTTGAATGCGTTCCATGGTCATTTTTACACCGGCAAAGATGTTGCGGATCGGATCGGCATTGCCGTTCACCTTGATCGCATCCGCCACCTTGTCGGCCAGAACGTTCAGCAACACTTCGGAATCCGACGTGGTGCGCAGATGGCGGCTGTATTTGGCAGTGACCTTCTCGCGCTGCTCTTCGGTATTGGTGATGTTGCCGTTATGGACCAGATAGATCCCATAGGGTGCATTCACAAAGAACGGCTGGGCCTCGGCGGCGCTGAGGGACCCGGCGGTGGGATAGCGCACATGACCAATCCCGACACGGCCCATCAGCGTCTCTGCGTCCTGAGCGTTAAAGACATCCTTGACCAGACCGTTGGCTTTTTTCTCGCGGAAGAATTCACCGTTATAGGTGACAATGCCCGAAGCATCCTGGCCGCGGTGTTGCAGCATCAGCAACCCGTCATAAATCTCGGCAAACACATCATGTGTCCGGCTTGCGATTCCCAAAATCCCACACATTGACGGGGCTCCAATCTTTATGACGCTGTGGCGGTGTGATGGCTTGGATGGATCGAGCTGTTCGCCTGCTGCACCTGATCGGGGCGTAGAATACTCTGACGGTGCGGGTCCGGATTGATCACGGCACAGCGCACTGAACGAAAGAGGATGGGCAAGGCGGGCAGCTCCGATTCCATGTCGGTTGGCCCTCACATAATGCCTAATTGCGCTGCTGTCATCAAAGGATCACATTTGTGGATTGATGCAGGCAGCAAAGCCCGAAATTGCCGCAACAAGGTGACAACTTATCTGCCATGTGCTGTCATATCACCCAAAGGGTAACGCAGCCTTTGGTTCAGAGTTGGTGAGGTTACATGTGGCAGCACAAGAGAAATCAAAAGAAAGAAGAACCGATCAAACGCAGATGTCATCGCTGTCGCGGCTCCGGTCGTGCGCCCTGCGAGATTTGCAAGGGCGCAGGACAGGTTATCAAGGGGCGAGATATCTATGGCAAACCGCAATACAGTCGATGCGACGGCTGTTTCGGCCTCAAGAATATTCGCTGCACCGTCTGCGGTGGTGAAGGGTTCGTCTAGAAAAATCCTGGTACCGGTACAAAAAAGCCCGGCCAAGACCGGGCTTTGTTACGTCTCGTCTGAACGCCTTAGTTCTGCGCTTCGGTTTCGGTCGGCGTTGTCGCAGGCTCGCTTCCGGCTTGCGCGGCGCAGTGACCAACCAGCGATTCATATTGCGAGGTAATCCAGCCCAGAGCAGCCTCCGGGTTTTGTTCCTCAATCTGGCCGCTGAACTGCTCGAACACTTGGGCCGAGCGGCTGTCATCCACCATCGGGAAAGTTTGGCTCGTTGCCACGCTGTCATAGACAAAGAACGCAATTGCAACCAGAAGGATGCCGCGCGCGACACCGAAGAAGAAGCCAAGCGCCTGATCCAAACCGCCAACGGCTGACCGTTGAACCAGAGACGAAAACAGCGGGGTAAAGACGCTGACGACAATGAGCGCCAGCGCGAATACGGCAGCAAAACCTGTGATCACCGACAATTCGCAACTGTCGCGCAAGAACTCTCCGACCACGGGGATTTCTTTGATCAGCGGAACGACCTGCGGCGCAAAGATAAAGGCCAAGACGGCGGCCGCTGCCCAGCCTGCTATTGCCAGCACTTCGCGTATGAGACCGCGTGAATAGGCCAGAAGGCCTGAAACGACGATGATCAGGGCAACAACCCCGTCAACAATTGTAAAGTCTTCCATGGCCCTCGCCTGCTCGTTTTCTGCCCCTCAAGGCGCGACTTTAACCTGCTCCGAAGGTTTCGCCAACAAACCCAACCAAATCAGAGGGTCGGGTGAGTGTCAGACCTGCCACAGTGCCGGTTTTGCCACCCGCCGGAGCAATTGCCGCTGTGAAACCAAGTTTCTGTGCTTCTTTCAACCTATTTTCGGTCTGCGGTGCCGGTCTAAGTGCCCCTGACAGCGAGATTTCTCCGAAAACCACCGTATCTGCGGGCAGGGCAGTGTCTTCTCGGGCGCTGAGCAGTGCGGCGGCCACCGCCAGATCAGCAGCAGGTTCACTGACCTTCAGCCCGCCAGCCACGTTCAGATAAACATCGAGCCCCGCAAAGGGGATGCCGCAACGCGCTTCGAGCACGGCGAGGATCATTGCCAGACGTCCGCTGTCCCAGCCCACAACGGTGCGGCGCGGTTGGGAATGCGGCGATGGCGCGACAAGCGCCTGCAATTCAACCAGCACGGGCCGGGTGCCTTCGATACCGGCAAAGACGGCTGATCCGGGGCTGGGCGTGCCGCGTTCGGACAGGAACAGGGCCGACGGGTTGGTCACTTGCGCCAGACCTTTGCCGGTCATCTCGAACACGCCGATCTCATCTGCCGGGCCAAAACGGTTCTTGACCGCGCGCAGGATGCGGAATTGGTGACCGCGCTCACCCTCAAAGTACAGCACAGTGTCGACCATATGCTCGACCACGCGCGGGCCTGCGATTTGACCTTCTTTGGTGACATGGCCCACCATGATCACCGAAACACCGTGTCGTTTCGCAAACGTGGTCAATTCATGCGCTGCGGCCCGGACTTGTGATACCGAGCCTGGCGCGCTGTCCACATTGTCGGCCCACATGGTCTGGATGGAATCGATAATAGCGAGGCCGGGCTTTTCCGCCTCAAGCGTGGTCAGAATATCGCGCAGATTGGTTTCAGCGGCCAATTGAACCGGGGCGTCTTCAAGCCCCAAACGCCGGGCGCGCATCCGGACCTGAGCGCTGGCTTCTTCACCAGAAACATAGACGGTTTTCACACCCGCCCGGGCAAACCGTGCGGCGGCCTGCAGCAAAAGCGTGGATTTTCCGATCCCCGGATCACCGCCGACCAGAAGAGCCGAGGCAGGCACAAGTCCGCCGCCCAACACCCGGTCAAGCTCGTCCACACCGCTGAGGGTGCGGGGTGGGGGTGTCTCTTCGGTGGACAGGTCGGAAAGCGGGATGGACTGCCCGCGTTTGCCACCAAGAGATTTCTTGGCGGGTCCGGCAGAGAGGGGTGTTTCCTGAACGATGGTGTTCCATTCGCCGCAGCTGTCGCAGCGGCCGGACCATCGGGAATGTGCGGCACCACAGGCGGAGCAGGTGAAAGAAGGTGTCTTGGCCATGGCGCCCTTGGTGCATCAGCTCGGGCGGTTCTTCAAGCCCTTGCGGGCTTTCCTCACCGCCGGGCGCCCGCTGCGGGTTCGGGCCCTTTGGGCCGTCACCCGCAGCGGGCGCTGTCGCGCCTACTCTGCTGCTCGAGGGGGGGTCATGGGATAGATGCTGGCGTTGCTGGAGTGCACCAGTTCGGGGGAGGATCGCAGATGGGTCGACAATTCCGGCAGCAGGTCGAACAGTTCATCCCGCAAGCGAGCCAGCTGCGATTTGGCAATCGATTCCTCGATCTCGATATCGCGGGTCCATTGGCGCAGCTCATGCTGGATTGTTTGCGCGTCTTCGATGCGCTGCTGAAACTGCTCGACCTCTTGCTGGCGTTGTTGCAGGAAGCTGCGAGCGCGGTTGACCTTATCATCGCCAAAAGTGTCTGCAAGTTCCTGACTGACCTGGCTCATCTGCGCGGCAAGCTCCAGGATTTCGGGTTCCAACGATTGCAGATCGGGATGTTCGCGTAGAAAGCTGAGCCGCTCTTTCACCGCGTCAAATTCGGACGACGTCCGGAACAGGCCCGACCGGTCGGCGGCATGGGCCAGATGATAGGCCTGCGTGACATCCTGCATGTTCATCGCAAATCTGCGGTGGGTGTTTTCCAGCGCCATCATCCGTGCGCTGGAGGGCAGATAGAAGGCCAGCATAAGCGCCAGTGCGGTCAGACCGACTTGAACATAGAGCCCGGCGTCAACAACCCCGGCAGGCCCGAACCCGGCCTGCAGCGACAGCCAGGGCAACACACCCGCAGCTGACAGGCCGGTGGAAATCACACCCCCGGCGGCCAAGGCAATAATCAATGCGAAGGTGGCGCGCATGAAGGCGTTCTGCAGGTGCAATGTGATGCTGTGAAGCGTGGCCATGATCGTCAATCCCCTTCGTCAACCGATACTCATCGGGTGCAGGCGGACCAGAAATCAAGCGCGCAGGAACATCCGCAACAGCCCCGTTAAGCCAATAGTTTTGCGCCTTGTGGTATTGATGTGAGACTGCGAAAGGGCGTTTGCAATCAACTAGCTCTGAGGATTTCGTGAACGGACTGTGTTCTCGGTCAGATATCCCAGCACAATCGATGCCAGGATACAGGCGGTAAACAGATAAAGCCCCCATGCGGTTTCGATGGTGGCATAGGCGATGCCCTTGGCCAGCGTGATATAAAGCGCGATGAGGAAGATATCGGCCATGGCAAGCTTGCCCAGCAGGGTCAGCGCAGGCTGCACGCGGGCGTCCAGCAGGTTCCATTGTATCAGCGCGGTGCCGATGGTTTTCAGGTATGGTGCGAAGAGGGCAAACACGGTGACCACCAACGCCAGAAACACGTCGGATTTCCACAGCGATTGCAGACCGGTGATGACGCTGATTTCGCTGAGGCCGAAAATGGGCAGCAGACCTGCGCGCATCAGCGGGGCGAACCACGCGATGGGGTAGAGGATCAGGAGCGAGAGGGTGGCGAGGCGGAGGGTCATTGGGACTGTCACTTGTGTTCTGCCGAATTTCGGTAGTTTTCTGCTATGTGGTAACTGAATTTGATGTTTGAAACTCGGATAAGTCTGTCAAGGAGAGATCGGATGCCTGCTTTTGTGGCTTTCAAGTCAATTGTTGATCCATCGGATTGCGATTTTCTGGGGCACATGAATGTCTCAAGGTATTTTGCAGCATGTTCGGATTCGGTATTTGCCCTTCAGTCAGAAATGGGTTTGACCGCAGAAGATATGCGTTCGGGACGAAGGCTATCGTTTGCGGTAGTGCATGCGGAGAGTGACTTTCTATCTGAGTTGCAGGCGGGCGACGCCATCCAAATGGAAAGCGAAATAATTGAACTGGGTGGGAAGTCGATTACGTTTCGCCATAGCTTGCTACGTGCAGCGGATAGAAAGATGGCTTTCAGTACCGTTTTCAAATGCGTCTTGCTTAATCTCGAAACAAGAAGAGCAGAGGCGCTTCCCGACGAGGTCGTCTCAAAGGCGCAAGACTGGCTGGCTGACAATATGGTTTAACGCACCGCCTCAATCGGCCCTTCCGCGCTCCCGCTGATAAACTGTTCCACATAGGGATCGCCAGAGGCGTCCATCTGCCCGACAGGGCCGGTCCATTGGATCACGCCTCCGTGCAGCATCGCTACGTTGTCGGCAATAGCGCGGACCGAGCTCATGTCGTGGGTGATGGTCATGGCGGTGGCGCCCATCTCGGTCACGATCTCGCGGATCAGGTCGTTGATGACGCCCGACATGATCGGGTCGAGGCCGGTGGTGGGTTCGTCGAAAAAGATAATCTCGGGCTCGGCGGCGATGGCGCGGGCCAGGCCCACGCGTTTTTGCATACCGCCCGACAGCTCGGCGGGAAATCGGTCGGCCACGTTGGCCTTCAGTCCGACACGGCGCAGTTTGTCGATGGCAATTTCACGGGCGTAATCCGCCGGGCGCTTCAACGGCCCGCGCAGCAGGCGGAAGGCCACGTTTTGCCAGATGGGCAGCGAGTCGAAGAGGGCCGCGCCCTGGAACAGCATTCCGAACCGAGCCAGAAACGCATCACGGTCGCCTTTGGTGGCATCCTTGCCATCCACATATATCATCCCGTTGTCGGGTTTGATCAGGCCCAGAATACATTTCAGCGCCACAGATTTTCCCGTGCCAGATCCGCCGATAATAACCATCGACGTGCCCTTGGGGATCTCAAGGTTCATGCCTTGCAGCACATGGTTTTCGCCAAAGGCTTTGTGAACGTTCTCCATCCGGATCATAGCGAGAAGAATACCCCCGTGAGAACGAAGTTGGCAGCCAGGATCAAAACCGCTGCAGCCTCGACCGAGCCTTTGGTCGCCCGGCCCACACCCTGCGCGCCGCGGCCCGAGTTCATACCGTAATAGCAGCCCATGATCGCCGCGATTACGCCGAAGGCGGCACCTTTGACCAGAGATGAGACGATGTCTCGGGCTTCCAGAAAGTCGACCGTGTTTTTCAGATACGCGGCGGGGTTGAAGCCCAGATTTTGCGTGGCAACCGTATAACCGCCCGCAATGCCGATGATGTCTCCGACCCCGACCAGGGCAGGGACGGTGATCAACGCCGCCAGCACGCGCGGGGCGGTGAGGTATTTCATCGGATGCGTGGAGAGCGTGACCAGAGCGTCAATCTGCTCGGTCACTTTCATCGTGGCGATTTCGGCAGCGATGGATGACGTCACACGTGCCGCGATCATAAGGCCGACCAGAACCGGCCCAAGCTCTCGCACCATGCCGATGGCCACTATCTGCGGCACCACAGCCTCGGCATTGAAGCGCGCGCCACCAGCATAGATCTGCAAGGCCAGCGCTCCGCCGGTGAAAATCGCAGTCAGGCCCACCACGGGCAGGGACAACCAGCCGATATTCAGCAGCGCCAGGGCAAATTCACGCGGATAAAAGGGCGGGCGCACGATATGCGACACCGCATCCAGCGCGAACAGCGCCACGCGGCCAAAGACCGCAAACAGGTTCAGAATGGCTCGACCAAGCCCGCCAAGCGGTGACAATGGGTTCATTCGACATAGCCCCGCGAATAGCGGCTGCCGAGCGAGGTGAGGATTTCATACCCGATGGTGCCTGCGGCTTCGGCCAGATCGTCAACGGTTTGGTGCCCGTTCAGGATACGCAGGCGTTCGGGGTCCTGGGGCAGGTCCGTGACGTCGATCGTGATCAGATCCATGGAAATGCGCCCGACGACCGGGCAGGGCTGATCGCCCACAAAGGCGTCGATGCCGCCACCGATGGCTCGATGCAAACCGTCCGCATACCCCGCCGCAACAGTCGCGATACGCGACGGGCGGCGTGCGGTCCAGGCATTGCCGTATCCCACAGTCTCGCCCACATCGACGTGACGCACCTGAATGACCGGCAGGTCGATGGTGACCACCGGCTTGGCCGCGGCAAAGGGCAGGCCGCCATAAAGGCCAACGCCCGGGCGGCAGAGGTCGAAATGATATTCCGGCCCCAGGAGGATACCACCGGTCGCCGCCAAAGACCGGGGTGCCGAGATCCCACCGGTCATGTCTTTGAAACTTTGCAGCTGCTGCCGGTTCATCGGGTGGTCGGGTTCGTCCGCGCAGGCCAGATGCGACATGACCAAGGCCGGGTTGCGCGCCAGCACGGCGCTGCGCAATGCCGACCAGTCCGACGGCTCCAGCCCCAGACGGTTCATGCCGGTGTCCAGCTGAATGCCAAACGGATGGTCGGGCAGGGCGTCGAAGTGACGTTGCACCTGTTGTGGCGCGTTCAGCAGCGGGATCAGATCATGGTCGCGCAGAAGGTCGGTATCGCCGTCCATATGCCCAGAAAAGACAAAGATGCGCGGCTCGGGGCCCAGGACTTTGCGGATCGGAACGCCTTCTTCGGCGGCAGCAACAAAAAAGCTGCGAACCCCTTCTTCGGCTAAGGCCAATGCGACGGGTTCGGCACCCAGCCCATAGGCGTCGGCTTTGACCACGGCGCCGGTTTCGGCGGACGACAATGAGCTGAGCGCGCGCCAGTTACTGGCCAGCGCAAGAAGGTTGATGGAAAGGCGTGCTGTACTCATGGCAACGTTCATGACATTGCATCGACCAAGGTCAAGAGGGAAAGATTGTTTTCGGCATCAGAAAGCCCAGGGAACCGGCAAGTTCCAGCCATATCAACACATTTTTTACAAACGCCCCATGGGCAGATCAGGGTCGAGGTTCTTGTGATTGTGCTCAAATGACCGTTAGATCTCTTACACCAGAGTGTATCGTTTCGCGCTTTTCAGCGCTAAGTTGAATGCAGTCTGGCATCGTAATCGGAAACGGAAGAACAAATGGAATTTTCTACCGGCCACAAAGATCACCAGGCCGAGATCGTCGCGTTTTTCGCGTCGGTTTTTTCGGCGTCAGAGGGGCCCGGCGAAGGCGCGTTGATCGGCGAATTCGTAACTGATCTGCTGGCCACAACCCCAGCCGAGGACGTGCTGGTGTGCACTGCTCGCGACGAGCATGCGCTGGTCGGCTGCCTCTGCTGGTCTCGGATCCGGTTTGCCGACGATACACGCATGGTATTCATCTTGTCCCCTGTGGCCGTTCACACCGAGCGGCAAAAGGAAGGCATCGGGCAAAGGCTGATCGGATTCGGATTGGATCAAATGCGTTTACAGAAAGTCGATGTGGTTCTGACCTATGGCGACCCGGCGTATTATGGCAAATCCGGCTTTCTGCCCATTACGTCAGAGGTTGCGCAACCGCCTTTACCGCTCAGCTATCCGCATGGGTGGTTGGGGCAATCGCTGAAAGAGGAGGCGTTGGCCCCTTTGCAGGGCCAATCCCGGTGCGTCGCGGCATTGAACAATCCCAACCTTTGGTAAGTTGAGTACCTCCGCTAAGTCGAACCGTTTTACAGCAACGACAAGGGGGTCAGTACCCCTCGATCTCACCGCTTTGCTGCCAAGGCTTGACCAGATTGCCAAACCGCGTGAACTGGGCCTCGAACGACAGCTCGACCGTGCCGATAGGACCGTGGCGTTGCTTGCCGACGATAACCTCGGCCTTGCCGTGCAGACGCTCCATGGCCTGCTTCCACTCTTCCATCTTTTCCAACTCGTGATCGCCCGGCTTTTCCCGTTCCTTGTAGTATTCTTCGCGGAACACGAACATCACCACGTCGGCATCCTGCTCGATCGAGCCCGATTCCCGCAGGTCTGACAATTGCGGGCGCTTGTCGTCGCGGTTTTCGACCTGACGGCTGAGCTGAGACAAAGCGATCACCGGGATATTCAACTCTTTGGCGATGGCTTTCATCCCCATCGAGATTTCGGCAATCTCATTCACGCGGTTGTCGGACATGCCGCGGCACAGTTGCAGATAGTCGATGACCAGCAGATCAAGCCCGTGGGTTCTCTTCAGCCGCCGCGCACGCGCGGCAAGCTGAGAGATCGGGAGGGCGGGGGTGTCATCGATGAAGAGGGGGCAGGCTTCCAATTCCTTGGCCGCGTCCACGAAACGGCGGAACTCGGCCTCGGTCATATCTCCTTGACGGATCTTGTGGCTTGAGATTTCCGAGGCTTCGGCCAGAACCCGGCCTGCAAGCTGCTCGGCGCTCATTTCCAGTGAAAAGAACCCGACGACGCCGCCATCAATCGCGCCCTCGGATCCGTCCGGCTTTAAACCGCGCTTATAGGCCTTGGCCACGTTAAATGCGACGTTGGTCGCCAGCGAGGTTTTACCCATCGAGGGCCGCCCCGCCAAAATGATCAGATCGGACGGGTGCAGCCCGCCCAGTTGTTTATCGAGATCGGCCAGACCGGTGGAAATCCCCGCCATGCCGCCACCACGCTGGTAGGCTTCGTTGGTGACGTTGACGGCTTCTGTGACCGCCTTGAGGAAGGATTGAAATCCTTGTTCGGTCTGGCCCTGCTCGGAAAGCTGATAGAGCTGTTGCTCGGCCTCGACGATTTGTTCTTTTGGTTCGCTGCTGACATCGACCCGCGCCGCCTTGTCCGAGATGTCGCGACCCAACCGGATCAGCTCGCGCCGGATGGCCAGATCATAGATCATCTGGGCATAATCATGCACCGCAAAGGCGCTGATCGAGGCCCCGGCCAGCTTGACCAGATAGGCGGGGCCACCCAGTTCTTTCAGGCCCTCATCTTCGGCCATGAATGACTTCAGCGTTACGGGGGAAGCCAGCGCATTCTTGGCGATGCGATTGGCTGCCACCTCATAGATGCGGGCATGGACCGGGTCATAGAAATGCTCGGCCCCGATGATCGATGCCACACGATCATAAAGATCGTTGTTGGTCAGGATCGCGCCCAAAAGCTGCTGCTCGGCCTCGATCGAATGCGGCATTGTTTCGGCGTTCTGAATTTGTGCCGCTGCCTGCTCGATACTGCTTATCTCGTTCATCTTGTCCCCGCTGCCCGTGCGCCGGTTCTACACGCGAAACACCACCACAAGCTATCTGGAAATACCTGTGGCTAAGTTGGGGTAAAGCCTTGGGATAACTTTCCGGACAGTTTGGATATCTGAACGCGCTTGGCTTATTATGTAGGAATTGACGCGAAAGTCACCAGATATCGTAGGCGAAGCTCCGATTCTTGTGGGCTTATCCCCAATCCATCCACAACAGATTTAACTGGATTTATTAGCCTCTTGCCAGCCACGTGGGTCGTTCAGAAATGCCTCGACCCCGCTAAGGGTCTCTGCGTCAAAGGCCTTTTGCGCATTGGCCTCGGCCAGAACATCCCACCAGGTGCACAGCGAATGCAGGGTTATTCCGTGATCGCCCAGAGTTTTTTCGGTCTCGGGGAAAATACCATAATAGAAAATCACCGCCGTGTGCCCGCAGGTGGCCCCTGTTTCGCGGATCGCATCGACAAAAGACAGCTTTGATCCACCATCGGTGGTCAGGTCCTCGACCAGCAGCACCCGATCGCCTTCGCCCATCGTGCCTTCGATACGGGCGTTACGGCCATAGCCTTTGGGTTTCTTGCGCACATAGGTCATCGGCAGCGCCATACGCTCGGCCACCATGGCGGCAAAGGGGATGCCCGCCGTCTCGCCCCCGGCGATGTTGTCAAACGCCTCAAACCCCGCATCCCGCATCACGGTGACCGTCAGGAAATCCATCAGGGTCGAACGGATGCGGGGGTATGAGATCAGCTTGCGGCAGTCGATATAGGTCGGGCTGGGCAGACCAGAAGACAGCGTGAACGGCTCGCGCGCATTGAAATGAACGGCCTTGATCTCCAGCAGCATCCGCGCAGTCAGGCGGGCGATTTCGGTGCTATCGGGGAAAGAACTGGGGATCATGGCGCAAACCTCTGGGCTAAGGGAATGTTGCGGGCTGATAGCCTGACCTTCGGGCCAGAGTCGAGCCTGATTGTTCGCGCAAGCTCAGGTATCGTCGGTTGGCAAAAGCGCGTCGCGCAGCAGCGTCAACGCGTGATCGCGCGCGGATTGGCGTACTTTGTCGCGTCCGAGCGCACCAAACTCCACCGTTTCCGTCTGTGTGACATGGCCTTTGAAGGCCAGACCAAAGCAAACGCGGCCCTCGGGCTTGTAGTCAGAGCCGCCGGGGCCCGCGATTCCGGTGATCGACACCGCCAACTGCGCGTTTGAGTGCTGCAGGGCGCCTTCAGCCATTTCATGCGCAACCTGCTCTGAAACAGCGCCGTAAGTGGCCAAAGTCTGCGCCCGTACACCCAACATCTGTTCCTTTGCATCGTTGGTGTAGGTCACAAAGCCACGATCCACGACCGCTGAGCTTCCGGGAATATCCGTCAGCGCCGCCGCCACCATGCCGCCGGTGCAGCTTTCGGCGGTTGCGATCATGACGCCCCGCGCCTTAGCCAGATCAAGAAGCTCGGATACGTTCACAGGCCCAATACCCCATGTGCGATGCCGGCCAGAGCCATGACGCCAATCGCGGCAAAGAAGCCGGCGATGACATCATCCAGCATCACGCCCATCGGGTCGCCCCTGCGGTCGGCCCAGCCAACGGGGCCGGGTTTGGTGATGTCGAACAGGCGGAACAGCAGAAATCCGGCCAGCCAACCGGGCCAGAGCGCCGTGATCTCGATCCCGTGCGCCCAGCTGGGGTAGGAGATTGCCCAGATTGCGATGAACTGTCCTGCAACCTCGTCGACGACAATCTCGGATGGGTCGTGATCGTCTTGCCCAGCCGTCATCACACCTGTGGCCCAAAGCCCACCGGCAAAGACCGCAAATGTGGCGAGCACAAGCAAGGGGAAGCCGCCGATTACATGCAACAGCCAGGCCAAAGGCAGCGCCGCAACCGAGCCCCAGGTGCCCGGGGCAGGGCGCAGATAGCCGACACCGCCCACCGTGCCAATCAGGCGCGCAAGGGTCATGATTTCACCAGACAGGCCGTGGCCAAGGCGGCGATGCCTTCGCTGCGACCGGTAAAGCCCAAACGCTCGGACGTGGTGGCCTTGACCGAGACCTGATCTGCCCGCAAGCCCATGAATTTGGACATTTCTTCCCGCATGGTCCGGGCATGGGGACCGATTTTGGGAAACTCACACACCAAGGTGCAATCGACGTTCGAGATGGCATAGCCCATGTCACTGGCCAGCGCGACGGCGTGGCGCAGAAAGATCTCGCTGGCCGCGCCTTTCCATTGCGGGTCAGAGGGCGGAAAATGCTGGCCGATATCGCCCTGCGCCAATGCGCCATAGATCGCATCGGTGACCGCGTGCATCCCGACATCCGCATCCGAATGCCCCTGCAATCCGCGACTGTGGGGTATTTTGACACCACACAGGATCACGTGATCTCCGTCGCCAAAGCGGTGCACGTCATATCCGTTGCCCAGCCTTACATCCATTTCCATTCCCAATATCCGTTCCGCCCGGGCAAAATCCTCGGGTCGGGTGATTTTCAGATTATCCGCATCGCCCGGCACGATATGCACATCCAGCCCTGCGGCGCGGGCGACTTCGACATCATCTGCGGCCCCGCCGGAACGTGCCGCATGGGCGGCGACAATGGCGTCATAGTGAAACCCTTGCGGGGTCTGCGCGGCAAACAGGCTGCTGCGATCCTGCACCCCTTTGACGGTGTCCTCTGATCCCACCCACAACGCGTCAGTTACTGCTAGGCCCGGCGCTGTGGCTTGGTGGGTGTTCAGGGCCTCGATCACGTCCTTTATGATGCGCGCAGACACGCATGGGCGCGCTACATCGTGGATCAGCACCTTTTCCACACCCAGACCTGTCAAAGCCTGCAACCCATTGCGGACCGAGCCCGCGCGATCCGCGCCCCCAGGCGCCAGGATCAGGTCGCTTTTGCGGAACTCGTCCCAGGGTGCCCGGTCGTCTTCTGACAGGACCAAAACAACGTGATCAACCGCCCCGCGTAACCGGTCCAGCGTCCAGTCCGCGACGCGTCGCCCGGCCAGGCTGCGCCACTGCTTTGGAACACCGCCACCGGCGCGTATTCCGCGTCCTGCGGCGACGATGATGGCGGCTGTGGTCATGGTCAAATTGGCTCCTGTCTTGGGGTTTGTTTAGGGGGCGGTGAATGCAGTGGCAATCACCTCTGATCGAGTGATTAAAAATTAGGCAGGTGATGATTTTGCAGGCTTATTGCCTTGCGATTCATTGTTCACCCCCTCAAGACCCGGTATCAAAGCGGTAATTGCCTAAGGATTAAGCACATTGACACTTCGCCTCGCTGACAAAGACGTGTCACCACCTGTTTTGCTGGCCCCCATGGCCGGAATCACCGATCGCCCGTTCCGCGACCTGGTGATGCGCTTTGGCGCCGGGTTGGTGGTGAGCGAAATGGTCGCCAGTCAAGAGATGGTGCAGGCCAAGCCCGGTGTCCGGGAGCGGGCCGAACTGTCGGCGGATGTGGAAAACACCGCTGTGCAACTGGCCGGGCGCGAGGCGCATTGGATGGCCGAAGCTGCGCGACAAGTGGCCGATCGCGGCGCGCGGGTAATCGATATCAATATGGGCTGCCCCGCCAAGAAGGTGACCAATGGCTATTCAGGTTCAGCCTTGTTGAAGACCCCAGATCACGCGCTGACGCTGATTGAGGCTGTGGTTGCCGCCGTGGACGTGCCTGTGACGTTGAAAACCCGGCTGGGTTGGGATGACGCGTTGCTGAACGCGCCTGTGGTCGCGCGCCGGGCGCAGGATGCTGGGGTTCAGATGGTCACCATTCACGGGCGCACGCGCTGTCAGTTTTACAAGGGCCATGCCGACTGGCGGGCCATCCGGGCGGTGTCTGAGGCAGTTTCGATCCCTGTCATTGCCAACGGTGATATCGTGGACAGCGCCGCCGCGCGCAGCGCGTTAGACCAATCCGGTGCAGATGGCGTGATGATCGGGCGCGATGCGCAGGGCAAGCCCTGGCTGTTGGCGCAGGTGTGCCACGATCTTTTTGGACAGACCGCACCCGAGGTTCCCGAAGGTGACGATCTGATTGACATGGTGCGTGCGCATTATCAGGCGATGTTGAGCTTCTATGGCCGGGATCTGGGCCTGCGCGTCGCCCGCAAACATCTGGGATGGTACATGGATGAGGCCGGAACACCACCGCAGCTGCGTCGTGCGGTTCTGACGTCGCGAGATCCCGAAGAAGTCATGCGCCTGCTTGCAGATGCTTTAAATCCGGTAGAGCAGGTGGCGGCATGAACTCGGACAAAAGCGTATGGGCCTCGCTTCCTGTTCCGGCCTTTATCATCGATCCAGAGGACCGGATTGCTGACGTGAATTCTTCGGGCGAAGGGTTTCTGAACGCGTCGCGCAAGGCGGTGATCGGCACGCCGGTCTGGGACATGATCGCCGTTGACGCGCCCTTGGAAGAGGCGTTCCTGCGCGCCCGTGCACAAAGCACGCCGCTCTTTGTCAATGATGTTGATGTCGGGTCCGGCAACCGGGCACCTCTGCAATGCGCGCTTCAGATCGCGCCGCTGGTCGGGCATGAAGGCTCGATGATCATGACCATCTCGCCACGCGAGCTGGCCGGGCGCATGACGCGAGGCAATACGGTGAAATCGGCCGCGCAATCGGCCATTGGCATGGCCGAGATGCTGGCGCATGAAATCAAGAACCCGCTGGCCGGGATCACCGGCGCGGCGCAACTGCTGAGCATGAATATACCGGCGGAAGATCTTGAACTTACTGATCTTATCGTGGCTGAAACCCGCAGGATCGTTAAGCTGTTGGAGCAGGTCGAGCAGTTCGGGAACCTGTCCGTGCCTGATTTCAAGCCAGTCAATATTCACGACGTGCTGGACCGTGCGCGTCGGTCGGCTTTGCTGGGTTTTGGTGCCCACATGACCATTATCGAGGATTATGATCCCTCCTTGCCTCTGGCCTATGGTGACCCGGATCAGTTCCTGCAAGTGGTTCTGAACCTTCTCAAGAACGCCTCGGAAGCTGCTGACCCCAAGGGCGGAACCATTCGCCTGCGCACCTATTTCGAACACTCGTTCCGCCTGCGCCGAAGTGACGGGTCGGGCCATTCGCTGCCCTTGCAGATCGAGATTATCGATGATGGCCCTGGCCTGCCCGAGAAAATTCGCAGCGATATTTTTGACCCGTTCGTGTCGGGCAAGGAAAACGGCACCGGGCTTGGTCTGGCGCTGGTCAGCAAGATCGTCTCGGACCATGACGGCTGGATATCGGCTGATTCGGTCCCCGGACGCACCGTATTTCGCCTGTCCCTGCGGCGGGCGCCCAAAGAAAGCAAAAAGGAGAGCAGCTGATGGATGGCACTATTCTGGTTGCCGACGACGACCGAACCATTCGTACGGTTCTGACACAGGCTCTGACCCGCGCCGGGTGCAAGGTGCACGCGACCTCGTCGCTGACAACGCTGATGCGCTGGGTGGCAGAGGGCAAGGGGGACGTCGTGATCTCGGATGTGGTCATGCCCGATGGCAACGGGCTTGAGATGCTGCCCAAGATTGCGCAGGACCGGCCCGGTTTGCCGGTGATTGTCATCTCGGCGCAGAACACGATCATGACGGCGATTCAGGCCGCTGAAGCGGATGCCTATGACTATTTGCCGAAACCCTTTGATCTGCCGGACCTGATGAAGCGTACCGCGCGCGCGCTTGAGCAGAAGCAACGCAACATTCCCGACGCACAGGAGGCAGCAGAAGACCGTCCTGATGAGTTGCCTCTGGTTGGACGCACACCGCTGATGCAGGCACTTTATCGGCTTGTCGCGCGGGTGATGAACACCGATTTGCCGGTGATGATTTCTGGTGAAAGTGGGTCAGGTAAGTCTCTGATTGCACGTGCTATTCACGATTTCTCGGATCGCAGAACCCTGCCGTTCGTAACGGCCACGGCGGCGGACCTGAGCGATCTGGAGGGTCCGGCGCGGGTGATGGCGCGGGTGCGTGGGGGCACTCTGCTGATCGACGAGATCACCGATATCGAAGACGAGATTCAGGCGCGCATCGTACGGATGATGGATACGCCGGGCGATCATGTGCCACGGTTCATGGCCACCAGCCAGGGCGATCTGACCGAAGCGATGGAGACCGGGCGGCTGCGGCAGGATCTGTATTACCGTCTGTGCGGCGCAACCATTCACGTGCCGGCCCTGCGCGAACGCGTCGATGACATCACTTTGCTCGCCGAACATTTCCTGACCCGCGAGGAGCGCGAGACAGGGATCAAACGCTGGCTCAGCCCCGAAGCGGTAGAGCTGGTGCGCCGCTATTCCTGGCCCGGCAATGTGCGGCAGTTGGAAAATGCGATCCGCAGGCTGAGCCTGACCAGCCGGGCGAAAGAGATTTCCAAGGCCGAGGTCGAACTGGTTCTGGGCAGCCAGCCCGAGGCCGAACCGGTTTTGGGGGATGGCGAGCGCGAAAAACTGTCGACCTCGGTCGCGCGCCATTTGCGCCGATATTTCGACCTGCACGGCAATATCTTGCCACCTCCGGGTCTGTATCAGCGCATTCTGCGCGAGGTCGAGGCGCCTTTGATCGAGATTGCCTTGGACGCAACCGGCGGAAATCAGGCGAAATGTGCCGATTTATTGGGAATCAACAGGAATACGCTGCGGAAAAAGATAACTGACCTCGATATTCAGGTGACACGCCGTCGCAAACTGATGTAATATCGCCACACAAACTGTGGCGTCCAGGTTCAAAGCTGGGAAAGACCACGAGATATGGCGGTAAGCCGCGCAAGCGGCACATCAGGATGAGGGCAGACGGTGGCAACGCGGGCACAGATCGGGCCTATTCCAGCGATTAACCGGTGGCGAAAGTCCCGGAAACTGCGCAATTTCAGCACCTTGGGCCTGGTTATGCTGGGCCCGGTTTTGGCGTTTGCAACCTATCTGGTTATTGGTCCCTTTGATCTGGGTGCTGCGGCGCCGACCCTGCGTCTGATTCTTCTTGCCGATCTGGTTTACGTGCTGGTTGTGGCCGCTCTGGTGCTGGGCCAGCTTGGCAGTCTGATTGCGGCACGCCGTGCGAAATCCGCCGGCTCGCGTCTGCATTTGCGCTTGATCGGCGCGTTTACGCTGCTGGCGCTGGTCCCTACGGTGACCGTGGCGATATTTGCCGGGCTAACGGTGAATATCGGGCTTGAAGGCTGGTTTTCGGATCGGGTGCGCGGGGTGGTTGGATCCTCGCTCAGCGCCGCCGAAGCCTATGAACAAGAACACCGGCAGGGCCTGACTCAGGATGCGGTGGTCCTGGCGCGGTTTCTCGACAACGCTCGGTCGCTGGATTTCTATATCTCGGATGCCGAACTGCGCGAGGTATTGGCGCAAGGGCAAGGCCAGATCCAACGTGGCCTGCGCGAGGCTTATGTGATCGACGGCAGCGGGGAGATCCGCGCACGCGGCGACAGATCCTACCTATTCGACTATGAACAGCCGACCCCCGAACAGATGATCGAAGCGCAGGACGCGCGCGTCGGGATCATCGCCGATTGGGCCAATAGCGAGTTTCGGGCCCTCGTGCCGCTCAGGGCCTATACGGATCGTTATCTCTATGTCAGTCGCGAAGTCGATGGCGAGTTGCTCACGCTGTTGGATGAAACCAAGGAAACGGCCCAGTTCTACAGCCAGCTTGAAAGCGACCGTGGGCGGGTTCTGTTTCAATTCGGCCTGCTCTATCTGGGATTTGCGGTCATTTTGATTCTGGCGGCCATGTCTTTGGGCATGTGGTTTGCCGAACGCCTGTCGCGCCCGGTCGGGCGGTTGACCACCGCGGCGCAGCGCGTCGGGGCAGGGGATTTGAGCGTGCAGGTGATCGAAGAGAAAAGCGACGACGAGATCGCGATGCTGGGGCGGTACTTCAACCAGATGACCCGCCAGCTCAAAGGACAGCGTGACACACTGCTGGAAAACACCCGTCAGATCGAACGCCGCCGCAGATTGTTCGATTCCGTTCTCAGTTCGGTCACATCAGGCGTTGTGGGGGTAGATTCGGACGGGTATGTCACCTTCGTGAACCGCTCTGCCCAACGCTTGCTGGACTGGTCGCGGGGCGAAGAACATCTGGCGATTGGTATCGCTGTGCCCGAATTCATGCCTCTGTTCGAAAGTCTCAAGGAAAGCGGGCAGGAGGCCGTGCAGGAAGAGATCAAGGTCACCCGTAAAGGAAGGTTGGAAAACCTGCTGGTGCGCATGGCGACCCGGCGTGGCGAGGATGGTGGCTTGGAGGGCTATGTGGTGGCCTTTGACGATGTCACCGATCTGGTCAGCGCCCAGCGTATGGCGGCCTGGGGCGATGTTGCCCGCCGCATTGCGCACGAGATCAAGAACCCTCTGACGCCCATTCAGCTGAGCGCGGAGCGGATCAAACGCAAATTCTCTCCCAAACTGGAAGAGGATGACTGCGATACGATGGTGTCGATGACCGATGTGATCGTGCGGCAGACCAATGATTTGCGGCGCATTGTCGATGAGTTCTCGAAATTCGCCCGGATGCCCGAGCCGGATCGCCATGAGGCGGATGTGGTGGATCTGGTGCGTGAGGCCGTGTTGCTGCAGCAAGCCGGTCAGCCCGAAGTGGAGATCACAGCCGATCTGCCGGATCAGCCGATCATGGGCGATATTGATGCCACCATGCTGAGCCAGGCGCTGACGAACCTGATCAAGAACGCGGGTGAAGCCATTGAAACCCTGAAACAAAAAGGTGCGCCCGAAAATCTGGCGCCGCAGATCAAGGTGATCGTGTCCAGTGACGACGCGGGCACCCAGATCACCATTGCCGATAACGGCATCGGCCTGCCCGAAGATCGGGCGCGGCTGTTTGAACCCTATGTGACGACACGGGACGAAGGCACGGGCCTTGGGTTACCGATCGTCAAGAAGATCATCGAAGAACATGGCGGAGCGCTGAGCTTGGAAGATGCGCCCGTCTTTGACGGACAGGACCATTTTGGCGCAATGGCTGTGATCCGACTGCCGGGGGTCAACGATGCCCCAATCTCTGCGCCATCAAAACAGGCGATTAAAACCAACATAATGAAAGCAGGCCAAAGATGAGCGATATTCTGATCGTAGACGACGAACGCGACATCCGCGAGCTGGTGTCCGATATTCTTGAGGACGAAGGCTTTTCGACGCGGCTCGCAGGGAATTCCGATGACTGCATGGCGGCAATCAATGCCGAGCCTCCGGGGCTGTTGATCCTTGATATCTGGCTGAAGGACAGCCGGATGGACGGGATCGACATTCTGAAGGCGGTGAAACGGGACAATCCGGATGTGCCGGTGGTCATCATCTCGGGCCACGGCAATATCGAGATCGCGGTCGCTGCGATCAAACAGGGGGCTTATGACTTTATCGAAAAGCCCTTCAACATCGATCAGTTGATGGTGGTGATCCGCCGCGCCATGGAAACCTCGCGCCTGCGTCGCGAGAATGCCTCGCTCAAGCGCAAAGAGGTCAGCAGTTCGGACATGATCGGCAAGTCAGCGGCCTTCCGCGGTATGCTGGGACATCTGGACAAGGTGACCAAATCGAACGGTCGTGTGATGCTGAGCGGGCCAGCCGGGTCCGGCAAAGAGATTGCCGCGCGTTACATCCACGCCCATTCCAACCGCGCTAACGCACCATTTGTGACCGTCAACTGCGCCGGGATCGAGCCTGAGCGGGTCGAGGAGGTTCTGTTCGGGCGCGAGTCGGCCGAGCGTGGTGTGGAATCGGGCCTGTTGGAAGAGGCGCATGGCGGGGTCATCTATTTCGATGAGGTGGCCGATATGCCTTTGGGCACGCAGTCCAAGATCCTGCGGGTGCTGGTGGATCAGCAGTTCCAGCGGGTCGGCGGCAGCGACAAGGTGCGCGTCGATCTGCGGGTGATTTCATCGACCAATCGCGATCTTGAGGCCGAAATCGCAGCCGAGCGGTTCCGCGAGGAACTGTATCACCGTCTGAACGTGGTGCCGATTGCCGTTCCTTCGCTGGAAGAACGGCGCGAGGATATCCCGGTTCTGGCGCAGCATTTCATCGAAATGTGCAACGAGACTCAGGGCCTGCCGGTGCGGGAATTGTCGGATGAGGCCGTCGCCTTGTTGCAGACAATGACTTGGCCCGGCAATGTGCGGCAGCTCAAGAACCTGATCGAGCGGGTGCTGATCCTGGGCGATGGTACAGATCCGATCGAAGCGCGCGAGCTGCCCAACGAAGAAGAAAAATCCGACGAATCCGGTCGCGTCGTTCTGTCGGGCGCTCTGGCGACCTTGCCGCTGCGCGAAGCCCGCGAAGCGTTCGAGCGCGAGTATTTGCTGACCCAAATCAACCGCTTTGGGGGCAATATCAGCCGCACTGCCAGCTTTGTCGGCATGGAGCGCAGCGCGCTACACCGCAAACTGAAATCGCTGGGTGTTGTGACCTCGAACAAATCCGGCGCACGAGTGGCCCAGATCGATGAACCTGAACCGGCAGAGTGATCTGCCAGGCTATCCTGGCTTTGGCAAACGCCTGAAGCGGGTGCGGCGGTCGATCGGGTTGAAGCAATCGGCATTGGCGCAGGCGATGGGGGTCAACCAAACAACGGTGTCGCGTTGGGAAAGTGGCTCTCTGACCCCTTCGGCCGCAGCGCAACGCGCCGTCTTTCGCGCCTGCGGCGGCACGCAGATGGAGGATACCGCGTTGAAGCGTCTCGTGATGCATTCGTCGCAATGTCTGCATCTGGTTGAAGAGACCAGCCACAGGTGTCTGGCGTATTCGACAGGGCGCGCGCGCGATTGGAAGACCAGTCAAAGCGCCTTGCTGGGCGTACCACTTTGGCAATTTGCCACAGAAGAGATCCAAAAGGCCGAAGCCGAGCTGGAAGAGGAAGGCTGGTGGGACCTTCAGATGCCCAAGCCCAAAGCGTTCCAGACCTCCGAGGCCGTGCATGACTGCATCCGCATCAGTGCCGGTCAGATCCTGTGGGAACGTTTGTATCTGTCAGATGGAACGCCGGTTCGGTTGGTAAGCCCCGGCCACGCATAATTTATGCGTTTCAGCCCGTGCCAGACCCGGCTAGAACCGGGCCATGGTACAGATTTTCAAAGTTCTTTTGCTCTGGATGGCAGGATTGGGCGCGGCCACGCAATTCGCCAAGATCGCCGTCCCTTTTGCCGACGTAGCGTTGCTGTACCCCGATCACACCGGGTGGCTCTTGTCGATCATCAGCTTGATCGGCGCGGTACTGGGGGCCTTGTCCGGCGCCATCGCGGGCCGGGTCGGGCCAACGCGTCTGCTGATCTTTGGTCTGGTTCTGGGTGGTGCGATTTCTGCGTTTCAGGCCAGCCTGCCGGGCTTTGCTGCGATGATGGCCAGCCGTGTGGTCGAGGGCGTTTCGCATCTCGCCATCGTGGTCGCCGCGCCAACCTTGATCGCTCAGATCACCACCGGACGGGCGCGCAATGTCGCAATGGTCTTGTGGAGCGCGTTTTTCGGTGTGGCCTTTGCGTTGAATGCATGGATTGGCTTGCCCTTTGTCTCAAAATTCGGACTGCCCGCTTATTTCCTGACCCATGCGGTTTTGATGCTCTTGACGGCTGTATTGATCCTTGCGTGCCGGATTAAGGTTGATCTTGGGGCTCATGAGGGTTCCGGCTTTGGCGTGACCGCAATTGCCCGGGTTCATCTGAACATCTATCGCTCGCCCTTCATATCGGCCCCGGCGGTGGGATGGTTCTTTTACACGCTGACCTTCGTGTCATTACTGGCCATCTTGCCCTCGCGTCTGCCCGAGGGGCAGGGTGCAATTGTTGCGGGGCTGATGCCTATGGCTGGCATCGCCTTTTCCTTCGCGCTGGTTCCGGCCTTGTCCTCGGTAATCTCATGCGTGGCGGTGACAATGTTGGGGTTCTCGCTGGCCATCTCTGTTCTGGTCGCATCACTCATGGGCGCGCCACTGGCGATAATCTGCGTCGCTTTGTTCGCTGTGCTGGGCCTGGTGCAGGGGGGCAGTTTTGCTGCCGTGCCTGAATTGAACTCAGGCGCTGCAGATCAGGCGGCCAGCTATGGGGCCCTGGCGCAGATGGGTAATGCGGGCAACCTGCTGGGTACTCCGATCCTGCTGGCGGTTCTGGGGGTGGGCGGAGAGCCCGCGATGGTGCTGGCGATCATCCTGTCTTATGGTCTGGCCATTGCCGCGCATGGGTTTATGGCGCGTCGCCGCGCAATCAGCCCGACTGACCCGGTGTGATGATCTGAAACGACCCGTCATCGAATTTGACAAAACACGATTGCGGGCTGAGCGGTGGCAGGGTTGTTGTTCGGCCTGGAGGCACGCTTGATTTTACCCCGGACTTGCAGGGTGGCAAACTGACCGGACGAAAGCCTTTTTCGGCCATGCACTGCGCCTCGACCGTGTTGCGCAGGCCTTTGTTGACATCGACGGTATAGATGCGTCCGGGCTCCCACCAGCCTGCGGTGCGATGACAGCGACCATTGCCGTCGCAATAGGTCCGGCCCGGCCAATAGGTCGGTGGAGTCTGCCGGATCTGGTTGGCTACTGGCGCGTCCTTGAGGGCCGCAACCTGACACGCGGTCGTTTCGGCCTGAAGCCGCGATACGCTTTCACCTTCGCGATAATAGAGCGACATGGGTCCGCAGGACATGAGCGTAAGGATTGGGATCAACAAGGCCAGCTGTGTTTTCATATGCTTATCTTGCCTCAGCCTGCGGGATATGACAATTCAATTGACCGCTTTGGGGGCATCTGTCATTCAAAGCTTTCAGGCAGAAGGGCCAGATACATGAAGGTCATCATTTGCGGCGCCGGACAGGTAGGCTGGCAGATTGCACGGCATTTGTCGGGTGAACTTAATGATGTGACAGTTGTCGACAACAATCCCGACCTTGTGCGCCGAGCCACCGAAACGCTGGATGTGCAGGGGATTGCTGGCTTTGCCAGCTATCCTGATGTGCTGGAACGGGCAGGCGCGCGCGACGCCGATATGATCATTGCCGCGACCCATTCGGATGAGGTCAACATGGTCACCTGCCAGATGGCGCATTCGATCTTTTCGATCCAGCGGAAGATTGCGCGCCTGCGCTCGAAATCCTATTTGCAGGCGATCCATTCAGACCTGTTCCGACGCGATCACCTGCCGATTGATGTTGTTATCAGCCCCGAACGCGAAGTGGCCGCAGCGGCTATGCGCCGCCTGTCTGCACCTGCGGCCTTTGACACCGAGCTTTTCATGGACGGTAAGGCGCAATTGCTTGGTATTCGCGTCGATGAAGACTGCCCCATCGTCAACACACCCCTGCGACAACTGACCGACCTGTTCTCGACCCTCAGTTCGATTGTGGTCGGGGTGCGGCGCGAGGGGTCCTTGTTTGCCCCGGAATCCGAAGATCAGCTGTTTGTGGGTGATGAATGCTATGTGTTTACCAGCGTCAAGGATGTCGACCGCACGATGGAGGTGTTCGGGAAGACGCAGAAACAACAGGACCGCGTGGTTATCGTCGGCGGCGGTAACGTGGGGCTGGAGGTCGCGCGCACGCTGGAAGAGCGCGAAAGCCGGGTGCGGGCCAAGATCATCGAACGAGATCGTCAATGTGCAGAAGCGGCGGCTGAAGCGCTGGAGCGGACCATCGTGCTGCATGGCGACGGGTTGGATGCCGCATTGCTGAGCGAGGCAGGCATCGAGCGCGCAGACGCGATGCTGGCCGTTACCGACGACGACCGCACCAACATGCTGGCCGCCGTGCGCGCGAAAGAAGCGGGCAGTGCTCTGGCCATTGCTCTGATCAATGACCCCAGCATGGTGGCCTTGATGGGGCCGCTGGGAATTGATGCCTACATCAATCCGCGCGCCACCACCGTCAGTTCGATCCTGCGCCATATCCGCCACGGCCGTGTACGGCAGGTCTATTCCATTGGCGATGCCGAGGCCGAAGTCATCGAGGCCGAGGTCATGTCGACCTCGCCTATGGCCGGTCAGAAATTGCGCGATATCGATTTCCCCGAAGGTGTTTTGGTGGGCGCTGTGCGCAAGGGTGACGAGGTATTGCGCCCAACCGGCAGTCTGCGGATCGAGGAGAAGGACGTGGTGGCCATTTTTGCCATGGCCAAAGATGTGCCCGAGGTTGAGCGGCTTATGCAGGTCTCGATCGACTTTTTCTGATGGCAAGGGCGCGCGCACAACAGATCGGAGTATTGCGGCGCCTGCCGCTGCTGCTTTTGATCTGGGGGGCGGCGTCGCTGTCGATGTGGATCCCTGCGATCTATGCGCTTGTGCTGGACGATCACGAAACCTCGCGTGCGTTTTTCTATTCCAGTCTGATTGGGCTCTTTGCCGTGTCGCTGATCGCCCTGGCGGTTCTGAACCGAGTGCCAAAACACGGGACATTGGGGCAATTGGCAGTTTTGCTGGCCTCATTCACGGTTCTGCCCCTGTTTCTGGCGCTGCCTTTATTCGAAGCTTTGGGCAATACCAGCTATCTGAACGCCTATTTCGATATGATCAGCGCGGTCACAACCACCGGCGCCGATCTGTTTCCCGATCCCGAACGGCTGACGGCACCTTTGCATCTGTGGCGGGCCCTTGTGGGGTGGATGGGTGGTCTGCTGATGTGGATCGCAGCGGCGGCGATTCTAGCGCCGCTGTCTTTAGGGGGCTTTGAGGTGACGGCGCGGGGGCAGCCTGGTCGCCCGGTCTCGGGTGTGGCGCAGAGCGAAAAGGTTGATCCGCGTGGTCGTTTGTTGCGGGTCACGCGTACCCTTGCGCCGGTTTATGCAGGGCTGACGGCGGTGATCTGCATTCTGCTTTTGATCGCCGGCGAACAAGGCCTGACCGCTGTGTGCCATGCGATGTCGGTCATGGCGACCTCGGGTATATCGCCGGTCGGCGGTTTGGAAGGGTCGACAGCGGGCATAACCGGAGAGATGATCCTGTTCCTGTTCCTTCTGTTTGCTTTGTCGCGGCTGACCTTTTCAGCCGACACCGCAACCACCGGGTATGGCCGGCTGGACAAAGATCCCGAGTTTCGCATCGGTCTGGCGATTGTCTTGGCGGTGGCTTGTCTGCTGTTTTTCCGTGTGGCTGCCGGGGTCGCCGAACTGGGATTGCAGATGACTTTCGGTCAGGCGGTTCAGGTGATCTGGGGCATGTTGTTTACTGTTCTGGCTTTCCTCACTACTGCCGGGTTCGAAAGCGCCAACTGGAATGATGCCCAACAATTGTCAGGTCTTGGTACACCCGGCCTGATCCTGCTGGGGCTTGCTCTGATTGGCGGTGGCGTGGCGACCACGGCCGGTGGGGTCAAGCTGCTGCGGGTCTATGCGCTCTATCTGAATGGCAAGCGCGAGATTGATCGGCTGATCTTTCCGTCTTCGATCAGCGGCGAAGGCGGCGGCAATCGCCGTATCCAGAGCGATGGTGCCTTTATCGCCTGGATCTTCCTTATGATGTTTGCACTTTCGCTGGCGGTGTTTGACCTTTTGCTGGCCGCTGCTGGGGTTGGGTTCGAGCAGGCGATGGTTCTCAGCGTAGCAGCGCTCAGCACAACGGGGCCGTTGATCGAGCTGGCCACAGATGTCCCGATCCGGCTGATTGACCTGTCCCCTTGGGCCAAATTGACGCTCTGCGCCGCGATGGTCATCGGTCGGCTCGAGACGCTGGCAATCATTGCATTGATCACACCGGCGTTGTGGCGTGATTGACAAGACATCTGGCCAATGGGCTAACGCCTGATTTTTCATCTGGAATATCTGCGCGCACCGCTCCATACTCTGCCGAAGGGAGCGCGTTGGCCCGCAGCGCGTAGCAAGAACAATGGCGAGATAATAAAAATATGGCTTCGGACAGACAGAATCTTCAGGATGCCTTCCTGAACAATGTACGGAAAGCTAAGGTTCCGGTCACGATTTTCCTGATCAACGGTGTGAAATTGCAAGGTGTGATCACCTGGTTCGACAATTTCTGCGTGCTGCTTCGGCGCGACGGACAGTCGCAGCTGGTGTATAAACACGCGATATCGACCATCATGCCGTCACAGCCGATCAGCCTGTATGAGGGCGAAGACGCCTCTTGATGGATCATGACAGGACGCGCACCCGGGCCTGGGTGCTGCATCCCGAAATCAAATCAGATGAACAGCGCCGTGTCCCCGAACCGGCGCTGGAAGAGGCGGTTGCGCTGGCAGCCGCTTTGCCCGATCTGGACGTGGTCGGTTCCGAGATCGTGCGCCTTCCGCGTGCTCAGGCGGGCCTGCTGTTTGGCAGCGGCAAGATCGAAGAGCTGGGTGAGCGGTTTCACGACAACGATATCGAACTGGTCCTGATCGACGGCCCGGTCACCCCGGTTCAGCAGCGTAACCTTGAAAAAGCCTGGAAGGTCAAGATCCTGGACCGCACCGGTCTGATCCTTGAAATCTTCAGTGACCGCGCACGCACCCGCGAAGGGGTATTGCAGGTCGAGATGGCAGCGCTCAGCTATCAGCGCACGCGGCTCGTGCGGGCCTGGACCCACCTTGAACGTCAGCGTGGGGGCTTGGGATTTGTGGGCGGTCCCGGTGAAACCCAGATCGAGGCTGACCGCCGTGCGATTGACGAACAATTGGTGCGTTTGCGGCGACAATTACAAAAGGTGGTCAAGACCCGCACGCTGCACCGCGCAGCGCGCGCCAAGGTACCCTATCCGATTGTCGCGCTTGTGGGCTATACAAACGCTGGAAAATCCACGCTGTTCAACCGGTTGACCGGGGCAGAGGTGATGGCCAAGGACATGTTATTCGCCACGCTTGACCCGACCATGCGGCGCGTTGTGCTGCCCGATGGCCCCGAGGTTATCCTGTCAGACACGGTGGGCTTCATCTCAAACCTGCCGACCGAACTGGTCGCTGCCTTCCGCGCCACGCTCGAAGAGGTTTTGGGGGCCGATCTGGTCGTGCATGTGCGCGATATCAGCCACGAAGAAACCGAAGCGCAGGCGCAGGATGTCGAAACCATTCTGACCTCGCTGGGCGTCGACGAAGACCGTCCTCGGCTGGAGGTTTGGAACAAGATTGATCTGCTTGAGGCCGAAGAACGCGACGCGACACTGGCCCGCGCCGACCGCGACCCGGCGATCTTTGCGATTTCTGCGGTGACCGGCGAGGGGCTTGACCCGCTGCTGGCCGAGATCGCAATCAAGCTGCAAGGCGTGCGGCATGAGGCGACACTGACCCTTGCATTCTCGGAAGGCGACAAGCGCGCCTGGCTTTTCCGCCAAGACGTGGTCCGCGCCGAAGAGCAGACCGAGGACGGCTTTGCTCTGAACGTCCTTTGGACGGACAAACAAGCCGCGCAATTTGCGAAACTCTAGGGAGGGTGCGATGTCAGAGGGCAAAGTCTATCTAACTGGGCATATTTTGGTGCCCGCTGAACGGGTTGAGGCCGTAAGAGCGGCTTTGCCTGAACATATTGAATTGACACGGGCAGAGCCCGGCTGCCTCTCGTTTGAAGTGGTCGAAGACGCAGACAATCCCGGCCAGTTCAATGTCAGCGAAGTGTTTGAAAACCTGGCCGCTTTCGAAGCGCATCAGAGGCGTGCGCAGGCCTCTCTTTGGTTTAAGGTGACCGAAGGCATCCCGCGCGACTTCAAGATTACATCTGGCTAGGCTCAACCACCGTCAATCTGCCGCTGGTGGTCTTCGGCGTCGAACCAGCCCAATGAGGATTGCACCTTGCCATCCTCGGTCAGGTCCCATTCTTCCCAGCCGCGCGTGACCACGTGATTGCCGGTCTGGGCGTGATGGCCTTCCAACGTCCAGACAAAGATGGCGTGGTTACCGGCCCATCGCATCATGTCGCACCGGACTTCCAGATCGGGGAACTCGGCATAGAAACCACTGGCCATTTCGACGATGGCCGCGCGGCCTTTCAGCACGTCGCCCCGGTTGATGATTATTTGACCGTCTTCGGCAAAGAAAGCCGCAACCGCGTCCGGGTCGCCCGAGCTCCATGCGATGGCATAATCCCGCGCCAGATTGTTCAGCTGGTCTGTCACGCTGCCCATGGCTATTCCCCCATTTGCCGTTCCTTACCGTTTGGATGCTAGCTTGCCACCCCGCACCCGTCCACCGCGCGCAGTCAAAGCCAGGCGGATCGGCGAAAAACCGGGCGTGGTCAGCGGCGAGGGGTCAGATGGGTGACACCAACAGCCGCCGCACGGGCCAGATCAATGTCCAGCGACATGGGAATATATTCACCCCGGCGCCACAGCTGCGCCTGATCGTCATAATAGCGCGACAAGAAGTGGCCCGATTGCCCGGTTGCTGTGATAAAGACCGAACTGTCAGGATCAGCAAAATCATAGACCCCGCGATAGCCAGCGCCATGCACGTTCTGGAACGGATCCGGCCCTTCGCCCGAGGTACGGCCGCGCAGCAGGGTGTTATCACCGCCACTGGTCGATTGGCGGATATTGACGAAATAGCGCAGAACTGGAACCTCACCCAGAACCGGGTGATCATGGGTGGCCTGATGCGCATCGCCCCAGCGCAGGGCCTCAAGCGCGCCACCATAGCGTTCGGTGATCCAGATCAACGCATCATCCAGCGCCAGACGGGCCATGTCGGTGCACGTCTCAAACGGGGCGCTTTGAAGGACGTCGCACCAGACGGACGCGCCGTCGATGTCGCGATAAACGCGTTCGATGAACAACGGTTCAACATGTTTGAACTCGGCCGCCAGCGGACCCAGCTCATCCGCGATCAGGCGGTTCTGCAAGGCCCGGACCCAGGCGGCATAGATCAGCGGTTCTGGCAGATGCTCGTTCATCTCGCCGTTCCAGTCCGCCAGAAGGTTCAGGGCTGTTTGTCGTTGACGTTCAATCGTGCCTTCGGGGGCGGATTCGCCGGTGAACCACAGATCCGCACCGATCAGAGGCAGCAGCGAGCGCGCGGTAAAGCTGACGGTGTCCAGCTGCGCCTCGATAAAGCTGTCGCGCGTGTGCACCTCGCGCGATTGCATCAGGCGTTCCCAGCGATAGACGCGTTGCGTGTCACCCCATTCATAAGAGACATGGTTGGGGAAGAGCCGGTCGATGATCTTGTTGTTGGTGTTGCCCAGAATGCCTCCAATTGGGGCCACGAATTCGGGGTTGTCTGCATAAGGCAGCCGCCCGTCCCAGCGATTGCGGGTCAGCCAGCCCGGCGTGGGAATGCGTCCGCGGCTTTGATTGTTCAGATCGCGCTTGGGCATGGCGCCGATCAGCTTCATGCCGATCATGTTCCTGTCGACCAGCGACAGGTTTTGCGAGGGCGCGATGAACCCTTCGGCAATCTCGATGGCCTCGCGCACCGTATCGGCATTCATCAGGGCCATCGATGCGGTCATTGAGGTATCGCGCGCGCTGAGCGCCGTCCAGGACAGCGACGCCACATGACCCGGTGGCGTGATGGTTTCCAGATCGTAATCCGTACCCGGCAGCACCGGGCCGTTTTCCGTCCATCGCAGGGTCAAGGTGATTGGGGCCTCATCCTTGATGTCAATGATCGAGGGGCGGGTCTGGAACCGCTTATAGCCTTCGGGTGTCAGATATTCTTCGGGATTTTCAGGGTTCAGCTTTTCGATATGGAGGTCCTGGTCATCCAGATAGGATGAGGTCAGCCCCCATCCCAGCCGGTCGCTGCGGCCCGTCATGATCGCTGGCACTCCGGGGATGGACGCGCCGATCACACCACCTTTTTCCAGCTCGAGCCGCGCCAGATACCAGATGCCGGGCGCGGTGAAACCCAGATGCGGGTCATTGGCCAACAGCGTGCCACCGCTGGCTGATCGCGCAGGTGCTGCTGACCAGGCATTTGACGCGCCAGCCAGGCCCTGTTCCGGAACAGGAGACAAAGGATGGCGCGGGGTCGGCTGGCTTTCGGCAAAGCGGGGCAGGGTTGGGAACAGCGCGGCATATTCGGGCAGCGCGGCAATGCCCTGACCCGGTACATCGGGCAAGATGTCAGCAAGCCGCGCCGGGTCGTTCAGCATCAATGAGGCGCGTGCGCGCAGCACCTCATCTTGTAGATGACCTGAAAGCTGGAGCCCCATCAGCTTGATGATGGCCAGACTGTCACCGGGTTGCCAGGGTGAGACGGGCGCGTTGAACAGGAACATCTCGGGCGCACCACGCCCTAGCGCCATCTCATTGATCTCATCCAGACGCGCATTCACACCTGCGGCATAGGCCCGGAGGGCTGCTTTGGTATAGTCGTCCTGCACCTCGACCGAACGATGGGCCAGGCCATAGAGATCGAAGCGGCGCAACAGCTTGTCAATGCCGACCGTCCGTGCGCCAAAGACTTCGGACAAACGACCTTGTGCCGTCCGGCGCAACACCGTCATCTGCCACAGGCGATCCTGCGCATGGGCATAGCCCAACCCAAAGAACACATCCGGGTCGGTTTGGCCCAGAACATGCGGCACATTTGCAGTGTCGCGCACGATCTCGACCGGGGCGGAAAGGCCTGAGACCTCAAGGCTTTGATCGTAATCGGGAAGGGATTGGCTGGCCAGGAAATAGACCAGCCCGATGGCCGCCAGCGCCAGCAGGATCACCCCTGTTGCAATCCGTATCAACCAGCGAAATACGTGAACCATCAAAGCACCATTACAGACCCGTTGTCCGGGCCAGTTCTACAGGTCCCATTGAGGAATCGAAAGTGGATTGGCTGCTGCAAGCTCAATACCGTAGCGTCGCTGTAGGCGCCCCGCCTTCGCAGAGGGGCGGTCACTTGCGTTTGTTCGGATCAGGGGATGATCCGGGTGTATTTCGTACCCTCAACGGTAGCGCCAAACAGCAGACCCGCCTGACCGAAGATTGCGGCCAAAACCGGTGACAGCAGTGTTGTGGTGTTGGTCGACAGGGTGCTGCCGGTGGAATCCACCACATAACCAATGTCTGCGCCTGCAGTCCAACCGCTGGAGCGGCGGAAATCGTTCAGCGCGTCTTCGGTCATGAAGAACAATACATGGGCGTATTGCTGTGCACCGATCTGAAGACCCGCGCTTCCTTTGACGGCCGAGTAATAGTCGACGGTTGCGCCATTGATGCGCAGGGCACCCTGGCCGAAACCACCGCCAAAGATAAAGCCCGCCTCGGATATCAGCGGCATCACCAGCATACCGTTGGCCTTGTTGGCGATCTCGATCGTGTTTGGATATTTGTCGTACATTTCCGTCAGCGTGGCATCGACGCGCGCATCGATCTGGGCGGCGTTGGTGTTGCCGACCCCATTGCCGCAGGCTGCGGTGAGGGTCATGCCAGCCATGCCAAAGGCAAAGCCGCGACGGCTCAGTCGGGAGGAATTGGAACTGCTCATGTTTTCTATGTCTCTGTAGATGTGCCTGATAGTCGGGTTCACCCGATCTTATGTGCAAGAATACGCCGATTGCGCCGCCCTGTCACGGGAAAGCTGCGACAGGGGCCCTAATGATCGGCGAAAAGTCGCGACAGAGGCGGGTTTTACCTTTGAAGGCGTTTCGCGACCTCCGGGGCGAAATAGGTCAATACCCCGTCACAGCCCGCGCGTTTGAACGCCATCAGGCTTTCCAGCATCACCTTCTGGCCATCGATCCAGCCATTCTGGGCTGCAGCCTGGATCATCGCGTATTCGCCAGAGACCTGATAGGCATAGGTGGGCGCCCCAAAGCTGTCTTTGACCCGACGGCAGATGTCCAGATAGGGCAGCCCGGGTTTGATCATGACCATATCGGCACCCTCAGTGAGATCCCGCTCGATCAGACGCAGGGCCTCATCCGAGTTTGCCGGATCCATCTGATAGGTGTTCTTGTCACCGGTCAGAGCCCCGGATGCACCCACCGCATCGCGGAACGGGCCGTAAAAGGCGCTGGCATATTTCGCGGCATAGCTGAGGATCATTACATTCTGATGCCCTGCGGCTTCCAATGCGTCGCGCATCGCACCGATCCGGCCATCCATCATGTCCGAGGGGCCGATGATATCCGCACCCGCCTCGGCCTGGGCCAGCGTCATCTTGACCAGAGCTTCAACGGTCTGGTCATTGACGATCTCGCCCTCGACCACATAGCCGTCATGGCCATTGATATTGTAGGGGTCCAGCGCCACGTCGGTCATCACCGCGATATCGGGAGCGGCTTGTTTGATGGCGCGAATGGCGCGGTTCGACAGGTTGTCAGGGTTCCAGGCTTCGGCACAGTCTTCGGTCTTCAGCGACGCGTCGGTATAGGGAAAAAGGCAAATCGCGGGGATACCAAGCGCCTGCGCCTCAACCGCAGCCTTGGCAATCAGATCAACCGAACGCCGCATCACGCCGGGCATCGAGGGCACGGGCTCTTCTATGTCCTCACCATCGCGTACGAAGACGGGCCAGATCAGATCATCCGGTGTCAGAGTGTTTTCACGTACAAGACCACGGATAGCCGCCGACTGCCGGGCGCGGCGAAACCGGGTTTTCGGGAAGGGGGCAATGGTAGGTTTCATGGCGCGCGCTCCTTGAACAATCCGACATTGGGTGGCATGAATTCCCGGTAGTCTCAAGAGTGCCAATAGACGCGCCAAGCAATAGCACGTCTAAAGGTAAATGAATAAAGGGTTGGCGCTTGGATTTTTTCTCTTCGATCTTCGAACTGATCGATATGCGCAGTTTTTCGAACCTGTGGTACTGGATTTCGCTGGCGGTCTTGTGGTCGACCGCAAGCCATTGGGCGATGGGCGTTCCATATGACCTTGTCGTGCGCGCCAGACGGGTCGGCGGGCAGTCCGAACAGGATTTGCTGGACATCGTGCGGATCAACAGAAACCGGCTGCTTTATATTTCCGAGGTCTCGGGGCTGGCGATTATTGCCATCGCCTGCTTTTTCCTGACCGGGTTGGCGACCGCCGGGTTTTACTATGATCTGGAATTTGCCCAGGCCGTGTTTTTGTTGCTGTTTCCGATGAGTTTCGTGGGGCTGGTGAACCTGTGGACAGCGCGGAAGCTGAAACAAAACGAAATAAATCTTCAGATTGTTTCCAAATTTCTGACTCGCTGCCGGATAATTACGCAGGTCATCGGGATGATTTCGATCTTGATCACCGCTTTGTGGGGCATGTATCAGAACCTTTCGATCGGCGTTCTGGGCTGACGGATTAGGAAAAGGGACACAGCGATGCAGGCTCCGAACCACGTGACGGTTGGCGGCGCCCCCGAGGGGTATGACGCGCAGCTTGTCCTGAAGGAAATCGCTCGCTCGGGCGGGCCGGTCTGCCATATCTCACGCGATGACAAGCGGATGGAGGCGATGCGCGCCGCGCTGGCCTTTTTCGCGCCCGACATGCCGGTTTTTGTGTTCCCAGGCTGGGATTGTCTGCCCTATGACCGGGTCTCGCCCAATGCCGATATCGCAGCGGCGCGTGTGGCGACGCTGGCGGCTTTGGTGCATCAAATGCCGTCGCAATTCGTGCTGTTGACCACACTGAATGCTGCCACCCAGCGCGTGCCTGCGCGCGAGGTGCTGTGCGAGGCGGCTTTTACCGCGCGGGTTGACCAACGGGTGAACGAGGACGCGCTGCGCAAGTTTCTGGTGCGCATGGGCTTTACTCAAAGCCCCACCGTGATGGAGCCCGGCGATTACGCCGTCCGCGGCGGCATCATCGACATCTTCCCTCCGGGTGAATCCGGCCCCGTTCGGTTGGACTTGTTCGGCGATGTACTGGACGGCGCGCGCCGCTTTGATCCGGTGTCGCAGCGCACCACCGAAAAGCTGGAAGTGGTGGAACTGGCACCAGTCTCCGAAGTCATCCTGGATGAGGCGGCCATCACTCGGTTCCGGCAAAACTATCGCATCGAGTTTGGCGCGGCGGGCACCGATGATCCGCTTTATGAGGCGGTCAGCGCAGGGCGCAAACATCAAGGAATCGAGCATTGGCTGCCGTTTTTCCACGAAAAGCTGGAAACGCTGTTCGACTATCTGCCCGATGCCACGATCACGGTGGATGATCAGGTCACCCCGGCGCGGCTGGCGCGGTGGGACACGATTGCCGATCAATACGAAACGCGGCGTCTTGCGTTGGAAAACCGTTCGCGTATGGACACGGTATACAAGCCGACACCGCCTGCGCTGCTCTATCTGGACGATGCCGCATGGCTGGACGCGACAAGTAACCGCCGCGTGATGCAGTTCAGCCCGCTGCCGCAAGCCTCGGGGCCCGGGGTCATTGACGCGGGTGGTCGGATAGGGCGGAACTTTGCGCCCGAACGACAGCAGGAAAGCGTCAGCCTGTTTGGGGCTTTGGCCAGCCATATCAGTGATAAGCTGACCCAGGGCCCGGTTCTGATCGCGTCTTATTCTGAAGGCGCGCGCGAAAGGCTAAGCGGGTTGATCGAAGACGAAGGGCTGGCCGAGGCGATCCCCGTCGCCGACGGCACCCGGATCGGCAAGCGTGGTCTGCATCTGGCGGTGCTGGCGCTGGAACACGGGTTTGAGGCGCCAGACCTTACGGTGATCGCCGAACAGGACGTTTTGGGCGACCGGCTGATCCGGCAACCCAAGAAGCGCCGCAAGGCCGAGAATTTCCTGACCGAGGCACAATCGCTGTCCCCCGGCGATCTGGTGGTGCATGTGGATCATGGGATCGGGCGCTATCTGGGGATGGAGGTCGTGACTGCTGCGGGTGCGGCGCATGAATGCTTGCTGCTGGAATATGCGGAAAAGGCCAAGCTGTATCTGCCGGTCGAAAACATTGAACTGCTCTCGAAATACGGCCATGACGAAGGTCTGCTGGACAGGCTGGGTGGCGGCGCGTGGCAGGCGAAGAAGGCCAAGCTGAAAGAGCGCATCCGTGAGATGGCGGATCGGCTCATCCGCATCGCAGCCGAGCGTGCCTTGCGCAAAGCACCGGTCATGGACCCGCCACCGCACGCGTGGGAGGAGTTCAGCGCGCGGTTCCCCTATCAGGAAACCGATGATCAGCTGCGCGCCATATCCGACGTGATGGAAGACATGCAATCCGGCGCGCCGATGGATCGTTTGATCTGCGGTGATGTGGGCTTTGGCAAGACCGAAGTCGCCATGCGCGCGGCCTTTGTTGCGGCCATGTCCGGCGTGCAAGTGGCGGTGATCGCGCCGACAACGCTTTTGGCGCGCCAGCACGCGGCCAGTTTCAAGGACCGGTTCCGGGGCTTCCCGCTGGAGGTGCGGCAGCTTTCACGCTTTGTCTCTGCCAAAGAGGCGCAGCAAACCCGCGACGGGTTGGCCCGCGGTACGGTGGATATTGTGGTCGGCACCCACGCGCTCTTGGCCAAGGGCATCCGGTTCAACAATCTAGGCCTGCTGATCATCGACGAGGAACAGCATTTCGGCGTTGGCCACAAAGAACGCCTAAAACAACTGCGCAGCGATATCCACGTGCTGACCCTGACTGCCACGCCGATCCCGCGCACGCTGCAACTGTCCCTGACCGGGGTGCGCGACCTGTCGATCATCGGCACGCCACCCATCGACCGGCTGGCGATCCGCACCTATGTCAGCGAGTTCGACGCAGTCACCATCCGCGAGGCGCTGCTGCGCGAGCACTATCGCGGCGGGCAGAGTTTCTATGTGGTCCCGCGTATCTCGGACCTGCCTGAGATCGAGGAATTCCTGAAAGAACAACTGCCTGAACTGACCTATGTGGTCGCCCATGGGCAGATGGCGGCAGGGGAACTCGATGACCGGATGAACGCCTTTTATGACGGCAAATATGACGTGCTGCTGGCCACCACGATTGTGGAAAGCGGGCTGGATATCCCGACGGCCAACACGATGGTGGTGCACCGGGCCGATATGTTCGGGCTCGCGCAGCTCTATCAGATCCGGGGCCGGGTGGGGCGCTCGAAAACCCGCGCCTATGCCTATCTGACCACCAAGCCGCGCGCGCGTCTGACCGCGACAGCCGAGAAACGTCTGCGCGTTCTGGGCTCACTCGACACGCTTGGGGCAGGGTTGACGCTGGCTTCGCAGGATCTGGACATACGCGGTGCGGGCAACCTGTTGGGCGAGGAACAATCGGGCCAGATGCGCGACGTGGGCTATGAGCTTTACCAGTCGATGCTGGAAGAGGCGATTGCCAAGATCAAAGCTGGTGAGATGGAAGGCCTGTCGGATGCTGACGACCAATGGGCCCCGCAGATCAATCTGGGTGTGCCGGTGCTGATCCCCGAGGATTACGTGCCCGATCTGGACGTGCGCTTGGGGCTCTATCGCCGCCTGTCTTCGCTCTCGACCAAGGTCGAGCTTGAGGGCTTTGCCGCCGAGTTGATCGATCGCTTCGGTACCCTGCCGAAAGAGGTCAACACCCTGATGCTGGTCGTGCGTATTAAGGCGATGTGCAAGCGGGCCGGGATTGCCAAGCTGGATGGCGGGCCCAAGGGTGCGACGATCCAGTTCCACAATGACAAATACGCCTCACCGCAGGGATTGGTCGACTTCATCCAGAACCAGCGCGGGCTGGCCAAGGTCAAAGACAACAAGATCGTTGTGCGCCGTGACTGGAAGAAAGACAGCGACAAGATCAAGGGCGCTTTTGCCATCGCCCGCGATCTGGCGGAAAAGCTGATGGCCGAGAAGAAGAAGGCAAAGGCCTAATCCCCGGTCACGAAGGTGCACAACTGCCACTCGCCGCCGACGGATTTCACAAATGCGGCGCGGTAGCCGACCATGGACCACAGGAAATCGCTGTGCATGAAACCATTGCCGCCATCGGTCAGCACGACCTGTTGGTATTCGGCACCCGGGGTGTAGTTTGGCACGATCACAACCTCATGGCTGATCGCCGCCAGGCGCGTGTCGTCGCGCGACGGGCCAGCCCGGAGTGAGACATTCTCACCGGTGACGAAATAGGCGGTGAACGGATCCAGCGCAGCGGGCAGGGTGATCTGCCAGGGATGCGGCATCCAGAACTCACCCTGATCGTCGAAATAGCCGGGCTGCGACAGGGTATCTTGCAAGGCTGCCCAAAAGGCGTCGCGTTTCAGTTGCGAGGAGGCTGTCAGGTTTTCCCACAATTCGTCGGGGCCACCCAAAGTGCTGTGGCTCAGATAGATGTCAGGGCAGGCCGCAGCCACGATGCCCTCCACATCGCGCGCATCAACCAGGGCACGCAAACTGTCGCGAAAGGCGGCCAAATCGGGGTCATTCGCTGCTTCGTCCACGGGGGGAAAGCTTTGACGCTGGGCCAGGGCCGGGGTGCAGATCAACATGGCCAGCAGCCAGATCAGTGGCTTCATTCAGCAGCCCTCATCGCAGCTTGAGCGCAGAAGCACGAGGCACCCACCGCCCGGTCGGCGCGGGCCAGAGCCAGATCCAGACGCTGTTTGATCTGTTTGATTTCAATCTCTTCCCCGCGTGCCTTCAAGCAATCGTAAAGGCCCTTGAGGCTCCAGACGTTATCCGGGTGGATCGACGCGCGGCTCAGCGTGCCGCCAAGGCCCAGATCCTCACGATAAACAGCTTCGGCCTCGTCCAGATGGCCCTGTTCAAACAGCAAGGCCCCCAAAGCATGGCGTGTCGGCTGCATCCAGCCCCAAGGTTCATCATAGGGCAACGTGTCGTCCAGCTCGACCGAACGGCGCAGATGGACAAAGGCCGCATCGTAGTTGCCTTTGCGATACTCGATCTCACCGCGCAGCATTTCCGTCGCGATTTCAAGCAGATCGATGACGCGGTTATTGTGCAGCCGGCGCGTTTCCGGCACCCGGGCCTTGGCGGCCAGGAACAACTGTTCCTCGGCCTCGGCTGCTGTCACATCGCCGGTCGCAGCCAAGGCAACACCCCGCGCATAGTGGGTCGTTGCGGTCAAGGTTCGATAGAGGTCAGGATCGGAGGGCAGTTCCAGCGCCTTGGCCTCTTCCCATCGACCAAAGCGCACCAGAATATGAGGCCCCATGGACATGTAGCTTTCGAAATAGTCGGCCATGGGCGGGCTTTCGACGCGCAACATGTCTTCGGGTGTGGTCTCCCACATGCCTTGGTTGGCCTGCAAAGCCGGTTCGATCTGACCCAGAAACATGGCGCCATAGATGGCGAAATGATAATTGTGCTGGCGATAGCCCGTATAGATGTTGAACGCGCCTTCGCGGTGGTAATATTTCAAGTCGGCCTCTGAGGCTTTGGCGTTCCAGAACGCGACGTTCTGATAGTGGCCGCACAGCACGTCGATATGGGTCGGCATATGCACAAGATGCCCGCCATCGGGCACCAAGGTCCGCAGGATATCTCCGGCCTTCAGCGCTTTTTCGGGTGTGGGCGACATCTCCATCAAATGCACATAAAGATGCAAGAGGCCGGGATGGGACATCGCCATGGGATCTTCGGCCATGGCGTCTTCCAGAACCTGCTGCGCCTCAAGCGTCGCAGCACCTTCAGCGGGTTGCCCGGTCTTGAGGTCCCACATTTGCCAGGGGGTCAGGTTCATCAGCGCCTCGACATAGATCGTGCGCAAATCCAGATGATTTGGTTGTTCGGCAAAGGCCGCGCGCATGGCATCTGCGAAATCATAGTCCCAACGGTGCATGTCGGGCTCTGGTTCGCGCTGCGGATAACGAGCGGGCAGGGCACGGATCAGTGCTTTTTCAACTGGTGTGCACCCGTCCAACAGTGCCATCGCGTTTTGCGTTGCGTCATAGGCAATGGCCAGGGAATTGGTCTGTCCGTTTTCGTCACGCAATTCCCATGGCAGGTTATAGTTGGGGCCAGCCGCATAGGCGACACCCCAATGGGCCATGGCGCAATTCGGATCAGCTTCGACGGCTTTTTGGAAACAGGCCACGGCCTCGTCATGGTTATAGCCATAGGTCCAGACCAGTCCGCGATCGAACCACAGCTGCGCCTCATGTGATGACGTTGTTACAAGGCAGCTATGGGTGCCCAAGTCATAATCGTAGCTCATCGCATCCTCCCCCCACTGATTGCAGGGGCAGGATAGCGTAATTCACATGATCTAGGCCAGCAGGCGGTTTTCGATCCGGCCCATATGCAGCATCAAGCCAAAACCCAGCGCGCACATGGTCAGGATGCCGATCGTCAGGGGGGCAATCGAACCGTCGAAGAGCTGGCCAACAAACGCTGCAATTGCGGCGGCCAGTACGGTCGCGATGGACCCGATGACCGAGGCCGCCATGCCTGCGATATGGCCCATCGGCTCCATGGCGATGGTGTTGAGGTTGCCCATTGTCACTCCCGCCATGAAGAAGACGGTGGTTTGCCAGACGACAAAGACGGCAAACGAGGCGTCCAACGACAGGTTCGCGCGATTGAGCAGGATCACAATTGTGGTGATGATAATCTGAGCAGCAAGTGCCCATGTTACGATACGGCGCATGCCAAAGCGCACCACAACAACGGCATTCAGCAGGCTGGCAGAGCCTGACATAAGCGCGACGAATCCGAACCAGAACGGAAAGCTCTCGGCCCGGTCATACACCACGTCAAAGATCGGTTGAACCATGGTCAACATGGTGAACAGCAATCCCATGCACAACGCCTGCACCAGGATCGACAAACGCACGGTCGGATGGGCAAACATCTCTTGCACTGCGCTGATCATCAGCGGCAGGCGGAACGGTCGGCGGTTTTCCGGCGCGAGGGATTCCGGCAAACGCCAGGCCATCCACAACACGATGATGGCGGCAAACAGGATGAACGAAACAAAAATGCCCTGCCATCCGAACAAAGCGATCACGCCCGCACCCATCATGGGGGCGATGGCGGGAACAAGGGTAAAGATCATCATGGCGATGGACACGATCCGAGCCATCTCGCGTCCTGAAAATAGATCCCGGATCACGGCCATGGCTACCACACGCGGGCCTGCCGCCCCCAGGCCTTGCACGATCCGAGCGGCCAGCAGCACTTCCAGTGAGGTGCTGGCCCAAGCCACAGCCGAGGCCAGAATATAAAGCGCCGCGCCGCCATAGATCACAGTTTTCCGCCCAACCGCGTCCGAGATTGGGCCGGTGAAGAACGTACCTATCCCCATGCCCAACACAAACGACGTCAATATCAGCTGCGCCTTGTTCGGGTCACCGGGGCTGAGTTCAGCGCCGATTTCAGGCAAGGCTGGCAGCATCGAGTCGATTGAAAATGCAATCGTCGCGAACATCATCGCGATCAGGGCGATAAATTCACCCCGGTTAACGCGGTCGGTCATTGGAAACTCCTTCCCAACCGCGCTATCACGATGGAGCGTCTTGGGATAGGGTTATGGGCGCACAGAGGCCTGTGCTATTCTGTCGGAGACGCCTCGAGCTGAGACATAAGCTCGGTGATGACTTTCGCCCAAAGCTCAGGAGGTTGCGCGCCGGGAACCGCATGCTGGTTGGCCACGATGAAGGTCGGGACCGAGCTGATGCCCATCTGCCGGGAATGGCTGTCGCGGTTGCTGATATCCTCGCGATCCGCGTCCGAGCTGAGCAGTTTCAACACCACAGCCGCGTCCATCCCGACGCTATCGGCGATATCGGCCAGAACCTCGTGATCGCCAATGTCGCGCGCATCGACGAAATAGGCTTTGAACAGCGCATCGATCACCGCCGTTTGCTTGCCTTCGATCCCCGCCCAATGGATCAATCGGTGCGCATCCAGAGTGTTCGGCGTGCGCTTCATCCCTTCGAAGTCAATTGTCAGACCGGCTTTCTCGGCATGCTCTACAACCGGCGCATAGGCGCGCACCGCACCATCTTTGCCGCCAAACTTGCGTTCCAGATACTCCCGACGATCCATACCTCCTTGTGGCATGTCCGGGTTCAATTGGAACGGATGCCACTCGATCACAAAGGGATGGTTGGGGATTTCGGCCAGCGCATTGTCCAGATGTGTCTTGCCGATATAGCACCACGGGCAGATCGGGTCGGACATGATATCGAGTTTCACAGTCTGGGTCATTTGGGCGTCGCCTTGAAATAGGCCGGCAATGCGCGGCGCAGGAGTTTGCCGTTGCCGCCAGTGGGCAGGGTCGGCAGATGAACATAGGCGCGCGGCTGTTTGTACCGCGCAAGCTTTTGCGACACATAGGTGTCCAACGCATCCGCGTCCAGTTCTTCGGGGCCGGTATAGAAGGCTGCTATCACAAATGTGTCCGGTCTGACCTCGACCGCCGCTGCGCCGACCTGAGTGATGCCTGGATGCTGAGACAGCGCGCTTTCGACCTCAACAGGTGAGACGCGATAGCCGCCCGCATTCATCATGTCATCGTCGCGGCCCAGATAGGTGATTTGACCGTCGATAGCCATGGCGCCCTGATCGCCGGTCAGAAACCAGTCACCCGTAAGGCGCGCCTCGGCCTCGTCCGGGGCGTTCAGATAGGTCAGCATCAGACCCGGATCGTCGCGATGAATGGCAATTGTCCCTTCCTGGCCCTGTGGCACTGGTCCATCTTCGCCCAGAATGGCGATGCGTCGCCCGGGTTGCGGTTGGCCAAGGGCGTCACCGCGAGCAGGGTGCGCGGGGCTGGACGAGATGAAGGTGGAACATTCCGACATGCCATAGGCTTCATAAATCGCGGTGCCGGTGGTGTCGTGCCACGCCGCGCGTAGGCTTTGCGCCAGCTTTTCACCGGCGCTGAGCCCATGCCGCAGGTCCGGCAGGTCAGGGAAATCACTCCGCTGCAACATCTTGCGATAAACACCCGGCGCGGCGGCAAAGATCGTGGCGCGATGCGCGCGCAGCAGGTCTGGCAAGGTGGTGATCTCTGTGCCCGGTGCGGGGATCAGGGCGGTGGCGCCGATGGTCCAGGGGTCCATCAATCCGGTGCCCAGCGTGTAGGTCCAGTTGAACGCACCCGCATGGCACAGCCGGTCCTCGGGGCGCAGGGCGTACCACCCGTCGACCATCATCTGCCGCGCCCAGATGGCCCGATGGGCATGGGCCACCGCACGGGGTTTTCCAGAAGTACCCGAGGTATAGACCACATAGGCCATCCGATCCGGGTCACCCAAATCGAAAGCCGCCGGGGGCAGATCTCGCATGGCCTGCAACGCTGGGATGCAGATTTCATTCGGATGTGGTGCGCAGGCCACCAGCGGATCGCGCAGGATGGCCGCAGGCGCAAGATCACTTATCATCTGGGCCGTTTCGCCTTCGGTCAGTTGAGATGAGGTTGGCACCGGCACAATCCCGACGGCGATGGCACCCAGATAGGCGATGGGAAAATCCACCGTATTTCCCAGCCGCATCAGCACGATATCACCTGGGTTCAGACCGGCGCGCAGCAAACCTGTTCCAGTGCCCAGGATGGCGGCTTTTAGCTGCGCATAGCTCCAATCCTCGGACGCTGCGGGCCCCAAGACGGACAGGGCGGTTTTGCCTGCATTCTGATCGGCCCGACGCAAGACATGCGCCGCCAAATTGAACGGTGCCGGGCAGGGATCTGCAGGGCCATGATCGAATAGCGATAGCATAACGTTTGGCTAGCGTGATGGCAGCCGCGTTGCAAGCAGGGGCCACCGGTCCTATAGAGAACCCCATGACACAACGTGACCCAAAATCCCTGATCCGTCTTGCCCGCGACAATGGCGAGGATTCGCATGTTGAACCGCTGGACCTGGGCGCGCGCGTGCGTGAGTTGCGCAAGGCGCGGAACTGGACGCTTGAGCAGGCCGCGTCACAAGCCGGGCTGGCGCGTTCGACGCTCAGTAAGATCGAAAACGGTCAGATGTCGCCCACCTATGATGCGCTCAAGAAACTGGCCACAGGGCTTGAGATTTCGGTGCCACAGCTTTTCACCCCGCCTCAGCGCGATCAGGTCGTGGGCCGGATGACCGTGACCAAACAGGGTGAGGGGACGGCGCACGCCACTGCAACTTATGAGCACGAGCTTCTGGGCGAAGCACTGACCAAAAAGCAGATGCTACCCTATCGCGCGCGGGTTCGGGCCCGGTCGATGGAAGAGTTTGACGGCTGGGTGCGTCATGACGGCGAAGAGTTTCTGTATGTGCTTACAGGGATCGTGCGGCTTTATACCGAGTTTTATGAGCCGGTCGAAATGCGCCGCGGCGACAGCGCCTATTACGATGGCAGCATGGGCCATAACGTCGTTTCGGTTAGTGACGAGGATGCGACAATATTGTGGGTGACGTCGTTAACTTAAACCGGCCTCACGGTTCAGCGCTTCGGTATATAGAAAATCCTCAAGCTCTTCGTGGGCTTCGGTGATCGTCAACTGGTGACGCTCGGCCAGATAGGCCTCGAACTTGCTGCGGTCTTTCGGCGCGCGCGCCATGTCCTTGTCACATAGATTCGGGAACCTGCGCTTTGCGCGCGCGAAAGACGCATCCCAATCCTGCGTCAAATCGGTCCAATTCATCACCATCGAGCTTTCCCATCACTTTTCGTGGCCTTGGACTGCTCTGCCCCCGGTAACAGGTTAGTGACAGTTCGATGAAGCTGCGGACATGACAAAATGTCGCAGGTAAAAATCTTGGCGTTAGAACAAAAAACCCGCAGCGGATGAGGCGCTGCGGGGTGTGCCGGGGTGATGGGTCTTCTGTTTCAGACCGAGCTTTGGGCCTCGGGTTTGAACAGCCAGTTCAAGACAAAATGTCCGATAAAGACTGCAATTATCTGCATTGCGATAAACATCACGATATGGCCTGGATAGATGCCTGCAAAGGTATCCGTAAACCCCCTTGCGATGGTCACCGCGGGGTTCGCAAAACTTGTGGAGGACGTGTACCAATAGGCGCCAGTGATATAGAGCCCCACAAGCGCTGGTACCGTATCAGGCTTGTGCCGAATTCCGCCGAAAATGACAAATAGCAGGCCCAGCGTGGCGACGATCTCTGAAAACCATTGATGCGAACCGGTGCGGTGCAGCGTCTGCGAGGTTTGCAGAATGGGAAGGTCAAACATGTAATGCGCGGCCCAAACCCCGATAATGCCGCCCGCAACCTGAACAAGGATATAAGGTGCCACAGCGCTCCAAGGGTGTTCGCCGCGCAGCGCAAAGGCCAGAGTGACAGCGGGGTTGAAATGCGCGCCGGAAACCGGACCCAAGGTGGTGATGATGGCATAGAGCATGCAGCCGGTTGCAATCGCGTTGGCCAATAGGGCCAGTGCGATGTTCCCGTCGGACAGGGTTTGCGCCATGATGCCCGACCCAACCACGCCGATCAGCAGAAAGGCGGTGCCCAGGAACTCTGCAAAATACTGGCGCGCGGTCATTGGATGTCTCCGATACGCTTGAGTTTTGGGAATACCGCTGTTCTGTCCATGGTCTCAAAGGGTGATGCCAGCAAGCCATCAAACACACCCCGGACAGAGGGCAGGTAGACCGGATCGTGCAGCGAGGTGCCAGTGCGGGTTTGCGCGATCAACCCCGCCGCTTTCAACGCGTTCAGATAGGTCGAAGTGGTGTTGGCCTTCAGCGTCAGCGCTTCAGCGATCTCACCGGCAGAGACGGCATCGGGATATCGGCGCATCAAGAGCTGAAAAAGGTCCAGCCGTTTTGGATGCGCCAATACATTGAGCTTGTCGTAAATCTCTATTTCCATATTTCACGAATTATGGAAATAGAGGGACCTCGTCAATCCTGATACCACCAGACCTGCGGCATATATTCCGGACCGTCGCCATAGATCGGCAAAGTCTCGGGGAAGCGCAGCTCTTTGGCATGGGCAATCCGACCGACATCAAAGCTCCAGATCGGGATGACATAGCGACCAGCGGTCAGCACACGATCCAGCGCGCGGGTGGCAGCGACAAAATCCTCACGACTTTCCGAGGCCAGCATCGCATCGATCAACCCGTCGACGGCAGGAGAGGCCACGCCCATCAGGTTGCGTGTACCCGGCGCGTCTGCCAGTTCACTGCCCCAATAAAGCCGCTGCTCATTCCCCGGTGACAAGGACAAGGCGCGTCGGAAAATCGTCATGTCGAAATCCAGTTCGGACGTGCGCTCGGTGAATTGCGCGGGATCGACCACGTCGGTCGTGACCTGAATGCCCAGACGCTCCAGCGCGCGGGAATAGATGTCGATGGCGGTTTGATTGTCGCTGTCGCCTTGGGGCAGCAATACGGTGATCGCAAAGGCCTCGCCCTGTTCATTGCGCAACACACCGTCCTGAATGGTCCACCCGGCCTCGGCCAGCAGGTCGGTCGCTGCGCGAATATTGGCGCGGTTGCGGGCCGATCCATCGCCAGTCGGAGGGCTATAACCTTCCAGCGTGCCTGGCAGCAGATCATCCGCGTAGGCTTGCAGCAGCTCGGCCACGCGCCCGGTCGCTGGGCCGGGTTGCATCGCCAGATCCGAGCCCGAGAAATACGAGGTGATCCGCGGCTGCGCACCACCGGTGATCGTGTCGTTGATAAACTCGAAATTGAACGCCAGCGTCAGCGCCTCGCGCACGCGCCAATCGGCGAATTTGGGCTTGCGGGTGTTCATCACATAACCGGTCATGCCTGAGGGTTTGCCATGGGGGATCTCGGTCTTGACCACATCACCGCGTTGAACGGCGGGAAAGCCAAATTGCGTGTCCCATTTATCGGCGTTGAACTCACGAATGGCGGACAGCTCTCCGGCTTTGAACGCCTCGAACAGAACGGTTCCGTCGCCGTAGAATTCGATGCGCATGTCATCGAGGTTCATGGTGCCGCGCCGGAAGGGGATATCGGCGCCCCAATAGTCCGGGTTGCGCTTGAAGTTCACAAAGCGCCCGGCCTCGTAATCATCGATCACATAGGGGCCGCTGCCGACGGGGATGTCATGCAGCTGTGCGTCCGCAAAGTCTTTCCCGTCCCATTGTGCCTTTTGCAGGATCGGGCGCATACCAGCAAGCAGGGCCAGTTCGCGGTCCGCCTCGTTAAAGGTGATCCGCACGCTGCGCGGGCCGGTTTGTTCGATGCTGTCAATCTTGCCCCACAAACCGCGATACCGCAGATGCCCTTGCGTGCCCAACGTTTCATAGGACCAGATCACATCCTCGACCGTGACCGGCCTGCCATCCGAGAATCGGGCCTCGGGGCGCAGGGTAAACTCGACCCAGGTTCGGTCGTCATCCGTCTCAATCGATTCGGCCAAAAGCCCGTAAAGCGAGAATGGTTCGTCCCAGGATCGCCCCATCAGGCTCTCATGGGTCCAGAATCTGAGCTGCCAGGGCACCGTGCCTTTCTGCACAAACGGGTTCAGACTGTCATAGCCACCTGTATTGCCGAAGGTCACTTTGCCACCTTTGGGTGCGTCCGGGTTGACATAGGGCAGTGACACAAAATCCGGTGGCAAAGCAGGCTCGCCATACATAGCTATGCCATGGGCTGATTCTGCTTGCGCTACCATCGCGGAAAAAACATATGCGATTCCCGCCATAAGTGGACGAACGTAGCTCAGTCGATTGGGGCTCATTTTGGAAACAATCCTGCTCTGGCCTTATTTTATTGGGGTTCATCGTAGCGATGATTTTTCATATTTTCAAACTTTTAGCTTGGATGGTGGCGTAGAATTGCTTATAAAGGATGCACTGCTCGATAGGTTTCTTGCCTGTATGAAACCTGCCTCAATAACTTAACGCCCGCTTCGTGCGGGCGTTTTTTTTGGCTGAATTTCGGGCGCAGGACAGCCCGATATTCCCCGTTTTCTTTGCAGGTGCAGCATGGCAAGGTGGCTTTGAAAAAGACACATGAGGAGACCGGCCATGAGCCTTTCGGGAAAAACCGCCATTATCACCGGATCGAATTCAGGGATCGGTTTGGGTGTCGCACGCGAATTGGCGAAGGCGGGGGCCAATGTGGTTTTGAACTCGTTCACCGATCGCGATGAGGATCATGCGCTGGCCGAAGAGATCAGCAAAGAGACGGACACCAAGGCGCGCTATATCAAGGCGGATATGTCCAAAGGTGACGAATGCCGCGCACTGGTCGAGCAGGCAGGCGCTTGCGACATTCTGGTCAACAACGCGGGCATTCAGCATGTCTCGCCCATCGATCAGTTCCCGGTAGAAAAATGGGACGCGATCATCGCGATCAACATGAACTCGGCCTTTCACACCACGGCCGCCGCGTTGCCGATGATGCGGAGCGCAGGCTGGGGTCGGGTAATCAATATCGCTTCGGCCCATGGGCTGACCGCATCGCCCTACAAGGCAGCCTATGTGGCGGCCAAACATGGCGTGGTGGGCATGACCAAGACGGTTGCTTTGGAAACCGCACAGGAGCCGATCACCTGCAATGCGATCTGCCCGGGCTATGTGCTGACGCCGCTGGTCGAGGCGCAAATCCCCGACACGATGAAAGAATACAATATGAGCCGTGAGGATGTGGTGAAAAACATCCTTCTTGAACGTCAGCCGTCTAAGGAGTTTGCCACCGTCGAACAATTGGGCGGCACAGCGATTTTTCTCTGCTCTGACGCTGCTGCGCAGATCACCGGGACGACGATTTCGGTCGATGGCGGCTGGACCGCGTTGTGAGTTTTGAGGAGCGCTTTCGCTAGCCTAATGAGCGGGGGCTCTGCCCCCGCACCCCCGAGGTATTTGCAAACAGAAGAAGAGGCAGGGTCGTGAAACGCATCAATCTGGCATTGCAAGGCGGCGGGGCGCACGGAGCGTTTACCTGGGGTGTGCTGGATCGGTTGCTGGATGAAGAGGATGTCGAGGTTGCCGCGATCACGGGGACTTCGGCGGGGGCGCTGAATGGCGCGGCCTTTAAATCGGGGATGTTGCATGCCGGCCGGCAGGGCGCGCGCGACAGTCTCAACAGGCTGTGGAAGCGTATGGGGGCTGTTGAGGACACGCGCATAGCCGGTTGGATGCGGGGGATAGAACCCGCACATATTGCCCGCACCCTGGAGTACTCGGTTCCGGTGATGATGGCGGACGCCTGGTCGCGGCTGGTGTCGCCCTATGCCTACGGGCCGTTCTATCGCAACCCGTTGGAACCGGTGGTCGACAAATTCAACTTTGCCGAAATCTGTGCTGAGGATGGGCCGGGCCTGTTCATCTGCGCCACCTGCGTGCGCAGCGGCAAGATCCGGGTGTTTTCGGGTGATGAGATTTCGACCAGTGCCATTCTCGCCTCGGCCTGTTTGCCGAACCTGTTTCAGGCGGTGGAAATTCATGATCCCAAGACGGGCCGGACCGAGGCCTATTGGGATGGCGGCTATACGGGCAACCCGGCGCTCTATCCGCTGTTTCACGGGGATTTGCCGGACGATGTGGTGATCGTGAATATCAACCCGCTGGAGCGCGATGAGGTGCCCAAGACGCCACAGCAGATCCAGAACCGGATCAATGAGATCAGTTTCAATTCGTCTCTGTTTCGCGAGTTGAGGGCGATCAGTTTTGTGCAGCGGTTGTTGAAAGAGGGGAAGCTGAAGGCAGGTGAGATGAACCGGGTGCTGGTTCACATGATTGCTGACGATGCTTTGATGAACGATCTGTCTGCCACCACCAAGATCCTTCCCAATCCGGTGGTCTTGAACCGGTTGAAAGAGGCCGGGCAGGCGGCGGCGCATTCATTCCTGCGGGCCCACAAATCTGATCTGGGTACGCGCAGCACGGTCGATCTGCCTGCGATGTTTGGCTGACTATTCAGGTGGTTGCGAGGGGTCTTTGTCGTTGGGATAAACCAGCCCAGCCGAGATCACCAGTTTCGCGGCATCCTCGATGGACATGTCCAGCATGATCACATCCTCCTGCGGGAAGAACAGCAGGAACCCGGATGTTGGGTTGGGGGTGGTTGGGACAAAGACGCTCAGCAACTCACCACCTGTTTCGGCGCGTTCGGCAACCTCGCCTTTGGCGGTGGTCGAGACAAAGCCAATGGCCCAGATACCGCGGCGCGGGTATTGGATCAGGCAGGCTTTTTCAAACGAGCGTTCGGTTTGGGCAAAGACCGTCTCGGAGATCTGTTTGATCCCCGAATAGACCGAGCGCACAACCGGCATCCGATCGACCACGCTTTCACCGAAATGGATCAGCGACCGGCCCAGAATGCCTTTGGCGATCCATCCGACCAGAACGGTGAAGATCAGGAAGATGATAACGCCCACACCGCGCAGGTTGATGCCCACGTATTGTTCAGGCTGAAAGCGCTGCGGCACCAAAGGCAATACCGCGCTGTCGATCCAGCCGACCACGGACCAGATCAACCAGATGGTCAACCAAACCGGGGCGATGACGACGATGCCCGTCAGGAAAGACGCACGCAACCGGGACAATAGGCCGGGGCGGCGGTGGGGCTCTTCGTCAAAGGGTGTGTTCATTGCGGTTCCGAGTGGGTTTCGTCGTTTAGGTAGTCAATCGGGGGCGTTGGTACAATAGGCTTGCGTCAGGTGCGAGATTTCAGTGCCCGGGCAATACCCGCCGCCAGCCGCGCATTGTTGCGAACCAGCGCGATATTGGCAGTCAGTGAGCGGCCCTCGGTCAGCTCGAATATCCGTTGCAGAAGGTAGGGCGTAACATCCTTGCCGGTGATCCGGTGGGTGTCGGCATCGGCCTGAGCGGCGGCAATGATCGGGGCCAGTTCTTCTGCCGGAATCTGCACATCGTTCGGGATCGGATTGGCCACCAGTTGACCACCGGGCAGACCCAAGGCGCGGCGGGTTGCGTGGGCTTTGGCGATGGCCTCAGCACTGTCCATGCGCAAAGGGGCGGTAAAGGGGGATTGCGCCGACCAGAAGGCGGGAAAGGCATCCTGTCCGTAAGCGATGACCGGCACGCCCAGCGTTTCCAGAACCTCAAGCGTTTTGGCCAGATCGAGGATGGCTTTGGCACCGGCAGCGACCACAGTCACAGGGGTCTGGGCCAGTTCGTGCAGATCTGCTGAGATATCAAAAGAGGTCTCGGCCCCCTGATGCACCCCGCCAATGCCACCTGTGGCAAACACTTCGATCCCGGCATATTGCGCGGCGATCATCGTGGCGGCAACCGTGGTGGCTCCGGTGCCGCCGGTCGAGATACAGGCGGCCATATCTGCGCGCGAGATTTTGGCAACGCCCTGCGCCTGTCCCAGTGCCCTGAGCTGATCCGGCTCCAAACCAACATGCAAGACCCCTTCGATCACCGCCATGGTTGCAGGGACTGCAACCGCATCGCGGACATCCTGCTCAACCTGTGCCGCGACCTCGATATTTTGAGGGTAGGGCATGCCATGGGTGATGATGGTGCTTTCCAGCGCAACGATGGGGTGGCCTGCGTTTTTGGCTGCGCGCACCTCGGCGGAATAGTGGATGTCGATCACAGTGGGGTTTCTCCCGAGACGTAAGTGGCGGCGGCGCGCAGGGCGCGAGACAGAGCCTCGTCATTGGACGCGCCGGTGGATTCCGAGGCGATATGGGCCGCCATGAAAGTGTCGCCAGCACCGGTCACGCGGGTGACCAGAACAGACGGGGGTGTTTGGGTCAGAATGCTGTCGGCGCTGCCTACGGTGGCCGAATTGCCGCCATCGGTGACCAGCACCCGCAGCGCGCCGCGGTCCAGCAGGCCTTTGGCTGCAGACTCGGAATCGGTGAATTCGCGCTGGCAGAGCAGCCCGGCCTCTTCGAGGTTCACATAAAGCGTTGCGCGGGCGTGTTTGAGGAAAGGCAGCAAACGCTCGGCCTTGCCTGGTGAGGCAGGCGCGACGCGCAGATCGGCCCGGGCAAAGTTGGGGCTTTGGGCAATTTCTTCCAGCAGGTCGACTGTCAGATTGCCGTCCAGGGCAATTGGGCCGGTATAAGGCGCGGTCTCTGACCCCAAAGGGCCATGCGCCAGCGGATGCAGTATCTTGGCGCCAGCAGCTTCCAGAGAATGCGCGTCGGCAATGGCGGCGATCAGCCCATTGGCCCCCTCGACAGCCATATAGCGGTCGGTTGCCAGATCTGGCGAGCGGTAGATGTGGTCCGTCACCATACCCAGCCGGGTGCAGGCATTGATCAGCTCGTCGCCTTCGGGGTCACGGCCAATGGCGGTCAGCAAGGTGGGGGTCATGCCAAAGCGCACCAGGGTCATGGCGATGTTCATCGCCACGCCGCCGGGCAGGCGGGTGATCCGACCGGGTACGTCCGATCCCTGTCGCATGGCACTGGCAGAGCGCCCGATCACGTCCCAAAGGACCGAGCCGATACACAATATGTCGCTATGTGTGTTCATCGCTTTGTCATGCCGCAGCGCTCAGGCCCGTGCAAGTCGGAAAGGGCCGCACGATCAACCCATTGCGGCGATAAGCTGTTGCAATGCCGCCAATGGGTCATCCTGTGACCAGATTTCCTCTCCGATGCCAAAGAAATCGGTGCAGGGCGCAAGCTGGCCGATCAATTCAGGGGTCAAGCCCGCTTCGGCCACAACCGGCACTTCGATCATTTCCGACCACCACTGAAACAAGTCCTTTTCGGCCCGGGTCCCATTGCCAAGTGAAGCGGTGCCCACCGGGCCAAAAGCCACGTAATCCGCACCGTTTTCACCGGCGGTCATGCCATCATGACTGGAGGCCCCGCAGAAACTGCCAACGATGGCATCGGCGCCCAACTCTTTGCGGGCGGCGCGGACAGAGCGAGCCCCGTCATCCAGATGCACCCCGTCCAATCCCAGCCGTTGTGCCAGCAACACGTGGTTTGACAGCACAATCGCTACATCCCGTGCGTGGGCAACTTCGCGGCAGGCATCCGCAGCGCGGGCGATGGTATCCTCGTCATGGCCTGCAAGCGCCAGGCGCAGACAGGCGATCTCGGCCCCGTCCAGAACGCGTGCCAACTGGTCGGGAAAGCGGCTCAATTCGATCGTGGGCGGTGTGATCAGATAGATCTGCGGCTGCTCGGGGCTGTCCATGGCGCATCCTTCGGCATTGACTTCTTCCGGGCGGTTTAGCGGATTGCACGTGGGACGCAATCTTTTATGCCTCCGGCGGAGGTATTTGGGAACAGAAGAAGCAGGGGTGGCTTGCCCTTGCCCGGCGTCGCGATTAGAGCAGGCAGAGTTTTTCGGAGTAAACTATGCCCAGCGAGAATTCCCAGCCGTCTTTTGTGCTTGTACGCCCGCAGATGGGTGAAAACATCGGGGCCGCCGCGCGGGCGATGTGGAATTTCGGGTTGGACCGGATGCGGATCGTGGCGCCTCGGGACGGGTGGCCGAACCCCAAGGCGGTGGCGATGTCGAGCGGTGCCGGACGGTTGCTGGATGAGGCGCAGCTGTTTGACGATCTGGCGGGATCATTGTCAGACACCACCTTTGTCTTTGCCACCACGGCGCGTCAGCGTGGCTTGACCAAGCCGGTCTATAGCCCCGAACGCGCGATGCAGATCGCGGCCCAGAAGGTTGCTGCGGGTGAAAACGTGGCTGTTCTGTTCGGGCCCGAGCGGGCGGGGCTCGAGAACGAGGATATCGCCAAGGCCAACGCCATCATCTCGGTCCCGGTAAACCCGGAATATGCGTCACTGAACCTGGGTCAATGCGTGTTGCTGACCGCGTATGAATGGATGCGCCAAACCGGTGAGGTCACCCACGAAGCCACTGATCTGGGCAAGGGCGATTGGGCGACGGGCATTGAGGTTGAAAAGCTGGTTGAACATTATGAGGACCGGTTGGATGCGGCGGGGTTCTTTTATCCGCCCGAAAAAGCCGATGGTATGAAGACCAATCTGCGCAATCTCTGGTCGCGGATGCGGATGACACGCGCGGATGTGCAGATGCTGCACGGGATCATGCGGCAGATGGTCCGCTGGAAGGAGCGGGGCTGAGGCTGGACCTTGGCCCGCCTTGGCCCTAGCTTGCGACGAAATCACCACATGAGGACAGCATGAGCGGCAAGCGCAGCATCTTCGAAGAGGTCTCGGACACAGAAAAACAGCAGGCGGTGCAGCCTGGCATGATCGACAGGGGCCGCAGCGACGCGCGGGGCGCGATCCGCGTCTGGTTGATGATCCTGTTTGCGCTGGTGGTGGTGATGATCGCCGTGGGCGGGCTGACCCGTCTGACCGATAGCGGCCTGTCGATCACCGAGTGGCGACCTGTGACGGGGGCGATCCCACCTTTGTCCGAGGCCGATTGGCAGGCTGAATTCGACAAATACAAGCAGATTGATCAGTGGCGTATCCAGAACCAGTGGATGGAGCTGAGCGATTTCAAGTTCATCTATTGGTGGGAATGGGGCCATCGCCAGTTGGGCCGTGTGATCGGGCTGGTCTGGGCTGTTGGGTTCTTTGGCTTTCTGGCGCTGCGCAGAATTCCAACCGGCTGGAAGGGCAAGCTGCTGATCCCCGGTGTTCTGGGCGGCATCCAGGGCGCTGTCGGCTGGTGGATGGTCGCCTCGGGCGTCACGCAGGGCGAAGGCATGACGGCTGTGGCCAGTTATCGCCTGGCCACTCATCTGGGTCTGGCCTTTGTCATTCTGGGGTTCCTTGCCTGGTATATCTTTGAACTGGGCCGCAGTGAGCGTGATCTGATGCAGGCCCGGCGGGCAAAAGAGGCAAAGCTCTTCTCGCTTTCGACCGGATTGCTGCATTTCACCTTTTTGCAGATACTCATTGGGGCGCTTGTGGCAGGGATCGACGCTGGGCGGTCTTATACCGATTGGCCTTTGATCGGCGGTCAGCTGTTGCCGCCCGACGCGACGATGCTTGAGCCGCTGTGGCGGAACTTCTTTGAAAGCCCGGGGCTGGTGCAGTTTATCCACCGTTGCGTAGGCTACCTGCTGCTGATCTTTGCCTTTGTCGTCTGGCGGCGGGGCGGCACCAGCGCGCATCCACAGACCCGATTTGCCTTTAACGCAGCCTTTGCGGCGTTGTCGCTTCAGGTTGTGGTGGGTATTGTCACAGTGGTCTATGCCGCCCCCTGGCAGATCGCGATTTTCCACCAGTTCATGGCCGTTATCGTGTGGACACTGATTCTGCGGGCGCGGTTCCTGACGGCCTATCCCATTGCAACCTCACTGCGCGGAGCTTGATTTCATGACTGCATTTGATGACCTGATGGCGTTTCAACGGGAAACCTCGGCTTTGGGCCAGATTGCCGGGCGGTTGGGCTGGGATCAGGAAACCATGATGCCACGCGGCGCAGCGCCGCAACGGGCCGAGGAAATGGCCGCGATTGAGGCTGTTCTGCACGCTCGCCGCTCGGACCCGCGCGTGGCCGAATGGTTGGACCAGGCGGCACCGCAGGACGCGGTTGGCAAAGCGCAGCTTCGTGACATCCGCCGGGCCTATGACCGTGCTGTCAAAGTGCCTGCCGATCTGGCCACCGCTATTGCCCGTGTGACATCAGCCGCGCAAGGCACCTGGGCGCAGGCCCGCGCCGACGAGGATGTGGCCGCCTTCCTACCGGTGCTGGAAGAGGTTGTCGCGCTGAAACGTCAGGAAGGCGAAGCGCTGGCGCAGGGTGGTAACGTCTATGACGCGATGGTCGAGGATTACGAGCCCTATACGACCGGCGCGCAGATTGCTGCCATTTTCGACCAGATGCGCCCGCGTCTGGTCGCGTTGCGCGCCGCTGTGCTGGACAGGCCGGAACCTGCTGCGCTGTCGGGGCAGTTTGATGAACGGATCCAGATGCGGTTGTCGCAGAAACTGGCCACCACCTTTGGCTATGACCTCAACAACGGGCGGGTCGACAAGGCGGTGCACCCGTTCAGTTCGGGCAGCGGGCTGGATGTGCGTATCACCACGCGGACCAGCGAGACCGACCCGTTCAACTGTTTCTATTCCACCATTCACGAGGTCGGCCACGCCGCTTACGAGCAAGGCGTCGATAAGGCCTATCTTCTGACACCGCTGGGCAGCGGCGTGTCGATGGGGGTTCATGAAAGCCAAAGCCGGATTTACGAAAACCAGCTTGGCCGCTCGCGCGCCTTTACCGGGTGGCTGTTTGAGCAGATGAAAGACGCCTTCGGCGACTTCGGGATCGCCGACGCCGACGCGTTTTATGCCACCGTCAACCGGGTGCATAACGGCTATATCCGAACCGAGGCGGATGAGGTCCAATATAACCTGCACATCATGCTGCGCTTTGATCTGGAACGTGCCCTGATGGCCGGCGATCTGCAGGTCAGCGATCTGGAATCTGCGTGGAATGACCGGTTCAAGGCTGATTTCGGATATGCGGTCGACAAGCCCTCGAACGGGTGCTTGCAGGACGTGCATTGGTCGGTGGGCCTGTTTGGCTATTTCCCGACCTATTCGCTGGGCAATGTCTATGCTGGATGCCTCTATCAGGCCCTGCGCGCGGCAGTGCCCGATCTGGATGCGCAGCTAGCCCAGGGTGAGACCGGCGGTGCCACCACCTGGCTGCGCGAAAACGTGCAGCAACATGGCGGGCTTTTTGCCCCGCGTGAGATCATCGCCCGCGCGAGTGGGGTAGAGCCGGGGCCAGAACCGCTGCTGGCGTATCTGGAGGCGAAATTCGGCGCGCTTTACGATCTTTGATTTCCCGGATCGCCGATCACAGGCTAGGGTGGGTGCAGTGATAGCATTGCTTGGGAGGCAAGAATGACTGGCAACGCCCGCAAGAAAGCAAGTGATTTCGATCCCCGGATACTTGAGATCTTTGATGGATATGTCCACGGCACGATGTCGAAGCGCGAGTTCATCTCGCGCGCCGGGAAATATGCGGCTGCGGGCGTCACCGGAGCCATGATCCTGGACCAGCTACAGCCCAATTACGCATGGGCGCAGCAGGTTGCACCAGACGACCCCGATATCGAAACCATGGTGGTCGCGTTCGACAGCCCCGATGGGCACACTGAAACCAGCGGTTTGATGGCGATGCCTGCAAATGCCACAGGCAAGTTGCCTGCGGTGCTGGTGGTGCATGAAAACCGGGGGCTCAACCCCTATATCGAGGACGTGGTTCGGCGCACGGCCAAGGCTGGATTTCTGGCCTTTGGCCCGGATGGTTTGTCGCCGCTTGGAGGGTATCCCGGCACCGATGAAGAAGGGCGTGAGATGCAACGCTCGATGGACCGGGAAAAACTGATGGCGGATTTCTTTGCCGCATATGAGTTTTTGCGGGACCATGATCTTTCGTCCGGCAAAGTCGGCGCTGTTGGTTTCTGCTATGGCGGCGGTGTCTGTAATGCGTTGGCGGTGGCTTATCCTGACCTTGGCGCCTCTGTTCCCTTCTACGGGCGCCAACCTGCCGCCGAAGATGTGCCATCGATTGAGGCGCCTTTGATGATCCATTACGCGGGTCTGGATGAACGGATCAATGCCGGTTGGCCTGCCTATTCAAAGGCGCTGGAAGACAATCAGAAAAAGTTCAGCGTTCATTTCTATCCAGACGTCAATCACGGGTTCCACAACGACACGACACCGCGATATGACGAAACTGCGGCCAATCTGGCCTGGAAACGGACAATCGCCTTTTTCAACAATTATCTTTCGTAAGGCCCGGGTCGCGATCAAAGCTGCGCCCGGTTAACTCGCGTTTGGATCCTTCAACCCGATCCTGATATTCAACGACGACCGCGCCCAAGGCGATTGCAGACCTTCGGTTTCGCTGACCACATCCGAGCGGACTTGTTCGAACATCTGCTCCAAACCCAGATCAGTGGTCCTGATGGCGCGGGCAATCGCTGCGGTGTATGGGCTGTTTGTTCCTGTCCCATCCAACGCGACGTCGCCGGGACCCGTGGCATAGGCGATCAGGTTGTTCGTACGGGCCGTCATTCGCGCCAGCCCGTCGCCTACATCCCCAAACACGTCGGCTTGGCTTCCAAAGGGATTGTCGCGACAGGCGTCCAGGATCATCACGCTGACAGCTTTGGGTGTGTGAATGCGATCCAAAATCCACTCGGCAGGAACGGCTTCACCCGCAATGTCGGCTTCAGTCTGGATGTTCACGTTCAGCGGAAGAAGATAGTTAAAGCCATCGCTGCGTACACCATGCCCGGCGAAGTAAAACACGGCCAGCGCCTCGGACCCCGCCGCACGCACCTTGCTGGCAAAAGCGTCGACCTCCTGCATCATGTCTGCGCGACCCACATCTGTCAGTGTGGTGACCGAGAATCCGGCGGCTTGAAGCTCGTCGCTCATCAGTCGCGCATCATTTACAGGGTTATCGAGCGCAGGGACATTCGTGTATCCGGCGTTTCCGATCACCAATGCAAATCGTTCATGGGCTGAGGATGGCCCGGCAAACAGGACGGTGACCATGAAAAAAACCATAAGAATACGCGTCAATTTGACCTCCAATCTTTCGAACCAGAAAATGAGGATCCGTACCTGTCATTGACCGTCTGGCAGAAATCCGTCGTGCGTGTTTCAAACGAGACACGCATCAATCTAACACTCAACTATGAAACTTTATTCAGCGCCATTGAGCAAAACCAGCTCGCCTACAAATCTGAGCTTAGGTCAGAAAAGACCGGGTTCAATTCACCCGGTCTTTTTGACGTCCAGTTACTCTTCGCCGTCTTCGTCGCCCTGATCGGCGATCCAGGCGACACTGACGACTTCCTCGCCCTTGCCGGTGTTGAACACTTTCACTCCACCAGCCGAGCGGGAGCGGAACGAGATGCCGTCGACCGGAACCCGGATCGATTGACCCTTGGAGGTGGCCAGCATGATCTGGTCGTCCATCTCGACCGGGAACGAAGCCACAAGCTCGCCGCCACGCATGGCTTTGTCCATCGCCGCCACACCCATACCGCCGCGTCCGCGGACCGGATAATCGTGGCTAGAGCTGAGCTTGCCTGCGCCGCCCGAGGTGATGGTCAGGATCAGGTTTTCGGCTGCCGACATCTCGGCATAGCGCTCCTGCGTTATTGAACCCGGTGCGGCTTCATCCTCATCGCTTTCGCCGTCATCGGCAATACCGGCCACGGCGCGGCGCATCTTGAGGTAGGCGGAGCGTTCGTCCGGGTCTGCCTCGAAATGGCGGATAACAGACATCGAGACCACGCGGTCACCGTTGGTAAGTTTAATGCCACGCACACCGGTGGATTCGCGCGAGTTGAAGACGCGTACATCGGTGGTGCGGAAGCGGATCGCGCGGCCCGAATTGGTGACCAGCATGACATCTTCATCTTCCGAGCAGATGCGGGCGTTCACCAGTTCCACATCCTCGGGCAGCTTCATCGCGATCTTGCCGTTACGGCGTACATTGGTGAAATCCGATAGCCGGTTGCGGCGCGCGTCGCCTGCGCTGGTGGCAAAGACGATCTGAAGGTTCTCCCATTCCTCATCCGGTACATCCACCGGCATGATCGCCGCGATGGAAACACCCGTTGGAATCGGCAGGATATTGACGATCGCCTTGCCCTTGCCGGTGCGGCTGGACTGCGGCAGGCGCCAGGTCTTGAGCTTGTAGACCATGCCCTCGGTGGTGAAGAACAGCAGCTGCGTATGTGTGTTGGCCACAAAGAGGGTGGTGACCACGTCCTCTTCCTTGGTCTGCATCCCCGACAGCCCCTTGCCGCCACGTTTCTGCGCGCGGAAATCGGCCAGCGGGGTACGTTTGATATAGCCGCCCGAAGTGACGGTAACGACCATATCCTCACGCTCGATCAGGTCCTCGTCTTCCATGTCGCCCGACCAGTCGACGATCTCGGTGCGGCGCGGCACGGCGAACTGTTCACGCACGTCGCGCAGCTCATCCGCGATGATCGACATGATGCGTTCGCGCGAGGACAGAATATCCAGGTATTCCTTGATCTTACCGGCCAGTTCTTCCAGCTCGTCCGTGACCTCTTTGACCCCGATCTGGGTCAGGCGTTGCAGGCGCAGTTCGAGTATGGCGCGGGCCTGCACTTCGGTCAGGTTATAGGTGCCATCGTCGTTCATCTTGGACAAAGGGTCGTCGATCAGACGCAGATAGCCTTCGATCTCGGCCGCAGGCCAGCGGCGGGTCATCAGCTTTTCGCGCGCCTCGGCAGCGTCCGCCGATGAGCGGATGGTGGCAACCACCTCATCCACGTTTGAAACGGCAACGGCCAGACCACACAGGATATGGCTGCGTTCCCGCGCCTTGCGCAGGTCATAGGCAGTGCGGCGGGCGACCACGTCTTCGCGGAAATCGATGAACGAGGTCAGGAAACGGCGCAGTGTCAGCTGTTCGGGCCGTCCACCGTTCAACGCCAGCATGTTGCAACCGAACGAGGTCTGCATCGGCGAAAAGCGATAGAGCTGGTTCAGCACCACCTCGGGCGTCGCATCGCGTTTCAGTTCGACCACCACGCGCACACCGTTGCGATCGGATTCGTCCTGAACGTGGCTCACGCCTTCGATGCGCTTCTCGCGCACGGCTTCGGCGATCTTTTCGATCATCGAGGCCTTGTTCACCTGATAGGGGATCTCATCGACGATGATCGCGTAACGATCCTTGCGGATCTCTTCCACGCGGGTTTTGGCGCGGATGATGACGCTGCCGCGCCCCTCAAGATAGGCCTTGCGCGCACCAGACCGGCCCAGCATTACGCCTCCGGTCGGGAAATCGGGGCCGGGCACGTATTCGATCAGCTGTTCCGAAGTCAGATCCGGGTCGTCGATCAGCGCCAGCGTGGCATCCACCACTTCGCCCAGATTGTGCGGCGGAATGTTAGTGGCCATCCCCACGGCGATACCACCGGCGCCATTGACCAGCATGTTCGGGAAACGCGCGGGCAAGACCGTCGGTTCCTGATCCTTGCCGTCATAGTTGTCCTGAAAATCGACCGTCTCTTTTTCGATATCGGCCAGCAGGGCGGCGGCGGGCTTGTCCATCCGCACTTCGGTATAGCGCATGGCCGCCGGGTTATCGCCATCCATCGAACCAAAGTTGCCCTGACCATCCAAGAGCGGCAGTGACATCGAGAAATCCTGCGCCATCCGCACCAGCGCATCATAGATCGCGCTGTCGCCATGCGGGTGGTATTTACCCATCACATCACCCACCGGGCGGGCCGATTTGCGGTAGGCCTTGTCATGGGTATTGCCGGTTTCGTGCATCGCATAAAGGATGCGCCGGTGCACCGGTTTCAATCCATCGCGCAGATCGGGGATCGCGCGACTGACGATGACCGACATGGCGTAGTCCAGATAGGACGTGCGCATCTCGGATTCGATGGACACCGTCGGGCCGTCGTATGCGGGGCGCTCAGGCGGGTTTTTTTCCATGTTTTCAGGTGTTTCTGGCGTATCGCTCACGTAAGCTGCCCGTGTCTTGTTTTTGATCTATATCTTGTGGATGCACCTTATCAGACCCGGCACATAAGGTGCAAGCAAGCAAAGAAAGTGTTGCCAAAAACCCCGGTAACCTAGTGGTAACATATTGTTATCCAAGTATTAGAGGGTTTCGGTGTTACTCTGAGTAGACCTTGCAAGAAAATCGGAGGTCTGAATGGAGCAAAGCGAAACAGAACTGATGCTCAAAGGATATGGGCTGACGACGGCGGAATTCTTCTATCGCATGCCGGATTATATCCACGTGTTGAACACCTTTATCTGGCAGGATTACGATCTGGCGCCGGATCACCCCAAACTGTTCGAATTCATAGATTTCTGGAAGCGCGAGATTGAAGGCCCGCTGCACTCCGTGCGCTTTACCCATCGCAAGATGATCGCGCCCGGGGAATGGCGCAATATGGTGGGTGAGTTTCGGGTTAATTAGGCCCGCCAGGCATAGACGGAACAACCGGTCGAACCGCTTGCGGTAAAGCTCTGGCCATCTGCGGCAAGCCGCCCGCGCCATTTCACGGTAATGGCCGGGAAATAGTCGGTGCCCGAGATCTGCTGTTCGTTCACAAAAATCTCGGTATTGGCTGTCTGGCCCAGCGAGTCTTTCAATTGACCGAAATATTTATTTCCACCTGCCGACGTGTAACGCACCGAACCGGTGACGTTCAGAACAAGGGCGCAGGTGGCTTTGAACTGCCACATGCCTGCCATCGAAAACCCGGTTGTGGGCGCAGGTGCGGGGGCCGAGACCTGACAGATTGTCCCGCTGGCGCTTTGCACTTCTTCCAACGCATGACGCGTGCCCAGATCATCCGCGCCGAGGGTCGAACCGCTGACATCGCGATATTCGGCAAAGGCGCGTCTGGTGCGCGGGCCTGCCAATCCGTCGGCAACGCCCACATTGCAGCCTATGGCATTCAGCGCCTGTTGCGTGGCACGCATCACCTCACGCGAATCCGGAACCAGCGGAGCGGGTGTCGGCGCTGATACGGCGTGTTGCGGTGCCGGATCGTCTTCAGGCGCAGGCGGGTTGCTGAGCGCCAGGGCGTCGCGCAATTGCAGAGCTACCTCATAGGTATAGTTTTCAGATTGCTCATGATATTTCTCAAGAAATGTATCCAACGCTGAAACCGTTCCAACCGAGCGCGCCAGTTCAAGATCTGCGCGCATGGCCTGTACCGGCAAATCCTCGGCCGCCTGATCCTGCGTGACGGCGGGAGAGAAGTAAAACTCTCCAAGCATTTCATCATAATAAGCGGGAATTTGAGTGTGCTGAACCGTTCGCGAAAGATCGCGAACGTCGCGGCGCAAGTCGGCGACCATGCTGCGCAGTTCCAAACCGGGCTCGGACAGACGCGGCAACAGCGCGCGGGTGAAGACGGAATTGGGCTCGGCCTCATCATCGCTGAGCCGGTCCAGCGCCATCTGACCGGCGCCGGCTGAAAAGATCACAAACATGCCCTGCGGCGCGTTGATCCGACCCAGCCCGCGCGTCCGCCCGATGGATCGCCCGGCATGGGTTTCAAACGGGTTGTCCCGGCAGGCATCAATGATGGCGATAGACGTGCGCGCTCCGGTCGCGCGCACGCGGTCCAACAGATTTGACAGCGCGATGGACTCGGATTTGACGAAGTCTGTTTCGCCCGTGGAAGGGGTCAAGATATCCGTGGGCAGCAGGTAATTCTCGCCGTCGATTTCGACACCATGGCCCGCAAAGAACACAAAAGCCGTATCCCCGGCATCGAGCCGGGCGGTGAAATCGGCGATGTGCTGGTTCATGCCGCGCCGGTCCAGATTGAGCCCTTCGATGGTTTCAAACCCCAGGGTTTGCAGTTTGGCCGAGACGGCCTCGGCATCCGCAACGGCCTTTTGCAGATCAATGACCGAATCGTAGTCATTATTGCCGATGACCAAAGCCAACCGTTCCTGCGCCCATACCGGGCAGGCGCTGATCAGCAAGCAAAGCGTCCAAAACCATTTCATTGCCACGTCTCACAAAAACTCAAAGACATTGGCACTCATATCATTGATTTTGGGCGTGATCAGTGAATTTGGTTACGTTAAGCTTTTGTTCGGCCTTTTCGGTTCTTTGGTGCATTTCTTCATAGGTGGGTTTTCGGCCCCGTCTGCCTCGGTTAATAAAACACCGCGCAACCCGGAGGAGTTTTCTTATGTCCAAAGCAATCAGTTTCGCTTTCATCGGGTTGTTGATTGGCACCCCCCTCATGGCTGAAGGCGTTTTGGACAAGATCAAGAAAGGTGCCGAGAATACGGTCGACGCCATTGGTCAAGGTGCGGAAGTTGTTGGAACCACTGTGCAAAAAGGCGCAGCGGCCGTGGACAACACGATAGATTCCACCACAGAGCTTTTGTCGAATGAGGCCACACCAGAGGAAACGCGGGTCAAATTGGACGGGATGGCGAGTGACATTCTGGATCAATTGCTTGTGGAAAACCCCGAGGCAGGTGCGCTGTATGATGTCAGTGCAGGCTATGCCGTTTTCGATTCACGAAAGATAACGGTGTTTCCGGTGTCAGGCGGCTACGGGCGTGGTGTGGCCGTGTCGAAAGAAACCGGCCAACACACCTATATGAATATGGGCACCGGGGGCGTCGGGGCTGCGGTCGGGATCGGCGGCTTTGAAGCCAAGTTCGTGATCTTGTTTGAAACACAAGCCGATTTGGACAACTTCATTGCGCATGGCTATGACGCTACGGCTGAGACCGGAGCGATGTACGGAGAGGAACGCAGCGGCGAGGCTGTGCATTTCACAGATGGCCGCTCTTTCTTTGTGCTGGGCAAAAAAGGCTGGCGGGTGTCTGCCGCTGCGACAGGCACGAAGTTCTGGAAATCACCAGAGCTGAACTGATCAGCCAGAACAGCTGGCCCCGCCCAAGACGCAAAACTTGGCGCAGTGGGGGTGGTTCAGATGCACGTCAGCCTCGGCCTCGGCCAGTGTGTGACCCATTTCAAACTCGGGCGCATAGGGCAGCAAGGTACAGGCCAAAACAGCAGGCTTCTCCGCCCCTTTGCGTTTGACCACCATGCGGGCACTGGCGCACATGACGGCGTCGGGTGATTTGTCCAGTATGCCCCAGCAGGCGGTGGTGATTTCGGGCACTTCGATGTTTTCGTCCATTTCGGGAAACAGCACGGTCTGGCCTGGATCATTGGGATCAATGTCAAACCCGTGTTCGGCAAAGAACGTCGCATAGCCCTGGCGGCTGTCCGCGTCAGTGTCGCCCCAAAGCGTGCGCCCGGCGATGGTCATGTTGAACCCATGATCGCGCAGCCATTGCATGCCGGTCAGGGTCTTGTCGAAACTGCCTCTTCCGCGCTCTTCATCATGCAGTTCGGGGCGGAAATGATCGACCGACACGCGCAAGGTCAGCCTGTCGTTGTGGTCTTTCTGCAGATCCAAAAGCCCGTCGCGCATTTTCCGGCGCATCATCGGGGCCATGGCATTGGTGAGAAGCAAAACCTCGTATCCGCGCTCCAGCGCGGCGCGGGTCATTTCGATCATATCGGGATTCATGAACGGCTCACCACCGGTAAAACCGATCTCACGGATGGGCCAGCCGCGCTCTTCGATCTGGTCAAGATAGTCGCGCACTTCCTCAGCGGTGATATAGACCAGCGCGTCATTGGTGGGGCTGCTTTCGATATAGCAGTTGACGCATTCGATATTGCACAGCGTTCCCGTGTTGAACCACAAGGTCTGCGGGTTGCTGAGTTTGACCGAGGCGCGGGTCTCTCCCAGAGCTGTCACCAATTTGTCTTCGAACTTGCCAATATTGGCGATCTGAGAGGCGCTGTCTTTCATTCCGGCATCCGGTTCCCTGTATTTCTTCGATCGATCTAGGCTGTTCTTATGTGCAGGGAAAGCCGTAGGGCCGGAAACTGACAGAGATTTGATGACGATCAGGGCAGGGGGATGATGCGCGAGAAAACACCGAGCATGATTGCGCTAACATTGGACATGAACCAGAGGGCAAGGTAAGGGAAAGTCATGGTTTCTCGTGTAATCCCCGTTGATCCGTTCGACCTGGTGATTTTTGGCGCGACGGGCGATTTGGCCCAGCGCAAGATCTTGCCTGCGCTGTTCCGCCGTTTTTGCGCCGGGCAATGGCCCGAAGGCACGCAGATCATCGGCGTGGCGCGGCGCGTGCAGGATGACGCAGGTTTTCGAGACGTCGTACGGGCGGCGTTGCACGAGCACGACCCCACCGCGCGGTCCAATGCGCAGTCTGTTGCAGAGTTTTTGCGGCGCGTTCGTTATCTTCCGCTAGATGCGACCCAGGATCAGGGGTGGGGCGACCTCGCGTCTTTGCTGCATGCGGATCGCATTCGGGCCTTTTATTTCTCGGTCGGTCCGTCGCTTTTTGGCCCCTTGGCCGAGCGGATCAAGGCACATGGATTGACGAATGCTCAAACCCGCGTGGTTGTTGAAAAGCCCTTTGGTCATGATCTGGCCAGCGCGCAAGCCTTGAACGCGACGTTGGCGCGGTATTTCCACGAAAGTCAGATCTATCGCATTGATCATTATCTGGGCAAAGAAACCGTTCAGAATCTGATGGCCGTGCGCTTTGGCAATATGTTGTTCGAGCCGCTCTGGAACAGCCAGTACGTCGATCACATCCAGATCACAGTGGCCGAAACCGTAGGGATCGACGGGCGCGAGGACTATTATGAGCGCGCGGGCGCAATGCGGGATATGGTGCAGAACCATCTGATGCAGTTGCTCTGTCTGATCGCCATGGAGCCTCCGGCCAAGTTCGATCCCGATGCGGTGCGCGACGAAAAGCTCAAGGTGATCCGGGCACTGGATACGGTCGAGCCGCATCACATCGTGCGCGGGCAGTTTGAGGGCGGCCAGGATGGCGCAGGGTACCGCGCGGTGGTGGGCAACCCGCGATCCACGACCGAAAGCTATGTTGCGCTGCGGGCGCATGTCAGCAATTGGCGATGGGCGGGCACACCCTTTTATTTGCGCACCGGCAAGCGATTGGTGGCGCGGTCTTCAGTGATCAACGTGATGTTCAAGGACGCGCCGCATTCGATCTTTGGCGCAGCAGCGGGGCGGCATGCCAATATGCTCTCAATCCGTCTGCAACCCAATGAGGGGATCACGCTGAAAGTGACGATCAAGGAACCGGGGCAGGGTGGTATGCGTCTGATCGACGTGCCGCTGGATATGAGCTTTGCCGAGGCATTGGGCCCGGAAAACCAGAACCCGCCCGGCGCATATGAGCGTCTGATCATGGATGTCATCCGCGGCAACCAGACGCTCTTTATGCGCGGTGATGAGGTTGAGGCCGCCTGGGCCTGGACAGATCCGATTATCGCAGGTTGGCACGCGCGTGGCGACGTGCCCAAACCCTATGACAGTGGCAGCACCGGTCCCGGCGACGCCGAGCTGCTGATGAAACGTGATGGTCGCCACTGGCAGGGAATAAACCCATGAATTTTCAGGACTATGCCGACCGTGACATGCTGGCCATTGATGTGGCCAATGTGCTGGCCGGCGATATCGAAGCCGCGCTTTTGCACCATGACATGATCTCGCTTGCGGTGCCGGGGGGCACCACGCCGGGGCCGATCTTTGATGGTCTCTGCGCGGCTGACCTGGAATGGGATAGGGTGCGTGTTCTGCCCACGGACGAACGCTGCGTGCCCAGCGATGACGCCCGTTCGAACGAAAAGCTGATCCGTGAACGGCTGCTGACCAACCGGGCGTCAGTGGCGCAATATGTGCCGCTTTACGTGCCCGGGCGCGAACCCGAGGCCGCTTTGGCCGAGGTTGAGACCCTGCTGGCGCCCGTGCTGCCGTTGTCGGTGCTGGTCTTGGGCATGGGCAAAGATATGCACACCGCGTCGCTGTTTCCCGGCATGGCCGGATTGCTGGACGCGCTGGACAGTCACGCGCCAACCCTGGCCGTGGCCCGCACCGATGCGCAACCCGAGCCGCGTATCACTCTGACCGGGCCGGTTCTGGATGGGGCTTTGTCGAAACATCTGGTGATCTTTGGTGCCTCTAAACGCGAGGCGCTGGAACGCGCGATGACACTTCCACCGGAAGAGGCCCCAATCTCGGCGGTGCTACGCGGTATGACAGTCCATTGGGCGGAGTAGGCGATATGCAACTGGACACACTCAAATCTCTGGCCGCCGCGCGCGCTGAAACATCAATCCTCGATCTGTTCAAAGCAGACAAAGACCGTGCCTCAGGTTTTGCGGCCTCGACTCAGGATCTGCTGTTTGACTATTCCAAGACGCTGATCGACGCAGAGGTCCGCGACGCGCTGATCCAGCTCTGTGATGCGGCAGATCTGGCCGGGCGCCGGGCGGCGATGTTTGGCGGTGAAAAGATCAACGAAACCGAAGGCCGTGCGGTCTTGCACACCGCCCTGCGCAATCTGGATGGCGGTGCGGTCCATGTGGACGGACAGGATGTCATGCCTGCGGTTCTGGATACGCTGCACCGCATGCGCGTCTTTGCCGAAGAGGTGCGCGGCGGAGCGATACAGGGCGTCGGCGGCAGTTTCACCGATGTGGTCAATATCGGGATCGGCGGCTCTGATCTGGGTCCGGTAATGGCGACACATGCATTGGCCCCTTATCATGATGGCCCGCGTGTGCATTACGTCTCGAACGTGGACGGAGCGCATATCGCTGACACTTTGCGCGCGCTGGATCCGAAAACCACCTTGGTGATCGTCGCCTCGAAAACCTTTACCACGATCGAAACTATGACAAACGCGCGCACCGCGCGGGCGTGGATGACCGAAGGTGGTGGCGATCCGTCCCGGCAATTTGCAGCCGTGTCCAGTGCGCTGGACAAGACCGAAAGCTTTGGCATCCCTGCGGACCGGGTATTTGGCTTTGCCGACTGGGTGGGCGGGCGATATTCGGTCTGGGGACCTGTGGGCCTGCCTGTGATGATCGCCGTAGGCTCAAACGCGTTTGACGGGTTCTTGCGCGGTGGGCAGGCGATGGACCTGCATTTCCAAGCCGCAGAATGGCACGAGAACATGCCGGTGATGCTGGCGCTGGTCGGCATCTGGCATCGTCAGGTTCTGGGCTATGCCAGCCGAGCGGTTCTGCCTTACGACCAACGCCTGCTGCGCCTTCCGGCCTATTTCCAGCAGCTGGAAATGGAATCGAACGGCAAATCGGTTGCTATGGACGGCACGGCGTTGACCCTGCCTTCGGGGCCTGTGGTCTGGGGAGAGCCGGGCACAAACGGGCAGCACGCCTTCTACCAGCTGATCCATCAGGGCACCGATGTGATCCCCTGTGACTTCATGGTCGCCGCAGAGGGACACGAGCCCGAACTGGCCCATCACCACCGGCTGCTGCTGGCCAATTGCCTGGCCCAGTCCGAGGCTTTGATGCGCGGTCGATCTTTGGACGAGGCGCGCGCGCTTATGGCGGCCAAAGGGCTGGAGGGGGCTGAACAAGACCGTCAGGCGCGCCACCGTGTGTTCCCGGGCAACCGACCTTCGACCACGTTGATCTATCCCAAGCTCACGCCGTTTGTGCTGGGTCAGATCATTGCGCTTTATGAACACCGTGTCTTTGTCGAAGGGGTGCTGTTGGGCATCAACTCTTTTGATCAATGGGGCGTCGAGTTGGGCAAGGAGTTGGCCACCTCGCTTGGCCCGGTTGTCGATGGCGAGGTTGGAACCGAAGGCAAGGACGGCTCGACTGCGGCTTTGGTCGATTACGCGCTGCGCCACCGTCAAGAATAGGCACCGGTCAAGCCTTGCCTTTAGGGCAGGGCGTATTCTTTTATTGTCAGACAATTGAAACCTTGGCAGGCTGCCAAGGCAAGACCGCTCTTTGGCGGCGCTGACTATGGGAGGATGTCCATGCTGGGACAGATGATGACGCAGCCTTTGCTGATTTCGTCACTGATCGATCACGCCGAACGCTATCACGGGGGCACCGAGATTATCTCGGTCGAAACCGATGGCACCGTGACGCAAACCAACTGGGCCGAGATTGCGCGAAACGCGCGTCGTTTGGCCTCGGCGCTTGGGGCGTTGGGCCTGGAACCACAGGACAGGATCGGAACCCTGGCCTGGAACAATCGGCGTCATCTTGAAATCTACTATGCGGTCTCGGGGGCGGGTTATGTCTGTCACACGGTCAATCCGCGCCTGTTCCCCGAGCAGCTGACCTATATCATCAACCACGCTCAGGATCGGGTGCTGTTCTTTGACGCAACCTTCCTGCCGCTTGTCGCCGCGTTGCAAGAGCATCTGACCGAGGTTCGGCACTTTGTTCTGATGGGGCCGCGCAGCGAAGAGGCCACCGCGCAGGTCAAGGACGTCAAGTTCTATGACGAGTTAATCGAGACGGGCAGCGATGATTTCCAATGGCCCAGCTTTGACGAAAACACCGCATCCAGCCTCTGTTACACCTCGGGCACGACCGGGAACCCCAAGGGCGTGCTCTATTCGCATCGATCAACGGTGCTGCACAGTTTCGCGTCGAATACCAAGGATGTGATCGGTTATTCCGCCCGCGACGTGGTCATGCCCGTTGTGCCGATGTTCCACGTCAATGCCTGGGGGTCGCCCTATGCCTGCGCCATGTCGGGCTCGCGCATGGTGCTGCCGGGGCCGGGGCTGCAAGGTGATGCGCTGGTCAACCTGATCGACACTTATGGTGTGACGCTGGCCATGGGGGTGCCGACGATCTGGCAGGGCCTTCTGGCCTCGGCGGCCAAGTCGGGCTCGAAGCTCGAAAGCTTGCAAAGCACCGTGATCGGTGGCGCTGCATGCCCGCCATCAATGATCGAAACCTTCCGAGAGACCTATGGGGTCGATACCGTCCACGCCTGGGGCATGAGCGAAATGAGCCCATTGGGCAGCGCCAATACGCCTCTGGCCAAACACCTCAACCTGCCTTTGGACGAGCAGCACCGACTGCGGGAAAACCAGGGTCGCCCACCGTTCGGGGTTGAGCTGAAAATCGTCGATGATGATGGCAATGATCTGCCGCATGATGGCGAAACCCAAGGCGATCTGATGGTGCGCGGGCATTGGGTTCTGGACAGCTATTTCCTGATGCAGGATCAGGATCTGCTGCAGGACGGCTGGTTTGCCACCGGTGATGTGGCGACGCTTGACCCAGATGGCTATATGACGATCCGCGACCGGTCGAAGGACATCATCAAATCGGGGGGAGAATGGATCAGCTCGGTCGAATTGGAAAACATCGCTGTCGCGCACCCGAAACTGGCCACTGCTGCTGTGGTCGGCGTGCCCCATCCGAAATGGGATGAGCGCCCGTTGCTGGTGGCCGTGAAGGCCGACGGTGAGGACCCGTCCGAACAGGAATTGCTCGGCTTTTTTGACGGCAAGATCGCCAAATGGCAGGTGCCCGACAAAGTGGTCTTTGTGGATGCGTTGCCCCTGAACGCAACCGGCAAGGTCCTCAAACGCAACCTGCGCGACGACTTCAAAGATGCCTTTTTGGGGTCGTGAAACTAAGGAAATTGGCTCCGGCGGTAGGGATCGAACCTACGACCAATTGATTAACAGTCAACTGCTCTACCGCTGAGCTACGCCGGAACGGTTCGCGCCGTATAGCAACCTGTTTTCACGCCGTCCAGAGGGGGATTTCAGTTTTTTCACCACCTGGCAAACGGCGCAATGCGACCGCAGGTTTGACGGAGTCTTGTGACAGATGATGTTGGAAATTGGCTCCGGCGGTAGGGATCGAACCTACGACCAATTGATTAACAGTCAACTGCTCTACCGCTGAGCTACGCCGGAACTTTCAGCGCGTATAGCAACAGGGATTTTCGGCGTCCAGAGCATAAAACGCGATGGCGCTCAAAAAATCTTGCATCAGCTCAGGCGCTTGAACCGCGCGTGCGCAGACAGAATGCCAACCGGTGCCACGGTGGATTTTCCCGTCAGATCAACAAGATGGGCCAGAACATTGCGCTCGGCGGCTGGCAGAAGCGCCGTTGGCGTGTCGTTGTAGATGCGCCGCGCCAATTGGCCAACATCTGCTGGGCCATCCTCCAGCTCTGTCAGGATCTGGCGTTCCCGTTCCAGGCGATGGGCAATCAGCCAGTCCAAGCGGCCTGCAGGGTCAGTGATCGGTGCTCCGTGGCCTGGGTGAAACACCGACCAGTCGCGGGCGCGCAGTTGGTGGCAGGCTGCCATGAAATCGGTCAGATCTCCGTCTGGTGGTGAGACCAGAGAACTGGCCCAGCCCATCACATGATCTGCGGTAAAACAGATATCGTCCCAGGCCAGTGCAATATGATTGCCCAGATGCCCGGGCGTGTGAATCACCTCAAGCGTGATCCCGTCGCCTTGGACTTTTCCACCATCGTCCAGTTCGATATCGGGGCGAAACGCATGGTCGATGCCCTCACCGCCGCCCACCAAGCCGTTTTGAGCCAGTTCCGTCATCACCGCGCTGCGCCCGGACCCCGCTGCGCCAAAGGCCAGAATCGGAGCACCGGTCTCGGCGGCAAGCGGGGCGGCCAGAGGAGAATGATCCAGGTGGGTATGGGTGACAATGATGTGGCTGATGCGCTGATGCGGCTGTATCGCATCCAGAATGGCTTGCAAATGCGGCGCGCTCTGTGGGCCGGGATCGATGACAATCACGTCGCCGGTACCCAGCAAATACGTGTTGGTGCCCCGATAGGTCATGGGCGAAGGGTTGGGCGCCAGGATCCTTTGCAGCCCCGGCGACAGCGTCTCGGGCTGGCCCGGGACAGGGTTGAAATCATCAGGGGCCTGCATCGTCACCTCTTCCTCTTGTCCGGGTGGCTCGCTAGGGTTTAGCTCATGTGGACGCAATGGCTCAAACGTTATATGCCGCGCAGCCTTTACGCGCGTGCCGCCTTGATTTTGGTTCTGCCGGTGGTGGTTGTGCTGCTGGTGGTTTCGATCGCCTTTGTGCAGAAACATCTTGAGGATGTGACCGGGCAGATGACTGATAGCACCTCGCGTGAGATTGACCTTGTTCTCGATGCGATGGCCGATGTCGAAACCCAGCAGCAAGCGCTCGCCGCCGCGCGGGCCGATCTGGCCGCGTTGCAGATGAGCGCCCGTTTTCTGGGCCTGAGTGAGGTGCCCGATCAGGGGCGGAGGCGTTGGTACGACTTTATCGCCCCGCAGGTCGATGCGGATTTGACGGCACGATACCCGCAGCTTGTTGCGCTGGCATTGCCAAATGGCCGTGAGGCACATCTGTATTTCGAAACCTCATTGGGGATTTTGGAACTCAGCTTTGACCGACGTCGCTTGTCCCCTGTGGCTCCACATCAGTTGATCGTGACGGTGGTTGCCTTTGGGATTCTAATGACCTCGATCTCGTTTCTCTACATGCGCAACCAACTGCGCCCGATTACCCGTTTGGCGGATGCGGCGCAGGCTTTTGGACGCGGCAGAACCGTTCCTTATGCGCCCAGTGGCGCGCTGGAGGTGCGCGCAGCGGGCAACGCTTTTCTGGACATGCGCGCGAGGATCGAACGGCAAATCGAACAGCGCACATTGATTCTGTCCGGCGTCAGCCATGATTTACGCACACCGTTGACGCGGTTGAAACTGGGGCTGTCGCTCTTGCCGGAAGACGAGGCCAAGCCGATGCTGAAAGACGTTGACGAGATGCAGTCGCTTCTGGATGCGTTTCTGGAGTTTTCGCGCGGGGCCTCGGAGGTCGCACCGCAAGAGGTTGATCCAGTCGAATGGTTGGGCCAGATCATCGATGACGCCCAGCGGGCGGGTCACAAGGCAGAGCTTGTCTCGGTCGAAGGGCAGGGCAACGTGATGCTGCGCCCCACAGCGATGCGACGGGCGGTTGAGAACCTGATCGGCAATGCCGTCCGGTACGGAGATCGGGCCGAGATCAGCCTGACGGTGACCAACAAGTCCATGCGTATACGGGTCGAAGATGACGGACCGGGCATTCCGTTGGAACAGCGCACCGAAGCGGTGAAACCATTCACCCGTCTGGACGCGTCACGCAACCAGAACCAAGGCAGCGGTGTTGGTCTGGGGTTGGCCATCGTGGCCGACATCGCCCGTGCCCATGGCGGCACCTTGCGCTTGGGAGCAAGCCAGAAACTGGGCGGGCTGTGTGCGGATATTGTGATTGCTCGGTAAAGTGCCGTAACGGTGTGCGAATCTAGAATTCCCAGCCGAAGGCTTTGATCTCACTGGCGTAAACCGTCGCAACCATATCGCGTAGCTCATCATCGTAATAGTCACGATAGTGCAGCTTTTCCTTGTCGCGGAATTGGCCTTTCAGGCGGGGTAATTCTTCGGTTTGCAAGTCGAGTTTCTCGCAAAGTTGATTGAAATCATCCGTCAGTCTTTCATGGCGCAGGTACACGTCGGCAACCGGCGCGCCATCGATAAAATAGATGTGGGTATCGCGACCATTGCGATTCGAATTGCGCATGAAGTCCCGGAATTTGGCAATGATCTCGGCTTTCGGCAGGGACGAAACAGAGCGGTTGTTGAAGTGAAAGAAGGATACGGTTTTGTCCCAAGGGTTCCGAATATTGCAGATCTTGGTGTAGCCATCCCAGATCTCTGGAGAAACAAGTGCCTTGATTTCGGATGCTGTCATATGCGCAAACCAGGTATTGCGCGTTTCGGGATTGGGACCGCGACCGCCAACGACACCAGCGTCGGTGACAATCTGGTCAAAAGGATCGGCCGGAAAGCTGAAACCCTGCGGCACACAGTATTTTTGCAGCAACACCTCGACAGATGTACCGGCAGTCTTGGTCGTCTTGATGAAAATGAACTTCTTTGTGTGGGAAATCAGCATCCTAATGCTCGTTTCATTGGCGAAAAAACCTTTGGTTTGGGCGCCTTATAAGCCAAGTCGGCACCAGCTGCAGCCGAAATTTCGATCAGAACCACTGATGACGTATCAAAGCCATGCAGAGCATAGTCATCCCAATCTCAGTCACCGGCGGTGAGATCGTGGTAGGCCCGGAGGGACTCGAACCCCCAACCAAAGCGTTATGAGCGCTCTGCTCTAACCAATTGAGCTACAGGCCCGCCTGAGCGCCTTGGGTATCACGATCAGGCCCCGCGTCAAGCCTGACCGTTGCATGACGGCGCACAATCGACTAACCCGCGCGCAACACAGTCACAAGGGGTCGGCCATGACAGCGGGCAAGAACGGAATCACCTATGCGGATGCGGGTGTGGATATTGATGCGGGCAACGCTCTGGTCGACCGGATCAAACCTGCGGCCAAACGCACCAACCGTCCGGGGGTGATGAGCGGCCTGGGAGGCTTTGGTGCGCTGTTTGATCTGAAAGCGGCCGGATATGACGACCCGATTCTTGTGGGCGCTACGGATGGTGTCGGCACCAAGCTGCGGATTGCAATCGATACTGGCGTGGTCGATGGCGTCGGCATCGATCTGGTGGCCATGTGCGTCAACGATCTGATCTGCCAAGGGGCCGAGCCGCTGTTTTTCCTCGACTATTTTGCCACCGGCAAACTGGATACGGACACAGCGGCACGCATCATCGAAGGTATCGCTGAAGGCTGTGCGCAATCCGGCTGCGCTTTGATCGGTGGAGAGACCGCCGAGATGCCCGGCATGTATCCTGATGGTGACTTCGACCTGGCCGGTTTCTCGGTCGGCGCGATGGAGCGTGGGGCCGCATTGCCCGACGGCGTGACATCGGGTGACGTTCTGCTGGGGCTGGCCTCGAACGGGGTGCATTCGAACGGGTATTCTCTGGTGCGCAAACTGGTCGAGCTTTCGGGCCTGGGCTGGGATGCCGCATCTCCGTTCGGCGATGACACTCTGGGGGCCGCGCTGCTGACGCCCACGCGGCTTTATGTAAGACCGGCCTTGGCGGCGATCCGGGCCGGGGGTGTACACGCGCTGGCCCATGTCACCGGTGGTGGACTGACCGAGAACCTGCCGCGGGTCTTGCCTGAGGGGCTGGGCGCAAAGATCTATCTGGACAGCTGGGATCTGCCTGCCGTCTTTGGCTGGATGGCGCAGGTGGGCGGAATTGCCGAAGCCGAGATGCTCAAGACTTTCAATTGCGGGATCGGGATGATCGTAGTCTGTGAAGCGGAACAAGCCGATGCCCTGACCACGTTGCTGACCGAGGCTGGCGAGACCGTCGCCCGGATTGGTGCGGTGACGGATGTGCCCGGCGTGACCTATGCGGGTAAGCTCTTGTGAGCCAAAAACGCGTCGCCATTCTGCTCTCGGGCGGTGGGTCGAACATGGTGTCGCTGGTCGACAGCATGGTTGGCGACCACCCGGCGCGGCCGTGTCTGGTGCTGTCGAATGACGCCAATGCCGGAGGCCTGAAGAAAGCCGCAGACAGGGGCATCCCCACGGCAGCGGTGGATCACCGACCCTATAGGGGTGATCGTCCCGCCTTTGAGGCGGAGTTGATCAAGCCGCTGCTGGCCGCGCGACCCGATATCATTTGTCTGGCTGGGTTCATGCGGGTGCTGACCGGCGATTTCGTCTCACAGTTTCAGGGGCGTATGTTGAACATTCACCCCTCACTGCTGCCGAAATACAAGGGCCTGCACACTCATGCCCGGGCGATCGAGGCAGGCGACGCAGAGCATGGCTGCACTGTCCATGAGGTCACAGCTGCGCTGGACGACGGCCCCATCCTGGGACAGGCGCGGGTTGTGATCGCGCCAGACGATACGCCAGAAAGCTTGGCGGCCCGCGTTCTGACCTGGGAACACAAGCTCTATCCGGCGGTGCTGCGCCGCTTTGCCGTTGCGGACAGGACACCCGTTCTTCTGCCTTGATCCTTGGGTGATTTACACCCGCCCGATATTCGGCTTATGGTCGCCCTCAGCGCTCGGGATGAGGATGGACAATCGGGCAGTTATCTAAAGCAAAACCAAGACTAGCACGGCGTATGAAAACCCTGACAACCACGCAAGAGCTGGCCGATTTCTGTGAAACGGCGGCACAATACCCTTACGTTACCGTAGACACCGAGTTCCTGCGTGAACGGACCTATTATTCCAAGCTGTGTTTGGTGCAATTGGCCTATCCCTCGGACGACCCAGACAGTGCGGTTCTTGTGGACCCGCTGGCCGACGGCATCTCACTCGACCCGCTGTACCAGCTGTTTCAGAACGACACGGTGGTCAAAGTGTTCCACGCAGCCCGCCAGGACCTTGAGATATTCTGGGTTGAGGCCGGTATCTTTCCCACACCGATGTTCGACACACAGGTCGCGGCCATGGTCTGTGGGTTTGGTGAGCAGGTTGGCTATGAAACGCTTGTGCGCAAGATCTGCAAGGAAGGTGTCGACAAGACCTCGCGCTTTACCGACTGGTCACGCAGGCCGCTGACTGACGCGCAGAAAACCTATGCACTGGCCGACGTGACGCATCTGCGCAAGATCTATGAACATCTGGCAACACAGTTGGACAAGTCACGGCGCAGCCATTGGGTGGCGGAAGAGTTGCGGATCCTGACCAACCCGGCGACCTACGATATTCGTCCCGAGGATGCTTGGCGCCGTGTCAAGACACGTACGAACTCAGCAAAGTTTCTGGCCGTGGTGCGCGAGTTGGCCCATTTCCGAGAGGCCCACGCGCAGGAAAACAACGTTCCACGCAGCCGCGTCTTCAAGGACGATGCTTTGATCGAGATGGCATCGACCAAACCGAAATCCATGGGTGATTTGGGACGGTCGCGCCTGTTGCTTCGCGAGGCCCGTAAAGGGGTGATCGCCGATGGTATTCTGGCCGCAGTCAAACGGGGTATGGATTGCCCACCGGATCAATTGCCTAAACCTGACAACAGCCGCGAAAACCTGAAAGTGAACCCGGCGCTTGCGGATTTGCTGCGCGTCTTGCTGAAATCCAAAACCGAAAGCGCTGGCGTTGCGGCCAAGCTGATTGCCTCAAGTGCTGAATTGGATCAGATCGCGGCAGGAGAGCGCGACGTGCCCGCGATGACCGGATGGCGGTTCGAAGTGTTTGGCGAAGACGCTTTGAAGCTGTGCGAAGGTAAGATCGCCCTCGCGGCCAAAGGCTCGGCCGTCGAGGTTGTCAGCTTATAGATTGCGGTTAGCGCCTGCGTGATTCCAGCGCGTTTTGTTGCCCGACCACTCGGATCAGCCGAATACCCTGCAAGTCCTGCGTGCTGAGATTTGCCGCATCCGACACCGTGCGGGATTGCACGCTGCCTTGGCGGGTTGCGAAGTCGGGATAGTTCACGCGGAAAGAATACTCGATGATACCGTTTGCGGTGTTCTCTTCCGAGACCACGCGCCGCAACTCGGCGTCAAATGCACCTTGGCGGATCGCGGTTCCCGACGCATAGATGATTGCGCCATGTGGGGTCGGGTCGATGCGAAGCTCATCAATGATCGCAATAGGAACGGTGGTGTCTTGCGCCTCAGGCCGTGAAAACAATCCGAGACTGTCCGAGTCTTGCGGGATCAGGGCGTTGGCATCGTCAGGCGAGACCTCGACCGGGGCAGGGTCGCTGCGTCCGAACCAATTCGAGGGGTTCGCCCGAGAGTTGCCCCAATTTCCACAGGCTGAAAGCAAAACCGTGGCAACGAGCAGAGCGGACAGATTTTTGTACATGGGCCCCAACATTTAGCACTAATTCACCCGCACCGGATTAGCCTAATTCCGCAGCTTTGAAAACCCGCGCAAGGGGTGGACAGTCGGCAAAGGCGGGCCTAGGTCTCAGTTGTGAACACGAACCGCTAGAAAGAGCCGCACCATGGCAACGCCCGCCTTTGAAGAGATCGTTGAAGATTTTGAGTTTCTGGACGATTGGGAAGATCGCTATCGCCATGTGATCGATCAGGGCAAAGCGATGCAGCGATTGGATGACGCGCTTAAGGTTCCGGCAACAAAGGTTGATGGCTGCGCGAGCCAGGTCTGGCTTCATCCCGTTGTTGAAGGGGGCGTTTTCCGGTTTGATGGCGATAGTGATGCTTTGATTGTGCGCGGGCTTATCGCGGTTCTGCGTTGTCTTTATAACGGGTTGCCGGTTGCCGAGGTGCCTGGTGTCGATGCTGCCGCCGAGCTGGCGCGGCTTGGTCTGAACGATCACCTGTCGGCGCAGCGTTCGAACGGGCTGCGCGCGATGATCGAACGCATTCGCGAGGTTGCACAGGCAACCGCCTGATCACTCACTCTGGGACAACGGCCTGGCGGCCCAGTCGGACAAGGTGGTTTCCAGATCGCCATAGCCAGTCAGGCGACGCTCGAAAGCCAGTCCCATGCGCTGTGCGCAGTCCTGCGCGCGCCGTGTCAGTTCCGGGTCGTCTGTCTGAGCCTGATAGACAAGCTTGGTGTAATTGCCGAAATACATGTCACGCAGTTCGGGATGACGATCCAGGCCCAGCGGTTTCCAGACAAAGGCGTCAAACTGACGGGCCAGAAAATCTGTCAGGTAGAATGCCGTGGTCTCATCCTCACCATGGGCCGCGAAGGTGTCATTGCCTTCGAAGAAGGAATAACAATGTGGCCCCTGGATCATCTCGACATTCAGCTTTTCGCAAGCCTTCTGCAACATCCCGCCGGTGCCACAATCTGCATAGACCACGTAGACCTGTTCATAGCTGTCGCGGTGTTTGGCAATGGCGTCCTCAACCGCTTGCGTGATCTTTTCGGGATGCACGTGCAAAATCGCGGGCAGGCAGGTCAGCGCGATGTGATCCCAGCCGTTGCGGTTTTTCAGATCAAGGATCTCGCGCGCAAGTGCTCCGCAGGCGATCAGCAGGATCCGACCACCGGTGTTGGTGGAAAACGTGTTGTTGGTCAGTTGGGTCGGGTCGGGCAGGGTGTCGTTGGGCATTTTGGGGGGCTTTCAGCTGCGCTTGGGCCACAGAACGACGATTGGGGCACCAAGGCAAGCCTTGCACCGACATCTTTTTCTAGCCCACCGACGCCTGTGTTTCGCTCCGGGCCAGCAAAGGCCGTGCTGTGGTGCCATAGGCGGCAAGCCCTTCCGTCTGCAACTCGGGGAACAAGCTTAGGATTTCAGAGCGCGCCTTTCGATCCAGACTGTTCCAGCCCTGAGCACCGGGATGAAAGCTTTCGGTCAAACATCCCTCGGACCAGATCAATTCATGCTGGTCGAACATCAGGTGGACATAGGTGACCATTCCGCCATCTATCAGCATAATATCATCGCCATTCACCAGATGTTTGGCCGGAGCCAGCGCTTCGGCATATCCGCTGCAAAGCTCGCCCCTGAAGTCGTTCAGCAAAACCCGATGTTGCTGCGATACCCGTAAATCGCGTGTATTTCCCAAGGCGTGAGCCTTGAACAGAATCGGTGCAAAAGCGCCTTCGGCTGGTACTGTGCGCTGCCCAATCCATCGAACGGGTTGAAACCCATGATCCAGAGTGCGAACCCCGTCGCCCGCGCGGATGGTTTCGATCGCACTGATACCCGTTTCGGTTTCGATCCGTGTGCCCATGGTAAAGCAGGTCACCAGATCCCAGTCTTCACGCACAGAACCCAGCCCGCTGAACCGGTTGCCAGCAAGCCCGTCAAGCGAGATGGATTGGATCGGCTTCGCCTCAAGCGCGGCTTGATCCGCATTGTCCGAGAGTTCCGGTGCGAGATAGGTGTCTCCGGTAGTGTCCTGAACGATAACGGCCGAAAACGTATCTGTTGAGCCATCGGAATAGGTCAGAGTTGCCTGATAAACCGCCGTGCCATCAACGGTCTGCGGCGGGCCGCCATCGATTGAGAACTGATCATTCGAAATGGCGTTGTTCATGTTGTAAACGCCCCTCGGATTGCCAACCGGTGACCAGGTCACCGCGTTGCTGAACAAGGCGTTCCCCGGGCCGCCAAAGCTTTGCCCCACCAGCGCGGCGGCGTTTTCGGCGGTTGTGTTTCCTTCAAACGTGTCAATGTCTGACAGGTTACCCAACGAAATTACGGTGAATGTCGTCTGCACAAGAACCTCAAAGCTGCTTCCGCTCTTGTGTAACGGCAGGCCGGTTTAAAAGATGTTAAGCGCGAGGCGACGCAAGGCATCTCGTGGCCCAAAAAAAGAAGCCGCCCGAAACCGGACGGCCCATTGCAGAAATTGTGAGGGGTTTTAGCCAGCCAATTGATTGTGGCGGCGAGATACGAATTCCTTCGCAGTCTCAACGGCCACCGCGGCATCGCGGCAATAGGCATCGGCTCCAATGGCCTTGCCGAACTCTTCGTTCAGGGGCGCACCGCCCACCAGAACGATGTAATCATCGCGCAGGCCTTGTTCGACCATCGTGTCGATCACGACCTTCATGTAAGGCATTGTGGTTGTCAGCAGTGCGGACATTCCCAGAATATCAGGCTTCTCGGTCTCGAGCGCTTCCAGATAGTTTTCGACCGGGTTGTTGATGCCCAGATCAACCACTTCAAAGCCTGCGCCTTCCATCATCATCGACACCAGGTTCTTGCCGATGTCGTGGATGTCGCCCTTGACGGTACCAATCACCATCTTGCCCACACGAGGGGCCCCGGTTTCGGCCAGAAGCGGCTTGAGAATGGCCATTCCGCCCTTCATCGCATTGGCGGCCAACAGAACTTCGGGCACAAACAGAATACCGTCCCGGAAATCATGGCCCACGATGGTCATCCCGCCGACCAGAGCCTTGGTCAGGATGTCATAAGGCATCCACCCGCGCTCGAGCAAGATGTTGGTGCCTTCTTCGATCTCTTCCTTCAGACCGTCATAGAGGTCGTCGAACATCTGTTCGACAAGCTCTTCGTCGTTCAGTTCGGACAGGACGATATCTTCTTCGTCGGACATGGAGCGTATTCCCGAGCTTTGGGGCCAAGCGGCCCACAGTGGCTATATTTTCCGTTTTTGGCCATTTCGTCGCAGAAACACTGTGTCGATTGCGACCATGGCCGTTCTCAGACCGACCTTTATGACAGTTAAGCTGATGTTGCAGTAGAATAGTTTACAAGATGATCTAGCGGAAATTTCATCTTAGCTGGGGGCTTTGCGGAGTTTTGACTGCGCAGGGGCGCCACGCGGTCAAGGCTTGTCAGGCCCTTTGGTGTCGCGTAAGACTGAAGGTGAAATGAGAACAAAAAGCGAACAGATTGGGTCGGCGATACCGATCGGGCGGGGCGCTGGGTCGAACACCACAGGTCGGTTCGAACCCCTGTCGGTCACGCCAGTCTCAGATGATTGGGACCTGCCGGAAGACCTGCCGCCTTTGCGCACCGAGGTCAGCGACGAGGTGGCGCGCAGCCTGATCAGCTATAACCGATCTCCGGATCTGCCCTTTGACCGGTCGATCAACCCGTACCGCGGATGCGAACATGGCTGTGTCTATTGTTTCGCACGGCCCAGCCATGCCTATCTGGGGTTGTCGCCCGGGTTGGATTTCGAGACGCGCTTAATTGCCCGACCGAATGCCGCCGAGGTCTTGCGGCGCGAGCTGTCGGCGAAATCTTACAAGGTGGCGACGCTGGCGCTTGGAACCAATACAGACCCGTATCAGCCCATCGAGAAAAAGCGCGAGATAACAAGGGAATGCCTGCAGGTTTTAAGCGCGTTCAAGCACCCGCTGGGGATCGTGACCAAAGGGTCGCTGATCGAACGAGATATCGACATTCTGGCCCCTATGGCCGCACAAGGTCTGGTGCGTGTCGGCATCTCTCTGACCACGCTTGATGCCGGTCTCAGCCGCCGGATGGAGCCTCGGGCGCCCTCGCCAAAGCGCCGGTTACGGATGATCGAACGGCTGAGCCAGGCGGGTATTCCGGTGCGGGTGATGACGTCTCCGGTGGTTCCCGGACTAACCGATCATGAGTTGGAAAGCCTTTTGGAGGCCGGTCAACAGGCAGGCGCGGACGCGGCCAGTTGGATCATGCTGCGTCTTCCGCGTGAGGTGTCACAGCTCTGGCAGGAGTGGCTGGCCGAACATGAGCCGGGCCGGGCCGAAAAGGTCATGGCGCGCCTGCGTGAGATGCATGGAGGGCGGGATTACGACCCGCGTTGGGGTCATCGGATGCGCGGAGAAGGGATCTATGCCCAGATGATTGCCCAACGGTTCAAGGCGGCAGTCAAACGCCTGGGGTTAAGAACAAAATCACCCCCATTGCGCTGTGATCTGTTCGCAAGACCGGCACAGGCGGGGGACCAGTTGTCGCTGTTCTAATGCTTAAAAACTGATGCCGATTCCGGCACTGAACCCGTTGACCGTATCGCTTCCGTAATAGCGGACCATAATCCGTGTGGTGCTCACCCACGGCACCCATGTGTCCGAAAGATCCACCTCGATGCCGCCACCAATCCGGGCCAACCAATCGGTGCCCAGCACAAGCGACTGATCTCCGACCAGGTATGACAGTGACAGATCACCGACCCAGCGTATCGAGCGCCCGAACATCCGCTTGCCTGTTGGAAAGCGGTATCTGCTCCACAACACCGCATTTGCCGCCGTGGACCGGATCAGCAGGTCCTCGTCATCTCCAATGGGCCGGTATTCAATATGGGTATAGCGCAGGCTGGCCTCGAACTCGCGATCGTTGGACAAGGGGCGTTCGTAGGCAAGCGTCATCGATCCACCCGCGCCACCAGCCCAGAGCCCGCCGCTTTCAAGATAATCGCGATCCAGGCCGAGGCGGTCGGCGATTACCTGCGCTCCGATCGAAGCGTCAGATTGCGTGCGCCCGATCGAGATATGAGCCATGGGCGTGACCGTCCACGCCTCGCCGATATCGAATTGATAGCCGATCCCGCCGGTCACGGCAGCACTGGTCCATTTCAAGGGTACGCTGTTGGTCGTGCCGGTCCCACTGAAAAAAAGAACTGGGTCGTATCGGGCATATCCGATGTAACCTTCCAGATAGAGCGGAAACCTTTCGGCAACGCGAAAGCCACCGCCCAATTGGGCGGACCGAAAGTCGTAATCGCGATCACCGGTATTGGATTCCAAAAATATCGTACTGGCAGAGTTATCTGGAATGCCGGCCAGACCCAGGATCGCCAAAGAACCGGCTGCGTTTTCCCGTTGCAGATTCTCGAAAGCTCTTTCCAGAAGTGTTTGGCCCGTGGCCGGGGTGGCGATCAGAAAAGACAGAAAAACTGCGATACGTCGCATGATCTTGGCACTTACCCACACTCAGACAGCAGGCAGCCTAATTCTACCTTTGTTGTAGGGAAAGTTCTGACAGTCCAATGGTATGGCTTCGCAGTACAAGGTTTCATTTTGGTAACACATGACCCCAGCAAAAAACCCCGCAGCGACGCGGGGTTTTGTCTTGGCGTTCGAAACCACAGATCAGCGGTTTTCGATATCCACGTAGTTGCGTTCGGTCTCACCCAGATACAGCTGACGTGGACGCCCGATCTTGTTCTGCGGATCGGCGATCATCTCTTTCCACTGGCTAACCCAGCCGACGGTGCGCGACAGCGCGAAAATCGGCGTGAACATCGAAGTCGGGAAACCCATCGCTTCGAGGATGATACCGGAATAGAAGTCCACATTCGGGAACAGCTTCTTCTCGGCGAAATACGGATCTTCCAGAGCCTCGCGTTCCAGCTCTTTGGCGACCTGCAGTTTCGGGTTGTCTTCGACGCCAAGCAGATCCAGCACTTCATCAGCCGATTGCTTCATCACTTTGGCGCGCGGGTCGAAGTTCTTATAGACCCTGTGGCCAAAGCCCATCAGGCGGAACGGGTCGTTCTTGTCTTTGGCGCGGGCGATATATTCGGGGATACGATCCACCGACCCGATCTCTTCCAGCATCTCAAGGCAGGCTTGGTTCGCACCACCATGTGCAGGCCCCCATAGGCAGGCAATGCCGGCAGCGATACAGGCAAACGGGTTCGCGCCCGAAGACGACGCCAGACGCACGGTCGAGGTCGAGGCGTTCTGCTCGTGATCGGCATGCAGGGTAAAGATGCGGTCCATCGCGCGGCTGAGGATCGGGTTGACCTCATACTCTTCGGCCGGAACGCTGAAACACATGCGCAGGAAGTTCGACGCATAGTCCAGATCGTTGCGCGGATACACGAAGGGCTGACCGGTGTGGTATTTATAGGCCCAGGCCGCAATGGTCGGCATCTTGGCGATCAGGCGGTGCGAGGCGACCTCACGCTGATGCGGGTCCGAGATATCGGTCGAGTCGTGATAGAAGGCCGACATTGCGCCCACAACGCCGACCATGATGGCCATCGGGTGCGCATCCCGACGGAAGCCGCGATAGAAATACTGCATTTGCTCGTGCAGCATCGTATGGCGTGTGATCGTTGTTTCGAACTTTTCCAACACAGGAGCCGTCGGCAGCTCTCCGTAAAGCAGCAGATAGCAAACTTCGAGGAAGTGCGATTTGCTGGCCAGCTGATCAATCGGGTACCCGCGGTGCAACAGCTCACCCTTTTCCCCGTCGATATAGGTGATGGTGCTGTCACAGCTGGCAGTCGATGTGAAACCCGGATCGTAGGTGAACACTCCGGCCTGTCCGTACAGCTTGCGAATGTCGATTACGTCGGGTCCTGCCGTGGGCGAGTGAACCGGCAACTCGTAGGTTTCGCCATGAACTGTAAGGGTGGCTGATTTGTTGCTGTCGGTCATATTTTCCCTTCCTCATTCTTCGCATATCGGCGCCGAAACCGGGCCTGCGGGCAACGGCTGCGCAAGGACGCGCAGTCCGGGTGTTAGCGCAGCTGCGTTACCCGAATGTGAAGGTCGGGATTAAGTCACTGCATCTGAAAGCCGCGCCAGGGTTTCTTCACGTCCCAGCACCAGCATCATGTCGAAGACCGAAGGTGTTACAGCGCGTCCGGCCAGAACCGCGCGTAACGGACCCGCCAGTTTGCCGAACTTGACCCCTTTGGCTTCCGCGTAGGAATTCAGGGTCTCCTCCAGTTCGTTCCGCGTCCAGCTAACACTTTGCAACTGCGGCGTCAATTCATCCAGTATACCATCGGATACAGAAGCCAGCGCTTTTGCTGCTTTTTCATCGGGTTGGATTGGGCGTGACGTGAGGGCAAAGTGCGCTTTTTCAAGGAGTTCTGGGAAAGTTCGGGCGCGTTCTTTCAGGCAATACATGGCGCGTTCCAGATCACCAGATTGTGTCTCGCTCAGCGCCGGAAGACCGGCCGCGACCAGGTAATCCTCGGCTTCTTGCCGCAGCGCGGCATCGTCCGAGACCGCGATATGCTGACCGCATAGGTTTTCCAGTTTCTTCAGATCAAACCGCGCCGGGCTTTTGCCAATGCCATCCAGATCGAACCATTCTCGGGCTTGCTCATCGGTAAAGAATTCATCGTCACCATGGCTCCAACCCAGACGCGCCAGGTAGTTGCGCATGCCGGCAGCGGGATACCCCATCGCCTGGTATTCCTGCACCCCCAAAGCGCCATGGCGTTTCGACAGTTTCTTGCCATCGGGCCCATGAATCAGCGGGATATGCGCCCAGACAGGGACGTCCCAGCCCATCGCCTCATAGATCATCATCTGACGCGCAGCATTGTTGAGGTGATCATCGCCCCGGATCACATGGGTCACACCCATATCGTGGTCGTCGACAACCACAGCCAGCATATAGACCGGAGTGCCGTCCGAGCGCAGAAGGATCATGTCGTCCAACTGATCATTGCGGATGGTGACATCGCCTTGCACCTGATCGCGGATCACGGTCACACCATCCTGTGGTGCCTTGATGCGGATCGCAAAGGGTGCGTCCGGGTGGGTTGACGGATCAGCGTCGCGCCACGGGCTGCGGAACAAGGTCGATCTTCCCTCGGCCCGGGCCTGTTCACGGAACGCGGTGATCTCGTCCTGTGTCGAAAAGCACTTATACGCTTTGCCTTCTACCAAAAGCTGATGCGCAACCTCTGCATGGCGGGCAGCACCCTCGAACTGGCTGATCACATCGCCATCGTGGTCCAGCCCCAGCCAGGACATCCCTTGCAGAATCGCGGCTGTTGCCTCGGGGGTCGAGCGTTCACGATCCGTGTCCTCGATCCGCAGCAGAAACTTGCCGCCACGTCCGCGCGCAAAAAGCCAGTTGAACAGCGCAGTGCGCGCGCCGCCGATATGCAGAAAGCCAGTGGGCGAGGGGGCGAAACGGGTGACGACCTGTTCGGACATGGTGGGGATTAACCTTTTGGTAACCGGAGCGGGCTTAGTTTGGCGACTGTCTAACGAGCCCGAAGGACGGGGGCAACCATGCGTGTTCTGACGGGGATCGAGACGGCTCTGCTGAACCAGAGGGGCTATTGGTTTCCGTGGTCGCCAGTATGCCTGGCAATTGGTATCGGGATCTATTTTGGGCTGCGGTTTGAACCCGGCCCTCAGAATTACGGTTGGGTTATCTTCCTGACCGGCGGTACCTGGGTATGGGGACGCAGCCTCTCTGCGACCTGGGCACCGCTTTTATTTGGCCTGACCCTTGTTGGCTGCGGTTTTCTGCTGGCCGGGGCGCGGGCCCATATGGTTGCAGAGCCGGTTCTGGATTGGCGTTTCTACGGCCCGGTCGAGGGGCGGGTCGTGGCGCTGGACCGCTCTGCGTCGGACGCGCTGCGGGTGACATTGGATCGGGTGCGACTTGGGGATGTAAGCGCCGATCAACGCCCAACGCGCGTCCGGCTTTCCATTCATGGCGACACGGTTGATCTGTCCCCCGGACAACGGATCATGACCACAGCGCTTCTGTCGCCACCGCAGGGCCCTGTCGAACCCGGAGGGTTCGATTTTCGCCGCCATGCCTGGTTCCAAGGATTGGGTGCGGTTGGTTATACCCGGTCGCCGGTGCTGACCATTGCCGGGCCGCAGGACGGGTTGGACGGCGTCAGGATCACGGCCTGGCGCATCGCGATTTCACATCATGTTCGCAAGATCTTACCCGGTGAAGTGGGCGGTTTTGCAGCCGCCGTAACCACCGGCGATCGCAGCGGCATCAGCCAACAGAGTCTTGAGGCGCTGCGGGCCTCTAACCTGGCGCATCTGTTGGCGATTTCCGGTCTGCATATGGGATTGCTAACGGGGTTTGTCTTTCTCTCCTGCCGCATTGGATTTTCGGCTATCCCGGCGCTGGCCTTGCGCTGGCCGGTGCGCAAGCTGGCCGCGATCGGTGCGCTTGTTGCTGCGGTCATCTACCTGTTGTTATCCGGTGGCAACGTCGCGACCGAGCGCGCCTTTGTGATGGTCACTGTGCTGTTGGGGGCGGTACTGATCGACCGCCGCGCCATATCCTTGCGCGCAGTTGCTGTGGCCGCGCTGATCGTCTTGATACTGCGACCCGAGTCGCTGCTTAGCCCCGGATTTCAGATGTCCTTTGCGGCCACCACCGCCTTGGTTGCTATCTTTGGCGTGTGGCGGCAAAACCAACTGCCGGGGCCCAAATGGTTGCGACCCGTTCTAGGGGTCTTGATGTCTTCGGGCATTGCGGGCCTGGCGACGGCGCCCATCGGCGCCGCGCATTTCAACACCATGTCGCATTACGGCCTTGTGGCCAATCTCTTGTCGGTTCCGGTCATGGGTACTGTTGTGGTCCCGGCAGCGGTGGTCGCCGCCTTGCTGGCGCCCTTGGGGCTGGAGTGGATTCCGATGGCGGTGATGGGCCTTGGCCTGGGCTGGATTCTGGACGTGGCAGAGTTTGTTTCAGGACTGGACGGCGCTCAGGGCTTTGTTGCCAGCCCACCTGACTTGGTTCTGCCCGTGCTGACCTTGGGCCTATTGTGGGTGATCCTTTGGCAGGGGCGCGCGCGATGGCTGGGTCTTGCGCCTGCGCTGTTTGCGATGGCGTTCTGGGGGCAGGGGCACCGGCCCGAGATTCTGGTGGCCGATACCGGCGGGCTGATCGGCGTGATGACGGATGAGGGAAGGGCTTTGAGCAAGGCCAAAGGCAGCGGCTTTATCGCCACCGTCTGGCTTGAAAATGACGGCGACGGGGCGGACCAACCGCTTGCGGCGGGGCGCTGGCCGCATGAGCCCGCGAGTATTCAGAGATATATACTGGGCGGTAAGGAACTTGTGCATCTGACCGGCAAACGCGCCGCCGGGCAGTTCAGCGAATGCCTGGGCCATCAAATCGTTGTCGCCCCGGTGGCGCTGCACCTTGATGGCGCATGCCAGATCATCGATCCCCATATGCTGCGCCAGACCGGCAGCCTCGCCATCACAGATAGCAAGATCACCACCACCAGCGCGGTCACGGGGTTCCGGCTGTGGTCACCGCAGCCCCGCAAACGGGATCAATAGCTGCGGATCAGGCCGACCAACCGCCCTTGAACCTTAACCTTTTCCTGCGGTAGAACACGCGTCTCATAGGCCGGGTTTGCAGCCTCAAGCGCGATGGCCTGACCACGGCGGAAGAACCGTTTCAGAGTGGCTTCCTGATCTTCGACCAGAGCCACCACGATGTCGCCATTGTCTGCAATGTTGGTTTCACGGATCACCACCACGTCACCGTCATTGATACCCGCCTCGATCATCGAATCGCCGCGCACTTCCAGCGCGTAGTGCTCACCCTGACCCGACACCATGCTGCCGGGAACAGCGACGCGGTGTGAGACATGGCTGATCGCCTCAATCGGCACACCGGCGGCAATGCGGCCCATGACCGGCAGTTCCATCGCGTCCACGGTAACCGGTTCAAAATTCGCAGGCCGTGGGCCCGAGGGCCGGTCGCCTTCGATCACACGCGGGTTGAAACCGGCGGTGGGCTCTCCGCCCAGGCTTTCGGGCAGCTTCACGATCTCGATCGCGCGGGCGCGGTGCGCCAAACGGCGGATAAAGCCGCGCTCCTCCAACGCTGTGATCAATCGGTGAATGCCGGATTTGGATCTCAGGTCCAAAGCCGCCTTCATTTCATCAAAGCTAGGGGGAACACCATCCGCTTGCACGCGTTTATGGATGAATTCCAGCAAATCCAACTGTTTCTTGGTCAACATCGCTCGCACCTCGTGGCTTATGCGTTTTCTTTTGTTCTACGCATGTTCACGTTTTGTGTCAACGGATAGAGCGGTGTTCTGTCAGATCGGCAGGTATTCGACTTCTTCGCCAATGGCGCGGGCAGGATCATTGGGGGCGCGGACCAGCAAGGCATTCGCCTCGGCCAGAACACTCAGCAGTGAGCTGTCCTGATCGGCGCAGGCCCGGATACCGTCCGGGCCAATAACTGCGCGCATATAGTGTTCGCGCGGCCCGTTTGGCGTGAGCGGTTCGGTCAGCTTGGCGGTCTGGAACGGAGGCACCGTTTGCGCGACCCCAAGCATCCTGCGGATCATCGGGGCCAAGAAAAGATAGCCGCAGACCATGGCGCTGACCGGATTGCCCGGCAGGCCAACCATGGCCGCATCGCCGATCCGGCCCGCCATCAGGGGTTTTCCAGGCCGCATACGGATTTTGTAGAAAGACCGCTCCATCCCGAGGCTGTGCGAGACATCTGCGACCAGATCATAGTCACCAACCGAAGCACCACCGATGGTCACGACAAGATCGGCGCCTTTGGCCAGCTCAAACGCCATTTCAAGCGAAGACACCGTATCGCGCGCAATGGGTAGCATCCGCACCTCGGCTCCAAGACCTTCCAGTAAAGCTTTGAGACCAAAGGTATTTGACGCGATGATCTGGTCTGGGCCGGGGGTTTCGCCGGGCATTACCAACTCATCACCGGTTGAGATCAGCGCCACCGTGGGGCGGCGGGTTACAGGTACGTCCGCGATATTCATCGCCGCCATCAGCGCCACATCTTCGGGTCGCAAAAGACGCGGGGCAGAGATCACCGTACCTGCGGTAAAATCCACTCCCGCAGGCCGCACATTTGTTTTGGTTCCCGGATCGTCCGAGATTGTGATCAGATCGCCGCGCCGGTCGATGTCTTCCTGAATGACCACAAAATCGGTGCCATCTGGCATCGGCGCGCCGGTAAAGATGCGAACGGCCTGACCTGCGCTGACCGACCCATCGAAACGGTTTCCGGCAGCGGATTCGCCGATAACCTTAAACATGGCGTGCAGCTCAACCTCGGTCGTGTTGACCGCATAGCCATCCATGGAAGATGCCGCAAACGGTGGTTGATTACGCGTTGCTGTCACGTCTTTGGCCAATACACGCCCGGCGGAGTGCGCCAGCGGCACAGTCTCGCAAGGCAACTGTGAGACCAGATCGAAAAGCAGGGCGCCCGCCTCTTTGACGCTGATCATGTCGCCTCGTAACGGCCTGATTTGCCGCCATCTTTCAGCAACACGCGAATGCCGCCGATCTCCATCGCCTTGTCCACGGCTTTGGTCATGTCATAGACGGTCAACGCGGCAGTCGAGACCGCCGTCAGCGCCTCCATCTCAACCCCGGTCTGGCCGGAGGTTTTGACGGTCACCTCGATCTGAACACCGGGCAAATCCGGGTCGAGCGTCAGTTCCACAGCCACTTTGGTGACCGGCAGAGGGTGACACAATGGGATCAGGTCAGGTGTTTTCTTGGCACCCATGATCCCAGCCAGCCGCGCCACGCCCAGCACGTCGCCCTTTTTCGCTCGCCCTTCGGTGATCAGGTCATAGGTGGCCTGCGCCATGCGAATATGACCCGCCGCAACGGCCACGCGGTCTGTGACGGCTTTGTCCGAGACATCGACCATGTGGGCCTGACCTTGCGCGTCGAAATGGGTGAGTGCCATCACATCACCCCGGGAACCAGAGGATTCGCCAGCAGATCACGCGTTGCTTGTTCCACGTCATCCTGCCGCATCAGGCTTTCGCCGATCAGGAAACAGCGCGCGCCATAGCGAGCGATATCGGCCAGATCCTCGCGCGTGCTGAGCCCGCTCTCGCACACAATCGTCCGGTCCACCGGAACCAGTTTGGACAATTGCCGCGTCGTATCAAGAGTGGTCTCGAAGGTCTTGAGATTGCGGTTGTTTATGCCCAATAGGGGGCTTTTCAGATCGGTCGCGCGTTCCAGTTCTTCGGCGTCATGCACTTCGATCAGAACATCCATGCCCCAGTCAAACGCGGTCTGCTCAAGCTCAGCCGCTTGCGCGTCGCTGACCGAGGCCATGATGATCAGAATGCAATCCGCCCCCAGCGCGCGCGCCTCGACGACCTGATAGGGGTCATACATGAAATCCTTGCGCAAGGCTGGCAGAGACGTTGCTTCGCGTGCGGCCACCAGGAACTCTTTGGCACCCTGGAAACTGGGGGTATCGGTCAGAACCGACAGACAGGCCGCGCCACCCGCCTCATAGGCTTGGGCCAGCGAAGGCGGATCAAAATCGGCGCGGATCAGACCTTTGGAGGGGCTGGCTTTCTTGACCTCGGCGATCAGGCCATAGCCTGTGCGAGTGGCCTTGTTCAACGCTTTGGCAAAGCCACGCGGTTCCGGGGCTTCGTGCGCCTCGGATTCCAGAACCTCCAGCGATTTCTGCGCCTTATCTGCCGCAACTTCTTCAAGCTTATAGGCTTTGATCCTGTCCAGAACGGTCTCGGTCATGCGGCTTCCTGTGTGATGCAGGCCAGGGTGGCGATCTTGTCTTTGGCAGCGCCGCTGTCGATGCTTTCGGCGGCCTTGGCAACACCTTCGCGCAGATCCGTGGCAGCATCCGCCACCACAAGCGCAGCGGCTGCGTTCAACAGCACCGCGTCGCGATAGGCCGAAGGTTCACCCTCCAGCAAGGCGCGGAAGGCCTTGCCGTTTTCTTCGGGTGTACCACCCAGAATGGCCTCGAACGGATGCACGGGCAGGCCTGCATCTTCGGGATGCAGTTCAGCCTCTTTGATCTGGCCATCTTCGACCGAGGCAACCCAGCTGATGCCGGTAATTGTCAGCTCATCCGTGCCGTCCGAGCCATGGACCAGCCAGGCGTGATCCGAGCCCAACAGGCGCAGGGTTTCGGCCATGGGGCGGATCAGGTCGCGACTGAACGCGCCAGTGAGCTGGCGTTTGACGCCTGCGGGGTTGGTCAGCGGTCCCAGGATGTTGAAAATCGTCCGGGTCCCAAGCTCTTGCCGGGAGGGCATGACATGGGCGATGGCCGGGTGGTGCATCGGCGCCATCATGAAACCGATCCCGGCCTCTTTCAGCGCTTTCTCAACGGTTTCCGCGCCGACCATCACGTTGATACCCATCTGTCCCAGCGCGTCAGCGGCGCCCGATTTCGAGCTGAGATTGCGGTTGCCGTGCTTGGCCACGGTGACACCTGCGCCCGCCACGACAAAGGCGGTTGCGGTCGAGATGTTCAGCGTACCCTTGCCATCGCCACCCGTCCCTACGATGTCCATCGCGCCCGCGGGGGCCTGAACCGCGTTGCACTTGGCGCGCATCACGGCGGCGGCTGCGGCATATTCATCGACCGTTTCACCCCGGGTGCGCATGGCCATCAACAACCCGCCAATCTGGCTGGGCGTCGCTGCGCCGTCGAACAGGATCTCAAAGGCTTTTTCAGCCTCGGCACGGGTCAGGGGCCGATCAGCCGCAGCGCCGATCAGCGGTTTAAGAGCGTCGCTCATGCGGGGACTTTCATCTCTTTCAGGAAGTTTTTGAGCAGGGCATGACCATGCTCGGAGGCGATGGATTCCGGGTGGAACTGCACGCCATGGATCGGAAGCTCGCGGTGCTGAAGCCCCATGATCGTGCCGTCTTCCAGCTCTGCCGTGATCTCAAGGCACTCGGGCAGGGTTTCGCGCTCCACGATCAAGGAATGATAGCGCGTCGCTTCGAACGGAGATGGCAGGCCGGCAAACAGGCCTTTGCCGCCATGGGACATCGTGCCCATCTTGCCGTGCACGATCTCGTGGCAGCGCACCACCTTGCCGCCAAAGGCCTGCCCAATGGTCTGGTGCCCCAGACAGACGCCCATCAGCGGCGTCCGTGTCTCGGCGGCGGCCTCGGTTAGGGCCAGGCAGATACCCGCCTGATCGGGGTCACAGGGGCCCGGGCTGAGAAGGATGGCGGCAGGGTTCATTGCCATTGCTTCTTGCACATCCAGCGCATCATTGCGGCGCACGACCATTTCGGCCCCAAGCTCGCCCAAATAATGAACCAGGTTGTAGGTAAACGAATCGTAGTTGTCGATCAGCAGCAGCATTTGGGTACTTATCTTGTCTTTGGCATTTCGGGCTGGCGATGCAGGCCCGAGCCACGGTATAATGTCGCGACATACATGCTCAGGCTTGTGCGGCAGCGTCAAGAGGACATTCCCCTTGAGGCCACCGGGCGGGCAAGTGCCGCAGCAGATGGCGCATGTGCGAGTGAGGCAGAAAACAACGCGAAAGGCGAGAGTTCGATGAGCGGTTTTTTCGGTGGAGTGATCATAGGGGCATTGACTGTCCTGATCCTGGGCGTGGTGCTGTCGGTGACATCACCATTGGCGCGCAAGCCTGAGGTGGCCGAGCAGGCACCGCAAGAGGTTGTGGTTCCCGATGTGCAAGAGGTCGCCTCTGTGGCCGCGGCTGATGCTGGCGCCGATCTTCTTGATCTGCCACCGGTTGGCCCGGAAAGCCCGGCGGCAGAAGCTGATAGCTTGGTCAATCTGGACGGGCTGGAGGTTGAGGCGGACACCCAACCCGTGACCGAGGCAAACTCTGCGCATCAGGGTTTAGGTACTCCGGGCATTGGAAATTCTGCGCCCGTTGTGGTGGCCTCGGCGACTCCGGTGGCGCTGCAGGCCCCAGGTGTTGTTCCGCAATCGCCCACCCAGGATTCGCAACCCGAAGTGGTGACGACGGCTCCGCCGGCACCAGAGCCAGTGGTTGCAGAAGAAGCCGCCCCGCTGCCCGCGCCCGAGGTCGTTGCCGAGACCCCGTCGCAGCCCGTCGAAGATATCACGGACGAAATTGCGACTGCCCCAGAGTCTAAAGACGAGGAAGAATTTGAGGTCGCTATTGTGCAACCAGAGCCTCAACCCGAACCCCAAAAAGTGCCCGCAGCGATCCCACGTCAGGAAGACATTCCGCTGCAGCCAAGCGAACCCCAGGCGCAAAAGCCCCAGTTGATCGAGTTCGATACACCCGATCTGCCTCAGGTCAACGCCACTCCGGTTGAGGCTGAAGAAAAGCCAGCCGAGCAGAAATCACCTCGTATCGCGACTCTGCCGCAAATCGGGGGAAATCAGACCGCTCCCGCTCCGACGCAGGTTGGCAAGCGTGTGGTACCGCTGACTGAGCGGGAAACCGCGCAGGACAAAGAAGCATCTGCGGCTGAGGATGCGGCGACAGATCCGAAAACGGGCAAGCCGATTCAGGATTATGCCGCCAAGTTTGAAAACCCCGAGGCAAAGCCGTTGATGTCGATCATCCTGATTGACGATGAAGGCGCGTTTGGGGCCGAGGCGTTGCAGGACTTCCCATATCCGCTCAGCTTTGCTGTCAGCCCGGAGGACCCGGATGCCGCAGCCAAGATGGAGCGCTATCGCGCCGCCGGGTTTGAAGTTCTGGCCCTGGCCGATCTGCCCGTTGGAGCCAGCGCGCAGGATGCCGAAGTGTCGTTCTCGGTCTGGCTGGACCAACTGCCCGAGACGGTGGGCATACTGGAAGGCGTGAACACCGGTATTCAGGGCAACCGCAAACTGGCTGACCAAGTGGCCGTGATTGCAGGGGATACGGGCCGTGGCTTGGTCACGCAGGGCAAAGGGCTCAACACTGTTCAAAAGCTGGCTGCGCGCAATGGCGTTCCTTCCAGCGTTGTCTTCCGCGACTTCGACGGTGCACGGCAGGATCCAAATGTTATGCGGAGGTTCCTGGACCAAGCGGCCTTCCGCGCCGGGCAAGAGGGCGCGGTTGTGATGCTGGGCCGTTTGCGCCCCGAAACGATCTCAGCCCTTTTGCTATGGGGGCTAGAAGATCGCAGCAGCCGGGTGGCGATGGCTCCGATCTCTGCCGTGATGCTGCACGAAATCCAGTAATGTGCAAAGGCGGCAGAATGCGCTCTGCCGCCTGTCAAAGGTCAGCCCCTATTGGGATAAGCCTATGAATTCCCGTTTCCGGTAAACCGGGCCGCATCCGCAGCTGCCCGACGGATCGCGTTCGATTTGTGAACGGTCTCCATGAACTCCGCTTCGGGGTCGCTGTCATAAACAACGCCGCCACCGGCCTGGATATAAAGCTTCTGATCTTTCACGATGGCTGTGCGCAAGGCGATGCACATGTCCATATCGCCACCGGCGCTGAAATAGCCAACCCCACCGCCATAGACGCCCCGTTTTTCGGGCTCCAACTCGTCAATGATTTCCATTGCGCGCACCTTGGGTGCGCCCGAGACGGTCCCTGCGGGCATCCCGGCAAAGAACGCGTCCAACGCGTCTTTGTCTTCGGCCAGCTCGCCCACCACGTTCGATACAATATGCATCACGTGGCTATAGCGCTCGATGATGAACTCTTCGGTCGGGCGCACGGTGCCGATTTTGGACACGCGGCCCGTATCGTTGCGGCCCAGATCCAAAAGCATTAGATGCTCGGCGAGCTCTTTCTTGTCCGCCAGCAAATCCAACTCGTTTGCCTTGTCCTCTTCCGGCGTGGCACCGCGCGGGCGGGTACCTGCGATGGGGCGGATGGTAACCTCGCTGCCGAAGACCCGCACAAGGATCTCGGGGCTGGCCCCCACGACCTGAAAGCCGCCGAAGTTGAAATAGAACATGAAAGGCGACGGGTTGGTGCGCCGCAGCGAGCGATAGAGCGCAAAAGGAGGTTGCGGGAAATCCTGGGTCCAGCGCTGCGCCGGAACAACCTGAAAGATGTCACCGGCGCGAATGTATTCCTTGGCCTTCTCGACCGCCTCCATATATCCGGATTTGGTAAAGTTCGAGACAGGCGGGCCGGCCTCAAGCGCTTCGCCCAGATCGCGTGTCTCGCTTGGCATCGCGCGTTCCAGATCGCGAACCGCATCCATCACACGTTCTGCAGCCTGCGCGTAAGCTGCCTTTGCCGACTGTCCGTCACTGACCCAGGCCGGAGACACCACGGTCACCTCGCCTTTGACACCGTCCAGCACGGCAATCACCGACGGGCGCAACATGATCGCATCGGGCAGGCCCAAAGGATCTGGGTTCACATCTGGAAGATGTTCGACCAGACGCACCATGTCATATCCCAGATAGCCAAAGAGCCCGGCCGCCGCTTGCGGCAGGTCATCCGGCAGTGCAATACGGCTTTCAGCCAGCAGCGCGCGCAGGTTGTCCATCGGGTTGCCGTCCTGCGGAACAAAGGCCTCCGCATCATAGCGGGCCGAGCGGTTCAGGGCCGAGCCTTCGCCGTGACAGCGCCACACCAGATCGGGTTTCATACCGATGATCGAATACCGGCCCCTGACTTCACCACCGGTGACCGATTCCAGCATGAACGCATCTTTCTGCGCACCGGTCAGTTTGAGCATCAGCGAAACCGGCGTATCCAGATCCGCTGCAAGGCGCGTATACACGACTTGGTTTTCGCCCGCTTCGTAGGCGCGCGCGAAACTGTCGTACTCGGGTGTCAGGGACATGTCAGGTCTCGTTCAATAGGCGGCTTGCACGGCGTTCAGCGCTTGCTGATCCACAACCGGGCGCGCACGTGTCTGTGCGTCACGGACGTAGATTTCAAAGATGTTCTGGGCCAGCTCCTGATTCATCTGCGCGGCCAGCGCCTCTTGCATACGGCGTTGCTCATCGGTTTCTGCCGGGGGCAATTCCTCATCCAGACGCACGATATAGGCCGCACCGGGCCCCGAAATGACGCGCAGTTCACCGGTGTCCATCTCAAAGACCTGAGACATGAAATCAGCGGGCACGTCATCCAGGAACGCAGTGCGCGTCAGCGCATTTTCCACGCGGAAAGGCAGGCCGGTGGCGGTAAAGTCACCATCCGTGGCCAGTTGTGTCAGCACGGTGTTGGCTTGCTCTTGCAGAGCCTTCGCGATTTCCTGCTGAACCCAGGCTCCGGCCACGCGCTCGCGCGCGCTGTCCAAGGGTTCGGGACGGGGTGCCAGTTCTTCTTCGAGCCGCAGCGCAAAGATCGAGCCGTCCTCAAGGAAATCGATCTCGGGGAAATCACCCTCTTGCACGGCCTGCGCCGCTGCCCGGAATTCGTTATAGGCGGCTATGCCTTCGCCACCCTCGCTGGTCCAGTCGATTGTGCCCAGTTCCAAGTCGGATTCACTGGCCAGTTCTTCCAGCGTCGCGCCCCCGGCCAACAGGTCATTGAGATCTTCGGCTTGCGCCTCGATCTGGCGGCGCGCACGGTCTGCGGCCAGTTCTTCGCGCAATTCCGGCTGTGCATCTTCAAAGCTGACATTGCTTTCGGCAAGTACACCGTTCACGCGAAACAGGGCTGGGCCAAAGACAGAAGGCAGTGGCCCCACAACGTCATCGATCTCGGCGCCAAATACGGCATCTGCAGCGTCACCAAGATCTTCGCGGGTCACATCACCCAGATCAACATCGCTCAGTTCCAGATCGCGGGCACGAACCAATTGTTCGAACGTCGCCCCACCGACCTCGAACTGGGCCAAGGCTTCGGTTGCCGCGGCCTCGTCAGAAAAGACGAGACGTTCGACAAGGCGCCGCTCGGGCTGTTGGTACTGGCTGGCGCGGTCTTCATAGAGCTTGCGCATCGCGTCTTCATCCACCTCGATCGAGTCCAGCAGGCTGTCGGGTGAAAGAACCACATAAGTCAGTCTTTTGGTGCGGGGCAGGGTGAATTGGTCAGTATTGTCATCGTAATACGCCTGGATTTGAGCATCGATAGGGGCAGGGACCTCAGACTCCAGTGCGGATTCGTCCAAAGTTGCAACTGTGAAGCTGCGCCGGGCCAGCACATAATTTGCCAAGGCTTCGGTAAAGATTGCGGGCATCTGAACACCGCTGGTGACCGCACCCTGGACAAGCGTGCGCGCAGAATCCTTGCGCAGATCTTCCTCAAACTCAGATTCGCTCAACCCGGCCTGTTCCAGTTGAAACCGATAGGCTTCACGGTCGAACGTACCGTTCACGCCTTGAAACGCTTCGATCTGCACGATCTCGTTTTGCAGGTTTTCATCGCCCACCGACACGCCAAGCTGGGCCGCTTCGTTGTCCAATGCCGCCTGCGCGACAAGACGCGACAGGGCAAGCTGATCCAGACCCAGTTGATAGGCCTGCGAAATCTGCATCGGCTGACGCGTCTGCGCCTCGATCGCGCGGATTTCGTTCTGAAGCTCGCGCACATAGGCATCAACCGAAATGCTCTCGTCGCCGACCTGCGCCACGGTCCGGACAGTCCCCGTCAGGCTGGTGGCGCCGAACCCGGCCAGACCCAGCATCAGCAGGCCCATGAGGATCCATACAAATGTCTTTGATAGGTTTTTCATGCCTGCGGCCATGGTGCCCTCTTGTTCAGTGTTTGCGGGTTTGAACCCGAGTGGGTGCGGCTTTGAATACGACGCCGACTGCCGGGGGGCAAGCTTAGAAGGTCAGAGCCTGCAACCGGTCAAACAATTGCGTGATACCGGCACGGTCGAGATTGGCAAAAGCCACGCGCAACTGTTGTTTTCCGGCTGGATCATGGTCGGGCATGAACATTGTGCCAGGCAGCAGCAAAATGCCTGCATCCTTCACCAACTGGCGCGCCAGATCGTCAGACGCGATGTCGAACGGGTGTTCGAGATAGGCAAAATACGCGCCCAGACCCAAGAGCTTCCATCCTTTGGCTTCGAGTGCAGGCATGCCCTCGGCAATGGCGGCGCGGCGATCCAGGATTTCATCCCGTTCCCCGGCCACCCATTGTGACAGGTTCTGCATCCCCCAAAGGGCCGCGAACTGGCCCAACTGGCCGGGGCAAATGGCGACGGTATCCAGAAATTTCTCGATCTCGGACAGCAGCGCGGGGCTGGTGGCCAGAGCGCCGACACGATGCCCGGTCAGGCGGTAGGCTTTGGAGAAGGAATAGAGATGCACAAGGGTCTGATCCCAGCCCGGTTGCTGGAACAGATCGTGCGGCGGGCCGGACCGGCTGTCGAAATCGCGATAGGTTTCGTCGACCAGAAGATGGATACCAGTCTCTTGCGCCAGTTCATAAAACGCGTGCATCAGTTCGGCGGGGTATTCAACGCCGCCGGGGTTGTTGGGGGTCACCAGCGCGATTGCGCGGGTTTTGTCGGTGATGAGTGCACGGGCCTGTTCCGGGTCGGGCAACAGATCGTCCCCTGTTGGCAGGTCAACCGCGCGCACGCCCGCCATGTCGAGCCACATTTTATGATTGAAATACCATGGGGTCGGCAGGATGACCTCATCCCCCTGATCGGTAAGCGCCGCAATCGCTGCGGAAAACGCCTGGTTGCAGCCCGAGGTGATGGCCACCTGATCGGCAGAGACGGTCGCGGCGTAATGGGAGCTGATCTGCTGTGCCAGTTCAGCGCGCAGATCCGGGTTGCCCAGAACCGGCCCATAGAGATGGGCGCTGTCTTGTGAGAGCGTAAACTCGGCCATGGCCTGTCGCAGGGCCAAGGGCGGCGGATCCACCGGCGCGGCCTGGCTGACATTGATCAATGGTGTGTCGTTGCTGAAGGTTACACCCTCAAGCCAGCGGCGCGCCTCCATCACCGGAGGGGGGAACGTGGCGCTGGTGCGTGTGTGAGCCATGGCAGGACCGATATTTTTGGGCGAGGCTCTGCCTCGCGCTCCGAGGTATTTTTGAACAGAAGAAGTCAGTCGGTGCCGCGATAGGGCTCGACATATTGCAGGGCCATGTCCCAGGGGAAGAAGATCCAGGTGTCCTGGCTGACCTCGGTGATGAAAGTGTCGACCATCGGGCGGCCTTTGGGTTTGGCGTAAACCGTCGCGAAATGGGCCTTGGGGTACATCTCGCGCACCAGCTCCAGGGTTTTGCCGCTGTCAACAAGGTCGTCCACGATCAGGATACCGGTTCCGTCGCCCATCAGGTCGGCATCGGGCGCTTTGAGCACTTCGGCTTCGCCCTGTTCCTGATGATGGTAGGACCGCACACTGATTGTATCGACAGTGCGAATGTCCAACTCGCGGCTGACAATCATCGCAGGCGCCATGCCACCACGGGTGATCGCCACCACGGCGCGCCAATTGCCGTCATCGGGCCCTTGCCCATCCAGCCGCCATGCCAGAGCACGGGAATCGCGGTGGATCTGATCCCAGCTGATGTGAAAGCCTTTTTCGTGCGGCAGACGATCTTTGGCGCTCATGATCCTTATCCCTTTTCGATATCGGGCGCGTCGACGGCTTTCATGCCGACAATATGATAACCTGAATCCACATGCAGGTTTTCGCCGGTAACCCCGCTGGACAGGTCTGACAGCAGATACAGCGCGGATTTGCCGACATCGTCGATGGTCACGTTGCGACGCAGGGGCGAGTTATATTCGTTCCACTTCATGATGTAGCGGAAATCGCCGATACCGCTGGCGGCCAATGTCTTGATCGGACCTGCCGAGATCGCGTTGATGCGGATACCGTCCTTGCCCAGATCCTCGGCCAGATACTTGACCGAAGCTTCAAGTGCGGCTTTGGCCACGCCCATCACATTATAATGGGGCATGACTTGCTCGGCACCGTAATAGGTCAGCGTGATGGCGCTGCCGCCTTCGCCCATCATCTTCTCCGCCCGCTGCATCACCGCGGTGAAGGAATAGACGGAAACGTCCATCGTCAGATTGAAATTGGCGCGGCTGGTGTCGACGTAACGACCGCGCAATTCGTTCTTGTCCGAGAAGCCGATGGCATGGACAACGAAATCCAGTTTGCCCCATTTCTCCTGAAGCGCGGTAAAGAGGGCGTCAATCGAGGCCTCGTCGCTGACATCGCATGGCAGGACGATATCGCTGCCCAATTGCTCGGCCAGCGGATCAACGCGTTTTTTCAGCGCATCCCCTTGGTATGAAAAAGCCAGCTCTGCCCCGGCATCGGACAAGGCGCGGGCGATTCCCCATGCAATTGACTTGTCATTGGCCAGCCCCATGATGAGGCCACGTTTGCCGGCCATCAACTGATTTGACATGTTCGGATCTCCGCCTGTCGTCGCGTTACGTTCGGTTGGTTTATGCCATTGAAAGCGCTGCATCAAGGCCGTGCGCTCTTGCCGTAGGGCGGTTCTCGGCCTAGGGTCGTGCCTAATACTTTCCGAGGGATGGAAATGGACGAACGCAGCGGCATATTTGCTGGGACTAATCCGTTTGAAATTGCGCAGCGCTGGCTGAACGAGGCCGAAGCAAGCGAGCCAAATGACCCCAATGCGATTGCCCTGGCGACCGTAGATAATGATGGTTTGCCCAATGCCCGTATGGTATTGTTGAAAGAGATCGAGTCCGATGGGTTTGTTTTCTATACAAACTATCAAAGCGCTAAAGCCGCAGAATTGGACTCCGCCGGCAAAGCAGCCTTTGTGATGCACTGGAAATCACTGCGTCGGCAGATTCGAGTGCGCGGGGAAATTTCGAAGGAAAACGGCGCGCAGGCAGATGTATATTATGCGTCGCGTTCCCTCAAAAGCAGATTGGGGGCTTGGGCCTCGCGCCAGTCACAGCCCCTGGAAAGCCGTGCGTCGCTGATGGCTGAGGTCGCAAAGGTCACTGCAAAGCTCGGGACTAACCCACCCAGGCCAGAGTTTTGGGGAGGATATAGACTAAGGCCGCTAGAGATCGAATTTTGGGCAGATGGGGCGTTTCGCCTTCATGACAGGTTCCGGTGGAGGCGGGACTCAGGCGATCAGAGCTGGGTGGTGACCCGCCTAAATCCGTGACTTTCACGTCACGTGAAATGCAAGATGTTGTAAACGCAAGGGATTTTCGGCTTGAATTTGTGTGTTAATCTCATAGAACCGAAGACTCCAAAACGTTAATGTTTTCATGAAGAGAAGACAGTGCCAGAAGATCTGAACAGCATGTACCGCGTCCGCGGACACGTAAAGTGGTTCGACCCTGCCAAAGGGTACGGATTTGTCGTGTCCAATGAAGGTGGTCCTGACATTCTGTTGCACGTCAATGTGCTGCGCAATTTCGGGCAAAGCTCGATTGCGGATGGCGCTGGTATCGAGATCATGACACATCGCACGGATCGCGGTGTTCAGGCCGTTGAAGTGGTGAGCATCGATCCGCCCGAACGTGGCGATATGATGATGTTGGCCGATTTTGCCGAGATGGATCCTACTGCCATTTCGACCGCTCCGCTTGAGGCCGCGCGTGTCAAATGGTTCGACAAGGGCAAAGGCTTTGGTTTCGCCAATGTGTTTGGCAGCAGTGAAGATGTGTTCCTGCATATAGAAGTCTTGCGCCGTTCGGGCCTGGCTGATTTGCAGCCCGGTGAGGCGCTTGCCATGCGGGTGATCGACGGCAAGCGTGGCCGGATGGCTGCACAGGTGCTGGCTTGGGAGGCCGCTCTGAACGGATGAGGACCCCATGATCAGGTTCTTCTGGGTTCTCGCCTTTATGACATTGGCGCTAAGTTCTGTTGCTTCGGCCGAGTGCCGCGCAGATCGGGTTGCGTTGCGAAATGATGCAACGGAAGTCCGTTTCGACATCGAACTGGCCGTGACGCCGCAAGAAAGATCGCGCGGGCTGATGTTCCGCGAAGAAATGCCGCTCAGATCTGGTATGCTGTTCGTTTTCGATCCGCCGCAACGCGTTGCGTTCTGGATGAAAAACACCTTGATCCCATTGGATATGATCTTTGTCGATCGGCGAGGCACAGTGACACATGTGCATGAAGGCGCGGTTCCCGGTGATCTGACCCCGATTGAGGGTGGAGATTCGGTCTATGCGGTGCTGGAAATCAATGCTGGTTTGTCATCGCGCTATGGGATTGTGCCGGGCACCGAGATGCAGCACGAAATTTTTTCACAAGGTCCTGCAATTTGGCCCTGTTAGGGCTTTTCAAATCAGATCAGCGCGTTTAGGAAGGCGCACGGTCCGGGGCGTGGCGCAGTCTGGTAGCGCACCTGTTTTGGGTACAGGGGGTCGTAGGTTCGAATCCTGCCGCCCCGACCACTTTTTCTTGAAACGGCAGCGAATGCATTGATCGGGTCCAAAAACTACCTGTTGGTTGGTTTGCTTGCCCGGTCCAAAAGAAACTCGAGTTTTTCGAGATCAATTTGCGGGCATGGATCCGTCATGGTTCCGATGTAAGCCAACACTTCTTGTCTTGCCCGTTATCTTCCCACCAGCACACCATACAGATTTCATAGTTTCAGCGTTCGCTCAGGGTTGGTAGCCGACAGCAAGGACAAGTTTTTTGATCTGTTTCCATAAAAGACACCTCAAAAGCTCGGCTTGCCAGAGAAAAAGCGGTTGTGTCGCACGCTTTGCTCAGTCGTTCGAAATGCGGAAAGGCGTAGGCCTTGTTTTGCATCGACCTTTCGTTTCGACCTTTGTCGAGTTGCGCGTCCTATACCAACAATGTTTGCGCTCGCTTCGACCACTCCCAAACAATCCCGCAGTTTTCGGCGATGGTGGAAACTACGCGGTTTTGTGAGATCCCGACTGCCCAAGCTAGACCGGCTCTCCCCCGAAACCGAGGTAGATTTGTGAAAAGGTCTGATCCAATGCGGTACCTTCAACCGGGACTCGCAGCGCATCGCCATTCTGTTGCGGGACCAGGAAGTAGAGATCAGCGTCAACGCGGTACCCGTCCGAATTCTTGGATGATTCCAGCCGTGTGACGATTTTGGGCAGGTCTTGCGGATAACCACCGAAACGAAGAATCAAAAACGCGGTTGCTTCGGGTGGCAGCACTTCGTGGCATTCCGCACTGTTGCGGCCGTTTTTGAAAAAGTCTTCTCCGGGTCCGGCGCAATCAGTTTCGAAACTGCTGAACAGGTTTTCAGGATAGCTTGGAAATTGTGCGCTGCGCGACCCTATTGGCACATCTTGTGGTGTGCAGGCCACGATTGCCAACACAGCGAGCAGCGCAGGAATGTGTCTGAACATGTTCTGGCGTTTCCTTTTGGTCGGCTCACAAGAGGCAGTATGACATGCGCAAACCCGTTGCTGCGATGATTCTCTGTTATCTATGTTAATGGGAAGCCGGATGATGATTTTCCAATAACTTTGCCGGGAAAAACAAGAATTTCGATTTGAGCACTGCGTCATTTGCCTGCGCGATTTGGGGATAAAGATGTGGAGGAATCAGGCAAGCGCCCGATGGGTTGGACATAGCTTTCGGCGTCAACAAAAAAGATTTCAAAAAAGTTGGAAAAGCACGTTGACTGGATATGGCTAGATACGCCAAATTGTATGAGCCGGAAGGATTGCTACTAAATCTGGTATGGAAAACCAGAGAGTGGGCAACGGGCGAGGGTCGGAAAGCACTTTATTCATACGTGCAACCGTTGGATCGGGAAGCGCGCTGCCTCTGGCGGCGACCGATTGCCCTGTGTCTGGATTCCGGTGGGTAATGGGCGGCACCGAGCACCACAATATCAGGTGTCTGGAACCGGAAGTTGGGCTGTAAATAATAAGGCGCGGACATGAAGATTGAGAGAAAATTCACCAAACCAGGGCAGGACGCATACTCAGAGCTGGATTTCGTGTCCGCCACGTCGGAAATCCGCAACCCCGATGGCACCATTGTTTTCCGGCTGGACGACATCGAGGTGCCGTCGAGCTGGTCGCAAGTGGCCAGCGATGTCATCGCGCAGAAATACTTCCGCAAGGCGGGCGTTCCCTCCAAGCTGAAGAAGGTCAAAGAAAAAGACGTGCCCGAATTCCTGTGGCGTTCGGTACCCGCCGACGACGCGGAAATGGGTGGTGAAATCTCGTCCAAGCAGGTGTTTGATCGTTTGGCCGGCGCCTGGGCTTACTGGGGCTGGAAAGGCGGGTATTTCTCGACCGAGGAAGACGCGCGCGCCTATTTCGACGAAATGCGCTATATGCTGGCGACGCAGCGCGCCGCACCAAACTCGCCGCAATGGTTCAACACTGGCCTGCATTGGGCCTATGGTATCGATGGCCCGGCGCAGGGGCACCACTATGTCGATTACAAGACCGGCAAGCTGACCAAATCAAAATCCGCCTATGAGCATCCGCAGCCGCATGCCTGCTTTATCCAGTCGGTCGATGATGACCTGGTGAATGAAGGCGGCATCATGGATCTGTGGGTGCGTGAGGCGCGGCTGTTCAAATACGGCTCGGGCACCGGGACCAACTTCAGCCATCTGCGCGCCGAAGGTGAGGCGCTGTCGGGTGGCGGCAAATCCTCGGGCCTGATGGGCTTTCTCAAAATCGGTGATCGCGCGGCCGGCGCGATCAAATCAGGCGGGACAACCCGTCGAGCAGCGAAGATGGTGATTGTCGATGCGGATCACCCCGACATCGAACAATTCATCGAATGGAAGGTAATCGAAGAACAGAAGGTGGCCTCGATCGTTGCCGGATCGAAGATGCACGAGAAGATGCTGAACGGCATTTTCGAGGCCATCCGCTCTTGGGACGGCGCAGCAGATGACGCCTATGATCCCAACAAGAATGACAGCCTGAAAAAGGCGGTGCGCGAGGCCAAAAAGGTCGCGATCCCAGAGACTTACATCAAGCGCGTGCTGGACTATGCGCGGCAGGGTCACGACAGTATCGAATTCCCCACATATGACACCGACTGGGATTCCGAGGCCTACAGCTCGGTCTCGGGCCAGAACTCGAACAACTCGATCCGTGTGACCAACGCGTTCCTGACCGCAGTTGAAAAAGACGCGGATTGGGAGTTGATCAACCGCACCGACGGCAAGGTTGCCAAGACAGTCAAGGCGCGGGATTTGTGGGAGAAGGTCGGCCACGCGGCCTGGGCCTGTGCCGATCCGGGCATCCAGTTCCACGACACCGTGAATGAGTGGCACACTTGCCCGGAAGACGGCGAGATCCGCGGCTCGAACCCGTGCTCGGAATATATGTTCCTGGATGACACGGCCTGTAACCTGGCCTCGATGAATCTGCTGACCTTCCTCAAGGATGGTGAGTTCCAGGCAGCGGACTACATGCACGCCTCGCGGTTGTGGACTCTGACGCTGGAAATCTCGGTGACCATGGCGCAGTTCCCGTCCAAGGAAATTGCCAAACTGTCCTACGATTTCCGAACCCTCGGTCTGGGCTATGCCAATATTGGCGGTCTGCTGATGAACATGGGCTATAGCTACGACTCGGATGAGGGGCGTTCGATCTGTGGTGCGCTGACTGCGATCATGACCGGTGTGGCCTATGCCACCTCGGCCGAGATTGCCGGAGAGCTGGGCGCCTTCAAAGGGTATGAGCGCAACGCCGACCATATGCTGCGCGTCATCCGCAACCACCGTCGTGCAGCGCAGGGCGTGACTGAGGGCTACGAGAAACTCGCGGTGAAACCGGTTCCTTTGGACCACGGCAACTGCCCGGACAAGCGTCTGATCGATCTGGCCATGTCGGCGTGGGATGAGGCGTTGAGCCTGGGTGAGAAACACGGCTATCGCAACGCTCAGGCGACCGTGATTGCGCCTACAGGCACCATTGGTCTGGTGATGGATTGCGACACCACCGGGATCGAGCCCGACTTTGCTCTGGTCAAGTTCAAGAAGCTGGCAGGCGGCGGATACTTCAAGATCATCAACCGTTCGGTGCCGTCGGCGCTGGAAAAGCTGGGCTATTCTTCGGCTCAGATCGAAGAGATCGTTGGCTACGCGGTTGGTCACGGCACCATCGGCAACGCGCCGGGGATCAACCACACCTCGCTGACCGGTCATGGCTTTGGCCCAAATGAGCTGGCCAAGGTGGATGCCGCACTGGAAAGCGCCTTCGACATCCGGTTCGTGTTCAACCAGTGGACCTTGGGCGAGGATTTCTGCACTGGCGTACTAGGTATCCCAGCGGCCAAGCTGAATGACCCAACCTTCGATCTGCTGCGTCATCTGGGCTTTACCAAAGCAGATATCGACGCGGCCAACGACCATGTCTGCGGGACCATGACGCTGGAAGGTGCGCCGCATCTGAAGGAAGAGCACTACGCCATCTTCGACTGCGCCAACCCTTGCGGCAAGAAGGGCAAGCGCTTCCTGGGTGTGGACAGCCACATCACCATGATGGCTGCGGCGCAAAGCTTCATCTCGGGCGCGATCAGCAAGACGATCAATATGCCCAATGACGCCACCATTGAAGATTGCCAGAAAGCCTATGAGCTCAGCTGGTCGCTGGGTGTGAAGGCCAACGCGCTTTATCGTGATGGCTCGAAACTGTCGCAACCGCTGGCCGCCGCGCTGGTCGAAGATGATGATGAAGCGGCAGAGGTGCTGGAAAGCGGCTCACCCGCTGAAAAGGCCGCCGTTCTGGCCGAAAAGGTCATCGAGAAGGTGGTGGTCAAGGAACTGGTCCGTTCGCATCGGGAAAGAATGCCCGAGCGGCGCAAGGGCTATACCCAAAAGGCCATCGTGGGTGGACACAAGGTTTACCTGCGGACCGGCGAATACTCGGACGGGTCGCTGGGCGAGATCTTCATCGACATGCACAAGGAAGGCGCGGGCTTCCGGGCGATGATGAACAACTTTGCCATCGCCGTGTCGGTCGGTCTGCAATATGGCGTGCCGCTGGAAGAGTTCGTCGACGCCTTTACCTTCACCAAATTTGAACCGGCCGGGATGGTGCAGGGCAACGACTCGATCAAGAACGCGACGTCGATCCTGGATTACATCTTCCGCGAACTGGCTGTGTCTTATCTGGATCGCACCGATCTGGCCCATGTCAAACCCGAAGGCGCCTCGTTCGACGATATCGGACGCGGGGAAGAAGAAGGCGTGTCAAACGTCTCGGAAATCAGCGACAGCGCTGCGTCCAAGTCCCTGGAAGTGCTGAAACAAATCAGCTCGACCGGGTATCTGCGCAAACGCCTGCCGCAAGACCTTGTGGTGTTCAACGGAGGTCAGGCCGAGGTGACCGGCATGGCCGAACCCGCCGCCAGCTTTGAAGCTCCGGCTGAAACCGCTGTCGCAACAAGCATGGACGCCCGCACCAAAGCCAAGATGCAAGGCTATGAGGGCGATCCTTGTGGCGAATGCGGAAACTACACTCTGGTGCGCAACGGCACCTGCATGAAATGCAACACCTGCGGCGCGACAAGCGGGTGTAGCTAGGAAAGACCGCCCCGGCAATGGGGCGTAGGGGCCAGGATTTCCCTCGGAATTCCGGCCCCGCCGAAATACGGAACAGGACACAGCCCAAGACTTACCCATGGCGTCCTGTTCCACTCGGCCGACATGCCCGTGTTGGCCGGGAACAGGGTGGGGCGGAATATTGCTCTTTCCCACTCTTTCACGGGGCGGGTGCGCTCGCCCCATGCGCAGTCCAGGCCGCAGGCAAAAAAACACCGGGCGGTCAACGATATGAGCCTGGAAGGCGAAACTCAAAGGGGGCTTCGGCCCCCTTTCTTTCTTTCAAGGCCTCGCTGGCATCTTAGGCAGGTGCCCGCCGGATGTGCTGGCGGTGGTCGGGCAAATTTCGCCGAAACACGGATATCGCGTTTCACCCAGCGGTTGCTTGCAGATGCGACTCGGACAATCCAGCAGAGAATGGCGCGAATTCACGCGACGCGGCAGGTTGGGGTGGCGCGATGCCTCGATCCCGTATGTCTTGCGGCTGTCCGGACTCACATATCAAAGCAACCAATCAAGAGGCACCACAATGAAACCGCAAAATCTTACGCTTATCTCTGCCATTGCTATCGGGCTCCCAACCCTTGGGCTGGCGCAAAGCTCGGCGGATACCAATGGCGATGGTGTTCTGACCATCGAAGAAGTGCAGGCCATCTTGCCCGATATTGACGCTGACAGCTTTGCGTTGATGGACGCAAACGGCGATGGCGCGCTGGATGTGGATGAGATCGCAATCGCACAAGAGGCTGGTTTGCTTCCCCCAAGCGACGGCTAACCTGCTGATTGTGTTGGCGGTCCGAGCCCTCTCGGGCCGCCTGTTATCGACGGGTTACTGCGGCAAATGAATGTTGAACCTGGTTCGTAGTTCGGCATCCAGCTCTGGGGTGAATCTTGCCGGTGACGGTGTCGACAGAATCTCAAGCTTGCGGGCTGTGGCCTTCTCGACCAGATCGGGCTTGTCCAACTCGGCCCATTCCTTGGGTGACGTGCGGTCTCCCAAAGTGGGATAGACATAATCGGATTGCATACGGCTGAGCGTTGCGTCCGTGCCCAGATAATGGCCGGGCCCACCCATGCACACCTGCGCAATCTGATCCAGAGCCAACGTATCTTCAGATACATCAATGCCGCGTACACAGCGCAGTGCCTGTCCAATCAGATCATCGCTGAGGATCAGCGACTCGTGGCAGAACCCCAGCAGCGACGAATGCATCCCGGCGGCCTCATAGACCATGTTCAGGCCCGACAGCCCGGCCATGACATTCGAACACATCTGCTCCCATCCGGCCTGCATGTCCGGCAGCTTGGCGTCGCTGGCCCCGGCGGCAGCCCCACCGGGCAGGTCATAAAACCGATGCATCTGAGCGCAGCCCGCTGACAACAACGCTTGTTCCCCAGAGCCTACCGACATCGCGCCTGTGCGCAGGTCCAGACCAAAGGGCCAGGTGCCAAAGACCGCAGGCGCACCGGGTTTGACCGCGTTCACGTAAACCAATCCGGCCAGACATTCTGCGGTGGCCTGAACAATGGCGCCCGCGATGGTTGACGGCGCGGTGGCCCCGGCCATTCCGGCAGACAACAGCAGGATGGGCATACCCGCCTTGATGCATTCCTCCATCACCAGGCAACTTTCGGTGGCGAACTTCATCGGAGGCACCACAAAACAGTTGGTGTTCGACACAAACGGACGGGCGCGCCAATTGTCCTCACCACCCGCAATCATGTGCAGCATTTCCATCGCCGGCGCGACATAGCTTGGGTCGGTGAACGACGTGCCTACGTGTTTGTAGGTACCGGAACAACAGGCATAGATCGTGTTCAGATCCATCTCGCGGTTGTCTTCGATGTCGCGACAGACCATCGGGCGCTGAACAAAGTGGATATTGTCCAAATGCTCGCAAATCCGCGCGGCATCATGCAGATCCTGAACCGTCGAGTCGCGGTATTCCCGGCCATCGACATCAACCATGTGCACCGCAGCACCGGCGGTGCCATAATGTACCCGCGTGCCGCTGAGATCGAGGTCGGATTTTCCGTCCCGGCTGTGCAATGTGACGGCGCGATTGGCACGGGCAAGGGTATCTTCGACCAGCGCGGGCGGAAAGCGCAGGCGACCGTCATCGCCCAAAGTGCAGCCCGCTTCGGTCAAATAGTCGATCCCACTTTGCGGTGCATCAGCGAGGCCAATGGTTTCCAGCGCTTTGAGCGCAGTTTGGTGAATACGCTCAAGGTCCTGCTGCGCCAGCGGTTGATAGGCGCCGCCTTGCAGTCCCGGGCGAACGGGGCGCAAGTGATCGGGCAAAGCCGAGGCACGCGCAGCGCGTCGGGCGGCGCGACCGCCGCTGCGAGAGGTTGAGCGGGATTGGTCATTCATGGTGTATTCCAGAGTCAGATCGAATGTCGTGGTGGAAAGAAATTCGTCAGCTCATGGTCTTCCACGTGCCGCACGCCCGCGATCCGCACCAATCGTGCGGCTTATCAGGCAAATCTTCCAGTTTTCATTCGGCATACACACCTCGTGGCAGTGGCCTTATTGGTGCAGATTGAGGCGACACAGTCTGTTCTGTTTGCGACGTTTGTTCCGCATGGGTAAACGGGTGTGTGAAAGGCGCATCGAATCCGATGCAATCTCAATTCAAACACTAGGATGTGAGAATAGTTTTACGCTGCAGCTTCGAAATCTGTTAACCTGACCTTAGGTTATTGGTGAAATGAGTTGATCATAGGGAATTGAGGCCATTTTCCCCGCGTTTGGGGTGAAGAGGGCAAACCTCGTTCCGTTTTCGGAGTTGCTGTTGAAACTGATCCAGGCAATATCGTTCTCTGCAATAGCGGCTTTTGCCAGTCCGACTTTGGCCGAGGATTGGACGGGCGCCTATGCTGGATTCAGTTTCGGTTATGCGGATGTTGATGGGCCCGCAGGTAGCGGCGGCAGTACCGGTATTTTCGGGCCACATGTCGGTTTCGACTATGATTTCGGCAATATCGTTCTGGGCGGCGAGCTTGAGTACAACCGGTTTAACTTGGACCTTGGCCAATCTGAGGGCAGCCTGGACAGCATGTCTCGCTTAAAGCTGCGCGGCGGGTATGATTTCGGCTCGGCGTTGGGATATGTGGTCGTTGGGACCGCACGCGCTGAAACCTCGGGCGATAGCGATACGGCTGCGGTTTATGGAATCGGTGTTGCCTATCCGATCAACGACCGTTTCATTATCAGCGGTGAGGCGTTGCGACAGGATTTTGACGGGCTGCCCGAGTCGGGCGGAGGACTTGACGCCAACGTGTTCAACCTGCGCACAACCTTTCGCTTCTGACCTTCTAGGCCGCTCCGGATTTCTGCGCCAGGCCAGCTGCGAAATCACATAGAATTCCGAGGGATGCGGCGAATTTCTCATCCTCAACCGTCATCGCAACCCGAATGTGGCCAGCAGCAGATCTGCCAAAGCTTTCACCGGGCATGACGGCGATGGCGTGGGTGTCCAAAAGCGCATTTGCAAAGGCCTCACCGCTCAGACCAGTGGCACGAATATCCAGCATCAGATACATGGCCCCTTGCGCCGGAACCAGATGGATCACGTGCTGGCGCGACAGGATGTCGATGGCAATGGCACGGCGGCGGATGAACGGCGCCGAGATTTTGTCTTCAAGGGCAGTACCGGCATTCAAGGCAAACTCTGCCGCGTCCTGAATAAATCCGGGCACACCATAGGTGGTATGGGTCGCAAGGTTGATCAGATGTTCAATTGCGGTTTCAGGCCCGACAATCCAACCGCAGCGCGATCCTGTCATGGCATGAGACTTGGACATTGAGCCAACAACCAGCGTTTGCTGGTCCATGCCAGGAAGAGAACGCGGCGAGATATGCGAACCTTCCCAGACCTGTGTGTCGTAAACCTCATCCGAGATCAGCCAGAGATTTCGGCGCTGACACAAGCCGGCAATATCGCTCAGCGTCTGCGCGGAATAGACCACCCCGGTCGGGTTGTTGGGGGAGTTGATCAGCAATGAAACCGCCCCGGCGGCCTGCTCTTCGATCAGTCCGGCACGGGGTTGAAAGGAATCTTCGGCTCGGGTCTGAATGGCCCGCGCCTGCGCGCCTGCCGCCCGAATCGTGCCGGGATAGGTGGCGTAATAGGGATCCATAAACAGCCCCACGTCACCGGGGTCACACGCAGCTTTATGGGCCGCAAACAGGGCCGCCTGACCGCCGGGCGTGATCAGAACGTTGTCGCGCGTGGTCGGTACGCCGGTGCGCGCCTGCACACGGGCTGCCACTGTGTCACGCAGTGAATCGGTGCCGGGGACCATGGCATATCCGGTGTGCCCTCCGAGCGCGGAGGCGTCCATCGCGGCCAGGATCGATTGATCTGTTCGAATGTCATGTTCACCGATGGTCAATTCGGTGACCTCGTGCCCGTCCCGGATCATTCGCCGCGCGCGATAGAATACATCCCAACCGTCGCTGTCTCCGGTCAAATGGGTGATGTGATGCGACAATTTCATTGGCTGCTCCGGGACGAGTGTGTTGCCGAACTTGGGGCAGAGCGCGCGCGAAATGTCAATCGTCGCGTGGCGGCAGCGTGGCTTGTAATTTTTTGGTCAGCGATGCGCGTACCAGATCGTAGGAACTCAGCAAGCGGTGGCGCATCTCGGACGGTTCTGCATCAAGCGGGAGCCGGATCCAGCTGCGGTGGAAATAGGGGGCTTTGACGCCGACTCCGGCGTCGATCAACATCTGTGCCGTTTCGATATCACGGGTCTTGACCGATACGCCGTCCTGAACCGCGCCGATACAGGCGAACATTTTGCCACAGACTTTCCAGGCGTCATGGCCGCCGCCCCAGGGATCGGACAGCTCGGCGCCCGGCAGCTTTTGACAGATATTGTTGACCGCGGCGCGCGACATCTCAGAGTTTCTTCGTTTCAGAGCGGTAATACTTGTTCATCAAAATGATGATCTGAATAATGCGCAAGATCACCACAAAGGGGCTGTTGGGGCTGGAACTGACATGGGTTTCTTTGCTTTTCGAGATTTTCCCAAGCGTCTGAGCCTTTTTGAAAGCTGCATCCATATAGCGCTTTTCGAAGGTTCGCACTTGCCCTCGGAAATTGTCCGCAGCGGTCTTTCGTTCGGCACGCGACAGCATTTTGATATTCTTCGAGGCTAGCGCCAGAATGCTGCGCAGCTCTTTGTCGACATCGACCATGGTTTTAAGGGCGGCGGTGGCCTCACGTGACAGGGTGCTGGCGTCCAAAACGGGCAGGCCTGACATCTTGATCATCAAATCCAACTGCTTCAGCACGGGCGTCATCTTGCGTTCCAGCAGCCGGATCCGTTTGCTGGTTTGACTTAGAAAAAACAGGTTCTTGGCATCGGATTTTTTCAACATAACGGCCACCACAAATAAGAAACACGGGCCATTTTACCATTTCAACGGCTTGGCGCAAAGAATGTCACCTGCTATGGTCCCGGCATGAACCGGATGACCTGCATCATTATCTGCTGCATTTCCTGCTGATTTTTCCAGCGGGCCGGTTTCTTTCGTTTTCATCTCTGAGACAAGTTGCTAAGCCCGCGCCAACGCGCAAGCCCAGGAGCATGGCCTGATGACGACGATCAAACTGCACAATACGCGGACGCGGACAAAAGAAGATTTTGTTCCGATCGACCCTGAAAACGTGCGGATGTATGTCTGTGGACCCACCGTCTATGACCGCGCCCATCTGGGCAACGCGCGCCCCGTCGTGGTGTTTGATGTGCTCTACCGTCTGCTGCGCCATGTCTATGGTACGGAGCAGGTGACTTACGTGCGCAATTTCACCGACGTGGATGACAAGATCAACGCCACGGCCTTGGCCCGCAAAGAGGCCGGGGCCGAGGGGTCGCTGGAGCACTTGGTGCAAGAGCGGTCGGATGAGACCATCGGCTGGTATCTGCACGATATGGGGGCGCTTGGGGCGTTGGAGCCCAACGCGATGCCGCGGGCGACGCAATATATTCGCCAGATGGTCGAAATGATCGAAGATCTGATTGCCAAGGGTCATGCCTATGTGGCTGAAGGCCATGTGCTGTTTGCTGTGGACCGTTGGAAGGAAGGCTATGGCAAGCTCTCGGGGCGGTCAGTGGATGACATGATCGCCGGGGCGCGGGTCGAAGTGGCGCCTTACAAGAGAAACCCGATGGATTTTGTCCTGTGGAAGCCATCGAGTGATGACTTGCCGGGATGGGACAGCCCCTGGGGGCGGGGGCGTCCGGGCTGGCATATCGAATGCTCGGCCATGGCCTATGAGTTGCTGGGAGCGAGTTTCGATATCCATGGTGGCGGCAATGACCTGATGTTCCCGCATCATGAGAACGAGATCGCGCAAAGCTGCTGCGCCCACCCAGAGGGCGAGTTTGCGCGGGTCTGGCTGCACAATGAGATGTTGCAGGTCGAAGGTAAGAAGATGTCCAAGTCTCTGGGCAATTTCTTCACCGTGCATGACTTGTTGGAACAGGGTGTCCCGGGCGAAGTGATCCGCTTTGTCTTCTTACAGACGCACTATCGCAAGCCGATGGACTGGACCGAGAAGAAGGCGCGCGCCGCTGAGGCAACGCTGCGCAAGTGGCGGGCGCTGACAGCGGGCATCGAACCCGCCGCCAGCGCGGCCCCTGCGGTGATCGAAGCGCTAGCGGATGATCTGAACACGGCGGGGGCCCTGACCGAGCTGCACCGTTTGGCATCAGAGGGTGATGCGGCTGGGTTACTGGCCAGCGCGCAGGTCTTGGGTCTGCTGGAGCCCGAGATGGGTCAATGGGCTGATACCGATGCGGTGGACCTGACGGCACATGCGGATCGTTTGGCCGGTGCGCGGGCTTTGGCCATGCAAAACAAGGACTTCTCGGAAGTGGATCGCCTTAAGGCAGCCTTTGTCGCGGCGGGGCTGGAAGTGCGTATGAGCAAGGACGGTGTCGAACTGGTGCCCGGTCCTGGGTTTGATGCGGCCAAGCTGGAGGCTGTGTGATGGGCAAAGAACGGCTTTATCTTTACGACACCACCCTTCGCGATGGGCAGCAGACGCAGGGCGTGCAGTTCTCGACCGCTGAGAAAGTACAGATCGCACAGGCGCTGGATGCGTTGGGCGTGGACTATATCGAAGGCGGCTGGCCCGGGGCGAACCCCACAGACAGTGCGTTTTTTGAGGCCGCACCCAAGACGTCTGCCCGTTTGACGGCCTTTGGCATGACCAAGCGGTCAGGGCGTTCGGCTGAGAATGATGACGTTCTGGCCGCCGTGATGAATGCAGGCACGCAGGCGGTTTGTCTGGTGGGTAAGTCGCATGATTATCATGTCTCTCACGCGCTGGGGATCACGCTGGAAGAGAATGTCGAAAACGTCCGAGCCTCGGTTGCGCATATCGTGGCGCAGGAGCGTGAGGCCCTGTTTGATGCCGAGCATTTCTTTGATGGCTATAAGGACAACCCTGGCTATGCGGTTGAGGTCTGTCGTGCCGCGTTAGAGGCGGGCGCGCGCTGGGTGGTGCTGTGTGACACCAATGGCGGCGCTTTGCCGGGCGAGGTAGGGCGGATCGTGTCCGAGGTGATTGCAGCAGGCATTCCCGGTGATCATTTGAGCATTCACACCCATAACGACACTGAAAACGCGGTGGCCTGTTCGCTGGCGGCTGTGGACGCGGGCGCTCGGCAGGTTCAGGGCACGTTGAACGGGTTGGGGGAGCGTTGCGGCAATGCCAACCTGACTGCCCTGATCCCGACCTTGCTGTTGAAAGAGCCTTATGCGTCGGGCTTTGAGATTGGTGTGGATGCCGAGGCTCTGGCGGGTCTGACCCGGATCAGCCGCATGTTGGATGATATTCTGAACCGGGTGCCCAGCAAGCAATCGGCCTATGTGGGGGCATCGGCCTTTGCCCATAAGGCCGGGCTGCATGCCAGCGCGATCCTCAAGGATCCGTCGACCTATGAACACATTGATCCCGCGCAGGTGGGCAACGCGCGCATCATTCCGATGTCGAACCAGGCCGGGCAATCGAACCTGCGCAAGCGTCTGACCGAAGCGGGGCTTGTTGTCGAAGCGGGTGACCCAGCTTTGGGGCGGATCCTGGATCTGATCAAGATGCGCGAGGCCGAGGGCTATTCCTATGACACCGCGCAGGCCAGTTTCGAGTTGTTGGCACGGGCCGAACTGGGGCAACTACCGGATTTCTTCGAGGTAAAGCGATATAAGGTCACGGTTGAGCGGCGCAAAAACAAGTACAACAAGATGGTCAGCCTCTCCGAGGCGGTCGTTGTGGTGAAGGTGGACGGTGAAAAGAAGCTTTCGGTCAGTGAATCGCTTGATGACGCAGGCAGCGACCGGGGGCCGGTGAACGCGCTGGCGCGCGCCTTGGCCAAGGATCTGGGGCAGTATTCCCCGATTCTGGACGATATGCATCTGGTGGATTTCAAAGTGCGCATAACCCAGGGCGGGACCGAAGCGGTCACGCGCGTTATCATCGACAGCGAAGACGGTCAGGGGCGGCGTTGGTCGACAGTGGGGGTGAGTGCGAACATCGTTGATGCCTCGTTCGAGGCTTTGCTGGACGCGATCCAGTGGAAACTGGTTCGCGATTGCGGGGCGCAACCGGCGGCGGCGGAATGACGACTGGTTTCAGCGAAGACGTTAAGGCCTGCGCTGCGCTTGTGCATCGCGCGGATCCCGATCGGTTCATGGCGGCGATGGCAGCACCTGTTGAGGCGCGTGCCGTACTATTTCCGATCTACGCGTTGAATGTCGAGGTCGCGCGCGCGCCTTGGGTCACGCAAGAGCCGATGATTGCCGAGATGCGTTTGCAATGGTGGCGGGATGCGTTGCAAGAGATTGCCGAAGGTCCCGAGGTGCGGCGGCACGAGGTGGTGACGCCGTTGTCAGCTGTTCTGTCCTCACATCTGGCCTCGATTCTGGATGAATATGTCGCGGTAAGGCGTTGGGATGTCTATAAAGACCCGTTCGAAGACGAGGCGCATTTTGACGCCTATATCAATCACAGCGCGGGCAGCCTGATGGTGGCGGCTGCGCAGGCACTTGGCCCGGCGGACGAAGAGGTCCTGCGTGATTTTGGCTATGCGGTGGGCGTTGCCAACTGGTTCCGCGCAATCCCGGAACTGGAAAGCCGGGGGCGTATCCCTTTGTTGGATGGTACAGCCGAGGGTGTGCAAGCTTTGGCTGAAAAGGCCTTGGCCCGGCTTGAGAACGCGCAATCTCAACGCTCCAAGGTGCCGCCTTCATCGCGACCTGCACTCTTTGCAGGGTGGCAAGCGGGGTGGGTTTTGCGCAAAGCAATGGCGCAGCCGCAACGCGTGGCCAATGGGCAGTTGGCGCAGGGTGAGTTGAGACGCAGATTGTCCCTGATGCGGGTGGCGAGCACCGGGCGTTGGTAGAGGCCTCAGGCCGTTTCGGGATCGGCCGGGCGCAGAACCAACCAAAGCAGCGCGCCGCCCGCCAGCGTCAGCAACGGGATCATCGCCAGGTTCACGGCTGTCCAGCCTTCGATTGCCGAACCCCCCGAACAGTTCATCAGCCCGCCAGACGCCACCGAAGCAAAGGTGACGCCACCAAAGACCAGCAGGTCATTAAGGCCCTGCATCCGACCGCGTTCCGCCTCGGTATGGCTTTCAGCCAGCATCGCCGTTGCGCCGATAAAGCCAAAGTTCCAGCCGATACCCAGAAGGAAGAGGGCAAGATAGAAATTGCCCAGTTCAACCCCTTGCAAGGCAACAACTCCGGCAGCAGCCAGGATCATCAGGCCAATCGCCACAATCTTTTCAACGCCGAAGCGTGCGATCAGATGGCCGGTGAAAAAGCTGGGGATGAACATGGCCAGCACATGGCCGGTGACGATATCGGCGGCGTCGCCCTCGGTATAGCCACAGCCCACCACCGCCAAAGGTGTCGAAGTCATCACCAGGTTCATCAGCGCGTAAGAGACCATGCCACAGATCACCGCCACCGCGATGCGGGGGGTTCTGAGCAGTTCCAACCGGCTGCGGCCTTTGGGATGGGTTTCATCCGGGCGTTCGGGTGTTGGGATATCAAGCGCAAAGAACAAGAGCGCTCCAAAGAGGTTCAGCGCAATGACCGCCAGATAGGTGCCCAGAAAGGGGATCACATAGGCCTGTGAGGTCAGTTTGACGATCTGCGGCCCGATGATCGCGGCAGCAAGACCGCCTGCCATGACGTAAGAGATCGCCTTGGGTTTGAAGTCGTCCGACGCCGTGTCGGCAGCTGCAAAGCGATAGAATCCGTGGGCGCTCATATAGACACCGGTCAGCAGGCTGCCAGCCAGAAACACAGGAAACGAGCCCAGAAACAGGCCATAGGCACCGATCAAGGCCCCCAATGCGCCAGCCGTGGCGCCGATCAGAAACCCTGCGCGTCGGCCCCAGCGTTGCATGATCGCCGAAATGGGTGTGGCCGACAGCATCGACCCCAGAACAATCAAAGAAATGGGTAGTGTCGCCAGACAGGGATTCGAAGCCAGTGACTGCCCGGCCAGCCCACCGACGATGAACATCATTGGCATCTGTGCACCCAGGATGGCCTGCGCCGCGACCAGAACGGCAACATTGCGTTTGGCCAGTGAATTGTCCGGGGTGGCGGTCGACATTGTCATGGGCCTATGCGTATCGGTGAAACTTCGACGGCACAAGCGGGTTGCATCTGCGGCACATGCGCCTAACGTGCGCGGGACAGCCAGACTGAAGGGGGGCGCATGTCCGTTGGCCGTATCATCGAAACGCCGGACTGCGTGACCGAAGGGGCCGAGTGGCTGGCCAGCGCGTGCCCTCGAATGGCCTATGCGATGGAGCAAACTGGGCCGCTGCCTCTGCGCCGCAAGCCTGACGGGTTCGCGCAATTGCTAAGCGCGATTGTCAGCCAGCAGGTCAGCGTGGCCTCGGCCAATGCGATTTGGAAACGCCTGCAAGATGCCAAGCTGACCGGTCCGCGCAAGATCATGTGGGCCAGCGATGACGACCTGCGGGCAGCGGGACTGAGCCGCCAGAAAATCCGCTATGCCCGCGCGCTGGCTGAGGCGCGGATCGACTTTAAGACACTGCGCGATACCCCGGACGATGAGGTTGTGGCCATCCTGACCGAGGTGCCGGGTATCGGTGTCTGGACAGCCGAGATCTATGCCATGTTCTCGCTGGGCCGCGCGGATGTCATCGCGCCGGGTGATCTGGCCCTGCAAGAGGCTGCACGCGTTCTGTACAATCTGCCCAAACGCCCCACGGACAAGGAACTGCGCCAGATGGCCGAGGCCTGGTCGCCCTGGCGCTCGGTTGCGGCGCGGGTTTTGTGGGCCTATTACCGGGTGGCAAAGCAAAGAGAAGGGATCAGATGACTCGGGTTTTGAATGCGCTTCGGAAAGAGCCTGTTTCGGGCGACACGCGCTCGGTCGTGGTGTTCGTGCATGGCTATGGCGCGAATGGGGCCGACCTGCTGGGGCTGGCCGATCCGCTGGGCGAACATCTGCCCGATACGCTGTTTGTGGCCCCTGACGCGCCCGAACAGATCCCCGGCATGCCCAACGGATTTCAGTGGTTCCCGATCCCCTGGATTGATGGTTCATCCGAAGAAGAGGCCCGACGCGGGATGGAAATGGCGGTTGAGGATTTCAACGCTTTCCTCGATGCCCTGATGGTAGACGAAGATGTTCTGCCCGAGCAGGTGGTTCTGTTTGGTTTCAGCCAGGGCACGATGATGAGCCTGCATGTGGCGCCGCGCCGAGAAGACCCGGTGGCGGGCATAGTGGCCTTTTCCGGTCGGCTGCTGGAGCCGGACCTGCTGCCGGATGAAACCGTCAGCCGGATGCCCATTCTGCTGGTGCACGGAGATGCGGATGATGTTGTACCGCCCCAATCGCTGCCCGAGGCTGCCGAAGCGCTGCAGGCGGCAGATTTCAAAGAGGTTTACGCCCATGTCATGAAAGGCACCGGCCACGGTATAGCGCCCGATGGGCTGGGCGTGGCGCTGGCCTTCATGCGCGACAAGTTGAGTTTCTGACCCATGATCCTTGTCCGCCCGATGATGCGCGAAGATGTGTCGGCTGCATGTCGTATCTTGAACGATATCATCGCTGCGGGCGGTACCACTGCCTTTGAGATCCCATTTTCCGAGGTCTTGTTTGCGCAAAGCTATCTAGAGGGCTCGGATCTGGTGTGCTGCCACGTGGCGCTGGATGACACGGGCGAAGTTGCGGGGTTTCAATGGCTTGGCGTGCACGAGGCGCTGCCCGAAGACTGCGCCGATATCGCCACCTTCACCCGCCGCAACCCGGTTTTGCGCGGGGCTGGTCGGGCGTTGTTCGCCGAGACAACAACACGGGCCAGAGCGCTTGGGTTCAACACTCTGAACGCGACCATTCGGGCGGATAACGTTCTTGGGTTAAGCTATTACGACAAGATGGGGTTCGTTGACTACTCGGTGCGATACGGCGTCAAGCTGCGCGATGGCACGCCGGTCAACAGGATCTCGAAACGGTTTGACCTGAGAAAGGAAGGCCCATGCTGATCGTTACCGGAACTGTCGAAGTGTCCGCCGACAACGTCGAAACTGCGACCCAAGCGGCGCAGATAATGGTTGCGGAAACGATGAAAGAGCCGGGATGCCTGATCTATGAATTCAGCCAGGTTCTGGGCCATGTCAACCTGTTTCGGGTCTATGAAGAATGGGAAGATCAGGCCGCGCTTGAGGCGCATTTTGCAACCCCTCATATGGCAGAGTTTGGTCGGGTGCTTGGCGAAATCGGTGTTGTTTCCAGCGAAATTTACCGGGTGGTTGGTGGAGAAAAGCAGCCGCTACGCTGATCAGACTACGACCACAGATGCGGTTCGGCGAACTCGACCGAGTTTCCTGCAGGGTCTCGCACATACAAAGATCGCGCACCATTTGGCCAGTCAAACTCGGCATCCACGGGGATGTTCCAGTCCAAAAGATGTTTACGCATGACGGCGATTTCGTCTCGGGTCAGCACCAAACAGACGTGACCGGGGCCGCGCGCGCCATGTGGCGGCACAGGCAGGTCGGGATTGAGTGGTGGGTGTTCGGTTTGCGCGGAGTTGAACAATAACAAAACCGATCCGCCGACCCGGTAAAACACGTGCCGGTCCTTGACCCGCTGGATCTGTTCCAGTCCCAGAACCTCTCCATAAAACCGTTCGGCAGCATCCAGATCCGATGCATAGAGCGCTGCTTCCAAGATCGCCGATGGGGTGGGTATGTCCGGTGACACTTTCATGGCTCGAGCCTAGCAGACAAGGCCCGCAATTGTCACCGACGCGCGCGGCGGTCGCGTTTGCGCTGGTGGGCCGCGTTCAGCGACGGCATCGGCAGGCTGTCCCACGACCCGGGTGCGAGGTCGTCCAATGTCCAGTCGCCGATGCGATACCGGATCAGGCGCAGGGTAGGCAGGCCAACCGCGGCGGTCATACGACGTACCTGTCGGTTCTTGCCCTCACGGATGGTCAGTTCGATCCAGCTGTCGGGCACGGTTTTGCGTTCTCGGATCGGCGGAGTGCGCGGCCAAATCCCTTCGGGTTCGTCGATCTGACGCACTTTCGCCGGGCGGGTCACGCCATCCTTCAACTCGACCCCGTCGCGCAACGCCTTCAGGGCCGCCGGATCAGGCAGGCCTTCGACTTGCACCCAATAGGTTTTGGCCATCTTGTGTTTGGGGTCCGAAATCTGCGCTTGCAGCCTGCCATTGTCTGTCAGCAGCATCAGCCCTTCACTGTCGCGATCCAGCCGTCCCGCCGGATAGACACCCGGTACATCGATATAGTCCGACAACGTGCTGCGCGGGCTGTCCGCGTTGGCCCGATCGGTAAACTGGGGCAAAACGTCAAAGGGTTTGTTGAAGCGAATGAACCACGACATGCGCTTGGCAATAGCTTGCAAGCCAGCGCCACGCAACCTGTGGATAACTGTCATCAGCCTGTTACCGATTCGGCTTAACCAGTCTGCGACATATTGTGGAAAATCAGGACTTGTCAGAGTTTTAACACGATATATAGTCATCATAAGACCGGAGCGGGTGCTCTCCGCTCTGGCGTCACAAACGGGCAGCTGAGAGCGAGGAGCGATTCTGTGATGGACGGAGATTTCAGGACCGAATTTGTCAGAGAGCCGGGGATGCTCAAACAGCATCCGGCGCTGGTGCTGAATGCCGATTATCGCCCTTTGTCTTACTACCCGCTGTCGCTCTGGCCCTGGCAAGAGGCCATCAAGGCCGCCTGGCTGGACAGGGTGGATATCGTGGCCGAATATGACGAAGTTGTTCGCAGTCCCAGTACCGAGATCCGAATACCTTCGGTTGTTGTTTTGAAGGACTATGTGAAACCCAGAAAGCGCGTGGCCTTCACGCGCTTTAATTTATTCCTGCGTGACGAATTCAAATGCCAATATTGCGGCAGCCGGGACAATCTGACCTTTGACCATGTGGTGCCGCGCGCGGCCGGTGGCGTGACCAGTTGGCAAAACGTTGTTGCCGCCTGCAGCCCCTGTAACCTGCGCAAAGGGTCGAAGTCGCTGCGCCAGGCCGGGATGTCGCTGACCAAACCTCCGCGTCAACCGGACGCCGAGGCGCTGCGCAATATCGGGCGCAAATTCCCGCCAAACCATCTGCACGACAGCTGGATCGACTTTCTCTATTGGGATGCGGAACTGGACGAGCAGTAAAGCTCAGCGCAACCGCCAGGCGGCAAGCCACAGCAGGACCAGCCCGGCGGACAGAAGCGCGTTCCATCCGGCCATCGACAGGCCCAGCATCTCCCACGCGATTTCATCGCAGCGGACGACGGGCGCATTCATGATCTGATTCAGCAGTTCCTCGGGCGAAAGTCCCGAGATGCTGCCAGAAGTGCAGGTGGAGGGGCCTTCCCACAGGCCTTTTTCAACACCAGCGTGAAAGATCCCGATCCCGGCGGTTGTGGCAGCGGCCAGTGCGCCCAGCAAGGGCAGGGGGCGGATCCCTGGAAAAACAAAGGCCAGAACACCGATCAGAATCGCTGCACCATGCGGGAACCGTTGCCAGATGCACATCTTGCACGGGGCAAGACTACCCAGATACTGAAAGCCCAATGCTCCCAACAGCAACGCCGCTGATCCGGCTGTCGCGAGTGCGATCAGGGTCTTGCGCGCGGTCATAGCAGTTTCACCGCCGCAAACCCGCCGATCAGCAGCAAGATGAACAGGGTGAACATCAGACCCAGACGTTTTTCGATGAAATCCCGGATCGGTTCCCCGTATTTCCAAAGCAGCCCGGCGACGATGAAAAACCGCAAGGCGCGCGCCAGGATCGAGGTGGCGATGAACGTGCCCAGAGGCATCCCGGTCCATCCCGACATGATCGTGATCACCTTGTACGGGAAAGGCGTGACGCCCGCAGTCAGAACCGCCCAAAAGCCGAAATCGTTGAACCGCGTATTGAACTCGGCCATGGCATCCGCTTTGCCCATCGCTTCAAGAATAGGCTGTCCGATGCTGTCGTAGAAAAACGCACCGATCGCATAGCCTAACAAGCCGCCCAGTACCGAGGCGACCAGCGCCACAGTCGCGATCAGCCAGGCCCGAGACGGGCGCGCCAGGATCATCGGGATCATCAGGACATCGGGCGGAATGGGAAAGAAAGAGCTTTCGATAAAGGCCACAATCGCCAGCGCCCACAAGGCGTGCGGGTGGTCAGCCAGTCGAATGGTCCAGTCATAAAGTGATTTCAGCATCCGCGCCAAATCCCGTTTCAAATCCGGGAAAGCCAAATCACGAGGCCACGCAGGCGTCAACCATTGGTTGGCTCAAGATTTTGATTTGAGCGCTTTTTGCCTCTGGACCTTCCTGATCCTTGGCGCTAATCCACTGTGCGTGGCCCAAGTGGCGGAATGGTAGACGCAGGGGATTCAAAATCCCCCGCCTTCACGGGCGTGAGAGTTCGAGTCTCTCCTTGGGCACCAAATTTTCCGCGTAAGGTATTGTTTTGAATAGAGATGGCAGACGGACTGTTTTCTGGCACCACAATTTGCCCTACGATCCAGCATTAGTGCTTTGCATTAGCTTGTCGATTTCGGACACCTTAAAAAGGTATCGACCGCATGGCTTTCAGAAAAAAATTTAGCACTCAATCTTCCGTCCGCACAGGGATTCTTCTGTCAGGCTGCAACGAATTACGGCTGTCTAGCCCCCGTGTTATGGGCCATCTCGGACTAGAGTTTCGGGGACTGGTGGGCGCATGTTGAGGGCCTGATGCGGTCGGGTGTGGTTGTATTGCCTGAGCCAGCAATTGATCACGATCTGTGCCTGCTTGGTCGTTGTGAACCATTCGGAATTGAGAACCTCGCGGCGGAGCGTTCCATTGAACCTCTCGTTGTATCCGTTCTCCCAGGGAGAGCCCGGGTAGATCCGGATCGGGTTCACACCGACCTTCTCGAGCCAACTCTGGGTTGCCCGTGAAGAGAACTCTGGGCCGTTATCGCTTCGAACGAAATCAGGCTTTCCGTGGCGCAGGAACAGCCCGTAGAGAACCTCCAGCACATCTTCAGAACCCATGCGGGTCCGAACTTCCACTGCGAGCGCCTGGCGGGTGTATTCATCCAAAACCGTGAGCATCTTGTAGCTCCGCCCATTGCTCAGCTTGTCGTGAACGAAATCGACGCTCCAGACATGGTTAGGATGCGTCGGTCGGAGTCGAATGATCGAGCTGTCCTTGTGGTACAGGCGACGCTTCTTCTTGTGCCGCTGCGGGAGTTGCAGACCTTCCTCCCGCCACAGCCGTTCCACCTTCTTGTGATTGACACGCCAGCCCTCGACCCGAAGTAGCTGCGCCACCTTACGGTAGCCATACCGGCCATAGCTCTTGGCCAGACGGATCATGGCCAGTCGAAGAGCATCATCGTTCTTCTCTACGGCCTGGTATTGCATGGAGCTGCGTGCAAGGCCGACCACCTTGCAGGTGCGACGCTCTGATGTGCCGAGCTTCTGGCGAGCATGAATGACGGCCTGACGAAGTTGGCTCGTCGTCAGGCCCTCGGTTTTAGGTAGTTCAGACTTTCTTTGAGGATCAGCTTGTCCAGTTCCAGTTCGGCCACGATCTTCTTCAGCCGGGCATTTTCTTTCTCCA
>NZ_WQEG01000029.1 GCF_013033515.1 Ruegeria sp. HKCCA6707 | reverse complement strand
ATGGCAAAGGAAAAGTTTGAGCGTACAAAACCGCACGTCAACATTGGCACGATTGGCCACGTTGACCACGGCAAGACGACGCTGACCGCAGCGATCACCAAGTATTTTGGTGACTTCAAAGCGTATGACCAAATCGACGGTGCGCCGGAAGAGAAAGCGCGCGGGATCACCATCTCGACCGCCCACGTGGAATACGAGACCGACAACCGCCACTATGCGCATGTCGACTGCCCCGGCCACGCCGACTACGTCAAGAACATGATCACCGGTGCGGCGCAAATGGACGGCGCGATCCTGGTTGTGAACGCCGCCGACGGCCCGATGCCGCAAACCCGCGAGCACATCCTGCTGGGCCGCCAGGTTGGCATCCCGAAGATGGTCGTGTTCATGAACAAAGTGGACCAGGTAGACGACGAAGAGCTGCTGGAGCTGGTGGAAATGGAAATCCGCGAGCTGCTGTCGAGCTATGAGTACCCCGGTGACGATATTCCGATCATCGCAGGGTCGGCTCTGGCCGCGATGGAAGGCAACAACCCGGAAATCGGCGAAGAGAAAATCAAGGAACTGATGGCGGCTGTTGACGAATATATCGACACGCCTGAGCGTGCTGTGGATCAGCCGTTCCTGATGCCGATCGAAGACGTGTTCTCGATCTCGGGCCGTGGTACTGTTGTGACCGGTCGTGTTGAGCGTGGCGTTATCAATGTGGGCGACGAGATCGAAATCGTCGGCATCCGCGACACCAGCAAAACCACCTGCACCGGTGTTGAGATGTTCCGCAAGCTGCTGGACCGTGGTGAAGCGGGCGACAACATCGGCGCCCTGCTGCGCGGCATCGACCGTGACGGCGTTGAGCGTGGTCAGGTTCTGTGTAAGCCGGGTTCGGTTACACCGCACACCAAGTTCGAAGCCGAAGCCTATATCCTGACCAAGGAAGAAGGCGGCCGTCACACCCCGTTCTTCGCGAACTACCGTCCGCAGTTCTACTTCCGGACCACGGACGTGACCGGCACCGTGACCCTGGCGGAAGGCACCGAGATGGTCATGCCTGGCGACAACGTGTCGTTCGGCGTTGAGCTGATCGCGCCCATCGCAATGGAAAACGGCCTCCGCTTCGCCATCCGCGAAGGCGGCCGCACCGTCGGCGCCGGCGTCGTGTCGAAAATCATCGAGTAA
>NZ_WQEG01000028.1 GCF_013033515.1 Ruegeria sp. HKCCA6707 | reverse complement strand
CTCACCCGCAGAGAAGTTCCAAGAGTGTGTTGCGGCGATCAGTTGAATCGGCAGCTCAGAGCGGTCATTCGCCGCGGAGCAGCGTACCTATGCCGGATTAACGGCGGCTTTGGGCTCGGAGCAGCCATTTGCTGCTATCTGCCTGAACGACCGGGTTGCGGACATTTCTGCCATTCGCTAAAAAAAACTTGGTGAATTTGCGGCTTGAACGATTGCATTGAGCCCGGAGAGTAACTCCAGCCACAAGCTTGACTTGTTTTCAATAAACTACTGGCGCAACATCTGTGAATGTCCGGAACCAATTGGGAGGTTGGCATGGCAGAGCTACGCGAAATTGGTAAGACAGGTATACGGGTCCCTCGCATCGGGTTTGGATCGACGGGGTTGGGAAGTATCCCGGAAATCTATGGGTATGAAGTTGAGGAAGACCGCGCGATTGATACAATTCGGGCAATTCTTTCGCAGCCAAATGCGTTCCTGGACACATCCCGCTGCTATGCCATGGGACGAAGTGAAGAGCGCATAGGAAAAGTCATTCGTGAGCTTGGTGGTTGGCCGGACGGTCAGGTGCTTTCCACCAAAATCGACCGGGACATGGAAACCGGTGCTTTTGATGCTTCTCAGGCGCGTAGATCATTCGAGGAAAGTCTCGCGGCCCTAAGCGTCGACAGCGTTGATATACTCCACGTCCATGATGTCGAATATGCAAATGACCTATCTGAGGTCAAAGGACGAGGTGGCGCGATTGAAGAGTTGTTCCGTATCAAGGAGGAAGGTCTTGCAAAGGCGGTCGGAATCGCGGCGGGACGTATCGACTTAATGATGCCAATTTTGGAGGGTTGGGATTTTGACGTGGTCCTGACACACAACAGACATACGCTAGTGAACGATAACGCAGCACCTCTGATAGAACTCGCGAAATCACGAGGCGTTTCAATATTGAACGCAGCACCTTATTCCGGAGGTGCACTTGCCCGAGGCAGCGCCATCCATCGCTTTTATGTGTATCGACCTGCAGATGATGAAGTACTTGCGCCAATACGTGCTGTTGAAGAGGTATGCGGACACTACGATGTCCCGGTCGGGGCGGTCGCGTTGCAATACTCGATGAAAGACGACGACATCACTTCGACGGTTTGTGGAGTGACATGGCCTCAGCATGTTCAACAGGCGATGGAATGGGCAGAGTGGTCTATCCCTGAAGGCCTTTGGGAAGAACTCGCTGAGCTCGATAAAACTTCGAGCGACCCAGAAGCTTAGAGGCGATTTTCGGATAGGATACTGTTCTGCCAATTGACTGCTTTGGGCTTAGAGCTATCGGCCGACGTGGT
>NZ_WQEG01000027.1 GCF_013033515.1 Ruegeria sp. HKCCA6707 | reverse complement strand
TGTCCGCATGGCGGTCATTCGAGCCTCTCGAAATAATCAATTACCGATTGAAGCCGCTCAGTGACTACTAGTAGCCAGAGCTCGCGCTTGAAGACATCTCCGACAAGGCGCTTGGGTAGGATTCTTGTTTTGAACCAGTGCGTATTATGGATCGGGCAAGGGTGGGATCGTCCGCAGGTACAAAACGATTGCCTCTAGATCTTCCGAAGTCATTGTAGCGTAGTAAGCATACCCCATCGGGGGAAGCATCCGACTGCCATCCGGTCGCTTGCCCACTGTGATAATCGCCTTCAGTTCATCATCGGAATAACCTGCAAGACCGTCTTCATGGCTTGTAATGTTGGGCGCGACGGAGACTCCCCATGGCCCGTGGAACTCAAAACCACCTGCGCCGAGATGTGTTTCGAACATCGGCCCAGTCGGTCCGAAAGTAGTATGACATTCCGTACAATGCGCCACCGGCCCCGCAAGATACGCACCGTAATCGACACTAACGCCGCGAGGAGGCGCAGAGACAGTTCCGATCGGTGGCCCGTAGGCAGGTGGAAGTGGGAAGTTGTAGGTGGAAGCAGGGGTTTCGTTGTCGCTGGCCGGGACTGTGCGCAAGAACATGACCATCGACATGAGATCGTCGTTACTCAGTCCGCGATAAAGGCCAACCGGCATCGGGGGCCCAATCAAACTACCGTCCGGTCGGATGCCCTCGCGTATCGCTTTGGCCAGCTCCGCGTCGCTCCAATCCGCTACACGGCTGCCGGGCGTGATATTGACAGCCCAAGCCTCCATCATCTCATTCTTCTCAACCATCATGCCGCCCAACTCGTTCGACATGTCCGGTCCGTTTGGACCTTGTGGTGTGTGGCAGTTACCGCAGGCAGCCGGTCCCCGAACCAGATACTCTCCTCGCTCGACGCTCGGCTCCGCGAAGGCCGACAGTGGGAGAAGCACACTCACGGCGGTCAGCAGAACTCTGTTCATTTCTCATGCTCCCGAATTTTGGGTTTGTGCGCTGTCGTCGGGTTAGGCAGGCGCTTCGTCGGGCGTCAGGATGGTCATGCCAACCTTATCAGCCACGGCCATGATTGCCGGGATATCGGGAGGCCCGTCAGGCTTCGGTACTTCTGTCGTTCCATCCGGCATTGCCTCACCAGCCTCGGTGAAGAACGTATCGTGCATCGCGCCTGGCGAGTTAATACACAACAAGCGACCCGGGGTTTCTCCAGTACACGTGAACGCGTGAACGGCTCCCTCCGGCACTTTTACGAAATCTCCGCCCCGGACACTGCGCGTTTCGCCATTTACAAAGAACTCAAATTCTCCCTCCAGAACGAAGAAGCTCTCGTCTTCGCCGGCGTGATGATTGGGCGGCGCACCAGCACCTGGGGCGGTTTTGATTTCAACAATTGTGTAGCGATCTCCGGTGTCCGCCGGAAAGGCGTGGAACGTCAGGAGATTTCCGAGAAGGTGATAAATTCGAGGGCGAGGCTGCGTCATTTCGACTGTTCCCAATGCTTGCGATTCTATTCGTTTATGGTACACAATTCTATTTGTGAGACAAGTGTATCATTAAGTGAGGTCAGTTTGGCACCCCGAACCAACCAGAAGAATAGAACTCGCGAAGCTCTTCTAGCCGCGACACGAGAGCTGATGTCCGAGGGAAAAGAAGTGACGTTGGCCAAGGTGGCAGAGCGTGCGAGGACCAGTCGCGCGACGGTCTACAGATACTTCTCAGACCCCGGGGTTCTGGCCCTTGATGCCACATTAGACATCGAGGTGACACCGACGTCCGAGCTTCTAGAAGGAATAGATGACGTTCGAAGTCGCGTGCACGCCGTGGCGCGCTACTATCTCGACTTTTCTCGCGATCACGAAGCCTACTTTCGTCAGTTTCTGGCAGAATCCTTGAAGGCTGCGTTGGAAGACGGAACGGTCAAAATGCGCGGCGCGAGAAGACTGGCTGCCTTTGCCGAAGCGCTCGAACCGATCCGCCCCGCGATGAGACCAAGCGAGTTCGAAGCTCTGACACAGCGCCTATCAATGACCTCGGGAATGGAGCAATTAATCATACTCGAGGATATTCTTCGTGTCGATCAGAAGACCGGCAATCGATTGCTCGAAGGCCTCGTTGACGCGTTGTTGGACAAGTATTTGCCAGGAGCATGAAGTGACGTCGCCAATGTCCGAATAGTCCGCA
>NZ_WQEG01000026.1 GCF_013033515.1 Ruegeria sp. HKCCA6707 | reverse complement strand
TCTCACCCGCAGAGAAGTTCCAAGAGTGTGTTGCGGCGATCAGTTGAATCGGCAGGACATTTCGGATATTTGAATGCGCTATCTCAGCCTGGCCCCAATTTAAACTTTGGAAGCCCATTCGGACACGACGGCCCACCCCAACGCGTTGGTGCCGCAACAGCTAACTGCCGAGACTTGTCCCGCAGCAGATGTCGTGCACGACTGAGCTACTGGTGAAGCGCAACACGAGCATCCAGAAAGCATGCCTTTCGTTGCGATGCCCGATACGTCAGCAAGCGCGTACAGCGGCTTTTTGGGCGGATTTATTGTATCCCGTGGCGGCGATAATGAAGCGCGGTCGATATCGAAGTCATCTGACACGGGAAATAATTCACCTTCAAGGATAGTGCCCCAGACACCGATGTCTTTTATCTTGTCGGCTTCCACTTCGAATGGGTCTTCTTCAAGGATGGTGAAGTTCGCCAACTTGCCGGGAGCGATGGAGCCAATTTCATTCTCCAATCGAAGGGATTGGGCAGCGTCAATGGTCACCGCCCGCAGAGCGTCTTCGACCACCAAGCGGTGTTCCGGGCCAGCAACGCGGCCTGAGAGTGTTGTTCGGTTTACCCCTGCCCAAACAAGGAATAGCGGTTCACCAGGAGCCATTGGTACGTCGGAATGAAATGAGATCGGAACGCCGTTAGCCTTAATTGGCCCAAGGGGCACGATGTCATCTGCACGTTCTGGACCAAGTCCAAGCTCGCTATAGCGATCTGACAGCGCCGTTACGTAGTATGGATTTCCGCTGACGATGCAGCCCAGCTCAGCGATCCGCTTTGCTTGATCTTCTCTCGCATACCCAAAGTGAACCAACGTCGTGCGGTGATCGGCTCGCGGCATCCGGCGCATGTTTCGCTCAACAGCGTCCAAGATCAAGTCCACGGCAAGGTCGCCAGTCTGGTGAACATGTATCTGGTAACCCGCTTCCCAGTATGCATCGAATACGGGATTGAACTCGTCCGGTTGCATGATCCACTCGCCGTGAAAATCGCCGCCCACATAAGGCTCCGAGACCTGCATGGCCAAACTGTAGACAGCGCCATCGGCGAAGAGTTTCACCTGTTTCGGCATGAAAGCCGTCTTGCCTTCACCCCAATCCAGCAGCTTTTCGGTCTCCTCAATCATCGAACCACTTTGAAAGTGCATCGCAGCCAGTGATTTGCCGTCGGCTATGAAGTATGTCCTAAGCGGCGCGTCTGGCCCGGAAAAGACAGCGTTTGTTGCTTCTTGAAGAGGTCGAGACAACACACCTCCCGGTTCAGCAGCAACAGTAACACCGGCACGATGCATGTACTCTCGCGCCAGCCTAAGACCGGCACCCAAACGCTCCGGTGTTGAAAGTACTGGAGCGACTGCGGGAAGAACGGCGAACATTCCTGCCTCGAAGAAATAACCGTCTTCGAAACTCGACTGTTCCCGGGCGAGGCCATCAAAACCATCGACGTACTCTTGTGTTACGCCCAGCATCTCCAACGCGGGCGTGTTCAAGATTAGCTCGTGCGCCGACCGGTGAACAATAATGATTGGACGCGCCCTGCTTATCTCATCAAGTTGTGTACGCCTGATTTCCCCATGAAAGAAGTGGTGGTACCCCCATGTGAGCAGCAAGGCGTCAGGATCATCCATAGCCGCTTCGGCCGCTTCTAACCGCGATCGATAGTCCTCCGCGTCCTTTGCCGCCTCCGAAAAGCCAGTCGGAATGTTCCAATCCTCGATCGATATGATCTCGGAGGTCAGGGTCAATCCGGCGAGGAAAGGATGCACGTGCTGATCGATCAAACCAGCAATAATAACTTTCTCGGAGAACCGATCGTCCAACCGAAAGGGCTGTGAGCCGATGCGATCAACGAGTTCGTCGCGCGAACCGGTGGCCAGAATACGGTCTCCGACCACGGCAACAGCGTTTATTGCCGGGTCGTTGTTCTCCATGGTGATGACGCGTTGCGCTGAGTAGACAGTGATCTCGGGCAGAGTTTGGAGCTGGCTTCCAAAATCCTGTAATGACGAGGCCGCTCGAGTAGACGCGGCATTGGAAATCGCGATTATCGACGCGCTGCCAAGGATAGTCATTGCAGCGCGGCGAGTAACATTCAGTTTGGTCATAGCTTTTCAATGCTCTGTTAGGCGAAATTTATCTGAGCCTAGCATCGCGATGATCTAAGGTGGAAAAGAAAATTGGTGCAGGCCTTGGATTGAGCGCCAAGTTTCCCAAACAAAATATGAGTCACCGATGTGACGACTGAACCCGACCGCTTTGGGCTCGAAGCGGTCCTTGGTCAACGCATGCGCACCGGTCCGTATTTCTTAGGTATTCGCTCTGGATTGCGCCAATACCTGCCTTCTTCTTTCCCCGCATAGTTTGTCTGAAAGAACCGTTGGCTCGCGTGTTTAGTGGTCATTCCTTTCCGTCATTGCGAAAAGAGGACAGATAGAGGCCGTAATTTTTTGTCCTGACAGCTGTCTAAGCTTGACTTGTCCAGAGCGTGATTGATTGAGACGGGTTCAGCACTACATTCATGGTACCCCACTCACTGACGGCCCGCGTTGTCTCTGTCCCCTCCAGAAAGCGCGACAACGCGGGTTTACTAGCTGAGATAGGTGACGGACTTACGGCGTGGCTTGTTCTGCGACCCCGCACTAGGGTATCTCAATAATAAAGGATCGTGAGATTCCTTTGGTGTCGTTCCAACCAACGGTCCGCCCTCCACCCCCATTTTTGATCCAAAGAGCGGCAACATCTTCTCCGCCATCATGGTTATTGGGTTCGCTACGCGTCCATCGATTTAGAGTATAGCTTTCGCCAGAATCCCATACCCAACCCCCCGAAGGTTCACGAGCGCCTTTCGACTGATACAGTCCGATACTGGGCCCGTGGCGGTGTTCGGGATCATCCGAAGTCCACAATCGGCTGTCGCTCTGAGCAAGCTTCATAACGAAGTCGTATTCTGCCGCCGAGGTTATTGACGCAAGGGTACCGCCACTACGCCGCGCAAGGGCACGCGCCTCCGCCAATGAGTGAGACGACCAGGTCAGCACAACAACATACAGCCTTCCGTCGAAGTTTCCAACGACGAGGTCTTTACCGGGAAACACTCTTCGCACACGGGATAGCCGACTGTCAGGTGAAGTTTTTGCAATGATGCTTTCCGTTGCGTTTGTTCCGCTGTCTACTGAACCTGTTGTCCTTTGCCGCGACGCCAAAGAAAGCAGCATCTCATATGTATTTTCATTGAGATATCCTGTCTGAGACAAACCGTTTG
>NZ_WQEG01000025.1 GCF_013033515.1 Ruegeria sp. HKCCA6707 | reverse complement strand
TAGTCATCTGAGATGCTGGAAATCGGGATGGGCTGGATCTGTGTTCCGAGTTGGCAGGGTGGCTTCATTCGTGGATAGAGAATACATGCAGTTCTAACAGGCCGAACCAATGCCCAGCCATATTGATTCTGTGAGACAACGTGAAAGGACTAGCGGAGAAAGCTGGTTCCTAAGCTCCCAGTCATACTTAGAATCCAATTGGCTCCAAACTCGAATATCTCTTGGATCGTTGCGTCTCCAATGAGCTTTGCTAATTCGACCGGTCCTACATTTTCCCGATCAGTCATAAGCTCATTCAGAGACAGTGAACCGTCATCATCAAAGTCGTACGAGGCGAGCATATTCTGGGCTAGAACCGGAGAAACAATGTTAGCTATTACGCTCGAGCCCGAGACTTCGGCAGCATTGACCGAGAGCGTTGTCTGACCACTGCTCGCCTCTGCAAACGTACGGGCTCCCATATATGCCGCGAAGAAACCTGCGACCCTCACGCCGCGGCTGATTTCGGCGCGGGACAATGAGCCGTTCCCTGTTACATCAAAAAGCTCGAATGCTGCTTTCAGGCATTTGGCAGAGTGACCGTTGTCGGCACAGATGTCCTCAACGTCAGTATACGCAAGGAAAATGGTTATCACCTCACCAAACCACATTTGCAGTTCAGGGTCGGCTTCATTGCACTTTCTAAATTCAGAAGTCTGTATGGCAAGGTTGCTACCGTTGCTTGAGACCAGTGCGAGCCGTTTACTGAATTGAGCGCTCCCTACAGTCACAGAATACGCCCCAAATTTATATTCGAAGTAGATTGCGCTTCGCCCGTTCGAAATCAACGTGCTTGACGGCGCGCCGCAGGCTTTTTCCTGCCACACACCTTCCCATCGTGTGTCTCTGGCTTGAACTACGCCTGTGCTCCCAATGAGAAATACCGCAGCTAAAGTGAGAAATAGAAGCTTCATTGAAACCACCCTCAATCAATGAACGAAGAGTTAGAAACGATAAACGACTCTGCCAGGGAGATACACTTTTCCTGGGAAAATACTGTACCCTTCACACATTCGATCGAACCTAATCATAAGGTCCTGAGCTATTGAGAGTGCTTTTAGAAGGGCATTCTCGTCGTTTTGTTCTGACAGGTACGTTGTCGAGAGATTGATGGCAGTTCGATAGTCTCCGTTTAAATAATATAACTCTACTGCGATTGGCGTATCTGGCCAACTTTGGCTATTTTCAGAAAGTTTACCGTTAATTCGCAACTCAATCGCTAGCTTTTCCCAGGTTTCCCAATCGAAATTACCAAGAAATTCAGGTTTGCGTGGTGCAGATAGATTGGAATTTTTTAAGAACTCGGCGACCGAAGCTTTAGCGAGAAAACTATCAAAAATCCCCGTGCTACCAAATTCAACGCTCGAGAAATGGCGGACCGGTGGAGGGGAGAATGCACTCAGAGCCTCAGCCAACCTCCCAGCTCCGACTTCGGCGATCAGTCCATCAAGAATGAATAGCTGTGCAACCTCAGTGTCGTGCTCCGGAAGCAATTCTCCTTTTTGAACGGCCTGTACGTAGTCTCTGGACACTTTAGAAACCTCGTCCACCCATCCAGTTGTATTGACCAGAAGTCCTAAGACGTCCATACCTCTTGAATAGTGTTGAGCGCGCAAAATATCGTGGTAGGCAAGCTCCGCTGCGCCCCAACCCCTTTTTATTAATTCGGATTTCGTGAAGTTTCCCGCCACCATAATCGAAACACTATTACTGATTGCCATGCTCGAAATGTTGTCCAGATTTGCAGCGTATTTTTCAAAGTGCGATAAGTCTGTATGGCTTGCCAAAATTAAGGCTGCTAACCCTTTCACCCCGGCGCTATCAGCAACTTCGGCTAGTTCTAGTTTTTCTAAGTCGCTTAAGTCGCTTACAGCGTATGCACCATTTACAGAAAACACTTGAAAATTGGCTCGCTGATCGTCTGATTCTAACCTCGCGTTAAAAATTTGAGCAAGGAACTTTCCGTTGTCTCGTAACAGAAGTGCTCTGATAATCCGTGGATCCAGGCCTTGCCGAGCATCGACGGAACTAACGTAATTCTGCACCTCTTCATCGCTCCCGAGAGATACTGTTGCTGCGGAAAGTAGTACTTCTGCGTCTCTGGCCGGTCTTCGTCCTTCACGCGAAATCCGAGCAATTGAACCTTTAAGATCGTCGAAAGATTGGTTGCCGTATTTGAACCTAAAGTATGCTGCGTCGGAGCCGAATTTATTCGAAGAAAATCCAGGTAGATCAATGCGTTTTGCTATAATGAAATCTGCTAGTTGAACAATGTACTCCGAGCTTGGGCAGGTTTGAACATCATTCGTGACGCTATCGACCACTAGAGTTTTCAACGCTTCGCAAAACTCCAGACTTGGTTCCTCCTGGCACGCTGGATTTGCTACAGTTGCAAATTCATTTCGAAGGCTTTCCAAAGTGATTTTGGAGTTGCCAAGCGCGAAGCCTCCTTGGGTCAAGCTGGATGCAGTTTCCCCGTTTGGGTATGCTGCTAGGGCTTGCTCAGCCAAAGATATGGCTTGGCTTAGCGCCTCGGCTTTTTGCTGTTCCGATTGGGCACTTTGCGCAATCAAAGCGAAGTCTAGAATTTGGAATAGATATTCTTGTTCAGAAGCTTCATTCTGCGCCGACGCAAAAGACCCGAAAGATATGAAAAGTGAACTCGCTAAAACTAAGAATCTAAACACCCTGACTACTTTCCATTTTTTTGACCGGCATGCGGACACGCTATCGCATGTTTGAAGACTGTAGAATGTTGGCAACAAACAAAACTTCGGAACGCTATTGAATAATACTGTGCGGGCCTCAAATGTCACGGGATCGACAGGCAAACTGTCATCTTCTGGTTATGAGTCGTGCCCCTAATACTCCCATGCCAGCCTGTCCAAGTATTGAATTAGCGAACTGTTGGACGCTTCCTCCCAATGTTCCAACTCTGCAACAAGGCGATTATACGTGCGCCAGTGCATCCCCTTTGGCTTCGCTACTTCCATCGGATCCGGGTCGTTCACCCAAGCGAGGCGTTCGCGTATTTTGTCTGCACGCCTTTGGTTGCGTTGAAACGCGGCTTCCCGCTGAACAGGATAGACGAGTTGATGGCAATGTCGGCATGCGAAAAGGCGCCCGCCATAGAGTTTAGCGACGCGCCGACCACACCCACGCGCTGGGCAAGCGAACCACTGGCGGTTTCCGCCGTAGTGACATGGCTGCGCAAGAAGGCGCACTGGATAGTCGTGGCTTTCCCATTCTTCCCCGTAATCACGGCTCCGATATGATAGATTCACATAACCACGCTCGACAGAAGCATTGATCTGGGCGACCACCTCTCCTTCCTGAGTCCATTGCCAAGAAAAACGCCGTCCAGGCGTCAGAAAGCCCTCACGCGCCCAGCGCCTAACGTCGATGCTTCGAAATTCGGAAGTCGTGCTCTTTGTTCCCCAATGCCAGTGTCTACCGCTGCCGGTTCCGCCCATTTTCTTCTCCAGATTTTGTCGAAATCATAAGGGAAAAACTTCCGTTAAGAAAAGGATGTTCTTTCTATGTTCTGTTTTGGGATACATTAAATCCAGTCAAAGCGGACGTTCACGCGCTCTGCAACAAATGGCTGCTCCGAGCCCGGAGCCACGGTTTCTGCTCTTTACGCCAATGAGCGCTATCCTCAGGCTGCAGCCAAAAAATCGTGACAAATTCAAGTCGAGTTTTGCCAAGCGTTTGTGACACAAGAGTTTTCAATCCTCGTCTACCTCTTGGTAGTTCAATGCCCTACCGGACGGGCCAAGATGCGGGGCTTGTGTCATCGTAATGAACCCGCGTTCCTCTAGGCTCTGGACCTATTAACAGGTCGGAGCGTCAACGGCCGTTTTGATCCAGAGCAGACACTGGTAGAAAACACGGCTAGGACCGGTTTGCGGGACTTAGCTGCCGTTGGCAATCTAGTCATTAGCAAAAGACAGGGAAACTGAGGCAAGGTGACATAGTACACCTTGCCTTAAGCTGAGTTATTCGGGGATTGTCGCGCCGGGAACAGCCTCATACGCATTGGACGCCACGACTTGGGCCTCCCCAGCCGCGGTACCTGGCAAGATCTCGAACAATGGGTCAAAGTCTACCATGGTTGAGGCAAGCTGTGAGAGAACGTTGGCATCGCCTTCAATCTTAGCAGTGCCATCTGCAATCTGCTGCTCCAGCTCTACCGCACCCATCATTGTCATTTCGAGGTCTGAGCGATTGATCACAAGCGTCAGGTCTGGATCGTTCGCTTGATACCCCTCGATATTGGTCAAGGTGGCATTTTCCAGTTCGATGATGAACTTCTCCCCATTGTCCGGTGTTACCAAGTTGATGGTGAACCGCATGCCTTCGGCTTTGCGGCTGTCCATCTTGATGCCGAGGTAGTTCAGGAACAGCTCTGTGGACATTGCGCGGATTACGTCGGGGCTTGTCGAGCTAAGCACCGGCGCATCTGAGATGCCGGAGCGCAGTTCATAAGCACCTGACAAGAAGCTGTTCCGCAATCCGGGATTTTCTTGTTGGTAGCCAAGCTGTTCATAGCAATCTGCCAAGAGATCACGGGCTAGCTGATTATCATTTTCAGCCAGGAAAAGCCTGTTCAGGATTTCGACGGCCATCTTGTACTCGCCCGCACCAAAAAGTTCCTGCCCTTTGGCCATGATCTTGTCCGATCCGCCCATCATCTCGACATAGAGCGGGGCTGAGTCTTCCGGAGACGGCGGGATAAGTGTCGCGGGATTGGCATCCCAAAACCCGAGGTACCGCTGGATCACCCCTCGGCTGTTATGCTCGGGCGAGCCGTGATAGCCGCGGCAATGCCATTCGTTCTGCAAGCTCTTGGGCATCTCGTATACGTTTTGGATCTGGTTGATCGTTACGCCCTGATTGGCAAAGTGCAGCACCTGATTATTGAAATGCGCGTACATGTCGCGCTGCGCCCGCATGATCTCTTGAATGCGGTCGTTGCCCCATCGAGGCCAATGGTGCGATTGGAACATCACCTCTGCTTCTTCGCCAAATAGGTGCAACGCACGCGAGATGTACTTAGACCAGCGCAGCGGATCACGCACCGGCGCGCCGCGTAGGGTGTAAATGTTGTGCAATGTGCCGGTAATATTCTCGGCCATCCAGAGGGCCTTCATATCAGGAATGTACGTATTCATATTGGAAGGCGCTTCAGTGCCCGGTGTGTTTTGGAAGACCATTCGCACGCCATCGACGTCGATGTATTCGATGTCTTCTTCGATGATCTTTGTCGGTGCGATCAGCCCAAGAGCGCCCAGCGAAACGCGATGACCTAGACCCTGACCGGCAAAGCCAAACGGGTTAATAGGAAGCTGTTGTCCATACTGGTAGGACAAGCGGCGGTTCATCGCGTTACCAGCGTAGACGTTTTCAGAAATTGTGAACTGCATGAAGTCGCGGGGCGCGATAATTTCTACCTTGCCCGCGCGTACGTCGGCTTCGTCAACTATCCCGCGGACGCCACCCCAGTGATCTCCATGTGAATGCGAATAGATAACGGCTGTGACTGGAAGGCCATCACCGACATGTTCTTGAAAAAGGTTCCACGCTGCGCGAGCAGGCTCAGTCGTGAGAAGCGGATCGATGACAATCCATCCGTTATCCCCACGTACGAAGGAAACATCGGATAAATCCAATCCGCGCACCTGATATATGCCTGGTACCACCTCATAGAGGCCATAGTTCTGATTGAGCCGTGAGACACGTTGCAAAGAAGGGTGAATGCTCGGCCAGTCCTTGTCCTCGTCGAAAAAGCGGAAGCTCGCCATGTCCCAAGCAATGTTGCCCGCATCCGCCATTATTTCGTCTTCGGGCATTGCCGCGATAAAACCACGAGCCTGCTCGTCGAAATCGCGGGTATCTGAGAATGGCAGCGCATCCCGCGCTTCGGCTAGGATTTTCAAAGTGTGCTCGGACGGTGCTTTGCCTTTAGGATGAAAGTGCCCCTCGGCAGGTGCGACGCTCTGAGCTTGCGCGGAACCTTCCTCTGAAAGGAACGTTGGCGCTACTGCAAATGCTGCGCCCACAGCGGGAACTGATTTCATGAAGTCACGTCGGGTCGTCATAAGTAATCTCCTCCCAATTGCTTTAGGATTGGAGAAAACTGCGGCAAATGAAGTTTCGGCGCTTTGATCTATGACAATCAAATTTGAATTTTGGAATGTCTGCTTAGTCCGGCGGTCTCAATGGATCGCCGCAACACTTCACTTTGAGAGCAAAGATGGAG
>NZ_WQEG01000024.1:0-2500 GCF_013033515.1 Ruegeria sp. HKCCA6707 | reverse complement strand
AATAGGGCGTATGAGTTCGTGGGATCAGACCCGAAACCGAGTGATCTAGGCATGGCCAGGCTGAAGGTAAGGTAACACTTACTGGAGGGCCGAACCCACATCTGTTGAAAAAGATCGGGATGAGCTGTGCCTAGGGGTGAAAGGCCAATCAAACTCGGAGATAGCTGGTTCTCTGCGAAATCTATTTAGGTAGAGCGTCATCCGAATACCCCGGGGGGTAGAGCACTGGATGGGTAATGGGGCCCCACAGGCTTACTGATCCTAACCAAACTCCGAATACCCGGGAGTACTAGATGGCAGACACACTGCGGATGCTAACGTCCGTAGTGGAGAGGGAAACAACCCTGACCTACGACTAAGGCCCCCAATTCATGGCTAAGTGGGAAAGCAGGTGGGACGACCAAAACAACCAGGAGGTTGGCTTAGAAGCAGCCATCCTTTAAAGATAGCGTAACAGCTCACTGGTCTAAATAAGTTGTCCTGCGGCGAAGATGTAACGGGGCTCAAGCCATGAGCCGAAGTCTAGGGATGCGTAAGCATCGGTAGCAGAGCGTAGTGTGACATAAGATTTATCCTCTTTAGCGTTCTTCGGAGCGCCATGGAGGATCTGAATCTTTTCGATGAAGCGGGCGCGTGAGCGATCCCGTGGAGAGATCACTAGTGAGAATGATGACATGAGTAGCGACAAAGAGTGTGAGAGACACTCTCGCCGAAAGTCCAAGGGTTCCTGCTTAAAGCTAATCTGAGCAGGGTAAGCCGGCCCCTAAGCCGAGGCCGAAAGGCGTAGGCGATGGGAATCAGGTTAATATTCCTGAGCCAGGAGGATGTGACGGATTGCAGGTGTAGTTCAACCTTATCGGATTGGTTGGGCTGCTGAGCAGTTCCTGGAAATAGCCCTCCATCAGACCGTACCCTAAACCGACACAGGTGGACTGGTAGAGCATACCAAGGCGCTTGAGAGAACGATGTTGAAGGAACTCGGCAAAATACCTCCGTAAGTTCGCGAGAAGGAGGCCCGGTTCCTAGGCAACTAGGGGCTGGGGGCACAAACCAGGGGGTGGCGACTGTTTATTAAAAACACAGGGCTCTGCGAAGTCGCAAGACGACGTATAGGGTCTGACGCCTGCCCGGTGCCTGAAGGTTAAAAGGAGAGGTGAGAGCCTTGAATTGAAGCCCAGGTAAACGGCGGCCGTAACTATAACGGTCCTAAGGTAGCGAAATTCCTTGTCGGGTAAGTTCCGACCTGCACGAATGGCGTAACGACTTCCCCGCTGTCTCCAACATCGACTCAGCGAAATTGAATTGCCTGTCAAGATGCAGGCTTCCCGCGGTTAGACGGAAAGACCCCGTGCACCTTTACTACAGCTTCGCACTGGCATCAGGCACAACATGTGCAGGATAGGTGGTGGGCTTTGAAACCGGGACGCCAGTTCCGGTGGAGCCTCCCTTGAGATACCACCCTTGTTCTGCTTGATGTCTAACCGCGGTCCGTTATCCGGATCCGGGACCCTGCGTGGCGGGTAGTTTGACTGGGGCGGTCGCCTCCTAAAGCGTAACGGAGGCGCGCGAAGGTTGGCTCAGAGCGGTCGGAAATCGCTCGTTGAGTGCAATGGCAGAAGCCAGCCTGACTGCAAGACTGACAAGTCGAGCAGAGTCGAAAGACGGCCATAGTGATCCGGTGGTCCCGAGTGGAAGGGCCATCGCTCAACGGATAAAAGGTACGCCGGGGATAACAGGCTGATACTGCCCAAGAGTCCATATCGACGGCAGTGTTTGGCACCTCGATGTCGGCTCATCTCATCCTGGGGCTGGAGCAGGTCCCAAGGGTACGGCTGTTCGCCGTTTAAAGAGGTACGTGAGCTGGGTTTAGAACGTCGTGAGACAGTTCGGTCCCTATCTGCCGTGGGTGTAGGAGACTTGAGAGGAGTTGCCCCTAGTACGAGAGGACCGGGGTGAACGATCCACTGGTGGACCAGTTGTCGTGCCAACGGCAGTGCTGGGTAGCTATGATCGGACAGGATAACCGCTGAAGGCATCTAAGCGGGAAGCCCCCCTCAAAACAAGGTCTCCCTGAGGGCCGTGGAAGACCACCACGTCAATAGGCCGGAGATGTAAGCGCAGTAATGCGTTCAGTTGACCGGTACTAATCGCCCGATAGGCTTGATTTGATCCAGTAATGGAAAGACAAGACCAGAAGCATACACCAACCTTGACAATGGACAGCGCGTGCCAACGCAAACGGCACTGTTGATTGACTATACAACCGAGTGGCAACGCGCCTTTGCAAGCAAAGACGCTGCCTGCCACCCGTCGCTTTCTTGCTTCGCAAGAAAGTCGACATGGGCTTTTCCTCGGTTTGGTGGTCATAGCGCAAGTGAAACACCCGGTCCCATACCGAACCCGGAAGTTAAGCACTGCCGCGCCAATGGTACTTGGGCTTAAGCCCCGGGAGAGTAGGTCACCGCCAAACCTAGTAAAAGCCCAAACCTCTCTAATACGA
>NZ_WQEG01000023.1 GCF_013033515.1 Ruegeria sp. HKCCA6707 | reverse complement strand
GCCGGGAGAGCGGCGTGGGACACGCTCGGCTACTGTGTGTCCAAATCCGGCCTAACCCGGCTCGTCCGGGTGTATATCGGCTGCGACATACCAGAACTGGATGCCTTGCCCGAGCATTTCCAGCAGAGGTGTCGGGATGAGTAAGCGTCGATCTCCGAAGGGTAAACGGTCAGATGAAGGTCAATATGTTCCTCTGCCCTACGCATTGATCAAATCCCCGGCGTGGAGGGCACTGTCCGGACCTGCAGTGAAGCTCTGGCTGGAGCTTCACACCCGCTTCAACGGGGGCAACAATGGTAAGGTGTTTCTGTCGATGAACGAGGCGGCAGAGATCCTGGGATTGGGCAAGGCCACCGTTCAACGCGCTTTCGAGGATCTGCAGGACAAAGGCTTCCTTGTCCTCGAGCAGGAAGGTGATTGGTACCATCGCCGGGCTCACGAGTGGCGGTTGACGACCAAGGCGACGCAGACCCGATCCGGCAATAAGTCGGCAACCAATGACTGGCGGCTCTGGCGGCCGAAAAAAACAAAACGCGGTTCTGAGACGGACCCGTCAGCATCCTCTGTGGTTCCGTTTGAGAACCCAAAGACCTCCCATGGTTCCAAATCGGAACCCGTCAGATCGGTTTCTCGCCGGTCCGTCGGTTCTGAAACGGAACACTAATACTAACCACTCCCTTTTACGCGAGGCGGACATGAGCAAGAAAGAGAAAGACACTGGCAAAGATCTGCAGACAAAGGGCTCCGAGCTCACAGAGGTGGAGATCAACGCGATTGCAGATTTGAAAGAACGAAAGAGATCGCACGTCCGAGCTCCGGACATCAAGTTGGACTTCGATGAAGAAACGAGAAGCCTGACTGTTGGTCACAAGGAAAAAAACCCTACGTCGGCCTGCGCTTTGGCGATGCACGAATTGGGAACTGTCGATTATCGGTTCTTCGAAGGCGTTATGGATCAAGTTGCAGTCCTTGGAAAGCAAGGAAGCTCTGTCTCTGAAACCGCATCCAACTTTGTGATGTCCGTTGTAGCTGGGGTTAAGCCACAGGACGAGATCGAAGCTATGTTGGCAATACAAATGGGCGCGATCCATCAGGCGACGATGATGATGGCACGCAGGCTCAATCACGTCGAAACCTTGCAACAGCAAGATTCGGCGGAACGAGCGCTCAATAAACTTGCTCGGACCTTCACGAGCCAGGTTGAAACCTTGAAACGATATAGATCCAAGGCAGATCAAACCGTCCGTGTCGAACGCGTCGAGGTCAAAGAAGGCGGTCAGGCAATCGTCGGCAATGTTCAAAACGGGGGGCGGTCGGATGGCAAAAAGTGACGACAACCTCATGGACCCTACGAAGAGACTCTTTGATGCGCCCAGGTGCACAGCAACGGCAAAGTCCACTGGCAGGCGGTGTGGGGCACCCGCCATTCAAGGTTGGAGCGTTTGTCGCATGCACGGGGCTAGAGGTGGGCACGTTTCTGGGCCAAGCCATCCGTCTTGGAAGCATGGGGAACGGTCGAGAGAAACCGAGGAGATGCACAAGACGATCAATGACCTTATCCGCACCAACAGGGAACTGCAGAAATTGACCCGTTGATTGGAATCTGATTGGCCACCAACACAAAACAATCGTTCGAGTAGCTGCGCAGCGCTGCAGTTTCTGGTCACGGACATCTTGGCAGGAATACTCTGCACAGGCGACAGCCTGATTGACCCGCTGTATCGTATATTGGGTAAGCTCGGGCGACTCGGCTGAAGCCAGCGTGCGATATTGTTGATCCATTTGAGGAATAGGCCTTATTATCGTCAATATGAAGAAGATATTTGTAAGCCTAGGAAAACAACGCCTATATGCTTTCGACGGTCGAAAACGAGTATTCGAGTTTCGATGTGTTTCGGGGGACAGTAGTCATCGCACGAAGGTCGGTGAGCATACGATAGTTCGGAAGCACAAAATCTACCGAAGTAAGAAATATGATGTGCAGATGAATTTTGCCATGTTCTTTTACCGAGGACAAGCAATTCATGAAGCCGTAGCGGTCGACATCATGTCGGAAGTGCGAGCGCTCATAAAGCAAATCGGATTGGACAAGGCCGACCCATTTGGGTCACACGGGTGCATACGACTAAGCTCCAGCAACGCACGCAAATTGTTCGGATGGGCTACCATGCGGACACCAGTTATTATCAGTAAAGGCAAACCCAAACTTCCCGATGACAAGTGATCTGCCGAAGTAGCCGGCGAACCCGAGGCACGATTAAGGAGCAGTCCGCAGCCCTTAGCGCCATTGTGCAAACGCATCCGCGAACCAGTTGAGGTTTTTCGGATGACCTTCGACAATGCAGAGTAGTATAGCAGGCGTTGGCGACGGTTGGTCTGAAGGCTGCTTTGGGCTCAAAGCGGTCGCTCAGCCAGATTCATTGAACGACTGCTCTGCGGACAGAAACAGACGTTCGACCCAGCGTAGCAATGTTATGACAAACACTGAGCCAGTTCATTGGAAAACCTGCTCGCGAATGTCTTGATTAATAAAGTAAGACCTGAGCTTCTCGACGTGAAACCACAGGTCTTGCTACTTTGACTCTTCTGAGTTGAACTAAAATGTCGGGAAACAGCAGTTCAATCTCACGAGACACGCTGCGACCAAGCTGGTCCCCGAGGAACAGGCTTTCTGAAGGAACACCGTTTGCGTATACCACTTGGTGTCCTTCAAGCAAAAAATGGTAGTAAGTGAATGTCGAACCGGAATTTTGCAAACCAACACCCGGGAGCCCAATAAGCGCCTTCGCGGGGATCAAAACTTCCGGTTCACCAAAAAGTAATTCCGACTTGTATCCCGCAATCAACAGTCTGTGCTGTTGGGAAATAAGTAGCGGTCGGACGTTCCCGAGAACTCTTCTTTCTATTTTTACAGGTTGCAGTGAAGGGTTACGAAGAAGCATAGAAGGCCTGATTTGGCGACTGCCGATCCAGAGTATGGGCATGTTGAAGCCAGATGTGGTCGTAACTGAGTCCCCTTCTTTCAAATCTTCAACGGGAACTTCTCCTTGCGGTGTTTGTATTAGCGTTCCGTTAACGAAGCATGGCGGATTGTCGGGATCGAGGTCGCTCTCCGTAATCTGCCAATTGCCTGTCCTCATAGGGCCAGTAGGGTTCAAGGTGTCATAAGCGTAAACTTGTCCACCGACTCTGATGAATTCACCTGACTCTCCGGTGCCCCTATAGTTGCCCTGACCTAAGTATGTGTAAGATTGAAAACTTTGCCCGCCGTCAAAAGATATTGTTGTCCCGCTGATTATCGCTGGCGTTGTGGTGTTTTGAACAACCAAATCACCTTGTCCTGTCTCATTGACACGATGCGCCAGTATGTCAAACACCACTAGGTACCCCTTTGTACTCCGTTAATGGCCTGAACGCATTATATTCACTTTTTTCTATTTGCGAGAAGAGCCGATAGCCTGCCTTGGGCTCAGAGCCGGCCCCAGCACAAAGAAACCGCCCGACTCAAGGGGCGGCTCTGTAAGGACAGGGTTGGCCGAAAATTAACTTGCCGCATCGGCCTTCGGCATCGCATCCCGCGACGCTTTTGCCGTTTCTTCAACAAGGCGCTTTTGCTCGTCAACCAGCACCGCATAGCCGACCCAGAACATTCGCATGTCTGCCTTTGGCGCTGAACCTGTAAGGCCGCTAACACCGGCGTCGATCGAACGCAGCATTTTCCCGTGATAGTCGTCGGTCATGCTGATGCAGACTTGATCTCTTGTTGCTTCAAGCAGAAACATAAAAAGTTCGCACTCATGTTGTGTTGCGAGCGCGAGATTTTTTCACTGTCTTCCCTGTCAACTAGGGAGCGTTCAAACCGAGTCGCCCTTTTTCCAAGTGTCGCTCGCTATCACTTCAATGATGATGGAGAAAGTCTGAATTTGAACGATAGCGGACGTTCGCAGAAATCTGCTGAACGACCGGCATGCGGACAAACGCGCCATTTGTGTCTGCTAACCGCACATCAGTGTTCAATCGCCCTTCGAGCGCCGGCTCGGAGGACAAATCACCAATTTTTAGCGCATCAATTTTGGGTTAAGAAAAGCTCACTCTTTTGATGATGATGAATCGTCAACATTCTTCGTGGCTGAAGTAATCCAGTTTCTTAAATCCGGTGCAGTTAGTCAGAAGTACCTCTAAGACGCTCGGATCTACGTCGCAGCAATTCAAGTGTTGCTAAGAGAGCTATGGATAGAAGCACCAAAAGCGTTGCTACCGCGAGGATCGTTGGATTTATCTGCTCGCGTAGCCCTGAAAACATCTGGCGAGGGATTGTTCTTTGTTCTGGACCCGCCAAAAACAACACCAAGACTACTTCATCAAATGAAGTTACGAAAGCAAACAGTCCTCCAGAGATGACACCGGGCCGGATGATCGGAATTACCACATCGAAAAACACTTTAGTTGGCGAAGCTCCTAGACTAAGGCCAGCGCTGAATAGTGAACGATCAAAGCCAGTCAGTGTTGCGGTGACAGTGATGATAACGAACGGTACGCCAAGGGCTGCATGAGCAATTATTAGGCCAGGGTAGGTGCTGACCAAATTAAAGCTTGTATAGAAAAAGAACATGCCGGCAGCGATGATGATTAATGGCACGATCATGGGCGAGAGAAGAAGCGCAGTGATCAAGCGCTTAAATGGCATCCAAGGCGACGCGAGACCAACCGCCGCAAGAGTTCCCAATCCTGTTGCTAAGATCGCAGCGGCGATGCCCACGACAAAACTATTCCAGATGGCAAGCGTCCATTTCTGATCCTGTGCGATGGCCTGGTACCAGCGCAGGGAAAAGGCATCCGGGTCTAGCGAAAGCATACCTTCAGTGAACGTAAAGAATGGTTCTGCATTGAAAGACAGGGGCACAATAACTAAAATTGGCAACATCAGAAAAACGAGTACAAGGTAAGCTGAGAAACGCAGACTATAATGTCCAGCTATGTGCCAAAAGGTAAAATACTCTGGGAACTTCCGCATCGCTCTAACCCAGTTTGATGTTGCCCGCGCCCACGAACCGGTCATAGAGCCAGTAGAGCGCAAGGATTAAGAACAACAGAAGCGAGCCAAGGGCGGCTGCAAGCTCCCAGTTGTTGGATTGCTGCATGTGAAAGGCGATGATGTTCGAGATCATCTGGCCATCGGTGCCCCCAACCAATGCCGGAGTGATGTAGTAGCCCACTGAAATTATGAAAACCAACAACGCGCCCGCTGACAGGCCCGGCAAGCTCATCGGAAGGTAAATGCGAAGGAAGGCCGGGATCGGTGGGCTGCCCATCGACATTGCCGCGCGCATGTAACTGGGATCAATGCCACGCATGACCGAATAAAGCGGCAGGATCATGAAGGGCAACAGGATATGCGTCATCGCAATGATGGTCGAGAATTGCGTATACAACATCTCAAGCGGCGCATCGGTCAGACCCAGGGCAAGCAGAGTGGAATTAACCACTCCGTTTGTTTGTAACAGTGCGATCCATGCGGTGGTTCGCACAAGAAGCGAGGTCCAGAAAGGCAACAGGACAAACACCATCAGGAGGTTCGCCGTTCCGCTGGAGCTGTTGGCCATGAAATAGGCTAGCGGGTAACCAAGGATAACAGTCAAAATCGTTATGATCAGCGCCATCCGAAGCGTCTTGCCATAGAGTTTGACGTAAATCTGCGTCTCGCGGCGTTGGATGCCGCCGTCAGGGTCGTTCTCGAGGTCGAGCGCAGTCAGGTAGTATCCGGCGGTATAGACCTGACCGGTCTTTTTTAGTGCTTGCCAGATCTCTGGTTCTGCCCATTTGGCGTTAGCATCGATCAGGATCGCGGCGCCATTATTGGCTAGCTCGCTGTCATCAACACGACGCAGCTTGCGAGCGGAGGATTTGATGACGCTGGAGGACCCGGGAAGGGCACGATTCACTTCTTCCGCCAGTTGACCCGAAGTGCGATCGTTGGCGAGCCTCTTTAGATCAAGGGCGAAGGTGCTAAGAATCTCATCGCTTGGACGTTCCTCGCCTTGCCAGCTTGGCAGTTTTTCGAGCGTCTCGGGTACGAGGCTGGCAACAGTCGGATTATAGACACCCCGGTACAGCATCGAGGCAATAGGTGCGACAAATGAGAAACCAATAAATGCCAGAAGGGGCACAACGAACAGAAAAGCTCTCCAACGCCGTGACCGGTATTCACGCGCGGCGTTACGGGCATCTTCGCGGCTCAACCCATCTGGGGTGACGCTGGTGGCTTCGGGCAATTGTTCGTCTCCGGTCGATGAACCTGCGCCGATTGAACGGCGCAGGTTGGTGCTCTTAGATTATTGAAGCAGCCACTCGTTGAACTTTTCCCCTAGTGACTCACCGTAGTCGGCCCAGAAGATGCCGTCTGCTTTGACACCTTCGTCAAGATGTGCTGTCGGCAGATCCTGCTTGACGTCATCCGGCAAAAGCGCCTGAGCAGACTTGCGCGTTGGGCCGTAAGCCACGTCTTGCATACCTGACAGAGGCACGGTTTGAGTTGCGAATTTGACGAACTCGAGCGCAGTATCGAGCTTATCAGTGCCTTTCATGACCGACCAAACATCAAGGTCATAGACATGGCTATCCCAAACCATTGTGAAGGGGGCGTTTTCTTCCTTGATGGCGGCGAAGATACGACCATTGGCGGACTGCACCATCTGGGCACCACCGTCGTTCAGAAGAACAGGTGCTTGTGACCAGCTATCATACCAAACGATATCGTCTTTGATTGTGTCGAGCTTCGCGAAGGCTCGCGCCTGACCTTCATCGGTGGATAGAACGTCATAGACCTCGTCTGGTGCCACGCCATCGGCCAGAAGGGCCCATTCCATGTTTACCTGTGGACGTTTGCGCAGACCGCGCTTGCCGGGGAACGCTTCCGTATTGAAGAAGTCTTCGATCGTTGTAGGGCCGTCGGAGTACGCATCGTTGTTGTATGCGAAAATAATGGTCCAAACGATGTTCCCGACGCCACATTCGTGCAATGCCTCGGGAATAAAGTCCTCGGCAGCGGGTGTGCCGTCGTCGCCCGGTGGCAAAATCGAATGATCGATGACTTCCAAATACCCTTCCGAGCAAGCACGCTCGAGGTCGATCACCTCGATATCAACAACATCCCATTGGATGTTGCCGGATTCGCTTTGCGCTTTCATTTCGGCGACGCCGCCGCCGTAGTCTTCAAACAAAACGTTGACGCCGCTGTCGGCCATATATGGGTCGATCATGTGTTTCTGTTGTGCCGCCCCGTAAGCGCCACCAAACGACGTCACGGTCAGATCTTGTGCCATGGCTCCCGATGAGACCATTGCCAGTGCAGCAGCACATGTAAGCAATCCAGAATTTCTAATCACATTCACCTCCTGTTGTCGCGAGAAGCTTTGGGTCCCGCTTTCCCTTTCATTACTTCGCGCAACCTCATACAGGGAACGCAATGCAATCCGAAGTCAGCCACATCAGACGCCCGTCCTGGCCTTCTGAAAACTCAGGGGCGGACAAATCGTTCAGGACTTTGACAATAATCTCTGAACCGTTTGCCAGCCTGAAATAATAACGGATGAAATCGCCCACATAGATGCGCGTTATGAACGCCGCGGTCACCTCGTTGTCGTGATCATGCGATGTCGGGTGTATGAACAGCTTCTCGGGTCGTACCGACACACGACAACCGGAATTCTCGGTCAACCCCTGGCCAGCCATAGCAACCACGGTTTCGCCGCCCGGCGTAACGACTTTGGCCTGATCGCCTGAGATCGACTGAACGTGGCCATCGATAAAATTATTCTCGCCAATGAACTCGGCCACGAACGCATTTGAGGGCCGCTCGTAGAGTTCCGCGGGCGGGGCGCATTGCTGTACAACGCCGTCGTTAAAAACAGCGATCCGGTTGGACATCGACAGCGCCTCGGATTGATCATGCGTCACGTATATGACCGTAACACCCAATTGCTCGTGCAGGCGCGAGATCTCATACTGCATTTGTTCGCGCAGCTTCTTGTCCAACGCACCCAGCGGCTCATCCATAAGGATAAGCGTCGGCTCAAAAATCATCGATCTTGCCAAGGCCACGCGTTGTCTTTGACCACCAGAGAGCTGGCCGGGATAACGTCCGCCAAACCCGTCCAACTCTACGAGCTTAAGCGAGGCAACCACTCTGGAATCTATTTCAGCCTTTGCCACTTTCCGAACCGAAAGCGGGTAGGCTAAGTTCTCCGCCACTGTCATATGCGGAAACAGCGCGTAGTTTTGAAACACCATCCCGATATTTCGACGATAGGGTGCAATACGATTGATCGACTGCCCCTTTATTGCGATGTCGCCTGAGGTAACGCTCTCAAAGCCTGCTAGCATCATCAGAACAGTTGTTTTGCCGGAGCCTGAGGGACCAAGAAGAGTGATGAACTCTCCTTCTTCGACTTGCATATCGAATCCCTTTACGACCAAGTTCTTCTGGTCGTAAGTTTTTTTCACGTTATCAAATACGAGAAACGGTTGTGATTTCCCAGCTTGTTGTTTGTGGGCATCCATGTTTTTCGCCATTACGTTGACCATTCATGTTTGCCGCCGCTATGGGGGCTGACAGCAAGTAAATCGTGTATTCCGGCAAACTGCAACTTATCGTTTTATATCTATAAAATGAGGCTCTTGGGCAAAAAAGGTCCGCGTTGGGCTCTATGCCGATCTTGGAGCAAGCGCGCCATCTCAAAACTTGCACCGCCAGGCTTCGTTGAGGGCGGCCCAAGGCGGACCTTGGTCGCATCATCGAGCGCCCCAATGCAGCTTCACCAAACCAGACATTCGTGCATCTCGCAGCATTCCGCTTCCCGCAATGACCGGGTCGCGGACAATGCGGCCACTACCCGGACGCTCTTGAGCCTTGGGAAGCGAGGTATGCGTCTAACTCACTGACGAAACGGTCTGATCTGTCTGTGATCCATTCGACGAATAACGCCCGCAGATTAGATTTCGCTCGGGATCGCGCCCATAGGAGACGATAGGCGTACTTTGTCTGGCATATCCTTGACGGTCCGAATGGCAGAATGAGCGATCCTGCTTTCAACGCGTGAAATGCTTCTACAATCCCGCAAAGCGCCAGCCCCTGACCCGCTGCCGCCGCTTGAAGCCCTGAACCTGTTTTCGAGATGCGTACACCGTGTTTTAGATGATCGCGGTCAAACCCAAAGGCATCGCCCCATGCTTGGAAGTCAAGCCATCCCGGGTCCTTGGTGCGATTGGTGACGTGGATGAGCGGTACACCCTTTAGCGATCGCACATCCGGACCCAGCCCTTGCTGGTCTGCAAAAGCGGGCGAGCATACCGGGGCAACAAAATCGCCGAAAAGCACGCGTTCTTCCAATACAGTGTCACGGGTGGGTCCGTATCTGATCGCAAGATCATAGTCCTCTCTCACCAAGTCAATATCGCGATTGGATGGGTCCAAGTATAAGTCCGCATCCGGGTATTGCAGGTGGAACTCCACAAGCATCGGCGATAGCAAATTTTCCGAAAAGGACTCCGGCAGGGTAATGCGTAGACGGCCAGCCGCGTCGTTCGGCTTCAGTTGCTCAAATGCCTCGGCAAGCCTTGCAAAGCCGCCTTCCAACAATTCCCGAATCCGCAATGCATCCTCAGTTGGCTCGATGCCCGAGCTGGAGCGAATGAACAGACTTTTTCCGAGGTAAAGTTCTAGAGACCGAACCCTTTGCCCAACTGCAGCCGGAGTAATTCCAAGTTCGTTGGCGGCCAGTGAAAAGCTCCCATGTCGCAATGTAGCCTCCAGCGCGCGCAACGCGTTCAAATGAGAAAGATGCATGTCGACACCCTAAAGATTTCCTTTAGTGGGGCCAAATGAAATCACGCGTGCAAAGTAATCGAACCCACCCATACTGAGCATTGGCGCACAGGATGTCGCCATGAAAAACAGAAACATGGGGAAGACGGGGTATGTTCACGCTCTATTGGGAATATCTGGCAGGCTCGATTGTGGTGCAGTCAGTCCTTGAAGAAATCGGTGCAGAATATCGACTGATCTACGTGGACATGGGCGCAGACGCACATCGGACCCCAGATTTCCTGCGTCTAAACCCAACCGGCCGGATACCAGCGCTCGGCTACGCAGATGGCAAAACGATTGGAGAGACTGCCGCGATTGTGACGCTATTAGGCGAGATGTACCCTAAATCCGGGATCACTCCAGTGCCCGGCGATGATAATCGTGGAGAAATTCTGTTTTGGCTGAATGTCATGACGACCTCAGGCTACATGACGGCAGCGCGCCTCGGGCACCCTGAGCGCTATGCGGAGAGCAGCAAAGCGATCGAGGAGGTCGGCGCAAAAGCAGCTGTTGATTACGACGCCTTTTTCGATGTGATGGAAGATACAATTGCGGGCGATCCGTACTTCATGACGCGCGGTCTGACCGCACTGGATTTTTACGTCACAATGCTGACCGAGTGGCACGCCAACAAACAGTCTCTCTTTGGCTCACGACCCAAGCTCAGCGCGCTGTGTGAGTCTGTGAATGAAAGCCGCTCCTACAAGGCCGCAATGCAGACACATGCACTTCCACAGACCCGAATATTCAAGCGGTCAGCCAAAATCTGCACTCTGGACTAGCTTCTGCACAGGTGGAGCAATGCGGTCCCTACTTTCAGCGTTTTGATGCTAAACTACTTGGGCTTGAAGCAGATTATCTGCACGGGGCGGGTTCGGCGTTCTTCGATCTTTCGTGCAGCGTTTCGCACAATCTGCGGAGCCAATTTACCCAACAGGATATGAGTGCCAAAAAACCGGCGCTTCGCGCCTTTTCAACAAATACTGCGTTTCGCAACAACGACTTGATTGGGCTCGAAGCGGTCGTTCACTCAATCGCGGCGAACGTCTACTTTGCGGACTTTTCTGCCGTTCAACCAAATCTGGTTAATGGCTGCTTTCGGTCCGAACGGCTTAAAAGCGCTTACCCAAAGTGCAGATACGAGTATCCCCTGGTTTCCGCGATGATCTCTTTCGCAATGGAAAACGGAGTCGGCCAACTGGGGTGCAGCACTGCTTCAACGGTCTCTACGTCAACCAAGAGCCGCGCATTATGTTTCTCTGCGAGATGGCGCATGTGGCTGTTTTCCTTCAAACACATCATTTCAATCGTCATAACACCCCTGTTCCGCGCCATTGCGAGCATCTGTTCAAAGAGGGCATCGCCAATCCCGATTCTTTGCCACTCAGCCTCGACAGAGAACGCGGCTTCGGTCCTTGATGGCCAGGAATGAAAGAGGCCGCGCAGCTCTACAATGCCCCTCAGCTGCCCAGAGACAAATGCGCCACACGCGATACTGTCGTACCGAAGAAGGTTTCGTGCGTATCGCAGGACCGACTCATCGCTCGCGCCGCCGCAAAACCTTGCCCGCCGCGTCTGAACATCCAGCCGAAGAAAATGTTCACAAATATCATCTTGGTCGGCGGAACGGAGTCGACGGACCACCAGGTCCTGCGGGGTTCTCTTATCGCACATTCTTCGGGGCTCCTGCTTGGCAGGTTGGTTCGGGCCAGCACCTTCGGGAGGAGGTGAAGATGCTGGCCCTTTTTGCGTTGGCGCTCCCTGTTGATGCGTTCGCCGCCGCCCATGCTGGCTTACTCTGGGAGGAGCGAGAACCAGCACGTTTCGTGTATGCTTCTGACTTGAAGGCACGCCCTTATTCGTCAGCCATCAGTTTCTCGGCATATGCCGGGATTTCGGATCGCGAGATACCGATCTGAGCGAGCTGGTGGTCGCTCAGATTCGAAAGCGTGGAGAGCATTCGAGCCATTTGAAGAGCCTTCAAGGCCGCCTTCGCTTTGGTTCCAACCCACACCAACAACGCGATTGATGTACCGACGACGTGACCGCGTTCAGGTCCAGCTGTATGGGTGTTAAAGGCCATAGGCCGCCTCCATCGCCAGTCTTTTGATATTGCTGCGCGGAATGCCCAGATCCCTGAGCTCACGGTCGGACAGGACCGAGAGTTCGTGAAAGGTTGCGCGATAGACCCGCCGCTTGGCCTGTGCCTTGCGAAAGTGATCCAGTTTCTGATGAAAGAACGTGCGGCCAGCATCGAAAACGACATCCAGCCCACTGTTTGATCGTGTGATTGCCATGATAGTGCCTCGTATCTTGCTGCATCGCAGTATTTATGCTGCACTGCAGAAGTACGCGTATTTGGTAGCGCTCACAATTTGGCGACTTGGCAAAGCCCCCATGCCAGATTGGAACAGCAAAGGTCATGACATGGATATTTCTGCACAAATGCTGATCTTTGCGACGGTCGTCGAGCGCGGCAGTATTTCTGCTGCTGCGAGATCGATGGGGCAGACACCCTCGGCCGTCAGCAAACAGATTGGGCTTCTTGAGGATCAGGTGCATTACCGCCTGCTCAATCGGACACGCACCGGTGTATCGCCGACGCAAGAGGGCCAAGAGTTCTACGAAAAATGCAAAGCCATGGCTGAAAAGTTCAAAGAGGCGGAAGCGATGATCCAAAATCTGGACGGTGTACCGCGCGGAGAACTCAGAATCGCGTCCACAGTTGCGTTTGGAAAGTCCCAACTGATCCCCGTGCTGCCTGAGTTCATGGAAGAGAACCCGGAGGTTCAGGTTTCGTTGGACCTGACGGATAGGGAAATCGATCTTCCAGCTGAAGGGTTCGACGCGGCCATTTGCTTTGCTGAGCAACGCAAGCATCCCGATATGGTTGTAAGGCGCATCATGCAGAGCCGCAGGGTGCTCTGTGCCTCGCCAACGTACCTTGAGCGGTTTGGCGTACCAACAAATTTTGCCGAACTGGCTGATCACAACTGCCTTAGGGTTGCGGGCAAAAGCCAAAGGAACGCCTGGAACAGTATTGAACCGATGACCGTCGACAGGTTTGAAGCAACGGGGAACTTTGAGGGCAACAGCACTGATGTTGTCTTTCGGGCCGCGCTTGCGGGGATCGGGATCGCGCGACTGCCCTGCTACATGGCAAATCGAAAGTTTGAGACCGGCGAACTCGTCCATGTCATGCCAGAGTACGCGCCGCCCAGCACAGATATCGTCGTGGTGTTTGCCGACAGGCGCAATCTCGCTCCGAAAACGCGGGCGTTTGTCGATTATCTGGTGCGGCGATTTAACAATTCCGACGCCTACCGAATGACTGGATAATATGCGTTTGAAGCATTCGGTGGTCCTCGAACTAATCTGGCCTCAATTGCCGGGAATGGTCAAAAGAGCGCCGAAGTTGCAAGAGAACTGACCGGACACCTCAATCTAATAGCGTACATTGGTGGGTTGTGCAGCATCGGTCGCTCTGGGCTCCCAGCGGTCGTTCGCTGCACTCGGCGTGAACGACTGCTACGCGGACAAGCTGTCATCGGTTGAATTCCGTCAAGTGATGTATACTGCCCAAAGCCGAATTTGAATTAATGGCATCTGATGCTACCGCGCGGCTCGTCGAACCTGTAGGTCGCGTTGGACGTAAACTCGAATCCAACCTGACCCCGCGAATCTCGGGGCTTTTACCTGGCGTCGTATTGAGAACAGACACGCGTTCGGCGACATTTCTAAATAGTGGGATGACCTCCGCTGATTCCATACCTCAATCTACGGATCGCGTCCTTGTTGGCGTAGCGCTGATGCTTGGGTTTTGCCTAACTGCTCCTTTGCTGGATGTTGCTGCAAAACTCGCATCGGCCAGCGCGCCAGTTGGGCAGATAACAGCTGCTCGCTTTGTAGTGCAGTGCGTGCTGATGTCACCGTTTGTCTGGATAATGGGACTATCACTGCGTGTGGCGCGCGGTGAATTGTTGGTACTTGTATTCCGTTCTTTACTTTTACTGTTCGCCACCTTTTGCTTCATTGCAGCAATCCGAGTAATGCCGCTTGCCGATGCGTTGGCAATTGTGTTTGTAGCCCCGTTTATTGTCTTGTTGGTCGGCAAGTTTTATCTTGGTGAAGATGTCGGCCCTCGACGTGTCGGGGCGGCTCTTGTGGGGTTTGTTGGTGTCTTGTTCGTCATCCAACCTAGTTTCGCGGCCTTCGGTGCGGTTGCACTAATTCCGCTTGGTACGGCGGTCGCTTTCGCTTTCTACATTCTTGTGACGCGGGGATTGTCGCGACGGATGCACCCCGTGGCGCTTCAATTCCACACTGGCCTAATTGCCAGTTTGTTTTGTGTTCCAACCTTAATAGTTGCGCAAGGTTCTGGCTCTGAGCTGTTCGATCCCGTTTGGCCGACAGAAATCGCGTTACTCTGGCTTTTCGGGGCTGGTTTTTTTGCGACCGTGAGCCACATGATGATGACCTATGCGCTTTCCTTTGCCCCTTCTGCCACACTGGCTCCTCTTCAATACTTTGAGCTGCCGGTAGCGACCCTGTTCGGTTACCTTGTCTTCAGCGACTTCCCTAACGCTCTCAGCCTTTTTGGTATTGCGATCATCATCAGTGCGGGGCTGTACATGATACATCGCGAAAGGGTTGTGGCCAGACAGTTGGTTACAGAGCGCGCAGCTCCTCCAATATAAGACCACACGGGCTCAAAGCCCTTTACAGACACAGCACCTCCACCCAACGATATTCTGCGGTCCATTAGTGGCAGCCAAGCCGTTTAGCTCGCGCTTACCGGGTCGTTGTCAGGTTTCTGCACAACTCATACACTAAAGAATGTCAAATACACGAAAAAGACTGGCACAAAATCAAAAGAGGAATCTGACCTTTCTCTCTATTTTTTTCCAAGTCTTTTTAGTTTCATCGTGACCGATATGTCTAATTTTTTTCCAGCTCTGACGAGTTCTCTAAGGCCCAAATTGCGAGGTGATCAAGCGACTTCGGATAGCCAAAGTCATTTAACGTCTGCATTGCGGTGCCGATTCAACTGATCGCCGCAACACACTCTTGGAACTTCTCTGCGGGTGAGAA
>NZ_WQEG01000022.1 GCF_013033515.1 Ruegeria sp. HKCCA6707 | reverse complement strand
AAACCGTCCGTGTCGAACGCGTCGAGGTCAAAGAAGGCGGTCAGGCAATCGTCGGTAACGTTGAAACAGGGGGAGGTAAGAAATGAAAGTTGACACCAACCCTATGCAAAGGGCGCATGGGGCCCCCCGATGTACGGCGAAGTCCAAGCGCACCGGTCTTCCGTGCAATAACCCTGCTGTACGTGGCTGGATGGTGTGTCGAATGCACGGCGCAGGCGTGGGGCATGGGTCAGGGAAGGCTAACCCTGCCTATAAGCACGGGATGCGAAGCCGGGAGGCCGAAGATAGTCGCAGGGCTGTGAATGAGCTAACTCGCATGGCTCGCGCCCTCAAGCAACTAACGGGCAGCATTGGGTAGCCCACGCACCCGAATGACATCAATCCCTTAAGGGCATGCCAAGGAGAAGCAAACCGCCTCACCAAGGAACCACGTAGAAAAGGCCCCGCCGAAGCGGGGCAGAGTGAGCGAGGCAATTTAAGGCAGTCTCATTTGAGACACCCCCAACATCCCAGACGCGAATAAAGAAAACCTATTGCTCAGATTAAAAGGAAGGCAAGCATGTCTCAATTCTACCAAAATGGCACTTTCTTAGGCGCTGGAAACGTCAAGGCGGGTCGCTTTGACATCTTTCGAAAGGGTGAAGATTCAGATTGCCGCCACATTGGAACGTTCACAGCAGGAACCCCAAAAAAACACTGAACAGGCCGAAGCCGATATCCGCGCCGACAAGGAACTAAAGAAGTTAATCTATTGATAGGGCACCGACTGGCCATGTCACAAAGCAGTTATTCGATTAGACTGTTTCGATGTCTGCTTCCGAGCCCAATTTGAGTTTTGCTGCTTCCCGTCACAATGTCTTATGTTGACTTGGGCTGTTCAAATAAGAAGGGCAAAAAAGTGAAATTCAAAAAGTTGTACTCAGACGCCCAAGGCGAAAGCCATTGGGAAGAAATTGAAGTTGAACTTGAAGAGCAAACATTCGCGCCTCCTGCGAAAGCAATCGAAATTTCAAAGCCCGAGGCGGTTACGCAAACCATGTTTTTGAGGCTCAAGAAAGGCTGGGATGAACCAGTTCATCCTACACCCGTCGCTCAAAAGCTCATTTGTCTTTCTGGTGCGGTACGAGTGACCGCGAGCGATGGCGACTTCAAGGATATTGGTCCAGGCGACGTTTGGCATATGGAAGACAAGCACGGAAAGGGTCACCACACAGTTGTAACAAGCGACGAAGACTTTCTGTCTCTGATTGTACAATACGAGTAATGGCGGTTCTCCTGATCATGTTATACGCCTGTCCGTATTCTTCGCAGTATTGGTCGTCTGAATAGTGCTCCGAAACCTAGGTGTCATCTAGTTCCAATGAGTGTAGGCTGTTCGTGTTTGTTTGACGAAACCGATATTCCTGGCTGTTTCGCAGCGCTTTTCATCCAATCCAAGGCACACAATTCATTGGCGAAAATGCCACTGCCAATTGTGTTGTGTGGTATTGGCCAAATCCTGAAAGGGGTTTCATGTATATTTTGTTCGAGCGACCTTCTAGGAACTAATAATGACACTGACAGCTTTCGACCACGTAAATGTACGCACAGCCAACCTTGAAGAAATGGTTGATTGGTATGGTGATGTTCTTGGTCTCTATCCGGGGAAACGCCCGGATTTCAACTTCCCCGGCGCCTGGCTGTACTTGAATGACGTTGCGGTCGTGCATTTGGTTGGGGTGAGTGAGGATCCTGTTGCAGGTGGGAACCCTTCTCTGGAACACTTTGCCTTCAAAGCAACGGGCTTGGACGAATTTGTTGGCAAACTTAAAAAGCTTGGCATTGCCCATACAATTGATCCAGTACCGGGAATAGCGCTTGTTCAGGTCAATCTGAGCGACTTTGACGGCAATCATATCCACGTTGACTTTGAAACCGAGGGATAACCGGTCTTAGGCGCTATTGGCTGCGAAGTGCACCGACCCGATTGCTCAGTACATTTCCATCATGACCTCTATGGCGGTCTCAAACTTTGGTGCGAATACGAAGACGTTTTCACGCAACCCGCATCATCAGGACCATCGCGAGACAGGCGCATCCTATGCCCGCGACTTCGCGATATCCGATTGTTTCGCCGAAGAAAGCCCAACCCAGGCCGCAAAGAACTATCAACGACAACATCGAGTAAGCCACAGCCGCTTGCCCAAGAGACACATGGCGCATCGCAAAATACCAAAGGATGGCTGAAAAGGCATAAAGTAGGATGCCCGCAATCATGGGTGGTGACGTAATCGCCCGCGCGCCATCCGCAGCAACCTTAATGAGCAGATCGCCCGCGATGACCACTGCTGCAGTGAAAAGAGAAAACAAAATACCGTAAAAAACGCTCATAGTAACTCCAACAAAAATTGCGGCGCGAAATGCATGCGCTCACAAGAACATGGTCCGCTAGAAGCTAGTCACTGTCAAATCTGACGAATTCTATGCCGACAGATTGGTTGTGTGACCCGCTTCGCTGACCCACATGACAGAATCAACGTAATTGGGTTTATTAGAAGAGTTAGTGCTCGTGTTGAGTTGCGAGCGCGCGAGATTTTGTATGTCCTCCCTGTCAACTGGGGCCGTTTGGTTAATCATGCTTCTTTTGGAAATGATAAGTTCTCAGCGGATAGAGATCCGACGCTTGGGGTATCGTTCTTTCTTGGTTAGCGCTCCGAGACAGGTGGCAACGATCAGATAGAAGTGAGGTAGCGGTGCTTCATAAATTTGTTCTTGTTTGTGTTCTGGTATTTGGGGCACTTCCCGCTCTTGCTGAGAAGCGGACGGCATTTGTCGTCGGTAACGCGGACTACGCCAACGCGCTCCCACTTGCGAACCCGGTGAGCGATGCTCGCCTCGTTGCGGAGACGTTGGGCAGGTTGGGTTTTGAGGTCACACTCGCGACTGACCTCAAAAGGTCGGAGCTGGCCGCTGAATTCTCGGCTTTCCTCAACGAGACCGAAGGCGCCGAACTAACGCTCTTCTACTACGCTGGACACGGGATGCAGTTCGAGGGGCGAAACTACCTTTTGGGCACCGACGCTGCTCTGCAAAGCGCCTTCGACGTGCAGAGCGAAGCGCTGCCGCTCGACCGGATCGTCAAGATGCTTGAAGAAAAAAGCAGAGCTGCGCTCGTCTTCATAGACGCCTGTCGCGACAACCCACTCGCAACCGACTTTTACACAAAGAATTACTCGCCGACGCGGGCTCTCACGACGCGCGGTCTGGCGCCGATGACAGGCCGCTTCCAAGGCTCGATGCTGATGTTCGCAGCTTCGCCCGGGCAAGTGGCCTATGACGGCACCTCGGGCAACTCACCATTTACAGAAGCTTTGGCCCGGCACCTTCCCACTGAGAACGTGGAGATCCTGACATTGATGAAGCGCGTGATCCGCGACGTTAAGGCCGACACTGAGAACAACCAAGTGCCGACGGTCACGAACGACCTGGCGTTGGAGGTCTATCTCAACCTCGGCGAAGACGGTCAGGGCGCGGTGATCGCGTCGGCGCAGGAGGAGGCGATATTCGAGGCCGCGATGGCTATCAATACCGAGAGGGCTTGGGACATTTACCTGAAGCGCTTCCCGAAAGGATCGTTGAGCGAATTGGCGCTGGCGGCGCGCGAAGAACTGACGGCCCAGTTGCTAGCCCAGGCACCAGGAAGCGAGGTTACCGATAGTGGCCGGGTGACGGTCTCGCGCGAGGCAGCAGCCTCGGCCGAGCGCACTCTGGGGCTCTCGACCGAAGATGCGCGTATTGTGCAGGCGGCGCTGAATGAGCGCGGCTACAACGCCGGATCGGAGGATGGCGTGATCGGCCAGCAGACGCGGCGGGCGATCGCGGATTTTCAGGCGGCAGCCAAACTTCCGTCGACCGGAGTAGTTACGCGCGGCACGGCCGAGGCCCTGGGGGTCCCCTTGACAGCCCCTGAAGAGAGTGATCGGGTCATTTATGCGTCCAAAGACGCGCGCAAATATGACCTGCAACAGCTTGCGCTTATCGAGACCGACGAACGCCTGCTCGCCGCTGTCCGCGTACTGAGCGGCAAAGACCTCGTCTACGGTTTTTTCGATGGACGGGTCTATATCGCCGCCCTGATCTGGGAGAACATAAGCTGGGACGATGCGCTCGCCCTGTCCGAAGCAGCGGGCGGCCACTTAGTGACTCTGACCTCGCCGGCGGAAAACAGCTTCGTCTTCAATCTGATCTCCGAGGATGACCGATTCTGGAGGCAAACCAACGTAGGGACACGGTTATCGGAGGCAGTGGGCCCACATATCGGTTTGTACCAGCCCCCCGGTTCCCGAGAACCGGCAGGCGGGTGGAGATGGGTGACGGGTGAACCATTGAATTATACGAACTGGATGCCGAACAACCTCGACAACTATGCTGATCGTGAACACCGGGCAACGTTCTATAACAACGAACCATATCGTGCCCGCGCGGGGAGGACACCTCCATCACCTCAATGGAACGACATTCAGACCGGCATAAGATCCTTCATCATAGAAATCGAATAGTGCGGGCAACATCGACGGTGATGTCCGCGGTGTCTTACGTAGCCAAACTGGACGTGCCCGACAGACTGATTCTTCCTTCGACGGTGGCCTTCGCCTCGAAGTTGGGAGCCGGTTTTAAAGATTCGTCCATGGTGTTTGCAATGCTCGGCTACTCAGCCGATTTGAAATCCTATTACGCGCTCGGGGCTGGAAACGGCGCTGTACCTGACGGTTGCAGAGTTTCAAGTTTCACCTTCGAACCGCCTTGGCAATCGAGACCCATGCCCTCAAGGGAAAAATATGTAGCGACAGCCACCGACAAAGAGCTGGGATTTATCGCCTGACCATCGATTAAATATGCGGTGCCGAACATTCATGCGCCGCGCGGCATCGGACAAAATGGGCTCGAGGCAGACGTTCGCAAAATCGCGAAGTATGTCCGCTCTGCGGACGATACCCGACATTGGACTTTTGGCCTTTGCTGACGCAGCATCTATTCGCACACGCAGCGCGCCCATCGTTGCGATGCAGCGCATGTCGTTGAAGCGGTCGTTCGCAGGTGTCGATTTGACCCGAACCGAGACCGCACTTTCGCCGCAGCCCTCGCCGACAATCCAGACCGGGTCAAAGCCGCCGCTCCCATCGCCCAGTACAATGACGGCAGGCAGCCCAAAGCGGTCTTTGGAACCGGCTGCAGTTCCAGAGAGGCGGTAGGAGCACGACTGACTGTTCGCTCCGCCAACAGCGGACTTCCATCTTGGCAGTTTTGCAGGCATCAATGCTTCGGGCTGCTTCGAAGACCTCCAGGCACAGAAACAAATCTATGAAAAGTATGCGCAGATACTCGAAAGCACGCACCGGTGCGAGTGGCATCGCCGAACCAAATCCCGAACTCCGTTATTGAGCGGTCTGCAGCTTTATGTCCCTCGTCTTTGAATTCTCGAGTCTTGCAATGCTTCACACTGCAAGCGTGATAGATTTTGAACGGGTATAGGCGTCGAGGCCCTCCAACCCTTTTTCGCGACCGAAACCGGATTTCCGGTTGCCACCAAAGGGCAGTTCGATACCGCCGGCCCAATAATCGTTGACGGTGACCTGCCCCGCATCCACCTGCTGCGCCATGCGCAAGGCAGTAGACATGTCGCGGGTGTAGATCCCGGCCGCCAGAGCAAAATCGGTACCATTGGCAAGCGCCAGTGCTTCTTCTTCACTTTCGAAGGTTTGTACGGCAAGAACAGGACCAAAGATTTCCTGGGTCACCGTATCGTCACCGGCACACAGATTGTCGAGGATGGTCGGTTCAAAGAACCAGCCCTTGCCGGTTTCCGGATCAGTTGCGATGTTGCCACCGGTGGCGATTTCCACCCCGCGCGCGCGGGCACGCTCCACGTGGCCCGCAATCTGCGCCAAATGCCGTTCTGAGTTTACCGCACCCATATCAGGATTGCGCAGCCCGTGACCGAAGCGCAGGCCTTGTGTTTTTCTGACCAGCCGCTCCAGCACCTCGGCGTGCAGATCGCGATGGATCACGAGTCGGGAACCAGCCGAGCAAATCTGCCCGGAGTTGGAAAAAATGGCCCACAGCGCGCCCTCCGCCACCGCCTCTACATCGGCATCAGCAAAGGCGACGAGCGGCGACTTGCCGCCCAGTTCCAGCGTCAGCCCGGTCACGTTCGGGGCCACGTTCTGCATCACGCCCACGCCAGTCGCAACCGAACCAGTGAAGGTCACATGCCGCACCCGGGGGTCGGTAACCAGCGGCGCACCGGCCTCGATGCCGGTGCCGGTGACCACGTTGACGACCCCCGCAGGCACGCCTGCACGCACCAGAAGTTCAGCGATCATCAGCGCGGTAAAGGGCGTGGTCTCCGCCGGTTTCACAATTGCCGAACATCCCGCCGCCAGAGCCGGCGCAATACCGCGCACAAAGGTCGAGGTTGGGTAGTTCCATGGCACGATATGGGCGGTCAGGCCCACCGGCTCGCGCAGGGTGAAGGCGGCGTTGCCGTTGCCGAGGTTGACGCTGCGCCCGTCCAGCTTGTCGGCGGCACCTGCGTAGTATTCGAACAGGCGCGCCGAACCCGCGACATCGCCCTGCGCCTCGGCCAGGGTCTTGCCGCTGTCGAGACTTTCGACCACCGCCAGCCTGTCGGCCTCGGCACGCATCAGGCGCGCCGCCTCATTGAGGATGGCGCAGCGGCGAGCGGGCGGCGTGTTGCACCAGACCTCGAAGCCTGCGGCCGCGCTGGTCACGGCGCGGTCCACATCGGCCGCGGTGCCGGCGGCAAAATCGGCAAAGGCTTCGCCGGTGCCGGCATCAAAGCTTTCCATGCGGTTGCCACTGTCGGCGGCAACGAACGCACCATCGATGAAATGGTCGCGCGGCAGGTCCGGCAGGGTGCCGGTTTCGAAATATGTGGAAATCATCCGGTTGGAGGTCATCATGCGTCCTCGCTGCATTTGTAGGTGGACTTGGCCAGCCACTCAGGGCAGATCTCGACGCCCCAGCCGGGGGCTTCGGTCACAACCGCCTGGCCGTCCGTGATGGTGAAGGGATCGTTGCGGAACAACTCGCGCTGCCAAGGATAGTAGTCGTCGCCCTCAATCGAGAATTCCAAATAGCGGCCCGGATTGGGCACTGCGCGCAACAGATGCATAGTGAACAGCGTCACCAGCGACAGGTTGGCCGCATGCGGGGTGCAGGGCAGCCCGGCGGCATGGCCCATGCGGGCCACCTCCATGCTGCGCACCATGCCGCCCAGGTACAGGATATCGGGCTGGATGATATCCACCGCGCGCATCGCGACGATCCGCTTCCACTGTTGCAAATCCCAGTCCTGCTCGCCGCCGGCCACGTCGATGGACAGCTCGCCGGTAACCTCGGCGGTCTGTTCTAGCTCCCAATAGGGACAGGGTTCCTCGAAGTGCTCGTAGCCGTTGGCCTCCAGCATTCGCCCGACCTCGATCGCGCGGGCGGGACCAAAGCCCGAGTTGCCATCCACCAGCAGCGCCGCATTCGGCCCCATGGCCTTGCGGATGGCGGGGATGATTGCTTCGGTGCGGCCGTCCCATTCGTCCTGGTCCTGGCCGCATTCGGCACCGACGCGCACCTTGAAGGCGTCAAAGCCGTAGTCATCGCGCAGACGCTGCATGCGCGCGGCCTCGTCCCCGGGCGTGATGTCACGCCGCATGGAGGAGGCATAGGCCCGCAGCGGCCCTGCCGAGCCGCCCAGCAGCTCGGCCACGGGCCTTTTCGCAGCCTTACCGCGCCAGTCCCAGACCGCAGTGTCCAGACCCGCCATGGCCCGGCGCAGATAGGTGCCGGGGAACTTGTGCTCGCGCAGCGGGATCTCGGCGATCACATCCTCCAGCGCATCCATGCCGCGCCCCAGCGCCCAAGGCGCCACCTGGCGGTGCAGGATCTCGCAGGTAATGTCACTGCTGTAGGTGGACACCTGCCCCCAGCCCGTGCTGCCGTCCTCTGCGGTGACCCGCACAAAGCCGATCAGCGGCGTGCAGAAGGTCTCGATTCGGCGGATCCGCGGCCCAGTGTCGTCCCTGCCGCGGGTGTTGGCAACCGGCACCGCGCCGGACATGGAATAAGGCGTGCTCATGCGTCCTCCAGAATGAGATCAGCGGCGCGGTGCGCCAGCATCATGGTCGGGGCATTGGTGTTGCCCGAGGTCAGGTTGGGGAAAACTGAGGCATCGACGACGCGCAGCCCTTGCACCCCATGCGCCTTCAGCCGCGGACTGACCACCGAGTCCTGCGCGTCACGCCCCATGCGGCAGGTGCCGACCGGGTGGAATACGGTGCCGCAACGCTCGCGGAAATCGGCCAGCATCTGCGCGTCGTCCATGCGCCGCAGGTCTGGATCCATCGCCGAATCCACAAGCTCGTCCAGTGCCGCAGTATTGATCATCCGCTGGCACAGGCGGCCGCCCGCCACGACCTGTGCGCGATCCTCTTCGGTAGCCAGCGAATTGGGGCGGATGCGGGGCGGTGCCGCCGGGTCGGCAGCGCTGATGTCGATACGGCCGCGGCTGGTGGGGCGGGCTGGCTGAAAGCCGATGATGAAGCCTGGAAACGGGTCGGGCTGCACCACCGTGCGCGTGCCGTTCGGCGTGTTGGTATAGGTGACCGGGTTGAAATACAGCTGCTGGTCAGGGTGGACCTGATCCGGTCCGGAGCGGAAATAGCCGCCGCACTGGTTCACTGACAGGGCCAGCGGCCCGCGCCGGGTCAGCGCATATTGCAGCGCCGCGCGCACTTTCCCGGCAAACGGGCGCAGCACGTTGTTCAGCGTAGGCTCAGTGGCGCGGAAGTAAAAGTTGATGCCCAGATGATCCTGCAGGTTGCCGCCCACATGCGCCGCATCCAGCAGCGGCGTGATGCCGTGGGATTTCAGCAGTTCCGCCGGACCGATACCCGATAGCTGCAGAAGCCGCGGCGAAGTCACGGCACCCGCCGACAGGATGATTTCGCGGCCCGCACGCAGGGTTTGCCTCCTGCCCTCACGCACCACCTGCACGGCAGCGGCCCGCGTGCCCTCAAAGATGATCCGCTCGGCCTGCACCCCGGTCATCAGGGTGACATTCGACCGCTTCAGTGCGGGTTTCAGGAAGGCCCGCGCTGAATGCATACGACGGCCGCCGCTGGTGTTGATCCGGTACACTCCTGCGCCTTCGCAGGCGCTGCCATTGATGTTCTCGGTGCGGGGCAGGCCCAACTCTTCGGCCGCAGCAAAGAAGTGCCGGTTCACCCGGTGGATCTGGTCCGAAACATCTTGCACATGCAGCGGCCCGCTGCCCTGGCGCTCGCCGTTAATACCGAGCCGGGTCTCCATCGCTTCATAGGTCCGGCGTACCGTTTCCCAGTCCCAGCCTGTCGCCCCCGCCGCTGTCCAGTCATCGAAGTCCCGCGGCAGCCCACGCGCATAGACTAAGGCGTTGATCGCACCGGACCCGCCCACAACCTTACCGCGCGGCCAGTAGCCGACGCGTCCGGCCAGCGCATTCTCCGGCTCCGTCTGGTATTTCCAGTTCACTTTTGGGTCGAAAAAGGTCTTGCCATAGCCAAGCGGCAGCGCAATCCAAGGTGACCAGCCGCGTCCGCCGGCCTCAATCACCAGCACTTTGTAGCGCCCGGACACACTCAACCGGTCAGCCAGAACGCAGCCGGCGGAGCCCGCGCCTACGATGATATAGTCAAAGTTTTTCATGGCGTTCCTTGCCAACTCTCAAAGTGTTTCTGGCACGAACGACTGGTGTTTTATAAACAAATAATTTTTTGATATATACATGGAAAAATTTGAAATATTGGTATGCCACATGAACGACATACCTCCTTTACCTTGGCTGCGCGCATTTGAGGCAGCCTCACGAAACGGTAACTTTTCCAGCGCCGGAGATGAACTCGGACTGACGCCCGCCGCTGTCAGCCATCAGGTACGGTCGCTCGAAGAGCATTTGGGCTATCAGCTGTTTTCCCGCAAAAAACGGCCCATGGAACTGACCACTATGGGGGAGCTTTATCTGCCCTGGGTCATCAAAGCCTTCGAAACCCTTCGGCTGGGTACGTGGGATGTTTTCGGCACCAGGCACATGCGCCCGTTGAGGATCCGTTGCCTGCCGACATTTGCGCAGCTCTGGCTTTTGAAGCAGTTGCCTGATTTCCGGGCGCGATATCCGGAGGTAAATTTGCAATTGCATATGGGCACTTGGGCTAGCGCGATCCAATCAAGCCAACTTGATATCGAAATTCGATTCGGGAACGGGGATTGGCCAGGGCAGCGCGCAACGCTGCTAGGTCGTCCGCCGGTAGTCCCGGTCTGCCACCCAAGCCTGCAGCCAAGTAGCGAAACGCTTGAGGCGTTGCGAGACTCTCCTTTGATCGAGATCATCGGTGTGGCCGACAATTGGCACCAATTTTTCCGCCAGGAGAACCTGGCGCCCCCCGGGCATATCCCGACGCTCAATGTGGATCAGAGCATTGCCGCCCTGGAACTTGCCGCAAATGGGATGGGGCATGCGCTGGTGTCAGAGCTTTTCGCGCTTCCCTATCTGCAAGACGGGCGTCTGGTGCGCTCACTGCCCCTCGAAAAACACACAGATCAGGCGATCTATGTCACCTGCCCGGACGGCCCTGTCAGCTACGGGTGTCAAATGTTTTTGGATTGGATTGTCGAGCGGTCTTCTCCGATGCGTCAAGTGTGAGCAAATTCAAAGTGCTTTGCTGCGCAGGACACAATCGTTATCCAATTCATTTTTGATAGCGCGCATCCAAAGTGCTGAATTGAAAACGGCGGCTGCTCACTACGCACGCTCTCTGGGCATACGATACCAAGTTCATGCTGCTCCTACGACGAACGACATGATGTGATTGCGGCGGCGCTACCAAAGTCAAAGCTGGATCTGACGAATGGGATGGGTTTCAAATGACGCTTTATGCTCTACTCTGCCGCTCGTGCCTGGCGCAGCATTTGAAGCATGGGCTCGATACGTCCCACCGCTGCGCTGCGAACACAGGTCCGCTCAGGATTGGCGAACGGCAAGAACCGCCCGCCAAGGTGGTTCAAATGTCGATTTGCTCGGCAATGCTCAGCGCATCTTCGAGTTCGACACCAAGGTACCGTACTGTGCTGTCTACCTTGGTGTATCCGAGCAGAAGTTGAACCGCTCTTAGATTACCGGTTTTGCGGCAAATCTCCGCTGCTTTGGTCCGGCGCAGCGAATGGGTGCCGTATCCACTGGGTTCCAGCCCAATCGCGGCCACCCAATCCCTCACAAGCCGGCCATATTGGCGCGTTGAGATATGCAGGCGGTCATGAAACCTGCTGGGAAACATGAAACGGCAGCCGAGCATCTCCGGTGACTTGATCCATGCGACAATGGTATCCCGCGTGTTTTCAGAGAGTTCAAACTGAACGGGCCGCTTGGTTTTGCTCTGGATCACAGATACGCGTTCGCGAACGCGATCGTCCCTCACTAGGTCGGTGACGGCCAGTTTCACCAGATTGCATCCGCGAAGCTTGCTATCAATTGCCACGTTGAACAGCGCAAGATCGCGCAGGTTGCCCGCCAGTTCGAGCCGCGCGCGGATCGCCCAGACCTGTTTCGGCAGCAGTGGTCGCTTCTGGCCGATGATCCGGCCCTTGTTCCAGGCTCTTCGTTTCGGGGTGACAGCGGGAAGTTGGACTCTTGGCATAGTTTGCCCTCCAATCCTCCCCCCAAACCCAGACATCAGCACAGCGCTGACGCCTCAATTTACTTGTGATTTGAATGGCCGTTGTCGGTTGCGCGTTCTTTGGGAAACGCCGCGGATGCATTGGGCCGGTCTGAGCCCTAAGCGGGCATTTCTGATAGTTAGGCTCTTTGCGTTTAAGGTTTGCTTTGTATCAAAACTGTCGCTGAAAAGATTTTGACGAAAGGCTGAACAGCTACGAGTTTAACTCAATCACGTCACACCGATGTTTTTTCTCGATTCCAGCATTCAGATTTCCTATACTAAAGTAGCAATCGGTGAGTGGTTGCTTTATTTAATCGATTCTGGTCGCTCCTCCCAACTGTGGGCGGAGCGACAAATTTTTTTTTCGATGCTTGACGAAAAGCGTTCGAACCAGCTTCTTGATCCGATTGTTTGAATGCTTCATTTGTTTTCCTCTAAAATAAGTTAGGCTAATATTGCCGCTTTCCAAGCTCACTGAGTTTTTTTCTGCGCTCGAGCATAACGCAGGGTTTACTACTGACCGTTCTAGAGTTCGCGAACAAGACTAAGGTCTAGGATAGGGGCGGGTCCACAAAAGCAACGTGAACTGAGCAAATCGGATACTTCACATCGATCGGGCGAGCGTTCAAAAGGTCCTAACTAAAGCCGGGAGTTCGAATTTGCTAGCAAAGCGGCTTGTGTTCTATTACTCACCCGCAGTTTTCCGAGAATATTCGTTATATGAAACTTCACGGTTACTTCTTTTAAACCTAAATCTTGCGCTATCGATTTGTTGGATTGACCTGATGCCAGCATCTGTAGGATCTGCCTCTCCCGAGCTGTTAAGCCATAGATTTTCAGTCTGTCTTCAGATTGTTCCAGAGAATTGTCACTTGAGTGATCAACAGGATTATTCGCAATCAGTTCGTTGATACTAGCTAGCATCAAATCCACAGGCATAGACTTTGGAAAATAGGCGAGCGCCCCAAGTTCAATGGCTTTATCCGCAACTTCAGGAGAGGCCACTCCGGAAATTATCACTGTTTTCTGGTTTGGAAACCGCGATCTGAGTCTCACTAGACCCTCTAACCCGTCCATTCCTGGCATCTGATAGTCGATAATGGCGAGATCGATGTTTCTGAAAGCTGAAAGCGATACGTATGCTTCCTCAGCGCTTGAAGCTACCTTTACTTCAAACCCAGCTTTTTCTGTCAGATAGGCGGCCAAGGTGTCGCGAACCAGTTGGTGATCATCGGCTAGTAAAATGGTATGCATCGACGACTAGGGTGCCTCCGAAAAAGAACTATTGTCCACCAAGCGGCGATTGGCTCGACTTTCCTTACAATATGTTCGCTGCCCAATTAAATGGTAACATCACTGTAACACCATGCATTTGGGGAGGCCAACTCTATGATATCAAAAAGTGTTCTGAGCATCGGTTTAGTACTTGTCGCGATGTGTTTTTCATCAGCTAACGCACAAAATTCAATTCAATTGACGGTAGTACTTGTTGGGGGAGAGCAAATAGAACTCTCATTGGAGGACTTGGATTCGTTGGAACAGGTTTCCTTCTCTACTTCTACAATTTGGACTGACGGAGTCCGACAATTCAGCGGCGTGCCGGTTTCCGGCCTGCTCGGGCACCTCAACGCCGAAGGTAGTCTGCTTAAACTATTCGCTTTAAACGACTATTCAATAGAAATGCCCGTTGCAGAGTTGGAGGCGGAAGTGCCGATAATTGCGACCCGTATTGACGGCGCCACAATATCGGTTCGTGAAAGAGGACCTTACTGGATAGTGTTTCCGTTTGACGACAGTCCTGACTATCAGACAGAGTCGACTTTCGCTCGCTCAATCTGGCAGTTGCAACGAATTGTTCTCCTCGAATGAGTTGTAAGCGACTCTAATCTAAAAGGCAGAGACTCGGGGAGTTGTGATGCAAGATAAACTGGCCAGGATTCTTATTCCGGCATCCGTGTTATTTCTTGTTGCGCTCGTGGTTGCCTTGGGGCGGAATCTTTGGCTTGAACAGCGCACTTTGTCCACTGCTGGTAACGAAAATGCCCAGTGGACAATTTTGCAGCTGGACACTGAGTTTGCTAATTTGCGTTCTGTTTTGCTTGGGGAATCTTCAAGTCTCAGCCCCGACAATGCAAGGATCGACATACAGACCCAAATCGCCTTGAGCCGAATAGACCTCGTTAGTGAGGGAGTCGCTCGAGAAATAATCGAGAGCGATAACCGTGCTACGGAGCTGTTGCAACAACTCCAACAATTCGCCGAAGAAGCTACCAAACTTACTCAAAGCGATAGCCTACCCGCTGTTGTTGATGAACTTTTCGACTTGACGACACTTTACAAGCCAGTGGCAAGAGAATTGTCGTTGCTGGGAGTGTCTATCGGAGCCGAAAGAACTGAAGCTCGCCGACAAGAGTTTTCATCAACTCTTAGAAATGCCGGTGTGATCGCAACTTCGGTCGTCATTTTATTGGCTGCTGTGCTTTTGTTTTTGTACAGAATGTTGCGGATATCAAGGAAGCGCGACCTCGCACTTCGCGAAACGACAGCCCGGTTAGAGTCGACAGTTTCAGCTTCGCTTGACGCTATAGTGATTGGAAATGAGAAGGGAGAAATTGTAGAATTTAATCAAGCTGCTGAGCATGTTTTTGGCTCGAAGAAGAAGGAAGTTTTAGGTAGAAAAATTGAAGGCACGATTCTGCCTGCTGTACCTTCCCAAGAAGGTAATGAGGCCGATAATACCGAACTTCCCAATCTTCTTTCTGGGTTTTCTGAAAATAAGCGAGTTGAGATTTTAGGGACTAGGCGAAACGGGGAGGAATTCCCGGCTGAAGTCAATGTCATAAGGGCTTCAAAGGCCGGTAGCCCCTTGGTTGCCGTTTACCTGAGGGACATAAGTGAAAGAAAGCGCAATGAGCGAGCGCTATTGGAGGCCAAGGAGAAAGCAGAGCGAACTGATAGGGCAAAATCTCGGTTCTTGGAGATAATGAGCCATGAAATGCGAACTCCTATCACTGGCATCCTAGGAGTTTTGGACCTCCTCAAGACCACAGACCATACGGAGAAACAAAGCCACTTCTTGGAGGTGGCCATCGCGTCTGGAGAAATTCTGCTGAAGCAGGTAAACGAAGCCCTTGATATTGCGCGAATAGAGTCTGGATCTCCGGTTCTGTCACCTGCTAAGTTCAACCCACACAATAAAATATCGCAAGTCATTGCAATTCTTCAACCATTGGCGATGGCAAAAGGATTGAAACTGAAAACCGACCTTGATCCTGACTTGTACGGCTACTTCATTGCTGACGAAGTGCGTGTCGGCCAAATCGTCACGAACCTGGTTGGAAACGCTATCAAGTTTACTTCCGTTGGAAGTGTCAATGTCCAGTTGCGCGGCAACATCTCGCAGCAGATCACTAACTTAATTTTGACTGTCTCAGACACGGGAGACGGGATACCAGAAAACCAATTTGAAAAAGTTTTCGAAGACTATGTGACTCTTACACTAGACAAAGGTCGACTGCCTAGGGGAGATGGTCTTGGACTACCAATTTCAAGAAAAATTGCGAGGATGATGGGGGGAGACATTACTGTTTGCTCACAGTTGGGACGCGGAAGTCATTTTACCCTAACTATACCCATGAAAAAAGCGTCCGACTCTCTGCGAAATGGACCTAAGATCGATCACTTAAACTCAGTAAGATCCTCCCCGAGTGTGCAGAAACTTTCTGTTCTCGTCGTTGAAGATAACGCCGTCAACAACTCGGTTCTTTGTGAAATGCTATCAAGCTTGGGTCACGACGTTCAAAGTGCGCTCTCAGGGGACGAAGGATACGAATTGGCAATGAGCACAAAGCATGATGTCATTCTTATGGACATTGGTTTACCTGACACTGATGGGTGTAAACTGACTGAGAGGATCAGAATGTCGGGTGGCCCGAACAAAATCAGTCGGATTCACGGGCTTTCTGCTTACGATGAAGGGGAATATCTCGAAAATGCGCTGAAATCTGGCATGGACGGTTATTCAACCAAACCAATTCGCCTCCGGGATCTCCAAAAGGTATTGCTGGGAGAACCGTTGGATTCGGGCCCTGTGAGGGGAGATGCATCTTTAATTGATACAAAAATACTGCAAGAACTTGGCGATACACTAGGTCAAGCTCAAATGGAGGATGCTCTGCGGGAATTCTTCGAAGAGATGTTCAATTTCTGTGTGGAACACGAGATGCTTCCTGATTTGAATGAGAGAAGGGAACTAGCATCCCACCTACATAAGCTCAGCGGTGCAGCCGCTTTGTTCGGTTTTCGCTCGTTGACGAAAGTTGTTGAGCACACCCGTAAGCAAGCTGTCGAGGCAGATACAAACTCACTAGAAATCGCTTTAAGCCGCTTAAAGCAAGAGACCGAAGAGACTCGCCGGAGAATGGAAAAACTAGAATTCTTTAAGAAAACTGACGGTTCGCGCCCGCACACTAGCTAGTTTTTTGTCTACTTTTGGCGAGTTCTGTCTTGCCGAGCTATTCTAATTGGTAGGTTGATAAAATTTATCGGCAGCAAATAATGCGGAGATCAAAAACAAAAGAACGGTACTCACTCACCGGAACAAACTATCGTTCTTAGCCCGCCGACGCTGTTCGGCGGGTGTTTTTGTTGGTCTGGTCGAAAAAACTTGGGTCGAAGCGGGCAAGAAGCTGTCGTCGCTTCCAATCAACAAAACAAGTTAGCCATCCAAGTACTTGAAAAACAAGACCCGTGATCATTCGTCCGGCTGTGAAGCTGAATGTGTGGTTCTCTCTTCGCTTCGAAATGTAAGAAGCCTCACACACGAGCGTGGCATCGCAGCAAGTCATGTAACTTTGCTCGTAATACGGTAGTGCAGATCACCTTCATACGCCGCTCTGAAGAAACGGCAGCTTTGTCCGCATGGCGGTCATTCGAGCCTCTCGAAATAATCAATTACCGATTGAAGCC
>NZ_WQEG01000021.1 GCF_013033515.1 Ruegeria sp. HKCCA6707 | reverse complement strand
TAGTCATCTGAGATGCTGGAAATCGGGATGGGCTGGATCTGTGTTCCGAGTTGGCGCGGCGGCATTGCGCAAGGTTAACTAGGGGCCTCACCTGGACAAGCTACAAAGTGGAACCACCGCGTTTTAGGCGTCGGGAACAACGTTAGTCAATTTCGGGTGTGCGGACAAAGCAGCCGGTCGAAGTTCGTGTGAAGGTTCCAGATATACGATCTCTTTCCCACGTAACGTATTATGCGTTACGAATAGACATGAACGGAGACCGCAGACTTTCCGCAGTGCTCTCGGCCGATGTAGTAAACTACTCAGGCCAGATGAAGGCAGATGAAAACAGAACTCTCAGCGAACTTCGTGTTTTGCGTCGAGAGTTATTTGATCCCTTGGTTAGCGATCATCGCGGTAGTGTCGTCAAAAGGATGGGTGATGGATGGATAGTCGAGTTTAACTCGGTGTCTGACGCGGTGCGATGCGCCCTCGATCTTCAAAGCCAAGTGTCAACTCAGTCCTCACTGAAACTACGAGTAGGCGTTCATCTTGGAGATGTCGTATTCGAGGAAGACGACATTTTCGGCGACGGCATAAATCTATCCGCACGGTTACAAGAGGCATCCAGTGAAGGGGCTGTGTTAATTTCAGATGTCGTCCATCGCAGCCTTGACGAGCGTCTCGCTGAGCAATTTTATCGCGCTGGAGAGCGACAGTTTAAGAACGCGCCGTCACCAATAGAAGTTTTCCAATGGTCGCCGCCAGGTTCTGCCCCACCGCGAGTAACTCCGGCTAGCCATACAAAGTCTCTGCTAATCGGCGTCTTACCTTTTGATAATCTTTCTTCTGACCCCGATCAGGAGTTTTTTGCAGATGGCATTACCGAAGAGATCATCACCACTTTATCAAAACTCCCGAATTTACTGGTCGTCGCGCGCAACTCTACATTCGTCTACAAAGGGCGTTCTGTGGACGTGAAACAGGTCGGACTGGAACAGGGCGTCGATCTTGTTCTCGAGGGAAGTGTACGCCAAAGCGGTAGTCGCGTGCGGATTACTGCGCAGCTAATCGATGCGAAGTCTGGAATGCACATTTGGGCAGACCGGTATGATCGCCTCATAGAAGACGTATTCGAAGTTCAGGATGAAATTGCCCTTAGGATAGCGACCGAGCTTCAAGTCGAGCTCTTGGCTGGTGAGATGGCCCGATTCAGAGGTTCGGGGACAAAAAATCTTGATGCCTGGACTGCTCAATTGCAAGCCGTCGAAGCTTCGCGCAGGATAACAAAAGAAGCACAGGCCGACGCTCGCCGGTTTGCGCAACAGGCAATTTCCCTCGATCCTAACTACTCTGCGCCACATTGTACTTTGGGGTTCATTTGCACTGTCGAAGCAAGGCACGGCTTTGTAGTAGACCGAAGTGCTGCGCTGGCAGAGGCTCGTGACTGCGCTCGGTTTGCTCTGGAAATAGACAGCTATAACCCGGAAGCTCACGCAATTGCAGGTTTCGCGGATGCAATTGATGGCAAGCTGGTGTCGGCTATCGAGAAGTTCAATGAAGCGCTGGAGCTAAATCCAAACCACGCTGATGTGGCTGCAAGGTTGTCGATTACATTGGCATTCAATGGACAGGCAAAAGAAGCTATCCGTGTGGCGCGGCAAGCCATTACTCTCAACCCTCATTATCCGGGCTGGTACGCTGGCGTTTTGGGTTTGGCACTTCGGCTCGATAGTCGATACGAGGAAGCCAAGGAGGCATTCGCCGAATATGGTCAAAGGGTTGAAGGCTTTGGTCACCTAGACCTCGTTATCGTACATGTGGAAACGGATAACCTTGAGGCCGCTCGCGATGAAGCACAGAATGTAATGAAATACCGTCCTCAGTTTTCCATATCGGATTGGGCGAAAACTCAGCTTTTCTCTGATATAGAACAATTAGAGAAAGACTGCGCGTCTCTGCGTTTGGCCGGCCTGCCCGAATAAGTGTAACGCTGATTTATGGCATCTCAATTTTTCTTGGAAACTGATACCCACTGTGTCCGCATTGGGCTCGTAGCAGCCGTTCCGTCAATTCCACTGAATGACTGCTCTGCGGACAAAACAGCCATTCAGTGCTGCCAGCACTGACTAGCTTGCTTCAAACTCAAATCAGCTTTGAAGTGATCCAAGCGCGTCGCGAAAATCGGATGGCGCTCGCCCGGTTGCGCGCTTGAATGCTCTCGTGAAACTTGGCAAATGCGCGTAGAGTAGGGACTGACGCATGAAGAAGATCCGCTGCGCCATCTACACCCGCAAGAGTTCCGAAGACGGTCTTGAGCAGGAGTTCAACTCTCTCGATGCTCAATACGAGGCCTGCGCTGCCTACATCGCCAGTCAGAAAGCAGAAGGCTGGGTGCTGCTGCCGGACCGGTACGACGATGGCGGTCTCTCCGGCGGCAGCATGGAGCGCCCGGGTTTGCAGCGCCTGCTTGCTGACATCGACCGGGGTGCTGTCGATCAGATCCTTGTTTACAAGATCGACAGGCTCACGCGCTCGCTGGCGGACTTTGCCAAGATGGTCGAACGGCTGGATGCGGCGGGGACATCTTTCGTCTCGGTCACGCAATCCTTCAACACCGCCACCAGCATGGGGCGGCTGACACTGAACATGCTTTTGAGCTTTGCCCAATTCGAACGCGAAGTCACCGCCGAGCGCATCCGAGACAAGATCGCGGCCTCAAAGAAGAAGGGTCTGTGGATGGGCGCAACGGTCCCGCTGGGCTACGCCGCAGATGGACGGTCGCTTAAGATTGCCGAACCCGATGCCGATGTGATCCGCACGATCTATGACCTGTATCTCGAGAACCGGAACACGCGCGTTGTTAAAGAAACGGTTGATGCGCTTGGCCTGAAGACACCAGTGCGAACGCTGATCTCGGGCGGGGTAAAAGGCGGCGCGCTGTTCAGTTACGGGCACATATACTACATTCTGACCAACCCGGTTTATGCCGGCCGCATACGGCACCACGCGAAAGTCTATCCCGGGCAACATCCGCCATTGATAGACCCTGAGGTCTGGGACAGCATCCAGGATCAGCTGCGATCAGACTCGGCAAAGGATCGAACCTTCACCAAGCGGAACCGAAAGGGCGCAAAAGCATCGGCCTCGCCGCTGGCTGGCAGGATCTACGATCAGATCGGAGATCGTCTGACTCCAAGCCATTCGAAAACCGCCAAAGGCCGCAAACTCAGATATTGTGTTTCTCATCGGCTGGTGCGCGGAACGGCACCACGTGATCCATCGGGATGGCGGTTGCCAGCAGCGGAGTTGGAAGACAAGGTCGCTGATCTGGTCAAGCGTCATTTGAAAGAACCGGAGGTGCGTGCAGGCATCTTGTGTGACGCGACCGCCGATGAAACCGTCGGGGTCGGAGCGCGCTTGTCCGAACTGTTCGAAAACGACACTGCCGCTGTCAAGGATGCGCTGCGCCACTGCCTTAAACTAGTCGACCGCATCGATATCGCGCCCGGCGACATCCGCATCGGCTTGTCAGGCGAGCATCTCGCAAGTCATCTTGATGTGGATGCGGCGCGTATCGTGGAAGACCTGCTGACCATCACCTCAGCGTTCCAGCACCGCAAGCGCGGCGTGGAAACCAGGCTGATCATCGGTGACGCGCCGCCGGAGATCGATGCAACCCTGCTGCGAAACATCGCCCGTGGACATCGATATTTTGATCTGGTCCGGTCGGGCAAAACCTTTGCTGAGATAGCGGAAACCGAAGGCGTCTCGAAACGCCGGGTTCAGCAACTGATCGAACTGGCGTTCCTGGCACCAGACGTGATCCGGGCCATCCGCGAAGGGCGACAGCCCGTCGGTATGACGTCCGACCGGCTCAAGCGCCATGCCTTCTCACCAATCTGGAAAGAGCAGCGCGACGCCTTCGCGGCTCTGTAAGCGACTGCATCCAAAACAATTTTTGCGCCTGCGGCGCTGATCGTCGCTGGTTTTGGCTTCCGGCAATATGCAACTGGGTTATGTCCGCACGAAGGGCGATGCTGCCACCATCACATTCGCCCAAACTGCTACCGCGGAAATGGCGATTCCAGACTTTTCGGGGAAACGGGCAGGATATCGTAGATCTGTCGGTCTGGGATATTTTTATATCTCTGAAGCTGCCCGAAACTACGGGCTGAAAAGCAAAAATCTGCATTATATCAATAATTTAGAGTGTAGTGGCTGGGGTGGTAGGATTCGAACCTACGATACACGGTACCAAAAACCGCTGCCTTACCACTTGGCTACACCCCAACGGTGAGCGGCTATCTACGACTGTTGCTGACCGGGTTCAAGAGGGTTGGCGCAAAATTTCAACGAGTCTCGGAAAAAATATCTATGCGCGCTGGGCCGTGCTGTTTGACAACGAATAACCCTGCGGAATCGACATGGTTTTTGCCGTCACTCTCTTATTTCCTCTGGACCAACACCCCAGAGATTCTCTTTCATCGTCCACCCGCGATATCCGCCAGCCGAGATCTGACACCAGTCGAGCGTGCAGCTACCCAATCGTGCGACAACGCCCGACTCGAATTGCGCGTTGACCTGAGATTGCGGATCCGCAGAGGCATAAACCGGCAGCAGATCGGACTCGATCAACACCGTGCGGACTCCCGATAAAAGCGCATAGTGGACCCAACCGCCAGCGCCGTCGCGATCCTGAACTTTCCTCCAGTTTCCGTATTCGGCCGTGATCTGCAAAGGCATCCCGCGGCGCTTGAAGACCCAATCGATGCGATGGGTCAGTGACGGGCCGCGCCGGACATTGCCCTCGGCGGCTTTCATCGACACAAAACGTGGCAGCGGCAGATTCGTGACCGAGCCACGCGCATCCTGCGCTAGGGCCGCCACCGGTCCCATAAATGCGAGGAAAACCAAAGCAAACGCCAACACACGACGATCTAGCGAAAAAATAGCACTCACTGCCTGCTCTTATGTTTGTCTTCTGCGCTCTCAAAAAAGGGTGGGTCTGTGCCCAAGGGTTCTTGTGCCCCGCCTGATCCTGCGCCACGATGCCATGGCGCGTGACCGTTTGCAAAACAATAGGAGGGCCAAGGTGCCAAGAGAACGTCTGAGTGTTGTTGTTACGCGACGATTGCCCGAGGCTGTTGAAACCCGGTTGAGCGAGCTGTTCGATGTCACGTTGCGCGACACCGACAACCCCATGAGCCGGGATGAATTGGTCGCTGCAGTCAAGACGGCTGATGTCTTGGTGCCAACGATCACGGACACCATTGACGGAGGTGTTCTGGGGCAGGCGGGCGAGCAGTTGCGTCTGATTGCAAACTATGGGGCTGGCGTCGACAATATTGATGTGGCCACGGCACGCCAGCGCGGGATCCTGGTTTCGAATACACCGGGTGTGTTGACCGATGACACCGCTGACATGACCATGGGGTTGATCCTTGCGGTAACGCGCCGGATCCCCGAGGGGCTGAGCGTCATGCAAAAAGGCGATTGGGCCGGTTGGGCTCCGACCGCTTTGCTTGGCGGTCGGGTCGGCGGGCGGAGGCTTGGCATTTTGGGCATGGGCCGGATCGGGCAAGCGGTTGCGCGGCGTGCGCGGGCCTTTGGTATGCAGGTGCATTATCACAACCGGCGCAAGCTGCGCCCCGAGATCGAGCAAGAGCTGGAGGCGACCTATTGGGATAGCCTTGACCAGATGGTTGCGCGGATGGACGTGATCTCGATCAATTGCCCATCGACGCCTTCGACTTTCCATCTGATGAATGCGCGGCGGCTAAAGCTTATGAAACCCACAGCAGTGGTCGTGAATACGTCGCGCGGCGAGGTTATCGACGAAAACGCATTGACCCGGATGCTGCGTGCCGGTGAAATCGCGGGCGCGGGGCTGGATGTCTATGAACATGGCACCGACGCCAATCCTCGTTTGCGGCAATTGCCCAATGTCGTTCTTCTACCCCATATGGGCTCGGCGACGCTTGAGGGTCGGATCGAGATGGGTGAGAAAGTTATTATTAATATCAAGACCTTCGAAGATGGTCACCGGCCGCCGGATCAGGTTGTTCCGTCGATGCTGTGATTTATGCCCCTTTTTGGGCCGGGCCTGCTGTCTTGATTTGAACATCGTGTTGCGCGGTTTATCCGGCGCGAGCGAACGCTATTGATTTTGACCAAAAGGGAGATCCACATGCGTGCGAGTTTGATATCGGGGTTGTTGTTATCGGCGACTTTTATTGCCGGCCCGCTATGGGCGCAGGAAACCGCTGACGCCGTTGCGCCCGAGGCGGCAACCGAAGGCGAAGCTCAGGCCCTGACCGAGCAGGTCATTGCGGCGCTTGAAGCTAAGCTGGCCGGTGTGCCGGTCGAATCCGAGAATTGGATGGTTGCTGCGGCGAACCCATTGGCCGTTGAGGCTGGTGCACGGGTGCTGCGGGCGGGCGGCACAGCAGCAGATGCGATGGTTGCGGTGCAAGTTGTTCTGGGCCTGGTCGAGCCTCAGTCTTCCGGGTTGGGCGGCGGTGCCTTTTTGGTTTGGCATGATGCGACCAGCGGATCACTGACTACGTTGGACGGGCGGGAAACCGCTCCGCTCGCGGCGCGGCCCACGTTGTTTCAGGACGAAAATGGTGAGCCACTGAAATTCTTTGATGCGGTAGTCGGTGGGTTGTCTGTGGGAACCCCCGGCACCCCTGCCTTGATGGCAGAAGCACATCGTCGTTGGGGCCGCAGCCCGTGGCCGTCCTTGTTTGACGATGGCATTGCCCTGGCCGAAGACGGGTTTCTTGTGTCGCCGCGATTGGCATCGCTAGTAGAAGCGGACGCGGAACGACTGGCGCGCTTTCCTGCCACTGCTGACTATTTCCTGCCCGGTGGTGAGCCTTTGGCGCAGGGGCAGCGGCTGACCAATCAGGCTTATGCAGACACGCTCAAGGCGCTGGCGTCTCAGGGGGCTGCCGGGTTCTATGGTGGTGATGTTGCCTCCGGGATCGTGAACACAGTGCGCAATGCTCCCGGCAACCCCGGCGTTTTGTCCGGCATTGACCTGGCGCTGTATCAGGTGATCGAGCGCGAACCGGTCTGTGCCAATTACCGGTCTTACGAGGTCTGCGGCATGGGGCCACCATCGTCCGGTGCGCTGACGGTGGGGCAGATTCTGGGTATGCTGGACAGTTATGATCTGGGTGCAATGGGTCCCGAAAGCGCCGAGGCCTGGCGTCTGATCGGTGAGGCCTCGCGCCTGGCATTTGCTGATCGGGGCCGATACATGGCGGATAGTGATTTTGTGCCCGTCCCGACGCAGGGTTTGGTCGATCCGGCCTATCTGGCTGAACGCGCGGGGCTGATGTCTGGAACCACAGCGCTGGAAGAGGTTGCGCCCGGCAATCCCGAATTTGACCATGCGCTCAACTGGGCTGATGATGTCTCGATCGAATTGCCGTCGACCTCTCATATCTCGATCGTCGATGCCTATGGCAACGTCTTGTCGATGACGACCACCATCGAGAACGGTTTTGGGTCGCGCCTGATGACCAACGGGTTCCTTCTGAACAACGAGCTGACCGATTTCTCGTTCCGCACTCATTCCGATGGCGTGCCCATCGCAAATCGGCTTGAACCGGGCAAACGCCCGCGTTCATCCATGAGCCCCACGATCGTTCTTGAAGACGGTGCGCCGGTTCTGGCTATCGGGTCGCCCGGTGGCAGTCGGATCATCGGATATGTGGCCAAATCGATCATCGCCTGGGCCGATTGGGATATGGATGTCCAGCAGGCCGTGATGTTGCCCCATCTGGTAAACCGTTTCGGCACCTATGATGTCGAAGCTGGCACCGCCGCCGAAGGGTATTCCGACGCGCTGGCAGAGCTTGGGTACGAGGTAAACGCCCGCGACCTAACTTCGGGCCTGCATGCTATCGAGATCGGTGAGGGCCTGAGCGGTGGAGCCGACCCGCGTCGCGAAGGGATCGCGTTGGGCGAATAAGCTCTCATCCTCAAAATCATTGCGCGCCATCGGCGGGCCTTTTAGTCATAGTGCTGAAAGGCCCGCTTTGTCTTTGGGCCAAGGGAGGAACATAATGGTTCAGGCAATGGCCTTGCCCCGCAACGAACAGGGGATCGAAACCGCGATTGGGGTTCTGAAACAACGTTTCGGTGATCGTCTGCAGACAGGCGCGGCCATCCGCGAACAGCATGGGCATACGACCACTTGGATCGACAATCAAAACCCCGATGCCGTGGTCTTTCCACACTCGACCGAAGAGGTTGCCGAGATCGTCAAGACCTGCGCGGCGCACAAAGTTCCGGTGATCCCGTTTGGCACGGGAACCTCGCTCGAAGGGCATGTGAACGCGCCCGCCGGGGGTATTTCGGTTGACTTGATGCAGATGAATAAGGTTCTGGCGGTGCATGCCAGCGATCTGGATTGTGTTGTGCAACCCGGCGTCACCCGCGAAGACTTGAACACCTATCTGCGCGATCAGGGTTTGTTTTTTCCAATCGATCCGGGGGCCAATGCCTCATTGGGCGGCATGGCGGCGACGCGGGCGTCGGGCACAAACGCGGTGCGCTATGGGACGATGAAAGACAATATCCTAAGCCTTGAGGCGGTAATGCCGGACGGGCAGATCATTCGCACCGGTCATCGAGCGAAAAAGTCTTCGGCCGGGTATGATCTAACCCGCTTGCTGATCGGGGCCGAGGGTACGCTGGGCATTATCACTGAAATCACATTGCGTTTGCAGGGGATCCCCGAGGCCATCACATCGGCTCGCTGTTCGTTTCCAACGGTGGATGCGGCCTGTCAGGCCGTTATGATGACGATCCAATACGGTATCCCCGTGGCGCGGATTGAACTGCTGGATGAAATGTCCGTCAAAGCAGCCAACGCTTATTCTGGCCTTAATCTGCCTGAATCGCCGCTCTTGCTGCTTGAATTTCACGGGTCGGAGAACGGTGCAAAAGAGCAGGCGGAAACCTTTGGAGGAATTGCCGAAGAGTTCGAGGGCAGGGACTTTGCCGCAACCTCCACCAGCGAAGAGCGCACCAAGCTTTGGCAGGCGCGGCACGATATGTACTGGGCCAGCCTGCAATTGCGCCCGGGTGCCCGCGGGATTTCCACGGATGTCTGCGTCCCGATTTCGCGTTTGGCCGAATGCGTTGGTCTGACACAGAAAAAAGCCGAAGAACTGGACCTTTTGGCCCCGATTGTTGGTCATGTCGGCGATGGAAACTTCCACACGCTGGTCCTGCTCGATATGGACAGCCCAGAGGAGGTGGCCAACGCCGAGGAGTTTGTGGATTGGCTGAACGAGCTTGCGATTTCGATGGACGGCACCTGCACGGGTGAGCATGGCATCGGACAAGGGAAACGTCCTTATCTGATCAAAGAGTTAGGAGCCGCGACCGGCTATATGTCGGCGATAAAGGCAGCGCTTGACCCTGACAACATCATGAACCCCGGCAAGATCCTGGATTGACCCTTTCGTGGGCCATTTCGGGCCATAACCTTGCCTCAATGTTATGAGATCCGAGACCTCGGAGCAGAAAGTGTTTTGAGGTCTCAAATGGATTTCCTGCGGTTCTTAGGATTCGCAATAGTCGCGTTGGCAGTTGTGGTTGGGCTGGATTATTACCAGCAGGACAAAAAGCACGAAGAAACCCTGACGCTTGAAGGGTATTTCGACACGGTTGCCAGCCGTTTTAACCTCTACCAAGAGGAACGGCTTGCTGAAGAGGTCGAACAAGACCGGCAGAAGCGCTGGCGGCAAGGTGCCAAGCCCTATTTGTCCCCAAGCAGCGAAGAATGGGTGCGCCGCGCGATAACCGATCACGACTATACCGTGGATGCCCGCCTTGGCGCCGAACAAGCCAAGGCAAGTGCAGCAGCCCGGCCCCTGGCGATCGAAGTTGCAGTGCAAGAGGCCAAGGTCCGCGCCGACAAGCTGGATCGCATCGGGTGGCTTTATGAGAACGGCGAAAAAACCATCTGGTTGCAAGCGCGGTTGGTCAGTAGTCCAAACCAGAACACGATTGTCGGCAACATAGAAGCATCGTTGGCCGGAATGAACTTCAAAGGCACCGATTACGCCGCGCTGGGTGTCATCGGGGGCGTCGCCTTTTTCGAAGAGGTCGCGGGCGACTTTTACGATGTGTCGAAGGGAACCCGCACAAATTGGGCTTTGATGAAGAAGAAAATAGCTGAAACCGGAAAACAGGTCAGTTTCAAAACCTATGTTGGTACGCTGGGTCTGGGGCAGGAAATTCGCCTGAAGGTCATGTCGGATGCGCCCCGCGACGAGGTTTACTCGTTCCTTCAACAGGTCGACTATGACGGACTGAATGCGTTGCTTAGCCTGCCTGTGCCGGGGGTCAGCAATGATCGGGTGATCGATAAGGCAGTCGAGCCTGAGCTTGCAGTCGATATGGCCAAACTGCGCACCGAATTCGTCAAACTGCGCGGTGAACTGGCCCAGATGCGGATAAACAATCTGGACAACCTGTCGCTGGTGGCGAACACACTTGCTGGAAGCTACGGCTTGCCGGGTGATACGTTCGACCTGACTGCGAACAAAATCTCTTCACCGCAAGAGTTGATGCAATTGGGGTATCGTAAAGGCTTGAACGATTTGATGTATGATCAACCCGAACAAGCAAGCACCAATCAGGAGCAAGGCATGTTCGGCCGTCTTTTCGCCAAGGTGACCGGTGGCAGTGCTGAACAGGCCGACCCAACTCAGCAGCCCGTTCCCACGCAGGCGTCTTCGGGCGGCGGATTGCTCAGCGGATTGACCTCGATCTTCAGCGGATCAGGAAGCCGTTCTCAGTCTGCCGAGGTCAAGGTGCGTAAAGGAAGTTTGGATACCAAGTCTTGCTCGATGTGGGGCGCGAACAAGCGCTGTGCTGTCGGCAACTAAAACAACATCGATGTTCAAATTTTGCGGCCCGCCCCTAAAGCGGGTCGTTTTTTATTGATCAGGGGTCGGATGACTGTCGCGTTTTGACCCGCAAATGCGCCATATGGTGTCAGCTGAATTCTAGGGAGACGCCGGTTATGAAAACCCAAGTCAAAGCATTGGTTGTTGGCGGTGGCGCCATTGGGACATCAATTGCCTATCACCTGGCCAAGGCAGGCTGGGATGACGTGATGCTAATCGAGCGGGATGAGCTGACATCGGGGTCCACCTGGCACGCGGCCGGTCTGCTGCCGCTTTTCAATATGTCATATGCGACGACGCATATCCACAAATACTCGGTCGACTTCTACAAGACGCTCGAGGAAGAAACCGGCCTGAATGCGGGCTTTGCCGTGGTTGGGAACCTGCGCATGGCGCAGACGCAGGACCGCATGGACGAATACATGCTCTACGCGTCCACAGCCGAGACTTGTGACGTCAAATATGAATGGCTGACGCCTGAGCAGATCAAGGAACGTTGGCCACTGATCGAAACCGGCGATCTGAAAGGCGCGATCTACCACTCTGAAGACGGCTATATTAACCCTGCCGATGTCACCCAGGCGATGGCCAAAGGCGCGCGCCAGCGCGGCGTTGACATCGTCCGCAAGATGCAAGCCGACGCCTTCCACTGGAATGGCACTCATTGGGAAGTCACCTGTACCAAAATGGTCGAGCAGGGCGGCAACCTTGTTCCCTCAGACGAGCAGGTGGTGATCACAGCCGAGCATGTGGTGACCGCATCGGGCAACCACGCGCAGCGCACCGCCAAGATGCTGGGCATCAAGATGCCTGCGATCCCGGTCGAGCACACTTTCATCGTCATGGACAAAGACCCCGAATTGGTCAAATGGCGCGAAGCCGGTAACCCAGAACACCCGGTTGTGCGCGATGCCGACAACGAATCCTATGCGCGTGAAGAGCGCGGCGGCTGGATTCTGGGCATCTACGAACACGGTGCGCCTGCGCGCTTTGAGTATGGCGTGCCGGACAGTTTCCGCGCCGACCTGTTCCCGCTGGATATCGACCGAATTGCGGATCAATACATGGCGATGGCCGAACGCGTGCCATCCTGTGCGGATTCGGGCCTGAAAGATGATTTCAACGGCCCGATCTGCTATACGCCAGACGGCAACCCGCTGGTTGGACCGGCTCCGGGCCTGCGCAATATGTGGCTGGCCGAAGGCTTTTCCTTTGGCATCACCGCCGCAGGTGGCACCGGCTACTACCTTGCGCAAATGATGGTCGAGGGTGAGGCCGAGATCGACATGGCCTCATTGGACCCCAAACGCTATTCCTCGAACTGGATGACCACCGAATTTGCGGCGCGCAAGAACGAAGAATGCTATGAGCATGTCTATATTCTGCATCATCCGGATGAAGAACGCGAAGCCTGCCGTCCGCTGCGGACCGTTCCAGCCTATGACCGCCAGAAGGCCCGCGGCGCGCAGTTCGGCTGGGTCAATGGCTGGGAACGTCCGAATTATTATGGCCCGCTGAACGCGCCGGACAATTTCGACAAGGAAAGCCGTTCGTTCCGTCGTGGCGGTTGGTGGGAATATGCCGTCGAAGAAGCCAAGGCGATCCGCGATGGCGTCGGCCTGATCGACGCCTCAGCCTTCACCAAACATGTCGTCAAAGGCCCCGGTGCCACCCAGTTTCTGGATTGGTTCACCTGCAACAAACTGCCCAAGGTCGGGCGCATCAACTTGACCTATGCGCTGACCTCGCACGGCACTACCCGCACTGAGTACACCATCGTCCGCACTGGCGAGAACAGCTATTACCTCGTCTCCGCCGGAGCCTGGACAGAGTATGACGCTGACTATCTGCGCAAGGCCGCCGAGGACAAGATGGAGGAGTTCGGCTATATCGAAATCCAGGACGTGACCACCCAATGGGGCGTTTTTGCCATCGCCGGACCCAAATCGCGCGACGTTCTGAAAGAGGTCATCAAGGACGCCGATCCCGAAACCGCACTGTCCAACAAGCGCTTTCCATGGTTGTCGGCTCGTCAGATTGAGCTGGGCATGTGCCCGGTCAACGCGATCCGTGTGGCCTATACTGGTGAACTTGGCTGGGAACTGCATCACCCGATCGAGATGCAGAACTATCTGTTCGATCTGCTGGAACAGGCCGGAGAGAAACACGGCATGAAGCTGGTCGGGGCTCGCGCGCAAAACTGGCTGCGCCAGGAGAAATCCTATCGCGCCTTTGGCACTGAACTCGGTCGCGATGCGACTCCGCTCGAGGCTGACCTGCCGCGTTTTGTCGACCTGTCCAAGAACTTTCACGGCAAGGCCAAGCTGGAAGAGACCGGTGTGCGCGTGAAATGCTGCACTTTGCTGATTAACGGGCCGGATGATGCGGACCCGTGGGGACGCGAGGCACTTTATACGCCAGAAGGCGAACGTGTGGGGCGTTTGACCTCGGGCGGTTATTCGGTAGCCTTCGAGAAATCTATCGGCATGGGCTATGTAAGACCCGAGTTGGCGGTCGAAGGCACCAAGCTGAAGGTCAAGATGCAGGACAATTTGTGGGACGCTGTGGTGACGTGCGACAGCCCCTATGACCGTAAGAACGAGACCATCCGCAAAGATGGTTGAGTCGTGACGGGTGGCCGGTGATGCAAAATGCACCGCTTGCGCGGCACATGCCTCCGGCGGAGGTATTTTTGAACAGAAGAAGCAGGGGACTTGAAAAGATCCAGCCCCCTGCTTTTGGACAGGGGGCCTTCTCCTGTTGCGGTCATCGGCACCTCCGCCTGTACCGCCTGGCGACTGTCGCCGATCAAGATTAATGATCCGTTACTTCTTCTGTTTAAAAATACCTCCGCCGGAGGCAAGCCTGCCACTGCAGGCTTTTTCAGGGCCGGGGCTCGCCTGACGGTTTTTGTGTGACAAAAGCCAGGTTGTTGGCGGGCATGTCCACGATCTCCGACAGATTGAGCCCGCTTTCTTTCAGCAAACCGAGGATATCAGCGTCGTTCTTGTAGCCGATTTTTGGGTCTTGTTGGATCAACGCCGTGTGGAAGCGTTGGTCCCCCGCGCTGGTTAGCTGCCCGTTTCGCATGAACGGGCCGTAAAGAACAAATTGCCCACCAGGCGCGAGCGCCGCAGCGGTTTCTGCGATCAAAATATCTGTTTTGGACCAGGATATCAGGTGCAGGAGGTTGATCAGAACAATCAGGTCCTTTTCACCAAAGTCAAACGCCCAGCCCGAGACTGTTGCGTCGAGGTGGCGTGCCGTCGCGACGTTGCTCAGGCCGTGTGAATAGGCATCGATGCTGGCACGCCGGTTTGGATCGATTTCTGTGGGTTGCCAGTTCAAGCCCGGCAGGTGCTGCGCAAAGGCAGCAACATGCTGCCCTGTACCGCTTGCCAATTCCAGAGCTTTCCCGGATTGCGGTGCGAGGCGCTTTAGCACGTTACACAGAGCGTCCGCATTGCGAGCCGCTGCAGGCGCGACGAGGCGGTTGTTTGTCCTTTGGCCAGACATTGGCGTGCTTGGCGGGGTGGCGCGCTCTGTCATCGGTGCAGCCGTTCGGGGCGCAGTGCGGCGACGGTCTTGTCGTCCAGCTCCGACGGCTTTCCGGCAATCAGATCAGCAATCAGTTGCGAAGCGGCTGGTGCGGTTTGAAAGCCATAGCCACCCTGGCCAGCAGACCAGACAAAGCTGTGATCAGACGGGTCCGGCCCCAGCACGAGCGCCCCATCAGGGGCAAAGCTGCGCAGTCCTGCCCAATTGGCCTCAAGCCGCATGACGGGTTCTGTCACCATCTCCTCATACCGCGCAATACCCTCGGCCAGCACCATATCGTCAGCAAAAGCATCATGCGGAGCGACCGGATCAGCCTCTGATGGCGACACCAGCAGCTTTCCCGCGTCTGGCTTGGCATACCAAGCCTCATTCACGCCCAACATCATCGGCCAGCTACGAACGTCATGCCCTCCGGGTGCAGGAATGCGACCCATCGAGCGGCGTTTTGGCACTATGCCAATCGGTTTGATCCCGGCAAGTGCGGCGATTTGATCCGCCCAAGCACCGGCGGCATTCACCAGGGTGCGGGCTTCAAAGGCGCGACCTGCCTCGACAATCCAATACCGATCTTTTCGGATCGCAGAGACACGGGATTTCGTGAGGACGTCACCGCCATTGACACGCACGATCTTGGCGAAATCCTGCAACAGCCGATCCGTGTCTATGTCAAAAGCGCTAGAGCTTTCCCCAGCAAAACCAACAGTTTCAGGGTTCAGGATCGGGACACGTGCAATGGCGTCCTGCACATTGATCGGCGTCATGCCAAGATCATCGGCGTCTTGGGCAAAAGCCTCTGCTTCATCCTTTTTCCCCAGCAGCATCAGTCCGCGGGGTGTCAGATAGTTGGATGTCTTGTCATGAAAAAACGCGGCACCGGCCCGGTTCAAAGCCACCACTGAAGGCGGGCCATAGTTTTCTTCGAACAATGCCGCCGACCGGCCCGACGCGTGATAGCCCAGCGCGTCTTCGGCTTCGAGTACGGTGACGCGACCCAAAGCGGATAACCGCGCGCCTGCGCTCAGCCCCGCGATACCACCGCCAATAACAAGAAAGTCAATCATTCTGCCTCTGCCTGCGTTTTCAGGACGTTGCGACGAAGTCTGACACTGATCAAATCCATTTGTACGGGCAGATCAACCTTGAAATCGCACTGCAACCTCGTCAAGAAAGACCAAACAACAGACAGGAGAGCAGGGTGAGCACAGCGGATTTACATCCCATGTCGACGGGACATATTCCCTCCTATGTCACGCAGGCGGATGGAAGTGATTTCCTGTTCACCTTCATGCTGGTCTTTACTGTCATTGTTATTGTTCTGATCGGCGTCGCCTATTTTACCTTGCACGCTATCCCCGAGAAACTGGCGCATAAGTCCAACCACCCGCAGTTCCAGTTGGTGGGTATACTGGCCTTGTTGGCTCTTTTTACCCATAACGGCCTGTTCTGGGTGGCGGCCATTCTGGTTGCGGGCTTCCAATTTCCTGATTTTGCAGCCCCCTTGCGCGGCATCGCTGACGCCATTCGTTCGCTTGGGCCGCAACGCAAATCGGACCCTGTCATTGAAGAGCCTCCGGTTGATCCCACACCTTCCGCAGCTGCAGCGCAGGAGCAATAGGCGATGCTTGAAACTCTGATGTGTGCGCTTGTGACCGTCTTGCCTGATTACCTGTTTCGCCGCTTTGTACAGGGCAAACGGATCGGACATGAAATCACGCTGTTTACCATGTGGTACGAGTTGCGTTGGGGCTTGACCACCTGCGCCATTCTGGCGCTGACCGTGATCACGACTCTGTTCTATTTTCATCCGTCCAGCAGCGCGGCTGCCTCGTATTTCCGGACAGTCACGATCTTGCCTCAACTGGGCGGTCGTGTGTCCGAAGTCTATGTGCGCAACAATGAACAGGTGACAGCCGGTCAGCCGATCTTTCGTATCGAAGACTTCACGCAGCGGGCTCAGGTCGAATCGGCACACGCGCAAATTGCGCAGGTTCAGGCGTCGTTGAACGTGGCCCAAACAGATCTGGCCGAGGCGGATGCTGGGATTGCCGGTGCTCAAGCCGCGCTTGCACAGTCGCTGGAAGACCTGGAGCGCAACACGACCCTGCGTGATCAGGGATCAAGCGCAGTGCGATTGGCCGAGATCGAACGGCTAGAGAACCTTGTGGCCGAGCGCGAAGCGCAATTGCTGGCCGCGCAGTCCCGGCGCGCCGCAGTGGAACAGGAGATACAGGACCTGATCCCGGCGCAATTGGCCAGTGCGAACGCTCAGCTGGATGCAGCGCTGACAGAGCTGGATAAAACCGTCATCAACGCAGGCGTCACAGGCCGGATTGAACAATTCGGTCTGCAAGTCGGGGACTATGTCAGCCCGCTGCTGCGTCCTGCGGGTATTCTCGTCCCCTCCCATTCGGGCCATGATCGGTTCGAGGCTGCGTTCAATCAGCTGTCGGCTCAGGTGATAAAGCCGGGTATGATCGGCGAATTGGGCTGTATGACAAAACCCTTCACGGTGATCCCTATGGTGGTGGTCGAGGTTCAGGACGTCATCCCGTCCGGCCAGATCCGCCCGTCAGATGTATTGCGCGATGTTCAAACCAATACCGTGCCGGGTTCGATCCTAGTCTATATGGAACCTTTGTACAAAGGTATGGCAGACGACATTCCTCCGGGCAGCAACTGCCTGGCAAATGTCTACACGGATAATCACACGCGGCTGGAACATGACGACCTCGGCTTTTGGGACGCGGCGTTCTTGCATGTCGTGGACACGATTGGTGTCGTTCACGCGGCAGGTTTGCGGTTGCGCTTGATCCTGATGCCAGTGAACACATTGGTTCTGAGTGGACACTGAGAATACTCGTCGTCTCAGGTAGATCGCATCGCGCTCGACCCTTGGGCTAAAAAGTCAGAAAGATCGGCTGTACGGACTGCTTGTGACCTTCAAGACAGTTTAGTGTGCCCTGAAATCATATCCTTGTATTGGGCCTCCAGCTCGGCAAGTTCTGCATTGGCCCAAACGTCTTCGATATTCTCACAATGGGACAATTCCAATCCGCCCTTTCGGACAGCGGATTCCGATCCGGGTTCAACAAGGGTTTCAGGCCCGGAGAGCAAACCGGTCAAACGTTTGAAGACCGAGCGCGGTGGGAAAACCCTATTCAGAACTCGATTATAGGCATCGTAGTCGATCATCGGCTTGAAAATATCTTCGGCAACGATGACCTGCAGAGGCTTTTTGCCGAAGAAGGTCGCTTGTGCGTCGATCAACAACCTGGTCCGCTTGATAAACTTTGTTGCGGTCGCACTAAGAGCTGCGATGTCATCTTCGGAAAGCCTGACTCTTAGCCGGTTCTGCTGTTCGAGATAGTCTTGGTATTCTTCTGCAGACATTGCTGCTGCTGCAAACTGTTGGTGGCGTCCACCATAGACTTTTTCGGACAGGTGGATTTTGGTGACCTGCTCAATCAATGACCTTCGCAGCATGATGATCGGTTTGGCACCGTGGTCCTGAAAGACACGGGCAATACTTTCGGCACCTTTGAGACTGGGGTTCCAGCATCGCCACTTAAAAAGGATATTGGCCTTTTCGAACTTGGTCGGGAGCGCCCGCTGGCCTCTGAAGTCTATTAGGCCCGGGTCATCAAAGAACGGATTGTTTCGCCGCTCGAAGAGGTCTCGTAGAAGAACTGCGAACTCTTCGCAAACTGTATCTTCATTCGGGAATTGTTCCGAAATCCGATAATAGTCGAACTGCTCACGAAACGGCACAAACACATTTTTGGCTTCCCGCGCATACTCTATCATCGGGGTGGAACAGACATTCCCGGTGTATAGGATTACTGCATTTGCCATAGAGTCTGCGCCAATGCTTGTTTGATTTCATACGCGATGTGAGACGAACCCGTTTTCTATTTGTCTTGTGAGGGATTGCAAGCCTTAGTTGTTGCCGGTTGTTAAAACCCAAACCTTTCTGCTGGAGATTGGGCGCCACAAATTCTTGATCGTAAGCGAGGCCGGCGGCGCGTCATGCTCGGTGACGCAAAGACCCATCGACGGGTGCAAGCGAATTTCAGGCCTATAAAAAAGGCGTTGATCTACCTATGGCTGTCAGGCCGGTGCGGCCGAATGACCCTAAGGTTACCCCTGGGTGTGTGTCGGGCGCTTAAACGATACTGGATTAGAGGCCAGACTTGTCCAATGGTCACGAGCTGAGTGATAATCTCACTATGAGATACCAATAGCCTGCCGTTTTGACGGTATCAAAAAGGCTGGGGTGAAATTCGCGGGGGGAAAACCATGGGAACGACCATGATCGTAGAGTTCATGCGAGTCATTGTCTAGCCCCCGTGTTATGGGCCATCTCGGACTAGAGTTTCGGGGACTGGTGGG
>NZ_WQEG01000020.1 GCF_013033515.1 Ruegeria sp. HKCCA6707 | reverse complement strand
AACACTCCATCTTTGCTCTCAAAGTGAAGTGTTGCGGCGATCCATTGAGACCGCCCCGCATAGCTGACATTGGCTCTTTGTTGTTTGTCAGCAGCACCAACGCCATTGATCCTTAATCAACTTGCCAACGGCCGATGCGATCAATCAGCACTTTGCGATCAAGGCTAAGACAAAAAACCTGTGCCAGGTTCACCGTTCGGGTTTCCGCTGATCGACCGTGCGAAAGGACAATAAGGTGTGGTCGTATAGGACACGGGCAACTATGCGTACAGCGTCTTCCAGGGGAGTGCCGTCAGCTTCGAAAGTCTCGCGCAATGCCCATGTGGTATCAAAAATAAGTTCCGCATCACCGGTTGCTGTTTTACGCTGTTCCGTCAATGTCTGAACGATCAGGTCCAAATGTTTCATTTTTGGTTCATTACCGCTTTAGTCTGCTGTTACTTGGCAGATGGTTCGCGGTGATGAATTGCGCTTGTGAATTTCGGTCAATCGAAATGTTAAATGGTCATTTTGTGGCGTATTCTCACCTCCCGTAGTGCAATGACAATTCCCAAAACCCAAAGTACCGCCATTGCCCTTGCATCAGTGCAGGAATCGAACGGCGGTTTAATCCGCTCATTCGAAATCGGCTACTCAATAAGCGTCATAAAACTTGGCGAAGTCTGAACACTTCTCCCAAGTCATTCCTTTGCAGCGTGCCGTCCGATGAAGAAGATGTAATGTTCGCTTAATCCTTACCAAAGCTTCGAACACCAAATCCATTGTACCATATGTCAGTGGGTTAATAGGGTTTTGAAAACAATGGTTTATGAAATCGGTGTAGACATGGCGCTTTCGGCCATGAAGGTATCTTCGGTAGTGAGTGAAAGAGATGACCAGCTCTATGCAATGGGGGTCTGTGAGGCGATGGGACTTACACCGCGTGAAGCTGCCATAGTCATTTTGGCGAAAGATAGTGATTTTGCGAGACCCAGAGATACGGAAGTATGCATCAAAAAATGGGCGCGCGAAGGAAGTTTGAATCCGACAGAACCGGCTGTCGCCAGCGCCCTTTCAAAGCTGGGCTATTCAGAGATCTAGGAGCCCAGCGTAGCTGCACAGACTTGCGCGTCTCAAGTTTGCGAGGGGATCTTGGCAAGGCTGGGCAAAGGTGCTGTTCTGGACGAAAAAGGGCGCGCTCTAACTAAGCGCGCCCCAGTTGACAGGGAGGACAGTGAAAAAATCTCGCGCTCCAAACTCAACATGAGCGCTAACTCTTTAACTGAACCCAATATCGTTGATTCTACCGCGTTGGTCAGTGAAGTGGGTTACACAGATTTGGTTATTCTGAGAATTCATAGCCTGACCCCGGTAGGCCGGCGTTTCCGAAATCCGTGTGTGGATCAGATTGCAAGCTTTTAGTTGCAGACTGATTGTCCCGCATACATCCCAACGCCTGCACCCGCTGCAGTCGCTAATGCCTTGCCCGATCCGCCACCGAAGCGATTTCCAACGACCCCTCCAAGAGCAGCACCACCCAGGATCCCTGCAGCGCAGCGAGCGTCATGCTGGACCTGAGCCTGAGTTGGCGTGGTCGGTGCTCCGCATGCGGCCACAAGCAGCGAAATGCCAATCGCACATGTTAACGTTACTTTGTTCATCTCGAATGCCTCTCAAGATACCAATGAGTTATCTGACTAGGTGGCCCCAGGGCGCTTATCGTACAAGGTTTCAATCCCCCGAGGATTTGAGATTAACCAAATCTTAATGAAGACCGCTTTGGGTTGGGCCTTTCATTCGATGCCCGTGGAACTGATCGGAAAAAGGCCCACAAACGCTTTCATCTTTCAGATAAGCTTCTCCAATGTGCGGACGACTCGGCAGACCTGATATGACATGGGCAGAGCTCTATGCCCTTCAGAACTGGATCGTGAATGGTGTCCCGATCGCGACAAAGCGGGACCCGAACGCCAAAGACCTGACGATGAGCTGGAACGTGAAGCCCACTCAGATGTTGGATATGGCCTTCATCCAAGACGACCGCTTGATAAGCTCAACGGCCCGGTGGTGGCTTGTCCCGCACTGGTTCAAGGAAGACGTAAAGCAGTGGAAACCGACCACATTCAACGCGAAGATAGAAACAGCGAATAAACTGGGTTCGTTCGGGGTCGCTTGGAAGAGCAGCCGGTGCATTATCCCGGCCAGTTTCTACTATGAATGGACAGGTACCAAAGGGGCCAAGCAGCCTTGGGTTATCAAGGCAGATACCAATGACCCTTGTATGTACTTCGCGGGCCTCTACTCGCGCCTCACATCCGGCCTGAATACTTGTACAATCCTCACCCGTCCCGCTTTACATCAAATCGAACACATCCACGCCAGGTCACCGGTCATCCTGACAAATGAGAACCTGGTGCCGTGGATGGCTGGCGAAATTGATCATGATGAAGCCCAAGATCTCGGAACCGAATGGGACGGGCGCATGCGCTACCACAAGGTTGCACCCATTGGACGCGACGATGACGGGCCGGAGTTGATTGAGGAGTTTGTGGAATAGCAGTGAAATCTCGAAAAGAGTTTTGCGGTCATCTTTTCCCGGTGACAGCAAGCGCGCCGGTTTTGTTTACGAAAATGAGCATTCAGACCTCCTCTGCGCTTCGCACCAAGGTCTATTTTGCTACTAAGGCAATGCGGCAGGCACCCGGTCAGCATCAAACAGATATTCAGAAGGCAGAGCGGTTGGTGAAGGCTCCGATTACGCGGCCCATGTGGCGTTCAAGACGAGTTCACCCTTGCCGCAACCGCCCAAAACCTCCGGAAACTGGCCAAACTCAAGCCAATGGTACCAGCCAAGAGATACATTACAAACGGCTGCTCCAGCCAAAAGCCGCCGCTCGTTCAAAGCGCAGCGAAAGACTGCTCAGAGCCCAAAGTAGTCACTCACAATTCCACAGTCCTTCAATCATTATTGCTGTGGTGTATACCAGATGGGTGATGTGTACGCGCGTTCTTGAAGCGTTAGAGGCACTTCGGACGGCAGTTCGAGATTGAATTTCACGGCGTCGTATGCGGTCCATCTTGGGGTCGGAATTTCGATAACACGTGCATAATAAAAGGCACTTTGTGTTGGGACGAAGTCGGGATCGGTCCAAACGGCGCCGAGTTCTGGGGCACCTATTGTGTTTGTGTAGGATGGTATCGACAGATCGACAGTTGACCCGACCGGTGCAATTTTTCCGTTTTCATCGGGTTCGCGATTGTCCGACCAGGCAACGTCATAAACGGCCTCCTTCAGTTCCCCACCGTCATCGAGCCAGCCTTTTATGATCTGAATACGGTCAAGGTTTGCACCCATGGAGTCTCGCAGCGCGTACACCAGAAATGAAGGCGCACCTTCGCCCGGCAGAAGGTCTGAGCCCATTGGAACACCCTTTGAGTAGCCAACTTGAGCAAGATCGCGTCGCAACACATCACTGTCTTCAAAATCCCACCCGCCGAAGAACCTAACGCGCATACGTGGTCCCGTTGTCGCGTAGGTCTCGCGGCGGGACATACCATCCCAAATGGCACCACGCGAGTTCTCTTCGGCCCACACCGCAGTCAGCCCCGATGCGCCGTAACTCCAACCCCACAAAGCATCTGTGCCGTCAGGCAGCGTTTTGCTGACATGCGCAGTTCGGTCTGGACCAGGTTCATACGCCGTAAACTTGTGGAAGTTGTTGTCCTCTTCAACGGTCGTCATTCCAGTATGTGTGTCAGACGCTCCGACGAGACCAAACTTGAACGGGTTCACACCGAGCTCAGCCTCCAACGCCAGACCGCGTTGCAATCCAGAACGCACGTACTCGCCAGGCAACATCGCTGTTGTTTTTGGAACAGAGGCATCAAGGTTGCCGTAATCGAAAGTCTCGAAGTCTGCGAACTCATCTTCCGGTGACAATGCCGGGTGAGCTTCGCCGTCTCCCTTTATTTGCGTCGCCTCATACAGTGGTTCCCACCTTGCGCGCGCCTCGGCATATGCGGCATCAAGCGGCGCGCCTTCGTCAAAGTCATCTCTCAATGGAAACATCCAACCATTGGACAGATTGCCATTGTGTGGGATCGCCAGAACGCGTCCACCGGTCTGCGTCTCGTAATTTTCCATCCAGTTCCAAAGATCCCGTGGGTTCGGTGAACCCATTGGCGGCGTCGTTGTATACGGTAATATTTGACCGGCACGGCCAGCACCATCGCGGAAAATCACGTTGCGATGCAGGTTTCTCCCGCCCACCAGAGACGTCCACTCGTAAGCAATGAACGTGGTGAAAACACCGGGGTCGTTAAATTCTTCGGCGGCTGCGATGATGTCGTCCCAAACTGCAGCATAAGCAGGATTGCCGGGTTGATAATTAAGGGCGGGCGAAATCTCACCTTGTGCAAACAATGCTGTCAATTCAAATGCTGCTACTCGGGCTTCCTCTCCTCCGGCTGCAAATGCGTCATGGAAACGGCGACCCTGTTCATCTGCCAGCATATTCGGTGCACCACCAATGATATCGGTGATGGCACCCATGGCGTCTGAATGATCTGTTATCATGTAAAAATCTAAAGGTTGAGCCAATTTCACGGGCTGTCCGGTGTTCGACACAACCTGCTCCCCACGGGCTAGTCGATAGGCATCACGTGGCATCAAACGTGTTCCACCGCCTCCAGCATCTGCACTCAGACCGGTATGAACATGGGTGTCTCCAAAGTAGACCTGCGTTGGATAAGCCCGGTCGGCGTTGGGAGAATACGGGCGACCTGAGCGGTCGCTGAGTCCCTGAGGATTTATTGCATCTTGAGCGAGGCATGGCAGAGAGAGTGATATGAATAAAGAGATAGACCAAGCAATTCGCATAGGACCCTCAATAAGTTGAAACGTCTGAACCACGCATCCAATGGCACGGCTCCAATTACAGTATCACTTACATTAGGCAGCGTGCGAACGGGTTGTCTACATATTGCAGAAAACCGCCAAAGTAGCGGAAACTTAGGCCAACAAAACTGCAAATGCGATTAGCCGCTTCATCCGCTTGGCCGTCACTCACGCTGAGAGCAGCGAAGGTCTGCAGGGAGCCCTTAGCGCTGGTCGTCAATCGGCGAGCGCAAATCTAACTCCAAAGCATGGATTACACTCTGGATACTCCCAACAAAGCCCCTTTTTGCTGTCGTTGTTTAGTCCCAGATGACGGCGTTTTCGTATTCCCGAAGTGCCAAGACGCCATCCTCTGTAATTCGGTAAGTTGCCCCTACACCTGAACTGGGCGCATCGCGCGTTGCTAAACCTTCCACGACCAGTCTATCAAGACAAGCCTTGGCACGATCCTCAACCTTGTCTGGAGTGAGCGGGAACGAGTGCTTTTCAACCAAATCTAGCATTTTGAGTGCTAATATTTCATCAAACGGTCGCAATCGTTGCCTCCCTATTGCGTACTTTCTTCGTTTCGCAAAATGTCGTGGATCGCAACAATGAGTCTGCGGACCCTATCGTCGGAAATACTGTAGTATATTTCCCTGCCGTTTCGTCGCGCAGCAACCAGGCCCTCAAGACGAAGCCGGATAAGTTGTTGGGAGCAGCCCGCCTGAGGCATCGATAAGTCTCTGCAGAGGTCCGAAACGTTTTTCTCACCTTCCATTAGTCTTAAGAGTATCTGAAATCGCCCTGGATGAGCCATAGCCTTTGCGAAACTGGCGACCTCTTGGACATGCTCTTTCATCTGCTCTTGCAAGGTGCATCTCCTATTGGCCGTTTGCTGGCTCCAGCCGAACCTTTGACACTTCTCCATCTACCAATGTTCATTTCGCTGCTGATGTCTTAGGTTGTTTGCCCCGCCTAACGCTACAACTTTTACGCCGAAGCGCATCACCTGCTTAAGTATCACGGAAAAACGACCAGGGCTTTCTGCCACTTTTGGCAGGTTGTCGGTGAGTAAATATGAATCAGCATTAGTAAGACGCTGAGCCCGTCTAAATTTGGCGTCCTATCATCAAAAATTCGGGGGATAAATTAGGGGATAAAAACACGCCGCTAAAAATAACTATTTTAATTCAATAATTTGCGGGAAAATTTGGTGCCCAGGAGAGGCATCCAAACTCTATATCTTGGAGTACCATGAAATACTTAAAATTGCCTAACCCTATATAAAATAGATATTTCTCTGTTTCACGCTATTCTATTCTGTACCACCATACCCCATATCTAGGGGTGGATAGAGAGGTGGACAGGAATGGCGCGCCCAAGACACAAGCTGACCAGTGCAGAGTTAAACGCCAAAGCGCCAGGTAAATATTCCGATGGGGGCGGGCTATGGTTTCACAAGAGGTCAGACGGCGGTGCGCAATGGTTCATGCGCTACACTCTGTTTGGGCGGCGGCATGAAATGGGGCTGGGCAGCTTCCCGGCGGTTTCGCTGAAAGCGGCGCGGCAAGAGGCCGAGAAATGGCAAGCGGTGGTGCGGGATGGCAAAGACGCGATCAAGGAGCGGGAACGTCTGAACCGCGAAGCCGAACGCAATCTGAACATTCTGACCGATATCGCCAAGGACGCCTTTGAAAGTCGCAAAGCCGAGCTGAAAGGCGACGGGAAGGCTGGGCGGTGGTTCAGCCCGTTAGAACTGCATGTCCTGCCGAAGCTTGGCAAAATGCCAGTGTCGCAGATCGATCAGCGCGATATCCGAGACACATTTGCCCCGATCTGGCACGCCAAAGCTGACACCGCGCGCAAGGCAATGAACCGTTTGTCCATTTGTATGCGCCATGCGGCGGCGCTGGGCTTGGATGTGGATCTGCAAGCGACCGAAAAGGCGAAAGCCCTATTGGGCAAGCAACGGCACAAGGCAACGAATATCCCGGCGCTGCCGTGGCGGGAGGTGCCAGCGTTCTATAAGACTCTTGATGGAGGCAGCACGGTTGAACTGGCGCTTCGCCTTCTGATACTGACGGCGGTTCGCAGCAATCCAGTGCGTCACCTGCACCTCGACCAGATCGACGGCGATATCTGGACCATCCCCGCAGAGGCCATGAAAGGCCGTAAGGGCGCGACCAATGATTTTCGGGTGCCCCTGTCGCAAGAGGCTCAGAACGTCATTGCTGAGGCCACTCCATTTGCAAGAGACGGCTTCCTATTTCCCGGCGTCCGCAAAGGCGTGATATCGGATATGACCATGAGCAAGCTCATGGAACGGCGCGGCATGCTGGAGCGCCCGCACGGGTTTCGGTCCAGTTTCCGCGATTGGGTGGCGGAAGCGACCATTACACCGCACGATGTAGCAGAGACGGCGTTGGGCCATACTGTCGGTGGAGCTGTGGAGCGGAGTTATCGACGAACGGATTTTCTTGAACAAAGGAGAACTCTGATGAATCGATGGGCGCAGCAACAATTGCTTTTAGCGGACCAAAAGGTTTTACAGCTATGAATCGTTGTTTCTTGATCAACCTAAACGACGGAAGGATTAAACCAACGGCTGTTCAAAGCCTCGATATTCTGGCTTTCTTCGCAAACGACGATAAGAGTTCGCTGCAAGCGCTTCAGCTTTTGCAATCAGAGTTTCACAGCTATAATTCTGACCCTGAAAATTGGCGGTTCAGCGATGTAACTCAGAGTGTATTGGACGCTCTTATTAAGCGTTCAGCGCAGGTATATTTGTGTGGCCTAGTTACGTTGATAATAGCGCACTTGAATGAAGACGGCAGTCCAGCAAGCATCAACGAAGCGAGTAAAATCGCATCTGAGCTAGCGAATAACTCCGACAAGGTGCCGTTCAAAGTCCCCAAACCCAACAGGTGGGAATATCAAAAGAAAGCTATTGTTGGGGACATCCCCACGATCCGAACTTATTTCCGGAAATACAGGTCAGCAGCACATATTTGTGCCGCAAAAACTCTTATCGGTGCTGAAAGCGGGCAATCACATCCCATGGTCCAACCATTGCCTAAAACACTCAAGTTGGTGTCCACCGTTTTGCACTATCAGAAAATTGTCGAAGCTTGGCCTAGCGCGTCGGACTGGAACTTATGGAAAGTGCAGTTTGATGGCGGCACGTTGGAGAACAGTTACCCACCGACTACTCCATCCAACGATTTTGTAAGTCAGATCCGTAGTCTTAGGCCTAGCCGACATTGAAAATGACAAGTGGGGGAAGTTGAAAGTCCCCTAGGGGAACAACGTGTTCCCTAATTTCCTAATTCGCTCAAATGAACGACCGTCTGTGCACGAAGCAACAAATTGGAGCGTTCTTAGATGCGTTATCTAACATTCCGCGACCTGCAAGATAAACTCGGTGGCCGAGGTCGCACCACCATCTACCGTGATGTGGCATTGGGTCGTTTGCCCAAGCCCGTCAAAATCGGTTCTCGCCTGTATTGGGCCGAGGCCGAGATCGACGCCGCAATCGCAGCACATGGGCAATAAGACCCACCCCACCCAGATTTGGCGTCTGGGCGTGGGGCGGGAATGTTCTTTGCGGGAACGTCTGCACCATACGCTCAGCGCCTTGTTTGCTCAACAAGGAAAGGCTTTACGCTATGAGCAGTGACCAATGGTATTCAAACCGGAGTCAGGTTTTTTGGACCTGCAAGGCGCTTCTGGACGGGCGCACAATTTCACACATGACAGAAACCCGCGAAGTACGCGGCTGGCGGTTGGGCGCAATCGTCCACCGTCTGAAATCCGAATACGGCTAGCCGATTCAGACCGAATACCGGGGACCGGAAAACGTCGCCTACTATTCGATGAAACCCGGCTTTGACCGAACGGCGCTGCGCTTTCCCAGATCCGCGCGCAGCCTCAGGGATGGAGAGGCAGCATAATGGAGCGTTTGCGTATCATCCACCTTCGTCGCCGTTTTGGCTTGTCGGAAGCCCAAGCGCGGCTTGTTGCCGGTCTGGTTTATGGAGAGGCGCGCCGATGACAGATCAATTCAAACTGACCCGTCAGGGCAGGATGTGGCAAATCATGGCCCGCAAGGGCGCAGGAGCCGCCACAGACGCCGCCTGGATATCTTTGGGCGGTTGCCCCGATCAGGTTGTCGCGGTGCGCGTCTGGCTGGCGCTGATGGCCCGGAAAGGGCGCAAGTGATGGCGAAGCCCTACAAACGTCAGAAAAAGGGGGCTGGGCGTCATGTCCAGCTTCCTGAATGGCTGCAAGCGTCCGAAGCCTGGGCAACACTGCCACCGGGGCCAAGGGCGCTCTATGTCGAACTGAAACGCCGCTACAACGGCAGCAACAATGGCGATATCATCCTCAGCCACCGTGACGCAGCAACGGCGCTAAACGTCCACCGCAATACGGTTGGCCCTTGGTTCGGAGAGCTTGAGGAACGCGGATTCATTACCATGACCCAAGCCCCGCACCTTGGCCCGTCCGGTATCGGCAGAGCGTCGGTCTGGGCGCTGGGCGAATTGACAACCCGCGACGGAAAACCAGCAACAAAGCGGTTTATGTCTTGGCGGAAAAAACAAAAGCCCCGCACAAAAAACAGGACACGCCGTCACAACGATTGTGACAGTCGGTCCGCAAATGAGACGAAAGAACCCGCAGCCGTCCTGAAAATTGTGACGTGACAGGTGATTTTTCCAAGATGCACGTCACAAGAAACAGGACACATATATATATAGCCATAGGCATAAGGGTCAGTAGAGCTTCAACTCCCACTCACCTCAACTAGCCGAAGATGGGCGACAGACACCAGACTTCTGAAAGGTTGCTTTGAGCAGCACGGTCGTGGACAATGCTTCCATATTCTTAGGAGTTTTTGTTATGGCATATGGATTTCAAACGGACGCATTTCGCAGTTTCGACGGATTTCTCAGGGACTACCCAGAACCTGAAGGCCTCCCCCAAGATCGGCAAGTTCTAAGCCGGGCGGTAGAACTCTACCTTATGGCGGCCACTGCACTATTTGAACTTATGCGATTGATTTCTCTCAGTCGTTTGGAGCAATCGAACTCTGGCCGCAGGTATATCGTTTTTATGAATATTTATGACCATCGCGTCCAAGCATTACTGCAAGAACTGGCGGATTTCTTGCTCGGAAAGCTGGAACAAGGTGATTTGGAATCTGTGCATGAGTTTATTGAGGGTGTCAGGCGGGGAGCGATTGCAGAAGAATTGGTACTGCTTCAGCAGGCCACAGACGAATCCAGTGGAACAGGTCAGGACGCTGAAGCTGATACCGAAGGCACCACAACGGCAGTCAACTCGCTAAAGGAGCAGATTGAACGTCGTGTGAAACGAAAATGGATCAAAGACATTCTTCACGGGATCAACGAGGTTATTGCAATCACAAGAGGTGCAATGTGAAGCGGAAGACCTATGTCCAAGCTGGAGTTTTGCTTCTTCGGTCTTTCAGCCCCATTCTCGCGATTTACTTGCCGTCCCGTCGTGTAGAAACTAGGCCCTCAAGACGAAGCCGAATGAGTTGTTGGGAGCAGCCCGCCTGAGGCATCGATAAGTCTCTGCAGAGGTCTGAAACGTTTTTCTCACCTTCCATTAGTCTTGAGAGTATCTGAAATCGCCCTGGATGAGCCATAGCCTTCGTTCAACGTTTTCTTTGACTGCGTTGATCGTACTCAAATTGTTCCCAGAGAAACATCTTCCCTGTTTGACGCGCGTTAGCCAACCACAGCTTTTTGGGCACACCGGGAACTTCCATATGCTTGTATTCACCATCAGAATACTTTGGCCAATCGATTGCCAATCCCAGTTTCACAAGCTCAGCCGACAAATCTCGGCCATCAGGTAAAGTGCAACGCGCAACGGTACGGCCGTAATGATCTACGTCAGTTATTGCCGCTTTTATTTTGTGACCTTTGTAAAGTTTCACCATCGCCCATTTTGCTTTCTGCCCAAAAGGATGATCGATCTCGGGTGCATCTATACCGAATAATCGTATCTGCGTTTTATTGATGACGATTGTATCGCAATCAGTCACCCAGGCATTTCCTTGCAAAACTCTACTTACCGGCAAGTGTTTCACAGTTTTGGCATCGAATGCTGCGGGTTGCCGTCTTGAAGATTGCTTAACGTCCCATCACAGCCGTCTGGGCTACGATCGATCAATCCTGCTTACCGAGGAGACCAGAAAATTGTGCTAACGATGTTATACGCAGCACAGGCCCAGGAGAGCCGAGACGCACGAAGGCGGGCTGTGCAAAATTGATTTTAGGGCGTTCAAGCGACAAAAATCTCCGCCCGTTTCTTAACCAGAGTTTTTTGCGCCACAACTGGTACTCACAGTAGAATTGGACCAGTCAGATGAGACTGTTGAAGATTGCTTGCAACCAAGGATTGCAGCAAACAACTGTCGTAGCGGTACAAACGTCGATTTGGAGATCAGAATGCCGGACCTCGAAACCAACAAAAACAATGTCATCGCTTTTTATGAAATGATGTTCAACGAGTGCCGGCCTGCAGAGGCGATAGCGATCTTTGTTGGCGAAACCTATACACAACACAACCCGCATGTTGGCGACGGCAAGCAAGCCTTTATCGACTATTTTGAGCGCATGGCTACCGAATACCCGGGAAAGCGAGTGGACATCAAAAAAGCGTTTGCAGAAGACGACCACGTTGTTCTGCATTGTCACCAAATCTGGCCCGATGGTCTCGAGTATGCAGGGATCGATATTTTTCGCCTGGATGCTGAAGGTAAGGTTGTCGAACACTGGGATGTTCTTCAGGAACTTCCAGCAAGCAGCGCGAATGACAATGGCATGTTTTAACTTAACCGTTCTGACAGTGTTGCAAGGAACTTAGAAAACTCCCGCCGGCTGAACCACGATGGTGAAAGGGTGTAAGTCTGATCCAAGAAACCCGTCGAAGCGTATCTATCAAGAACCTTTCAGCAAGGAGATACATATGCTCTCGAAGAGTACTCTTGCGGCGACCCTCGGACTTTTTGCAGCCACCTCGCTTCAAGCCGGCGTTCAAATTCGTTTTATAGAGGGCGCGCCCAAAGACCGATTTATTTTGACCAATGTCGGAACGTGCGAAGTAGAAGCCTCGACTCTCAAAATTGACTTGTCGCGATCTGTCGGACGCCTGATTTTCGACGTGACCGAAAAAGGCGCGGGTGTGGAGGTCTTTCAACCGCTCGAATTCGTAGAGGGCGCCGATGCCCTGCGTCAATTTCCATCGGTTGTGGACGGGCAAAGTACAATTGAGCTGGAGATTGCGTCCCTTGCCGCCGGGGACAGGCTAGCTTTTACCATTGATGTAGATGACACCATCGGACAACGCGAAATCACTGTAACAGGCTCGGAGATCGAAGGCGCCACCGTGTCATATTCTGATGCGGATGAAACCAGTACAGCGACTTTCTCTTCCGATGCACTTGTCAACGTGACGACCAAAGACTGCTGACAGCTGTCTCACAATGTCGAATTGGGTCATACGCATAGCATTTCTTGCGCTTACGTTGGGAGGCGGCATTCTAATCGGGACACTGACCGCCCCCGGCAATTGGTATGCGCAGCTTTCCAAACCTGCATTCAATCCACCAAACTGGATATTTGGCCCGGTCTGGACTGTGCTCTATGTCTTGATCGCCATGGTCGGTTGGCGCCAGTTTGAAACAGACCGAAGCTCAACCACCATGAAGCTGTGGTGGACGCAGTTGGGCCTGAACTTTTTGTGGTCCCCAACCTTTTTCGTATTGCAAATGCCGTGGTTGGCCTTTGCGATCATTTTCACGTTGCTGATCGCAATCGTCATGTTCATCACTCAGGTCAGGCACACTGATCGTGTCTCTGCACACGCCTTCTTGCCCTACTTAGCGTGGGTGGCATTTGCGACGGTCTTGAACCTCTCGATTGCGATATTGAATTGAGAAAGAACGAAATGCTTGGAAACCTCGCTAGTCTTTTTACAAGTCTTGTAATCATCGGATCTACAATGGCACGGGCTGATGAAAATCTTGCAGAAGACTTCTCCAAATCTCCAGAGACGCGTTGGGACTACGTTGCCGACACCGTCATGGGAGGAGTTTCTTCAGGGGCGGTTCAGTTTAGTTCGGAAGGTGATGTTGCATTTGCGCGGTTGACCGGAACCGTCAGCACAGAAAACAACGGAGGCTTCATACAGGTCCAGCACAAGTTGTCTGAGAGGCCAGATTCAAGTGTATCGGGCGTCAGACTATTGGTGCGGGGCAATGGCGAACAGTACTTTGTTCACCTAAGGACACTTGGCACTGTGCTTCCGTGGCAATACTATCAGGCCGAGTTCGCAACTTCTGACGCATGGACCGAAATCAATCTACCGCTGTCAGATTTCAAGGCGTCAGGTGCCATATTGCGGGCCACTCCGGTTGCTGATGACATCACCTCGGTTGGAGTTGTAGCTTACGGCCGCGATCACGAGGCTCGCGTAGATGTCAGCGAGATTGGTTTCTACTGAATATCTCGCGAAAGAGGTCTGCGAACCGCAAACATCTAGCCCGTGCTGAAAGTCGTGGCAGCGCCGTTTCGATAAATGGCTGTAGAGTTGTGGCCCGAGTGTCGCGGAAACAAGTTCAAGCCAAATCGGCCACCTACGTGTGCTGAAAAGCCAATTGCAGATAGTCTGGATAGTCCCATAACCAGACTGTGGCCCGCGTTGTCGATCATCCCAGATACATTTGACGCGGGCATTTCATCAACAACTGATTATGAAGTTGTTTTTCACAGTAGCTGTGTCAGGCCAGTGATCGTCGATCCTTCAACCAATAGAGCGTTTAGTCATTTTAACGGTATCGATGCCGGCTTTCTTTCTCAACTGGACCGTCTGATCGACCTTTACCTTGATCAGCAAGACGTATCCCTCGAAAGGTTCTGCAGGCTGACTTCACTCAGTCCCAGCAAGCTGAGACGTGCGCTCTCCAAAGAGGGAACATCTCTTTACCGCCGGGTAGATGAAAGACGAAAGATGCGCGCGCAGGCGCTGTTGCTAAATAGCGATCTGGAATTGCCACAAGTGGGTAATCTGGTCGGATTTCCTGAGCCAGCAAGTTTCTCACGCACATTCAGAAGATGGACAGGAATGCCGCCCGGCAAGTTTCGGCAGAGTTCGAAAAATTAACGGCGGCTTTGTCCGCAAAGCAGACTCGCACAAAAAACCTGCGAATGACCGAACAGAGCCCAAACTTGCCGCTGGAGGATAGGTTGCGAACGTCTGCTTTGCCCTCTCTCTCACTGAACTCGGGCTACGGTTGTGGTTTTGAGCACCGGGTTTCGAAAGGGAGTTACGCTACATTCGGCTTTCAACGCGAACCTGTGTTGCTAAAACTGTGACAAGCTTCTCGAAAACGGAGTTTTCAACTTTGTCAGAGAAGCCTTCCAATCATAATTAGCCTGCAACTCTGCATTGACTTGACGGGCGGGTTAATCAGCGGAAGCTGGCCTACAGAATACCAAGTATGAGGATGAGGTTTCGTGTTTTTTCTGTCTTATAAGTTGAATCTCAACCTCAGCCCGAACACCAGAGGATCATCATCGGTGAAGCCGGGATTGTTCAGATACTGGACATCTGCCGTAAGCGCGAGGTTGTCGGAAATATCTAAGCGATAAAACGCTTCGACGGTGGTTTGCGTGTCAAGGTTTTGATCGGATGGGTCGGCGACCGTCACGCCAAACCCGATCAAGTCGTCATAAAACCCGGGGCGCCACATGACCCCGGCGTTGACCGCACGTCTGGCAATCGGGGCATCGCCGTCGGACCAGCCAAGGCGACCGAACAGCATAATGCTTTCGTCAAGGGTCACATTGCCTGACAGCATCGCTCCGTGACTGCTGGGCACACCAGCGTCATCTCTGTCATCCACATGGAATACACCGAGATGAACATTGGTGAGGTATCGCTGGTCTCTGGCAGGCGTCCAGCCGATCTCACCGTAGGTGAAAAACTCCGAACCGCCGGGAAACCAGTCTACATCCGTCAATGATCCATTGGCATCGCTGACCAAGCCAAGCGCATAGATCTGATCTGTAAAGTAACCTCCGCCAGCAACGCCAAAGCCAGGATCGGGAATGGGAAGGACTGGACTGAACAGAATTGAAAAATTCGAAAAAGTCGTGCGCGGGTTTACGTAGCCAAGGATATCGGAATAGTCGCCGGGGTCAATGCGACCGGCCACGAAGCCTCCGTTGATCCCGGACAGGGCCTGCGACCAATACGCGACCGACAGTGTAGAGTCCGTGTCGCTGAATGTCGTTGCCGTGACACCGAGATACCCAATTTCGCCCGCGAGACTGCCCGGCGCGATATCCGTGCCCAAACGATGACGGTTTTCGAGGATAAAGACGAAACTGCCTGCATTGTCGGTCCCACGATTCAGCAATTCCCAGTTGCCAATGATCCGCGCCTGCCCCGAAGCGGCCTCGTCGGTGCCACTCAGGCTGTCTGAAGACTTCTGGTAGAGCGCTTGGTAGTCGAAGGACAAATTCAACCCAGTGCGTTTGGCAAAAGCCTCGCGCGACTGTTCGAGGGGATCGAAAAACCGATCCAGCCCCGGCAATCTGGAATCCTCAAGACGCCGGAGCCTGTCCTGCTCTAATTGCGCCTGAGCCGACGCTGGCCCCCCAAGCGATGCGGTGGCAGCCGCCTCCAACTGCCGTACCGTGCTGTTTTCTTGGGCTGACGCTCCCGAAGCGATGGCACCGGCAAATAAGAAAGCAACTATTTTGATGTGCTTCTTGGTCATACTCGTCCTTCGTTTAGGGCGGCAGCGGGTCATTCACGAATCAACCGGCCCGTGCGCGGCATATTTTCAAAGCGACCTACTCTCCCCAATTCGCTTCATAAAGGCGCATCAGATTGCCACCCATCAATCCGCGGATTTCGCTCTCGCTCCAACCGTGCTGTTCCTCCAGAACTCGGGAAACCGCCCATGCGTCGGCGGGCGGGGCCATCTGAGTTGGCAGACCATATCCCTGTTCCGGCGGGTACTTTTCGGGATTCCCAATAATTGGACCAAGTGCGACGGCATAGTTCTCGACATAATCGACGCCGAAGCAGGTTGCCTGTTTTCCGACAAGTTGACCGATGTAGTTGATATGCTTGGCAATGGCCTCCGGCGTAGCCTGAACTTGCCCATTCAGAAAGCCACCAAGGAAATTCACGCATACAACGCCACCGGTAGCAGCGACGGCTCGGATTGCTTCATCCGATACATTTCGAAGGTTCTCGTACAACGCGTACGAGTTGCTATGCGAAATCATCATCGGCTTGGTGGTAAGCTCTGCTGCTTCTATGCAAGTTTCCCATGAAGAGTGTGAGCAATCGACGATCATGCCAACACGGTTCATCTCGGCGACCACAGCTGCGCCCAGCTCGGTAACGCCCATGTCACTCGCCAAGGGGTCATTGTCGACCATACCAGCAGAATAGGGGCCGGTTTGATTGTACGAAAAATTCATCTGGCGGATTCCGAGATCCCAATAGCGCTGAACGTTCGCGATATCCTCGTCGAGCATATCCATGCTTTGCGAGTTCAGCATCACAGCAACAACGCCTGCCTCCTTGGCATCAATCAAATCCTGAACTGTCGTCGCCAGCGTGAAACGGTCAGAGTTTTCGTCAATCCACGCCTTCATGACATCAATCCGTTCGAGAACGGCGAGAGCACCTTCGGAGCCGTTGGATATCGTTGTGCTGAACGCAGCGTATCCATACTCCTCGTAATGATTGGCAAGGCTCTCCCAATCCTTGAGCAGGAAGTCGATACTCTCGAACCCGGGCGAGCCGACCGCAAGCGCATCGATCATTAGGGCGTCGACATACCGCTCCCGATATGCCAAATCGCCCTGCCTCGCCTCATCCCCGCGGGGATCAGCCATTTCCACAAGTTTCTCGATACGCGCGGCGATTTCCTCTTCGCTTGGCGGTGCTTGTGCAAAAACCGGACCGCTCAAAACCACCGCTGCAAGAGCAAGTTTGGTAACCTTTTTCATGCTTTCATCTCCTTTTTCACGACCCGTTACTTCAGATCATCCTGCGCTTTGATCTCAGGTACGCGGGACAACGCTTCGGCCATGTCCGCGCTGCTCATCAGTTCGATCATCTGGTAGTCATCGAGCAGCCCATCCCCAAGACGGCTGACGTAAAACGCCTGAATGAACGTGGGATCGTCAGGTAGCGAAACGGTGATGTAGTTTTTCCCGTTTCCGAGGCCCCAGTAGTAACTGAGAAGCTCCCCGCCAAGCGCCTCAATTCCACCTTTGACGCTAGCTGCGCGATCACCTGGATTTGCGATCTGCATTTCCCACGCGGCACTGTTGGACGTGCCGATGAAGAGAAATGTGCGCATGTTTTGGCTGTCTTCTGCATTGACCAATGTGGCGTATCCCGCCAGAAGAGCGCCCAGCATAAGATGTTTCATTGTGCGTCCTTTCAATGCTGAGCCTGCGGCGAGACGAAACAGGCTACTGTTTGGATGCTCGCGCCAAAAAAGGCGCGATCCGGCGCAGGCATAGGCAGAGTACAAAAAACCTCTGCTTATCACTCCAGCGTGTTCTTGTAGATCACGCCGTCTTTCATGATCATTCGAATGCTTGGGACATCCTGCCCGCGTGGCGGCGCATCAAACCATGTGTCCACCGCGCCGATGGCCGAGATGTCTTCAAGTGGGTTCCCGTCTACGATCAGAATGTCGGCGTAGGCGCCTTCTTCGATCACACCAAGCTTGCCTTCAGGGTAAGGGTTTCCTCGCCCGGTCAGCGCCGCCAGTTCGCCACCATTTGAGGTCATCATCTGCAATGCCCAGAGGTTGCCAAACTCACGCGCGACAAACGCCTTCGTAAAATCCATTGACTGGCGATAAGGGACACCCGTGAGAAGCACGTAATCGGAATCGAACACCATCTTCGGCTTGTATTTTTTTACAAGATCCATCAGCTGCTTGCTGTTTTCCCGCAACCACAGAAACTTCGCCGTCGGCGGGAAAGTCGGGTCCTGATGCATCGGGTGTTCCAGAGCTTCGGGCGCAAGCGCAGTCAGGTTGGGCGAAAAGAACGCCTCTTTTTCGACCAGCTTCTGCATCGTCGGTTCGGTAATGGTCAGGCCGTGGTCTACCACTTTGACACCAAGATCGAGCGCACGGGACAGGTCGCTGTCCATAAATACGTGCATAGCGACGTATGAGTCCATATCGCCTGCAACCTCTACTGCAGCAGAAATCTCTTCGTTTGTGAAAGCAGACTGATATATCGGGTCCTTGATCGATGTCACGCCACCGCTGACCATGATCTTGAGGTAGTTTGCCCCTAAAGCAAAATTCCTCCTCGCACCCTGAAGCACCTCGGCGGGCCCGTCCACCAATCTGGTGATCTCCAGTCGCTCAAGATTGCTCTCGTTCTTGCGCTGACCAGCGATACCCCAGTCGCCGTGTCCGCCCGTTTGGCTAAGGCATGCGCCGGAGGAATAAATTCTTGGGCCGGGAAGTGATCCTTCATCAATAACCGCTCTCAGCCCACCATGAGCGCCGCACATATCGCGAACCGTTGTAAAGCCCATCGCCAACATTTCCTGCGCGAATGCGGCAGCACGTGCGCCAATCTCTTCCCATGTGGTGTCCTGAAGCCCCGGGATAGTCCCGTTCTTGTACATGTTCACATGCACATGGCTGTCGATAAGCCCAGGCATGAGCGTACGACCGTCTCCGTCAATGACGGTCACATCCACTTCTTTGGTCTCGATGCCGCGTTCCGTTTGAACGGTGAAGGAGTAGCCGTCGATGCCGCCGACTGGATCAGGCAACCGCTTGGATCCCCCGGTGCGCACATCGACTTCCCACTTCCCGCCCTCAGGAATGTCAGCGTCAATCTTGTGAATCTTGTTGCCTACCACGAGCACGTCGACGTCCTTGAGTCCGTCATTCACTCCATCAAAAACCATCACATTCTTGAAGAGTGTAACAGGGGGGATGTCACCTGTGGCCTCTTGTGCAAAAGCCGCGCTTGTTGTGAGAGCCAGTGCGCTCGCCATCATTGTAGATTTGCCGAGGTATTTCATAGGCTTCCTTTCCCTTCCGCTATCGGGGTGCGCGGGGTGCCGAGGTTAATTCACCCCGCGCGACACTCAATCGAGTGTATTCTTGTAAATCACGCCGTTTTTCATGATGATTTTCAGATTGGCGTCCGGCTCGGCCAGCAGCAGGATGTCCTCCAGCGGGTTGCCATCGACCAGCAGAAGATCGGCATAGGCACCTTCCTCGACCACGCCGAGGGGGCCGTCTTGATACGGGTTGTTCAAGCCGGTCAGTTGGTTCATGCGGGCGCCGTTCGACGTTGCGATGCGCAGAATGTCATATGCGCTGAAACCCGCTTCGTGCAGATATCCGATTTCGTCGTTCATCTTCTTGTCCTGCTCAAGCGTCTGATCCCAGTTGTTCACAAGGTCTGTGCCCAGTGTGTAGAGATCAATCATGCCCGGCGTCGTCTGGATCACTTCGATCATATTGGCCGCAGCATCCCGCACACTTTTCCATTTCACGAAGGACGCTGGCGTGTAAAAGGCTTCCGCTTGTTCGGTGGTCACCGAGTAGACCGGGGCCACCGCCGTCGCGAACATGATCTGCTTTTCGACCATGATCTCGGCAGCCTCCTTGGTTAGGAACGGGATGTGTTCAATCGTCTTGGCACCATTGTCGATGCAGTTGCGGATCGCCTGTTCGGTGAACACATGGCAGGTGACATAGGTGCCCCACTGCGCGGCCGTTTTGACCGCCATCTGAATCTCGTCAGCCTGATACTGAAGTGAGTGCAGCGGATCGAACTCTGAAGTAACCCCGCCGCTGACCATGATCTTGATCTGGGTTGCCCCGCGACGCAGGTTTTCACGCACAGCCATTCGGATTTGCTCAGGTCCGTCGGCGATAAAGCTCATGTCCGTTTCGACCCAATGCGACGGCCCCTGACCCGACAATGTGGGATGCCGGTCGTTTAGTTTGCGGAAATCAGCATGGCCGGATGTCTGGGTGATAAACGCTTCCGAGGAATAGATACGTGGGCCCGGAAACATTCCGGTGTCAATTATGCGGGCGATGGATTTGGCCGGTCCTCCAAGGTCGCGCACGGTTGTGAACCCGTTCATGAGAATGCGCTGGGACCGGATCGTGGCGACGCCGCCAAGATGAAAGGGCGTGATATTCTGGCGTAACCCGTCGCTGAGCGGATTGAATACTGTAAGATGCACGTGCTGGTCATGCATACCCGGCATCAACGTGCGCCCACCGCCGTCGATGATCTGGACATTCGCTACAGCCAGAGGCTCGGTCGAAACTTCGGCAATCAGGTTGTCAACCACCAGAACATTGGCATTTTCGATCCGCTCTTCGTTCACGCCGTCAAAGACATGCACGTTGGTGAAGAGGATCGGAAAGCTTTCCTCTTGAGCAAATGAATATGTTGCGACCGCTGAAAGAAAAGTGGCGACCGTTAAACTTTTGAACATTTTGGAGTTCCTTCGTGGCAATGCACTGCTCTGCACGATTGTATCTTTGCGTGTGGCGCTCAGACTGTCATTAGCATTGTGGTTGAAATACATAAAAAAATGCTCGAAAATGCGAATGAAAAAATTAAACTGTGAGTGTTCGGGTCGACAAATGAAACTCCCAACTGTTGAATGCTCGATGGCGCAACCTTTTGTGTCCCTTGCCCTCAGCCATGGCCTTGAAGTTGACAAATTTCTTGAGCCATCCGGCCTCAGTCTGAAGGACGTGCAGCGCGGCGAAGCGTTCATGGCAGGGCAGCATTGGTACGATCTGATCGACAATTTCGCGAAGGCATTGAGTAACCCGCATTTGGGGTTTGACGTCGGTGCGAATGCGGCTCTCAAGACATTGCCCAACCTGTCGATCCTTGAAACTCAAAGCGCGTCGCTCGGTGACCTTTTGATATCGCTAGTTGTGGACGTGGGCAGGATTTCGTCCATGGCGACCTACAATCTCGAGACCGACGGTCATGTCGCCAGGTTAGATGCAAAACGCACATTCAAGCCATCTTCTCCACCTGGCCAAGTCGACGGCTATTATCTGGGATTTATGGTTCGACTAGTTCGATCCGTCTGCGGCCCCGACTGGGATTCCAAAAAGCTACATTTCTGGGTTTGCAAACCTGATTGCATACCTGATTGGCAGAAAAAGGAGATTTCGGTACGCCAGACCAATCGCTTGGGCGCTCGCATCGAGTTTCCAGCGAACTGGTTGCTGCTTCGGTCCGGGGGTGGGCAAAGCCAGAATCTCCCGGAGAACGTCACAGGCGCCGACGACTTTCTTCAGCAAACCCGCGATTTGCTTGAACTGCATCTCGACAAGCAACCTGCCACCCTGAACTGGTTTGCCGAGTTGTATTCGCAAAGCCCCGACCGTTTGAAACGCACCTTCCGAGCCAATGGTACAAGCTTCAAAGCAGAACTGGAAAAATGTCGGGCGAAGCGAGCGAAGACATTGCTTGTAAACAGCCAACTTTCGATAAAAGAAATTGGTGAAAGTGTTGGGCTTCTGGACCAACCCAGTTTTCACAGGAGTTTCAAGCGATGGACCGGGATGACTCCGAATGAATTCAAGAAACGCAATCAGATATGCAACTCTGACTGATCGTTAAGCTAAAGATTACCGCTCCAAGATTCATAAGCGACGACGCAAGTCCCAACTTACTGCAGGCGTTGGCTCGCTTCGGATATCCGGCGTTTTTCCGTGGGACTTCAACGCCGCGAAAAGCGTAAAGACTCGGCCATACCGACTCAACAGGCTTCTCACGGGCGTTTCGGATATGGGCTGATACGGCCCCCGCAGCTTTCAAACGATCCAACAAATACGCTAAGCCCGCGAACGAAGCGCACTTCTGGAAAGCGGTCATTGATCAAATGGTGGCTTTGTCCGCAGAGCAGTCGTTCGCGCCAGATGCAGCGAACGAGGGCACCGAGCCCAGAACAGACTTTTGCTGAGTAGCCAGCAATCGACGGTATGGCAGAAGAACCGGAAGTTGGCGCTTAATTGTCCAAGCTGCTAACCTCACTCCGCAGGGAGGTCAGTATCTTGAGGCGTAATCTGGCAGCGATAATGGTCGCCGATACCGTTGGCTACTCCAAGATGATGGAAGCGGACGAACAAGCGACTCTAGCCGCATTCTCGGAATTGCGGCAGTCGGTTGTCGAGCCAACGGTCAAGCAGAGCCAAGGTGATATCATAAAGCGCACAGGCGACGGATGGTTGGTTGAGTTTGCATCTGTGCTCGATGCCGTCAGCTGCGCAATCGGTATTCAAGAAAAGTTACGCTTGCATGGGACACTTAAACTTCGTATCGGCATTCATCTTGGCGATATCGTTCACGACGATGATGGTGACATCTTTGGAGACGGCGTAAATGTCGCAGCTCGATTGGAGTCCATTGCTCCTGCCGGAAGTCTTGCGATCTCCGACCAAGTTTACAACGCGCTGGACGATACCAAGAAAGCTGCTTTCGAAGGAGGCAAGGAACGAGAACTAAAAAATATTTCCCGGCCTATTCGGGTCTGGGCGTGGCAGGGTGCAAGCACGCAGACCATGCTGCCGAACGGTCCCATTGGGGCTGTTTTCCCAACAATTCTCTTGGAGCCTCTCGGCTGTGGCGGCGACGAAAACCTGGCGGCTGATCTGGCGTTAGAAATTCAGAGCGGCCTTGAGCATGCAATCTCGAAGCGCTCTGGGATCAAGGTGTCGACCTCTCATAATAGTAAGAATCCTCCTACTTATCGCCTTCATGGGCGATGCCGTGCATTTGGCAACAGATGTCGCGTCCATATTTCTATTTCCGCATGCAACAGTGGCGAAACCTGTTGGTCCACTAAGGTTGATGGTGAACTCGATGATCTGTTCGGTTTCGTTGACGACATTGTCTGGCAGGTTGGCGCAGCGATCAGGGTTCAACTGAATGCACATGCTGGTGAAGGATACTCTCATTTGCCCGATGGAGAGCTGACAGAACAACAATTGCTGTCCAAAGCCGCTTTCCACATGCACCAGTTTGATCCGAGAAGCATGGCAATTGCCAAGGCATCAATGGCGGCAGCGGTTGAGCTCGAACCAAACAACCCCATGGCGTTGGCAATGCATTCGTATGCGCTCATGCAATCTGTTCCTCTTGCCATGAATTCGGAAGAGGACGTTGATGCCGACGAAGTTCTTTCGATTGCGGACAAAGCGGTCGAGATGGGTCCCAAGGTCGACTATGCGTTTCATAACCGCGCAAGAATCCGCCTTTGGTTGCGAAGGGACCATCAAGGTTGCAGGCAGGATGCCAAACGCGCCCTAATAATCAATCCTGGCTTTCATTTTGCAAAGGAGGATTTAGCACTTGCCGACATATTTGGTGGTAGCGTGGCCGCTGGTCTGGAAAGCCTCAGCAGTATTGTCCAAAACTTCCCGGACCACCCGACCACACCCTATCGACTGTCGATCCTAAGCCTGGGCTATACCATGCTAGGTGACACGAAATCCGCTCTGACACTTGCTCTCGACGCCTACGAACGAAAGTCGATCATTCGGTTGCATCCTCTCGCCTACGCCGCCGCTGCGGCGGGCAATACAGCAATTACGGGATCAAACGAGTTTCAAAAGATAGTCGAAGATCACGGACTTAGAGTGCTGGATGCAAATCGCTTCCCATTTGCCGACGAAGCAACCTCTGCAAGATTGGCATCAATACTGCGAGAGGCAGGGCTTCCAGAGTAAGGCACGGGGCGTGCTTGGCTAACGCCCCAGTGCTATTGCTGCCTATGGCTCAATCGCAGCAACTGTCCGCTTCGTCCGCATTGCAGTCGTTCATGCCCGACGCAGCGAATGACCGGTACGAGCTGCCGATTCAACTGATCGCCGCAACACACTCTTGGAACTTCTCTGCGGGTG